>NZ_SNYB01000001.1:0-2274565 GCF_004362795.1 Leifsonia sp. 115AMFTsu3.1
GAGGGTGCCGGGGGTGCCGGGCCAGGTGTAGCTGATCGCGGACAGGCCCGGGAGCTGGTCGGTGATGCTCACCCCGGTGAGGGTGACGTTGCCGGTGTTGGTGGAGGTGAAGGTGTAGGTGATCGTGTCCCCGACCGTCGCCGGGTTCTTCACCGCGGACGCGTTCGCGGTCTTGATCAGGTTCAGGGTGGGGTTCGCCACCAGCGGGGTGTCGGTCGCGGCCGGGGGCGGGGTGACCGTGGTCCCGTCCGGGGTCTTCCCGGAGGTGGTGGCCTGGTTGTTCACCTCACCGGCGTCCAGGTCGGCCTGGGTGAGCCGGTAGGTCGCGGTCGCGGTGACCTTCTCCTTCGGCTGCAGAGTGCCCGGGGTGCCCGGCCACGTGTAGGTGAGGGCGGACAGGCCCGGCTTGGGGTCGGTGATGGTGACCCCGGTCATCGTCACATTGCCGATGTTCTCAGTGACGAACGTGTAGGTGATCACATCGCCGACCGCGGCCGGGATCTTCACCTGGGAGTTGTTGACGCCCTTGGTCAGCGCCAGGCCCGGACCCTGGGTCAGCGGGGTGTCCGTGGTCGCCGGCGGCGGGGTCACCGGAGGACCGGTCGGCGGGTTCCCGGAGCTGGTGGCCGTGTTGGACACCATGCCCACATTCAGGTCCGCCTGCGTCAGCACATACTGCGCCTGCGCGACGACCTCCTGCGACGGCTGCAACACTCCCGCCACGCCGGGCCAGGTGTAGACCAGGTTCGACAGACCCGGCTTCGGATCGGTGATCGTCACCCCGGTCAACGTCGTGTTCCCGGTGTTCTTCGCCTTCATCACGTAGGTGATCACATCGCCCACCTTCGCCGGCGAGGACACCCCCGAACTCACCGCATCCTTCGTGAACGTCAGATCCGGACCCTGCGTCAGCGGGACCTGGGCGTTCGCGGGGGTGGACGTCACGGCGACGCCGTTCGGCATGTTGCCGGTGGAGGTCGCGGTGTTCGGCACGAGTCCGTTGTCGATGTCGGCCTGCGTCAGCTTGTACGTTGCCGTCGCCGTCACGGTCTCGCCTACGAGCAGGCGGCCCGGAGACGCCGGCGTCGGCCAGGTGTAGGTGAGCGCGGACAGGCCCGCGTGCGGGTCATTGATCGTGACGCCCGTCAACGTGTTGCCGCCGGTGTTCTTCGCCGAGAAGTTGTACGTGATGGTGTCGCCGACCTTCGCCGGCTTCGCCACCGCTGCATCGTCAGCGGTCTTGGTGACGGAGATCGTTCCGACCGACGACGTGGCCGTGCAGTTCACGTCTGGTCCGGCCGCACAGTTGCTGCCCACCGTGGTCGAGACGACCACGTTGTCGAGCTTGCGATCGCCGCCCGCTGTCGCGGCGTTAGCGGTCACCGAGTAGGTGATGGTGGCGGTCGCACCCGCCGCAAGGCCGCCCGACCATGCGAGGTTCGGGGCGGTGTAGTTGATCGAGCCCTGCGAAGCGGTCTGGTCGTTGTTGTAGGTGGACTCCTTCAGCGTGTCCGTCAGGTCGTCCGTGAACGAAGCGCTGTTGTACGCCTGGGTGCCCGTGTTCTTCACGGTGATCGTGTAGGTGATCTTGTCCCCCGGTTTCGCGTACGGGGTGGAGACGGACTTCTTGATCGCCAGGGAACACTGCGACGGGTCGGCTTTCACCGTGAACTCAGTCGGACCCGAGGAGTTGCCACCGGGGGCGTCGCTGCCGGCCGCGGAGGTGGTGACCGCCTTGGCGATGTTTGAGAGGGTGACCGGAGTTGCCGCGTCGCACGAGACCGGCGGAGCCGTGGTCTGAAAGCAGAGCTGAGGAGCGTCGCCGGACCAGTTGAGCTTGATCTGGCCGTTCACGACGCCGGACGGGTCGTTGACGCCGTTCACCGTGACGGAGGCTGTGATCGAGGTGACCGTGGTGGGGATGGTCGCGAGATTGAGCGTGCCCCCCGGTGCCAGGGTCACGTTGTTGAAGCCGCTGATGATGTTGTTGCTCTGGTCACGCAAAGTGACCGACGAGTTGGTGTAGGTGCCCGCCACCATGCCCGGCAGGGTGAGAGTTGTCCAGCCGCGGAAGCTCGATGATCCCGTGCCGCAGTAGTAGGCGGGCGGATTGACCGTGATGGTGCTCGGTCCGGTGACTCCGACGCAACCGCCGCCGGTAATCGCGTTGAAGAAGGTGATCTGACCGGAGTCGCCGGTCGCGACGAGACAGTTCGGAGCGACGTCATACGCCGTGCGCGTCGTGTAGTTGGCCCGGTTCTGCGGCGGAGTGAAGCCTGCGCACGCCGGAACAGCGCCCGTGCCGCTCCAGAGGGAGAAGTCGCGACACGTGACGTTGTTCGTTGCCGCCGTGTACACCTTGGCGCCTTGTTGGAACCCCTCACCCATGAGGAACGTGAAGTTCGCCCCCGTGCCGGTGTACGGATTCGCCCTGGGACTTCCGGTGACGTCCCAGCACGCGGAGGCGCCCCCATTGGCTGTGCTGGCCATGGCACAGACACCCTGCTGGGCGCCGGTCGTCTCCAGAATCGGCGCGTACACGACGGCGCCCGCAGTCGCGAGACCCGGGGCCACGACAGGCCAGTTGCCGGAACACACGTTCCACGTAATCGTGCTGTAACAATAGGTGCGGTTGGACGTGCCGGCGACCGGAGAAATCGGCGCAGTAACGAAGATTCTATTGCCGAATACTGCGGTCGTGAGGTTGATGTTGCTGACGGCAACGGCGTTGGGCAGCAGGACGCTGTTCTGCAGAGTTCCGGTCGGCGTGATCTGAAGGAGGCGCACACCGCTCGCCGTCATGACGGACGCGTACGTGAACCCGTTGTAGAAGAGCCCGGTGCCACTGATCATGGCGCCGATGGTCCCGTTGATGTCCGGTGCCGTGAACAGACCCCGGAATCCACAGCTCGTCGGGGTCGTCGTGGACAGATCGAGACACGCCACGCCCACCTGGCCGGTCGAGCTACCGGGCGTGCCGGTGCCCGCGTACCAGTACATCTTGTTCGCGTCGATCCACATACCATTCTGGCTGGCGGAGAACCCGACGAAGTCGGTGCCCGTACCGATCGCCTGGCCGACCGTCGAGGACCAGTACTGGTTGTTCGCGTTCGTGGGCCAGCCGGGGCAGGTCGTGCCGTCGGTCTTCGCGCAATAGACGATCGGCCCGGTGCGGTGGTGATACACGTTGTAGGTCAGGCCATTGCGCGAGAGCGTCATGTAAGCGTCACCGGACGCCGTCGTCAGGATGTTCGAGGTCGGGCTCGGGAACTTCGCCGACACCTGGGCAGTGCCCTGCGGCACCACCGTCCCGGTGTAGCCGAGACCGTTGGCGTTCGACGGGGGCGTGCCGGGCGCCCAGCTGACGCCGCCGTCTGTGGAGTACTGGGGCTTGATCTCGCCCGCGGCGTTCTGGTTGGGCGGGAGCTGCAGCGACCCGGGGACGTACGTGCCGGAGCTGGTGATCGTGTCTCTGAGGTCGACGGAGCCGTTCTCACCCGTGTTGTTCTGGTAGCTGACGACCCACTTGA
Source organism: Leifsonia sp. 115AMFTsu3.1 (assembly GCF_004362795.1). Taxonomy (NCBI): domain Bacteria; kingdom Bacillati; phylum Actinomycetota; class Actinomycetes; order Micrococcales; family Microbacteriaceae; genus Leifsonia; species Leifsonia sp. 115AMFTsu3.1. The sequence goes on from NZ_SNYB01000001.1 coordinate 3,531, forward strand.
GGTTGTCGCCGGGCTTCGCCGTGCCGGTCGCCGCGCCGCCCGGGGCGTCGGAGGAGCGCGCCACGGAGCCGTTCGTCGTGTTGGTCGCCGTCTTGAAGATGGTGGAGACGGCGGTGGTCGCGGCGTTCGAGTAGTACTGCGGGAGGATCAGGGTGCCGACGAGCGCGCCGACGGCGACGCACGCCGCGACGAACATGCCGAGGCTCCAGCGGCGAGCCAGCTTGACCCGGCGGGAACGGCTTCGGATTTGACGCGTCATGGTCAGCACTCCCCCACTCGCGCCCAGTCGCTGCACAGGGGGGACCAGCCGACCAGGGGTCGGTCGGTGAGCACGTGTGTCGTCACGAGTGAGCGCTTCAAAATGTTCCTCAACGTTCAGCGATCGCAGCGCCTCCGACGAGTCGGACAAGCGCCGCTTTCACGAGCGAATGCGTTCGGGGACCAGGTGTCCTCACTTATGAGGACGATGGTTCCGGTGTTCTATTACGCGACGACGGCCAGGTTTTTATTACCGAACTATCACCACGTCGAGAACGGGCCCGAAAGACACCTGTCGAAGAAAAACACCTGATCAGGCAAAAGAAATGCAAAGCAGACAGCACGCGGGAAGGGAGGCGCCGGCGGGTTCGCGGGCACCCGAAGCCAGGCGAACCCACCGGTCTTCATCTCGGGGCGGCGGATGGGAGACGCCGACGCGGGAGATGGCCCCGGACCGATCACACCAGGCGGCCGCCGACAAAGAAAGACAGCTGACGCAGAAAAGTCCGCGCCGCCGCACGACGAGGTGCGACGGCGCGGGCCGTCAGAACGTAAAGAGCAGGACTACAGGCGGCGCCAGTCGTCCGAAGTCAGGTGCGACCCGGCCTGCGGGCCCATCTGCAGCATCCCGCCGTCGACCGCCCAGGATGCGCCGGTGACGTACGAGGCCGCCGGCGAAGCGAGGAACGCGATGACCGCGGCGATCTCGCGCGCGTCTCCCGGACGCCCAAGCGGGATGCCGGGGCGGTGGACCTCGCGCGGGTCCTCATCCTCTGGGTCGTTCATCGGCGTCGAGATCTCGCCGGGCGCGACGGCGTTCGCGGTGATGCCGTACTCGCCGAGCTCCAGCGCGAGGGTCTTCAGGAGGCCGCCGAGCCCGTGCTTGGCGGCGTCGTACGCGGCGGATCCGACCCGCGGCTGGTGCTCGTGGACGCTGGTGACGCCGATGATGCGACCGCCGCGTCCCGCATCCACCATCCGCCGGGCCATGCGCTGGATGCAGACGAACGGGCCGTCGAGATCGGCGCAGACGGTCTTCCGCCAGGTCTCCCAGTCGGTCTCGAAGAAGGGGGTTCCGCCGTTGAGGCCGGCGTTGTTGACGAAGACGTCGCAGGCGCCGAGCTCGTCGGCCATGCGGTCGACGACGTCGCCGCAGGCGGGAGCGTCGGTGGTGTCGAGCTGCGCGACGACGGCACGGCGGCCGGTCGCGCGGACGAGGCGCGCGGTCTCCTCCGCGCCCTCCTCGTCCGAGTGCCAGGTGATGCCGACGTCCATACCGGCCTGGGCGAGGGCGACCGCGGTCGCTCGGCCGATGCCGGAGTCGGAGCCGGTGACGATGGCGGTGCGCGGGTCGGTGAGTTCCGGATACGAGTGATCAGCCATGCCGGGAACGGTGCACCCCATGCCGGGCGTGCGCAAGGGGTGGTAGTCGTGGAGCCATGACGATCTCCGCAGTGCTCTTCGATGTCGACGGGACCCTGGTCGACTCCAACTTCCTTCACGTCGACGCGTGGAGCCGCGCGTTCGCCGACATGGGGACGCCCGTCGACTCGTGGCGCATCCACCGGGCCATCGGGCAGGACTCCGCCCGGCTGCTGGAGGGGCTGGTCGGTGACCGCGACGACGACTGGGTCAAGCGGGCGAAGGATCTGCACTCGCGGTACTACCGCGAGCAGGCCGGGCGGCTGCGGGCGTTCGAGCACGCGGGCGACCTGCTGCGGGAGCTGTCGTCGCGCGGGATCCGGGTGGTGCTGGCGACCTCCGCGCCGACGGACGAGCTGGAGCTGCTGATGGATGCTCTGGATGCGGAGGACGCCATCCACGCGACGACGAACGCCGACGATGTGGCGACGGCCAAACCCGAGCCCGGGATCATCGAGGTCGCACTGGAGCGCGCGGGATCCGCGCCGTCCGACGCGCTCTTCATCGGCGACTCGACGTGGGACATGATGGCCGCGGCGCGCGCGCACGTCCGCGCGGCGGGCGTGCTGTCCGGCGGGGTAGGGCCCTCCGAGCTGCTCGAAGCCGGAGCGGTGTCGGTGTTCGACGACCCGGCGGACCTGCTCGACCGCATCGACGGCGTTCTCAGCGGCCGACGGTCAGCCTGAGACCCCGCTGGGCCTGCGGCGAGCGCGCGCTCCGCAGCGGCCGCTCGCGACATCCCTCTTGCCAAGCGCGGGCGCTGGGCGTTCGATAGGTGCCGACGAGTCCGACGAGAGGAGTCGCCATGTCGGCGAGCGAGCTCGAGATGTCCAGCGTGCGGTACCCGTACCGGGGCCGCATCTTCCACGTGGAGAAGAAGACGGCGGGGGTGTGGGTCGTCCTCGACGAATCGCACGCCGAACTGGGGACCCTGGTCCGCGTCGCCGTCGAAGGGGAGGAGCACGAGCCGGTGTTCGGCGCCGTGCCCCCGGGCTACACGGAGACGCTGCACGAAGGATCCGACTGGAAGATGCTCGTCGCATCCCTCATCAACGAGTCGCTGGACGCGGAGACGGCCGCGACAGGCAACCAGGGAGAGGCATGACGGTACGTCTCAACAAGAAGGCGCTGGAGCACGCCAGGAAGCTGGTCGAGCAGGGCAAGGTCGTGCACGACGAGCGCGACGACTGGAGCGAACACGCCCCCAGCGCCGACGAGGAGAACCGCTACATCGAGAAGAACGGCTGGGACGACTACGCGCTCTGGCACCTCGGCGAGGATCCGGACAAGAGCGAGGAGACCAAGGGCCGCTTCAGCTTCCCGTACGGCGACTTCACGAAGGCGCACCGCTGCGCGGTGATCTCGCTCGAGAGCCGCGCCGCACAGAACGACCACGATGACATCGCCCGTGAGACCAAGCGCCTGCTCGAACTGATCGACGGGGAGTAGCCGCCCGACGGGCTACGATTGCCCGGATGAACGCGACGCTGCGCACGACACTCGGCTGGGTCTCCGCCGTGACGCTCAACGTCGGCGCGCTGCTGTTCGTCGTCGGTCTGCTGCTGCCGCGGACCGGCGGGGACGCCCCGGTGCTCGGCGTGGGCGTGGGGATGTGCGTGGTCGGAATCATCGCGGGCGCCTGCTGGCTGGCCGGGCGGCCGCACGTCTGAACTGCGCTGCTGCGCTGACAGCCGCACCCGGACAGCGAGCAGCCCCGCCCTGGGATGAAGAGGGCGGGGCCGGTCGGGTACCGGCGTCACGCCGGTGGCTGGATGCGGCGGATCAGTCCGGGGGCTCGACGTGCCCCACGAGGTCCGGGTTGGACGGCTGGTCAGCCGGATCGAAGTCCGCGGGCGGGGGCTCGGCCTGGTCGGTGCCGCTGTCGGCGGCCGTCACATCCTCTGCCCCTTCCGGTGCGACTCCCGTCTCGTGCGGTTCGGAGACGTCTCCGGACTGGCCGGCTTCCGTCTCCGCGGGCTCGGCGGCCTGGGCGTCGCGCTCGGCGTCGGCGCCCTGGCCCTGCTCGAAGCGCTCGGGCTTGTCCTCGGCCGGAACGCCCTCGGCGTCCGTGTTCGGCAGTCCGCTGGTGTCACTCATGCTTCGCTCCTTCCCGGGCGCCTCACGGCTTGCCCTCTTCGCTGTACGAGGTGGCGGAGGTCCCGTCCTCCGGTTCGGCGCGGGCGTCGTCGAGATCCGGGATGACCTCCTGGATCACGTCCTTGTCCGCGGAGGGCTCGGCGGCACCGCCGTCGTCGCCCTCGAGGTCACCGGCCAACCCGTTGGTGGGGTCGTGGCCGGTGATCGGCTCCTGTGCATCGCGCGAATCGGTCATGGGCCCCACGAAACGCCGCACCCCCGCCGCCCGCAAGGGGGCTTACCGGCGCCCGCCTCCCGGCGTACCGTGCATCCCCGCGCCCGCGGCCTCCTCGCCAACAGCTCCGGAGTTTTTCGGCGTTTCGCGGTCGAAAAGGCCGAAAAACTCAGGAGCTGTCGGATGGGGAGGCGGGCGGAGCGGGCGGGGCGGGCGTGTCGAGGCGGGCGATGAGGTCGAGGAGCGCCACGCGGTACTGCGGCGCTGACTGGTAATCGGGATGCGTCGCGACCTTCACGAGGTAGCGCGGCGGGCCGAACTCGTCGGCTCCCCGGTCGATGTCGTCCGGGCGGCGGTCTTCGAGGCGGTAGCTGTTGACCGGGAAGCCCAGGTAGTCGGTCCGGCGCCACAGGTTGATCCAGGCGACCGAGCCGTCCTCCTGTGTCAGCAGCTGCACGAGCGACGGGTCGGATGCGCCGGACGCGCCGATGACGACCGGGTCGCCGTCCTGATCGCGCTCCACCTGGGTGAACCACGGGTCGGCCTTGCCGAGGAGCGGACGCCGCGAGCCGAGGGTGCCGAGCGCATCCGGTCCGAACAGCTCGGGGAAGAACCGTCCGAAGTAGACGCGCAGCTGCGACCCGTAGGTGAGCAGGGCGACGTTGCGCAGCCGGTCGGCGTCGTCCGGCCGCAGGGTGAACAGCGTCGAGACCGCCAGCACGGCGCCCAGGCTGTGCGCCGAGAGGACCACGCTGAACGGGCGCTTCTCGCCGAGCGCGACCTCCTCCTGCTCGTCGCGCCAGCGGAGTCGTTCGGCCAGCGTGAGGCCTTCCGGCGGCTCCAGGTCGTGCGTCAGCCAGTCGGCGACGCGGTCGCGCAGCTCGGGGACGACGCGCTCCGCGTAGCAGGGGGGACCGAACGGATGGCCCGCCCGCGGGAGGAAGCACATGAGGTCCCACATGATGCTGATCGGGCGTTCCTTGGCGGTCAGCGCGTTCTCGACGACCACCGCGAGGATGGCGGCGGCGATCACCGCGAGGGCCGGTCCGACGAGCGCGTCGATCCAGCGGAAGACGACCGAGTACGAGACGGCGAGCGCCACGACGAAGCCGACGGCGAGCAAAGCGGCGAGGATTCCGAGGATGGGCTCACCCCGATGCACCAGCGCGGCGAGTCGCCGTGCACGCAGGATCTTCAGCGACAGGCGGTCGGCCGTGGTGCTCGCGGCGATGCGGCCGTCGCGGTACGCATCCACCTGCTCCAGCAGCGGACGGCGGCCGTCGCGCGTGCGGGGCGTCGTCAGCAGCGGAACCCAGCGCAGGACCGCGGCGGCGACGCCGATCCCGACGAGGGCGAGCGCGATGGCGATGAACGGGAGCACGTCGCCGAAGTTGTGGTAGACGATCGGCGGCCGCAAGACCGCGTGCGGCGGGGTCGCACAGCCGCACGGCGGCGACCCGCTGACCAGCCAGCCCTGCACCCCGAGCACGAGCAGGGTGGAGAGGATCATCGCGGCGCCCAGCGACCACAGCATGACGACGCCCGGACCCATGCCCGCCCAGCCTTCGGCCCGGAATCGCTCCGGCGGTCCGGCCCGGCGGCCGCTCGGGAAGTACGGCCACCGCCAGACGAGGATCAGCTGCGCGAGGGTCAGCACGGCCGCGATGGCGAACAGGGGCAAACGAAGCGGACCCGGCGCGGCGTTCTGCGTCGGCGGATTCTGCGCGACACCGGCGAGGAAGGTCAGCCCTGCACCGGTCATCAGGGCGATCGACAGCCCGTGCGGCACCCCTCGCCGCCATCCCAGCGCCGAGATGCAGATGGCGAGCAGTACGCCGAGGATGATGGATGGCGCGGTCGCGAGCCCGAGGAACGCCCCCGACGGCGGCGCCGCATACTCGCCGCCGAACCACAGGGTTGCGCCGACGTAGAGGTAGACGAGGACGGCCGCCACCAGCACCCAGGCTGTGACCGTGCCGGTGCGGCGGAGGCGGTCGCGCAGGAACTCGTCGACCGAGGTGTCGCCGGCATCCCCCGTGCTCGTCGTCTCGGCGAACACCCCGACCAGGATGATGGTGACCGTCAGCCCTGCCGCCGCGATGATCCCGCCGCTGAGGGCGAGCACGTCCCGCGATCCGAACGCGGCACTGAGGCACTCGCCCGACACGAAGGTCTGCAGCTTCACGCACGCGGCAGCGCCGGCGAACATGCGGTCCCAGGCGAGCAGCAGGGCGACGAGCAGGAAGGCGGCCGCCAGGTGCAGACGCTCGGTCGGGGAGCCGACGCGCGCCGTGCGCCAGAAGCCCTCCGACGCGAGCGGACGCAAACGGCCGCTGCGCCGGACACCGCGCCCGCCCATCCGGTCGGCCGCGTCGAAGATCGCCGCTTCGTAGCGCGCCCTGGCCCGGCGCGACACCAGGAACAAGAGCAGGACGCCCGCGATCGGCACGAGCGAGAGCAGCGACAGCTGTGGCCCGCGCCAGCTCAGCGGCGCGTTCGCGAAGAAGCCAGTGACCGCCTCCGGAAGCGCGGTGCACGCCGTACCCGTCGCGCACTGCACGCCCAGATCGAGGCTCACGGAGCCGAGGGCGCAGACGTAGAGCAGGGTCAGTCCGAGCGCGAAGATGCGGAGGGACGCGCCGCCGACCCCGGCATCCCACTCGCCACCCGGCCGCTGGGTCGGGATGCGCCGGGTCCAGTACGCCGAGTTCGCCAGGCCGAACGGGGCCAGCAGCAGCCAGGCGAGCTGGACGAAGAGCTGCCCGATGAACAGCAGCGGGCCGGAGCCGTACCGGGCCAGCCGGCCCCACGAGTACGCCTCGGTACGCACGTCGGGCGGCGGAACGGCCGGGTCGATCGTTCCGGGCGCGTCATCGGGATCGCGGTCCGGCTCATCCTGCTTCGGCGCCCACCAGAACCCGCCGTTCTCGTCGCCCTGCGTCTGCCGCAGCTCGCTCTGCTCGCGCCCGAGCATCTCCGTCGGCGGGGTGTTCTTGATGCCGTGGATGCGCAACTCGAGCACATGATGGGGCCAGTCGTGGGGCCGCGCCTCGTCGCTCATCCCTCCGCCGATCGTCCGGGTGACGCGCGCAGACTACTCTCCGCCGGACTCGGACGGCTACAGCGACGTTGCGCACACCGCACCTGTAGCCGTGCGCGACGGCACGGCGTAATGTCCCTGCTATGAGCAACCCAGAGCAGCCGACCGGCGACGCACGCGAGAACCTCGAGGGCAGCTACACCGAGGTCGACGGCGAGGCGCCGCACGAGCGCACGGTCCACGGTCAGTACACCGAGACCGAGGAAAACCCCGGCCCCGACCCCGCGGTCGAGGGTACGTACACGGATGCGGACGAGGCCGCCGACGCCCCCGAAGGCGAATACACCGACGGGGACTACGACGAGCCCTGAACCTCGCTGACCCCGTCGGATCCACTCGGGCGGGATCCGCGCGGGTCAACCGCGATCAGGTCAGGCGATCAAGCCGGACAGAGCCGTCAGGACAGGCGCTTGCGCGCCTTCTGAGCCTGCGCCGCGGCCTTCTTACGCGCCTTCTTCACATCGGGCGCGTTCCAGAACGAGGTGACGGCCTCGGTGATCTGCTCGTAGCGTTCGCGCCCGGCGCGGGCTCCGAGCAGGTACGCGACGGCCACGACGACAAGGATGAGAACGGTCTTCAGGCGCATGCCCCGACGCTAGCCCTCAGGCTGTCGTCTGGGAAGGGCCGTAGACGAGCCTGTGGAGAAGGGCATGCAGGGGGCCCGACAGGAACAGCAGGAACAGCCAGAACAGGTTGATGCTCGGGAACAGCACGGCGAGCACGAGGGCGACGGCCATGATGCTCGCCTCGGCGATCCCGTTGGTGCGGTCGATCTGCGCCCGCGCCTCCTCGGTGAGCAGTTCCGGGGTGCGGTACAGCACCTCGGCGATCAGCCGGGTCGCGATCGTCGCGACGAGCATGTCGCCGATGTAGAGCGCATAGACCTCCGCCCGCTGCCCGTCGGACTCGGCAAGAACGTTGGCGCTGAACGGGATCGCGACGATGGCGAGCAGCCAGAGGAAGTTGAACCAGATGACCCAGGAGTTGTAGTCGCGCACGCTCTCGAACATGCGGTGATGGACGACCCAGAAGCGCGCGATGACGGCGAACGAGATGACGAACGCGAAGATCTCCCAGCCGTTCTCGGCGAGGAAGTCGCCGAACGACTTGCCGCCCAGCTTCGAGGCCTGATCGACGAGCGGAAGGATCAGCAACGTGATCGCGATCGCGACCGTCGCGTCGGAGAAGTTCACGAGCCGGTCGAGCCCGCGCTCCGTCCTGATCACCGCCATGCGGACATTCTGCCGCAGGGGTCAGTCGCGAGCCCTCTGCTCCGGCGCGCGGCGGAGGATGCGCGTCAGCCGGTCGTGATCCACTCCGGTCGCAGACGCTCCACGCCGTCGAGGAGGAGGTCGAGGCCGGTGAGGAACTCCTCGTCGTAGTCGTACCCGGCGCGGGCGAGCTCGGAGACCACTTCGAGCAGGTGCGGGAACTGCTGCGCCAGCTCCGGAGGGGTGGCGTCGAGCTTGGCGGCGGCCGCCTCCCCCGACTCCTCGGGAGTGCCGAACGGGAGCGTCTTCTCCTGCAGCGCGAAGCCGTACACGTAGGCGTCGAGGGCCGACGTGACGTGCACCGTCGTGCGGAATGTGAAGCCGGCGGTGCGCAGGCAGCCCATCATCGCGTTGTGCTGGCTGAGGTTGGCCGGGCCCGGACGCATCCGGGCCTCCAGGAGTCCGACGGCCCAGCGGTGCCGCATCAGGGCATCGCGCAGGGAGATGGAGCGGCGGCGCATCGCCTCGCGCCAGCCGAGTTCGGGCGAGGGAGCCTCGACCTCCGCCCACACGGTGTCGACCATGCCGTCGAGCAGGTCGTCCTTGTTGGCGACGTGCTTGTACAGCGCCATCGGGACGACGCCGAGGCGCTGAGCCAGTTCGCGCATGCTGAGGCCGTCGAGTCCCTCGCGATCGGCCAGCTCGACGGCCGCCTCGATCACCCGTGCGGTGCTCAGCGTCTGCCTGGGTACCGCGACGTCTCTTGACATGGTGTACAGCGTACGCCTAGCCTGATCGCGATGAAGGTGTACGCCGTACACCTCGTCTTCCGAGAGGACATCATGGACCCGGACCGTCGCCGCTCGCTCGTCGCGGGCGTGCTCTTCCTGCTCACCTTCGCCACCTCCATCCCCGGCGCCCTGCTGTACGGGCCTGTGCTGAGCGATCCCCGCTTCGTGCTCGGCTCGGGATCGGCCACGCCGGTTCTCGCGGGCGCCCTGCTCGAGATCGCCCTGGTCATCGCCAACCTTGGCACGGCTCTCGTGCTCTATCCGGTGCTCCGGCGGACCAGCCCATCGTTGGCGCTCGGCTACGTCGTCGCCCGGGTGATGGAGTCGACGCTGATCGCGGTCGGGATCCTCAGCCTGCTCTCGGTCGTGACGCTGCGGGAGGCCGACGGAGGCGCTGCGGGTACGGCCGTCGTCGTGGCGCACGCGCTCGTCGCGCTGCACGGCTGGACGTTCCTGCTCGGCCCCGGCTTCGTCGTCGGCATCGGGAACGGCCTGATGCTCGGCTGGATGCTGCACCGGGCCGGACTCGTGCCCCGCGGCTGGGCGTGGTTCGGCATGATCGGCGGGCCGCTGGTGTCACTGTCCGGCGTCGCCGTACTCTTCGGGGTCTGGGATCAGGTGTCGCCGTGGTCGGCGGTGCTCACGCTGCCGGAGGTCGTGTGGGAACTGTTCCTCGGCATCTACCTGACCGTCCACGGGTTCCACCGGCGGTCCGCCCAGGCCGCGCCGGGGTCGACGGTCAGAGTCCCAGCGACTTCTTGATCAGCGCCTCGGCGTCGTCGGTGCCGGCGGCGCGCTCGGTCGCCTCCTGGTTGGCCTCGGTCACGGCCTTGACGACCTCGTCGCGCTGGATGCGGATGCCGCGCGGCGCGTCGATGCCGATCCGCACTCCGTCACCACGCGCTTCGAGGATCGTCACGACGATGTCGTCGCCGATGAGCACCCGCTCCCCCGCCTTGCGCGTCAATACCAGCATCGGTCCAGCCTATCCGCCGGGCGGCGCGTCCAGCCAGAGCACCGGCAGGCCGAGCCGGTGTACGTCGTCCGGCGTCGAGGTGAAGGATGCGCCGGTCGCGGCCACCGCGTCCACGGCGAGCACCGCATCCACCGCCCGGACCCAGGTGCTCGTGTCGCCGAACGTGCGCGAGACGTCGACGGCCACCCAGACCTGGTCGGGGGCGATGCCGGCCAGGTCGGCGGCGAGCGCAGGCACGGCGGCGGGGCCGGCGAGCGGGAACGCGGCCACCACGGGGATGTCGCGGCGCACACCGTCTGCGCGGGCGGCGAGGGCGTCGCGGCGGTCGCCGAGGTGCTGCACCTCGGCGCCTGCGTCGGCGGAGGCGGCGAGGACGCGGGCGGCCTCCTCCGCGTCCGCACCGAGCCCCACCACGAGGGTGAGGTCGCCGCGGCCGCGCAGGCGCGCGGGGGGCGGACCGGCGGGCACCACGTCGTCGAAGTGCACGTCGTGGCTGCTATTCGAGTCGTTTTCCCGCCACAACGTGCCCTTCGGCTCAGGGGTGGGCGAGGCGGGGGGGATGGGCGGGGCGGGAGGGGTGGGCGGGGCGGGAGGGATGGGCGGGGCGAGGTCGGGCGCGTCGACGGCTCGCACGAGGTCGTCGAGGACCGCTTGGAACGCGAGCGATGACGTCGAGACGGCCGGGAGGACCTCCTCGTCGCCGCCGACCCACTCAGGCCGCGATCGACTCCGCACCGCGGACCACCCCCACCGTCTCGATCGCCGCCTGCACGGCGGTCACCTCCTGATAGGAGAGCACGGCGAGCCCCGCGATCTGGCCGGCGACCAGCCGCCGGATCGCCGGGCGCAGCGCAGGTGCGCAGACCAGGACCGCCGAGACGCCCGAGTCGTCGAGCCGCGCCGCGGTGTCGCGCACGGAGGCGAGAACCGCCTCCAGCCGCACAGGGTCGAGCACGATCTGCGTGCCGCCCTCTGACGGACGCAGGCCCTCGAGCATCGACTGCTCGAGCCCGGGATCGATCATGATGACGCGCAGCGTCCCCTCGTCGAGGTGGGGGGCGACGACGGCCGGTCCGAGGGCCGCGCGGGCAGCCTCGACCAGTCCCTCCGGGTCGTTCGACACCTTCGCGCGCAGCGTCAGCGCCTCCAGGATGCGCGGCAGGTCGTTGATCGGCACCTGTTCGGCGAGCAGCCCCTGCAGCACGCGCTGCACCTCCGCCAGCGAGAGCAGAGCAGGGATGAGCTCCTCCACCGCGGGCGGGTTCACCTGTTTGACGCCCTCGGTGAGGAGCCGCACATCCTCTCGGGTGAGAAGGCGTGCCGCGTTCGCCGTGATGATCGACGACAGGTGCGTGATGAGCACGGAGACCCGGTCGATGACGGTGGCACCGCCCAGCTCGGCGCTGTGCCGCATCTCGGACGGGATCCACTTCGCCGGCAGGCCGAACACCGGCTCGACGGTCGGCGTGCCCGGCAGGTTGTCGAGGGCGTCGCCGAGGGCGAGCACCCGGCCGGAGGGCGCCTGCCCGCGGCCGGCCTCCACCCCGGCGATCTTGATCACGTAGGTGGACGGCGGCAGCTCCGCGCTGTCGCGGGTGCGGACCGGTGGGACGATCACGCCCAGTTCGAGCGCGATCTTGCGGCGCAGCGCCCGCACGCGCGCGAGCAGGTCGTCGGAGGCGCCGCTGACGATGTCGACGAGGTCGGGGGCGAGCGTGATCTCGAGGGCGTGGACCCGCATCTGCTCGATCAGGTCTTCCGTCGTCTCCGACTTGGTGGCCGTGGCGACGGCGTTCTGCGCCGCCTGCGCCTTCTTCGCCGCCGCCTGTGCGGTCTTGATGCGCTGCGACGCGAGGATGAGGAACGCGCCGACGAGCACGAACGGGATGGGCGGCATGCCGGGAATGAGCGCCATGACGATCGCGGCGCATCCCGCGATCATCAGGGCGTTGCGCGACTGGCTGAGCTGGTTGCTCGCCGTCGTGCCCATCTCGGACTCGGCGTTCGACCGGGTCACGATCATGCCCGTCGACACGGCCATGAGGAGCGCGGGGATCTGCGACACGAGACCGTCGCCGATGGTCAGCAGCGTGTAGGAGTTGACCGCGTCGCCGAGCTCCATGCCCCGCTGGATCATGCCGATCGCGATGCCGCCGACGACGTTGATGACGATGATGAGGATGCCCGCGATCGCATCGCCCTTGACGAACTTCGATGCGCCGTCCATCGCGCCGTAGAAGTCCGCCTCGGCCGAGACCTCCGCGCGCCGCGCCCGCGCCTGCTCCTCGGTGATGAGCCCTGCGTTGAGGTCGGCGTCGATCGCCATCTGCTTGCCCGGCATGGCGTCGAGGGTGAAGCGGGCGCCCACCTCGGCCACGCGCTCTGCGCCCTTGGTGACGACGATGAACTGGATGACCACCAGGATGAGGAAGACGACTGCGCCGATGATGATCGAGCCGCCGACCGCCACATGCCCGAACGCCTGGATGACCTGCCCGGCGAACCCGTCGCCCAGCACCAGGCGCGTGGAGGCGACGTTGAGGCCGAGCCGGAACAGGGTCGCCACCAGCAGCAGCGACGGGAAGACGGAGAAGTCGAGCGGCTTCTTGACGAACATCGTCGTGAGCAGGATGACCAGCGCCAGCATGATGTTGACGATGATGAGCATGTCGAGGATCCACGACGGCACCGGGACGACGAGCAGCATGATGATGCCGACGACCCCGATCGGCACGGCGACCTTGGCGGCGAGACCCTTGTTCGGCTTCACGACATCCCTCCCTGGAGCTGCGGTCGCATGGTGTGCATCCCGGCGGCGGAACCGCGCTGCTTGAGCGACATGACGAAGGCGAGCACCCGCGCGACCGCGTTGTAGAGCTCGACCGGGATCTCGTCCCCGATCTCGCACCCCGCGTGCAGCGCTCGGGCGAGCGGGATGTCCTTGACGATCGGCACGCGCTCCTCTTCCGCCTTCTCGCGGATGCGCAGGGCGATGGCGCCCGCACCCTTCGCGACGACCCGCGGGGCCGACTTGCCCGGTTCGTACTTCACCGCCACGGCGATGTGCGTCGGGTTGACGAGCACCACATCCGACCCGCCGATCGCCGCGATCATGCGGTTGCGGCTCATCGCCAGCTGCCGGGAGCGCCGGTGCGAACGCACCAACGGGTCGCCCTCGGTGTTCTTGTTCTCGTCGCGCACCTCCTGCTTGCTCATGCGCGTGTGCTTGCGGTTGCGGCGCATGACCACGAGCACGTCGAGTCCGGCGAGCACGAGGCCCGCGCCGATCGCCGCCTGCAGCAGCCCGGCCGTGCCGCCGGATGCGGCCGAGAGCAGAGAGGCGAGCGGCATCGAACCGGAGGTGAGCAGCACCGGCATCAGCCCCTGGACGACCAGGAACAGCCCGATCGCGACAACGGCCGACTTCAGCAAGGTCTTGGCGCCCTCCCAGAGGGCGCGCATCCCGAACACCCGGCCGATGCCCTGCACCAGGTTGAACTGCTCGTACTTGCCCTCGAGCTTCTTGAAGTGGATGCCGCCCTGCACGGCCGCGGCGCCCACCACGGCGAGGGCACCGACCGCCAGCAGCGGTCCGATCGTCGCCATGATGCTGCCGAGACCGTCGCCGAGGGCGGCGACCGCCTTCGCCGGGTCCGGGCTCTCGATCACGGAGCGGACCGAGAACAGCTGCTCGATCGCCGCGGTGCTGCCGGCCTGGAGCGTGAACGGCAGCATGACGGCGGCGGCTCCGACGCCGACCCAGGCGGTCAGGTCGGTCGACTTCGAGAGGCGGCCCTTGGAGCGCGCCTCCTTCATCCGCTTCTCGGTCGCCTGCTCGGTGCGTTCCTGCGCGTCGCTCATCGGCCCACCCCCAGCATGGTCTTGACGGCGGTGTCGGTGAGCCCGGAGACGACGCCCGGAAGCGCGACGAAGACGATGGCCGCGAGCACGACGGTGAGCATGATCTTCAGCGGGAAGCCGAGCGAGAACGCGTTCAGCGCGGGGGCGACCCGAGTGAGGAGGCCGAGGCCCACGTCGGCGAGGAACAGCACCACGATCAGCGGCCCGGCGATCTGCAGTGCCGCGAGGAACATCTGGGTCAGCCCGTCGACCATCTGCTTCGCCGGGTCGGCCATGCTGAGGCCCGCGGCGAGCGGGACGGCGTCGAACGTGCGGATGAGCCCGCCGATGATCAGCTGGTAGCCACCCGACGCGAACAGCAGTGCGAGGGCCGTGAGCTGGAACATCCGCGTGAACTGCGCGCCGTTGATCATCGACTGCGGATCGAACGCCTGCGCCAGCTGGAAGCCGCCGAACAGGTCGATCAGGCTGCCCGCCGACTGGATCGCCGCGAACACCACGAAGACCAGGAACCCGAGCGTCGCCCCCACGGCGAGCTCGCGCACCATGTCGAGCAAGAACGCTCCGGTGTCGGCCGACCGGTAGCCGGCGCCCACGCGCGGGGCGACGGCGACGGCGAGCCCGATGGCGAGCATCCCCTTCACCTGCGCCGGGAAGCCGTTGTACGAGAACGGCGGCGCGATCACCAGGAAGGCGACCATGCGGAGGGAGGCCAGCGCGATCGCCTCGATCGCGGCCAGGTCGATGGGGATGGACATCAGCCACCGCCCAGCAGCTGCGGGATCTTGTCGAAGAGCACGTGGGTGAAGGAGACGAGCTCGGCGATCATCCACTGGCCGCAGATGATCAACGCGATGGCCACGGCCGCCGCCTTCGGCACGAACGAGAGGGTGACCTCCTGGATCTGCGTGATCGACTGCACCAGCGAGATCGCGAAGCCGACGACCAGCGCGGTGACCACGATCGGCGCGGCCAGCTTCGCGGTGACCATGAGGCCCTGCATGGCGATGTCGAGGACGGCGTTCGGGTTCATCCGCCACCGCCCCCGTAGCTCGTGATCAGGCTCGTGATGATGAGCCCCCAGCCGTCGACCAGCACGAACAGCAGGATCTTGAACGGCAGCGAGATCATCACCGGCGGGAGCATCATCATGCCCATCGACATGAGCGCCGCCGAGACCACCATGTCGATCACCAGGAACGGCACGAAGATGACGAAGCCGATGATGAACGCGGCACGCAGCTCGGAGATCATGAACGCGGGGATGAGCGTCAGCAGTGGCACCGCGCTCACGCTCTCCGGGTTGGGGCGGCCCGCGGCGCGGGTCATCAACGCGATGTCCTCCTCGCGGGTGTGCGCCGCCATGAAGCCGCGCAGCGGCGCCTCAGCCGCGTGCGCGGCCGCCGTGAAGTCGATGTGCCCGGCGAGATACGGCTGCACGGCCGTGTTGTTAATGTCGACGAGAACCGGGCTCATGATGAACAGGCTGAGGAACAGCGACAGCCCCGCGAGCACCTGGTTCGGCGGGATGGACGGGAGCGCGAGCGCGTTCCGCGTGATCGCGAGCACGACGAAGATCTTCGTGAACGACGACATCATCAGCAGCAGCGCGGGCGCCACCGAGAGCACGGTGATGCCGAGCAGCGTCAGGATGGCGGCGCTCGGCGTGCCGTTCGGGCCGTTGATGTCGAGGGTGATGCCGCCGGAACCGCCCGTGGGCCCGGCCGGTCCGGACGGGGTCGGGACGGGCGTTGGCACGGCGTGCGCGGCGGTGGCGCTGAGGAGGACGACGGCCGCGACGATCAGTGCGACCAGGACGCCGGCTACCGCGAGGCGGGGCATGCGGGCGCGCGCTGTGCGCGCCGTGACCTCCGGCGCCGTCACTTCTTGGGGCGCACCGCCGAACTCGCCTGACGCCACGTTGCCGGGGACAGGATCGAGCCTTTGAGTGCCTCGTCGAAGAGCGAGGCGCGTCCCTGCGCCGTGAGGAAGTCGGCATCCTGCCTGGTGGTCGTCGTGGTGCTGGTGCTGCTGGTGGTGCCTGTACTCGCCGGCGCGTCCGTGGTGCCGGTCCTGGCCTCCACCTCGCGCACGGGTTTGAGCGGGGTGACGTCCGCGTCCTGCGGGCGGTCCCCGGAATGGAGGACGCTGACCTGGCGCTCGGTGACGCCAAGCACGAAGCGGCTGCCGTCAACATCCACGACGACGACCGACGCCTTCTGGCCGATGCCCTGACGTCCGACGACGGTCACGGCGTTGCCGCGGCGGCCTCGCGCCGACGTGCGGCCCTTCGTCACCCGTCGCTGCACGAACCACAGCAGCGCGACGATGACGCCGAGCACCACCGCGACGCGCAACGCAACGAACAGGGTCTCCACGCTGCGCACTATCGGCCGCCTGGTCCGTGCCGTTAGGGGTTCGCCGAGGTGCGCGTCGTGGTCGCTATCCGCGCCGAATACCCGCCACGACGTGCACTTCGGCGCTGCGTGGGAGGGTGGAGGCGTGGACTTCGAGATGGCGAGCGTTGGGGGCGGGAGCGTGCAGCTGCACGACGCCCGGCTCAAGCGGCGCTGGACGGTGGAACTGGAACCGTTCGAGCTGGGCGTGTTCGCCGTGACCGAGCAGCAGGTCGCCGAGTTGATCGGCGAGCCGGCCCCGCATCCTCGCCGCCCGGCGACCCGGATCAGCTGGCTGCGCGCTGTGCGCATCTGCAACGCGGCCTCGGAGTGGGAAGGTTTCGACCCCGCCTATACCTTCGACGGCGAGGACGTGACCTGGCACGTGGATGCGGACGGCTACCGCCTGCCGACCGAGGCCGAGTGGGAGTTCGCGTGCCGAGCCGGCTCGACGGGCCCGCACTACGGACCGCTGCCCGAGGTCGCTTGGACGAGCGCCGACGGTCTGACGGTTCCCGCAGACGTCGGGCTGCGGCTGCCCAATCTCAACGGCCTGTTCGACACCCTCGGCAACGTGTGGGAGTGGTGCTGGGACCTCCTCGACCCGGGCCGGTACCGCGACTACCGGGTGTTCCGCGGTGGCGGGTTCGCCGACGACGCGTGGAACGTACGGGCGTCCGTCCGGCGCGGCGGACCGCCGCGCACCCAGCACGAGGACGTCGGGTTCCGCCTGGCCCGGGGAGGGTTCGACGCCGAAGGCGCCGCGCAGGGCTGGTCGGCAGCAGCGGATGCCGAGCGCGCCGGGCTCGGCGGCGCGCTGCCGCCGGGGTGGACGCCGCTGCGGTGACGGTGACTGCCGCCGCGCGTCAGTCCAGGTCTTCCGCCGTGTCGAGGATCTTCGTGATGCGGACCGCGTAGTCCTGGTCGACGACCACGATCTCGCCGTGCGCGATCAGGCGGCCGTTGAGCAGCACGTCGGCGGGCGACCCGGCAGAGCGGTCGAGCTCGATGACGGCGCCCGGCTCCATCGCGAGCACGTCGCGCACGGCCATGCGGGTGCGGCCGATCTCGACGGTCAGCGCCATCTCGACGTTGCTGATGCGCGCCAGCTTGCCGCCCAGTGCGCTGTTGCCCGTACGCTCGGCGACGGACGCGCGCCCGCGGACCGCGAACCAGCCGGCGACCCCGGACGGGCCGGACAGGGCGAAGACCGAGGTGGCCGGGTCGGCGAACAGTTCCGAGGCGTCGTCCGGGCGGGCGTCATCCAGAACGCCCGCGCCGAGCGTGTCGCTGGCGGCCTCGAGGGCCGGCTGCAGCACATCCTGGAGCGCCACCACCGGCGCGCCGTCCGCACCCTCGTCGACCAGCTGCGGCGCCTCGAGCAGCACGACGGCGAGATCGGCGGAGACGGCGCCGACGAACGTCGCGACAACGGCACGTGCCGCGTCCTGCACATCCGACCCCTGCGACAGCAGCGGGGTCAGCGGCGCGCCGGTCGGCAGCACGCGGGCGAGCGCCTCGGCGGCGGCCTGCGCCTGCCCGAGCGAGAGGCCGGACGCGTGTGCGGTGCTGGTCATGCTCATCGGAATCAGTCCTCTGTGTTGACGATCACGCAGGCGAGACGCGAGCCGCTCGAGCCGAGAGCGGCCGAAGCGACGGTCTGCCCGCCGACCGTGAGATCGAAAGGTCGGTGCTGTGGATGCGGGAGCGGGAGCAGGTCGCCGACCGCCAGCCCCAACACAACGCTGGGACGCACGGCCGCCGGGGCCAGCCGCAGGGCCACATCCACGGGGACGCGCGCCAGCTGGGCGTCGACCAGCTCGCGCGCGTTCTCGGTGCTGTGGGTCGGGTTCGTCTCGCCCAATTGCGGGAGCAGCGCGACGGCGGGCAGGGCGACGGTCGCACGGGCGACGTTCTCGCCGACCCGCAGCTCGAAGCCCGCCACGATCATCAGCTCGGAAGTCGCGGCGGCCTGCGCGAACTGCGAGTTGTACTGGATGGCGTCCACCGTGATCGGAGCGAGCAGGATGGAGCCGAGCGAATAGCGCAGATCCTCCAGTGCGTCATCCATCAGCCGGCGCACCAGCGCGTGCTCGATCTGGGTGAAGGTGCGCTCGTGATCGACCGGGGTGCCCTGACCGCCGAGCATCGCGTTCACCCACGAGAGGGCGGCCGTGGTCGGGAACTGGATGACCGCCTTCGGGGCGATGTGCTCCAGCTCGCACAGCACCATGGCCGTGGTCGCCGGAAGCGACGCCGCGTACTCGTCGTACGTCTGCAACTGGACGAAGTCGCACTCCACCTGGCTGAGCACGCGCACCTTCGCGGTCAGCTGCGTGCCCCACTGCCGGGCGAACGTCTCGAACGCCAGCTCCAGAACGCGCGAATGCTCGCGCGCGAGCGTCGTCGGCCGCCGGAAGTCGTAGACCGGCGCCTCGGGGGCGTCCGGCGACGGGGCCTGCAGAGTCGTCACGGGTTGGACTATCGGCAGGGTATCGGTGTCCGTTAGCCACAGCACTTCCACTCCCCATCCACCCCGCGTCCCCCTAACGACCGACCGACGCGGGCCGATAGTGCACTCGTGACGGCTCACCCGGAGCCGAGACCAGGATTCGCGCCCATGATCGTCGTCACCCGATTGAACGACAGCCAGTTTGCGGTCAACCCCGACCTCATCGAGCGCATCCACGCCAGTCCGGACACCACTCTCGTCATGGTCGACGGGGCGAAGTTCATCGTCACCGAGTCCATGTCCGAAGTGATCGAGAAGATCGCCGCGTACCGGGCGCGCGTGATCGCGCTCGCCCACGATCTCCCCGCCGCCGGCCCGCGACCCGTTCCCGCGCCGCCGCTCGGGCTCGTGACGCTCACCGGCCTGGAAGACGACGAGACGGGGAGGGCTCACCCCGAAGCCCGCGCCGTCCCCCTGCGAGCAAGGAAGAAGTAATGGACCCGGCAACGATCATCGGCATCGTCCTCGCGTTCGGCGCCGTCGTCGCGATGGTGACGATGGAGGGCGCGCACCTGAGCGCGCTGCTGCTGCCCGCCCCCATGGTGCTGGTCTTCGGGGCCACCATCGCGGTCGGGATCGCCAGCGGAACGATCAAGGACTTCCTGACCGCGGTCAAGGCGCTCCCCCGCGCGCTCCGCGGGAAGGTGGAGCCGCCGCAGCAGGTGATCGACCAGGTCGTCGGCCTGGCGGAGAAGGCGCGCGCCAACGGCCTGCTCGCCATGGAGCAGGAGGCCGACAACGTCGACGACCCGTTCCTCAAGCGCGCGCTGCAGAACATCGCGGACGGCACCGACGGCGACGAGCTGCGCGTGCTGCTGGAGGACGAGATCGCGACGCGGTCGAAGAAGGACCGGGTCGCCGCGAAGTTCTTCAGCGCGATGGGCGGGTATGCGCCAACGATCGGCATCATCGGAACCGTCGTCTCCCTGACCCACGTGCTCGAGAACCTGGCCGAGCCGGGCGAGCTCGGACCGATGATCGCCAGCGCGTTCGTCGCGACCCTCTGGGGTCTGCTGTCGGCCAACTTCCTCTGGCTCCCGCTGGGCGCGCGCCTGCGCCGGCTGTCCGAACTGGATGTGGAGCGCATGACCCTGCTCATGGAGGGCGTGCTCGCGGTGCAGTCCGGCTCGCAGCCGCGCCTCCTCGGCGAGCGCCTGCGCGCGATGGTCCCCGACGGCGACGCCGAGAAGGGCGCCGCGAAGGCCGCCAAGCCGGCACGCGGTTCGAAGGATCCCGTCGAGGAAGCGGCCTGACATGTCGGCCCGCCGTCGGAAGAGACACGAGGAGCCGGAGGAGCACGAGAAC
This sequence comes from Leifsonia sp. 115AMFTsu3.1, assembly GCF_004362795.1. Lineage (NCBI taxonomy): Bacteria > Bacillati > Actinomycetota > Actinomycetes > Micrococcales > Microbacteriaceae > Leifsonia > Leifsonia sp. 115AMFTsu3.1. Next base: position 23,674 of record NZ_SNYB01000001.1, read on the forward strand.
GAGGAGCGCTGGATGGCCTCCTACATGGACATGGTCACCGTGCTCATGTGCATGTTCATCGTGCTCTTCGCCATGTCGACGGTGGATGCGAAGAAGTTCGAGCAGCTGAAGGATTCGCTGGCGACCGGCTTCGGGCAGGTGAAGACCCAGAAGGTCGACACCGCATCCGGGGTCGTGGTGCCGCCCAAGCACGTCGACGAGTCCGGCAAATCCACCGACTTCGCCCTCGCCGAGCAGGAGGCGCAGAACCTGCAGCACCTGAAGGACCTCATCCAGGCCGCCCTCACCCGCGACGGCCTGCAGGATGCGGTGGAGCTGAAGATCGACGAGCGCGGCCTCACGATCGGGCTGGTCGGCAACTCGACGTTCTTCGACTCGAACCGCGCGGAGCTCAGCCCGCGCGCCGTGTCCGTTCTGAACGACATCGGACCGGTGCTCGCTCCGGAAGCGTACGAGGTCTCGGTGGAGGGCCACGCCGACCTGCGGCAGCCCGGAGCACCGTATCCGACCAACTGGGAGCTCTCCGCCGGCCGAGCGACCAGCGTGCTGCGGCACCTGGTCGAGGTGAACGGCTTCCCGCAGGAGCGCATCGCCGCGGTCAGTTTCGGCTCGGCGCGTCCGGTCGCCGGACACACCGGCACGACCGACTCCGACCTGGCGCAGAACCGGCGGGTGGATGTGGTGGTGCTGTCGTCGCAGCCGGACGCCATCCGGAAGCTCATCCCCCAGGCGCTGCAGTCGCCCGCGCCCACCACGGCCCCCGCCGCCTCCCGCTGACGCCCTCCACCCACCGTCGAGTACGCACAAATTGCACAGAAACCACGGCTCAGCCGTGCAATTCTTGTGGACTCGACGGGGTTGGGACGGGTATGGATCTTCAGCTTGAGAATCGCGTCGTCCTCGTCGTCGGCGGCACCGGCTTCATCGGCTCTGCGGTCGCCGACCGCCTCCGTGCTGAGGGCGCGACCGTGGTCGTCGCTTCCCGCAACGCCTCCGAGGGAGTCACGCTGGACGCCTCGGACGAGGAGTCCGTGCGCCGCGGCATCGACACCGTGCTGGAGCGTCACGGACGCATCGACGGCCTGGTCGTAACGGCCGCGCCGCCGGCGCAGACCCTCGACCCCGCCCGCAGCTCCGACCCCGAGCATATCCTGAGCGCGATCGACGGCAAGGCGCTGTCGTTCCTCCGGGTCGCTCGCGCGGTGATCCCCGCGATGCGGGAGGCCGGCTTCGGCCGGATCGTCGCGATCAGCGGCCAGAACGCCTACATCAGCGGAAACATCACCGCCGTGGTGCGCAACGCATCCACCATCCTCATCGCGAAGAACCTCGCCGACGAGCTGGCCGGCACGGGCGTCGCCGTCAACGTGATCAACCCGGGCCTCGTCACCGAGACCCCCGACGCCCAGGTCGCACCGGGGCGGGGCGGGGAATCGTCTCCGGACCAGATCGCCGACCTGGTCGCCTTCCTCACCTCGCCCCTGTCGGCGGTCGATGGCGAGTCCATCGCCATCGGCCACCGTATGCTGGGGACGACCCTGCTCTAGCCGAGCGAGACGCCCGTCCACGAGACGGGAGGCAGCTCGAGCGTGAGCACGCCGTCGTCGAGGGATGCGGTGGGCGTCGGGCGCAGGCCCACGCGATTCTGGTCGTGCAGGGTGTTCTTCGCGTACACGTCCTCATCCCAGAGTGACACGGCCTCGCGCACCGCGGAGACTCCGAGGTCGCGCACGTCCACCCGGACGGTCTGCGTCTCGGTGAGGCTCCGGTTCACGACGAACAGCGCGGCCGAGCCGTCGGCCTCGTCGAAGGTGGCCACCGCATCCACCAGGTCCGCCTCGCCGTAGACGGCGGTCTCGTACGAGCCGGTCTCGATGCGCGGGCGCAGCACCTCGCCACGGGCCAGCCGACTGGTCACCGAGAACGGGAAGAACGTGGTCTGGCGCCAGGCGTCGCCGCCCGGCTCGGTCATGATCGGCGCGATCACGTTCACCAGCTGGGCGAGGGAGGCGCTGGTCACCCGGTCGTGGTTCTTCAGCAGCGTGACCAGCAGGTTGCCGAGCACGACGGCGTCGGCCGCCGAGTAGACGTCCTCCAGCTGCCGCGGGGCGTACCGCCACTCGTCGTTGACCTCCTCCGACTCCTTGTGCTCGTCGAGGTACCAGATGTTCCACTCGTCGAACGAGATCTGGATCTTCTTCTTGCTCTTGAGCCGGTAGCCGACGTGATCGGCCGTCGAGACGACCGTGTCGATGAAGTACTGCATGTCCACGGAGGAGGCGAGGAACGAGCCGAGGTCGCCGCCGCGCTCCTGGTAGTACGCGTGCGCCGACACGTAGTCGACGTGCTCGTAGGAGTGCTCGAGAACGACGCGCTCCCACTCGCCGAAGGTCGGCATCCCCGAGCCGGAGGAGCCGCAGACCACGAGCTCGAGGTCCTTGTCGGCCATCTTCATCGCGGCGGCGGTGCGGGCGGCGAGCTTGCCGTAGTCGTCGGCGGTCATGTAACCGGTCTGCCAGGGGCCGTCCATCTCGTTGCCCAGGCACCACATCCGGATGTCGTGCGGCTCCGGCGTGCCGTTCGCGATGCGCTGGTCGCTGAGCGCCGTTCCCGACGGGTGATTGGCGTACTCGAGCAGGTCGAGCGCGGCCTGGATCCCGCGGGTGCCGAGGTTGACCGCGAGCATCAGCTCCGAGTCGGTGAGCTTCAGCCAGCGCGAGAACTCGTCGAGTCCGACCTGGTTGGACTCCAGCGAGTGCCAGGCGAGGTCGCGCCGCACCGGGCGCTTGTCGCGCGGGCCGACCGAGTCCTCCCAGCGGAAGCCGGAGACGAAGTTGCCGCCCGGGTAGCGGATCGTCGTCGAGCCGAGCTCTCGGACGAGCTCCACGACGTCGAGACGGAAGCCGTCCTCGTTGGCGGTCGGGTGCCCCGGCTCGTAGATGCCGTCGTAGACGCAGCGCCCCAGGTGCTCGACGAACGAGCCGAAGATGCGGCGGTTGACGGTGGCGACGCGCGCGGTGCGGTCGAGGGCGATGCGGGTCTCAGACAAAAGGGTCTCCTGTTTTCGAGTCTCTGCCGCTGTGCAGACCTTCGTCGTCGGGAGCCCTTCGCGCGCCGACACCGCTGTCTACAACGTTAGAGAATAACGATGTAGAACCATGATGCAGAACGGAATGTGACCGTGTCAAACGGCGTGGTCAGGACGCCGTGGACTCGCGTTCGACCAGGCGGAACGGCATCGGCAGTCGCTCCGGGACGAACGGCTCGTCCGGGTGCTCGATCCTCCGCACCAGCAGGTCGACGGCCGTGCGGGCGATCCGCTCCCGGTCCGGGTCGATCGTCGACAGGCTTGGGATGGAGTACTCCGTCTCCTCGATGTCGTCGAAGCCGATGACGGCCACGTCCTCCGGGACCCGTCGCCCGGCCTCCTGCAGCGCGCGGAGCGCCCCGAGCGCGATGGCGTCGTTGAACGCGACGACACCGTCGAACCGCATCCCGGTGGCGAGCAGTTCGCGCATCGCGTCGGCCCCGTTGCGCCGGTGCCAGGGATCGACCGGCACCACGAGCGCCTCATCGAACGGGAGGCCCGCGGCGTCGAGCGCCTGACGGTACCCCTCGAGGCGCAGGGCGGCCGAGCCGACGACGGCGGCGGGATGCGCGCCGAACGCGACGATCCGCCGGCGGCCGGACGACAGCAGGTGCTCGGTCGCCGCCCGGACGCCCTCGGTGTTTGCGATGATCACATGGTCGCGTGGCACATCCACGTTGCGGTCTCCCAGCAGCACCACCGGCGTGCCCAGCTCCGCGAGCAGGTCGACGTCGCTCTGGTCGAGGGCGAGAACGCTGTGCAGCACGCCGTCCACCGTCTGGGCGTGTGGATGCCGCAGAGCCCCGATCTCCTGCCCGCGGTCGAGGCCGTACTGCTCGATCAGCACGGCCAGCCCCCGCTCGGACGCCGCCATCATCACCGCGTCCGCCAGTTCGGCGAAGTACGCGTTGCGCAGGTTCGGGATCATCAGCGAGATCACGTTGGTCCGCCCGGACCGGAGCCCACGCGCCAGGAAGTTGGGGCGGTAGCCGAGCACGTCGATCGCATCCAGCACCTTGCGTCGCGTCTGCTCACGGACGTGCGGGTGGTCGTTGATCACGTTCGAGACGGTCTTCACCGACACTCCGGCGAGCACGCTCACATCCTGCATCGTCGCGGCCATGCACGCTCCCCTCTCGGCGTCCTGGTGTGACTTTATAACGTTGGAACGGCGATCGTCGCAGGAGCAGTCCGCACGCGCGGCGAGTGTCACCGCGTCGGGTCAGCGAAGAGCGGCGGGGCGGACGCGCACCGGCGCGAGCCACGCCGACACGATCACCGCCGTGAGAGCTCCCGCCGCCATGATCGCCGCCAGCACGACGACCTGGAACCGGCCGGCCTCGAGCGGCGACACCCCGCCGAAGATCGCTCCGACGAAGGCGCCGGGAAGCGTGACGAGACCTGTCGTCTTCGTCTGGTCGACGGACGGGATCAGGGCCGAATAGACGGCGCTGCGTGCAAGCTCCAGCGTCGACTGCCGGGGCGTCGCGCCCAGCGCGAGCCATCCCTCCACCTCGTCCCAGTGGTCGCCGACCGCCTCGGTGAATCGACGTCCGGCCAGCGTGGCGATGCTCATCGAGTTGCCGATCACGATACCGCCGATCGCGAGCGCGTAGCGCGCACTGAACTCGATGGCGCCGGTGAGGAACACCACCGAGAACGACACGACGACGCCGACCGCCATGGCCGTCGCCATCATGACGGCGTGCTCCGACGACCATCCGATCCGCCGCGTGGCCGTCGCGGCCGCAACCGAGAACATGACGAGCAGGGCGAGCGCGACCCACAGTGGGTCGGTGATGACGCCGGCAAGCACCACGCTGATGACGGCCAGCTGCGCAGCGCCGCGGAGGATCGCGAGGGCCGGCGCCCAGCGGTGCGGCACACCGTAAGCCGCGAGCACCCCGACCGCGACGAGCGCGAGCACGGCGACGCCCAGCAGCGTGGGCGCCAGCTCGTGGACGATGGGCACCCGACGAGCCTACGGCGCGCCACGGGAGCGACGGAAACGGAGGGGATCCGGGCGTGCGATGCGGCCGGATGCACGAAACGGAGGGGATCCGGCCGGCAACGCGCCGGATGCCCTCCGTTTCGACGTGGTCAGCGCTTGAGGTTGGTGAGCTCCTGCAGCACCTCGTCGGAGGTCGTGATGATGCGGGCGTTCGCCTGGAAGCCGCGCTGCGCGACGATCAGGTTGGTGAACTCCTGCGAGAGGTCGACGTTCGACATCTCGAGCGAACCGCCCTGCAGCTGGCCGAGACCGTCCTCGCCGGGGCCGCCGAGCTGAGCCGCGCCCGAGTTGACGGTGGCGCGGTAGGTGGACCCGCCGCCCTTCTCGAGGCCGCCCGGGTTCACGAACGTGGCGAGCGCGATGCGGCCGACGGCCTGCTTGTCGCCGTTCGAGAAGAGGCCGGTGATGGTGCCGTCCTTATCGAGGGTGAACGACTCGAGGGTTCCCGCCGCACGGCCGTTCTGGTCCTTGAAGGCGACCGTTGTGATGCCGGAGTACCCGGTGACCGCGCTGAGGTTGACCGCGACGCCGCCGACGGTGAGCGCGCCGCCGCCGGTGAGGACGCCGTTGGTGAAGGTGAGCGTGCTGTTTCCTGTCGCTCCCGCGGCGTCGGCGCCCGCCACATCCCAGCCGGTGCCGGTCTTGGTGAAGGTGAGGGTGAGCTTGCGGGCGGTGCCGTTGGCGTCGTACACGGAGATGTCGCGCACCAGCTGGTCGCCGACCGCGGCGTCGGAGGGTAGGTTGCCGGTGACGTTCGAGGTCGTCGTTGCCGCGGCGGGGGTGACCGCCTTCAGCGGGATGGTGATGTCGCTCAGCGCGCCGCCCTGCTGGACGACGCCGTTGACGGCATTCCATCCCTGCAGGATGGCGCCGCCCGGACCGACCAGGCGGCCCAGCGCGTCAGGGTCGAGCGACCCTGCGCGCGTGTAGACCGTCTCGCCGCCGACCTTCATGACGAAGAAGCCGTCGCCGTTGATCATGATGTCGGTGGAGCGACCCGTCGCCTGGGCGGCGCCCTGCGTGAAGTTCGTGGAGATGCCCGCGACGAGCACGCCGAGGCCGATCTGGGCCGGGTTCGTTCCACCGGTCTGGCCCTGCGGCGCACCGGCGCCCTGCACCAGTTGCGACAGGGTGTCCTGGAACTGCACGGCGGACGACTTGAATGCGGTCGTGTTGACGTTGGCGATGTTGTTGCCCGTCACATCCAGCATGGTCTGGTGCGAGCGGAGGCCGGAGATTCCGGAGTAAAGCGAGCGGAGCATGGCGTTTCCTTTCTGAGGAAGGTGCGTGAGGTCAGGCGGTCGGCGTCGTGGAGCCCGAGCCGGTTGGGGCTGGGGTGACCACGCCGAGGATGGCGTCGAGGGCGAGCTTCTGATCGCCCACCGTGACGATCGGGACGGCGCCGGCGTAGGAGACGGACGAGGCGAGCCCGGTCTGGGTGTCGCCGTTCTTGTCGAGGTAGCTCACGGTGTGACCGATGAGCGCGGCCGCGGCCTGCCGCATCTGGAGGGCGAAGCCCTCCTGCGCGGTCGTGTCCATGTTGGTGAGCTTCTCCATCATGGCCAGCTGCGTCGTCTGGGCGATCATCTGGTTGGTGTCCATCGGCGAGCTGGGGTCCTGGTTGCGGAGCTGGGTGACCAGCAGCTGCATGAAGGCCTCGCTGTCGAGCGACTGCTTCGGCGTCCGCGTCGGCGGGGTGGAGTAGATGCCGCCCGTGGAGGCGGTGTCTGCTCCGGTGATGGGGTCGACGGCCACGGTGGCTCCCTTCTAGACGATCAGGTCGATGGTGTAGGCGGACCCGTCCGCGGGTGCGGACAGGGTGGATCGGGGGGATGCGACGCCCTCGGAGGAGGCCCGCGGTGCGGTCGGGCGTCCCTCGGGTACGCCGTGACGACCGCCGCCGGGAGCGTCGTGCTGGGGCGCCGGCTGGTTCTGGGACGACAGGTCGAGCGTCCCGGTGAGGCCCGCGCCGCCGAGATCACGGCGCAGGTCCGGGAGGATGGCGCGCAGCGCATCCCGCCCGGCATCCGTCGGCGCGAACAGCTCGACGCGGACGCCCTCGCCGCCGACGTGCGCACGGACCGTCACCGGCCCGAGTGTGTCCGGGGTGACGTGCACGGTCATGACGTGCTCGCCGGCGCCGGCCGCCGCGAGCGTGAACACCGGGCGAGCGAGCTGCGCGCCCAGCGTGGCCTGCGGTGCGGGGGCAGCGGGAGCGGGGGCGGCGACCGGTTGCGCGGTCGGAGCGCGGTCGAGGCCGGGCAGCGGCTGCGGGGCGGCCGTCGGCGCGGCGACCGGGTCGGCCTTCGGCGACTCGGGACGAGTGGATGCGGTGGGCGCCGCGGCTGCAGACGGCGCAACCTCGGCCGACGCTCCGGCGGTCGCGGTCTGCGGGGTAAGCGGAGGCGTCGTCGGAACGGCGGCGGCCTGGGCAGCTGCCGCCGGTGCCGCGGGGACGGTCGCCGCTCCGCCGGTCCCCGTTGTCGGAGCCGGGGCAGCACCAGCCTCGCCCGAATCCACGCGCGAGGCGGCAGCCGGGCCGCTCGTGCCGCGGCCCGGCCGCGAAGGAGCACCCGCCTCTCCGCTCTCCCCCGCGTTCGCGACCGCGACGGCCGCCACGAGCGGTGACTCGGTGCTCGAATTCGGGTCGAGTGGTGACGTGATGTCGCTACTCGAGGCTGGGGTGACGGGGACCGGGGGCGTCGGCGTGGCGGGCTGGGTGGCGTCGGCCGGTGCGGCGACGGTCTGGGCCACAGCGGAAGGCGCGCCGACGGATGGGCCAGCGAAGGTCGGGGTGGCAGCGATCGGGGATGCGGCGGCCGCGGTGGACGCGGCGGCCGCGGTCACGACGGGGGACGTTGCGGCGTCCGTCGTAGCGGCCGGGAGACCCGGAACCGTGGCGGCGGTCTGCGTCGGGGCGGTCGACGAAGACGGAGTCTCCGTGCCGGTCGTTGCGGCACCCGCCGCCGTGCCGTCCGCGCCGGCGGCAGCGTCCTTCTGGCCGTCCGCGCCCCCGGTCTGCGCCGGTCGAGCAGTGTCTCGCGCGGGGGCAGCGCCGGCCGCATCCGGCTTGTCCACACTCCGGTCGTGCTCGCGCGCCGCCTTCGGCCGCGATCCGCCGTGTGCATCCCGCGGGGTGGCATCCACCGCGCCCTGCAGGAAGGCGTCGAACGCGTCGCCGGAGCCCTTCGTCGCGCCGGAGCCGGGCCGGGCTGCCGTGGACGGCGCAGCGGGCGGAGAGGACGTGACCGTCGCCGGGCTCACAGCGAGCCTCCCTGCACGAGTGACGCGAACAGCGAGCGCATCATGTCCGCCTGAGCGGACGACGCCGACGACGCCGACGACGCAGAGCCACCGAGCCCCGCCAGCGCCGCAGCCGGAGCCGCACTCGCCGGCGCCGCCTGCGGAACCACCCGCCGGATCGTGACGATGTCGAAGTCGCTCATCCAGTTGTCCACCAGGCTGACGTTGCGCCCTTCGCTCGGAGCGTGGATGACCTTGCCGTCTCCCGCGTAGATGACGATGTGCTCGCCGCCGTTGGTGACGATGAGGTCGCCCGGCTGCGCCTGAGCGAGCGACGGCACCTCGGTGCCGACGGTCGACTGTCCGGAGACGAGGCGCGGCACGTCGATGCCGAGATCCTTGAACACGCGCTGCACCAGCCCGGAGCAGTCGAGCCCGGAGGCGCTGGTGCCGCCGAAGACGTAGGGGACGCCGAGATACTTCTTGGCGTCCGCGACGACATCGGCGCCCGTCGGCGACCCGGTGCCGCTCGTCGCACCGAGCGCGCCGGACAGCGCAGCAGCGAAGTCCGTGGCCGACGTGGCCGACGCCCCCGACGTTCCGGAAGCGGACGATGCCGACCCGGCAGCCGCCGTCTTCGCCGGACTCTCCAGCTGCACCAGCGTCGCCTGGATCTGCGCGATGCGCCCGATGGCGTCCGTGACGGTCATGCGTCTCCCCCTTCTCGCGCGCGCTGCCACGCGCCGGTGGCCATCTCGTCGATGGCCGACTGCTCGGCGCTCAGTTCGCCGGCGACGACCTCGGCGCGGTGGCGGTTCTCCAGCTTCTCCAGCCCGACCGCGCGCTTCTTGGCCTCGGTGAACGCCTCCTGAGCAGCGGCCGCCTCGGCTTCGCGTTCCGCGGCGAGCGCCGACAGGTCGGCGAGCATGCTGCGGCTGGATGCGCGCGCGGCAGCCATGGCGAAGAGCGTCCCCGCATCGGTCGCCTCCGCGGGCACGGCGTGCAGCGCGGCGATGGCGCGCGCCTGCCGCTCCCCCGCATCCCGCCGGAGGGCGTTGGCCGCGGCGAGGTCGCTCGCGGCGTGCTCCTTCTCGATCTGCCGCAGCCGCAGCAGACCGGCCAGTGCGAATGCTCGTGCCATCACACGCCTCCCAGCATCCCGATGAGTGCCTGCAACCGGGCCCACGACTCCGCTGACGGGGCCGGTTCGCCGATTCCCTGGCGCAGGAACGCGTCGATGGCGTCGGCGTTGGCGACCGCCGCATCCACCTTCGGATTGGTTCCCGGCTTGTAGGCGCCGACGTCGAGCAGGTCCTGTGCGGCGACCTTGGCGGCCAGCACGCTGCGCAGGGCGATCGCCGCCGCGCGCTGCTCGGGGGTCGTCACGCGTGAGGCGAGACGGGAGACCGAGCCCAGCACATCCACCGACGGGAAGTGCCCGACGACCGAGAGCCTGCGGTCGAGTACGACGTGACCGTCGAGGATGGAGCGCGCCGCGTCGGCGATCGGCTCGTTGTGGTCGTCGCCATCCACGAGCACGGTGTACAGGCCCGTGATCGAGCCGGTCTCGCCGGTTCCCGCCCGTTCGAGCAGTTGCGCGAGCAGCGAGAACGTCGACGGCGGGTAGCCGCGCGTCGCGGGCGGCTCTCCGGCCGAGAGGCCGATCTCGCGCTGCGCCATGGCGACACGGGTCAGGGAGTCCATCATCAGCACGACGTCGGCGCCCTCGTCGCGGAACGCCTCGGCGATGCGGGTCGCCGCGAAGGCCGCACGCAGGCGCATGACGGCCGGTTCGTCCGAGGTCGCCACGACCACGACCGAACGCGCGAGGCCTTCGGGGCCGAGGTCGTCTTCGAGGAACTCGCGCACCTCGCGCCCGCGCTCCCCCACCAGCGCGATGACCGACACCTGGGCGTCGGTCCCCCGCGCGATCATCGAAAGCAGCGACGACTTGCCGACGCCCGAGCCGGCGAACAGGCCCAGGCGCTGGCCGCGGCCGGTGGTCACCATCGTGTCGAGCACGCGGACGCCCAGGCCGATGGGCTGCAGGATGCGCGCGCGGCGCATCGCGTCGGGTGCGCGGTTGCCCAGCGCGACGAAGCCGTCCGCCTCGATCGGCCCGCGGCCATCGACGGGGCGGCCGAGCGCGTCGATGACGCGGCCGAGCATCCCGCGCCCGGTCGGGACGAGCAGCGGGGCGCGCACGGCGCGCGCGGGGGCACCGGCGGCCACACCGGTCAACGGGCCGTACGGCATCACGCGGACGCGGTCGGCGGTCGTCGCCACGACCTCGGCGTGCACCCCGGGTTCCTCCCCGATGACCACGACGTCGCCGATGGCGGCGGGAACGCCCTCGAGTTCAGCGCCGAGGCCCACCACGGCGCTGACCCGGCCGACGGTCTCGACCTGTGCGGCCGCTACGGCCGCATCCCAGCGACCGCCGATGCCCGGGCTCAGAACCGCGCTCACGACAGGGCCTCCTTCGCCCGGTCGAGGGCGGCGTGGATGCGCGCATCCAGCCAGCCGTGCGGGAGCTCGCCGATAGCGTCGCCCGGCGCGAGCGTCGGGTCGGCGATCAGTTGCAGGTCCTCCCCCGCCCCGGCCCCGCGGAGGGCGGCTATGTCATCGGGATGGAGGCGGACCACCGGCACGACACCGCCCGGCGCTGCGGACAGCACACGTCCGACGGCAGCGCGGGCGGCGGTGACCCGGTCCTTCAGCGCGACGCCGACGACGGCCGTCGCCAGCTCGAACGCCGCATCCACCAGCGCGGACTCGGCATCGGCGAGCACCGGAACGGTCGCCTCCCGCAGCTCGACGGCCGCCGTGCGCAGCGCCCGCGCGAGCACCGCGACCTGTTCGGCGGCCTCCGCCGACTCGGCGGCACGGGCGGCGTCCGCCCGGTCGACCCACTCCGCCTGCTCGCGTGCGGCCGCACGGCGCCCCTCGGTGAAGCCGGCCGCGTAGCCGCGGGAACGGGCGGACGTCATGGCGGCGCGCTCGTGCTCCGTCTCGGCCAGCACCGGGACGGTCAGCGGCGCGAAGTCGCGCGCGACGGCGGCGTCATTCGACATATGCGTCCTCGTCCCCGCGCTGCACGGTGATCGCGCCGGTCGCCTCCAGGTCGCGGATGGCCCGCACGATCTCGGCGCGGGCGTCCTCCACCTGCGAGACGCGGACCGGACCCAGGATGCGCACCTCGTCCTCGAGGATCTCGCGGTTGCGCTCCGACAGGTTGGTGGTGATGACCTCGCTGACCGCCTCCGACGCGCCCTTCATCGCGACCGCCAGAACAGCCGCGTCGACGCCGCGCAGCACCTGCTGAACGTCGCGCGACTCGAGCCGGACGATGTCGTCGAACGTGAGCATCCGCGACCGCACCTCTTCGGCGAGCTGCGGGTCGCGCTGCTCCAGCGCCTCCAGCAGGGCCTTCTCGGTGGCCGCATCGGAGCGGTTGATGATGTCGACGAGCGGCTGCACTCCCCCGACGGCGTCGGACGCTGCCCGCGACGACACGACCGCGCTGGCCCGCTGCTTGAGCGTCTCGGCGACGACCCGCACGGCGTCGGGGCTGGGCGATCCCATCGTGGCGATGGCGTGGGCGACCTCGGTACGCGCCGTGTCATCCAGCCCGGCGAGCACGCGGGACGCGTGATCGGCCCGCAGGTGCGCGAGCACGAGCGCGCTGGTCTGCGGCAGCTCCCCGGCGAGCAGCATCTGCACTTGCGCGGGCTCCACGGCGTCGAGGAACTCGAACTGCTTCCCGGCCAGATTGGATGCGACCCTGTTGAGCACGCCTGTCGCCCGTTCGGCGCCGAACGACGCCTCCAGCAGTCCGACCGCGATGTCCCGCCCACCGCGCGTGGTCACGGCACCGCGGGTCGCCAGGTCGTGGAACTCGTTGAGCGCCTTCTCGGCGACCCCCGGATCCACTCGGCGCAGCCGCAGGATCTCGGCGGTGATCTCGTCGGCCTCCTCGTCGGAGAACTGCTTCATCACCTGGGCCGCGCGCTGCTGATCCATGTTCATCAGCACGACCGCGACCTTCTGCGCGCCGGTCAGAGCGGTGCTCATACGCCCGCCCTGTCATCCATGAGGCTGCGGAGGAACTCCGCCGTGCGCTGCGGGTCGCGCTCGGCGAGCGCCTCGATCTCGGCACGACGGCGGTCGGCCTCCACCTCGGCCGGGTCGGGCGTCGGGTCGGGGAGCGGGTTGAGCTGCATCGGCACCGTCGGCGCGGCCTGCTCCAGCGCGATCGGGAAGGCCGCTGCGTCGAGGGCCAGCGTGTCGGCGTCCTCGGCGAGCGCCGCCGTCTCGGCCGCGCGGCGCCGGCCGCGGCGGAACAGGAGGAACGCGATGATGGCCGCGGCGACGATCGCCGCCGCGATGACGGAGGTCCGGATGATGCTGCTGAGCTGGTCGGCCGCAGCGGCATCCTTGGCCTCCTGCAGCGCCTTGGCCGCCTCGGTCGCACCGGTCTTGCTGAACGGCACCATCTCGACGCTGACCGCGTCGCCGCGCTTCACGTCGATGCCGGCGGCCGCGTTGACCAGGTTGCGGATCTCGTTGGCGCTGACATCCCCCACGGCGTCCGAGTTCAGGGCGACGGAGACGGTCTGCCGGTTGATGGCGCCGGCCGGGATGGTCCGCTGCTCGGTGACCTTGTCGACCGCGTTGTCCTTCGTGCTCGATTCGGAGTTGAAGGTGCCGTTGCCGTTGGTGCCGTTCGGGACCGCGATGTTGTCGGGCCCGAGCACCCCGGCGTTGCTGCCGCCGGAGCCCGTGTAGGTCTCCTTCTGGGTCGTCTCGCTGAGCGACGGCGCATCCGTCGGGGCCGTATACGACTCCTCCGTGCGCTGGGCGCTTTCGGTGCTCACATCGGCGGCGACGGCGACGGTCGCGTTTCCCGGGCCCACGACCTTGTCGAGCATCTCCTGCACAGCGGACTTCACGCGGGTCTCATAGTCGCTGGCCTGCTTGTCCGCTCCCCCTGTCGCGCCCCCGCCGACCGTGCTGAGCACGGTGCCGTCGGCATCCACGACGGCGACGTCCGTCGGCTTCATGCCCGGAACGGCCGCGCTGGTCAGGTGCACGATGGCCTGCACCTGGTCGGCGGTGAGGGTCACCCCGCTCTGCGTCTCCACGAACACCGACGCGGTCGGGTCCTTCTTCTCGGACGCGAAGACCGTCTCCTCCGGGATGGCGAGGCGCACCGACGCCGCCTTGACGCCCTTCATGGCGGCGATGGTGTTGCCGAGCTCTCCCTCCATCGCGCGCTTGTAGGTGACGTTCTGCTGGAACTCGGACGAGGTCACGCCCATCTTGTCGAGCAGCGAGTATCCGCCGGTGGTGGAGGCCGGGAGGCCCGCCGACGCGGCCTTGAGGCGCTCGTCGTAGACCTTCTCCTGCGGGACGAGGATGGTCGAGCCGCCGTCCGTGAGCTGGTACGGCACCCCGTCCGTGCGCAGCTGGTCGACGATCGCGGAGGCGTCCGACGCCGCGACGCCGGAGAACAGCGGCGTGTACGACGGCTGCGACGCCCACAGGGCGAGACCCGTCGCGCCGAGGGCGACGACCGCGACACCGATGAGGGCGATCACCCGCTGGGCCACGGAGAAGCCGCGGATCGAGTCGCCGATCCGCCGGAAGAAGCTGGTCACCTGCTGAGGCATCAGGCCTGCATCCGCATGATCTCGTTGAAGGCGTCGACCGCCTTGTTCCGGACGCCGGCGACGAGCTCCAGGGTGACCTGGGCGCGCGTGGATGCGAGCGTCGCGTTATGGATGTCGTCGAGGTTGCCGGTGACGGCCTGGATCGCCAGGCGGTCGCTCGTGCCCTGCAGGCCCTGCAGGTCGTCGATCGCCCCGGTGAGGGCGTTGCCGAAGGCGGCTCCCCCGGTGCCGCCGGTCTGCTGGGTCGCTGAGACCCCGGCGGTGGCGTCGATGCCGGAGAGCGCTCCGATCGCGGGAATGGGCATCAGTTCCTCCCGATCTGGAGCGCCGCCTGGTAGGTCTCCTTGGCGCGGTCGACGACGGCCGCGTTGGCCTGGTAGCCGCGCTGCGCCATGATCAGCGAGCCCATCTGCTCGGACAGGTCGATGTCGGGGTACCGCACGTACCCCTTCTCGTCGGCGACGGGGTTGTCCGGCTCGTAGACCATGCGTCCCTCGGCATTTCCGAGGGCGGCGCCGGCGACGTAGACGCCGGAGACGCCTTCGCCCTCCTGCGCGACCACGTAGCGGGCCTGGAACGCAGCGCCGTTGGTCGGCTTCGCGGTGTTGATGTTGGCCAGGTTGTCGGAGATGGCGTCCAGCCAGTGGCGGTGCAGGTTCAGCCCCGTCCCGGCGATCCCGATGGCGTCGAAGGTCATGTCGTGCTCCTCTCGTCGGTGTCCTGGCTCAGCTGGTCTTCAGGGCGGCGCGGATGGCCGAGAACTGCCCGCCTGCGGCTTGCGAGGCGAACTGGAAGCGCAGCACCGTGTCGACGTTCGAGAGCGTCTCGGTGTCGAGGTTGACGTTGTTGCCGTCGAGCCGCGTCGGCTCCAGCGACCGGGCGGTCGTCGCGGCGGCGTGCCCGTCGTGGTCGGCGACGGAGGCGGCGAGGGCGTCTTCGAACGACACCCGCTCGGCGGTATAGCCGGGGGTGTTGACGTTGGCGATGTTGTTCGCGATGGCGCGTTGGCGCGCGGCGAGGCCGTCGAGGGCGCTCGCGAGGGCGGCGCTGGTCACGGATTCGAGCACAGCTGCACTCCTGGGTCGTGGGGCGGCCCATCCGTGGCCAAGTCGATGAGCGATCCGTGCTCGAAAGGAGCTATCGGCAGCTCTCCCCCGCCCGTTAGGGACGACATCCCGGGCGTGTTCGCCGAGCGATTTCCCACACCGTCATCCACAGCGTGTACCCCGATGTGAATTACACCGGTGTGGTTTCGAAGGGGTGTTCGATCCTCACAGAATGGGAAGGAAACTGCTGGTCAAGTCGGGTTTTTAGAACCTGAGAATCTGAGAGTGCACACATCTCGCGCGTGTCCTCCACACGATTCGCGCTCTCATCCACTGATTCTGCACAGAGTTATCCACAGGTGGAGAACTGCTATGGGGAGTCAGCCGATCAGGTCGAAGTAGACCGGGTGCGCGCCGACTTCGGACCGGGGTACAGAACGCACCGCCGCGAGGTGCCGCGCGTTCGTCTGACGCACGTCCTCGAGATAGCGGATGGTGTGCAACTGCGCCTCCAGGAGACGCGTCGCACGTTCCTGCAGCTCCGGTGGGATCGGGCCAAGCGCGATCGGCGGACGCCAGGGGACCGGGTCCACCTGTGCGAGCGCGCCGTGCAGCTCGTCTTCCATGCGGTCGAGCGCCTCCGCCCAGGCGGCGGCCTCCGGAGCGACCTCGGGAGCGACCTCGGGCAGGTCGCGCGACACGTCGTCAGGCGACGCCGAGGTCACGGTCCGCTTCCGTCGTGGTGGCGGCCGCCGGCAGCAGCGCCGCGGCCTCGTGCCAGGTCCGGCGCAGGGGCTCGGCGAGCTCGATGGCCTCGCGCACCTTCGCCGGGTCGCGCTCGATCATCCCGCCGACGATGAGATCCGCCAGGTAGCCGTACAGCTGCAGCAGACCCTCGGCGCCGTCCCACAGCTCCACCCGCAGCGTCCCCGCGAGCTCGGCCACGATCTGGTCGGCGTGCCGCAGGTTCTCCCAGGCGGTCGGCCACTGCTCGGCCGTGAGCGCGGCCTCGCCGCGGGTGAGGTCGAGCAGGAGCCGGTCGTACAGCATCGTGAGGAGTCGCGCCGGGCTGGCGGAGAGGACGCTGTCGCGGTTGTAGGCCGAGAGCTTCGCGGCCGCGGAGGTGAGGACGTTCATGATGCGCTCGCAGACGGGAGGGAGGACAGCTGGCCGGTGAGCCACGACGACTGGGACTGCAGCTGCTGCAGCTGCACTTCGAGGTTGGCGTACGTCTTCTCGAGGGTCGCGCGGCGGTCGGCGAGACGGCCGTCCCAATCGGTGATCTGGTCGTTGAGGCTCTTGACCGTGGACTGCTCGCCCTTGATCTTGAGCGAGATCGAGCCGGTGTACGTGTCGCTGGCGTCGGTGGCAGCGTCCGCGACGCGCTGGGCGATCGTGGCGACGGCGGTCTTCACCGCGTCGGGGTCGGCGGTCATGGCCGTGGCGAAGACGTCCTGGTCGAAGGTGACCGCGCCGTCCCGCGTGATGCTGATGCCGTAGGTCGAGGGGGAGACGCCGCCGATGGGGGCGATCACCGCATCCACCAGCTTCTGGTTGACATCGCGCACCGACGACTCGCCCGTGAACACGCCTCCCGTGACGACCGTGCCGCCCGCGGCGTCGGTCGAGGTGGAGACGGCCTGCTTCTGGCCGATGTAGGTGAGGATGTCGTTGACCGCTGTGGCCAGCGAGCCGGCCGCCGCCGAGATGCTCTTGTCGTCGCGGGCGACCGTCAGGGTCACGGGTGAGGTGGACGCGGCGGTCACCGAGACGGTCACGCCGGGGAGCACGTCGGCGAAGCTGTTGGTCGCGCTGGTCACGGTCTGCGCGGCGCCGGTGCCGGCCCAGAGGGTGAGCTGGGCGTCCTGCGCCTGTCGCACCTGCGACGAGCCCGCGTCCGACAGGATGTTCGTGGCGGTACCGGCCGCGACATCCGCCGCCGTCCCGCGATAGGCCGTGAAGGCGGCCGCGGCCCCGGTCTTCGTGGAGCTGAGCTGCAGGCGGTACAACTGCTGCCCGGTCGCCGGGTCGAGACCCGCGGCGACCCGTGTCGCGCTGACACCTGCGCCGGCCTGGCTGATGGCGGCGGCGACATCGGCGAGCGACGAGCTGGCGGCGGTGATCTGCTTGGTGGTGCCGTCGGCGGCGACGAAGGTGAGGGTCGGCGGCTGGTCCGGCCACTCGGTCAGCGGCCCGGTCACGGTGACCTGCGACTGCGCGAGGCGGTCGACCGTGAAGTCGATGGTGCCGTCCACGGCGCCCGTGCCGGCGGTGGCGGTGACCGTGGTGGAGCTGGTGCTCGCCGTGTGCAGGTCGGTGCCGGCGGGCTTCGCCAGCTTCGCGGCGGAGTCGGCGAGCGCGGCGACCTTCGAGTTGAGCGCCTGCATCGCCGAGATGAAGTTGGTGGAGTCGGTGACCTTGTTCTTGAGCAGCGTCTGCGGAATCGCCTCCGCCTGCATCAGGCTGTTGATCAGATCCGTCGTCTGCAGGCCGCTGATGAGTCCGTCGATCGCCATGCCCATGCGGTGGTCTCCCTCCTACGACGGTGGTTCGGGGTGGTGCGGTGGTGCGGGGTGGTGCGGCGGCCGGGGCACGCTTTGGGGACTACGCCCCGGCCGCCGGGCCCGATCAGCGGAGCAGCTGCAGGACGCCCTGGTTGGACTGGTTCGCCTGAGCGAGCATCGCGGTGCCGGCCTGCGACAGGATGTTGGAGCGGGTGTACTTCACCATCTCCTCCGCCATGTCGGTGTCGGTGATGCGGCTGGACGCGGCCGAGAGGTTCTCCTTCGAGACGTTCAGGCTGCGGACAGCGGACTCGAAGCGGTTCTGCGAGGCGCCGAGCTCCGAGCGAGCGGTCGAGATCGCGGTGATCGCGGTGTCGATCGCCGTGATGGTCGTGTTCGCGGCAGCGTTGGTGCTGACGTCGAACCCGGTCGCGCCGGTGGCGCCCCCGAGGGTGCCGACAGAGGTGGCGACATCGGCCAGGCCGACCGCGATGGTGTCGTTCGCCGTCGAGCCCGCGCCCACCTGGAAGTTCAGCGAGCCGCCCTTGAGCAGGTCGATCCCGTTGAAGTTCGTGCCCTGCGTGATGCGGTCGAGCTCCTTGCCGAGCTCGTCCGCCTCGGTCTTGATGGCCGCACGCGAGGTGGTGTTGTTCGAGTCGTTACCGCCCTGCACCGCGAGGTCGCGCATGCGCTGCAGGATGGAGTGGACCTCGGTGAGCGAACCTTCAGCGGTCTGCACGACGCTGATGCCGTCCTGAGCGTTGCGGGCGGCGACGGTCAGACCGCCGACCTGCGACTTCAGGCCCTCCGAGATGGCGAGACCCGCCGCGTCGTCCGCCGCACGGTTGATGCGGAGGCCGCTGGACAGCTTCTCGAGCGACTTCGAGAGGTCGCTCTGGGTGTTGTTCAGGTTGCGGTAGGCGTTGTTCGCCGCGATGTTGGTGTTGATCTGCATACCCATGATGTTTCCTCCATGACTGGGTGGTGGTTCGCGGCCCTTCCGTGGTCCGCATCAGCCTCTATCGGCTGTCTTGTCCGTCCCGTTAGCAGCAATCCGCTCCTGACTTTTTCGCGCATTTCGGCCGATTCAGGCGAAAAAAGTCAGGAGCTGATGGCTCAGGACGCCCGGGCAGAGCTCGGGGACGTGGGGGAGAGGCGCGAGACGCCCGCGACCGCGTGCTGCGCGAGACGCGCCAGATAGGCGCTGCGCCGGGCCTGCGAGGTCTTCGCCTCGATGACGACGGGGTCGCCCTCGTCGGCGTAATGGGTGGCCATGCCTTCGCGCATGAGGCGGATGGCCTCTGACCGCTGCTGCGACACGGCCGAGTGGGTGATCCCCAGCTCATCCGCGATCTCGGTCACCGTGCGGTCGTCGAAGTAGATGGCCTCGACGATGGATCGCATCCGGTCGGGGAGGGCGGCGACCGCGGCACGCACGTAGGCGGTCTGCTCGTCGGCCAGCAGGGAGTCCTCGGGGCCGACGGTCTCCGAGACGAGCAGCGGCTCGATGGTCTCGTCGAGCGCGGTCACCGTGCGGGAGGCGTCGGCGAGGCCGGCAGCGGCCGTCTCGCGGTCGACGCCGAGCGCACCGGCGATCTCGTCGACGCTGGGCTTCCTCCCGAGGGCCGAAGTCAGGCTCTCCTGCACCGCGAGGGTCTCCTTGATGCGCTTGCGCGCGGAACGTGTGGCCCAGTCGGATGCGCGCAGCTCATCGGCAAGTGCGCCGAGGATGCGGGTGCGGGCGTACGCGCCGAACGGGACGCCCGTGGTGGCGTCGTACGCGTCGGCCGCCTGCACGAGGGCGACGGCGCCGGCCGAGGCCAGGTCGTCGCGCGACAGGTGGGTGGCGCGGGAGCACAGGTCGGAGACCAGATAGCCGACGAGCGGCAGGTTCTCCACGACGAGCGTGTTGCGTTCGTTCCGGTTCACGCTGGGCGACCCCTCTTCATCGGACGGGTACCGCGCGTCGACCTCTTTCGGGGAGGGTGTCGCGGGTACTCGGGCGGTGCGGTGGACGCTCGGGCTGGGTCGGGTGCCGAGCGAGGTGCTAGGAGTCTTCCGCTGTTCACGGTAACAATTCGAGACTGTTCAGATTGCATGCTTTCTGTCCCCATTACGGGGCAGTGAGTACCCCCAGTACGGGGAATACTGACAGCACCCCGAAAAGCGGTAGGTCGTGCCTCTCGGCGGGGTGATCGCGCGCCTAACATCGGGCGCAAGCGTGCCGATGGTCTGGGGTGGCGGAACACATCCACCGCCTTCGGAACCCGAGGAGACCAGGTGCGCACATCGACTCACGAGGAAGTTGGTAGCGACATGGCCGCGAGCGAACTCTCTGCGCAGCTCTGGAAGGAACGCGAGCTCCTCGAGCTCCTGCTGTTCAAGCTGGAGGAGGAGCAGCTGCTGCTCATCGCGGGCAAGTCGCGGTGGATCTCGCATGCCACCCGTGAGGTCGAGCAGGTCATCGAGCGGATGCGCGCCGTCGGTCTCGCCCGCACGGTCGAGGTCGCCGCGCTGGCGGAGGAGTGGGGCCTCGGCCAGGATGCGACCCTCCGTGAGCTCGCCACCGCCGCACCCGACGGCATCTGGTCCGACATCTTCGGGTCGCACCTCGCGGCCATGACCGAGCTGACCGCGCAGATCGCCGAGGTGCGCGACACCAACGAGCGCCTGCTCCGGGAGGCCGCCCGCTCCACGCAGGAGACGCTGAGCTCGCTCTCGGGCGCCGGCGACGACCCGGGCGTGTACGGAGCAGGCGGCACGGGCCAGGCGGGCGACACCGCGCGCTTCTTCGACACGGAGGCCTGACCGGATGAGCACCTTCAGCGGCCTGAACACCGCGTACACCGGGCTGGTCGCCGCAAAGGCGGGCCTCGACGTGGTCGGCCAGAACCTCGTGAACGCGAACACGCAGGGCTACACCCGGCAGCGCGTGACGACCTCGGGCGTGCCCGCGCTGTCGTCGGCCGGGCTCTTCAGCGGCGGCGTCCGCCCGGGCCAGGGCGTCACGATCGACGGCATCCAGCGGCTCGACGACGCCGCACTGGATGCGCGGGTGCGCACGACCACCGCGCTCTCCGGGTACACGAACACCCGTGCCGACGCCCTGGCGACCCTCGAGCAGTCGCTCAACGAGCCGGGGACCAACGGCCTCTCGGCTCAGCTGCAGAAGTTCTGGTCGGCTTGGGGCGACGTCGCCAACCAGGCGGGGGAGCAGGCACCGGCCGGCGTGCTGCTCGGGCAGGCGGGCAGCCTCGTCACCCAGCTGCAGACCGGGTACCGGTCGGTCGACGACCAGTGGACCACGCTCCGCGCGTCGATGGACGGCATGGCCTCCGACCTGAACACCGCAGCGACCGCCGTCGCCGACCTCAACGGGCGCATCCGCTCCGCACTGGCGTCGGGTCAGTCGGCGAACGAGCTGCTCGACCGGCGCGACCTGCTCACCGCATCCATCGCCAAGCTCGCCGGGGGAGTGGTCCGGCCGAACGACGACGGCACCGTGGATGTGCTGGTCGGCGGAAACGCGCTGGTCTCCGGCACCAGCACCAACCTCGTGAAGGCGGCCGGCGCGTCCCGCATGGCCGACGCCGCGACGGACCCGGCGCGCCTCGAGTGGGCGTACCGGCCCGGCGCCGCTATCGCCCTCGAGGGCGGATCGATCGCCGGAGCCGTCTCCACGCTCGCCCCCGCCGACGCCTCGGGCACCGGGGGAGTGCTCGCGGAAGCGGCCGTCAGCTACAACGCGTTCGCCGTGACGCTCGCCCAGCGCGTCAACGCCATCCACTCCACCGGGGCGACCCCCACCGGCGCCACCGGCCTCGACTTCTTCGCCATCGACCCCACGAAACCGGCCGCTCTCGGACTCTCCGTCGTGCCGACCGGCGTCGGCCAGATCGCCACGGGCACCCCGGGAGCGGGTGGCAGCGACGGCAGCGTCGCCGACGCGATCAGCCAGCTCGGCACCGGAGCGAACGCCGTCGACAAGCAGTGGTCGTCCTTCGTCGTGCGCGTCGGCGTCGCCAGCCGCACCGAGAAGCAGCAGTCGGACCTCGCCGACCTCGCGTCCAGCGCCGCGACGAACGCCCAGCTCGCCAGCTCCTCCGTCGACCTCGACGAGGAGAACATGAACATGCTGTCCTTCCAGCACGCCTACCAGGGCGCCGCGCGCGTGATGACCGCCGTGGACGAGGCCCTCGATGTGCTCATCAACCACACCGGACTCGTCGGGAGATAAACCGTGATCAGCCGCGTGACCAACGCCACCCAGACCCTCAACGCCCAGCGCAACCTGCAGCTCAGTCTGCAGCGCCAGGCGCAGCTGTACGACCAGGCCACCAGCCGACGGCTGCTGAACAAGCCGTCGGACGACCCCACCGCCACGGCGAGCGCCATGGGAGTGCGGTCGGACGCCGCGGCCACCGCCCAGTATCAGCGCAACGTCGGCAACGGCGACGCCTGGCTGACCACCGCCGACTCGGCCCTGACGTCGGTCGAGACGCTCATGCGCCGGGTCCGCGACCTCACGCTGCAGGGCGCGAACGACGGCGCCATGTCGCCCGAGGCGAAGGAGTCGATCGCGACGGAGCTCGACGGACTCAAGAAGAGCCTCCTCTCGCTCGCCAACACGACCTACCTCGGCCGCACGGTGTTCGCGGGCAACTCGGACGCCGGCGTCGCCTTCCAGCCCGACTACTCGTTCACCGGGACGGCGGGAAGTACAGTGGAGCGCAGGATCGGCCCCGACACCACGGTGCGGGTGGATGCGGACGGCGCCGCGGTCTTCGGAACCGGCGCGTCGTCGGTGTTCGCGCTGATCGACAACACCGTGAACGACCTCCGCACGGGTGTGAACGTCACCCCGCGCCTCGCGGAGATCGACGACAGGATGAAGGCGATCGTGGGAGAGCACGCGGAGGTCGGCGGTCGGCAGACCCGCATCGACAAGGCGAAGGACACGCTCGCCGTCGGAGCCAACGCTCTGGAGGGTCAGCGCTCCTCCCTGGAGGACGTCGACCTGAGCAAGGTGATCCTCGACCTGAAGACGCAGGATGTGAATTACCAGACCGCGATCGCCGTCACGGCCCGCGTGCTCCAGCCGACGCTGATGGACTTCCTCCGGTGAGCGCCGTCCGCTTCCTCACCCCGCCGCCCGGACTCGAGCCGCTCGATGCCTTCGACCTCGACCCGGTCGCCGGCGCCGACGGGCTGTACACGCTCGCCTCGATCGAGCGGCCGGAGATCCGGCTGTTCACCATCGACGCCGAGCGCCACCTGCCCGGCTACTCGCCGGAGCTGCCGGACGACCGCGCCGCCGAGCTCGGCATCGCCGAGGCCGCGGACGCCCTGCTCCTCGTCGTGGTCACGCCGTCGCCCGAGGGCAGCACGGTCAACCTGCTGGCTCCGGTGATCGTCAACCGGGCGACCGGGTCGGCCCTCCAGCTGGTACTCGACGACGACGCCTTCCCGGTGCGCGCCGAGCTGGCGGCTCTCGCAGGAGCGTAACCGGCCCGCGTTCGCCGCCTATCCGGCCTTCTTGGCCGGGCAGGGCGCCGACTTGGTCATCCCGTCGACCGCCTGCTGCTCGGACCACGGCAGCGAAGCGACGACCTTCGCGCCCTTCTCCTTCGCCGGCGTCTTGGAGACGATGGAGGCGAGCCGCTGGGCCAGGAGCTGGGCGAAGCCCGGCCCCGGCGTGGAGTTGTTGAGCGCGACGACGATCGTCAGGCCGGACGCCGGGTCCGTGTACATCGCGGACAGATACCCGGGAACCGCGCCGCTGCTGCCCCGCAGCGGGCCGAGCATCTGCATCCCGAGCCCGTAGCTCTCCCACGACTGGCCGATCACGATCCCGTCGGCCTGCGCCTTGCGCGACTTCTCGCTCAGGAGGCTGCCCGACGCGAGCGCCTGGCCGAACGCCTTCAGGTCGGTGACGTTGGAGACGACTCCGGCCGACGTCCAGCCCTGGGACGGCGACATGCTGCTCACATCGCGCATCGGCTCGCAGACGATGGCGCCCGCCCCATCCAGCCCCACCGAATACCCGGTGGGATGCGGCCCGGGCACCGAGAACTGCGAGCTCTCGGGCAGGGAGCTCGCCGTCATCCCGAGCTTGTCGAAGATGTACTGCTTGTAGAGGTCGTGCCAGCTACGACTTGTCGCGTTCTGGAGGGCCATCCCCAGGAGCACGGCATTCGTGGACGAGCGACCCCACTTCTCGCCGGGGTTGCCGTAGCGCTGCATCGCGATCCCGTCGCTGGCCAGCTCCAGCGGGGGCCACTGCCGCGTCGGGTTCATGATGAACTCCGGGTTGAGCTGCGCCAGGTAGTCGCCGATGCCGGACGTGTTCTGGCAGAGCTCGCGCAGGGTGACGCCCTCGACCCCGACCAGCCCGGGAAGCCACTTGGTGAGCGGGTCGTCGAGCCCCACCTCTCCGTCGTCGACGAGCTGCAGCAGCACCGTGCAGGTCATCGGCGTGGTGTTCTGCCCGATACGGAAGCGCATGTCCTCGCTGACCGGCTTGGAGCCTCCACGCGTGGTCGTCCCCTGCGCGGTGGTCCAGGTCCCGGACCAGGGCGCCCACACCCCGGCGAAACCGGCGGAGGCGTCGGCGAGCGTCATCGCGTCGGTGACCGCTGACGAGAGCCGCTTCTCGACGTCCGCGGAGAACCCGCCCTTCTGCTGCTCGGGGAGCTTCGCGCCCGCCGTCGAGGTACAGGCCGAGAGGACCAGCGCCACGAGTCCGGCTGTCGCGGCGAGCGCGATCCGCCCGAACTTCGTGTGACGTCGCATCGATGAAACTCCCGGGGTGTCGGCCCTGCGTGTCCAGCGATTGTAACGTGCGGCAGAAACGGAACGGACGCGCAAGGGGCTGTGGCCGCAATCCGATCGGGCCGATGCTGCGAATGGACAAGTGAGGCGCGCGTCCGTGCGCCGTCCTACGGAAGGAACGAACAATGCGCACATCTCCGAACCGCCTTGTTGCCACCATCTTCGGAGCGGTCTATCTGCTCGTCGGGCTGCTCGGCTTCGCTGTCACCGGAGGCGTCGGATTCGTCGCCACCAAGGGCGGTCTGCTGCTGGGCATCTTCGAAGTGAACCCGCTGCACAACATCGCCCACCTCCTTATCGGCGCCGCTCTGCTGATCGCCGGCCTGACCCGCGTTGCGGCCGCGAAGGCCGTCAACATCACGGTCGGGGCGGTCTACCTGCTGCTCGGTATCGTGGGCTTCTTCCTGGTGGGCACCGACGCGAACATCCTCGCGCTGAACACCCCCGACCACTTCCTCCACCTGGTGAGCGCGATCGTCCTCCTCGGAACCGGCCTCGGTGCCGACCGCGGAACGCGCGCCACGACGGCCGCCGCCTGACCGGCGGGGCCACGGCTCCCATGAGCAGGATGACAGGAACGCTGCGGGTCGCCCCCGCCGCCTCGGCCACCACGGCCGTCGCGGTGGGCTCGGCGACCCGCGCCTTCCTCGCCGTGGCCGCTCTGGGGGCGGGGCTGCTTCACGCGGCGCTCGCCCCCAGCGCACCCCCTGCTCTGCTGGCGGCCTTCCTCCTGCTCGCCGTGGCGGAGCTGGGATGGGCGGCCGCGACCCTCGCGCGCGATCGTCCTCCGTCGTTCCGCCTCGTCCCCGCGCTGGCCCTCCTCCCGGTCGGGCTCTGGGCGGCGCTCGCCATCGTCGGAGCAACGGCGTCCGGCGGCACTGTCATCGCGCTCCCGCTCATTCCGATGGGCGCGGCCTCCCTGCTGGATGTCGCCGTCGCAGCCACCGCAGCGGTCGTCATCCGCGCCGGCAAGGCCCGACCCGACCAGGGCGGACTGCGCTTCTTCCTCGCGCTCGTGCTGAGCGCCTGCGCGGTCTGCGCCGTCACCATCCCGGCCCTCGGGCTCACCGACGCGGGCATCGCCGCCGTCACGGTGCATCACCACCACTGACGACGCGCCGGGCACGCTCCCGCGCGGCCGGGTCAGCGGCGGGTCAGCGGCGGGTCAGTGCGAATGACTCCGCGCCGAACCGCACGATCGACCCCGGGTCGACCTCGTGCCGCGTCTTCGGATCGCACGCGAACGTGCCCTCACCCGGGTAGGTGATCGTGGTGCCGTTGGCGGACCCCAGGTCCATCACCCAGAACACGCCGTCGTACTGACCGAACGCCAGATGCGCTCGCGACACCGACTTCACGTCGTCCTGGATCGTGATCAGCTGCACGTGACCGGGGTCGTCCATCTCCGTCCCCGGCGTGTGGACGGCCGGGTTGCGCCCGATCACGCCGTTGCCGCTCGTCTCGATGTGCTGTCCGTCGCTGAAGTCCAGCACGAAGGTCACCGCCACGTCCGACCCCTCTCCTGATGCATCGTCAGCACTCATCTCATCCGGCCTGCTGGGCACCCGCGACCGGGATCGTCACCGGCCGGGCGTCGCGCATGAAGCGCTCCACATCCGGGTCGACGGTGATGTCGCTCGGCCGCAGCGGCCTCGTCAGGTACAGCCCGTCGAGCGTCGTGATCCTGCTCAGGGCGACGTACGTCTGCCCCGAGGTGAACGCGCGCGTCCCGAGATCGACGATCGCCGCGTCGTAGGTCTTGCCCTGCGACTTGTGGATGGTGACCGCCCACGCCAGCCGCAGCGGGAACTGCGTGAACTCCGCCACGACGTCCTTCGTCAGCTTCTTCGTCTCGGGCGACCAGGTGTACTTGAACTTCTCCCAGATCGCCGGCTCGACCTCGTGCACCTCGCCGTCGACATCCACGTAGACGTTGGAGTCGATGCGCGTGACCGTGCCGATGGTGCCGTTCACCCAGCGCGGCCCGTCGCCCTGGCCCACGTCGTTGCGCAGGAACATCACCTGGGCGCCCACCTTGAGCTCGAGCGACTCGTCGGCCGGGAAATTGCGTCCGCCGAAGTCACCGCTGACCTCCGCCTTCGCGGTGAGGGCACGGCCCGGGAGGCGCTCCAGCGCCTGCGCGTTGATGCGGTTGACCGTGTCGTTGCGGGTGGCGAGGGTGATGGTGCCGTCGTCGGGCGCCGGGCGCGCGCCGACCTCGTTCAACCGGTCCGCGATCTCCTTGGTGACCTGTCCGTGGCGCACGGCGTTGAGCATGAACCGGAAGTCGGATTCGTGCTGGCGGTGCACCTGCAGCAGCTCGACGATGCGCAGATCGGTCTCCTGCCAGACGCGCGCGTCGAAGAACCACATCGAGCGGTAGGTGTCGGCGAAGTACGCGCGCTCCTCGCGGTCGCCGGGAACCGGGGCCAGCTGGTACGGATCGCCGAACAGTACGACCTGGACGCCGCCGAACGGCTCGCCCGCCCGCTGACGTGCCTGGCGCAGGCTGCGATCCACCGCATCCATCAGGTCGGCGTTCACCATCGAGACCTCGTCGATGACGAGCGTGTCGATGCTGTTCAGCAGCTTGCGCAGCTCGGCGCTCTGGTCGATGGCGTGGTCGGCGATGACGCCGATCGGCAGCCGGAACAGCGAGTGGATGGTCTGGCCGCCGACATTGAGCGCGGCAACACCCGTCGGCGCCGCGATGACGAGCGACTTCTCGGTGTTCCACGAGAGGTGGTTGAGCAGCGTCGACTTGCCTGTGCCGGCACGGCCGGTCACGAAGACATGCTCGCGGGTGTGCTCGATGAGCTCGAACACCGCCTGCTGCTCCGGCGAGAGGGAAAGCCGGCCCATCCCCGCCCCTTCCGTGTCGCCCGACCTGCCGGACTACTCTAACCCGGCGCAGCTCCCCGGAGCCGCTCATCCACAGGACCCTAGGATGGCCTCATGGCTGTGGGGGATGCGCACGCGCACCGACGCGCCGTCCTGATCTGGTCGGGTGTCGGCGTCCTCCTGGTCGCCGCTGTGCTTGCGGGCTTCGGCGCGGTGCAGCGGGCGTATTACAGCCCGACCGGGTTCGTCACGGCGTTCGCGGAGTCGATCGCCTCCCATGACGTATCCACAGCTCTCGCCATGCCGGGAGCCAACCCGACCTCCTCGGCCCTGGACGCCGCGCGGCTCCCGGTGGGCGCCTCCCGCGAGCTCCTGCGCTCCGACATCCTGCCGACCGTGCGCGATATCGCCGTCGCCTCCGACACGACCGGAGCGGACGGCGTCCACACCGTCGTCGTGCGGGCCGTCGCGAACGGCGACCCCGTGTCGGCGACGTTCCGCGTCCGTCAGACGGGAGCCGTGCTCGGGATGCTGCCCACCTGGTCGTTCGCGACCTCGCCCGTCGGCGTCGCGCGCATCACCGTCGCGCACGCCTCCACCTTCACCGTCGGCCGCCACACCGTGAACCCGCGTGCCGCATCGCCCGATCAGCCCGCCGACGCCTTCACCGTCTCCGCCGAGTACCTCGTGCTGCCGCTCGCGCCCCTCGAACTGAGCCACAGCTCGCGCTACGTCCGCGCCACGCCCGTCGCCGCATCCGCCTCGCCCGGCCGGATCACCGAGACCACGGTGGATGCGCAGCCCACCCCAGCGTTCACGTCCGCGGTGCAGAAGCAGGTCGACGGCTTCCTCGACCGCTGCGCCGAGCAGCACGTGCTGCAACCCGCCGGGTGCCCCTTCGGCGTCGAGATCGACGACCGGGTGCAGGGCGACCCCTCCTGGTCGATCGACACCTACCCCGACGTCCGGCTGCAGGTGGGGGACACGGGATGGGTCACCGGTCGGATGGTCGGCGTCGCGCACCTCGACGTGACCGTCCAGTCGCTGTTCGACGGAACGGTGACCCCGCGCAGCGATCCGGAGCCTTTCGCGATGAGCCTCAGCAGTGTCACCATCCGTTCGGACGGCTCGCTCGACATCGTCGTCGCACAGGAGCCCTGAGCGCGAGCATCAGCCACGGTCCGGGCCGTCTCCGCGGGTGATCAGCGGGAGACGCGGTCGCGGTCGGCCATGCGCGCCAGCCGCTCGTTGTACGCCTTCAGTTCGGCCTCGCCCGTGCGATCCGCATTGCGGTCGCGCCGCTTCGTCTCGCGCTCGTCACTGCGGCTCCACTGGATCGCCACGACGATGGCGAGGATCACCGTGGGGATCTCGCCGATGCTCCACGCGATGCCGCCGCCGGCCTGCTGGTCGACGAGCGGGGAGTCCCCCCAGGTTCGGCCCATGGCCCCGAACCAATCGGCCAGCAGCAGTCCGTGCATCTGCATGATCGAGAGCCCGAAGAACGCGTGGAACGCCATCGTGAGCAGCAGCAGGAGCAGTCGGAACGGGTACGGGAGGCGGTACTTGACCGGGTCGATCCCGATCAGCGACTGCACGAAGAGGTAGCCCGTGATCAGGAAGTGGACGATCATCCACTCGTGCCCGATGTGGTCGGTCGTCGCCCAGCGGAAGACGGGCGTGTAGTAGAAGACCCAAAGCGACCCGGCGAACAGGACCGCCGCGACGATCGGGTTGGAGATCACACCTGCGAAACGCGAGTGCACGGCGAGGAGCAGCCACTCCCGGCCGCCGCGCGAGCCGTCGCGACGCTTCCGGATCGCCCGCGCCGCCAGGGTGATCGGCGCACCGGGGACGAGCAGCAGGGGCACCCCCATCGTCAGCACCATGTGCGCCGACATGTGGGCCGAGAACAGGTACTTCTCGTAGACGTTGACGCCGCCGTTGGTGATGTAGAACAACAGGACGATGCCCAGCGTCCACAGCACCGTGCGGTAGATCGGCCACGCGTCGCCGCGCTTGCGCAGCCGCCAGACGCCGGCGAAGTAGAAGAACAGTCCGAAGGCGCAGGCCAGCACCCACAGCAGGTCGAAGTTCCACGAGGTGAACAGCCGGTCCCAGGTGAGAGCGGGAGGCAGCTTCTCTCCGGTGAGGATCTCGGCGGGCGTCGGGGTGGCGGCACGGGTCTGCGGGACGGGCGTGACCGTCCGGGCGAGCGCTGCTGCGACGCCGGACGCGATGCCCATGAACGCGAGCTCGGCCACGACGATCCACCAGAAGCTCCGCGGCTCGCCCGACTGCTTGAGCCGACCGATCAGGTACCGCCGCTGCGTGAGGCCGAACAGGCCGAGCACGACGAGCGCGGCGACCTTGACCAGCACCAGGATGCCGTACGGCGTCGCCAGCTCGGCCAGGGTCCCGACGCGGAGCTCGGCGTTGACATATCCGGACGCGGCGACGACCACGAAGCAGATCAGCGCGACGGTCGAGTACCGCTCCAGGACGGTGACGAGTCGCCCGTTGCCCAGCCGCTGCTTCACCACGATGAGCGTCACCAGGCCGCCCAGCCAGATCGCCGCGAACAGTACGTGGAGCCCGAACGACGTCACCGCGGCGTCGTGACCGGCTGCCTCCGCGCTGTGGCCCTGCTGCGCCATCGGCACGACGGTCGCCATGGCCAGCAGGGTGACGAAGACGATCGCCGTCTGGTTGCGAACCGCGAAGCACAGCACCGTGACGGCCGCCGCGATGAGGGTGATCCCGAGCCACGCCTGGCCCAGCGAAACGCTGGTGATGAACGAGCTGAGCCCGTTGCTGAAGGTCGCGTCGAACGACCAGGGCACGTTCGACACGCTGACGAAGGTGAACAGTCCCGTCGCTGCGGACGCGACCGTCATCACCGCGGCGCTGCCGGCGGCGAAATCGAGGGCGTTGCCGTACTCGTCGCGATCCGGGCTGAACGCGAAGCAGGCCAGGACCAGGGCGCCCACCGTGCCGGCCAGGCTGAGGTTGACCACCAGGGTCGCCGCGGGCAGACCCCAGCGCACGAGCGCACCCGGGTCCGCGAGCAGCGGCGCGTTCGCTCCTCCGCCGAACGCGAGGGCGGCGATCATCGCCGCCACAGCTGCGACGAGCAGCGCGGCAGGGCCGATCACACGGAGGATTCGAGGCACCTGTCCAGCCTACGTCCCCCGCCCTGGACGGCCGCCCACAGCCTGTTCGCCCGTATGCCCGCCGGAGATACGACGAGGGCGGCGCCGCACGATGCGGCGCCGCCCTCAGGCAAAGCTGGGAAGGACTACTTGACGGCAGCCTTGAGCTTCGAGCCCGCGGTCAGCTTGACGCGGTGGCCGGCCGGGATGGAGATCTCCTCGCCGGTCTGCGGGTTGCGGCCGGTGCGGGCAGCGGTCTCGCTGCGCTCGGCGGCGAGCCAGCCGGGGATGGTGACCTTGCCACCCTTGGCGACGGTCTCGCTGATGGTGCTGAAGAACGCGTCGACGACGCTCGAGACGGTGGCCTGGCTCTGACCCGACGCCGCAGCGACGGCAGCAACGAGCTCGGTCTTGTTCAGGTTGTCAGCCATTGAGTGTCCTCCTCGGACCTTGTGCTGGATCTACAGCTATCTTGTGGAACGGTTGAGGCCACTGAGGGCCGTAACGTTTGGTCGGTTGACCGCCTTGAATGTATCAGAAACCCGCGGAAACACGCGGAACTTCGTCCTCTTTCGCCGACATCGGACCGGATGCGCAGCTTCGAGCATCCATTCGGGTACGGCAAAGGGGCGCCCGGCCGAAGCCGGACGCCCCTCGAGGTGCGTCGTCGCGCTGGCTTACCAGCTCGACTTGGTGATGCCGGGCAGCTCGCCGCGGTGCGCCATGTCACGGAAACGGACACGCGAGATACCGAACTTGCTGAGGTTTCCGCGCGGACGGCCGTCGACCGCGTCGCGGTTGCGCACGCGGATCGGGGAGGCGTCGCGGGGCAGCTTCTGCAGGCCCAGGCGAGCGGCCTCACGGGACTCGTCGGAGCCGTTCGGGTCGACGAGAGCCTTCTTCAGCTCGGCACGCTTCGCGGCGTAGCGCTCGACGATGACCTTGCGCTGCTCGTTCTTGGCGATCTTTGACTTCTTGGCCATGTTTAGCGCTCCTCTCGGAAGTCGACGTGCTTGCGCACTACGGGGTCGTACTTCTTGAGCACGAGTCGGTCGGGGTCGTTGCGGCGGTTCTTGCGAGTCACGTAGGTGTACCCGGTGCCCGCCGTCGAACGGAGCTTGATGATCGGACGGACGTCCTGCTGCTTCGCCATGCTTAGATCTTCTCCCCACGGGCCAGGAGGTCCTTGACCACGGACTCGATGCCACGGGCATCGATGACCTTGATGCCCTTGGCGCTCAGCGTCAGGGTGACGTTACGGCGAAGCGACGGCACGTAGTACGTCTTCTTCTGGATGTTCGGGTCGAACCGGCGCTTCGTGCGACGGTGCGAGTGCGAGATGTTGTGACCGAAGCCGGGAACGGCTCCAGTCACCTGGCACACTGCTGCCATTGCTTTCTTCTCCAATACCGTGGTGCCGGTCGGCACCACCCAAGGTCACTTGTCGGCATACGACTTCCCCGTCGTCTTCGTGATGGGGGTTTCGCATACGATCTGAGCGGGAGGAGCCCACTCAGCCAAACATCCATGCTACGGCATCGACGCGGTGCCGGCCAAATCGCTCTTCGCCGTGCACGAGGCGCACAGCCCGAAGACATCGACAACGTGCTGCGCCTGCGTGAATCCGTGGGCAGCGGCGGCCTGCCGGGCCCACTGCTCGACCGCATCCGCCTCGATCTCCACCGTCAGCCCGCAGTTGCGGCAGATCAGGTGGTGATGGTGGCCGGTGGTGCAAGCCCGGTACAGGCTCTCGCCCTCAGGCGACTGGAGCGAGTCGGCGTCGCCTTCGGCCGCGAGGTCGGCGAGCGCGCGGTACACGGTGGCCAGCCCGATGGGCGAGCCCGCCTCGTGCAAGCTCAGGTGCAGCCCCTGCGCGCTGATGAAGCCCTCCGTCGAGGTCAGAGCCTCGCGGACGGCCTCCCGCTGCCAGGTGTTCCGCTTCACCATCCCAGGCTAGCCCGCCTGGCTCACGAGTCGCCGAGAAGTCGTCGCCGCACCGCGGCGGCGCACACGCCGACCGCCGACGATGCGGCAGACGACGTAGATCAGGAACGAGATGGTCGTCACGTACGGGCTGATGGGGAGCGCGCTGCCCAGGGCGAGCAGGATGCCGCCCACCACCGAGACCAGAGCGAACAGCACGCTGAGCACCGGCACGCCGAGGGGCGACGACGAGATGCGCATCGCGGCCGCGGCGGGTGTGACCAGCAGCGAGAGCACGAGCAGCGCGCCGACGATCTGGACGGACACCGCGACCGCAAGCCCGAGCAGCACCATGAAGGCCAGGGCGACGAACCCGGTCGGGACGCCGCGTGAGGCGGCGACGTCCGCATCCAGGCTGTCGAAGGTCAGCGGGCGCCACATCAGCAGCAGCGCGACCAGCACGATCGCGCCGATGATCAGCAGCCAGCCGAGCTGCGGGTCGTCGACCGACACGATCTGCCCGGTGAGCAGCCCGAACTTGTTCGCGCTGCGACCGGGGTAGAGCGCGAGCGCCAGGATGCCGAGCCCGAGCCCGAAAGGCATCAGCACGGCGATGATCGAGTTGCGGTCACGGGCTTTCGCCCCGAGGAGACCGATCAGGACGGCCGCGACCAGCGATCCGGCGAGCGACCCCGCCACGACGTTGACGCCGAACAGCAGGGCGATCGCCGCTCCGGCGAACGACAGCTCGCTGATGCCGTGCACCGCGAATGCCATGTCCCGCTGCATCACGAACACGCCGATCAGACCGCCGACGATACCCAGGATCGCTCCGGCGAAGATCGAGTTCTTCACGAGCAGGAGCAGCTCGCCGTAGTCGCTGAAGTCGAACAGCTGCTGCCAGATGTCGAGGTGCATCATGCCGCCGGCTCCGGGTGCTCGGTGCGGGTGTGGATGTGGTGGTCGTGCGTCTCGGCGTCCGGGATGCCGACGACCACGATCCTGCCGCGGCTGCGGATGACATCCACCGGCGTCCCGTACAGGTCGGTCAGCACGTCGCTGCGGAGCACCTCGTCCGGTGTGCCCGTGCGGAAGCGTCCGCCGGCCAGATACAGGACGCGGTCCACCATCCCGAGCACCGGGTTCACGTCGTGGGTCACGAAGACGACGGCGCTCCCGTGGTCGCGGCGACGGCGGTCGATGAGCTCGCTCACGCCGCGCTGGTGCTGGAGATCGAGGGACAGGAGCGGCTCATCGCAGAGCAGCAGGGCCGGGTCACCGGCGAGCGCCTGCGCCACACGCAGTCGCTGCTGCTCGCCGCCGGACAGCGAGCCGACCGCCGTGTCGGCGTAACGGCGCGCGCCGACGGAGTCGATCAGCCGGTCGACCTGCTCGCGGTCGGAGCGGTGGGGGAGCGGCAGCCCCCAGCGGTGACCGTTGACGCCGAGGGCGACGAGGTCGCGGGCGCGCATGGGCGTGCCCGCCGGGATGAGCTTCTGCTGCGGGATGTAGCCGATCCGTCGGTCGCCCCGGCGTACCGGTTGCCCCTCGAAGGCGATCTCTCCGCTGTCGAGGTGCTGCTGCCCGAGGATGGTCCGCAGCAGGCTCGTCTTACCCGAGCCGTTCGGCCCGAGCACCGCGACGAACTCGCCCGCGTGCACGTCGAGGTCGAGACCGCTCCAGAGGGTGCGGTCGCCGAAGCCGAGCGACGCATCGCGCAGCCGGAGCACCACGTCCCGGGAGTCGGGGACGGGCACGCGTTCGAGCGGTTCGGTCACTTCGCCAGCGCACCCTTCACGGCGTCGAGGTTGCCGCTCATCCACTCGATGTAGTGCATGCCCTCTGGCAGAGTCTCGGTGACCGGGACGACCGGGATGCCGGCCGCCTTGGCCGCAGCGAGGACCTTCTCGGTCTCGGCGCCGGTGGTCTGCTCGTTGTAGGCGAGGAGCTTCACCTGGTGACCGCTGAACAGCTGGAGGGTGTCCTTCAGCACGATGGGGGAGACGTCGTTCTCCTCCTCGATGGCCTCGCTGAACTTCTCGGGGGTCTTGTTGACCAGCCCGATGGCGTCCAGCAGGTACAGCGGCACAGGTTCGGTGATGGCCACGCCTTCGCCCGCGTAGGTCGACTTCAGCTGCGCCTCGGTGGCCTCGAGTGCCGACAGCTTCTCGCCGAACGCCGAGGCGTTCTTCTCGAAGGTCGCCTTCTGCGACGGGTCCGCGGCGGACAGGGCGGCGGTGAGCGCATCGGCGAACTTCTGCACCGTGGGGAAGTCGTACCAGACGTGTTCGTTGAGTTCGCCGTCCACGGGCTTCTTGCCCGAGAGATCGACGACGTTCAGCACCTTGACGCCGCTGTTCTTCGCGCCCTTAACGAGGTTCTGCATGTAGTCGTCGTAGCCCCCGCCGTTCTCGATGACGACGTCGGCCTTCGACACCGCGAGCTGGTTCTGGGCGCTCGCCTCGAAGGAATGCGGATCCTGCGCGGGGTCGGTCATCAGCGAGGTGACGTGCACGGCGTCGCCGCCGATGGTGGTCGCGATGTCGCCGTATACATCGGTGCTGGCGACGACGCGGACGGTGCCGTCGTCGGAGCCGGCCGACGACGAGGAGGAGCAGCCGGCCAGGGTCAGGGCGATGGCGGCCGCGGTGAGGGCGGAGACGAGAGAACGCGTCTTCATGGGTGAGCCTGTCTAAGTCGCGAACGACGTGAAGAAGTGGATGCCCGCGGTCGCGGGCACCGGCTCACACTACGGCTTATTGAAAATGATTGTCAAATTCAGTCGAGGAGCAGCGCAGGCTCTTCGATGATCGACGCGACGTCCGCCAGGAAGCGCGATGCCACATCCCCGTCGACGACACGGTGGTCGAACGACGCGCCCAGTGTGGTTACGAAGCGCGGGCGGACCTCGCCGTCGACCACCCAGGGCTTCTGCTTGATCGTCCCGAGGGCGACGATGCCGACCTCGCCCGGGTTCAGGATGGGCGTGCCGGTGTCCATCCCGAACACGCCGATGTTCGTGATGGTGATCGTGCCGCCGCTCATGTCTGCCGGCGGCGTCTTGCCGTCGCGGGCTGTGAGGGTCAGCTGCTCGAGGGCTCGCGCCAGCTCGAGCAGCGTCATGCCCTGCGCCTCCTTGATGTTCGGCACGATGAGGCCGCGGGGGGTCGCCGCGGCGATCCCGAGGTTCACGTAGTGGCGGACGATGATCTCCTCGTCCGTCCACGCCGAGTTGACGGTGGGGTTGCGACGGACGGCCCAGATGATGGCCTTCGCCATGATCAGCAGCGGAGACACCTTGATGCCGGCGAAGTCGGCCGAGTTCTTGAGCCGCTTGACGAACTCCATGGTGCGGGTGGCATCCACGTCGACGAAGAGGCTGACGTGCGGGGCGCTGAACGCGCTCGACGTCATCGCGTTGGCGATCGCCTTGCGGACGCCCTTGACCGGGATGCGCTCCTCGCGGTCGTCCGGCCACTCCGGCGTCTGGATGTTGCGGAACACGGTGACCTGAGAGGCCTCGCGCAGCACGTCGTCACGGGTGACGTCGCCGACAGGACCGGTCGGAGTGACGACGGTGATGTCGACGCCCAGGTCTTTGGCGAGCTTGCGGACGGGCGGCTTGGCGATCACCGGGCCGCCGGCGTGCGGCGTCGGAGCGGTGTGTGCCACAGGTGCTGGGTGGGGTGCAGGCGCGGCGGGTGCCGGGGCCGGGGCGGTCTGCGCAGCCGTGGCCGCGGGAGCGGGAGCCGACGGGGCGGCGGGTGCGGCCTGCTGTGCGACGGATCCGGAGAAGGCCACCGGCAGGGACGCC
Source organism: Leifsonia sp. 115AMFTsu3.1 (assembly GCF_004362795.1). NCBI lineage: Bacteria > Bacillati > Actinomycetota > Actinomycetes > Micrococcales > Microbacteriaceae > Leifsonia > Leifsonia sp. 115AMFTsu3.1. The sequence continues at coordinate 59,799 of NZ_SNYB01000001.1, forward strand.
GTGCCGGGGTGCGTGACGCGGCGGCGACGGCTCGATCCGTGCCCGGCGGAGCCGTAGCCGACCAGCACGGCACCGGCCTTCGGCTCCTCCTCGTGCGAGACGCTCGCGGCGGTGTCGGCCGCGAGCTCCTCGGCGGGCTCCGGCTCACGGACGGGCGCCTCGGCAGGCTCCCCGCCGGCCGTGACCGTGAAGATCGGGGTGCCGACCTCGACGGTCTGGCCTTCGGAGACGAGGAGTTCGCCGACCGTTCCCTCGAACGGCGACGGCAGCTCGACGAGCGACTTCGCGGTCTCGATCTCGACGATCACCTGGTTGACCGCGACCTGCTCGCCCGGGGTCACCTTCCACGAGACGATCTCCGCCTCGGTCAGGCCCTCGCCCACATCGGGCAGGAGGAACTGGGACTCGCTCATGTGCGACTTCTCTCTGTCGGTCTCGCGGCGGGCAGCGCCGCCGATGTATGCGCCGGGCGTCAGTAGGCGAGCGCCCGGTCGACGGCCTCGAGGATGCGGTCGGCGTCGGGGAGGTACAGCTCCTCGAGCTTCGCCGGCGGGAACGGGACGTCGAAGCCGGCGACGCGCATGACGGGCGCCTCCAGCGAATAGAAGGCCTTCTCGGCGACGGTCGCCGCGACCTCGGAGCCCACCGAGACGTTGCTCGGCGCCTCCTGCGCGATGATCAGCCGCCCGGTCTTCTGCACGGATGCGATCACCGGGCCGTAGTCGACGGGGGAGAGCGAGCGGAGGTCGACGACCTCGAGGCTGCGGCCCTCCTCGGCGGCGAGCTCGGCGGCGCGCAGGGCGACGCTCACCATACCCGCCCACGCGACGATGGTCGCGTCCGTTCCGGTTCGGACGACCCGGCTGGCGTGCAGCGGCGTCGGGTTCTCGACCAGGTCGACCTCGCCCTTCGGCCAGTAGCGGCTCATCGGTTCGAAGAAGACGACGGGATCGTCGGAGCGGATCGCCTCCTGGATCATCCAGTAGGCGTCGTGCGGTGTGGACGGGGCGACCACGCGCAGACCTGCGGTGTGCGCGAAGTACGCCTCCGGAGCCTCCTGGTGGTGCTCGACGGCCCCGATGTGTCCGCCGTGGGGGATGCGGATGACGACGGGGAAGGGGATGCGGCCGCTGTGGCGGTTGGTCATCTTCGCGAGCTGCGTCGTGATCTGGTCGAAGCCGGGGAAGACGAAGCCGTTGAACTGGATCTCGACGACCGGACGGTATCCGCGCATCGCGAGTCCGATCGCGGTTCCGATGATGCCGGCCTCTGCGAGCGGTGTGTCCATCACCCGCTGCGGTCCGAACTCCTTCTGCAGCCCCTCGGTGACGCGGAAGACGCCGCCCAGCGGGCCGATGTCCTCGCCCATCAGGATGACGCGCGGGTCGTCGGCGAGCGCGCGTCGCAGACCGGCGTTCAGCGCCTTGACCATCGGGAGTGACTGGATGCGCGGCTCGGGGGCCGCATCCACCGTCGGCTCGGAGTCGGTGACCGCCGGACCGTCGCGCTCCGCCTCGGCCGCCGCCTCTCCGACCTCGGCCGATGCCTGGAGGTCCGCTTGCGCGGTCTCCTGCTCGTCGACCCGATCGCTCTCCTCGTCGTCGATCACGAATTCACGCGTCCACTCCTGCTCGGCGACGTGCTCCTCGAGCACGCGGGAGTCGGGGTCGCTCTCGACGATCTCGACGACGTCGATCGCCTGCGTGTCGAGCGACGCGGTGTCGACGGACGCGCCGTCGTCGCGTGACTCTGCGCTGTCGCCGGGATTCTCGATCAGCTCGGCCTCCACGTACTCGGCCTCGCTCCTCACGTCACTCATGCGTCACCTCCGAACGACGCCTCGTACTCCTCGAGCCAGCGTCGTTGCTCGTCCGTCACGGGATGCGGCTCACTGTAGACGTGCTGGAACATCGACGCGACAGGCGGCGGCGCCAGCTCAAGTGTGCGACGGCGGATGTCGGCGGCGAGATCGGCCGCCTCCTCGTCTGCGCTGTCGAAGAAGCCCTGCCCGACGCCCTGCTCTTCGAGGAAGACGCGGAACCGGCGGATCGGGTCACGCTCGGCCCAGGAGGCCAGCTCCTCGTCGGTGCGGTACTTGCTCGGGTCGTCGCTGGAGGTGTGGGCGCCCATCCGGTAGGTCAGGGCCTCGATCATGCTCGGGCCCTCGCCGTTCCTGGCGTCGTCGAGGTGCTTGGCGGTCACGGCGTAGGCCGCGAGCACGTCGTTTCCGTCGATCTGGACGCCCGGGATGCCGAACCCGCTCGACCGGAGGTAGAGCGGGGTGCGCGACTGCGTGCTCACCGGCACGGAGATCGCCCAGTGGTTGTTCTGCAGGAAGAACACCTGCGGGGTCTGGTAGCTGGCCGCGAAGACGTACGCCTCGTTGACATCCCCCTGGCTGGTCGCGCCGTCGCCGAAGTACACGATGGACGCCTCGTCCTTCGACGGGTCGCCCGTGCCGACCTTGCCATCGAGCTTCATGCCCATGGCGTAGCCGGTGGCGTGCAGGGTCTGCGAGCCGATGACCAGCGTGTAGAGGTGGAAGTTGCCGACGGCCGGGTCGGTCGGGTCCCATCCGCCGTGTGTCGTGCCGCGGAGGAGGCCGATGATCCCGATCGGGTCGATACCCCGGACCATTCCAACGGCGTGTTCGCGGTAGGACGGGAAGAGGTGGTCCTGCGGCTTGGCGGCATGCGCCGAGCCGACCTGGGCACCTTCCTGCCCTTCGCTCGGGACCCAGAGCCCGAGTTGTCCCTGCCGCTGCAGGTTCGCCGCCTCATGGTCCAAGGCGCGAACGCGCACCATGTCGCGGTAGAAGCGGCGGTAGTCGTTCTCGTCGAGCCGCTCCAGGTAGGGGAGGTATTCGGCCGACGTCTCGCTCGGCTGGAACCGGCCTTCAGCGGTCAGCAGCTGGACGGTGTTCGCCGGGCGCGGGATTTCGTTCGTCGCAACCACCTGTCTAACCTAACCGCTTGCCCGAGTGCCCATTTGGTAGGTTCCGCACAAGATCACCCGCGACCTGCAGGAGTTTCTCCACAGATTCCTCCTCGCCGACGCTGATGCGGATGCCCTCCGGCGGGAAAGCCCGTACGGTCAGCCCGGCGTCGAAGAAGGCGTCGTTGGCCTCCACGGTCTGCTCACCGGTTGCGAGCCACACGAAGTTGCCCTGAGCCTCCGGAACCGCCCAGCCCTGTTCGAGCAGGGCGTCGCGGAGCCGGTCGCGGCGCATCGCCACTCGGGCGACGCGCTCCATCAGCTCGTCCTCAGCCTCGATGGAGGCGAGGGCCGCGACGCGGGAGGCGTCGGTGACCGAGAGCGGGATGGCCGCCGAACGGGCAGCATCCAGCACCGCCTGCGGGCCCACCGCGTAGCCGATACGCAGCGCCGCGAGCCCATAGGCCTTCGAGAACGTGCGCAGCACGACGAGGTTGGGATAGCGGGAGAGCAGCGGGATGCCGTCGACAGCCGCATCGTCGGTGACGAACTCGTAGTACGCCTCGTCGAGCAGCACGAGCAGGTCGGACGGCACCCGTGCCATGAACGCCTCGAAGTCGGCGGCGGTCACGATGGTGCCGGTGGGGTTGTTGGGAGTGCACACGATGACCACCCGCGTGCGGTCGGTGATGGCGGCGGCCATCGCCTCCAGGTCGTGGCTGCCGTCTGGGCGGTTCGGCACCTGCACACTGGTCGCTCCCGCGACGGTCACCAGACCGGGGTAGGCCTCGAACGACCGCCAGGAGTACACGACCTCGTCGCCGACACCGGCTGCAGCCGAGATCAGCTGCGAGAGCAGCGCGACCGAGCCGCTGCCCAGGTGGACCTCGCCGACGCTCACGCCGTGTCGCTCCGCCAGGCGCTCGCGCAGGTCGGCGCCTCCCGCGTTCGGGTAGCGGTTGAGCTCGCGCAGGGTGGCCGCCACGGCCTCGACGACCGAGGGCAGAGGCGGGAAAGGATTCTCGTTGCTCGACAGCTTGAAGCCGTCAGCCGGCGCGGGTCGCCCCTGCCTGTAGGCGGGCACCGCGACGATCTCGGGCCGTAGTCTCACGCCGAGCGTGTCATCCGAACTCACAGACCCAACTTAGCCGCGCCCGCATACCGCGGGAGGAATTCCCTAGATCTGTGGATGACGCCGCTGGGCTGTGAGGCGAATCGACGAGTTGAGGAAAGCGAGGCCCAAGAAGGCGGTCTCCACGAACACGATCGCCCAGCCCGCGTCACGGAGGCGGGGGTCGAAGAACGGGGTGGAAGCGCCGAGGAGGTACATCGCGGCCAGCCACCAGCCGATCAGCGGGCGTGCCGACAGCCTCCACCACGCCCTGGGCGCGGCAACGGGCTCTCCGAAGCCGCGGAACGAGCGCGCCGTCGCAATGACAGTGACAACCACGAGGGTCTGGGTGACCACCGAGTTCACCATGGCCGGAAGCACCAGACCGAGGCTGAGGCTGATGAGACGAATCGCCGCGTTCTGCACGACGAGCACCGCGAGTTTGTGCCACGGGTTCATCACGCGGAGCGGCCACCACTGCAGTGGTGGGTACACCTTCTTCGCCGGGACGGCCCGCAACGGCTCCGGTTCGATCAGCCCATCCGCTCTCGCCACGCGCCGACTCTAGCGCCACCCCTGTACCCCAGCCGCGCTCACTGGAAGGATGAAGCCATGCGATTCCTGCTCAGACTGATCGTCAACGCCCTCGCCCTCTGGCTCACGACGCTGATCGTCAGCGGTGTGACCGTGCACCCGTACGCTCCGGACACCACCGCCACGGTTCTGACCTACCTGCTCATCGCGCTGATCTTCGGCTTGGTGAACGCGATCGTCGGCACGGTCATCCGGGTGGTCGCGTTCCCCCTGTACATCCTCACGCTCGGGCTGATCTCGCTGCTCGTGAACGCGTTCCTGCTGTTCATCGTGTCGTGGATCAGCGATGCCATGGGCTTCGGGCTCCACATCGACGGCTTCTGGTGGGGCGTCCTCGGCGCGCTCGTGCTGGGCATCATCGCGTGGCTGCTCGGGCTGCTCATCCGGCCCGTCAGCCGCGACTGACGTCCGCGGGCGCCGCGCACGTGCGGGAGAATGGTCGGGTACCCGCCGCCTGATCCCGCGAGGAGCACCATGTCCGCCCTGCCTCCCCAGCCGCTCAGCCCCCTCGACGGCCGCTACCGGTCCGCCGTGATCGGCCTCGGCGACCACCTGTCGGAGGCCGGTCTGAACCGTGCCCGCGTCCAGGTCGAGGTCGAGTGGCTGATCTACCTGACCGAGCACCGGATGTTCGGCTCCTCCCCGCTGACCGGTGAGCAGAAGGCGATGCTCCGGGCGCTCGCCGACGAGTTCGGGCAGGCAGAGATCGACCGGCTCGCCGAGCTGGAGGCGACCACCAGGCACGACGTGAAGGCCGTCGAGTACCTGGTCCGTGAGCGGCTGCACGCGCTCGGACTCGACCACATCGCCGAGCTCACGCACTTCGCTGCGACCAGCGAGGACATCAACAACCTCTCGTACGCCCTGACGGTGAGCGCCGCGGTGAGCGAGTCCTGGCTGCCGAAGTTCCGGGCGGTCATCGCGGAGCTCCGCGCGCAGGCGAAGCAGTACCGCGACGACGCGATGCTCGCCCGCACGCACGGGCAGCCGGCCACCCCGACGACCATGGGCAAGGAGCTCGCGGTCTTCGTGCACCGCCTCGAGCGGGTGCGGGAGCAGATCGAGGGCGGCGTGCACCTGGGCAAGTTCAGCGGCGCGACGGGCACCTTCGCGGCGCATCTCGTCGCCGACCCGGACGCCGACTGGCCGCGCATCTCGCGCGAGTTCGTCGAGAGCCTCGGCCTCGACTGGAACCCGCTGACCACGCAGATCGAGTCGCACGACTGGCAGGCGGAGCTCTACTCGCGCATCTCGCACGCCAACCGCATCCTGCACAACCTGTGCACAGACATCTGGACGTACATCTCGCTCGGCTACTTCCGTCAGGTCCCCGAGCCGGGCGCCACCGGTTCGTCGACCATGCCGCACAAGGTGAACCCGATCCGCTTCGAGAACGCCGAGGCCAACCTCGAGCTCTCCAGCGCGGTGCTCGACTCGCTCGCCTCGACGCTCGTCACCAGCCGCCTGCAGCGCGACCTGACCGACTCGACCACGCAGCGGAACATCGGCGTCGGACTCGGTCACTCGCTCCTCGCCCTCGACAACATCGAGCGCGGACTCGGCCAGATCGCGATCGACCGCCAGGCTCTCGCAGACGATCTCGACGCCAACTGGGAGGTGCTCGCCGAGGCCATCCAGACGGTGATCCGCGCCGAGGTCACCGCCGGCCGTTCGACCATCACCGACCCGTACGCGCTGCTGAAGGAGCTGACGCGCGGCAAGCGGGTCGATCATGCCGCGCTGAACGAGTTCGTCAACGGGCTGGAGATCGGCCAGGCCGCGAAGAACCGGCTGCTGGCACTCACGCCCGCCGGTTACATCGGCCTCGCGTCGGAGCTGGTCGACTACCTTTAGGGCGCGGCGACCTCGCCGGCGCGGGCCGGGGAGCGGTCAGTGGCCGCGGGGCCGATCTTCGCCCTCCGCGCGGGCCTGCGCCTTGGCGCGCGCCTCCGCATCCTGCTCGTGGATGTCCTCCACCTCGGCCTCGGTCGGCTTGAACGCGAGCGCGAACAGGGCGAGCAGGACGACGCTGATGATGAATGTGACGCCGAAACCGACCCCGGCAAGCACGAACTCCCGCGTGGCGACCAGCACGATCAGGCCGACGAAGACGGCGAGCCCGGCCGAGATGCCCAGCAGCTCGACGGGAAGGAAGCGGTCGCGCCGCGTCGGCTGCAGGCTCTGGTTCACTCGGGGGTCCTTCTTGCTGCGCCGGCTCACGATCTGCTCTCCGCTCCGCGCGACGGCGTCCGCTCGTGCGCCGCGCTCCGCAACGTCGCCGCCCCGATCCCCTGGAAGACGCCGACGATGACGGCCCAGGCGCCGAACAGGCCGATCGCGAGCACCGCGTCGGCGGGCACGAACAGCAGCACGAGAGCCAGCACCGCGGTCAGGGCGCCGGTGATGAGCCAGTCGCGGGCGGCGGCGTCACGGCCGCGTTCGCGGACACCGTTGTAGAGCTCGAGGATGCCGGTGAGCGCCGCCCACACCGTCACCAGGTAGAGGAAGAGGCCGAGGCCGGAGTGCGACAGCACCAGGGCGAGGACGCCGGCGATCACGCCGATCGCTCCCTGCACCGCGAAGAGCACGCGGGTGATGCGGCGGCCGGCGAGCAGTGCGCTCAACACGCCGGTGGCGAGCCCGTCGACGATCGCGAAGACCCCGAACACGATGAGGCCGAACATCGCCGTGTGCGCATCCCGGGTGAACGTGATGACCGCTGCGGCGGCCAACGCGACGACGGCACGGACGGCGGGAACGACCCAGTACCGGCTGTGCGCGTGGATGTCGGAATGCTGGGCAGGGACGGCGGTAGCCACGTAGGCCCTCTTTCATACGGGATTCGCCAACCATTCTAGTCGGCGGGTTCCTGCGCGTTCGCCCACTGACGGCCGCTCGCTCGCTACGATCGCGGCATGCGGATCGGTTTCGCGGTTCTCCGCGCGGTGTTCTTCCTCCTCACGCTGGCGGCGGTCATCGCCCAGTTCACGACCAGTGTTCGATCCATCGGCGATCGGGGCGGCAACGTCGCCGGTCTGGTTGCGAACTTCTTCAGCTTCTTCACGATCGACTCGAACGTTCTGGGAGTCGTCGTGCTCGGGATCGGCGCGGTTCTGCTGTTCGTGCGGAAGGGGGACGACCCGGGATGGTTCACCGGGCTGCGTGCCGCATCCGTCACGTATCTGGTGACGACCGGGGTGGTCTACAACCTGCTGCTGCGCAACATCTCGCTCGCGCAGGGGACGACGGTCGGCTGGTCGAACGAAGTGCTGCACGTGATCGCGCCCGCTTACCTGCTGATCGACTGGCTCTTCGCGCCCGGTCGCACCCCACTGCGCCTGCGTGCCGTGTGGGGGATCGCCGTCTTCCCGATCCTCTGGGCGGTGTACACGCTGATCCGCGCGCCGTTCGCCGCGGACCCGGTGACGGGGAAGTCGCCGTGGTATCCGTACCCGTTCCTGAACCCGCAGACGAGTCCGAACGGCTACCTGTCCGTCGCGTTCTACGTGGTGCTCATCGCCGTCGTGATCCTCGCCGCGGGCTACGGAGTCGTGTGGATCTCCCGACGGTGGCGAGGCGGTCGGCCCCTGCCCGACTCCGCGGCTGCAGCGGCGGCCGCCGGGGTCAGCTGAGCTGCGGTTCCGGCTCCTCCGCGCGCGCCCAGAACACGACAGCGGCGAGCGCCCCGACCGTGAGCAGGAACGCGCCCGTCGGCGTCACCGTGTCCGGCATCCCGTGCTGGACGAGGACGGCCGAGACGATGCCGGCGAGCGCTCCGCATCCTGCCACCACAGCGAACGCGACCGAGATGGCGCGCGCGGCGCCGTCCAGGACGAGCCCGCGGATGACCAGGGCGACGGCGCCGATGAGCCACAGTGCGGCGACCGGGAACGCGAGCAGCAGCCCCAGCGGATCGCGGAGCAGCACGCCCGGCGTCGCGTAGATGAGGGATGCGGCCAGCACGAGCACAAGTCCCAGGCCGGCGAACCCGGCGAGCCGTGCCCGCTCGGTCCGCAACCGCAGGAGCGGCGCCAGGAGTGAGGGCCAGCTGAACGCGAGGGCGAAAGCGACGAACGCGAGCGCCACGCTGCCTGCGCCCTGCAGCACCGGGAGGAGGATGCCGATCATGCGTCTATTGAACGCCTCCGGACACGATCGCGCGTCCTCCCGGAGGATGATCCCGTCCACGACCGCGATCGGCCATCATGGGCGCATGCTCATCAGACACCGAGACCGTGAACCGTCGATCCACGCGACCGCCTCTGTCGCGCCGTCCGCGGTCCTCGTCGGCGACGTCCGGGTCGGGGCGGGCGCTCGCATCCTTCACGGGGCCGTGCTCAGCGCGGAGGACGGTGAGGTGACCATCGGCGAGGACACCGTCGTCATGGAGCATGCGCTCATCCGCGGACGGTCGGGGCACCCGACGCGGGTCGGCGCCGCCGTCATGGTCGGGCCGCATGCCCACGTGAACGGGAGCATCGTCGAGGATGAGGCCTTCATCGCGACCGGCGCCTCACTCTTCCCCGGCAGCCGCATCGGCACGGGCGCGGAAGTGCGCATCAACGGTGTCGTCCAGGTGAACACCGTGCTCGAGCCGGGCGTCGTCGTCCCGATCGGATGGATCGCGGTCGGTTCACCCGCATCCATCCTGCCGCCGGAACGGCATGACGACATCTGGGCCATTCAGCGGGAACTCGACTTCGCGGGAACCGTCTACGGCGCCGGCCCCGACACGTCGATGCGGGAGATCATGCGGCGGCAGTCGGAGTTCTACGGCGCTCACGCCGACGACACGGTGATCGACGGGGGCTGATCGTACGAGCTGGAGACGGCTCAGCCGTTCCCCTGCTGCAGGATGCGGATCGGGTTGCCGAACGGATCGCGGACGCCCATGTCGGTGCCGTAGAAGTGCTCGGTCGGCTCCTGCGTGAAGTCGGTGACGCCGCGCTCGCGCAGAGTGTCGTACAGGGCTCGCACGTCATCCGCAATGAACACGAGGCCCCCGCCGAGAGCGCCCTTGGTGATCAGCTCGCGGATCTGATCTCCCGTCGCCTCGTCGTGCACCGGCGGGCCGGGCTCCTCGAGGGAGATCTCGGTCTCGCCTCCGGGTACGCGGACCGTGAGCCAGCGGTAAGTGCCCTGCTGGACGTCGTTCCCTTTCTCCAGCCCGAGTTTGCCGACGTAGAAGTCCAGTGCCTCGTCCTTGTTCAGGACGAAGATGGACGCGACATTCAGTGCGGTGATCATCGTCTTCCCGGCTCCTTCGCCTTATGAGTCCCCATTGTCAGTCCCGATCCTAGAAAGCGGCGAGGGTCGACGACTTATCCGAACGTGCTCTCTTGCTCGAGTCGACGCGGCCCGGGGACGGGTCGCATGACGGTGAGCTGGACACAGTGCGGCGTCGCCGCAGGCCCGTGCCGCTTCCGGTAGGCGCCGGGGGTCACCCCGACGATCGCCCGGAAGGTTCTGCTGAATGTCCCCGGACTGCTGAACCCGACGTCGAGGCAGATCTCGCTCACGGGACGTCCGGTCTCACGCAGCAGGAACATCGCCCGCTCGACCCTCCGTCGTTGCAGGTACTGGTGAGGCGACTCGCCGAACACGGCACGGAAGGAGCGGCTGAAATGCGCAGGCGAGATGTGGGCGACGGCCGCGACGGCGCGCACATCGAGCGGCTCGGCGTACGACCGGTCCATGGCGTCGCGGGCCCGCAGCAGGCGCCGGTTGCGCTCCTCGAGTTCGCGGCTCACGTCCCCAGGTTAGGAGGTCGGACGCGTCAGGTGGCAGAGGTGGCGCCAGGCCGTCCGCGTCCAGCTACAACCTCATGGTTCGGTGTCAGAGCCGCCGGACCTCGTCGACGGCGTCCCGGACCAGCGTCGGGAGGTCGAGCGACGGGTCTGCGTACCACTGTGCGCCCGCGCGCTGGAATGCTGCGGCACCGACCTGGGCAGCGAGGCGAGCTGTCGGCTCAGTGATCCCCCGCGACATCAGGGCGTCAACGACCGCGTCGGCGAGGGCAGCAGTCTTGGCGTGCGCTCGCTCTTGAAGGGCAGGAGTGGCGTCGATGAGTTCCGCGCGCCGGATCGCGATCGGTCGCCCGGCGACGAACAGGGGCGCGGCGGCGAGATAGGCGCCGACCACGAGATCGAGGGGCGACGTCTCGGGCGCCGCGCCCGCGATGGCGCCGACCATCGTGTCCCGTAACTCGGAGTCACCGCCGAAGAGCACCTCCCGCTTGTCGGCGAAGTGCCGAAAGAACGTGCGCTCGGTTACGCCGGCGCGGGCGGCGATCTGCGCGGTGGTGGTCGAGTCGTAGCCCTGCTCGCCGTAGAGATCGAGCGCAGCCTCCCGCAGGCGACGGCGTGCATCCTCGCCGCTTCTCGGCATGCGATCTCCTTCGTAGTGACAGTCACTGACTTAACGTGGTAGCGTCAGCGACTGTCACAACGATACCGAGGAGGAGCGCATGACCGCCATCCCATCCCGCACCGTCCGTTTCCACGAATACGGCGAACCATCCGATGTGCTCCGCGAGGAGCGGACCGAGGTCCCCGATCCCGGCGCCGGCCAGGTCCGTGTCCGTGTGGCCGCAGTCGGCCTGAATCCCGCCGACTGGGAGGTGTGCCGCGGCTTCCAGGCCGGTGAACTGCCGCGCGGGATCGGCTTCGACGTCGCCGGAACCGTTGACGCGGTCGGAACAGGGGTGGATGGCGTCGCCGTCGGCGATCGGGTTTTCGGCACGGCGGACGTCACCGGACAGGCCAGCGGCGGCCTTGCCGATGTGGCGATCCTGCGCGAGTGGTTCCCGCTGCCCGACGGTCTCGACGAAGCGCACGCCGCCGCCCTCCCGATGGTCGTCAAGACCGCGGTGTGGACGCTCGACGCCACGGGGGTGGAGCGCGGCTCCACGCTTCTCGTCCACGGCGCCGGCGGCATGGTCGGCTTCGCGGCGGTGCAGGTGGCCTTGCGGCGCGGTGTTCGCGTCATCGCGACAGCTGGACCGAGCCTCGCGGATCAGCTGGAGGAGTTCGGCGCTCTTGTCACTCCTTATGGAGAGGGAATGCCCGATCGGGTGCGCGCCCTAGCCGGTGGCGACGTGGACCTGGTGCTCGACACCCCGCGCCCCAGCCCGGGAACACTGGCCGAACTCATCGCGCTCGCAGGCGGCGTGCCGTCCCGTGTCGTGACCATCAGCAACCACGACGAGGCGCGACAGCTCGGCGCCCGGGTCAACCTCGACTTGCTCCTCGCCTCCGGCGCGTTCCCGGACGCCGACGTCGTCGCGGAGTACGCCGAACTCGCAGCCAGAGGCGAGTTCCGGCTCCCCATCGCGGGCACCTTCCCATTCAGCGACTGGCGCGAGGCCATGGAGGCGAGCGTTTCGGGCGCGCCCCACGGCAAGCTCGTCGTGCTGCCGCCACAGGAGTCGCCCGCGTCCTGATCACGACGGCCGGCCTCGATCCCAGCCATCACACCCAGATCGCACACCAACGTGTAATGCAGGCTAGGTCAGTTGTTGGGGCTGCCGTCGTTCCGAGCGCCGAGCCACATCGGCACGCGGCGCCGGATACCTAGAAGGAAGAGACCGATGGTGGACAACGCAGCGATGACGACTCCGAGCGCCGGAACCCAGGGAGCGAGTGCGTTGCCACCGATGGCGAGCCCGACGCCGGCGAAGAACCCCAGTGCGACGAGGCCTCCGAACCGGGCGAGGCTCTGGCCACCCAAGTAGGCTCCGCCGACGAGCGCTACTGCGGTAACGAGCGCGGCGACGCCGAGTCCGAGCGCCGGCATCGTGTCGTCGTGGATGAGGAGGCCGATGAGCGCGAGGACAGCGCCGACCGCGTAGCCGCTGAGCATCGTGTAGATCAGCACGCGGGTCCACCGGTTGATCGTGCGTGCGCTCAGCCGATAACCGCGCGGCGGACGTTTCGTGGGCGCTTTGGATGACCGCCCGGTTGAGGCCGGGTTGCCGCGCTTACGCGATTTGCGTTGAGCCATCGACGTCACTCTAGCGGCGAAGCCGAACGGGAAACGATGGTGGTTTCAACCGGTGCGCTGGTCGACAACGTCGAATCAGATCGGGGCCATGTCCGTGAAGCGGGAGTACATGCCCTGGAAGGCCACGGTGACCGTTCGGGTGGGGCCGTTTCGGTGCTTGGCGACGATGAGGTCGGCCTCGCCCGCGCGGGGGTTGTCCTTCTCGTAGGCGGACTCGCGGTGAAGCAGGATGACGACGTCGGCGTCCTGCTCGATCGAGCCGGACTCGCGGAGGTCGCTCAGCGCGGGGAGCTTGTCCGCTCGCTGCTCGGGACCACGGTTCAGCTGCGACAGAGCGATGACCGGAACCTGCAGCTCTTTGGCGAGGAGCTTGAGCGCACGCGAGAACTCACTGACCTCCTGCTGGCGACTCTCGACCCGCTTGCCGCTGGTCATGAGCTGCAGGTAGTCGATGATGACCATCTTGAGGCCGACGCGCTGCTTGAGTCGGCGGCACTTGGCGCGGATCTCGACGAGGGTCATGTTGGGGCTGTCGTCGATGTACAGCGGTGCGTCGTTGATCCGGCCGCGGGTGGATGCGATGGTCGTCCAGTCGCGGTTGTCGACGGTTCCCTTGCGCATGTTCTGCAGCGGGACGGTCGCCTCCGCGGACAGGAGGCGCATCGCGATCTCGCTACGCCCCATCTCGAGGGAGAAGAAGATGGTGGGCATGTCGTGCTTGATCGCCGCGGCGCGGGCGAAGTCGAGCGCGAGCGTCGACTTACCGAGTGCGGGTCGGGCGGCCACGATGACCATCTGGCCGGGATGGAGCCCGTTGGTCAGCTCGTCCAGCTCGGCGAAGCCGGTGGGGACACCGGTCATCGAGCCGTCCTTGTGCTTCGCCGCCTCGATCTCGTCGATCGCGACGGTGACGGCCTCGGTGAGCGGGACGTAGTCCTCGGTCTCCTGGGTGCCCGTGACGGAGTAGATCTCGGCCTGCGCGTTGTTCACCAGGTCGAGAACCTCGCCCTCGGCCTTGTAGCCCATCTGCGTGATGCGCGTACCGGCCTCGACGAGCCGCCGGAGCAGCGCCTTCTCGCCGACGATGTTGGCGTAGTAGCCGGCGTTCGCCGCGGTCGGGACGAGGCTCGTCAGCGTGTGGAGGTACTCGGCGCCACCGGCACGGGAGAGCTCGCCGATCTTGGTCAGCTCGTCGGTGACGGTGATGACGTCGGTCGGCTCGCCGTGCGAGTACAGCGACAGGATCGCGTCGTAGATGATCTCGTGCTTGGGGATGTAGAAGTCGGTGCCGCGGATCACCTCGACGACGTCGGCGACGGCATCCTTGCTGAGCAGCATTCCACCGAGGGCACTCTGCTCGGCGAGGAGGTCGTGCGGCGGAGTGCGCTCCGGCGAGCGGGCGTCGCCCGGGTCACGACCGTCGGCGAGACCGATATGGGCGATCGACACGTTCACTCCTCTGCTGGTCCGTTGCCTCGGGGCACGACGAAGCCGTCGTGGGGTCGTTCGACGCTTTCGCGTGGACGAGTTCCCTCGGGTCGATTGTCGGGACGACCTCCGACATCGCCGCTCCTCGCGGCTGCCGTCCGTCGACGTCGATCAACCCTACGAACCCCTGTCCGTGGTGACAACTCAGCCTGTGGATAAAACTGGGGAGAATGTGGGCGAAACGCCGCAGAGCGTGTGTAGAAGGTGTGTGGAACCCTGTGGAGAAAAAAGAACTTTCGGAGCGAATATATCCGCTGACCAGCGGTTTTACTTTCCCCAGGCTGTGTGTAAAAACTTCCTTGAACCCTGTGTTCAAGCTTGCTTCGGAACGATCACGCCCTGTGCACAGAACGGGGGAAAACAGCCTTAACGAAAGGTAGCGGCGGGCCTTCGCCCGCCGCTACACTTCTGCTTCGTCGCGCCTACTTGGCAGCGACCACCTGGAGGCTGATGACGGCCGAGAGGTCGTCGTGCAGACGCACGGTCGCCTCGTGGTCGCCGACGACCTTGATGGGGTTCGGAAGCTCGATCTTGCGCTTGTCCAGCTCGCCGATGCCGGCCGCCTTGACGGCGTCCGCGACATCACCGGTCTTGACCGAACCGAACAGACGGCCCTCGCGGCCCGCCTTGACGGTCAGCTTGACCTTGGTCGCCTCGAGCTTGGCCTTGAGGTCCTGAGCCTGCTCGACGGTGTGCAGCTCGCGAGCGGCGCGGGCCGCCTTGATCTGCTCGACCTGCTTCTCGCCACCACGCGACCACGCGATTGCGAAGCCCTGCGGGACGAGGTAGTTACGGGCGTAGCCGTTCTTGACGTCGACGACGTCACCGGCCGAGCCGAGGCCGGTGACCTCGTGCGTGAGAATAACCTTCGACATGTCGTTGCTCCTTAGCGGCCAGAGCCGGCGTAGGGGAGGAGCGCCATCTCGCGCGCGTTCTTGACCGCGCGGGCGATGAGTCGCTGCTCCTGGACGGAGACACCGGTGATGCGACGGGCGCGGATCTTTCCACGCTCCGAGATGAACTTACGCAGGGTGGCGACGTCCTTGTAATCGATGACGCCCACGCGAACGGACTTCGCGGGAGCGGCGTTCTTGCCGTCCTTGCCCTTGCGGATCGGCTTGCGGCGGTCGCCGCTCGACTTTCCAGCCATGGTTTCCTTTGCTTTCCGCCCGACCCGGCCTCCGGCCGGCGGGCTGATGATGTGTGCCCCTCTGCGGAGGAGCGAGTCTCGTTAGAAGGGGGTCTCGTCGTTGTAGGAGCCCGGAGTGTTCCAGACATCCGCACCGGCGGAAGGATCCGCCGGAGCCGATGCGGCCCACGGCTCCTCGACAGCAGGCGAACCACCGCCGAAGCCACCCGGGCCTCGTCCGCCTCCGGACGACTGCGTGCGGGTGATCTGAGCGGTGGCGTAGCGCAGCGACGGGCCGATCTCATCGATCTCGAGCTCGATGCTGGTGCGCTTCTCGCCTTCCTTCGTCTCGTAGGAGCGCTGCTTGAGGCGGCCCTGCGCGATGACGCGCGACCCCTTGGTCAGCGAACCGGCGACGTGCTCCGCGAACTCGCGCCAGACGCTGGCGCGGAGGAACAGAGCCTCACCGTCCTTCCACTCGTTCGCCTGACGGTCGAACGTGCGGGGGGTGGACGCGATGGTGAAGTTGGCGACAGCCAGCCCGTTCTGCGTGTAGCGCAGCTCGGGATCGGCGGTGAGGTTCCCCACCACGGTGATGACGGTCTCGCCGGCCATGGGACTAGGCGCCGGCCTTCTCGGAGGTGGCAGCCTTGCGGGCGGCCTTCTCGTCGGCACGCTTCTGAGCGGCGGCGACCTGAGCGATCGCCTCCTCGGCGCGGAGGACCTTGGTGCGCATGACGGCCTCGCTGAGCTTCAGCTGGCGGTCGAGCTCCTTGGTCGTGTCGCCCTCAGCGGTGAGCTGGACGACGGCGTAGATGCCCTCGGACTTCTTGTTGATCTCGTAAGCCAGGCGACGACGTCCCCAGATGTCGACGTTGTCGATCGTTCCACCGTCGTTCCGGACGACGTTGAGGAACTTGTCAAGGCTCGGAGCCACGGTGCGCTCATCGATCTCGGGATCGAGGATGACCATCAACTCGTACTGATGCATGACTAACCCACCTCCTCTGGTCTCAGCGGCTGCAGACGTTCTGCAGCAGGAGGGTGTCATAGACGTGCCCAGGGCAGGACTCTGCCCGGGCAACTTCCCTAGCGTAACGGATGCGGGTGCGGGGCGCCAGCCGGCGGTGATCTCGGTCATGCCTCCACCCTCGCCGGGCCTGCTCGTCCGCGAGCCCGGAAACCCGCATCTGTGGACAGCCGGGCGATCAGGAGATCTGTGGACGGAATCCCTCAGTCGGCGCCGATCGCCGCGTTCGCCGCCGTCTGCGCCTTCTTCAGGGCGTCCGCCACCGGGATGCGCCCGAGGAACATCTCCTCGAACACGGGCCCGAACGCATCCTGCGCCTTCGCCCACCCGGCGCCCTGCGGTGCTTGCACGCTGCCGTTCTTCAGCACCTCGTAAAGCGGTGAGACGTCGACGTCCTTCCTCTTCCAATAGTCGAGAAACCCCTGCTGGGCCGCGACCACCGCGGGCGAGGCGGAGCCGTCCTCACCGATCGCCGCCGAGCCCTCGGCACTTCCGAGCCACCGCAGCACTTTGTCGACCGCGTCCGGGTGCTTCGAATGCGCATTGCCGGCGGCGATCACGCCGTTGGTCACGCTGATCGCGCCGGCAGGGCCGGCCGGAAGCGGAGCGACGCCCCATAGGAACGACGCGCCCTGTTCGACGTTCGCCAGGTTGTAGGACCCCGTCTGGAACAGCGCGAGGCGGCCCTGCGTGAACTGGTCGCGGCTGAAGTCGCCGTTGGTGTTCGTGTCCGCCGCCGATGGTGCGACGTGGTACTTGTCGATCAGGTCGACGACGTACTGGAACGCCTGCCTGCCCTGCGGGGTGTCGAAGACGAAGCGGTCCCCCTTCTGCAGCGCGGCGCCGTTCGACCCGAGGTAGTTGATGTAGATCGCGTTCAAGTCGTTGGCCGCGTTGTAGCCGTACTGCACGATGTGCTGCGGGTCGAAGCCGGGGTCGGCCGCCGTGTGGCCCGCCGCATCCAGCGTCAGCTTCTGCAGCACGGGGAGGAGGGTGTCCGACGCGCGATCGGGCGACCAGTGGAGGCTGCCCAGCGACGCCGGGTCGACGCCCGCCTTCTTCAGCAGGTCGGCGTTGTAGAAGACTCCGATGCCCGGGTCCGCGAGCTGGGGAACACCCCACAGCGATCCGTCGAGCGTGTACTGCTTCACGACGTTGGGCTGCCAGCGCTTCGAGGCTCCGGATCCCAGGGTCTTGCCGACGTCGACCAGGTCGCCGCCCGTCGCATAGTCCTCGAAGTTGCCTGCGTTCACCCAGAAGACGTCGTCGGCGTCGCCGGCGGCGACATCGGTGCGCAGCTTCGTGAAGTAGTCCGCCCACGGCACGAGCACCGTCTTCACGTCGATGTCGGGGTTCTTCTTCTCGAACTCGGCGAACGAGGTTCGATAGGCCTTCTGCACCTGCTCGTCCCACAGCCGCACCGTGACCGTCTGCTTCGCCGGCTGTGCCGATCCCGCGACAGCTGTCGTGATGCCGACCGCGGCGACCAGCACGACGAGACCTGCCACCGATGCCGCGATGACGGTCGAGCGCTTGGCCATGTCAGATCCTCCTCTACCGGAAGCCGGTGATCGTGATGGACCGCACGAAGCGCTTCTGGAAGATCAGGAAGAGCACGACGAGCGGCACGATCGCCAGCGTCGTCGCTGCCATGACAACTGTCCAGTTGCCGTTGTACTGGGATTGGAGGCTAGCAGTGGCGACGGTGGCGACCCGCCACGTGTTACCGCTTGTGATGACCAGCGGCCACAGGAAGTTGTTCCACTGGCTCACCGCCGTGATCAGCACGAGCGTCGCGATGATCGGCCGGGAGAGCGGGACGACGATCTCCACGAGGATGTCCAGGGTGGATGCGCCGTCGAGCCGGGCGGCGTCGATGAGCTCCTGTGGGATCCCGCGGAAGTACTCGCGCAGAAGGAAGATCGCGTACGGGCTCCCGAAGGAGAAGGGGAGCACGAGGCCCCAGAACGTATCGCGCAGTCCCAGCTGCGCCATCATCAGGTACAGCGGGATGACGAGCACGATCGCCGGCACCATGAGCGTCGCGAGGTATACCCAGAACAGCGCATCCCGTCCGGGGAAGTCGACGCGGGCGAACGCGTAGGCGGCCATGATCGAGAAGACCAGCTGGAACACCAGGATGAACAGGGTGACGAGCGCCGTGACGAGGAGCGCCCGGCCGAAACCGGCCGGGCCGGTGAACAGCGAGACGAGGTTGTCGAGCGTCCACGGATCGGGCGGCGTCAACGCGGGCGTGCGGGCGAACTGGGCCGGCGTCTTGAAGGCCGTCATCGCGCTGAGCAGGAAGGG
Source organism: Leifsonia sp. 115AMFTsu3.1 (assembly GCF_004362795.1). Taxonomy (NCBI): domain Bacteria; kingdom Bacillati; phylum Actinomycetota; class Actinomycetes; order Micrococcales; family Microbacteriaceae; genus Leifsonia; species Leifsonia sp. 115AMFTsu3.1. The sequence goes on from NZ_SNYB01000001.1 coordinate 78,396, forward strand.
CGCAAGCGTCACCGCCGCGCCGACCAGCAGCAAGAGGTAGACGCCGACCGTCCGGAGGACCCGCCTACCCGAGGTCATAGGTCGTCCTCCTGCGGAAGTACAGCTGCTGCCCGACGGTGATCGCCACCAGCAGCACGAGCAGCACCACGGCCATGACGGATGCCCGCCCGAGGTCGAACGACTGGAAGGCCTCCGTGTAGATGCGGTTCGCGACCACATCCGTCCGGTGCTCCGGCCCGCCGCCGGTGAGCGCATAGATCTGGTCGAAGAGCTGGAAGGTGGCGATCACGCTCGTGACCAGCACGAAGAACATCGTCGGCCGGAGCAGGGGCAGCTTGATCCGCCAGAACAGGGCGACCGGACCGGCGCCGTCGATGCGTGCGGCCTCCACGATGTGGTTCGGGATGTTCACCAGCCCGGCGAGGAAGAAGAGAGTGACGTAGCCGACGTTCGTCCAGATGACCACAGCGGCCGCGGCGGGCAGCGCGAGCACGGGGTCCGTCAGCCACTCGACACGCACACCGAGCAGCGCGTTGAGCGCACCGCCCGTCGGGGCGAAGATCCACTTCCATACGACCCCCAGCGCCAGGGGCGCGCAGATCCAGGGGAGGGCGTAGATCGTGCGCAGCACGGCCGAGCCGGGGAGTCCACGCGTCAGCAGCGATGCGCCGAACAGCCCGAGCGCGGTCTGGACCGGGATGACGATCACCACGAACACCGCCGTCACCAATAAGGCATTGCCGAAGACGGGATCGGTCAGAACCGAGGCGTAGTTGGCCAGCCCGGCGAACCGCAGCGGGTGGATGAGATCCCAGCTCTGGAAGCCGAGCCACACCACCACGAGCACCGGCAGCACGAGGAAGCACGCGACACCGAACAGGCTCGGCGCGAGCAGTGCGTAGCCGGTGACGGCATCCCGTCGCCGCAGCGCGCGGGAGCGGGAACGCTGGGTCAGCGGTTCTCCCACCACGTGAGGAGACGCCGCGTGGCCTCCTCCTCGCCCAGGGGTCCCTCGTCGAGTCGCAGTTCGAGGAGGAACCTCATCGCCTGACCCACCTCCCTGCCGGGGCGGATGCCGAGGATGCTCATCACCTGCTCTCCGTTCAGATCCGGGCGCACCGCATCCATCTCCTCCTGCTCGCGGAGTTCGCGGATGCGCGTTTCGAGGTCATCGTAGGCGAAGCCCAGACGGTCGGCCTTCCGCCGGTTACGGGTCGTGACGTCGGCCCGTGTGAGCATGTGCAGGCGCTCGAGCTCGGGGCCGGCGTCGCGGACGTAGCGGCGCACGGCCGAGTCGGTCCAGTGCGCGTCGGCGTAGCCGAAGAACCGCAGGTGCAACTCGATCAGCCGGGCGACGGAGTCGATGGTCGACTTGTCGAACCGCAGAGCGGTGAGCCGCTTCTTGGCGAGCTTCGCGCCGACGACGTCGTGGTGATAGAAGCTGACCGCCCCGCCGGGCTCGAAGCGGCGGGTCGCCGGCTTGCCGATGTCGTGGAGGATCGCGGCCAGGCGCAGCACCAGATCGGGCGCCTCGCCGGGATGCCGCTCCTTCTCGTATCCGATCGCCTGGTCGAGCACGGTGAGGCTGTGCTGGTAGACGTCCTTGTGGTGGTGGTGCTCGTCGGCCTCCAGCCGGAGCGCGGGGATCTCGGGGATCACCTCATCGGCCAGGCCGGTCTCCACGAGCAGTTCGAGCCCCCGCCGCGGCTCGTCCGCCATCAGCAGCTTGCTCAGCTCGTCGCGGACGCGCTCGGCGCTGACGATCTCGATCCGCTCGGCCATGGACGACATGGCCTCCCGCGTGGCCTCGTCGACCGTGAAGCCGAGCTGTGCAGTGAAGCGCGCGGCGCGCATCATCCGCAGCGGGTCGTCGCCGAAGGATATCTGGGGGCTGCTCGGTGTGGTGATCACCCCGGCGATGAGGTCCTCGACCCCGCCGGAGGGGTCCACCAGGCGCACTTCCGGCAGCCGGAGTGCCAGAGCGTTGACCGTGAAGTCGCGGCGCAGCAGGTCGCCTTCGAGGGTGTCGCCGAACTCGACCTCCGGCTTGCGGGTGGTGCCGTCGTAGCTGTCGCTCCGGTAGGTGGTGATCTCGACGGCGTCATCGCCGAGGCGCGCCCCGATCGTGCCGTACTTGCGGCCGACATCCCAGATCGCATCGGCGATGGGCCCGACGACCCGGACGATATCGTCGGGGCGGGCGTCCGTGGTGAAGTCGAGATCGTGCACCGGCCGGCCGATCAGGGCGTCGCGCACGGGGCCGCCGACGAGCGCTAGCTCGTGCCCCGCGGCCTGGAAGGCGTCGGCGAGGCGGGCGACCGACGGCGTGCGTGCGAGGTCGCCGAGGCGTTCGAGGGATTCGGCGACGCTCTGCATGGTGCCCCAGTTTAACGGCCCTCCTCGCCGGCCTCTCAGCAGGCGGCCTCTACAATCGACCACATGGAGGCCGAGTCGGGATCGCGCGTCGACGCATGACGGCAACCTCCCCCACCCTCCGGAGGGGTGCGTCGCTCCGCGCCCGTCTGCGTGTGACGGCGGCAGCCGTCGCCGTCGGGGCGCTCGCCGTTCTCGCAGGCGTCGCGCATCCCTCAGGTGCAGCGGAAGCGGTCACGCCGGCTCCGAAGGCCGCGGCAGGGACGGAGCTCACCGCATCCATCACCGCTGATGACGCGGGGGTTCTGACGCCCGGCAAAGACCTCGGGGTCTCGGTCACGGTCTCGAACCCGACCGACACCGCTTTCCAGTCGGGCACCGTCTCGCTCTGGGTCGATCCGGCGGCGCAGAACGACCGGAAGGCGCTGGCCTCGTGGCTCGCATCCACCGACTCCGTGTCCGGCGCGGTCGACCTCGGCAAGGCGCAGCTGAACACGCTCGAGCCGGGCTCGAGCACGGTGGTGCGCGTGAGCGCGCCCGCGGCCTCGCTCCCGTTCGCCGGTCGCACGTCGTCGGCCGTGTTCGGAATCGGCGCCTCGGTGCATGCCGGATCCTCGGACGCCACCGCGCGCGGCTCCGCCGTCTGGTACCCGGGCGGCACCGCAAAGCAGGCCAGCGTCAACGTCGCTCTGCCGATCGTCACGCCGTCGGGCACGAACGGGATCATCTCGGCAGACGACCTCGCGACCTACACGGCGCCCAACGGCATCCTCACCCGCGAACTCGACGGCCTCGCCGGACACACCACCGTCACGGTCGGCATCGATCCGATGATCATCGCCTCGATCCGAGCCCTCGGCAACGCGGCCCCGGCGAGCGCGCTCGACTGGCTGGAGCGGCTGGCCGACCTGCCCAACGAAACCTTCTCACTGGGTTACGGGGATGCTGACCTCGCCGGCCAGCTCCAGGCGGGCCTCCCGACGCCGCTGCAACCGACCTCGCTCTCGTACGCGATCGACCCGAAGAACTTCACGCCGGCGCCCACACCCGTAGGGGAGCCGGCCACGGCGACGCCGACCCCCACACCGAAGACGTCGACCTCGACCCCCAGCCCCACGCCGACGACGAGCCCCGGGCCCGTCCTGCCGACGATGGATGAGCTGCTCGCCTGGGACTACACCCTCACCGGCATCGGCTGGCCGGGCGACAAGACGGTCCGTCGAGCCGACCTCGCACCGCTCGCGGCCGCCGGCCTGAAGACCACCATCGTCTCCGGCAGCAACACCAACGCGAACGACCTGAGCACGACCCCGAACGCGACCCTGAGCTCGGGAGACAGCCGCATCCTGGCCTCCGACCATCCACTGAGCGACGCGCTGCGGCAGGCGATCTCCGCGCCCAGCGACGTCGCGTGGAACTCGGCCATGTCGAAGGTGAACGCCCAGCTGGAGCTCATCGCGCAGGAGTCCGGCGACGCGCGCCGGCTCCTCGTGGCACTCGACCGCTCCTGGCCGTCGAGCGGAACGCAGTTCGAGCGAACGCTCAACGCGCTGTTCTCCTCGCCGTGGTCGGCTCCCGCCTCCTTCCCGGCGATCGCCGGCGCACCCCAGACCGCCGGTTTCGATCTCGTCGACACCCCGGAGAGCGCCGATCGCATCACCGGCATCCGCGCGCTCATCCAGGACGAGGTCGCGCTGGGCCAGTTCGCCACGGTGCTCGACGACCCGACGACGCTGACCGGCCGCACCCGTTCGGATCTGCTCGCGCTGCTGGCGGTCTCGTGGCTGAACCCGCGGACGGACTGGAATACCGCCGTGGCGAAGGAACGGGCAACGACGGACAAGACGCTGCATTCCATCCGCATCCTGCCGACGGAGAACGTCAACCTCGTGAGCGCCCAGGGGTCCATCCCCTTCACGGTGAGCAACGGCCTCACCGACGAAGCCGTGACGATCGTGCTGACCGCCGCTCCCTCCAACGGCCGGCTCGAGGTCGACCAGTCGACCACCAAGCGCATCGTCAAGGACTCGCGCGCGACCGTCCTCATCCCGGTCAAGGCCAAGGTGGGCAACGGCCAGGTCGTGCTGTCGCTGCATCTGTACAGCCCGACCGGCGTGCCCATCGGCGATCCGACTTCGGTGACGGTGGATGTGCACGCCGACTGGGAGGGCATCGGCGCGCTGATCTTCGGCATCCTGCTGGTGCTGCTGTTCGGCTTCGGGATCGTGCGGAACATCCTGCGGCGGCGGTCGAAGCGGGCTGAGGATGCCGCCGAGGCGGCTGAGGCCGAAGACGCCGAAGCCGAGGCTGTCCCGTCAGAGGGTTCCGACTCTGCGGCAGCATCCCCTCCGGAGGAGCGGCCCGGTGGCTAGCGTCGGCCGCGCCAGCGCGCTCCTCGCCTCCGGCACCCTCGTGTCGCGTCTTCTCGGGTTCGCGAAGGCGTGGCTCCTGGTGCAGGCGATCGGCGCGATCAGCTTCGCCGCGAACGCCTACGGCACCGCGACGATCGTCCCCAACAGCGTCTACGCGATCATCGCGCAGGGAATCCTCAACGCCGTCCTCGTCCCGCAGATCGTCCGCGCCTCCGTCAACGCAGACGGCGGCCGCGCGTACATCAACAAGCTCGTCACGCTCGGGATGGTCGTCTTCGCCGCGGTCGCGGTGGTCGCCACATTCCTCGCACCGGTCCTGGTCTCCCTCTTCGGCATCCCCGCCGCCCAGAGGGACCTCGCCACCGCGTTCGCCTACTGGTCGCTGCCGCAGATCTTCTTCCTCGGCCTCTACACGCTGCTCGGCGAGGTGCTGAACGCTCGCAAGTCCTTCGGGCCGTTCACCTGGGCGCCGGTCGTCAACAACGTGATCGCCATCGTGCTGCTCGCGGCTTTCATCCTTGCCTTCGGCACCGCCGCCTCCGGCAAGCACGACAGCGGCTGGTCGTTCTGGATGATCGCCCTGCTGGCCGGCGGTGCCACCCTGGGCGTGGCGGTGCAGGCGCTCATCCTGTTCGTCTTCTGGCGGCGGGTCGGGCTGCGCTTCCGGTTCGACTTCGGCTGGCGCGGGGTGAACCTCGGGACGGCGGGCAAGGCCGCGGGCTGGACGTTCGCCATGCTCATCGCCACCCAGATCGCCGGGCTGGTCGAGACGAACGTCTCCAACTCGGCGGGGGAGGCCAACGCCGGTCCCTTCGTCATGCAGAACGCGTGGCTGATCTTCATGCTCCCGCACGGCATCATCGCCGTCTCCATCGTGACCGCCTTCTATACGCGCATGGCCGAGCACGCGCATCGGGGCGCCACAGCCGACTTCCGTCAGGACTTCTCGTCGGCGGCGCGGTCGATTATGTTCCTCATCGTCTTCTCGTCGGCGGCCCTCATCGTCACGGCCTACCCGATCGCTCGCGTGTTCACCGGCGACTACCAGGCGATGGGGCTCGTCCTCATCGCGTACCTGGTCGGCCTCGTGCCCTTCTCCCTCGTCTTCATGGCGCAGCGGGCCTTCTACTCGCTGGGGGACACGCGCACGCCGTTCTTCTTCACCCTGGCCCAGGTCGCCGTCATCCTCGCCGGCGTGCTGCTCTGCTTCCTGGTGCCCGCCCCGAACCGGGCTGCCGCCGTCGCCCTCGTCGTCTCGATCGCCAGCTTCGTGCAGGCGATCCTGGCCTTCGCCCTGCTGCGCCGCCGGACCGGGGGAGTGGATGGGGCGCGCATCCTGAGCTCGCTCTGGCGCTTCCTCGTCGCCGCCCTCGCCGCCATGGCCGCCGGCGCGGGCTTCCTCATCATCCTCGGCGGCGTCGAGAAGGGGGCGTTTCCGGTGAGCGGCCCGATCGCGGCCGTCGTCGCCACGGCGATCGTCGGCGTGGTCATGCTCGTCGTCTACGTCGGCTTCCTGGGGATGCTGCGATCGCCCGACCTGGAGGCCGGTCTCGCGCCCCTCCTGGGCCGCGCCGGAAGGCGTTCACGCACGCCCAGGTGACACGGAATAGCATCCGCCTAGGATGTGTTCTACAGGTCGACGCCTCCAGACGAAGGTGTCGCGATCAGGTCAAGGAGTTCCGCCGTGCGGCAGATCATCATCATCGGTTCCGGCCCTGCCGGTTACACCGCGGCCATTTACGCGGCCCGCGCCAATCTGAAGCCGCTGCTGATCGCCTCCTCGGTCGAGGCCGGCGGTGAGCTGATGAACACTACGGAGGTCGAGAACTTCCCGGGGTTCCCGGAGGCCGTCATGGGCCCGGACCTCATGTTCAAGATGCAGGCGCAGGCCGAGAAGTTCGGCACCGAGATCGTCCTCGACGACGTCGTCTCCGTCGACCTGACCGGTGAGGTCAAGCGCGTCACGCTCGGATCGGGCGCCGTGCACGAGGCTCTCGCCGTGATCTTCGCGACGGGGTCCGCGTACCGCAAGCTTGGCCTGGAGGACGAAGAGCGCCTCTCCGGCCACGGCGTCTCCTGGTGCGCCACTTGTGACGGGTTCTTCTTCCGCCAGCGCACGATCGCCGTCGTCGGCGGCGGAGACTCGGCGATGGAGGAGGCCACCTTCCTCACCCGATTCGCCGACAAGGTGTACGTCATCCACCGTCGCGACTCGCTGCGCGCCTCCAAGATCATGCAGGACCGCGCGTTCGCCAACGACAAGATCGAGTTCATCTGGAACTCCGAGGTCGTGGCGATCGGCGGCGACGAGCAGGTGCAGAACATCACCCTCCGCAACCTGGTCACGGGCGAGGAGAGCGAGCTGCAGCTGCACGGTCTGTTCATCGCGATCGGCAACGACCCCCGCGTCCACTTGGTGCACGGTCAGCTCGACCTGACCCCCGAAGGTACGATCGCGGTCGACGGCCGGAGCTCGAAGACCAACCTGCCCGGCGTGTTCGCCGCGGGTGACGTCATCGACCCGACCTACCGCCAGGCGGTCACCGCCGCGGCGTCCGGTACGGTCGCCGCGCTCGACGCGGAGCACTACCTGACGACGCTTCCCCAGAACTTGCTCGACAGCGCAGCGGATGGCGCGTCGGGTGACCTCGAACTCACGACCACCGCATAAGGAGATACAAGAAAATGTCAGCAGCACGTTCGGTTACGGACTCCAGCTTCGAGCAGGACGTCCTCAACAGCGAGAAGACCATTCTGGTGGACTTCTGGGCTGAGTGGTGCGGTCCGTGTCGCGCCGTCGGCCCGATCCTCGACCAGATCGCCTCCGAGCACGCCGACAAGATCGAGATCGTCAAGCTCAACGTCGACGAGAACCCGGAGACCGCTGCGAAGTACCAGATCACCTCCATCCCCGCGATGAAGGTCTACCAGGGTGGCGAGGTCGTCAAGACCGTCATCGGCGCCAAGCCGAAGCCCGCCCTCGAGGCCGACCTGGCCGCCTACCTGGCGTAGCGCGACCCGTCCTCTTCAGACCCGTCCGGCGCTCACCCGCCGGGCGGGTCTTTTTCGTACCCGGCGACGCACGATTTTCTCCGCAGTGCGTCGCCCCCATAGCATGGCTCAACGGCAGAGAAACGGAACTCACACGTGATCGAACAGGGCACTCCGCAGCAGCGGGGCAACAATCTGGACCCGTGGTATCACCACTACGCGCAGCGTACGAGCGGCCTCGCCGCCAGTGAGGTCCGAGCCCTGTTCGCCGTCGCCAGCCGCCCCGAGGTGGTCTCGCTGGCCGGCGGCATGCCGTTCGTCTCCGCCCTCCCGCAAGACCTGGTGGTCGGCGCGATGGATCGCGTCATGCGCGAGCGGGGAGCGGTCGCCCTCCAGTACGGCTCCGGTCAGGGCGTCCCGGCCCTGCGCGAGCAGATCCTCGACGTCATGGCGCTCGAGGGCATCAGCGGCAGCGCCGACGACGTCGTCGTCACCACCGGTTCGCAGCATGCCCTGGAGCTGTTCAGCAAGCTCTTCATCGATCCGGGCGACGTCGTGCTCGCCGAGGGGCCCAGCTACGTGACCGCGATGGTCATCTTCAAGTCGTACCAGGCCGAGGTGGACCACGTCCCGATGGATGCGCACGGCCTCATCCCCGAGGCGCTGCGCGAGCACATCGCGCGGCTGAAGGCGGCCGGACGACGCGTGAAGTTCCTGTACACCGTGCCGACCTTCCACAACCCCGCCGGCGTCACCCTGACCTGGCAGCGGCGACTGGAGATCCTCGCGATCGCGCGAGAGAACGACATCCTCGTGCTGGAGGACAACCCGTACGGGTTGCTCTACTTCGAGGAGAAGCCGCCCGCGGCGATGCGCTCGGTCGAGAAGGACGGCGTCGTCTACCTGGGGACATTCTCCAAGACGCTGGCTCCCGGGTTCCGGGTGGGCTGGGCCCTGGCGCCGCACGCCATCCGCGAGAAGCTCATCCTCGCCAATGAAGCGGCTGTACTGAGCCCGAGCTCGTTCAGTCAGCTGGTGATCTCGGAGTACCTGCAGGACGCGGACTGGAGGGCGCAGATCGACACCTTCCGCGGCGTCTACCGGGAGCGCAAGGAGGCGATGATCTCCGCTCTGAACGAGCACCTGCCCGAGCTGAGCTGGACCGATCCCAACGGTGGGTTCTACGTCTGGCTCACCCTGCCGCCGCACCTCGACTCGAAGGCCATGCTCCCTCGCGCCGTGACCGAGCTCGTGGCCTATACGCCGGGCACGGCCTTCTATGCCGATGGATCTGGTGCTCACAACATCCGGCTGTCGTTCTGCTACCCGACTCCGGAGAACATCAGGGTTGGTGTGCGGCGGCTCGCGAACGTGATCGGCGGAGAGCAGGACCTGCTCGACACCTTCGCCGGCACCGGCCCGCTCGAGGCCTCTCAGCGGCGCAGCCGCACGAGCGCCAACCCTCCGACCGATCTGCGCTAGAGAAAGACCTGATCATGGCCGAAAAAGCAGCACTGAATGTCGTCGTCCTCGCCGGGGGAATCTCGCACGAGCGCGACGTCTCCCTGCGCACGGGGCGCCGCGTGGCCGACGGGCTGAACGCGCTGGGCCACACGGTGACCTTCCGCGACCCCGATGCCTCGCTGCTTGCCTTCTTGGAGGAGTCAGCGCCCGACGTCGTGTGGCCGGCGCTGCACGGTGCCAGTGGAGAGGATGGGGCGCTGCGTGGCCTGCTGGAGATCACCGGCGTGCCCTTCGTGGGGTCGCGGGCCGACGCTTCCCGTCTAGCCTGGTCGAAGCCGACAGCGAAGACGATCGTCGCCCGTGCAGGAGTCGCGACACCGGAGTCGGTCACCCTTCCGCAGGAGACCTTCCGTGAACTCGGGGCGGGCAGCGTGCTCACGACCGTGCTCACGGGACTGGACCTCCCGGTCGTCGTGAAACCCGCCCAGGGCGGGTCCGCGCAGGGCGTCACCATCGTGACATCGGCCGAGGAGTTGCCGCGCGCCATGGTCGACGCGTACACGTATTCGGATGTCGCGCTGATCGAGCGCAAGGTCGAGGGCGTGGAGGTCTCGGTCGCGGTGGTGGACACCGGCGATGGTCCGGAAGCTCTGCCCGCGGTGGAGATCGAACCCGTCGACGGTGTGTACACCTTCGACGCGCGGTACAACGCGGGGGAGACCCGGTTCTACGTGCCCGCGCGGCTGGACGAGAAGGTCCTGGAGGCGGTGGCCGAAGCGGCGCGAACCGCCCACAACGCGCTGGGCCTGCGGCATCTCTCGCGAATCGACCTGATCGTCGATGGCGCCGGCACGCCCTGGTTCCTCGAGGCGAACGTATTGCCGGGACTGACGGAGACGTCCATCATGCCGCAGGCCATCAGCGCCTCTGGGCGCGAGCCGGCCGAGGTGTACGCGGCGCTGGCTGCCGCGGCGATCGCCGACGCCTCTCAGCTGTAGCTGGGTTGCCCGATCTCGTCGAGGATCCGGTTGAGGTCTTGGATGGTCGCGAAGTCGACGACGATCTGACCCTTGCGTGCGCCCAGGGATATCTTCACCCGAGTGTTCAGCCGATCTCCCAGCTGACCAGCAATTTCATCCAAGTGGCCGCGGTGCCGACCTGCCGTCGCCTTAGTGCGCGGCGGCTTCGGGGTCTTGCTGGCGGCGGCCTCGGCCGCCCGCACGGAGAGGTCTTCGTTGACGATCTTGTCGGCGAGGCGGATCATCGCCTCCTGGTCGTCACCGAGTGACAGAATCGCGCGGGCGTGCCCTGCGCTGAGCACGCCGGCGGCGACACGCGCCTGCACCGACGCGGGCAGTTTGAGAAGCCGGATGGTGTTGGTGATCTGCGGACGAGAGCGTCCGATCCGGGTCGCCAGCTCTTCCTGGGTGATGCCGAAGTCGGCCAGGAGCTGTTGGTAGGCGGATGCCTCCTCGAGGGGGTTCAGCTGGCTGCGGTGGAGGTTCTCCAGCAGCGCGTCGCGCAGCATGTCCTCGTCGGCGGTGTCCTTGACCACCGCGGGGATGGAGTCCAGCCCGAGCTCCTTGGTCGCCCGCAGGCGACGCTCGCCCATGATCAGTTCGTAGCGGCCCGGCTCGTCGGGGAGCGGACGCACAACGACGGGCTGGAGAACCCCGACCTCGCGGATGCTCGCGATCAGCTCGTCGAGGGCGTCACGGTCGAACTCGGTGCGCGGCTGCACGCGGTTCGGGACGATGTCGGCGGGGGAGATGCTGGCGAGGCGAGCGCCGGGAACCGCGACCAGGTCGTCCTCGCGCTCCGCGACGGCGACCGCGGCCGATGAGCGGGCGGCGGCGCCTCCCGCGCTGTTATCAGGGAAGAAGACGTCGACGGGACGGGCGGACTGATCGCTGGTGGGGATGAGTGCGCCGATTCCTCGGCCCAATCCGGTGCGCTTCGCTGCCATTAGCGGGGTACTCCTCTTCGTGCGATCTCGGCGGCCGCCTCCATGTAGGAGAGGGAACCGCTGGAGTTGGTGTCGTAGCTGATGACGCTCTGGCCGTAGCTGGGTGCTTCGGAGATGCGGACGGAGCGGGGGATGATCGTGTCGAGCACCTCGTTGGGGAAGTGCTCACGAACATCCGCAGCGACCTGGTGAGCGAGGTTCGTGCGGGAGTCGTACATCGTCAGCAGGATCGTGGACACCTGCAGCCGGGGATTCAGATGCCGCTCGATCAGCTGGATGTTCTTCAGCAGCTGGCTGAGGCCCTCCAGCGCGTAGTACTCGCACTGGATGGGGATGAGCACTTCGCTGGCAGCAACGAACGCGTTGATCGTGAGGAGCCCGAGTGACGGCGGGCAGTCGATGAGTACGTAGTCGATGTCGTACTCGTCGAGGAAGCGGTTGAGGGCGCGCGACAGCCGCTGCTCCCGCGCCACCATCGAGACGAGTTCGATTTCGGCGCCGGCAAGGTCGATGGTCGCGGGGACAACGAAAAGCCCATCGAACTCCGGGCTCTTCTGGATCACCTCTTCGAGCTCTCGGTCGTTCACCACTACGTCATAGACGCTGGGCGTTCCTTCGCGGTGCTCGACACTGAGGGCCGTCGATGCGTTGCCCTGCGGGTCGAGGTCGATCACCAGCACCCGCGCGCCCGATTTGGCGAGCGCCGCGCTCAGGTTGACCACTGTGGTGGTCTTGCCGACGCCACCCTTCTGATTCGAGATGGTGAAGATGCGCGTCTGAGAGGGAAGTGGCAACGTTGTGGATGCGATCACCTGCCGACGGCGGGCCAGGTCCTGAATCTCCTCCGCCAGGGGAGTACCCACGTCAAAGCTGTCGTCCGTCGTTTCGGCATCCGTCACGTTGTCGATCTCACCTACTCCGCCGTGCTCGTCCTGATCGTGCTCGTCCTGATGGGGTTGTTTCACGTGAAACTCGCGTCGCTCCATGATGCGTTGCACCGGCTTCCGGCTGGTCGTCGGCACACCAGCAGCGCACCCGTGAACCACTCTAACTCGGATGTCCGACGCTTTCCGCGCGGCGCGCAACCTGTGGAGAAGTGTCGTTCCGATCGCGCGCATGGGTGGTGCGGCATCGTCTGTTTCACGTGAAACGTCGGCCTGTGTCGTCGCTGTCTTCAGCGCGGGGACAGCCTGTGTCGCTCGAAGCCTCGTTTGATGATGTCCGCCGGGGCGAGAGCTCGTGTTGCGCGTGTTTCACGTGAAACCACGGTGATGCGGCCACCACCCCGCCCAGCACCGCGAAGCCTGAATTCACCCACGGAGCCAGCATGGTCGACTGGCCGGAGTGTCTCGAGTCCTGCGGTACTAACGAGTACCCCGGCGGGCCGATGGGGAATGAGCAGGATTGCGGCGGTCTGGCTGGGGGAGTGCTTGGGCCCCGGTCGCCCGGTTTCCGAAGGCGCGCGGTCCAGCCGCAATCCACACATGGGTGATCGCTGGCCATGAATGGTGGTGGATGCTGCGAGTCGCACGCCGTCGTTCGGCTACGAGGGGTTGACGCCGCGCGGGTCCGACAGTGCTCTAGGGCTCGCGGCAGCGCTCCTCAACTTACCCCTGCCCGCCACTACTTCCGGGGGTCCACTCGGTCTTCCAACCTCACCGGCGGCAGCCCTATCGCCCGATTGAATCGCGCCACCCCACCTTCCGAGTGCACCCGGCCCGGCTTGCAAGTTTGCCGCTGCCCGCTGGCTGTTCCGTCGTCCGCTCGGTCTTCCAACCTCACCGGCGGCAGCCCTATCGCCCGATTGAATCGCGCCACCCCACCTTCCGAGCGCACCCGACCCGGCTTGCAAGTTGCCGCTGCCCGCCAGCTGTTCCGTTACACGCTCGGCCTTCCATCCTTACAGGCGGCAGCCCTATCGCCCGATTGAGTCACGCCGCCCGCCTTCCGAGTGCACCCGGCCCGACTCGCCTGGCAGATGTATCGATCGGGAACCTAGTCGTAGCTTCACGGGATCCGCGTCACCAATCGCAGATCGCGTCCATACCCGAACGGCCGCTCTTGAGTCGGCGGGGAGCATGTGTGTCTGTCCTGGAGTCCTCCCGCGTCATGCGCTGGCCCGCTGCTGCGCGCACGCGGTCGGAATCGAAACCGGAGGGCCTGTCCGAGTCAATTCACGACGAGGAACGGTGGCGAACGGAGCGCTTGCTCTCATGGCGAGCTGAGCGGCGCGCGTCGAATGGTCTGCCAAGCTCCCTCAGCCCTTGCACGTCCGGTCAGACTCCGCCGATCCCATGGCGATGTGTCGGGAATCCGCATCGTTTCACGTGAAACGACATCACGCCTGCCCAGCTTGCCGTGGCTACAGGGTGCGGAGTCCCGCCCCAATCCTCTCAAGCACCCACGGGGCCGTGCCGGTTGCGGACTTCCGCCCCCCGCCGCAGGGCCGCCGCGAAAGCCCGCTGCGCAAGCGCCAGCAACCCCGACATAAGCCTGCTGCAAAAGTCCCTCGACACCCCGCCACGAAACCCCCTGCGGAAGCCCCGCGAAAGCCCGTCACGCATCCCCTACGCAACCCTGCCACCCACGCCTCACGCAACCCCGCCACCCACGCCTCACGCAACCCCGCAACAAAAACCCGCTGCGGGAGCCCCACGAAAGACCGCCACGCACGCCTCACGCAATCTCGCCATGAAAGACCTCTGCGGAAGCCCCGCCACGCTCGCCCTACCCAACCTCGCCACGAAAGCCCTCTGCGGAAGCCCCCCACGCCCGCCCTACCCAACCTCGCCACGAAAGCCCGCCACCCACGCCTCAGAAAACCCCGCCATCCACGCCCTACGCAACTCGTGGCAAAAGCCGACCGCGGAAGCCCAGCACCAGCCCTGGTACCAAGGTCCGGCGCTGAATCCGGCACGAAGCTCGCTACAGAGCGCGCTTCTACTCGAGGTCGCCAGCCGGCTGTTTCACGTGAAACTTGCGCCGCATCCTGCATGGTGCGCGGCCGACGGTGCACAATGACTCCAAGTGGCGGGCCCAGCGCCGCTAAGACACAGCCCGTCCTTTACCGTCCGTCCGTCCGTTTCCGTACGTCGAAACATCGGTCACCATGAGCTCGGGAGCTAGTGAACTCCCGCGAATCGTTCACGGACTCAGGTGGCGCTGATATCGCGCTCACCTGTCATCTCGCCTTCCGTCACCCCCGAGTCCCACCACCCGCAGCGGCGCCTCCGGGGAACTGGCGAGTTAGCTCAGGTCGTGGGTAGGCTCAAAAGCCGCAAACCAGGGGAGTCTTTCCATTCGAAGGACTCAGGTCTTCGACGCCCGGTCGGGGGAGGACGAAGCTGAGACGCACCCCCTTAGGGCGGTGATCCGCATTTTCCGCCCGCGGAGTCGACCCCAGATACAGCCAGAGTCCTCACTCCTCGGCTCCTCGTCCCTGGTCGAAACATGCGGCGGTTCCGCCTTTGGGCGCGCTGGCCGGACCGGACTCGCAGCGCTATAACCGACCGAGCGACTGCCGTCCAACCCAGCGAACGTGAAAGTGATCGCCGGACCATCACGCCCCGTCGGCGTTTCACGTGAAACACCGACGCGTCCGAATATGGGCTCGCTGAGGCGGCGAGTGTCCAAGGATCCACGGGCGCCGAACAGCGCAGCGCGCCCTCCACCCGGTCGCCGCACATGCGTTCGGGCCGGTCGCCCCGGCCTCTCGCCTGAACATGCGCCGACGACCATAAGAAACGAGTAGAGCCTGGACTGGGACAACTGCGTTGCCCTAACCCGCACACGAAGGCGCGCGAGGTGCACACGCCGTCCAATCAGCTCGTCTTCCGGGTCCCGTCAGCGGTCGGCGCGGCTCCCCGAGACGAGAGCACGCCCAGGTCGTCGACGTTGGCATCACTCAAGCGCTGTCACGCTCAAGAGAGAATACGCCGGCCGACGGTCAGTCAGCTCCGAGGGGGAGAGTCAACGATGTCGCGAACACGCTCTGTCCCTGTCGCGACCGCGAAACATGCCCGCAGACCCGAAATCGAGACGGGAGCCAGCGTCGAACATCGCCTCAGAATGGCTCTGACGCAACGGAAGCACGCGCTCCGGTTGTCAGAGAGAGATCCTAAGCCCGATTGCAGCGACCGCCGCGCGGCCGGGATCAGCGCACGCGAGCGCGAATGACGCGCGTGACTTCTGTCAAGACACCCTCACCGAGGGTCAGAACCTCGATATCGGTCACCTTGTACTTCCGGATCTCCTTGGTCGCGGCCTCGACCTCGGCCGGGGCCGCCGCGCCCTTCATCAGGACGAGCTCACCGCCGTCCCGGAGGAGGGGAGCGGTCAACGGAAGGAGCTTACGGAAAGCGCTGACGGCACGAGCCGTCACCTGGTCGAGCGGGTCATCGATCCTCGCGTCCTCGGCGCGCGCCCGGAGGACCGCCACATTGTCGAGACCCAGCTCCGCGACCTGCTCATTCAGCCAAGCGACTCGACGCTCCATCGGCTCGATCAAGACGAAAGACACGTCAGGCCGGGCAATGGCGAGCACCAGTCCCGGCAGTCCGGCCCCGCTTCCGACGTCCCCAACTCGCCCCGGCCGAAGCAGGGGAGCGACGATCGCGCAGTTCAGAATGTGGCGTGACCACAGGCGGGGGAGTTCCAAGGGTCCGATGAGACCGCGTTCCTCACCCTGTTGCGCGATGTTGTGCGTGAACTCGCGGGCGAGGTCGATGCGGTCGCCGAAGAGGACGGCCGCCGCCTCGGGTTCGTGCTCGACGTCGGTCACAGTTTCACGTGAAACTAGCTGGCCGTGATGACCGTGTAGCGTTCGCGGCCTTCGCCACGCGAGGTCGACACGTAGCCGCGCTCCGAGACGACGTCGTGGACAAGCTTGCGCTCGTAAGACGACATGGGCGGAAGTGCAGCCTCCGCCGCCCCCTCATCGAGCCGCTCGATCGCACGGTCGACCAGACGCGCCAGCTCGGCCTGGCGCGCGTCGCGAGAGCCGGCGATGTCCAGGATCAAGCGCGAGTAGCCGCCGGTCTGGTTCTGCACGGCCAGGCGCGTCAGCTCCTGAAGCGCGGCAACGGTGTCGGCGTTGGCCAGGAGCGAGAGGTTGGACGACTCGTCGTCGGTGTTGACCGAGATGTACGCACGACCGTTGCGGGTGTCGATGTCGATGTCGCCGTCGATGTCGGCGATGTCGAGCAGCTCCTCGATGTAGTCGGCCGCGATGTCACCCTCCCGGTCAAGGTCGGCAGCGGTCGGCTCGTCCGTCTCGACAGAGACGGAAGCGTCGTCCGCCACCACCTCGGAGAGGTCGGCGGGATCGGGGGAGGAGGTCTGCACGTCGGTCATCGGTTGAAGATCCTAACTACTTTCCGGCCTGCTTCTTCGCGCGAGCCTTGCTCACCGGCTGAACGCGCTGGACCTGCTTCTTGGGCTGCTCCTCGACGGTCAGCACAGTCGCGCCATCCGGCTGGACCAGCTTGCCCTTCTTCGCGAGGCGCGCCTCCCGAGCCTTGGCCGCGTCCGATCCGGGGGTCGGCATGTTGCGGATGACGAGGAACTGCTGACCCATGGTCCACAGGTTCGAGGTCAGCCAGTAGAACATGACACCGAGCGGGAAGGCGAAACCGGAGAAGAGGAAGACGAAGGGGAGCAGGTACAGCAGAATGCGCTGCTGCTTGAACTGCGGGCTCGCCTTGGTCTCCGGCGACATGTTCTTCGAGACGATCTGCAGCTGCGTGAGGAACTGCGACCCGGTCATCAGAATAACCATAACGGCCGCGATGATCATGACGGCGACCTGCGGGGGGTGCGCGTTCATCGCCCCCTGGAAGCTCTGGTGCAGCGGTGCGACTCCGAAGAGCGTCGCATTTCCGAACTGCTGGGCGAGCGTCTCGTTCAAAGGACCGACACCCGCCTTGCCGCTCTGGGCGCCGTTGAGCACCTGGAAGAGCGAGAAGAAGACAGGCATCTGGAGCAGAAGAGGCAGGCACGAACTCAGCGGGTTGGTGCCGGTCTTCTTGTAGAGGTCCATCGTCTCGCGCGACATGGCCTCGCGGGAGAACTGATCCTTCTTGCCCTTGTACTTATCCTGGATCTTCTTCAGCTGCGGCGCGATCTCCAGCATTCGTCGCTGGTTCTTGATCTGGCGCACGAAGATCGGGATCAGCGCGGCGCGCACGACGACCGTCAGTCCGACGATGGCCAGCACCCAGGTGATGCCCGCAGCCGGGTCCAGCCCCATCTGGGTGAACAGCCAGTGGAAGGCGACGAGGATCAGCTCCACGACCCATTTGATGGGCCAGAGGATGGTACCGATGATGTCCATGTGTTGTTGCTAGGCCCTTCGCTGACTGATGACGCTGCCGTGCGTGGTGGCGACGACGAATCCGAACGGGGTCACCCGATACCGCGGCTTCTTCGCCGGGGGGACGTCGTCGACCCCGCCGGCCGCCCACGGGTGGCACCGGGCGATGCGCCGGATGCCGAGGAACGAGCCCACGACCACGCCGTGCTGCTGGATGGCCTGCAGTGCATAGGCCGAACACGACGGGTAGTACCGGCAGACGTCACCGTAGAGCGGCGAGATCACGGCCCGATACGCACGCAGCACCAGCACCGCGGCATTGCGCGGCGCGAGGAGCACTGCTGCGAGCGCGGTGTTCATGAACGGACGCTGCCCTTACTGAGATGACTGCGGCTGGTGAAACGGGACGATGCCCGTGAGAGCTCTTCGTGCAGGCTAGCCCACGGTGCTTGAACGGAGGCTGGCAATGCGCGCACGACCACGTCGAGCCCGGCACTATCGCCCGGACTCGGAGAGTAGAGCGGAAGCAGATCGTAGGCGGCGGCCTTGAGCCGGCGCCGGACCCGGTTCCGCATGACCGCGTTACCGACCGTCTTGCTCACGATAAAGCCGAATCGCACCACACTGGAGTCCGGATTCGGGCGGATGTACGTGACGGTGGACGCTCCAGTGAAGCGAGCACCGCGTCGTACGGTCGCCCGGTAGTCCGCCCCCCGCGTGATGCGATTGGCTTTCGCGAGCACCGGAAGCGGTTACGCCGAGAGCTTCTCGCGGCCCTTGCGGCGGCGAGCGGAGAGGATGGCGCGACCCGCGCGGGTGCGCATGCGCAGACGGAAACCGTGGGTCTTCGCACGCTTGCGGTTGTTCGGCTGGAAGGTTCTCTTGCTCATATCTATCTCCGTGGTGGTCTCTTCACAGGCCTGTGCTGAGAGAAAGAGCCAGCACGGGGAGGCCAGGAAAGTTACAGGGCAGCCGGAACGGCCGCAAGTCAACTGATTAAAACTACGGCCTGGGGTGGGACGAGGTCAAACCGATCGAGTCAAATCCACTGATTATGCACGGTATTAGCAGGGAAGCGATGGCCGACGCGCCGACGTATGCCGCCGATCGGATTTGATCGCTCTTCTGTGGACAAGTTACCGTGAGGTCGAAAGTTATCCCCAGGCCATGCCAATTCTGGCCGGAGATCGCTACGGTATTGCTCACACAGCGGTGGATAACTCTGTGAATACCCACCGGCGGCATCCGAAGCCGCCAACCCGACGAGAGTCACCGGGGGTCGACTCGTCCCCTCGTCGGGCTGACGGCATCCGCAACACAGACGAAGACGGGGAACGATGGCAGGCGGCGAAGAGTCCATAGCTGCGGCATGGCAGGACGTGCTCGAAAAACTCGAGACGGACGACCGGATCACCCCGCAGCTGTACGGGTTCCTCAGCCTGGTCGAGCCCAAAGGCATCATGGCCGGCACCTTCTATCTGGAGGTGCCCAACGAGTTCACACGCGGAATGATCGAGCAGCGCAGCCGGGTCCCGCTCCTCCACGCGATCGGCTCACTCGACGACGAGCTCCAGGTCAACACCTTCGCGATCGTGGTCAATCCCGAGATCCAGCAGGACACGATGGCCGGCCCTGCGCCGGAGACCGAATCGGCGCCCTCCTATGTCGAGCAGTCCGCTCCGGTCATCTCGACGCCCACCGAGATCACGGCACCGCCGCGTGGCGGCGACACCCGGCTCAACGCCAAATACAGCTTCGACAACTTCGTCATCGGCCAGTCCAACCGTTTCGCGCACGCGGCCGCGGTTGCCGTGGCCGAGGCGCCGGCCAAGGCCTACAACCCGCTCTTCATCTACGGCGACTCGGGCCTCGGCAAGACACACCTCCTCCACGCCATCGGCCACTACGCGATGAGTCTCTACCCGGGGATCCGCGTCCGATACGTCTCGTCCGAGGAGTTCACGAACGACTTCATCAACTCGATCGCGAACAACCGCGGCTCGTCGTTCCAGGCGCGCTACCGCAACATCGACATCCTGCTGATCGACGACATCCAGTTCCTCCAGAGGGCGGTCGAGACGCAGGAGGCGTTCTTCCACACCTTCAACACGCTCCACGACCACAACAAGCAGGTGGTCATCACCTCCGACCTCCCGCCGAAGCACCTCACCGGCTTCGAGGACCGCATGCGGTCGCGCTTCGAGTGGGGCCTGATCACCGATGTCCAGGTACCGGACCTCGAGACCCGCATCGCGATCCTCCGCAAGAAGGCCCAGAGCGAGAAGATCCAGGTTCCCGACGACATCCTGGAGTTCATGGCCTCGAAGGTGTCGAGCAACATCCGCGAGCTCGAGGGGACGCTCATCCGCGTCACTGCGTTCGCGAGCCTCAACCGCACCCCGGTGGATATGCCACTCGTTCAGACCGTCCTGAAGGACCTGATCACGCTCGACGACGACAACGTCATCGCGCCGACGGACATCATCACCAACACCGCCGAGTACTTCAAGCTCAGCGTCGACGACCTCTACGGCTCCAGCCGGTCGCAGGCGGTCGCCACCGCCCGGCAGATCGCCATGTACCTGTGCCGTGAGCTGACGAACCTCTCTCTGCCCAAGATCGGCCAGCTGTTCGGCGGCCGCGACCACACCACGGTCATGTACGCGAACAAGAAGATCAGCGAGCTCATGAAGGAGCGGCGCTCGATCTACAACCAGGTCACCGAGCTCACGAGCCGGATCAAGCAGAATCACCGCTACGGCAAGTAGCGACGCGCCCCTCTAGCGCAGAACTTATCCACATATCCATCCCCAGAGTGGGGACAAAGCGTTATTAACACTTGTGGATAACTTGTGGAGAGCTTCCGGAGAACCACACGTTTAATGGGGACTGCGCTCGCGATGCTGTGAAAAGGCGTCGCTCGGCCCCACCCCTGCGGATCGTTGTGAACAGCCGGAATCCTCAGGTCATCAACAAGTCACCGACGTGTAGTTCCCTGTGATCGCGCGGCCTCAACAGAGTTATCCACATTTTCCACAGCAGTTAACACGATTACTCCTTAACTCTTTTCAATGAGGGCAGACGACAACCTCAAGGGGTCGAGGGAGCACCGCATCCGCGTCACAGGGCAGGCGCTAGGATTTGTGACGTCCGTGACCGTCAAGCCGACAGAGGTGACTTCGTGAAGTTTCAAGCCAATCGGGATGTGTTCAGCGAGGCTGTCTCCTTCGCGGTGAAGCTCCTGCCGCAGCGGACAACCCTGCCCATCCTGAGCGGTGTCCTCATCGAGACGACGGACAACGGACTCCAGCTGTCGTCATTCGACTACGAGGTATCTGCGCAGACGGAGATCGCCGCAGAGGTCGAAGAGCCTGGACGTGTCCTGGTCTCCGGTCGCCTCCTCGCCGAGATCGCCTCGAAGCTTCCGAACGCACCGGTGCAGTTCTCGACCGAGGAGTCGAAGATCGTCGTCCGTGCCGGATCGGCGAACTTCACCCTGCTGTCCATGCCGGTCGAGGAATACCCGAGCATCCCGCAGGTCGGCGGCGATGCCGGGCTGGTGCCCGCGGAGGAATTCGCCGAAGCCGTCGCCCAGGTGGGCGTCGCCGCCTCGCGCGACGATGTGACCCCCGTCATCACCGGTGTGCAGCTCGAGGTCGGCGACAACACGCTGGGGCTCGTCGCCACCGACCGGTATCGTGTCGCCGTCCGCGAGATCGACTGGGACAACGGCACCACGTCCGGTGAGCCCGTGACCGCGCTCGTTCCGGCCCGGACGCTCACCGAAATCGGCAAGACCTTCGGGCACAGCGGCAACGTCTCGATCTCCATCACCAACCGCGACGACCGCGAGTTGATCGCGTTCACCGCGGACAGGAAGACCGTCACGTCGCTCCTGATCAAGGGCAACTTCCCCCCGGTCCGCCGGCTCTTCCCTGAGCAGGTCGACAACTACGCGGTGATGAACACCGCCGAGCTCATCGAGGCGACCCGTCGAGTCGCTCTCGTCCTCGAGCGCGAGGCCGCGCTCCGCTACACCTTCACCGCCGACGGGCTGACGCTGGAAGCGATCGGATCCGAGCAGGCGCAGGCATCCGAGAGCATCGACGCTCTTCTCACTGGCCAGGAGACGGTGGTTTCATTGAAGCCGCAGTTCCTGCTCGATGGTCTCGGCGCGGTGCACTCGGAATTCGTGCGCATCTCGTTCACCAAGACCGAGAACCCCAACAAGCCGGGCCCTGTGCTCATCACGAGCCAGACGTCCAAGGATCAGGCAGGCGCGGACTCTTACAAGTATCTGCTCCAGCCCAACCTGCTCCTGCGCTAGAACCCGGCGCCGCTGAAGCAAGGAAGAGAAGGACAATCATGCACATCGGCCTCATCGGTCTCGGACGCATGGGCAACAACATGCGTGCCCGGCTCGAGAAGAACGGCATCGACGTCACCGGCTACGACACGAACCCCGAGGTCTCTGACGTCGCGACCGTGGCCGACCTCGTGGCGGCGCTCCCCGCGCCGCGCACGATCTGGGTCATGGTGCCCGCAGGCCAGATCACCGACTCGGTGATCCGTGAGCTCGAACCGCTGCTCGAGAAGGGCGACCTCGTCATCGACGGCGGCAACTCCAAGTTCACCGAGGACTTCAAGCACTCCGAGCTCCTCGCGCCGCGCGGTGTCGACTTCATGGACGTCGGTGTCTCCGGCGGCATCTGGGGACTCGAAAACGGCTACGGCCTCATGGTCGGCGGTTCGGCCGCGCAGGTCGAGCGTGTCATGCCCGTCTTCGACGCGCTGCGCCCGGAGGGTCCGCGCGACGAGGGATTCGTCCACGTCGGCGAGGTCGGCGCCGGTCACTACGCGAAGATGGTGCACAACGGCATCGAGTACGCGCTGATGCAGGCGTACGCCGAGGGCTACGAGCTCCTCGACACGCGCAAGGACATCATCAAGGACGTCACCGGCACCTTCAAGGCGTGGCAGCGCGGGACCGTCGTGCGGTCCTGGCTGCTCGACCTGCTCGTCCGCGCTCTGGAGCAGGACCCGGAGTTCGAGCACATCGAAGGCTACGTGCAGGATTCCGGTGAGGGCCGCTGGACCGTCGAGGAGGCGCTCAACAACGCCGTCCCCGTTCCGACGATCAGCGCCTCGATCTTCGCGCGGTTCGTCTCGCGCCAGGAGGACTCGCCGGCTATGAAGGCCGTCGCCGCCCTGCGGAACCAGTTCGGCGGCCACGCCGTCAAGGCCGTCGACTGAGACGCGTGAACTGAAAACTCTGTGCGTGTCACTCATCTCTCCCTGACCGACTTCCGCAATTACCGCACTGCGGAGGTGCCGTTCGCGGCCGGCGCGAACCTCTTCGTCGGCCGCAACGGCCAGGGAAAGACGAACCTCGTCGAATCGCTCGGCTACCTGAGCACCCTCGGGTCGCATCGGGTGTCGAGCGATCAGGCGATGATCCGGAAAGATGCCGACGCGGCGATCGTCCGGGCACGGATCCAGCACGACGGCCGGGAGATCCTCGTCGAGGTGCAGCTGAACCGCAGCTCACCGAATCGGGCCCAGGTGAATCGGGCCGCCATCAAGCCGCGTGAGCTGCCGCGGTACTTCTCCAGCGTTCTGTTCGCACCCGAGGACCTCGCCCTGGTCCGTGGGGAGCCGGGGATCCGCCGGCGGTTCCTGGACCAGCTTCTCATCCAGCGGAATCCGCGATTCTCGGCGGTCATCGCCGATTATGAGCGCGTTCTGAAGCAGCGGAATACCCTGCTGAAGTCGGCGCGCGCCTCCCGCGTCCGGGAGGACCAGCTCGGCACCCTCGAGATCTGGGACGACCGGCTCGTTCAGCTCGGTTCCGAGCTGATGGACGCTCGGCTCGACCTTGTCGGGCGACTGAGCGATCCCCTCGTGGCGGCGTACCGCTCGGTCGCCGGCGACGACCACCATCCACGGCTCCTCCCGCAGCTCACCATCTTCGGCGCGCACGTCGATGAGGATGAAGGCGCGACGGAAGAGGATGTAACGGGCTCAGCCGGTGTCGCGACCCCCGAGGCCTTCCGCCGGGCGCTCGCAGCCGTGCGCCGCAAAGAGCTCGACCGCGGTCTCACCCTGGTCGGACCGCACCGCGACGACGTGCTGTTCGAGCTGAACGTTCTCCCGGCGAAGGGGTATGCCAGCCACGGCGAATCGTGGTCGTTCGCCCTGGCTCTCAAGCTGGCATCTGCGGAACTCCTCCGCCAGGAGTCGACGACCGGAGACCCGGTGCTCATCCTCGACGACGTCTTCGCCGAACTCGACCAAGCTCGGCGACGGATGCTCGCAACCGCCGTGGCCGGATACGAGCAGGTGCTCATCACCGCGGCCGTCTACGACGACGTGCCGGACCAACTCACCGCGCACACCATCCGCATCGAGGCGGGCAGCATCGTGGAGACGCCCGATGCCTGATCGCACAACCCGGAACACACCGAGCGAGAGCGAGGCATCGGCCGTCTATCTGCGGCTGAAGGCGCTCTTCACCGGCACGACCTCGCGAAACCGGCGCGGCCCACGTCGCGAAGAGAGCACGACCGGCAGCCAGCCCTTCGGGTCGGGGCGCGACCCGCGCGGTGTCGGTGACGTCGTCGACGCGCTCGCGGCGCAGCTCGGCTGGACCTCCGCCCTCGCGAAGTCCGACCTGCTGGAGGGTTGGCGCGAACTGGCCGGCGAAGAGACCGCGAAGCACGCCGAACCGGACCAGATCACCGACGGCGTCCTCGTCGTCCGATGCGAGTCGACGGCGTGGGCGACGCAGCTGCGGATGATGCGCTCGGAGCTGCTCGCGCGCATCGCGGAGCGATTCCCCGAGGCGGGCATCGAGTCGATCCGTTTTCAGGGGCCGGACGCCCCCTCCTGGAAAAGAGGCCCCAGGTCGATTCCAGGGCGTGGCCCGCGCGATACTTACGGCTGAGAGCGCAAAAGAGGTCGCCACAGTGCGGAAAAAGCCTCAGACGGCCGTTTTCGGGGATTTCGGCCCCCGTCTCTTGGTAGAATGGAACGTCACTGTTGAGTGCGGTCAGGAGCCTAATTTCATATGACGATGGAACCGAACGCGGCCGGGACGGAACACGAATACGGCGCGAATGAGATCCAGGTCCTCGAGGGTCTCGAAGCCGTCCGCAAACGACCCGGGATGTACATCGGTTCCACCGGTCCCCGCGGTCTTCACCACCTGGTCTACGAGATCGTGGACAACTCGGTCGACGAGGCCCTCGCTGGTCACGCGGACAACATCGAGGTGACGATCCTCCCGGATGGCGCTGTGCGCGTCGACGACAACGGTCGTGGCATCCCGGTCGATGAGCACCCGGTCGAGAAGAAGTCCACGGTGGAGGTCGTCCTCACCATCCTGCACGCCGGCGGAAAGTTCGGCGGCGGCGGGTATGCGGTGTCGGGTGGACTCCACGGCGTCGGCAGCTCGGTCGTGAACGCGCTCTCCAGCCGCCTCGACGTCGAGGTGCACCGACAGGGTCACGTGTGGCGGCAGAGCTACCGCAACGGTGTCCCGCAGGCTCCGCTCGAGAAGGGCGAGGCGTCGGACCGCACCGGAACGATCATCACGTTCTGGCCGAGTGCCGAGACGTTCGAGACGATCGTGTTCGACTACGAGACGCTGCGCACGCGGTTCCAGCAGATGGCCTTCCTGAACAAGGGACTGCGCATCGCGATCACCGACGAGCGCGCGCCCGAGATCGAGCACGTCGAGGGCGAGGTCGACGAGGAGCACACTCCGCGTCACGAGGTCTTCCTCTACGAGCGCGGTCTGATGGACTACGTCCAGTACCTGAACTCCGCGAAGAAGGTGGAGGTCGTCCACGACGAGATCATCTCGTTCGAGTCGGAGGACACCGACCGCAAGATCGCTCTCGAGGTCGCCATGCAGTGGACGACCAGCTACAACGAGAGCGTGTTCACCTACGCGAACACGATCAACACGCACGAGGGCGGCACGCACGAGGAGGGATTCCGCGCTGCCCTGACCACGCTGGTCAACCGGTATGCGCGCGAGAAGGGCATCCTCAAGGACAAGGATGACAACCTCTCGGGCGACGACGTGCGCGAGGGTCTGACAGCTGTCATCTCCGTGAAGCTCTCCGAGCCGCAGTTCGAGGGCCAGACCAAGACGAAGCTCGGCAACACCGAGGCCAAGGCCTTCGTGCAGAAGGTCGTCGGCGATCAGCTCGGCGACTGGTTCGACCGCAACCCGAATCAGGCGCGGGACATCATCCGCAAGGCGCTCCAGGCCGCGACCGCGCGCCTCGCCGCCCGCAAGGCGCGCGAGACCGCGCGCCGCAAGGGCCTGCTGGAGAGCGGCGGGATGCCGGGCAAGCTGAAGGACTGCCAGTCGAAGGACCCGACGATCTCGGAGATTTTCATCGTCGAGGGTGACTCGGCCGGCGGCTCGGCGGTGCAGGGTCGCAACCCGGAGACGCAGGCGATCCTGCCGCTGCGCGGCAAGATCCTCAACGTCGAGAAGGCGCGGCTCGACCGCGCCCTCGGCAACAACGAGGTGCAGGCGATGATCACGGCGTTCGGCGCCGGCATCGGCGAGGACTTCGACCCGGAGAAGGCGCGGTACCACAAGATCGTGCTCATGGCCGACGCCGATGTCGACGGCCAGCACATCACCACCCTGCTCCTCACCCTGTTGTTCCGCTACATGCGGCCGATGATCGAGCTCGGCTACGTCTACCTGGCGCAGCCGCCGCTCTACCGGCTCAAGTGGTCCAACGCCGAGCACGAATACGTGTACTCCGACCGCGAGCGTGACGCGTTCCTGGCCGAGGGGCTCGCGGCTGGCAAGCGCATCCCGAAGGACAACGGTGTGCAGCGCTACAAGGGTCTCGGCGAGATGGACTACCAGGAGCTGTGGGAGACCACGATGAACCCGGAGACCCGGACGCTGCTCCAGGTCACGCTCGACGACGCGGCCGCCGCGGACGAGATCTTCGCCACGCTGATGGGCGAGGACGTCGAGTCGCGCCGCTCGTTCATCCAGAAGAACGCCAAGGACGTGCGGTTCCTCGACATCTGATGCTCCGGCATGGGTGAACGACGAGGGATTGCGAGGGAGAGAAGACTGTGACGGACGAAGAGAACGTGTCGGGCGAGAGCGGGGCCGGCTTCGGCATCCACGGCAGGATCGACCAGGTCGACCTGCAGTCGGAGATGCAGCGGTCGTACCTCGACTACGCCATGTCGGTCATCATCGGGCGTGCACTGCCCGAGGTGCGTGACGGGCTGAAGCCGGTGCACCGCCGCGTGATCTACGCGATGTTCGACGGCGGCTACCGCCCGGACAAGGCGTTCTCGAAGTGCGCGCGCGTCGTCGGCGACGTGATGGGACAGTTCCACCCGCACGGCGACTCGGCGATCTACGACGCGCTGGTCCGTCTCGTCCAGCCGTGGAGCCTGCGCTACCCGCTGGCCCTCGGCCAGGGCAACTTCGGCTCGCCGGGCAACGACGGCGCCGCGGCCCCGCGGTACACCGAGACGAAGATGGCCCCGCTCGCGCTCGAGATGGTGCGGGACATCGACGAGGAGACCGTCGACTTCCAGGACAACTACGACGGACGCACCCAGGAGCCGGCGGTCCTGCCGAGCCGGTTCCCGAACCTGCTCGTCAACGGCTCCGTCGGCATCGCGGTCGGCATGGCCACCAACATCCCGCCGCACAACCTGCGCGAGGTGGCCGACGGTGCTCTGTGGCACCTGCAGCATCCTGAGGCTTCCCGTGAGGAGCTGCTCGAGGAGCTCATCAAGCGGATCAAGGGACCGGACTTCCCGACCGGCGCTCAGATCCTCGGGGTCAAGGGCATCCACGACGCCTACCGCACCGGTCGCGGCTCGATCACGATGCGCGCCGTCGTCACGATCGAGGAGATCCAGGGTCGGGTCTGCCTCGTCGTCACCGAGCTGCCGTACCAGGTGAACCCGGACAACCTCGCGATCAAGATCGCGGACCTCGTCAAGGAGGGTCGTATCGGCGGCATCGCCGACATCCGCGACGAGACCTCCGGCCGCACCGGCCAGCGCCTCGTGATCGTGCTGAAGCGCGACGCCGTGGCCAAGGTCGTGCTGAACAACCTGTACAAGCACACGCAGCTGCAGGAGAACTTCGGCGCGAACATGCTCGCGATCGTCGACAATGTGCCGCGAACCCTGGCGCTCGACGGATTCATCACCGCGTGGGTGGACCACCAGATCGAGGTCATCGTCCGGCGCACGCGCTTCCGTCTGCGGAAGGCGGAGGAGCGTGCCCACATCCTGCGCGGCTACCTCAAGGCGCTGGATGCGCTCGACGAGGTCATCGCGCTCATCCGCCGCTCGCCGACGGTCGACGACGCACGTGAGGGTCTGAAGACGCTCCTCGACGTCGACGACGTGCAGGCGGATGCGATCCTCGCCATGCAGCTCCGCCGCCTGGCCGCGCTCGAACGGCAGAAGATCGTCGACGAGGCCGATGCGATCGAGAAGCAGATCGCCGAGTTCCACGCCATCCTCGACGACCCGATGCGCCAGCGCTCGATCGTGAGCGAGGAGCTCACCGAGATCGTCGACCGCTTCGGCGACGACCGCCGCACCGAGATCATGTTCGGCTACGACGGCGACATGAGCGTCGAGGACCTCATCCCTGAAGAGGAGATGGTGGTCACCGTCACCCGCGGCGGGTACATCAAGCGGACGCGCAGCGACAACTACCGCAGCCAGCACCGCGGCGGGAAGGGCGTGAAGGGCGCGCAGCTGCGCGGCGAGGACGTCGTCGACCACTTCTTCGTGACGACGACGCACCACTGGCTCCTCTTCTTCACGAACAAGGGACGCGTCTACCGCGCCAAGGCCTACGAGGTGCAGGAGGCCGGCCGCGACGCCAAGGGTCAGCACGTCGCCAACCTGCTCGCCATGCAGCCGGATGAGGAGATCGCCGAGATCCTCGACATCCGCGACTACCAGGCGGCGAAGTACCTCGTGCTCGCCACGCGCGACGGCCTGATCAAGAAGACGGCGCTCGAAGAGTACGACACCAACCGTACGGGCGGGATCATCGCGATCAAGCTGCGTGAGGACGACGAGCTCGTCTCCGCGCTGCTGGTCGAAGAGGACTCCGACCTGCTCCTGGTCTCCCGCAAGGGCATGTCCATCCGCTTCACGGCGTCCGACGAGGCCCTCCGTCCGATGGGTCGGTCGACCTCCGGTGTCATCGGTATGCACTTCCGCGGCGACGACCGGCTGCTCGACGCCTCGGTGGTCTCCGACGAGGGCTACGTCTTCGTCGTCACCGAGGGCGGGTACGCGAAGCGCACCGCTGCGGACCAGTACCGACTGCAGAACCGCGGCGGTCTGGGCATCAAGGTGGCCAAACTCAACGACGACCGGGGAGACCTGGTGGGCGCGCTGATCGTCGGCGAAGACGACGAGGTCCTTGTGGTTCTTGCCAGCGGCAAGGTGGTACGCTCTGCCGTGGCCGAGGTACCAGCCAAGGGCCGCGACACCATGGGTGTCGTCTTTGCACGTTTCGCCGAGTCCGACAAGATCATCGCTCTGGCGAAGAACACCGAACGTGATCTCGAATCCTCCCTTCCCGCGGAGGATGCCGAGGCCGTCGGGAAGGATGAAACCGTAGATGAGCAGTAGCGTCGCCGAGAAGTTGGCCAAGAAGTCGTCCCGCCGACCCGCGTCCGCCAAGCAGGTGCGGCTGAAGCTGGTGTACATCGACTTCTGGTCGACCGTGAAGCTGTCGTTCCTCGCCGGGATCTGCCTCGCGATCATCGCCATCGTCGGCACGTTCCTGATCTGGACCGTGCTCGACCGCACCGGCATCTTCGACCAGGTGAACAGCCTGTTCAAGGACATCTCGGGTGCCGGCGGCAGCGACCTCCGCTCGATCCTGGGGCTCGGTCAGGTGATGGGCTTCTCGCTCATCGTCGCCATCCTCGACATCGTCGTGGTGACCGCTCTGGGCGCCGTGTTCGCGCTGCTCTACAACCTTTCAGTGAAGATCACCGGCGGTCTGCTGGTCGGTTTCACCAACAACTGACCGATTTCGCAATGGTCGGGCAGATCGGGTAGTCTCGTATCTGCCCATTCGGGGATATAGCTCAGGCGGTTAGAGCGCTTCGCTGATAACGAAGAGGTCCGAGGTTCAAGTCCTCGTATCCCCACCATCACCTCATACGGGGCCTTAGCTCAGTTGGTAGAGCGCCTGCTTTGCAAGCAGGATGTCAGGAGTTCGAATCTCCTAGGCTCCACAGTTCGTGTCCTGATCGATTGACTTAGAGTCGCGAAATGAGCGACGCGAGGATCTGACCAAGGACTCCCATAGCGGCGGCAAGAATTGCCACCAGCGATGCTTCCGAGATCCTGCGCTTCGACCGCTTCTTGTGGCGGGGTGAACTCATAGCGTGGTGAAACGTAGGTCCAGTTCGAGGTCTGTCCCTTCGAGGCTGAGAGGCATGTAGTAGCCAACAGTCTCGTGATCGCCTCGGCGTGAGAAGCGAGGTTCCAGCCACGGCGACGTGAGCTGATCTATCAGCCCGGGTATACCCGGGAGAGACTGTTCGTGCACCGAGACCTCAACGCTGTAACGGTGCATGGAACTCCAACTGTCGATCCATCGAGGTTCGAGTTGCATCAAGAGACCGAATCTGCGGACGAACGCACTCGCGACTGGTGCTGCGATGTGTCTGTATAAGGCGCTGACGCGCTCCTGCCGGGTAGGACCTTGCTTCCCGTCGATGGACTCCACGACGCCG
Source organism: Leifsonia sp. 115AMFTsu3.1 (assembly GCF_004362795.1). Classification (NCBI taxonomy): domain Bacteria; kingdom Bacillati; phylum Actinomycetota; class Actinomycetes; order Micrococcales; family Microbacteriaceae; genus Leifsonia; species Leifsonia sp. 115AMFTsu3.1. Next base: position 108,657 of record NZ_SNYB01000001.1, read on the forward strand.
GAACGAATCCACTCGTTTCGTAGGCGGACGAAGTTATCGACATCGATTCCCGAGAACGTAACCCTGGCGCGTCTACCAGGGAAGTAGAAGTCGACGGCGGACGCACGATAATCCAAGCGATACCGCAAGCCAACAATGCCGTTGTCAACCGTCTCGGAACCTGGCTCCCAGGAGGGAAGTAGGCGGTAGCAGAGCTTATCGGGCGCCGAATCAGCGCTCAGTTCGAGAGTGAGAGAATCCGATTCGGCGCTAATGCGCGTAATCACAAAAGGACCGTCGCCAACGGTGAAGGACCGCGGTTCATGAAGATACCCCAGTCCGCAGAGCACTTCGCCCTCGAGAGTCTGCTGGGCGTCCAGAGCCGTAGGCACCAAAGGGCTTCGAGTCGCGGTACCGGTGAGATGTCTAGCGGCGCTGCTGTACGGCTCTAGCAGCGCAAGTTGACGAAACCGGGCGCGAACTCTTCGCGTGTCAGACAAAGACATTCCTCACCTGCCGCCGACCCGACAACAAAGGAGATGCCATCTACTTCACGCTTCACTCAAGCGGAACATAGTTCCTTTCGCTCTGGTGGACTATTCGGTCGGGAATGTCCGAGCGGGGGAGCTTTTCGCCCGCGACCAGCTTGCCACGAATCGCACGAAAGGGAAACTCGCCTATTCGGTAACAGGCTGCGGCGGGACGATCGTCCGCGTCGGGAACGGGCTCGAGTACGAGACGCTCGTTGTAACGCTTCCCAGTGTTCCGACGCGACCGCTGATCTGCTCCAGGTGTCGCATGGAGGTTGCGACCACTTTGAGGATGAAGCAGTCGTCTCCGGTGACGTGGTGCGCCTCGACGACTTCAGGGATCTCGGCGAGCAGGTCGTGGAGCGGCTTGTACTGACTGCTGGGGTAGCGCAGTCGCAGGTAGGCGAGGATCCCGTAGCCCAGCCGCTCGGGGTCGATCACTGCCCGATAGCCCGTGATCACGCCGGCCTCCTCCAGCCGCCGCACGCGTTCGGCCACCGCGCTGTTCGACATGTGGACGGTGCGGGCCAGCTCGGCGATCGACTGCCGGCCGTCGCGTTGCAGCTCCGCCAGGATGCTCCGGTCGGTGCTGTCGACGGCGAACGTGGAAGTGACGGTCATGGCGTGATTCTGCCATGAGATCGACGGTCGAAGCGGCTGAGGGCCGTGGATCGGTCCTTCAGCCGGCCGCCGGGTTTTCCTAGTCTCGTGGCATGACGACAATGACCGAAGACGCCATCCAACACTTCGCCGCGAAGCTCCGCTTCGAGTCCGATCCGTCCGACGTGCACGCCGCGTTCGAGCGTGGCGAGCGCTTCGTCCTCATCGACAGCAGGGCCGCCGCCGCATGGAGTCACGGACGCGTGGCGGGAGCCGTTCACCTCCCGACCGCGGAGATCGAACGTCGGGCGCCGGGGTCGATTCCCCTGGACATGCCCGTCGTCGTCTACTGCTGGGGTCCGGGATGCAACGGCTCGACGCGCGCGGCCCTCGCGTTCAGCCGGTTGGGCTACGAGGTGCGGGAGATGATCGGCGGCTACGAGTACTGGGCGCGAGAGGGACTCCCGACCGTGGATGACTCCGGGCCGATCGAGCGGTCGGTCGACCCGCTCACCGCGCCTCCCGGGTTCGAGTGCGCCTGCTGAACCGGACTACTTCAGGAGCCGGGAGAGCACACGATCGGCCAGCGGCTTGCCGCCGGTCTGGCACGTGGGGCAGTACTGGAAGGTCGAGTCGTGGAAGATGACCTGCCGGATGGTGTCGCCGCACACAGGGCACGGCTGACCGGTGCGCCCGTGGACGCGGAGGTTCGACTTCTTCTCGCTCTTCAACTCTGAGGCGGCGAGTCCGTCCGCTCGGGCGAGAGCCTCCCGCAGCGTCGACTGCATGGCCTCGTACAGGCGGGCGATGTCGTCGGCCGCCATGTTGGCCGGCTTGTACGGCGACATCTTGGCGACGTGGAGGATCTCGTCGGAGTAGGCGTTCCCGATCCCCGCGATGAGCGATTGATTGCGGAGCACGCCCTTGATCTGCGCGCGCCCCTGCCCGGCGAGGATGCCTGCGAACGCCTCCTCGGTGAACGACGGGTCGAGCGGGTCGGGTCCGAGGCGCTGGATGCCGGGCACCTCGGCCGGATCGCGCACGACGTAGATGGCGAGGCTCTTCTTCGTTCCGGCCTCGGTGATGTCGAGTCCGGAGCCGTCGTCCAGAACGAGCCGGGCAGCGAGAGGGCCCTTGCCCAGGCGCCCGTTGGGCGGTGGCGGAGGGGAGTCGCGCCAACGGATCCAGCCGGCCCGCGCAAGGTGCACGACGATGTGGAGCTCTCCTGCGGCGATGTCGAGGAACTTGCCGTGACGGCTCACTCCCGTGATCGTCAAGCCGTGCAAAGCGTCGGCCGGCGGGTCGAAGGTCTTCAGTGCGGAGAAGGCGACGATGCTCAACCGGTCGATGACACGCTGCTTCAGCCGGCCATCGAGGTCGGCGGCGAGGGCGGTGACTTCCGGCAGTTCGGGCATCACCCCTAGTCTGCCCTCGACCACCGACAATGGCAGTACGTTGGTTCGATGGATATCAGAGTGGCTGCATATGGCGTCATCGTCGACGGCGACCGCATCCTGCTCGCGCACTGGAACGACGGCGGCCGCTCGGGCTGGACCCTGCCGGGCGGCGGCATCGACCCGGGAGAGGACCCGGTGGATGCCGTGGTCCGCGAGATCGCGGAGGAGACCGGCTATGTCGCCGAAGCCGGCGACCTGCTGGGGATCGACTCGAAAGTGATTCCGGCTGAGCACCGGTTCCTACCGGATGCGGGGCCGCTGCACGCCCTGCGGATCGTCTACCGCGCGCAGGTCGTCGGCGGATCGCTCACCAACGAACTCGACGGCACCACCGACGAGGCGGCGTGGTTCCCACTCGACCGCATCCCGAGTCGCCGCGTCGAGCTCGTCGACACGGCACTCGAGATGGCGGGACTGACCGGCCGTCGCTAGACCGTCGCGGCGCCGCGTCCCTGCTCGCCGGGGATGACGATCCACATCACCAGGTAAGCGATGAACTGCGGGCCGGGAAGCAGGCACGACAGCAGGAACAGGACGCGGACGGTCCACGGCCGGAGGCCGAACCGGTTCGCCAAGCCGGCGCACACGCCGGCGATCACACGGCCATCACGGGGACGCATCAAAGTGCTCATGCATCCCAGACTCGCAGCGGCGCGCACGCCGCACCATCGGGGTAACCCCCGAACAGACCCTGAGCGGGTGGTCGAACCCTACTGCTGCGCCGTGTCGGTGGCCGCGGGCGTCGTCGGGGTCGTGGGCTCCTCGTCGGCGACCCACAGCTCGTCGTCGGCGCGGAAGGTCTGCCACACGGCGTAGAGGAGGCCGACGGCGGCCACGATGCCGAGACCGATCGCGATCACACCACCGGCGCCGGGGCCGGACTTCTTCGCGGGTGCCTTCGGCTTCTTCGAGAGCTCCTTGCCCGCCTTCTTGAAGTCGCCGGAGAAGGCGGCCGCACGAGCGGCGCGCGCGTGGTCGACGACCGAGAGCGCAGTGCCGACGGCCGTGCCCACAGCGGGGATGACGTCCGTCACGACGCGCTGGCGTGCCTGGCCCGCGTAGTGGCTCGCCGTGTCCTTCGCGGTCTGAGCCGCGGGGCGCACGTACTGGTCGTAGCCGTCACGGACGCGCGGCGCGATCTCCTCACGCGTGTAGTAGGCCGCCTGCTTGCGCGCCTCGGCAGCGAGGGCGTTGGCGGTGGCCAGTACCTCCTGCTGCTGAGTCCACAGGTCCTCGGCTCCGCTGCGCAGTCGCTTGAGCTCCTTCTTGCGCTTCCGTGTCAGGCTCATCTGTTCCTCCGTTGGTCGGGGTGGCGACTGACTCCATCTTGCCACCGAAAGGGCTGGGGATGGCCCGAGAGGTCTCGAGCCCGCCCAAGTCAGCTATACGCGCTGTGCAAGAATTGATGCCATGTCTAAGCACACCGCTGTCGCCACGCTCCACACTAACTACGGAGACATCAAGGTCAACCTCTTCGGCAACCACGCGCCGAAGACGGTGCGGAACTTCGTCGGGCTGGCGACGGGCGAGATCGAGTGGACGCACCCCGCAACGGGCGAGAAGTCGAAGACTCCTCTCTACGACGGCGTGGTCTTCCACCGCATCATCCCGGGCTTCATGATCCAGGGCGGCGACCCGCTCGGACAGGGCGTCGGCGGACCGGGCTACCAGTTCGACGACGAGATCAGCCCCGATCTCGACTTCACGCAGCCGTACATCCTGGCCATGGCGAACGCCGGCATCCAGGGCGGCCGGGGCACCAACGGCTCGCAGTTCTTCATCACCGTCGCGCCGACCACCTGGCTGCAGGGCAAGCACACCATCTTCGGCGAGGTCGCCGACGACGCGTCGCGCAAGATCGTCGACAAGCTGGCCGAGGTCCCGACGGACGCTCGCGACCGGCCGCTGGACGACGTCGTCATCGAGTCCATCGACATCGAGCAGGTCTGAGGAAGGACGGGCGAGCAGGACACATGACTCAGCCCGTCGACGCACGCGCGAACTACTGCTACCGGCATCCTGACCGGCAGAGCTATGTGCTCTGCCAGCGGTGCGGCCGGACGATCTGCCCTGAGTGCCAGACCCCGGCTGCCGTCGGCGTGGTCTGCCCGGAGTGCATGGCGCAGCAGCGTGCCACCCACCCCCGCACGAAGCCGGCGTGGGTGACGCGGCTCACCGGCTCCGGCGCGCCGGTCGTGACGTACGCGATCATCGCGGTCTGCGTGCTCGTCTTCATCGTCCAGACGCTGGGATCGCTGCTCAACCTCCCGGTCAACTCGGCCCTGGTGTACGCGGGGGCTTACTCGTACCCGAGCGGGACGTTCGGTGTGGCCTTCGAGCCGTGGCGGATGTTCACCAGCGTGTTCGCGCACGCCAACATCATCCACATCGCCCTGAACATGTACACGCTGTTCATCTTCGGGATGGCGCTGGAACCCCTGCTCGGTCGTGCGCGTTATCTCGCGCTCTTCCTGATCAGCGGGTTCGCGGGCTCTCTGGGCGTGCTGCTGCTCGCATCGCCGGTCCAGCCCGTTCTCGGAGCGTCCGGCGCCATCTTCGGTCTGTTCGGCGCCTTCTTCATCATCCAGCGCCGTCTGGGCGGGAGCGCGACGCAGATGCTCGTGCTGCTGGCGATCAACCTCGGCATCGGATTCCTCCCCGGGTTCAACATCGCCTGGCAGGCGCACGTCGGCGGACTGATCGGCGGCGTCCTGGTCGGCCTCATCTATGTGGAGACCCGGCAGCCGCAGCGCCGACGCTGGCAGTTGCCGCTCCTCGTGTTGCTCTGCCTCATCTTCGTCGCCGTGAGCCTCGTCCACTTCTTCGTGTAATTCCCCACACGGCGTGGATAAGTTATCCACAGGCTTATTAACACTGTGAGGAATTACACGCCTGTAACTCTCCACAGGCTTATTAACACTGGGGAAATCAGCGCAGAACGCGCGGCAACTGTTCACAGGGTGCCTGTGGACAACTGTGGAAAACACGAAGCCCGGGGCGGCTGACGCCGTCCCGGGCCCGAAAAGACACGGAGAGTCGCGGGCTACCGCCAGCGGGTGGTCATCAGGAAGCCGATGAACGCGATGCCGAAGCCGACGAGGATGTTCCACGCGCCGAGCGCGGGGATGGGGTACTGGTTCTGGCTGACGTAGAAGACGATGATCCAGATCAGGCCCAGCAGCATGAAGCCGAACATGACCGGCTTGAACCAGACGGGGTTCGGAGCCTCTTCGCCGGATGCCGCGGCGCTGCGCTCGGCGCGGACGGGGCGCTCGGTTCTGGTCTTGGACTTGCTGCGTGCCATAGCACCACAGTGTAGCGGGGAAGCTCCGGAGGACGCTGATCCCCCCGTCCGGGGGAGGGCCTGTGGACAACCGTGACGATTCTCAGCGAGCATCCCTAGAATCAGCGACGTGACTTCGAGGGAAACCCGCGCCGGACGGCCGCATCGCCGCCCGACGGTGCTCGGCGTCCTCGGCGAGCTGCTGATCACGGCGGGAGTCCTGGTCCTGCTGTTCCTCGGCTGGCAGATCTGGTGGAACAACCTCGTGCTGGCCGGCCAGCAGACGAACGCGGCGGCGCAGCAGAGCCAGAAGTGGATCGACGACGCAGTGAAGGCGCCGAAGCCCACGCCCGACACGTCGACCGCTCAGGTCGATCCGCCGGTGATGGCGAAGCCCGCTCCCTACCAGCCGTTCGCGGTCATCTATGTTCCGCGCCTCGGCCCGGACTGGAAGCGCACCATCCGTCAGACCGTCGATGTCGAGCGCGTGCTCAACAGCTACACCGCGGGGGTCGGCCACTACATCGACACGCAGCTGCCCGGTCAGGTCGGCAACTTCGCCGTCGCCGGCCACGACTCGGGATGGGGCAACACCTTCATCGACCTCTCCAAGCTGCGGATCGGCGACCGGATCTACGTGCAGACCGCCGACGGCTGGTACACCTACACCTTCCGTAACTTCGAGTACGTGCAGCCCTCAGCCGTGCAGGTCCTGCTGCCCGTGCCCCGTCAGCCGCAGGCCACCCCGACCGAGCGGCTCATGACCATCACGACCTGCAATCCGCCGTTCCACGCGGGGGAGCGGCTCATCGCCTACAACGTCTTCCAGTCGTTCGCGCCGCCGCAGGACGTTCCGAGCGAGATCGCCGCAGCGGTCGGGCAGGGAGGCTGACATGTACGGAGCTCTGTGGCGCGTGCTGCCCGGTCCGGTCTGGCTGCGCATCATCCTGCTGCTCGTGCTCGTGGCCGTGGTGCTGTTCGCTCTGGTGACCTGGGTATTCCCCTGGGTGGATTCGCTCCTCGGGCCACAGGAAGGTACCGTGGGCCCGTGACTCGCGTACTCGTCATCGACAACTACGACAGCTTCGTCTACACGCTGAACGGCTACCTGCGCGAACTCGGCGCGGAGACCGACGTCGTGCGCAACGACGACGTCGCCGTGGCCGACCTTCCGGCGAAGCTGGCCGAGTACGACGCCGTGCTCGTCTCACCGGGCCCGGGCAAGCCGGCCGACGCGGGAGTCTCCATCCCGGTCGTCGAGCAGGCGCTTCGCACCGGTCAGCCGCTGCTCGGGGTGTGCCTCGGTCACCAGGCCATCGCGGAGGCGTTCGGCGGCGTGGTCACCAACGCCGAAGAGCTCATGCACGGCAAGACCTCGCAGGTCAGCCACGACGACAGTGCTCTGTTCGACGGTGTCGCTCAGCCCTTCACGGCCACGCGGTACCACTCGCTGGCGGTCGTCGATGGGACACTCCCCGAGGACCTCCACGTGACCGCGCGCACCGCCGGCGGCGTGATCATGGCCCTGCAGCACGCGGATGCGCCGATCTACGGCGTCCAGTTCCACCCCGAGTCGGTGCTCACCGAGGGCGGATACCGGATGCTCGGCAACTGGCTCGAGGTCGCCGGTCTGGCGGGCGCCGCAGAGGCATCCCGCGCCCTCAACCCGCTCGTCAAGCTGGGCTGACGCAGGCGGGGACGCAAAAGCGAACCCCGCCGGCCGCTCGGACTCAGCCCGAGCAGTACGTCAGGTCGACCGTGGTCCCTTGCGGCACGTCGCCCGGAGCGACCGACTGTGTGTGCACCATCGTCGCGCCCTTGTCCTGCGGGCAGCTGGGATCCGGCTTTGGATTACCGGTCAGTCCGAGCTGCGACAGGATCCCCGTGGCGGCCTGGATGGTCTGACCGGTCAGATCGGTCAGCGTCACCTTGCCGCTCGACACGTGGAGCCCGATCGCGTCGCCCTCGTGCGCCGAGGTGTTGGCGGCCGGATCCGTCTTGATCACCACGTTCGCGGGCACGCTCGACGAGTTCTCGGACGTTGTCGGGCCGACGGTGAGTCCGGCCTGCTGCAGCGCCTGTGTTGCAGCATCCACGGTCATGTTGTGGACATCCGGGACCGTGACGGTCTTCTTGCCCGTCGAGACGTAGAGCGTGATGGTGTCGCCCGACGCCACCACGATGCCGGCGCCCGGATCCGTCCGGATCACCTGGCCCTCGGCGTAGGTGGGGCTCGCCTCGGTGACCTGCGCCCACTTCAGCTTCATCTCGTCGAGCTGCGCGGTGGCCTTGTCGAGCGTCTGGCCCGACAGGTTCGGCACCTTGTGCGACGAGTCCGGCATGGTCGTGCTCGGTGCGAGACGCAGCACCCAAGCGAGCACGGCCACGATGACGACCGCCATGATCGCGATGCCGGCCCAGATCCAGATCACGGGTGGGCGACGCTGGGTGCGCGTCATGGTCTGGTCTTCGGCCAGCTGACGGAAGGCGGCCTCCGGACCGGAGACGGCGCTCGGCGGAGCGCCGAACAGGGTCTCGGCCAGCTCGTCCTCGTGCTTGCGCTTCGGGATGCGGCCCGCGGCGGCCTCTTCGAGGTCGGCTCGGAACTCCGCCACCGTCTGGTAGCGCTCGAAGCGGTCCTTCGTCATCGCGCGGGCGACGACGACATCCATCGCCGGCGACACCTTGGGGTTGATGGTGCTCGGGGGGACGGCGGTCTCGCTGACGTGCTGGTACGCGATCGCCACCGGGGTGTCGCCGCGGAACGGCGGACGCCCAGTGAGCATCTCGAACAGCACGACACCGGTCGAGTAGAGGTCGGTGCGCGCGTCGACGGACTCGCCCTTGGCCTGCTCCGGGGAGAAGTAGCTGGCGGTGCCCAGCACCGCGGTGGTCTGCGCCACGGTCGCCGAGGAGTCGCTGATGGCCCGGGCTATGCCGAAGTCCATCACCTTCACCTGGCCGGCCTTCGTGATCATCACGTTGCCCGGCTTGATGTCGCGGTGCACGACGCCGGCGCGATGCGAGTACTCGAGCGCGGTGAGGATGCCCTCGGTGATGCGCACGGCCTCCGCGCGCTCCAGCGGGCCCTTCTTGATCAGGTCTTTGAGGAGGACGCCGTCGACGTACTCCATCACGATGAAGGGCAGCTGCGCCTCGTGGCCGTTCGGCTCGCGCACCGTCTCTTCTCCGGCGTCGAAGACGCGGACGATCGTGGGGTGCGTCATGCGGGCGGCGGCCTGCGCCTCCTGCCGGAACCGGGTGCGGAACGCCGGGTCGGTCGCGAGGGACGGCTTGAGCAGCTTGATGGCCACGGTGCGGCCCAGGCGGGTGTCGGTGCCGCGATGGACGTCCGACATACCGCCCCGGCCGATGAGTTCGCCCACCTGATATCGGCCTGCGAGCAGGCGGCTATCTGGGCTCAATGCGAACTCCTTCTCGGTGACGACTCCGGCTAGTGTAGCGGGGCGATTCTGGATGTCTCCTCGGGCGTATTCGGCTGCTCAGCCGTTGCCGCCGCCCGTGTTGCCGCCACCGCCGCCGGCACCCGGCGTCGGAGTGGATCCGACGACCTCGTACGACGTTGCGGGCGACTGGCTCGACTCCACCGACTCGCCGCAGAAGATCGTGTACGTCAGCTGGTACGTCGCCGCGGTGCTCGGCGACCACACCATCTTGGTGTCGTTGACCGGAGTCTGCGGCTGCCCGTTGATGTACAGGCGGCGGCCGACCAGGTTCTGCCCTGCGGGGCAGGTGGCCGAACCGAAGTTCACCGTGATCTGCGAATTCGGGGTGCCCTGACCCGACGGTGGCGTGGCCGAGACGGTGTCGGTCGGCGTCGGGATCGGCGCGACAGGACCGTAGACCTTCACCGAGACGGTCGAGCCCTTCGGCACCGGACCGGTCGGGTTGACCGAGTAGACCTTGTTGGCCTGGTCGTTGGTGGTCGCCGCGTTGCCCTGCGAGACGTCCGCGACCATCCCGAGACCCTGCAGCTTGTCGCGGGCCTGGTCGGCGGTGAGGCCGAGGAAGTCGCTCTCGGTGATCTGGACCGTGTTGCTGGTGGGCGTCGGGGTGGGCTTCGGCGTCGTCGGCTGCGTCTGCGTCGGAGTGTTCGACGGCGTGGGCGTCGGGGGCGCCTTGGGTGCGACGACCAGGGTGATGATCGTGCCGATCAGGACGAGCGCGAGCAGCGCGATGAGGGCGATCAGCGGCCATGTCCAGCGGCTGCGCTTGCGCTCCTCGACGGGGGCGGCGGCCTCCTCGTCGACGACGGGCGCGACGGCGGTCGCGGGGAGCACGGTGGTCGCGGCCGTCGGTGCCGCTGGCGGCTGCATCAGGACGGTCGCGGCATCGGTCATGGCCGCGCCGCCGAGGATCGCGGGCACGGACTGAGCGGCGGCGCGCACGTCGCCGCGGCGGAGCGCCTGGGCGGCGCGCGCCAGGTGGGCGGCGGAGGCGGGGCGGTCGGCCGGGTTCTTGGCGATGCACGCGAAGACCAGGTTGCGAACGGGCTCCGCGACGGTGGCGGGGAGCTCCGGCGGCGCCTCGTTGATCTGCGCCATGGCGATGGCGACCTGCGACTCGCCCGTGAACGGCCGACGGCCGGCCAGGCACTCGTACGCGACGATGCCGAGCGAGTAGATGTCGGTGGTCGGCGAGGCGGGGTGACCGGACGCCTGCTCGGGCGAGAGGTACTGAACGGTGCCCATGACCTGACCGGTGGCGGTGAGCGGCACCTGGTCGGCGATGCGAGCGATGCCGAAGTCGGTGATCTTGACGCGGCCATCGGGCGTGATGAGGAGGTTGCCCGGCTTGATGTCGCGGTGGACGAGACCGGCGGCGTGAGCGGCGTGCAGGGCGGCGGCCGTCTGAGCGACGATGTCGAGCGTCCGGTCGGTGCTGAGGACGTGCTCCCGCTCCAGGATGCTCGAGAGCGCCTCGCCGGGGACGAGCTCCATGACGAGGAAGGCGCTGCCCTCCTCCTCGCCGTAGTCGTACACATTGGCGATGCCTTCGTGGTTGACGAGGGCGGCGTGACGCGCCTCCGCGCGGAAGCGCTCGAGGAAGCCCGGGTCGCCGAGGTACTCGTCCTTCAGGATCTTGATGGCGACGGTACGGCCGATGACGAGGTCGGTGGCCTGCCACACCTCGCCCATACCGCCGATCGCGATCCGCGACTGCAGCTCGTAACGTCCCCCGAAGGTGAGCCCTGCTGTGGGTCTCATTTATTCAGCACCGCCTCTAGTACTTTCCTCGCGATCGGAGCGGCGATGGAGTTACCCGTGCCGCTCTGACCCTGTCCACCGCCATTTTCGACAACTACAGCCACAGCGAACTCCGGGTCGTTCGCCGGCGCGAAACCGGTGAACCACAGCGAGTAGGGGTCGTCATCCCCGTTCTGCGCCGTGCCCGTCTTACCGCCGACCTGAACCCCACCTATTCTTGCATTGCTCGCCACGCCGTGATCGACGCCGTCGACCATCATCTGCTTGATGGTGTCGGCGTTCTGCTGGCTCAGCGGCTGCGAGAACTCCTTGGGCTGGAAGCTCTCCAGCGTCTGCAGATCGGGTGACCGGATGGAGTCCACCAGGTTCGGGGTCATCAGCGTGCCGCCGTTGGCGATCGCCGCCGAGACCATCGCCATCTGCAGCGGCGTCGCGCGGTCGTCCTTCTGTCCGAAGGAGCCCAGAGCGCGCTCCGCCGCGTCGGGATAGAGCGGGTACACGCTCTTCTCGACCGGGATGGGGATGCTGAACGACTGGTTGAACCCGAACTTGTCGGCCTGGTCCTTGATGACCTCGGGCTTCAGCTGCATGCCGAGCTCGGCGAACGGGATGTTGCACGACAGGATCTGCGCCGTCGCGATCGAGACCGTCGCGCCCGGCCCGCAGGTCGTGAGCGAGTCGTTCTTGACGACCGTGGGGGAATCGGGCAGCGGGAGGGAGGCCGGGTTGGGGAGCTGGCTGTCCTTCGTGTACTGCCCGGTGCCGAAGGCGGAAGCGCTCATCACCGGCTTGAACGTCGAACCGGGCGGGTTGAGGTCTCCGCCGATCGTCCGGTTGATGAGCGGGTCGCCCGGGGCGGCGAGGAGCTGGTTGTAGGTCGACTCGACCGCCTTGCCGTCGTGCGACGCCAGGGTGTTCGGGTCGTACGTGGGCTTGGACACCATCGCCAGGATCTTCCCGGTCTTGGGCTGCAGCAGCACCACGGCGCCCTGGTAGTCGCCCAGCGCATCCCACGCCGCCTGCTGCGCAACGGGGTCGATCGTCGTCTCGACCGTCGCGCCCTGCGGGTTCTTGCCGGTCAGGATGGCGTTCACGCGCTCGAAGAACTGGGAGTTCGACGAACCGCTCAGCTTGGAGTTGAGGGCGCCCTCGAGGCCGGTCGGCTCGCCGTTGATCGGGAAGAACCCGGTCACGGCCGAGTACAGGGGACCGTTGCTGTAGACGCGCTGCCACTTGTAGACGTCGTTGGACGGCACGGACTGCGCGATCGGCTGACCGGCGACCAGGATCGCGCCGCGCTGCGCCGAATAGCTGTCGTTCAGGGCACGTGTGTTGCGCGCATCGGCGCCCAGCGCATCCGCCTGGAACACCTGGAGGATGGAGGTGGACACCAGCAGCGCCAGGAACATCGCCAGCACGATCGTGCTGACGCGCTTGATCTCGCGGTTCATCTCAGCTCACCACCAGCCGGGGTTGGTTGCGGACGGTGTCGGACAGTCGCAGCAGGAGCGCCACGATGATCCAGTTGGCGACCAGCGACGACCCTCCGGCAGCGAGGAACGGCGTCGTCAGACCGGTGAGCGGGATGACGCGGGTCACACCGCCGATCACGATGAAGCACTGCAGGGCCACGGTGAACGACAGGCCGACCGCGAGCAGCTTGCCGAAGTCGTCCGCGCCGGCGAAGCCGATGCGGAGGCCGCGCGCCACGAAGACCAGGTACAGCGCGAAGATGGCGAAGATGCCGGCGAGACCGAGCTCCTCGCCCAGGCTCGCGATGATGTAGTCGCTCTGAGAGACGGGGGTGATCCACGGCTGGCCTTGGCCGAGCCCCGTTCCGATCAGCCCGCCGTGCGCGAGCCCGAACAGCCCCTGGACCAGCTGGAAGCTGCCGCCCTGTGCGTCGTAGACGCCCTGCGAGAAGGGGGTCAGCCAGTTCGCGAAGCGGTCGTGCACGTACGGGAGTACCTGGCTGGCGACGACGGCGCCGCCGACGATGAGCAGGAGGCCGAGGATCACCCAGCTGATGCGCGCCGTGGCGACGTAGAGCATGACGAGGAACAGGCCGAAGATGAGCAGACCGGTTCCGAGGTCGCGCTGGAAGACGATGACGGCCATCGACATCAGCCAGACGATGAGGATCGGTCCGAGGTCTCGAGCGCGCGGGAACCGCATCCCGAGGAACTTCTTGCCCACCATGGAGAGGGAGTCGCGCGCCTGGACCAGGTAGCCGGCGAAGAAGATCGCGAGGCAGATCTTCGCGATCTCGCCGGGCTGGAAGCTGAACGGGCCGATTCCGATCCACACGCGGGCGCCGTAGATCTCGCGGCCGATGCCCGGGAGCATGGGCAGCAGCAGGAGCACCAGCGCGGCGAACCCGAAGAGGTAGGTGTAACGCTGCAGGATGCGGTGGTTGCGGATGAGGACCACGACGAGGATCGCGCAGATGATCGCGATGGCGCTCCACACGATCTGCTTGACGCCCGCGCTGTCCCATCCGGCGTCCTTGTAATGGATGTCGATGCGGTAGATCTCGGCGATGCCGATGCCGGTCAGCAGCGTCGCGATCGGCAGCAAGAATGGGTCGGCCTGCGGGGCGACGAACCGGAGCGCGATGTGCATGCCCAGCACCAGAGCCGAGAGCCCTGCCCCGAGGTAGACCAGCGTGAGATCGACGTGGCCGAGCGCGCCCAGCTGCACCAGCACGACGGCCGCCGCGTTGATCGCGCACGCGATGACCAGGAGGAACAGCTCACGGTTGCGGAGCTTCGCGGGCAGGCGCAGCCGTTTGACCGGCCCGGTCGCGTTCCGGGGCGGCGTCGCCTGCTCGCGCGCGGCCGTTCTACTGTCCGCCGGCATCGCTCAACTGCTCCACGATCGTCTTGGCCGCCGGAAGGTCGTCGGCGTTGATGGTCTGCTCCACCTGCTGTTTGTCGTACTCGGGGAGGTCGTCCACCTTCACGTCGGACTCCTCGTACAGGTGCGAGAGGCTGATGGGCCCGATGCCCTGCTGGACCCCCTGGTAGATCGCGACGTGGCGGTCCGGTGACATGCCCACGAAGTAGCGGGACTGCGTCCACTGGTAGCCGAAGAAGATGGCGAGCACGATGGCGACGACCAGCAGGATGAGGCCGATCATCCAGGTGAGCCGGCGGCGACGGACGCGACGGGCGTCCTCCTCGATCAGCTCGTCGAGGTAGTCCTCGGACTGCGGCTCGAAGTGGGTGGGGCCGGTGGCCGGGCGGATGGGATGCAGGCGCAGTCCGGGAAGGCGCGCCGCGCGGGTGGTCGGCTTCGGCTCGGTACCGAACTGGAGAGGCGACGCGGCGGACCCGACCGTGACCGGCTCTTTGAGCACCTCGCCGCGGGACGTGTCGGCGATGTCGACGATGACCACGGTGACGTTGTCGGGCGCGCCGGCGTCGAGGCTGTGTTTCAGCAGCCGGTCGGCGACCTGCTTCGGGCCGTCCTTCGACGCGAGCGCCGCCAGCATGTCGTCGTGCTTCACCACGCCGCTCAAGCCATCGGAGCAGATGAGCCAGCGGTCGCCCGGGCGCGTGTCGAGCGTCCAGGTGTCGATCTCGGGGGACGCATCCACATCGCCCAGAACGCGCATCAGCACGGAGCGGCGGGGATGGACCATCGCCTCCTCCTCGGTGATGCGTCCGCTGTCGACCAGACGCTGCACGAAGGTGTGGTCGGTGGTGACCTGCTTCAGCTCGCCGTCGCGGTAGAGGTAGATGCGGGAGTCGCCGATGTGGGCGAACGCGATCTGGTCGCCGACGCGCACCATCGCACTGACGGTGGTGCCCATCCCGGTGAGCTCGGGATGCTCGAACACGGTCTCGGCGAGGAGCGAGTTGGCGGCGATCAACGCGGACTGCAGGGCGAACTCGGCTTCGGAGGCGGAGGCGTACTCACGGTCGGCCTCGCGGATGCGGGTGACCGCGATCGCCGAGGCGACGTCTCCGCCGGCGTGACCGCCCATGCCGTCGGCGACGACGAACAGGTCCCGGCCGGCGTAGCCCGAGTCCTGGTTGTTCGAGCGGATCTTCCCGACGTGGGAGAGGGCCGCCGCCTTGTTCGCCGCCACCGTCTACCGCCGCAGCTCGAACGTGGTCGTGCCGATCTTGATCGGCGTGTCGAGCGGGACCTGGGTCGGGACGGTCACCCGGCGGCCGTCGAGGAACGTGCCGTTGGTGGAGTCGAGATCCTGGATCATCCACTCGTCGTTCCAGAGGAGCAGGCGGGCGTGGTGGGTGGAGGTGTAGTCGTCGCGGATGACGAGGTTCGATTCGCCGGAGCGGCCGATGGTGATGGGATCGCGGCCGAGGGCGAGCTCGGTGCCGGCGCGCGGTCCGGACGTGATGACGAGGCGGTGCGCGCTCTGGACGCTGGCGTTCGTGTGGCCGCCCGCGCGGTTGGCGCCCGACGGCAGCGACGAGACCGGTGCCGACTTCATCACCGGTTCGGTCGGGCCGGCGGGCGCAGCGGCAGCGGGGGCGCTCGCCGCGGCTCCGGCCGGGAACGGCGAGGCGGGTGCGGGCTGAGCCGATTCGGGCAGCTTGCGGACACGCTGGCCGAACATGTCGCTGCGCAGTGCGTAGACGATGCCGAAGACGAAGAGCCAGAGGACCAGCAGGAAGCCGAACCGCAGCACCAGCAGGGTCAGCTCGCTCGGGTTCACGATGGGCTCCAGAAGTTGCCGACGTCGTGCCGCCGGGTGGCATCCTCCGCACGGCCACGGGGGGCGGGCGCCGCCTGGGGGAGGACACGGAACACGATGCGGGTGCGCCCGAGGGTCACGACGGATTCGGGCTCCAGGATCGCCTTGCGCAGGGGCTCTCCGTCGAGCTTGGTTCCGTTGGTCGAGCCGAGGTCCTCCACCTGGGCGCGGCGGCCATCCCACGTGATCATGACGTGGCGGCGGGAGATGCCGGCGTCGTCGACCGTGATGTCGGCGTCCGCCCCGCGCCCGACGACGGTGCGGGAGTGGGTGAGCGGGTAGTGCTTGCCGTTGATGTCGAGGACCGGGGTCCAGGCGACGTCGCCCTTCACGTTCTCGGACTCGACCTGGAGCATCCCGACCGACAGGTCCGGGTCTTCCGCGAGGTCGATGGAGATGCCGCCGGCGAACGCGTAGTGCTGGCTCGCCGCGTGCTTCTGGACGAAGTCGATCAGCTCGTCGGTGAGGGCGGCGCCCATCGATCGCATGCGCGCGTAGTCGGCGGACGACATCCGCAGCACGAAGCTGTTGGGGGCGAGGACGCGGTCGCGCGCGACCACGGCGGCCTTCGTGTCGAGTTCCTTGCGGAGCGCGCTGGTGAGCTCGACCGGCTGCAGCCCGGAGCGGAAGGTCTTCGCGAACGCGCCGTTGACGGCGCGCTCGAGCCCCCGCTCGAAGTTGTCCAGAATGCCCACAGTCTCCCGCTTCCGGCTCGATGACTACATGCATGTTAGTCGGAACCCTGGAAAAGGGACTGGCTATACGGTGAAGATCAGCCCTGCGGAGGACGCCCGGATTCGTGAACGATCCCGGCGTCGTGTTAGAGTTCCTGGGTTCGCGCGAGTGGCGGAATTGGCAGACGCGCTGGCTTCAGGTGCCAGTGCCCGCAAGGGCGTGGGGGTTCAAGTCCCCCCTCGCGCACGGACGTGAAAGGGCCGGATCGAGACATCGATCCGGCCCTTTCCGCATGTCCGGCAGGCGTGCGCGAAACCGGTCAGCTTCGCGTTTCGGGCAGGATGTCCGCGAAGTGTGCGCGCAGCTGCGCGGCTACGTCGACCGTGTCGTGGTCGTAGAGCCACTGGTATTGCAGGCCGTCCCAGAGGGCGAGGAGCCACAGCGCTTCGTGGTCGGGATCGCGGTGAGGCGGGAGGACGCCGTCGTCCGCGGCGGCCCGGAGAAGGGTGGCGAAGCCGTCGAGCGCGACGGCGAAGCGGTGCTCGAAGTAGGCGTGCGCATCGTGGGTTCGCGGTGTCGCCTCGGAGGAGATGACGGCGTAGAGCTCGATCAGTCCGGGCTGCTCCGCCTCGTTGGTGGCGGCTCCGTCGGCGAAGCTGCGGAGGACATCGGCGGCGGATGCCCCCGCGTCCGGCGTACCGCGGTCGTCGATGCGGCGGTCGCGCTCCCGCATGACCTCGTGCAGCAGAGCGTCCTTCGAGGAGAAGTGGTGGTACAGCGCCGACTTCGAGACGCCGACACGTGTGGCGATGTCGAGGAGGCTGGTGTCGCCGTAGCCCTCCCGCGCGAACAAGGTCATGGCGCCGTCGACGATCTTCGCGCGGCGCTCCCGTCCGGTGCGGTAGCCCGTCTCTGCGGCGGACGGCTCCTCGGCGATCGGGGGGAGCGGGGGCGCAGGCGGAAGCGGATGCGTCGCCGGGTGCGTTCCGGGCTCCCGCCAGCCGAGTGGACGCGCGATCAGCTCCTGATGGCGGTCCAGGGTGGCGGCGACATCGACGCGGTCCCGAAGGTACTGCTGCAGCATCCGCAGGCCGTCCCAGGCTGCGGTCAGGCGCAGCGCCTCGTCCTCGACCGACCGGTCGGCCGCGACGAGGCCGCTGTCGACGCCCGCGGCGAGGGCCTCTGCGCGCCGGGCTCGCAGCTCGGAGGCGCGGTCGCGCATCCATTCGTGCAGGGGATGCGAGGGTGCTGAGGCCTCGCCGGTGAGTGCGGCGAAGAGGGCCGCGTGACCCGGGACGGCGTCCTGTCGGTGCGCTGTGGCGGCGAACGGCAGCGCGTCGGGCGGGGTCGCTGCTGCTGCTGCGGAGGCATCGAGCCGGCGGGCGACCTGGCCCAGCAGCTCCTCTTTGCCGGCGAAGTGCTTGAGGAGCGCGGGATGCGTGATGCCGGCCTCCGCCGCGATGTCGCGCAGCGACACGAACCGGTAGCCGTTGCGGCAGAACAGATCGGTGGCGGCGTCGAGGATCGCCTGCCGTGTCGCGGCGGCGCGCGCGAACCGTGTCCCATCGATGACCGACGTCACGTGCACCTCCCCGACCTCATCATCGTAGTCAGGTTACCGTAGCGTCGGATTTCAGTTACCACGCGGTCGCTTTTGTGTGTATGCTGGCCGCCATCGTCAAAGCCGACGGTACGAAAGGACTCGAGAAATGACAGAGCTGTCTCCCGCCGCGACAGCGGCGGCAACCGGGACCACCGGTATCAAGACGCCCGGCACTACGCCGGCGCGAACTCCCCGCGGCTACACGCCGGCGCTCTCGGCCGTGAACTTCGGCGTCCTCCTGGCGCTCCTCACTCCGGTGCTCGTGTCGATGGCCTTCAAGGTGCAGCACCTCAGCGCATCCACGGAGGAGGCGACGGCGCAGCTCGGACTCGTCCTCGGCGTCGGAGCCCTGTTCGCCCTGGTGGCGAACCCGCTCGCAGGCCGGCTGTCGGACCGCACCACCTCCCGGTACGGGATGCGTCGCCCGTGGATCCTCGGCGGCAGCATCGTCGGCGTCGGCGCGTTCCTGCTGATCGGTGCGGCGACATCCATCTGGGTCGTGCTCATCGGATGGTGCCTGGTGCAGGCCTCGCTCAACGCCGTGCTCGCAGCCGCCAACGCGACGCTTCCCGATCAGGTACCCGCGGCCAGCCGTGGCAAGGTCTCGGGCCTCGTCGGCGTGACCACGCCCCTTGCGATCCTCGCGGGCAGCTTCCTCATCAACTTCATCGGCGACGACCTCCTGCGCTTCCTCATCCCCGGCCTGATCGCGCTCGTGCTCGCGGTGATCTTCGTCGCAGTGCTCAAGGACCGCCGCCTCATCGAGAAACCGCGCCAGAAGTTCACCGTCGGGCAGTTCTTCGGTTCGTTCGTCTTCAATCCGGTCAAGCACCGCGACTTCGGCTGGACGTGGCTGACCAAGTTCTTCGTGATGTTCGGCTACGCGGGCATCGCGACCTTCCTCCCCTTCTACCTGACCGAGAAGTTCCACCTCGACGAGCAGGGCGCCATCTCGACGATCCTGCTGGCGAACCTGGCGTCCACCGTCGGCATGGTGATCTCCAGCCCCATCGGCGGTTACCTCTCCGACCGGCTCGGCAAGCGCCGCCCGTTCGTCGCGGCGGCGGGCGTCATCATGGTCGTCGGACTGGTCGTTCTCGCGTTCGCGCCGACGGTGGCGATCGTCATCCTCGCGCAGGCCGTGATCGGCCTCGGAGCCGGGTCGTTCTTCTCCGTCGACCTCGCCCTCGCCACCCAGGTGCTGCCGAGCCCCGACGACACGGCCAAGGACCTCGGCGTGCTCAACATCGCCAACGCCCTTCCGCAGTCGATCGCTCCCGCCATCGCACCGGGGATCATCGCGCTCGGCTCCGCGACCGCGATCGGCGGTTACTCGGTGTGGTACCTCTTCGGCGCCCTCATCGCACTGCTCGGCGCCGTGCTCGTCTACCGGATCAAAGGAGTGAAATGACCGACACCGCCACGGACACCGCCCTCGCCACCCGCCCTTGGCTGGACGCGCAGCGTCCCGTCGCCGAGCGCGTGGAGCTGCTGCTCGCCGAGATGACCCTGGAGGAGAAGGCCGGGCTCTTCTTCCACACCATGATCGGGATGGGTCCCCTCGACGAGCCGAACCCGACGTTCTCGCTCCCCTCCGCGGTGGAGTACGTGGAGCGCCGGCACATGTCGCACTTCAACCTGCTCGGCGTCGCGCCGACCGGGCGGGAGATCGCGGAATGGCACAACGCTCTGCAGCGGCTGGCCGCATCCACTCGGCTCGGGATTCCCGTGACGCTGTCGACGGACCCGCGGCACTCATTCACCGACAACCCCGGGACCGCGATGCTGTCCGGGCCGTTCTCGCAGTGGCCGGAGCCGCTCGGGCTCGCGGCGATCCGCAACGAGGACACGGTCGAGCGTTTCGCTGACATCGCGCGCCAGGAGTACCTGGCGGTCGGCCTCCGCGTGGCACTCCATCCGCAGGTCGACCTGGCCACGGAACCGCGCTGGTCGCGCCAGGCGGCGACCTTCGGCGAGGATGCCGAGCTCACCTCCCGGCTGGGCGCCGCATACGTCCGCGGCTTCCAGGGCCGATCGTTCGGCGCAGGATCCGTGTCGACGATGACGAAGCACTTCCCGGGCGGCGGTCCGCAGAAGGACGGGGAGGACCCGCATTTCGCCCACGGACGCGAGCAGGTTTATCCCGGCGACGCCTTCGAGCTGCACCTCCGGCCGTTCGAGGCGCTCATCGAGGCGGGCACGCGCCAGATGATGCCCTATTACGGGATGCCGGTCGGAACCGCGTACGAGGAGGTCGGGTTCGGCTTCAACCGGTCGGTCATCACCGGTCTGCTCCGCGAGCGCTTGGGATTCGACGGGCTGGTGTGCACGGACTGGGGACTGATCACCGATGCCGAGATCTTCGGGCAGCCGTTCCCCGCGCGGGCCTGGGGCGTGGAGCACCTGACGCCGCGCGAGCGGATGAAGAAGATCATCGACGCCGGCGCCGACCAGTTCGGGGGAGAGGCGTGCCCGGAGCTGCTGATCGACCTCGTCGAGTCCGGCGATGTCCTCGAGTCGAGGATCGACGAGTCGGCGCGGCGCATCCTGCGCGAGAAGTTCGAGCTCGGACTTTTCGAGTCGAGCCTGGTCGACGCGGAGGCCGCTGACGCGATCGTCGGGAAGGACGACTTCCGTGCCGAGGGAGAGAAGGCGCAGCGCGCATCCATCACCCTGCTGGTCAACGGTCACGATGGCGAGCCGGTGCTGCCGCTGCGCGGGCGCCCGCGGCTCTACGTCGAGGGCATCGACGCTGAGCGCGCTGCAGCCTATGGCGATGTCGTCGCGACGCCCGCCGACGCCGACGTGATCGTGGTGCGGCTGCAGGCGCCGTACGAGGAGCGTCCGACGGTGTTCGAGAGCCTGTTCCACTCGGGGTCGCTGGAGTTCCCCGCCGAGGTCGTCGACCACGTGCGGGAACTCGCCGAGCACGCGCCGACGATCGTCGACGTGTACGCCGATCGGCCGGCGATCCTCGAGCCCCTGGTGGATGCGGCCAGCGCTCTGACCGTCAACTGGGGCGCAAGCGCCGAAGCGCTGCTCGATGTGCTCACCGGCCGGTTCTCGCCGCAGGGGTCGCTGCCGTTCGACCTGCCGCGCTCGATGCGCGCCGTGGAGGAGTCGCGCCCTGATGTGCCGTTCGACACCGCCGATCCGCTGTTCCGGTTCGGCGACGGGCTGCGTTACTGACGCGACCGAGTCGCACGCCCTGCCCGAGCGGGACCCCCGATCTTCCCGGGGGTCCCGCTTTCGTGTGCCGGGCTACCGGAGGGTCACCGAGTTGGCCTGGTCGTTCATGCTGCCGAGCGACGACGCGTTGACGGCGTAGCCGTAGGACGCACCCGTGTATGCCGTGCCCTGCCACAGCTTGGTGCTGCATCCGGAGAAGCTCTTGAACGAGCTGACCCGGCCCGACCAGCCGACGTTCCCGAGCGGGCCGAAGTACCAGGTGGTGCTTCCGTTGCAGGCGCTCGAGTTGGTGATCTGGAAGAACGATCCGCCGTACCCGGCGTCGTCGAAGAGCTGGCTCTGCACGAAGGTGGCGCGCACACCCTCGGGAAGGACGCGGGCGGCGGGTGCGGCGTCGGTGGCGGCGACCGGCCAGCTCGGCGGCGTGACCACCAGCAGGTGGGTCTGGTCCAGCACGGCCCGGTTGAGATCCTCGCCGGCATCCACGCACACCAGCGTGCGCGTGCCCAGGTCGTAGGAGCAGGACTGCGCGGGCGGCTCGGCAGCGGCAGCGGGCACGACCGTCACGAACGTCGCCGCGATGGCCGCCGCCGCAGCCAGAACCGACGCCGCACGGCGCGTCAAAACAGACGATCTCTTCATCGACTTCCCCCCGAAGCGGATACTGCCCGGCCCCTGCCGAGCACGCCCATTCTGCCCCACCGACGTCGCGGCCGACCGATTTCGAGATTCGTTGAGAGGATTCGGCGGGGGGACACATTTCCTGGATATGAGCGAGTTGGCCGAGCCGCACCGTGCGGCGGATGCGGGGGAGGAGTCCGTTCCGACGGACCTCGACCTGCTGCGGCGACTCGCCGACGGCAGCAAGGCTGCGCTCGCCGCCCTCTACGACCGGTACAGCCGCGTCGTCTACGCCTACACCGCCGCGCGCCTCGAACCCCGCGAGGATGTGGAGGAGATCAGCCAGGACGTGTTCGTCACCCTCTGGCGAAAACGGGCGACCATCACCATCGCCGGCGAGTCGGTCCTTCCCTGGCTGCTCGTCACCAGCCGCAACCTGATCGCCAACCGCCGCCGCTCCCTCCAGGTGGTGGAGAAGCGCCGAAGCGACAGCCCCGTCGACGGATCACTCGCCGACGCCCGGCCGGGGCCGGAGGAGCTCGCCGAACGCGGCCAGCTGCTCGCCTACGTCGAAACCGTGGTCGCCGCGCTCACCGAGCCCGACCGCACCGTGTTCGAGCTGTGCATCCGAGGCAATCACAGCTATGAGGAGGCTGCCCGCCAGGTGGGCCTGAGCGAGGGCGCCGTCCGCAACCGCCTCTCCCGGCTCCGCGGGCGCCTCCGGAACGAACTCCGCACCCTCAGGGGGATGCCATGACCAATCACGACCTCCTGCCCACCGACGAGCGCTTCGAGCAGATCAAGGCGAACCTGTTCGAGACCATCGCCGTCGACGACCGCCGCCGGACCCGGAAGCACCGCATCATCGCCATCGGAGTGGCCGGCGCCATCGTCGCAGGGACCACGGCCGGCGCGATCGCGGTCGCCCTCGCCTCCCAGGGTCAGATCAACAACGTCACCGATTGCTACGCGGCTGCCGACCTGAATTCCCGTCACGGCACCTCGGTGATGGTGACCGCCGACCTGGACGAGAAGACGCCCAACCCGCTCGATGCACGCATCCGCCTCGCCGAGGACATGTGCGCTGCCACCTGGCGCACCGGCGTGTTCTCACCGGAAGGGTCGTCCAGCACGGCGGAGTATCCGGTGCCCCACCTGGAGACCTGCCAGCTGCCCGACGGGCGACTGGCCGTGTTCCCCTCCGACCAGGCCCTCAGCGAGCTGTGCTCGCGGCTGGGCCTCACGATCCCGCGCGAGTGACGAGAAGGGGTACTCCACCACGCGCGGGAGAAGGGACGGTGCCCGCCGCAACAGACGCCTGGGGGAAGGCGGCGGCGGGCACCTCCCGGCCTCACATCCGAGAACGACGAACCGACGACAGACAGAGAAGCAAGACAGAGAAGAAGGAGACGCCATGAGGACCATCGACCCGGCCGCACTGGAGCTGCCGCCCACGGAGCCCATCGACATGACGGCGCTCATCCAGCAGGCACTCGCGGGCGAGGGCTGAGCGGGGCCGTTCGGCCCGCGCCGGGCTCGGTTCACGCGTGCAGGGCGCGCAGGGCGAGCCACGCCGCCGTGCGGTCGTCCGCATCGGCCAGGGAGAGCCCTAGGAGGCTCTCGACGCGGTGGATGCGCGCGGTGAGCGTCTGGCGGTGGACGCCGAGCCGCTCAGCCGCGGCGCCCCAGGCGCCGTTCTCGGCGAGGAACACGCGGAGCGTCTCCGTCAGCTCGCCGTGCCGGCCCGTCGCATCCCGCAGCGGGTCGAGCAGGCGCGCGATGCGCTGGGCGTCATCGTCGTCGAGCCGGTCGAGGACGAGCGAGATGGTCGGGATGGACCGGTAGCGCACGACCCGCCGGCCCTCCGCCCGTGCCGATTCCACCGCGTGCCGTGCCTCGGCCGCGCTCCCCGCCAGCGTGTCGGTCGGCGCGGGCGCGCCCACACCGAGGAACATCGCGGACGAGTACGCCTCCACGCGAGTCGCCACCGCATCCACGTGGTCGTCGCGGAGGAACCCGGTCACCAGGCCGTGACTCTCGGTATGGATGTGGGCAGCGCCCAGTTCGTCGAGCCAGTGCGATACGAGGCGCTCCACTTCGACGGATGCCGACCGCGCGGTCAGGGCGAACGCGGTGAGCGAGCTCTCGTGCACACCCCACATCCGCAGGAGGGAGACGGCGGGAGGGCCACCGGCCAGCAGCGCGTCGATCATGACCGCGCGTCCGAGACGCTCGGTGCGGGTCGGGTCGTCCGTCCGCAGCACAAGGTCGAGCAGAGCGGCCGCCTGCGACCCGAGTTCGCGAGCGCGGCTCGACGACTCGGTCCGCGGGCTGACGACGAGCCGGGCCGAGAGGTCTTCGCCGGAGCCGACCGTGTGCACCTGCAGCGAACGGTGGCGCACGCGCACGGGACGGGAGAGTGCGACCGCCATCGCATCCTGCACGTGCAAGCCGCCGGCGCCCGCGCTCGTGATGACCTGGCCGTGCCGATCGAGGAGCACGGCCCAGCCGTCGATGCGGTGCGCCAGCTCGGCGACGACGCCGGAGACACCGCCGCGGCGGGCAGCCAGAGTCAGCACCTTCATGGCACTGGTGACCGCGCGATCCTCGGCGGCCTGGTCGACGGCCAGGAGCGCGGTGAGGCTGGGGGCGAGCAGCGCGTCGGAGGCCGAGGTACCGACGATCGCGGTCGTGCCCGTCCGGTCGAGCGCCCTCAGGAGAGCCGTGTCGGCGCCGTGGCTGACGATGACGGCGTGCCGGAGTGCCTCCGTGCGTTCGTCCTCCGCGGTCAGGGCGGCCACAGCGGCTCGGGCGGGCGCCACGACGAGTGTCGCGAACGCGGGATGGCCGACCACCGAGAAGTCGTCGAGGCCGACCACCGCATCCACGCGCGTCCCGGCATCGAGGCGGCCTTCGACCAGCCGACCCTGAACGGAACGCGCGACGGAGGCGATGTCGCGGCTCATGGCCTCAGTGTACGGAATGTCGAGTCAGCCCGAGGCATCCACACTTTCTGTGAATGACAACGCCCGCGAGCGCTTCCTAGCATCGAGCG
Organism: Leifsonia sp. 115AMFTsu3.1; assembly: GCF_004362795.1. NCBI lineage: Bacteria > Bacillati > Actinomycetota > Actinomycetes > Micrococcales > Microbacteriaceae > Leifsonia > Leifsonia sp. 115AMFTsu3.1. The sequence goes on from NZ_SNYB01000001.1 coordinate 133,603, forward strand.
AGACCCGCGCACGAAGGAGTACCCATGCAGGCCGTCATCTTCACGGAACCGTCCGAGCCCATCCAGTTCACCGAGGTGGACCTCGCGGCGCCCGGCCCGGGGGAGGTGCGCGTACGTATCGCCGCGGCGGGCGTCTGCCACTCGGACCTGCACGTGAAGCGCGGAGAGTGGGATGCTCCGGCACCGCTTGTCATGGGACACGAGGGCTCCGGTGTGGTCACCGAGCTCGGGGAGGGCGTCACCTCGCTGGCCGTCGGCGATCATGTCGTCCTCAGCTGGGTGCCGCCGTGCGGCGACTGCCGGTACTGCCGCTCCGGGCACGAGGCGCGCTGCCAGAAGGTCGCCACCATCGTCGCGCCGAAGGGCGTGCTCTTCGACGGCACCTCCCGACTGTCGCGCGACGGGGAGACCATCCATCACTACCTGGGTGTCTCGTCCTTCGCCGAAGAGGTCGTCGTGCCTGCATCGGGCGCCGTGAAGGTGCGCGACGACGCACCCCTCGACGTGATCGCGGTCGTCGGCTGCGCAGTCGCGACCGGCGTCGGCGCCGTGCTCAACACCGCTGCGGTCGAGCCGGGCTCCACCGTCGCCGTGATCGGCTGCGGCGGCGTCGGCCTCAACGTGGTGCAGGGCGCGCGACTGGCCGGGGCCGAGCGGATCGTCGCGATCGACGTGCTCCCGGACAAGACCCAGATGGCCCTGCAGTTCGGAGCGACCGACCGGATCGACGCCTCCCGAGCGGACGCGGTCGAGCAGCTCTTCGAACTCATCCCGGACGGCGTCGACTACGCGTTCGACGCGATCGGCCGCACCTCCACGACCGAGCAGGCGATCCGGATGCTCGGACTCGGCGGTGCCGCCGTCATCGTCGGCCTGCCGCCGACAGGCGCGAAGGCGTCGTTCGAACCGCTCGTGCTGGCGGAGGCCGACCAGCGCATCCTCGGTTCCAACTACGGCTCCGTGCGCCCGTCCATCGACATCCCCGCGCTGGTCGACCGCTACATGGACGGACAGCTGCTGCTCGACCCGCTGATCTCGGGCCGGCGACCCCTCGCGGAGGCGGCGGAGGCCTTCGACGATCTCGAGGCCGGCTCCGTGCTCCGCACCCTCCTCATCCCCTAGCCCCCGAACCCTAAACGACTCACTGGAGAGCCATGTCAACCACCGAAACCCGGGCGAGCAGCCCGACCGACGCCGGACTCCGGCGCGGAGTCATGAGCGGGCCCGAGCTGGCGGCTCAGGCGATCGCGAACATCGCGCCGAGCGCCGTCATCGCGTTCACGGCGATGTCGATCTTCGTCGGCGCCGGCAACGGGACGATCTACTCGTTCGTGCTCGCCACCATCGTCATCCTCTGCGTCGGCTACTGCGTGGTCGTCTTCGCCCGCAAGCACGCGTCGGCGGGCTCGCTTTACACGTACGTGGCGAAGGGCCTCGGCCCCACCGGCGCGTACCTCGCGGGCGTCACCCTCGTCATCGGCTGCTGGGGCATCGCCGCCGGCTCGCTCGGCGGCGCGGTGTCGTACTTCAACCAGTTCCTGGTGCTCCTCGGAGTGCCCGCGGGCGGCGTCGGCTGGTACATCGGCCTCGCCATCGTGCTGGGCGGCCTCGCGACGCTGTTCACCATTCGCGGCATCCGGCTCTCGGCCCGGGTCTCGCTGGTGCTCGAACTCGTCTCGGTGACGATCATCACCATCCTGCTCATCGCCGCGCTCGTCTGGGCCGGACCCGCCGCGTGGGATCCGGCGCAGGTGTTCGCCGAGGGAGCCCCGTTCCAGGGCATCGCCGCCGGAATGGTGCTCGGCATCCTCGGGTTCGTCGGATTCTCGTCGGCCGACGCGCTCGGCCGCGAGGCCAAGAACCCGTACACCGCCATCCCCCGCGCCATCATGTGGAGCGCCGTCGTGGTCGGCGTCCTCTACGTCTTCGCCGCGTACACCCAGATCGCAGTGCTCCACGGCGACCTCGCGACGAGCGCCAGCCCGCTGGAGGACATCGCGAAGCTGATCGGGATGCCGACCTGGTTCGGCCCGATCCTCACGTTCGGCGTCGGCGCCTCGTTCTTCGCCGTCGTCGTCGCGCCGCTCAACGTCGTCGGTCGCGTCATCTACGTGATGGGCAAAGAGGGCGTCGTCCCGGAGCGGTTCGGCCGCACGCACGAACGCCACCTGACCCCGCACCGCGTGCTGCTGGTCGCCGGTCCCGCGGCCATCGTCCTCGACGTCATCCTGCTGGCTGTCGGCGCGAACCCGATGGACATCGTCGTCTGGGTCGACACGTACGGCACCTATGGCTACATGGTCGCGTACGCGCTCGTGGCGATCGCGTGCATCGCCTACACGCGCCGCGCGGGCATCCCGAACACGCTGGTCTGGGTGTGCGCCGTCGTCGCGGTCGCCGCCATGGCTTATGTGTTCTTCGCGAACGTCTGGCCGGTTCCGGCGTTCCCGCTCAACGTCATCCCGTACCTGTTCCTGCTGACTCTGGTCGCCGCGGTGGCCTGGTTCGTCCACCTGCGGAGGCGCCGGCCGCAGGTCATCCAGAACATCGGCAACACCGAGACGGACGCCCTGGAGGGTGTCGGCTAGGGGCCCCGAAAGGCCGCAGGAATCACAGACGACGCGGGAAGCGCACGGTCACGACTGCGCCTCCCGTGTCCCCATTCGCGGCCTGGACGGTTCCGCGATGGCGGTTCACCACCTCGGCGACGAGGGCCAGGCCGAGGCCGTAGTGGCGGCCGCGGTCGTCGCCCGGCTGCGCATCCCGCGCGGTCGCGAAACGCTCGAACGCGCGGTCCTCGACGCCGGCCGAGAACCCGGGGCCGTCGTCCTCCACGGTGAGGATGACGCGGTCGCGTGAGGTGGAAACGCTCACCCGGACATCGGCGGCGGCGTGATCCAGTGCGTTGTCCACCAGGGCGACGATCATCCGCCGGAGGGACACGGGTGCGCCGGTCACGACGGCGCCCGGCTCGCTCTGCACGACGATCGTGAGGCCGCGCTCGTCGGCCCGGCCCTTCGCCGAACGGACGACCGTCGCGGCCAGGTCGCCGAGGTCGACTCCCTCGCTCTCCGCCGTCTGCCGCGGATCGGCGGCGGTCAGGAGATCCTGCACGATCTCGGTGAGGGCCCGGCTGTCGTCGACGATCTCGTCCAGGCCCGACCGCAGTTCTTCGTCCGGCGCGCCCGTCGACTGCGCTGAGACATGGCGCCGCAGCAGCTGGGCGCGCGTGCTGAGCAGGGTGAGCGGGGTGCGGAGCTCGTGCCCGGCGTCGGCGACGAAACGTCGCTGCAGGGCGAGCGCGTCCGCGAGGGGCCGGATGGATCGCCGGGCCAGGATGAGGCCGATGCCCCCCGCGGCGATGGTCGCGATCACCCCGGAGACGACCAGCGCGATCACCAGCCGGCTCAGCTCCTCCTGCTGCTCGCCGAGTCCGTAGGCGACCTGGACCACCTTGCCGTTCCGCACGTCCGTCACGGTGAGGTAGCGCTGCCCGTCGGTCTCCACCGACCCGGAAACCGGGTTGCCGGTGCGCACCACCTGCTCGATCGCGTCCTCGTCCGGGAGCCCGTCCGGCATGTCGGGGGAGCTCTGCCGGCCCTGCGGTGTGACCACCGTGACCAGCAGATCGCGGGGCGCGTCGTGTACCGAGTCGACCATGGAGGCATCGGAGAGCGCCCGTTTCGCGGCCTCGGCCTGCCCGGCAGCCACGACGCTGTAGACGACGATGCCGAGCGCGACGAAGAGGCCGACGATGATCAGCGCGAACTGGGCCGCGAGGCGCCGGGAGGCGGAGCGGAGCTCGGTGTCGCGCAGCGTGCGGTCGCTCACGGGAGCGACCCCATCCGGTAGCCGACGCCGCGCACGGTCTCGACGAGGGAGCGTCCGAATTTGCGGCGCAGATGGTGCACGTAGGTGTCGACCACGCCCGGGTCGTCGGCGGCCGCGAACACCTCGTCGAGCAGCAGCGTGCGGGGGAAGACCTGGCCCGGTCGTCGGGCGAGCAGCTCCAGGAGGTCGGATTCGCGCTCCGAGAGCACCGTCCGTGAGCCGTCGTCGAGGGTGACCGTGCGGCTGCCGGTGTCGAGCCGGCCGCCGGGAAAGCGGACCATCGGCACCACGGCAGCGGCTCGGCGGGTCAGCGCGCGAACACGGGCGACGAGCTCGTCGATGTCGAAGGGCTTCGCCAGGTAGTCCTCGGCGCCCGCGTTCAGGCCGTCGACGCGGTCGGGGGCCGTTCCGAGGGCGGAGAGCACGAGGATGGGCGTGGTCACGCCGTCGTCGCGGAGGCGGCGGAGCACATCCAGCCCCTCGACGGCGGGGAGCCCGCGATCGAGCACGATCACGTCGAATCCCGCGGTGAGGCCGAGATGCAGGGCCCGCTGACCGTCGCGCGCGACCTCGACCTCGAAGCCCTCGGACCCGAGGAGCGCGTCGAGCATGCTCGCGAGGCGGCTGTCGTCCTCGGCGACCAGCACACGCGGCTTTCCGCTCACATCCGCAGTATAGGAGCCGGATGCGCCGTCCACCGGCGGGGCACCGGCCGTCACGAGGTGGCCGCCGGGCGCGCGAACGCGAGGTCGCCGGCGGCGAGGATACGGCCGGACGCATCCACCGCGAGGACACCGCGGGCGCCGGAGCGCAGCGCGTGATCGACGCCGTCGGGTCCGATCGCGAAGACGGTGGTGGCGAGGACATCGGCGGTCGTCAGGTCGTCGGCGACGACGGTGGCGCTGAGCAGCCCGGCCGCGGAGGACCCGTCGCGACCGTCCACGATGTGCGCTCCGCGCTCGTAGGCGCCCGAGGTCGCGACAGCCGCATCGGTGACCTGGAGGACGGCCAGCATCGCCGTCGGCTCATACGGTGAGCGGACGCCGACGCTCCACGGGCGTCCGTCGCCCGGGCTGCCCGACACGACCACGTCACCGCCGGCGTTGAGGCAGAAGTCGCGGAGGCCGGCCGCGTGCAGCTCTCGTGCCGCGCGTGCTGCCGCCCACCCCTTCACAACCCCGTCGAGGTCCCATGAGCCGTCGGGCCGGCGGATGCGGAAGGCGCCTCCCGAGTCGCGCGCGGCAGTCTCGCCGATCGCGACGACCTCGCGGAAATCGTCGCTGAACGGGGCAGGGGATTCGCGGGAGGCGTTCGCGCGGCTCACCTCGCTGTCCGGCCGGTACGTGCTGAAGCGGCGGTCCGCCTCCCGCAATACCCGGAACGCGCGCTCGGCCGCGGGTCGCGCATCCACGTCGTCCCGCACATCGATGGACATCGGTATGCCCATGACCGTCTCGAGGAACTTCATCGCTGGTCGATCGCCGACTGCACCGATTGGATGTAGCCCTCGGACGTGTAGGTCGCACCCGACACGGTGTCGATGTTCGCCGACTGCGATGCGAGGACTTCCTGCTGCAGGATCGGCAGGGCCTGGTCGTTGATCTCGATGTCGCGCCCGTCGCGGTCGGGCGACTGGAGGGTCTTCACGGCCGTGATCGTGGTGCCGGAGAACGTGACCTCGACCTGGACGGTGCCGTAGCGGGTTTGGACGGCCGACCCCGTGACGGTGGTCGTGGCCGCTGACGAGGATCCGGACGACGAGGACGCCGACGGGGCCGGAGTGGAGGGAGTGGACGAGCTGCCGCTCGTCGCATCGGACGATTCCGACTCCGACCCGGAACTCGTGGTCCCGGTGCCGGATGCGGTCGAATGGACGGAGGTGGACGCCGCGGTGACCTGGTCTCCGACGCCGTACAGCTTCAGGCCGACGGTCGCGCCCATGACGACGAGGATGACAGTGAAGAGGACGGTCCCCCGCCAGGATCTGCTGTTCATGACATGCTCAGTTCTTCTCGGTGGATGAAACGCTTGGGCATCCGGAGGGCACGAAGCGAGGACTCGACGCGCTCGCCCATCCCCTCCGGCCCGCAGATGAAGGCCTCCCAGTCGTGGAGGTCGGGGATCAGGCGGCGGAGCGGCTCGACATCCAGCGGGTCGTAGCCGAGCTCAGAACGCCGTCCGACGAGCGGGATGACGGTGACGCCGGGGAGGGCCTGCAGTTCGCCGAGGAGGGCGAGGTGCCGCGGCGAGCGGGCCCGGTAGAGGACGACAGGGCGGGCGCCGCGCCGCACCAGTTCTTCGGCCAGGGCGCGGATGGGGCCGATGCCGGCGCCGCCCGCGACCAGCAGGATGCGCGCCCGGCTCGCCCGGTCGGCGGTGAAGCGGCCGAACGGTCCCTCCGCGAAGACCAGCGAGCCGGGCTTCAGAGCGGGGAGGCGGGTCGAGTGGTCCCCGATGGCTCCGACGGTGATGCGCAGGTAGCCGTTGGCCGGGACCGCCGACACCGAATACGGATGCGCCGTGCCCAGGTGGCCCCAGGCGAGGAAGCGGAACAGGAGGAAGTTGCCCGCGCGGACGCCCAGCTGGTCGACCCGCGGCCCGGTCAGCCAGACGCTGTTCACGCCTTCGCTCTCGGGCACGACCGCGGCGACGCGCATCCGTCCCTTCCAGGCGTCGAGCGCAGGCAGGAGGAACCGCCACGTCAGAACGGCGGCCGCGGTGCCGAGGTAGAGCACGATCCAGAGGGCCCGGTTGATGGGGTCGGAGACGAAGTGGGCGCCGCCGCTCAGCTGGTGGAAGAAGGTGAGGAAGATCGAGACGTACGTCGTGACATGCAGCCAGTACCAGACCTCGTAGGACAGCTTCGCGCGGATCAGCCGGGCACTGCTGAGGCCGACGACCAGAAAGGCGATCGTCCCGACGAGAGCCGTCAGCATGTCCGGGTAGTTCTGCAGGATGCTGACGAACTCCGTCCACGGCGGATTCTTGTCCACCAGCTCGCCGCCGAAGACCAGGAAGAGCACGTGCGCGACGATCAGGAACAGCACGGATGCGCCGAGCGAGCGGTGCCAGGAGACCAGCCGGTCGAGACCGACGGCTCTCTCGAACCAGGGCACGCGGGCGATCAGCAACACCTGCGCGCAGACCAGGAACCCGCCGACCATGCCGGCCAGCTCGCCGATCGAGGTGAGGGCGTCGGCGGGGGTTGCGGCGAAGCCGGCGGGCACGCTCAGCCACCACATCCCGAGAACAGCGACGACCCCGAGCGCGAGGACGGCGCGAACGGTTCTGGCGCCCCGGCGCGGGTCGCCGACAGCTCTGCGGCTGCGGCGCGGCGCCGGCGGTGCCGACACGGGAACGCTCAACGTCTGATCCATGTATTCCACGATGCAGACGCATTCTTTGTGGATTCTTACGTGGGCTGGGAGCGCCCTATGCGCACTGTATGAGTTGTGGAAGCCCGCTGAGCGTCAGCCGAGCGCGAAGTCGACGGCCGCAGCGGCATGCAATGCCGTGGTCGGGAACGTCGGCACGGCCGAGTCCTCCGGACGCACCAGCAGCTCGATCTCGGTACAGCCCAGGATGACGCCCTCCGCGCCGCTCGCGATCAGGCCGGCGATCGCCTCCCGGTAGACGGCTCGGGAAGCGTCGGTGACCACACCGAGGACGAGCTCGTCGTAGATGATCCCGTCCAGGATGGCCTGCGTCTCCTCGGGCGGCACGATTACCTCGAGGCCGTGCGACTCCAAGCGCTCGCGGTAGAACGGCTCGCGCATGGTGAACCGCGTGCCCAGGAGCGCGACCCGGTGGACGCCGGCATCGACGACGGCTGCAGCCGTGACGTCGGCCAGATGAAGCAGCGGGATGCCGACTGCCGCCTGCACCCGGTCGGCGACCTTGTGCATGGTGTTCGTGCAGATCACGACGCAGGAAGCGCCCGCGCGTTCGAGCCGGATCGCCTCCTCGGCCAGGATGTCACCGGCGCGCTCCCAGTCGCCCGACGACTGCAGCCTCTCGATGTCGGCGAAGTCGACCGAGATCATCACCAGATCGGCCGAGTGCAGTCCGCCGAGCCGTTCGCGCACACCCTCGTTGATCGCCTGGTAGTAGAGAGCGGAGCTCTCCCAGCTCATGCCTCCGAGCAGCCCGATCCGCTTCATGGCGTACCTCTTCTATACGGCCTTGTTGAACCCGGTCACCGGCTGGCTCTCGTCGAACGCGGCGACCGGGCGACGGAAACCGCGCGTGAGGAAGAGGAGATAGGCGAAGCCGATCACCGCCCAGACGATGCCGCCGATCAACGCGTCGGCGTGGAGGTTCACCCACAGGATGCCCGTGAGCACCGTCCCGATCGCCGGGAGCACGATGAACCGCACGATGTCCTTCGCCGTGCGGCGGCGCCCTTCGCGGATCGCGAACCAGGCGATCACCGAGATGTTGACGAAGGTGAACGCGATCAGGGCGCCGAAGTTGATGAAAGCGGAGATCAGCTCGAGCGAGAACGCCATCGCCAGCAGCGAGATCACGCCGACCAGCACGATGTTGAAGATGGGCGTCTGCGTCTTCGGGCTGATGTACCCGAAGAAGCGGCGGGGAAGGACGTTGTTCCGTCCCATGACCAGCAGCATCCGGCTGACGGACGCGTGCGACGCGAGTCCGGACGCCAGGGTGGCGCAGAAGCCGGCGGAGACGAAGATGGCCTGGAACACGGGCCCGCCGACGATCCGGCCGATCTGCGGCAGAGGGTCGTCCGTGAACTCGCCGAACGGCGCATTGGTCGGGAAGCGGAGCTGGGTGAAGTAGGCGGCGACCAGGAAGATCGCGCCGCCGATGATGACGGTGAAGAGGATGGCGCGTGGCATGATCTTCGGCGTCTTGGCCTCCTCCGCGTACATCGTCACCGCGTCGAAGCCGATGAACGAGAAGCAGACGACCGTCGCTCCGGTGAGGACCGCCCCGAGTGTGACGCCGTCGTGCACGAACGGCTTGACCGAGGCGACCGTGCCGTCACCGGCGCCGCCGGCGAGCTGGACGACGACCATCACGACAAAAACGGTCATCACGGCGATCGCGAAGACGAGCAGGATCATGTTGACGTTCGAGGTGCCGCGCATCGTCACGGCGATGAGCGTGGTGACACCCGCGCAGTACACGACCACCCAGATCCATCCGGGGACGGCGGGGAACAGCTGCTCCAGGTACAGCCGGATGATGAGGCAGTTCACCATCGGGAGCAGCACGTAGTCGACGAGCGAAGTCCAGCCGACCATGAATCCCAGGTTCGGGTGGATGGACTCGCGTACGTACGTGTAGGCGGAGCCGGCGCTCGGGATGGCGCCCGCCATCTTGCCGTAGCTGATCGCCGTGAACATCATCACGACGAGGGCGACGAGGTAGGCGGCCGGGACGACGCCGTTCGTCTGCCCGGAGACGATGCCGAACGTGTCGAAGACGACCGTCGGCGTCATGTAGCCGAGACCAAGACCGACGATGGCCCACAGTCCGAGGCTGCGCCGCAGCGACGCGCCCTTCGCGGTCGTCGTCGGCAGGGTGGTCGTCACGGGCGTCTCCTTCGGTACCGGTTCTGACTGCCCCTCGACGTTAGCCGATTCCCCCGCCCGGCTCGGAACTCGCGCCGGGGGATGCGATGCTGGCAGGGACGAAGGGAACGAGCAGTGGACGACAACGCGTTCTTCGAGCGGGCGATCCTCGCCTCGGCCGCCGGCCCTGGCGACGACGACGCCATCCGGCAGCTGGGCGAGCTGTTCAGCGCAGACGAGCTGGCGGCCTGGAAGGCCTCCCGCACGGAGGCGACGCGCGTCACCGTCCCCGTGGGCCACGACGACGAGGGCGATCGCTACTGGGCCGACTGGGGCGATTTCGGCATCCGGGGGACATCGCCGACGTCGTACGAGGAAGCCATCGCGGACCTCGCCGGCCACGTCCGTTCGTGGGCCGAAGCGCCGGATGACGGTGAGCACGCCCTCGGTCGCACGGATGCCGTGCGGGCGCTCGCCGCGGAGGTGGCGGCGCTCGACGACGACGCGCTGCGCACCTACCTCCTCGTCCGGGCCTCCTTCGACCGAGGCCACCTGACGTTCGGCATTGCCGACTTCGTCGAGGAGGACGGCACCACGACGCAGCGTGCCGTCCCCCTCGACGAGGGGCGGCCGCCGGCCGAGATCGACCTTCCGGTGGACGGACGGATGAAGACGTATCAGAGCAGCGTCCGCGGCGACCGCGCCGCGTTCTCGCCCGTCGGATCGGGCCCGAGCATCGTGGACACGCTGCGCCAGGAGGATCCCACCGGCGACTTCGACGCCGAATTCCCCCGACCGGACCTGCGGCCGAGGGAGCCCGAACTGTGAAGCCGGAGGTGGCGCTCGCCGAGCTCACCGCCGTCCGAACGCTCGACGGCCCGCGCATCCGGCTGGTCCCCCTCGGACCAGAGCACCTCGACGACGTCTGGTCCGGGCTCGACGACGCCGAGAACCTCCGCCTGACGGGGACGCGCGCCGAGTTCACCGAGGAGGTCATCGCCGCGCACCTTGCACGGATCGGCGCCGCCCCGGACCGCGCGGACTGGGCGATCCTCGACAGGGCCACCGATCGCTTCCTCGGCGAGATCGTGCTCAACGAGCTCGACGAGGACAACGCATCCATGAACACGCGCATCGCGTTGGCACCCGGGCAACCCGGCCGCGGGTACGGCACGGAGGCGATGACCGTCGTGCTCGATCACGCCTTCGCGGAGATCGGACTGCACCGCGTCCAACTCGACGTGTACGCGTTCAACCCGCGGGCGCTGCGGTCGTACGAGAAGGCCGGATTCGTGGTGGAGGGCCGCCAGCGCGACACCCTGTTCTGGGACGGCGAGTGGACCGATTCCATCCTCATGAGCGTGCTCCACACCGACCCGCGACCGACGTTCCGCTGAGCGCGTCCGGCGTCCGGTCCGGGGCCAGCCCGTTGACAGCGGCTGCGCACGCGGGCACTATCGCGTCCAGGCCAGCGGAGCCGGCGGCCGGCGAGGGAGGTGTGCGTGGTGACGTGCGAGGTGGAGGCGCGAGAGCTGTCCCACGCCATCGCCGCGCACGAACTCGAGGTGCACGTCCAGCCGCAGATCGACCTGGCGACGGGTGAGATCGTCGCCGTCGAAGGTCTCAGCCGCTGGACGCATCCCACCCGCGGTCCCATCCCGCCCGCAGAGTTCGTGGCGCTCGCCGAGGCCAGCGGAACCATCCACGAGCTGGGCCTGTTCGCGTTGCGCGAGTGCTGCCGCATCGGCCGCGACTGGCGCGAGCGCGGCTACCAGCTCGCCATCGCCGTCAACGTCTCGCCCCTGCAGCTCGAGACCGACCGCTTCTTTGACGAGTTGGAACGTCAGCTCGCCGAGTCGGGTCTTCCTCCCGCCGACCTCATCGTCGAGGTCACGGAAGCCGAGCGCATCGAGGACTACGCGGTCGTCGCCGGGCGCCTCGACATCGTGCAGCAGTGGGGGGTCACCGTGTCGATCGACGATTTCGGCGCGGGACACTCGTCGATCGAACGGGCGGTCGGCGTCCACGCGCGTGAGCTCAAGCTGGATCGCAGCCTCGTCGCGCGGGGAGACTGGGATGCCGTCGGCGACGCGGTGGCGATGGCCCAGGACAGCGGGATGCGGGTCGTCGCCGAGGGCATCGAGACCCGCGAACAGCTGGAGCAGATCCGCACCTCCGGATGCGACCGCGCCCAGGGCTACTACATCGCACGTCCGTGTCCTCCCGATGACCTCGGTGACCGTCTGGGTACATTCGTGCGCTAAATTCATTGTGTCCTCGCCGCGAAGCGGCCCAGCCATCCGAAGGAGAGTGCGGTGCGGCCCATTGCTGCGGACGACCTGCCCTGCGCTCTCGTCGAGGTGGACGGAGACGGCCGCATCCAGGACGCCAACGAGCTCTTCGTCACCTGGACCGGCCTCTCGATGTCCGAGCTGCACGGCCGGTCGTTCAGCTCGCTGCGCATCCGGATCCCCGGGGTCGACGGCCGCGACGACGGCCTCGTCCGGTTGGCGCACGTGGACGGGTCATCGAGAGCCGTCATCGTCGGCCGCCGCCCCTCGGAGACCGGTGAGCTGCTGACGCTGGTGGATGCGACCGAGCGCGCCGAGCACGAGCAGGAGATGGTGCGCTCGCACACCCTCCAGGAACGTACGCGCAACCGACTCGAGCTCATCATCGACTCGTCGATCGCCTTCTCGGCCGCGACGGACGAGCAGTCGCTTGTCGACATCCTCGCGTCGACCGTCGCCAAGGCGTACCAGGCGGAGCAGTCCGCGGTGTTCCTGATCGACGAGCTCGGGAGGTTCACACAGGCTTCCGGCAGCAACCCGCTGCGCTCTCTGGAGCAGACCGGATCGCTGGTGACGCAGGCCTCGCAGCTCCGCCGGGTGGTCGCGCTCAGCGGCGCGGCGGCTGCGGACGAGATCGCCCCGGTGCTCGGGCAGGCCATGCGCGACGCGGGCGTGCACGCCGTCCTGGTGGCGCCCATCCAGCACGACGACGTGCTCTTCGGGCTGTTCGCCGCCTTCTTCCTCCACCCGCGTCAGTTCGACTCCGAGGCGGCACCGCTGGCCGACGCGCTGGCCGGACAGGCGGCGCAGGCGATCACCACCCTGCGGCTGCAGCGGCAGCTCGAGCACGCCGCCATGCACGACGAGACGACCGGGCTGCCGAACCGCCGACGCCTAGAGACGCAGCTGATCGAATACCAGCAGTCGGCCTCCACACTCGTCGCCACGCTGTTCATCGACCTGGACGGGTTCAAGCGCGTGAACGACGCCCTCGGCCACCACACGGGCGACCTGCTGCTCCGGGAGGTCGGGCTGCGGCTGCAGGCGGCCGTCCGTCAGGAGGACCTGGTGGCCCGCTACGGCGGCGACGAGTTCGTGGTGGTCTGCGAGGTGCCGGAGGTGGCGGCCGCCGAAGACGTGGCCGACCGCATCCGCCGTTCCATCGAGCAGCCGTTCCAGGACATCCCGGAGGGCTTCCCGATCAGTGCGAGCATCGGCATGTCGCTCGCGCGCACCCAGGACCCCGGGTGGAACCCGGACCGGCTGATCCGCGAGGCCGACCACGCGATGTACTCGGCGAAGAACGCCGGGGGCAACCGCGTCGTGGGCGCCACCGTCGCCTGACCTTCTTCGCTCGCTGAAAAAGGGAAGCGCGGCGGAGGCCCGGGGGAGGCCTGCCGCCGCGCTTCGTCGTGGGTGCTACTGGTCGGACTGCAAGCGCTGTCCGGACTGCTTGGCGTCATCGGCGACGTCGGACGCGCGATCGGTGGCCTCCTCCTTGACGGTGGACACCCCCTCCTGCGCGGTCTCCGTGACCGACTGAACGGCCCGCTGCGCCGGCTCCTTGAGGTCGTCGGCGACCTGCTTGCCGACCTCCGCGGCCTCATGGAGCAGAGGCTGCGCGGCATCCTTGGCGGCGGATGCCAGCTCCTGCTCCTTGGTGCTCGGCGGGATGAGGGAGGCGATCAGGGCGCCGATGCCGAAGGCGATGAGGCCGACGGCGAGCGGGTTGCCCTGCGCCTTGTCGACGACGGTCCGGCCCGCGTCGGCCACCGAACTGCCGGCGTCGGAGACGGCGCCCCCCACGCCGCTGCGGACGTCGTCGGCGGATCCCATGATCCGCTCGCTGATGGAATGGAAGGCGCCCTTCACCTTGCGCGTCTGGCGCTGGGCGATCTTGCTTGGCGTGACCTTGTCGGCCAGGGCATCGACATCACCGCTCAGGTTGCGGCGCGTCGCCTCGATGTCGGCGCGGATCGCGTCGGGGTCGTCGCTCATCGGTTCTCCTCATTTCGCTTCAGTGTCTCGGGGAATTCTTTGACCGTCTCCACGGTCTGGGGGGCACCCTTGACGGTCTCGAGCTGCTTGCGACCGCGCAGGTACAGGATCAGTGCGACGACGCCCCAGATGACCGCGACGATCACCGCGGACCAGGCGTTGCCCACCAGGTAGCCGAGCGCCCACCACAGGGCGATCGACAGGAAGAAGACGGCCATGAGGCCTGCGTAACCCGCGCCGCCCAGCAGCCCTGCGCCCTTGCCGGCACGCGTGACGGTCTGCTTGATCTCGGCCTTCGCGAGCTCCATCTCCTGGCGGATCAGTGTGGAGAGGTCACGACTGACCTCTCCGAGCAACTCGCCGAGCGAACTGTTCGCGGCTTGCTGCTCCGAAGGGGTGGGTTGATCGGTCATGCCCGGCCTCCGGTGTATCCGGCGCCCGGCAGCTCGGGAAGGTCGTTGCCGGAGTCGTCGTAGAGATCGCCGGTGGCACTTCCGTAGCCGCCGGCGGTGGATCCGGTGCCCGCGCCGCCGACGCCGGTGGTGCCGACGGCGGTGATATCAGGGCTCGGCGCCAGGCCAGTCGTCCCGGTGGTGCCCGTGGTGCCGGTCGTCGTGCCGGTGCTGCTGCCGGAGTCGTCACCGCCGCTGGCGAGGGCTCGGGTCAGCCGGCCGGCGAGGGCGCCGGCGATGGCAGCCGCGGCGATGAAGGTACCCGGGTTGCGCCGCGCGTACGACTTCACCTCGTTCAGCAGGGAGCCGGGGTCGCGCTCGTTCAGCCAGCCGGCGATCGCGTGGGTGCGCTGCGCCGCCTGCCGTACCAGGTCGGTCGCCAGGCCGTCCGACTCGGAGGAGGACGCCATCTGGTCGAGTTCGTCGCCCACAGAGCGGAGCCCGCTGGCGACCCGCTCCTGCTGCTGCGCCGCCTGCGTCCGGAGCTCCTCCTGTGTCTGGCGGTAGAGATCCCTCGCCTGCGACTTCGCCTCGCCCGCGACGTTCTTGGCCTGCTCCTTCGCGGTGGCCGCGACGTCCTTGCCGGCCTCTGCTGCCGAGCCGGCGACGCGCCCCGCTTCTTCGCGGACGCCGCTCTGCTCACCGGTCGAGGCGCCGCCGCCCAGCGAGCCGCCGGTCGGCTGCACCGTCTCGGGGAGGCCCGCCTCCGGCTCGAGCGCGTCGCGTCTGCTGTCGAAGATCGGTGTGTCCGCGGACTGGTCGTCTGACATGGTCATGACTGCCGTTTCCTTTCGGTGGATGTGTCCGGTTGGGATGTTGAGGACCACTCAAGACACCGGAATGAGGCGGGTACAGCGATTGACCGTCCCCCGGGCGGGGGGTATTCGTGCGCGGAGCACTGCCCCTCGCCGCGGGTGGCGACTACGGTGACCGGAATGGACGTACAGGACTGGCTGCTCGACTCCGACACGGCGATCCGCTGGCAGGTGCTTCAGGATCTGGTGGGAGCCCCGCCGGAAGAGGTCGCCGCCGAACGTGCCCGCGTGGCGACGGAGGGCTGGGGGGCGACGTTCCTCGCCGAGCAGGCGGAGGACGGGCTCTGGGATGGCGGCACGTACCGTCCCGGGTGGATTCCGCCCGAGCGCGACGGTTTCGACGCGTGGAGCGGCACCCACTTCAGCCTCCAGCAGCTCGTGGACTTCGGACTCGACCCGTCGAGCGAGGAGGCGCGCCGGGCCGTAGCCCGCGTCCGCGAAAATGTTCGCTGGGAGCACGCCGGCGAGCCCTACTTCGAGGGCGAGACCGAGCCGTGCATCAACGGCGTCGCCCTGACGATCGCCGCCTACTTCGGCGAGGGCGGCGACCGGATCGCCGAGACGCTCGTCGGCTCCCGGCTGGACGACGGCGGCTGGAACTGCTGGGCCGAGTACGGCGCCCGGGTGTCGTCCTTCCACTCCACGATCTGCGCCGTCGAGGGACTGCGCGCGTGGATGCGCGCCGGAGGCGACGACGCGCGCGCGACCGAGGTCGTCGAGGCCGGCGAGGAGTACCTCCTCGAGCGCGGCCTCTACCGGCGGCGTACGGACGGCTCCACTCCGGACCCGAGGATCACGATGCTGTCGTATCCCGTGCGCTGGTACCACGACATCCTGCGCGGGCTGGAGCACTTCCGGCAGCAGGACCGTCGCGACCCGCGCCTGGCGGATGCCGTCGAACTGGTCCGCGGCAAGGCCGACGCCGAAGGCAGGTGGGTGCTCGAGAACATCCACGAGGGGCCGGTGATCGTCGAGTTCGACATGGAGGGGTTCCAGAGCAAGTGGGTGACGCTTCGGGCGCTCCGTGTCCTGCGGTGGTGGGACGCCGCCTGACGCCGGACTACCGGCGCCGGCCGGCCCTGCTCACGGCTTCACGGCGGTCAGATCGTCGACGGTCAGGGTGACCGGCGCGTTCACGACCCCGCCCGACAGGTACCCGGTCACCGCCAGTCCGCCCGCACCCTGGAGTGCGGCCGTGCTGTCCGTCGCCGACCGCTGCCACGCCGAGGGCTCGGGGGTGCCGTCGGCCCACGCCTTCGTCTCGACGAGCGTCGGCGATGTCCCGGTGGTCCGCATCCGCACGTTCAGGCGCATGCCCGCGGTGTAGGTGACGTTCGGAACGGTGGCCGACGTCTGCACGACGACCTCGTTCCCGCCGTTCTGGTCGACGCGGACGATCTGGATGGTCACCTTGCCCGCCGACGAGATGATCACCTTGGACCCGTAGGAGCCGGTCGTCGCGATCCGCCGTCCCTGGACCGTCACGTACACGTTGCCCGAGGAGGGCAGCTTGTCGATCGTCAGTCCGAGTCGCAGGTCGATGCCGGTCGCGCTGACTCCGGGAAGCCGGGCGGTGCCGCCCGAGCCCGCGGGGAGCTGGATGCGTCCCGTCCCGCCCGCGACCGAATACAGGCTGGAGCTGCCCGAGACCGACCAGTTCCCGCCGGTCGGAGCGGTTCCCCAGCCGTTGGTCACCGCGCGCTCGAACGGATCGGCGGCGAGCGTGTCGGCGGGTGGGGGTGGCGCGGTCACGGTCAGCGTGCGGGTGGTCGACGCTGTCGCCCCGCCGTCGTCCAGCACGGTCAGCCGCGCGGTGTAGGTGCCGGCGACGGCGTAGGTGTGCGTGATCGTGCCGCCGGTGCCCGACGAGCCGTCGCCGAAGTCCCAGGCGAACGAGGTGATCGCGCCATCCGGATCGGTCGAGCCCGTTCCATCCAGCGAGCAGGTCAGGTCGGCGCAGGAGGAGGCGAACACGGCGCTCGGAGGCTGGTTGCCGGCGGCCGGCGGCCCGATCGAGAAGCCGTCCGTGAACGACGGCCCCGCGGCCCGGACGAACGACGCCGTCAGCTGGCTCGCCGTCGCGCTGACGTCGAGCGAGCCGTAGAGCGGTGTGGCCGCGCTGCCGTACGACGCGGCGAAGTAGTTCGCTTCGCTGTCGGCCGGGTGGACCTCGTAGTTGCCGTTGCCGCCGGTACCGACCGTCGCGAAGACGGTTCCCGCGCCCTTCACGAGTGTCCCGTCCGAATCCGCCACGCAAGCCGCGGTGTAGGTGCCCGGCGAGATCGTCGGACAGGCCGCTCCCGTCGCCAGCTGCTTCGTGCGCTGGTAGAGGTGCTCGTGCCCGGTGAGCACCAGATCCACACGCTTCGACACCAGCAGGTTGAGGATGTCGGCTCCGGCCTCGCAGGGGTAGTCGCCCAGCGAGAGGCAGGGTTTGTGCATTCCGACGACGACCCACGGCGTTCCGGCCGCGCGTGCTCCGTCGATGGCGGCCTGCGTCCACGCGTAGTGGGAGGTCCCCGATGCGTAGGTCCACGTGCCGTCCGAGAAGGGGAGGCCGGGGGAGATCATGATGAAGCGCACGAGGGGAGCGCCCTGCGGGACGTCGACGTAGTACTCGCGGCCGTAGGTCCCGACCGCTCCGGGGAGCTGGTTCGGGAGGCAGGCGGAGAAGTCGTTGATGTTGCCGTTCTGCCCGCTGCTCTCGTGGTTGCCCGAGACGAGTTCGAACGGGAAGCCGGCGCCGGTCCGGCTGGTGACGAGGTCGCACCAGGCCTGCTCCTGGCCCGTTGTGCCGTACGAGAGGTCGCCGAGGGCGAGGTGCAGGTCGGGGCTGAGGTTCTTGATGCCCGTGAGGACGGCCTGCGCCGCGGTGCCCGGGCCGTAGTCGCCGGATGCCGTGAAGTGGACGGTGCCCGCTCCGGCCGCCACGCCCTGAACACTCTGGGGCACGCTGACGCTGAGGATGACGGCAGCGGCGGCCAGCCCCGCCACGGTGAGGAATCGATGCTTCGCCATCGTCGACGCTCCCCGGCCCGTTCCGTCGCGGGCCTGTCGCGGCACACGCTAGCGCGCCGCGGGGCTCGCGGGGAGTAGAAGACGAGGTTTGCTCAGGAATTGTCGACGAGTCAGGACTTCTCGACCGCGTAGTGCAGCCCGAGCGTGCCCCCGCCGAAGGCGCGTTCCTCCAACAGTCGCAGTCGCAGGAACTGCCCCTGGGGGAGGGCCGGGGTGCCGCCGCCGACGGCGACCGGGACGAGGAAGAGCCGGACGTCGTCCACCAGCCCCGCCGTGAATGCCGCGGCGGCGAGGGTCGGACCGCCGATGGAGACGTCGTGGTCGGCGCCCGCGACCAGGCGGCGCACCTCCTCCGGATCGAATCGCGACAGCAGGCGCGTCTTCGGCGTCGTCACCTCGCTCAGGGTGGATGAGAACACGACCTTGTCCGAGCTCTGCCACACGGCCGCGTAGTCGGCGATCACCGGCTCCTCGCTGTCGCCCAGGTCCTGCCAGACCCGCATGGTCTCGTACATCCGCCGGCCGTACAGGTAGGTGCCGATGTCACGTTCCCGGTCGTTGACGAACGCATGGACCTCCTCGTCGGGCTGCGCCCAGTCGAACGATCCGGAGCTGTCGACGGTGTAGCCGTCGATCGAGGCGATGGCCGAGAAGATGAGACGTCCCATGCAGGGACTCTAGGGGCGGCCGATCGCCGGGGCCAGAGCCCGGCTCACCCGACCGTCAGCCGATCTGCGGAAGAAGGGTCTTCAGTGCGCGCAGCTCGTCGTCGAAGATCCACGGCACCGCGACATCCAGCACCAGGCCGATCCCGATCATCAGGAGGGTCGCCCCCGCTGCGATCAGCACGAGAGTGACCAGCAGCTGCAGGTAGGGGTTCCCGGTGACGGCGGCGAGCAGCCCCCGCGCTCGCCGCCGCACCGGCACCGATGCCGTACCGAGGGTCGGTGCGGTTCGCAGTCCGTGTCCCAGTGTCGTCATCGGTCTCCCCCTTCATGTCGACGCTCGAGACGGGAGCTCGAGCGGACATGTCCGAGTCAACCGGGTGCGAGCCGGACGGGCATCGACCCCAGGTCGGGAGGAGGTCATCCCTGGGGATGATCCCGGCGTCGGTCAGGAGGGGTCGATGGTGCACCCGCAGCCGTCGGCCGGCTCGGGGATGCGGTGCTCGGCTCCAGCCAGACGGCGGGCGAGGAGGTTCCTGCGGCGCTCCAGAGCGGCGATCGCCGCATCCAGCTCGGCCAGTCCGTCGCGGTAGGCGTCGCGTGAGGCGGGGCATTCGTCGCTGTGTGCGTGGCCAGAGCCGAGGCAATCGATGAAGGGACGCGCCTTGCCCGGCGGGATGCCCGTGTCGGCCAGTTCGCGGATCTCGAGCACAGCGCGCAGATGCTCGTCGCCGTACTCGCGGTAGCCGTTGCCGAGCCGGTCCGGCGAGACGAGCCCGAGCCGCTCGTAGTACCGCACGGCCTTGACCGTCACACCCGCCCGCTCGGCCAGTTCGCTGATGCGCATGTCGTCCTCCGCTGTCAGCGTAGACCTTGCCCCGCGGGTCAGGGTCCAGATGGCGTACACTATTCGTTAGTGCACTAATGAATCGAGGGATCATGGCCGGACGCTTCGCCAGCTGGTATTCGCGGTGGAACGAGAAGCTCATCCGCATCGCCGGTCCGGCGCAGCTCGGCGCGGGCCACCCGGAGGCGCCCGACCGGCGTTCCGCCGCGGCTCCCTGCCCGATGTGCGGCCGGCCGATGACCGAGCACGAGGTGCTGCGGCCCGGCGGCCAGCGCGACGCGACGCGGCTGGTGTGCCCCGCGCCTGTTCAGGCGGCCTGAACCCGCGTCATCCGGTGCGGACGGCCGCGCCGATGATCGTCTGCAGGCTCTCGCGCAGATTCTCGAGCTCTGAGACCGGAAGGCCGAGCCGCTCCACGATGCGCGGCGGGATATTCTCCGCCTCCGCTCGGAGCGCCCGCCCGGACTCCGTCAGGCGCACCTCGAGCGCGCGCTCGTCGGCGGCGCTGCGCCGCCGTTCGACGTAACCGGTCGCCTCGAGCCGCTTCAGCAGAGGGGAGAGGGTGGCCGGCTCCAGGGCCAGGGTGTCGCTGAGGTCCTTGACCGACCGCGGCTCGCGCTCCCACAACGCCAGCATCACGAGGTACTGCGGATGCGTCAGCGACAGCGGTTCGAGCACCGGGCGGTAGAGCGCGATGACACTCCGCGCGGCCACGGCGAGGCCGAAGCACACCTGGTTCTCGAGTGCGAGGAGGTCGTCGGACATCCGGCCATTGTATGGCTGGGTCCTGGCCTCAATACTCATCGGTGCGCCGCTCGACCCGCTGGCCGGTGACGGGGTCGATGCCGTCCTGCCGGATCGACGTGCGCGGTCTGCGCCGCAACGCGAACGCCAGCGAGATGATGAAGACGACCAGGCCGGCGCCCATGAGGATGTACCCGGTGATCTTCAGATCGATCCAGCTCACCTGCACCTGCAGGGCGAAGGCCAGGATGAGGCCGACGACGAAGATGAAGATGCCGCTTCCGATGCCCATGCGCACGCTCCTTCACGTCCGGGGCTCAAGCTACTCCCCGACGCGCCGGAGCGCATCACACCGGTCCGTCGATGCGACCGGAGCTACTCGGCGCGCGAGAACTCGGACGCCCGGGCCACCTGCTCCGGCGTGAGCCGCACACCGGTGTATCGCTCGAACTGACGCGCGGCCTGCAGGGCGATGACCTCCGCCCCGGTGATCACCGCTGTCTCCGTCGCCCGCGCGGCGCGGATCAGCGGCGTCTCGGAGGGGAAGGCGACGACGTCGAAGACGGTCGTCGCGCGCTCGATGAACGCCTCGTCGAACGCCATCACGTCCTCCGCGTCGCCGCGCATCCCGAGCGGCGTCACGTTGACGATGACGCCGAAGCCGGGCTCCGGGTCCTCCGCCACCCACTCGTAGCCGTACCGCTCGGCGAGAGCGGGGCCGGCCTCGGCATTGCGCGCGAGGACGGTCAGCTCGTCGAATCCCGCGCCGCGGAACGCCGCGACGACGGCCTTCGCCATGCCGCCCGACCCGCGCACCAGAACGCGCTGCGCGGTGTCGACCTCATGCTCGGCGAGCAGCTGCGCGACGGCCTCGTAGTCGGTGTTGGAGGCGGTCAGCAGGCCGTCCTCGTTCACGACGGTGTTCACGGACTCGATCGCCACGGCCGACGCCTCGAGGTTGTCGACGAGCGGGATGATCGCCTCCTTGAACGGCATGGAGACCGAGCATCCGCGGATCCCGAGCGCGCGGATGCCACGCACGGCGCCCTCCAGGTCGTCCGTCGTGAACGCCTTGTAGACGAAGTTCAGGCCGAGCTCGTCGTACAGGAAGTTGTGGAAGCGCGTCCCGATGTTGCTGGGCCGACCGGCGAGCGAGATGCAGACCTGCATGTCCTTGTTCAGGATGGGCATGACTCCATCATCGCAGTAGGTGTCAGCATTCTCAGGTCCGTCACCCGATCTGGGGCGAACTCTTGCGTTCACAGCTTGACTCCAACAGCCCGATCGTTCACGCTTGTCGCTATGACCGCCACCCAGGGGCTGATCCCTCGTGGCGCACTCAATCCCGGGTCGCAGGGCGCACTGAGGCACTTGAACCAGGAACGACTCGTCGAGTTCCTCCTGGCCAACGGACCGTCCACCCAGGCTGAGCTGGCGCGCGGGACCGGCCTGTCCACCGCCACCGTGTCGAACATCGTTCGCGACATGGCGGCCAAGGGCGTGGTCACGACCTCCCCGGTGACCTCCAGCGGGCGGCGGGCCCTGCTCGTACAGCTCACCGACACCGGCGACATCGCCGTCGGCGTCGACTTCGGCCGCCGCCACGTGCGCATCGTGCTCACCACCCTCGGCTATGACGTCATCGCCGAGGAGCAGGTGGCGCTCGAACCCGGCTACGACGTGCTCGGCGCGGTGCGGGAGGCTGCGCGACTGCTCGACCGGATGCTCGCCGAAGGCGGCCACGACCGCGAGTCCGTGCTCGCCGTGGGCGTTGGCATCCCCGGACCCATCGACCGCCGCACCGGCACCGTGCTGCAGGGCGCCATCCTCCCCGAATGGGTCGGAATCACCCGGCGGGAGCTGGAGGACGTGTTCGGCTTCCCGGTCGTCGTCGACAACGACGCCAACCTCGGTGCGCTCGCCGAAGTCACCTGGGGAGCGAACCGCGGAGAGCGCAACCTGATCTTCGTCAAGATCGGCACGGGGATCGGCGCGGGCCTCATCCTCAACGGCCAGCCGTACTACGGGTTCCTCGGCATCACGGGCGAACTCGGTCACACACCGGTCGCGGAGCACGGCGTCATCTGCCGCTGCGGCAACCGCGGCTGCCTGGAGACGATCGCGTCGACAAGCGTGATGCTCGAGTCTCTCGGGCGGGGCGACGGCGCGCGCACGGCTTCGGACATCCTGCGCCGCGGGCTCGACAAGGACCCGGCCGTCCTCCGCGTCGTCAGCGACGCGGGCACGGCGATCGGCCAGGCGATCGGCAACATCGCGAACGTCATCAACCCGGAACTGGTGCTCATCGGCGGACCGCTGGTCGGCCTGGGCGACGCCCTGCTCGACCCGATCCGGCACGGGATCCGGCAGAACGCCATCCCGATCATCGCCGGCACTACGACGGTCCGGATCTCGTCGCTGGGCGACCGCGCCGAGTCGCTCGGTGCAGCCGCGATCGTCATCAAAGGCGCCCTGGCCGGGCAAGAGGGATGACCCCTCCCGCCGCTCCTTCTGGCCGTTATCGCATCGTTGTCTTCACTATTTGACGACAAGTGCGAAGATAGCGTTTACTACTTAGGCACATCCATTCCCGAGCCCGCAAGGAGCGACGATGCCGTCGAACGCAGTCATCCTCGAGATGCGCGCGATCACCAAGGAGTTCCCGGGGGTCAAAGCGCTGGAGGATGTCTCCCTCACCGTCCATGCTGACGAGATCCACGCGATCTGCGGCGAGAACGGCGCGGGGAAGTCCACCCTCATGAAGGTTCTCTCCGGCGTGTACCCCTATGGGACATACAGCGGAGACATCGTCTACCAGGGCGACGTGATGCGGTTCAAGGACATCAAGTCCAGTGAGCAGCAAGGCATCGTGATCATCCACCAGGAGCTCGCGCTCATCCCCGAGCTCTCGATCACCGAGAACATCTTCCTCGGCAACGAGCCTAGCCGCGGCGGCGTGATCAACTGGGGCGAGGCGAAGACCCGCGCCATCGAGCTGCTCGCCCGTGTCGGTCTGACGGACGACCCGGACACCCAGATCAAGAACATCGGCGTCGGCAAGCAGCAGCTGGTCGAGATCGCCAAGGCGCTCAACAAGAACGTCAAGCTCCTCATCCTCGACGAGCCCACCGCGGCGCTCAACGAGGCCGAGTCGCAGCACCTCCTCGACCTGATCCTCGGACTCAAGGGTCGCGGGATCAGCTCCATCATCATCAGCCACAAGCTCAACGAGATCGAGCAGGTGGCCGATCAGATCACCATCATCCGTGACGGCCGCGCCATCGAGACGCTCGATGTGAAGGCTGACGGCGTCGACGAGGACCGCATCATCCGCGGGATGGTCGGCCGGACGCTCGAGAGCCGCTTCCCGGAGCGCACGCCGAACATCGGCGAGAAGTTCTTCGAGGTGAAGGACTGGGTCGTGCAGCACCCCCAGATCCCGGAGCGGCTCGTCGTCAAGAACTCCAGCTTCTACGTCCGCCGGGGCGAGATCGTCGGCTTCGCGGGCCTCATGGGGGCGGGTCGCACCGAGCTCGCGATGAGTGTCTTCGGCCACTCGTACGGCACCTGGGTCTCGGGCGAGATCTACAAGGACGGCAAGGAGATCCAGGTCCGCAACGTCTCCGAGGCGATCGACAACGGCATGGCCTACGTGAGCGAGGACCGCAAGGTGCTCGGCCTGAACCTCCTCGACGACATCAAGCAGTCCGTCGTCGCGGCGAAGCTCAAGAAGATCGCCAAGCGCGGCGTCGTCGACGACCTCCAGGAGTACGCGGTCGCCGACGAGTACCGCAAGCTCCTGCGCATCCGGACGCCCGACGTCGACCGCGGTGTCTCCACGCTCTCCGGCGGCAACCAGCAGAAGGTCGTGCTGGCCAAGTGGATGTTCACCGATCCGGACATCCTGATCCTGGACGAGCCGACGCGAGGCATCGACGTCGGCGCCAAGTTCGAGATCTACGGGATCATCCAGCAGTTGGCAGCCCAGGGCAAGGGCGTCATCGTCATCTCCTCGGAGCTGCCCGAGCTGCTCGGAATCTCCGACCGCATCTACACGATCTTCGAGGGTCAGATCACCAACGAGCTGCCCATCGCTGAAGCGACCCCGGAAACTCTCCTGAAAAGCATGACATCCGCCAAGAAAAGGGTGACCCGATAACCATGAGCACGCAGATCGCAGAGAAGAAGAAGTCCGGAGGCATCCGCGACCTCGGGAAGATGTTCGGTGGCGGGCAGTCCACGGGCCGCCAGTTCGGCATCCTGGGCGCGCTTGTCATCATCATCCTGTTCTTCCAGATCGCCACCGGGGGGAAGACCCTCGATCCGGTGAACCTGATCAACCTCGTCAATCAGAACGTCTACGTCCTGATCCTGGCGATCGGCATGGTCATGGTGATCATCGCGGGTCACATCGACCTCTCGGTCGGTTCGGTCGCGGCGCTGGTCGGCATCGTGGTCGCCGAGGCGATGACCAACTGGAACGTGCCGTGGCCGCTCGCCATCGTGCTCGGCCTGCTCGTCGGCGTCGTCATCGGCGCGTGGCAGGGCTGGTGGGTCGCCTACGTCGGGGTCCCCGCGTTCATCGTCACCCTGGCCGGCATGCTCATCTTCCGAGGCCTCAACCAGCTGATCGGCAACGCGAACACCATCCCGGTGCCGGACGGCTTCACGTACATCGGCGGCGGCTTCCTGCCCGAGTGGGGCCCGAACACCGGCTTCAACAACTCCACCCTGCTGCTCGGCCTCATCATCGCGGTCGTCATCGCCCTGGCCGAGGTCCGCACCCGTCGCAAGCAGACCAAGATGGGCTCCGAGAAGGCGCCGCTCTGGGTGAGCGTCTTCAAGGTCGTCATCCTCGATGCGGTCGTCGTCTACGCGGCGGTCCTGTTCGGCAGCGGCCGTGTCGGCACGTCGTTCCCGGTCGCCGGCGTCATCCTCGGCGTGCTGATCATCCTCTACTCGTTCATCACCCGGAGCACGATCTTCGGTCGTCACATCTACGCCGTCGGCGGCAACTGGCACGCCGCAGAGCTCTCCGGTGTGAAGATCCGCCGCATCAACTTCTTCGTCATGATGAACATGTCGGTGCTCGCGGCGCTCGCCGGAATGATTGCGGTCGCCCGTTCCGTCTCCTCCGGGCCGCAGGACGGCCTCGGGTGGGAGCTCGACGCGATCGCGGCCGTGTTCATCGGTGGTGCTGCGGTCTCCGGCGGTATCGGAACCGTGGCCGGCTCCATCATCGGTGGTCTGGTCATCGCGGTCCTCAACAACGGCCTCCAGCTTCTGGGCGTCACCAGTGACAAGGTGCAGATCATCAAGGGCCTTGTCCTGCTGATCGCTGTCGGCATCGACGTCTACTCGAAGCGCCGCGGCGGCCCCTCGTTGATCGGCAGGATGTTCAACCGCGACCGCACGCAGCGCGTCGACGCGGCCGCCCAGGAGCAGCCGGCCGTCGTCCCGACCGGTGACGAGGCCGAGGACACCTCGCGGTCCCTCACCTCGTAACTCCCCTCACGCTTCACCTCGTACCTGCACCATCCCCAACACACAGAGAAAGTAGATAGCAATGCGCAAAATCGCACTCGCGACAGTGGCCGTCGCAGCTGCCGCGGCGCTCGCCCTGAGCGGCTGCTCGAGCAGCCGCTCCGGTTCGGACAGCAGCGGAGCAGCGTCCGGCTTCGACAAGAACGCCACCATCGGCGTCGCCCTCCCGACCAAGACGTCGGAGAACTGGGTTCTCGCCGGTGGTCTGTTCGAGGACGGCCTGAAGGAGGCCGGCTTCAAGGACGACGTCCAGTACGCCGGCGGCTCGGGCGTTTCCGACCAGCAGTCGCAGATCCAGTCGATGATCACCAACGGTGCGAAGGTCATCATCATCGGCGCCGTCGACGGCGGCCAGCTCGCCGCGCAGGCCAAGGCCGCGCACGATGCCGGCGCGACCGTCATCGCCTACGACCGCCTGATCCTGAACACCAACGACGTGGACTACTACGTCGCGTACGACAACGAGAAGGTCGGCGAGCTGCAGGGCCAGGCTCTGCTCGACGGCATGGCGAAGAAGTACCCGGGCAAGAAGAACTTCAACATCGAGCTCTTCTCCGGTTCGCCCGACGACGCCAACTCCGCGGTCTTCTTCAACGGCGCCATGAAGGTGCTCGAGCCGAAGATCAAGGACGGCACCCTGAAGGTCGTCTCGGGTCAGACCGAGATCAAGCAGACCTCGACCCAGGGCTGGCTGCCGGCGAACGCGCAGACCCGCATGGACACCCTGCTGGCCGCGAACTACGGTTCGACCGAGCTCGACGGCGTCCTGTCGCCGAACGACACCCTGGCCCGCGCCATCATCACCTCGGTGAAGGGTGCAGGCAAGCCGGTCCCGATCGTCACCGGTCAGGACTCGGAGGCCGAGTCGGTCAAGTCCATCATGGCGGGCGAGCAGTACTCGACCATCAACAAGGACACCCGCAACCTGGTCAAGCAGGCCATCACCATGGTGAAGGACCTGCAGCAGGGCAAGAAGCCCGAGATCAACGACGACAAGTCGTACGACAACGGCAAGAAGGTCGTCCCGGCGTTCCTGCTGAAGCCGGTCATCGTCACCAAGGAGAACGCGGCCGAGGCGTACGCCAACGACCCGACCCTGGAGCCGCTGACCAAGTAACGGTTCTCACACCCCGCGTGTGAAAACGAAAGGGGCCGGAGTGCGATGCACTCCGGCCCCTTTCCCGATCCGTCCCCCGACGGGATCGGTCCCCCTGGCCGAGCTTGATCACAGGTTAGGACGCGGCTCTCGCCGCCGGCATCGGTGGCAGCACGGATATGCAGCTCCGTGCCACCCGAAGCGGCTGGTATGTTAGGACAGGTATGAGTCGTTTCTGACGTTGAGGAGCCGTGGGTGGAGCAGGATGCGCGTGCGCGATACGACGGCCGTCGGCTGCTCCGCAACGATGTCTACGAGCTCGTGCTGGAGCGTATCCTCTCGGGGGAGCTGCAGCCGGGCCAACGTCTGCGCGACGCCGACCTGACCTCGTGGCTGGGCGTCTCGCGCACACCGGTCCGTGAGGCGGTGAGCCGTTTGACGGCCGTCGGGCTCATGTCCACCTCGCCCAACCGCTACACCGAGGTCGCCGTGCTGGACGAAGCCGAGGTCGCGGATGCGGTGGCGGTGCTCCGGCTGCTCTGGCCGGCGGTGCTGGCGAGCTTCCCGGACGCTTCCTCTCTGGAGCGCGAGGTCGAGCTGACCCTGCTCGCGCGACGGGTAGAGCGCGGCGACGTCGATCCGGCCCACGGGCTCCATCGCGCTCTGTCGGTCGTGGTCGACACCCTCCCCAACCGTGTCCTCGCCGAGGCCGTGCGAGCGGCGGACCTCCGTGTGGTCCGGTATCTGCTGCTCGAGCCGGCCGCGCGTGCGGTGCTTCAGCCCGCCAGGGTCGTGGCGCTCATCCGCGCCCTCGGTGCCGAGACGCCTCCGGAGGCCGGCGCGGGTCGGGCTGACGAGCTCGGGGTGGATCTCCTCACGGAGCTGGAGGGCGTGCTGTCCGCCCGCCGCAGCGCGGCCCGATAGAACCGGACGAGTTCTGCGGCTGACGGGCGCTGCGCGGCCATGGTCGCGGCATCCGTCCGGCGGGCGGCCATGTGGTGCCGCCACGATTCGGCGGCGCAGCGGTGATCCCAGGCCGCTGCGGCCGCGGCTTCGAGCGTGCGGCACCAGCCGATCAGCTCGCGCCCCTCCGAGGTCGGCGCCCAGGTGACGACGCGGAACCACACCTCCGGCCGGTTGGGGTCTCCGAACGTGAACCGGCGGATCACGCCGTACGGCGTGCCGAGCGTCCCCTGGCGGAGCAGCCACTCGCTGGGCTGCGCATTCGCCACCGGGTGCCAGGATGCGCTCACGGCGTCACGGTATGCGACGCCGCCGACACCGCCACGCCCGGCTTCGCCGCGCTCTTGTACACCGCGTCGGGAACGCGCGGCGCTATGGACGTCATGTACATCGGCAGGATCTGCTCCTCCGCCCTAGCATCCCTGCATGACCCCCAGTGCCGCAGTCGACCAGGAACGCACCGACGACGACGTCGTCATCCTCGGCTACGACTGAGCGCGCTCGGCAGCACCTTTCATCCTCCGCCAAATGGCAGGATCGACGCCGCTGCTGACCAAGTGTCCGGATGGCTTTGGGTGAAGCACACGCTGACTCTTGAAAACGTCCGAGTGGTTCACGTCTGGAACCGATCGGTGCCACAGGTGGACTTTGGACTCGTGGGTGAAGGCACCTCGGACCGATGGCAGCGCCTTTCGGTCGGTCACCCAGGTGTAAGGCGAATCACTGATCAGTTGGTAGTCGATCGCCCGACTGACGCACGCGGCGACCCAGTCGGCGAATTGGATGTTCGAACTGAGCACGCTGTCCACGTGCATCGGCGGCTCGATGATTCGCCGCATCTCCGGATAGTCGTTGGCGCGCCCGAGGATGTGGCCGTACATGGCGGGGAGGCGTTCTGCTCGCGTCTTCTCGTTCACTTGGTCGATGATGACCATGACATTCGAACCCCGGCCGTCGGCATGGCGCGCGATTCGGTTGAGGGCCTCACGCATTGCGGCCGTCTCGCGGCCGGAAACATCGAGTCCTGTCTGTTTCGGTGTCCCGAGAGGCTTCTCGTCTGCGTAGTAGAAGAGGGCACCATCGAGGCGACGAATCTCTTTCACCAACCAGTCGAAAACCCGAAGATATTGGGGAAAGCGCTCCGCCGTGTCTCGTCGGAAGACGCTCGCCCCCTTCTTCTCCCACCGCCCGGCATGGGGTGCGTTCTCCATGTCCTGTGCGAAGAGTGATCGCTTGTTCTGGTTGAAGACGCTCCCGAAAGGCCGGGCCTGATCGTCCGGGAGGATGAATCCCGCGTAACCGAAGGCAGGACTGGTGTTGAACCGATCGTGATCCCGCGCGACGAACGCGCCCGGTTCACCAATTTCGTCGATATACGCGAGGAGCACGCCCCGATTATGCCGTGGAACGCAGAAACCCACGCCGGAGCGTGGGCTTCTCGAATCGGCGCTCGGGGAACTATTTCATCCCTAGCTACCTGTAGTAACTCTACGAAGTAGTACGACTGTTCGCAACGCTAAACCGGGACTGAGCGCCCAAGGCAGGTCAGGTGAACAGCCGGATGAGCGCCGCGACCACCGCGGCCGCCGGCACGACGACGATGAACGGCACCCGGAGCGCGTAGAGTCCGGCGGCGATCGCGACGGCGGCCAGCCGCGCATCGAGCTGCAGCGACTGGCCGGCCCCGAGGGTCTGCACGCAGATCAGCGCGGCAAGCAGTGCGGCCGTGAGGAGGTCGCTCACCCGCGCGACCGTCGGGTGGTCGAGCGCCTTCGGCGGCACCATCCAGCCGACGGCCTTGAGCCCGAGCACGCAGATCGAGGCGAGCAGGATGACATGCCAGGTGGTCACGGCTCCACCTCCCGTTCCATGGGCACCGCTTCCGGATGCGGTGGGTCGTTCCGCCGGCCGAACAGGTTGAGGACGCCGACGACGATGGCGACGACCGCCGCCGCCAGCACGGGCAGGCCGGGCGTGAGGAACGGGGTGAGCAGGGTCGCGACGAATCCGCCGGCGACGGCGACGGCCTGCGTCTGGCGTGCCTTCAGCCGGGGCCAGAGCAGGCCGAGGAATGCGGCGGCCGCAGCCGCATCCAGCCCGTAGGCCTTCACGTCGCCGATCAGGTCGCCCAGGAGCGCGCCGGCGAGCGTCATCAGGTTCCAGCCGATGTACACGACGAGGCCGGTGATCCAGAACCCGATGCGCTGCGCCCGCGGCTCGCTCTGGGCGGTCGCGACGGCGGTGGACTCGTCGATGGTCAGCTGGGTGGCGGCGGCTCGCTTCCAGAATCCCGGCCCGATGATGCGCGACAGCCGCAGGGCGTAGAAGGAGTTGCGCACGCCCAGCAGCGCGGCGCTGATGATCGCGGTGCCACCGGCCGCGGCTCCGCCGGAGGCGAGCACGCCGATGAGGGCGAACTGCGAGCCACCGCTGAACATGACCAGGCTGAGCACGCAGGTCTGCCAGACGTCGAGCCCGGAAGCCGTTGCCAGGGCGCCGAAGGAGATGCCGTAGACGGCGGTCGCGATCCCGACGGCCCAGCCGGAGCGGGCCGCGGCGCGTTCCTCGCTGGTCCGTTCCTGGCGCATCGCCTCCCGACATTACCGGGTGGCGGTCGGGTCAGCGGAACAGTCGCTCGACCAGGTGTTCGGCTGTGGAGTCCTCGAGCGTCCAGGGCACGAAGATGACGCGGTAGATGATCGGCGCGACCACGACATCGAGGATGTCGTCGTCGGTGACGGGGGAGTCCGGATAGCGCTGCAGGATGAGGCCCGCCTCGGTGCGCCGGTTGCGGAGGCAGTTCGACTGTCGCTCGCCGGCCGCCGAGGCGCCGCCGCGAAGGAGCGCCGCGTTGACCGGGTTGCGGTAGTGCTCCACCAGCTCGGAGGCCCAGGCGGTGAGGTCGCGCTGCAGGTCGCCGTTGTCGGGCAGGGGTCGCTCGGGGTTGAGCTGGTAGGTGGCGATGTCGTTGATGAGGGTCGGGAGGTCGCCCCAGCGGCGGTAGATGCTGGTCGGGTTGACGCCGGCGCGCTCGGCGATCATCGGAACGGTGACGCGGTCCTGGCCCTTTTCCTCGACGAGCTCTTCGACGGCGGTGCGCACGTTGTGGATGACCGCGGCGCTGCGTCCGCCCGTCCGCTTCGACGGAGTGGTCGTAGTTTCCATGGGAATAGCTTAAAGCAAATTCCGTTGCTTTATCCCACATCCCCTCGTATAGTCGCTAAAGCAATCAAGTTTGCTTTAAGGAGCTCGACATGACCACAGCCGAAGAGACCCTCCCCACGGGCGGGATGCTCGCCGTCCGGCCCGCCCGGTCGACGGGCGGTGCCGGCCCCCGCCGGCTCCGTCCCGCGGTGGCGTTCGCGGGCACCGCGCTGGCCTTCGTCGCCGTCGCCCTGGCGGTCGGCGCCCCGAGTCCGCTGTTCGTGCTGTACGAGCAGGAGTGGGGCTTCCAGCCGTGGCTGCTCACGGTCGCGTTCGCTATCTACGCCGTGACGCTCCTCATCACGCTCCTCATCGCCGGGTCGCTCTCCGACCACATCGGCCGGCGGCCGGTGCTGATCGGCGCGCTCGCGCTGCAGGTGGTGGCGATGCTGATCTTCCTGTTCGCTCCCGACATCGGGTGGATCATCGGCGCTCGCTCCGTGCAGGGCGTCGCCACGGGTGCCGCGATGAGCACCTTCACCGCCGCCCTGGTCGAGCTCGCTCCCGAGCGCCAGAAGAAGCTGGGTGCGACCATCGGAAGCACGGCGCCCGTCGGCGGCATCGCCATCGGAGCCTTCCTGACCGGACTCGCGGTGCAGTTCGTGCCGCAGCCCACGATCGTCGTGTTCGTCGCGCTCGCTCTGCTGTTCGCCGCCGGCATCGTCGTGATCGCCGTGTCGCCGGAGACGGTCGAGCGTCGGCCCGGTGCGGTGCGATCACTCATCCCTCGCCTGTTCGTGCCGCGGCCCGCCCGCACGGAGTTCGTTCGCGCCATCCCGCTCTTCCTGGCGACGTGGATGCTGGCGGGCCTCTTCATCGGACTCTCGCCGTCGATCCTGCACGGCGTCTTCCACCTCGACAGCGGACTCCTCAACGGTGCCATCGTCGCCGTGCCGCCCGCGGTCGGAGCCGTCGCCGCCCTGATGCTGACCCGCGCTCCCGCCCGGATCACGGCCGTCTGGGCGATGGCGGCCATCCTCGTCGGTGTGGCGCTCGCCGCCATCGGGATCAGCGCGGGCATCCTCGCGCTGCTCTTCGTGGGGGCGACCATCGCGGGCGGCGGCTTCGGCGCCGGCTTCGCGGCGGTCCTCCGCATCCTGGCCCCGCTCGCGCCGAACGATCAGCGGGCGGAGCTCTTCGCCGGGGTGTTCCTCGTCAGCTACCTCGCCTACGGCGTGCCCGCGCTGGTCGCCGGCGAGCTGATCACCGCGATCGGGCTGCTGCCGACGGTACTCGGCTACGCCGCGGCGATCGCCGTCGCCTCAGTGGTCGCGCTCGTCGTCCAGGCCATCAAGCCACGTCGATGAGTACCTTGCCCACGATGCCGTCCTCGACGGCGTCGTGGGCCGCGGCCGTCCGATCGAGCGGGAAGCGTGTGATCGGGAGGCCGTGCTCCTCGCCGACACGCAGTGCGCCGTCGGCGGCAGCGGCGGCGACGGCCCGCACCGCGGCCTCCTTGTTCTCCGGAGCCACCGTGTAGGTGAGCACGAACTGCCAGCGGAGGTTCTTCGACATGCTCGGGCGGACGGGGATGGTCACCTCCTCCGCTCCGGGGGCGTCTGCGTAGCTCGCGATCGTGGCGTTGCGGCCGGCGACCTTCACGTCGAGAGCCGCGTTGGCGATCACGTTCACCTCCACGACGATGTCCACGCCGCGGGGCGCCAGCGCACCGATGGCTTCCGCGGTGTCCGGGTCGGTGTAGTTGACGACGTGGTGCGCGCCGGCGGCTCGCGCGAGCTCCGCCTTCTCATGGCTGCTGACGGTCGCGATGACCGTGGCGCCCGCCCACACGGCGAGCTGGATGGCGGCGTGGCCGACGGCGCCCGCCCCTCCGGCGACGAGCACGGTGCGGCCCTCCAGCGAGCCGGGGGAGAGCTCCGCCGGGGCGTGCTCGTACGAGGTCAGCGCGCGATGGGCGGTGAGCGCCGGGATGCCGAACGACGCACCCTCGTCGAAGCTGACGTCGTCGGGCAGGGCGACCACCAGCTTCTCGGGAAGCACGACCAGTTCCTGCGCCGTTCCGTCGGGACGCTGGTAGGCGGCATCCCACACCCACACGCGGTCGCCCGCACGGAAGGCCGTGACGCCCGCGCCGACCTCGTCGACGACGCCGGCGCCGTCCTGGTTCGGAACCTGCGGCCGGGGAAGCTCCGCCGGGCCGCTGCCCCGCCGCGCCTTCCAGTCGGTGGGATTCACACCGGACACGTGGATGCGGACGCGCACCTCACCCGGTCCGGGGTGCGGCTCCTCGCGCTCGCCGAGGGTCAGGACGTCGGATTCGCCGGTGGAGGAGTAGCTCACAGCCTTCATGTCACCAGCCAACCACGGCGAACGGCGCGACGGGAGAGCGGCTCAGGCGCGTGTCAGCCCGCCGAGCAGGCTCCGGAGCTGATCGGTGCGGAGCCGACGGACGAGAGCACCGGCCGCAGTTCGGCGAGGGTCAGCGCGTAGCCGGTGTCGGGGTTCGTCGCGCTCCGGGCGAACACGACCCCGGCGACCCGGCCATCGGAGTCGAGCAGCGGTCCGCCCGAGTTGCCGGGACGGACGACGCCGCGCAGCGAGTAGATGTCGCGGTCGACCGAGCCGCTCTGGTAGATGTCGGTGCCGCGCGCGACCACCCGATCGCGGACGCGCTGCGGTGCGATGGTGAACGGCCCGTTGCCCGGGTACCCGGCGGCGAACGCGGCGGCGCCGGCGGTCAGATCCGGGCCGATGTCGAGCGCCGGAGCGGTCAGGTCGGTGACGTCGAGCACCGCCAGGTCGCGGGACGGGTCGAAGGCGACGAGGGTCGCGCGCTCGACGTCGGGGCTCCCGGACATCCGCACGACGATGGAGGAGGAACCGGCGACCACGTGCGCGTTGGTCACGACACGACCGCGCTGCACGACCCATCCACTGCCCTCGGAGTCGACACCGCAGGCGGGCTTGGAGGCGAGCACCGTCACCACCGACTGCTCCGAGGCCGAGACGGCGGCGGGCACGGAGCCGTCCGGCGCCGGGACCGCCTTGATGGTCTCGCCGCCCTCGAACACCTTCGGCAGCCCGGCACCGGCGAGGGCGTCGTCCACCGCGCCGAGCACGGTCGACGACGGCAGCGGGGCCATGCTGTTGAGGGTTGAGACGACCCGGGAGGAGTTCGCCGCCTGGACGACGGTCGCGAGGTTGGTCGCCAGAGCGAACCCGGCGAGCAGCCAGACCACGACGGCCCAGGTGGCCAGGCCCAGCACGGCGCCGACGAGGGAGTCGAGCCAGCGGATGGGGCCGTGACGCAGGAGCTTGCCGATGATGCTCGCCAGGGCGCCCGCGATGGCGTACACGACGCCCGCGCACACGATGATGACGACGGCCGCGACGACGGACCGCTGCGTGACCCCGCCGAACCCGGAGTCGGCGAACCAGCCGACGACGATGGGGGCGATGGTCAGCCCCAGCCAGAGACCGAGCCCGAGACCCACGAGGGTGCCGGCCGAACGGATGGCGCCCTTGCTCCAACCGGCCGCGATCGCGAGGATGCCGAGCACCACGAGCACGACGTCGACAACGATCTCCACGGGGCATACCCTGCCCCAGAAGACTGGACGCCCGCTCAACCGCGGCTCTGCGGCGGCTGGCGATCCCCTGTCGGCGCGGGTGGCGCAGGTCTACCGTTCGAAGCTCCACCGCATCCCGAGACGAAGGAGCACCCCATGCCCGGATCCCGATCCGACGAGCCGATCGCGAACGGCGACGACGAGCGCGAGGACCTCGACGCCGGCGAGCGCCAGTACACGAGCGCCGATCTGACGGCGCACGACTCGGAGCACGGACAGCTTGAGGAGTCGGGCGAGGGCGAGGCGCCCTAGCCGCTCAGAGGCGGCCGTCCTCCTCGTCGCCGTCATCGACGGAGTCGGGCGCGGGCTGGGGAGCCGGGACGATGTCCGGATCCATCTGCTCCTCGGGCACGACGTCCGGGAAGTCCTCGGTCTGCTGGTCGGTCGTCTGTCTGGCCATGCGCGAACGCTACGCCAGCAACTCAGGAGCCGAAAGCCCCATCCGCCTCAGAGATCGTCCTGAGAGCTCTCTAAGTGCGCGTCGTCGTCCGCATCCGTGGCGGAAGGGCGGCGGCGCCGAGAGGTGAGGAGGACGATCACGACACCGATGACCGCCAGCACGACGATGGCGACGGCGATGCCGATCACCAGGCCCAGGTCGGTGCCGGAGGTCTGCGTCGTCGGCTGCGGAGTGGATGCGGCGGCCGTCGCGGTGGGCCCGGAGCCCGCCTGCGGGGTCGGCGCCGTCGGGCCCATCGTTGCCGGCGCTGTCGACCCTCCCGCACCGCAGCCGGGTGTCTCGGAGCCCGCGGCCGCCGCGGCGCCGGACGGCGGCTGGTAGGTGAACGGGTAGGACGACGAGACCGTGTGGCCGTCGGCCGACACGATCTGGTACGTGACTGTGTACTGACCGGCCCCGCCGAGGGCGACCGGCGCGCTGAGCGTGGTGTCGGCGACGGTGGCGCATCCCGTCTCGAAATGACGGGTCCCTGCGTCGGGACCGGTCACGGTGAGCAGGTTCGTCGATCCGGTCCCGGAGAGGTCGAGCACGCGGTCGTTGAAGGTCACGGTCACCGTGTCGAGTGCCGTCGTCACCGTGGAGCCGGCGGCCGGGTCGCTGCCGACCACGTAGTCGTGGGCCGATGCGGCGGACACGGGAGCGAGCGCGAGGACGGCGGCCGCGGCGAAGCCGGCGGCCGCGGCGAGCAGCCTGGTCGTCATGCCGAGAACCCTACGCTGCGGTCCTGCGGGGGTGGCGTACGCGGGGCGAACGGGACCACAACGGGGGCCGCCGGACCAGCGGGAACGCCCGGCGTGTCGCGTTATCCTGGCCGGGTGGCGGAGTCTGGTCGGGCGGGGGAGAGCACCTGGCTCCGGCGCGCGCTCGTGGTGGAGGATCACGCCCTCATGCGCTCCCTGGTCTCCGACGCCTTCCGCGCCCGAGGCTTCGAGGTCGCGTCGGCCGAGTCCGCTCCGGAGGCCCTCGCCCTGGCCGACGCCTTCGATCCGGACCTTCTGGTGACGGACATCGACCTCCGCCAGCGACCGAACGGTGTGGAGTTGGCCACCATCCTGCGGTCCCGTGCACCGCATGTCGCCATCCTCTTCCTGAGCAACCTGTCCCGTGAGGCCGCCTCCGCGCAGGCGCAGAGCACCGTCACCGGCGCCTCGTTCGTCAACAAGGCAGCGGTCGAATCTGTCGACGAGCTGGTGGATGCGGCGGAGGCCGTGCTCGCCGATCGGCCGGTGTCCCGCGACCTCGCCGCCTCGGACGCCCAGGCGCGACTCCTCCGGCTGACCGCCGCGCAGCTGGAGACCACCCGGCTGCTCGCCGCCGGCCTGTCGAACGCCGAGATCGCCCGGCGGCGGGGCGTGTCGGTGCGCGCCGTGGAGAAGAGCGTCGAGCGGGTGTTCGCCGCGCTCGGGCTCGGCGGTGAGCGCACGACACCGCGCGTCGCCGCCGCGACGCTCTACACGACGACGTTCGGCGATCCCGCCTCGGGGCTCTGAGCCGTGCTGCTCACGAACTTCCGTCGCTCCTTCGCACGCGTCTACGGGCCGTCGGCGATCACCGTCTGGTCGTGGCTCATCACGCTCCCGTTCGCGGTGACCGTCATGTCGGGGCTGCAGTACGTCGGCGGCGGGCCGCTCGAGGTGTTCGCGGTCTCGGGTCTCGCCCATGTCATCCTCGGCGGCGTGCTGCTCGCCGGGGCCGCACTGCTTCGCGTCGTGCACGGACGGGCGCGACCCGTCGTGGTCTTCGCGTTCTTCGCCGTGGCGGGTGGGCTCCGGCCCATCCTCTTCCTGGAGGCGGGCGGCCTCCTCTCCATCCCGGTCGCGCCTGGCGACCTGGCCGGCCGGATCGGCATCAACGTCGTCGCCCTCGTCGTCGCCTTCTCGCTGATCGCCGTCGGCGTCGATCTCGTCCGCGAGCACCGCGGGGTCTTCCGGCGGCTGCGGACGGCGCAACGCGCGTCGCAACTCGATGTGGAGAACGCCTCGGAGCGCCTCCGGCAGTTGCGCGCCGACACCGTGGACGGCGTCGTGGCGGCGCTGGAGGAGGCCGCGGCCTCGGCCGCCTCCCGGCCGATGGAGCCGAGTGCTGCCGCCCGGCTGCTGCGGACGCTCGCCGAGGACGTCGTGCGGCCCGCCAGCCATCGCGTCTACGCCTCTCCCGCACCGGACGCGGTGCCGGAAGGCGCAGTGGCGGGAGCGCGGGAGTGGTCGGCGAGCGTCCTGGGCGGGATGCGTGCCGCCCCGCCGATCGCGACCGCCACACTCTTCTCCGCCCTGGTGGTGCCGTTCGGTGTGCTCCTGTTCGGTGCGATCAGCCTCCTCCCGCTCGTCGTCGGTCTCGTGGTGCTCCTGGTGGCCAACACCGTGGTCGCGCGACTCCGCCTCCCGCACCGGCCCGTCCTGAGGTTGCTCTTTCTTCTCGGCATCTACGCCCTGGTCGGGGTACTGCTCGCGCTCAGTGGCGAGACGACCCTCCTGCTCGTGGGGGTGCGGCCGGAGTCCGTCTGGTTCGAGGCGGCGACCTACCCGCTCATCGCCGTGGCGGTGGCCTTCGTGGGCTCTCTGGCCGTCCGCACGCGTCTCGATCAGGCGGAGCTGGAGACGGCGCTGCAGTCCAACGTCGCCACCGCCGCCCGGATCCGCAGCGAGTACGAGCGAGAGCGCGCCTCCCTCGCCCGGCTGCTGCACGCGGGCGTGCAGTCCGAGCTGATCGCCGGTGCGCTCTCGCTGACCGTCTCCGGCGGCCCGAACGACGCCGGCGCACGGACGGCCGAGATCGTCGGCCGTGCGCGCGATGCCCTCCGCGGCGCCAACGACGAGCCGGACGCGGCCGAGCAGGTGCGGACGCTGCTCGACAGCTGGTCCTCCGCCATCGGCCTGACGGTCGGCATCGGCGACGGCGTCTGGGAGCGTCTGGGGGATGCGTCGCGCACCGCCGCGGTGGTCGACGCGATCTCGGAAGGGCTCGCGAACGCGGTCCGGCACGGCGACGGCTCGCCTGTCGCGCTGGAGTTGCGGCCGGCCGCGTCCGGCGGCGTCGAGGTCGTGGTCCTCTCCGGCGGAGCGCTCGCCGCCTCCGAGGCCGGGATCGGTCTCAAGCAGCTGTCGGAGCGCGGAACGGTCGCCCTCCGCGAACGGTCCGGGCGTGTCGAACTGGCGGTCGCCATCCCCTGACCGGATGCTGAACGGCCGGTCGTGCCAGCCGTATCCCGTCACCCCGCGATCCGTTGCGACGCCTACGTTTTCAGAGGACGGACGACGGTGCCGACCCCGGTCCCGGGTGGGGGCCCCTGCGTGACCCGAACGCGCGGGATGGGCCCCCGACCGGGATCCATTCGTCTGCATTGATGGAACATCCAGGCGGAATCGGGTAGAAAGGATCGGTACGCTTTCGCGCCCATCCCCCCGGCGCGATCCTCCGACCGTCTCGCCAAGGAAGTACCAGCAGCTTGCCCCAGTCCACTCCCTCAGTGCGGCCTCGCCGCAGTTTCAGGGCACCCGTCGTGGTGGATGTGGACCAGCAGCATGAACTCTCGGACGACCCGGTCAGCGCGTTCACCACGGCCGAGGAGCTGACCGCGACGCAGACCTTCCCGAGCCGCCGCGCCGCCCTCGAGGCGGAGCGCAGCCGGCCGGCGAAGCGCGAGCGCGTCGTCGTGCGCCCGACCCGCGACCGACGCGACGCTAAAGCCGCCGCCCGTGCGGAGCGCGCCAACCGTCCGCCGCGCCGCACACGGACACCGCGGTCGGCCCGCCCGGCTCGCACCGAGGGCCGGCGCTGGGGCGTCCACGCCGTCGTCATGCTGGCGCTGGCCGCCTTCTTCGGCACTGCAGCACTCCCGGCCTATGCGACGACGGGCGAGGGCTCCACGGTCGGTGCCGCACGGACCGCCCTCGCGGTGCAGACGTTGACCGGCGGCGGTGTGACCCAGGTGGTCGCCCGTGACGGCCTCGACATCCAGGAGAGCCCGCAGGCGCTCGACTCCACCACCAACACGACGGTGTCTCCGACGGTCCAGGCCCTCGCCGTCCAGCTCATGGGAGCGGTCGCGGCCGGTCGCCTGGTCGGCTCGACGCCGAACCACATCCCCGAGATCGCCGACCTCGCCGAAGGCCGCGCGGTCCCCGGCTGCGGGATCGACTACCGCGTTCTGCAGGCCATCTCGATCGCGCTCGACAACTTCAACCAGGTCGGCGTGAGCGACATCAACCGTCGCTGCACCGGCCAGATCGAGGGAGCGGGAACCGAGTCCGCCCACTATGCGGACGGCGGCGGTCACGCCCTCGACTTCTACCTGCTCAACGGCTCGCCCCTCACCGGTGGCGACGCGAAGTCGGTGCAGCTCATCAAGATCCTCGACCCGATCGTGCCGGACGGCACGGGTCTCGGTCAGATCGGCTGCCGCTCCTCCATGGACCTCACCAACTTCAAGCCGTTCGACGACACGTGCAACCACCTGCACATCGACTTCCTCAAGTCGGACGGTCCCGCGCTCCGTTACGGCTGATCGCCCACTCGGCCCGATCGGGCGTTCGCAGACTCAGCCGAAGAGGTTGAGCGCCGCCCACTGCAGCAGGATGACCGTCTTGCCGTCGGCGATCCGGCCGTCCGCGACCAGCTGGAGCGCCTCGTCGTAGGGGACGACGACCGGTTCGATCTCCTCGCCCTCCTCCTCGACACCTCCGCCGCCGACCACCTCGGCGGGCACATAGGGCGCCGCGTAGAAGTGCGCACGCTCGGTGACCGAACCGGGGCTCATGTAGAGGTCGAACAGGTGCGTCAGTTCGCCGATGCTCACCCCGAGCTCCTCCGCGGCCTCCCGCCGGATCGCCTCCTCCGGCGAGTCGCCGTCGAGGAGCCCGGCCGCCGATTCGATCAGCATCCCGTCCGGATGTCCATTGACGTAGGCGGGGAAGCGAAACTGGCGCGTCAGCAGGAGCGTTCGGCCGGCCGGGTCGTACAGCAGCACGGTGGCCCCGTTGCCGCGGTCGTACGTCTCGCGCGTCTGCGTCGTCCACCGTCCGTCGCGTCCGCGGTAATCGAAGGTGGTGCGCCGGAGCACGTGCCAGCCGTCGGAGGTGACCTCGACCTCCCGCACCCGGACGTCCGGGTTGCCGTCGAGGTCGAGCCCTGTCCGGTGGAGTCCCGACCGTCCGCGTGCGTCGGGGAGGTCGTGGCCGGGTCGCTGGTCGCTCATGCTTCGAGACTAGCTTCGCGGGGGACGAGGCCCGGCGCCGGCCCCGGTGTCAGCGGTAACGGCGGCGAAGCTCTCGCGCGGCGAGGATATCGCCCGCGTGCGCCTCACGAGCCTTGAGCAGTGCCTTGTCCGACTTGAGCGGCAGCCGCAGCACGTCGTCCGCCTCGATGCCCGCGACGAGCTCCCGCGCGCGCTCGACCTCCGAGTCGAGCTCGGCGCCGAACAGCAGAGCGTTGTTGGCGATCCAGATCCACAGCAGGAACACGATGATGCCGGCCAGCGCGCCATAGGTGCGGTCGTAGTTGCCGAAGTTGCCGACGTAGAAGGCGAAGAGGGCCGACGCGATGCCGAGCACGATGATCGCGGCGAGCGAGCCCGGCGTCAGCCAGCGGAACCGCGGATGCTTCACGTTCGGCGTCGACGCGTACAGCACGGCGAGCAGCAGCACCAGGACGATGATGACGACCGGCCAGCGGAGGATCGACCATGCCACCTGGAACGCCTCGTCGAGCCCGATCAGGCCGCCGAGGAACGACAGCACGGGGCCGGACACCACGAGCATCAGGGCGAGCAGTGAGATCAGCACCAGCGTGAGCAGCGTGACGCCGAGCTGGACCGGGCGGAGCACCAGGGCAGTGCGCCCCTCGGGCACGCCGTACACGCGGTTGAGCGCCCGGCCGAAGCCGCCGACGTATCCGGACGCCGACCACACGGCGCCGACGATTCCGATGACCAGCGCCCAACCGGTGGCGGGAGAGGACGCAAGACCCTCGATCGGCCCCTTCAGGACGTCGGTCATCCCGGGCGCCAGCTCGTTGACCATCCCGAACAGGGCGTCGATCCCGGCCTGGCTCTGGCCGACGATGCCCAGGATGCTGACGAGCGCCAGCAGCGCAGGGAACAGCGACAGAACGGCGAAGTAGGTCAGTCCGGCGGCGAGGTCGGTGCACTGGTCGGTGCTGAAGCTGCGCATCGTCCGCTTGAGGATGAATCCCCACGGCAGCCGGTACCAGGGCAGACTGTGGCGATCCTCGATCCGCCGGACCGCCTTGGCGCGGTCGCTCCCGACGCCGCCCTGGTCAGCGGGCACGCCCGCGTCTCCGCAGGAGGAGCGCAGCGATTCCCGCCGCCGCCCCGGTCAGTGCGAGGAAGAGCCCGACGAAGAACGTGGGATGCGACCGGATCTGCACCCGGATGTTGAAGGTGGCGAAGAGGTCGTCGAGCGTGGTCGCGAGCTCCTCCCTGGTCACCTCCAGGTCGAGCTTCAGCGAGTTGATGCCGGCGCCCTTGGGGAGCGGCGGGCGTCCGGCAGGGCGCTGGCCCTGGCGGCTCACCGATGGTGTGGTGTCCGAGGTCACGGCTGCTCTCCCTTCAGGGCCTTCGCGTCGGCGCTCAGCTCGCTACCCAGGTCGTCGGGCACCGGCGGGACGCCCTTCTTCAGACTGCTCCAGCCGATGAGGCCGAGAACGACGGCGATCAGGATGAGGATGCCCGCGACGATGAGCGCCGCCAGCCAGGCGGGGAGGATGAGCGCGAAGCCGAGGACGGCGGCGGTCACCAGCACTCCGAACGCGAAGAACAGGAACAGCAGGGCTCCGACGAGAAGCCCTGCGCCGATCCCCGCCGCCTTCGCCTTGGCGGTCATCTCCGCCTTGAAGAGGGCGATCTCCGACGCGACGAGGCGGCGCAGCTGAGCGACGAGGTCCTTCGTCAACTCAGGGAGCGGACGGAGTCCGCGGGTGGTACGGCGGCGCTCGCGCGGCAGCGGAGGCGTATGGGCCATCGGTTCGGGCTCCCTTCGGACGCTGTATGGCCGAACGTACCCCACCCGTCGGTACGAGTGAACCCGGATGGTGCACACTAGGGGCATGAACGGCAATGCGCTCTCCGGCCGGGGTGGCATCCTGGTGGCCGTCGTCCCCGGTCAGCCGATCGCGGTGCTGGAGGAGGCCGCCCGTCTCGCCGACGACTTGGACGTCCCGCTCGTCTGCGCCAACGTCGACCCGGACCGGTACCTCGTCTCGAGCTACGTCGACGGAACGGTGGTCGCCTTGCCGTACGACCCCGATCTGCCCGAGACGGAGGAGGCGCGGTTCGACCCGGACCTGGAAGCGCACATCCGGCGGTTCCTCGACGGTCGCGGCATCCCCTATTTCCTGCAGCAGCTCGCCGGTGACCCCGCGTGGTCGCTGTCGCGGCTGGCGGACGACATGGAGGCGCGCTACATCGTCGTCGGGACGCGCGAGGCCGGACTGCGCGGCAGCCTGCGCGAGTTCTTCAACGGCTCCGTCGGCGTGCACCTTGCGCACCGGCAGCACCGCCCGGTCGTTGTGGTGCCGCTGAATCCGGTGCCGGGTGCCCAGAAGCTCCCGTGGGAAGAGCCGCCGGTCTCGTGACGACCCGCGCGCCCGCGCCCGTGCACCTGCACTGGCGCTCGATCCTGCTCGTGTTCGTGGGTGGTGCGCTCGGTGCCGCCGTGCGGTACCTGCTCACGCTGTCGGTGCCGCCCGTCGCGGGCGTGCCGCTCATCACGTTCCTGATCAATGTGACGGGCGCCTTCGTGCTCGGGTGGCTCCTGCAGTCGCTCGCGTTGCGCGGACCGGACGAGGGCCGGCGGCGCGATCTCCGGCTGTTCGTCGGCACCGGCATCCTCGGCGGGTACACCACGTACAGCTCGCTCGCGGTGGACACGGACGGCCTGATCGCCGCTCAGAGTGTCGGCCTCAGCATCCTGTACGCCGTCGCCACGGTGGCCGTCGGCGCCATCGCGTCCGTCGCGGGCATCGCCCTGGCGTCCGGCATCGCGCGACGCCGGGCCGACCGGAGCGGCCGATGACCGCGCTGCTGGTGGTCGCCGTCGCGGTGGCCGGCGGGCTGGGCGCGGTCGCCCGGCTGGTGCTCGACGGCGTCCTCAAGGCACGGGTGCGGGTCTCGTTCCCGCTCGGCACGACGGTGATCAACGTCACCGGATCGTTCCTGCTCGGCCTGGTCACCGGGCTCGCGCTCGCCCACGGCCTGCCCCCGGAGTGGCGCGCCGTGCTGGGGACGGGCTTCCTGGGCGGCTACACCACGTTCAGCACCGCGAGCTACGAGACGGTCCGCCTGGCGCAGCAGCGACGCTATCGGGCGGCGCTGTTCAACGGCGTCGGGATGCTGGTGCTGGCGCTCGCCGCAGCCGGCCTCGGCCTGTGGCTCGGTCAGCTCGCGTGACGACCGCCGGATCCGGCGGACCGGCGTGCCGGGTCAGTCCTGGTCGGGCTCCTGCTCCATCCACCACTCGGTGAACTCCTCGGCGCGGCCGTCCTCTGCGAGCCGGATGATCCACAGGTTGCTGTAGATCGGGCCGTCGCGGTAGTCGGTCACGCCCTCGACGAAGTACACGGGGCCGTCCTGCCCGACCAGGCGCCACTCGAAGGTGGCCGCGCCCGGGTCGTCCTGGGCGTCGAGCCAGCCCTCCACGATCTCGATGTGACCGTCCCACGGTTCGGCGAACGGCTCGGTGCGGTAGCTGGCGTCTTCGGTGAAGAGTGCGCGGATGTCGTCGGGCTCGTTGCTCTCCCATGCGCGTCGGTAGCGGTCGATCCAGGTGGTGAGCGCGTCGGCCATGTCCCCGTTATACGCCCTGGCCGCTGGGCACCGCTACGCTGGCGCCCATGGAGGAGCCCTTCGCGTCGTGGTCGGAGTTCAATGTCGCGGTCGCCGGGGCGGGCGCCGCCCTCGGCGGTCTGCTGATCGTCGCCCTGTCGGTCAACATCAGGACCATCGCCGAGTCGCGGGGACTCGCGGCCCGGGCGGGAGCATCCATCGCCGGCCTGATCCTGGGCGTCGCGCTGTCGTGCGCGGCGCTCATCCCGGGTCAGGGCACGATCGGGTACGGCGTCCAGGTGCTCATCGGCACCGCGCTGTGCGCCGTCGTGGTGGTGCGTTCCGCTGTGGCGGTGCAGCGGGATGCGGCCCAGACCGGATTCCGCGGCTACACCGCGGAGCGGGTCGCGCTGTTCGCCCTTCCGCCCGCGGTCTACGCGGTGGGCGGGCTCGTGCTCGTGTTCGCGCCGACGCTGCCGCTCGGGCTGGTCCTGGTGGCCGTCGGCACCATCCTGGCCATCGTCACGACCGTGCTGTTCTCGTGGGTCGCCCTGGTCGAGGTGCTGCGCTGACCCGGTTCAGGCGGGCTGCACGCTGAGCTGGGGGAGGGCGTCCACCAGCGGGGCGAGCTCCGGCACCTCGCGAGCGCCGTCGAGCGCGCGCGAGAGCGCGGCGTCGTGGACGGGGCGGGCGGTGTCGAGCAGGCCGTGCCCGTCCGCCGTCAGCTCGGTGTAGATCCCGCGGCGGTCGTCGTCGCACAGGATGCGGGTGAGAAGGCCGCGGTCTTCGAGACGGTTGACGAGACGGGTGGTCGCGCTCGGGCTGAGGGCGCTCGCGCGGGCGAGCTGCTGCATGCGCATGTGCCAGCCGTCCTGGCGGGCCAGCGCGTCGAGCACCGTGTACTCGACGACCGACAGCTGGACCGCCTTGCTCAGCTCGCGCTCCAGCTCCGCCTCGATGTACCCGTGCAGCGCGGCGAGCGTGCGCCAGCCGTGCGCGCGCACCTCCACGGCGTCGTCGGCGATGCCCATGGGGCGCCCCTTCC
The DNA here is from genome assembly GCF_004362795.1 of Leifsonia sp. 115AMFTsu3.1. NCBI lineage: Bacteria > Bacillati > Actinomycetota > Actinomycetes > Micrococcales > Microbacteriaceae > Leifsonia > Leifsonia sp. 115AMFTsu3.1. The sequence continues at coordinate 178,485 of NZ_SNYB01000001.1, forward strand.
CGGTCGTCTCGGCAGACGGGTTGCGCGAAGTAGTTGCACGTGCAAGTATTTATAGCGCGTCTGCAACTAACAGAGTAGCGCACCACCCCCGCATCCCGAAGGAGACATCCATGCCCGCTGGCCTGATCGCCCTCGCACTCGGAGGGTTCGGCATCGGACTCACCGAGTTCGTGATCGCCGGGCTCCTGCCCGAGGTCGCCGCCGACTTCCACGTCGACGAGGCGACCGCCGGCTGGCTGATCTCGGGGTACGCGCTCGCGGTGGTCGTCGGCGCGCTCGGCCTCACCGCCGCCGCAACGCGCATCCCGCGCAAGGCGGCACTGCTCGGGCTGATGGTGCTCTTCATCGTGGGCAACCTGCTCTCGGCGATCGCGCCGGACTACGGCGTCATGCTCGCCGGGCGCATCCTCGCCGCACTGTGCCACGGCGCGTTCTTCGGCATCGGCTCGGTGGTCGCCGCCGGTCTCGTCGCTCCGGAGAAGCAGGCGCGTGCCATCGCCGTCATGTTCACCGGGCTCACCGCCGCGAACGTGCTCGGCGTGCCGTTCGGCACCCTCCTCGGCCAGGCCTTCGGCTGGCGGTCGACGTTCTGGGCCATCACGGTGATCGGAGTGGCCGCGATGATCGGCGTCGCCCTGCTCGTGCCGCGCGACGCCGGGGAGCGGCCGACCGGCGGTCTCCGCGGCGAGCTGTCGGCGTTCCGCTCCGGACAGGTTTGGCTCTCGTTGGCCGCGACCGTGCTGGGATTCGGCGGGATGTTCGGCGCCTTCACCTACATCGCCTACACGCTCACCGGCGTCTCCGGATTCCCCTCGTCCGCGGTTCCGTGGCTCCTCATCCTCTTCGGGCTCGGGCTGTTCGCGGGCAACTGGGTCGGCGGCCGCCTGGCCGACCGCTCCATCGACGGGACGCTGCTCTGGCTGCTCGGTGCTCTCGCCGTCGTGCTGGTGGGCTTCGCCCTGGTCGCCGGGATCCCGGTCGGTGCGGTGATCGCCCTCGTGCTCATGGGAGCGTTCGGCTTCGCGACCGTCCCGGCCCTCCAGCTGCGGGTTCTCTCCTACGCCTCCCACGCACCGACCCTCGCCTCGGGCGGGAACATCGCCGCCTTCAACCTCGGCAACGCTCTGGGCGCCTGGCTGGGCGGTCTCACCATCGCGGCGGGTCTCGGCTACACGTCGCCCCTGTGGGTGGGCGCCGCGATGACGGTGGGCGCCCTCGTCGTCATCGCGATCGCAGCCGCGGCATCCCGCCGTTCGTCGCGCGACGAACGCGCCGAGATCGCGACTTCGGACGCATCGCTTCCGTTCTAGTAGACGGCGGAGTACAGTCCCCCTTGTCTCGAACGGTCAGGGGGTGATCGTATGCCGGATGCTGCTCAGCAGCTGCACCCGCGCCAGGTCAGCCCTGCGCGCGTGCTGATCGGCTCTCTGATCGCCGGCGCCGGCCTGACCGTCCTCGGCTTCCTGATGGGAGGCTCGCCGGCCTCTGCGGCCGAACCGGCCCCGCCGTCCTCGCCCGTCTCGGCGGTCGTATCGAACGCGACCGGAGCCGTGGGACACGTCCTCGGATCGGTCACCTCGGCCGTCGCGCCGGCCGTCCCCGAGCCCGTGCAGCAGGTCGTCTCCGCGGTCGTGACCCCGGTCACCGACACGGTCGACCAGGTCGTCGAGCAGTCGCCGGTCTCGAGCACGGTCGACCCGGTGGTGGATGTGGTGGACCAGGTCGTCGCGCAGGTGCCGATCGTCAGCGACATCCTCCCGCCGGCCCCGGTCTCATCGGTCACGCAGCCGGTCACCGGTGGCGTCGACCAGGCGGTGTCGGATGTCGTGGGCGCGGTCGACACGGCCGTGACGCCGCTGACTCCTCCCGCCGCGGCGCTTCCCGTGCCCGACCCGGGCACCACGGTGTCGGACGGTACGGACCTCCTCGGATCCCTTCTCTCGCCTGGTGCGGCGGCCGGTCCGGCCACTGCAGCAGTGCCGGCCGGTGCCGCTCTCGAGCTGCTCGCCGCGACCGGTGCCACGTCCTTCGTCGCGGGCGCGGGGCTCGTCGCCCCGTCTGGAGCCGGCGCCGGTGGTGCGCCCTCAGACGCGCCCGGAGGTCTTCCGGGCGGTGGCCTGCCCGGCGGTGGTCTGCCGGGTGGCGGGACCGCCGGTACGACCGGTGGGTCCGGTGGCCCGGGCGGAGTTGCGCCCGGTGCGGCCGCGACGGCCGACGGTTTCCTCCTGCCCGGCTCCGCGTGGAGCGGGCGCATCGGCGCTGCCGCGGATGACCGCATCCCCGCGGCTCCCGTCGCCGATCACGACATCAGCCCCGACTGAGTGGGTCGCCGCTGCCCTCTGAGGCAGCACGCGACCATTCGCCCGGCATCCTCATGCCCGGGTGCAGACACTCATTCGAAAGGCTTGATCATGAACAAGTACGTATCCAGAGGGATGTGGTTCACCCTCTGCGTCGGCGGCCTGTGGCTCGCCGGAACGGCCGCGGCCAACGCGGCCGAGGCTCCCAGCAGCGACGGCGTCGCGAGCGGCGACCAGGCGGTCGTCGGCGTCACGGTTCCGGTGTCCCTCTCGGGCAACGGCATCTCGGTCCTCGGCGACTCGACGAGCAGCGGCTCCACGGCCGCGGCTCCGGCGGCACCGGCGGCTCCCTCGGTGTCCATCTCGCCCGACTCGATCGGCGGCGTCCTCAGCGGCGACCAGGCGGTGCCCTCGGTCAGCGTCCCGGTGACGGTGGCGGGGAACTCGGTGAGCGTCCTCGGCGACTCCACCAGTTCCGGATCCGATTCGGCTGCCGCTCCGGCGCCCGCCGACTCGGGAGCGAGCGCCACCTCCGATGGTTCGGACGGCGTGGCGTCGGGCATCCAGGCACCTGTGGCGGTGGAGGTTCCGGTGACCGCCGGTGGCAACGCCATCTCGGTCCTCGGCGACTCGACGTCGACCGATTCGTCGGCCACGGCGCCCGCCGCGGGTTCCGGCTCGTCGGCGACGGCGTCGAGCTCCGCCTCGGACGGCGGACTGCTCTCCGACATCCAGGCTCCGATCGACGCCGCAGTGCCGGTGACGGTCGGCGGCAATGCGATCTCCGTCCTCGGCGACTCGCAGTCCTCGGGCTCGGAGACGACCGCTCCGGCTGCCGGTAGCGGGAGCACCACGTCGGGTTCTGGTTCGGATGGCGGGCTGCTGTCCGGTATCCAGGCTCCGATCGATGCTGCTGTGCCGGTGACGGCGGGCGGTAACGCGGTTTCGGTGGTCGGTGACTCGACGACGTCGGGTTCGGACACGGCGGCTCCGGCTGCCGGTAGCGGGAGCACCACGTCGGGTTCTGGTTCGGACGGCGGGCTGCTGTCCGGCATCCAGGCTCCGGTCGATGCTGCTGTGCCGGTGACGGCGGGCGGTAACGCGGTTTCGGTGGTCGGTGACTCGACGACGTCGGGTTCGGACACGGCGGCTCCGGCTGCCGGTAGCGGGAGCACCACGTCGGGTTCTGGTTCGGACGGCGGCATCCTGTCCGGCATCCAGGCTCCGATCGATGCTGCTGTGCCGGTGACGGCGGGCGGTAACGCGGTCTCGGTGGTCGGTGACTCCACCTCGGCCGGATCCTCCACCAGCGCCCCGGCTACCGGCGGTGGGACGACCGGTGGGACCACCGGCGACGGGACCCTCGGCGGCATCGACCTGCCGATCGGTGTGGATGTTCCGGTGACCGTCGGCGGCAACGCGATCAGCGTCGTCGGCGACAGCACCACCACCGGCTCCACCACGACGCCGACCGACCCGACCACCCCGACGGACCCGACTGACCCGACCACCCCGACCACGCCCACGACTCCGACCACCCCGACGACTCCGACCACCCCGACCACGGGTGGCACCGGAGCCGGCACGGTGACGGCGTCCGCGGGCGGGGCAATGTCGCTGGCCGCGGGCAGCGGGTCGGGGGCTGCGGCCCTCGCCTCCACCGGTTCCAACGAGCTGGGTGTCGGCGCCCTGGGCGCCCTCCTCGCTCTCCTCGGAGTGATGCTTGCGTTCGTGTCCGCCAACCGGACGCGCCGCCACCACACCCGGTGATCGACGCCCGCTGATCGCGGGTCGGACGCTTCCCGGCACGTCGACGCTCCCCAGCCGTCGACGTGCCGGGAGTTCGTCGTGTCTGGAATGCGTCGGGAGCGCGGTTCAGAACCCGATCGGTCGCCCGGGCGTCAGCGGTTCGTCGTTGCCCACGAAGACCTTGCCCTCGTTGTAGGCCTTCTCGCGACGCTGCACTTCGGCCAGCAGGGCCTTGTTCAGCATCTCCGACCAACTGCCGTCGCGTTCGTCGAACGAGGTCTGGCGGTAGGCGGCGCGTGCACGATTCCGCATGGCGTCGGTCAGGTAGAAGGTCACCGTCGTGCGCTTCTTGACCGCCTTCTGCGCGGGGGCGGTCGCGTCGTCCACGGGGCCGGGTGCGGATGCGTTCATGTCTCACCTTTCGGCATATCCGATTTCGATGCTCGATTCCAGATACTAATCGGTCTACCCGTGCGGAGACCACATTCCACAGGTGCTAAGCATGCTTTAAATGCCCGAGTATGCAGGCATAACGCTCGACGACCGCCGCCTCCCGAGCGCGGAAGCGTGAGGAGGCGCGCCGGGCCCGGAAGAGGGCGTCAGTGCGAGAGGCGCTCCACGATCGAGCCGAACAGCTCGGGGCGACGAGCGGCGGTCGGCACGATCCGCGGCCGGAAGCGCGAGCGCGCCGCCACGACCAGAGCGGAGGTGAGCATGCGGAAATCCCGTGTCGTCGCCCGCCAGGCCCGCTCGTACTGCTCTGTGTTCCCCATCGTGACCGCGGCGACGGCCGCCCGCGCCTGAGCGAAGCCCACGCGCATCCCCTCGCCGGTCAGGGCGTCCACATAGCCGGAGGCGTCGCCCGCCAGCAGCACCCGCCCCGAGGCCCGCGAGCGCGCCCGCTGCAGCAGCGGTCCTGCCCCGCGAGGGTCGGTCACCACCTCGGCGCCGTGCAGGCGTTCGGCGAGCTCGGGGATGCCCGCGATCACCTCATCCACATCGAGGGGCCGCGAGCCGAGCACGGCGACGCCGACCAGGCGCTCGTCGACGGGGGTCACGTATGCCTCGGCCCCAGCAGACCAGTGCACCTCCACCAGCGACGTCCATGGTTCGACGGCGAAGTGCTTCCGCAGACCGAACCGCCTCCGCGTGCCGGGCTGCGCACGCCCGTCCAGCCGGAGCATGCGGCGCACCGGTGAGTGCAAGCCGTCGGCCGCGATCACCCAGGGTGCACGCAGTGTCTCGCCGTCGCTCAGGGTCAGATCGACACCGCCGGCGTCCTGGCTGAGTCCGGTGACCCTGGCGTGGATGCGCTGAGCGCCCAGCTCGGACGCCCGCTCCGCCAGAGCCTGGTGCAGCACGGTGCGACGAACGCCCCTTCCTGGGCGCTCCGCGAAGCGGTGCTCGACGCGGGATCCCGCGTCGATGTACGCGACGCCGTCGAGCCGCCTCCCGGCGGGATCGACTCCGATCCGGTGCAGTGCGGCCAGCGCTCCGGGCATCAGGCCCTCTCCGCACGCCTTGTCGATCGGCCCCACCCGCGGCTCCACGAGGACGACCTCCAGGCCGTCCACGCGTGCCTCGATGGCGCAGGCGAGGCCGATGGGGCCGCCCCCGACCACGACGACCTGCGGGTTCATGCGCGTGCCGGTGCGGCGAGCACGGTGGCGAGCGCCCGGTTCTCGCAGCGGATGCGCACCACGAGCAGCCAGGCGTTCAGCACGGTGAAGACGAGTGCCGTGATCCAGGCCGTGTGAACCAGCGGGAGGGCGAAGCCCTCGACGACCACCGCCACGTAGTTCGGGTGCTTCAGCCAGCGGTACGGCCCGCCGGTCACCAGCGGCAGGTCGCGGACGACGATCACGCGCGTGTTCCAGCGCGGACCGAGCGTGGCGATGCACCACCAGCGCAGCGCCTGGCTGGCGAGCACCAGCACGAGCATCGGCCAGCCGAGCCACGGAAGGAACGGCCGGTCGGCGAACCAGACCTCCGCCAGACACGCCAGCAGCAGCCCGGTGTGGAGCGCGACCATCGGCGGGAAGTGCCCCTTGCCGAACTCCACGCCGCCGCGGGCGAACGACCACTTCGCGTTGCGGGTCGAGACGATCAGCTCGGCGATGCGTTCTGCGCCCGTCGCGAGGACGAGAACGGTGTACCAGATCACGGGACCGGGTCGATCATGGCGGCCGCGGGAAGCGCGGCGGGGGCGGTGGATGCGGCGGGCGCGCCAGCCTCGACCGCGGCGGGCAGCGCGGCCGGCACGGAGACCAGCCCCGACCGCTCCGCGCCATCCGCCCAGCGCAGCAGGACGAGCTCGCTCGTCACCCCCGGGCCGAGCGCGAACAGCAGCCCGATGGTGCCGGCTGCGTGCGCATCCAGCTGTTCCGCCAGCACGTGCAGCACCGCCGCCGAGGACAGGTTGCCGACGTTCGCGAGCGAGCGCCAGCTGGCGTCGAGGGCGCCATCGGGCAGGTCGAGGGCCTGCGAGAACGCTTCCAGCACCTTCGGCCCACCGGGATGCGCGGCCCAGGCGCCGACGTCCGACACCTCCAGATCGTGGGCGGCGAGGATGCCGCGGGCATCTCCGGCGAAGTTGCGCTCGATGACCTCCGGAACGCCCGCGCTCAGGACGATCCGGAAGCCGGTGCCGCCGATGTCCCAGCCGATCACGTCGGCGGTGTCCGGGTAGATGTGGCTGCGCGAGTCGACGACATCGGGTCCGGCGAGGCCGAGCTTTTCAGCGCGCCGGTCGCCGACCATCACGACGGCCGCGGCGCCGTCGCCGAACAGGCCACTCGCGACGATGTTCGCCATGGAGTCGTCGCTCGCCTGCACGGTGAGCGAGCACAGCTCCACGGACAACAGGATGGCCACCTCGTCCGGGTGGCCAGCGAGGTAGTCGTTGACGCGGGCGATCCCGGCGGCGCCGGCGACGCATCCCAGCCCGAAGCTCGGGAGACGCTTGACGTCGGTGCGCAGGCCCAGCCGCGACACCAGCTGCGCGTCGATGGAGGGGGCGGCGATGCCGGTCACCGACGTGAAGAGCAGGAAGTCGACGTCGGTGGGCACGAGACCGGCGGAGTCGAGGGCCGCGGTCACGGCGCGCTCGGCCAGCGTCGTCCCCTCGGCGATGAAGAAGTCGTTCGACTCCTGGAACGACGCCAGCGAGCTGTAACGCTCGAGGGGCATCACGAGGCTGCGGGTCTGCACACCGGAGGAGGCGTGGATGCGGCGCATCACCTGCTGCCTGGCGGGGTCCGACGTGATCATCGCGAGCAGCGCGGCGGTGATCTCCCCTTGGCTGTAGCTCCGGGCGGGGAGCACCGGGGCCACCGACACGATTCGGCTCACATGCGAAACGTACCACCAGCCCCGCGCGCTGTGATCTGCGGTCGGCGGATGCTCAGGGGCGGCCGGACGGCGGGGGGAGCCGCCCGGCCGCAGCTGTCAGAGCGCCGCGTCCAAGCGCTCCTGCTGAGCCAGGGTCACGGTCTCGACGAGCGGCTCGTGGAGCGGTTCGCCGGGCTCAACGCCCATGACCTCTTCGACGATCGCGGCCGGCTCGGCCTCGTCGAGCAGCTTGAGCAGCTCGACGCTCTGTGTGTCCTCGGGCACATCGAACCGCAGGGCGGAGCCGACAGCCTGGATCAGGGCCGTCGGGATGCCGCCGACGTGCTCCGCGTAGTCGGAGGCCGGACCGATGAAGCGGTCGTTCCTGCCGAGCTTGCGGATCGGCTCCCGCCCGACGCGGGTGACCTCGTCGACCAGGTAGGGGTTCGCGAACCTGCCCAGGATCTTCGCGCGGTACGCGGCGAGCTCCTCCTCCGGCAGCCCGTGCTTGGCGGTGAGCGCCGCCGAGGTCTCGCGCAGAGCGGCCTCCGCCGCCTCCCGGACGGCTGGGATCGCGATGGCCTCGCTGATCGTGGTGGCCCCGTGAAGGAAGCCCGTGTATGCGACGGTCGCATGCCCGGTGTTGACCGTGAACAGCTTCCGCTCGATGTACGGGCCGAGCGAGTCGACGAAGTGGGCGCCCGGGATCTCGGGCGCGTGCCCGGCGAACGGCGAACGGTCGACGACCCACTCGTAGAACGTCTCGACGGTCACGTCGATCCCGGCGTCCGCCGCCTGCGCTGGGACGATGCGGTCGACGGCGGTGTTCGCGAACACCGCACGCGCAGCCAGCTGCTCGCGGGTGTCGTCGTCCGGGAGCCCGTCCATGAGCTCCGCCGCCAGCAGGTCCGAGGCGCCGATCGCGTTCTCGCAGGCCATCACGGCCAGGCGGGGCGCATCGTCCGCCCGAGCGGCCAGACCGCGGGCGATCACGGGGGCGACGAAACGGAGGATGCGGGGGCCGACCGCCGTCGTCACAACGTCGGCCGAGGCTATCTCGGCGACCAGCGCATCCTCTTCGGTCGCGCTGTTGATCGCGCGGAACCCGGTGACGGTCTTCGTCTCCGAGTCCTCACCGACCAGGTGGACGCGATACGAGTCCGCCGCGGCGAGGGCGTCGATGAGCTCGGCATTGACGTCCGCGAACACGACCTCGTACCCGGCTTCGTGGAGCAGGAGCCCCACGAAGCCACGTCCGATGTTGCCGGCTCCGAAGTGGACGGCCTTCACTCGTTCACATCTCCCAACAGCGTGTACAGCGCTTCGGCGTCGGGGGCGTCGAGCAGCTTCTGGACATCGTCCTCCTCCGAGAACAGGATGGCGATCTTCGACAGGATCTCGAGGTGCTCGTTGTTCTGACCGGCGATGCCGACCACGAACCGCACCTCCTCGCCGCCCCAGTCGAGCGGCGAGGAGTAGCGGATGAAGGAGAGCGCGGACCGCTTGATCTCGTCCTTGGACTCGTTGGTGCCGTGCGGGATGGCGAGGCCGTTCCCCATGAAGGTGGAGACGGTGTTCTCGCGCTCCTGCATCGAGTCGACGTAGCCCGGCTCGACGGCGCCCGCCTGCACGAGCAGCTCACCCGCCTCCCGGATCGCGTCCTCCCGCGTGGTCGCGGTGCCCGCGGCCACGACGTTCGCCCGGTCGAGAATCGTGTCGGTCATTTGTTGGCGTCCTCCGTGGTCTTCTGCTGGCTGGCGACGAGGTCCACGACCTCGTCGTACTTGGGGCTGTTCATGAAGTTGTCGACGGACACGTGCACCGAGTTCGGCGACTGCCCCTTTGCACGATCGGTCAGCTCGCGCTGCGTGATGACCAGGTCTGCCGTGCCGTCGAGATTGCTGATCGCCTGGTTGGTGACCGTCACACCCTCGATGCCCGCCTTCTTGATCTTGTTGCGCAGCACGGACGCGCCCATCGCGCTTGAGCCCATCCCAGCGTCGCACGCGAACACGATGTTCTGCACCAGTCGCTTTGTGGCGTCGCCCTGGGCGTCACCGGTGTCGTGCTCGCCCTCCTGGACCAGGCCCTCGAGCACCGAGGACTGCTTGCCCTTGTTGGCCTCGGTCTGAGCGACCGCGGCGGAGAGATCGCCGGCGTTTCCCGCGGCGAGGTCGCGCTTGCGGCTTGCTCGCAGGATGATCGACGCGACGATGAAGGACACGGCCGCGGCCAGCACGACGGAGAGGGTCACCCCGATGAAGCTGTCGGCCGGCGTCTGAAGGAGCACGGCAATGATCGATCCCGGAGAGGCCGGTGCGCGAAGACCCGAGCCGAAGGTCACGTTCACCGCGATGCCGGTCATGCCGCCGAGGATCGCCGCGATGATGATCATGGGCTTCATGAGCACGTACGGGAAGTAGATCTCGTGGATGCCGCCGACGAACTGGATGAGTGCGGCGCCCGGCGCGCTGGCGCGAGCGATGCCGAGGCCGAAGATCGAGTAAGCGATCAGGATGCCGAACCCGGGACCGGGGTTGGCCTCCAAGAGGAACAGGATCGACTTGCCCGTCTGCTGCGCCTGCTCGACGCCGAGCGGGGTCAGCACGCCGTGGTTGATGGCGTTGTTGAGGAACAGCACCTTGCCCGGCTCGATGAGGATGCTCGCGAACGGCAGCAGGTGCGCCGAGATGAGCCAATTGACCGCGCCGCCGAGCACCGAGCTCAGCCATTCGACGATCGGTGCTATGCCGAAGAAGGCGCCGATCGAGAGCAGCATGCCCACGATTCCTGCGGAGAAGTTGTTGACCAGCATCTCGAAGCCGGCCTTGATCTTGCCCTCCCACAGCATGTCGATCCGCTTCATGATCCACGCGCCGAGCGGGCCGAGGATCATGGCGCCGATGAACATCGGGATGGTGGAGCCCACGATCACGCCCATGGTTGCGATGCTGCCGACCACACCACCACGCACGCCGTAGACCATGCGGCCGCCGGTGTTCGCGATGAGGAGAGGCAGCAGGTAGGTGATCATCGGGCTGACGAGGCCGACGTACTGCTGGAAGGTATGGCCGCTCGGGTCCTGCTGGAGCACGGTCGCAGCGCCCTGCCAACCGATCTTCGCCTGGTCGCCGAAGCCACCGAGGATCGGGCTGATTGCCCATCCGGTGCTCTGCAGCCAACCGGTCGCGATGAAGAGCGCGGTGATGAAGCCCCAGGCGATGAATGCCGGGATGTTGGGCATCACCATGTTGGAGAGGAAGGTGCCGAACCGCTGCACGTGGACGCGCGCGCTGTTGGGCTTCTTCGGGGCCGACGCCGTCGCCGACGTCTGTGTCGCCGATGTCATTGTGGTGCCTCGTTTCTGTTGTCGGGGGCTGGTGAGGTGAAACGGTCGGCGGCCTCACGGACCGCCGCCCGCGCTTCGGCCGCGCCATCGGCGGCCAGGGCGGTCTCGGCCAGCGAACGGGCCTGGCCGAGGGTGTAGCGCTTGAGGGAGAGCCGCACGTCGGCGATCGCCGCGGGCGACATCGAGAGCGTCGTCGCGCCGAGGCCGACGAGCACGACGGCGAGCAGGGGGTCCGCCGCCGCCTCACCGCAGATGCCGACGGGCTTGCCCGAAGCCGCGCCTGCCGCGCCGACCTCGCCGATGAGGCGGAGGACAGCCGGATGCCACGGGTCCTGGAACCCGGCGACCGAACCGAGCAGGCGGTCGGCCGCGAGCGTGTACTGCGTGAGGTCGTTGGTGCCGATCGAGGCGAAGTCCGCGATCTGGAGCACACGGTCGGCGAGAAGCGCCGCCGAGGGGACCTCGACCATGACGCCGACGGTCTTCAGGCCGTACTCGCGGCCGAGCTCCGTGAAGTAGCGGGTCTCCTCGACGGTCGAGACCATCGGTGCCATGACCCAGAGGTCCGCGTCGGTCTGCGCGTCGGCTTCGGCGAGGGCGGTGAGCTGCTCGCGGAGGATGTCCTCGTTGGCGCGCAGCGAGCGGAGCCCGCGCAGCCCGAGTGCCGGATTGTCCTCGTGCGCGTCGTTGAGGAACTCGAGCGGCTTGTCCGCGCCGGCGTCGAGCACCCGGACGACCACCTTGCGGCCGCCGCCGAACGCGCTGAGCAGCTTCACGTACTGCTCGCGCTGCTGAGCGACATCGGGCGCCAGGCGCTGGTCGAGGAAGAGGAACTCCGTGCGGAACAGTCCGACGCCCTCGGCGCCTGCGGCCAGCGCGTCCTCGGCCCCCGCGGCCGAGCCGAGGTTCGCGAGCAGCGGGACGGCGGTGCCGTCCGCGAGCGCGCCCGGCTCGACCCCGCCGGCGAGGGCGGCGGCGCGCTCCTCGATGCGACGGAGCGCGTCCGCGCGCTGGGTCTCGGTCGGTGAGACGGTGACCGTGCCGGCCGCCGCATCCACTACGACCTCGTCGCCGTCGGCCAGGCTCCCGGCGCCGGCCGCACCGACGACCGCGACGATGGACTTCTCCCGCGCCAGGATGGCGGTGTGCGAGGTGGGGCCGCCCTCGGTGGTCACGAGCCCGAGCACCTTGGTCAGGTCGAGCAGCGCCGTGTCCGCGGGGGCGAGATCGTGCGCGACCAGGACGAACGGGGTCTCCGACTGCGGCACGCCGGGAGCCGGCTTGCCCTCCAGGGCCGCCACGACGCGCTGCGAGACGTCGTCGAGGTCGCCGGCGCGCTCGCCCATGTAGCCGCCCAGCTCCTTGAGCATGTCGCGGAAGACGGCGAAGCCCTCGAAGACGGCGCGCTCTGCGGTCTTCCCTCCGTCGATGCGGGAGGCGACGTCGTCGGCGAGGGTCGAGTCCTCCGCCATCATCGACTGCGCCTCCAGCACATCCGCCGCCGTGCCCTGGACAGTGGATGCGCGCTCGCGCAGGTCCGCCGCGACCGTGGCGACGGCCTGCTGCACGCGGGCCTTCTCCTCGTCGGGGGTGCGTGTGCTCGGCTGGTCCGACGGCTCGGGCAGCGGGGCCGACATCCGCAGGACAGGCCCGACAGCGACGCCTTGGCCGATGCCGGCGCCGGTGAGGATGTTCGTGTCGCTCATGATGCGTCCGCCGCTCAGGCGTCGTGGTCCGTGGCCAGGATCACCGCGAGGTCGTCGAGGACCGCCTCGCCGTTGTCCGCGTCGGTGGTGAGCACGATCTTGTCGCCGTGATCGATGCCCAGCGAGATCACGCCGAGGATGCTGCCGGCGTCGACGGTCTTGCCGCCCTCCTTGGTCAGCTTCACCTTCGCGCCCGAGCTGTTGACCGCCTCCACGAAGAGCTTCGCCGGGCGGGCGTGCAGCCCGTGCGTCGATCCGACCGTGATGATCCGTTCAGCCATGGTTGTGCTCTCCTTCGTTCCGTGATGGCCTGGTGGCCGCCGCCATTCCGTATGCGGCTCTGCTCATAGTGCCGCCGCCTTGGCGTCGAGAGCCAGGTCCAGGGCGCGCTCGCCGTCGAGGGCGGCCGGGGAGACGGGGGGAAGCACGGCGACGGCGGTGCCGGTGGCGGCGGCCCGCTCACGGATCGCCGGGACGGCCGACTCGAGGTGTGCGCCGACGAGGACGACATCCACTCCGGCGAGGGACTCCAGCTGGCTCGCACTCCCCGGCTGGACCTCGATGATCGCCCCGCGCTCACGGGCGGCACTGCGCAGCTTGACGGCCACGAAGGTGCTGGACGCACCGGCGCCGCAGACGACCACGATCTTCATCGATCCTTGCCTTTCGTGCTGGGTGGAGCTCATGGAACGTCAGCAATGCTCGCTCGCTGTGCGCCCGCGCTCCAGCAGCGTTTCTTCCGGGGGTGCGGAAAATTGGCCGGAAGCGCACGGCGGCACCCTACGGGGTGGTTGACTCGTCGGGAAAGGTGGTCGCTGGTGGCGCTCTCGGCGAAGCAGACGAGGATGCTCGACATCCTCGCGCGTCGTGCTGCCTGGGTGACGGCTGCCGAGCTCGCGCACGACATCGGGGTGACGACCCGGAGCATCCGCAGCTACGCGGCAGCGCTCGGCGATGTCGTCGAGTCCGGATCGAACGGCTACCGGGTGAAGCCCGAGGCCTACGCCGCCTACCTGGCGGGCGACGGCACGTCGGAGACCGGAACGGCGGGCTCCCCGCAGGAACGGCTCGTCTTCCTCGCCCGGCGCCTGCTTGACGAGCCGGACGGGATCGACGTCTACGAGACGGCCGAGAGCCTGTTCGTCAGCGACTCCACGATCGAGTCGGACCTGACGAGGATGCGCGGCCTCCTCTCCGGCACGGAGCTCGCCCTCGAACGCCACGGCGCCGTGGTGCAGCTCCTCGGGCCCGAGATCGCGCGGCGGAAGCTGCTCAGCCGGTTGTTCCGCGACGAGATGCGGCAGAGCGTCGTCGACGTCGCCCGCATCCAGGAGGCGTTCGGATCGAGCGGTCTGGTCGACTTCAAGTCCGACCTCGTCGCGATGCTCGACGCGCGCGGCTTCTTCGTCAACGAGTACGGCATCAACGACGTCCTCCTGCACATGGCGGTCGCTCTCGACCGCGTCGCGAAGGATCGGGTGCTCCCCGCTGTCGAGGAGCCGGAGGCGAGCGAGACCATCCGCTCACTCGCGCATGACCTGGGGCAGCTGATCGAGCGGCATTTCGGCACGGCGCTCGACACGACCGAGCTGCGCTACCTGGCCATCCTCATGCGCACGCGCGTCATCGCACCCGGCGCCGGGCGCGACACGGTGGAGGAGTTCGTCAGCCCGGCCGACCTGGCGGTGGTCCGCGGCATCGTGGACCGCGCATCCACCGAGTACCTCGTCGACCTCCATGACGAGAACTTCATCGTCCGCCTCACCCTGCACGTGCAGAACCTGGTGGCCCGGGCGCACGAGAACACCTACTCGCGCAACCCGCTCACCCGGTCGATCAAGAGCTCGTACCCGATGATCTACGAGCTCGCCGTCTACATCGCCAGCCGGCTGCAGTCGGCCGAGGGCATCGAGGTCAACGACGACGAGATCGCCTACATCGCGATGCACGTCGGCGCCTACCTCGAGCAGCAGTCACGGCGGCGGGATGCGGTCACCTGTGCGGTGGTGTGCCCCAACTACTACGACATGCACATCCTGCTGCGCGACCGACTGGAGAGCACCCTCGGCGACGAGCTCGACATCACCAGCGTCATCACGTCGACCGACGCCGACTGGGACGCCATCGATGCCGACCTGGTGCTGACCACCATCGACCCGCGCGGGCGGCGCGAGAACACGGTCATCGTGCAGCCGTTCCTCACCGAGACCGACGTGGAGCACATCCGTCAGGCCGCGTCCCGCATCCGCCGTCAGCGCCACCGCGCGCGGATCAAGAGCGAGCTGCTGGAGTACTTCGACGAGAGCCTGTTCCTGCGGAACTTCTACGCACGCGACCCGATCACGATGATCCGCGCCCTCGGCGACCGGATGATCGCGGCTGGCGCGATCGACCAGGAGTACGTCGACCAGACCGTCGAGCGCGAGCAGATGTCGTCCACGGCGTTCACCGACTCCCTCGCGGTGCCGCACGCCATGACGATGAGCGCACACCGCACCGCGATCGCGATCGTCGTCAACGACACGGCGATCGACTGGGGCGACGCCCGGGTCAACGTGATCGCGTTCATCGCCTTCTCGGCGGCGGGTCGCGCGTCCTTCCAGACGGTCTTCGACCAGTTCGTCGAGGTGTTCTCCGACCGCGAGACCGTGCTCGGCCTCATCCGCCGTGCCGACACCTTCACCGCCTTCATCGACGAGCTCGTCCGCATCATCGACGCCTGACCGTGTCGCCCCCTACGCACAACCGCCCACCGTCGAGTCCGCAAAAACTGACCGGAAATCGCGTGATTCCGTGCAGTCTTTGCGTAGTCGACGGTGGGCGGCGGAGTGCGAGAAGGAGGTGTTACTGGTTGGCGGTGACGTTGTACGTCACGGAGACGCCAGGAGTCTTCACCGAGACCGTGTAGGTGTCGTTGGTGTAGACGGCGGACGTGTCGGTGGCGCCGGGCTGCTGCGTGAAGCCCTTGCCCTCGAGCGCGGACTTCGCGTCGGCGAAGCCGTTCTTGCCCGACGGCTGGACGGTGACCGACCAACCGTTCTCCTTGTCGCCACGGGCGACGACGACGGTGCCGTCGACGATGGGCACTTCGTCCTTCGGGAAGTCGGAGGGCAGTTCCTCGGACTTCGCGTCCTCGGACGAACCGGCCGCCGACGAGGACGACGACGCGGGCGTGTGCGAGGAGACGTAGTTGGTGTTGCCGCCGCTGGAGCAGGCCGCCAGCGAGCCGATGGTGAGGGCCGCCACGATGGCAGCCGGAACGAACGGATTACGTGTGCGCATATGGATTCCTAGTGCTGTATTAAGTGCGGTTTCGCAACACATCAGCCTACCCGTGAGCGCACCGGGCCGCCTAGTCCGTGTCGGTGAACAGTGGCGGAAGCGGTCAGCCGAGCAGCAGAGCGCTCAGCTGGTCGGCGGAGTGCACGACGGCGATCGCCCCGGCGGCCTCGGCCGGCGAACCGTAGCCCCACTCGACGAGGATGGTGGGCAGACCGTGCGCGCCTGCACCCTCGACGTCGTACTGGCGGTCGCCCACCATGACGGTGTGCTCGAGGTCGACGCCGCGCTCGCCGAGGCGGCGCAGAGCCTCGGCGACCACATCCGCTTTGGCGCTGCGGCTCTCGTCGTCGGTCGCGCCGGTGATGACGTCGAAGTACTCGGCCAGGCCGAAGTGCTCGAGGATGCGGGTCGCCTGCGCTTCGGGCTTGCTGGTCGCGATGGCGAGGGGGATCCCGGCCGCGTGCAGACGCTGCAGCAGGCCGCGCACTCCGGGGAAGACGGCGGAGTCGAACGCGCCGTGGGCGGCGTAGTCCTCGCGGTAGACGGCGAGGGCGTGGCGAGCGGCCGGCTCGGTCATGCCGCCCAGGCTCTGCAGCGAGTCGAGCAGCGGCGGGCCGACGTACTCGAGGAGCTGGGCGGGGGACGGCACCGGCTGACCGATCGTCGCGAACATGCGGGCGAGCGACGACGTGATGCCGGGTGCCGAGTCGGTGAGGGTGCCGTCGAGGTCGAAGAGGACGCAGGTCCAGGTCCGGGTGACGGTGGTGGTCGGGTTGGTCATAGCGGTCCTATGGTATGTGACGTATCTGAAGCGCAGGTCAGCGCTCGCCGAGGGCGGATTCGATGTGGGACCGCGCGACGACCATGGTGTGCGCGGCTCCCGGGTCGAACTGCACGGCGACGAACTCGGCGGTGTGGATGAATCCCAGCGCCTCGAGCGCCGGCACGATGACCGCCTGCACGCGCGCTCCCTCGCCCTCCGCCGACTGGGCGACGGCCGCCCGGAGCGCGTTCATCGACGTGAAGAGCGGGAGCACCGCCTCGCCGGTGGTGGAGCTGATGGTGCGCAGCCGGGTGTCCTGCGGAGTGGAGCCGGTCACATCCACCACCAGGCCGCCCTTCACCGCGGTGGCGAGCAGCGCATCCAGGTTCTCCAGAGTCGGCTCGGCGGCGAGAGCGGTCAGGGCCGTGCGGACCGGGACGTTCTCGTAGCTCTGGGGGAAACGCGGCTGGGCCATCAGAACAGCCTGCTGTCGCTGTCGTCGAGGCCGCGCATGGCGTCGTAGTCGAGCACCAGGCAGCGGATGCCGCGGTCCTCCGCCAGCGTGCGCGCCTGCGGCTTGATCTCCTGAGCGGCGAACACGCCGGTGACCGGGGCGAGGTGCGGGTCGCGGTTCATCAGCTCCAGGTAGCGCGTCAGCTGCTCGACGCCGTCGATGTCGCCCCGTCGCTTCAGCTCGACGGCGACCGCAGCTCCCGCGGAGTCGCGGGCGAGGATGTCGACCGGGCCGATCGCGGTCATGTACTCCCGGCGGACCAGCACGTGGCCGTCGCCGAGAAGGTGGATCTGCTCGGCGAGGAGCTTCTGCAGGTGCGCCTCCACGCCATCCTTCTGCAGCCCCGGGTCGATGCCGAGGTCGTGCGCGGTGTCGCTGATGATCTCGTGGATGGACACGACGAGCATGTCGGCGGTCTTCGCCTGGGTGACGCGCCAGACCTCGCGGATCCCGGCCGCGCGCTGCAGCTCGTCGGGCTCGTCGACGGTCAGCGTGCACGGCGGGCTCATCCAGTTGAGCGGCTTGTACGACCCGCCGTCGGAGTGGACGAGGAGGCTGCCGTCGGCCTTCAGCATCAGCAGCCGTGTCGCCAGCGGCAGGTGCGCGCTGAGCCGCCCCGCATAGTCGACGGAGCAGTTGGCAATGACGAGGCGCACCGCAACATCCTAAGTGCAGCCGGGGACGGTGGTTGGATGGTCGGCATGGCCCACGAGCTCCTCATCGGCACCTACACCGAACGCCTCCCGCACGTCGACGGTCACGCCGAGGGGGTGCTCAGCGCCCGCTTCGACGGGTCGGACGTGACCGATGTGTCGGTCGCGGCGCGGGTGGCGAACCCGTCCTGGGTGACGGCCGCGCCCGGTGGTGAGCACGTGTACGCGGTGACCGAGACGGAGCCCGACGGTGGCCTCGTCGCCTTTGCGCGCGCGGCCGACGGCTCGCTGACGGAGCTGGGCTCGGCGTCGAGCGGCGGGCCGTCTCCGGCGCACGCGGTGGTGCACCCGAGCGGGCGATTCCTTATCGCGGGGACGTACGGCGGCGGCACGGTGTCGGTGTTCGCGCTCGCCGCTGACGGATCGCTCGGAGAGCGCACCGCGTTCGTGCGGCACGAGGGCCGCGGACCCGACCCGGAGCGGCAGGATGCGCCGCACGTGCACCAGCTGAGCGTCGACCCCGTGAGCGGCGATGTCGTGGTCGTGGATCTCGGCATCGGCGAGGTGCGCTGGTACGCGTTCTCGGATGCCGGCGCGCTGACCCTCCGCCCCGAGGCGACCGTTGTGCTCGGTTCGGCGGGCCCGCGGCACCTGGCGTTCCATCCCGACGGCCGTCACGTGGTGCTGGTGAACGAGCTCGATTCCAGCGCCGACGTGCTGCGGCGGGAGGGCGACCGCTTCGTGCGGGTGCAGAGCACGACGACCCGGGCCGACGGGGCCGACGGCGACAACCTGACCGCCGCCGTGTGCATCAGCGACTCCGGCCGCACGGTGCTGGTGAGCAACCGCGGGGATGACGCGGTCGCGATCTTCGCGTTCGACGCCGAGGCGTCGCGGCTGAGTCTGGTGGACTCCGTCGCGGTCGGTGGCCGCACGCCGCGTGACCTCGTGATCGCGCCCGGGGGCGACCGGGTGCTGGCGGCCTGCCAGGACAGCGACGAGATCGCGGTGCTGGCGTTCGACGATGCCGAGCGCAGCCTCCGTCTGCTCGGGACCTCGCCCGTCCCGACCCCGGTCTGCCTCCGCTTCGTCTAGCGCGGCGTCAGGTCGAGCGCTGCATCAGGTCGAGCGTGGCATCAGGCGGGGTCGGGGGAGGCGGCGCGGCGCTCCGTGGGTGCGTCGACCGGGCGCACGGCGGGTGCCGCCAGGAACGCGGCGACCAGCAGCGCGAGCACGAGGAACAGCGCGTTCAGGAGGCCGAAGTGCTGGCCGAGGAAGCCGATCAGCGGCGGACCGGCCAGGAAGGCGCAGTAGCCGATGATCGCGACCGCGGAGACGCGTGCGGCGGGGTTCGCGGCGCCGTCGGCGGCCGCCGACATCCCGAGCGGGAAGCCGAGCGAGACGCCGAAGCCCCAGAGCACGGTTCCGATGACGACCAGCCACATCGGGCCGCCCACGATGAACAGCACGAGGCCGACGGCGCCCATGCCGGCGGTGATCCGGATGGCATTGACGCGGCCGATGCGGTCGACGATCGGGCCGCCGACGACCCGGCCGACGGTCATCGCGACAACGAAGAAGCCGAACACGAGCGCGCCGACGGAGTTGGCCTGACCATGACCGTCGACGACGGCCAGCGAAATCCAGTCGTTCGCCGAGCCCTCGCCGAACGCCATGCCGAGCATGACGACGCCGATGAGGATGAGTCGCCAATCGGCCCACACGGCGAGCGAGGTGCGCATGCGCTCGCCGAACGGGATGCGCTCCTTCTCGGCCGCCTCGTCGCCGAGTTCGGCCTCGCGCGGGATGTAGCGGACGGCCACGATCGCGATCGCGACGATGACCACGGCTGTCCCGAGCAGGTGCCAGACGACCGCGACGCCCAGCGCTGCGGCCGCGGCACCGATCCCTGCGCCGAGCACCGTGCCGAGACTGAAGCACGCGTGCATGAGCGGCAGAAGCGTCTTCCCGATCTCACGCTCGACGGCGGTGGCCTCGACGTTCATCATCACGTCGACCATGCCGTTGCCGAAGCCGAGCAGGATGAGCCCGACGGCGACCGAGGGGATGGAGTGGAAGGTCGTCGCTCCGAAGCCGATGAACAGGATGCCGATGGCGACGATCACGAGGCCGGCGACCATCCCGCGATGCGGACCGAAGCGGACCAGGAGGGGGGAGGAGACGGTGAGGCCGAGGATGGCGCCCACCGACATCCCGAGGATGAGGAGCCCGACCGCCGAGGGGTCCTTGCCCAGTCCCAGGTCGTCGCGGATGCCCGGGATGCGGGCCACCCAGGTCGCGAGGGCGAGCCCGGAGAGGATGAAGATGACGAAGACCGCGTTGCGCCAGGCGGTGAGCTCGCGACGGGAGCGCGTGGTGGTCGAGATCGGCTGTGACATCGGGCGAATTCCTGTGGGTTCGTCTGCTCGAATCGTTTCGATCGAAACGATTCGACTAAGCTATCACACGTGAACGAACCCAGCACAGCCCCTGCGGCCGTCCGGCCCACCCTGGCCGCGGTCGCCCGCCTGGCCGGTGTGTCGAACTCCACCGCATCGCTCGCGTTCTCCGGAACAGGCCCGGTCTCCGACGCCACCCGCGAGCGCGTGCTCGCCGCCGCGAAGCGCCTCAACTACGCCGGGCCCGACCCGCGGGCGCGGTCGCTGCGCCGCGGCCGCTCCGGCATCGTCGGTGTCGTGATGGAGGAGCGCGTGCGCGACGCCTTCCGCGACCCCATCAAGATCGCCCTGCTCGACGGCATCACGGAGGAGATCGGCGCGATCGACGCGGGCCTCCTCATCCTCACCGACGCCGGCGAGGCCGCGCAGCGGATCGAGGACGCCCCGATGGATGCGGTCGTGCTTGTCGGCTGCAGCCCGCGTCTCGACGAGTCGGTGGCGACTCTCCGCCAGCGCGGCATCCCGCTCGTCGCGATCGAGGGAGACCCGGCCGACGGCGTCCCGACGATCGGTCAGGACAACCGGGAGGCGACCCGCGTCGCCGCCCAGCACCTCTACGACCTCGGCCACCGCGACGTCTCGGTGGTGACGCTGTCGCTCACACGTGATCGCGCGCGCGGACCGCTGACACCGGACCGCCTGGCGGCGGCCAGCTCCACCACCGCGCTCGACCGGCTCGCCGGCGCCCGGGACGTCTTCCCGGACGCCCCCGGCTGGGTCACGCGCGGGTCGTTCGTGGAGGAAGGACGCGCCGCCGGCCGTGCCCTCCTCGCCGACGCGCGGCACCGGCCGACCGCCGTCATCGCCCAGAGCGACCTGTTGGCCGCGGGCGTCATCCGTGCGGCCGAGGAGCTGGGTCTGGAAGTGCCGTGGGATGTCAGCGTCGTCGGTTTCGACGGCGTGCGCGTCGACGGCCTCTGGCCGTACGATCTCACGACGCTCGTTCAGCCCGCCGTCGAGAAGGGACGTGCCGCGGGACGGGCGGTCGTCGAGATGCTGGAGGGCGGGGAGCCGATTCCCTCCACATTCACGAGCGTTTTCCACCAGGGCAACACAACGGCGGCTCCACGGGTCTCCTCGGGGGCGCCGGTCGTAGGCTGACGGCATGGATCTCGAAGCCCTCTACCGCGACCTTCACGCCCACCCCGAACTCGCCTTCACCGAGCACCGCACGGCCGGCATCGTCGCCGAGCGGCTGACCGAACTGGGGCTCGAGGTGCACACCGGCATCGCCACGACCGGCGTCGTGGGCGTCCTGCGCAACGGCGACGGCCCGACCGTGCTGCTCCGAGCCGACATGGATGCGCTCCCCGTTCGCGAGCAGACCGGGCTCCCGTGGGCCTCGACCGAGACGGTGACCGACGAGGCGGGCAACGCCGTGCCGCTGATGCACGCGTGCGGCCACGACATCCACATCACCTGCCTGCTCGGTGCCGTCGAGGCGCTGAACGACTCGCGCGGCGAGTGGTCCGGAACCCTCGTCGCCCTCTTCCAGCCTGCTGAGGAGCACGGCGGCGGAGCTCAGGTGATGGTCGACGACGGTCTGTATGAGAAGGTGCCGGTTCCGGATGTCGTGCTGGGGCAGCACGTGCTGCCGTACCCGGCCGGGATGGTCGGCGCGCACCCCGGTGCGGCCATGGCGGCGGTCGACACGATGGAGGTCACGCTCCACGGGCGCGGCGGTCACGGATCCCGGCCCGAGACGACGATCGATCCGGTGGTGATGGCGGCGGCGACGGTCATGCGCTTGCAGACGGTCGTGTCGCGCGAGATCTCGCCGCAGGACACCGCGGTGGTGACGGTCGGCAGCCTCCACGCCGGTACGAAGAACAACATCATCGCGGCCGAAGCCACGCTCGGGATCAGTGTGCGCAGCTTCAACGAGGAGGTCCGGCAGCGCGTGCTGGACGGCGTCCACCGCGTCATCGCGGCGGAGTCGCAGGCGTCCGGCGCCCCGAAGGCTCCGGATATGGAGTGGGGGGAGCGCTACCCCGTCACTGTGAACGACCCCGAGTCGACCGAGCGGGTCAACGCGGCCTTCGCGGCCGAGTTCGGGGCCGATCGGGTGCTGCACCCCGGCGCGCTCTCCGGCAGTGAGGACGTCGGCAATCTCGCGACGGCGGCCGGTGCCCCGCTGGTCTACTGGATGCTCGGAGGGGCCGACCCGGAGACGGTGCTCACCGCGATGGCGGCGGGCACGGTCGACACCGATATCCCGACCAACCACTCGCCGTTCTTCGCGCCGCTTCCGCAGCCGACGATCGACACCGGGGTCCGGGCGCTCGTGGTCGCTGCGCGGGAGTGGCTGGCGTAGGGGCTCACTGGGAGCATCGGCGCTCCCGTGCCGCCTGCGCCGGCGGTGGAGGCGTAGCGGCCGAAGCGTGAGGGTCAGATTGTCGCGCCCGCACGCATCCACGTGCGGGAGCGAGCGCGCAGACCGAGCGTGAGCGCGCGGGCGCCGATGTAGCCGAAGGCGAACGCTGCGGTCAGGGCGGCCAGGCCGGTCGCATCGTGCCCGCCCCAGACGGCGGCGGCGACCGCGAGCGGGACGAACACAGCCACGTTCGCGAGGCCGGTGAGGGCGAGATACCGGGCGTCTCCGGCGCCGATGAGCACCCCGTCGAGCACGAACACGTACCCGCCCAGCGGGGCGCCTGCGCCCACGATCGCCAGCGACAGGGGCAGCAGCGCGGCGACCGACGGATCGCTCGTGAAGACGCGCGCCGCGACAGGGCTCAGCGCGATCGTCACCAGGCCGAGAACCGCGCCCGCGCCGATTCCCCACTGCACGCACCGGCGCAGCACCGCACGGACGTTCTCGAGGTCGCCGGCCCCCAACCCCTTCCCGATGAGTGCCTGCGCGGCGATGGCGAGGGCGTCGAGGGCGAAGGCGAGAGTCGCGAACACGGTCATCGTGACCTGGAAGGCGGCGAGTTCGTCCGGTCCGAGACGGGTTGCGGCGAAGACCGCCAGAAGCATGGCCGCACGCAGGCTCGCCGTGCGGAGGAACAGCCAGCCGCCGGCACGCGCCGTCCGGCCGATGCCGGTGTGATGGGGGAGGAGGGAGGCTCCGACCCGGCGGGCGTGACGGGCGACGATGATCGCGTACACCAGCACCATCGCCCACTGCGCCGCGACGGTGCCGAGCGCCGACCCGCGGATGCCCAGTCCGGCAACGTAGATGAACAGATAGTTGAGCACGATGTTCGCGGCGAAGCCCGCGACCGCGACGGCGAGCGGCGTGCGGGTGTCCTGGAGTCCGCGCAGCAGCCCGGTCGCGGCGTAGACCAGCAACATGGCCGGGAGCCCGAGCATGGACAGGCTCAGGTACTGCGTCGCCTGCTCGCTGACCTCGGACGACGCTCCGAACAGACTCACCAGGAACGGCGAGGCCGCCCACCCCGCGCCGGCGAGCACCACTCCGAGCACGAGCGCGAGCCAGCAGCCGTCCACGCCCGCCGCGACCGCACCGCGCTCGTCGCCCGCTCCCAGCCGCCGCGCGACAGCGGGAGTCGTGCTGTAGGCGAGGAACACCATCAGCCCAACGATCGTCTGCAGCACCGCACTCGCGATGCCGAGACCCGCGAGGGGCGCGACCCCGAGGTGCCCGACCATCGCCGAGTCGGCCAGCAGGAAGATCGGCTCCGCCACCAGAGCCCCGAGAGCGGGAACGGCGAGGCGGAGGATCTCGCGGTCGACCGGGCGGCGGAGAAGGGTGCTCACGACCATCCACGCTAGCCCGCGCCGCCGACGTCGTGTCGTCGGACCGATGTCGGTGGCCCTTCCTACAGTGGAGCCATGAGCCACCTGATGCCGGAACCCCTCGCGACCTGGACCTGGCGGCTCGAGCGCGTGCGCAACGGTCGCACGGTGCTCACCCGGGCCCAGGCGGCGACCGCGCGCACCGACCTCGTGAACGACCGCGCCGCGCATCCGGCCGACTACGCCGACTACGAGGAGGAGTACGCGACGGCTCTCGACGAGCTCGAGGTGCTGTCGCGGCAGGCCAACCGGCACGACGACCTCCTGTCGGTCATGGCAGCGGACCGGCGAGCGGCCGAGCGAGAGGCCGCCGCGAGCGGGACGGCGTCGGCGGGTGGGTCGACGAGCACGTCGGCAGCTCGCTCCCTCACCTCCCTCGCGACCGAGCACGACCGGGTGGCAAAGGGGCTGCCGGAGGCGCTCGACCAGTGGGTGCACCGGCTGATCCGGTACCGCGCGGGCGTGAAGATCATCACACCGATCGAGGCGGCGCGGGCTGAGATCCGTCTGCGCAACGAGGCAGACCTGCAGCCCGCCGCATACCGCACGGGCGTCGCCGCGGCGTACTACAACCGGGTGATCCGTGAACTCGGCGAGATCGCCACGGCGGAGCGTCCGGGCCGACGGGATGCTCCCGGGCTGGCGCGCGGGCTCGGCGCGGCGCTCGTCTGATCGGTTCCCGCATGGGGTCGCGCCGGCCGTGTCCTCAATGGCGGGGCGCGGCTCGGCGAACCGCCACTACGATCGAGCCATACGCGTGAGCTGAACGGGGGGCGCGGTGAGTCCGAACGAGGCGGCAGAACTGCTGGGGGTGTCGCCGGGAGCGACAAGCGACGAGGTGGAGCGCACCTATCAGGCGCGGCTCGCTGAGGCTGGTGGTGACCCGCAGCGCCGTGATGCCTTGACGGCGGCACGGGATGCGCTGGTCGCGGCATCCGCCTGGCAGCCGCCCTACCCGCAGAACGCGCCGACGCAGCCGTATCCGCCACAGAACGGGCCCGCGCAGCCGTATCCGCCGCAGAACGCGCCCGCTCAACCGACGCAGCCGTATCCGCCGCAGAGCGCGCCGACCCAGCCGCAGCCTCCCTTCGCCCCGCAGCAGCCGTACGGCGCGGCCCCCCAGCCGCCGAGCGGAGGGCCATACCCCGGCGCAGCGCAGGGCGGCTACCCGACGCCCGGCTATCCGCAACAGGGCTACGCCCGGGCCGGCCAGCCGCAACCCGGCCGGCCCCAGCCCGGCCAGCCCCAGCCCGGGCAACCCGCGCCGGGCTACGGCCCCGGTGCCTTCGGTGCGTACCAGGGCTACCCGTCCCCGCCACCCCGCAAGCGCATGTCGACCGGCGCCATCGTGGGCATCACGGTCGGCGGGATCGTCGGCGGCCTCGCCATCCTGCTGGTCGCGGTGCTCGTCATCGTCTCGATCGGCGCCAGCACCAGCCGGATCGCGCAGGCCGAGAGCAGTTCCAGCGCCTCGCCGTACGAGAGCGACCCGGGCGACGGCTCGTCCGACGACCCGTCCGAGGAGCCATCGGACCCGGGCTCCGGCGACCCCGGTTCCGAGGATTCCGAGGTCGACGACTACGACGTCGACGGCGTTCACGTCCACTACGTCGACGGCTGGACCTTCGAGCTCACGCCCGGCCAGACCTGCGCCGGCGCGACCGTCACCGCCACGTTCGCCGACACCCCGGAGGGCGAGACGCTCGACTCGTGGACCACCACGGTCGACCTCGAGGCCGGGGTCCCGTACGACCTGACCATCCCCGACAGCGCCTCCGAGTACGACTACGCGGGCATCGAGTCGGTCCAGTGCGGCCAGGCGTGACACGGCGGCGCTGACACGCCAGAAAACACAACTTTCACAAATTACTGAAAAAGGCGTAGCATCCCGCCCATGGATGCAGTGATCGACGTCGCCGGTCTCGAGAAGAGATTCGGCCGCGTACGTGCTCTCGATGGCCTCGACCTGACGGTGACGCCGGGCGAGGTTCACGGCTTCCTCGGCCCGAACGGAGCGGGGAAGTCGACCACGATCCGAGTCCTGCTGGGTCTCGCCCGGGCCGACGGCGGCCACGCCACCGTCTTCGGGGGCGACCCGTGGAAGGACGCGGTCGCTCTGCACCGCCGCCTCGCGTACGTCCCGGGCGACGTGAGCCTCTGGCCCAACCTCTCCGGCGGAGAGGCGATCGACCTCCTCGCGCGTCTGCGCGGCGGCACCGCCGATCATGCGCAGTACGCCGCGCGCAAGAAGCGCCTCATCGACGTGTTCCAGCTCGATCCGACCAAGAAGGGCCGCGCCTACTCGAAGGGCAACCGGCAGAAGGTGGCCCTGGTCGCCGCGTTCGCGACGCCGGCCGACCTGTACATCCTCGACGAGCCGACCAGCGGACTCGATCCGTTGATGGAGGCGGTGTTCGACGCCGAGATCCAGCGCGTCGCGGCGGAGGGCGCCACGGTACTGCTGTCGAGCCACATCCTGTCGGAGGTGGAGCAGCTCTGCGACCGGGTCAGCATCATCCGTGCCGGCCGGACGGTCGAGACCGGGACCCTCGACGAGCTGCGCCACCTGACCCGCACCGAGTTCTCGTTCAGCGCGGAGGGCGTCGCACAGGATGCGCTGGCGGCCCTCCCTGCGACGCACGACCTGAACGTGGTCAGCGGCCGGGTGCGGTTCACGGCGGACAGCGACGCCGTGCCATCGCTGCTCGGCGCGCTCTCCCGGTTGGAGGTGCGCGGCCTCACCGTCGCGCCGCCGTCGCTGGAGGAGCTGTTCCTCCGTCACTACGGCGACGACGTCACCGCCGACGAACGTGTCGGGGCGTCACGATGAGCACGACCACCGCGCCGGACCGTCCGGCGCGCACCGGCGAGGCCGTCCCCCGCGCGACCGCGGGCGCCGTCCTCGGTGCGCTGATGCGCCAGCGCCTGCGCCGCGACCGCTGGCAGATCCTGATCTGGCTCCTGTGCATCGCCCTTCTTGCGATGTTCTCGGCATCCGCCATCGATCAGACCTACGGGGACGCGAACGCGCGCGCGCAGTTGATCCGCCTCGCGATCGCCGACCCGACCATCATCGTGCTCCGGGGGCTGCCGCAGGGCACGTCGCTGGCGGCGGTCGCCTTCTTCGAGATCTACACGTTCCTGGCCCTGCTCGCGGGGCTGATGAACACCTTCCTGGCCGTCCGCCATTCGCGAGCGGAGGAGGAGTCCGGCCGTGCCGAGCTGGTCGGTTCGACGCCCGCGGGGCGCCTGTTGCCGACCACCGCGACGGTTCTGCATGCTCTCGCGGTGAATGTTGCCCTCGCCCTCCTGACGGCTCTCGGATTCATCGGCGGCGGGCTCCCGGCGTACGGGTCGTTCGTCGCCGGCGCTGCGACCGCCGGGGCCGGGTTCGCCTTCTTCGCGGTCGGCCTGCTGCTCGCCCAGCTGATGAGCACCTCCCGCGGCGCCAACGGCTTCGCGGCCGCGGTCGTCGTCCTCGCCTACCTCGTGCGCGGGATCGGGGATGCGATGGGCACGCCTTTCGGCGACGGGACGCACCTGCGTTCCGCGTGGCCCACCTGGCTCAGCCCGATCGGATGGGGCGAGCAGTTCGCGCCGTACACCGGTGACGACTGGCGGCCACTGCTCCTGCAGCTCGGTCTCGCCGTCCTGCTGATCGCCGCCGTGTTCGGGCTGCAGGCCGTCCGTGACTCGGGTGCCGGACTCATCCCGGAGCGGGCCGGTCGCGCGACCGCGCGCCCGACACTCGGCGGCGTTTTCGGCCTCGCGTGGCGGTTACAGTGGCCGACCGTGCTCGGCTGGACGATCGGTGGAGCCCTCGGCGGCCTTCTCGCGGGCGCGCTGGGCAGCGTCATCAACAGCTCGATCGCCGACAACCCGGCGCTCTCGGGCATCCGCGACGCGATCGGCCGCATCGGCGGTGGCGGTTCCGGTCCGCTGACCCAGCTGTTCATCTCCGCGATCTTCTCCATCATCGGTGTGCTCGCGGCGGCGTGTGCGGTGCAGACGGTCATCCGGCTCCGGCAGGAGGAGGCCTCCGGCACGGCCGAACTGGTGATGTCGGCCCCGGTGACCCGGATGCGGTGGCTGTTCTCGTACGTCGCCGTCGGCGTCATCGCCGTGCTGGCTGTGCTGCTCGCGGGGGCCATCGCCTCCGGGCTGTCGGCAGTCGCCGCGGGAGAGGGCGCATCCACCTTCGGCGACTCGTTCGCGGCCGCCGCGGCGCAGGTGCCCGTCGCCCTCGTCTACCTCGGGGTGCTCACGCTGGTGTTCGTGCTCGTCCCGAGCTGGACGGCCCCGGTCGGCTGGGCGGCGCTCGGACTCGGGGCGTTCGTCGGCATCTTCGGCGGGTTGGTCAAGCTGCCGGAGGGCGTGCGGCACCTTTCGCCGTTCGCGGATGCGCCGGTCGTTGTCGGCGACGTCGACTGGACCGGTGGATACTGGATGCTCGGCATCACGGTCGTCGCGCTCGTCGGCGCCGCGGCCCTGATCCGCCGCCGGGATTTCGCGATCGGATAGACGGGACGGTGCCCATGGCCCAGGACGAGGCGGCGCTCGCCGAGGTGATGGAGCACTCCGCTGCCGTACTGACGGCCGCCGGGTTCCCGAAGATGCCGGCGCGCGTGCTGATGGCCCTCACTGTGACGGAGACGCCCGGGCTGACGGCCGCCGAGCTCGCCGAGCGCCTCGAGGTGAGCCCGGCGGCCATCTCGGGAGCCGTCCGCTACCTGCAGACCCTGGGGATCATCCGGCGTCTTTCGCAGACCGGGAGCCGGCGCGACCGGTACGAGATCCCGAGCGACTGGTACGCCCTCATGGTGCGCAACAGCCCCATCTACGGTGTGCTCGCCGACCAGGCGGAAGCGGGCCTCGCGGCGGTCGGAGACCCGGATTCGCCGGCGACCGAGCGGCTGCGCGACATGGCCGGGTTCTACCGCTTCATCCAGGGCCGCCTTCCCGGGATGATCGCCGAGTGGGAGCAGGTGCGCAGCGCCCGCCAGCAGTGACCGCACTCGGTCGGAGCCGCGCCGTTATGCTGTTCGCGTGCCACCGGTAGCCGACCTCGGGATGGCGACGGTGGGCCTGTGCGCCGCAGCCGTCGCGGCCTTCATCGTCGTGGTCGTACGCCGCCGCCGCTCGGCTGCCGAAGCGGCCGACACCGTGGCCCGGGCGACTGCCCGCATCGACGCCCTCACCGGCACGACGTTCGACACCGTCCGCTACCGCGGCGAGGTCCCGCAGCTGGTCTTCGAGGGCGACCTGACGCAGGTGATGACGGTGGATCGGCTCCCGACGGTCGTCCGTGGTTCGTCCATTCTTCGAGCGGGCCAGCCGGGTCACCGCCAGGCTCTGGCGGACCTGCGCGGGGAGACGGTCTTCGTCGCGCGCTTCTCGGCCGAGGGCGAACTGGTGCTCGAGTTCGGCACCGGGTCGCTCGTCATCGAGCCCTCGACGTCGGCGTGAGCCGGGCGGCGATTCAGAACACGTACTCCAGCAGGTCGAGGCCGACCGCGCGCATCCCCTCGATGACCGCCAGGCGCTCGGGCAGGCTCGTGTCGTCGAAGTAGGTCGAGACGGCGTAGGTGACCCCGGAACGCGGGCCGCGGAGCACGCCGACCTCGCTGCGCACGCCCTCATCCGTCCCCGTCTTGTTGACCAGCAGGATGCCGTGCTCCGGGTGGCGGTGGGAATGCGGGTCGAGGCCGAACGCACTGGAGACGAGCGAGAAGTCGCTGTTGAGAGACAGCCACGAGATGACCCGCTGGCTGGTGGCCGGGTTGACGATCTCGCCGCGGGCCAGCGCCGAGAACAGCCAGGTCAGCTCGTTCGCGCTGCCGACGGAGAGCTGCGGGGCGTCGTCCGGGCCGCGGTGGTCGCGCACCAGGTCGAGGAGGGCCGTGCGCGTCAGCCCGAGCGACTCGGTGCGAGCGCTGACCGCCTCGAGACCCACCCGACGGAGGAGCACGTTCGTGGCGAGGTTGTCGCTGGTTGCACCGACGAGGGCGGCCAGGTCGGCGACCGGGAGGGACGGGACGTGCAGGTGCTGCCAGATGCCGGACTCGCCGGCGATGTCGCGGGTGTCGCGGTCGAGGTGCGCCAGCGGACTGAGCTGACCGGACTGCAGGCGTGCCGCCACCTCGACCAGCAGCAGCACCTTGCCGATGCTCGCGGTCGGCATGACGACGTGATCGTCGACCGAGAACAGCACGGCGCCGGTGGACAAATCCGTCGCCCGGGCGGAGACCTGCACCCCCGAGACGGCGAGCCGGCCGAGTGCGTCGAACCCGCGGCTGAAGGTCTCGGTCGATCCCGGCGCGCGGTGACGGCCGCGGCGGGTGGCTGCCTGCCGGGCCCTCCGTGAGGACTCTTGCGCCTGGATCGTCACTGTGTCGCTGGGTCTTTCTTCCGAGTGCGGTGTACCGGAACTGCGGCGACCGTGCACCGGCCCCGCGGTCGGGGCCGCAGGGGTGCCCGCGGCGACGACAGGGACGATGTTACCCCGTGATCGGGGGTCATGGAGCGGCACGTCTCGACGGTCGCCGGCTCACCAGATGGTGACGCGCTCGGCCGGCGGAAGCCACAGCCGGTCGCCGTCGCCGACCTGGAAGGTGTCGTAGAAGGCGTCGATGTTGCGGACGATCTGGTTGCAGCGGAACTCGTTCGGCGCGTGCGGGTCGATCGCCAGCAGGCGGATGACCTCCTCGTCGCGGCCCTTCTGCTGCCAGGCCTGCGCCCAGGAGAGGAAGAACCGCTCGGCGCCCGTGAGCCCGTCGATGACGGGGGGCTCTTCGCCGTTCAGCGAGAGCAGGTAGGCCTTCCAGGCGATGCCGAGGCCGCCGAGGTCGCCGATGTTCTCTCCGATGGTGAGGGCGCCGTTGACATGATGCTCGGGCACCTGGGCCGGGGCGAGCGCGTTGTACTGCTCGATCAGGCTGGCCGTGCGCTCCTCGAAGGCCGCACGGTCCGCCTCGGTCCACCAGTCCTCGAGGCGGCCGTCGCCGTCGAACTTGGAGCCCTGGTCGTCGAAGCCGTGGCCGATCTCGTGCCCGATGACCGCTCCGATGGCGCCGTAGTTGGCTGCGGCATCCCTGTCGGCATCGAAGAACGGGAACTGCAGGATGGCCGCGGGGAACACGATCTCGTTGAAGCCGGGGTTGTAGTACGCGTTGATCGTCTGCGGGGTCATGAACCACTCGTCGCGGTCGATCGGCGAGCCGATCTTGCCCAGCTCGCGCTCGAACTCGAAGAGCGCGGCGGCGCGCACGTTGCCGACGAGGTTCGTCGGGTCGATCTCGAGACGCGAGTAGTCCCGCCACTTCACCGGGTAGCCGATCTTGGGCGTGAACTTCTCGAGCTTGTCGAGGGCGCGCTCCTTGGTCTCCTCGCCCATCCAGTCGAGGGTGCGGATGCTCTGGCGGTACGCCTCGATCAGGTTGGCGACCAGCTCGTCCATCTGCTGCTTGGCTGCGGGCGGGAAGTGGTGCTCGACGTAGATGCGGCCGACCGCTTCGCCCATCGCGCCCTCGACCAGCGAGACGCCGCGCTTCCAGCGCACGCGCATCTGCGGGGTTCCGGTCAGCGTGCGGCCGTAGAAGTCGAAGTTCGCCTCGACGAAGTCGCCCGACAGGTAGGGGGCGGCGCCGTGGATGACCTGCCAGGTCAGCCAGTCGCGCCACGACTCGAGGCGGTCGTCGGTGAGGAGCTCCGCCAGCCCGGCGGTGAACGACGGCTGGCGGAGGACCACCTCGGTCAGCGCTCCCTGCGGGGCGTCCAGCGCCTCCGCCCAGACGTCGAGGTCGGCGGCTTGTCCGTCGGCGGCTCCGCCGGTGAACACGGCCTTGGCGTCGGCCCAGTCGTAGAGGTTGTAGGTCTTCTCCGAGTCGCGGGAGGCGACGTTGTCCCAGTGCTTGCCGGCGATCGCGGTCTCGAGGTCGAACACGCGCTGGGCCCGCTCGGGGGCGTCGTCGTAGCCGGCGAGCTCGAACATCTTCTGGATGTGCGCGACGAAGGCCTCGCGGACGGGCGCGAAGCGCTCTTCGCGGAAGTACGACTCGTCCGGCAGCGAGATGCCCGCCTGCTCGAGGAAGACGAGGTAGCGCCCCGGGTCGCCGGGGTCGTTGTCGACGAACAGCTGGTAGAACCCGCCGAGGCCGCGACGCTCCAGCTTCGCGACGGTCTGCAGCAGGCTCGGGATGCTGTCGACGCCCTCCGCGAAGGTCAGCTCGTCGCGGATCGCCTCCACGCCGAGAGCGTCGATGCGCTCCTCGTCCATGAAGCTCGTGTAGAGGTCGCCGAATTTGCGCTCCTCGGTGCCCTCCGGCGCGTTCTGCGCCTTCTCGACGATCTCGTGGACGGCGGTCTCCGACTCCTCGGCGAGGATCATGAACGAGCCCCAGCGCGCCTTGTCGGCCGGAATCTCGGTGGCCTCGAGCCACTTCCCGTTCACGTGCCGGAAGAGGTCGTCCTGCGGACGGACGGCCGGGTCGAGTTCGTCGGTGCGGATGCCGGAGTCGAGCGTCATGCGCCCAGCCTACGGGTCAGGCGGTGGCGCGGGCCACCGAGCTGAGCCGGAGGAACGAGAGCGCGAAGAGCGAGGCCAGCGCGAGCTCGGCGAGGATCGACACGGTTCCGGACAGGCTGCCGAATCCGGCGAACGACAGCACGATGTTGACGATGGCGAGCAGCCCGTAGCCGGCAGCGAGCACACCGCTCAGCAGCGGCCGGTTGGTCATGCGCCACCAGGGTCTCGCGGCGGCCACCGGCTCACCCGGGCCGCGGAACACCCGCGTGACGAGGTACCACCCGAGCGTCTGCAGCACGGTGAGGACGATGGATGCGGGCTCCGAGTGGAGGGCGTCGAACAGCAGCACGAGCACCAGGGTCACCGCGAGGAGGACGACGATCACGATCGTCTTCTCGCGCGGGGTGGTGAAGCGCATGGTGTTTCCTCCTGGTGTTCAGCATCCAGGATGTCAGGGCGGCCCGGCGCGTCGCCGCAGGCTCGCCGTGTCGCCCGGACGGGGAGGCGTGCCGCGGGCGCGGAATTCGTATGCTTGCCCGGTGACCATCGCACCGTCCGACAGCTCTGCCGGCCAGAGCTCCGCCGACCACAGCTCCGCCGGCCAGACCGCGCCCGCGTGGACCCCGCCTCCCGGCTGGTACGGCGACCCGTACGACGCGCGCTCGCTGCGCTGGTGGAGCGGGGCGGAGTGGACCGCCTACACGTATCCCGTTCAGGCGCAGCCCGTCCAACCCCCTAAGAAGCCCAAGCCGCCGCGCAAGTGGATCGGCCGGTTCGGCGGGTGGATCTTCGCCGGCTCCAGCGTCTTCATCTGGCTCTGGCTGTTCGGCTTCAGCTTCTTGTTCAACGCCATCGCACCGCACGCGGATGATGACGGACCGGCGGTGCTCTCTCCGTTCCTCCTGGTGACGGGAGCGGCGACGGTGGCAGCGGCCATCCTCTACACGATGGCCTACCGGCTGAAGCCCGCCGACGGGCTGTCCGCGTCGCGCCTCGTCATCATCGCGGGCGTCGGTGGCCTGGCCGCGACGCTCGTCGCGGCCCCGATCAACACCCTGATCAATGTGTTGAGCGGCGGGACGTCGTCGCACCCGAGTGGGCTGCCTCTGGTGCTCGCCGGCGTGGTGGAGGAACTGGTCAAGGTGACCGCGGCGATCCTTCTGGCCCTCCGGCTGCCGGTCAAGAACGCCCGGATCGGGCTGTTCGTCGGCGGTGCCGTCGGGCTGGGGTTCAGCGTCATCGAGAACCTCAGCTACCTGCAGGAGGCGTTCGCCCGCGGGCAGGACTCGCCGCTCGGCTTCGGCGTGTTCGTCGGGACGGCGATCGGGAGGGAGCTCACCGGCCCGTTCCTGCACCCGGTGTTCACCGCCCTCCTCGCCGCGGCCGTGTTCGGTGCGACGCGCAATGGCCGCTTCCGGGTGACGTTCGGCGTCGTCCTGGCGTACCTCGGTGTCGCGGCGGCCCATGGGATGTTCAACGGGGCGGCGTGGCTGGCGCAGAACGTGCCGTGGCCGGCGGCGGCTCGCGGGGGCGCCATCCTGCTGTTCGACCTCGTGTTCGTCGTGGCCAGCGGGGTCACCTGGCTGCTGATCGCGCGGAGGATCCGGCGCAGGTCGGAGCAGGAGGCAGCGCAGCAGGAGGCGTCGGACCAGCAGGAGGCGGATCAGCGCGCGGCGACGAACGCGTCCTCGGCGGCGTAGTCGAACCACCGGTCGGTCCGCGCCCGCTCGACGAGGTTCGGGAACACCGCCTCCCACGTCTCCTGCCGACGCTCCGCGGCGAGCACTTCGCGCACGGTCCAGTCGATCGTGGACTCCACGGCTTCGGCGTAGGTCACCGACTGCCGGTAGCCGAGCTCGACGGTCGCCGCCGTCATGCTCAGCAGCAGGGGATGCGCGACCGTCCACGGCGTGCTGCCGACGCCATCGATCGGGGGCCCGGGGAACGCGACGATCTCCACGTCGTGATCGAGTGCCCGGAAGATGATCCGCGCGATCTCCGCGACGCTGAGGTCGTCCCGGTCCACCGCGTTGAGCACGCGCCTGCCTGGCTGCGCGGCGCACAGGGCGACGAGTTCGACGATGTTCACCGTCGATGAGGTGCTGAACCGGTTGGTCCCGTCGTCGGAGAGCACGATCCGCTTCCGGCCGTCGAGGGCGCGCTTGATGAAGTACCACTCGCGGAGCGCAGGGCTGAACGGCCCCTGGATGGCGCCAGGGCGCAGGATGCTGACCGGCAGATCGTCGACGGCGAGCAGCCGACGCTCCATCGCGGCCTTGAGCGGCGAGTATGTCCGCTTGTCGTTGTCGACGGTCGGATCGCTCTCCCGCAGCGGGACGGGATAGCGCGGGAAGTCGTCCGGCCCGGTCACCACATCCAGGTACCCGCCGTCGGCGCCGACGTACACCGAGCCCGTCGAGATCACGACGAGCGATCCGACGTCTCCGGCCAGCTGCGCGAGCTGGTCGGCGTGCCGCGGCTCGTATGCGACGGTGTCGAGCACGAGGTCGTGGCCGCGCGCGCGGTCGAGCAGCGCGTCGGTGTCCTCGCGGTCCAGCCGGATGCTCGTCACATCCAGGTCGGCGAGGTCGGTGTCGCCGCGGTGCGGTCCGCGGTGTGCGAGTAGCACCGACCAGCCGTCGAGCGCAAGGCGCCGGGCGGCCGCGGAGCCGATCTGTCCGGTGCCGCCGATGATCATGGCGGTACGCGTCGTGGCGGTCATGCGGTCACCGTACCCCGGGGAGGCGCTCCGAGGTGGGAAGAACAACTTGCTCGATTTTGTACATTTGTGTACGCTTTGATCTATGAGTCATGTTGCCATCTCGGAAGCTCGCGGCAAGCTCGCGTCGATCATCGACGAAGCGCGATCCGAGCCGGTGTACCTTACCCGCCGTAACCGGCCGGTCGCGGCCGTGATCGACTCGGGACAATTGGAGCGCCTCCTGGAGGACGCTGAGGAGCTCGCCGACATCCGCGCCGTCGACGCCGCGTGGGACGAGACGAGAAACCTCGACGAGGTCGCCGTTCCGTGGGAGGACGTCAAGCGCGATCTCGGCCTGAATCTGTGAGCTACACGGTCCAGCTGCTGCCGGCCGCGGTACGGGCGATCCGTAAGCTTCCACCTGAGGCCCGCACCCGCGTGGCTGCCGCGATCGAGTTGCTCGGTGACGACCCCCGCCCGCCGGCCGCGAAGAAGCTCACCGGGCGGCCTGAATGGCGCGTCCGAACCGGCGACTACCGTGTGCTCTACCGGATCGAAGACAGCATCCTGACCATCGTCATCGTCCACGCCGGCCACCGCCGAGAGGTCTACGAGCGCTGACGCAGCCTGTGACGCGTCGCGAAGGCGCTGCTGCCGGTCACCGGATGAGGGTACGCGCGAGGGTGACGTACTCACGCGCGTTGGCGTCCGGCAGGTACGCCTTGCCGATCGCGTTGCCGATCGCCGGGAGCGCGACCGCGTCCGGGTATGCCATGTAGATCGTCTCGTAGGTGGGGTTGAACTTGCTCTTGAACGAGAACAGGGAGGCGAACCCGTAGGCGGGCTCGAGCGTTCGGGCGAGGAACGCGAGCAGCCGGTCCATCGCCGTCGGATCTTCCGCGTCCTCGTCGTCGAGCGGTTTCGTGGCGAGCGGTGCGCCCGACAGGCTCAGCACCTCGATGCCCTCGTCGCGCATGTGCTGGGCGGCCGAGGCGATGACGAACTCCATGATCCCCGACATCGAGCCGTCCGCACGCCGCATGAAGTCGATCGTGTAGCCGACCACCCGGCCGTCGCGCCAGCTCGGAAGCCAGCTGGTGACGGCCTGGAGACCGCCGTCGGGGTCGAAGGCCAGGTACAGCCGGACGTCCGGATCCTTGAGCTCGTCGATGCCGCCGAGGGTGAATCCCATCTCGGGCAACTCCTTCTCGGAGACCCACTGCTCGCTGACGGCCGTGATCTGCGTCTGGATGAGCGGGGAGAGGTCGTCCCAGGTCGTCCAGAGCGTCGAGATGCGCGCCTTGACGCCGCGGTTGTGGGCCTGCCGCACCTTCTGCCATGGCTTGCCCACGAGGTCGAAGGTCTGCGGGTGCATCAGCGTCTCCTCGCCGACGGACATCGTCGGCCAGCCGAGAGCGTCGAAGACCGGGAGGTACTCGCCGTGGATGCTGTAGAAGACCGGCGTCCAGCTGTTGGCGTCGCAGAACTGGACGAATTCGGCGATGGTCCGCTCCGCACGCTCCGGCCGGCACACCGGGTCGGAGAGGGTGATCGCGATCCCGTTGATGACCCGGTAGGCGATCGCGGACTCGCCGTCGGAGCTGAACCAGTAGACGTTGCCCGGCCAGGTGCCCATGAAGCCGAGCGTTCCGCCACCGCCCTGGCGCAGCAGCGACCGGAAGTGCTCCTCGTCTGCCACGGTGCGTCCGGTGAACGTCGCGCGGTACAGCTGCAGCGTGGCGAAGATGAACACAATCCAGAACACCGGTCCGACCCAGTGGTAGAGCACGACCACGATCGGGGAGGTCGGCACGATCGGCGTGCCGAGCAGCGACAGGAAGCCGGCCGGGACGAAGCGGCGCAGCGCCGAGGAGAACACATCGGCGACCGTGGCGTCCGGCACGAACTCGGTGAGGGAGGCGAGCCCGGCGATCAGGTAGGCCAGCGCGAGCAGCGCGAAGGTGCAGAACACGATGATCGCGAAGCGGACGGCGGCCTCGCGCGGCGACCGGATCTGGAACTGCCGGCGGGTGGCGATCAGCAGCGCGATCGACGCGATCGGAACCAGCAGGGCGGCCAGCAGCCACAGCAGCACCTCGAGGGCGGGAGCGAGAGCGTCGATGCTCTGCACATCCAGGTCGACGTCGCCGCCGAGCGCGGTGAACGGCAGCAGCAGCATGGCCGCGTTGACCGCGATGCCGAGGATCAGGGCGAACCGGCGGCCGCGGCGCAGGCCGATGGCCGTGAGGAGCAGCAGGGCCAACGGCAGGATCGAGAGCAGCAGCGGACCCGGGCCCTGCACCGACACCATGAGCAGCTGACTGCGGCAGTTGCTCGTGTACGAGACGTCGCAGCGCGCCATGACCGCGGCGACATCCACCTCGGGGCGCTCGAACAGCGCGGCGACGAACGAGAGCGGGCCGAACCCGCCGGGAGGGAGCAGGGCGAGCAGCGGACCGAACGCCGTGATGGCGATGATGGCGGCGACCAGCGTGCGCGTCTCGGCGTGCGAGCTGCGGTGCAGCCGACGGAGGCCGCCTCGGCGGAGGAGGACGCCCAAGCCGAGGCCGAGCAGGGCCGCGATGAGCCGGTAGACGTTGTTCTGGTCGCCGTTGTAGAGCACGAAGACGAGCACGACCGCGAAGGTGAGCAGCCGGATGCGCCTGCGCCACAGCGCGCTGGCGAACGCGCTCGCCGTGATCAGCGTGCCGACGATTCCGACCGTCGGGTCGAGGGTGAAATCGAACTCGGTGGCGGTCGCCCACAGCTCGCCGACGTTCGCCGCGCCCCACTGCAGCAGGACGCCGAGGGTGATGCCGAGCACTCCGGTGACCAGGAACGCGAGGACGGTGCGGGCCGTGCCGATCAGCCGCTCCGCCGCGGCCATCACCGTGAGGGCGAGCACGACCGCGATGATCGTCTGCGCGAGGTCCTCCGGCACGAAGAGCGCCGTGAACGGGGTCCACCAGAAGCCGGCCCGGATGGTCGTGGTGACGCCGGCCGCCCAGACGAGCGCGTCACCGCCGACGGTCGCGGCGCTCCACAGCGTCCCGGTGACGATGGAGGTCGCCAGCACCACCACCGCCAGCGCGATGCTGGCCGGAGCGATGCGCCCGTAGCGGGTCAGCATCCGCCCGAAGCCGTCGC
The DNA here is from genome assembly GCF_004362795.1 of Leifsonia sp. 115AMFTsu3.1. Taxonomy (NCBI): domain Bacteria; kingdom Bacillati; phylum Actinomycetota; class Actinomycetes; order Micrococcales; family Microbacteriaceae; genus Leifsonia; species Leifsonia sp. 115AMFTsu3.1. The sequence continues at coordinate 216,724 of NZ_SNYB01000001.1, forward strand.
CGCGCTGCTCGGAAGCCGCCTCGGCCGACCCCTCGGGCGCGGGGGAGCTCGGGGGCGTCGACGTCGTCCGGTCGGTGTCTGCGTCGCTCATTCGGGCCTCCGTCACACTGGGCTCGGTCCGAGGACAGGCTAGAGGATGTCGGAGCCCGCGCGGGTCAGATCTCGCGGAGTCGTTCGGCCAGGTAGCGGTCGAGTCCCTCGAGCGGGATGCGCTCCTGCTGCATCGTGTCGCGGTCGCGTACCGTCACGGCGTCGTCCTCGAGCGAGTCGAAGTCGACCGTGACGGCGAGCGGCGTTCCGATCTCATCCTGCCGGCGGTACCGGCGTCCGATCGCGCCCGAGTCGTCGAAGTCGACGTTGCGGCGCTTGCGCAGCCGGTCGGCGAGACCGCGGGCGAGCGGGGACAGGGCCTCGTTGCGCGAGAGGGGCAGCACGGCGACCTTGACCGGCGCGAGGCGCGGGTCGAGGCGCAGCACCGTGCGCTTGTCGGTGCCGCCCTTGGCGTTCGGCACCTGCTCCTCGTCGTAGGCGTCGACCAGGAACGCCATGAGCGCGCGCGTCAGACCGAACGACGGCTCGATCACGAACGGCACGTAGCGCTCGTTCTTGTTCTGGTCGAAGTAGCTCAGGTCTTTGCCGGAGTGCTCGATGTGCGTCTTCAGGTCGAAGTCGGTGCGGTTGGCGACGCCCATGAGCTCGCCCCACTCGCTGCCGACGAACTCGAACCGGTACTCGATGTCGATGGTGCGCTTCGAGTAGTGCGCCAGCGACTCCTTGGGGTGCTCGAACCGGCGGATGTTGTCCGGCTTGATGCCCAGATCGGTGAACCACTCCCAGGCGAGGTCGATCCAGGTCTCGAACCACTCCTCGTCGGTGCCCGGCTCGACGAAGTACTCGATCTCCATCTGCTCGAACTCGCGGGTGCGGAAGATGAAGTTGCCCGGCGTGATCTCGTTGCGGAACGCCTTGCCGATCTGGCCGATGCCGAACGGCGGCTTCTTGCGCGAGGTCTGCAGCACCGAGGCGAAGTCGGTGAAGATGCCCTGCGCCGTCTCCGGCCGCATGTAGTGCAGGCCGGACTCGTCGTCGACGACGCCGAGGTAGGTCTTCATGAGGCCAGAGAACTGCCGGATCGGCGTCCACTGGCCGACCTTGTCCGGGTGATCCGGGTCCGGGATGTCGTCGAGGCCGTTCGCCGGCGGGTGGCCGTGCTCGGCCTCGTACGCCTCGAACAGGTGGTCGGCCCGGTAGCGCTTGTGGGTGATCAGCGACTCGGTCAGCGGGTCGCTGAACACCTGGACGTGGCCGGACGCCTCCCACACGGCGGTCGGCAGGATGATGGCCGAGTCGAGGCCCACCATGTCGCCGCGGCCGCGCACGAAGGAGTTCCACCACTCGCGCTTGATGTTCTCCTTCAGCTCGACGCCGAGGGGACCGTAGTCCCACGCCGACCGGGTTCCGCCGTAGATCTCTCCGGAGGGGAAGACGAATCCACGGTGCTGAGCCAGCGTGATGACGGAATCCAGTCTCGACGGTGCGGCCATGGTGCTCCCTGTGCGGTGCGGGTGTGTGGGGGACCCGTCCATCCTACTGAGGAAGCCGCACCGTCACCGCGCCGAGCGGAACTCCTGCTCGAGGATGGCGTAGACGGCGGTGTCCGACCACTCGCCCTTGAAGATCTCGGTCTCGCGCAGGAGAGCCTCCTGGCGCATCCCGAGACGCTCGCACAGGCGGGCCGATGCGTCGTTGCGGGCGTCGAGCTGGGCGAAGACCCGGTGGGCGCCGAGGGTGTCGAAGCAGAGCTCGAGCACCCGCTGGGCCGCCTCGGTCGCGTAGCCGGCTCCGTGGACCGCCGGGTGGAAGACCCAGCCCATCTCGAACTTGCCCCAGGTCGCGTTCTTCAGGAAGAGGCTGATGTCGCCGATCACGCGGCCGCGGCCGCCCTCGGCGTCGGCCAGCTCCACGGCGAACACGATGCCGTCGCCGTTCTCGGCCAGCCGGTTCATGGCGATCCGCTTGCGCAGGTGCTCCGCCGACTCGTCGTGGTCGTGCACCTCCCAGTAGAGGTAGCGGACGACGTCCTTCAGCTTCTGGTAGGCGTGCACGTCCTCCAGATCGCCCGTGTTCAGCGGGCGCAGCAGCAGGCGCTCGGTGCGCAACTGTTCCGCGGCGTAGGGCAGGCCGCTCGCGCCGTGCGGCGGGATGACGGCGGTCGTGGTGGCTTCTTCGTCGCTCACGGTCGCTCCTCGTGCTGTGTGGTGCGGGATGGTGCTGTGGTTCAGGATGCCGCGGACTCGTCGTCCACAGCGGTGAGGCGGGGGCGGGCGCGCTCGGCGTCCACATCCACGCCGAAGACGGCCGCGGCGCCGTCGATGAAGGACTGCGCGTCGCCCTGCCGGGCGAGCTCGCGCGCGCGGACCGACGGGGTGTGGAGCAGGACGCCGGCCAGGTGACGCAGGGCCGCCTCGGTCTGCTCGCTGCCGTCGCCGCGGTTCCTGGCGCGCTCGATCTCGGCGTCGAGGAGGTCGAACACGTGCTTGCGCAGCGCGACGAGCGCCGGGGTGACCTCCTGCTCGGCGGTCCGTGCGCGGTACTCGGCGGCGGCCGCGTCCACGATGCTGCGCGCGTCGTCCGCGGCCTGAAGCTCGGTCAGCGGCGCGTGGATGCTGATGGTCTCGAGGTCGAGCAGCTCGACGCCGAGCAGCTCGGCGACCGTCGGGTCGACGTTGCGGGGGAGGCCGAGGTCGATCACCAGGCGGCGCTCGACCGCGCCGGGGAGGGCGACGGCCTCGGCGAGGATGGGCCGGGTCAGGACGTAGTCGGTGACCGCGGAGCAGGTGACGACGAGGTCGCTCTCCGCCAGCGCGTCGACGAGGCCGTCGGCGGCGACGGGCGCGATGTCGTGGGAGAGGGCGAACTTGGCCGCGCGACCCGACGGTGAGTACACCCGCACATCGGTCACACCGCGATCGCGGAGGGCGGCGAGGCTCGCGCCCGCATACTTGCCGGTGCCGACGAGCAGCACACGCGTCTGCGCCCAGTCGCTGATCCGGCTCTCGGCGAGGTCGAGGGCGAGGCGGACGAGGGAGCGGCCGGCGGTCATGATGCCGGTTCGGTTCTTCACCCCGCGGGAGGTGCGCGATGCCACCTGGAACAGGCGCTCCAGCTCGCTCGTCACCGATCCGTCGCGGCGGGCCGACTCCAGTGCGCGTCGCACCTGGCCGGCGATCTCGCCCTCGCCGACGACGACCGACTCGAGGCCGCTGGTGACGGCGAACAGGTGCTCGGCGACCGCGTGGTCGCTGTAGACGGCGCTCGCGCCGCGGAGCAGGTCGGGGTCGATTCCGGCGGCGCTGCTCACCGCATCCAGCACGGCCTCCGTGGAGACGGCGCGGGCGGCCGGGAGCGGCTCGTCGATGTCGAGGTAGGCCTCGAAGCGGTTGCAGGTCGCGAGAACGACCGAGCCCGAGACGATGTCGCTGTGCTCCGAGAGTGCGGCGGTGATGGCCGGAGCGTGACGCTCGAGCCGTTCCAGGAGGTCGAAGTCCGCCGTCCGGTGACTCGACGAGAAGCACAGAAGCACGGAGGAAAGCCTACGCTCGCGTCGGAGCAACCTCGAATCGGGGCCCAGGTTCCCTTCAGCCGGGCGTTCTCGCGGGAGAGCCCTGGCACAATCGTGTAGTGACCACCCTCGCCTCCGACCATCCCCTCGCCGCCGGCCTCACCGCCTCCAGCCCCCTCGTCCGGGCGTACCAGGGCGAACGCCAGGAGGTGACCCCGGTCTGGTTCATGCGTCAGGCGGGGCGCTCTCTGCCCGAGTACCGCGAACTGCGGGTCGGGACGCGGATGCTCGACGCCTGCCTCGACCCGGCGATGGCGAGCGAGATCACCCTGCAGCCGGTGCGGCGCCATGGTGTCGACGCGGGCATCTTCTTCAGCGACATCGTCGTCCCGCTGAAGCTCGCGGGAGTGGATGTGGAGATCGTGCCGGGCAAGGGACCGGTGTTCGCTCAGGCTGTCCGCACGGCGGCGGATGTCGAGCGCCTGACGGCGATCGATCCGGCGTCGCTCGACGAGAGTGTCTTCGCGCCGATCCAGGAGGCCGTGCGCATCACGGTTGCCGAGCTGGGCAGCACCCCGCTGATCGGCTTCGCCGGCGCTCCGTTCACGCTGGCCGCCTACCTCGTCGAGGGCGGTCCGTCGAAGGACCACATCCGCGCACGGACGCTCATGCACGCGGACCCGGAGGCGTGGGCCCGCCTGATGGAGTGGACGGCCGACGTCTCCGGCGCGTTCCTCCGCGCCCAGGTGCTCGCCGGCGCGAGCGCCGCCCAGCTCTTCGACTCGTGGGCCGGGTCGCTCTCGCTCCACGACTACGTGACCCACGTCGCCCCCGCCTCGGCCCGGGCGCTGTCGCACGTCCGCGACCTGGCGTACGAGCTTCCCCGCACCGCGGCGGCCGGCGACGCCGAGCCCGCGCTCGACGACGTCGTGCGGAACGTCCCGCTCGTGCACTTCGGCGTCGGCACCGGCGAGCTGCTCAAGGCGATGCACGAGGTCGGGGCGGATGCCGTGGGCGTCGACTACCGCATCCCGCTCGACGAGGCCAGCCGCCGTCTCGGGCACGTCGTCCCGGTGCAGGGCAACGTCGACCCGGCGATGCTGGACGCGCCGTGGCCGGTGCTCGAAGCACACGTCCGCGACGTGCTCGACCGTGGCCGCGAGGCGCCCGCGCACATCCTGAACCTCGGTCACGGCGTCCCGCCGGAGACCGACCCCACTGTTCTGACGCGCGTCGTCGAGCTGGTGCACGGGTGGCGACCGGAGTGAGCGGCGAGGGCGACGACATCGGCGAGGAGATCCGCCACGCGGTCGAAGCGCCGCCCACGCGCATCGTCGTCGTCGGCGGTGGGATGGCCGGGCTGGTCGTCGCGCGCGAGTGCGCCCGTCCGGGGTTCGAGGTCACCCTCCTCGAGGCCTCCGACCGCGTCGGCGGGAGTGTCGCGCCGCTTCCCCTCGGCGGGATGACGCTGGATGCGGGTGCCGAGAGCTTCGCGACCCGCGGCGGCCACGTCTCCGAGCTGCTCAGCGACCTGGGTCTCGACGACGACGTGGTGCAGCCCAACCCCTCCGGCGCCTGGGTGCGCCACGGGAGCCGCTCGGTTCCTCTCCCGAAGGCCGGGCTCCTCGGCATCCCGAGCTCGCCGCTGGCCAAGGATGTCGTAGCGGCGATCGGCTGGCCAGGAGCTCTGCGCGCGTACCTCGACCGCCTGATGCCAGTGCTCAAGATCGGCAAGGAGCGTCGCCTCGGCACGCTCGTCCGCAAGCGCATGGGAAGCAGAGTGCTCGACCTCCTCGTGGCCCCGGTCGCAACCGGCGTGTACTCGGCCGCACCCGACGAGCTGGATGTCGAGGTCGTCGCCCCGGGGCTCAACTCCGCGCTCACCCGACTGGGCTCGCTGTCCGGCGCGGTCGGCGAACTGCGATCGGCGTCGAAGGCGGGAAGCGCGGTCGGCGGGATCCGCGGCGGGATGTGGCGGCTGCCGGAGGCGCTCGCCGCAGACGTCGAGGCGCGCGGCGGGACGGTTCGCACGGGCGCCGCGGTCGCGGCCATCGACCGGTGGAGCGCGCCGGACGCCGAGGAGACGGCGCGCGCTGTCATCGAGTCGGTGCTGGCCGAGTCGCTCGCGGGCGACGAGGCGACGGCGACCGTCCCGGACGCGGAGGCGTCAAGCCCGGCCCGCTGGGTCGTGCGCACGACCGACGGCCACGAACTCCCGGCCGATGTCGTGGTGCTCGCCGCTCCGGCCGACGCCTCGCTGCGGCTCCTCCCCGCACTCGAGACGGCGCCGGGCGACACGGGCGCTCTCGCCGACCTCGCGGGCCTGGACTGGCCCGCCGCCTCCAGCGTCGAGCTGGTGACCCTCGTGATCGACGACGACCGCCTCTCGACCACCCCGGTCGGGACGGGCGTGCTCGTCGCCGATGTTCCCGGCACGGATGTTCGTGCCAAGGCGATGACCCACGCCAGCGCGAAGTGGGCCTGGGTCGCGGAGGCCGCCGGACCCGGCCGCCATGTGGTCCGGCTCTCCTACGGACGCGCCGGTCGCGCGGCGGAGACGCGGGACCTGGACGACGCCGGACTGCGTGCTCTGGCGGTCGCCGACGCGTCCCGGCTGCTCAATATTCCGATCGCGGAATCCTCTGTGACCGCATTCGCCCGAACCCCCTGGACGAACGCCCTCCCGTATGCGACAGTGGGGCAGCGGGAACGCATCCAGCGGGTCCGCACCGAGGTCGACGGCGTCGAGGGTCTCGAGGTCACCGGGTCCTGGCTGACCGGTACGGGCCTCGCCTCCGTCATCCCGGATGCGCGCCGGGCTGCCGAGCGCGCGCGAGGTCTACGCTGGAGGGCCCTGACGGCCGCTCTCCAGGCGGACGCCTCAGGAACCACCGAACAGGGACTCGACACTTAGGAGACGGAATGCGCGGCAAACTCCTCTTCGTCGCCGGAGCGGCGGTGGGCTACGTGCTCGGCGCCCGCGCCGGACGCGAACGGTACGACCAGATCAAGGCCGCGGCGACGCAGGCGTGGCAGTCTCCGGGCGTGCAGAAGCAGGTGCACGCGGTGGAGGACTTCGTGTCCGCGAAGGTCGGCGAGTTCCCCGAGACCGCGTACATCACCGTGAAGAAGCTCGTCGTGCAGGCGAACCGCCGCCGCCGCGAGTCCCGGGCGCCGTATCCGTCGCCCGCCGCCGAAGCCGCCATCCGCGCGGGAGACGGCAGCAGCGACACGTCGTCCTGACGGGGGTACTGTACGGAAGCGACGAGGGGAGACGCCGATGACCGACCGTGAGCGGGGAGCCGCAGGCGCTGCCGGCGCGTCCGGACCGCAGCAGGTGCGGACACCGGGGGAGCGCGCACGCGCGGAGCGGGCGAAGGCCCGACCACTCGTCCAGCTGATCTCCGACCTTCCCCGGCTGATCGTCGAGCTGCTGAAGGCCGAGCTGAACCACCTCAAGGCCGAGTTCGCCGAGAAGGCGAAGTATGCCGGCGTCGGCATAGGGCTCCTCGCCGGGGCCGCCTTCTTCCTGTTCTTCGCGTTCGGGACACTGGTCGCCGCCGCCATCCTCGGCATCGCGGTCGCGCTGCCCGCCTGGGCGGCCGCGCTCATCGTCTTCGGCGCTCTGGTCGTGATCGCCGTGATCCTGGCGCTGGTCGGCATCCGCTCGTTCAAGAAGATGGACGGCGTCGCCCCCTCGCAGACCATCGACAGCATCAAGGAAGACGCGGACGCGCTGAAGGGACTGGGGAAGTATGACAACTGACCGCAGCGACGTCGACCGGGCGCGGGCCGAGCTCGCCGCCACGGTGGAGGCGATCGAGTACAAGCTGAACGTGCCCAAGCGCGCGGCCGAGACGATCGAGCGGCTCCGTCGGGACAACCCGCTGGGCCTCGCCGGTATCGCGGCCGGGGCGGTCGCCGCGACCGCCCTCGCCGTCTGGGGCGTCGTCCGTCTCATCCGACGGTGAGCGCCTCCCCGTTTTTGGCCTTCTCAGGTTTGAGAGGGAGACTGTGGGTATGAGTACCCCGGCTGCCGTTCCGGCAGAGTCGACCACCCCCGACACCCCCACCGACACCCCGACCGGATTCACGCTCTGGGCTGTGCTGCGCCGCGATCCCGCCCGACCGGACGACCTCGACGGCACGGACGTGCCGACCGCCGTCTCCGAGCTCGAAGGCGTGATCGCCGACATGGAGCTCCAGAACGTCACCACGCGCGGACTCTACGACGTCTCCGGCCTCCGCGCCGACGCCGACGTCATGATCTGGCTGCACGGCCCCGAGGCGGAGGCGCTGCAGTGGGGACTCCGCCAGCTGCGCCGCACGCGACTGCTGAAGGCGCTCCTCCCGACCTGGAACGCCATGGGCGTCCACCGCGACGCCGAGTTCAACAAGGCCCACGTTCCCGGATTCCTCCGGGGCAAGGGCCCGAAGGAGTGGCTCTGCGTCTACCCGTTCGTGCGCAGCTACGAGTGGTACCTGCTGCCGGACGAAGAGCGCTCGAAGATGCTCGCCGAGCACGGCCGGAAGGGCGCCGCGTTCCGGTCAGTCCTCGCGAACACGGTGGCCTCGTTCGCCCTCGGCGACTACGAGTGGATCCTGCCGCTCGAGGCCGACGAGCTCACCGACCTCGTCGACATGATGCGCGAGCTCCGCTACACGGAGGCGCGTCGCCACGTGCGCGAAGAGGTCCCGTTCTTCACCGGTCGCCGCATCCAGCCGGCCGAGGTCGTGGAGGTCCTGCAGTGACGGATGCGCAGACCGCCCAGCGCGTGCTGGGTGCGACCCCGGCTGCTGCCGCGGGTCCGGAGCACGTCACCGAGCCGACCGCGTACGACGCCATCCTGCTCGCCGGTTTCGGCGGTCCGGAGGGGCAGGACGACGTCATCCCCTTCCTGCGCAACGTCACCCGCGGTCGCGGCATCCCGGAGGAGCGGCTCGAAGAGGTCGCCCATCACTACCGACACTTCGGCGGCGTCAGCCCTATCAACGACCAGAACCGCGAGCTCAAGGCGGCCCTGGAGGCGGAGCTCGCCGAGCGCGGCATCGACCTGCCGGTGCTGTGGGGCAACCGCAACTGGGATCCGTACCTCGCCGACGCGCTCCGCGAAGCCGACGAACGCGGCTTCACCAAGCTGATCGCGATCGCGACGAGCGCGTACTCCTCGTATTCGAGCTGCCGCCAGTACCGCGAGGACTTCGCGGGCGCGCTGGAGGCCACGGGACTCGAGGGCCGCATCCAGATCGACAAGGTGCGCCAGTTCTTCGACCACCCGGGCTTCGTCGAGCCGTTCGTCGAGGGCGTGAAGAACGCCATCGACGAGCTGCAGCAGAAGCTTCCGGGCATCGACCCGGCCACCGAGGTGCGCATCCTCTTCTCGACGCACTCCATCCCGTCGACCGACGCGGCGAAGTCCGGGCCGGCCGAGCGCGGCTTCGGTGAGGGCGGCGCCTACGCGGCCCAGCACCTCGCGGTCGCCGAGGTCGTCTCGCACGCTGCGACCGGCGGCACCGTCGGCTGGGATCTGGTCTACCAGTCCCGCTCGGGACCGCCGTCGATGCCGTGGCTGGAGCCGGACATCAACGACCGCATCGCCGAGCTTCCCGCCCTGGGGATCAAGGGTGTCGTCATCGTTCCGCTCGGTTTCGTCAGCGACCACATGGAGGTCCTCTGGGACCTCGACAACGAGGCGATGGAGACCAGCGACGAGAACGGTCTGGTCGCCGTCCGCGTCCCGACCCCCGGCACCCATGCGGCGTACGTGAAGGGCCTGGTCGACCTGGTCTTGGAGCGCCGCGACGCCGTCCCCGTGGACCAGCGCCCGGCGATGACATCGCTCGGCCCCTGGTACGACGTGTGCCGCCCCGGCTGCTGCGAGAACGTCCGGCTCGGGTTCAAGCCCGCCGCTGCGGGGCTCGCGCCGTGAGCGGGACCGTGACGAGGGTCGACGGCGCCGCCGAGCGCCGCGAGGGAGTGCTGCGCATCGGCACCCGCGGCAGCGCGCTGGCGGTCGCACAGACGACGGCGGTCGCCGAGTCCATCGCGCGCGCGACCGGGCTGGATGTCGAACTCGTCACGGTGACCACCCACGGCGACACATCGCGAGAGTCTCTGGCTCAGCTCGGCGGCACGGGCGTGTTCGCGACCGCCCTGCGCGACGCGCTGCGCGCGGGCGAGGTCGACCTGGTCGTGCACTCGCTCAAGGACCTCCCGACTGCGCCCGCTCCCGGGCTCGTCATCGGCGCCGTCCCCAAGCGCGCCGATGCCCGCGACACCCTCGCCGCGCGTGACGGTCTGACGCTCGAGACCCTCCCCGAGGGTGCCCGCGTCGGAACCGGATCGCCACGCCGCGTCGCCCAGCTGAAGTCGCAGCGTCCCGACCTCGACGTCGTCGACCTGCGCGGCAACGTCGACACGCGTCTCCGCATGGTGACCGACGGCGAGCTGGATGCGGTGGTGCTCGCCGCGGCGGGCCTCAGCCGTCTCGGCCGCCTCGACGCCGTGACCGACTACTTCCCGCTGTCGCTCGTCCCGACCGCTCCGGGCCAGGGCGCGCTCGCGCTCGAGGTCCGCGCCGGAGACGAGAAGGGCCGCGGGCCGATCGCCCGGGCGCTCTCAGCGGTCGACCACGTCACCACCCACGCGTCGGTGACCGCCGAGCGCCACGTGCTCGCCGGTCTCGAGGCGGGATGCGCCGCTCCGATCGGTGCCACCGCCCTCGTCGACGACGGCCTGCTCTTCCTCACGGCGACCGTGTACCGCCCCGACGGCACGGAGAAGCTCACCGCATCCCACGCCGCCACTCCCGACTCCCTCAGCGCCGCTCACCTCGACGAGGCCGCACAGGATGTCGGCGCCCGCGTGGTCGCCGAGCTGCTGGAGGCCGGGGCCGCGTCGCTTGCTCCACTCGGGAGCGATCGATGACCACTACCGCTCCGACTCCGAAGCCGCTCGCCGGCTGGCGCGTCCTCGTGCCGCGCGGCGGCCCGTGGGGCGACTCGGTCGCCGCCGACCTGCGGGCGAAGGGCGCATCGCCGGTCGTCGCCGCGATGATCAACTTTGCGCCGACGGCGGACGCCTCGGCGCTCGAGGCCGCCCTCGCCCGGCTCGCGAACGGCGAGTTCGACTGGATGACGGTCACGAGCGCAACGACAGTGGATGTGCTCAGCGCCCAGCGCGCCGTCGTCCCGCCCACGACACGGGTCGCCGCGGTGGGCGAGACGACCGCTGCCGCACTCGCCGCCGCCGGCTATCACGTCGACCTGGTGCCCTCGGAGGACAACTCGGCCCGCGGCCTGCTCGCGGAATGGGAGGCGGCCACCCAGGGCGCCTTCCCTTTGCGCGTCCTCACCCTCCGCTCTGAGATCGCGAAGCCCCTCCTGACCGAGGGGCTGCGTCGCATCGGGCACGATGTCGAGTCGGTCGTCGCCTACCGGACCGTCGGCGTGCCGGTGCCCGAGAAGGTCATCACCGACGTGCGCGACGGGCTCGTGCAGGCGATCCTGGTCACCAGCGGCTCGGTCGCCGAGCAGGTGCAGAAGCAGCTCGGCCCCGTCCCGGAGTCGACGCTGATCGCGGCCATCGGTCCGCAGACCGCGCGCGACGCCCGTTCGTTCGGCCTCCGGGTCGATGTCATCGCGGCCGAGCGCACCGCCGCATCCCTCATCGACGCGGTCGTCCAGGTCGCGCAGGCGCGCGCCCGCGACGCCGACGACTCCTGAGTTTTTCGGCTCCCCGCAGCGCATTCGCGCGAAAAAGTCCGGAGCCGTTTGCTGGGAGGACGCTCAGTTCGCCAGGCGTAGGCTGATGTGAGTGAGTGAACTGCATCCCGTCATCCGGCCCCGACGGCTGCGGCAGTCCCCGGCGATGCGCCGGCTGACCGCCGAGACCCGCCTCCACCCCGCCGAGCTGATTCTCCCGCTCTTCGTCCGAGAAGGCGCCACCGAGGCCGTTCCGATCGCCTCGATGCCCGGTGTCTCCCAGCACAGCCTCGACTCGCTGAAGCGCGTCGCGAACGAGGCTGCTGAGGCCGGCGTCGGCGGTCTGATGCTCTTCGGCGTTCCGGAGGAGCGCGACGCCATCGGCTCCGGAGCGACCGATCCCGACGGCATCCTCAACGTCGCGACGCGGGTGCTCGCCGACGAGGTGGGCGACGCGCTCGTGGTCCAGACCGACCTGTGCCTCGACGAGTTCACCGACCACGGCCACTGCGGGGTTCTGGATGCGCGCGGTCATGTCGACAACGACGCCACCCTCCTCCGCTACCGCGACATGGCGGTCGCGCAGGCGGAGGCCGGCTCGCAGCTCCTCGGCCTCAGCGGGATGATGGACGGCCAGGTCGCCGCCGTCCGCGAGGCCCTCGACGACACCGGGCACACGGACGTCGTCATCCTGGCCTACGCGGCCAAGTACGCCTCCGGCTTCTACGGGCCCTTCCGCGAGGCCGTCGACTCGCAGCTCTCCGGCGACCGCCGCGCCTACCAGCAGGACCCGGCGAACCGCCGCGAGGGCCTGCGCGAGGCGCGTCTCGACCTGGAGGAGGGCGCCGACATCCTCATGGTGAAGCCGGCGCTCAACTACCTCGACGTTCTCAGCGATGTCGCCGCGATCAGCGATGTCCCGGTCTGGGCGTACCAGGTGTCGGGGGAGTACGCGATGGTGGAGGCCGCGGCGGCCAACGGCTGGATCGACCGCGACCGGATCATCGAGGAGACGCTGATCGGCGCACGCCGCGCCGGCGCCGACGCGATCATGACCTACTGGGCGACGGAGGTGGCCGGGTGGCTGCGATGAACGACGAGAACGAGCAGCAGTTCGAGCGGGCGCAGCGCGTCATCCCGGGCGGTGTGAACTCGCCGGTGCGCGCGTTCCGCTCGGTCGGCGGAACCCCGCGCTTCCTGGTGTCTGCTTCCGGCCCGTACGTCACCGACGCGGACGGCCGCGAGTACGTCGACCTGGTCGCGTCGTGGGGTCCGGCGATCCTCGGCCACGCGCATCCCGCCGTCGTGGATGCGGTGCAGCAGGCGGCAGCGCGCGGCCTGTCCTTCGGGGCGTCGACTCCCGCCGAGACCGAGCTCGCCGAGGCCGTGATCGGCCGTGTCCCGTTCATCGAGAAGCTGCGGCTCGTGTCCACCGGCACGGAGGCGACGATGAGCGCCATCCGGCTCGCCCGCGGATTCACGGGCCGGCCGCTGCTCATCAAGTTCGCCGGGCACTATCACGGGCACTCGGACAGCCTTCTGGCCGAGGCCGGCTCGGGCCTTGCGACCCTCGCGCTCCCCGGCTCTGCCGGCGTGACCGAGGCGACGGCTGCCCAGACGATCGTGCTCCCGTACAACGATCTGGATGCGGTGCGCGCGGTCTTCGAGGCACAGGGCCCCGACATCGCCGCCGTCATCACGGAGGCCGCCGCCGCCAACATGGGCGTCGTCCCGCCGGACCCCGGCTTCAACGCGGCGCTGACCGACCTCGCGCACGAATTCGGCGCCTTGCTCATCCTCGACGAGGTGCTGACCGGTTTCCGCGTCAGCGACGCCGGCTTCTGGGGGCTCGACCGCGGCTACACGCCCGACCTGGTGACCTTCGGGAAGGTCATCGGCGGCGGGATGCCGCTGGCGGCCCTCGGCGGACGCGCCGAGCTCATGGACTTCCTCGCGCCGGCCGGTCCGGTGTACCAGGCGGGAACGCTCTCCGGGAACCCCGTCGCGGTCGCCGCCGGTCTCGCCACGCTGGCGAACGCCGACGAGGCCGTCTACGACCGCCTCGACACGGTCGCGGAGACAGTGTCGTCGGGGGTCTCGGATGCGCTCTCGGCCGCCGGAGTCGCCCACCGGGTGCAGCACGCGGGCAACCTGTTCAGCGTCGTCTTCGGCGACTTCGACCGGGCTCCGCGGACGTACGCCGAGGTGCAGCGGCAGGAGGCGTACCGCTACCGTGCGTTCTTCCACGCGATGCTCGACCAGGGCGTCTCGCTGCCGCCGAGCGTCTTCGAGGCGTGGTTCGTCACCGCCGCGCACGACGCGGCAGCTGTCGACCGCATCCTGAACGCCCTCCCCGCCGCCGCCCGCGCAGCGGCCGCCGCCACCCCCACCACCTGACCCGCCCCTCCGCCTCCGCGATCCCCTTCGCCGAGGTGCACCTTGTTGCGCATCCCCACGGCGTGTCGACCGCAACAACGTGCACCTCGACGCCAGGGGAATCCGCGGAAAGAGGCTCAGGCGTCGGGGGCGGCGGGTTCGCGCGAGAGGGATTCCACGTAGGTGTACGTGGCGGATGCGGGCCAACCGTCCGCATCCAGCAGCGCGTAGACGTCGAAGTTGAGCGTCCCGCCTCCGCCGGCCGCGCGTCGAAGCGTGCGCGGAGGGGCGTCCGACGCGGAGCGGACGGTCACCGTCTGCGGTTCCGCGCCCGAACGCAGAAGGCGGGCGCGGAAGGTGGTGGTCCGGGTCATCCCACCACTCTCCCACGCCCGCCCGGAGGACGGGACCGGAGTCCCTAGGCTTGGCCGTGCGACGCCCTCGAGCGCCGCGACAGCGAGTCGATGATCACGGCGAGCAGCAGCACGGCGCCCGTGATCATGAAGCGGTACGACGAGTCCAGGTTGAGGAGCGTCAGACCGTTCGAGATCGACTGGATGACCAGGATGCCGAGCAGCGCCGACCACGCCGAACCGCGTCCACCGAACAGGCTCGTTCCGCCGATCACCGCCGCCGCGATCGCGTTCAGGTTGGTATCGGTTCCACCGGAGCCCGCTCCCACCGACGCCAGGCGGGCGGCGGCGAGCAGGCCGCCGACGGCCGCGAAGGTCGAACACAGGATGAACACGCTGATGAAGACGCGGTTGACGCGGATACCGGCTCGACGGGCCGCCTCCACCGAGCCGCCGACCGCGAAGACCGAGCGGCCCCAGCGGGTGCGGGTGAGGAGGAAGTTCATCACGATCACGAGCACGACGAAGAACAGGAACATCGCTCCCGTGCCGCGGTCGGTGGACAGGTACCAGACGCTGATGCACAATCCGACGAGCAGCAGGGCGGCCTTGATGGCGACCACCGCCATCGATCCCTCCGAGAGCCCGGCGTTGCGACGGCGGACGTTGCGCCGGAAGTCGGAGAAGAACATCCCGCCCGCCGCGATCACCGCCAGCGCGTACGCCGCCCACGGCGGGAGGAACCACTGCTGCGCGAACTTCACGATCCACGAGTCGTAGGGGATGTTGATCGAGCTGTTCGCGCCGAGGATCCACAGCTGGAGGCCGAGGAAGCCGAGCAGACCGGCCAGCGTGATCACGAAGCTCGGGACGCCGAACCGGGTGAACAGGAAGCCGTAGAGCAGACCGATCGCCGAACCGGCGAGGATGGCGACGATCACCGTGAGCCACAGCGGCCAGTGCAACTGGGTGAAGCCGACGCCGAGGATGGCCGCGGCGACACCGCTCACCGACCCGACCGACAGGTCGATCTGACCGAGCAGCAGCACCAGCACGATGCCGATCGAGATCGTGCCGATCGCCGCGCACTGCAGCGTCAGGTTGACCAGGTTGTTCGCGCTGAGGAAGTTGGGGTTGAGGATCTGGAACACGACCCAGATCACGACGAGTCCGATGACCACCGGCAGCGATCCGAGGTCGCCGCCGCGCACCCGACGCCCGAAGGCGCGGACCGCTCCGCCGAGCCCCTCGTCGCGGATGATCCGCTCGTCCTGGAGGTCCGCCGCCAGCTCGGCCGGCGTCTCTGGTGCCTTTGTCATGCTTCCGGGCTCCGTTCGGTGGATTCTTCGGCCTCCATGAGCCGCTCGGCGCGACGCACCACGACGTTGTCGGTCGCGCCGGTGATGGCGGAGATGATCTCCTCGTAGCTGACCTCCGGCACGCGGAAGTCGCCGTTGTTGCGGCCGAGGCGCAGCACGGCGACGCGGTCGGCGACGGCCTGCACGTCGGCCATGTTGTGGCTGATCAGGATGACGCCGAGCCCGCGCTCGCGCAGCCGCTCGATGAGGTTGAGCACCTCGGCGGTCTGCGCCACGCCCAGGGCGGCGGTCGGCTCGTCGAGGATGACGACGCGGGGGTCGCCGATCAGCGACCGGGCGATCGCGACGGTCTGCCGCTGTCCGCCGGAGAGCGACGCGACGGCGATGCGGACCGAGGGGATGCGGGCCGACAGCTGCCGGAGCAGGCTCCACGACCGCTTCTCCATCTCCTCCTCGTCGAGCGTTCCCTTGCTGATCTCGCGGCCCAGGAAGAGGTTGGAGACCACGTCGAGGTTGTCGCACAGGGCGAGGTCCTGGAAGACGGTGGCGATGCCGAGCTGCCGGGAGGCGGCGGGCGAGGGGATGTTCACCTCCTGGCCGTCGAACTCGATCGTCCCCGCATCCTGCGGGTGGACGCCGGCGAGGATCTTGACGAGCGTCGACTTGCCGGCGCCGTTGTCGCCGACCAGGGCGACGACCTCCCCAGGGTAGACGTCGAGGTGGATGTCGGTGAGCGCTTGGACGGCGCCGAACCCTTTCGAGACCCCCCGCAGGGAGAGGACGGGACGGCGGGAGGACCGCTCCTCGTCCACGATCGCGGATTCCATGGTCACGGCGTTCTCCTTCGAGCTGTGCGCTGCATGCTTCCTGTTCTCAGGGTAGAGCGGAACCCGGCCCGGGGCGCCTCCCCGTTGTTGCGGGGGAGGCGCTGTCCGGGCCGGGCATCCGTTGATCGGTTACTTGATGCCGTACTTGTCGCACGCGGCCTTGTAGTCGGCGGTGCAGATCTTGGCTGCCGAGTCCGAGCCGTAGAACTCGTCCTTGACGACCGTGCTCTCGATGTTGTCCGTCGTCACCGACACCGGGGTCAGCAGGAAGGACTGGATCGCTGCGCCGCCCGCGGTGTCGACCGTGGTGTCGCCCTTGGGCTTGTCACCCTTGGTGAGACCGACCGCGAGCTCCGCGGCCTTCTCCGCCTCCGGCTTGATGGCCTTGTACACAGTCATGTACTGGTCGCCGGCGAGGATGCGCTGGATGCCCGCGAGCTCCGCGTCCTGTCCGGTGACGGGCGGGAACGGGCTCAGGTTGGCCGCCTTCATGGCCGCGATGGCGCCACCGCCGGTGCCGTCATTCGCCGCGTAGACGCCCTTGATCTGGTCCTTGAACTGCGAGACCTGGCCGGACACCCAGTCCTGGGCCTTCGCGGGGTCCCATCCTGGTGTGTCGTACTCGGCGAGCACCTTGTAGCCGCTGGAGTCGATGACGCTGTGCGCGCCCTTCTTGAAGAGGGTCGCGTTGTTGTCGGTCGGGGATCCGTTGACCATGAGGATGCCGCTGCCCGAGGGCACGCCGTCCTTCTTGAGCTTGTCGACGAGGGCCTGGCCCTGCAGCTGGCCGACCTTCTCGTTGTCGAACGAGATGTAGTAGTCGCTGTCGGGGCTGTTGATCAGGCGGTCGTAGGAGATGACCGGAACGTTCTTGGCTTTGGCCTCACCCACGATGGATGCGGCGGCCTCGCCGTCGAACGGGTCGAGCACGAGCACCTTGACGCCCTGGGTGAGCATCGACTCCGCCTGCTGCTGCTGCTTGCTGGCGTCTCCGTCGGCGTTCGCGTAGAGGACCTTGCAGCCGGAGCAGAGCTCCTTGACCTTCGCCTCGAAGAAGGGCTTGTCGGCCGCCTCGTAACGGGCGGTGACCGAGTCCGGGAGGAGGAGGCCGATCTGGGCGTTGGCGGCGTCGCCGGTGCTGCCTCCGCCGGACCCGTTTCCGGATCCGTTCGAACACGCTGTGAGGGTGACGGCTGTGAGCAGGATCGCGGCCGACGCGATGACCGCTCTCTTGGTGGCGATCTTCATTGAAAAACCTCCGATTCGGCACCGCCTTCGTTGGCGGCTGCGTTGAGTGTGCCAGTCGGGGAGTTTGGCGTCAAGAGTTGAAGACAATGGTTTCGATAACGGTTCCCACCGTCTTCGGGGGACATCCGGTCCGCACGGTCAGAACGAGACGCCGTCTGGCGAGATCGAGACGCAGTCGACGGCGTAGGCGACGGCCCCGAGCGCGGCGGCGCGCACCCCGAGCTGGGCCTGGACGATATCCGGCATGAGGTCCGGGTTGACGATGATCGAGCGCTCGACGGCATGCCGCATCGGGCCGAGCAGCAGCTCGCCCGCGCGGGACAGCTCGCCGCCCACGATCACGCGCTCCGGATCGATCAGGTTGCAGAGGTTCGCCGTCGCCACGCCGATGTGACGGCCCGCGTCGCCGATCGCGCGGATGCAGCGCGCATCCCCGGCCATCGCCTGCAGGACGACGTCGCCGAGCTTGAGGCTGCCGAGGTGGTCGCGCAGTTCGTCGAGGATGGCGGGGCCGCCCGCCAGAGCCTCCAGGCAGCCGCGGTTCCCGCAGCGGCAGAGCGGTCCGTTCTCGCGGATCGTCGTGTGGCCGAATTCGCCGGCGACACCGTGGTTCCCGCGGAACAGCTGGCCGTTGAGCAACAGGCCGGCGCCGATCCCGTCGCCGACGTCGATCGTGATGGTGTTGCGCTTGCCGCGCCCTGCGCCGAAACGCGACTCGCCGAGAGCCGCGAGGTTGGCGGCGTTGTCCACGAAGACCGGGCGCTTGATCCGGCGTTCCATCGACTCGGCGATCACGACGCCGTCCCAGCCGCGCATGATGCCGCTGCGGGCGATCGTCCCGGTCGCCCGGTCGATCGGAGCGGGGACCGCGATCCCGACGGCGAGCAGGTCGTCGCGGGACGCATCCACCGATTCGAGCATGTCGTTCAGGAGCAGCGAGACCTTGTCGAGCTCGTTGTCGGCGCGGTGGTCACGGGCGAGGGGCATGTGGTTCTCGGCGACGACGGTGTGGGCGACGTCCGCCAGCGCGACGCGCAGGTGTCTGGTCGAGAAGTGCACGCCCACGACGAGGCCGAGCGCGTGCGCCAGCGTGACGTGCTGGGCGCGCCGACCCGAGCGGATGCTCTGCGTCGTGTGCAGGACGCCGGAGGTCGAGAGCTCCTTGACGATGTTCGAGACGGTCGCCGGGGAGAGCCCTGTCGCCCCCGCCAGCTCGACCTGCGTGAGGCCTCCGTGCTTCTTGATGGCGTCGACGATGCGGGCTCGGTTGGCTTCACGAAGTGAAGTCTGCGAACCCGGAGTTCGTCGCTGCGTTGCCACGACGAGAAGGATACATGGCCGGGGGAAGGGGGCCGATCAAAAGTGAAAGTAATGGCTTTGTGAGATTCCTATGACCATCTGGGCGGCCCGGCTTGGCAGGATAGAGCTATGGCCGACCTGCACGTTCACCCCGACCGCTTGGAGATCCACCTCACGCGGGCCGAGAAGGTGCTGGCCATGAAGCGGGAGGATCTGGTGGTGCCGCGGGACAGCATCCGTTCGGTCGCCATCACGGAGGACCCGTGGATCTGGATCCGCGGCATCCGCGCGCCGGGCGCCGCCGTCCCGCTGACGCTGTCGATCGGGACGTGGAAGTTTCACGGCGGCAAGGACTTCCTCCTCATCAAGGGCAAGCAGCGCGCAGCCGTCGTGATCGACCTCGACGGCGAGGAGTACTCCCGCATCATCGTGTCGACCCCGCACGCGGCCCGGCTGGTGGAGGCGCTGCGCGTCGATGGCAGCGAGCTGGCCGCCGACGGCGGCGTCATCGACTGACGCTCAGTCGCTCAGGCGTTCAGGCGTTCTCGGCGACCACGAACAGGATCAGCCCGACCAGCGGAATCCCGCCCTGCAGCAGCGCGGCCACCCAGAAGCGTCGGCCGATGGTGAGCAGCACCAGCGACGCGAGCACCATGCAGACGCCGCAGAAGAAGATGAGGCCGAAGCCGACGTCGTGGAGCGTCGTCCAGTAGAGCACGAGGCCGACGAGCGCTCCTCCGGCGAGGAACAGGTTGTAGAAGCCCTGGCTGTAGGCGACCGGTCGCACGACGTCCGCGTCGTGCTGGGAGCCGACACCGAACCGGCTCCACACGCCGGGCGCCGACCAGAGCACGCTCTGCATCGCGAAGAACACGAGGTGCACGAGCGCCGCCGCGGCGATGAGGACGCTCCCGATGATCGCCATGCCGGGAGGATACGCTGCCGACCATGGAGACGTTGAACACGACGTGCGTCATCGCCGGGGGCGGGCCGGCCGGGATGATGCTGGGCTTGATCCTGGCGCGCAACGGAGTCGACGTGGTGGTGCTCGAGAAGCACGCCGACTTCTTCCGCGACTTCCGCGGGGACACCATCCACCCGTCGACCATCGGCGTGCTCGGCGAACTGGGGCTGCGCGAGCGCTTCCTCGGCCTCCCGCACACCAGCGTCCGAGCCCTGGACGTGGTGGTGAACGGCAACCGCCTCCACCCGATCGACTTCAGTCGGCTCGCTCCGCCGGACGACTTCCTCGTGCTCGCGCCGCAGTGGGACTTCCTGAACTTCCTCGCCGAGGACGCCCGCCGCCACCCGAACTTCCGGTTGCTGATGCAGACGGAGGCGACGGAGCTGATCTGGGAGGAGGATGCGGTCCGCGGCGTCGTCGCCCACGGCCCGGACGGCGACCTCGAGATCCGCGCCCGGTTGACCGTCTCGGCGGACGGCCGCGCCTCCGAGCTGCGGGCGCAGGCGGGCCTTCGCCCCCGGCGCTTCGGGGTGCCGATCGACGTGCTGTGGTTCCGCATCCCGAAGCCGGACGACCTCCCCGCGCACACGCTGGCGTACGTCGGAGGAGGCGGCATGGTCGTCACGATCGAGCGTCACGACTACGTCCAGGTCGGGCTGATCATTCCGAAGGGCGGATACGGAGAGTTGCACGCCGGCGGGCTCGACGCTTTCCGTCGAGCGGTGATCGACGCGGCGCCGCACCTGCGGGAGGCGCTCGAGACGATCACCGACTGGGATGAGGTGAAGCTGCTGAGCGTGCAGATCGACCGGCTTCCGCGCTGGTACCGGCGGGGGTTCCTGGCGATCGGGGATGCCGCCCACGCGATGTCGCCGGCGTTCGGCGTCGGCGTCAACTATGCGGTTCAGGATGCGGTCGCAACGGCCAACGCGCTGACGGCGACGCTGCGCGAACTCGATCCGGTGGGGGCGGGCGACTCCGCGGCAGCGAGCGGCCCCTCGGCCGAGGTCGACTCCGCCGAGGTCGATCTGCGGCTGCTCGACGGCATCCAGCGGCGGCGGATGCCCGCGGTCGCGGCGATGCAGCGCATCCAGCTCGCCGCTCATCGGACGATCTCGCGGCCCGAGGGCGTGCGGCTGCTCCCGGAGTCGATGCCCGCGGTGCTGCGAGCGGCGCTCGCCGTGGCGACCCCCGGCATGCAGGCGGTCAGCTCCCGCCTGATCGGGCGGGGGCTCCGGCCGGAGTTGGTCTCGCCGGAGCTGCGCTGACGGTCAGCGCTGAGCGGTCAGCGCTGAACGGTCAACTCTGAATGATCAGCTCTGGCCGGTGGCGAGCCCGATGAGGAGGAGGGCCAGGCCGATCAGTGGCAGCGATCCCTGGATGAGCGCGGGGCGCAGGTATCCGCGGCCCGTCGTGACGAGCACCACGGCCGCCGCGACCATGCACGCCGTCGTGAAGATGATGAGCGCGAGCCCGGCCGCGTGCTGGCCGACGCCATAGAGGATCAGGCCGACGACCGCGCCGATCGCGAGGAAGAGGTTGTAGAACCCCTGGTTGTACGCCATCGGCCGGACGGTGTCCGCCGCCTCCTGGCTGGCCACGCCGAACCGGCGCCAGACCGTCGGACGGGTCCAGGCGACGCTCTCCATGAAGAAGATCGCGATGTGGAGGGCGGCAGCGAGGGTGACCACGACGGTGGCGACGACGATCATGGCGCCAGCATACCGAGCGTTCTGCGGGTCAGCCGCGCACGTCGACCACAGTCCGGCCGCGCAGGCGCCCGGCCAGGATGTCCTCGGCTGCCGGAATCGCCTCCGCGAGCGGCACGAAACGCGTCATCGCGGCGAGCGCCTCCTCATCGAGGTCGGTGGCGAGCCGACGCCACGCGGTCTCGCGCAACGCTGCAGGCGCATCCACCGAGTTGATCCCGACCAGCGAGACCGCTCGCAGGATGAACGGGAGCACCGTCGCCGGAAGGTCGGGGCCCTGCGCCAGGCCGCACGCGGTGACCGTGCCGCCGTAACGGGTCTGCGCGAGCACCGTCGCAAGGGTCTGGCTGCCGACGGAGTCGACCGCGCCGGCCCAGCGCTGCGACTGCAGGGGCTTGCCCGGGGCGTCGAGTTCCGACCGATCGATGATCGTCGTGGCGCCGAGGTCGGTCAGGTAGTCGCTCGCCTCTTCCACTCGGCCGGTGGATGCGGTGACCGGGTAACCCAGTTTCGCCAGGAGGGCGATGGCGACCGAGCCGACGCCTCCCGCCGCACCCGTGACGAGGACGCTGTCGCCGCGGTCGGTCACGTCCTGAGGATCCACGCCGTTCCGCTCGAGTGCGAGCACGGCCAGCATCGCCGTGAAGCCCGCCGTGCCGATGGCGGCCGCCTGCTCGGAGGTGATGGAGTCGGGGATGCGGACCAGGGCGTCGCCGTTCACGCGCGCTCTTTCCGCCATCCCGCCGTGGTGGTTCTCGCCGAGTCCGGCGCCGTTGAGGACGACCCGGTCGCCCGGACGCCACCGCGGGTCGTCGGAGAGCCGGACCGTGCCGACCACGTCGATCCCCGGGATGAGCGGCGAGACGCGGGCGACACCAGGCCGCCCGCCGATGGCCAGTCCGTCCTTGTAGTTGAGGTCGGTGAACTCGACGTCGATCGTCACATCCCCCGGCATGAGGAAGTCGTCGGTGACCCGCCGGACCTCGGCGCTGTGGGCGGTGATCCGTCCGCCGTCGACCTGCTGCTCGATCACGATCGCCCGGAAATCGCTCATGCCCTCACCCTACGCCGGGCGGTTCAGGGCCTCGGGCGGCCCTGCGGCCGCCCGCCTCAGTTGAGCTGCTCCGTGCCGAGGGGCAGCGCTCCGCCCGCGTACAGCTCGAGCGCCGTGTTCTTGAGTGCCGTGAGGGCGACCCGTTGTGTCCATGGCCCGTAGGAGACGCGGGCGACTCCCAGCTCCTCCAGCCGTGTCGGGGCTACCGATCCCGGGACGGCGATGACGCTGAGCTTGCGCGCGCCGAGGCCGCCGACCAGCTGTTCGACCGTCCGCTCGTCGAGTTTGCCGGGGACGAACACGCACGTGGCACCCTCGTCGAGGAAGGCGCGGCCCCGTCGGATCGCCTCCTCCACCTTCTCGTGGTCGGTCGGGAAGGTGTCACGGAGGAACACGTCGGTGCGCGCGTTCAGCGCGAACGGCACGCCTTCGGAGTCCGCCGCCCGGATCGCGGCCCGCACGGACGCGACAGCGTCGTCGAATGGACGGAGCTGGTCTTCGAGGTTGGCGCCGACCGCTCCGACGCCGATCGCGCGCCGGATGGTCTCGCCGGAGTCGCCGTAGCCGCCTTCGAGGTCGGCGCTCACGGGCAGGTCGGTGGCCGCGACGATGCGCCCGACCATGTCGAGCATCAGGTCGAGCGGGATCTTCTCGCCGTCCTCGTAGCCGAGGGTTGCCGCGATGGAGTGGCTCGCGGTCGCGAGGGCGCGGGTGTCGGGGAGGTCGGCGATCACGCGGGCGCTGATCGCATCCCAGACATTGACGACCTGCAGCAGCTCGGGTGCATCGTGCAGTCGGCGGAGTTCGGCGCCACGCGCCTGGATGTCTGTCATGCGCTCACCCTACGTCGCAGCGGGTCCTCGCTCTAGGATGGCGGCATGGCCCGCACGGGGGAGCCGATGGAGGTGCCGAAGAGCCGATCGGCGCCGGGCCGGCGCGCCTCGGCGAGCTCGGTCATCGACTACGCGTTCTTCGTGTTCGGCGGTGTCGCCGCGGTCTGGCTGGCGGTGCTGCTGCTTACGGACAGCTTCGAGTGGGGCTGGTTCCTCATCCTCTTCTTCGTGGTGTTCTGGGTGGTGCTCGCCTACCTGGTGCTCCCGCGGCTGCACCGCATCCTGACCGAGATCTACGTCCCCGACTATTTCATCGGCCGCGCGCGCACGAGCGACGGTTTGCTCGGCGACCCGATCAACCTGGCGCTGCTCGGGTCGGAGGCGCAGCTGGACGACGCGATGCGCGAGGCCGGCTGGACGCGCGCGGACGATGTCACCCTGCGTTCGAGCCGCCGGATCATCACGTCGACGCTGTTGCGGCGCAGCTATGACGAGGCGCCGGTGAGCCCGCTCTTCTTGTTCGGTCGTCAGCAGGATGTGGCGTACCAGCAGGAGGTGAAGGGCAACCCGGCGAAGCGGCACCACGTGCGGTTCTGGCGGTGTCCGGACGGGTGGTTGCTCCCGGGTGGCTACGGGGTGGACTGGCTGGCGGCCGGGACGTTCGACCGCTCGGTCGGCTTCTCGCTGTTCACCTTGCAGATCACGCACAAGATCGACGCGAACACCGACATCGAGCGCGACCATATCGTCTCGACGCTCCTGGCCGCGGACGTGGGGGCCGAGGTCTCCGTGATTCGTGACTTCTCGACCGGGTACCACTCGCGGAACGGCGGTGGTGACACGATCGAGACGGACGGCGACCTCCCGATCGTGGATCTGCGCGCGGTCCCGGTGGATGCGCAGGCCGCGACGGTCGCGGCCGACGCGGATGCCCGCCGCGAGGCTCTGGCGGAGCGCCGTCCCGTGCCGACGGCGCTCGGCGCGCTGCTGATGGCGTTGCGTGTGTTGGCGGGCGTCAGCTACATCGCGCTGAACCTGCTCGACTGGCAGCGCTTCGTGATGTCGGAACTGGCCGGCGAGGTGGTGACGGCGAGCGAGCGTGACGCGGTGAGCCTGGTGCTCGGCATCGCGATGGGGGCGTTCGGCGCGGGACTGGTGCTGTACTTCCTGCTCGCCCTGCTGGTGTTCTTCGGGAGCAACTGGGCCCGTATCGCCGCGATGTCGTACAGCTCGTTGATCATCATCGTTTCGGCGATCGATTACTTCAACGGCGGCCCGCAGATCTCGCTGCGCAACAATCTGCTGGGGTTGGCCCTGGACATCCTGGTGGTGCTCGCCCTGTCCTCGAAGCGCTCGCGCCTGTGGGCTCGGCGCCCGCGCGCCCGCCGGGGTCGCGGACGTCCCGCCGCTGCGCCACTCGCGACCGCCGGGCCAACGCCCGCCGGCTCTGCGTCTGCCGGCCCTGCGCCCTCCGGCTCAGCGCCCTCCGGCGCCGCGCCCGCGGACTCGACCACGCTCACATGAGCGGCTTCTTCCCGTCGGCTCCGCCCGCCTTGAGTGCGGACTCCTCCGCATCGAGGAAGGCGAGCACGGACCGCACCGCCGGCTCCTGGTAGCGCCCTTCCGCCCGCGCCTCCAGCACCGCCTGACGTTCGGCGGTGATCATGGTCCGGCGCAGGCGCCGGTACTCGAGCGGCAGGTCGGTGCGATCGTCCGGCGACGGGTTCTCCAGGGCGTCGGACAGGAACAGCGCATTGATCCGCAGCCGCTGGATGACCCGTTCGTCCTCGTCACCGGTGACCTGCGATTCCAGGTGCTCGAGCCCCGCGGACTGCGCCTCGGCGAGCAGCCGTTGCATCTCGCTGGCCTCCTGCGCGAAGTCAGGCGGCGGCAGCTTGAGTCTGCGGATCACCCAGGGCAGCGCGAGGCCTTCGAGCAGGGTGCCGACCACGACGACGAACGCCAGGAACTGCAGGAACTCCCGGTGCGGCGTGTCCTCCGGGAGGAGGAACACCGCGGCCAACGTCACCACACCACGGATACCCGCGAAGGAGACGGCGATGCCCGTAGGCCACGACCAGCCGCGCTCCCGCAGCCGCTGCGGACCGTAGCGGTAGAGCGCGGTCGTGCCGATCATCCACAGGAAGCGCGCGAGGAAGATGGCCAGCAGCACGACGATGCTGATGACGATCGTCTGCGGGACCGTGATGCCCGATGTGAAGGCCGCCGTGAGGATCGACCGCAGCTCGAGCCCGATGAAGAGGAAGACGGCGTTCTCGAGCAGGAAGCTGACCGTCCGCCAGTTGATCGTCTCCGCGATCCGAGCCTCCGCCGTCTGGATGGTGGGGGAGCGGTAACCGAGGTACAGCCCGGCGACGACCACCGCGAGAATGCCGGACCCGTGGAACAGCTGGGCCGGAATGAACGCGAGGTATGGCGTCACCAGCGCGAGCGACGTGTCGAGCACCGGCGACCTCAACTGCTTGCGGATCGCCGCGAGGACGAGCCCCACGAGGAGTCCGACACCGATGCCGACCACGACGGCGAGCACGAAGTCGACGCCGACGGCGACCGGGTTCACCACGCTGACGATCGCCGCGATGCTGGCGTTGAGCGCGACGAGGGCCGTGGCGTCGTTGAGCAGGCTCTCGCCCTCCAGCACGGTGACGAGTCGCCGCGGGAGCTTCACCCGGCCGGCGACCGCCTGTACGGCCACCGTGTCGGTCGGCGCGACCACCGCACCGAAGGCGAACGCGGCCGCGAGAGTGATGGCCGGGACCACCAGGTAGGTCGCGAATCCCACCACAACGACCGTGAACGCCACCAGCCCGACGGACAGCAGCAGGATGCCGTCGCGCCTGGCACGCACATCCACGATCGAGGTCTGGATCGCCGCCGCGAAGAGCAGGGGCGGGAGAAGGCCGAACAGGACGACCTCCGGTTCGAGCGTCACCTCCGGAACGCCCGGCACGAAGGATGCGGCCGCTCCGACGAAGACGAGCACGACGGGGGCCGACCAGCCGACCCGTCGGGACAGGCCGGTGACCGTGACCGTGACGACGACGAACGACACGATCCAGACGATGGTGGAGACCGGATCCATGCTGTTCATGATGGCGGCAACACGAAGAGGCCGCCAAGGTTTCCCGCGAGTCGGTGGAGAACGCGTTCGCCCTCGGCGATGTGGACGGTTTCGCCGTCGCTCAGGCGGCGTGGGCCTCGCAGGTCGCGATCCCGCAGTCGTCGCAGACCACGAGCTGCTCGCGACAGGCCGGGTCGGAGCAGTTCCGCATCCGGCTTGTGGCCTCGCCGCACGTGACGCACCGCCCGAGGACGGCGGCGTGGTCGCTGAAGGTGAGCGAGCCTCGCCCGTCGAAGACGTAGAGGGCACCCTCCCAGAGTCCGTCGTCACCGTACGTCTCGCCGTAGCGGGCGATCCCGCCCTCGAGCTGGTAGACCTCCTGGAATCCGCGGGAGCGCATCAGCGACGACAGCACTTCGCAGCGGATGCCGCCGGTGCAGTAGGTGACGACGGCCTTGTCTTTGAGGTGGTCATAGGCCCCGCTGTCGAGCGCTGCGACGAACTCTCGCGTGTTGGCCACATCGGGTACGACCGCGTCACGGAAGCGGCCGATCCCGGCTTCGAAGCGGTTCCGGCCGTCGAAGAAGACGAGGTCGTCGCGTTCCGCGGCGAGCGCGTGCAGTTGCTCGGGGGCGAGGCGCTCGCCGCCGCCGAGCACGCCGTTCTCGTCGACCACCAGCTCGTCGGGCGCCCCGAAGGAGACGATTTCGTCGCGCACCTTCACCGAGAGGCGCGGGAAGTCGATGCTCGCGCCGTCCGCATCAAGGCCGGAACCCTCGCTCCATTTGGCGTCGAGGCGTCGGAACGGCTCGTACTCCTTGGTGACGCGAAGGTAGCGCTTGAGGGCGTCGAGCTCGCCGCCCAGTGTCCCGTTGATCCCGTGCGGCGAGAGCAGGATGCGCCCCCGCAGTCCCAGACGTTCGCACAGTTCGCGCTGCCAGAGCCGGACGGCTTCCGGGTCGGCGAGCGGCGCGAAGACGTAGAAGAGCAGGATCTTGGGTACGGCCACCGCCTCATCGTAGGCGAGCGGTTCCGGAGTGGACCCGATCGTAGGATCGTGGAGGCTGTGAACGCCCGCAGTCTCGTTCGCCTGCCGTTCAGACTGGTAGGACAGGGTCGAATGCGTTCCTCCGGGGCGTGCCCCTGACAGAAAGGCGGGTTGTTGCGAACCCTGGTCATCATCCCGACCTATGACGAGCGAGAGAACGTCGGCTCGATCGTCGGACGCGTGCGCGCGTCCGTGCCGGACGCCGACGTGCTCATCGTCGACGACAACTCGCCGGACGGCACGGGTGAGCTGGCGGACGCGCTCGCCGCGACCGACGCCAGCGTGCACGTCCTGCACCGCACCGGGAAGGACGGCCTGGGGGCCGCCTATCGAGCGGGGATGCAGTGGGCGCTCGACGCCGGCTACGAAGTCGTGGTGGAGATGGATGCCGATGGCTCGCACCAGCCGGAGCAGCTGCCGCGTCTTCTGGAGGCGGTTCGCTCGCCTGAGCTGCCGACCGGCGCCGATGTCGTCCTGGGCTCACGCTGGGTCGACGGCGGTGGCGTGGTGAACTGGCCGGCTCGTCGTCGCCTGATCTCCCGTGGGGGCAGTACGTACTCGCGGCTGGCTCTCGGGCTGCCGATACGAGATGTCACGGGCGGCTACCGCGCGTTCACCGCGGACGCGCTGCGGCGGCTGCATTTCGACCGCACCGAGAGTCAGGGCTACTGCTTCCAGATCGACATGACGCGTCGCGCCTACGACGCGGGCCTGCGGATCGTCGAGGTGCCCATCACCTTCGTGGAGCGGGAACGCGGCGCGTCGAAGATGGGCGGCGGGATCGTCGTGGAGGCGATGCTGAGGGTGACTCTGTGGGGTCTGACCGGCCTGCCTCGACGGTTCCGCAGGCGTCCGTCGCCGGCGGAGACGGAATCCGCCGCGCGGGCGTAGCGTGGCTGTATGGCCAACGATCCTCTGGAGCGCTTCGGCGCTGTCCCCCTTTTCATCGTGTCCAGTGAGGATGTCGCCGACGGACGTCCCCTGTCCCGCGCCCAGTGGGGTGCGGGCGGTGGCGGCGGCGACGTCTCGCCCCAGCTCTCGTGGAGTGGCTTCCCTGCGGAGACCAAGAGTTTCGCGGTGACCATCCACGACCCGGATGCCCCCACGGGTTCGGGTTTCTGGCACTGGGCCGTCTATAACATCCCTGCCTCCGTCACCGAGCTTCCGGCGGGCGCCGGCGCGGAGGGCGGAGCGAACCTGCCTGCAGGCGCGTCGATGCTCTCGAATGAGATGCGGTCGAAGAGCTTCACGGGTGCCGGACCTCCTCCCGGGACGGGAACCCACCGCTACGACATCGTGGTCCACGCCCTGGACGTCGAGCACCTGGATCTCGACCCCGAGTCGACGCCGGCTGTTCTCGGCTTCAACGTGCACTTCCACACGCTCGCCCGGGCGGTGATCGCGCCCGTCGCCACCGCGGGAGACATCTGATCGGAGTTCGTGAGCGTGCCGGCGTCAGCGATCGAGCTGGCGCCGGCTCGCGGCGTTCTCAGTGCTTGACGCCGGTGAAGGCGAGCACACCGCCGAGGCCGATCATGAGGACGCCTCCCGTCGCTCCGAGCCGTTCCACGCGTTTGGGCGAGCGCCCGAACCACTGACGGGCGGTGCCGGCGGCGAGCGCCCACACGCTGTCGAACATCAGCGCGAGCACGAGGAAGATCACCCCGAGTTCGAACAGTTGCAGGGGGATCCCGCCCGCGCGGTAGTCGACGAACTGCGGGAGCACCGCGACGAAGAAGACGAGCGACTTCGGATTCGTCAGCCCGACGACGAATCCTTCGCCGAGGATGCGCATCCAGGATCGCCGGGGCGGAGCGGCCTCGTGGGTGACCGCCGTGTGCCGCCGGTGGCGGATCGCCTGGATGCCCAGGTAGACGAGGTAGGCGGCACCCGCGAACTTGATGATCGTGAACAGGACCAGGGATTGCGCGACGACCGCGCCGATCCCCAGGGCCACGGCGATCACGAGCGGGAGCATTCCCAGAGCGTTCCCCACGACGCTGAGCAGACCGCCCAGCCTTCCCAACGCCAGAGAGCGCCCGATCACGAACAGCACGCTCGGCCCGGGGATGACGATGAGGGCGATCGACGCGAGGGCGAACGCGAGCAGCGACGGGCCGGGAACCATGAGCCGAGCGTAGGGGAGGTAGGTTCGTTACGTGAAGCTCCACAACGTTCGTGTGCACAGCAGCGAGGAGAACCTCGCCCGTCAGGACCAGCTCGCGTGGAAGATCGCGCAGGTCGCGACCGACCCGGTGGAGGTGGATGCGGACGTCACCGAGATGGTCATCAACCGGGTGATCGACAACGCAGCCGTCGCCGCAGCGTCCTTGACTCGACGGCCGGTGGTCTCGGCGCGGTCGCAGGCTCTCGCGCACCCGATCCCGTCCCGCCAGTTGGAGGAACTCACCGAGTCGGTGGAGCACCCGCAGGACGGCTCGACCGTCTTCGGTGAGCAGCAGACCGTCCGCGTCTCGCCGGAGTGGGCGGCCTGGGCCAACGGAGTCGCGGTGCGGGAGCTGGACTACCACGACACGTTCCTCGCCGCCGAGTACTCGCATCCCGGTGACAACATCCCTCCGATCACCGCGGTCGCGCAGCACGCGGCGCGGGCTTATGGGCTGACCGGGCGGGACCTGGTCCGCGGCATCGCGACGGGCTACGAGATCCAGATCGACCTCGCTCGGGCGATCAGCCTGCACCGGCACAAGATCGATCACGTCGCCCACCTCGGACCGTCCGCCGCGGCGGGCATCGGCACCCTGCTCCGCCTCCCGGCCGAGACGATCTACCAGGCGATCGGACAGGCGTTGCACACGACCACGGCGACACGTCAGTCTCGCAAGGGCGAGATCTCCAGCTGGAAGGCGCACGCGCCCGCCTTCGCCGGCAAGATGGCGGTCGAGGCGATCGACAGGGCGCTGCGTGGCGAGACCAGCCCGACCCCGATCTACGAGGGCGAGGACGGCGTGATCGCCTGGCTGCTCGACGGTCCGGACGCGTCGTACGACGTGCCTCTGCCGGACGCAGGAGAGGCGAAGCGGGCGATCCTCGACTCGTACACCAAAGAGCATTCCGCTGAGTACCAGGCCCAGGCCTGGATCGACCTCGCGAGGAAGCTGCACCGCGAGCATCCGGAAGTGGCCGACCCGTCTCGTGTGGAGAGCATCGTCATCCATACGTCCCACCACACGCATTACGTGATCGGCTCGGGGGCGAACGACCCGCAGAAGTACGACCCGACCGCATCGCGCGAGACGCTCGACCACAGCATCCCTTACATCTTCACGGTTGCCCTTCAGGACGGCGGCTGGCACCACGTGGAGTCGTACCTGCCGTCGCGTGCGGCTCGCCCGGACACCGTCGCGCTGTGGGGGAAGGTGACGACATCGGAGGATCCGGAGTGGACCCGCCGCTACCACTCCACCGACCCTGCGGAGAAGGCTTTCGGTGGTCGCGTGGTGATCCGTCTGGCTGACGGCCGGGTCATCGAGGACGAGATCGCCGTGGCCGATGCTCACCCGCTGGGTGCTCGGCCCTTCGCCCGGGCGGACTACGTCGCGAAGTTCCGCATGCTCGCGGCCGACGTTCTGGAGCAGGACGAGATCGAGCGATTCCTGGCGCTGGCCGAACGCCTGCCCGAACTGAGCGCCTCCGAACTCGCCGGCCTCACCATCACCGCGCGTCCCGGACTTCTGGCCGCGACCCCCGCGCCGAAGGGACTCTTCTAAATGCTGTATTCGTCGGTTCCCGCGCACGAGAAGCGTGCAGCGTTCCGAGCCCGGCTGGCGTCGGGTGAGCTGATCCGCATGCCCGGGGCGTTCAATCCGTTGAGCGCGCGCCTGATCGAGCGCAAGGGCTTCGAGGGCGTCTATATCTCGGGCGCCGTCCTCTCCGCAGACCTCGGCCTGCCGGACATCGGCCTGACCACGCAGACGGAGGTCGCCGGCCGATCCGCGCAGATCACGCGCATGACGGACCTGCCTGCGCTCGTCGATGCGGACACCGGCTTCGGCGAGCCGATGAACGTCGCCCGCACGGTTCAGGCGTTGGAGGATGCCGGCGTCGCCGGCCTGCACATCGAGGATCAGGTCAACCCCAAGCGGTGCGGTCACCTCGACGGCAAGCAGGTTGTGGATGAGGACACCGCTCTGAAGCGGATCCGGGCTGCCGTGGATGCTCGGCGCGATAGCAACCTCCTCATCATGGCGCGGACGGACATTCGTGCTGTCGAGGGTCTCGCCGCGGCGATCGACCGCGCGAAGGCCTTGGTCGATGCCGGCGCCGACGCCTTGTTCCCCGAGGCGATGGCTGATCTGTCCGAGTTCGAGGCCGTCCGTGCAGCCGTGGACGTGCCGGTGCTGGCGAACATGACCGAGTTCGGAAAGAGCGACCTGTTCACCGTCGACCAGTTGCGTGACGTCGGCGTGAACATCGTCATCTGGCCGGTATCCCTTCTGCGCCTGGCGATGGGCGCCGCCGAGCGTGGCCTCGACCAACTGGTCGGCGAGGGGACGTTGAAGCCGATGCTGGATGACATGCAGCATCGCGCCGATCTGTACGACCTGATTGACTACGAGGGCTACAACGCCTTCGACACGTCGGTGTACAACTTCGACGTGCGGAAGTAGCGCCCTCTCTCGATGCCGCTCACCGGCGGCCATCCCGTCAGCAGCGAAGGAGCTCACATGACCGACCCCGAGATCCACAAGGGCCTCGCCGGTGTCGTCGTGGACACGACGACCATCTCTTCGGTGAACCCGCAGACGAACTCGCTGCTGTATCGCGGCTACCCGGTCCAGGAGCTGGCCGAGCACTGCTCGTTCGAAGAGGTCGCCTACCTCCTGTGGCACGGCGAACTGCCGACTGCGGATGAGCTGGTCGCCTTCGAGTCCCTGGAGCGGTCGCTGCGCCGACTGGATGACCGCACGCGCCGCGCGCTGGATGACATCCCGGTGTCGGCCCACCCGATGGACGCCCTGCGAACCGCGGTCAGCCAGCTGGGCGGCCTCGACGCCACGCTGCAGCAGCCCGACAGCATCCTTGACCCGGAACTCAACGAGGGCCGCGCCATCTACCTGTTCGCGCAGCTGCCCGCCATCGTTGCCTACATCCAGCGCCGCCGCCGCGGTCTCGATGTGGTGGAGCCTCGCGACGACCTCGACTACTCGCGCAATTTCCTCTGGATGACGTTCGGCGAGGTGCCGGACGACGTGGTCGTGGACGCGTTCCGCGTCTCGCTCGTCCTGTATGCGGAGCACTCCTTCAACGCGTCGACCTTCACGGCTCGGGTGATCGCTTCGACGCTTTCGGATGTCTACTCGGCGGTGACCGGTGCCGTTGGTGCGTTGAAGGGCCCTCTCCACGGCGGAGCAAACGAGGCCGTCATGCACGCCTTCGACGAGATCCAGAGCGCCGATCGCGCAGAGGAGTGGCTCGACGCGGCTCTCGCCGAGAAGCGCAAGATCATGGGCTTCGGCCATCGCGTGTACAAGAACGGCGACTCCCGGGTCCCGACGATGCGTGCGTCGCTGGTGGTCCTCGCGGAGCACTACGACCGTCGCGACCTCCTCGACCTGTACGACGCTCTGGAGAGCGCGATGGGCGAGCGCAAGAACATCAAGCCGAACCTGGACTACCCGTCCGGTCCGGCCTACAACCTGATGGGCTTCGACACCGAGACGTTCACTCCGCTGTTCGCGGCGGCACGGGTCACCGGCTGGACGGCGCACATCTTCGAGCAGTACGCCGCCAACTCGTTGATCCGGCCGCTGTCGCAGTACACCGGCCCGGCGGAGCGTCACCTGGAGCGCTGACCCTCCGGCCGGCACTCCGAGTGCGAACAGTCTCCGGCAGCGTCCGATCAGCGATAGAGCAGCAGCGCGTCGCCCTGCCCACCACCACCGCACAGAGCGACCGCAGCTCGCCCGGAACCACGCCGAGCCAACTCGTGCGCCGCGTGACCGGCGAGCCGGGCGCCGGACGCACCGATCGGGTGTCCGAGCGCGATTGCGCCGCCGTGCAGGTTCACTTTCTCCGGATCGAGCCCCAGGTCGGCCATCGACTGCAGCGCCACGGCCGCGAACGCTTCGTTGATCTCGATCAGGTCGAGCTCCGACGCGTCCCAGTTCGCACGCTTGAGGGCGGCGTCGATCGCGCGGGACGGCTGCGAGTGCAGCGAGTTGTCCGGGCCGGCGACCTGCCCGCTCGCCCCGACCAGCGCCAGCCACGGAAGGCCGAGGCGCTCGGCGTTCTCGCGGCTGGTCAGCACCAGCGCCGCGGCGCCGTCGCTGAGAGGGGAGGAATTGCCGGCGGTGAGGGTCCCGCCCTCCGCGAAGCTCGGTCGCAGCCGCGAGAGCGTCTCGGTCGTCGAATCCGACCGGACGCCCTCGTCCGTCCGCACGACGAGCGGCTCGCCCTTGCGCTGCGGGATGGTGACGGGCGCGATCTCGTCGTCGAAGACTCCGGCGTCGGCTGCCGCTCCCGCCCGTTGATGCGATCGCGCTGCGAAGTCGTCCTGCGCCTCCCTCGTCAGCCCGAGCTTCTCCGTGTAGCTCTCTGTCGAGGCGCCCATCGAGATACCGTCGAAGGCATCCGTGAGCCCGTCGTGAGCCGCCGAGTCGAGCGCCTGAATGGACCCGTAGTTCCAGCCCAGCCGTGAGCCGGGCAGGATGTGAGGCGCGTTCGTCATCGACTCCTGCCCTCCGGCGACGACCACCGTCGCCTCCCCGGTGCGGATCAGTCGTGCGGCGTCGATCACGGCGGCGAGGCCCGACAGGCACACCTTGTTGATCGTCGTTGCCGGCACGTCCCAGCCGATCCCCGCACCGATTGCCGTCTGGCGCGCGGGGTTCTGTCCGGCGCCGGCCTGCAGCACCTGGCCGAAGAGCACCGTGTCGACTGCCTCGGCTCCGATCCCCGACCGCTCGAGGGCTTGCTTCACGGCGATCGTTCCCAACTGCACCGCGGTCAGCGAGGCGAGCGCCCCCTTGATCTTCCCCAACGGGGTGCGGGCGGCGGACAGGATGACGACGTCGTCGGTACTCATGGGCTACTCCTTCGTGCCTTGTCCTCCCATTGTCACACCGCGCACGACGGGCGCACCGGTAGGCTTGGGGCTCGTGACTGCACGCGTTTTGATCAAGGACCTGGCCGCTCTTCCCGACGGCCCCGTGAGCGTCGCCGGATGGGTCGAGACTGTCCGCGACCAGAAGAAGGTGCAGTTCGTCGTTCTGCGCGACGAGTCGGGGGCCGTCCAGCTGGTCAACCCGCGGACCGTCGGCGACGACGGCGCGGTGATCGCGGACGAGCCTGCCACCACCATCTCCGGCCTCTCGCAGGGCAGCTTCGTTCGAGCCACCGGGGAGCTGAAGCACGACGAGCGCGTCAAGCTCGGCGGTATCGAGATCAAGCTGACCTCTCTCGAGGTGGAGACGGCCGCCATCCCTGAGACGCCGATCGCCGCCGACAGCGGTATCGACAAGCGCATGGACTGGCGTTTCCTCGACCTGCGCGACCCGCGCCACAACCTCATCTTCCGCGTGCAGACTACGTTCGAGCACGCGCTCCGCCAGTA
Source organism: Leifsonia sp. 115AMFTsu3.1 (assembly GCF_004362795.1). Classification (NCBI taxonomy): domain Bacteria; kingdom Bacillati; phylum Actinomycetota; class Actinomycetes; order Micrococcales; family Microbacteriaceae; genus Leifsonia; species Leifsonia sp. 115AMFTsu3.1. The sequence goes on from NZ_SNYB01000001.1 coordinate 251,678, forward strand.
CTGGGTGGAGAACGGATTCGTCGAGATCCACACCCCCAAGCTGATGGCCTCGGCTTCCGAGTCGCGCGCCGAGCTGTTCGAGTTGCCGTACTTCGAGACCACGGCTTATCTGGCTCAGAGCCCTCAGATCTTCAAGCAGATGGCACAGGCGGCCGGATTCGGAAGCGTCTTCGAGATCGGGCCGGCGTTCCGCGCCGACCCCAGCTTCACCAGCCGGCACGCCACCGAGTTCACGAGCGTCGACACGGAGATCAGCTGGATCGACAGCCACGAAGACGTCATGAAGGTGCACGAAGACCTCCTGGTCGCCGGTTTCACCGCCGTCAAGGAGAAGCATGGCGAGGAGATCGAGCGCCTCTTCGGCGTCGAGGTCACCGTCCCGTCGACGCCGTTCCCGCGCATCCCGCTCGCTGAGGCTAAGCGCATCGTCGCCGAGCGCGGCTACGAGGTGCAGCGCGAGGACGACGACATGGACCCGGAGGGCGAGCGCCAGATCTCCGCGTACGTCAAGGAGACCTACGGACACGAGTTCGTCTTCCTGACGGACTACGCCGCGAGCATCCGCCCGTACTATCACATGCGTCATCCGGAGGACCCGTCGATCACGCGCAGCTACGACCTGATCTTCAACGGCGTCGAGATCTCGACCGGAGCTCAGCGCGAGCACCGCGTCGACATCCTCGAGAAGCAGGCCGTCGAGAAGGGCCTCTCGGTCGAGGAGCTCGAGGACGTCCTGGCGTTCTTCCGGTACGGCATCCCGCCGCACGGCGGTTTCGGCATGGGCCTGGCGCGCGTGCTGATGCTCATGCTGCACCTCTCGAACCTGCGCGAGACGACCTACCTCTTCCGTGGGCCGACCCGCCTGACGCCGTAGCGCCGGAGCCGGCGGTGGGCAGAGCCGTCCAGCTGTCGCCCGCCACCAGGACGTGGCCCAGGAAACGCAGGCCGAGCGTCGCGGCGGATTGATCGAGTCGCCGGGTGAGCATGAGGTCTGCGACGGAGGCGTCGAGCACGCCGGACGGATGGTTGTGCGCGACCGCGAATGATCGACCGCCGCGCGTGAGGACCGCCTGAAGCACGTCCGCAGGTTGGACACTGGTCTCATCCACACCGCCGTCCTGTAGGAGCACCAGCTCGAGCGGACGCGACGCACGATCGGCGACGACCACCACGAAGCGCTCCGAGTCGCGGTGGAGGAGTTCGGGGCGGACGACGTCGGCGACCGCCTTGTGGTCGGTGAGCCTGGTCCAGGCAGATGACGCTCCGGCGCGGCGCCAGATCTCGATGATCGCGACAAGCCGGCCGGCCGTAGCCGGGCCGACACCCGGCAAGCGTTCGAGCCGGGCGAAGTCCATCGTCGCCAGCCCCGGGAATCCGCCGGTCCTGCGGAGCACGGATCGAGCAAGCGCCAGAACGCTGCGTCCTGTCTGTCCGGACCCCAGCACCAGCGCGAGCACCTCGTCGTCGGTGAGGGACCCGACGCCCAGTCGCCGCATCCGCTCACGGGGGCGGTCGTGGTTCGGGATGTTCGCAAGAGCCACTTCCTCTTCTTCGTCGGCCATGAGTCGACGCTACGAAGACGGCCCACGAACCGGACGCGACGCCGGGAATCTGTGGAGAAGTACGAGTCCTCTCAGCCTGTGGACGGTTCCTGTCACGCGAGCCCCGCGGGCGCTCAGTGAATTCAAGGGAACCCCCTCCGTAGACTGGAGCGGTGGTAGCGAGCCAGGTTCACCTCGTCCGTCATGGCGAGGTGTTCAATCCCGACGGCATCCTGTACGGCAGGCTGCCGGGATTCGGCCTCTCCAAACTCGGCCACCGCATGGCCCAGGCCGCGGCCGACGACCTGCGCGAGCGGTCCCGTCCGATCAGCGCACTCCGCGTCTCGCCGCTCCAGCGCACCCGGGAGTCCGCGGCTCCGGTGGCTGCAGCCTTCGGCCTCGATCCCATCATCGACGAGCGGATCATCGAGCCGACCAACCGCTTCGAGGGAACGCGCATGAAGCGCGCGGTCCGCAACCCCAAGTACTGGCCCTATCTCGTGAACCCGCTTCGCCCGAGCTGGGGCGAGGCCTACACGAGCATCGAGCGGCGGATGCTCGCCGCCATTCATGACGCCTTCGATTCGGTCGAGTCGGGCGATGTCGTCCTGGTCAGTCACCAGCTGCCGATCTGGGTCGCTCACCTCTCCGTCGCCGGCGAGCGCTACCCGCACGATCCGCGCAAGCGCCGCTGCGCCTTGTCGAGCATCACGACGTTCGAACGGGTGACCGCCGAGTCGCCGAGCACGACCACGACATCCGCAGCCGGCGCCGAAACCACGACCGAGAACCCCATCCACCCGGGCCGGACCCCCGAAGCGCAGCGTCTCGTCGAGGTCGGCTACGTCGAACCCGCCGCAAGCCTCCAGGCCGCCGCCACCGATGTGGGGGCGGTGTGAGCACCGTGTCCCGTCTCCGTTCGCGCATCCTGCTGCCCGCCGCCGCCCTCGCTGCGGTGACCGCGCTCGCGCTCTCCGGCTGTACCGCCAACGACAGCCTCGCGAACCAGTACCGCTCCGGCAACGGCCAGAACTACATCGCGGGGGATGGCACGGTCAGCGAGTTCGCCGCCGGCAACCGCGGTGAGGCGGTCTCCTTCACGGGCACACTGCAGGACGGCAGCACGGTGTCCTCGGCCGACTACGCAGGCAAGGTCCTCGTCGTGAACTTCTGGTACGCCGGCTGCCCGCCGTGCCGGGTCGAGGCCCCCGATCTCGAATCGCTGAGCAACAAGTACAAGGCGCAGGGCGTCGGCTTCCTCGGCGTCAACCTGTACGACTCGGCGCAGACCGCGGAGAGCTTCGAGAAGGAGAAGGGCGTCACGTACCCGTCCGTGCTCGACCGCGACACCGGGTCCGTCCTGCTCGCCTTCAGCAAGACCGTCCCGCCGAAGGCCACGCCGACGACGCTGGTCGTCGACAAGAAGGGTCGCGTCGCCGCGCGCATCCTCGGAGCGATCCCCGACAAGAGCATCCTCGACTCGCTCATCTCCGACGCCGTGGCCGAGAACTGACGTGGGCGACGTCGGTCAGATCGTCTTCAGCGGTCAGCTCCTGCTGGCGCTGCCGATCGCCCTCCTCGCGGGGCTGGTCTCGTTCGCGTCCCCGTGCGTCCTCCCGTTGGTCCCGGGATATCTGGCCTATGTCGGCGGGATGAGCGATCCAGGCGCGAAGCGCGATCGGTCCCGCGTGCTGACCGGTGTGGCGCTGTTCGTCCTGGGGTTCGCCATCGTGTTCGTCGCCTACGGAGCGGCGTTCGGTGCGCTCGGCTACTGGCTGGTGCGCTGGCAGGATGTCGTCGTCCGCGTGCTCGGAGCCCTCGTCATCATCATGGGGCTGGTGTTCATCGGCCAGTTCTCCTTCCTGCAGCGGACCATCAAGCCGTCGTGGCGCCCGGCGACCGGGCTGATCGGCGCCCCACTTCTCGGAATCGTCTTCGGACTGGGATGGACGCCGTGCATCGGACCGACGCTCGCCGCCATCAGCGCATTGAGCGTCGGAAGCGGTTCGCCGTGGCGAGGCGCTCTGCTCGGGCTGTTCTACTGCATCGGCCTCGGCATCCCGTTCCTCCTCGTGGCCCTCGGCTTCGACTGGGTGGCGGGTTCCGTCGCGTTCATCAAGCGGCACATCCGTGTCATCAACATCATCGGCGGTGTCCTGCTCGTGGCCATCGGGGTCCTGATGGTCACCGGTCTCTGGAGCGAGCTCATGTCCCAGTTCTTGGCGGTGATCCAAGGTTTTGAGCCGGCCCTCTGATCACATCGACGCGCCTCCCCAGCGGGAGGACCCGGAGGTCGTCCAGCCGAAGCTGGGACCGATCGGGTGGATCCGCTGGTTCTGGCGGCAGCTCACCAGCATGCGCACGGCGTTGTTCCTGCTGCTCCTGCTGGCGATCGCGGCCGTACCCGGGTCCCTCGTCCCGCAGCGGAGCTCCGACCCCAACGGCGTCACCAAGTACTTCAGCGAGAACCCGTCTCTCGCTCCCGTGCTCGACAAGCTGCAGTTCTTCGACGTCTACACGTCCGTGTGGTTCTCGGCGATCTACCTGCTGCTTTTCGCCTCCCTGATCGGTTGCATCATCCCGCGCACGCGGCACCACTTCGAGGCGATGCGCGCGAAGCCGCCGCGGACGCCGGTGCGCCTGACACGTATGTCCGGCTTCCAGGCGCGCATCCTGCCCGCGGCTCTCCGCCCGGACGCGCCGGATCCGATCCTTACCGCCCGTGATGTGCTGAAGGCGAATCGCTATCGGGTGGCCCTGTACCAGGACGCGCGGTCGACGTCGGTCTCGGCGGAGCGCGGCTATCTGCGCGAGACCGGCAACCTGGTCTTCCACATCGCCCTGCTCGGTGTGCTGCTGGCGATCGGCGTGGGCGGCGGCTTCGGTTACACCGGCCAGAAGATCGTGGTCGAGGGACAGAGCTTCGTGAACAGCCTGCCGTCGTACAACTCGTTCAACCCGGGCCGGTTCTTCAACGACGCGTCGCTGGTCCCGTTCTCGATCGCGGTGGACAAGCTGGATGTGGCGTACGAGACCAAGAACCGGGATGCGATCGGCACGCCGCTCGACTACACGGCGCATGTGAAGACGACGGGACCGGGGGATGCGTCCTCCGACACCACGATCAAGGTGAACGAGCCGCTCGCGATCGGCGGGACGAACGTGTACCTCCTGGGCAACGGATACGCACCGACGATCACGGTGAAGGACCCGGCGGGCAAGGTGGTGTTCAACGACTCGGTCCCGTTCATCCCACAGGCGGACCCCAACCTGACGTCGCTCGGTTTCGTGAAGGTGCCGGACGGGTTGAAGCAGCAGGTGGGGATGATCGGGTTCTTCTACCCGACCGTCACGGAGAGTTCGACCGGCGGAGGCGCGTTGGCGTCGAAGTTCCCCGGTCTGAACGATCCCGTCTTGAGCCTGAATGTCTACGCGGGCGATCTCGGCGTCGATGACGGCGTCCCGCAGTCCGTCTACAGCCTCAACACCGACACTCTGGAGCAGCTGGCCGGCCCGCCGACCAAGACGAAGGCCCTTCAGCTGAAGCCGGGACAGACGGTGGAGCTGCCGAACGGGCTCGGCACGATCTCCCTCGACGGCGTCAAGCGGTTCGCGACCCTGGAGGTGCACCACGATCCGGCCCAGATCTGGGTGCTGGTGTTCGCAATCCTCATCCTCGCCGGGCTGCTCACGTCGCTGTTCGTACCCCGGCGCCGGCTCTGGGTGAAGGCGGTGGAGAACCCGGATGGTTCACTGACGCTCGAGTACGCCGGGCTCGCCCGCGGCGAGGACCCCAACCTCCTGGCGGCCGTGACCGCGGTCGCCGATCAGCACTCCCGAGCCCTGGCCGGCTCCCCGAAGACTTAGGCTTGCATTGTGACCGAGACACTCGCTCAGCTGTCGACCGTGTTCTTGTACGCGGCGATGGGACTCTACGCGGCGGCGTTCATCGCCTTCGCGCTCGACCTCGCGCGCCGTGGGGCACGAGCGACAGCGGTCGAGGCCGCCGTTGTTCCGAGCGCGGTGGCGCGCCGAGCTGAGGTGGCCGCCCCGGTGGGGGCCCCCACGACGACCGTGATCGGCGGCGGCGGAGCGAGCGATGCGCCGCCGGAGCCGTCCTCCGCGCTCGGCCGTCTGTCGTCGCGGATCAGCAGCCGGGTCGAGGACGACCTGGTGAACGGGTCGGCGAACTCGGTCTCGATGAGGTGGGCGTTCGCGCTCACGATCATTGGCTTCGCGTTCCACCTGGTCGCGGTCGTGCTAAGAGGCATCGCCGCCGCTCGCGTGCCGTGGGCCAACATGTGGGAGTTCTCGATGACGGGGACACTCGTCATCATCGGAGTGTTCCTGGTGGCCAACCTCAAGTGGCAGATCAAGTACGTCGGAACGTTCGTGCTCGGGTTGGTGCTGGTGCTGCAGGGGATCGCATTGCTGCGGTACTACGTACCCGTCGTCCCGTTGCAGCCGGCGCTCCAGTCGTACTGGCTCGTCATCCACATCATCGTGGCCGTCTTGGGTACGGCGTTCTTCGCGCTCGGGTTCGCGCTGTCGGGGTTGCAGCTGCTGCAATACCGCCGGGAACGGCAAGTCGCCGAGTCGCGCCCGCAGCAGTTCCGCTTCCTGGCCACTCTTCCGAGCTCGGTCGCTCTCGAGAACCTGGCGTACCGGATCAACATCGTCGGCTTCATCGCCTGGACCTTCACGCTCATCGCCGGTGCCATCTGGGCCGAGAAGGCGTGGGGCCGGTACTGGGGTTGGGACACCAAGGAAGTGTGGACGTTCATCATCTGGGTGATCTACGCCGGCTACATCCACGCACGCGCAACTCGTGGATGGCGCGGGTCGCGGTCCGCATGGCTCGCGATCATCGGCTTCGCGGCCGTGCTCTTCAACTTCGGGATCGTGAACGTGTTCTTCCACGGCCTGCACGCCTACTCGGGACTGTGAGCCCGAACATCCCGCCACACGGACAGAACCCCCTCGGAGCTTCGGCTTCGAGGGGGTTCTCGCGTATGGGGCCTCGACAGAGACGCCGCCGGGCAGATCCGCGGAATTCCGGGGATGTCAAGCGCGACACGCCCGGGCTGCGGGCGGAATTTGCACGTCTACGGAGGCCTGCGTAAAGTACTTACTTGTCACCCCAAAGGTGCGGGAGAGCGGAAGAGCTCCCCGGCCTCAAGCGGGACCAAATCCTTAGCCTAGCGGTAAACCTGAACTTGAATTAGTTCGGTTGCTGCGCTTAGGATTAACACCCACTCACTGAGCAGGTCTAACCGGTTCGGATCGTGTGATCGGTTGTGCCCACCACATATCGGGCCAACGAGGAACACGAAACGCCGACTTGACAAACTGACTGAGAGTGGTAAGGTAGAGAAGTTGCCTCGCAGAGAAAGCCGACAGGCTGGAAGGCGAGAGCGTCCGATCCTTGAGAACTCAACAGCGTGCACAATGTCAAATGCCAAACAACCTCGGCATTGACTGTCTAGACCTAGTCTAGTGGTCGATGCGAGATTCCTTTGGATTAGAAACAGAATGTCAGTAGATATTCGAAACTAGTCAAGACAAACTCGCAGTGCGCGGACATATTTCCTGTCCAAGCCTGCACTATGTTTCCCGGTCGCTTGCGATCGTGGAGCTAAACATTTTACGGAGAGTTTGATCCTGGCTCAGGACGAACGCTGGCGGCGTGCTTAACACATGCAAGTCGAACGATGAACCCGGAGCTTGCTCTGGGGAATTAGTGGCGAACGGGTGAGTAACACGTGAGTAACCTGCCCTTGACTCTGGGATAACCTCCGGAAACGGAAGCTAATACCGGATATGACGTACGGAGGCATCTCCTGTACGTGGAAAGAATTTCGGTCAAGGATGGACTCGCGGCCTATCAGGTAGTTGGTGAGGTAACGGCCCACCAAGCCTACGACGGGTAGCCGGCCTGAGAGGGTGACCGGCCACACTGGGACTGAGACACGGCCCAGACTCCTACGGGAGGCAGCAGTGGGGAATATTGCACAATGGGCGCAAGCCTGATGCAGCAACGCCGCGTGAGGGATGACGGCCTTCGGGTTGTAAACCTCTTTTAGTAGGGAAGAAGCGAAAGTGACGGTACCTGCAGAAAAAGCACCGGCTAACTACGTGCCAGCAGCCGCGGTAATACGTAGGGTGCGAGCGTTGTCCGGAATTATTGGGCGTAAAGAGCTCGTAGGCGGTCTGTCGCGTCTGCTGTGAAAACCCGAGGCTCAACCTCGGGCCTGCAGTGGGTACGGGCAGACTAGAGTGCGGTAGGGGAGAATGGAATTCCTGGTGTAGCGGTGGAATGCGCAGATATCAGGAGGAACACCGATGGCGAAGGCAGTTCTCTGGGCCGTAACTGACGCTGAGGAGCGAAAGCGTGGGGAGCGAACAGGATTAGATACCCTGGTAGTCCACGCCGTAAACGTTGGGCGCTAGATGTGGGGACCATTCCACGGTTTCCGTGTCGCAGCTAACGCATTAAGCGCCCCGCCTGGGGAGTACGGCCGCAAGGCTAAAACTCAAAGGAATTGACGGGGGCCCGCACAAGCGGCGGAGCATGCGGATTAATTCGATGCAACGCGAAGAACCTTACCAAGGCTTGACATATACGAGAACGGGCCAGAAATGGTCAACTCTTTGGACACTCGTAAACAGGTGGTGCATGGTTGTCGTCAGCTCGTGTCGTGAGATGTTGGGTTAAGTCCCGCAACGAGCGCAACCCTCGTTCTATGTTGCCAGCACGTAATGGTGGGAACTCATAGGAGACTGCCGGGGTCAACTCGGAGGAAGGTGGGGATGACGTCAAATCATCATGCCCCTTATGTCTTGGGCTTCACGCATGCTACAATGGCCGGTACAAAGGGCTGCAATACCGTAAGGTGGAGCGAATCCCAAAAAGCCGGTCTCAGTTCGGATTGAGGTCTGCAACTCGACCTCATGAAGTCGGAGTCGCTAGTAATCGCAGATCAGCAACGCTGCGGTGAATACGTTCCCGGGCCTTGTACACACCGCCCGTCAAGTCATGAAAGTCGGTAACACCCGAAGCCGGTGGCCCAACCCTTGTGGAGGGAGCCGTCGAAGGTGGGATCGGTGATTAGGACTAAGTCGTAACAAGGTAGCCGTACCGGAAGGTGCGGCTGGATCACCTCCTTTCTAAGGAGCAACTGGCACCCTCGGGTGTCCAGGCGCCGGATCTGAGCGAACGTCTCAGCCGGTTAGCTCATGGGTGGAACATTGACATTGGTGCGGAGCCGATCGGCTCGAACTCAGTACATCCTTCGGGATAGGAACGGTTCGGACTGCAAAGCTTCGCACATGCACGCTGTTGGGTCCTGAGGGACCGGACCTCATCGGAAAAGATGAGAACCGAATCCTCTGGACCTTTTCTTGTCGGTCATAACTCGGCCGGCGGAGAAGGTACCGCCCGTACTTTGAGAACTACACAGTGGACGCGAGCATCTTAGATTCGAACCTTCGGGTTCGGATCACAAAAGATGATCTGATTTATTAGATCATTGGTCAATCTGCTCATCTTCGGATGGGCCGATCGATTCAAACTCATGTGATTTCAAGTTTCTAAGAGCAAACGGTGGATGCCTTGGCATCTGGAGCCGAAGAAGGACGTAGCAATCTGCGATAAGCCTCGGGGAGTTGATAAGCGAACTTTGATCCGAGGATTTCCGAATGGGGAAACCCCGCTGGGCCCTTTGGGTGACCCAGTGACTCCCGCCTGAATATATAGGGCGGGTAGAGGGAACGTGGGGAAGTGAAACATCTCAGTACCCACAGGAAGAGAAAGCAAAAGCGATTCCGTTAGTAGTGGCGAGCGAACCCGGAAGAGGCTAAACCGATCATGTGTGATAGCCGGCAGGCGTTGCATGGTCGGGGTTGCGGGACTTTTCAGCAGCTTCTGCCGAACTGCAAGCGTTACAAAGGATCATAGGCGAATGGTATTGAAAGGCCAGTCATAGAGGGTGCCAACCCCGTAGCCGAAATGGTCCAATGGCGCGAAGAGTATCCCAAGTAGCACGGGGCCCGAGAAATCCCGTGTGAATCTGTCAGGACCACCTGATAAGCCTAAATACTCCCAGATGACCGATAGCGGACAAGTACCGTGAGGGAAAGGTGAAAAGTACCCCGGGAGGGGAGTGAAATAGTACCTGAAACCGTTTGCTTACAAACCGTTGGAGCCTCCTTGTAGGGGTGACAGCGTGCCTTTTGAAGAATGAGCCTGCGAGTTAGCGATATGTGGCGAGGTTAACCCGTGAGGGGTAGCCGTAGCGAAAGCGAGTCTGAATAGGGCGATTCAGTCGCATGTCCTAGACCCGAAGCGAAGTGATCTATCCATGGCCAGGTTGAAGCGACGGTAAGACGTCGTGGAGGACCGAACCCACTTAGGTTGAAAACTGAGGGGATGAGCTGTGGATAGGGGTGAAAGGCCAATCAAACTTCGTGATAGCTGGTTCTCTCCGAAATGCATTTAGGTGCAGCGTTGCGTGTTTCTTGCCGGAGGTAGAGCTACTGGATGGCCGATGGGCCCCAAAAGGTTACTGACGTCAGCCAAACTCCGAATGCCGGTAAGTGAGAGCGCAGCAGTGAGACGGTGGGGGATAAGCTTCATCGTCGAGAGGGAAACAACCCAGACCACCAACTAAGGTCCCTAAGCGCGTGCTAAGTGGGAAAGGATGTGGAGTTGCACAGACAACCAGGAGGTTGGCTTAGAAGCAGCCACCCTTGAAAGAGTGCGTAATAGCTCACTGGTCAAGTGATTCCGCGCCGACAATGTAACGGGGCTCAAGCACGCCACCGAAGTTGTGGCATTGACATTATTGGTAGGCCTTCGTGGTCCAGCCGTGTTGATGGGTAGGAGAGCGTCGTGTGGCGAGTGAAGCGGCGGTGTAAACCAGCCGTGGACGCCACACGAGTGAGAATGCAGGCATGAGTAGCGAAAGACGGGTGAGAAACCCGTCCTCCGAAAGACCAAGGGTTCCAGGGCCAGGCTAATCCGCCCTGGGTAAGTCGGGACCTAAGGCGAGGCCGACAGGCGTAGTCGATGGACAACGGGTTGATATTCCCGTACCGGCGAAGAACCGCCCAAGCTAATCCAGTGGTGCTAAGAGTCCTAATCCTGGACACGGATCCCTTCGGGGTGAAGGTCCGGGCCTAACGCTCGACCCCATGCTGGTGCGGCTAGCGTATTAACAGGTGTGACGCAGGAAGGTAGCCCAGCCGGGCGATGGTTGTCCCGGTGTAAGTGTGTAAGCCGAGGGATAGGCAAATCCGTCTCTCATATAGGCCCAGGCACGATGCGTAGTCTTCATTGACGAAATGGGTGATCCTATGCTGCCAAGAAAAGCATCGACGCGAGGTTCCAGCCGCCCGTACCCCAAACCGACTCAGGTGGTCAGGTAGAGAATACCAAGGAGATCGAGAGAATCGTGGTTAAGGAACTCGGCAAAATGCCCCCGTAACTTCGGGAGAAGGGGGGCCTGAGGCGTGAAGGGATTTACTCCTGGAGCGTTTGAAGGCCGCAGAGACCAGTGGGAAGCGACTGTTTACTAAAAACACAGGTCCGTGCCAAGTCGCAAGACGATGTATACGGACTGACGCCTGCCCGGTGCTGGAAGGTTAAGAGGAAGGGTTAGCTTCGGCGAAGCTCAGAATTTAAGCCCCAGTAAACGGCGGTGGTAACTATAACCATCCTAAGGTAGCGAAATTCCTTGTCGGGTAAGTTCCGACCTGCACGAATGGCGTAACGACTTCCCAGCTGTCTCAACCGCGAACTCGGCGAAATTGCACTACGAGTAAAGATGCTCGTTACGCGCAGCAGGACGGAAAGACCCCGTGACCTTTACTACAGCTTGGTATTGGTGTTCGGTGTGGCTTGTGTAGGATAGGTGGGAGACTTTGAAGCCGGCACGCCAGTGTCGGTGGAGTCAATGTTGAAATACCACTCTGGTCACTCTGGATATCTAACTTAGAACCGTAATCCGGTTCAGGGACAGTGCCTGGTGGGTAGTTTAACTGGGGCGGTTGCCTCCCAAAAAGTAACGGAGGCGCCCAAAGGTTCCCTCAACCTGGTTGGCAATCAGGTGTCGAGTGTAAGTGCACAAGGGAGCTTGACTGTGAGACTGACAAGTCGAGCAGGGACGAAAGTCGGGACTAGTGATCCGGCAGTGGCTTGTGGAAGCGCTGTCGCTCAACGGATAAAAGGTACCTCGGGGATAACAGGCTGATCTTGCCCAAGAGTCCATATCGACGGCATGGTTTGGCACCTCGATGTCGGCTCGTCGCATCCTGGGGCTGGAGTAGGTCCCAAGGGTTGGGCTGTTCGCCCATTAAAGCGGTACGCGAGCTGGGTTTAGAACGTCGTGAGACAGTTCGGTCCCTATCCGCTGCGCGCGTAGGAAATTTGAGAGGATCTGACCCTAGTACGAGAGGACCGGGTTGGACGAACCTCTGGTGTGCCAGTTGTTCTGCCAAGAGCACCGCTGGTTAGCTACGTTCGGGATGGATAACCGCTGAAAGCATCTAAGCGGGAAGCCGGCCTCAAGATGAGATTTCCATGCCTTCGGGCGAGAGGCTCCCAGCTAGACTACTGGGTTGATAGGCCGGATGTGGAAGTGGGGACTAAAGACCCATGGAGCTGACCGGTACTAATAAGCCGATAACTTGATAATCACCACTCTCATAAACGTTGTAAGGCAGCTATGAGGGGCCAAGATTGTTCGCGTCCACTATGTGGTTCTCGATGTACGGTCGAGAACTGATTCAAGCTAAAGCTTGATCGTTCACTTTGATACATCAATAGTGTTTCGGCGGCCATAGCGAGAGGGAAACGCCCGGTTACATTCCGAACCCGGAAGCTAAGACTCTCTGCGCCGATGGTACTGCAGGGGGGACCCTGTGGGAGAGTAGGACACCGCCGGACTTCTTTGTGAGATGGCCACCCAGTGATGGGTGGCCATTTCGCGTTAACGGGGTCAGTAGCAGCACGAAGCATAGGCTGGGCTCGACCCGCCGACTCGACAGGAGAAGCCGTGAGCGACACACCGGCAGACGAGAACGCCCGGAACGAGCGACCGCGGCGCCAGCAGCCCGACCGATCGAGTCGCGACGGCGCCGGGTACCGACCGGATCGTGGCGGCTCGGGCCAGAGCCGGCGCCCGCGCGAGGACGGCGGGTATCGCTCCTCCCGTGACGGAGATCAGGGCGGTCGCGCACCGCGGAGAGGCGACGGATACCGTCCGTCGCGCAGCGGCGACGGCGACCGTACCCGTGGCGACCGCGCAGACACTGGCCGTCCGCGGACCGGCGGAGACGGGTACCGTCCCAACCGGAACGATGGAGACCACGGCGGTCGACCCCGTGCCGGTGGCGGCGCATCCCGCGACCGTTCGGTATCGGGTGGCGGCACCTGGCGTAACAACCGCGACGGCGGCTCCAGTTCGGACGAGCGTCGTTCGGGCGGCTATCGTTCCGACCGCGGCGGCGCACCTCAGTACCGCGGAGACCGCCCGGAACGCGGTGGATCCGACCGGGACCGCGGACGTTCGCGCGACGACCGTCAGCCCCGTGCGAACGACGGGCGTCCCGCCCGCGAGTGGAAGCCGCGATCGAACGAGGCCCCTGCCCGCGAGTGGAAGCCGCGATCCAACGACGGGCGTCCCGCCCGCGAGTGGAAGCCGCGTGGTGACAACGATGGACGCTCGCGCGAGTGGAAGCCGCGTGGTGACGATCGGCAGTCGCGCGAGTGGAAGCCGCGCGGCGATGGCGGCGACCGGTACCGCGCCGGCGGAGACCGCGGCCGGAGCAACGATCGGCCGAGCCGATCCGGTGATGGGTCGCGTTCCGGTGGGTTCCGTAACGACCGTCAGGGGCGGCCTCCGCAGAAGGATGGGCTCTGGACCCGCGACGGACGGCCGGCACGAGGCGATCGAGACGCCCGGGACGAGAGCTGGCGTACGGACGAGGAGGCGCAGCTCGCACGAGAGCTGCAGTCCGTCCGTCCACGCCACGATGACCCGCTCATCCCCGAGGACATCCAGGCCCGGGATCTGCCCGGCGAGGCTCGCGTCGAACTGAAGACGCTCAGCAAGGACAACGCCGACTGGGTCGCCAAGCACCTGGTGATGGCGAGCCGCCTGATCGAGACGGACCCGGAACTCGCTCACCAGCACGCTCTTTCGGCAGCACGTCGAGCCGGGCGGGTCGCCGTGGTCCGCGAGACCCTCGCGATCACCGCGTATGCGATCAGCGATTTCGCCCTCGCGCTGCGGGAGCTGCGCACGTACCGTCGCATCTCCGGATCCAATGACCAGCTGCCGCTGATGGTGGACAGCGAGCGCGGAGTCGGTCGACCTGACCGCGCCCTCGAACTCGGACGCTCCGTCGACCGGGCCACCCTGCCGGCCGACGTGCAGGTATCGCTCGCCATTGCCATGTCCGGAGCTCGCCTCGACCTCGAACAGCCGGAAGCGGCGTTGGCCGAGTTGGAGATTCCGCAGCTCGACCCCACCCGTGCGTTCTCGTACAGCGCCGACCTTTTCCACGCCTACGCGGAAGTGCTCGAAGAACTCGGGCGGGACGCCGATGCGGCGCGGTGGCGAGAACTGGCACAGCGGGCTGAAGAGGCCTTCGAGCAGGCACACGCGACCGACGAACTCGAGACCATCGACGTCATCGAGGAGGAGGTGCTTCTCGACCCCGAGGAATTCTCCTACGAGACTCCCCTCAGCGAGGACGAGCTCGAGGTGGAAGCGCTCCTCAGCGAGGAAGACGATGTCGAGGAAGACGATCACACCGACGACGAGGAGGGTGAGCCGACCGATGGCCCTGTTTCGACGGAGCAGTGAGGGCCGGGCGCCGCTCGACGGCGTTGATCTCGTCCTCGCCGATCTGGACGGTGTCGTCTACAAAGGGCCCGACGCCATCCCCCATGCCGTCGAAAGCCTCAACGCCGTTGCTGAAACCACACGAGTAGGTTACATCACGAACAACGCCTCGCGCACAGATGCGTCCGTCGCCGAGCACCTGAATCACCTCGGCCTGCACGTCGAGCCGAGCGATGTCGTCACGTCCCCGCAGGCGGCCGTGCGACTCCTGGCGCAGCACGTGCCGGCCGGCTCCAGCATCCTGGTGGTCGGTGGGGACGGGCTGGTCGACGAGGTCGTGAAGGGGGGCTTCACGGTCACACGCTCGGCCGACGAGTCGCCGGCAGCGGTCATCCAGGGCTTCTCGCCCGAAGTGGGCTGGGCCGACCTCGCCGAGGCCGCCTTCGCCCTGCAGGGGCGCACCGACGATGAGCGCCCCTGGATCGCGACCAACACCGACTGGACGATCCCGGTCGCCCGAGGCATCGCGCCGGGCAACGGCACCCTGGTCTCGGCCGTCCACACAGCGGTCGGCCGCTTGCCCCTGGTGGCAGGCAAGCCGGAGCGGGCGATCTTCGACGAGGCGGTCGCGCGCTTCCAGGCGCAGAGCCCG
Organism: Leifsonia sp. 115AMFTsu3.1; assembly: GCF_004362795.1. NCBI lineage: Bacteria > Bacillati > Actinomycetota > Actinomycetes > Micrococcales > Microbacteriaceae > Leifsonia > Leifsonia sp. 115AMFTsu3.1. The sequence continues at coordinate 266,719 of NZ_SNYB01000001.1, forward strand.
CTCTTCATCGGCGATCGGCTCGACACGGACATCCTCGGTGCCAACCGGGCGGGCATCGCCTCCGTCCTCGTCCTCACCGGGATCGACGGCGGAAAGCAGTTGCTCGCTGCCGACGCGGACTCGCGGCCGACGTTCATCGTGCGCGACCTGCGCGGACTCAGCGAGCCCTATCCCGAGGTGAAGACGGCGCGGAACGGCGCGGTCAGCGTACGTGACGCAACCGTCACGATCGACGGGAACGACGTCCGCATCGTGTCCGAGGGAAACGACGAGCTCGATCTCCTTCGTGCGGCGTGTGCGGCGATCTGGAACTCGGGCCGAGCCATCTACGGGCTAGACGTGCCCGAGCGCCTCTACAGCTGACGCCGGATCAGAGTGCGATTCCGCGCTCGAGAAGGCGGTGACACCGTGCGAGGCGGTCGAGCCACCATCCGGTGCGCTCGGGGTCGGCCTGCAGCTGGTCCAGTCGCGCGGATGACACGCTCGGACGAATGACCGGGATGCTCCCGTCCACCGGAAGAAGCGGTTCGTCGGCGACATCCTGCTCGAAGAGGGCGACCGTTCCGAGCCCGCAGTCGAACTCCAGCTCGGGGAGCGCCGCCGCCAGGTGCGCTCCCATGGCGATTCCCACCGAGGTGTCGAGGGCACTGGAGACCACCGCCGGAAGCCCCGCCTCGGCGACGATGCGCTGCGCCGCATGCACCCCGCCCAAGGGCTGCGCCTTCACGATGACGATGTCGGCTGCTCCCGCCCGGGCGACCGCGAGTGGATCGGCGGCCTTCCGCACGCTCTCATCCGCCGCGATCGGAATGCCCATGTAGTGGATGCGACCTCGCAGTTCGGCGAGCTCGTCGACGGTCGCGCACGGCTGCTCCACGTATTCGAGATCGAAGGGCGCGAGGGCATGGATGGCGTGCTCGGCCTCATCGAGGTTCCAGAGCGTGTTGGCGTCGACGCGCACGCGGCCCTCGGGGCCGAGCACCTCGCGGACCGCCCGCACCCGCGCGACATCGTCGGCCAGGGTCTGGCCGCGTTCGGCGACCTTGACCTTCGCGGTCCGGGCGCCGGGGAACCGAGCGAGCACAGTCGGCACCTCGTCGGCTGCGACGGCCGGGACCGTGGCGTTCACCGGGATGCGGTCCCGGAGAGGCGTGGGCGTCGCCCTCCAGCCGAAGTCGATCGCCGCCCGCAGCCAGGAGGTCGCTTCCTCGTCGTCGTATTCGACGAACGGCGAGAACTCCGTCCACCCGAATGGGCCCTCGATGAGCACCGCCTCGCGCACCGTGATCCCGCGGAAGCGGGTGGTCATCGGGAGCGAGACCACGCGTGAAGTTGCCAACAGGTCGGCGAGGTCCGGCACCATTCCACAAGTTTTGCACGAGCCGGTCGGCGCGGGACGGCGAACCGTAGGCTGGATCCATGCAAGCGGACGTCTCAGAACTCTTCGACCCGGAGGTATGGCGCGAGGTCGCCGGCTTCGATGGCCTCACCGACATCACCTACCATCACGACGTCAGCGGGAGGATCGCACGGGTGGCGTTCGACCGCCCGGAGGTGCGGAACGCCTTCCGCCCGCGCACGGTCGACGAGCTCTACGCGGTGCTGGAAGACGCCCGCACCAATCCCCGGATCGGTGTGGTGCTCCTGACCGGCAATGGTCCGAGCCCGAAGGACGGCGGCTGGGCGTTCTGCTCGGGCGGCGACCAGCGGATCCGGGGGCGCGACGGCTACAAATACGCGGAGGGGGAGACGGCGTCCTCCATCGATGCCGCGCGCGGCGGCCGACTGCACATCCTCGAGGTGCAGCGCCTCATCCGCTTCATGCCGAAGGTCGTGATCGCGGTCGTCCCCGGGTGGGCCGCCGGCGGCGGGCACTCGCTGCATGTCGTGTGCGATCTCACGATCGCGAGCGCGGAGCACGGCCGGTTCAAGCAGACGGATGCCGATGTCGGGTCCTTCGACGCGGGTTACGGCTCCGCCTACTTCGCGCGGCAGGTCGGCCAGAAGTTCGGCCGGGAGGTGTTCTTCCTGGCGCGGGAGTACTCGGCGCAACGGGCGTATGAACGCGGCGCCGTCAACGCGGTCGTTCCGCACGAGGAGCTGGAGTCCGTTGCGGTCGAATGGGCGAACGAGATCCTGACGAAGTCGCCGACCGCCATCCGGATGCTCAAGTACGCCTTCAATGCGGTCGACGACGGGCTGGTGGGCCAGCAGCTGTTCGCGGGGGAGGCGACGCGGCTCGCGTACGGGACGGACGAGGCAGTCGAAGGCCGCGACGCGTTCCTGGAGAAGCGGGAGCCGGACTGGTCCCCGTTCCCCTGGCAGTACTGAGGCAGCGAGATGACCCGAGAGCTCCGCGTCGTCGACGCGTCGCGTCCGGAGGAGGTGTTTGTCGCCTTGCGGGAGGCGCTGACCGCCGGGGGTGCGGCGGTCGTTCCTCGCAGTGCTCCACCTGGCACTCGATCAGTGGCGGAGCCTGGGGCAGCACCGGAGCCGTGGACGAATGCGGGAGGGCGCGTGGCGCAGAACGTGGCGCTCGTGATCGAGACGTCCGGATCGACGGGAGTGCCGAAGCGGGTCGCCCTCTCTGCGGATGCCCTGCTGGCGAGCGCGGCTGCATCCGCGAGTGCTCTCGGCGGGCAAGGTCAGTGGCTGCTGGCGCTCCCCGCGCACTACGTGGCTGGCGCGCAGGTGCTCGTGAGATCGCTCGCCGCCGAGACAGAACCCATCCTCTACGGCGGAGGGCACTTCGAGGCGGAACGGTTCGCCTCTCTCGCCCAGGAGCTCGACCACGACCTGCGCTTCACGTCGCTCGTCCCGGTCCAATTGGCGCGGCTCGTGGAAGCAGCGGAAGCGGGTTCCCGCACTGTGGCGGACGCGTTGCGGCGGTTCGACGGCATCTTGGTCGGCGGACAGGCGCTCTCGACGCAGCTGCGCGAGCGAGCGGAGGCGATCGGAGCGCGCACCGTGAGCACCTACGGTTCGAGCGAGACCGCCGGCGGGTGCGTGTACGACGGGGTTCCGATCGCGACGACGGTCGTGCGCGCGGTGGACGGACAGCTGGAGATATCCGGGCCGATGCTCGCGGAAGGGTACCTGGGCGATCCCGATCGGACCGCGGCCGCATTCCACGAGGCGGACGATGCTCGCTGGTACCGGACCGGCGACCTCGGTTCCGTGGATGACGCCGGACGCGTGACGGTGCTGGGTCGAGCGGACAACGTGATCATCTCCGGCGGCGAGAAGGTGCTGCTCGACGCGGTCGAGCGGGCGGTGCGCGAACACCCGGGGCTTCACGAGGCCGTCGTGGTTGCGGCGGAGGATGCACGCTGGGGACAGGTGCCCGTGGTGGTTGTCGAGGTGAGTGGCGAGGCGACATCCTCGGCGACGCTCGAGATGCTGCGCCGTGCTGTCAGAGAGCGTCTGGGGCGTGCGGCCGCGCCGGCCCGGATCGTCGAAATGGACCGTCTTCCCCGGCTGGACAGCGGCAAGCCGGATCGGGTCGCGCTCGCGCGGCTGGCCGCTGCGCTGGAGGCATAGCCCGTGTCGTTACAATTCGCTCTGTGATGAGTCAGAACAAGCCCCGCACGGAGCGCATGGCGCCGCAGACCTCCCGCGGGCCGCGCGGCGGCCGGAGTCGACGTCCCGGAGCCGCCTCCGCTCCCGCGAAGCCCGCGACGACCGCCGACTGGATCGCCGGCGCGCGCCTCCGCACTCTTCCGCTCGCCATCGCACCGGTCCTGATCGGTGTCGGCGCCGCGAAGGTCGCCGAGGGGCCGGGCGTCTGGCACCCGGTCCGGGCGTTGCTGTGTCTCGCCGTCGCCGTCCTGCTGCAGATCGGCGTCAACTACGCCAACGACTACTCGGACGGCGTCCGGGGAACGGACGAGTTCCGGGTCGGACCGGGGCGCCTCACCGGGTCCGGTAAGGCGACGCCCCGCGCTGTGCTGACCGTCGCCCTGACATTCTTCGGGCTCGCGGCCGTCGCCGGTCTCATCCTGGTGATCCTGACGCAGTACTGGTGGGTGCTGATCGTCGGCGCCGCCGCCATCGCGGCGGCGTGGTTCTACACCGGCGGCAAGCGGCCCTACGGGTACTACGGCCTGGGCGAGGTCTTCGTCTTCGTCTTCTTCGGGCTCGTCGCCACGGCCGGGACAACCTATATGCTTGCCGGCCTCGTCAACCAGGAGGCCTGGTACGGCGGGGTGATCGCCGGTCTCATCGCGTGTGCCGTCCTCATGGTGAACAACATTCGCGACATCGAACCGGACAAGCTGGCGGGCAAGCGGACGCTCGCGGTCCTGCTCGGCCGGGTCGCATCCCGAATCGTGTTCTGCGTGCTGCTGTTGGTGCCCTTCGGCATCCTCGCGGTGCTGGCCGTGTTCTACCCGTTCGCCTGGTACGGGATGTTCGCCCTCCTGGCGGCGCTGCCCGCTTGTGTGATCACACTCTTCAGCCGTACGCCGCGCGAGCTCATCACCGCGCTGCAGTTGACGAGTCTCACGGGTCTGCTGGTGGGGATCGCCCTCGGCGCTGCGTACGCGTTCTGACGGGGGGCGTCAGTCCCGCTTGCGCTCCCGCGGCTCGGCGGCGGCGTTGTCGATCGTGGCCTCGTCGGCCTCAGCGTTGTCGACCGCCGCGTTGTCGACTGCCGCGTCCTCGACGTCGTCGTCCTCCGACCGCACCGGCTTCTCGCGGTGACGGACCGCATACAGATCGGACGACACCGCATTGCGCGGGCGGCTCAGGAAGATGTACGAGAGGCACAGTCCGATCAGCGCGGCCGCGATGACGGCGAGCCACCAGACGAGGCCCACGAGAAGCAGGATCACGAGCGGCACCGCGAACACCAGAAGGCGCAGCACGGTGTAGGTGATCCAAGAGGGAATCCGCTTCACCCTCCCAGCTTAGAGAGCGTCTCTGAGAGTTACGATTGACCCATGGTTCGCCTCTGGATAGCCCTCGGCGTCGCAGCCGTGGTGTTCTACATCTATTCGGTGGCAGACTGCGCCCTGTTCGACCGTTCTCGTGTGCGTGGCCTTCCGAAGCCCGTGTGGCTGCTCGTCATCATCCTGTTCCCGGTCATCGGCGGGATCCTCTGGTTCCTGATAGGCCGGGGCCGTCGGAAGGCGGACCTCTCGCGTCGCGTGAGCGCACCGGACGACGACCCCGAATTCCTGGGCAAGCTCCGGATGGACCACGACCAGGAGGAGCGCATCCGGCAACTCGAGAAGGAGCTCGCCGAGCTGGACGACAACGGTCCCGACAACGATCAGACCGGCCGCCGGGATGGGTGACCGCCCGCACGCGGGCGACGTCACCTCGGTCGGCACGAGTCCGGTCGATCCGGTCGCGAGCGCCGTCAGCGGCAGCGCGGTCACCGGGAATCCGGCGACGGACTTCTCGCTGGCGCTTCTGAGCGCCCTCGTACGAAACGGTGTGCGTGACCTGGTCGTGAGCCCGGGTTCCCGGTCGCAGGCGCTCGCGCTCGCCGCGGCCGAGCTCGAGCGATCCGGCTCCGCGCGGCTGCACGTGCGCATCGACGAGCGCTCCGGCGGCTTCCTCGCCCTGGGGCTGGCCCGCGAGACCGGTGCGCCCGCCGTGGTCGTCACCACGAGCGGCACCGCCACCGCGAACCTGCACCCGGCCGTCCTCGAAGCGCACGAGGCCGGCATCCCGCTGATCATCGTCACGGGCGACCGACCGGAGGAACTCCGCGGCATCCGCTCGAATCAGACCACGCAGCAGGACGGTCTCTACGCATCCGCCGTCCACTGGTCGGACGATGTGGACGCGCCGACGGGTGAGCCAGGAGAGGCCGATCGCGCGTCCACCCTCGGTGCAGCGGCGGTCCGCGCAGCAGTCGGCGCCGACACCGCGGATCCCGGGCCGGTCCACCTGAACGTGGCGTTCCGCGAACCGCTCTCCGTGGCCGTCCCGCCGCTGCCCGAACCGATCGCGGGCACGCTGCCTGCGACCGCCGGGCCGGACGCACTCGGACGCGAGGTCGTCTCGGTCGGGGGCGGACCGAAGACCGTCGTCGTCGCGGGCGCCGACGCCGGGCCGATGGCCGAGGAATTCGCCCGCGATGGCGGGTTCCCGCTCCTGGCCGAGGTCTCCAGCGGCGCCCACTTCGGACCGAACCTCGTCGTGTCGTACCGGGAGCTGCTGAGCGACGACACGTTCGGCGGTGCCGTCGAGCGGGCGATCGTGTTCGGGCATCCCACGCTCAGCAGGGAAGTGCCGGCGTTGCTCACCCGTAACGACGTGGAGGTCGTCGTCGTCGCTCCCACCGGGGCGCAGGCATACAACCCCGGGCACCGGGCGCGCATCGTCGGCGGGGTCCGGGCCGCCGAGACGATCGACGTCCGCTCGCCGGAGGTCAGGGGATGGGTCGGCCGGTGGGTGTTCGCCAGCCGGCGCATCGCCGAGCTCGCGGAACGCGAAGCGGACCCCGCCGCGGTCGCACCCGATGTGGAGAAGGCCCGCTCGTTCAATCCGGCCGACGCTCTCGCCTTCGCCTCCGCCGAACTCGCGGCCATCCGCGCTCCGATCACGCGCGCACTGCTCGCGGAGGCGGTCTGGCGCTACACCTGGCCGCACGACCGGCTGGTGCTCGGCGCATCCCGCCTCATCCGGGACGTGGACCGCATCGTGCCGGGCAAGAAGGTCGCCGTGCACGCCAACCGCGGGCTCGCCGGCATCGACGGAACCATCGCTACGGCGACCGGAATCGCGCTCGCGAGCCAGACAGCTGCACGCGCGGCCGGCACCCCGAGCGGAGTCACCCGTGTTCTGCTGGGTGACCTGGCACTGCTGCACGACGTCGGTTCATTGCTCTTTGGCGCGGGGGAGACACGCCCGCACCTGCAGGTCATCGTGGGCAACGACGGCGGCGGCACGATCTTCGACGGGCTGGAGGTCGCCGCCACCGCCAGCTCCGACGCTTTCGACCGCGTCCTCTACACGCCCCAGGCGGTCGACATCTCGGCTCTTGCGAAAGCCTATGGCTGGCACCACGCCGTCGCCCGCACCAAGGGCGAGCTCGACCAGCTGCTCTCCGCACCGCCGGCGGGCACGAGCATCGTGGAGGTTCCGCTGCCGCGCTGAACGTGTTGAGATTCTCCTCGGAACCACCGACGAAGACAGGAGACAGCCATGGCGCAGGACGGACTGCCCGAACCCATCCAGCGGTTCATCGACACTACCAACGAGGGCGATTCCGCCGCGTTCGTCGACACTTTCACCGACGACGCCTACCTGAACGACTGGGGTCGGGAGTTCCATGGCCACGCCGGTGTGCGGAGCTGGGACAGCACCGACAACATCGGCGTGAAGTCGCACTTCGAGCTCGTCGACGCCCACGAAGGCTCGCCCGGCACCTGGATCGTCACCCTGACGGTGACGGGCGACGGATTCAACGGGACGGGCCCGATGGAGTTCCAGCTGCGCGACGGTCGCATCGCCAGCCTTCGCATCAGCTGACCCCGTCCCGCCGGTGTGATGCGGAGCGCACAAGCCGCATCCACCCCGGCCGACCGGTGCTTGGAGACATCGCACAACGAATGCGCCGTTGCGGTGGCGGATCACTAACATGATCGCCGTGCACATGATCTTTCGGACGATGCTTCACGCGATCATCTCCCGATTCGGAGCGCGGCTCGGCCACTGGGATGTGGCGCGCACGAAGTTCCGCGTCCTCCCGACGGACCTCGACATCCTGAAGCACATGAACAACGGCGTGTACCTGTCCATCGCCGACATCGGCCGCTTCGACCTGTTGATGCGCAACGGCGTCTGGGCCATCTTCAAGAAGCGCGGCTGGTACCCGGTCGTCGCGTCGGAGACCATCTCCTTCCGCAAGTCGCTGGAACTGTGGCAGCCGTTCGTCGTCGAGTCGCGCATCCTCGGCTTCGACGAGAAGGCCGTCTACGTCGAGCAGAGGTTCACCGTCGACGGCGAGATCTACACGCAGGCGTTCATCCGCGGGCGCTTCCTCAAGCGCGGCGGCGGCATCGTCACGATCGACGAACTGCTGGAGGCCGTCGGCCCGTCGCCGACCGATGTCACCGTCCCCGAGTGGCTGCGCGCCTGGGGAGCGGATGCGGCCCTCCCGTCGACGCGCGTCGAGGCGCCGAGCATCTGGAGCGAGTGATGCCCGCGGACCGACCCGCCGGTCAGGCCGGCCCGAACGCGAAGACGCGGTCGGGATCCCACTGACGACGGACGACCTCGAGCCGTTCCGAGATCACCGGCGGCCACACCCTCTCGAACGCGGCGCGGTCTGAAAGGTCACCGGCGAAGTTGACGTTGGTGATCGCGGAGACCGTGTCCTGCAACGCCTCGGCGATCGCCTGGGCACGGGTGGGTGCGGCGTCGGCGAAGGTCGACGGATCGCCCGCGAGCAGGCTGAGCGTATAACCGCTGTCCCGGCCGCCGACCGAGCTGCCGTCCTCCGTGTCGCGTGCGGTCGCTCCGCCCAGCTGGCGGATCTCGGCCGCAATGAAGGGCGATCCGGACCCCGGCCCCGCGAGTTCGAGGATCACGTCGGCCGAGTCCTGGTCGAAGGAGTCGAGCATGAACCCACGGATCCAGGTCGGACCGCCCTCCTCGGGATCGCTGTGGATGCTCGCCACAGCGGTGGTCGGCATCTCGGCCACGAAGTCGAGGGAGACCGGGGCCGCCGCCCGGATGGGAGCGAAGAGCCGCTCGCCCTCGGCCGGATCACCCGGGTAGGCGAACCGGACGCTGAGGAGCGTGCGGCCGCGCAGGAAGGGAGGCGGTCCGTCCACGTCCGGCACGTTGAGGAGCACCACAGAGGTGGTCGCCTCGTCCGACAGCTCCGCCGACCAGTCCACCCAGGCGCGCAACGCCGGCTCGATCGCGCCGCCCTCGAAGAACACGCTGCCGCCGTAGAGCGAGCGCAGCTCCACCAGCTCGAGGGTCATCTCGGTGACGATGGCCAGTCCGCCCTTGCCGCCACGGAGCGCCCAGAAGAGGTCTGGATTCGTCTCGCGGTCGGCGGTGACCAGCTCGCCGTCCGCGGTGACGACACGGAACCCGCGCACCCAGTCGCTGGTGAAGCCGTAGCGGCGGACGAGCGGTCCGACTCCGCCGCCGAGGGTGTAGCCGACGGCGCCGACGCTGGTCGACGAGCCGGTGACCGGAGCCAGTCCGTGCTCGGCCGCGGCGACGATCACCGGCGCCCAGCGCAGACCTGCGCCGATGCGGGCCAGCCGGGACGCGGCCTCGATGGAGAGTCCGTCGAGGCCGCGCGTCGAGACGATCATGCCACCAACGATCGGTGCCTCCGCGCCGTGGCCGGTCGCCTGGACGCGCACCGGGACTCCGGCTTCCCGGGCGAAGCGCACAGCCTCCGCGACGTCGTCCTCGGAATCGACAGCGACCACGATGTCCGGATCGTGGCGGATCGCCGGGTTGAAACAGGCGACCTCCGCCGCGAGGCCCTCGTCGCCTCGGACGTAGACGGTGCCGGTGATGGCGTCGCGCAGGCGCGCGACAGCGTTCGTGTCGAGTTCGATTCCCATGGGGGAAATGTAGGGGAGGCCACCGACATGAGGGAACCCCATCTTTGTGACGGGTCGGTGTCAGGTGCGTGACGTAGCATTCGAGCATGTCCGCCGTCCTGCCCTCCGCTCCCGCGTCAGCGGCGGGTGCGACGGCGCGCGCCGCGGCTTCGGCGCCGGACGCCGAGACGGTGTACCGACCGACCGGGACGCTCGACCTCTCGGGGACGCTCGCGCCGCTGGGCCGTGGTCCGTACGACCCCACCACGACGTGGGACCTGCGGGGGATGTGGCGCACCTGGCGTACGCCGATGGGCGCGGCGACTCTGCGCATCCATCGGGCGTCCGGCGGCGGCGTCTCGGCCTCCGCGTGGGGGCCGGGAGCGGAATGGGCGATCGATGCCGTCCCGAGCCTGCTCGGCCGCGACGACGACTGGTCGGGGCTCGACGTCGCGCGTCATCCCCTGCTCCGCGACAGCCTGCACCGCAATCCAGGCCTGCGACTGGCGCGGACCGGCCGGATGCTGGAGGCGCTCATCCCCGCCATCATCGAGCAGCGCGTGACGAGCATCGAGGCCTACCGTTCGTGGTCGCGCCTGCTCCGCTGGTACGGCGAGCCTGCGCCCGGCCCTGCTCCGGAGGGGATGCGCGTAACGCCGACACTCGAGCAGTGGCGCGGCATCCCGTCGTGGGAGTGGCACCGCGCAGGTGTCGATCCTCGCCGGGCACGAGCGGTGCAGGCGGTGCTCGCAGTGGCGCCGTCCCTCGAACGTGCGACCGACAGGGCGTCGACCCTCGCCGAGGCGGAGACGGTACTGCAGACCATCCCCGGCGTCGGCCTGTGGACGGCGGCGGAGACGCTTCAGCGCTCTCACGGCCACCCCGATCTGGTCAGCGTCGGCGATTACCATCTCGCGCACCAGGTCGGTGAAGCGCTCATCGGCCGCCGGGTCGACGACGACGGGATGCTCGAACTGCTGGAGCCCTGGGCGGGTCATCGGCAGCGCGTCGTGCGCCTGATCTTCGCGAGCGGCTTCCGCTTCCAGCGGCGCGGCCCGCGCGTGACGCTGCAGGAGCACCGCTGGCACTGAACAGCTGAGGTCACTGAGCAGCTGAGGTCAGCCGGTCGTTCCCGCGCGCGCGGCGGTGTGCTCCGACCGCAGGTCGCGGTCGAGTTCGCGGCACAGCGTCCGGTAGTGATCGGTCATCGCGGGGCTGTAGCTGCTCCACTCGGGAAGCGGCTTGTGATCGTGCGCGGCCACCAGACGGTCGAGGTAGTAGTCCCAGCGGGGTCCGGAGTCCGCCTCCTCCACGAGCGACCGCAACCGTCGGCCGAGGGTGACCGTGGTGTGACCGCTCGCCTCGCGAAGATGCACGAACATCCGGTGGGATGCGCCCGCTCCTCCGACGTCCGCGTGGAGCCGGTGCGGCGCCGAGCACTCCATCACGGAGACGTCCTGCCACTCGGCGTCGTCGCCGTCGGCGGTCAGACGGAACTTGACCGCCCCGGTCGACCCGGTGCCTTTGTATTCGCCCAGCCATTCCGCGAGCCGCGGGGAGCGGCTGAAGAAGGTCCACACCTCCTCGATGGGCGCTTTGAACATCCGGTCGAGGACGAGGTAGACCCCGTCGTCCTTGCGGACCAGTCTTCCTGTCGGCTGCGGCATCATGATGACCTCCGTCGGCTCAGCCTCTGGTGATCCACACACTAGTCACGCTCGCCCGGAATCGGCAGAGGGCGGCTTGCGAGTGCTCTCAGCCTTCGAGCACCGCCATCGCCGCGTTGTGTCCGCCGAGTCCGCTCACCGCGCCACCACGCCGCGCGCCGGACCCGCACATCAGGATGCGCGCATGCCGCGTCGCGACGCCCCAGCGCTCGGCCGGGGTGTCGAGGGCGTCGTCGTCCTCGGCGAACGGCCAGGAGAGGGGGCCGTGGAAGATGTTGCCGCCCGGCATGTTGAGCGCCTGCTCGAGGTCGCGCGTGGTCTTCGTCTCGATGCACAGGTTGCCGTCCGCGTCGGTCAGCAGGAGGTCTTCGACCGGCTCGGCCAGGACCGAGTTGAGGGAGGCGAGCACCGCATCCTGAAGCCGCTGACGGGTGGCGTCGTTGTTCTCGTCCGTGAGCCAGCGGTCGGGCGTGTGCAGCCCGAACACGGTGATGGTCTGGGCGCCGGTCTCGGCGAGCACCGGGTCGAGGATGCTCGGGTCGGCCAGGGTGTGGCAGTAGATCTCGCAGGGGAGGAGGTCGGGCATCACTCCGCGGGTCATGCCCGAGTAGGCCTCCTCGAGCTGTGTGTAGGTCTCGTTGATGTGGAAGGTCCCGCCGAACGCCGCCTTCGGGTCGATCGCCTCATCGCGCAGTCGCGGGAGGCGCTTCAGGAGCAGGTTGACCTTCACCTGGGCGCCCTCGGCCTTCGGAGCGGCCGGCTCTGCGGTCTCGCCCAGCAGCCGGTCGAGGACGCCGGGGGCGACGTTGGCGAGCACGTGGCGCCCGACCACCCGTCGCTCGTGGCCGTTGCGCTGGTACTCGACGGTCCCGTCCGGGTCGATCCTCGTCACCTCCGCGCCGGTCACGATGCGGGCGCCGGCCTCACGCGCGACACGGGCGAGCTCGCCGGTGACGGCGCCCATCCCGCCGACCGGGACATCCCACTCGCCCGTCCCCTGGCCTATGACGTGATAGAGGAAGCACCGGTTCTGCGCGAGTTCCGGATCGCCGAGGCTGGCGAAGGTGCCGATGAGGGCGTCCGTCGCGACGACCCCGCGGACCAGATCGCTCTGGAGGCGCGACTCGATGAACTCGCCGATCGGACGCTCGATCATGGCCTGCCACAGCTCGTCGTCGCCGACCAGCGCCCGCGCCTCCGTTCGCGTCAGGAGGGGCTCTGTCACGGTCGGCCAGAGTGCGCGGGCCAGCTCGCCGGTGCTCTTGTAGACGCCGTCGAAGGCGTCCGCGTCGTCGGCCGCGCCGATCCGGGCGAAGGATGCCGCGGTCGCCGTCGCGTCGGTGTTGTCGATCAGCAGTCCCGCGCCGTCGGGGTCGCCGGGAACCGGCGTGTACGACGAGTAGCGGCGGCGGGCCAGGCGGATGTCGAGGCCGAGGTCGTCGATGATGCGCTGCGGCAGCAGGCTGACCAGATAGGAGTAGCGCGAGAGGCGCGCTTCGACGCCCGCGAACGCCTGCGCGCTGACCGCGGCGCCGCCCACCTCGTCCAGTCGTTCGAGCAGGATGACGGACTTGCCGGCGCGCGCGAGGTACGCCGCCGCGGTGAGGCCGTTGTGCCCGCCTCCGACGATCACGATGTCGTGCGTCGCGGCGGTGGACGAGGGGGAGCGGTCGGTCATGGAATCGACTCTAGCCGCGGTGGATAACCGTCAGTTCTCCACATCTTCAGGTCGCTTCCGGGGCCGCCCAGCGCCGGGTAATAGTGTCGTCATCATGGTCGACACAACGGATGGCGCCGAGGCGCGCCCGGCGACGATCGCTCACGAGGCGGTCGAGCTGGTGCAGCGCTGGCTCGCCGAGAGCGCGCGCGGGGACGACGGCTCCGCGCCCCGCCAGGATCCCGCCGCCGAGAGACTCGCGGGGGTGCTCAGCGACCCGCACGGTCTCGACTTCGCCGTGGGCTTCGTCGACGGCGTGGCTCGACCGCAAGACCTGTTCGTCGCCGGGTACAACCTGCAGCGGGTGGCCAAGCGCATCCCTGCCTTCCTGCCGTGGTACATGCGGTTCGCGATCTGGCTGGGCGGCGTGTTCGGTCCGGTCCTTCCCTGGGTGGTGATCCCGATCGCCCGCCGCGTGCTGCGGCGGATGGTGGGGCACCTCGTGGTCGATGCGACACCTGAGAAGCTGGGGCCGGCGATCGCGCGGCTCCGGTCGCCCGACGACCCCGACGGTCATGGAGCACGGCTCAACCTGAACCTGCTCGGGGAGGCGGTGCTCGGCGAGAAGGAGGCGCTTCGGCGGCTTGAGGGGACCCGGACCCTCCTGGCCCGGGACGACGTGGACTACGTCTCCATCAAGGTGTCCTCGATCGCGTCTCAGCTGTCGATGTGGGCGTTCGACGAGACGGTCGAGCGCGTGGTGGAACGGCTCAGCCCTCTGTACGAGTTCGCCGCGGCGTCGCCGACCCCGAAGTTCATCAACCTCGATATGGAGGAGTACCGCGACCTCGATCTGACGATGGCGGTCTTCACCAGCATCCTCAGCAAGCCGCAGCTGCTCGGGCTCGAGGCGGGCATCGTGCTGCAGGCATACCTGCCGGACGCTCTGGACGCGCTGCAGACGCTGACCGAGTGGTCGACCCAGCGGCGCGCGCAGGGTGGAGCGCCGATCAAGATCCGGGTCGTCAAGGGAGCGAACCTCGCGATGGAGCGCGTGGATGCAACGATCCACGGCTGGCCGCTCGCCACGTACGGCACGAAGCAGTCGACCGACGCGAACTACAAGCGGGTGCTCGACTGGGCTCTGACTCCGGAACACACGGATGCCGTCAAGATCGGCATCGCGGGGCACAACCTCTTCGACATCGCGTACGCCTGGCTGCTCGCACAGAAGCGGGGAGTCACTGCCCGGATCGACTTCGAGATGCTGCTCGGAATGGCGACCGCCCAGGCGGAGGCGGTCAAGCGCACGGTGGGTGAGCTCCTGCTCTACACCCCGGTCGTCGACCCCCGAGAGTTCGACGTGGCGATCTCGTACCTGATCCGCCGTCTGGAAGAGAACGCCAGTCCCGAGAACTTCATGTCGGCCGTGTTCCAGCTCGGCTCCGACCCGGAGCTGTTCGAGCGTGAGAAGCAGCGCTTCCTCGCGTCCGTCGCCGAGTTCGAGAGCGACTCCGGGCCGCGCGGTACTGCGCCGGTCCCGAACCGGCAGCAGGATCGCGCGCGCGAGTGGGAAGAAGCCTCGGCGCCGTCCTTCACGCGTCCTCCGGCACCGCCCGCGCCCACCGCGCCCGCGACGCCCGAAGAGCAGGGGCTCACGAGCGTGGTGCTGGGACTGACCCGAGGGTCGGGCGGCATCGAGCTGACTCCGCCGGACGAGGCTGCGGCGCCCGGCAGTGCCGCCGCAGTGGTCCCGTCGGCCGAGGCCGACGACTTCCGGAATGCTCCGGACACCGACCCGTCCCGTGCGGCGAACCGCGTGTGGGGCAAGCGCATCCTCGCCCGCTCCGCTACCTCGTCCCTCGGCGCGGAGACCATCGCCGGTGCGGCCGTCCAGGACGCGGGACGTCTCGACGCCATCCTCGGAATGGTCGCCGAGGCCGGTCGGGAGTGGGGTGCGCGTTCCGGCCACGACCGCGCAGCGATCCTCGATCGCGCCGGTCATGCTCTCGAGGCCAACCGAGATCGCCTGATCGAGGTGATGGCCGCCGAGACCGGCAAGACCATCGCGGAAGCGGACCCGGAGGTGAGCGAAGCGGTCGACTTCGCCCACTACTACGCCACCCGCGCCCGAGAACTGGACGCGGTACAGGGCGCGCAGTTCGTCCCGAGTGCCCTGACCGTTGTGGCTCCGCCGTGGAACTTCCCCGTCGCCATCCCCGCCGGGTCGGTGCTGGCCGCGCTCGCCGCTGGGAGCGGTGTGATCATCAAGCCGGCTCCCCAGGCCCGACGCTCCGCGGCGGTGATGGTGGAGGCGCTCTGGGAGTCCGGTATCCCTCGGCACCTGCTCGCCTTGGTCGACGTCGCCGAGAACGAGCTCGGCCAGCAGCTGATCGCCGACCGGCGGGTCGACCGGGTCATCCTCACCGGTTCGTACGAGACGGCGAAGCTGTTCCGGTCCTGGCGTCCGGATCTGCCGCTCCTCGCTGAGACCAGCGGCAAGAACGCCGTCATCGTGACCCCGAGCGCCGACTACGACCTCGCTGTCTCCGACATCGTCAAGAGTGCCTTCGGTCATGCCGGTCAGAAGTGCTCCGCCGCGAGCCTCGTCATCCTGGTCGGCTCGGTCGCCAAGTCCGAACGCTTCCGCAACCAGCTCGTGGATGCGGTGACCAGCATGCGGGTCGGTTACCCGCAGGATCCGGCCAGCCAGATGGGCCCGCTCATCGAGCCGGCGTCGGGCAAGCTGCTCCACGCGCTCACGACTCTGGGCGCCGAAGAGGAGTGGCTCGTCGAACCGCGCCGCCTCGACGACACCGGTCGGCTGTGGACCCCCGGAGTGCGCACCGGCGTCCAGCCCGGCTCGTACTTCCACCTGACGGAGTTCTTCGGGCCGGTACTGGGCATCATGACCGCGCGTGACCTGGACGAGGCGATCCGTTATCAGAACGCCGTCGAGTACGGGCTCACCGCCGGGCTGCACTCCCTCGACCGGGACGAGCTCGTGCACTGGCTCGACACTGTCGAGGCGGGCAACCTGTACGTGAACCGCGGAATCACCGGTGCCATCGTGCGTCGGCAGCCGTTCGGCGGATGGAAGCGGTCCTCCGTCGGAGCCGGAACCAAGGCCGGAGGACCCAACTATCTGCTCGGGCTCGGGAGCTGGATCCCCGAGGCCGGGCACTCGAGCTCGAGCCTGCACCTCCGGGGTTTGGAGACCCGGGTCTCCGACCTCATCGAGTCCGGGCAGTCGTCGATGGACTATCCGTCGTTCGACCTCGTCCGGCGTTCCGCCCTGAGTGACGCCATCGCCGTCGCGACCGAATACCACCGGGTGAAGGACGTCTCGGGGCTCGGCGTCGAACGCAACCTCTTCCGGTACCGGCCGGTGCCCGTGGCCATCCGGCTCTCCGAGGGCAGCTCGCTGCCCGAACTGCTCCGCGTGATGGCGGCCGGGACCGTGGCACGCTCGCGGTTCTCGGTCAGCACTCCGGTGAAGCTGCCGCGGGGAATGCACGCGCTTCTGCGCGAGCGGGAGATCGAGGTCGTGGTCGAGTCCGACGCGCACTGGCTGTCCCGAATCCGGGCGCACCGCGTCCCGGCCCATCGCATCCGGCTCATCGGAGGGGATCCGGTCGCGCTCGCGACGGCTCTGGGCGGCAGCCCCGACGTCGCGGTCTACAGCGGACCGGTCACGCCGTCCGGGAGGGTCGAGGTGCTCACGTTCCTCCACGAGCAGGCCATCTCGATCACGAACCACCGCTTCGGCAACCCGACGCACCTGTCGGACGACATCCTCTGACCGATCCCCGACCGCACCCCGAGTGGAAGGCAGCGCGTACTGTGACCGACATGACCCCTTCGATTCCCGCTCTGCCTCTCGCCGGTGGCGGCAGCATCCCGCAACTCGGTCTGGGCACGTGGCCGCTGGACGACGCCGAGGTCGAGAAAGCGATCGTCGCCGCCGCCGAGATCGGCTATCGGCACGTCGACACGGCGGTCAAGTACGCAAATGAGGTCGGCGTCGGGCGGGGGCTCGCACGGAGCGGCCTCGCTCGCGAGGACTGGTTCGTCACGACCAAGCTGGACGGCACCTATCAGGGCGATGACCGGGCCGTGGCCGGCCTCGACGACAGCCTGGCACGTCTCGGGCTCGACTACGTCGACCTGCTGCTCATCCACTGGCCGCTGCCGCAACGTGACCAGTACGTGTCCACGTGGGAGACCTTCATCCGCCTGCGAGACGCCGGCAAGGCGCGCGCCATCGGCGTCTCGAACTTCAAGCCGGCGCACATCGACCGCCTGATCGCCGAGACGGGCGTCACGCCGGCGGTCAACCAGATCCAGCTCAGCCCCGCCATCCCGCGCCGCGAACAGCGCGCCTACGACAGCGAGCACGGCATCGTCACCGAATCGTGGAGCCCTATCGGCGGAACGGGCGACCTTCTCGCCGAGCCGGTGCTCGCCCGGCTCGCCGAGAAGCACGGCCGGACTCCCGGCCAGATCGTGCTCCGCTGGCATGTGCAGAACGGGCTCGTCGCCATCCCGAAGTCGCGCAACCCAGAGCGCATGGCCGAGAACCTGTCGGTGTTCGACTTCGAGCTCGATGCGGACGACCTGGACTCGCTCGACGCCCTCGACGAAGGCCCCGACGCGGGCGTGGACTCGGACCGGTCCGGCCACTGACGTCGGGACGCTGACGGTCGGGACGGTGACGGTCGGGCCGCCGACCGTCAGTCGCGGCGCAGGGGCAGGATCACCGTCACCGTGAGCCCGTTGGGCTCGGCGTTCGCGAGCCGGACGCGTCCGCCGGCTGCATCCGCCAACGCGCCGACGATCGCGAGCCCCAGCCCGCCACCCGACTGACCCGTACGGGACCCGTCGGCGCGTGTGAAGCGGTCCAGGGCGACGGGGATGAACTCCTCCGGCATCCCCGGGCCGGAATCCCGGACCGTCAGCACCACCGACTCGCTGCCGTCCGTGCCGTCCGCGAGCGACAGCGCGGCAACGACGGTCGCCTCAGGGCGGTCTTCGCCACAGGATCGGATGGCGATGATCGCGTTCGCCAGCAGGTTGTCGAGGATGCGCCCGAAATCGGTGGGGGACAGGGCGACGCGTGCTTCCGGGTCGGGTCGCTGTCGGGGGTCGTACTCGAAGTCGACCGAGATGCCGGCGGCTTCGTCGTCGCTGCTCACCAGCAGGCGCGCCCGGTCGATCGCGTCCGTCAGCTCGTCCACCAAGGTCCGCCAGTCGATCCGACCGCTCGACGGGCCGGCCTCGATCCGCGACAGCTCCAGCAGGTTGTTCGCGAGGGCCGCCAGGCGGATCGCCGTCGCGTGGGAGGCCCGGATGTCGGTCAGCAGGGCGTTCGGATCCCCCGCATCCAGCTCGGCCAGCTCCAGCTGCCCGCGCAGCACGGCCAGCGGCGTGCGCAGCTCATGGCTGGCGTCGGACACCATCTGACGCTCTCGTTCCGCCGACGCACGGAGGCGCAGGATCAGATCGTTGAGCGTCGTCGCGAGCTCCGACAACTCGTCCTGGGCCGGCCCGACCGTCAACAGGGCCGCCTCCTGCGGGGTCGAGCCGGCGATGCGATCCGCCTGCTCCCGCATCCGGCTCACCGGCCGCAGCGCCGCCCGCGCGAGCAGCCACGACGCCGCGCCGAACGCGAGGATCAGCACACCGGCGCCCGCGAGCAGGGCTGCCGTCAGCCGGTCGAGGATGAGCGCGGTCGTCTCGTCGTTCCGCGCGGCGACGACGTGCATCACGCCGTCCGACGTGGTGACGCTGCGCGAGAGGACGAGATAGTGGTCGTCGCCCACCTGCACCTCGCGCGGCTCACGGCCCTGATCGATGAGACGCCCGATGCGGTCCTCGAGCCCCTGCGGCATGGTCGACGCGAGGATGGTGCCGTCCTCGGCGACGATCGCGAGCTCCTGGCCGCCGCCCGGCAGGTCGAACGGGCCCGTCGGCTTCGACGGCAGCGACTCCACTGGCGCTGCGACGTCATTGCTCAGGAGAGTGACTGTCGCGTTGTGGAGGATGGACGACACCCCGACACGGATGATGAAGACGGCGACCAGACCGAACAGCGCCGCGACGATCAGACTGCCGATCGTGATGCGCGCCGTGATCGAGAGGCGCCGCAGCCGATTCACGAGGTGGATGCGGTGTCGTGGCTACTCGGGACGTGGTCGCCGCCCGGCGTCGTGCGCTTGGTGTCGACAGCATTGCGAGCATCGAGACGGTAGCCGCGGCCCCGCTCGGTGACGATGTTCAGTCCGGCGCCCGCCGCGTCCAGCTTCTTCCGGAGGTACGAGACGTACTGGTCGATGACGTTGGTACCGATGTTCTCCGTGGTGCCCCACACTGACTCGAGGATGTCGGAGCGCGACAGCGTCTTGTCCGGGTTGGTGGCGAAGAGGCGCAAGAGGGTGAACTCCCGGCGGCTCAACGGCATCTCGTGCCCGGCGACCAGTGCCTGGTGCTCGTGCGAGTCGATCGTCAGGCGCCCGACGCTCACCTGAGGCCGCATCCCCGTGGGCTCGCGGCGCAGCAGGGCGCGGACCCGGGCCGCGAGCTCGGCGAACGCGAACGGCTTCGTCAGGTAGTCGTCCGCTCCCGAGTCGAGGCCGTGGACGCGGTCCTCGATCGCGTCGCGCGCCGTCAACAGCAGGATGGGCATCGGGTTCGACGCCTCACGGATGTGACGGCACAGCTCGAAGCCGCTCATGCCGGGCAGCATCACGTCGATCGCCGCAGCGGAGAACGTATCGCTGCGCAGGGCGATGAGCGCGTCGACGCCATTGGTGACCAGGGTGACGTCGTAGCCCTCGGCCGCCAGACCGCGCTGGACGAGGCCTCCCATGTCGGGATCGTCTTCGACAACGAGCAGTTTCATGCGCCCATCGTGCCACTGTTCCCCGTGCCGGTGCTCGGATCGTGCCCTCGCGCCGGGTCGGCGCGCTGAACGTTCTCGCAGGAGACGGTCAGCCGCGCTCGACGACCGACTTCATACTGTCGAGCACCATGCGCCAGTTGCCGCTCGATCGCTCGGCCTCCGCGTCGTCGGCGCAGCCGTCCTGCGTGATCGTCACGACAGTGCCGTCGCCGTCGTCGGCGAGGAGGTACGAGACGGTCTGATAGCTCTCGGGGATGTCCGGCTTCCCGCTCAGCGGGCTGTAATAGCTGGTGACGAGGCGCTCGCCGGGGACGATCTCCAGGATGGTGCCCTTGTCCTCGTAGGGCTTGCCTTCCCACTCGCCCCGATAGACGATCGGACTGCCCGTCTTCCAATCGGTCGAGACGCGGCTGCCGAAGAGGTAGCGGGCGATTGTGTCCGGGTCGGTCAGGGCCGTCCAGAGGCGGTCACGGGACGCGTCGATGCGGATGTCTGCGCGTGCTGTCGTACTCATGCCGCCAGTCTCATCCCATCGGGCGGCGGGGTCTTGAAGTTTCGCGACGCTCAGGCGTTGCCGCGGTTGATCAGGCGCGACAGCACGATGGCGCTGCGCGTGTGATCGACGTTCGGGGCGAGCCGTACCTTCTCGAGCGCGGCCTCGAGGCTCGGGATGTCGCGCGAGCGGATGTGGACGATGGCGTCGGCGCTTCCGGTCACCGTGCCCGCGTCGACCACTTCGGGCACGGCGGAGAGGATCCGCAGCAACTCCTCCGGCGACACGGTGCCCCGGCAGAACAGTTCGACGTAGGCCTCCGTGCTCATCCCGTCGATCGCGGGATCGACCTGGATGGTGAACCCGCGGATCACGCCATCGGCCACCAGGCGGTCCACTCGGCGCTTCACGGCTGAGGCCGAGAGCCCGACGACGGAACCGATGTCGCCGTATCCCGCCCGGGCGTTCTGACGGAGCAGGTCGAGGATGCTGCGATCGAGATTGTCCACGGGCCGAGCATATGGTGAATCGTTGCGTGAAAGCCAGGGAAGTGACCGTTTTGTGCGTCCGTTTGCACAATGGTGGCGCCGCGGAAGTTATCCACCGGTCCTCGAACGGGCGTTCACCCGGGCGATCGGCGGTGGGAGCATGGTCGCCATGAGCAGAACGGACACCGCACCAGCGCGACGCGACGACGACAGCAGCCACGGCTTCTTCGGTCAGCCGCGCGCGCTCGCCAACATCTTCGGCGTCGAGATGTGGGAGCGGTTCTCCTTCTACGGCATGCAGGGCATCCTGCTCATCTACCTGTACTACTCGGCCGAACGCGGCGGCCTCGGCATCGACGAGGCGACGGCCACCGGTGTGGTCGGCGCCTATGGCGGCGCCGTCTACCTCTCCACGATTCTCGGCGCCTGGCTCGCCGACCGGCTGTTCGGGTCGGAACGGGTGCTGTTCTGGAGCGCCGTCGTCATCATGGCCGGCCACATCTCGCTCGCCGTCATTCCCGGTGTTGCCGGCGTCCTGGTGGGCCTGTTGTTCGTCGCCCTGGGAAGCGGCGGCCTGAAGGCGAACGCCACCCGGATCGTCGGGACGCTGTACTCGGAGAAAGACCCGCGGCGCGATGCCGGATTCTCGCTCTTCTATCTCGGCATCAACCTGGGCGCCTTCTTCGGACCCCTCCTCACCGGACTGCTGCAGTCGACGCTCGGCTTCCACTGGGGCTTCGCGCTCGCCGCGGTCGGCATGGCGATCGGGCTCATCCAGTACTCGCTCGGCCGGAAGCGGCTCCCCGACCAGGCGCGGCAGGTGCCGCATCCTCTCGAGCGCTCGCGGTACCCACTGATGATCGGCATCGGGCTTGCGGGTCTCGTCGTGATCGTCGTTCTGGTGCTCACCGGGCTCATCAACGCATCCAATCTCGCGCTGTGGGTGATCGCCGTGACCATCGTGGCTGCGATCGCCTACTTCGCCGTCATCCTGACGTCGAAGCTCCTGAACGCCGACGAGCGCAGCCGGCTCTTCGCCTTCATCCCGCTGTTCATCACCAATGCGGCGTTCTGGACGCTCTACCAGCAGCAGTTCACGGTGGTCACCATCTACTCCGACAAGCGCCTGGACCGGAATCTCTTCGGCTGGGAGTTCCCGGTCTCGTGGGTGCAGTCCATCAACCCGATCTTCATCATCGTGCTCTCGGGCGTCTTCGCGGCGATCTGGACGAAGGGGGGGGAGAAGCAGCCGTCGACACCGATCAAGTTCGCCGCGGGGACGGTTCTCATGGGCCTCGCCTTCTTCCTGTTCCTGTTCTGGGCTGGTGGAGGGGAGCACAGCACGCCGCTGCTGGCCATGATCGGCATCCTCTTCGTCTTCACGGTCGCGGAGCTGCTGATCTCGCCTCCCGGGCTGTCTGTGACGACCAAGCTGGCGCCACGCTCGTTCCAGGCGCAGATGGTGGCGCTGTACTTCCTGTCCGTGGCCCTCGGGACGGCGATGGCCGGCCAGCTCGGCAAGCTCTTCACGACGGTGCCGGAAGGGATCTACTTCAGCATCATCGGCGGGATCGCGATCGGGATCGGGGTGCTCCTTGCCCTGCTCAGTCCGTGGGTGCTCCGGCTGATGCGCGGGGTGCGATGAGTCGGCGCACGGCTGCTGGAATACTGGGTCGATGGCAGAGATTCTCGCGGTGTGCCGCGTCGAACAGCTCCTTCACGACAGCGGGACGATCGGTGTCACGGCCATCGACAAGCGACCGGTTGACAAGCGGCTGCGGGTGAGACCGCTCGGGCTGCACGGCGACGTCCAGGCCGACCGGAAGCACCACGGTGGAGCGTCGAAGGCGCTGTACGCCTACGCCGACGAGGATGCACAAGAGTGGGCGGGCGAGCTCGGCCGCGACATCCCGCCCGGCCTGTTCGGCGAGAACCTCCGCACGGCGGGGATCGACGTGAACGCCGCCGAGATCGGGGAGCGCTGGCGGATCGGCGACGAACTGGTGGTCGAAGTCACCTGCCCGCGGGAGCCGTGCGCTGTGTTCCAGCGGCGGATGCGGGAGCCGCAATGGGTCAAGCGCTTCACGGAGAGAGGGCGCCCCGGCGCGTACCTCTCCGTCGTGAAGTCGGGCAGCGTCGGGGCGGGCGACCGCGTCGAGGTGCTGTCCCGCCCCGGCCACGGGGTGACGATCGCCTCATGGTTCACGGCAGCCGACGGCGCCCAGGCCGACGCTCTAGAGGCAGCGGAGGCGGACGGATCGATCACCCTGGTCCAGGAGATCCGGGAGGGCATCGACAAGCTGCGCTCGAGACGTTTACTTGTTCTTGACAAGTGAACTTGCAAAGAGCAAGCTAGTGCCACACCGACGACCGGAGGACACCATGACCACGAACATCTTCGTCAACTTCCCGACGAACGACCTCGAGCGCGCGAAGACCTTCTACGAGGCTCTCGGGTACACGATCAACCCCATGTTCACCGACGACAACGCAGCCTGCGTCGTCCTCAGCGACACCATCTACTTCATGGTGCAGACGCGCGAGTTCCTCGCCACCTTCACCGACAAGCAGATCATCGACCCGGCCACGCAGACCGGTGCGACCATCGCCCTCAGCCAGGACTCCCGCGAGGACGTCGACGCGATCGTCGCGCGCGGCCTCGAGGCCGGCGGCACGGAACCGCGGCCGGCACAGGACTACGGGTTCATGTACTCGCGCGACCTGGAGGACCCGGACGGCAACAACCTGTCCTACCTCTACATGGCACCCGAGGCCGTCGAGAAGGGCCCGGAGGCGTACATGGCCGAGCACGGCGCCGAAGCTCCGGCGCAGGCCTGACACGGCATCCCGGATGGCGGCACGGGCGCCTCGCGGCTTCGGCCAGGCCGGAGGAGTGGCGCGCGCGGTGGAGCGGGTCGGCGAACGGTGGGCGCTGCTCATCGTCCGCGACCTGCTCGCCGGCGCGCGCCGCTACAGCGACCTCAAGGCCGGCCTGCCGCGGATCCCGACCAACATCCTCAGCGATCGGCTCAAAGAACTGCAGCAGGCGGGCATCATCCGCCGCGTCCCGACCGTTCGCGGCGGGTACGAGCTGACACCGCTCGGCCGCCAGCTCGAGCCGGTCGTACTCGCGCTCGAGCGCTGGGGCTGGGCCGCACCCGGCGAACCGGCGGAGGGTGAGGTGCTGACCGCCGATGCGCTGGCCGTGACGTTGCGGGCGGCGTTCCGCGGCGAGGTCGCGGCCGGGTTCCCGCCGACCGAGTACGTCATCCACACGGGGGAGACGTCCGTGAGCGCCGTCGTCGACGCAGGCACCCTCGACGTGATGGACGTCGGCCCCGACGCGCTCCCGCAGCCGCAGCGCCGGGTCGCGATACCGCCGCCGGCGGACGTGCTCGAGTTCCGCGTCGAGCGCGAGCGCTTGAGCGAACTCCTCAGCGGGGACACTCCACCGCTCGATGTCGAGACCGGCGACCGCGGCCTCGTGGACCGTTTCCGCCGAACCTTCCGCTTCGACGCCGCGCCCGGCGAAGACGTGACCGCGGAGGCCTCGGTCGCCTGACACATCCCGGATCGGTATCGACGTCGCGTATCAGCGGCCCAGGATTCAGCAGTACGATCGCACAATGGAATTGCGGCAGCTGGAGCACTTCGTCACCGTGGCCGAAGAACGGCACTTCACTCGCGCGGCGGAACTGCTGCGCATATCGCAGTCGGGGTTGTCCGCGTCCATCCGCTCTCTCGAGCAGGAACTGGGCACCTCGCTCTTCATCCGCAGCACCCGGCGAGTGGAACTGACTGCTGCCGGTCAGGCGCTCCTGGCCGATTCGGTGCGCACCCTCGCGAGCGCCGCCGCGGCCCGCGATGCGGTCGCCGCCGTGCGGGGGCTCCTGCGCGGACGCCTGACCATCGGCGCGGAGCCGTGCCTCGGCTCGGTCGACCTTCCCGCCGAGCTCGCGGCGTTCCGGACCGCGAATCCCGGCGTGGAGGTGCGCCTGCGCTACTCGGGATCCGAGGAGCTGGTGGATGACGTGGCCGGAGGCCGCGCCGACGTCGCGCTGGTCGTCGACACCGGCCACACGCCGGCCGGCGTGCACCTGCGGCCGCTGAGCACGCAGCAGATGCTGGTGCTCTGCCACCCGGACCACCCCTTCGCCGCGGAGCAGAGCATCCCGCTCGACGCCCTGCGCGGGGAACCTCTGGTCGGCTTCCAGGAGGGCTGGGGCGCGCAGGCGCTGAGCCGGCGGGCGTTCGCCGCCTCCGGGTTCGACTACCGGGCGGCGATGGAGGTCAACGACGTGCATCCGCTGCTCGACCTCGTGGGGTACAACCTCGGCGTCGCGGTGGTTCCGGAGAGCTTCGCCCGCAAGCGTCCTGACGCCCTGCGGGCGGTCCGCCTTCAGGACGCTCCCGTCTGGACTGTCGCCGTGGCGGTCGCCGAGCAGCCGAGCCCTGCGGCCTCCGCGTTCCTCACGCAGCTCGACCCGGTCGCCCTGACCCCGACTGCCGCCACCGCAGCCGCCGGCTCCTGAGTTTTTCCGCCAGAAACGGCGTTCGGGGTCGAAAAACTCAGGAGCCGATGGTGTGGGAGCCGATGGCGGGGGAGCCGAGGGCGTGGATGCCGCGGGTCAGGCGGCGTTGAGGCGGGAGAGCTCCTCGGGCGTCAGCTCGACGTCGACGGCCGTGACGGAGTCGCGGATCGTCTCCGGACGCGACGAGCCCGGGATGGGGATGACGTGCGGGCTCTGCGCCAGGTGCCACGCGAGCGCCACCACCTGCGGGCTGATGCCGCGGGCATCCGCCACGTCCTTGAACGGCTCGAACCGGCTGCCGAGGTCGCCGGCCGAGGTGATGCCGCCGAGCGGGCTCCACGGGAAGAAGGCGATGCCGAGCTCGTCGGCGAGGCGGAGCTCCGGCTCGCTCGACCGGAACGCAGGCGAGAACTGGTTCTGCACCGACACCAGACGGCCGCCCAGGATCTCCTGCGCCTGCCGGATCTGGTCGGGGTTCGCGTTCGAGATGCCCGCCATCCGGATCACACCGTCGTCCAGCAGGTCGCGGATCGCGCCCACCGAGTCCGCGTACGGGACCTCGGGGTCGGGCCGGTGGAACTGGTAGAGCCCGATGGCGTCGCCGCCGAGTCGGCGGAGGGACTCCTTCGCGGCCTGCTTGATGTAGTCCGGGTGCCCGTTCTGCGTCCAGGATCCGTCGCCCGGGCGCAGGTGACCGCCCTTGGTGGCGACCAGCACGGCCGACGCGTCGCCGCCGGTCCACGTGCGCAGCGCCTCGGCGATGAGCTCCTCGTTGTGGCCGACCTCGTCCGCGTGCAGGTGGTACGCGTCGGCCGTGTCGATGAACGTGATGCCCTCGTCGAGCGCAGCGTGGATGGTCTTGATCGAACGCTCGCGGTCGGGGCGTCCTTCGATCGACATGGGCATGCCGCCCAGCCCGATGGCCGAGACCTGGACGTCGCCGATGGTACGTGTCTTCACTCGTTCTCCTTCGTGTCGGTGTGGCCCGGGGTCACCAGGCGTAGTCCTCGGGGGCCGTCTTGTGGCCCGGGAAGATCTCGTCGAGCCGCGCGAGCGCCGCGTCGTCGAGGTGGATGTCGAGGGCGCGCAGGCCGCCGTCGAGCTGTTCGCGCGTGCGCGGGCCGATGATCGGGCCGGTCACGCCGGGGCGCGTCAGCAGCCAGGCCAGGGCGAGGTCGCCCGGCTCATGGCCCAGTTCGGCAGCGAAGTCCTCATAGGCCTCGATCGCGTCGCGGTGCTTCTCGAGCGTCTCGGCGGCGCGGCCCTCGAGGCGGCGCTTGCCCTCGTTCTGCTTGCGGATCACACCCCCCAGAAGGCCGCCGTGAAGCGGCGACCACGCGATGACGCCGACGCCGTTCGCCTGCGCGGCGGGCAGCACCTCCAGTTCGACCTGGCGGGTGAGGAGGTTGTAGATCGACTGCTCGCTCACGAGCCCGAGCAGGTTGCGCTTGCGCGCCTCGGCCTGTGCCGTGGCGATGTGCCAGCCGGCGAAGTTGCTCGATCCGGCGTACAGGATCTTGCCCTGCGCGATCGCGGTCTCGATGCCCTGCCAGATCTCGTCCCACGGGGTGTCCCGGTCGACGTGGTGGAACTGGTAGATGTCGATGTAGTCGGTCTGCAGGCGCTTCAGGCTGGCATCGAGGGCGCGGCGGATGTTCAGCGCCGACAGCCGGTTCTCGTTCGGCCAGTCGCCCATGTCGCCGTACAGCTTGGTCGCGATGACGGTGCGCTCGCGGCGGCCGCCGCCCTGCGCGAACCAGTTGCCGACGATCGTCTCAGTGGCGCCGCGTCCCTTGTGCTGGCCGTAGACGTTGGCGGTGTCGAAGTAGTTGATGCCGGCATCGTGGGCGGCATCCATGATCTGATGGGAATCCTCTTCGCTGGTCTGCGGACCGAAGTTCATCGTGCCGAGAACGAGGCGCGAGACCTTCAGGCCGGACCGGCCCAGGTGTGTGTACTCCATATCCGCCACTCAACGCCCCGCCGAGTCAGATGTCCAACAGGAGGTGTGGATGGGATTGCGCGGTCCTGATGATGAATCGCGTCAGGCACAGCGGGCGTCACGGAGACATTGATGTCTGGTGCTAACGTTCGAATATGGAGTTCGGGACTTTAGCGGATTGGATGGCTGCCCTGGCCGCGGTCGGAGCGCTCGCCGTGGGGGCATTGGGCTGGTCGACGGCGAATCGCCTCGGCAGGGCGGAAGACGAGCGGCTTCGGAGGCGCCAGGCGGAGCAGGTGTCCTCGTGGTTCGCCGCAGAAATTCGCGAGCCGGCCCTGGTTTATGGAGTCATGGTTTCGAACTCTTCCTCCAACCTGATTTACGACATCGAGGTCGAAGCCAAATCCAAATACGACGCCGGATACCCTCCACTCCGGTTGACGTGTCTTCCCCCTGGTACTCACTGGGTCCCCTGGAATGGAAAGGAATGGGACTTCCCTGTCGATGCGTCCGTTGTCTCGAATGAGCTGCGGCCGATCGCGCGTTCAGGCAAGCTCGGCATCAAGCGACTTCAATTCCGCGACGCATCCGATTCTCTTTGGACGCGTGAAGAACAAGGGGCCCTTCGGCAACTCGCCGTCTGAGGCATCCCACCGGCGGCAGGATGCGCCCGCATCGCATGGCCGGGTCAGGCGCGGAGGGCGGCCTCGAGCTCGGGGTCGGTCGGCTCCACCAGGTGGCGGCCGTCCGGGAAGACGATGACCGGGATGTTGGTGCGTCCGCTGATCTGCTGCGCGCGGTCGGCCTCCTCGGGGCGCGCGACGAGGTCGATGTACTCGTAGTCGGCGCCGAGTCGGTCGAGGAGGGACTTGGAGCGGATGCAGTCGCGGCACCAGTCGGCGCCGAAGACGGTCACACGGTCGAAGGACGCGGTCGGAGAGGTCATTGCTCCAGGTTAGGCGCCGTCGCCTGAGAGTCCGGTGGTGCCGTCGACCAGCAGTGTGGCGCGGGTCTTGGACGCCTCGATGAGCACGGCGTTCGCGCCGTCGACGTCACGCGCCCACGCCGTCGCCGCATCGACCGACCGGCCGTGGCGGGTGTGCCGGTCGACCAGCCGGCGCATCCGTTCGTCCTCCGGCGTCTCCACGAACCACGACTCGGCGAGGAGTGCGGGGATGCGCGACCACGGGTCGGCGTCGATGAGGAGGTAGTTGCCCTCGACCACGACGATCCGCGTGGCCGGAGGCACGGCGATGGAGCCGGCGACCGGTTCGTCCACCGTTCGCTCGAACGCCGGCGCGTAGACCGGGTTGCCGGTCTCGGTCAGCACGCGCTGCAGCAGGGCCGCGAATCCCCACCCGTCGAAGGTGTCGATCGCGCCCTTGCGGTCGTGGCGTCCCAGCGCGTCGAGGGTCGCGTTGGAGAGATGGAAGCCGTCCATCGGGAGGTGGACCGCCGTGCCGCCCCCGGCCAGGTCGTTCACCCGGTCGGCGACGTGCCGGGCGAGCGTTGTCTTGCCCGACCCGGGGCTGCCCGCGACACCGACGATCGCCCGGCCGCCCGTCGGTGCGAGCGCGAGTGCGCGTCGGGCGAGGGCCGAGACGTCGGAGACGGGCGAAGCGGGGGATTCGGTGGTCACGCGTCCCATTCTGCTGGGGTCAGTGCGCGAATCCACTGATCGCCTCCGCCATCAGCTCCGACGACTGCGGTCCGCCATGCCCCTCTCCTTCGACGACGATCAGCCGGCTCGCGGGCCACTGCTTGTGCAGCAGCCAGGGGGTGATGACCGGACCGCTGACGTCGTGACGGCCGTGGATGAGCACCGCCGGGATGTGGGCCAGCTCGTCGACGCGGTTCAGGATGGCGCGCTCGCCGGGCAGGAACGCGTCGTTGGCCCAGTAGTGGGTCACCAGCGTTGCGAAGACGAGCCGCTGCGTCGGATCGGTGTGCATGGGGCCGGGAACGAAGTTCGGGTCGAGGGAGACGTGGGTCGACTCCCACGCGTCCCAGGCGTCGGCCGCGGCGATCCGCTCCTCACGGGTGCCCGTCGCGAGCACGCGTGCGTACGCCTCGATCACGCGCTCGCCGGGGCGGCGGTGCGATGACCGCTCGAGCGCCTCCCACGCCTCCGGGAAGATACGACCCATCGTCTCCGTGATCCAGTCGACCTCGGCGCGACCGGTGGTCGTCACCGCGCCGAGCACGATGCCGGTCACCCGCTCGGGATGCGCCAGAGCGTAGGCGAGTGAGAGGGTCGACCCCCACGATCCGCCGGTCACGATCCAGCGGTCGATCCCGAGCTCGGCGCGGATCAGCTCGATGTCGGCGATCAGTCCGTCGGTAGTGTTCGCGGGTAGTCGGTCGAGCGCATCCACGACGGACGGGGTGCTGCGACCGCATCCCCGCTGGTCGATGCCGACGAGGCGGAACCTCTCGGGGTCGTAGCGCTTGCGGTAGTTGCCGGGCCCGAGACCGCTGCCGGGCCCGCCGTGCAGCCAGAGGACGGGGATACCGTCCGGGTTGCCGCTGGTCTCCCAGTAGATGCTGTCTCCGTCGGGGTTCTCCACCCATCCGTGCGCGTACGGCTCGACCACAGGGAACATGCCCGCACGGTACCGCATCCGGATCAGGAGGTGCGGGTGGCCGTCGCCTCGGTCTCCTCGAGCTCCTCGCGGACCACTTCCCGCGGCGCGAGCACGACCCGCGGGCGGAGACCGGCGAACCGGACGCGCAGCCCGCGGTACTTCACGAGGTAGATCACGCCGACCAGCGCCGCCGCGAAGCCGCTGGCGGCGCCGACGCCCATCGCCCAGCGCGGGCCGAAGGTGTCGGCCACCCAACCGACGATCGGCGCGCCGACCGGGGTGCCTCCCATGAAGATGGCCATGTAGATCGCCATGACGCGACCGCGGAGCACCGGATCCGTCGTCATCTGCACCGTGCCGTTCGCCGTCGTCATGAGCGTCTGAGACGAGACGCCGATCACGATGAGGGCTGCGGCGAACAGCCAGTACGTCGGCATCACGGCGGCCAGCGCGCAGCCGAGGCCGAACAACGCTGCGCCGGCGAACAACAGGGAGACGCGCGGCCGGTCGCGCCGGGCGGAGAGCAGGGCGCCGACCACCGATCCCACGGCCATGATCGACGAGAGGATGCCGTACTCCCCGGCGCCCTGGTGGAAGACGCTCACCGACATGGTCGAGATGAAGATCGGGAAGTTCAGACCGAACGTGCCGATCAGGAACACCATGATCAGGATGACGAGGATGTCCGGGCGGCGCCGCACATACCGGAACCCGTCGACCAGGCTGCCCCGCGAGCGCTTCGCGCGCTCCGTGCGGTAGAGCTGCTCGCGCCGGAGCATTGCGAGCGAGAACAGCACCGCTCCGAAGGTTGCGGCGTTGATCAGGAAGACCCAGCCGGCGCCGACGGCCGCCGTGAGGAGGCCCGCGACCGCGGGGCCGAGGAGGCGCGCGGCGTTGAACGAGGCGGAGTTCAGCGCCACCGCATTCGACAGGTTCGGGCCGGCGACCAGGTCGGAGACGAACGTCTGGCGGGCAGGCGCGTCGAAGGCGGCGACGACTCCGAGCAGGAGCGCGAAGAGATAGACGTGCCACAGCTGGACGACACCGGCCACGGTGAGAATTCCGAGGCCGAGTCCGAGCAGTCCCATGGCTCCCTGCGTCGCCATCAGGAGCTTGCGGCGGTCGAGGTGGTCGGCCGCCCATCCCGTCACCGGCAGCAGAAGCAGCTGCGGGCCGAACTGCAGCGCCATCACGAAGCCGACGGCCGCTGCGTTGTTGTGGGTGAGCTGGGTCAGGACGATCCAGTCCTGGGCCGTCCGCTGCATCCAGGTACCGACGTTCGACACGATCGCGCCGGCTGCCCAGATGCGGTAGTTGACGCCGGCGAGCGAGCGGAACATGGAACTCACGAGTCGGCGAGCTCCCGCATGATCTCGGCGGCCTCGGCGAGGGTGGTGCGCTGCTCGGCGGTGAGCGTACGGAGCCGCTGATGCAGCCAGGCGTCCCGGCGCTTGCGCGTCTCGGCGACGAGCTCGACGCCGCGTTCGGTCGGGACGACGACGACCCTGCGTCCGTCGGCCTCGTCGGCGGTGCGGGCGACGTAGCCGGCCTGCTCCAGCCGGTTGACTGTGCGGTTCATCGAGGGCGGCTTGACGCGCTCGAAATCGCTCAGCGCACCGATCGTCGCCGAGCCCTCGCGCACCAGGTAGCCGAGAGCGGCCGTCTGGGAGTCGGAGAGCTCGTGGTCCTCCTTCTCGGAACGCAGACGCCTGGACAGCCGCGCCACCGCGATGCGGAGTGCGCCGCTCAGATCGTGGGTCGACAGTCGTGCGCTCATACATAGTTAGCCTAACAAATTAGGCTGGCTAACTAAACCCCCTTCGCTGCCGGCGTACGCCAGACTGGGGCCGTGCACAGTGAGCAGGGCCGGAGTTTCGACGACGAGGACGGCGTCCGCGTCTATTTCGATGTGTACGCGCCGACGCCAGAGGGTACACCGTCCGCGGCCGCCATCCAGCTGGCCCATGGTGTCGGAGAACACGCCGGCCGGTACCGCGAGCTGGCCACCCATCTGGCCGCCGCAGGGTACGCCGTCTACGCCGACGACCACCTCGGCCACGGGCGCACCGGGATGGAGCAGTGGGAGGGCGACGCCACGCGCCTCGGAAGGCTGGGGCCGGGCGGGCTGCGCGCGGCGATCCGCGACGTCCACGCCTTCAGCGATCTCATCCGGGCCGAGAACCCCGACCTGCCGCTGGTCTACGTCGGTCACAGCTGGGGATCGCTGATCGGTCAGATCGTCCTCAACCGTCACAGCGACGAGTACGACGGGATGGTGCTGTCCGGCACCGCGTACCGCGCGCTCGGGTCGATGAACGGCGGCGACCTCAACAAGCGGCACGCCCACCTCGGCACGACGGGCGCCGAGTGGCTCAGTCGCGATCCCGCGGTGGCACAGGCGTTCGTCGACGACCCGCTCACGACGCTCACGCCGTTGCAGAAGCTCTTCGGGATGGTGGATGCCGCCCGCCTGCTCGGCCGCCCCGCCCGCAACCTGGCCCACGACCTCCCCGTCCTCATCCAGGTGGGCTCGGACGATCCGCTCGGCGGGCCGGTCAGCGCCCGACGGCTGGAGCAGGCCTACCGCACCCGCTCGCACCTGTCCGACGTCACCACGATCGTCTACGAGGGCGCCCGGCACGAGATCTTCAACGAGACCAATCGCGCCGAGGTGTTCGCCGACCTCACCGCCTGGCTCACCCAGCGCGTCCCCGCCCGCGACTAGCCCCAGGCTCCGCCCACCGTCGAGTCCGCAAAAACTGCACGCCGATCGCTCGATCAGCGTGCAGTTTTTGCGGACTCGACGGCGGGAGTGGAGGGGGTACGGGAGTGTCTAGCGCGACGGAGGGGAGTGCGCGGACACTGTAGGCGGGAGGGCGTCATGGGAGAACACATCCTGAGCGGACTGTCTCGGTTCACGCCGATCGACAACCCCGCGAACTTCAGCGGGCACGACACCGACCTCGCGTGGATCCTCGTGATCCTCGGTGTGCTGCTCGTCATCCTGCTCATCGGCCTGGGCGTGACGTTCCTGCGCAGCCCGGAGCGGGAGCTCGACGAGTGGGGCAACCCGAGGAACCCGCCGGGAGGCACACCGCCACCGGCGTGACCGCCGGCTGGTCCGCCCGCCTGACCGCCTCCGGGCGGACGTAGGGTAAGGGTATGCATGGTGAGTACAAGGTCCCCGGGGGCAAGCTCGTCGTCGTCGACCTGGAGGTGGTGGACGGCAGGATCGCGGATTTCCAGCTCGCCGGCGACTTCTTCCTCGAGCCGGACTCTGCGCTGGAGGCCATCGACGCGGCCGTGAACGGCCTGCCCGCGGAGTCGGACGCGAAGACGATCGCGGCGGCCGTCAAGGACGCCCTGCCCGAGGGCGCCAGCCTGCTCGGGTTCTCGCCGGAGGCCGTCGCTGTGACGGTCCGGCGCGCTCTGGCGAAGGCGACCAGCTGGCGCGACTACGACTGGGAGATCGTGCACGCGAAGGCCGTCTCCCCGCAGATGCACCTCGCCCTGGATGAGGTGCTCGCCAACGAGGTGGGCGAGGGTCGCCGCGGGCCGACCCTGCGCATCTGGGAGTGGGACGAGCCGGCGGTCGTGATCGGCAGCTTCCAGTCGGTGAAGAACGAGGTCGACCCTGACAACGCGAAGAAGTACGGCATCCAGGTCGTGCGCCGCATCTCCGGCGGCGGCGCCATGTTCATGGAGGCGGGATCGGTCGTCACGTACTCGATCTACGCCCCGGCCGACTTGGTGCAGGGCATGAGCTTCGCCGACAGCTACGCCTTCCTGGATGAGTGGGCGATCATCGCCCTCAAGTCCCTCGGGATCGACGCCGTCTACCGGCCGCTGAACGACATCACGAGCCCGTCCGGCAAGATCGGCGGCGCCGCGCAGAAGCGGCTGGGCTCGGGCGCGGTGCTGCACCACGTCACCATGAGCTACGACATGGACGGCCAGAAGATGACCGAGGTGCTCCGCATCGGCCGCGAGAAGATCAGCGACAAGGGCATCACCAGCGCGGCGAAGCGCGTCGACCCGCTCCGCAGCCAGACCGGCCTCAGCCGCGCCGAGATCATCGAGCAGATGAAGCTGACTTTCAAGAGCCTCTACGGGGCGACGGACGGCGACCTCACCGACGCCGAGTACGCCGCCGCCGAGAAGCTGGTCGCCGAGAAGTTCGAGACCGAGGAGTGGCTCTACCGCGTCCCGTAGCGCTTCAGGGCCAGGCGATCCTCAGGCAGCGCACAGGTCCTCCGGTACCCTGGAGGGCGTGAATTGGTGGGTCGTGGGGATCATTGCGGCGTTCGTCGCCCTGATCGTCGTCGCCGTGAAGCTGGGCTGGATCGACCTCTCGAACAAGGCGCAGCGCGGCTCGGGCACCATGAGCGGCGCCATCGGCGGCTCGTTCGACGAGATCTTCGCGCCCGCCCGTCACGAGGCACAGCAGGAGATGGACCGTCAGTCCCTGCTGCCCGCTCCCGCACCGCTCCCCAGCGACAAGGGCGACGGCGCCTGGGAGGGCGGCAAGATCACGCTCGACCTGGGCCCTGCCGGTCACGGCCAGCGCGCCGAGGGCCGTGCCCCCAGCGAGGACGGCCGCGCTACCGCTTCTGCAGCTCCGCGTAGTCGGGGTGCTCGCTGAGCCAGCTCCGCACGTAGGGGCAGGAGGCGATGACGCGCAGGTCGGTGTTGTCGCGCACGTCGTCGAGCGCCGTCTGCACGAGCGTGGACGCCATCCCCTTCTCGCGCTTCTCCTCGTCGACCTCGGTGTGCGTGAAGACGATCGCGTCGTGCCGCAGTTCGTACTCGGCGACGCCGATCACCTCGCCGTCCTGAAGCAGGGCGTAACGGGACTGCTCCGGCTGTTTCTCGACGCTCAGGCTCATGAATCTCACGCTACCCCGTCAGGTCGTGCCTCTTTTCCGCGTCTCTATGGGTGAGGGCGGATCCGTCGCCCTCGTCGAGAGGAGGCCGCCGTGCCGATCGTCCTTCCCGTCGCCCTATCCCTCTTCGGCAGCCGGGACTCCGAGATCCGGATGCGCCCGGTCGTCGACGCGCTCAGTCGGGCCGGGTTCCTGGTGCCCGTCGCCGATCCGTCCTCTCCTTCGGTGGATGCTGCGGCGGATCCCGCGGACCTCATCGAGCAGCACCGGCCAGGCGTCGTGCTCGTCCACGGCGGCTCGGCAGCGGCCTTGGTAGCCGCGACGGCTGCGTCCGAGCGCGGCATCCCGGTTGCGCACCTGGATGCCGGACGCTGCGACGGCGATGTCACCGACACCCTCCCGAGCGAGCCCGTTCGACGGATGCTCGGGCGGATCGCCGCCCTCCAGCTGGCGCCGACGGAGCACGCGCGGCGCGTCCTGCTGGCGTCCGCTGTCCCAGAGGGACGGATCGTCGTCACCGGAGATCCCCTCGTCGACGCGGTGCTGTCGGCCGACACTGCCACCGTGGCATCGGAAGACCGGCGCGTCGTGCTCGTCGTCGCCCACCGGCCGGAGAACCGTGGGGCTCCGATGCAGCGGATCGGCTACGCTGTGCGCGTGCTGGCGGCGCGATTTCCCGGCCACGTGTTCGTGCTGTGCTCGGGCCCGGAGCTCGCGGTGCATGCGGGGTTGACCACCGCAGCAGGCCGGGCGCCGAACATCCTGTCGACACCGCTGCCGCCGTTCGCCGGTCTCGTCCGGCTTCTCGCCGACGCGACGCTCGTGCTCACCGATTGCGGTGAGCTGGAGGAGGTGGCGCCGAGCCTCGACGTGCCGGTTCTCGTCCTCGCGGCGACGACCGACCGACCGGAGGGCGTCCTCGCGGGGACGTCTCGCACCGTCGGGACGCGCGTGGAGACGATCGTCGACGAGGCGTCCGCGCTTCTTGCCGACCCGCTCCGTCATGTCGCCATGGCGCGCCGGCCCACCCCCTTCGGAGATGGACGCGCAGCGGATCGGATCGTCGCGGCCTTGTCGGCTCTGCTCGGCCGCGGCGAGCGGTGGCCGGACTTCGTGCCGCGCGTCGATATGGGATTGGCATCTCGGTAGTTCCTCGGTAGTTCTGCGGTGCCGCGCACGTCAGTCCGCAACGGACCCTGGAGTCACTCGACCGGCGCGCCGCCGGTCCGCCGAGAACGACCGAGGAGACAGGATGCCCGCGAGCGCCGTCCGTCCGACAGACCTGGAGCTGTTGCACCGGGTCCGTCGCGGCGAGCACGCGGTCTTCGCCGACCTGTGGACCCGGTACGAGGGGTGGGCACACCACGTCGCCCGCCGCACGACGTCGCGCTATGAGGCGGAGGACATCGTCCAGGAGGCCTTCACCAAGGTGCTCACCGCCCTGCGCAACGGCAACGGGCCGACGGAGGGTTTCGCCCACTATCTTCGTACGGCGATCCGCAACGTCGCGGCCACCTGGGGTGCGCGCGACGCTCGGATGACCGTCGTGCCCCTCGGCGACGAGGTCGGCCATCCGGTCTACGAGTTCGAGGTGGTCGACCTGGGCGAGCTGGAGCACCCGTTCCGCAGCCTTCCCGAGCGCTGGCAGCGCATCCTGCTGTTGACCTGCGTGCACGGCCTGCCGCTGTCCGCCGCCGCAGAGATCCTCGGGATGACGCCCGGCGCCGCCGCCGCGCTCGCCGCCCGAGCCCGCACCGGTCTGCGTGCGGCCGTCACCGGTGTCGCCGGCGAGGACCTCACCCTCGCCGCCTGAATGTCCGCCCCGGAGGGCGCGCGCTGCCGCCGTGTCCTCCGGGTGAGCGGTCGCCCGGAGCTCATCGATGCGCTCATCCCTGAGGCGTCTGCTCCCGATGCCACAGCGCCAGCTCGGTGCGGGAGCGCAACCCCAGCTTCACCAGGGCGTTCTGCACGTGCGTCTCGACCGTGCGGATCGACACGAAGAGGTGCCGGGCGATCTCCTTGTTGGAGGCGCCGTCCGCCACCAGAGCCGCCACCTGCGCCTCGCGCGGTGTCAGCTCCGATGTCCGCGCCGAGGCCGGGATGCCGGTGCGTGTCCGGGCCTCGACCATCCCGTGCAGGGCGAAGTCGATGCTCTCGTCCTCGCTCAGTGCCGCTCCGTAGGCGAACGCGCGGTCGAATGCTTCGGAGCCGAGGCGGTGACGGAGCGTCCGCTCGGTCGCCGCACGATCGTAGAAGTACGGCGGGTAGTTGGCCCGAATCGACCCGGCGTCACGCCATCGGGCCGCGGCCGCCCCCAGCAGGGTCGCGCCCCGCGCAGGATCCGCGTGCTCGCGCGCGACGTCGGCGAGCAGTTCGAGCGCCTGGGCGACCCCCAGACCGTTGCCGAGTCCGCGTTTCACCACCAGCGCCTCCCGTGCGTCCGCCTCGGTCGTCTCGTACTCACCGGCGGCGGCGCACGCCGAGGCCCGCGTCGTGAGCGCGAAGGACCGCTCGAAGCGGTCGCCGACCAGGAGGGCGCGTTCGGTGATGTCGTCGTCGACGCGGGAGCCCTCCGCGCGCTCGCCGAGGGCGTGCAGCCGTGCGGCGAGACGTTGCGGCGTGTTCGTGCGGCCGAACCGGTAGGCGTCCTCGCCGAGTTCGTCCATCAGGATGCGGAGCAGCTCCAGCGCACGCCTGTCGTCCGTGTCGACGACCTCCGCAGCGCTCCGAACACTGACCGCGCAGTCCTGAGCCGCCTCGGCGTCGTCGCCGTTCGCGACCTCCTCGAGAGCAGCGCGGGCGATGGCCAGCTCGCTGCGGGCAAGGCCCGGCTTCCCCGTCTGGCCGAAGACGGCCGCACGGAGGGCGTGCCCCTGCGCCGCCCAGAACGGCGACGGCCGACCCGAAGCGAACGCGATGCCGAGCCAGGTCGCGACCTCGTCACCGCTGCCGTGCAGCATCCATGCCTGCCGCCAGGCCGTCACCGCGACTTCGACGGCGCGATCGGCGTCGCCGAGCGCCGCTGCCGTCGACACCGCCCGGCGGATATTGGCGATGTCGCCGCGCAGCCGCTGCAGGATCTCGCGTTGGCGGCCACTGAACCAGTTGTCCTCCGCGTCGTGCAACCGCAGCAGCATGCACGACACGAAATGCCCCTGGGCGTCCTGTGGATGCGTCGCCCGCTCGGCCCCGAACTCCCGCAGTGCGGGCAGCAGCTCGTAGCGCACATCCCCCTCGACGCGTCGGCGATGGATCACCGAACGCCGGATGAGCTGCTTGAGCGCGGCGCTCGCATCTCTCGGGGTCGCGGCGCTGAGGGCGGCCATGGCCTCTCCGAGATCGAGATCCCAGCCCGGGGCCAGGACCGCGAGATCCGACCAGACGCGCCGCTCCGTCTCGGTGCAGCGATCCCAGCTGTCCTCGACGGCGGCGCGGAGGGACCGGGACTCCGCCGCGGCCGGCTCCAGGGTGTCCAGCTGGTGGGAGATGCGGCTCGCGAGCGTCCGCACATCCATGAACTGCAGCTGCGCGGCGGCCAGCTCGATCGCCAGCGGGACGCCGTAGGTCGCCTCGCAGATCGCGACGACCTCCGGCAACGTGCTTCCGTCGACGGAGAACAGGGCGTCACCCGATGCGGCGCGATCCGCGAACAGCCGGACGGCGTCGCTGCTGGCGGTCAAGTCGTGGTGGGCGAAGGGGCCGATCGCCACGAGCGCCTGCGCGGTGGAGGAGGGCGGCTCGCGGGAGGTCACGATGGCTCGCACGCCCGGGCACGTCAGGAGGAGGGCGTCGATCACCGCCGAGGTCTCGGCCACGGCCTCGTCCGCGTCGTCGATCAGGAGCAGTGCGTCCTCGTCGCCGATCGCGGCGATCACGGCGCCGAGGGCGTCGTCGCCCGGATCGACCTTCAGCTCCTGCGCGACCGCCAGTGCGACATCCTGCCCGCGACCGCGCACATCCACGTACCAGACGCCCGACACCGAGCGCCGCAGCGACTCCGCGGCCGCGATCGCGACGCGGCTCTTCCCCACGCCGGCGGTTCCTGTGACGGTCACCAGACGGGTGGAGGTCTGCAGCAGGCGGCGGATCAGCGAAACCTCCTCGCGACGCCCGACCATCGGGTCCAGGCGCACGGGGAGCCCGTGCGTGGAGTTCGATGTCTGCATACCGACCCCCGTCAGCCGGGGCGGGGCGCCGGCCCTGACCGTCGTCTGATCCATGAGCCGACGCCCCTGTTGGGTGTTACGTCTCGCATGGTGTCAGGAGCGGGTACGGCTCGAAAGACAGCTGTCACAGGTGTGGCTGATACGGCGCCCACGTCTCCAGGTCGTATTCGAGCTCGACTCCGGAGTAGAGCCGAAGCAGCCAGCGCTGCGAGTCGCCCCCGGCGAACTGGCCGGTGACGGTCTCCGTCACCCACCCGCCCTCGGAGTCGTGGGTCCAGCGGATCAGGCCGACATGCTCACGGAGGCGCGGAGGGTGCGGTGGGTGGATGTAGTCGAATTCGTCAGCCATCTTCTGTGCCTCCTCCCGCCCGGCGGGAGTCGGACCCGTCGATGGCGGCGTGGCCATGATGCACCTTCGAGCGTTCGTTGGGGACTAGCTGTTTTCCATAAAGTCACGCGTGCGAACGGTCGTCCACCGAATCGTCGTCGCGCCGCCATTCCAGCTCGACGCCGGAGACCAGCCGGACGCGTATCGTGCGGCCGACGACCTCCATCCTGGCGACGTCGGGGTGGCCCTGCACGCGCATCCACCCGGGTGATCCCGGCTCCGGAAAGGCGTTCGCGTCCTCGTTCACCGCACCCCACCCCTCCCCGTCGCACATCGACCGGCGTCGAGAAGTAGCTTGACGTGAACCCACGCGATTCCGCTAGTCCATCGAGTGGTCAGGAGGCAGACGACTCGCGGCCGACGTGCCGGTAGATCGCCTCGCGAGGCCAATCGTCCGCGGTCACCAGTTCGTAGACCTCCATCGCCTGGTCCGCCGGGATGCGTACGCGGACAGGGGGATGCGTTTCGAGCACTGGGAGGTCGATCGACCGGTCCAGCCCGGGCTGGTCGGGGTGCACGAGGAATGCGGTGAACACATCGTCGCCGAAATCCATGCGTTCACATTAGTCCTCGCGTCCCTCGTGGCGTAGCTCTCGACCCAACTGTCTATCCAGCTCTCGACCGGTCGAGACACCATGACCCCGAACAGAAGCGAGGGGGCGCGAGAGATGACGTCGACCGACCAGAAGAGGACGGACCGACCCGGGCGGTTCCCGGTGTGGGCGACCGTGCTGCTCGCCGTGCTGGGCGCGGTCATCCTGCTGGGATCGGGCGTGCTCGGCGGTCTCACCCTCCGCTCGGGTGCATCGACACTCGGGATGGCGCCGGCCCGGTCCGCTTCGCTGTCGTCCGCGTCGGTGTGCGACGCCGAACGCATCGCGAGCGACGTGCTCCCCTCGATCGTGACGATCGGGGTGGTCGCCGGCGACGGGTCAGGCGGCACCGGCAGCGGGGAGATCATCTCCGCCGACGGCTACATCCTCACCAACAACCATGTCATCGCCCCCGCGGCGGAGGGCGCGAAGATCACCGTCCTCTACAACGACGGGACCACTCACCCGGCGAAGCTCGTCGGGCGTTCGCCGCGCGCCGACATCGCCGTGGTGAAGGTGGAGGCCAGCGGACTTCCCGTCATCAAGCAGGGGGACTCCACAACGCTCAAGGTCGGCCAGCCGGTGGTCGCGCTCGGCGCTCCGCTGGGCCTCTCCAGCACGGTCACGACCGGAGTGGTCAGCGCCCTCGGTCGCACGGTCCCGGTGCAGAGCGACAGCGACCGCAACGCCGTGCTGGCGGATGCGATCCAGACCGACGCCTCGATCAATCCCGGCAACTCGGGGGGCGCGCTCGTCGACTGCGACGGCCGGCTCATCGGAGTGAACTCGGCCATCGCGACCGTTCCCGGCGCCTCCGGGGAAGCGGGCGGCGGGAGCGTCGGCATCGGCTTCGCGGTCCCGCAGGCGGTGGCGATGCCGATCGCGCAGCAGATCATCTCGACCGGCAAGGTGACCTATCCGATCTTCGGGATCTCGGTCACCCCCATCCAGCCCGGCCAAGGCGACAACGACCAGCCGGGACTGTACGTGCAGTCGGTGACGCCCGGTGGACCGTCGCAGCAGGCAGGCCTGCGGGCCGGAGATGTGATCACCCGCGTCGACGGCAGGCCCGTCGGCAGCGTCGACGACCTCACGGCGATCCAGCTCACGAGCAAACCCGGCGACGGTGTCGACGTGGTCTACGTGCGGGACGGCCGACGCCAGACCACCACCGTGACTCTCGGTAGCGGCTGAGCGGCTGAGCGGCTGAGCGGCTGAGCGGCTGAGCGGCTGAGCGGGCGAGCGGGCTGAGCGGCTCAGGCGGGGCGCTCGACGCCGATCGCGATCTTGAACCGGTCGATGATCCGGTAGCTGTCGCCCGGGCCGGTCTCCTCGACGCGTACCGTGTCGTAGACCCGGAAGTCGAGGATGCGGAGCTCGCCCAGGCGCTCGGCCCGCTCGTTGAGGAGGGCCGAACGGAGCGGCGAGGTGGGGTCGCGGGGGATCAGGGGCGTGACGATCTCGCCGCGCCATCCATCGGTCGTCACGCTGACGAGCCCGGCGGCACGCTCCCGCGGATTCCAGTGCATCAGCCTCATCTCGTCGTCGCGTCCTCTCGTCGGCACGTTGCGGTGTGTTGTGACGGAGCGGCCCGGCCGGTTCGATACCCGACGAGCGGGCCGAGCCACTCCGAAAGGGAGGCCCATAGGGGGCGCTCCGGTGGAGACGCGCGAAGCCCGATGACGCGCTCTCCGCTTATGTAGACGTTGTTGCCGAGCGATCGTGACGCGACGAACTCAGCTGCACAGCTTCCATTGGGCGCGCACCTGCTCGGCAGACAGCGGGACGCCGTAGACGGCCGCGAAAGCGAGGCTCCCCGTGATCTGCCGTGCGGACGGCGTCTCCGGCCCCCAGTTGTCGAGGTTGTCGGCTCCGATGCGCCAATGGCCGGGAAACGCGTGCGCCTGCGTGACGGAGCCGTCGTGGGCGACCCGCTCGCCGTCGACGTACAGCGCCATGCCGTCGTCCGACAACGTCGCGGTGGCCTGGTGCCAGCGGCCATCGGTGTAGCTGGATGTGGAGGTCACGGTTCGGACGGCCTCCGGGAAGACGCCGAACACCAGACGGCCGTCATCCGTCAGGAACAGGTGGCGGTCGTAGTACGCCGAGACACCGTCGCTCGATCCGCTGAACCCCAGCAGCCGGCCGCCGCCCTCGGTCGCCTGGAACCAGATCTGGATGGTGAACCGGTCGACGGGCTGCCGAAGCGTCTCGTCCGTCAAGTTCCACTCGCCCGCGCCGGGGTGTCCCGCATAGCGTGCGGTGCTCCCGTGGACGAGGTCCGTCGCGGTGCGGGCTCCGGACTCGTCGTCCAGTCGGTACGCGAGCAACGTGTCGGCCGCCGGGATCGCCTGGATGGCGGCGACGCAGCCCTGCGGAGCGGGCGCGGGGGCGGGGTCCGGCGGGAGCACCGGCGCCTCGGCGCCTGGCCCGCTCGGAACCACGGGGACGATGGGCTCGGTGATCGGAGAGTCGACCACGGGCGGAGCGCTGCCGTCGCCATCCGGAGCCGGAACGGGCACGACGCCCGTCGCGGGAGCCTCCGGCTTGAGTTGAGCCTTCTGCTCCGGCGTGGGACGTGACGTCTCGGCCACGCGGTCGGGCCGGTCGCCGCCCGCGCTCTGCGAGCCGGACGTGGAGCCGCTCCCGGTCTCGGCCGCGGCGAGCTCCGAGCCGGGTGCGGCGACGACCACCCCGCAGGTCAGGGCTGCCGCCGCCACCACACTGGCCGCGACGGCGGCCATCCCGGCCTTCGAACTACCCGTCGCCGCGCTCGACAGCTGCCGCAGCCGGCCGCCGGTGCGGACGGTGGCCGCCGGATCGGTGGCCGCCGGAGCGGCCGGCGTCGTCTCGGTGAGCGTCGCCGCGACGGCGGTTCCCGATCCGCCGATCGTCGAGAGGTACGCGGTCGCGCCGGCGAGCCCCAGGAACAGGGGCAGGATTCCGAGAGCGATCCGCGAGCCCACGCGGTCGGCCTCGGAGGCGGCGTCCGCGCAGCGCTCGCAGGCGTCGAGGTGCTGCGTCACCTTGCGGCGGTCGGCCTTGGCGAGCCGCCCTCGAACGAAGGGGCCGAGCTTCTTCAGCGTCCACGCGTGGATCGGGTCCTCGGTCGGTGCGCTCGCCAGGTGGGCGTTGATCCAGGACTGCCGGAGCCCTTCGCGTGCGCGGAGCGCGAGCGCGGAGACCGCGTTGGCGTTGAGGCCCATGAGCGGCGCCACCTCGCGTGGCGCCATGTCTTCGATCTCGGTGTACCAGAGCACCTCCTGCCACTTGTCGGGCAGGGCGTAGAACGCCTTCGCCATCGTCTGCCGGTCCATCCGCTCGAGGGCGGTGACCTCGCTGAAGGTCCAGTCTTCGATGACGTCGGCGTCTTCGATGTTCGGCGTCGTCTTCCGGCGCGACCAGTCGATGGCCACGTTGCGGACCGTTGTGGCGAGGTAGGAGCGGAATCCCGAGGTGGGGCCCTTGCCGCGGCCGAGCGAGGTCAGGATGCGCGCGAACGCCTCCGACGCGAGATCGTCGGGGTCGAACCGGCCGGTGATGGAGGCCGCCATGGCGCGGCCGGCCTGCCAATGCCGCTTCCAGAGCACGCCGTAGGCGAGCGTGTCTCCGTCTCGTGCGAGGACGATCAGGTCGGCGTCGGAGAGGTCGTCGAGTTCACCGGTCATAAGGGTCGGGTCCTTGAATAGCGGTACGGGCGTTCACTGACTTGGACGCAGTGAATTGCGGATCATGACGCGATCGAAGAAAGAAAGTTCTTCGTCGTCGATCGGGGATGGTGTGGCACCACCATCCCGCCCGTCCCCGCGGTCACGGGACCGTCGGACTGCGGAGAGACTGCGTAGGTCGGACGACCCGCCCGGTCAGCGCGTGCGGCGGCGGCCGCGCGTCGCCAGGTTCCAGAGACCGGCGAACAGCACGGCGCCGCCGACACCGTTCAGCACGCCGCCCACGACATCCGTGCCGTAGTGGACGCCGACATAGAGTCGCGACCAGGCGACGGCGAGCACGAACACGGCGCCCACGACGACCACGATGGCTCGGGGGAGCCCCGCACGGCACACCATGGCCAGAGCCGTCACGAGCGCCGCGGCGAAGACCACGTGCCCGCTGGGATAGCTGAGCGTCGCCGGCGAGATGTGCAGCACGTGGGTCAGGTCGGCGGTGGACGGCCGCGGCTGTGCGACGACTGTCTTGACGACCAGCGTGGTCAGCCAGCCGGCGCCCGTCACGACGCACGCGCCCAGCGCTCGGCGCCATCCCACCGCGAACAGCAGGATGACGAACACGACGACGAGGATCGCCGCCACCACGACGGGATGGTCGAGCCGGTCGAGCAGCAGGGCGGCGTCGTCGAGCAGAGGGGAGTTGACCCGGTTCACGGCCGCGTCGAGACCGTCGAAGCGCAGTGCGGGCAACGCCTTCGCAGCGAAGCCGAGCCCGATCGTGACCGCGAAGAGGACGACGGTCCAGACGATCCAGTGGGCCGGGGCGCGCAGGGCCCACGAGGTCTGTCGCCGCGAGTGCATCCCCTCAGCGTAGGGGGCGGCCGCGCGCGAAGACTGGACGTCCGCCGCCCGAGGGTGTGAAGACGCTCAGCGGACGAACGGTGCGACCGACCGCGTGATCGCCACGGCGCGGTCGGCGACCTCGGCGGCGGAGCCGTCCCCGCCCGCCTCGGCCCATTCGCGGACGGCGATGCGGATGGCGGCGATGCACGCGACGACGAGCAGCTCGGCGCGGGCGGCGGCATCCTCCTCGCCCACGGTCGCGCGGG
Source organism: Leifsonia sp. 115AMFTsu3.1 (assembly GCF_004362795.1). Taxonomy (NCBI): domain Bacteria; kingdom Bacillati; phylum Actinomycetota; class Actinomycetes; order Micrococcales; family Microbacteriaceae; genus Leifsonia; species Leifsonia sp. 115AMFTsu3.1. The sequence goes on from NZ_SNYB01000001.1 coordinate 311,318, forward strand.
GCATATCGTCGTCGTCCCGGCTGACGTCCGTCAGGAACGCGGCGACGGCGGAGACGAGTCCCGATCGCAGGTCGTCGAACCGTCCGAGACGGCGCCGGAGGAGGCCGGAGTGACGCGCGGCAATGAGCATGCGCGCCTCGCGGAGCTCCGCATCCTGCTCGTCCGGGAGCGATGCGGTGAACAGGGTGTCGACGAGGGCGGCGACGACGCTTCCCCGGTACGCGTCGGTCAGGCGGCGGCCGATCCACACCGGGTCGCCCCACGCGCGCCGCACGTCGAAGAGCGCGTCCTCCTTGGTGTCGAAGTAATTGAAGAAGGTGCGGTGGGAGACCGGAACGCGCGCACAGATCTCGTCGACCGTCACCTCGTCGAGGTCGCGCTCCAGCGCGAGTTCCAGGGTGGCGCGTTCGAGGTCGGCTCTGACCTGGGCCTTCTTGCGCTCGCGGAGGCCGTCGGTTGCTGAAGTTTGCATAGAAGGAAATTTTGCAGTCATGTACGTTGTTAGTTGACTTTGGTCACCTAATTATATATGGTTGATCGTCGTCAACCAATCGTGCGAAGGATCCACATGTCAACAACGCTCTCCAGGGATGGGTCACCGGTCGTGATGTCGCACCGGCAGGTGCTCGAATCCCTCTCCGGACTCCTGCTCGGGATGTTCGTCTCGATCCTCGCGGGCACGGTCGTGTCGACCTCGATGCCGCGGATCATCTCCGAACTGCACGGCGACCAGACCGCCTACACCTGGGTCGTCACCAGCACGCTGCTCGCCACCACGGTGTCGACGCCCATCTGGGGCAAGCTCGCCGACCTGCTCAACCGCAAGCTGCTCATCCAGCTCGCCCTCGTGATCTTCGTCGCAGGCTCCGCGATGGCCGGCTTCTCGCAGGACACCAACATGCTCATCGGATTCCGCGTGGTGCAGGGCCTCGGCGCCGGTGGTCTGACCGCACTCAGCCAGATCATCATGGCCGACATCATCAGCCCGCGTGAGCGCGGCCGGTACATGGGCCTGTTCGGCGGTGTCATGGCCGTCGGAACGGTCGGCGGCCCGCTGATCGGCGGCCTGCTGACCGACTCGATCGGCTGGCGCTGGAACTTCTTCGTCGGCGTTCCTGTCGCAGTGGCAGCCATCCTGCTGCTCCAGTTCACGCTTCGCCTGCCGAAGCGTCCGGCGCGGAAGGTGCGCATCGACTACCTCGGCGCGATCTTCCTCGCGGCCGGCGTCTCGCTCCTGCTGATCTGGGTCTCGCTCGCGGGCAAGAACTTCGACTGGTGGAGCGCCGAGACCATGTGGATGGTCGGAGGCTCGATCGCCCTCATCGTCGCGACGATCGTGACCGAGCTCGTCGTGAAGGAGCCGATCATCCCGCTCGGGATGTTCAAGAACCGTACGTTCACGCTCGCCGTCATCGCGTCGATCTCGGTCGGTGTCGCCATGTTCGGCACGTCCGTCTTCCTCGGTCAGTACATGCAGCTCGCCCGCGGCGCGACGCCGACGGAGTCCGGTCTGCTGACGCTGCCGATGATCCTCGGACTGCTGCTCTCCTCGATGATCGTGGGCAACCTGATCAGCCGGTTCGGCAAGTGGAAGGGCTTCATGATCGCCGGGTCCCTGCTGCTCACCGCCGGCCTGTACCTGATGAGCACCATCGAGTACGACACGAACTACGGGCTCGTCTCCCTCTACATGCTCGTGCTCGGCGCCGGCGTCGGCATGGTCATGCAGAACCTGGTGCTCATCGTCCAGAACACGGTCCGCCCGGACCAGCTCGGCGCCGCCAGCTCGAATGTCGCGTTCTTCCGCAGCCTGGGCGGCACCATCGGCGTCTCGGTGATGGGATCCATCCTGGGCACCGCGGTGAAGGACATGATGGCCGACCGCCACCAGGAGCTGCTGACCGCCGTCGGCAAGCTCGGCGCGAAGGGCGTCGCCGCCGCCAAGTCGCTGCAGAGCGGGACGCTCCCCGAGGTCAACACCCTCCCGGTGCCGATCCGGACCATCGTCGAGTCGGTCTACGGCCAGGCCGTCGCCGACATCTTCCTGGTCGCCGTCCCGCTCGCGATCATCTCCGTCATCGCCATCCTCTTCCTCCCGAACATCAAGCTCGGCAGCAAGACCGCCATCGAGCGGATGCGCGAGGAGAACGCCGAGACGCCGCTCGAGGCCGCGGAGGAGAACGCGGTGGAGGTCGCGGAGGCACTGATCGGCGCCCCGGCCACCGGTTCGATCGCCGCGGTCCGGCGAGCCGGCGACGGCGACAGCCCGGCTGGGAACGGTCGCTAGACGGTCACGTTATGATCGCGGCCATGGACAACACGGATCGGGTGGCGGCGGGCTCCGCCGCCACCCTTCCCGCCGCCCCGGAACCGGCGAGCGACGCGGCCATCTCCGAGGTGGAGGAGCAGTTCACCCGGCTGTTCAACCAGGTCGGCACGGCCATGCGCGACCGTGCGGTCCGCATCCACCCGGACCTGCAGCCGGGAAGCTACAAACTGCTGACGACGATCGTGCGCAGCGGCCCCATCCACGCCGGAGCCCTCGCCGCCATGCTCTACACCGACAAGAGCGTGATCAGCCGGCAGGTGAAGCTGCTGGAGGACATGGGCTTCATCGAGCGCAAGACCGACCCGACCGACCGGCGGGCCAGCTTCATCGCGGCGACGCCCGAGGCCATCGAGAAAGTCAACGAGGTGCGCGCCGCCGACCAGGCGACGCTGTACCGGGGCCTCCGGCGCTGGGGCGAAGAGGATGTGCGTCGCCTGGCGGAGCTGCTCGGCCGCCTCAACGAGGTCACCGGCTAGAACTCCCGGTGGCGATTCAGCGGGACGCTGGTACCCTTCGTCGGGTATGCAGTCCGCATCCGCCCCCCGTCGTTCCCGCGGCCGCCGCTCGGCAGGCCGTCGCGCCCCTGTGCCGACGCAGCGCGTGCGGATCCGGCTGCCGAGGTCGCGGAGACGCCCCCTGCTGCCGCTTCAGCACCGCATCGGCGTGAGCCTCGCGGTCATCGGCCTGGTATGCGGATTCTCGATCGTTCCGACGGATGACGCGCTCGCATCCACCCTCCTCGTCGCGCCGTCGACGACGCTCGCGCCGGGTGACGGCGCGTCCGGCTCGACCACGGCCGCTGCGGCTGCACCGGCGCCCGCCCAGGAGCTGCTGGTCGATGCGACGATCGCCGCCCCCGTCGTCAACCGCGAGGACCTGAGCGCGACCGACGGGCTGCAGACGCTCGCCCGCGTCGGCACCAACGAGGCCTGGGCGAAGCTGGTGCTGATGTTCGGCGGCTGGCCGCAGACCGACGCGAACGTGACGGTGATGCTGCGCTGGATGCGCCAGGAGAACGGTCCGCCGGACTGGTGGAACCGTAACAATCCTCTCAACAACGGCTACGGGTCGGGCGGTGGAGCGGGCCTCGGCAGCTACCCGGACCTGATCACCGCCGCCGAGTACTGCGCGAAGAACCTGCAGCGCGGCTACCCGGACATCGTGGCCGGGCTCGAAGCCGGCACCTCCGCCGATGCGACCGCCGCCGCGATCTGGGCCTCGCCCTGGGCGACCAGCCACTACGGCAACGGCACGCACTGGAGCACGCGCCCGGTCGAGATCGTGCAGGCTCCCGCCTCCGCCTGGGGGCTCTGACCACTTCGGCGCGGGATGGGCGGGTGCGGCGTCAGGACTTGGCGAGCCAGGTGCGCAGGCGGTCCAGCGGCCAGGTCGTGATGATGCGGTCGGCGGGAACGCCGTTCGCGGCGGCGCGCGCTGCGCCGTACGCGAGGAAGTCGAGCTGGCCGGGTGCGTGCGCGTCCGTGTCGATCGAGAAGAAGCATCCCGCGTCGAGGGCGCGCTGGATGAGGTCGTCCGGCGGGTCCTGACGTTCCGGCCGCGAGTTGATCTCGACGGCGACCTGGTTCTCGACGCACGCGGCGAACACCGCATCCGCATCGAACTCCGACGGCGGCCGGGTGCCGCGCGAGCCCTGCACCAGGCGGCCGGTGCAGTGGCCGAGGACGTTCGTGTGCGGGTCGCGGATGCCGCCCAGCATGCGCTTCGTCATCGTCCGCTTGTCGGAGCGGAGCTTGGAGTGGACGCTCCCGACCACCACATCCAATCGGTCGAGCAGCTCGGGTGCCTGATCGAGCGTGCCGTCCTCGAGGATGTCGACCTCGATCCCGCGGAGCAGGGTCACGGAGCCGGTGTCCAGGCTTGCGATGATGTCCAGCTGCTCCTCCAGGCGCTCGGCGCTGAGCCCGCTCGCCACCGTGAGTGTGGGGGAGTGGTCGGTGATCGCCTGGTACTCGCGGCCGAGCGTCGCGGCGGCCGCGGCCATGACCTCGATCGGGACGGTGCCGTCGGACCACTCGGTGTGGCTGTGCAGGTCGCCTCGGAGCTGGGCGAGCAGGTCCGCGCCTGCCGTCTCGAGGGGCTGTGCGTTGCGCTCGCGCAGGTCGGCCAGGTAGTCCGGTACGCTGCCCTCCACCGCCTGCGCGATGACCTGGAAGGTACGGTCGCCGATGCCCTTGGTGCGCTTGAGCCTGCCGTCGGCGACCCGCGCGGCGAGCTCCTCCTGGTCGAAGGGCGCGATCGTGGCGGCCGCGCGGCGGAAGGCCTGCACTTTGAAGCTCGGGGCGAGCTCCCGCTCCAGCCAGAAGGCGATCTCGTTCAGCGCGTCGACGGCATCCATGCGCACCATGCTCCCACCGTGTCGGTGGTGGCCGGTACCGTCGGGCGCATGGGGAGAATCGTCTTCGACACGGCCGCGACCATCAACGGGTGGATCGCCGATGAGCACGACTCGCTGTCCTGGCTGTTCGCGGTGCCCGGCGGAGAGGAGCCGGACGAGAGCCTGCTCCCAAGTGGAGCGACCGTGATGGTCGAGGGCCGCACGACGTACGAGTGGGTGCTGCGCGAGAGCGGCATCCTCGAGGCGCCGGAGAAGTGGCAGGAGTTCCACGGCACGCGCCCGACCTTCGTGTTCACCCATCGCGAGCTGCCGGTGCCCGAAGGCGCGGACATCCGCTTCGTCTCCGGCTCGGTGGCGGATGCGCTGCCGGCGATCCGAGAGGCGGCGGGCGACGGCGACATCTGGGTCGTCGGTGGCGGGGATTTGGCGGGGCAGTTCTTCGACGCGGGCGCGCTGGACGAGCTGGCGGTGTCGATCGCGCCGGTCGCGCTCACCGGCGGCGCGCCGCTCTTCCCGCGGCGGCTGGAGTCCGACCGCCTGCACCTCGAATCCGCGGAGGCGGTCGGTCAGTTCGCCCGGCTGCGTTACCGCATCCTGGCCGCAGAATCGACCGCCTGATATACCGTAGGTCGCGTTCGACGGAGGGATTCGACATGACCGCAGCGGCCGACAGCCACGATCTGATCCGCGTCCAGGGGGCGCGCGAGAACAACCTGAAAGACGTCAGCGTCGAACTGCCCAAGCGGCGGCTGACGGTGTTCACAGGCGTCTCGGGGTCTGGCAAGAGCTCGCTGGTGTTCGGCACGATCGCCGCCGAGTCGCAGCGCATGATCAACGAGACCTACAGCGCGTTCGTCCAGGGATTCATGCCGTCGCTGGCCCGACCGGACGTCGACGTGCTCGAAGGGCTGACGACCGCCATCATCGTCGACCAGGAGCGCATGGGCGCCAACGCGCGGTCGACGGTCGGCACGGTGACCGACGCGAACGCGATGCTGCGCATCCTGTTCAGCCGGCTCGGCCAGCCGCACATCGGCTCGCCGCAGGCCTTCTCGTTCAACATCCCCTCGGTCACCGGACGCGGCGCGATCACCGTCGGCGGCAAGACGGAGTCGCGCGAGTTCACGCAGCTCGGCGGTATGTGTCCGCGCTGCGAGGGCATGGGCAGCGTGAGCGACATCGACCTCACTCAGCTCTTCGACGACAGCAAGTCGCTCGCGGAGGGCGCCATCACCATCCCGGGCTATACGGCCGACGGCTGGGCGGTGCGGATCATCGGAAGCTCGGGCTTCGTGCCCGCGGACAAGCCGATCCGTGAGTTCACCGAGCAAGAACGCCAGGACTTCCTCTACAAAGAGCCGGTCAAGGTGAAGATCGAGGGCATCAACATGACCTACGAGGGACTCGTCCCCAAGGTGCAGAAGTCGATGCTGTCGAAGGATGTCGACGCGATGCAGCCGCACATCCGCGCGTTCGTGGAGCGCGCCGTCACCTTCGCGACGTGTCCCGAATGCGGCGGCACCCGGCTGAGCGAGGGCGCGCGGTCGTCGAAGATCGCCGGCATCAGCATCGCCGACGCCTGTGCCATGCAGATCACCGACCTGTCGGACTGGGTGCGCGGGCTCGACGAGCCGTCCGTCCGTCCACTGCTCAAGAATCTGCAGCACCTGCTCGACTCGTTCGTCGACATCGGCCTCGGCTACCTGTCGCTCGACCGGCCCTCCGGCACGCTGTCGGGCGGCGAGGCGCAGCGCACGAAGATGATCCGCCACCTGGGGTCGTCGCTCACCGATGTCACGTATGTCTTCGACGAGCCGACCGTCGGGCTGCATCCGCACGACATCCAGCGGATGAACGAGCTGCTGCTGCAGCTGCGCGACAAGGGGAACACGGTGCTCGTGGTCGAGCACAAACCGGAGGCGATCGCGATCGCGGACCACGTCGTTGACCTCGGTCCGCGAGCCGGCTCGGCCGGAGGCGAGGTCGTCTTCGAGGGCACGGTGGAGGAGCTCCGCTCGAGCGACACCCTCACCGGCCGGCACCTCGACGACCGCGCGCACCTCAAGGAGACGGTGCGGACGCCGAAGGGAGCGCTTGAGGTGCGCGGCGCCTCCGAGCACAACCTGCAGGGCGTGGATGTCGACATCCCGCTCGGCGTGCTGGTGGTCGTCACGGGGGTGGCCGGGTCGGGGAAGAGCTCCCTCATCCACGGGTCCGTGGCACCGCGTGACGGCGTCGTGTCGGTCGATCAGGGTGCGATCCGGGGCTCGCGCCGCAGCAACCCGGCGACCTACACCGGGATGCTGGAGCCGATCCGCAAGGCGTTCGCGAAGGCCAACGGCGTAAAGCCCGCTCTGTTCAGCGCCAACTCCGAGGGCGCGTGCCCGAACTGCAACGGCGCCGGCGTCATCTACACCGACCTCGGCGTGATGGCCGGCGTCTCGACGGTGTGCGAGGTATGCGAGGGAAAGCGTTTCGACGAGTCGGTGCTCGAGTACCACCTGGGTGGCCGCGACATCAGTGAGGTGCTGGCGATGCCGGTCACCGAGGCCGAGGAATTCTTCGCGGGAGGCGAGGCGAAGCTGCCCGCTGCGCACGCCATCCTGCAGCGGCTGTCGGACGTGGGGCTCGGCTATCTGACGATCGGCCAGCCGCTCACGACACTCTCGGGCGGCGAGCGGCAGCGGCTGAAGCTGGCGACGCACATGGCCGAGAAGGGCGGTGTGTACGTGCTCGACGAGCCGACCACCGGCCTGCACCTGGCAGACGTGGAGCAGCTGCTCGGACTTCTCGACCGGCTCGTCGACGCGGGAAAGTCGGTGATCGTGATCGAGCACCACCAGGCCGTGATGGCGCACGCCGACTGGATCATCGACCTGGGGCCCGGAGCCGGCCACGACGGCGGCCGGCTCGTCTTCGAGGGCACCCCCGCCGACCTCGTCGCCGCCCGCTCCACTCTCACCGGCGAGCACCTCGCCCGCTACGTCGGCGCCTGACCCCGCACCCCCACCGTCGAGTCCGCACAAATTGCACACGAATCGCCGTCGCGGCGTGCAAAGTTTGCGGACTCGACGGTGGGGATGATGCGGCGGGTTACGGAAGGTTGCGAGGGCGGAGGGGCGCACGCGGCGGGACGGATAGCGTCGGAGGGTGAGCACCCCGATCGAGAACCTGGGCCGCGAGACGCGGCTGTACCGGCCGTCCGAGGAGTTCGCGGCGCAGGCGAACGTCGACGCCTCCGTGTTCGCGGAGGCCGCCGCCGACCCGGTGGCGTTCTGGGAGCGCCAGGCCGCCCGCCTCGACTGGGCGAAACCGTGGCACACGGCACACACGTGGCAACCGGCCGCGCCCTGTGACGACGGCGAGCTGACGGTCCCGCGGGCCGAGTGGTTCGCGGGCGGCCGCCTCAACGCGGCCGTCAACTGCGTCGACCGACACGTCGCCGCCGGCCGGGGCGACCGCGTCGCCCTGCACTTCGAGGGTGAGCCGGGCGACCGCGAGACGATCACGTACGCGGACCTTCAGCGGCGGGTGGCGCAGGCGGCGAACGCCCTCACGGCGTTGGGCGTCGGGAAGGGGGACCGCGTCGTCGTGTACCTCCCCGTCATCCCCGAGACGGTCGTCATCACCCTGGCCATCGCGCGCGTGGGCGCCATCCACTCGCTCGTGTTCGGTGGCTTCTCGGCAGAGGCGTTGCGCTTCCGCGTGGAGGACACGGGAGCCAAACTGCTGGTGACCTCCGACGGGCAGTTCCGCCGGGGATCCGCCGTGGCCGTCAAGGCGAATGCGGATGCGGCGGTCGCCGGCGACAACGCGATCGAGCATGTGCTGGTGGTGCGGCGGACGGGCGACCTGACGCCGGACGTGCCCTGGACGCCCGGACGCGACGTGTGGTGGCACGAGGTCGTCGAGACGGCGCCCGACGTGCACGAAGCTGAATCCTTCGACGCCGAGACGCCGCTGTTCATCATCTACACGTCCGGGACGACGGGGCGGCCGAAGGGCGTCGTCCACACGACCGGTGGCTACCTGACCCAGGCGTCGTGGAGCCACTGGGCGCTGTTCGACGCCAAGGACGACGACGTGTACTGGTGCACGGCCGACCTCGCCTGGGTCACCGCGCACACTTACGTGCTGTACGGCCCGCTGTCGAACGGTGCGACCTCCGTCATCTACGAGGGGACGCCGAACACCCCGCACGCCGGCCGGCACTTCGAGATCATCGAGCGCTACGGCGTGACGACGTACTACACGGCGCCGACGTTGATCCGCACCTTCATGACCTGGTTCCCGGAGGGGCCGGGGGAGCGTTGGGACCTCTCCAGCATCCGGCTTCTCGGCACGGTCGGCGAGGCGATCAACCCGGAGGCGTGGGTCTGGTTCCGCGAGAACCTCGGTGCGGGACGCGCGCCGGTGGTCGACACGTGGTGGCAGTCCGAGTCGGGCGCGGCGATCGTCGCCCCGCTGCCCGGGGTGACCGCGCTGAAGCCCGGCTCGGCGACGGTCGCTGTGCCGGGAGTCACGGTGCGGGTCGTCGACGAGCGAGGCGAGGATGTGCCCCGCGGCTCGGGCGGCTCGATCGTCATCGACGGCACGTGGCCGGCCATGTCGCGCACGGTATGGGGCGACCCGGAGCGCTACCGCGACTCGTACTGGCGGCCGTACGCCGACCGCGGGTACTTCCTGGCCGGAGACGGCGCCGCGGTCGACGACGATGGATACATCTGGCTGCTCGGCCGTCTCGACGACGTGATCAACGTCTCCGGTCACCGGCTGTCGACCATCGAGATCGAGTCGGCGCTGGTCGCGCATCCCCGTGTCGCCGAGGCCGCCGTCGTCGGCGTGGGCGACGTCACGACCGGACAGGCGGTCGCCGCGTTCGTGGTCCCGTCGGGAGAGACGCCGGGGGAGGCGGACCTCCGCGACCAGGTCACGCGCGAGATCGGGGCGATCGCGAAGCCGCGGCACGTGGTCATCGTCGGTGACCTCCCGAAGACGCGGTCGGGCAAGATCATGCGCCGCCTGCTGGTCGACCTGTTCGACGGCCGGCCGCTCGGCGATACGACATCGCTGCAGGACGAGACGGTTCCGCACGCGATCGCGGAGACGCTGGCCGCACGCGCCCGCTGACCGGTCGGCGTGCGCGAAAGGGAGGTGCCGCGGGCCGACGCGCCGGCGGAATGGGCCGAACGGAGGCGGGTGCGGTGCTGAGGACGCGAATGTCCTCCGTTTCCGGCGGCGGCGGGCGCGGTCAGGGACGCAGGTCGGCGATCGTCAGGGCCGCGTCGATCAGTCCGAGGTGGGAGAGCGCCTGCGGGAAGTTGCCCCAGAAGGCGCCGTCCGCATCCATCATCTCGGCGTAGAGGCCGACGTCGTTCGAGCGGCCGACCAGGTCGTCCATCAGCGTCGTCGCCTCGTCGATCTCGCCGACGCAGGCCAGGGCGGCGGCGAGCCAGAAGGAGCACGCGGTGAACGGACGCTCGCCCTCGGCTGCCGCGCCGGTGAAGCGGTAGAGCAGCGGCCCGTCGCCCAGTTCGCGCCGGAGCGCGACGATGGTGGAGCGCATCCGTTCGCCCCGGTCGAAGCCGCTGGGAGCATGGAGCAGCACCGACGCATCGAGCTCGTCCTCGTCGGCGGCCATCGTGTACGCGCCGAGGCGCTCGGACCAGCACCGCTCGTCCACCCAGGCGTGGATGGCGTCGGCCTCCCGGCGCCATCGCGACGGATTGCCTTCGATCTGGCCCAGCTCGACGAGCTGCAGGGCGGCCTGCAGCGCCTGCCAGCATCCCATCTTCGACGAGGTGTGGTGACGGAGTTCGCTCAGCTCCCACATCCCGGAGTCGGGCAGGCGCCAGATGTCGCAGACGCGGTCGGCCACGTCAGCGACCAGTCGGCGGGTCGGGACGTCGAGCACGTTACCGGCGGCGGCGTAGGCGAGAGCGACGCTGAGGAGATCGCCGTACACGCCGAGTTGCAGCTGGCCGGCCGCGCGGTTGCCGGTGACGACCGGTCCGATGCCGCGCCACCCGGGCACGTCGTGCGTCTGCGGCTCGGCTGTCGACTCCTCCCGCAGCCCGTACAGCACCCGCAGTTCGGAGACATCGCCCTTCACGGCGCGGAGCAGCCACGAGATCGCGGCGTGCGTCTCCTCCCGTAGACCGAAGCGCGCCAGGGCGCGGAGCGTGTACGCGGTGTCGCGGACCCACGCGAAGCGGTAGTCCCAGTTCTTGCCGCCGCGGTCGGTCTCGGGGAGGGAGGTGGTCGCGGCGGCCGCGATGGCGCCGGTCGGCGCGTACAGCAACAGCTTCAGAGCGAGCGCGCTGCGCTGTACGGCGTCATCCCACGGCCCCTGATACGAGAAGGTCCGGGACCACAGCTCCCAGTTGCCGATCGTCCGGTCGATCCCGATGTCGACGTTGGCCGGGTCGGGCAGGTGCAGCGGCTCGTCGTCGGTCGCGACGATGGTGAGCGTCCGGCGGGAGCCCTCGACGACCCGGATGCGGCCGCGGAACCGGGGCGCATCCGCATCGTCCTCGGCGTCGTTGAGGCCGGTGACCCCGATGTTGACCTTCCCGACGCGGAGGATGCGCTTGCCGTTCACGCGCTCCGCCCACGGGCTGCTCCCGCCGAGCATCGTGCCGGGCTCGACCGCCCAGTCCATGACGACCGTTCCGCTGACCCCCTCGATGCGGCGTGCCAGCTCCAGCCACGGCAGGCGTCCGGCGACGCCGGTGACCAGTGCGTCGGTGACCCGCACCGTGCCGTTCTCCGCGATGAAGGTCGTCTCGAGAACGTTGGTGCCGGGAAGGTACCGCCGACGGGTCCGGAACGCGCTGACGGGACGCAGCAGGATGCGGCCTCCGCGCTCCGGATCGAGCAGCGCCGCGAAGGCGGGGGCGGAGTCGAGGTTGGGGACGGGCAGCCAGTCGACCGTGCCGGAGCGGTCGATCAGGGCGACGGTGCGGCCGTCGCCGAGGGCGGCGTGGTCCTCGATCGCGGCCGCAGCCTCCATCCGGTCCGCCGTCACGCCCGCTGCTGGAGACCGGCCGCAGAGATGACCGCCTCGCGGAACAGCGGTGTCAGCTGCTCGGCGGTGGGACGCGGGGCCGGATCCATGGAGGTCATGGCATGGAGGATGCGTGACCAGTCGTCCGGCAGGCCGTCCGGGATGGGCGGCTCGTGCTCCAGCCGGGCCATCGCCGACTCGACGGCGGCGCCGGGGTACGCGACCGAGCGTGTGAAGCACTCCAGCAGGACGAGCCCCAGCGAGTAGATATCGCTCGCCGAGGTGGCCGGCTGACGCATCGCCTGCTCGGGGCTGAGGTAGGCCGCCGTGCCGGTCGTCTTGCCCTCGTCCGGCTGGGAGGGCGTCCCGACGATGCCGCTGGCGATCCCGAAGTCGGTGAGCCGCGCCCTCGCCCGGAAGGTCGTCGTGCCGTACGAGACGAGCATGATGTTCGACGGCTTGATGTCGCGGTGCACCACCCCGTTGGCGTGCACGTACTCGAGCGCCTCGGAGATGTCGTAGGCGACCTCCGCGATCTCCTCCAGCGTCAGCTCCCGCTGCGCCAGCATGCCGGCGAGGTCGGTGCCGGAGACCAGCTCCATGATGAGGAACGGCCGCGGGTCCTTCGGAGAGGAGTAGTCGATCCCGGCGTCGATCAGCGAGACGATGCCGTGGTGGCTCAACCGCGCGAGCGCCGCCTGCTCGGTGCGGTACTGCGCCATCTCCTCCTCGCCGCCCGACCGGTACAGCTTGATGGCGACCTCGCGCCCCAGCAGCTCGTCGGTCGCGCGGAAGATGCTGGCCTCGCCGCCGCGGCCGATGACGTGCTGCGGCCGATAGCGACCGAGCAGCGCGGGGATGGTGGACTCGGGCATCAGCTGCTCCGCGACCTCAGCAGGGCGAAGGACGACTCGCCGAGGATGACGCTCTCGCCGTCGGCCAGGGCAAGCTCGGGATCGCTCGAGAGCTCCAGCTCCCAGTGCGAACCCGGGGCGTCGGGGAGCACGAACTCCACACCGTTGCCGGCCGCGTTCAGCATGAGCAGGAACGAGTCGGCCCCTTCGTGCCGCAGCTCGAACGCGATCGAGCGCGCCTCGGGATCCGCCCAGTCCTCGTCGGCGAACGGCTCGCCGTCCGCCCGGACGATGCAGACGACGTCCGGCCCGCCGACGTCCGGTGCGTGCCGGTACCACTCCGGCCGGAGGGCGGGCTCGGTGCGGCGCAGGCGGATGAGCTTGGAGGTGAACTCGTGCAGCTCCCAGTCGGCGTTCTGCCAGTCGAACCAGGAGATCTCGTTGTCCTGGCAGTAGGCGTTGTTGTTGCCCCGCTGCGTGCGCCCGATCTCGTCGCCGCCGAGGATCATCGGGACGCCGGCCGACAGCAGGACGGTGGCGAGGAAGTTCTTGCGCTGGCGCGTGCGGAAGGCGTTGATGCCGGGGTCGTCCGTAGGACCCTCGACGCCGTAGTTGCTGGAGCGGTTGTCGGATTCGCCGTCGCGGTTGTCCTCGCCGTTCGCCTCGTTGTGCTTCTCGTTGTAGCTGGTGAGGTCGGCGAGCGTGAACCCGTCGTGCGCGGTGACGAAGTTGACGCTCGACAGAGGGGCGCGGCGCGAGTCCTCGTAGATGTCCGGGCTGCCGAGCACACGCTGGGACAGGGTGGACAGCACCCCGGGGGTGCCGCGCCAGTAGTCGCGGACGTCGTCGCGGAACTTGCCGTTCCACTCCGACCATCCCGCAGGGAACCCGCCCAACTGGTAGCCGGCGACATCCCACGGCTCGGCGATCAGCTTCACCTGCGCGAGCGTCGGGTCCTGCTGGATCAGCGTCAGGAAGGCGCTGTGGAGGCTGGCGTCGCCGCCCTGGCGCGTCAGCGTCGTGGCCAGGTCGAAGCGGAACCCGTCGATGTGCATGTCCTCGACCCAGTACCGCAGAGAGTCCATGATGACCTGCAGGGCGGCCGGGTGGCTCACGTTGAAGCTGTTGCCGGTGCCGGTCGTGTCGAAGTAGTGGGCGGCATCCCCCTCGACCAGCCGGTAATACGACGGGTTGTCGATGCCCTTGAAGCTGTACGTCGGCCCGAGGTCGTTGCCCTCCGCGGTGTGGTTGTAGACCACGTCGAGGATGACCTCGATGCCGGCGGCGTGCAGGGCCTTCACCATGCCCTTGAACTCGTCGACCTGGTGCCCGGTGTCACCGGTCGCCGAGTACTCGTTGTGCGGGGCGAAGAAGCCGATGGAGTTGTAGCCCCAGTAGTTGCGGAGGCCCTTCTCCTGCAGGTGCGCATCCTGAACGAACTGGTGGATGGGCAGAAGCTCCACTGCGGTGACGCCGAGGTTCTTGAGGTACTCGACGGCGGCGGGATGCGCCAGCCCGGCGTAGGTGCCGCGGAACTCCTCGGGCACCCACTCCATCAGCTTCGTGAAGCCCTTCACGTGCAGCTCGTAGATGATGGTCTCGCTGAGCGGGGTGTGCGGGCGCTCGTGGTCGCCCCAGTCGAACTCCTGCGGGTCGATGGCGATGCCGAGGGCGACGTGGCGGGCGCCGTTGGTGTCGCTGCGGCGCTTCGGGCGGCCGAGCTGGTGGCCGAAGACGGCCTGTGTGTTGTCCCACGACCCGGTCACGGCACGGGCCTGCGGCGCGAGCAGGACCTTGGCGGGGGAGAACCGGAGCCCGTTGGCCGGATCCCACGGTCCATCGACGCGGAGCCCGTAGCGCGTTCCGGCGGTGAGATCGGGGACGAACCCGTGGAAGACGTGACCCGTGCGCTCGGTGAGCACGGTCTGCTTCTCACGGCCGCGGTGGTCGAAGATCGAGACGATGACCTTATCGGCGCGCTCGCTGTAGACGGCGACATTCGCACCGCCGTCGCGCAGGGTCACCCCGAGCGGGTACGGCGTAGAGGCGGCCGTCACAGGGACGACCCCTGCGAGCGGCGTGCGCTGGGGGCGGTCCGGCGATAGGGCCGGGGGCAGGGTCGGGACACGGTGCCTCCGTTCGGTAGAACGCCACGATACCTGCGCGGTGACACACCCATCCAGGCATTGACACGGGGGTTGTGGACCGTTAGGCGCGGCTACAGCGGCGAGGTCCGAGACTCCAGCCACCGGACGACCTCGTCGTTTTCGACGCCACCGTCGGCCACCTTACGAATGAAAGCGTCCGCCTCCGGCACCGGCTCGCTGGTCAGGTGCAGGCCGTTGAGCGCGAGGAACGTCTTGGCCACGATCCAGGCGAGTCGCTTGTTGCCGTCGGCGAGCGGGTGGTTGCGATTGAGGGCGATGAGGAGCGCAGCCGCCTTCTCGATATCACCCTCGTACATCTCCTCGCCGAAGACGGGCAGGGGCGAGGCGAGTGCCGACAGCAGCAGATTCTTGTCGCGAACGTGAAAACCCAGTTGTCTGATCAACCCCAGCACATCGCGAGGCTCGAGATACTCGGTCACCGGGAGAGGGCGTCGAGCAGGGCCGCGTCCTCGTCGAGGATGCGGTCCATGATCGCCCGCGTGCGGGCGCTCTTGTCGAGCTGAGCGGCTCGCTCTTCGAGGGCGAGCTTCACGACTTCTGTCTTCGTGCGGTGCTCCTGCCGGGCAAGCGCTTCGAGCAGTTCTTCGTGGGCGGCGTCGAGCCGCAGATTCATGGCCATTTTTTGCTCCTAGTACCAATTGGTACCTAAGCGTACCACCTCGCACCTACCGCCGCGTCACGCGCACGGCCTCACCGAACGCCGCGACCGCATCCGACGGCGCCGCGCCGAGGCCCGTGCCCGACAGGCTCACCTCGACGAGCAACTCGCCGCGGCGGAACCGGAAGACGCCGTCCGTGTACGCCACCTCGGTCGCGGGGGCGTCGGCGGGGATCGTCCGGCGCAGGCCGGTGAGGGTGCGGTACCAGTCGAGCATCCGCGCGTTCTGCGGTCGCTCCGGCTCCGACCAGTCGAGCTTGGAGCGCAGGAAGGTCTCCGGATCCTGCGGGTCTGGCACGATGGCCGGGTCCCAGCCCATCTTGGCGAACTCCGCGATGCGGCCCTCGGCGGTCGCCTTCCCCAACTCGGGCTCGGGATGCGAGGTGAAGAACTGCCACGGGGTCGTCGCGGCCCACTCCTCGCCCATGAAGAGCATCGGCGTGAACGGGCCGAGCAGGGTGAGGGCTGCGGCCGCCGCGAGGCGTCCGGGGTCGAGCGTCGCGGTGAGGCGGTCGCCGGCGGCGCGGTTGCCGATCTGGTCGTGGTCCTGGCTGAACACGACCAGGCGGGTGAAGGGGATGTCCGGGTCGATCGGGCGACCGTGGTGGCGTTCTCGGAAGCTCGACCAGGTGCCGTCGTGGAAAAAGCCGCGCTGGAACACCTTCACCAGCGCCTCCGGCCGGGCGAAATCGGTGTAGTAGCCCGTGTCCTCGCCGCTCAGGGTGGCGTGGATCGCGTGGTGCACGTCGTCGTCCCACTGTGCGTGGAGGCCGTAGCCTTGGTGCGAGCGGGTGCGGATCAGCTTCGGGTCGTTGAGGTCGCTCTCGGCGATCAGCGTGCGCGGCCGGCCGGTCTCCCCGGCGAGCTCGTCGGCGAGGAGCGCGAGCTCCTCGAGCAGGTGGGTGGCTCGGTGGTCCTGCAGGGCGTGCACCGCATCCAGCCGCAGGCCGTCGACGTGCATCTCGCGCAACCAGTACTCGGCGTTGTCGAGGATGTAGCGGCGCACCTCGTCGGACTGCGGGCCGTCGAGGTTGATGTTCACACCCCAGGTGCTGGCGCCCTGGCCGAGGTACGGGCCGAACTTGGGCAGGTAGTTGCCGCTCGGGCCGAGGTGGTTGTAGACGACGTCCTGGATGACGGCGAGACCCCGGCGGTGGCACTCCTCCACGAAGCGCTGATACGCCGCCGGTCCGCCGTACTGCTCCTGGACGGCGTACCAGAGCACGCCGTCGTAGCCCCAGTTGTGCGTCCCGTTGAAGGCGTTCACCGGAAGCAGCTCGATCGCGTCGACGCCGAGGGCGATCAGGTGGTCGAGCCGCGCTGCGGCGGCGTCGAGGGTGCCCTCGGGCGTGAAGGTGCCGATGTGCAGCTCGTAGATCACGGCGCCGGTCAGGTCGCGGCCCTCCCACGCGCCGTCGTCCCAGGCGTGGGCACGCGGGTCGAACTCCCGGCTCAGCTCGTGCACGCCGTTCGGCTGGCGGCGCGACCTCGGATCGGGGAAAGGGCCGTCGCCGTCGACGAGGAAGCCGTAGTCGAGGGGTTCGGTCGGGAGCTCCGGCGCCTCCGCCAGCTCCCACCATCCCCCGGTCGGGCTCGCGTCGGACGCGGGCACACGCGTGAGCGGGAAGGTGCCCAGGCCGCCGAGCACCACATCCACCGATCGCGCCTCCGGGGCCCACACGGGGAACCGGCGGTCGGCGGCGGTCATCGGGCCACCGCCAGCAGGGCGACCGGGTAGGTCTCGAACACGGCGGCGAGTGGAACGCGGCCCGAGTAGTCGCGTCCGGTGAGTTCGTCGCGCATGGGCTCCTCTCCCAGGTCGATGGTGGTGTCCGCCCATCCGCCGGTCGCGGAGAGCCCGACGGGCAGGCGGGTGGCGAGCGCGATCGCACCGCCGCGGTCGAACCCGACGAGGTGGCCGGCACGCGAGCCCTCGGCGTAGACGGGACGGTAACCGCTGAACAGCTCCGGCCGGTCGCGGCGCAGGCGGAGCGCCTTCGCGGTGACCAACTCCTTCGCCGCGCCCGACGAGTCGATCTCGGGCTGCCATCCCTCGTCGATGTGGGCGAGGAGTGCTGCCGCCGCATCGAACTCGACCGGGCGGCGGTTGTCGGGGTCGACCAGCGAGCGCTCCCAACGCTCCGACCCCTGGTACACGTCCGGGATGCCGGGCGCCATCAGCTGCAGGAGCTTGGCGCCGAGGCCGTTGCTCGCGCCGGGCGCCTCGATCACCGCCGCCAGCGCCTCGACCTCGGCCCGCACGCGCTCGTCGTCGAAGGCGGCGTCGACAGCGGCGAACATTCGCTCCTCGAACGCCTCGTCGGGATCGGTCCAGCCGGTGGATGCGCCCGCCTCGCGCGCTGCTTTCAGGGCGTAGTCGTGCAGGCGCTCGCGCGACGCGGGCCACGCGCCGACGATCGACTGCCACAGCAGGCTCTCGAGCGAGCCGTCGCCGAAACCGACGCGCTCGCGCACCGTCCGCAGGAACCGCTCCCAGCGGCCCGGCAGCTCGGCCAGCACGTGAATGCGCGCCCGGGTGTCCTCTCCGCGCTTGGTGTCGTGGGTCGACAGCACCGTCATCGACTCGGGGAGCCGGCGCTCACGATCGCTCTGCCGACGGTGGAACTCCTCCGGCGATAGCGCGAACTCGGACGGGTCGGCGCCGACCTCCGTCAGCGAGACGAGCCGGGTGAAGCGGTAGAAGGCGTTGTCCTCCACACCTTTCGCCATGATGGCGCCGGTGGTCTGCTCGAACCGGTCGCCCAGGCGGTCCACGATGCGCGCGATCACGGGCGCGAGGTCCGGCCGCGTCGCCGCGGCGGCCTGACGTGTCTCCTCCAGGTATTCGTCGCCGTACGGCAGGTAGCTGCGGTAGACGGGGAACCACGCCGCCAGCTCCGCGACGGCGTCCGCAGTCTCCTCGTCTGTCCCCTCGCCGAGCTCGCGGACGACCCGGAGCACCTCGGAGCGCAGGATGCCGTCGGCGACGGCGCGCTTCCGGCGGTGGACGAGCTCCACCCAGTCCTGGCTCTCCTCGCGCTCGTCGATCTCACCCGCCAGAGCGGTCAGCGGTCCCTCTCCCGAGGGGTCGACGAAGACGCGGTCGATGATGGCGAGGGCGTCATACCCGGTGGTGCCCTGCACGGGCCAGTCCGGCATCCGCTCGTCGCCCTCGATGATCTTCTCGACCCAGATCGGGGCGTCGCCGGCGAGGTCGCGCAGGCGCTCCAGGTACTGGCCGGGGTCGCGGAGGCCGTCCGGGTGATCGACGCGGAGGCCGTCGACGAGCCCCTCGCTGAGCCAGCGGCCGATCTCGCGGTGCGTGTCGTCGAACACCCGCTGGTCCTCGACGCGGAGCCCCGCGAGGGTGCTGACGGCGAAGAACCGGCGGTAGTTGAGCTCGGCGTCGGCCCGGCGCCAGGACATCAGCTCGTAGTGCTGGCGGGCGTGGACCTCGCGAGGTGTTCCATCGCCGGTGCCGGGCGCGATCGGGAAGCGGTGGTCGTAGTAGCGCAGCTCGCCGTCCTCGATGCGGAGGGCGTCCTCCTCGTCCGGGCCGTCGCCGAGGATGGGGAGACGCAGACGTCCGTGGCCGAACTCCCAGTCGATGTCGAAGTACGAGGCATACGGCGACTCCTGGCCGTTCTTGAGCACATCCCACCACCAGGCGTTGACCGCGGGGGTGGCGACGCCCATGTGGTTGGGGACGATGTCGACGAGCACCTTAAGGCCCCGGCCGTGCGCGGCGTCGGCGAACTCGCGCAGCGCCGCAGGGCCCCCGCGCGACGCATCCACGCGACTGTGGTCGACCACGTCGTAGCCGTGCATCGAACCCGGCTCCGCCTCCAGGAGGGGCGACAGGTAGACCCAGTCGGCGCCGAGGCGCTGGATGTGGTCGAGCACCTGCGTGGCGTCGCGGAGGGTGAAGGCGGGCGAGATCTGGAGGCGGTAGGTGCTCACAGCGTTCATTCTCCGGGAGGGCGGGGCCGACGAGTAGGGCTTGAAATGGATCGCCCGGCATTTTGCTAGACGAGCAAGCAATACGGTTAGACTAACTACATATCCGCTGGATCAGCGAAGGAACCGAGGAGGACGTGGGTTGGGAGTACTGAGCTACGGGGGAGCCGACTACGAGTTCTCGGATCGGCTGCTGGCCCACGTCCAGGTCGTCATCACGACGAAGCTGCGGCGCCGGGAGTCCTTCGCCCTCAGCTGGATCCGCGAGGGCGACGGTGGCCGCGAGGCCATCTGGGTCGACAACGGTCTTCCCATCCGCTTCCGGTACGACGAGGGAGTGATCGCGCCGCTCAACCGCGAGTGGCTCGAGTCGCTGATGGACGGCACGCACCGGCCCAACGGGCTCCTCGTCACACCAGAACCCTCGCCGTCGTCGGGTCCGAAAGGGAAAAGCTAGGCCGTCTAGTTTGTAGTTGCTCTATCGTTAAGGGCATGACGTCCGAGACCCAGGGATCGGCGCACTACTGGTACGAGGAGCGCGCGGGCCAGCGCACTCCCGGCATCGAGGTGCTCGAGGCGATGCGCGCCTACGGCGTCGCCGAGTCGGCCATGCGCCGACGCTCCGAGGGCGTGCTGCGGATGAGCGAGAACGACGTCTCCGCGATGCGCTACCTGCTCCGCGCGCAGGAGGCCGGCCGCACGGTCGGTCCGAAGGAGCTGGCCGAATACCTCGGCATCCAGAGCTCGTCGGTGACCGCCCTGCTCGATCGGCTGGAGCGCGCCGGACACATCCAGCGCCAGTCGAGTCCCTTCGATCGGCGCGCGCTGATCGTCGTCCCGACCGTTCCGGAGGACGAACTGCAGCGGGCGATCCTCGGCGACATGCGCCAGGAGCTGGTCGACGTGGCGGCATCCCTCGACCCGGAAGACGCTGCAGTGGTCATCGACTTCCTGCACAGGATGCGCGAGGCGGTCGACCACATCGACGCGGCGGAAGCGGCGGGTCAACCGAACCGGTCCGGCGACCGCACGCGCAGCAGCACGTAAAATCGGAGCATCGAAGCACAGACCGGCGGGCGGTACTGGTACGACCGGGCGGACCCGCATACCGTTGACGTCCTGAATGCGCTGCGCGACTACCGCGCCGCCGAGCAGGCGATGCGTCGCCGTACCCGCGAGTCCATGCGGATGGGCGAGAACGATCTGCGCGCTCTGCGGTTCCTGCTCAAGCGGCAGAACGAAGGCGTCCCGGCGACGCCCGCCGAGCTCGGTGCTCTCCTCAAGCTGAAGTCGTCGTCGGTCACCGTCATGCTCGACCGCCTGACAGTGGCCGGCTGGGTCACCCGGCAGCCGCATCCTGTCGACCGGCGCAGCCTGGTGATCGTCGCAACGCCCGGAGCCGACGAAGAGGTGCGGCACACCCTGGATGCGATGCACCGCCGGATGCTCGAGGCCGCCTCGGAGCTGGACGAGCGCCAGGCGGAGATCGTGAAGAGCTTCCTCGGCCGGATGTCCTCCGCGCTCGAAGACCTGGACCGCAGCGACAGCACCTCCTGAGCGTCACGTGAGAGGTCGCTCCGCGGGGGTAGACCCGCCTCCGCAACGGTGGGAGCGTCGAAGACGAAACGGACCACGAAAGGGGACGTCATGGGACTGGACGACAAGATCGAGAACGCCGGAGAGAAGCTCGGCGGAAACGCCAAGGAGGCCACGGGTAAGGCCACCGGCGACGAGCGTCTCGAGGCCGAAGGCAAGGGCGACCAGATCAAGGCCGACGTCAAGCAGGCCGGCGAGAAGATCAAGGACGCCTTCAAGCACTGACCCTCAGACGACCACGAGGCCCCCGACCCGGATTCCGGTCGGGGGCTTCGACGTGTTCACCGGCATGTCGAACGGATGTTGCCTATCGTTCACCCGGTCCGCGGAGTAGTTTCCGGTGCATGGGAGACCGGACGGATCGCGCCAGGGCGGCGCGGAGGGCGGGGATCGGCGCACTGCTGGCGCTCCTCACCCTGGTCGCGACGATCGCGCTCGCCGTCGCCATCCCGACGCAGGGGGAGAACCCGCGTGCCTGGGGTGTGATCGTGTGCGGGCTGGTCACCGTCGGCCTGTGCAGCGACTTCGCCCTCCGCAACCGGCGGCTGCTGCGGCACTACCGTGGCGACGATCTTGTGCCGCCGCACCATTCGGTTTCGCGGGATGCGGACCCGCGGCGCCACGTGCCGGCACGTCAGGCGCGCGCGAAAGCCGCCCGGTAGCGCGTCGGGGGCACGCCGACCTCGGCGTCGAAGTGGTGGCGCAGGAGGGTGGCGCTGCCGAAACCGCACTGGCGCGCCACCTCGTCGATGGGCAGGTCGGTGGTCTCCAGCAGCAGCCGGGCGTGCAGGATGCGCTGGGTGGTGAGCCACTGCATCGGGGGCACGCCGGTCTCCGCGACGAAGCGCCGCGAGAAGCTGCGGGTCGACATGTGCGTCCGCTCGGCGAGACTGCCGACGGTGTGGGTCTCGTCGAGGCGTTCGGTGAGGTAGTCGATGAGCTCGCTGAACGTGTCGTCCTCGCAGTCACTGACCGGCTTGTCGATGTACTGGCGCTGGCCGCCGTCGCGCTGCGGCGGCACGACCATGTTGCGCGCGATCGTGTTCGCGACGGCGCTGCCGAGCTCCCGGCGGACGAGGTGGAGGCTGGCGTCGATGCCGGCCGAAGTGCCCGCGCTGGTGATGATGCGGCCGTCGTCGACGAACAGCACGTCCGGGTCGACGCGGGCCTCCGGGAAGCGGCGCTGCAATTCGTCGGAGTAGCGCCAGTGGGTGGTGCAGTCGTGTCCGTCGAGCAGGCCGGCGGCGCCGAGGGCGAACGCACCGGAGCAGACGCTCAGCAGAATGGCGCCGCGGTCGTACGCCCGGCGGAGCGCATCCAGGAACTCCTGCGGGTACTCGTCGCGGATGGTGGCGGCGGGAACGGCGATGAGGTCGGCGTCGTCCATCGCCTCGAGGCCGTACGGGGCGGTGACGCTGACGCCGACCGGGCTGACGACGGGAGTGCCGGGGGTGATCGAGCAGACGCGGAAGTCGAACGGCTCGAGCCCGGCATAGCTGCGGTCGAGGCCGAAGACCTCGCAGACGACCCCGAACTCGAACATGGCGAACTCGTCGATGAGGGGAACCGCGACCGATCGGATCATGCCGTCAGTGTAATGGCCGTATCTTTGCGAAGATAGACCTAAAGCCACCTCGTGTCCGAATCTTTACGTCCGTAACGTGAGGGTCATGGCGAACACGACATGGACACAGGGGATGGAACACAGCTGGGTCGCGCGCCCGGCCCGGACGAACGGCGGAGAACCGCCGCGCCGGCGCCGCTTCGTGCTCAGCGACTGGCTGCCCGCGGCGATCCTCGCGCGCGGCGGACACGTGAACCGCGAGAGCGAGCGGGCGCTCGGCGACCTGCGGGCGATCCAGGCGGCGCGCGAGACGGGTCTCTGACGTCGGCCCAGCCGCATGCAGGGGGCGCGACACGCCGTTATGGCGCCGCCATTACGGCGTGTCGCGACCCACGGCATCGGTGAGGGCAGCGACGGGCCGGGCAGCGGCGTTGGGCGCCGGTCCGACCGACGAGCGACGCAGCAGGTCGGCATCGAAGACGACCGCGGCGTCGTCCACCCGCTCGCCGTGGATGCGCTCCAGCGCGCGGCGGGCCGCCGCGGCACCCAGCTCGTAGATCGGCTGCTCCACGACCGTCAGCGGCGGGGTGGTGATGCTGGTCCACTCGGGGTTGTCGAACGAGATCAGGGACACGTCGTCGGGGATGCGCAGCCCGAGCGTCCGGATGGTCTGGAAGACCGTCATGGCGATGAGGCTGTCGGACGCGATGATCGCAGTCACGGGGTCGTCGTCGTCGAGCAGCTCGCGCGCCACCACATCCACTCCGCGGCGGCGGGCGTCGAGGCGGATGTTGCGCTCGGGTGACGGGATGCCGGCCGCCGTGAGCGTCTCGAGCACGCCGGCGACGCGGTCGGCGACGCTGGACATGGTGATGCGATCGCCGGGCGTGTAGTGCGACGCCGGGTGGTCGTGCGTCGAGATGAAGGCGATGCGGCGATGCCCCTCGGCGAGGAGTTCGGCGGTGGCTCGTGCGGCGGCTGACCGGTTGTCGACCGTGACCGAGTCGTAGGGTTCGCCGTCGGCTCGGCGGTCGAGCAGGACAAGGGGCCGGCCGGCGGCGCCGACGGCGGCCAGGTGGGCCACCCGCGCCGAAGAGGCCGGCGCCACGATGAGGGCGTCGACCTGCTTGTCCAGCAGGACGTCGACGGCCGCCTCCTCCGCATCCACATCCTCGTCGGAGTTGGTGAGGATGACGTCGTAACCGGCTTTGCTGGCGACATCGGAGATTCCGCGCATGGCGTGCGCGAAGAACGGGTTCTCGATGTCGCCGACGACGACGCCGATCGTGTTCGAGCGGCCGGTGTTCATGGAGCGGGCCAGTGCGTTCGGGCGGTAGTTGAGCTCCTCCGCCGCGGCCAGCACGCGCGAGCGGACGGCGTCGCTGACCTGCCCGTAATCGCCCAGGGCGCGGGCGGCCGTCGCCTTGGACACCTTGGCCGCGCGGGCGATGTCGGCGACCGTGACGGCGCGCCGGGATGCGGGGCGTGGGGACATCGGTGCCGCCTTCCTCCTGCGAACTCCGAGTGTTGACGAACGCGGGAAACGTGATGTAGCGTCCCAGAAAACCAACTGAGACCGGTCTCAGCGTAATCGCCAGAGACCGGTCTCAGCAACCTGCACCGATCGACGAGGATCACACGTCCCGTTTCTCGCCGACCATCCCCCAGACGATTGGACCCCCGCAGTGAAACGACGCACCATCCTCCGGCCGGCCGGGCTGTTGGCCGCCGCGGCAACCGCCGCCCTGGTCCTGGCTGCCTGCAGCGCCGGCGGCGCCTCCGGCTCCGCGACGAAGGACAACCCCTACGGCCTCATCGAGGCGGGCACGGTTCGGGTCGCCAGCCTCGGTGACGCCAAGCCGTACACCTTCACCGATGCCAAGGGCGACTTCACCGGCTTCGACGTCGAACTGTTCACCGACGTCGCCAAGCGCGCCGGCCTCGGCAAGGCCGTGTTCACGGGCCAGGACTTCTCCGGCCTGCTCGCCGCCGTCGCGAACCACCAGTTCGATGTCGGCGTCGCCGCCATCGGCATCACGGACGAGCGCAAGAAGACGGTCGACTTCTCCGACGGCTACCTGGCGGGCTACCTCACCGTGCTCACCACGAAGGCCAGCGGCATCGACTCCGCGAAGGACCTCGCCGGAAAGCGCCTCGGCGTCGTCCAGGGCACCCTGCAGGAGGCGTACGCCGTCAAGAACTTCCCCAAGGCGAGCCTCGTGCGCTTCCCCGACAACAACGCGGCCGTCTCCGCGGTCAACAGCGGATCGGTGGATGCGCACTTCCTCGACTACGAGGCGGCCAAGAGCTACGTCGCCCAGTACCCGACGTTGAAGGACGCGGAGGACATCCCCTCGTTCGACGCCCCCGCCGGCTTCGCCATCGCGAAGGGCAACCCCGCCCTGAAGAACGCGCTGAACAAGGCGCTCCACGAGGCGATGGAGGACGGCACCTGGAAGAAGCTCTACCAGAAGTGGTTCCCCGGGTCGCCGATGCCGACCCAGTACCTGCCGAAGGCGGAGCAGACCTCGACGCCCACCCCGTCGAAGTAGGAGCTCAGGGAGATCCCCATGGACTGGCTGACCACCATCACGCACACCTTCTTCGACATCCCGTCGATGCTGCAGGTCTTCCCGCAGCTCCTCGGTGTCGGACTCGTCAACACGCTGATCATCTCGATCGCGGCGACCGTCATCGGCGTCGTGCTCGGCATGGTGGTCGCCGTCATGGGGATCTCCACCTCGCGCTGGCTCCGCATCCCCGCCCGCATCTACACGGATGTGTTCCGCGGACTCCCGGCGATCCTCACCATCCTGCTCATCGGCCAGGGCTTCGCCCGGTTCTCGCAGTCGATCTTCGGGCCGTCCCCGTACCCGCTGGGCATCTTGGCGCTGTCGCTGATCGCCGCCGCGTACATCGGCGAGATCTTCCGCGCCGGCATCCAGAGCGTCGACCGCGGGCAGCTCGAGGCCTGCCGGGCGCTCGGCCTCAGCTACGCCAAGGCGATGGCCCTGGTGGTCGTGCCGCAGGGCATCCGCCGGGTGCTCCCCGCGCTCGTGAACCAGTTCATCGCCATCGTGAAGGACTCCAGCCTCGTGTACTTCCTCGGGCTGCTGGTGGGCGAGCGGGAGCTGTTCCGCGTCGGCCAGGACGCCGCGGTGCTGACCGGCAACCTGTCACCGCTGGTGCTCGCCGGACTGTTCTACCTGGTGACCACCGTTCCGCTGACGCACCTCGTCAACTACTTCGACAACCGGTTCCGCACCGGACGACGCAAGCCGGCCCCGCCGAAGAGCGGACTGGACGAGCTGGACGAGGTCCAGCCGCCGGCGCCGATCACCCTCGGGAGCAACACATGACGTACACCTCTCCGCTTCCCGCGCAGCAGACGCCGGATTTCCGCGGCTCCGCGCTCGACCTCGTCGACCTGACGATGGCCTACGGCGACATCGACGTGCTCCGCGGCGTCAGCATCTCCGTCGCACCCGGCACGACTACCTGCGTCATCGGCCCCTCGGGGTCGGGCAAGTCGACGATGCTCCGCGGCATCAACCGGCTGCACGAGCCGAAGAGCGGGGATGTGCGCCTCGACGGAGCGAGCATCCTCGGGACGAAGCCGGATGTGCTCCGCCGCCGCATCGGCCTGGTGTTCCAGCACTTCAACCTGTTCCCCGACCACACCGCGCTGCAGAACGTCATGCTGGCTCTGCGGTCGGTGAAGCGGATGCCCAAGGCGGAGGCGCAGCGGATCGCCGAGGAGCGCCTCGTCGAGGTCGGCCTCGGCGAACGGATGGACCACCGCCCGCGCGACCTCTCCGGCGGCCAGCAGCAGCGCGTCGCCATCGCCCGGGCTCTCGCCATGGAGCCCGAGGTCATGCTGTTCGACGAGGTCACCAGCGCGCTCGACCCGGAGCTCGTGAAGGGCGTGCTGAACCTGATGGCCGACCTGGGTCGCCGGGGCATGACCATGGTCGTCGTCACCCACGAGATGAACTTCGCCCGCAAGGTCGCCGACCAGGTCGTGTTCATGGACGAGGGTCGGGTGGTGGAGGCGGGACGACCGGACGATCTGTTCGACCGGCCGCAGAGCCCGCGCCTGCAGCGTTTCCTCTCGGAGGTGCTGTGATCCGCGTCGGCCTGATCGGCTACGGCGTCGCCGGGCGGGTCTTCCATGCGCCGTTCCTCGCGGCGGACCCCGCCTTCGAGCTCGCTGCGGTCGTCACCTCGCAGACGGGCCGGCTGGCCGCCGACCATCCGGACGCGACGGCGGTGCGGGACGTGGATGCGCTGCTCGCGCATCCCGGGCTCGACCTGGTGGTCGTCGCCTCGCCGACCCCGCTGCACGTCGCCCACGCGACGGCCGCCATCGATGCAGGTCTGGCGACGGTCGTCGACAAGCCGTTCGCGCCGGACACGGCGGCCGGCCGCGCCCTGATCGAGCGTGCTGAAGCGGCGGGCGTGCCGTTCACCGTCTTCCAGAACCGCCGGTGGGACGGCGACTTCCTCACCCTGCGGCGACTCGTCGACGACGGAGCGCTCGGCGAGGTCCGCCGCTTCGAGTCCCGGTTCGAGTGGTGGAAGCCCGCGGCCGACGAGTCGTGGAAGTCGACGACGTCCGTGCAGGAGGGCGGCGGCATCCTCTTCGATCTCGGCGCGCACCTCATCGACCAGGCCCTGCTGCTGTTCGGCCCCGCCCGGGTGACGCACGCCGAGCTGCGCAACCGGCGAGACGCGGGGGCCGACGACGACGTCTTCGTCGCCCTCGAGCACGACGCCGGCACCACCAGCCACCTCTGGATGAGCGCCGTCGCGCCGATCGCCGGGCCGCGGTTCCGGGTGCTCGGCTCGCGCTCCGGCTTCGTCTCCTGGGGCCTCGACCCGCAGGAGTCGCAGCTCGCAGGCGGCACCCTCCCCGGGGATCCGCGGCTCGGGCAGGCGTCCGCGCCGGGGCGTCTCGGCACGGACGCGCATCCCGACGAGATCCCTCTCGTGCCCGGCGACTACGCCGCCTTCTACCGCGGGCTCGCCTCGGCGCTCCAGGACGGAACACCGCTTCCGGTGGACCCGCGGGAGAGCCTGGCGGCCCTCGAACTGATCGACACCATCCACACGCTGAACCGAAAGTGAGCACCATGACCGCACCATCCACCCGCACCCGCGTCGTCGTCATCGGCGGCGGCATCCTCGGCGTCTCGACCGCGACCCAGCTGGTCCGCTCCGGCGCCCAGGTGACGCTGCTCACCGAGGCGGAGCTCGCCAGCGGCGCAAGCGGACGCTCGCTCTCCTGGCTCAACACGGCCGGCCTGCGCTCGCCGGAGTACCACGCGCTGCGCCAGCTCGGGATCGACCGCTACCGCACCCTCGCGGCCCGCGCCGACGTCGCGGAGTTCCTGCGCTTCGACGGCGGGCTGACCTGGGCGCCGGAGGGCGAGTCGTTCGCGCACATCCTGGAGCACGAGCGTGCCATCGGCTACGACGCCCAGTGGCTCAGCGCCGACGACATCGCCGAGTGGGCCCCCGGGGTCGACCCGGCGGCCATCGCCACCGAGGGCGCCATCTTCAACCCGGGCGAGGGCTGGGTCGACCTGCCGTCGCTCATCGCGTACCTCGCGGCCGAGTTCACGTCGCGCGGCGGAACACTGATCACCAACGCCGGACACGTCGAGGTCGTGGTGGAGGACGGCCGCGCCGTCGGCGCGGTCACCCCCGACGGCCGTCGCTTCGACGCCGACGCCGTGCTGCTCGCGACCGGCCCCGGCGTCCCCGCCCAGGTGGCCGAGCACGGCGTGACGATCGAGGACGGCAGCCCCGAGGCGCTCCTCGTCTGGACCAAGCCGGTGCAGACCGGGCTCACGGCCGTGCTGAATACGCCCGACGTCGCCGTCCGTCCGACCCCGACCGGCGCCCTCGCCCTCGACTCGGCCTGGTCGGAGGAGGCGCTGATCGTCGGAGACGACGGCTCCGTGACCGTGCCGGACGGCATCGTCGACCGGCTGCTGGAGGAGGCGTCGCGCGTGCTCGCCGGCCACCCGACGCTGGAGCTCGACGGCTTCGGCATCGGCGGCAAGCCCATCCCCGGCGACGGCGAGCCCGTGCTCGGCGAACTGGAGCAGATCGACGGCTACTTCGTGGCCTTCACCCACAGCGGCGCGACGCTCGGGCTGATCGCGGGCGAACTCCTCGCCCGCGAGATCCTGACCGGCGAGAAGTCGCCGCTGCTCGACACGTTCCGCCCCGCGCGCTTCTCAGCCGCCCTGGTGTGAACGTCGCGGAGGGGGTCCGCCGCTCCGGCGGCACCGTGGGATGGGCCCCCTCCGCCCCTTTCTCGTCGCGCCTCTCGTCGCCCTTCTCGTCTGGCCCGGGGGCCGCATCCGCTGCCGTCTCCTAAGCTCGGAGAGTGGATGAGATCTCGGCGGCCGGTTTCCTGTTCGACATGGATGGGACTCTCGTCGACTCGACGGCGGTGGTCGAATCCGTCTGGACGGCGTTCGCCGACCGCCACGGGCTGGATGCGTCGGCACTGCTCGCGTACGCTCACGGCCGGCAGGCGGTCGACACCGTCGCGCACTTCCTCCCCGCACTGACCGACGACGAGCGGGCCGGCCTGGTCGGCGGGCTCGTCGCAGAGGAGGTCACCCGCACCGACGGCATCGTCGAGATCCCGGGCGCGGTCGCTCTGCTCCGCCGTCTCGTGGCCGACGGAGTGCCGGTCGCCGTGGTGACCAGTGCGCCGCGCGAGCTGGCCGTCGGCCGACTCCGCGCCGCCGGAGTCCCCGTGCCCGACGTTCTCGTCGCTGCGGAGGACGTCACCCACGGCAAGCCGGATCCCGAGGGCTACCTCCGCGCCGCCGAGCAGCTCGGCGTACCGATCGGCGACTGCGTCGTGTTCGAGGACGCGGAGGCCGGCATCGCTGCCGCCGTGGCGTCCGGCGCTCGCGTCGTCGTGGTGGGGTCGCACGAATCCGCGGCCACCGCGGGTCTCGACCGGCTCAACGACTACGCCGGATTCCGGGCCGCGCTGCGCTGACAGGTACTGCATTGCGCGAGGCCGCCTGAGGCGAGCAGGATCGCGCCATGAGCACCAAGAGCGTGCCGCGGCGCCTCCCGCGCCGACCGGCGTCGAGCCTCTCCGAGCGATGGACCGTCGTCGACGGGGTCGACGTGTTCTACCGCGAATCGCCGAACCCGCCGGACGCCCCGGCGATGATGCACGTGCACGGCTTCGGCCTGTCCGGCCGGTACCTGCTGCCCACCGCCGAGCGGCTCGCGAACGAGTTCCACACCCTCGTCCCCGACCTGCCCGGCTTCGGCCGGAGCGGCAAGGTGCCGCAGGGTCTCGACATCCCGGACCTCGCGCGCGACGCAGCGCGGTTCCTCGACGACCGGGGCATCGAGACGGTCACCCTCGTCGGCAACTCCATGGGTTGCCCGGTCATCCTCGAGTTCGCGCACCACTATCCCGAGCGCATCGAGCGCGCCATCCTGGTCTCGCCGGCGGGAGGCGTCTACAACCGGCCGCTGCGTCGGGCCATCGGCCAGCTGACCAAGGACGGTGGCCGTGAGCCGCCCCGGATGATGCGGGTGGCGACGCCCGACTACCTCCGCTTCGGCGTTCCGAGCACGTTCAAGATGTTCAGCGCCCTCACGTCGTACCCGTCGCTGGAGCGGCTGCTGGAGCTGCGCATCCCGACCCTCGTCGTGATCGGCGACCGCGACCCGCTGCTGCCCGGCCCGGACCGGGTGCGGGAGATCGCGTCGGCGACGGACAACCACGTGCTGGTGGTGCGGATCGAGGGGGCGGCGCACGCGATCAACTTCAGCCATCCCGGCGAGCTGGCCCACATCATCCGGCTGTTCATGGCCGACCAGCCGATCGTCGACGACCCCGATTCGCCCGGGCACGCGAGCCTGTACGAGATCCACCGCGGGCGTCACCTGCCGTCGACGGAGTAGCAGCGGCGGCTCAGGAGCGCTGGAAGGATGCGGCGCCCGCGCAGAGCCGCGCCCGCACCCAGCCGCCGGTGTCGCTCAGCGGCAGTTCGCCCGAGCGGACGGACCGCACGAAGTCGAGCGCGAGATCGGTGAGGCGGCCGTCGGCGGTGTCGGGCGCATCGCGTCCGACGTGGATGGACAGCCAGCGGGCCGGACCCGGCCCCACGCGGGCGGCGACCGAGACGATCCCGGCGAAGTGGCGCGCCTGGCCCTCCGTCCCGTCGTCGACGTGCCGGCGGAAGCCGCGGCCTCGGATGCGGTTGGAGCCGCCCCGCCCGGCGTCGAGGAACCACAAGGGGCCGCGCCGGACCCCCGCGACCTCGTGGCCGAGGTCGCGCAGGAACCGCCCCGGCGACAGGGGCGGAGTCCGCGCGGCGAGGCGGTCGCAGGCAGCGGCTAGCTGCTCGCAGGCGCTCACGGTCACTTGTCGCGGCCGTTCACGAGCGCCTCCGCTCCGGCCTGCCACCAGACGCCCGCGGCCGGACCGCCGTTGCAACTGCCGTCGCTGACGCCGGGATGCTTCACCCAGAGCAGCGCATCCAGCTTGCCGTCGCTGCCTTCGGTCACCTTCGGGTCCTGGCCGAGAGCGGCACCCGGCGGATTGCACCACGTGCCCGTCCAGCCGTTGCCGTTGCGGGAGACGTCGATCACGTAGTGCTTCCAGCCGACCTTCGACGAGAGGCGGCCCGCGTAGTCGCGTTCGCGCTGCGTGGTGTCGAAGTTCGAGACATTGGTGAAGAAGCCGTGCGCCTCCTCGATGTTCGCGCGCTTCAGCCACGCGGCCTGGTCGTCCGGCGACAGCCAGCGGGCGTTCCCGCCGTCGAGGTAGGTGGCGACGCCCGCCCCCTCGAGGATGCTCACCGACGAACGCAGCAGCGGAAGACGGACCTCCGCCGAGCCCGCGCACTTCTCGGACGACAGCATGGCCAGCGAGTCGGGCTCCAGCAGCACGACCGCGCCACTGCCCTGGAGGGTGGATGCCATGGTGCGGATCCACGGCAGGTACTGGTCGGCGGCGAGGCCGCCCTTCGAGTATCCGCCGCAGTCGCGGTTCGGGATGCCGTAGGCGACGAAGACCGGGGTGGCCTTCTGCGCTCGGGCGTCCGTGATGTCGTTGCGGAGCTCGGTCACCAGCCGGTCACCTTGGAACCACTCACCCAGCCAGACCGCCGTCGGCACCGTGGCGATCTGATCGGCGACGTCCGCACCGGCGGTGTCCCCGAGGGCGAGCAGGCGCTTCTGCGCGGCGGCGGCCTCGGTATTCGGATCGAGATAGAGCCGCGGCGACGCGAACGCCGGCGCCTGCCGGTCTGTGGTCGGGGGAGGACTCGAGGGTGCGCTCGCCGCCGGGGCGGGCGTGGCGGCTTTGAGGCCCACGCCGACGGCCGCGGCGACCGCTATGAGGGCGAGCGCCCCCACGACTGCTGCGACGACCGGTTTCCGCATCCGCTCCCCTTCCGCGCACTCCCGGAAGTCCACACCCTAACAGCGCCGGGTGGACCGCATCCGTGTCGCCCGGATTGGGGTACAGAACCGTGTCCTCCAAACGACCCACAGACCGGTCTTTCTGGCTATGCTCGCGGATGTCACACCCGAGTTACTGTCTTGAGCCCCGCGGGAGCCGACCCGAAACCGGTCCGCGGGAGAACCCGAACGCGCAAAGGACGTATCGTGCACACCACCCTGCCCTACAACCATGCCCACGACCGGGCCCAACTGCTCGCCCGCCGCCACGAGCGCGACCTGCACTGGGCGAAGGAACGCCGTCGTCAGCACGAGCGCGAGAACGCGGAGGCCCGGGCGCTGCTCGCGACGCATCCGCTGCGCCTCGCCCGCGTCACGCTGTGGACCGCCGGCACGGCGCTCATCGTGATCGGTGCCGCCTGGGCGGTCGCCCTCGCCGTGACCTCCCCCGGGTGGCAGGCGGCGGTCGACGGCGCGGGTGCCGCGCTGGCTCTGGCGGTGCTGCTCGCCTCCGCGATCTCGCTCGGGCGTCTGCGCGCGCGTCGGGCGGCCGCACGCGCGCTGCTGCGGAGCAGGGACGCGCGCCTCTCGCACACGCAGTACCACATCCACGAGAGCGTGCACTCGTTCATCGACGCCCGGGTGGATGTGGTCAACACCCGGCAGCCCGTCTCCGCCTGACCGCTCCGCGGTTGGAGGGCGGCTACGGCTTGAGCGCCGTCGTCGAGCCGACCACCTCATCCACGAAGCCGTAGTCGCGGGCCTCGTCGGCGGTGAACCAGCGGTCGCGGTCGCCGTCCTCGATGATCTGCGCCACCGGGCGTCCGGTCTGCTCGCTGGTGAGCTCGGCCATCCGCCGCTTGAAGTGCAGGATCTGCTTCGCCTGCGTCTGGAGGTCGAGGTCCCGCCGAAGCCGCCGTGCGGCTGGTGCATGACCACGGAGGAGTTCGGCAGGGCGTAGCGCTTGCCGCGCTTCCCCGACGACAGCAGGAACTGGCCCATGGAGGCGGCGAAGCCCAGCGCGAGCGTGGCCACGTCGGCTTTCACGAAGTTCATGGTGTCGAGGATCGCGACCGGGACAAATCGTGAAAGCCACCCGGTTTTTGGCCAATGCATAATGGGCCATGCACATTTCGTCTATTCATCTCACGGGATTCAAGCGCTTTACGGAGACGACTATCTCGGGCATCCCAGCCACCGCTAAATTGGTAGTTCTTGCTGGGCCGAATGGGTCGGGGAAATCGTCGCTTTTTGACGGCCTGAAGACGTGGCACGGACTCAGTGGCGGCCCCGGAGTGGGATGGGATGAGGCATACGGGGCCAAAGTGGGTACGCCACCTATCTCGTGGCCCCAACACGTGCGAGTCGACTTCCATGAGCCGCTTCCTAGTGGCCCGGAAGATCTGAAGCGGTTGATCTACGTCAGGACCGCATTCCGGAATGAAGCAGACTTCAATGTTTCGTCTTTCACCCGGCTCGGCTCGCCTTTGGACCAGCCGCGCACGAACCGAATGATCGACAACGACATGGCGGTATCCGAAAACTACCAGCGCCTGTTGATGCAGACGATCGACGGTGTGTACGACGAGTCGCTTCCCGCCGACATGCCCAGGGCTGCGATCCGGGATCGCGTCATCGGGCAGGTGCGAGACGCAATGCGAGTTGTTTTCCCGGACCTCGAACTCACGGGTGTTGGCGGGGTAGCTGGCACCAGCGCTTCGGAAGGCACCTTCTACTTCGCGAAAGGTAATTCCAACGGCTTCCTTTACAAGAACCTGTCCGCGGGAGAGAAGGCGGCGTTCGATCTCTTGCTTGACGGTGTGATCAAACGTGAATATTTCAACAACTCGATCTGGTGCATTGACGAACCGGAGACGCATCTGAATTCGCGGATTCAGGCGAGCCTCCTGGTAGCGCTAGTTGACCTGCTCCCGCCTGGCTGTCAGCTTTGGTTAGCGAGTCACAGCATTGGTTTCATGCGAAAGGCATGGGAAATCGCGAAGGCCGATCCTGGTTCAGTCGCGTTTATCGACATGGAAGGCGTTGATTACGACTTTCCAGTAAACCTGACACCTATTGAGCCGTCCCGGGAATTCTGGGCTCGCACTCTTAATGTGGCGCTGGGCGATGTTGCCGCGCTGGTTGCTCCTGAGCACGTTGTGCTATGTGAGGGCCGCCCGAGTACGGGACCCGCTGACGTCAATGCCGCCTACGATGCCGAGTGTTATCGAAGAATCTTCAAGTCGACTCACCCTGAAGCGGATTTCATTTCCGTTGGAAATTCCAGCGATACTACCCGCGACCGGTTGGGCGTAGGACATGCGATTCAGACGATCTCGGCAGGGACGCTGGTCACGCGTGTGGTCGACCGGGATTACAAAAGCGAGGAGGAAATCGCTGCGCTTGAAGCGATCGGTACTCGTGTCCTAAGTCGACGCCATATCGAGGCCTATCTCTTCGATGAAGAGGTAATTGCCGAATTGTGTGTGAGCGAGGGTGCATTGGACAAGATCGGCGAGGCTCAAACGATTCGCGCAGAGGCGATAGCTGCAAGCGTCCGCCGTGGCAATGACCACGACGATATAAAGCGAGCTGCGGGAACGATCGCAGAAGGCCTACGGCGGCTGCTCTCATTGTCGGGTGCGGGTAGTACTGCGGAGGCATTTGCACGCGATACATTGGCCAAGCATCTGCTGCCCCGTATGGCCGTCTATCAAGAATTAGAACAGGTCATCTTTGGGGAGCGCGGCGCAGCCGCGCCTTCACTTGAATAAGCAACACAACTCGGACCATTAAACGGCGCTGGTGGCAAGGGAAGGGACGTCGAGCAGCCGTTGCACGGGAGAGGTCTTGTCGGTGTCCATGAGCCCAGTGTGGGAGCCGCGGACCGCGGTGTCTGCGGCTTCTGCCCGTCGCGAATCTGCGCAGGGCAGACTCGCGCGGCCGGGCATGCTGCATGCCACCATGGTCGGGTGCGGAAGCGGGCGAGAAGGGCGTATGCCGGAACAGGCGGCGCACTCGTCGCCGTGCTGACGGCCGCACTCCTCGGCGGATGCTCGCAAGAGGTGCGCGGCGAGGAGGACCTCGCGGCGCGGCCGTACACCGGGACCTTCTACGACGATCCGCCCGCCGCTGCGGGGAAGCCGGGCGAGATCGTGCGTTCCGAGTTGGCGGCCGGCGGCCCGTTCGGAGCGACCGCATGGCGCATCCTGTTCCGCTCCACCGACCTGACAGGCCGACCGGTCCTGAACAGCGGGATGCTGCTGGAGCCGGACGGACCAGCGCCCGACGGCGGCCGGACCATCGTGTCGTGGGCGCATCCGACGACCGGGAGCGCGGAGAAGTGCGCGCCGTCCCGCTCGGTCGACCCGTACGTGTGGATCGAAGGCTTGCGGGTGCTGCTCGACCAGGGCTACGCGGTGGTCTCGAGCGACTACACGGGGATGGGAGTCGGCGGACCGAACTCGTACCTCGTCGGCGGGACCGAAGGGCGGAACGTGCTCGACGCGGCGCGTGCCGCCCGCGATTTCCTCGGGTCGGCCGCGAGCGACCGGGTCCTGCTGTGGGGGCATTCCCAGGGCGGCCAGGCGGCCCTCTTCGCAGCTCAGCTGTGGAAGGCGTACGCGCCGGAACTCGATGTGCGAGCGGTCGCCGTCGCCGCCCCTGCGACCGACCTGGCGTCCCTGATGCGCGCCGACATCGGCGACGTCTCGGGGGTCAGCATCGCGTCATACGCGTTCGATGCGTATTCGGAGGTGTACGGGGCGCCGCTCGACTCGATCCTCACTCCCTCCGCCGTCGCAGCCGTTCCGACGATGGCGGGATTCTGTCTGCTCACCCAGAACAGCGCCCTGCACGATGTGGCACAGCCCCTGGTCGGCCGGTTCCTGTCGGGCGATCCGGAGACGACGGAGCCGTGGGCGGGACTGCTCGCGGCCAACACGCCGGGCGGAATGCCGATCCCGGCGCCGGTGCTGGTGGCCCAAGGGCTCAACGACACGCTGGTGCGACCGTCGGCGACGGCGGCTTTCGTGGCAGAAGAGAAGAGGCGCGGGACGGACGTGGTGTACGACCAGATCGCGGGAGCGACACACGGCACGGTGGCGAATAAGGCGATGCCGGCGGTGCTGCGGTTCTTCGAGCGCTCGGACAGGTCGAACGGCTGATCGTTTCTATAATCGAACACGTGCCTACCGATGATGCCGCGCAACCCTCTGGCCAGACGAGTACGCAGACGCCGCCGCTGCAGACCCTGTCGCGCGGCATCCGGATGCTCGAACTGCTCGCCGACGCGGGGGAGCCGCTCAGCATCCCGGTGATCGCGTCGCGGCTGGGCCTGCACCGCTCGATCACGTACCGCATCCTCCGCACGCTGGAAGATCACGGGCTCGTCGTGCGCGACGCGGCCGGTGCGGTGGAGCTCGGGCCGCGGATGGCGACACTCGCACGGTCGGTGTCGCGCGATTTGCAGTCGGCGGCCCTTCCGCAGCTGACGGCCGTCGCGAACGAGCTCACGATGACGGCCTTCCTCGCGGTGCTCGACCGCCACGACGTGGTCACGCTGGTGACCGTGGAGCCGTCGCACGCGCACGCCACGGTCGCCCAGCGGCCGGGCACGCGGCACCCGCTCGCCTCGGGTGCGCCGGGGATCGCCATCCAGTCCGCCCTGACCGAGGCGCAGTGGCGGGCGCTGCCGGGGGAGCATCCCCGCGACGACGCCGCACTCGCGCAGCGCCGGGGGTACGCGACCAGCCACGACGAGGTGATCGCGGGTCTCGCGTCGATCGCCGTGCCGGTCGTGGCGCCCGGGCAGCCCGTGGCGGCGCTCGCCGTCGTCTACGTCGGGAACGACGTGGACGCCGCCGCGATCGGAGCACGCCTGCGCACCGCCGCCGCCGCCATCGAGTCCGACCTCCGCTGACCCCCTCCCACCCACCGTCGAGTCCGCAAACTTTGCACGCTCGCGCGGCGTTTCGTGTGCAATTTGTGCGGACTCGACGGTGGGGGGAACGGGCAAGGAGGCGTCAGGGGGCGACGAAGTCGCGGTGCTGGGCGGTTTGGGCGAGGGCGGAGAGCAGGGTGAAGCCGGAGAGGGAGTCCCAGCCGCCGGTCCAGGTCAGGTCGCGCGCGATCTCCCACACGGTGCCGGAGGGATGCGCAGCGACCTCCCGCGACCGGCGGAGGTGGTGCTCGCGCAGGGTGGCCGTGCGCTCCGCCAGGCCGGTGAAGGGATGCTCGTGCCCGGGCAGGGCGAGCGCGTCCAGATCCCCGATGCGGCTGAGGCCGGCGAGGTAGTCGGCGATCGGGTTCGTGGCGGTCGGGCCGCCGAGGCCGAGACCGGAGTTGACGGTCGGCAGCACATGGTCCCCGGTGAAGACGAGCCCGGCATCCTCGTCGTTGAGGCACAGATGGCCGGGAGTGTGCCCGGGCGTCCACAACGCGCGGAGGCGACGGCCCGGGATGTCGAGAAGGTCCCCGTCCGCGAGCACGGCGTCCGGTGCGGGCAGGCTGGCCGCGACGGGTGAGGCGACGGCCGCAAGCAGCTCCGGGCGGCGGTCGGCGGGAACGCCCCACGCGTCCAGGTCCGGCGCGGGGATCCCTCGGGCGAGCGCCGCGGCGGCCTCGGCCTCGCGCGCGTGCATCAGCAGGGCGGCGCCGCTCGCTGCACGCACGGCCGCGGCGCCTCCCGCGTGGTCGGCATGCAGGTGCGTGATGACGATCGAAGCGATGTCGCGCGGCGCGCGGCCCAGCGCATCCACCGCGCCCAGGAGCGCGCCGGTCGCCTCGACCGTGGGGGAGCCCGGGTCGATGACGTGGAGGCGACCACGATCGTCTTCGACGAGGTAGGCCAGGCTGTACGGCAGCCCGCCGCTCGGCATGGGGATGCGTACTGCGTGCACGCCCTCGGCGATGGTCTCGAAGCGGTCCACGCCCGCCAGGCTAGACGATCGCCGGACCCTCGAGCGTCAGCCGGCCAGCTCCCTGCTCCGCAGGATCGGACGGAAGAACGCCGCCAGCTCGTCCGTGGCCGCCAGGGGCAGAACCGCCGACACGTACTGGTCGGGCCGCACGGCGACGACCGCACCGGCGCGGTCGATCCCGCGGACCGCGAAGATGTCGTCGTCCGGGTCGGCGGCGTACACCTTCTCGTAGTCGATCAGGCCGAACGGCCCCACGCGCGGGAGGAAGAGCTCGGGGACCGCGCCCAGGTCGACCGCCGTGTGGTCCTGCTGATAGATCACCTTGACGTCGAACCAGGCGTCCGGGTCTGCGCCGGCAGGCGTCGCGGCGAGCGGCGACTCGGGCGACGACGACAGCCAGGAGGCGAGGTCGGCCACCGCCGAGGGCTCACCGGCCCGGGCGGCGTCGGCGAAGACGTAGATGCGCCACCGGCCGTCGGCGCGCGCATGGTGGCCCAGGTGCACCGGGTTGCCGTCGCACACCCGTTCCACGGGAGCGGACTTGAAGCGCTTGC
The DNA here is from genome assembly GCF_004362795.1 of Leifsonia sp. 115AMFTsu3.1. NCBI lineage: Bacteria > Bacillati > Actinomycetota > Actinomycetes > Micrococcales > Microbacteriaceae > Leifsonia > Leifsonia sp. 115AMFTsu3.1. Next base: position 349,737 of record NZ_SNYB01000001.1, read on the forward strand.
CGATCGGAAAACCGGTCGCGAGCTCCTGGTGGACCTGCTCCCCGACGATCAGCGACGGCGCGTACTGGGTCATGAACCCGGCCGGGAACTCGGCCGTGCGCACGTAGAAGTCCTCCAGCTCCGACGGGCTCTCGAACTCCTCCGGCTTCTTCGCCATCAGGGTCGACCACTGTTTGTCGAAGTCGATGAGGTCCTTCGCGACGACCTGCCGCTCGGCGGAGTAGGTGGCGAGCAGGCTCTCCGGGCTGCGGCCGTCGAGCACGTGCCCGAGCTTCCAGCCGATGTTGAAGCCGTCCTGCATCGAGACGTTCATGCCCTGGCCGGCCTTCGCGCTGTGCGTATGGCAGGCGTCGCCGGTGATGAAGACGCGCGGGGTTCGCATCCCGAGCTCCTCCGGCAGCACGTCGTCGAAGCGGTCGGTGAGCCGGTGACCGACCTCGTACACGCTGTGCCAGGCGACGTTGCGCACATCCAGCGTGTACGGGTGCAGGATGCGGTTGGCCTGCTCGATGATCTGCTCGATGGAGGTGGCCCGGATGGCGCCCTTGTCTTCGGCCGAGACCTCGCCGAGGTCGACGTACATCCGGAACAGGTAGCCGCCTTCGCGGGGGATGAGCAGGATGTTGCCCGCCTCCGACTGGATCGAGCACTTGGTGCGGATGTCCGGGAAGTCGGTGACGGCCAGCGCATCCATCACACCCCAGGCGTGGTTCGCCTGGTCGCCGGCGAGGTGGCAGCCGATGGCTTCGCGGACCTTGCTGCGCGCACCGTCCGCGCCGACGACGTACTTCGTGTGCACCACGCGCTCGGCGCCCTCGTCCGGTCCGGCCGTCCGGCGCAGGGTGACGGCGACGGGATGCTCGCCCTCGCCGACCTCGAGCCGCACGAACTCGTAGCCGTAGTCGGGCGTCATCCTGGCCGGCGAGTTCGCCATCACCTCGGCGAAGTAGTCGAGCACGCGGGCCTGGTTGACGATCAGGTGGGGGAACTCGCTGACACCGGTGGGGTCGTCGACCGGGCGCGCGGTGCGGACGATCCGAGAGGGGTCTGCGGGGTCCGGCTTCCAGAACGCCATCTCGGTGATGCGGTAGGCCTCGGCGATGATCCGCTCGGCGAAGCCGAACGCCTGGAACGTCTCGACGCTGCGGGCCTGGATGCCGTCGGCCTGCCCGATGGCGAGCCGGCCCGGGCGGCGTTCCACGATCCGTGTCGTGACGTTCGGGAACTGGGAGAGCTGGGCTGCGGCGATCATCCCGGCGGGGCCGGTGCCCACGATGAGCACATCCATCTCGTCCGGCAGCTCGGCGGGGCGGTCGATCCCGGTGCCGGCCGGCTCGTGGACGCGCGGGTCGCCGGACACGTAGCCGTGGTGGTGGAACTGCACGGGAACCTCACTTCGTCGTAAGTCGTTCATTATGCGAACGCACCGTTCGCATATCGCGCGACCAGAGTACCCCATCCCGTAATGCCTGCACCGCGTAGCTTTGTGCAACAGAAGGCGCCGCAGCGGGGGTGGTGCCGCACCATAGGGGGATGTCGGAGTTCAGCACAGCCCAGGTGCACGCGGGAGAGGCCCGCGATGCCGCCCACGGCGCCCGGGTCACACCCATCTACCTCACCGCGGGTTTCGAGTTCGACAGCTTCGCGCAGGCGGAAGGCCGCTTCGGCGGCGACGAGCCCGGGTACACCTACAGCCGCTCCGGCAACCCGACGACCGCCGCCCTCGAGCGCCGCGTCGCCGCCCTGGAGCACGGCCGCGAGGCGATCGCGGTCGGCAGCGGCCAGGCCGCGCTGACGGTCGCCGTGCTCGGCCTCGTGCAGGCCGGCGACCACATCCTGTCAGCCCAGAGCGTCTACTCGGGCACCCGCGGGCTGTTCGAGAACGGCCTGCGCAGGCTCGGCGTCGAGATCGAGTTCGTCGACGACCCGACCGACCTCGCGGAATGGCGGCGGCGCATCCGGCCCACCACGCGGGTGCTCTTCGGGGAGTCGATCGCGAACCCCGGCACCGAGATCCTCGACATCGCCGGCGTCGCGGCCGTCGCGCACGCGAACGGCATCCCCTTCATCGTCGACAACACGCTCGCCACCCCATACCTGCTGCGGCCGGGCGACCACGGCGCGGACATCGTCGTGCACTCCGCCAGCAAGTACCTCGGCGGCCACGGCTCCACGCTGGGCGGCCTGGTCGTCGATCAGGGCAGTTACGACTGGGCGACGTCGCCGTTCGCGCACCTGACCGGGCCGGACGACTGGCTGGACGGCGAGAGCTACGTGGCCACGCACGGCGCGGCCGCCTACACGGCGTTCACCCGATCCGTCGTCGCGTCGCTCTTCGGGCCGGTGCTGTCCCCGCTGAACGCGTTCCTCATCCAGCAGGGCATCGAGACGCTCTCGCTCCGCGTGCAGCGGCAGTCGGACACCGCGCTCGCCGTCGCCCGCTGGCTCGAAGCGCAGCCCGAGGTCACCGGGGTCGAATACGCGGGCCTGCCGTCGCACCCGTCGCATCCCCTCGCCCAGCGGTACCTGCCGCGCGGTCAGGGCGCGGTCCTCGGGTTCACGCTCGCGGGCGGTGCCGCAGCGGCCGAACGGTTCTACGACGCCGTCGAGCTGTTCAGTCGCATGACGCACATCGGAGACGTGCGGTCGCTCATCCTCCACCCGGCCTCGACCACGCACGCGCACCTGCCCCGGCACGTCCGCGACGGGATCGGGATCGGCCCAGGGCTGCTGCGCCTGTCGATCGGCCTGGAGGACGCGGACGACCTGATCGCGGATCTGGCGCGAGGCATCGCGGCGGTCGCTGCGGCGGATGTGGTGGTCGCGGATGCGGCCGTCGCGGGGGACGCAGAGCTGGCGTCGGCGCCGCTGAGCGCCGTGGCGGGGAGGTAGGCGAGCATGGCACGACTGCAGCACTTCGGCTGGTTCTTCAGCCGCGGCTTCGGGCCTCAGGGCTGGGGCCGGCCGTATTGGGAGTGGGACTACCGCTGGACGCGACCCGACCTGTACCAGCAGTCGGCGCGCGAACTCGAGCAGGCCGGACTCGATCTGGTCATCATCGAGGACGCCCTGTCGATCGGCTTCCCGGAGACCGTCGACCTGCGGGTGCGCGAGGCGTACGGCGGCCCGAAGCACGACCCGCTCATCCTCTCGCCCTATCTGCTGGATGCGACGCAGCACCTGGGCGTCGCTCCGACGATCAACGCCGGCGCCTACCCTCCCTACGTCGCCGCCCGCCAGTTCGCGAGTCTGCACCACCTAAGCGGTCACCGGCTCGGGGTCAACGTGGTCACCGACGTCGGCAGCGCGCGGCACCTCGGACTCCCGGCGCTCTCGCACGATGCGGCCTATGACCGCGCGGAGGAGTGGCTCACCGTGATCCGGCGGCTGTGGCACAGCTGGGATGACGACGCGCTCATCGAGGACGCCGCGACGCGCCACTTCGCCGACGGCTCGAAGATCCGGCCGTTCGAACACGAGGGCGAGTACTTCCGGGTGGCTGGGCCGCTCAACGCCGTGCCGTTCACCGAGGGCGACCCGGCGATCGTCTCGCCGGGCGGCTCGCCGCGCGGCATCGCGTTCGCTGGGACGCACTCCGACGTGCAGCTCGCCCTCGCCCCGCTGGACGCGCAGAGCATCCGCGACTATCGGGCCAAGGTGCGTGAGGCGGCGGTGGCGGCCGGGCGCGACCCCGACTCCATCAAGGTGCTGTTCGTCTTCAAGCCGGAGGTCGTGCCGAGCGACGAGGAGGCGCGGCGGGTCGTCGAGGCGTCGAAGCATCCCACCGACGCGGAACTGTACCGGGAGCTCGCCGGCCAGTCGAGCGATCTGGAGACCGATCTGACGCAGCTGTCGCTCGACGAGCCGTTCGACGTCTCGGTGTTCGGCGACCACGTGTCGCAGGGCAGCATCAAGGGGCTGTTCGGCAAGCAGGGCATCCGCGACGGTGTCACGTTGCGCGACCTGGTCGCACCGAAGGTCGTCAAGGGACGCATCGCCGACCGCGAAGGATTTGTCGGAACAGCCGAGCAGATCGCCGACTTCATCGAAGAACTAGGGGAGGAGGCGTCGAACGACGGCTTCATCTTCTCCGGCGACCTGCATCCGGTGACGCTGCATCGCAACCTGGACGAGCTCGTCCCGGTGCTGCGGCGGCGCGGGATCCTGCGGCGCGAGTTCGGCGACGGCGGCATCCGCGGCAACCTGTCCGACTTCTGAGCCGGTCGGCTACGCGTCCTGCTCTTTGCGGGCGCGAAAGGCGACCATGTTCATCCGGTTGCCGCAGCGCACGCTGCAGAAGCGCTTGGAACCGTTGCGGGAGAGGTCGAGCAGGAGGCCGGTGCAGTCGTCGGCCGCGCACACGCGCAGGCGGCCCGTCTCGTCCGAGCGGATCACATCCACCAGGGCCAGCGCGATCTCGACGCGGATGCGCTCGGCGAGCGGCGCATCCTGGGCCGTGGCGTGCAGGTGCCAGTCGAACCCGTCGTGGCGCATCAGGTACGGCAGGGCGTGCGCCTCTGCCAGCATGGCGTTGACCTCGACGGCCGCCTCGTCGCGGTTGAGCGTCCAGGTGCGGCGGATGCGGTCGCGCGTCTCGTGGACGGCCTGCAGTTCGGCTTCGTCGCCGTCGACCCGGCCCGAGTAGCGGTTCTCGGTGAGCAGCGCGACCAACTGCTCCGGGGTCGCGAGCTCGTCCTCGCCGCTGCGCGAGGCGTCGGGCACCGTGTTGCCGAGCAGGGCGGCGAACTCCAGAGCATCCTCTGTGTCAGGGGCAAAATGCAAGTTGACTCCTTACTCATGACGAGCGTACCGTCAGGACCATCATCGCTGACGACCCTGACAGGTGACCCCATGACGCATCGGCATCCGACTTCTCTCGGCCTGCTCATCGCCGTGCTCTCTGCGGCGACGTTCGGGCTGTCGGGCGCCTTCATCAAACCGCTGCTCGAGAGCGGGTGGTCGCCCGTCGCCGCCGTGACCGCGCGCGCTCTGATCGGCGGGGTCGTGCTGCTGCCGTTCGCGCTGATCGCGGTGCGCGGCCGTTGGGCTGCCGTCTGGCGAGGCCGCTGGCGACTGCTCGGGATGGCGCTCGTCGGCGTCGCCGGCACCCAGGTGTTGTACTTCGCGGCCATCCAGCGCATCCCCGTGAGCACGGGCATCCTCGTCGAGTACCTCGCGCCCGTCCTGCTTGTCCTCGCCGTATGGATGCGTACCCGTCGCGCTCCGCACGTCGTGGTCCTGGCCGGCTCTGTGCTGGCGATCGGCGGACTCGTGCTGGTCGTCTCGCCCGGCGGGTCCGGCGCGCTCGACCCGCTCGGGCTCGTGCTGGCGGTGCTCGCCATGGGCGGATGCGCGGCCTTCTACGTCATCGCCGCGAGACCGAGCGACGGACTCCCGCCCGTCGCCCTGGCCTCCGGCGGACTCCTGATCGGGGCGATCGCCCTCGGCGCCGTCGGCGCGACGGGCGTGCTGCCGGTCACGGTGAGCTTCGCCGACGTGCCGCTGTTCGGCCAGTCGGTGGCGTGGTGGGTGCCGCTCACCGTTGTCGGGGTGTTCGCCACGGCCGTCGCTTACGCCGCGAGCATCACCGCGACGGAGCTGCTCGGTTCTCGACTCGCGTCGTTCACCGGTCTGCTGGAGGTCGTCGCGGCGACCCTGTACGCGTGGCTGCTGCTGGGCGAGCAGCTCGGGTTGCTCCAGCTGCTGGGCGGCCTGCTCATCCTCGGCGGGATCGCGCTCGTGCGCGCGGATCGCTCCGATCCGGCCGACGGTGTCGCACCCGACGACACAGACTCGCCTGAGGAGTCCGCGCCGCTCGGTTCCGCGATCCCGAGGAGCAAACCGCTCTGACCCCTTGCCGCGGCTCTCGTACGCGCCGATGGTGGGGACATGGATGCGACGAGCCGCGATGAGGACCGACGTGGGCACGACGAGGACAAGTCGACGATCGACGTGCGCCTGACCGGCGTGCGCGACCCGCGGGACCCGGACGGCCTGCTGACGGTCGAGCAGGATGCGGACCGTCCCGACCCGTCGCGGTTCGGCGTTCCCGAGACGGACACGCTCGAGCGGGAGCGGGCGTACGTTGCCCGGCTGCGCGCGGGCGGGTCATCGGACGACCTGCCGCAGGTCCCGCCGAAGCGCGGCGTGACGGGCCGGGGCTGAGCCGCCGCCCGGCAGCGGCGAGAATGGGGTGATGGCCCTCCCCGCGACCGAGCGCATCATCCCCGTCCCGGTCACCCGCATCGAGCTGGAGGCCGCCGTCGCCTTCGGAACCCTCCGCCGCGCGTTCGAAGCGGAGGTGCCCCCGCTCGACGTCGCGCAGCTGCGCGACCTCCTCGCGGACGATGCGGACTGGCGCCGGCTCACCCGCGAGACGGCCGGACCCGGCATCCATCGGTTCGTGCGGTTCTGGACCGACCACCCGACGGCGGTGATGCGCGTGGGCGGCGCCGACATCCCGAGCGCGGTGTACCTCATCGGCGACTACGCCACGGCCGCGCGGATGTTCCGGCATGATCCCGGCACACTGCTGTACACCCCGATCCGGGTCGAACTGCACGCTGCGCGTGGCGGCGGCACGGTGCTGAGCGTCGATCAGCCGAGCAGTCGGCTGGCGAGCTTCGGAAACAACAAGATCACCCAAGCAGGCTTCGAACTCGATCGGATGCTCGGCGACCTGCTCGAGGAGCTCGGCCTGCCCCGGCCCAGCGTGCTGCGCCGCTGAGCCGGGGCGGGATCGTCAGCTCCCGGGGATGCTGGCGATCGGCAGCGTCATGACCGTGAGATCCTTCTGGATCTCGGGATCGTTCAGATGCTGCGTGAACAGCCTCTTCAGCTGGTCCTGGTCGACCGTGGGAAGAGGCGTGCCACGCAGGTCCTCCACGATCGATCGATACCGCTCCGCCATCCGGGTGAGGGTCGCGTAGCAGTTCTCATTCAGCCAATCGACGGACTGACCGGCGTAGAACGCGCCGTCCCGACCGCTGACAAAGCAGTACGGTTGCTCGCGCGGGAGGAACGGGAACCGGTTGGATTCAACGGCGGCGGCATCGGCGGCGAACATGTCCCAGCCGCCGGTCGATCCCTCGGCGTTCGCCCAGGGCCAGGTCGCGTCGTCCCCCTCGGGGAACAGGGTCGCCCAGTTGCTGTCGCTGCCCAGACGGCCGTCCTGCGAGGAGGTTCCGTAGACCACGGACCCGATCGTGGCGGAGGACAGAGGGAACACCTGATCCGTGATCTTCGTGACCATCTCGGGATCGGCGATCGCCTTCGTGATGGCGGCGGCGAACCCGTCCGTGCTCTGCGCGATGAACGCCTCGCGGTCCGCTGCGAGCTTGGCCTGGAGTGCCGCGTGGGCGTGCCACTTCTGCGTTGCCGCCTTGGCCACGACTTCCGCTCCGGAGCGGGGATCGGCCACCTCGGCCGCGAGCGCTGCCCGGTCGACCGCGGCATCCACGAGTCCCAGGTTGAACACCTCGGTCGCCTGCCACGCGGCGAACATGTCTCCTGCGGCCGCGGACATGGATGTGGTGAGCTCGTCGATGTGGTCCGGCAGCCACTCCTGGAACCGCTTGTCGCGGATGCCTTTCATGTAGTCGAGCTGAATCGGCGAGGTGTCCCGGAACGCGGCGATGAACGCGCCGATCAGGGCGCCGATCAGCACGATCACGATGGCGACGACCGGGCTTGCGAAGGACACCACGAAGCCGGCCGAGTTGGCCAGAAGAGCAACCACGTTCTGGGCGATGTCGATGTCGTCGCCGCTTGTGATGGCGTTCGCCAGCCCGAGGGCCTCGGCGAGCACGGGAACCTGTCCGGCGAAGATCTCGGCCTTCTGGAGCTTCGAGAGGTCGGAGTCGAAGGCGCCCGTGACGTCGAAGATCCACCGCAGCGCCTCGACGCCGTCGAGAGCTTCGAGACCCTTGAGGTCGCGGAACTTGGCGGTGTGGGCGAACTCGTTCAGTTCGCCCCGTGTGGCGGGAAGGGCGGTGAACACGTTGCCGTCCTTCGCGCCGGCCCCGGCGAGGTCGGAGAAGTCCCCGCCTTTCTCGACCAGTGCGGCGAACTTTTTCCGCCCGAGGTCCAGGAGCTCGGGGGCGCTCAGCGCGGCCAGGGCTTTCCCGCTGGTGTCGACCGTCCCGGTGTCCAGGATCCTGCTCAGTTCGGCTGTGACGCGACTCGTCTCCGGACCGGCCCAGGCCGGTTCGGCGCCCGTCGTGCCGGGGATCAGCGCGATGGCTACCGCGGCCACAGCCAGCTGGGCGGTCAGCCTGCGAATTCTTCTCATGTCGTCTCCCATCAGCCGGGCGTTCTGCTCGGCGGTGCTACTGATGAAGACGAAGCGGTATACCCCCTCCTGACGCGTGGCCCGGCGGGTCGGGTCTATGAGCCTCTCAATGCATGTCGCTCTGCGGCCGGCCCCCTGACGATGTCGGTGCGGCGGCGTACTGTCTGCCGCATGAGCGACACCAGCGGCACCACGAACGGCTCCGGCGACGATGTGCTCGGCGCCCGCGGCGACGACAGCAACCCTGCGAGCAAGGACCCGTCGGAGTGGGTCACCGGCGACGAGCCGATGACCGCATCCCAGCGCAGCTACCTCGACACCCTCGCCCGCGAGGCCGGTGGGGAGCTCCCCGCCGACCTCACGAAGGCGCAGGCATCGGAGCACATCGACCGGCTTCAGCAGAAGACGGGGCGCGGTCAGGGCTGACGGAATGGAGTTGACGCAACACGCCGTCCCCGGCCGACGGCGGACGGCGTGTTGCGTCAACCAGATGTCAGCGGGAGGCGGGCACCGCGTCGCGGAGGAAGTCCGCGACCCAGCGCGCGCTGCGCTTGGGCGTGCGCTTCTGCGTCGTGTAGTCGACGTGCACGATCCCGAAGCGCCGGGAGTAACCCCACGCCCACTCCCAGTTGTCGATCAGCGACCAGATGAAGTAGCCCTGCAGCGGTAGGCCCTCGGCGACCGCATCCCGAGCCGCCTCGAAGTGCGCCTCCAGGTACTCGGCGCGCTGCGGGTCGTCGATCTGGCCGTCCGCGTCCACCTGGTCCGGGTACGCAGCACCGTTCTCGGTGATGTACAGCGGCAGGCCCGGCGCGAGCGCGTTGGCCTGGCGGAGCACATCCACCATCCCGTCGGGGTGGATCTCCCAGCCCATCTGCGTGACCGGAGCCCCGGTCTTGACGAAGCGGACGTGCTCGCTGCCCGGGTAGGCACTAGAGGGTGCGCCCGCCGCGGGCTTCGAGCCCGATGCGACCGTGTGGCGGCTGTAGTAGTTGATCCCGAGGAAGTCGATCGGCGCCGAGATACGCTTCAGGTCGTCGTCGGTCGCGTTCTCGGCGAACCACCGCGTCTCGCCGAGGTCCTCGAGCACATCGACGGGATAAGCGCCCTTCAGCACAGGGTCGAGGAAGAACCGGTTGCTGAGGCCGTCGATCCGGCGCGCCGCGTCCGCATCCGCCTCGGAGTCGCCCGCGGGCTGCACCGAGTACAGGTTGAGCGTGGTGCCGATGCTGGCCGACGGGACGGTCGCACGCAGCGCCTCCAGCGCGTGGCCGTGGCCCAGGAGGAGGTGGTGCGCCGCGTGCGCCGACCGGGAGCCGAGCGTTCGCCCGGGTGCGTGGTGCCCGCTCGCGTAGCCGAGGAAGGCCGAGCACCACGGCTCGTTGAGCGTGATCCAGTCGGTCACGACGTCGCCGAGCTCCTCGGCGACGAGAGCGGCGTAGTCGGCGAACCGCATCGCGGTGTCGCGATCGAGCCAGCCGCCGCGGTCCTCCAGCGCCTGGGGCAGATCCCAGTGGTACAGGGTCGCCCACGGGGTGATGCCGCGCTCGCGCAGCGACTCGGCGAGCCGACGGTAGAAGTCCAGGCCCGCACGGTTCGCGGGGCCGGTGCCGTCGGCCTGGATGCGCGGCCACGCGACCGAGAACCGGTAGGCGTCGAGGCCGAGGTCGGACATCAGCGCGACGTCTTCCGGCCAGCGGTGGTAGTGATCGTCGGCCACGTCGCCCGTGCTGCCGTCGGCGATGGCTCCGGGGACGCGTGCGAAGGCATCCCAAATGCTCTCGCCGCGGCCATCCTCGTGGGTGGCGCCTTCGATCTGGTACGAGGCGGTCGCGCTCCCGACGACGAAGCCGTCGGGAAGGTCGCTTCTCTGCATGGTCACTGCTCCTTGGACGGGGCGAGCCAGTCGCCGTCGCCGTTCTCGTAGAGGGAGATGAGGATGTCGTCGCGCTTGATCCCGAGCGCTGCGAGCCGCTCGACGACCAGCTCCGCACCGCGCTGCTTCACTTCGGGAGAGTACCCGTTGTAGGCCAGGATGCTGATGAAGACGATGTCCGAGCGATCCGCGTCCGGGAAGGTGCGGCTGTAGAACAGGTCGCCCTGCTCGTGCAGCGTGAAGATCTGGAACAGGTCGTCGGCCGGCATGCCCCATCCGTCCGCGAGCGCGGAGTTGATGGCCGCGCTCATCTGCGGTCGGAGGTCGGCCAGCGGGCTGTGCATGTCGATTCGGACGAGTGGCATGGTGTCTCTTTCGTGTGTTCGGTGGTGGGTCGGTGTCGGTCAGTCGGCGTCGAGCCAGTTCGCGGGGGAGGGCAGGAGCGACTCCAGCTCGTCCCAGAACTCCTGCGGCCGGTCGAGCGCGGCGGCGTCGAGGGTCTGCTGGATGCGCTCCGGCCTGCTGATCCCGACGATCGTGCTCGCGAAGCGGTCGTCGCGGGTCGAGAAGCGGAGGGCGGCGGCCGCGAGGGTGGTGTCCCACCGGCGGCAGGCCTCCCGCATGCGCGCGATGGCGTCGAGCGTCTCCGTCGAGGCCGGCCGGTATCCGTAGTCGGTCTTGCGGCCGGTCTCGTCGGCGAGGATGCCGCCACCCAGAACGGCCGCATTCACGACACCGATCCCGAGCTCGGCCGCGCGGTCGAGCAGGGGTCCGGCGCTCCGGTCGACGAGCGTCCAGCGGTTGTGCACGAGCAGCACCTCGAAGACGCCGAGGTCGAGGTAGCGGCGCATCACCCGGACGTCACCGCCGGCGAGCCCGATGTGGCCGACGTCGCCGCGCTTCTTCGCCCGCACGAGCGCATCCACCGCCCCTCCCGGAGCGGTCATGGCGTCGAAGTCGTGAAACTCCGGGTCGTGCAGGTGCACGAGCGGCAGGGGACGGATCCCGAGCCGCCCGGTGCTCTCGGCGATCGACCGTCGTACGCGCTCACCGCTGTAGTCGCCGTCGCGCTGGTCGGTCTTGGTGATCACCACGACGTCGTCCGGTAGGCCGCCGAACTCCGCGATCGCCTTGCCGATGCGCTCCTCGCTGCGGCCGTCGGAGTACCCGTTCGACGTGTCGATGGTCCGGATGCCGCTGCGCAGTACGTCCTGCACCAGCGCGATTGCGTCCGCCTCGGCGACCTCGTGGCCGAAGTTCTCGGGCATGCTGCCGAGTGGGGCGCCGCCGAGGGTCACCGCGCTGACGGAGAGTCCCGTCGCGCCGAGCGGACGCAGCGAGGTGGATGCGGTCATGCGTTCGCGACCGTGTACAGCAGGCCGTCGGGGCCGCTGTAGACCTCGCGGTCGCCGGTGGTGCCGACAACCGTGCCCGGAGCGGTTCGGCCCTCGAAGGCGACCGCGACGAAGCCGGGCGCGTCGAGCTGCGGGCTGCGCTCCGCCTTCTCGGCCTTGTCGTAGGTGAAGATCTCGAGCGAGCTGTCGCCGTGGCGCAGGAAGTTGATCTCGAAGCCGCGGTCGTCGCTCGGCTGGTGGATGCCCGACATCAGCGAGTACCCGAGCTCGCCGTAGTGCTCCTTGGTCGCCTCCAGGTCGGCGACGGTCTCGGCGACGTGGTCGAAGCGGGGGCGGTCGGGGTCGCCGAGGCCCCAGTCCCGCTCGACCGCGCTGCGGTCGTAGACCTCGTGATACTGGAGCGGGCCCTCGACCAGTTCGAGCAGCGTGCCGTCCGGGTCGTAGAAGAACGTGATGCGCACATCCCCCTCGGCGTGGATCGGCTCGAGGTGGAACGGCACGCCGGCGTCGTGCAGGGCGTCCACGCGGGCGTCGAGGTCGGAGACCTTGAAGCCGACATGACGGAAGCCGCGCTGGAGGTCGTCGCCCACCCAGGTCGACTCGGCGGGGGTGTCGATGTGGTTGAGCACGAGCTGCGCGGTGACCAGGTCGAGTACCGCGCTGTCGTCACCCGCCCCGATGACCTCGGCGCCGAGGTGGCGGCGGTAGAACTCGACCGACCGCGGGATGTCGGTGACGTTCAAGAGTACGGATTCGATGGCCAAGGGAGAGTCCTTTCTACGCTGAAAGCTCACTATCTCAACGTACGCAACTAAGTGCATTCGGCCAGAGAAAGCGGCATTAGACGACACAATACATGGCAAGGCGAGGTTTTTGACAAAAAGGTTTTAACTATTGCGCGTCGTTCGGATGCGTGTGTAGGCTCGCCCCGAACGTGCGCCGCCATGCACGAGATCAGCACAAAGAGGTGGAGGAATCACAATGATGCGTACGCGGTTCATTTCCGCGGCAGCGGTGGCTGCGGCCGCCGCACTGGCGATCACAGGCTGCACCGGCTCGTCCGGCGATCAGGCCTCGGATGTCAAGCCGGCCAAATCCGGAAGCGTCACCTGGTGGGGCTGGACCCCCGACACTCCGGTGGCCGAGAAGTACATCGCAGAGTTCAACAAGGAGTACCCGGACATCACGGTCACCTACAAGAACTTCGAGAACGTCGACTACCGCAACACGATCACGCCCGCGCTCGACTCGGGCAAGGGTCCGGACGTCTTCGACCTGTCTCCCGCGGGCGGCTCGCCGGACCTGTGGGGCCCCTACGCGCTCGACCTGACGTCGCTCGCAAAGGACACCCTCGGCGACGACTGGAAGGACCAGATCGGCGGCTCCTACGTGAAGCAGCTGACCGGCTCGGACGGCCGTTTCGTCTCGCTCCCGCTGGGCGGGATGTCGGCCGGATTCCTCTGGTACAACAAGGACATCCTCGACAAGGCCGGCGCGAAGGTTCCGACGGACTACAACTCCTGGGTGGACACCTGCAAGAAGGTGACGGCCATCGGCAAGACCTGCTTCACCATGGGTGCCGGCGGCACCGACACCTTCCCGACCGAGATGTACCACTCGATCGCCAACACCGTCGACCCGGACTTCTTCATCAAGGCCGCCACCGGCAAGGCGAAGTGGAACGACGAGCAGGGCCAGAAGGTGCTCGAGATCATCAAGAAGATGAAGGACGACGGCATCATCCCGCCGAACGCGCTGGACGGCCCGCAGTATCCGCTCGCGAACAACGAGTTCATGAAGGGCGACGCCGCCATGGTCCAGATGGGCTTCTGGTACACGCAGTACGCGGGCGCCGAGTCGTGCAAGGCCTCGATGGAGGCCGCCGGTGTGAGCAACCCGACCTGCTTCGTCCAGCTGCCCGCGCAGTTCCCGGATGTCGCCGGTGAGGGCCACAAGAGCACCTACTTCGGTGAGGCCGACTACGGCCTGGCGATCAACTCCGAGTCGAAGAACATCGGTGCGGCCAAGACGTTCGTCTCGTGGATGACCATGAACAAGACCGGCCAGCAGAACGTCGCCAACGCGCTCGACCTGCTTCCGGCCCTGAAGGGGACCACGCCCGACTGGTCGAACATCACGCTCGTGGACGAGGCTGTGCAGCGTCCGGCGATCGAGACCCTCATCAAGGAGAGCGGCGAGACCACGGAGTCCCGCCAGTGGCAGACCACCCAGAAGTCGCTCGACGCGATCGTGGTCGCCATCCAGCAGGTGCTCGACCCCTCGGTGAACAAGTCGATCAAGAGCATCGCGGACGACCAGCAGGCCTCCTCCGAGGCGAGCAAGGTCGGCACCAAGTAATCGCCATCGAACGAGAACGGATCGATCTACGTCATGACCGTCACGGATCTTGAGATCGGATCCGACCGACAGACACCCGTGGTGAAGGGAGGCGGGCGCCCCAAGCGGCGCGCCCGCCTCCTGCCCGGGGGCCTCCGCTGGATCCTTCCGGCGTTCGCCATCTCCGTCGGGCTGATCTACTACAGCATCATCTACTCGGGCTACCTGTCGTTCTTCTCCTGGCCCGGCGGCCGGGCGCTGATGACGCCGGTCGGCTTCGGCAACTACATCTCGGCGCTGGCGGACCCGGTGCTCTGGACCTCGCTGCGCAACACGATCATCTATTTCGTCGTGGTGTTCATCGTGCAGGTGGCCGGCGGGACGCTGTTCGCGGCGGCCATGCACTCCAAGATCCGCTTCGCGAACCTCTACAAGGTGCTCGTCGTCATCCCCGTCGTCGTGGCACCGGCCACGCTCGCCCCGGCGCATGTCGAGGTCTGGCAGAGCGACGGCACGGTTAACAGCATCCTGGGCTTCTTCGGCCTGTCGGCTCTGCAGCAGCCGTGGATCGGCCAGTCGACGACCTCGCTGCTCGTCGTCACCCTGGTCGGATGCTGGGGTGCGATCGGCTACGGCTTCATCCTCATCTACGCCGGCATGGCGCAGATCGACCCCGAGCTCATCGAGGCCGGGAGGCTGGACGGCGCGGGCAACTTCCGCGTGCTGTTCTCGATCGTCCTTCCGACGCTTCGCCCGATCATCGTCTCGCTCGCCATCCTGAACTTCATCACGGCGCTGAAGCTGTTCGACAGCCCGTGGCTGATCACTCAGGGCGGCCCGGCGCACTCGTCCGAGTTCCTCGGAACCATGATCTACGCCGAGACGGCGAGCAGCGACCGCAACCTCGGTTACGCGTCGGCGCTGTCCATCCTGGTGCTGATCATCGCGATCGCCGTCTCCGTCTTCATGCAGCTGCGTGGACGCGAGCGTCTGACCCGTACGAAACCGCGCCGCAAGGAGGCCGCCGATGTTTGAGACCCGCTCGCTCCGCGCGCGCATCACCCTGCAGCTGGTCCTCACGGTCGCCGTCGTGCCGTTCGTGATCCCGCTGATCGCGATGCTCCAGACCAGCTTCGAGGGGCAGGGGTGGGGCAACTACCTCGCGGTGGTTCAGGTCCCCGGCTTCCCGAAGTTCTTCCTCAACACGATCATCATCGCGGTCGCCTCGATCGTCATCGTCTACGTGGCGACGCTCGCGGCGGCGTTCGGCTTCTCGAAGCTGCGCGTGCGCGGCAAGGAGCTGTACTTCTGGCTCATGATGGCCGCGCTGACGCTGCCTGAGGTGGTGTTGATCGCTCCTCTTTATACGACCGCGGTAAAGCTCGGGCTGCTCGGGACGTACTGGTCGGTGATCCTGCCTATCGCGGCGCTCCAGATCCCGTTCACCGTGCTGATCGCCCGTGGCTACGTCGACGGCATCCCCGACGCGATGTTCGAGGCCGCCCGCATCGACGGCGCGAGCACCTGGCGCGTGTTCTGGTCGATCCTGGTCCCGCTGTCTCGCCCGATGGCCGTGGCGCTCATGGTGCTGGTGCTCATCTACGCGTGGAACTCGTACCTGCTGCCCAAGGTGTTCCTGATCGACGACGGGATGGGCGTGGTCACGCAGCTGCCCGAGTTCTTCCGACGGCAGTACAACGACGACACGCCGAAGATCCTCGCCGCATCGGTGATCACCGCGATCCCGACGATCATCGCCTACATCGCACTGCAGCGGCAGTTCGAGCGCGGCATGGCGGCGGGCGCGATCAAGTGACGGAGGAAGTCGTGGCGGGAGGGCCGCATCCGGCAGACTTCCTATCTGGGGTCTCGTGCGGAGCGAGGGGAAGGCGGTGAGCAGATGACGGATCAGGCGGCATCGATCGGCCTGGTGATCCGGCACGGCCGCGACCGCGACCCGGTCGCCTCCGCGATCGTGCGCGCGATCGCCGGCCCCCTGCTCGCGGCCGGCATGCGGTTCATCACCCGGTCGGTCGACGACGAGGAGTCGGAGCTGCGCACCTACCGGCTGTGGGCCCGCGTCGGGGGAATCGCCGGTGTCATCGTGCTCGGGGCGCGGGAAGAGGATGCCCGCATCCGGCTTCTCCGTCAGATCGACATGCCCTTCGTCGCGCTCGCCCCAGCCGCGGACGATACCGACTACCCGGCGGTGACGGTGGATGCGGCGGCCGCCTCGCGCGCGCTCGCCGCCTACCTCGACGGGCACCCCGCCCGACGCTGGGTGTACGTGACGGCGCAGTCGGAGCCGGATCCGCTGGTGAGCGATGCAGGCAGCGCTGCGGGTGACGGCGGCCGGCGCATCGAGGTCGTCCAGACGGCGGATGTCGTCGCGGATGCGGTGCGCATCGCTGCCGAGAGCTCGCCGGAGGCGCCGACCGTCCTGGTGTTCGACAGCGACCACGACGCCGTCGCGGCGCTCGACGCCCTGGAGGAGCACGGCGTCGCGGTCCCTGACGCGGTATCCCTGATCTGCTGGAGCGACTCTCTGGTGTGCCAGAGCGCGAGCCGTCCGATCACCGCGATCGACCGTCACGGCCGGGAGATCGGCGCGCTGCTGGGCACGGCGGCGCTCGCCGCCATCCACGACGGCGATGTCGGACCGGTGGCGGCGCCCGAACCGGTCGTCGTCGTGCGGGAGACGTCGTGAGTGCGGCCCGACGGCTGGGACCGTCGTCCGCGAACACCCGGAGCGCCGTGCTCGACATGGTCCGATCCGGCGGCACCGTCACACGCACCGAGCTTGCGGAGCGATCGGGGCTGACCGCCACCTCCATCACACGAATCGTCAAGTCGCTGATCGAGGACGGCCTGGTCATCGAGACCGGCTTCAGTGAGTCGACCGGCGGCAAGCGCAGCAGCCTTTTGGAGCTCAACTCGACCGG
This sequence comes from Leifsonia sp. 115AMFTsu3.1, assembly GCF_004362795.1. Classification (NCBI taxonomy): domain Bacteria; kingdom Bacillati; phylum Actinomycetota; class Actinomycetes; order Micrococcales; family Microbacteriaceae; genus Leifsonia; species Leifsonia sp. 115AMFTsu3.1. Next base: position 366,537 of record NZ_SNYB01000001.1, read on the forward strand.
GCGGTTCGCCGTCGGGCTCTCGCTCGACGCCGGGCGCCTGACCTACGTCGTGACCGATCTCGCGGGCACGGTCATCGGCCGGCTGGTCTCCCCCGGGATCGAGGAGGCGGGACCGAGCGAGGATGTGGTGCGCATCGCCCGCGAGCTCGGCCAATTGCTGGTCCAGCTCGACATCGCGCTGGAGTCCGTCGTGGGCGTCGGGGTCGCCGGCGCCGGCCTCGACCTGGGCGCCGGAGCGGAGCGCCTGTCGATCACCTCCACCGAGTGGGAGTCCTTCGCGCTGAACAAGGCGCTCGAACCGCGCATCGGACTGCCGGTGGTGCGCGACAACGACGCCGCGTGCGCCGCCCTCGGCCAGTACTGGGCCGGCCGGGTGCCCGCGACGCAGGACTTCGCGACGCTGTACCTCTCGAACGGCTTCGGTCTGGGGCTGATGGTCGGCGGCAGCGTGGCCCGCGGCGCCTCCTCGAACGTCGGTGAGATCGGCCACATGGTCATCGACATCGACGGTCCGCAGTGCTGGTGCGGCGCGCGCGGGTGCCTGGAGATGCTGGCGGCGCCCCGCGCGGTGGTGGCGCAGGCACTGGACGACGACGACCTCGTCCTGCAACTGGGCCTCACCCGCGACCCGCAACGCTTCCGCGCGGACTTCGAGGCGATCGCACGGGCGGCCGCCCAAGGCGAGCCGCGCTGCTGCGAGTTGATCAAGCGCTCGGCGCGGTATGTGGCCGCCGCGGTGCTGTCGATCGTGAACGTGCTCGACCTCGACCGTGTCGTGCTGGCCGGACCCGGATTCGCGGACGCCGGAGCCATCTACGTCCGCGAGATCCGTGCGTACGTCTCGCAGTTCGCCCGCACCCGCGCCATCCACCCGGTCGTCATCGAGCTCGCCGACCCCGGATTGGATGCGGCGGCCGGCGGAGCGGCGACGCTCGCGCTCCAGCACGCGCTCACCCCGCATGCGGCGCCGGGTCGCTGACCACGAGGTCCTCGGACCGACGGGCCGGCCGAACGCGTCGCGGCACACCTCTCCACACCGACCGCGCGCTGGGATATGGTTCGGCCACGGCGGTCTTGGGCGGAGGCGAGCAGCATGCGTGGAGCTGTACGGCACGTGGAGTGGGTGGGCGACGAGGACCCGCAACGACTGGAGGCCGCGGTGCTGACCCTCGCACCGGACAGGCTCGACGCCCTCGGCACCTCGCGGACCACCGACTACGTCACCAGCTGGGCGCTGGAGACCGGGCCGGACTGGGTGACCTCGCGGCTCTCGGTGTCGGTCGCCGGCCGCGGGTTCACGCGCTGGCTCGTGCTGACGCGCAGCACCCACGGCACCTGGGCGACCGAGACGTACGCCCACGGCGACGTGCGCTACCACGGCGAACCGATGCCCGATCCGGGCGCGGCACACCCGGAAGCCCTGGAGGACGCACTCGACTGCGACCTCGCGCTCTGCCCGGTCACCAACACGATGCCGATCCTGCGCCTGCGTGCCCGAGAGGGGCTGGCGGAGACCGAGCTCACGATGGCGTGGGTCGACCTGCCGTCGCTCGCGGTCATCCCGAGCCGGCAGGCGTACAGCGCCGCGAAACCGTACGACCCGGCTTCCGGTCACAGCGTGGTGCGGTACCGCAGTGTGGGCGACACGTTCATGGCCGATCTCACCGTGGATGAGGACGGCATCGTGATCGACTACCCGCGGCTGGCCCGGCGCATCCTCTGAGCACCCACGACCGCACACCGAATCGGCGCCGCCAGCAGTCGTGACCGCTGACGGCGCCGAGACCTCGGGCCTGCCGCGCTACGGTGTCGCCGTGATCGACAGTCCGTCGAACTGGTTGATCGCCGACTGCGTCACGTCGTGCGACGTCGAGAAGATCCCGGCGTCCTGCGTCGCCGCCGCAGAGGCGAGGGTGACCGGTGAGCCGATCGGCACGTAGTTGACGCCGTCGTACGAGTACGACGCCGTGTAGGACGTGCCGGTGCGGGCGAGCTGCACCCAGATCGGCCGGAAGACGTCGACCGACGCCTTCGCCTCCGTGTCGAGGTAGCCGTCGCCGTTGGCATCCCACTCGAACACCACGCCGTTGCGTGCCGTCACCGCGACGACCGCGTAGCCGGCCGACGAACCGGCCTTCGTGATGTCGTTGCGGACCATCACGCCCGACTTCGCCGAGGCGTTCGCGTCGTTCACCGATACAACCCGCGCCGACACCGCGGAGTTCGCGGTGAACGACCCGGCCTTGTAGATCGCCCCGAACTGGTCGGAGTGCTGACCGCCCGCGCCCCACACGTCCGCTCCGGCCGCGGCGATCCCGTAGGCGTCACCGGCCTGTCCGAAGTAGGAGCTGACCGCGGAGGAGCCGGCCGTCGACAGGCCCGTGACGGGCGCATCCACCGGGCAGCCGGTGAACCCGAACCGGTTGGCGTTGAGCGACGTCCGGTACTGCGGCGCCACACCGGCCGCGCAGATCACGTCACGGGCGCCGGCGGGCCAGTTGGCACCGGAGACCTTGACGTTGTTGACCAGCGTGTTGTTGTGGGCCGCGGCGTTCGGGGCCGAGATTCCTCCGGAGTTGTACCAGTTGTTCTGGATGGTGTTGTCGCTGGTGTTGTTCCTCAGGCTGTAGGCGTTCGTGAAGACGAAGGAGCCGCCCTGGACCACGTTGTTCTCGTACGTCATGTACCGCGATCCCTCATCGAGGTAGAGGCCGACGCCCGAGATGTTGAACAGGTAGTTCTTGTCGACGACCGATCCGGGGCTGGCGGACAGGTTGTAGACCGAGCCGCCGTCGGCGAAACGCGCCTTCGTGTTGTGCACGAGGTTGCCCTCGACCCGGTTGTCCTTCAGGGTCGTCGGCGTCGTGTACAGCGTGTTCCACTTGTAGTAACCACGGTCGACGTAGTCGTTCGATCCGCCGGCGTCGTTGATGCCCCAGCCGTAGCCGGTGTCGATCCCGTCGTACGGAACGTTGGAGACCTCGTTGTGCAGGATCTGCGCCCGCGTCACGTAGGTGCTCAGGATCCCGCTGTTGTCCTTGTAGTCCACCGACACCCGGTCGATCGTGTTGTCCTGGATGCGGATGTCCTGGTTGACCATGCGGGGATCGCTCGGGTGGTGCGCGTCGGGGAGGACGCCTCCGACCGCGATGCCGTGTCCGCTGTCCTCCATGAACCGGTTGCCGACCACGTCGATGCTGCTTGCGCCGTATCCGATCCCGTTCGCCATGGCGTTGGTGTCGTTGCCGATGCCGAGGGCCGACGACCCGAGGTTCGTGAACGTGTTGCCGGTGAACGAGACGCGGCTCGCCGCCGACACCTGCACCGCCGCGGGCTCCTGGTACCAGCTCGTGCGGGCGCGCTCGAACATCTCGCAGCCGCGGGAGCAGCTGGTGAACGCGTCGGCGGGCCGATAGTCGTAGGAGCCCTTGATGAAGAGCCCGTTCTGCTGGTCGGCGTACCCGTCGGTCGACGGGCCGAGCCACGACGTGCCCGAGAACTGGATGCCCTCGAACGAGAGACCGCTCACCGGCTTGTCGTAGGTGCCGCCGATGCTGATCAGCGACTGCAGCCGCGGCAGCTCGATGTCGAGCTTGTTCGGGTCGACGCCTTCGGCGGGCTTGTAGTACAGCTTTCCGCCGTGCGGGTCGATGTACCACTGGTTGGTCTGCGTCAGGAAGGCGAGCGAGTTGTCGAGGTACCAGCTCGGCCCGGCCAGGAAGGAGTTCTGGACGGTGTCCCAGCCCCAGGTGTTGTTGTCCCAGGCAGGCTGCGCCATCGTGATCTGCGTCGGGCTGATGCTCTGCACCGGCGAGTATCGGTTGGTGAAGTCGCCGAGCGACTCGAACTCGATGCGGCCCTGGTCGGGGAGCCCGGCGAGGTACGCGAGCGCCGGGTTCTTGATCGTCAGCCCGGTGGCGGTGGGTGTCACGTCGGCGTTGGCCAGGCGGATGGATGCGCGCGGAGCGATCACGCCGTCGACGTAGAGCTGGCGGGTGTCGAGCCCCGCCGGGGTGTCGGCGACCCAGATCCCGGCGCCGGCGTCCGACTTCGTCCAGCCGGAGACGTCGGACGCCCCGCTGATGACCGGGTGCGCACCGGGTGCGGCAGCCCAGTGGACCGTGTTCGTGCCGCCGCCGTCGTCGGCGTCGAAGGTGAGCGGCTTGTCGATGCGGTACGTGCCGTCGGCCAGCTGCACGGTGACGTCACCGTGTTTGACCGATGGCCGCAGCACGTGCTGGGCGCGCTCGAGGGAGCACGGCTGCGACTGGGAGCAGTGCCCGGCGTTCTTGCCGTCGGGCGCAGCGTAGAAGATGGTCGCGGGCGCGGCCTGCGCCTTGAGCGGGATCAGCGCGGAGGCGATGACGGCTGCGGCTCCGAGGACCGCAAGCACTGCGGGTCGCCCTCGTCTCCTGGCCATCGATCGTCGCGAGTCTGACGTCAATGTCATGTTCGATCGCTTCCTGTCATGGAGGGCGTCGGTGCCCCCAGAACAGGGTTAGCATACGTATGATGTTTACTGCAAGAGACGTATGATGTTTGCGTGATCCGTCGCGATCACGCCGGGTCGGGGGCCAGGCCCGCCGCATCCAGCTCCTCCCAGAGGGCCTCCGGGATGTCCGCCCGGTAGCGATCGACGGTGCTGCGCACATGGTCTTCCGTGCGCATCCCCGTGACGACGGACACGACGGCGGGATGCCGCAACGGGTACTGGATGGCGGCTGCGGGAAGGCTGACGCCGTGATCGCGGCAGATCTCCGCGATCCTCCGTGCGCGGTCGATCACCTCGGCCGGCGCCGATCCGTAGTCGAAGTGCGCGGCCGGGTCGATCGTCTCGGAGCTCAGCAGCCCCGAGTTGTAGACGGCGGCAGCGACGACGCCGACGCCGCGTTCCGCCGCGACCGGCAGGAGGTCGTCCAGCGCCGACGGGTCGAGCAGGGTGAAGCGGCCGGCCACCATGACGACATCGACGTCGGTGCGGCGGACGAACTCCGCGAGCATCGCGGACTGGTTCATGCCGGCGCCGATGGCTCCCACCACGCCCTGCTCGCGCAGCTCCACCAGCGCGTCGACGCCGGTGGTGGATGCGGCCTCCCAGTCGTCGTCCGGGTCGTGCAGGTAGGCGATGTCGAGCCGATCGGTGCCGAGTCGGGCGAGCGACTGCTCCACCGAGCGGAGGATGCCGTCGCGGCTGAAGTCCCAGACCCTGCGCGTGCTCGCCGGAACGACGAAGCCGTCGTCGTCGAGGCGGTCGGCGCTCTCCGGACTGTCGACGAGCAGTCGGCCGACCTTGGAGGAGAGCGCGAAGCGGTCGCGCGGCGTCTCGCCGAGGGCGCGACCGAGGCGGCGCTCGGAGAGGCCCAGCCCGTAGTGCGGCGCGGTGTCGAAGTACCGGAGGCCCTCCTCCCAGGCGGCGTTCACCGCCCGCTGGGCCTCCTCGTCGGTGGTCTCGCGGAAGAGGTTGCCGAGCTGGGCGGCGCCGAAGCCGAGTTCCGTCAGGTCGGTCCCGGTGCGGAGGGTGCGGGTGGGCAGTGTCGGTGTCATCGCAGGCCTTCTTCGTCGGAGGAGCAGAATCGCTTCCTTTCAGCATACGTATTATGTTTGGATCATTCGAGACGAGGACGTCACGCCAGGTCCGTTCGGGACGGGCGAGAGACGAGGAAGGAGCGGCCGGCGATGTTGGCGGCGAACTACGCAGGCGAGCACACGATCACGATCGAGGAGCGGGAGGCGGCGGAGCTGCGACCCGGCGAGGTGCGGATCGCCGTCGCCTACGCGGGGATCTGCGGCACCGATCTGCACATCTACCACGGCGACATGGATGCGCGGGTCACGCTGCCGGCGACGATCGGCCACGAGATGTCCGGCACGATCTCCGCGATCGGCCCGGACGTCGAGGGATGGGCGGTCGGCGACGCCGTCACGGTCATGCCGCTGGCGTGGGACGGCACGTGTCCCGCCTGCCGTGCGGGCAACGAGCACATCTGCCAGAGCCTCGACTTCATCGGCATCGACAGCCCCGGCGCCCTGCAGCAGAGCTGGAACGTCCCGGCCTCCACGCTCGTCCGCCTGCCGGACGGGGTGTCGCTGCGGGATGCGGCGCTGGTCGAGCCGGTCGCGGTCGCCGTCCACGACGTGCGCCGCTCGGAGCTGACGCCCGGCGATCGGGCCGTCGTGATCGGCGCGGGCCCGATCGGCGTGCTCATCGCCACCGTCGCGACCGCCTTCGGCGCCGAGGTGGTGATCGCCGAGATCGATCCCGGCCGCCGGGCCGCTGCGGAGGAGATGGGCCTGCGGACCCTCGACCCGAGTGCGGTGGACCAGGTCGCGTGGGTCGAGGAGTGGACCGGGGGAGCCGGCGCGGACGTGGTGTTCGAGGTCTCCGGCTCGGCGGCGGCCGTTCTCGGCGCGACGTCGCTGGCGAAGGTCCGCGGCACGCTCGTCGTCGTCGCCATCCACTCCCAGCCGCGGCCGATCGATCTGCACCGGGTGTTCTGGCGCGAGCTCCGCATCCTCGGAGCGCGCGTGTACCAGCGGCAGGACTTCGAGCGGGCTGTGGAGCTCGTCTCGGGCGGCGACATCCCCGCCGACCGGCTGATCACCCGGGTGGTTCCGCTCGCCGAGACGGCGTCGGCGTTCGAGGCACTGGAGGCCGGCGGAGCGATGAAGATCCTCGTGGAGGTCGGCCGATGAGCGGCTTCGACCTCTCCGGCCGGCTGGCGGTCGTCACCGGGGCGAAGCGCGGCATCGGCTTCGCGATCGCGGAGGCGCTCGCCGCGGCCGGCGCCGACATCGTCGGCGTCTCCGCGACGCTCGACCCCGAGGGGTCGGCGATCGGCGACCGGGTGCGGTCGCTCGGACGGAGCTTCGAGGGGCACCGCGTCGACTTCGCCGACCGCGCCCAGGTGAGCGCGTTCGCCGCGGAGCTCGCCGCCCGCGACCGTCACGCCGACATCCTCGTGAACAACGCCGGGACCATCCGGCGGGCCCCGGCGGCCGAGCATCCGCTGGAGTGGTTCGACGAGGTTCTGGAGGTCGACCTGACGAGCGGGTTCGTGCTCAGCCAGGCGCTGGGCGGCCGGATGCTGGAAGCGGGCGGCGGCCGGGTCGTCTTCACCGCATCCCTGCTGTCCTTTCAGGGCGGCATCAACGTTCCGGGGTACGCGGCCGCGAAATCCGGCGTGGCCGGGCTCGTCCGCGCTCTTTCGAACGAGTGGGCCGGGAGGGGCGTGACCGTGAACGGCATCGCTCCCGGGTACATCGCGACGGACAACACCCAGGCGCTGCAGGACGACCCCGATCGCTCGCGGTCGATCCTCGAGCGCATCCCGGCCGGTCGATGGGGGACGCCGGAGGACATCGGGGGAGCGGCCGTGTTCCTCGCCTCCGACGCCGCCCGCTACGTCTCCGGCGCGATCCTGCCCGTCGACGGCGGGTGGCTCGGGCGATGACGGGGTTCGAACCGATCCTCCCGGTCGTCGTGATCGACGATGCGCGAGACGCCGAAGCGCTGGGCCGCGCGCTCCTCGCCGGCGGCATCCACCAGGCCGAGATCACGCTACGGACTCCGGCTGCTCTGAGTGCGCTGCGCGCTCTGGCCGGGATGCCGGGGTTGCGCGTCGGCGTGGGCACCGTCCTGGAGCCCGAGCAGGCGGAGGCCGCGATCGACGCCGGCGCGACGTTCGTGGTGAGCCCGGGCCTCTCCGAGTCCGTCCTCGCGGTGTGCGAGCGGCGCGGAGTGCAGGCCGTTCCCGGCGCGGTGACGGCGACCGAGGTGATGCACGCCCGGTCGCTGGGCCTGCGGACCCTGAAGTTCTTCCCCGCCGAGTCCTCGGGCGGCCCGGCCGTCCTGTCGGCGCTGTCGTCCGTGTTCCCGGACCTGGCGTTCGTCCCGACTGGCGGGATCGACGCGTCGCGAGCCGCGGACTATCTCGCGCTGCCGTCCGTGATCGCGGTCGGAGGCAGTTGGATGGTGCCGCGCGCCGCCATCGCGGCCGGCGATTTCGCACGCGTCGAGGCGCTATCCCGGGCGGCGGTCGAAGCGGCGCGATGACCGGCGACGTCGTGTCACGTCAGCCACTTGGCAAACATCATACGTATGCCCTATAGTCAAGATCACGCCTCCTCGGAGTCGTCAACGAAGTCGACAAGACAAGGACATCTCATGGTCGGAATCCACACTGTGGTGCGTTCACGCCGTAGGCCGGCGCTGACCGTCGCCGCACTTGGCGCCGCGACGGCGCTCCTGGCCCTCACCGGTTGCAGTACCGGCGGGAGCTCGGCGAACGGGTCGTACGGCTTTCCCGAAGCCAAGCAGGACACCTCCTCGACGATCACCGTCTGGGTGGACGCGGACCGTCAGGCCGCGGCAAAGGCATTCGAGAAGGCGAACCCGGACACCAAGATCAAGGTCGTCACCTACGACGGTTCGGCCAACGGCTCCAACTCCTTCAGGACGAAGATGCAGCTCTTCGACCGTGCCGGCAGCGGCTGGCCGGACGTGGTCTTCTCCAGCCAGAACAACGACGCCGCCTGGGCGAGCCAGAAGAGCAACGGCAAGCAGGCCTTCGCCGCCGTGCTCGACAAGGGCCTCGTCCCCAAGGACACCCTCGACAACTTCACCGAGGGCGCCCTCAACCCCTGCACCGTCAACGGCCAGGTGTACTGCCTCCGCAACGACCTCGCCCAAGCCGTGCTCTGGTACGACAAGACCCTGATGGACAAGTTCGGCTACGCCGTCCCCACCACCTGGGAGGAGTACCAGGCGCTCGGCGAGAAGGTCGCGGCTGAGCACCCCGGTTACATCATCGGCACCGCCGGTGACGCCTGGACACCCGAGGTGTTCATGTGGGGCAGCAAGTGCCAGGCCAACGACATCACCGGCCCGAAGTCGGTGACCGTAAAGACCGACAGCACCGAGTGCAAGCGCGCCGCCACTCTGCTCGACACGCTCCGCGAGAACAAGACGGTCCCGGCCGTCAGCGTCTTCACCCCGGAGTTCGTCAAGAGCTACGCGGGCAAGGTGCTGATGATGCCCGGCCCCGCCTGGTACGCCGGCGCCATCTTCAACAACCCGCAGTCGCTCAACGTGCCGGCCGGCGAGCTCGGCGTGGCGGCCCCGCTGCCCTGGAAGGGCGAGGACAAGGCCGTGACCGGCAACGTCGGCGGCGGTACCTGGTTCATCTCCAGCCACTCCAAGAACCTGAAGGCCGCCGAGAAGTTCGCGCAGTTCGTGACGACCTCCGACGACTACCAGGTGGATGTCGCCCCCGGCTACCCGGCGTACGCGCCGGCGGCCAAGAAGTGGATCGAGAAGCAGGAGGCAAGCAAGTACTACGCCACCTCGCTCGAGCCCGTCGCAACCGCCGCCTCCCAGGTGTGGGACGGCTGGGGCTACGGCGTCTTCAGCCAGGAGGCCGTCTGGGCCAAGACGATGACCCCGGCCATCACGGGCGGGAAGTCGATCGAGAGCCTGCTGCCCACCTGGCAGGAGGCCATCGCGAACCAGGCCAAGGTCGACGGATACAAGGTGAACTGACATGACCCTCGCTCCACCGAGCGACCAGCTGGCCGCCGGCGCCCCAGAGCGCCGGCGGTCAGCCCGGCGGTCCAGCCGGGCACCAGGACGCACGCCCATCGGCTACGTCTTCGTCTCGCTCTACGCCCTGCTCGCCATCGCCTTCGGCATCCTGCCGGCCCTGTACGCGGTGCTGCTCGCCTTCACCCGGGCGGACGGCGGGTTCGCCGGAATCGACAACTTCATCACGGTCGTCACCGACTTCCGGTTCTGGCCGGCCGTGCTGCACGTGACGATCTACCTCGTCATCTGGCTGATCGGCCTCGTGATCTTCGTCGTGCTGCTGGCGCTCGTCGTCCACGCCCTGCGCGTGCGGTGGGCGAGCACCGGCCTGCGGTTCATTTACTACCTGCCGGGCGCGCTCGCCGGCGCCTCCAGCGTCCTGCTCTGGCTGTTCGTGCTCGACCCGACGGCAAGCCCGGTCAGCGGACTGCTCCGGCTGATGGGGATGAACAGCTTCGTGCAGGTCATCCAGCCGGGCAACCTGCCGGCCATCTTCGCGATCATCGCGTTCTGGACGGGCGCGGGCGGCTGGATCGTGATCATGTACGGCGCGCTCAACAACATCAGCACCGACGTGATCGAGGCGGCGCGCATCGACGGGGCGAACGCCGTGCAGATCGCCCTCCGCATCCAGCTGCCGATGCTCCGCAAGTGGATCGCGTACATGGGGGTGATGTCGCTGGCGGCGGGCACGCAGCTGTTCGTCGAGCCCCAGTTGCTCAGCCAGGCGAGCAACGCGGTCGTCCCCAACGATTACTCGCTCAACCAGCTCGCCTACCAGTACGCGTTCCAGCAGAACGACTTCAACGGCGCCGCCGCGATCTCGCTCCTGCTGCTGATCGTCGCGCTCCTGCTGTCCTGGGTGTTCGTCACCCGCGGCGGCCTGTTCGAGAAGGAATGACCATGACCGCACTCACCGCAGAGCGCCGCCGCGCCAGTCTGCGCGGCTGGAGCGGACGCTCCATCGCGGGCGTCATCCTCGTCGTCTTCGTGCTGTTCTTCGCCATCCCGATCGTCTGGCTGCTGTTCGCGGTGACCAAGTCGTCCAAGGCGCTGATCGTCGCCAACCCGTTCTCGGTCGGGTCGTGGTCGGACTTCGTCGCCAACTGGAACCAGCTGTTCGGCTTCCAGGACGGCGCGGTGACGCTGTGGATCGGCAACTCGGCGCTGTACTCGATCGGCGCGCTGATCATCACGCTGATCGTGAGCATCCCGGCCGGCTACGCGCTGGCGCTGACCGAGTTCCGGCTCCGCAAGGCACTGCTCGTGCTCACCCTGGTGGTCATGCTCATCCCGAGCACAGCGCTGGTGCTGCCGATCTTCCTGGAGCTCAACAGCGTCGGCCTGATCGGGAGCCCGCTGTCGGTGATCCTGCCGATGTCGTTCTTCCCGTTCGGCGTCTACCTGACGTACATCTACTTCTCGACGAGCATCCCGCGCGACCTGCTCGCGGCCGCACGGATCGACGGTTGCACCGAGATCCAGGTGTTCACCCGGGTCGCGCTGCCGCTGGCCGCTCCGATCGTCGCACTGGTGGCGTTCTTCAGCTTCGTGCAGAACTGGAACAACTTCTTCCTGCCGTTCGTGATGCTGCCCTCCAGCGACGGCTACCCGATCCAGGTCGGGCTGACCTCGCTGCTCTCGGCGACGCCGGCCTTCAACCCCAGCTCGGCGGGCTCCGACTCGGTCCAGCTGCCGACCCTGGCGTTGGCGACCATCGTGTCGATCCTGCCCGTCCTCATCGTCTTCCTGTTCTCGCAGCGGTTCCTCGTCTCGGGGATGACCGCGGGAGGGACCAAGGAATGAGCACGTCAGCACCGAAGGAGAACCACCGATGAAGATCACGGGCTATCGCAGTCTGAGCACCGTCCACGACTGGGGCCGGGTCACCGGCGACGTCAACGGCGTGCAGACCGGCAACACGACGCCCGTCCCCGTCCTGATCATCGAGACCGACAGCGGTATCGAAGGGGTCGGGGTCGGCGCACATGCCGACATCGCCCGGGTGTTCCCGGCGGTCGAGGGGGAGGACCCGCGCTCGGTCGTCGCCCTCTACGACCGGATGCTCGACTGGGTGTTCAAGGCCGGTCACTCCGGAACCACGTTCGGCACGATCGGCGCCGTCGACATGGCGCTCTGGGATCTCAAGGCGAAGGCGGCGGAGGAGCCGCTCTGGCGCATGCTCGGTGCGCGCGAGCGGTTCGTGCCCGGGTACGCATCCGGCCTCGAGTACGGCCTGACCGACGACGAGCTGTCCGACCTCTACGGGCGGTTCGCCGACCGCGGGTTCAAGGCGGGCAAGCTCAAGGGCGGGCGCGACCTCGACCGCGACCTCCCGCGTCTGGAGCTGCTGCGCGACATCCTCAGCCGCAATTCGCGGCATCCCGCGCTCATGTTCGACGTCAACGAGTCGTGGAACCACGCGCAGGCCGCGCGGTACATCGGCGCCATCGAGGAACGCCTCGACCTCACCTGGATCGAGGAGCCCCTGCGCCGATGGGATGCGGCGGGCATGGCCTCGCTACGCGGCAAGATCCGCGCGGCCGTGGCGAGCGGCGAGAACCTGACCGGACTGGAGCAATACCGGCCGCTGCTCGACAGCGGAGCGGTGGACATCGTGCAGGTCGGCAATGTCTGGGGCATCACGCACCTGCTCCGTGTCGCGACCCTCGCCCACGGGCACGACCTGCCGGTGAGCCCGGTCACCTACAACACCAATCCGGCCGCCCATGCAGCCGCCGCCATACCCAACCTGCTGACGCACGAGGTGCAGGACCTCTCCTTCCCGATCGGACTGGATGTCGACCAGGAGTTCGACGACGGCGGCATCGTCCTCGGCGACAGGCCGGGGATCGGCATCATCGTGGACGAGGCCAAGCTGACCGGTGAGGGCGGGACTCCCGCACCTCCCGCCACCGGTCCGCACATCCGCCCCGAACGCGCGGCGCTGCGACTCGTCGCCGAGCCCGACGTCATCGACGACCCGACCGTGCCGCTGAGGCCGGTCTCGTGAGCGGCGAACCGCAGCGGTTCGCGTTCGTCGTCGGCGTCCGGCCCGAGAAGCGCGAGGAGTACCTCGAACTCCATCGCGCCGTGTGGCCGGGCGTCGAGGCGAAGATGACCGAGTGCAACATCCGCAACTACAGCATCTACGTCTTCGGCGACATCCTGTTCGCCCACTACGAGTACGTCGGCGACGATCACGCGGCCGACCTGCAGCGGATCGCGGACGACCCGCTGTCGCAGGAGTGGTGGACGCACACGGACCCGTGCCAGGTGCGTATCGCCGAGGAACGCGACCCCGGCTCCCTCTGGCAGCCGATCGACGAAGTGTGGCGCCAGCGGTGACCGCCCGGATCGACGCTCACGTGCACCTGTGGGACCGCTCCACCGATCCGCAGGACTGGATCGATCCCGTCTCGATGGCGGCGATCGACCGCGACTTCGCCACCGATGATCTGCGCGGGATGCTCGCGGCGACGGGGATGGACCGCGCGGTGCTGGTGCAGGCGAGCAACAGCCTTGAGGAGAGCGTCCGGCTGTCGCGCAGCGACCCGCGGGTGGTGGCGGGACTGGTCGCCTGGGTCGACCTCGCCGGCGATGTCCGCGCGCAGCTCGACGAGGTGCGCGCCGGATCCGTTCCGGTCGTCGGCGTCCGGCATCTCGCCCACATCGATCCCGACCCCGAGTGGATGCTGCGGGCCGACACCGCCGACGGTCTCGCCGCCCTCGGTCGCGAGGGGCTGGTCTTCGACCTCGTGATCCGCGACTGGCAGCTGGAGCAGGCGGCTCGCGTGGCTGCGCGCAACGACGGCGTCTCCTTCGTGCTCGACCACCTCGGGGGTCCGCTCGCCGACGACGCGGACGCGTCGCGATGGGAGGCGGGGCTGCGCGCTCTCGCGGCCCTCCCGAACGTCTCGGCCAAGGTCTCCGGGCTCACGTCGGGGCTGGTGCCGGGGACCTGGACGGCCGGCGACCTCCGCGGGATCGTCTCGACGGCGCTGGAGGCGTTCGGTCCCGATCGCCTGCTCTACGGCTCGGACTGGCCGCTCGCCGAGCTCGGCGGCGGCGCTCCCGCGTGGCGCGAGGCCTTCGACACACTCGTCTCGGGGCTCTCCCCGGCCGAGCAGGACGCCCTGCTCGGCGGCAATGCGGAGCGGGTCTACTCCCTCGCCTGAGCTGTCCGCCCGAACGCGTCAGTCGTCCAGGCGCGTCACGGAGGCGCCCGGAATGAGGTGCGCGTCGAGGTATTCGATCGTCGGGGCGGGACGCTCGTCCGGCGACTCGATGTGGTCGGCGATCAGGCGCGCCGCGTGCTTGGCGATCTTGCGGGTCGGCTGCACGATGACCGTCAGCTTCGGCACGAGCGCCTGGGCGAGCTCCCGACTGTCGAACCCGACGACCGAGATGTCCCGTCCGATGCGCAGCCCGGAATCGTTCACGGCCGTGACCGCGCCCAGGGTGAGCTCGTAGTTCGTGGCGAAGAGCGCGGTGGGCCGCGGCCACAGGGCCAGGAGCTCCTGGGCGGCGCGGTAGCCCGCTTCGATCGTCAGCGGCACGAGACGCTCCAGCGACGGGTCCACCTGAACCCCCTCGGAAGCCAGTGCCCGCTCGAACCCCTCGGTGCGCAGGCGCATCGAGGAGATCACCGGTTCGCCGCCGACGAGCCCGATACGGCGATGGCCGTGGTCGAGGAGGTGCCGGCCGCCGAGCGCTCCGGCCGCCGCGTTGTCGATGAAGACACCGTCCGCGGCGACGTCGTCGATGTACCAGTCGACCATCACGACCGGAACGCGCGCCGCCGCGGCGCGCAGTGCGGGCACATCGTGCGGCGGGGTGACCGCGACGATGCCATCCACCATCCGGTCCATCAGAAGGTTGACGGGATCTTCGCTCGGGTCGGGGCTGGCGGCCACGATGATGCTGATCCCACGCGGGCGGAGAGCTTCCTCGACGCCGGCGATGATCGTCAGGTGGAAGTCGTTGTCGAGCGCCGGCAGCAGCACCCCGACCGTCCGGGACCGGCGGGAGCGCAGCGTCCGGGCGAACTGATTGGGCCGGAAGTCGAGCTCGCGTGCCGCCGCCTCGATGGCTTCTCGATTGGCCTCGAGAACGTTTCGCCCGTTGTAGTACTTGGAGATCGTTGCGAGCGAGAGTCCCGTTGCCCGCTGGATGTCCTTGTATGTCGTCACATCCCCGTCTTTCCTGGTGTTGCCGCCCACACGCTCCACGGTCGCCGATGTCTGAGCGTAGCGTCCGCTCAGCATAATCCAGCGTCAGCGCGGCGTGAATCGTTTCGGCCGACAGAGCCGATGTCCACCCGGCGGCGTCTCAGCCGAATCGGACGGGCGGGATGCCGTCTCCCAGACGGCCGGCTTGTCGGAGCCACTCCACCGACTCCGCCACGGCAGCGAGCGAGGAGTACGCCGGTGCATAGCCCAGCAGTCGCCTCCCCTTCTCGATGCTCATCGCGTGGCTGCGGGCGACATGCTGGAAGGCGGAGTCGCGGTGCTCCTCGGGAAGGGAGGCGCTGAACTCGTCGAACGGTACGAAGCGCAGCCTCGCTTCCACTCCGAACCACCGAGCCGCCTCCTGCGCGAAGCCGCGCAGCGTCAGAGCGCGCTCGGAGACGGCGTGGAACGCCTCCCCGTTCGCCTCGTCCGGTTGTTCGAGGCAGAGTCGGATCAGCTGTGCGACGTCGTCGGCGTGCACGTGGTGCACGGTCTCGAGCCCGAATCCCGGCAGCAGGAGCTCACGCCCGTTCGCCAGGGTCCGCCACACCTCGAGGTCGGTGGTGCCCTGCGGGGTGATGATGGGCCAGCCGGGACCGGAGATGTGACCGGGGTGCACGATCGCCACGGGAAGGCCGTCCTGGCGTCGGGACTCGGCCAGCAGCAGACGTTCGATCGCCTCCTTCTGGGTGCCGTACTCACCCCAGGGCTGTTTGACGGCGTCCTCGGGAGCCGGAACCTCGGTGAGGGTTCCGTGCGTCCAGATCGTGCCGACGTGCACCAGCTGACGCGCCCGTCCGCGGAGGGAATCGGCGAGCTGCCGGGCGGACTCCGGGGTGAAGCAGATCATGTCCACCACCACGTCCGGTTCGAGCTCGGCGACGCGCGAGCCGAAGATGCCGGCGGCATCCTCCGCCTCGCGGTCGGCGATCACGCGTTCGACCCTCTGCCAGGCCGGGTCCTCGCGATACGGCGCCGAGCTGCCGCGCGTGATCGCGACCACGTCGTGCCCGTCCTCGATGAGGCGCGGCACGAGGTAGCCGCCGATGTGGCCTGTTGCTCCGATGACGACGATGCGCATGTCTGCTCTCTTTCCGGTAGGCGCCGCGGAGGCGCGGAGGTCGCTTCGCTCAGTGGAAGGCGGCAGCGCCGTTGACCGCGACCACTGTTCCCGACGCGAAGCCGCCCGCCTCCGACGCGAGGTACAAGGTCGCCGCGGCGACATCGGCGGGTGTGCCGGCTCGGCGAAGCGGCGTGGCGGCTATGGTCGCACGCTGGTCGGCTTCCGGGGTGAAGCGCTCATGGAACGGTGTCTCGAGGATGAGGCCAGGGGCTACAGCGGAGACGGCGATCCCGCGTGGCCCGAGTTCCTTCGCCAGAGCGCGGGTGAGGCCCTCGACGCCGGCCTTGGCCGCAGCGTAGGCCGAAGCTCCCTGGCCGCCTCCGTTGTGCGCCGCCAGAGACGAGATGTTCACGATGCGGCCGCCCTCGGCCATCGCGGGCAGGGCCGCGCGGATGACGTAGAAGACGCTGGAGAGATTGAGTTCGATCACGTGGTGCCAGTGCTCGTCGTCGGCCTCGTCCAGCGGGCGGCGTGCGACGAGTCCGCCGGCGTTGTTGACGAGCACGTCGATCCTGCCCCCGAGCGCCTCGCCGATCCGCGCCACGGCCGCTTTCACCTGAGCGCTGTCGGTGACGTCCATCCGTTCGGCGACGATCCGCCCGGCCACGTGGTCGGGCACGGGCGAGGCGTTCGTCGTGATCGCAACGCGGTCGCCCGCGTCCAGGAACGCCTCGGCGATGCCCAGGCCGATTCCGGTCGCGCCTCCGGTGATCAGGACGTTTCGTGCGGTGGAGGGTGCGGTCATGGAGATCTCCGTCTCGGTCGGTCGGTACAGGGGAGGTCGACGCCGTTCAGCGCGCGGAGTGGCGCACGACGATGTCGCTGACGGTCGCCCGGGCGGGCAACCGGATGACGGCGAGGCACAGGTCGGCGACGTCCTCCGGGCGGAGCGCCCCCGCCAGTTCGTCGGGCGTCGGCGCGGTGGGGCGGTGGCGGACGAAGTCGGTGTCGATGAGCCCGGGTGAGATCGTCGTGACCCGGACGCCGTCGGCACCGGCCTCCAGCGCGGTGGCGCGCGCAAGCGCCGCGAGACCGGCCTTGCTGGCCTGGTAGGCGGCTCCCGACATGTCGGGGACGAGAGCGGCGACGGAGGAGATGTGGATGAGCAGGCCGCCGCCGTCCGCGCGGAACCCGGGAAGCACCGCCTGCGTGAGGAGGAAGGCGGAGTCGAGGTTGCTCTCCAGCACCGACCGCCAGCCGGCGATGTCGAGCTGGTCCAGGCGGCGGCCCTTGAGGTTGACGCCGACGGCGTTGACGACGACGTCGATGCCGCCCGCTTCGTGCCGCAGAGATGACACGGCGTCGTCGAGCTGGGGCGCCGAGGTCGTGTCGGCGACCGCGACGTGCGCGGTCCCGCCGACAGCGGCAACGTCCGCTCGCACCTCCTCGAGACGGCTCCGGTCACGCCCGAGCAGCAGGACGGTCGCGCCGTCCACCGCCGCAGCACGGGCGACGGCGCGGCCGACACCGCCGGCTGCTCCCGCGACGAGCACTCGGGCTCCGGATGCGGTCATGCGATTCTCCGTTCGCTGGAGGCCCGCACCACGAGGGTCGGCGGGAAGACGAGTGACGGACCTGTCTCGCGGTCGCCGCCTCCGCCGGCCGTCAGCCGGACGACGGCCTCGGCCATCTCGCGCAGCGGCTGCTGGATCGTCGTCAGGGCGGGCGATACGAGCCTGCCGATCGGGATGTCGTCGAAGCCCACCACGGCGAATTCGGCGATATCGCGGCCGGCATCCCGGATGGCGGCGGAGGCACTGAGGGCGAACATGTCGTTGACGGCGACCAGGGCCGTCGGCGGCTGGTCGAGCGCCAGCAGGGCGTGCACCGCGTCCCGTGCGAGCGGGCTGCTGTCCGCGTCCCCGAAGTCGGGGGAGCGGGGGACGAGGGCGTCGTCGAAGGGGATGCCGCTCTCGTCGAGCGCCCGGCGGTAGCCGGCGAAGCGCCGCTGGCGGCTGATCGTGCGCATCGCACCGGAGACGAAGGCGATGCGGGTGTGACCTCGCTCGAGGAGGTGCTGTGTCGCTATCCATGCGCCGGCTTCGTTGTCGATGCTGACGTTCAGAAGCTCGGGCGGGTCCGTCTCCTGATGTTCGCGGTCGAACGCGATGATCTGCACGCCCGCGTCCATGGCGGGGCGCAGGTGTTCGAGCGACGGAAGCGAGGTGGAGAGCACGATGTGCTCGATGCCGTCGGCCCAGAGCTGCTCGACGTAGGCGCGCTCGCGCTCGGGATCGCGCTCGCTGTTGCAGAGGTAGATCTGCCGTCCGTGCGCGTGGAACGCCGCTTCGAGATGGGCGGCCCACGATCCCCAGAACGGGTTGGCCACGGAGGGGACGATGAGACCCAGGGTGGGGTTGGGGGCGCCGCGGAGTTGCTGCGCCACGCGGCTCGGCCGGTAGGAGAGCGCCTCCATCGCCTCGAGCACGCGTCGGCGCGTCTCCGGCTGCATGAGGTGCTCGCGTGCATTGAGCAGGTTCGAGACCGTGGAGGGTGAGACTCCGGCGGCCTGGGCGACATCCCTGATCGTTGCGATCGCTCTCACCTGACTTCCTGTTGACGTGATTTGGAATCACTGTATCGTTGCACAAACCACTGTATCGTTGCACAAAATTCCCCCGACGTCCCGACAAAGGAGTTCGCCATGCCACATGATGATCCGAAGACGACGTGGAGTGTCTTCACCAAACCGTGGCGAGAGCCGCAGGTCGGAGCTCTCGGTGAGCTGGTCGCGGGGATGGGATTCGACGCCGTCGAGCTTCCGGTGCGCCCCGGCTACCAGGTCACCCCGGACGAGGTGTCGACGGCTCTGCCCGCCGCGGCGCGCGAGCTTGCGCGTTCGGGCGTGGGGATCGCGAGCATCGCCTCCGGAACGGATGAGGCGACCTTCGCGGCCTGCGCGGATGCGGGCGTGCCGTTCATCCGGATCATGGTGCCGATCGGGGTGAACGGCTACGCCGCGACCGGTACGGAGATCCGCCGTGTGCTCGCCGGTCTGTCCGACCGCGCCGAACGCTACGGGGTCCGCGTTGCCGTCCAGCCGCACTACGACGACTACATCGCCGACTCCTCGGAGCTCTTCGCTCTGCTCCAGGATGCCGACCCCCGCCACGTCGCGGCGATCTGGGACTCGGCTCACGACGCCCTCGCGCGCAAGCGGCCCGAGCACGGGTTGGAACTGCTCTGGCCCTGGCTCGGCATCGTCAACCTCAAGAGCGCCTACTACGAGCGGGTCGACGAACCGGCGTCCGCGTTCGGGGATCCGGTCTGGGAGCCGGTGTTCACCGACGCCCGCAGTGGCATGGCGGAGTGGGGTCGCGCGCTCGCCTACCTCGCGGAGCGCGGGTTCGACGGGCCGATCTGCCTCACCGCCGAGTACACCGACGAGAGCGACCTCGTGGCGAAGGTGACGCGCGATCTCGAATACGCGCAGAGTCTGCGGGCCGCGGCCGGCGCCGGAGTGGCCCGATGACCGCCGGCGGGACCCGGCCGGTGCGCGTTGCCGTCATCGGCGCCGGCCAGATGGCGAACCTCGTCCACTACCCGTCGTTGTCGTCGCTGCCCGACGTGGAGATCGTGGGTATCTGCGACCTCTCACCGGAGCGCCTCCGGGCGACCGGCGAGCGCTGGGGCATCACCGCTCTGTTCGACGACTGGTCGGCGATGCTCGACGAGACGCGCCCGGATGCCGTCTATGTCATCGGTCCCCCCGAACTCATGTTCGGCATCTGGTGCGGCTGTCTGACTCGTGGACTCGACCTCTTCGTCGAGAAGCCGCTGGGTCTCACCCTCCACCAGGCGAGAACGCTCGCCCGTCTCGCCGACGAGAACAACTGCATCACCCAGGTCGGCTTCCAGCGGCGCTCGTCCCCGCTCCTGGAGCGCATGGTCGGGCGGGTTCGCGAGCGGGGCGAGGTCGTCCATGCCGTGTGCCGGTTCTACAAGAACGATCCGACCCCGATGGTGTCGGCACGCGACAGGATGATGGACGACGGCGTCCATGTGATCGACACCCTCCGGCACCTCTGCGGCGGCGAGGTCGTCGCCGTCTCGGATGTGACGCGCAGGGTCATCGTCGACGAGATCAACTTCGTCGCGGCGACGCTCGAGTTCGACACGGGCGCCGTCGGGGTCATGATCACGAACTGGACGAGCGGCCGCAGGACGTTCGGCGTGGAGGTCCACGGGCCGGGGATCATGGCGGAAGGCGACCTCGAGGTCGGGGCCACCATCTGGGACGCGGAGGGGCGGGAGGAGCTCGATGCCGGCGAGGTGGCGGGCTCGTCGGACCTCTATGTCCGCGGAGGCTTCCTCGCCAAGAGCGCCGAATTCATCGAGGCGGTGCGTTCGCGCCGTCTTCCCTCGTCGCACTTCGGCGATGCGCTGAAGACGATGACCGTCGCCGAGACCATCCTGGCGCACGATCTGCTGAAAGAATCCGAGCGAACGAAACGTTTAGTGACCGGTGTTATCTCTTGACTTCGCATTCCTGGTGCTCTTACCATCACTGAAGTCGTAACGTTTCGCTCTCATACTCAAGGAGGAGTTCATGAAGTCACGGTTGAAAAGCCCGAGGCGACGGGGACGCGTCGGCGTCGCCGTCGCGGTCGCGAGCGTTCTGGCCCTCGCTCTCGCCGCCTGTTCCGGAGGCGGCGGTGGAACGTCGGGCCTCGACGGCAAGACGCTCAAGATGTACACGTGGATCGGCGGCAAGGCCGACAAGCAGCAGTGGAGCGACTACATCGCCGGAGGCAAGCACGCCGACCCGGACATGGCTGTCAGCTTCTCCGGCCCGCCCATCGGCGACTACTACACCAAGCTGCCCACCGTGATGAAGGGCAGCAGTGCGCCGTGCCTGGTCACGTTCCAGAACGGCCGGGTGAACCAGTACGTGCAGGGGCTGGAGCCCCTGGACGATCTGGTGAAGAAGAACAAGGTCGACCTGTCGGCGTACAGCTCGGCGATGCTCGAGCAGCTCAGCGTCGACGGCAAGCTCTACTCCATCCCGTTCAATGCCGGTCCCAACGTCATCTTCTACAACAAGAAGATGTTCGCGGACGCCGGGGTGGCCGAGCCCGGTCTCGACTGGACGGTCGATGACTTCATCGCCGCGGCGAAGGCCACCACGAAGAATGGCGTGTACGGCTTCGCGATCGGACAGGGCTCGACGCCCATCAGCACTCTCATGGCGGCCGACGGCCACCCCTACGCCGACAAGAACGGTCCGAAGCTGGACGACCCGAACTTCCGCGACGCGCTGCAGCTGCTCGTCGACCTGGCCAACAAGTACAAGGTCGCGAAGCCGCTGGAGGCGGCCGCGGGCGGCACCTTCCCGGACATCGATGCGTTCAGCACGGGTCAGGCGGCCATGGAACTCGAGGGTCTGTGGGATCTGCAGCACGAGCAGCAGACCCTCGGCAAGGACAACGTCGGCATCGCTGTGGTCCCGAGCAAGAGCGGCACCTCCAAGGGCTTCATCAGCGGTTCGGGCTTCGGCATCACGAAGACCTGCGGCGACAAGCAGAAGGCCTTCAAGGCCATCGAGGCGATGACGAGCAAGAGCGGACTGGAGTTCGTGACGAAGTCGCAGGCCTCCGTGCCGGCGCGGCTCGATGCGCTGGACGCGTGGTCCACCAACGTCGGGTCGCCTGCGTTCACCGCGGTCATCAAGCAGATGACCGGTGACGCGACTCCATCACCGGTGCCCTCCAGCCAGGCGCAGCTCGACACGCTGCTGACCCAGTACGAGGTGGATGCGTTCTCCGGCAAGAGCACAGTCGAGCAGGTCCTCCAGCAAGTGAAGGCGGGCCTTCCGCAATGACGTTCGTGCGTCTGGACCGTGCGGAGGAAGAGGTCTCCGAGGGGTCCGTCGCCCAACCGGAGCGCCCGAGGGGCCGGCTTCGCCGCCGGCCCCTCGGGGGGCCCCGCTGGGTGGGGTGGGCCTTCGTGCTCCCCGGGCTCATCGGGCTGGCCGTGTTCATCGTCATCCCGCAGGTCGCCTCGCTGATCCTGGGGTTCTCCGACTCGAGCGTGCTCGGGGGCGTCCAGTTCACGGGCACGGAGAACTACATCCGGCTGTTCCGCGACCCGCAATTCCTCAACAGCGTCATGGTGACGGCGATCTTCGTGCTCGTGTACGTCCCGGCGAACATCGCGATCTCCCTGGCGATGGCGATGTGGCTCAAGACCCGCATCGCGGGCCGCAACTGGCTCCGGGTGATCTTCCTGATCCCAGCCCTGTCCCCGATGGTGGCGAACGCCGCGGTCTTCCGGTTGCTGTTCCAGAAGGACGGCGCCGTCAACCAGGGCCTCGCGGTCTTCGGACTCGGTCCGATCCCCTGGCTCAGTGACGGCAACTGGGCGTTGGCCACCGTGATCGGGGTGTCCCTCTGGCAGTCGTTCGGCTACAACATGATCGTGCTCGGCGCTGGGATCGACTCGATCAGCCCCGATGTGATCGCGGCGTCGCGGATCGACGGCGCCGGTCGCTTCCGCCGCCTGGTCTCGATCACCCTGCCGCTGGTCAGCCCCGCCCTGTTCTTCACCACGGTGCTGACCGTCATCGGCGCCTGGCAGACCTTCGCCCAGGCTTACGTGATCACCGGCGGCGGGCCGGGCAACAGCACGATGACGATCATGCTGTACCTCTATCAGACCGCTTTCACGAACAATCAGCTGGGCTATGCGTCCGCCATCGCGACCGTGCTGTTCGTGATCATCGCGATCTTCACGCTGTTCCAACTCTGGGGACAGAGGAAGTGGGTCCACTATGACTGAGCATCAGCTGCCGGCCTCCGCTCCACGCTGGCGTCGCCGCGGGCGGACCATCGGGTTCGCCGCCAACACCACGGCCGCGTGGCTGTTCGCGCTCGTGTTCTCGTTTCCGCTGATCTGGACCGTCTTCACGGCGCTGAAGCCGGCGAACGAGGTGTTCGCTGCGCAGATCACCTTCATCGGCTCGAAAGTCCTCTGGTCCAATTTCGTGGATGCGTGGACGGAGGTGGACTTCGGTCGCCTCCTTCTCAACAGCCTGGTCGTGGCCGCCATCTCCACGTTCCTCACCCTGATCGTGGCGACCCTGACGGCGTTCGCGTTCGCCCGGCTGCGTTTCCCCGGCCGCAGCGCGGTCTTCCTGCTGTTCGTCATCACGTTGACCCTGCCGAGCGAGGTCGCCGTCGTGCCGTTGTTCCTCGGCTTCGACCAGGCAGGGCTCGCCGACACGTGGGTCGCGCTGATCCTCCCCGGCCTGTTCGGAGCGTTCGGAGCCTTCCTGCTCCGGCAGTTCATGCTCCAGATCCCCGGGGAGCTGGAGGAGGCCGCCCGCCTTGACGGGGCCTCCACCTGGCGCATCCTGATCAGCGTCATCGTCCCGCTCGTGCGCCCGGCCCTGTCCGTCCTGGCGATCTTCGCCTTCCTCGGGAGCTGGAACAGCTTCCTGTGGCCGTTGATCATCCTCAACAGCTCGGAGAAGTGGACCATACCCATCGGCATCGCCGGTTTCACGACGCAGACCGGCACGCAATGGCAACTGCTGATGGCCGCGTGCGTGATGACGATCGCCCCGGTGGTGGTCGTGGTCGCTCTCGCCCAGAGACAGCTGGTGGCCGCGATCGGCGCGGGCGCCTTCGGCGGCCGTTGAGCCCCGACGAACGGAGACATGTGAACCTCGAACCGCTCGACCCCTCGACGCTGCCGGCGCCCGTCGACGTCTCGGACAACCGTGCAGCGCTCGCGATGGTCGACGCCGTCATCGACGCCGGGCCGTACGACGCCACCTGGGAGTCGCTGTCCCGGTATCGCGCTCCGCAGTGGTACCGCGACGCCAAGTTCGGCATCTTCCTGCACTGGGGAGCCTTCTCGGTGCCGGCGTTCGGGAACGAGTGGTACCCGCGCACGATGTACCGGCGCGGCACGCCCGCGTTCGACCACCACCTGGCGACGTACGGGCCGCATGACCGTTTCGGTTACAAGGACTTCCTTCCGCATTTCCGCATGGAGCACTACGACCCGCAGGAGTGGGTCGCACTGTTCAAGCGCGCGGGCGCGCAGTTCGTCGTGCCGGTCGCCGAGCATCACGACGGCTACGCGATGTACGACACGGCGCGTTCGCGCTGGAACGTGACGCAGGTCGGCCCGCAGCGCGACGTGATGGGAGACCTGCTGGCGGCGGTCGACCAGGCCTGGTTGATCACCGGCGCGTCCACCCACCGGGCGGAGCACTGGTTCTTCATGAACGGGGGAGCGGAGTTCGACTCCGACGTCCGCGATCCCGCGTACGCCGACCTGTACGGGCCGGCCCTCCGCAAGGAGATGAATCCCACCGAGCGGTTCCTGGAGGACTGGCTGCTGCGGACCGTCGAGATCATCGACTCCTACCGGCCGCAGATCCTCTACTTCGACACCGGAATCGAGGAGCCGTCGTTCGAGCCCTACATCCGCAGACTCGCCGCGTACTACTACAACCGTGCGGCGGAGTGGGGGCGCGACGTCGTCATCAACTACAAGTGGGAGTCGTTCGCGCCGGGCTCGGCGGTGCTCGACATCGAGCGCGGCACGATGGGCGGCATCCGCCCCGACGTCTGGCAGAACGACACATCGGTGTCGCGGACATCGTGGAGCTGGGTGGAAGGGCACGACTACAAGGACGCCTCCGAGCTCATCCAGGAGCTCGTCGACGTGGTCGCGAAGAACGGGAACCTGCTGCTCAACATCGGCCCCCGTCCTGACGGGACGATCCCCGACGAGGAGGCCGCGCTGCTGGAGGCCGTGGGCGACTGGCTGGCCGTCCACGGCGAAGCGATCTACGGCTCCAGCCCGTGGGTCGTCTTCGGCGAGGGGCCGACGGCTCCCGCCGCCGGCTCGTTCACCGACGCAGCCGCTCCCGTGTACTCGGCGGAGGACCTCCGTTTCACCAGGATGACGGAGGTCGGCCACGACTACGTCTACGCGATCGGGATGGTGCGGCCGGAGGACGGCCGGATGCGCATCCGGAGCTTCGGGTCGGGCAGCCGCTTCCTCGACCGCCCGATCGCCGACGTGCGCGTCCTGGGCTCGTCGGAGCGGCCGGAGTGGACGCGCACCGGCGAGGCCCTGGAAGTGGTGCTCCCGCCCGCGGAGACCACGGGACCCGGTGGCGCGGTGGTGCGTATCGAGCTGGAGCCGCCTGTCGCCGAGACACGCATCGACTTCTTCCACGGCCTGGGCATCTAGTGCGGGCGCCGCGACACATCCGCCCGCTCACATCGAAAAACGGAGAACACACATGACCACGATCGACACCGTGCCCACCCGCCGCCTCGCGAGCGGGGCCGTGATGCCCGCGATCGGCGTCGGGACGTTCGGATCCGACCATTACGGGCCGGACGAGGTGGCCGCTGCCGTGGGCGGCGCGATCCGAGCCGGGTACCGCCTGATCGACTGCGCGTCCGTGTACGGCAACGAGGCACAGGTCGGCGTGGTCCTGCAGGACGCGATCGCCGGCGGCGTACCCCGTGACGAGCTGTTCGTGATGTCGAAGGTGTGGAACGACGCCCACGAACCCGAGGCCGCGGTCGCCTCGGTCCGCCGGTCGTTGAGCGACCTGCGCCTGGACGTTCTCGACGCGGTGTTCGTGCACTGGCCGTTCCCGAACCACCACGCACCGTTCGCCGACGCGGCCGACCGCGACCCGGACGCGCGCCCGTACATCCACGAGGAGTACATGGCGCTCTGGCACGCGCTGGAGGGCCTCGTCGACGAGGGGGTCGTACGGCACCTCGGGACTTCGAACGTCACCATCCCGAAGCTGACGGCGATCCTCTCCGATGCGCGGATCGCACCGGCGTTGAACGAGATGGAACTGCACCCGTGCTTCCAGCAGCCCGAGCTCTTCCGGTTCTGCCTCGATCACGGCATCCAGCCGGTGGGCTACTCGCCCCTGGGCTCGCCGTCGCGACCCGAACGCGACCGCGTCCTCTCGGATGTGTCGGACATGGAGCATCCCGTCGTGGTCTCGATCGCCCGTGCGCACGGAGTGCATCCGGCGGCGATCTGCCTGAAGTGGGCGGTGCAGCGCGGCCAGATCCCGATCCCGTTCTCGGTGAAGGAGTCGCAGTTGATCGCCAACCTGCGGTCGGTCGTCGAGGACCCGCTGACCCCTGCGGAGCTCGAGGAGCTGCGATCGGCGGAACAGAACAACCGCCTCATCAAGGGTCAGGTGTTCCTGTGGCCCGGCGCCGGCAGCTGGCTCGACCTGTGGGACGTCGACGGAACGATCCCGAGCTGGGATGGTTACGCCGCGGATCGCACGGCCGCCCGCGCAGCAGCGGAGGTGTCCGCATGATCACCGGTCCGCTCGTCCATCCTCCGCTCCTGGAGGCGCTCGCCTCGTCGGGCCACGGCTCCGGGGTGCTCATCGCCGACGGGAACTACCCGTACCTGACCGCCACCGGATCGGGTGTGCGCCTCATCCATCTCAATCTGCGCCCTGGCCTGCTCGACGTCACATCGGTGCTCGACGCCGTGCTCACCGTCGTCAACATCGAAGCGGCAACCGTCATGCAGACCCCGCCCGGGGTCGCGGCGCCGGCGCAGGACGACTACGAACGCCGTCTGGGCGCGGACGTGCCCATGGAGAGAGTCGACCGCTTCGCGTTCTACGACCGGGTGCGCTCGCCGGACGTGGGCGTCGTCATCGCCACCGGGGACGAGCGCCTGTACGGCAACCTGCTGCTCACGATCGGTCTGCGCTGACGCGGATCCGCTTCGCACACCACCATCTGGAGATCATTCCCATGGTACCCGCCTCGCTTCCCGTCATCACCGTCGACGACCGCGTCACCGAGTCGACCGTCCTTCCCCACGTCTGGAGCCTCTGCGCGGGGGCGGGCCGGGCCAATGAAGCGCTTCGGGCCGACTGGCAGCAGCAGTTCCGTGAGGCCGTGGATCGCCTCGGGTTCCGTTACCTCCGCTTCCATGGGGTCTTCCACGACGACATGTTCGTGTACCGCGGCTCCTATGGTGGAGGCTTCGGGCCGGATGTGCCTCTCGAGACCCCGGTGCACACCTTCTCCTACGTGGACAAGGTGTTCGACTTCCTGATCGATCTGGGAGTGCGGCCGTTCGTGGAACTCGGCTTCATGCCGCGCGAGCTCGCCACCCAGACCGAGACGGTGTTCTGGTGGGGTGCGCACTGCAGCCCGCCGAAGGACATGGATCGCTGGGCGGAACTGGTGGTGCGTTCGGTGGAGCACTGGATCGAGCGCTACGGTCTCGCCGAAGTGCGGGAGTGGCGGTTCGAGGTCTGGAACGAACCCAACCTCGTTCCCCATTTCTGGACCGGAACGAAGACCGAGTACTTCGAGCTGTACGCCCGGACGGTGCAGGCCATCAAGGCTATCGATCCCGAACTCCAGGTCGGCGGTCCGTCGACCAGCGTCTTCGTGCCGGACGAGCGGTACGCGGGAGAGACCGAGGACCGCTCGGCTGAGCACGCCACCGCCGCGGCATCCGACCCGGACGCACTGGACTGGAGACCGGTGTGGATCGAGGACTTCCTCGCCTGGTGCGCTGAGCGGGAGCTCCCGGTCGACTTCATCTCGACGCACCTGTACCCCACCGACTTCGCCTTCGGAGCCAACGGCGAGGCCGTCAGTCTCACCCGCTACGCGGATGCGACCTCGGACGACTTGACGTTGCTCCGGCGGCTGATCGGCCAGAGCGCCTACCCGGACGCGGAGGTGCACATCACCGAGTGGTCGAGCTCACCGTCGAGCCGCGACCACATCCACGACACGGTGTTCGCCGCCACCTAAATCACGCGGGCCTATCTCCGCTGCGCAGACCTGGCCGACTCCATCTCCTACTGGACCTTCACCGACATCTTCGAGGAGGGCGGCGCCGGGATCGGCCCGTTCCATGGCGGATTCGGCCTGGTGAACGAGCAGGGCATCCACAAGCCGACCTTCCACGCCTTCGAGATGCTCAACCGGCTGGGCGATCGGCTGATCGCCTCCACCGAACGCGGCGTCGTCTCGCAGCACAGCGCGACGGGAAAGCTGGCCGCGGTCTTCTACAACTACCCCGACGACATGAACGGCCGCTCGGTCGGCTCGCGCACCTCCTATGAGGCGACGCGCGACCTGATCGGAATAG
Source organism: Leifsonia sp. 115AMFTsu3.1 (assembly GCF_004362795.1). Lineage (NCBI taxonomy): Bacteria > Bacillati > Actinomycetota > Actinomycetes > Micrococcales > Microbacteriaceae > Leifsonia > Leifsonia sp. 115AMFTsu3.1. The sequence goes on from NZ_SNYB01000001.1 coordinate 394,603, forward strand.
GTGCCGACGAGCGCGTGCGGCACACCATCGGCGGGCTGGAGCCGGGCGCCGTCTTCGCGGTCGAGATCCTCGCCCCCGGGCACGGCGACGCGGCCGAAGCGTGGAGTGCCATGGGCCGGCCCCTCAACCTCTCCCGTGCCCAGGCCACCTACCTGCGCGAGCAGGGCGACGCCCTTCAGCGGCAGACCCTGATCGCCTCGGAGAACGGGACCCTCGAGATCGACCTCGCCCTGGCCCCGTGGGCCGTGGCGTCGGTCTTCGCACTGTAGGCGCCACCATGACCACGATCACCGGCGCCCGCGTCTTCGACGTGCGCTTTCCCACGTCGCTCAGTCTCGACGGCTCGGACGCGATGAACAAGGACGGCGACTACTCGGCCGCCTACGTCGTGCTCGACACGGATGACGCCGAGCTCAACGGGTTCGGGTTCACCTTCACGATCGGCCGCGGAAACGACCTGTGCGTCGAGGCCGCTCGCCAGCGGGCGCTTCCGCTGATCGGCCGCTCGGTGGAGGAGGTCGTCGGCGATCTCGGCGCAACGTACCGTCTGCTCGCGTCCGACACCCAGTTGCGCTGGCTCGGCCCGGAGAAGGGCGTCGTGCATCTGGCGATGGCCGCCGTCATGAACGCCGTCTGGGATCTCGCCGCCCGTCGCGCAGGCAAGCCGCTGTGGCGTCTCCTGGCGGAGATGACACCGGAGGAGCTCGTCGGCGCCGCAGACCTCCGCTACCTGTCCGACGCGCTCACTCGCGACGAGGCGATCGACATCCTCACCGAGATGGCGCTGACCCGCGCTCAGCGCATCTCCGAGCTCGAAGCACGCGGAGGCTATCCCTGCTACACGACCAGTGCCGGCTGGCTCGGCTACAGCGACGACAAGCTCCGTCGTCTGCTCAGGGAGGCGGTCGATGCGGGCTACCGGCACGTGAAGCTCAAGGTCGGCGCGAACCTGGACGACGACATCCGTCGTCTTCGGATCACCCGCGAGGTCATCGGCTGGGACGCCACGCTCATGATCGACGCCAATCAGGTGTGGGATGTGCCGGAGGCCATCGAATGGGTGCGGCGGCTCGCCGAGTTCACGCCACTGTGGATCGAGGAACCGACGAGCCCGGACGATGTCCTCGGACACGCCGCCGTCCGGAAGGCTGTCGCGCCCATCGGGGTCGCCACGGGCGAGCACGGCATGAACCGGGTCTTGTTTAAGCAGATGTTCCAGGCCGAAGCCATCGATTTCTGCCAACTCGACGCCGCTCGGCTCGCGAGCGTCAACGAGATCCTCGCCGTGTACCTGATGGCGAAGAAGTTCGGCGTGCCGGTCTGCCCGCACGCCGGAGGTGTCGGACTGTGCGAACTGGTCCAGCACCTGTCCATCTTCGACTACGTCGCGGTCTCGGGGACTCTGGAGAACCGGGTGACCGAGTTCGTCGATCACCTCCACGAGCACTTCACCGACCCGTGCATCGTCGTCGACGGCAACTACACGCTCCCGTCGAAGCCCGGGTACAGCGCCGAGATGTTCGGTGAATCCGTCGCGCGGTATTCGTACCCGGACGGCGGCTACTGGCGCCAGGCCGCGCTCACGCCCTGATCACCGACGACCCGCCGCCTGTCGGTCAGCTCGACTGGCCCGCGCGGGCGCCCGGCGCGTGATCCGGCAGTCGGCGGCGCTCCCACGAGATGTGGATGTGGTCGTGCATGGCCCGCTCGGCGGCGGCCGCATCCCCGTTGGCGATGGCCTCCACGATGGCCGCGTGCTCGTCGAGAGTCAGCGCCACGGCATCCGGCGGGTTGATGCCCTGGTATCGGCTGGACTCGACGGCGCGCTTGTAGAGGTGCTTGGCGATGTTCTCCGCGAGGCGGTTGCCGGAGATCTCCATGAGCGCGTAGTGGAACACCACGTCGGCCTGCCGGAAGGAGTCCGTCTCCGACTCGCTCTCGCGCATCGCGGTGAGCGCGTTCTCGAGGCGCCGCAGCCCGTCGGCCGTGTGCGAGCGGGCGACCGCGCCTGCCATCGCCGACTCGAGGCTTGCGCGCACGACGGTCAGTTCGTCGAGCACGCCGAGGCTCTCGTCGTTGTCGATGAGCGCAGAGAGCACCACCGGGTCGAGCATGTTCCAGTAGCCGGGCGCCTGGACCTGCGTGCCGCGACCCTGGGACACGATCACCAGGCCCTTCTCCTCGAGCCGCTTCACGGACTCGCGGAGGACCGTTCGACTGACCCCGAAGTGCTCGCTGAGCGGGCCCTCCGGCGGCAGGAGGTCGCCCTCCTTCAGTTGGCCCGTGACGATGATCTCGACGAGCTCGGCCACCACGGCGACGCCCAGCCGCGCGGCGGGCAGCCGCTGCGGGATGAGCCGGGCTGCAGCGTCGGAGTCGGTCGCCATAGGTATGACCTTAGCGCGTCGTGCTCACCGTGCGGCCTGCGCGTGATCGGAGTCTCTGAGCCCTTTCAGGCGTTCGCCCCCTCCACCCAGGCGCGAAGCCGCCTCCGTTCGGGATGCTGAGTGGATGCGCAACACCGTTCCCGCCGTCACCGCCCTGTTCTGGGTGACCAAGCTGCTGACGACGGCCATGGGGGAGACGGCGTCCGACTTCCTGGTGAAGACCATCGACCCTGTCGTCGCCGTCGGTGGGGCGTTCGTGGTGTTCGCCGTGGCGCTCGGGCTGCAGTTCGCCGTGCGGCGGTACATCCCGTGGGTCTACTGGAGCGCCGTGCTGATGGTCGCCGTCTTCGGCACGATGGTGGCCGATGTGCTGCATGTCGAACTCGGCGTCCCGTACCTCGTCTCGACGGTGGTGTTCGCCGTCGCTCTCGCGATGGTCTTCGTCCTCTGGTTCGCCACCCAGCGAACCCTGTCGGTGCACCGCATCGACACTCCGGCGCGCCAGGTGTTCTACTGGTGCGCGGTCCTGGCGACCTTCGCCCTGGGAACAGCGGTCGGCGACCTGACCGCGACCACGCTCGGGCTGGGCTACTTCGCCTCCGCCCTGCTGTTCGGCATCCTGTTCGCCCTTCCCGGCGCGGCTTATCGCTGGTGGGGCTTCGGCGCGACGGCCGCGTTCTGGACCGCGTACGTGCTGACCCGGCCGTTCGGGGCGTCCCTGTCCGACGGTCTCGCCGTGTCGCACGCTCGCGGCGGCCTGGCGCTGGGGACCGGACCGGTGAGCCTGGTCCTGCTCGCCGCCATCGCGGTCTGCGTGACGGTGCTCAGCGTCCGGGGACGCCCCGCCGCCGGAACGGTCGCGGAGGCACCGTCGGCCGCTGGTCTCTGAGCGGATCAGACCTCCGTGTGGCCCAGACGCGGTTCCGGCACGAAGGCGGCGACGGCCTCGGCGGCGGACTCCAGCTCCAGCACGATCAGCTCGTTGGCGCCGGCACGCAGAACGCCGCGCGGGACGAACAGCGTCTCCTGCGGCCCGCGAGTCCAGTAGCGCCCCAGGTGGAAGCCGTTGATCCAGGCGACGCCCTTGCCCCATCCCGTCGTGTCGAGGAACAGGGGGCACGGCTCGTCCAGGCCGAAGACGGCGCGGGCGAAGACCGGACCGGCCAGGCGCTCGGGCGTCTCGGCGCCGGCGGCGTCGAGGGCGTCGCGCACGGGCGCGAGCGACGAGAGCTCGAGCGGGAGCACGCTCCAGCGCCGCAGCTCCTCGCCGTTCAACTGCACCGGACCGATGAGTCCCTTCGGCTCGCCGATACGGGGACCGTAGTCGACGCGGCCCTGGTCCTCGACGAGCACGGTGAGCGTTCCGCGGCTGGGGGAGAGCGCGATGGCGGAGTCGTGGTGATCGCGGGCGAGCACGCCGAGGCGGCTGGCGCCGACGGAGACGTACGCGCGGTCGCGGACCTCGCCGAACTCCAGTACCGCGGGCTCAGTCGTGTCGATCTCGGTGCGGTACAGGCCGAGACCGCTGTAATGGCCCAGCTCGTCGAATGTCGGCAGCGAGTCCGTGTGCGACCACTCGCCCAGCCGGTCGGCGACAGACCAGAGCGGAACCGAGGAGCCGAACGGGACGGTGAACGCGGGCGCAGCCGCGGCCGCGACGGGCTCGAGCTCCGGCACCGGTGCGTACTGCGCGATCACATCTCGGAACGCCCAGAACTTCTCGGTCGGCTCGCCCGCCTCGTCGAGCGGGGCGTCGTAGTCGTAGCTGGTGACGATCGGCTGGTAGACGCCCTTGTCGTTGGCGCCGTTGGTGAAGCCGAAATTGGTTCCGCCGTGGAACATGTACAGGTTGACGGACGCGCCCAGCGCGAGCAGCGCATCCAGATCGGCCGCCGACTCCTCCACCGAGGTGGTGTGGTGGTGACCGCCCCAGCTGTCGAACCAGCCGTCCCAGAACTCCGAGCACATCAGCGGACCGGTCGGCTGGTGCCGCCGCAGCGTCGCCAGCCGCTCGCGCGAACGGGAGCCGAAGGAGGCGGTCTTCAGCAGCTCCGGCAGCGAACCGTTCTCGAGCATGTCGTCCTGCGGCTGGTCGACCGTCGTCAGCGGCACCGTGATCCCGGCGCCTCGGATGACCTCGACCAGCTGACGCAGGTAATCCTTATCGTCGCCGTACGCGCCGTACTCGTTCTCGACCTGCACGAGCAGCACAGGGCCGCCCTCCGTCACCTGCAGCGGCCGGACGATGTCGAGCACGTTCCGCAGGTAGGCGGACAGCGCGGCGACGAACCGCGGCTCCGACCGCCGGATGCCAACCTCCGGATCCGTGAACAGCCACGCGGGCAGGCCGCCGTTGTCCCATTCGGCGCAGATGTACGGTCCGGGGCGCACGATCGCGTACATCCCCTCGTCGGCCACCGCCTTCAAGAACCGGGCGAGATCGAGCGCGCCGTCGGCACGCCATTCGCCGGGGCGCGGTTCGTGCGCGTTCCACGGCACGTAGGTCTCGATCGTGTTGAGCCCCATCAGGCGCGCCTTGTGGATGCGGTCGGCCCAGTCGTCCGGGTGCACCCGGAAGTAGTGCAGCGCTCCGGAGAGGATGCGGAACGGCTCGCCGTCGAGGACGAAGTCGTCGCCCGCGATCTCGAAGGTGGTCATGGTTCTCCTGAAGGGGTGGGAAGGCCGTGGCCGGCCGCGGCGTGCGCGGCCGGCCACGGAGGTGCTGCTGTTGCTACTTGCCGGTGACGGTGAAGCCCTGCTGGTTGCCGTACTCCACCAGCGCCTTCTGCCAGGCCTGCAGGCCGGGGTTCAGACTGGAGTTCGACGTGTAGGACTGTCCGACCGTGTCGCCGTAGATGCTGTTCGCGTAGACCTGGAACGGCAGGTACTGCCAGCCGGTCGACACGTTCTTCGAGCCGTCCACCAGCACCTCGTTGATCTTCTGGCCGCCGAAGTACTCGGGGGCGGAAGCGAGGAACTCGGAGGAGTTCAGGTCCTTCGTGGTCGACGGGAAGCCGCCGGACTCGAGGAACACCTTGATGCTGTCCTCGTCGTTGTTCAGCCACTTGAGGAAGCCGGCCGCGAGCGCCTGGTTCTTGCTCTGCTTGAGCACGACCTGGCCGCCGCCGCCGTTCTCGGCGTTGGCCGGCTTGCCGTCGTAGGTCGGGATCGGGGCGACGCGCCACTGACCGGCGCCGTCCTTCACCGACGACTCGAGCACGCCGGGCATCCACGCGCCGGTGATCAGCGTGGCGATGGAGCCGTTGCCGAGCGCCTTGAACCAGTCGTCGCTCCAGCCGGGGACGCTGGAGAGCAGCTTGCCCTCGACCAGCTTGTCCCAGGTGCCCGTCCACTTCTTGGTGCCCTCGTCCTGGAGGTTGATCGACACCTTGGTGCCGTCGACGTCGAACGGGCGGCCGCCCGCCTGCCAGATCATCGAGGTGGTGAAGCCGGAGTCGCCCGAGTCGCTCGTGATGTAGGCGTTGGGGTCGGCGGCGTGCAGCTTCTGCGCGGCCGCGACGTACTCGTCCCAGGTCTTCGGCACGGCGATGCCGTTCTTGTCGAAGACGGTCTTGTTGTAGAACATCGCCATGGGGCCGGAGTCCTGCGGGAGGCCGACCAGTTTGCCGCCGACGTTCACCGAGCCCCACGGGCCGGGGGTGTAGTCGTCCTGCAGCTTGTCGAAGCCGTACTGCTTGAGGTCGACGAGCGAGTCGGAGAGAGCGAACTGCGGGATGGCGTAGTACTCGACCTGCGCGACGTCGGGGGCGCCCGATCCGGCTTTGATCGCGTTCTGCAGCTTGGTGTACTCGGTCGTGTTCGTGCCGGCGTTGACCAGCTTGACCTTGACCTTCGGGTACTCCTTCTCGAACGCGGCGACCTGGGCCTCCGCCGACGGGGTCCACGACCAGTAGGTGATGGTCCCGCCCTGCTTGAGCGCCGCGTCGATGTCTGAGGCGCTTCCGCCGCCGGACGAGGTGCCGCCGGAGCAGGCGGCCAGGGAGGCGGCGGCGACGGCGCCGACCACCGCAGCGGTGACGATCCGGGCGATGCGCCGGGACGCGAGAGTGCTCTTCATGAGCTTCCTTTCACTTCTTCGTGGAATGAGATTGCGGATGGGGGATGGGGTTACTGCTTGACGCTTCCGGCGGCCAGACCCGACTGCCAGTAGCGCTGGAGCACCAGGAACGCGGCCACGATCGGGACGATCGTGATGAGAGATCCGGTGATCACGAGGTTGAAGATCGGCTGGGCGCCGACCCCGGTCGCCTGCGCGCTCCACTGGCTGAGGCCCACCGTGAGGGGGTACCAGGTGGGGTCGCTCAGCATGATGAGCGGCAGGAAGTAGTTGTTCCAGGTCGCGACGATCGCGAACAGTGCGACCGTGACGATGCCGGGCGCGAGGAGCCGCAGCGAGATGGTGAAGAACGTGCGGAACTCGCCTGCCCCGTCCATCCGCGCCGCCTCCAGCAGCTCCGTCGGGATGGCCTCGCTCGCGTAGGTCCAGATGAGGTAGAAGCCGAACGGGCTGATGAGCGAGGGCAGGATGACCGACCAGGGGGTGTTGGTGAGCCCGGCCTGGCTGAACAGCAGGAACGTCGGGACGGCCAGGGCGGTCCCCGGGACGGCGATCGCGCCGAGCACCACGGCGAACACGGCGCGCTTGCCCGGGAAGTTGTACTTCGCCATTCCGTAGCCGGCGACGGTGGCGAGCAGCGTGGCCCCGCCCGCACCGACGACCACGTAGAGGAGGGTGTTGCCCAGCCACTGCACGAAGATTCCGCCGCGGTAGGTGAAGGTGTCGGCGATGTTCTGGAAGAGGTTGAAGTCCTTGCCGAACCAGAGCCCGAACGACGAGTAGAGGTCCGGCTGGGTCTTCGTCGCGTTGACGATCAGCCAGATGAGCGGCACGAACGAGTAGATGACGAAGAGCACCATCACGATCGTCAGCAGCGGCGACTTGCGGATGCGGCGGCCGGAGGAGGCGCCGGCCCGGACGCGCGCTGCGGCGCGCGACGGAGCCTTGCGCGGGCGGGTGCTGCGGGTGTCGGTCAGCGTGGCCATCAGCGGGCCTCCTTCCTCGTGCCGCGCAGCTGCACCACATACGCGATGACGGCGGTCAGGACGCCCATCACGATCGCGACGGTCGCGGCGTAGTTGAACTGCTGGCCGGCGAACGAGAGGTTGTAGGCGTACATGTTCGGGGTGAAGTAGCTGCTGATCGCGTTGGGCGCCAGCTGCTTGAGCAGGTTCGGCTCGTTGAAGAGCTGGAAGCTGCCGATGATCGAGAAGATCGTCGCGATCACGAGCGCGCCGCGGATGGCGGGCAGCTTGATGCTGAACACCGTGCGGAACGCTCCGGCGCCGTCGATCTCGGCCGCCTCATAGAGCTCGCCCGGGATGACGCGCAGCGCCGCGTAGAAGATGAGCATGTTGTAGCCCATGAACTCCCAGGTGACGATGTTGCCGATGGAGGCGAGCACCCACTGCCCGCTGAGCGGCACGAGCCCGGTCCCGAGCAGCTGGTTGATGCTCGCGGTCAGACCGAACTGGTCGCCGTAGATGAAGCCCCAGATCAGCGCGGCCACCACGCCAGGCACGGCGTAGGGGAGGAAGAGCGCGATCCGGAAGAATCCGGCGCCGTGCAGCCGCGCGCTGTCGAGCGCGAGGGCGGCGATCAGCGAGAGGACCAGCATGATCGGCACCTGCACGACGAGGAACAGCGAGACGCGGCCGAGGGATGCCCAGAACTTCTCGTCCTGGAACACGGCGACGTAGTTGCCGAGCCCGACGAACGCGTTGCCGCCGATGAGCTGCTGGCGGAAGAGGCTGAGGTAGATCGCGTAGACCACCGGCGCGATGATCATCGCCGCGAAGACGACCATGAAGGGGGCCACGAAGGCCCAGCCGCGCCAGTCGCGGCGCGACCGGCGGCCGCGGCGGGGGGTGCCGGGCGCGGTGGCCCGCGTGAGGGACGTCGTTGTCATGTCTTCCCTGGGTTCGAGATCGGTGTGCGGATGTTTACGTCAACATCGTGGCGGCTACTCTAACATGTTCACGTCAACATGATGCAAGGTCGTGTTTGACACTCGTGTTGAACACCGAGAAGTGGAGACCATGGCAGAGTCGCTGGCCGAATCCCCGTCCGCCCGTGCAACCGGGCGCAAACGCGGTCCGTCGTTGGGCGATGTCGCAGCGCACGCGGGCGTCTCCACGCAGACCGTGTCGCGGGTGGCGAACGGCCTCACCAACGTCGAGGAGACCACGCGTCAGCGTGTCCTCGCCTCGATGCAGGCGCTGGGCTACCGTCCGAATCGCGCGGCGCGGGCGCTGCGGTCCGGCCGCTTCCGGAACATCGGCGTGGTCATGTTCACCCTGTCGTCCTACGGCAACATGCGGACGCTGGATGCCATCGCCGTGTCAGCGGCGACCGCGGGCTACTCGATCACGGTCGTCCCGGTCGAACGCCCGACACAGCAGGATGTGAGCGTCGCGCTCAGCCGTCTGCTGGAGCAGGCGGTCGACGGCATCATCGTCGTGATCGAGGCGCACATCGTCGACCGTGCCGACGTCGAGCTGCCGTCCGGGCTGTCGGTCGTGGTCGTCGACTCGACCGAGCGCCCCGACTACCCGCAGGTCGACACGGACCAGGCGGAGGGTGCGCGGCAGGCCACCCAGCACCTGCTCGATCTCGGCCATCGCACGGTCTGGCACATCTCCGGTCCCGGCGACTCGTATTCGGCCGCACGCAGGGAGGAGTCGTGGCGCCGGACGCTGGAGGCGGCGGGAGCTTCTGTGCCGGAGGTCTTCCGCGGTGATTGGTCGACCTCGGCCGGTTACCGCCACGGGCAGGAGATCGCCGCGCGCCCCGAGATCACGGCCGTCTTCGCGGCGAACGACCAGATGGCCCTCGGCGTTCTGCGCGCCCTCCACGAGGCGGGCCGGCGGGTGCCGGAGGACGTCAGCGTCGTCGGATTCGACGACATGGCCGAGTCGGACTCGTTCTGGCCGCCGCTGACGACCATCCATCAGGAGTTCGAGGCCATCGGCCGCCGCGCCCTCGAACTGCTGATCGCGGAGATCGAGGCGCGCCCGGAGCCGGTGCGCTCCTCGGTGCTCCACACGCGACTGGTCGTGCGCGCGAGCACGGCCGCACCGCCGGCCTCCTGACCGGCGGGCCGCTCGCTACGAGGGCTCTTCGTCCGCTTCGAGCGACTCGTCCGCATCCACGAAGTCGTCGTCGGTCTCGGTGGCCTCAGTGGCCGCCGCGGCCTGCGCCTCCGCCAGTTCGCTGGCCTCGTCCTCGTGCCGGTGTCTCGCCATGGGTTCCCCTCTCGACACCTCATCTTCTCGTAGACCCGGCACGAGCGGAGAGCCCCGAGCCGTTTCTGAGAATCGACTCATGTTCGAAACAAACGTCCGGTATGGTCTCGCCCACCGAACGCTCACGGACGAAGCATCCCTGGAGGATCACCGTTGGAACCACGGAACACCGCACCTCGGAGGCGGCTGCGGCGCCTCCTCCCCGCCGTCCTCGCAGCCACCCTGATCGGCGCCAGCCAGATCGCACTCAGCACTCCGGCCGCCGCCGCTGACGGCACACCCGGTGCGACAGCGATCGGGGACTCGCTCTTCCGCGGTATCGGCAACGGCGGCTACGACGTCACGCACTACGACGTGGCGCTCGCGTTCAACGCCGACAAGAGCATCACCGCCACGACCCTGATCACCGCAACGGCGACGCAGGCGCTCTCCTCGTTCTCCCTCGACTTCGAGGGTCTCACCGTCTCGTCGGTGCTCGTCAACGGAACCCCGGCGACGTTCAGCCGGACGAGCGATCCGAGCATCAGCTCATACAAGCTGGTCGTCACGCCGGCGTCGACGGTGACCGGCGACTTCACCGTGGCGGTTGCCTACTCAGGCACCCCGGTCACGCACGTGGATCCCGACGGATCGAGCGAGGGATGGGTCTCCACCTCCGACGGGGCGACCGCCCTCGGCCAGCCGGTCGGCACCATGACCTGGCTTCCCAGCAACAACACCCCTTCCGACAAGGCCACCTACGACATCACCATCGACGCCCCGACGACGATCGACGGCGTCTCCGCTGCCGCCGTCAGCAACGGTGAGCTCGTCGCGAAGACGCCCAGCGGCGACGGGAGCCGCACCTCCTGGCACTGGCGGCAGACGCGGCCGATGGCCACCGAACTGGCGATGATCACCATCGGCAAGTACCTCGTCTACGAGTCGGATATCGCGCTCGCGGTGAGCGGTAGGACCATCCACGAATGGACCTTCGTCGACCCGGCCGTCACGACCACGAACCAGGCGACGATCCAGACGCGCCGTGCCGCACTCCCCGAGATCCTCAACTACCTCGAGTCGAAGTACGGCGCCTACCCGGGCGGGAGCACGGGCTTCGTCGTCGACATCACCTCCCTCGGCTACGCCCTGGAGACCCAGGATCGCCCCTATTTCGAACGCTCCGTCTCGTCGGGCACGTTCATCCACGAGCTGGCGCACCAATGGTTCGGCGACTCGGTGACGCCGGCCGACTGGAACAGCATCTGGCTCAACGAGGGCCCGGCCACGTTCATCCCCACCCAGTACAACCAGGACCACGGCAGCAGCACCACGACGGCCTCGTCGCTGTTCACCACCTGGAACACGACTGCGGCGAGCAGCGCCCGCTGGACCATTCCCTCCGCAGCCATGTCCGACCCGGCCGACCTCTTCGACTGGCAGGTCTACACCCGGGGCGCGATGACCCTGGAGGCGTTGCGCCAGTCCGTCGGCCAGGCCGCTTTCGACGCCATCATGAAGACCTGGGTGCAGCGCTACGCCGGTCAGAGCAAGACGACCGAGGACTTCATCGCGCTCGCCGAAGAACTCTCCGGTCGCGATCTGGGCGCCTTCTTCCAGGACTGGGTCTACGACGCCGACAAGCCGGCGTGGCCGTCGACGTGGACGCTCGGCCTGACCTCCGACCCGGTGGACGGCGAGGTCGCCCCTCAACAGGAGATCACCTACACCCTGACCGCGAACAACACGGGCCAGGTCCCGTTGACCGGCGCGACCGCGACAGTCGACCTCGCCGACGTGCTCGACGATGCGGCCATCGACGCATCGTCGCTCCCGACCGGTCTGGCGCTGAACGGCTCCACCCTCACCTGGACCGTGCCGGACACCGCGACGAGCGGCACGGCGACCGTCGCCTTCACCGCGGTCGTCGCGAAGACCTCTTCGGGCGGCACGCTCACCGCGACGGCCTCGGTGGGAGCACTGGGCGCGACCTGTGCGGACTGCTCCTCGACCCTCACGACGCCGGTCATCTCCGGTCCGGACCCGATCACCGAGGCCGACCTGACCGATGCGACCCGCGGCCCGGTGCGCGTGCCGGCGACAGCCGTTCCGGGTGGCGTGGTCCGCGTGACGATCGTCGGCGGGGCGCACGAGGGCGAGACGGTCACTCCCGTGCTCTTCTCGACCCCGCGGCCGCTCGCGGCGGCCGTCGTCTCCGGCGGGGCCTTCTCGGTCACCATTCCGGCGGACGCCCCACTGGGAGCGCACAAGCTGGCGATCGTCGATGCCCAGGGCGACCTGATCGGCTGGGGCGCTCTGACCCTGGTCGCCGCCGTGGGTTCGTCGGATCCGCAGACCGAGTCGGCCGCCACGGGCTCCGGCGCACTCGCCAGCACAGGCTCGTCGGTGACACTGCCGCTCAGCATCGCCTCCGGAGTGCTCTTGGCCGGAGTTGCAGCGCTGCTGCTGGCGGGGTGGCGTCGCCGTCGGGCGACACGAATGACGGCCGTGGCCCCGTCACAGGACTAGCCCCCGGCGCGGAGGTCGGCCGCAAATGAAAAGCCCCGCTGAACGGCAATGCCTGTTCAGCGGGGCTTCTCTACTGTCTCAACCAGTGGGGTGTGTATAAACACAGTGCGCCACGAGGGATTCGAACCCCCAACCTTCTGATCCGTAGTCAGATGCTCTATCCGTTGAGCTAGTGGCGCATGACCCGCACGCGGACCGGATACGAGCTTACATGACGGCATCCAAGACCGCCAATTGACGGCGGAGAGCGACCTGGCGGTAGGACGTCTCGATGAGCTCGGAGGTCTCCGACCAATCCCGGGTGCCCCGATCGAGGTCGATGGCGAGCCAGCCGCTCGGGCCCCAGTACTTCGGGACGAACACGCGCGGGTCCTCACGCCAGGCCGGCGCTTCCGCGGGATCCGGTTTGAAGACGAGGGTGTCCGGGCGGTCCATCGGAGCCCCGAGCGCGGCGAATGCACGGCCCTTCTCGCCGGCCTTCCACGAGGGGCGGCCGTGGTTCAGCGTCTCGACTGCCTCGGGCAGGCCTAGGCAGAGGCTTCGGATGCGCTCCACGAGAGCATCGCCCTCCTCGAAGAGCAGTGGATGCTCCATCAGCGTGTCCTCCGCATCACCGGAAGACCTCGTCCAGGAAGCACACCAGCGCCCGCCAGCTCCGCGCGTCGGCGAGGGGACGGTACCGGTCCGTGCCCGGGATGGTGAACGCATGCGGTGCACCCGAGTACGTGTTCACCTGCCAGTCGACGTGCGGAGCGCCGCGCAGCTCCTGCTCGAACGCAACCACCGCTTCATCGGGAACGACCGGGTCGTCGCCGCCGGTCAGCACCAGCAGGGAGGCGGCGATCTGCGCCGCGTCGGACGGATCGTGCGCGATCAGGCCGCCGTGGAACGAGGCGACGCCGCGGGCAGGGGCACCGGTGCGCGCGAACTCGAGGGCGGCCGTCCCCCCGAAGCAGTAGCCGATGACGGCGAGGCGTGCGGGGTCGACGGCGGGATGCTGCTGCAACCAGCTGAATCCTGCAGCCACCCGGGCGCGAAGCAGCGGGAGGTCGTTGTAGTACTTGCCGGCCTCCGCGGGCGCCGCGTCTCCGGCCGGCCGCACGCCGGTCCCGTAGAGGTCGGCGGCGAAGGCGACGTACCCGGACCGCGCCAGCATCTGGGCGCGCATCCGCACGTTGTCGCCGACGCCGTGCCAGTCGTGCAGCACCAGCACCGCCGGCCGTCGCTCGTCGGCCTGCGCATCCCGTGCCAGGTATCCCTCGAGCGGGACTCCCTCGTGTTCGTACGCCACCGTCTCAGCCTCGATGACCGAGCGCTCACCGATCGGGACCTGCTCGAGCAGGGCCTGGAAGGCGGGGGCGAGAGCGGGCGACGGGCTGTCGTTCGTCACAGGGCGGCTCCTGGGTCGTCACGTCGCGCGGACGGCAGGCGCCGTCGGCGGCCGGGTCTGCTGTGACGTGGTCGCGGGATGCGCGCGGGAGCCGTCGGGTGCGGGTCGGGTTCCCACGCGTTCACACTACCGCGGGTTCCCTCGGAGCACGACGGACGTACGATGGGCCACATGGCCACCGAGTTCAGCGATCAGACGGATGCGAGCCGCTACGCGATGCACGTCGACGGCGAGCTCGTCGGCATGCTCGACTACCGCATCCTCGGCGACTCCATCTCCCTGACGCGCGCCTTCACCGTGCCGCACCACCGGGGCAAGGGCTACGCCGCGCAGCTGGTCGAGTACGCGGTCGGCGAGATCGAGAAGGGCGGGACGCTGCGGATCGTGCCGATGTGCTGGTACGTGGCCGACTGGTTCGAGGCGCACCCGGAACGCGCTGCCCTGCTGCAGCGCCGGGCGGGCTGACCGCTCGATGACAGCTGAGGGGTCGGCCGTTCCTTCGCGTCTCGTCGCGCGGGTCTCGCGGTTCGGCGACCCTACGGCCATGGTGCTGGCCCGTGAGGCGGTGCGTCCGCCGCGGGGCAACGAGGTCGTCGTGCGAGTGACGCACGCCTCCCTCGGCGCGACGGATGTACTGGCCCGGCGCGGCGGGTACGTGCTGCAGCCGGCCCCCGGCTTCATCACGGGATACGACTTCGTCGGTGAGCTCGTCACGGAGTCGGCGGTGTCGGTCGCCCTGGGCCTGCGCGTCGGTGCCCGGGTGGTCGCCGCGCTTCCGCGGATGGGCGCTCACGCGACGTTCGTGACGGTCGCTCCGACACTGCTCGTCGCCCTCCCCGCGGACCTCGACCCGGCGACGGCCGCGGTGCTCCCGCTCGACGGGGTGACAGCGGGTCACGCCCTCGATCTCGCCGGCGCGGGGGACAGCATCCTGGTGCAGGGCGCGTCCGGAGCCGTCGGGATGCTCGCCGCGCAGCTGGCCCTGCGTGCCGGACGGACCGTGATCGGCACCGCCTCCGCCCGCAGCCGTGCCGCGATCGCCGACCTCGGCATCCCGCTGGTCGACTACGGCGCTTCCGACTGGCCCGCCCTGGTTCGCGAGGCGGCGGGCGGCGGGGTGGATGCGGCGATCGACCACACGGGCTCACCGCGCGTCCGCGAGGTGCTCGCCTCCGAGGGCGTGCTCGTCCGCACGGGCTTCGCCGGGCGCGCCGGGCAGGAGCGGGCCGACGCCGTCCGGGGGTTCGCCCGGGCCGCGCGCGACCGGTCGGAGCGCATCTGCAGCGCCCCGCTGTTCATCGCAACCCGCCGCACCGCCTACCGCCGCCTCCTCTCGTCGCTTCTTGCCGACGTCGCCGCCGGCGGGTTGCGCACGGCGGAGCCGGTGGAGTTCCCGCTCTCCGAGGTGTGGGAGGCGCACCGGGCGGCCGAGTCAGCGGCGCCGGGACGCAAGGTCGTCCTCACGATGGTCTGAGCCGGCTCAGAACGCGAACATCTGCCCCAGCACGACCACGGCGATGATGAAGAGCACGACGATCCCCGCGATGGTGACCACCGCGCGAGCCGACAGGCGCGCGATCCCGAAGCCGACCAGGAACGGCAGCGCCAGGCAGCCGAGCGCGAGCACCCACCAGAAGGCCGCATAACCGCCCGCCGACGCTGACTCCAGGCGCCCGCCGAACAGCTTCTGGGTCGTGGGATGCGTCGCGAACGCGATGCAGGCCGACAGCGGATACGCGATCAGCACGGCGGTGATGAGGCCTGCGAACGCCCCCCAGAGCCCCCGCTTCTCGCCCAGCTGGAGCGTCTCCTCGTGGTGCGGCCCTTGGCGGCTCTTGGTGCTCATGGCGCACAGCATAGCCAGCGGCCCGGCCGCCGGGAATGCAGCAGAACGTCGGCGCTCAGGGCCGTCAGAAGTCGTCGTCGGAGCCGATGACGACCGGCACGCACTCCGAGAAGCGGTACCGGATCAGTTCGGGCCACAGCGTCGAATCGCACAGGTCGAACACATCCATCACTGCCGCCCCGCCGATGTGCGATGGCAGGCGCAGCTCGAAGGGCGGTTCGCTTGTCCGTTCGAACTCGATCTCGAAGGCATCGTCGTCGCGCTCCAGCACGGCGAGAACTGTCTCCATGGTGGCCCTCCCTCGACGGATGGATCGTCTGTTCCCACCGTTACGCCCCGACGTCGTCGTGGCAAGCCCTGGCGTGCCGGCATCCTGTCGTCGATTGGCAGCATTCTTTCTGGCACTTGGTGTCATAATCGGCTGACAACCCGACGAGGAAGGGACGACGATGACCGAATCGAAGCCGCTGACGGCGCACAGCACCATCGGCGAATGGCTGGATCACCCGAAGGGCGCTCCGCTCATCCAGGGGCTGCTCGCCCAGGCGGGAGTCGGCGAGGAGATGCTCGCGCCGGTGCGGGGGCTTCCGCTCCAGCAGCTGGTCGCGCTCAGCCAGGGGCAGCTGCCGCAGTCCGTCGTCGACGACCTGGTGCTGCAGGCCAACGACGGCGTCATGCCCGAGGATGTGGAGACCGGCTGGGTGGAGAAGGTCACCCCTGGTCGCTTCGACGGCCGCACGGTGATCGTCACCGGCGCTGCGTCGGGGATCGGCCGGGCGACCGCGTCCCGCATCGCCCGCGAGGGCGGCCGGGTGATCGCCGTGGACATCTCCGCGGAGCGCCTGGACGAGCTCGCGTCGAGCCTCCCGGCCGGCGCGGTCACCACCGTGGTGGGCGACATCACCAAACAGGACGACATCGACAGCATCGTGGCCGCCGCCGGAGACCGCATCGACGCCCTGGCGAACGTCGCGGGCGTCAACGACGACTTCTCGCCGGCGCACGAGACCTCCGACGCCGTCTGGGACCGTACGATCGGCATCAATCTGACCGGCGGGTTCAAGCTCACGCGGGCGGTGCTCCCCGCCATGCTGCAGGCGGGTGCCGGCTCGATCGTCAACGTGGCGTCGGAGGCCGGCCTGCGCGGGAACGCGTCCGGCACCGCGTACACCGTCTCCAAGCACGGCGTCATCGGTCTCACCCGCAGCACGGCGTTCATGTATGGTCCGCAGGGCATCCGGGTCAATGCCGTCGCCCCGGGCGGAGTGGCCACCGGCATCCCGATGCCCCCGCACCCGTCGGAGGCCGGGACCGCGCGACTCACCCCGTTCCAGCAGCAGATCCCGACCATCGCGACCGCCGAGCAGCTGGCCGCGTCGATCACCTTCCTGCTCAGCGACGACGGCGTCAACATCAACGGCGCGGTGCTTCCGAGCGACGGCGGCTGGTCGGTCCAGTAACTGCCGCAGGGGGTGTCGGTCAGCTGCGCTGGTCGCGCCTCGAACGGATGGCGTAGGCGGTGCCGGCCGTGAGCGCTGCGAGCAGCAGCACGCGGCCGGCCTGCTTGCGCCGGCCGCCCCAGCCACCCGTCACGCCGAGCGGAGCGCCGGACGGCCTGTCGAGGTTTCCGGATGTCGGAGCGGCCGGCGCCTTCCGGAACTGGCCGATCTCCGTCTCCCGCGCGATCGCCGCCTCCACCGCCTGAGGGTGCCGACGGTGCCGGCGGACCATCGCCCTGCCGGCGCCGCTGACCGTCCGCTCCGGTGCCCCCGGCCGCTTCCATGCGGCGAGAATCTGCTTCACCGCATCCGTCGGCGGATAGACCGGAGGAAGGGCCTGCAGGGCGCGGCCGGTGCGGTTGCCCGCGTGCTGGAAGATCGGGGTGTCCAGGGTGGGCGGCAGCACCGTCACCACGTGCACCGGCGACGTCGCCAGCGACAGCTCGGAACGCAGGCTGCGCCCGAGGGCGATCACCGCGGCCTTCGACATCGAGTACGCCGCCGTGTACGGCTGCGGCACCTCTCCGAGGATGGATGCGACGTTGATGATGGTGCCGGATCGCTGGCGCAGCATGACGCGCAGGGCGCTCCTGCTGCCGTTCGCGTAGCCGTGGATGTCGACGTCGATGATGCGCTCGAACTCGGCAGGCGGCTGCTCCCAGAACACTCCGTAGCTGCTCACCGCGGCCGCGTTGATCCACACGTCGAGCCGGCCGTGACGGGCGATGGCGGTGTCGACGGCGCGGTCGCTCGTCTCGCGGTCGGCCGTGTCGCCGGCCACCGTGACGACATCGCTGGCTCCCTTGGCCGTGCACTCGGCGGCGACGTCCTGAAGGGCGGTTGCGCCGCGGGCGACGAGCACCAGCCTCGCGTGACGCTTGGCGAACTCCAGGGCGGTTCCCCGGCCCAGGCCGCTGGATGCTCCGGTGATGACGACGACAGGGGATGCGCTCATGCCGCCGACGGTAGGCGCTGTTGCCGGATGCCGTGAGGCCTTGACAGCGTCATACTCGCGCGGTGGCCGCGCGTGAAGGGTCTGCCGCGCCCCGACCGCCGGTCCGACGATCGGGGGACAGCAGAAGGAGAACACCATGACCGCCACCGACAACGACACCGGCTTCCGCCGCGCCAAGCGGCCCCGTTCCATCATCGCCGGCCCCTATGGACACCCGTTCCACGCGACCGTCGTCACCATCCCGATCGGCGCCTGGACGGCAGCCGTCGTGTTCGATATCGCGGCCCTGCTCGGTGCCGCGCCGGGCGCGCTGGCGACGGGTGCTCTGTGGCTCGTGGTGATCGGCGTCATCGGCGGCGTCGTGGCCGCGATCCTCGGGCTGCTCGACTTCTCCCAGCTCCCGGCGGGCACGAAGGTGAAGCGCACCGCCGTCTGGCACCTGATCTTCAACTCCACGGCGCTCGTGCTGTTCATCATCAGTGCGATCGTTCGCGAGGGGGACCCCGACCATCCCAGCGTTGCGGGCTTCGTGCTCGCGCTGATCGGCATCTTCGTCGTCGGTGTCTCCGGCTTCCTGGGCGGTGAGCTCGCCTACCGTCACGGCGTCCGCGTCGCCGACGAGCGGGACCAGCAGCGCGCCTACGACGCATGAGCCCGGACCACCCCGTGAGCGTGACCGGCTACGGTTCTGATGTGTCGCGCATCCAGGAAGTCGCCCGCGAGTCCTTCGGCTGGGAGCAGCTGCGCCCTGGCTTGGCCGAGGCCATTGAGGTGCTGCTCGGCGGGGGCGATGTGCTCGCCGTCATGCCGACCGGGTACGGCAAGTCGTCGCTCTATCAGGTGACAGGCGCCATCCTCGACGGCGTGACCATCGTCGTCTCGCCGCTGATCTCCCTGCAGGAGGATCAGGTGCGCGCGCTCAGCGAGGCGAGGGATGTGCCGCGCGCGGTCGCCATCAACTCCTCCGCCGGACAGCGCGAACGCGAGCGCGACTGGGAGGCGCTGGAGTCGGGCGAGGCCGGATTCGCCTTCCTCGCTCCTGAGCAGCTCGCCAACCCGGAGGTGCGTGAGCGGCTGCGCGCCGTCGACGTCTCGCTGTTCGCGGTCGACGAGGCGCACTGCGTCTCCTCGTGGGGCCATGACTTCCGCCCCGACTACCTGCTGCTCGGCGACGTCATTGACGAACTGGGCCATCCACCGGTCGTCGCGATGACGGCGACTGGAGCGCCTCCCGTGCGCGCCGAGATCTCCGAGCGGCTGGGCCTCCGCAAACCGCGGTTGTTCGCGACAGGGTTCGACCGCCCGAATCTCCGGCTGGAGGTGGTGCGTCACGAAGAGGATGCGGCGAAGCGTGCCGCCGTCGTGGAGCAGATCCGCGGGCTGGAGGGGGCCGGGCTCGTCTACGTCGCCACTCGCAAGGATGCCGAGCTGTACGCCGATGAGATCGGGGAGGCCGGCATCCCGGCGGCGGCATATCACGCCGGACTGCGCCGAGCCGAGCGCGACGACGTCTACGAGCGCTTCATGGACGGGCGCGCCCGCGTGGTCACGGCCACCAGCGCCTTCGGGATGGGCATCGACAAGCACGACGTGCGCTCGGTCGTCCACGCGTCGGTGACCGACTCCCTCGACAGCTACTACCAGGAGGCGGGACGGGCGGGCCGCGACGGCGAGCCGGCTCGGGTCACCTTGCACTATCGACCGGAGGATTTCGCCCTCACCAAGTTCTTCTCCGGCGGCGGACCGGACGCCGACGAGCTCGCCCGCGTCTTCGGGGCGATCGCCCTCGAGCCGGGCATCACCCGTGCAGGCCTCGCGGAACGCGTGCGGATCAGTGTGCGCTCGCTCGGGCGGCTTCTCGGCCTGCTGCGGGATGCGGACGTGCTGTCCGGGAGCGACGACGATCTCCGTGCGGCCGATGTCGTTCCGGGCGATGCGGCCGCGAAGGCGGTCGCCGAAGCAGAGTCGCGACAGCGCATCGAGCACTCCCGCGCGCAGCTGATGCAGGAGTATGCCGAAACCGGAATGTGCCGTCGTCAGTTCCTGCTGGGCTACTTCGGCGAGGAGCTTCCCGAGCCGTGCGGCAACTGCGACACCTGCTCCTCCGGAAGCGCACAGCGCTGGGCAGCCGAGCACGACGCGATCCGGGAGGACCAGTTCCCGCTCGCCGCGCGCGTACGCCACGAGACGTGGGGCGCGGGCGTCGTCATGCACACCGAGGCGGACCGGCTCACCGTGTTCTTCGACGACGCGGGCTACAAGGTCCTCTCGCTCTCGGCCGTGACGGACGCCGGACTGCTCGAGGTCGTCAGTCCGGCCGCCTGACCTCCACTCGGCTCCACCCGATCGCGGGCGTGCACCGGTACGCCTAACTCCTCAGTCGGCCACCTCGGGTACGGGGTTCGCGCGACGGCGTCACGATCCCGGCTTCGCTTCGTCTCCATTGATGTGCCCTCCTGACGCCGCGGCGTCCGGCACGGCACGTCCAATGCCGTCCAACTGACTGGGGTACCCGATGCCGGCTCGGTCCACCGCGAGCAATCGCACCTTCCGACAAGCGATTCTCTGCGCACTCACGATGCTGGCGGTGCTGGTCGGAGTCTGGGCTCCGGCAGCGGCAGCCTCCGCCGCTCCAGCTCACGAGCCGTGCCCCGCACAGCGAGATGCTGCTTCCTGCGACGCCGACGGCGACACGGTGCCGGATACCGTCGAGCGAGTGGTCGCCGGTACTGCTACGGGAGCCACGGGGCGCGAAGACGCCGACAAGGATGGCGTCCCGGACTGGACCGAGGTGATGGCCTGCGGGACGGCGCGATGTGCATCCCCCACCACAGATAGTGCTGGCGACGGAATCCCGGACTACGCACGCATACTTACCTGCGGTTCGGCGGCGTGTTACACGGACAATACCGACAGCAATCGCAACGGGGTGCCGCGCTGGGCGAGTGTGGTGATCTGCGGAACCACGGAATGTGCAACGGGGCACGAGGACTACGACGCCGACGGCGTCTCCGATGCCATTCAGCTGGCCGCCTGCGTGAAGCCGCGGGGGGATCTGGCGTCGACGGGTCAGGCGATCGCGATCTGGCTGATCATTGCGTTCGCGGCCGGGCTGATCGTGACCGGCGTGATGCTGGCGCGGAAGCGCGCGCTGTTCGCCGCCGCCGTCCGCCCCAGTGGGATCGCGTGATGCGGTTCTCGACGCCGCGCCTCCGGTGGATGACGCGCGGGCTGATCGGGGGCGTAGCCGTCGTCGCCCTGACACTGTCCGGAACCGTCACGACCGCTGAGGCGTCGCCGGCAGAGACATCGCGTCGTGTCGCGGCAGCCACGCTCGCCGAGGTCCGTGCTGCCGCAGCCGAACAGGAGGTGCGCGTCAGAGAAGAAATCGAGGCTCCCGCACCGCAAGCTCAGGGGACCATCCGACCGGGAACCGAATCGACGGTTCAGGCCAAGGACTTGGGCGCGTCGGCCACCTTCTCCGGCAACGGTGTCGCGTCGTCGCTCACGGTGAACGTCGGCGCGGCGCCGGCCAACGCTTTGCGCGCTGCCAAGGCCGAGGCGCCCGGCGCAGGTGCGCCGGTGTCGGACCCGGTCGAAATCACCGCCGTGAACGACGCCGGCGAGCAGGTCACACAGTTCCCGGCCTCGACGGAGAACAGGCGGGGAGGTGGCGACAATGGCCCGGTCGTCTCAGACGTCATCCCCGGCATCGCCCTCGAACTGAAACCGGACCTCTCGGCCGTCAAGGCAAAAAGCCTCGATCCTTCGACCCTGCAGATCTACACCCGAGAGGGTGCGGGCGAGCCCTGGACAGCGCTGCCGTCCTACTACGACGCGAAGGCCGGTGTCGTGAAGGGTGTGTCCACGCACCTCTCGCAGTTCGTCGTGATCGGCATCCCGTTCCCGGTCCCGGCCGGTCCCGTGGTCGTGCTCGATCCGGACAACGACGAGGGACGTGCGTCGACCCCCGCGCCGCCGGTCACCGAGCTCGGGTACAATATCCAACTTGCGCAACAGGTGGCGGCACTCTTGGAGCAGGACTGCCGGGCGACGGTCACGATCACACGACAAGACCCGAACCAGCCATTCGTCCCGCGCGAGATCCGAGCGGGGATGGCAGCTGCCGCCGATCCCGTCGCTACATTGGGGATCGGCTTCAACACCAATCAGGGAACCGCGTGGGGATCGCCCGGCGATGGGGGATCCCAGGTGTACTCCCGGGGCGGGGCGCCCGACGACGCGCTCTCCAACGCACTGGTCGGTGTGCTGCCCACCTATACCAACCGGCCCGCAAAGAGCCTTGGCAACAATGGGAACTTCCCGGGCGACGAGTTCGCGGGACTTCCCAACGCGTTCACCCACGTGGAGCCGCTGTTCCTCGACCACAACTACGACCGTCCCGTCATCAATGAAGGGATGACGGACATTGCCAACGGTGTCCTGACCGGACTCGGCGTCTACCTGGAATCGCAGGGCTTCGACTGCACGGACCCCGTGACCGGCGGCTGGCCATCCCCGCCGTCCGCGGCGGAGATCGCGCGGTGGCGCCAGCTGGGACACCAGAACCACCAGACCTATGGTGGCGAGCCGTTCTCGTTCTCCACGGGGAACCTGATCGAGGACGAGAAATTGTTCTCGCTCCCCGGCCCCGGAGGATCGGTGACCGACCTGACCCTCACGTACAACTCGCAGGACGGACGGCTGACACGCGTGGGTGCCGGCTGGTCGTTCGAATGGGGTGCACGCGCCCAACGCTTCATTGACGGCTCGGTGATGGTGGTCCGCGGCGATGGGGCGTCCTTCGTGTTCACTGCAGACGGCCATGGCGGGTATACGACGGCCGACGCCGGGGTGCACCAGACGCTGTCCGAGGTACCGGGAGGGAAACTCCGGTTGACCGATGTCTCGGGCGAATCCTGGGTCTTCGACGCCTCCAACATCGACGGCATCGGCAACCTCGTCTCATACACGGACGACCAAGGACACGTGACCACCCTGGCCTACGGGCCGGCGACGGACCCGAAGGCCTCCCAGTTCTATCCGCTCGCCTCCATCACGGACCCGGCAGGCCAGGTCATCTCGGTCGGCTCGGACGCTCTGGGTCGGGTTACGGGTTTCACGCGCCCGGGCGGTGATCGGTGGGGACTCGCGTACGACGGCGAAGGGAACCTCGCGACGATCACCCTTCCCGACGGGCGGACGCATTCGTTCACCTACGACGATGCCCACCAGCTGCTGACGGGGACTGACGCCACCGGAGCGCTGTACCTCAAGAACCAGTACGACAGCCAGGGACGTGTGGTCAAGCAGTGGGACGTTCAGGGCAACGTTCGAACGCTCGACTACTCCACCCAGGGTCAGACCACGTACACGGACAACCTCGGACGTGTCTCGGTGTATTTCTACGATGCCCAGTCGCGGATCACGAAGGTACAGCATCCCGACGGCACCACCGCATCGTTCCGCTTCGACGCGGACAACAACGTGACGTCGTCAACGGACGAGAACGGCGCACGGACGGCCTATACCTACGACCAGTCAGGGAACCTGACCTCGGAGACTGCACCGGATGGTGTTGTGACGAAGTACACGTACAGCACCTCGGGCCACGTGGCAACCAAGACCGACGCCGGGGGACCGGGCGGCTCCCCGCGCACGTGGACATACGACTATGACGGTTCCGGGCGCACGGTCGCGGTGCATCAGCCGGATGCCACGATCGTGCGTTACGCCTACGACGCGGCAGGGAACCTGGTCTCCTCCGAGCAACCCTCCGGAGCAACCACGACCTATAACTATGACGCGGCGGGGCGGCCGGCGTCGCAAACCGATCCCGCCGGGGGCGTCACACGGTACTCGTACGATGCGGCCGGACGGATGCTCTCGCAGGTCGACCCCGGCGGCCACTCCACCCGCTACAGCTGGGATTCGGGCGACCGCGTCGTCACGGCGACCAACGCGGTGGGAAGTGTGTTCCGTTATGGGTGGGAACCGAACGACCACCTCGCTTCGCTGACCGATCCCACCGGAGCCGTTACGAAGTACTCGTGGGACGCGATGTTCCACCTGACCGACTCGACGAGTCCGTCAGGGGCCGTGACCACGTATGGCTACACGGCTGAGGATTCACTGTCGAAGCGGTCGGACCCCCTTGGCGGCACGGCGTCCTTCACCAGCGACGCGCGAGATCGAACGGTGAAGACCGTCGACCCGAATGGCGGGACGTGGAGCTATTCCTATGACAGCGTCGGAAACCTGACATCCGTCGTCTCTCCCGAGGGCGGAAAGACGTCTTACGCGTATGACACCCACGGCAACCTGACAGCGGAGACGAGCCCCACCGGGAGCAAGACGCGCTACAGCTACGACAGCGTCGGCCGTCTCATCAAGCAGATCGACGCGGACGGCGTCACCACCTCGTACGCCTACGACCTGATGGACCGCGTCGCCCGTATCACCGATGGTCGTGGAAAGCACACGGACCTGGCCTACGACTCCGACGGCAACCTCACCTCGGTCACAGACCGCGGCGGAGCCGTAACGGCCTACCGCTACGACGTGGTGGGCCGGGTCGTCTCCCAGACGAGCCCGTCGGGCGACGTCACCTCCTTCGGCTACGACTCGGACGGCAATGTCACCTCTGTCACGGATGCCTTGGGTCGGACCCGGTCCTACTCCTATGACGCACTCGAGCAACTCGTCGCGGCGACCGATGCAGAGGGAAGCGCGACCGCGTACGCATACGACGCCAACGGTCGCACCACCTCCGTCACCGACCCGAACGGCAACGTGACCGCTTTCGCGTATGACGGTGATGGCAATCAGGTAAGCACCACGGATCCACTCGGAGGGGTGACCCAGTATGGATGGGACGCCGCCGGAAACCAGACCTCCGTCACGGACGCGAAGGGCCACCGCACTCTCTACAGCTACGACCCGGCCGGTCAGCTGGTCAAGGTCACGGAAGGCCGTAAGTCGGGAGCGAAACCCTCGCCCGACACGAATGTCGTCTCGACGTACACCTACGATCGCGACGGCAACCTTGCGACGATCACCGACCCGAACGGGCACACCACTCGATACACGTCCGACGCATCGGGACGGACGACCTCCGAAACGAACCCCGTCGGCAACACGACGAGCTGGATGTACACACCGGCAGGGCGGATTGCCAAGACCACCTTTGGTACGGGGGCGACCACCGCACTTTCCTACGACAAGCGAGGTGACCTGGTCAGGCAGGACCAGGCCGGCGCTGTGGCGACTTACGAGTACGACGCGGAGCAGCGTTTGATCGCGATGACCGATCCCACGGGCGTCTCCGGCTGGGTCTATGACGATGACGGCCGCGTCACCACCCAGATCGACCAGTCGGGCGGCCGACTCGCGAACGCGTACGACAAGGCGGGCCAGCTCGCGTCCATGACGCTGCCGACCGGCCAGAAGCTGACGTACACGTACGATCGGGCGGGCAAGACGACATCCCAGTCGTCGCCCTGGGGGTCACTGGCCTACGCGTGGGATCCGGCGGGCAACCTGACCGAACTGCAACGCTCGACCGGCGTCACTACGACGTACGCATACGACGGGTCGAACCGCGTCACCGATGTGCGGCACTCCACGCCGGCGGTTGTCGCCGGGACGACATCCACGCCGTCGCCGAAACCTGCTGCCTATGCTTCGGGGGACGCCACGGCTGCCAAGTGCACCACGGTCGCCGGCTACTTGTCCGCCCGGAGCGCCCCGGCGGCGGGGGAGAGCACGCTGTGCACCCACACGAACACCTATCTGAAGGGTCGGACTCTCCCAACGGCGTCCAAACCTGTACCCGACGGCGGTTCCCTCGCTTACCACTACGACTACGACGCCGACGGCAACCTCGCGGGGGCGAGCCGCACCGTCGCTCAGCCGACGCAGGAGTTCGCCCCAAAGCCCGGCTCCACCCACCCGTCGGGTACGTCGGGGCGGTCGACCGACTCGACGCCCGCCGCGAAGGCGGCACCGATATCGAACGTGACCTCCGTGACTTACGGATACGACCGGCTCGACCGGCTGGCGACGTCTCAGACGTCGTCGGCCGAGAAGAACATGTACGGCTATGACGCCGCGGGTAACCGGACATCGTGGTCTCGGTCGGGCGCGAAGGACGGGGACTTCGCGCAGACGGCGACGTTCAACGACGCCAACCAGCTGACGCAATCCGTGACCACGGGTTCTGGTCGTGGAGTCTCCGCTGGCGTCGCCTCGTATTCGTATGACGGCGCCGGGAACCGGGTGTCGCAGGCGGTAGCGGGGACGGGAACTTCATTCGCGTACTACGCGGCAGGTCAGGTGGGTGCCGTAACGCGTGAGGGCCGGTCGACAACCTATGCCTATGACGGTCTGGGGCGCCGGGCGTCGGTGACGGATCAGTCGAGGTATGGCACGTCGACCACCCGCAACAGTTACGACGGTGCCGAGCTGGTGCAAGCGAACGTGTCCGGTCAGGGGACCACAACGCTGGTCCGGGATGCTGCGGGTGCGTTGGCTGAGCATGTGACCTCCACGGGTGAGGCGACATGGGATCTGCTGGATGGGCTGGGTTCGACGGTCGCAGGTGCTCGGGCGGGTTCGGTGACCGAATTGTCTTCGTACGATGATTGGGGAGCTCAGCGTTTCGAGTCGAGCGGTTGGTCGGCTCCGGAGTCGTATACCGGTCATCCGCAGGATGTGACGCAGGGTCAGGTGCACACGTTCGCTCGCAGCTATGACCCGGCGACCGGCAGTTGGACGACCCCGGACAGTTGGCGTGGTCTGCTGACGGAGCCGGCCTCCCTGGCCCGGTACCGTTACGTGTCGAGCAACCCGGTCACGTTCCTGGACCCGGACGGTCACAAGTGCGCGCCACGTACTGGTGCCAGCGATGCGCTCCCACTCGGGTGCGGCGCACCGCCCCACAAGGCATACCAAGACGTGAAGATGCCACCCGAGCCGCCGCCCTACACCCCCGCGAAGAAGGACCCGAAGACACCCGCGGCCAAGGGGCCGGGCGACAAGAATGACCTAGGTGAGCGACACGGCTGCCCGAGTAGTCAGACTGCGTCTCTTAATGCCTACACCGACAAGGGCTGCGTCTCGGATGACGAACTCAAAAGGCAGGCTGAAAACTGGGGAAAGTTCTTCGATTTCCTGGGATTTGTCGGCGCAGCGGCAGGCCTAGCGTCGCTGATCCCGGGGTTCCAATGGCTCGCGCCAATCGCGCTCGTGGCGAGCATGGCGGGGACGATTTACAGCTGCCTTGCCGGAGGGTCGCGCCTGACAGGATGCATCGTCGGTGTGGTTACGACACTCATTCCGGCCGTCGGCGGCGCGATCGGAAAGGCTGCACGAAAGCAACTTACCGACTGGATAGACGATGCTTTGAAGGCTTTGGGCGTAGCCGGAAACACAACAGGCGTTGCCCACGGTTGGGGTTAGCCCAGTGCCGGCGAAAAGTGCGCGGAGAAAACACGATTGGAGCGGCCGATGAGCAATAGCCCTGAACGGAGGCAACGCTGGGAGCGGCGGGACCTTCTCCCCGGGCCCAGTGTCTTGCAGTGGTCCAGCTGGGCGCTGTGGGGTGGATGCGCTGCAGTGGTGGGCGGGGCCGGTGCGGTCATCTGCGGTCTCACCGTCGTCGCGCGGACGCAAGCGTTGGATCCGGTGACGCTTGCGTTCATGATGACTTTCCTCGTCGGCTGCATAGTCCTTTTCTTTTGTGTCCGGATGATGGAGCGCAAGGAAAAGCAAGAACTCGCTGCGGGTTACACGACAAGCAAGCAAGGACATTACGAAGTGGAGAGACGTCACTCGCCGACGGGTCTCATCGTTCGCAAGGCCGGGCAGCCAGCGCTTACCCGCGACCAAGAGGCGGCAGCGAACGCGTTGGTACGTGACTTTTTATCGTCTCGAGCACAAGGGCGATGAGTTCGCCTGAAGGGTGCGATCCTGAGCGCCACCCCTACCGAGCAAGTCGTCGGGCCAGGGAGCGTGGCGAGATGGGTTCGTCGACTGTCTCAGCATGGCGGGACGAGAGAGTTCGCTGATGATGACGGTGTTTCGATGGCTCGCCGGCTTTGCAGTAGCGGGTACGTTGACCGGTCTGCTCGTTGCCGTTGTCTTCGGCAGCGCTCAGGCTCTCTCGCAGTTCCTTGCGCTCCTTGCCGTTGTTGCGGTGCTCGTCCTCATCCGGCTCGGTCTGCGCATCAAGGCAACCCGAGCGGTCGCGCGAGCTCGAAAGCAGCTAAGCCATCGCGGACTTGATACATGGGTGTGCTGTCTCGAAGAGGAGTCGTTGGGTGCTCTGCCGGAACTGGCAGAGAAATTCGGCTCGCTCGTTAATAGTGGGCAGGGCCTTCCGCCGTTCATCGTGACTTTGGACGATCGTCACCTTTGCCTATACACGCCACACGGTGGGGGCTCTCCCGTCACGCGCCTTGATCGGTCGCACGTGCGGGCCACCTTCGGCACTCGCGAGGGAAGGCTAGAGCGAAGAGCCGCCATTCTGACCATCGACCCGCATGGGGCCCCTGTGCGACTTCGGGCGCTGGCTACGCGATTGCTCGTGCCATCTGGTCGGGCCACCAAGGGGCTGGTGCGTGCGGTGTCCCAAATCTGATGCAGTCTCGACTTCCGGATGTCCCAGCCGAAAGGGGAGTCGCATTGTGACTGACGCGGTAAACCTTGCTATCGGGCTCGGCATTATCGGAGTTGGGCTCTTCGTCCTTCCGTTCGCGATCCTCGACGCCCTCGGCTGACCCGATGATGCAAAACGCCAACAGAAGAGACGCGCTATTTGGAGCGGCCGGATTCGTCGTTGGCTCACTCATTCTCGCCGGAATGGTCGCAGGAGCATTGACTACGGGGCAGGCGTCGCAGCTCCAGGCTTTCGTGATCGGGGGAGTTGCGGCGCTGTTCGCTGTCTCCAGTCTTATGCTGCTCTATCGCGCTTCTGTACGGCGCCAGCTGGATCGTATCCGGGCTGCCGAGGGTTCCGAAGCCATAGCGATCCAGTTGTCATCTCGTACGCGTCGCGACCTTGAATCGTCCGGACTCGCGCCTGTTTTCACTCTCCATAACCTGGCCGTGACGATCCGGTCGAACGACATCCGACTGTGGACCGGGCTGCGGGAACCCTTCGCCTTCGGGAGTATCGAGTCGTCAAGCGTGGAGTCCATCGAGGTCGTGGGTCGTGCCCTCCGACTCACGTTGCGTTCCCAGCGGCGCGCCGCGTGCACGTTGGAGCTTGCCCCTCGATCAGTGGATACCCCGATGCCGAAGTTCCTCACTCCGTCTGAGTTGACGGAGATCCGAGATCGGATGCTCCAGATTTCCTGACTACGTCGGGTCACATCTCAGCACACGATTCGCGAGACAGCGTCACGATCCCGGGTCTGTTTCGTCTTGGTGGAAGAGACGATCGAAAAGGAATCGCATGACGAGCACCGAACAGCACGCGCCACCTGTCCAGAAACCGGCCCCAGCCGGTCCGCGTAGCGGCTTCACCCGGATCGTCATTGCGAGCGCGGCCGGCGTGGTGGTCTTCGCTGCAGGTGCCGGGGCGTCGGGTGCGGTCGCGATGAATTCCCAGCGGACCGTGGAGAACACGTTCGTGGCGGCAAAGAAGAAGGCCGTCGCGTTGTACGAAGACGATAGGGCGGCGCAGAAGAAGCTGGCGACGAAGCAGAAGGAGGTCGAGGCGGCTCGTGGGGCGCTGACGCAATTGCAGCGTCTGCTGGAAGGTTCGGAAGCGGTGTCCGATACCACGCGCGAACACCTCGATGACGCCCTGGATGAGCTGACGTCCTACGACCCGGAGGCGACACCGGCCGACGCTGTTCCACGGCCTCAGCCGAAGGACGCGGCCGGAATGTGGATCGGCGATCTCTCTGCCGAGGCGCACCGCTTGGTCGAGTTTTCCCTGGATCACGAGGAGGACCACGAGGCCACCGAGCGAGCCGTGGACTACCTGGAGGAGACGCTCGCCGACGCCAAGCAGGTCGCTCAGGAGATCATCGCCGAAAGTTGGTCGGCCGGGCTGAACCTTCCCGGCGCATGACTGCGAGCGGCACTCCTCGGGAACGTCGCCGCCGCGTCCGCTTGGCCGCCGTGCTGACCGTGGCTGGCGCTCTCGTTGCAGGCAGCGTCGGCTGCACGCCGATCGCCGAGCGCCCGGAGGCGGCCGTCCGGGCCTACCTGGACCGGATCGTGGCCGGGGACATCGAGGGGGCACTCGAGCTGGATGGAACCCGACTGGCGGTGAGCGAGGTCCTCCTCACGAACGCGGCCTACCGCGCGGCGACCGACCGGATCACCGGCTACAGGATCATGACGACGAACATCGATGGAGACGAGGCGCAGGTCAGGGTTCGGACCGTTCAGAAGAGCGGCCGAGCGCTGACGCGGTTGACGGTGAAGCGAACCGCGGGCCGGTGGCACCTTCTTCCCGCTTCGCTCGGCTACATCGAAATCCGGCCGGGGCCCGACGGCTTGGGTCGGACGATCAGTGGGCAGCGGATCCCGGATGAGCGCGAGCTGACTCTTCACGCCTTCCCTGGCACGTACCGTCTGGAGGGCGTTTCGACAGACGACATCACGGTGAAGAGCGCCCCGGCCGTCCTCACCGGGTTCGGCTCGCACTCTGGCCTGGTGCCGACGGTCGCGCTGACGGAACGAGGGAAGGAGCGCGCCGTCGGAGCGGCGAAAGCCCACCTCGACGCGTGCGCCGCGCTCGGAGATGCGGCCAGAGGAGCGGAGTGCCCGTTCGAGATGGACACCACGGAGAAATGGTGGACGACGAGCCGGTGGAACATCGAGCGAGAGCCGACGTTCACGGTCAGTGAATGGGAGCCGGAGTGCGACCCGCCGGGTCGATCGAGCTTCCGGAGCGCCGGGTGCTGGATGGTCGACTCGGACAGCGTACCGGTCACCTTCACCGCGTCATCCCCTGACTCATTCGACTCGACGACGGAACCGGTGGACACCCAACTCCACGGCTGGCTTCGCGGTTTCACGGATGCCGGGGCCGGGTTCAATGCCTTTCCCACGCGTTTCCGGTAGCCGGCAGGCATGGACAAAGAAGGGCGCAGGGTCCGCGACCCTGCGCCCTTCTTCCGCGCCGCTCAGCCCTGGCGGGCCTTCATGCGCGGGTTCTTCTTGTTGATGATGAACGTGCGGCCCCGGCGACGCACCACCTGAGCTCCGGGCATCGCCTTGAGCGACTTCACCGAGTTGCGTACCTTCATGACGGACCTCCCTTGTTGAAACCTATTCTCAATAACAATGGGGGATCGTCGTTTATTGCCCGGCTGCGGCTAGATCCCGAATGTGGCCAGCCAGGAATCGACCACCGGGATGTCCAGACGCTGGTAGCCGCCGAGGTAGCGGCAGTTGTCCGTGTAGCCGTAGCTCGTCACCGCGACCAGCTGGTCGCCGAGGAACACCGGGCCGCCCGAGTCGCCGAAGCAGGTCCCGCCGGTTCCGCGGGTGTCGTTCGGATTGCCGTTGGTCTGCAGGATCTGCGGGGTCAGCTTCTGGCCGGGCATGTCCACGTAGCGCCGGATGAGGGGGTAGCTCATCGGCTGCGGCTTCTGCGGGCCGGACTCCGGCTTGCGGACTTCCGTGCCGTAACCGACTGCGGTGAACAGCGTCTTCGACAGGTTGCTCGTCTTGATCGCGTCGAGCGTGCCCACGGGCGCGATCTGCGGGTAGCCGGATCCGAACGAGGCCACGGGCTGGTCGAGCACGATGACGCCGACGTCGTTCCAGTTCGCGGTGTCGGTGAAGTCCGAGTAGTCCGGATGCGTGTACGCCGTTCCCGAGTAGTAGCCGGCCGCGGTGATCTCGGCGGCGGTGAACCCGGCGGTCGGGTCGGCGGCGACCGGGAACGGAGCGGGCGGCTGCTCGGCGATCACGGAGTCGAACGTGACGAGTGTCTTGCCCAGCGTCCCCGAGGTGCAGTGTGCGGCGGTCACGACCACCGTCGGCGACACCAGCGTCGCCGAGCACCGGAAGCGCCCGTCGGCGTCGTAGAACAGGATCAGGCCGACATCGGGATGCTTGTCCCCGTCGGCGACCCCTCCCGTGCTGGCGACGGCGGGTGTGCCGACGGCCAGTCCGGCGAATGCGGCCAGCGCGATGGCGGCGGCCAGGATTCTCTTACGCATGGATCCCCCTTTGGATCTCGTAGCGGTTCAGTCCTCCGAGTATGCACATCCCCCAGTCGGGGGCCAAGGCTCGATGCCTGCGCGATGTTCGTTCGGAACCACTTCGATGAGCAGCGTCACGATCACGAGACGGCCCACGTCTTCATGTGTGAAGGGTTCGGGCGAACGGGCCGGACCCCTTCAGGCGATGTGGCGGGGAGTACGGGAACTGTCCCGCCACATCGCCCCCACGCGCCGTCGAACCGTTGATCGGGTGCGCCGCGGACCGTTTCGCGAAAAGGCGTCACCCCCTATGCTGTTCCGGGGGAAAGGGGATTCTGATGGGCGCGATCGCAGTGCACGAGTTCGTGTCGCTGGACGGCGTGTTCGAAGATCCGAGCTGGACGTTCGAGTTCGGGTTCGATCCCGACATGGGCGAGGACATCGGCCGCATCACGCGGGCGTCGGACGCGATCCTGCTCGGCAGGCGCACGTTCGAGATGTTCGCTCCCGCGTGGTCCCCGCGCACCGCCGACGACGATCCGGGTGCGCCTTTCTTCAACGACAGCCCGAAGGGCGTCGTCAGCTCGACCCTGGACGACCAGACCGCGGAGCGCACGTGGCGTAATTCGCGGTCGCTCGGCGCGTACGACGCCGAGCGCATCCGGGCCTTCGCCGACGAGTTCAGCGGCGGGGTGTACATCAGCGGGTCCGGCTCGCTGGTGCGGGCCCTGCTGGCCGACGGACTCGTCGACTCACTCCATCTGTTCGTCTATCCGCTGGTCCGTGGGACGGGCGCACGCCTGTTCCCCGAGGGAAGCGCGCCCGCTAAGCTGCGGCTGCGTCACCACGACGCCTACGACAACGGCGTCCTCCACCTCCACTACACGGCCGCCTGACACCGCCCGCGTGCGGCCGCCCCATCGCGGCCGCCGGACCGGTTCTCAATTGAGGCCGCTCATCGTCCGCAATCGACGTTAGCCTCGCTCATGGCGGGGCTGCTCCGCCATCACATCCATACACAGCACACCCGGGAATCACTGTGACTCTGCTTCGTCTCTCACTCCGCTTCGTGCGCCCCTACTGGCGCGCGGTGACCGCGGTCGTGGTCCTTCAGCTGATCGCGACCATGGCCGCCCTCTACCTTCCGACCCTCAACGCCCAGATCATCGACAAGGGCGTCGTCACCGGCGACACCGACTTCATCTGGCGCACCGGCGGCACGATGCTCGTCGTCTGCTTCATCCAGGTGATCGCCGCCGTAACGGCAACCTACTTCGGGGCGCGCGCCTCGATGTCCGCGGGCAAGGACATCCGGCGCTCCTTCTACCGCAAGGTGGATGCGCTGCCGTCGCTCGACCTCGCCCGCTGGGGGATGCCGACGCTCATCACGCGCAACACGAACGATGTCCAGCAGGTGCAGATGCTCCTGCTGATGACGTTCAACTTCATGGTGTCCACCCCGATCATGTGCATCGCAGGAATCATCTTCGCGGTGCAGGTCGACGCCGGGCTCTCCTGGCTGATCTGGGTCTCGGTCGCCGTGCTGTTCATCGTCGTCGGCGTCCTCGTCTCGCTCCTGCTGCCGATGTTCCGCATCATGCAGGAGCGCATCGACGGCGTGAACGGCGTCATCCGCGAGCAGATCGTCGGCATCCGCGTCATCCGCGCCTTCGTCCGCGAGCGCTTCGAGACGAAGCGGTACGACGACGCCAACGCGGCCCTCACGCGCATCTCGGTCAAGGTCGGAAACGTCTTCGTGCTGATGTTCCCGATCATCATGCTCATCCTCAACGCGGCGACCGTCGCCGTGCTCTGGTTCGGTGGTCACCGGGTCGACGCCGGCGACATCCAGATCGGCGCGCTGACCGCCTTCCTGCAGTACCTCCTACAGATCCTGGTCGCCGTCATGATGGGCGTGTTCATGGCCATGATGATCCCGCGCGCCATGGTCTGCGCGGAGCGCATCGAAGAGGTTCTCGGTGCGACGCCCAGCACCGCTCAGGCTCAGGCCGACGCCGACGAGGTCCCGACGAACGGCCGGGTCGAGGTGCAGGATGTCACCTTCGGCTACCCGGGCGCCGAGAAGCCGGTGCTCAGCGACGTGACGTTCACGGCCGAGCCCGGCAAGGTGACCGCGATCGTGGGCTCCACCGGTTCCGGCAAGACCACCCTGGTCTCGGTGATCGCCAACCTGTTCACGCCGCAGAGCGGACACGTCCACATCGGCGGCGTCGCCGTCGACGCGCTCACCCGCAAGCAGATCGCCGGGGTGCTCGGGCTGGTGCCGCAGCGGCCGTACCTCTTCTCCGGGACGATCGCCTCGAACCTGCGCTTCGGGCGTCCGGATGCGACCGACGAGGAGCTCTGGGAGGCGTTGCGCGTGGCCCAGGCCGAGGACTTCGTCCGAGCGAAGGAGCACGGCCTCGACGAGCGCATCTCCCAGGGCGGTACCAACGTCTCCGGCGGACAGCGCCAGCGACTGTGCATCGCCCGCGCCCTCGTCGCCCAGCCGAAGGTGTACCTCTTCGACGACTCGTTCTCGGCGCTCGACGTCGCGACCGACGCCCGCCTGCGGCGCGCGCTCGCCGAATCCATCGGGGACGCGGCGATGATCGTCGTCGCGCAGCGCGTCTCCACGATCCGCGAAGCCGACACGATCATCGTCATGGACGACGGACGGGTCGTCGGACGCGGCACCCACGACGAACTGCTGGAGTCCAACGAGACGTACCGCCAGATCGTCGAGTCGCAGCTGAGCCTGGAGGTGGCCTGAGATGGCACGGACCACAGAACGCAAGAAGCGCGGCGGACGCCCCGAGGAGGGGCAGAACCCGACCGCGAAGGACATCGTCCTCGACGAGCTCGAGGAGGAATACGACTTCACGCCCACCGAAGCCGACGGCGACATGTTCGGCGGAGCACCGGCGAAGAAGGCGGAGAACTTCTGGCCGTCGTTCAAGCGGCTCATGGGACTCCTCAAGCCCGAGTGGCTCGGGATGGCCTGGGTCACCCTTCTCACGGTCGTGTCGGTCGTGCTCGTCGTCATCGCGCCGAAGATCCTCGGTGACGCGACCAACGTCATCTTCAACGGCATCTACGTCACGAAGCAGGGCATCGACTTCACGGAGCTCGGGCGCCTCCTGCTCATCGTTCTCACGATGTACTTGGTCGCGTCGCTGCTGCAGTGGTGGCAGGGCTACCTGCTCAACGCCCTCGTCATGCGCGTGGTCTATGGGCTGCGCAAGGACGTGGAGTCGAAGCTCAACCGCCTCCCGCTGAGCTACTTCGACACCCGGCAGCGCGGAGACCTCATGTCCCGCGTGACCAACGACGTCGACAACATCCAGACGGCTCTGCAGCAGGCGTTCTCGCAGCTGATCCAGTCCGTGCTGATGGTCATCGGCATCGGGATCATGATGTTCATCGTGTCGTGGCAGCTCGCGCTGATCGCGCTGATCTCCATCCCACTCTCCGGTGTGATCGCCGGGGTGATCGGCTCGCGCTCGCAGAAGCTCTTCACCGCGCAGTGGGCTTCGACCGGTTCGCTCAACGGCCACATCGAGGAGTCCTACTCCGGTCTCGACCTGGTGCGCGCCTTCGGCCGCGACGAGGTCATGCTCGGCGAGTTCGACGAGCGCAACTCGAAGCTGCACCGGGCGCAGGTCGGCGCGCAGTTCGTCTCGGGCAGCATCATGCCGGCGATGAACTTCGTCTCCTACCTCTCCTACGTGCTCATCGCGGTCGTCGGCGGCCTGATGGTCGCCGGGCGCACGCTGACCATCGGAGACGCCACCGCGTTCATCCAGTACTCCCGCGAGTTCTCGCAGCCGATCGGGCAGATCGCCGGCATGGCCAACATGCTGCAGTCGGGTGTCGCCTCGGCCGAGCGGACGTTCGAGTTCCTGGACTCGGAGGAGCAGATGCCCGAGACGCCGACGCAGCACCTCCCGGAACGTGCGGACGGCCGGGTGGAGCTCGACACGGTGGACTTCTCGTACGACCCCGAGACGCCGCTGATCCAAGACCTGTCGCTCAGCGTCCAGCCGGGCAGCACGGTCGCGATCGTCGGTCCGACGGGAGCGGGCAAGACCACGCTCGTCAACCTGATCATGCGTTTCTACGAGCTGAACGGCGGCACCATCCGCCTCGACGGCATCGACACAACGCACCTGTCGCGGGATGAACTCCGCGGCCAGGTCGGAATGGTGCTGCAGGACGCATGGCTGTTCTCGGGGACCATCCGCGAGAACATCCGGTACGGGCGCCTCGAGGCGACCGACGACGAGGTGATCGAGGCGGCGAAGGCCACCATGGTCGACCGGTTCGTCCGGCAGCTGCCCGACGGCTACGACACGGTGATCGACGCGGAGGGCGGCAACGTCTCGGCCGGTGAGCGCCAGCTCATCACCATCGCGCGGGCGTTCATCGCGAACCCGTCGCTGCTGATCCTCGACGAGGCCACCTCCTCGGTCGACACCCGTACAGAGCTGCTCGTCCAGCACGCGATGGCGGCGCTGCGCACCGACCGGACCTCGTTCGTCATCGCGCACCGCCTGTCCACCATCCGCGACGCGCACACCATCCTCGTGATGGAGCACGGCCGGATCGTCGAGCAGGGCGACCACGCAACGCTTCTCGAGCGGCGCGGGGCGTACTACGACCTGTACATGACGCAGTTCCGCGGCGACGACGCGGGGGCAGAGGTCGACCAGCAGGATGAGGCAGGCATGCCCGAAGAGGTCGCCGCCCCGTAAGGGTGGCGCGCGGACCGCCTAGCGGGGTTGGGGCGGTCCGCGCGCCGGACACCAGTGAACAACCACCGCGGCACCGGGTCACTCTCGTTGACACCGGTGCCGCGGCGTGCGGCTAGACCGAACTGTTCAGCGGTCGATCGCACCTAGCGTCGGGCGATCTTCGCCACCGTACGGATGGCGAACACTCCGGCGAGTACCCACGGCCCCACCACGATGATCGGGTCGAGCCACGTGTGCTTCACGTCCGCGCGGCGAACCCCGAACCGCGACGACACGGCATGGTGGCCTGCCTCGCCCAGGACGCCCGACTCCGTGATCGGGTCGTCGGGCCGGCGGGACGCGAGCGACTTCACATGTGCGCCCACCGACTCCACCCGGTCGCCCAGCACGAGCAGCAGCCAGTGCGCGGTCTGCCCCTCGCTGTAGCGGTCGTAGGCGAAGCGGCGGATCGCGCCCGAGACGCCGTGGAGCGGTTGAGCCGTTCCGAACACCGGCGTCATCCGGGTGTGCTCGATCGAGCGCTCTCGCCCCTGTACGGGCTGTTGCTGCTCCGGGATCTCCCAGTGCGCACCGGGCGGCTCCAGGTCGAGACGCTCCCGCGGATGCGACGGCCGGTCGGCCGGGTCGCTGTCGACTCCCCAGCCGGGGATGCGCCTGCGGAGCTCCTCCGGGTCGTACTTCTTCGTGTGATCTGTGGCGACGTACGGCATCTGCTGTCCTCCCTCGATCCGTGGTTACGCGGCGCTCGGCACGACGAGCGGCTTGATGATCCCGTCGAGCTTCGACGAAAACAGGTGGTACCCCTCCGCGATGTGCTCCAGGGGGATGCGGTGGGTGACGATGTCCGACGGCGTGAGGTATCCGTTCCGGACATGCTCGAACAGGCGGGGCCACTGACGTTTCACCGGGCACTGGTTGGTGTGGATGGTGAGGCCCTTGTTCATGGCGTCGCCGAACTTCACCGCGCTGAACAGCGGGCCGTACGCCCCCATCACGGAGATCGTGCCGCCCTTGCGCACGGAGTCGATCGCCCAGTTCAGCGCGATCGGGGAACCGCCCTGCAGCTTCAGCTTGGAGGCGGTGATGTGCTGCAGCGCAGCGCCGTCGGCCTCCGCACCCACCGCGTCGATGACGACGTCCGCGCCGAGACCGTCGGTCGCCCGCTTGAGCGCGAGCACCACATCCCCCAGCTCGACGAAGTTGTACGTCTCGGCGTGCGCGAACTCGCGCGCCTTGGCCAGCCGGTAGTCGAGGTGGTCGACCACGATGACCCGGCCGGCGCCCATCAGCCACGACGACTTCGCGGCGTACAGGCCCACCGGGCCGGCACCGAACACGACGACCGTGTCGCCCTCGACGATGTCACCGAGCTGGGCGCCGAAGTAGCCGGTGGGGAGGGCGTCCGTGAGCGTGACGGCGTCCTCGTCCGACATCCAGTCCGGGATGATCGTCGGCCCGACATCGGCGAGCGGGACCCGGACGTACTCGGCCTGGCCGCCGTCGTAGCCGCCGGTCGTGTGCGAATAGCCGTAGATTCCCCCGACCGCGGTGGCGTTCGGGTTCACGTTGTGGCAGTTGGAGTAGAGCCCCCGCTGGCAGAAGTAGCAGGTGCCGCAGAAGATGTTGAACGGCACCATCACCCGGTCGCCGACCTTCAGCGTCTCGACGTCCGGCCCGACTTCGTCGACCACCCCGATGAACTCGTGGCCGAACGTGTGGCCGATCCGGGTGTCCGGCATCATGCCGTGGTAGAGGTGCAGGTCGGATCCGCAGATCGCGGCCAGCGTGACCCGGACGATGGCGTCTCCCGGGTGCTCGATTGTGGGTCGGTCCTTCTCCTCCACGCGGACCTTGTACGGGCCGCGGTACGTCATCGCCAACATGGCTCTCCTCTCGTCCCGACCCACTTCATGCCGGATGCACGAGTGAATCGAGGAGTTGACAGCCGGGAGGGGCGGTGTAGCCCTACACCTTTTTGCTAGGCAAGTGAACGAGTTGCCGAGCGGGTCGGAGCGCCGTACAACGGGGACATGACGAAAGACGAGCGCGCCTCCCTGCCTCCCGGACCCGACTTCTCCTACGGCGGGTACACGGTGAAGCTGGAGCCCGAGCACGGGCAGACCGGACGGTGGCGCGTTGTCGACGACGAGAACTACTACGGTCTGGTCGCCGCGGCGGAGCCGCTCCGAGGTGAGCCCGAGGTCCATTTCGCGGCGCACTTCCCGGGCGAGGAGGACATCCCGCCGATGAAGATCGTGCCGCTGTGGACGCTGGCGGTGGAATTCCTGCTGGATGCGGGCAAGGGCGAGGCTCTGTGGGGACTCCCCGACGACCGGACGGCGCCGCATCCCATCGTCGCCGACGCCCTTCCGGAACCGTCCGCCGAGGCCGAGGCCGAGGCCGAGGCCGAGCCCGAAGCCGACGCGAGCAGACAGGCCTGAGACGCACGAAGGCCCGGAGCCGAGCGGCTCCGGGCCTTCGTCGCGTCGCGCCGCGTTAAGCGGTGACGCCGATCGCGAAGCTGACGGCTCCCTGGTCGTCGACCTGTGCATCGAGCACCTTGTCGTCGAGGACCTCGGCCGCCTGCGTCTCAAGGAAGATGCGGGCGCCGCCCGACTCGACCACCTGGTCCGAAGGGTCCGGCTCCGGGGTGACCGCCGCGGCGAACGCGGTGTTGTCGGGGTTGCTGCTGCTGATCCGCAGACCCGCGGAGTCGTCCGGGGACTGGTCGGTCAGCGTCTTGACGATGGTGCTGGCGTTCTCGGTGAGGGTGAGCATGTGCTCTCCTTCCTATCGATGGTCCAGGAGTCGACTACGTTCCCGCGCACTCCGGCCGACCGCAACCGGCTCGGAGGCCATTGCCAGGGAACGTTCACGCGGCTCTACTCGAAGGCCTTCACGAGCTCGCGGTCGAAGGCGTCCAGGTCGTCGGGCTTGCGCGACGAGACGAGGGTGAACGGGCCGTCGTCGACCACGACCTCCTCGTCGACCCAGGTCGCCCCGGCGTTGCGGTAGTCCGTCTGCAGGCTCGGCCAGCTGGTCAGTGTCCGGCCGCCCACGACGCCCGCCTCGATCAGCACCCAGCCGCCGTGGCAGATCACGGCGATGGGTTTCCCTGCGGCGGCGAAGTCCTTCACCAGCGACACGGCTTCGGGGAACGTGCGCACCTGGTCGCCGTTGGCGACACCGCCCGGCAGCACGAGGGCGTCGAACTGGTCGGCGCTCGCAGAGCCGAGGGTCACATCCACGGGGAAGGTGTCGGCCGGCGTCAGGTGGTTGAACGCCTGCACCTCGCCCTCGTCCTTCGACACGAGCTTGGGCGTGCCGCCCGCCTCTGTCACCGCCTGCCAGGGCTGCACGAGCTCGGCCTGCTCGATGCCCTCGGGGCCCACCAGGAACGCGATCGTCTTGTTGGTCAATGCCATGTTGTTGGTCTCCTTCCGATGCCCCACCTGTACGCCGGGGGCACGGCAGAATGAACCCATGGCGAGCATCCCGCAGCTGACTCTCAACGACGGCAACACCATCCCGCAGCTGGGCTTCGGCGTGTACAAGATCCCGGAGGCCGAGACGGCGGAGGCGGTGGTGACGGCGCTGGAGGCGGGCTACCGCCACATCGACACGGCGGCGTTCTACGAGAACGAGCGCGGGGTCGGCGAGGGCGTGCGGCGCAGCGGGATCGACCGGTCGGACGTGTTCGTCACGAGCAAGGTGTGGTGGACCGAGAACGGTTACGACTCGACGCTGCGGTCGTTCGACGCCAGCCTCGAGCGACTCGGCTTCGACACGATCGACCTGTTCCTCATCCACTGGCCGGCGCCGCGTAGTGACCGGTACGTGGAGACCTGGCGCGCCCTGGAGCGGGTGCGGGAGGAGGGTCGCGCGCGGTCGATCGGAGTGGCGAACTTCCACATCCATCACCTCGACCGGCTGGCGCGCGAGACCGGCACGGTGCCCGCGGTGAACCAGGTGGAGCTGCATCCCTGGCTCCCGCAGGCCGAGGTGCGCGCGTATGACGCGTCCCACGGGATCGTGACGGAGGCGTGGTCGCCGCTGGCGCGCGGCCGGGTGCTCGGCGACCCCGTCCTCGACGTGCTCGCCGCGAAGCACGGAGTGACGCCGGCGCAGGTGGTGATCCGGTGGCAGCTGCAGCTCGGAAACGTGGTCATCCCCAAGTCGACATCGCCGGAGCGCATCCGGTCGAACATCG
The DNA here is from genome assembly GCF_004362795.1 of Leifsonia sp. 115AMFTsu3.1. Lineage (NCBI taxonomy): Bacteria > Bacillati > Actinomycetota > Actinomycetes > Micrococcales > Microbacteriaceae > Leifsonia > Leifsonia sp. 115AMFTsu3.1. The sequence continues at coordinate 435,643 of NZ_SNYB01000001.1, forward strand.
ACGTCTTCGCGTTCGAACTGGATGCGGAGGATCTGGCCGCGATCGCAACGCTCGAGTCGGGGGAGCGCACGGGCAAGGACCCGGACGACCTGGGCTGAGCCCGCTGCGTCCTAGTCGACTCGGCTGACCGGCTGGCGCAGGATCGTCCGCAGCTTCTCCTGCGCCGTCCTCCGGGCGTCGCTCAGGTAGATCTCGTGGTGGCGGCCGGTCATCCGTAGCCCCGCTTCCGGGATGAACACGTCGTGCAGCTCCGCCAGCACGGGCGCCTCGTCGTCGTAGGAGCCGACGTGGAGGATCTGCACACTCAGCCCTTCGTCGAGCGTCTCGACGCGCAGCTCGTCCAGGCGCGGGGCGCCGCCCTTGCTTCGCACGGTCGCCGTCGCCTCCTCGACGTGCGCGTCCGTGATCCAGTCGGGGACGAGGTTGAGCACGGTCCAGCGCCACTGAGACTTGTTGCGGGCGCTCGTGAACGCCGCCATGTCGTCCGCCCACCACAGCGCCTCCAACGGCATGACCGTGTAGTCGCGGTCGAGGCTGCGCTTGCTGAGGAACTTCAGCGCGTAGGCGAGCGGGAAGATCGTCTGAACCGCATCGCGATACTCGTCCGAGGTGTTCGGGTCGCCGTGACCGTCCACCATCAGGTAGCGCAGCGGCGGAACGGTGACGACCTCGAAGCGCCCGCGCCGGGGAGCATAGAGCCCCAGCTCCTTCTTCAGGTCGGTCTTCACGGTCACTCGCCCGATGGATGCGCCCCGACGACATCGAGGAGCCACGCCAGCGCGAACGCCCGCTCGCGCCAGGCGGCGTACCGCCCGGAGACCCCGCCGTGGCCGGCGGCCATCTCGATCTTGAGCAGCGGGTCCGCATCCACCTCGCGCAGCTTCGCCACCCATTTCGCCGGCTCGACGTAGAGCACGCGGGTGTCGTTGAGGCTCGTGATGGCGAGGATGCGCGGGTAGTGCGTCGCGTGCACATTCTCGAGCGGCGAGTACGACTTCATGTAGTCGTAGACCTCCGGATCGTGCAGAGGGTCGCCCCACTCGTCCCACTCGATGACGGTGAGCGGCAGGGACGGGTCGAGGATGCTGGTGAGCGGATCGACGAAGGGCACCTCGGCGAGGATCCCGGCGAAGTCGCGGGGCGCCAGGTTCGCCACGGCGCCCATGAGCAGGCCGCCGGCGCTCCCGCCCTGCGCCGCCATGCGCGACGGATCCGTCCATCCACGGTCGACGAGGTGGCGGGCGGCGGCCACGAAGTCGGTGAAGGTGTTCTTCTTGTGGAGCTTCTTGCCGTTCTCGTACCAGAGCCGGCCCAGTTCGCCGCCGCCGCGGACATGCGCGATGGCGAACACGACGCCGCGGTCGAGGAGGCTGAGGCGCGGGATGCTGAACGACGGATCCATGCTCGCCTCGTACGAGCCGTAGCCGTAGAGCACGAGCGGGGCCGGCTCACCGGGCGTAACGAGGTCGCGGCGGTAGACGAGCGAGATCGGGACGCGCGCGCCGTCGGGTGCCGTCGCCCACTCCCGGCGCTGCTCGAACAGGGAGGCGTCGAACGCCCCGAGCACCGGCTGCTGCTTGCGCAGGGCGAGCTCGCGGGTGCGGACGTCGTAGTCGTACACCGTTGAGGGCGTCACGAAGCTGCCGTAGCCGAGGCGCAGGAACGGCTGCGTCCACTCCGGGTTGCCGCCGACCCCGACGGTGAAGAGCTCCTCGTCGAAGTGCAGCTCGTGCGGGGTGTCGTCCGCCGGCTGCTCACTGTTCGGATCGGGCACGCAGGCGACGGCGACCCGCGTCATCCCCTCGCGGCGGTACTCGACGCTGACGAAGTCGCGGAACGCATCGACGCCCTCGATGCGCACGGCCGGATCGTGCGCGAGGAGCACCCGGCGGGGCCCCTGGGGGTCGTCGGCCGAGACGCTGACGAGCTCGAAGTTGATGGCGCCGTCGTTGTGGACGATGAGGAGGCGGTCGTGGCCGCCGACGATGGCGTGTTCGACGTCGTACTCGACGCCCTCCTTCCGCGGCCAGACCACGCGGAACTCGCCGGTGGGGTCGTCGGAGCGGAGCAGCCACGCCTCGCTGGTGATGTTCGAGCCGGCCTCGATGACCAGGAAGCGCCGGCTGCGGGTCAGGCCGACGCCGATCCAGTAGCGCTCGTCCGGTTCGTGGAAGACCTGCGTGTCAGGGACCGCAGGAGCGTCGCCCACCCGGTGGCGCCAGACGGTGTCGGGGCGCCAGGACTCATCCACCGTCGTGTAGAAGATGTAGGCGCCGGTCTGGTCGAACAGCGCGCCGCCCGCGGTCCCCTCGATCTCATCGGGGAAGGTCACGCCGTCGTCGATGAGCGAGCGGACGCGGAGCGTGTAGCGCTCGTCGCCCTCGGTGTCGACGGCCCAGAGCAGGCGCGTGCCGTCGGCGCTCACGTCGAAGCTGCCGAGCGCGTAGAAGTCGTATCCTTCGGCCTCGGCGTTGTCGTCGAGCAGGATCTGCTCGCCCGGGAGGCCGTTGCGCTGGGCCGCCTCATCGAGCGTCGGGGGAACCCAGTCGTCGGCGGAGGCGATGGGAGCCCGGCAGTGGATGCCGTACTGCTTGCCCTCGACCGTGCGGGTGTAATACCACCAGTCGCCCTCGCGGACCGGCACGCTCAGGTCGGTCTCGCGGGTGCGCGCCTTGATCTCGTCGAAGATCTGCTCGCGGAGCAGAGCGAGGTGCTCGGTGCGGGCGTTGGTGTACGCGTTCTCCTCGTGGAGATGCGTGATGACCGCCTGGTCGTCCTTCTCGCGCAGCCACTCGTAATCGTCGACGTAGACGTCGCCGTGGTGGATGCGTTCGACGGGCTTCTTGGCGGTGACCGGCGGGGTGAGCATGTGCCCAGGCTATCGGGCGGTGCCCACCCCGCACGCGGTCGCGGCCGTCGCCGCGGCCATCGTCAGGGGCGCAGCAGCACCTTGCCGACGCGTCCGGCCTCGCCGCTCGCGGCGACGGCTCCGGCGATGTCGTCCAGCCCGTGGACGCCTGCGACCGGGAGGGTCAGCGTGCCGTCCTGGAGGCGGGCGAACAGCTCCTGGAAGAGCCGCCCGCGCTGGTCGGCCGGCATCTCGCGGCTGACGACGCTGCCCCAGAAGCCCTTGACCGTGGCCTGCTTGAAGATGATGTCGCCCGAGGCGAGCTCGAGGGTGGGAGACGCCATCGCGCCGAACACGACCAGGGTGCCGTTCTCGGCGAGCGTGGAGAGCACATCCCCTGCCGACGAGCCGCCGACGGAGTCGACGCCCGCGCTGATCGGTGCGCCCCCGGTGATCTCGGCGAGCCGGTCGCGCCATCCGGTGTCGTCGGTCGCGACGACGCGCTCGATGCCCTGGGCGCGCAGCTCCTCCACGCCGGCGGACCGCCGGACGAGGCCGACGACGTTGAGCCCGCGTGCGGCGCCGAGCTGGGCGACCATCCGGCCGACGGCGCCGTTCGCGGCGTTCTGGATGAGCCAGTCGCCCTCGCTCAGTCCGAGCGAATCGAGCAGGCTGATCGCGCTGAACGGCATCGACACCAGCTGGGCGGCGGACTCGTCGGGGAGCCCATCGGGCACGGGGATGAGGCCCGCGGCCCGGGTGACGAAATACTCGGCCCACACGCCGAACGTGCCGCCGGTGACGACCCGCTGGCCGACCGTGAGCTGCTCGACGCCCTCGCCGACCGCATCGACGACGCCGAGTGCCTCGGTGCCGGCCTGCGCGGGAAGGTCGGGCTTGAAGCCGTAGGTGCCGCGCACGGTCCACAGGTCGTGGTTGTGGATGGGCGAGAGCAGCATCCGCACGCGGACCTCTCCCGCACCCGGCTGGGGGAGGGGGCGCTCTTCGACCGCGAGCACCTCGGCGGGGTCGCCGAACTCGTGGTGGACCAGGGCGCGCATCGTGGTGGCGTCTGTCACGGCTCAGTCCTCCGAAACCGTGATGGTGACGTCGATGTTGCCGCGCGTAGCGTTGGAGTAGGGGCACACGTGGTGCGCCGCGTCCGCGAGGGCCTGGGCCTGCTCGGCCTCGATCCCGGGCAGGACGACCTCGAGCAGCACGGCGAGCTGGTAGCCGCCGTCGCCGTTCGGGCCGATCTCCACACGGCCTCCGACCGACGAGCCGTCGAGCTTCACCTTCTGGCTGCGGGCGACCGCCTGCAGCGCCGAGTGGAAGCAGGCCGCGTACCCGGCGGCGAACAGCTGCTCGGGGTTGGTGCCGGCTCCCGATCCGCCCATCTCCTTGGGGACGGCGAGGTCGAGGGCGAACGAGCCGTCGCTGGTGGCGACACGGCCGTCGCGGCCGGCGCCGGTCGACAGGGCTTCTGCGGTGTAGAGGACGTTCATCAGTTCCTTTCGGAGGGTGTTCTGTTGTGCGCGGGGGCCTGCGGCTGCGCTGCAGCGTGCATGGTCTCCGTGAGCCGGTGGAGGGTGTCGATGAGGGCGCCCGCCGCCTGCTGGTCGGGCAGGCCGGTGCCTGCCGCGATCCGGGCGGGGATGTGGGCGAGCTCCGAGCGCAGCTCCCGGCCGCGATCGCCGAGCGTCACCGTCACGACGCGCTCGTCGCCCGCGCGGCGTTCGCGCCGGACGAGACCGGACTGCTCCATCCGCCGCAGCAGCGGGGACAGCGTCCCCGAGTCGAGCTGCAGGTGTTCGCCCAGCGACCCGACGGTCTGCTCGCCCTCGACCCAGAGGGTGATGAGGACGAGGTACTGCGGGTAGGTGAGCCCCCAGGGCTCGAGGAGCGTACGGTACGCCTGCGTGGTGGCACGCGTGGCGGCGTAGAGCGAGAAGCACACCATCTCATCGGTCACCGGCATGAGCTAATAGTTGCACACAATAAAGTTGTGCACAATTTAATGCGTGGCCATGGGACGCGACACGCCGTTATGCGGAGCGGATAACGGCGTGTTGCGACCCACGGAGGGTCAGGGGGCGGGGGATGCGCGCAGCGCGGCCGCGAGGGCGACGAGGGCCGCGCGGACGCGGGCGAGCTCCGGAGGGGATGCGAGGCTCGCGCGGGCGCGCTTGACCGCTGTGAGCGCACGGTCGGCGTCCTCCGGCCCGCGTCGGGAGAGGTGCTTGTCCAGGGCGCCCGGCAGCTCGGCGGCGGCGTCGATGCAGTCGATCGGCAGCACGGCGGGGGAGGTGCCCGCCGGGCCGACACCTCGACCTGGGCGACGGAGCATCCGACGCGCGCGGTGCGCAGGTGCCAGTTGCTCGACGCGGGCCGCTGACGCCCGCACGGCGGCGACCGCGCGGGTCCGCTCCTCCTCGTCGTCTGACGGCACCGCGATCGCCGCCCCGACCGTCGTCAGCAGCTCCGACAGCCGGCGCCGCAGGACGTCGATGCTGCGCACGGGCAGCACGAACCAACTGGCGGCGATGCCCAGCGCGGCGCCGAGGACGATCGCCAGCATCCGCTCGGCCAGCATCCCGGTCTCGCCGGTGAGCGACGCCGTCCCGGTCAGCTGCTGAAGAAGCGTCAGGACGAGCGTCACGGTGAGTGCCCAGAAGGCGTAGCTGTATGCGCGCAGCCAGGTGCCGACGAAGAGCGCGACGAAGATGATGACGACGCCGCCGAAACCGGAGGCGTGCGGGGCGGCAGCGGTCAACGCGACGGCAGCGATCGTTCCGGCGAGGGCCCCCACCACTCGGAGGGCGCTCTTGTGCACGACGTCCCCGCGCCCTCGGTTGCCCGAGCACACCAGGAAGGCGGTCAGCACCACCCACATCGCATGCTCTGGAAAGAGCAGCCAGCCGAGGAGGAAGGCGGCGGTGAGCGCGACGGCGAGCTGGATCGCCATCCGGGTGCTCGCGGGCAGACGCGCCCGGCCCGATCCGGTCGCAGCGCCGCGGGCCGCCGACGGAGCAGGGTCGGCCGGTGCGGCCTCCTGCCGCCGCACCGGCAGCAGGCGCAGGATCTCGCGGGCGACGGCCACCCATACGGTTGCGATCACACCGGCGAGCAGGACGAGCAGCGTCGTGACCCATCCCGGCTGGCCGGAGACGGGCGACACCGGCGCGATCAGCATCGCGGTGAACGGCAGGGCGACCAGGGCTCCCAGCCGCGAGAGGCGGGGACCGAACCGCCGGAGCCAGATCGGCACGCTCATCCCGGCGACGAAGAGCGCCGCGCCCACGAGAGGAGCGACGACGAGCAGCCATCCGACGCCTCCCGCCACGAGTCCGACGAACGGCAGTACGACCGCCGAGCGTGCGAACTCGGACCGCGATGCGAAGGTTCGCCGGCCGAGGCTGAGCGCCACGACCGTCGCCAGCACCGCGGCACTCGTCACGCCCGCGATCGAGCCGCCCGCCAGCAGGGACCCGAGCCACCACACGGTCGCGCACGCGGCGGCGGCAGCGGCGGTGGCGACGAGCGCAGTCGTCCCGTCCGCCAGGATGGCGCCGATCTGCCGCGTGCCCACCGGCACATCCTCTCACCGCGTCGGAGGAGCCGTGGACGGCGCGGCGGAGGCCGGCAGGCGGAGCTCAGCCCGGCTCAGCGCGGAACGCTCAGCGAGCCGCGTCGAAAGCCAGCAGGGCAGCCCCGGCACGACCGGCGTCGCCACCGAGAGCGCTCTGAACCACCGGCGGCCGTTCTCGCCATGCCAGCCCAGCCGACATCCGTTCTCCGAGCGGCTCGAACAGGGCATCGCCGGCGTGCGAGACACCGCCGCCGAGCACGATCAGTCCGGGATCGAGCAGCAGGGTCAGGATGTTCAGGCCCTGGGCGAGTACGTCGAGCGCCTCCGACCAGATGCGGTCGGCGAGCGGGTCGACCCCGAGCCGCTCGACGATGCGCCGGGTGCTGAGGGCGTCTCCGCCTGCCGCCCGGTACCGCCGGGCCACGCCCGCGCCGGACATGTACACCTCGAGGCAGCCGCGCTGGCCACAGGTGCACGGTTCGCCGTTCGGGATGACGGGGATGTGGCCGAACTCGCCGGCGGCGCCGGTCGCGCCGGTCACGGCGCCGCCGGACGAGACGAGAGCGGCCGCGACCCCGGTGCCGATCGGCACGAGGGCGAAGTCGCCGAAGCCGCGCGCGGCCCCGCTGTTGCGCTCCGCGAGCCCGGCGGCACGCACGTCGTGACCGACCGCCACCGGCAGGTGCAGCTCGGATCGGAGGATGTCGAGGAGGGGCACGTCACGCCAGCCGAGGTTGGACGCGTAGTGCACCAGACCGCGCTGCTCGTCGAGCATCCCCGGAGTGGCGACGCCCGCGCCGACGACGTCGTGACCGTTGTCGGCCGCGGTTCGGCGCAGCTCGCCGAGCAGGCCGACGAGCGCGGTGAGGATGCCGTCCGTCGGGGTCGCGAGCGTCGTCTCCGTCACGGTCGCGCCGTCCTCGCGGACGACCGCGCCCTTCATCGCAGTACCGCCGAGGTCGACGGCCAGGACGACCGGGAGGCCGCTCATGCGGACTGCTCGCTCGCCGTGTCGCGGACGGCCGCGACCACGGCGCGGACCACCTCGGCCGAGGTGACGTCGCGTTCGCCCGAGTCGTACGCCGTCGGGGCGCCCGCGCCGGGAGTCGCGACCGCCCGCGGTGCCCGCAGATGGACCTCCGCGACGCCGGTCCGCCGCACGACCTCGGCGACGTTGGCGGGACGGACGCCGCCGCCCGCGAGGATCGTCACCCGGTCACCGGCGAGCTCCACCAGTCGCGTGAGCTCGTCCGCGCCGTCCAGCGCTGTCGCGGCACCGGCCGAGGTCAGCACGCGTGTCACGCCGAGATCGGCGAGCTGCTGCAGCGCCTCCGCCCGGTCGGCGACTTGGTCGAACGCCTTGTGGAAGGTCACCGGCGCATCGCCGCACGCGGCCACCAGGCGGCGGGTCGCATCCACGTTCACCCGTCCGTCGGCGCGCAGGGCTCCGACGACGAAGCCCAGGACGACGCCCGAGGGATTGGGGAGCGCACGGATCGAGTGGATGTCGTCCACCATCGCCTGCAACTCATCGTCGTCGTACACGAAGTCGCCCGGCCGCTGGCGGATGAGTACCTGGATGCCGATCCGCGTCGCCGCGCGCAGCGCTCCTGCGACCGTGCCGATGGACGGCGTGATGCCGCCTTCGCCCAGCGCCGCGCACAGCTCGATCCGGTCGGCGCCGGCCTCCTCGGCCACCCGGACGCCGGCGAGGTCGTCGAGGCAGATCTCGACGACGGTCACGCGAGGCGCTCCAGCGCGGCCGTGAGGTCCGCGCCGAGCTCGATCGCACCGACCGGGACGCCGCCGCCCAGCACGGGGAGGTCGGTGAGCGCGCGCGCGTCCGCGATCGGGGTCCCGAGCGCCTCGAGCACGCGGAGCGCGATAAGAGTCGTCGCCCGGGGGCTGCCATCCACGATCTTCATGGCGACCGCCGTGCCGTCCGCTGCCGCGACTCCGATCACGCCCTCGGCGCCGCCCTTGGCGAGCGCTCCGGGGACCGTCTCCATGAGCGTCGTGTTCTGGTGGCCCGTGCCGCCGACGTAATAGGGGTGCTCGCGCATCGCGTCGGCGACGGCGCGCTCGGGCGCGCCCGGCTCCGCCTGCACCAGCCGGCCGAAGGCGCGCGCGATCCCGCGGACGCTCGTGCCGAAGAGCGGTGCGCCGCAGCCGTCGATCGCATCGTGCCCGACCGGCACGCCGGTCAGCTCCGCCATGGTGGCGCGGATGTGCTGCTGCAGCGGATGCTCCGGCTCGAGGTAGCCGTCGGTCGGCCACCCGTTGGTCGCCGCGGCGAGGAGCATCGCGGCGTGCTTGCCGGAGCAGTTCATCCGCACGCGCGAGCGTCCCTCGCCGTCGCGCAGCATCCGCTCGAACGTCGCCTCGTCCTCGGGCCGGTCGACGGGGCAGCCGAGCGCAGCGTCGTCGACGCCCGCGCGGGTCAGCAGCTCGCGCACCAGCCGGACGTGCTCGTCCTCGCCCGTGTGGCTGCCCGCAGCGATGGCGAGCTCCGGACCGGCCAGTGGCGCGCCAGCGGTCAGGCAGCCGAGGGCCTGCAGCGGCTTCACGGTGCTGCGCGGCAGCACCACGGCATCCGGGTCGCCGAGCTCGATCAGCGGGTTGCCCGCGGGGTCGAGCGCCACGAGGCTCCCGAAGTGCCGGCTCTCGATGAGCCCGGAACGCCGCACGACGGCCAGCTCGGCGAGTCCGGTGGTGGAGTCGGCGGTGCGGACGGAGACGGTGGGGGCGTCAGACATGGTCGGCTTTCGTGGAATCGGTGCCGTCGTCGACGTGCTCGACGGCGACGACGGCGGGGAGCGTCGGGAGGACCGGCTGCGGTGAAGTGCGCCGGCGCGAGCCGCGCTGCAGCCGCGACGCGAAGGCCGAGAGGCTGCCGTTGACGACGAGGTAGATCACCGTCACCGCGACGTAGGTGGGGATGAGCAGGTGCAGGTATGAGGCGAGCACCTGCCCGCGGTACAGCAGTTCGGTGAACGCGACGATGTAGCCGAGCGAGGTGTCCTTGAGGAGGCTGACGAACTGGGTCACGAGCGACGGCGTGACGTTGCGCACCGCCTGGGGGAGCACCACGTACGTCATCGCCTGGACCGGACGCATCCCGAGGCTGAGGGCCGCCTCGCGCTGTCCGCGCGGCAGGCTGAGGATGCCGGCTCGGATGATCTCCGCGAACACCGCGGCGTTCGCGATGGTGAGCGGCACGACCAGCTTCCAGAGCGTCGGAAGGTTGATGCCGATCTGCGGGAGGCCGAACAGCATCAGGTAGATGACCAGAAGTACCGGGACGGTACGGGCGATCTCGATGTAGAGCCCGCAGACGAAGCGGACCCAGCGCACCTGGCTGACCCGGCCGAGCGCCAGCACGGTTCCGAGCGCAGCGCCGAGCACCGCGACGATCGCCGCCGCCTCCAGCGTCCCGAGCAGACCGACCAGCAGGTACTGCCAGATGGCCCACTCGGTGAACGGCGCCCAGCGCTCCGGTGCGAGCTGGCCGTGGGCGGCGAACTGCCAGAGCCCCAGGCCGACGATCGCAGCGAAGACGACGACGCTGACGATCGACCCGATGAGGATGTTGCGACGGCCGCGCGGGCCGGGAACGTCGTAGATGAAGGAGGCGCCGTACTGACGCTTCTGGCGCCGGGCGCGGGCGGGAACCGGCCGGTCCGGGATGAGCTGTGCGGTCATCGGGCGATCGCCACCTTCCGCTCGACCCAGCCGGCGGCGAGGCCGATGGCGAGGGCGATGGCCATGTAGATGAGTCCGGCGCTGGAGAAGATCAGGATGGGCTGCGCGGCGACGAGGTTGACCTTGTTGACCTCGGCCGTGAGCTCGACGACGCCGACGGCCGCGGCGAGGGCCGTGTTCATGGCGAGCGCGATCATGACGTTGCCGATGGGCTGCACGACGGCGCGCAGCGCCTGCGGGACGACGACGTAGCGCAGTGACTGCCACAGGGTGAGGCCGAGCGCACGGGAGGCCTCGACCTGGCCGACGGGGACGGTGTTCACACCCGATCGCACCGCCTCGGCGACGTACGCCGCCTCGTAGACGGTGAGCACGATGATCGCGGTCGGGGTCAGCGGGAGAAGGATGCCCGCATCCGGCAGGGCGAACACCGCGAGCAGCAGCAGGGCCAGCAGCGGGACGTTGATGAAGAACTGGACGTACAGGAACGCAGCCGCGCGCAGCACCGGGATGGGGCTGACGCGGGCGATCGTGACCAGCACGCCGAGCACGATGGAGCCGACGCCGGCCACCACGGCCATCAGCAGCGTGGTGCCGAGTGCCTGGGCCAGCGGCCCGAGGTTGTCGATCAGGGGGTTCATCGTTCTCTCGTCGAGTGGTCGGGGAGTGGCGGTCGGGGACTGGGGGGCCGGATGCGCGCGGGCCTGTGTGGGTGCCTCTCGCGCGCATCCGGCCGGTCTGGTGCGGTCGGATCAGGAGCCGGGAACCGACCCGATCTCCGGCGGCGTCGGGATGTCCGAGTCGGTCACGGTGCCGAGCGTGGTCTTCCACGCCTTGCCCCACTGGCCGTCCTTCTGGATGGTCTTCAGCCACTCGTTGACGAACTTCTTGAAGTCGTCGTCACCGTGCTTCAGGCCGATGCCGTACGGCTCCTTGGTGAAGGGCTGCCCGACGACCTTGATCTGCTTCTCGCTGGCGGCGTCGCTCGCGAGGAGCGTGTAGTCCTGAACGTAGGCGTCGCCGCGGCCCTGGATGAGCGCCTGGACGGCGGCCGGGTCGGTGCCGAACGCGGTGACCGTCGCCTTCGGGGCGATCTTCGGCACCTCGGTGACGGCCGGCGTGTTGGCGCCGACGATCACGTTCTTGCCGTCGAGGTCCTTGTAGCTCTTGATGTCCTTGTTGTCGCTCTTGACCGCGACCGCAAGACCGGACTCGAAGTAGGGGCCGGCGAAGTCGACCTGCTTGGCCCGCTCCTCGGTGATCGTGTAGGTGTTGAAGACGACGTCGACCGTGTCGTTCTGCAGCATCGCCTCGCGGGTCTCGGAGGCCGGCGGAACGATCTCGACGTTCGGCTTGCCGATGATGTAGATCGCCAGCAGCTTGGCCAGCTCGGCGTCGAAACCGTTGACCTTCTGCGGGTCGGTCGGGTCCTGCTGCGAGAGCAGCGGGGCGTCGAGCGCCTCGGCGACGATGAGCTTGCCGCGCTTCTTGATCTTCTCCATGGTCGAGCCGGAGAGGATGAGGTCGGCCTTCGCGACGGGGGCGCCGGCGAGGACGGAGTCCCCCGACGCGGTCGAGCTCGCGTCGCTGCCGGGCAGTGCCGTGTTGCCGGAGCAGGCGGTGACGGCGAGCGTCACGGCCGCGAGCAGGACGCCGGCGACGGCGCTCTTCCTGCGGATGCTGCGGGTCATGGGATGCATCCCTTTCTGATTGGACTTCGGTGTGATGTGGAACGGTGGTGCGCGGCCTCGTGCGGTGCGGGTGCTAGTGCGAGAGCACGGAGGCCAGGAACGACTTCGCCCGCTCGGTGGCGGGGGAGTCGAAGAACTGTGCTGGGGCGGCCTGCTCGACGATCTGCCCGCGGTCCATGAAGACGACGCGGTCGGCGGCGCGGCGGGCGAAGCCCATCTCGTGGGTGACGACGATCATCGTCATGCCCTCCTTCGCGAGGGAGGTCATGACGTCGAGCACCTCGCCGACCATCTCGGGGTCGAGGGCGCTGGTCGGCTCGTCGAAGAGCATGACCTTCGGCTGCATGGCGAGAGCGCGGGCGATGGCCGCGCGCTGCTGCTGGCCGCCGGAGAGCTGGGCCGGGTGGCTGTCCGCCTTGTCGGCGATGCCGACCCGGTCGAGCAGCTCCATCGCCTGGGCGCGTGCGGCATCCTTGCCGAGCTTGCGCACCTTGAGGGGAGCGAGGGTGACGTTGTCGAGGATCGTCCGGTGGGCGAACAGGTTGAACGACTGGAACACCATCCCGACCTCGGCGCGGAGCTTGGCGAGCGGCGCGCCCTCTTCCGGCAGCAGCTCGCCGTCGACGCGGATCTCGCCGGAGTCGATGGTCTCCAGGCGGTTGATGGAACGGCACAGCGTCGACTTGCCGGACCCGGACGGCCCGATGACCACGACGACCTCGCGCTCGGCGACGTCGAGGTCGATGTTCTGCAGCACGTGGAGGTCGCCGAAGTGCTTGTCGACCGCGCGCAGGCTCACCATCGGCCGGGCGTCGGTTGCTGTCATCGGGGTCCTCGCATCGTCGTCGGGAAGGTTTCGATGAGCGTACTAAGTATCGACCGTTGATCGCAATATCGAAATTAGTTAATCCGAAATCGAACGAAGTCGGTACAGTATTCTCGACGCAAGACGGCGGGCAGCAGGCCCATCGCCGCAGAGGGGATGCCGCGATGACGAGCACGATGGAGGGGGCGCCCGTCCTGACCGGACCGGGCACTCCTGGCGGCATCCTGGAGCTCGTCCGCTCCGGCCGGTCCCGGTCGCGGGCGGATCTCGCCCGCAGCACCGGCCTCTCGCCCTCGACGGTCTCGCAGCGCGTCGACGCCCTCATCGCCGCTGGCTACCTCCGCGAGGCGGGTGCGGGCGTCTCCCACGGCGGTCGCCGCCCGCGCGCCCTCGAAGTGGATGCGTCCACGGGTGTCGTCTGCGCCGCAGACCTCGGCTCTCACCACGCCACCTTCGGGCTCATCGATCTGAGCGGGCGCGTGCTCGCCTCCCGGACCGAGCCGATGGACATCTCCACCGGCCCTGCCGCCGTGCTCCGCTGGATCGCCGAGGTCGGCGCCGAGCTGACGGAGGCGCACGCGCAGCCGGGCCAGACGCTCCGCGGGTTCGGCATCGGACTCCCCGGCCCCGTCGACTCCACCACCGGTCGCATGGTGTCGCCCTCGCGCATGCCCGGCTGGAACGGTGTGGATGTAGCGGCCGAGCTCTCCGCGATCACCGGCCTCCCCGCCGCGGCGGACAACGACGCCAACCTGATGGCGCTCGGCGAGTATGACACCCTGGGCGGCGACGTCGGCGAGCTCGTGTTCGTGAAGGCGGGATCGAGCATCGGCTGCGGCATCGTCGCCTTCGGCGGCGTCTACCACGGTCACCACGGCATGGCGGGCGACATCAGCCACGTCACCGTCCCCGGCGCCCCAGCCGTGCTCTGCTCCTGCGGCCGGATCGGCTGCCTTGATGCGGTGGCCGGCGGCGCCGCCATCGTCCAGGCACTGCGGTCCTCCGGCGTCGAGATCTCCGACACCCGCGAGGTGCTCGCGCTCGCCAGGGACGCGCATCCACGCGCAACACAGGAGCTCCGGGAGGCGGGCCTCCGCACCGGCGGCGTCCTGGCGACCATCATGAACTTCTTCAACCCGCAGCGCCTGGTGCTCGGCGGCATCCTGGGGGAGGCCGAGGCGTTCGTCGCCGGGGTGCGCTCCGCCATTTACTCGGACTGCCTGCCGATGATCACCGACCAACTCGACATCGCGGTGAGCGTCGCCAAAGAGCAGGCGGGCATCCGCGGGGCCGGGCGGCTCATCCTCGACTCGGTGTTCGACCCCGCGCGCGTCGACCTCGTCGTCCGATGACCCAGGCCGTCGCCATCGTCGGCGCCGGCCGGATGGGCCGGGCGCACGCGGCGGCATGGGCGACGAACGACGTCCCGGTGCTCTACGCGGTGTCGCCGCGCCGGCGTCCGGATCTCCCGGAGGCGCCCGACGCCCGCTGGGCCACCCGGCTGGAGGAGGCGCTCGACGACCCCGCCGTCACCATCGTCTCGGTCTGCACTCCCACGCCATCGCACGCCGATCTGGCCATCCAGGCGCTCGAGGCGGGCCGTCACGTGCTGCTGGAGAAGCCCATCGCGCTCACTGTGGAGGACGCCGAGCGCGTGGAGGCCGCGGCTGGCAGGGCGCGCGGGACGCTGATGGTCGCGCACGTCGTCCGGTTCTTCCCCGGATACGCGGCGCTGGCGGAGCGCGTCACAGCGGGCACCGTCGGCCGTCCCCGCGTGGTGCGCGCGTCGCGGGTCTCGGCGGCGCCGATCGGCTACGACTGGCTCGAGGACGAATCGCGGTCCGGCGGCATGCTCGTCGACTTCGCCATCCACGACATCGACCAGGCGTCCGCCTACCTGGGTCGCGCTGTCGGCGTGACCAGCATCCCGTCGGCGGGTGCGGGCTTCGGCGTCCCCGTCACCACGACGATCGAGTACGAGGGCGGCGGCGTCGCACAGGTGCTCAGCGTGTCCGACCTCCCGGAGGGCCAGCCGTTCCGCACGACGTTCGAGGTCGTCGGCGACACGGGGGTGGATGCGGCGGAGCCGGAGGCGGGCGACGCGTTCGCCGCGCAGGCGCGCTACTTCCTCGACTGCGTGACCGCGGGCGTGCCGACCACCCGAGGACCCGTCTCCTCGGCGGTCGAGGCACTGCGTGTGGCCGTCGCGGCGCGGGAGTCCGCGCGCACCGGGCGACGCATCCTGCTGCCCCGGTAGGGTGGGCGCGTGAGCGACAAGTGGTGGCAGTCGGCGGTCGTCTATCAGGTCTATCCGCGCAGCTTCGCGGACAGCGACGGAGACGGGATCGGTGACCTGCGCGGGGTGATCGAGCACCTCGACTACCTGAACGAACTCGGCGTCGACGTGGTCTGGCTCTCGCCGATCTACGCGTCCCCGCACGACGACAACGGCTACGACATCAGCGACTACCGCGCGATCGACCCGCTGTTCGGCACGTTCGACGACTTCGACGAACTGCTGGAGGGGATGCACGCGCGCGGCATGAAGCTGGTCATGGACCTCGTCGTCAATCACACGTCCGATGAGCATCCGTGGTTCATCGAGTCGGCGTCCTCCACCGACAACCCCAAGCGCGACTGGTACTGGTGGCGTCCCGCTCGCGAGGGCAAGCAGCCGGGCGAGCAGGGCGCGGAGCCGAACAATTGGGGCTCCTTCTTCTCCGGGCCGGCCTGGCAGCTCGACCCGCAGACCGGCGAGTACTACCTGCACCTGTTCTCGCGCAAGCAGCCGGACCTCAACTGGGAGAACCCGGAGGTCCGCGACGCGGTCTACGAGATGATGAACTGGTGGCTCGACCGCGGGGTCGACGGCTTCCGGATGGACGTCATCAACTTCATCTCCAAGGTCACCTCGCTGCCCGACGGGGTTGTCCCGGAGGGCGCCCTCTACGGCGACGCGTACCCGTACTTCGCGCAGGGCCCGCGCATCCACGAGTTCCTGCACGAGATGCACGAGCGCGTGTTCGCCGGCCGCGATGACCGGTACCTGACGGTCGGCGAGATGCCGGGCGTCGACATCGAGCAGGCCCGACGCTTCACGGACCCCCGCAACGGTGAGCTCGACATGGTGTTCCAGTTCGAGCACGTCGACCTCGACCACGGACCGGGCGGCAAGTGGGATCACCGGCCGCTCAGCGTGCTCGACCTCAAGCGCAACCTCTCCACGTGGCAGGAAGGACTCGCCGACCTCGGCTGGAACAGCCTGTACTGGAACAACCACGACCAGCCGCGCGTCGTCAGCCGGTTCGGCGACGACGGCGAGCACCGCATCCCGTCGGCGAAGGCGCTCGGGACGGTCCTGCACCTGATGCGCGGCACGCCGTACGTCTACCAGGGAGAGGAGCTCGGGATGACGAACGTCCCGTTCTCCTCGATCGAGGACTTCCGCGACATCGAGTCGCTGAATCACTACGCGGAAGCCGTCGACATCCTGGGCGCACCCGCGGAGGAGGTGCTGGCGGCGCTGCGGCGGACCAGCCGCGACAACGCCCGCACTCCGATGCAGTGGACGTCCGGCCCGCACGCCGGCTTCACCACCGGGACGCCGTGGATCACGGTCAACCCGAACGCGGCCGAGATCAACGCCGAAGCCGAGGTGGCCGATCCCGACTCGGTGTTCGCCCACTACCGCGCGCTCATCGACCTGCGCCACAGGTCGGAGGTCGTCGCGATCGGAGACTATGCGCTCGTGCTGCCGGAGCATCCCCAGGTCTTCGCATACACCCGCAGCCTCAGCGACCGGTCGTTGCTTGTGCTCGCGAACCTCAGCAGCGAGCCGGCGACATTCGATGCCGCGCAGCTTCCCGCCTGGGCGGTCGGTGGCGACGATGCGCCTGCGGCCGAACTGGTGCTCTCCAACCTGGGATCCGCGACCGAGGCGACGAGCGGATCGCTCCGCCCCTGGGAGGCCGTGGTCTACTCCCGGGGCTGAGTCTCGCGACAGGTCGTCCTTGCGCGGGCGGCGCGCCGGGTGTGGGATGGGCGACACGACCCGGGAGGCGACGATGGGCAACTATGTGGCGCGTGCGGAGATCGACGTGGCCGCACCACGGCGTGCGGTGTGGGATGTGCTGACCACGAACGGCGCGCGTCCGGAGATCCTGTTCGGCGCGGACGTGGTGTCCGACTGGCGCCTGGGGTCGGAGATCGTCTGGCGCGGCGAATGGCAGGGCAAGGCGTTCGAGGACCACGGTCGGGTGATCGAGCTGGAGGATCGCGAGGAGCCGTGGCGTATTGTGCTGACGCACTTCAGCCCGCTGAGCGGCCTGCCCGACGAACCGGAGAACTATCACACCCTCCGGTTCGAGCTGGATGAGATCCCCGGCGGAACGCGCGTGACCCTCGACCAGGACAACAACCCGACGCGGGAGGCCGCGGAGCACTCCCGGGCGAACTGGGCGCAGATGTTGGAGGGTGTGAAGACGGTGGCCGAGCGCGACGCGCGGTAGGCGTCCGCTCGCCGGTTGGGCGGCGCGGTCGCCCGATCAGGCGTCGAACGCTTCGCGGAGGAACGCGACGAGGAACACGTCGAACGCCTGCACGGTGCCGTTTCGGTCGCCGGTCATCAGGAAGCCGAAGTGGAGCCCGGCGGCCGAGTCGACGAGCCAGGTGGCGAGGATGCCCGCCCGCCGGGTCTCGATGCCCTGCTTCTTGAGCCACGCTTTGACCGTGTCGCGCCACTGCATGAAGGACGTGGTCACGCGCTTGCCGATGTCGGGGTCGATCGGCTCCAGGGCTCCCGCCTCGAACTGCAGGCGAAGGCCGGTGCGATTGTTCTCACGCAGGGAGTGGCGGAACGCCTCCTTGTACCAGTCGTGGAACTGGTCGCGGTCGAACGCCGTCACTTCGACACCGGCGAGCGACTCGGTCTGCTGACGGACGCCCTCTTCGAGGATGGCGTCGATCATCTCCTGGCGGGAGCCGAAGTGGTACACGAACGAGTAGGTGCTCACCCCGAGGGCGCTGGCCAGACTGCGAAAGGTCATGCGGGAGAGCGGCTCCGTCGCCACGTGCTCCATGATGCGGCCGAGCAGTTCCGGTTTGCGGTTCGGATCTGGTGTGCGTCCCACGCGATAACACTAGTCCTGATATCGGGCGGCCTGGCTAGACAGCAGTGGACTCTGCTGCCGACCTTCGGCGTGCGAAGGCCGGGCCGACTCGCGGCTCTATCAGGGCTTACCGGGCTTGCCCGGACCGCCCTGGCCGCCACCGTTCCCGGGGTTGCCGCCGGCTCCCGGTGCGGGTGCCGTCGGCGCTCCCGGAGCGGTCGGCGGCTTGGGTGCGACCGGAACCGTCGTGAACTTGCCGCTCGGCGACGGGAAGGCCCCGCCTCCGTACGCCGCGTTCAGGGCTGT
Organism: Leifsonia sp. 115AMFTsu3.1; assembly: GCF_004362795.1. NCBI lineage: Bacteria > Bacillati > Actinomycetota > Actinomycetes > Micrococcales > Microbacteriaceae > Leifsonia > Leifsonia sp. 115AMFTsu3.1. The sequence continues at coordinate 453,713 of NZ_SNYB01000001.1, forward strand.
CTGGATGCGCTTGACGATCGAGAACTTGACGTTGCCGCCTCCGATGCCCTGGAAGCTCTGGCTGCGGAGCGCGACGCCGCCCTGGACGTTGCCGACCCAGGTGGCCTGGGCGACCTTGGTGGTGGAGGTGACGAGCCAGTTCTCGACGGAGTTGTCGGTCGTGCCGGTCTTGCCGAAGATCGGGATTCCGTCGCCGGGGTTGGCCGACGACGCCGTGCCGCCTCCGCGCAGCACGCCCTGCAGCGCGTAGATCGCGGCAGCGGCGACCTGCGGATCGATCGGCGTCGGCGAGCACGCCGTCTTGGGCACCGCGTGCTCGGCGCCGTCGGCGTCGACGATCTTGTCGATCGCGATGGGGCTGCAGGCGACGCCGTTGTTGGCGAGGCCCGCGTAGGCGGTGGCCATGGTGATCGGCGCGATGTAGTTCGTGCCGAGCACCGCCGACGGGTTGGCCATGAACGGGTTCGCCGCCTCGTCCGCGCCGTGGACCAGCAGATCCTGGGCGCGCTGCTTGATGCCGCACAGGTCGAGCTGGGTCGCCATCTTCGCGAACACGGTGTTGATCGACTGCGCGGTCGCATTCATCACGGTCGTCGCCGTGACGCTCTCGCCCTCGTCGTTGGAGACGTTCCAGGGGGCCCCGCCGATGTCGTTGCACGGGTCGCTCGCGTGGAACTGCGTCTGCGGGAAGACGTGCTGGGTTCCGCTCACCGTCTGGTAGAGCGAGTGCCCCTCCTGGAGCCATTCGAGCAGGTCGAACACCTTGTACGCCGAACCGGTCTGGAAGCCCTCGGAGCCGCCGTAGTCGTAGTCGGTGTTGTAATTGACGGCCGTTGTCGCCGGGGCCGGATTCGCCGTGTTGTCGTACGGGCGGTTCTGCACCATGGTCACGACGCGCCCGGTCCCGACCTCGACGGAGACGTTCGACGATCCGAGGTCGAGGCGCGGGTCGGCCGGCGGGATGTACGCGCTGATCGCCGCCTGCGCCTGGCTCTGCAGGTCGAGGTTGAGCGTCGTGTAGATCTTGAGGCCGCCGCGGGTGAGGAAGTTGGAGCGGTCGTCCTCGGTCTTGCCGAAGATCGGGTTCTGCTCGATGGTCCGCTCGACGTAGTCGCAGAAGAACGCGGCGTTGTACTGCTGGGCGGTCATGCAGCCGTTCTGCGTCGGGGTGATCTTTGGCTCGACCTTGGTGGCCCGAGCCGCGTCGTGCTCCTCTTTGGTGATCTTCCCGTTGGCGAACATCCGGTCGAGCACGTAGTTGCGCCGGTCGAGGGTCTCCTTGTAGCCGTTGGCGGCGCCGTTCTCCTTGTCGTCCGGACGGTCGATGCGCAGGTTGTCGGGGTTGTTCAGGATGGCGATCAGCGTCGCCGCCTGCTGGATGTTCACATCCTTCGCCGCAACGCCGAAGTAGTACTCGGCAGCGGACTGGACGCCGTACACCCGGCCGCCGAATAGCGCGATGTTCAGGTAGCTCTGAAGGATGTCGTTCTTCGAGTACTCCTTCTCGAGCCCGATCGCGTAGCGCATCTCCTTCAGCTTGCGCGACGGGTCCACCTTCGTCGCGTCGTCGTAGCAGGCCTCGTAGACCGTGAGCTGCTTCTTCTGGACCGCATCGGTCGCGGTCGGGTCCGGCTGCTTGTTCTCGCAGCGCTGGACGAGGATGTTCTTCACGTACTGCTGCGTGATCGACGAGCCACCCTGCACGGATTTGTGCAGCGCCGTCAGAACGGCCCCGCGCACGGTGCCCGTGACATCCACGCCGCCGTGCTCATAGAACCGCGGATCCTCCGTGGCGATGGCGGCGTCCTTGAGGTTCTGCGAGATGCCGTCCCAGCCGACCTCGACGCGGTTCTGCGAGTAGAAGCTGGCGATCGGGACCTGCTGCCCGTTGCTGAGGGCGTACATCGTCGAGGCCTGTGCGAGCGGCTCGACCTTGATGTATTCGGGCAGACCGTCGAAGACGCTGATGGTCGAATCGGCCGCGCTGCCCGTGAGCGCCACGGCCGGTGTCACCGCCGCCGCAGCCAGCACACCAGCGAGTCCGCTCAGTGCCACGAAGCCGGCCAGGGCAGGCGCCCATCCCCATCTCATGCGTCTTCTCCCTCGTGGAACAACCATCCGTCCGTGGCGGCAATGATACGCGTCGCATCCGACGGGTCCGGGACGCGCACGCTCAGGTTGGTGGAGAGAACGAAGACCGCTGGGCCTGTGGAAACCTTCGTCAGGAGGCGTCGCGCAGCTTGTCGCAGAGCACGGCGAGGGTCTCGAGTTCCTCGGGGGTCAGCCGACCGCCGACGCGTTCTGTGATGGTCTTCATATGATCGACGGCGACCCGGCGGAACATGTCGTATCCCGTGTCGGTCAGCCGGATCACCGTGCCGCGCGCATCGGACGGCTCCGGGCATTTCGCCACCAGTCCGCGTGCGACCAGCCGGTCGACGAGGCGGCTCACGCTCGGCTGGGTGAGCAGCACGTGCTTGTTCAGGTCGCGCAGGCGCAGTTCGCGGTTCGGCTGCCGCGACAGGTTGAACAGGACGTCGTACTCGTTGAACGAGATGTCGCGGGTGGGGAACTCGGCCGCCAACGTCCGCATCACGGCTACCTGGGCCCGGAACAGCGACTCCCACGCGGAGACGGCGCTGATGCGGGCGCGTTTCGTCGACTCCGCCGCCATCGCGCTCTCGGCCATGACCCGTCCTCCTTATGCGAGCTCAATGCATTCGCATCTTCTCATCATGCGCGCGAGGCCGACATCCGTGCCACCACGGGGGACCGGCGAGGGCGGAAGGAGAGGACGGGGAGACAAAAGATTGAGGGCCGGCCGCAGAGGCTAGCGGCCGGCCCTCTCCCTTGCACCAAGAGTGTCCTGCAATCACATTCCGCGATGGCTGCCACAGCAAACAACCATTGCTCTTGAACTATATAACGAAGAGGTAACGGCATCTAGTTATCAAGTCGTTATTTTTTCTGCGAGTTCGCTATGCGTACGTGAGAACTGTCGTCGGAACGACATCGCCGATCCCGCACGCCGCGGTTTTCCCTCGAACTCGACCGACCGGGCTCAGGCCGCCAGCGGCATCCGCCCATGCAGGACGGCTGCGTGCAAGGACAGGCGTCCGGGACCGGTCAGGGCGAGCGCGACGGCCGCACAGGCCAGCAGCAGCGGGAACTCGAATCCGCCGTCACTGGCGAAGAAGCCGGCGGAGATGTGGGCCGTGAATACGGCGCCCAGCATCGCGGCCGCGGCGAAGAGCCCGGCGATGCGTGTGCCGACTCCCGCCACGATGAGCGCACCTCCGAGCAGTTCGATGGTCGCGACCGCCGGCGCCACGACCTCCGCGGCGGGGACACCCATCCCCGCGAAGGATTCCGTCACCCCGGGCAGGGTGTAGACGAACAGCTTCTGGATGCCGTGGGCGATGAGTATGCCTCCGACGGCGATGCGGAGCAGGAGCAGACCGAGGTCGCGAGTCGACGGTCGAGACGTTGCGCGTGGGCTCATGGAGTCCTCCAGGTCGTGGTGACTTCCGGTGCGGGATGCACCGTGCGGTCTACCCTCGCAGCGCTTTCTGGAGCGCCGGTGGACATGCTCCGGGAATCGCCGGACAGCGGCGTGTCAGGTGAACCGATCCGATCGCGATCTCGTGTCGCCGAACGCGCCGCAGTCTTTCAGGAGGGCGAGCCGCCCGGGTAAGCCGGGTTCCCTGGGCCGTGGTGGCGGCCGGTCGCCGGGTCGATCCAGTTGCCCGAGCCGGTGAGCCGGTGCCAGCGTTTATGGAACCCGAGGTCGGTGCCCTCACCTTCGACGACGGCCGCACCGCACAGATCGCAGATGCGGAGGATGACGATGTCGCCGTCCGCGGTCGTGACTGAGATCATCCCCTCCGGGAATGCAACGCTCATGGTGCTCCTCCTCCTGCTGCCATCGCGCCCCGCATCCATGTTCCGAAACTTCTGTCAGGGTACGTGATCGATCCCGAGCTCCCGTGGGTGCCATCCGAAGTGTCTGTCGCTCTCCGGGGGCGTGTTTCCGGCTTCGGCACCCTATGTAAATTCGCTGTTTCGTCTCTTCCGCTGCGCGTTCCGGTCTGACAATCTCCACTTGACCGGACAACTGGTCAACCGTGACAATGTGACGACAACACCGTCGTTGCACCGAGAGGGATCCAGCATGAAAGTTGCGCTCGAGCAGGGTCGTGGAGGCCCGCCCATGTACCTCCAGCTGGCCAACGCACTGCAGGCGTTCATCGCCGAGGAGCAGCTCCAGCCCGGCGATCTCCTGCCCAGTGAGAACGCCCTCGCCAGCGAGAACCATCTGAGCCGCGCAACCGTGATCAAGGCGTTCGACCTGCTGATCGAGCGCGGTCTCATCTCACGTCGTCAGGGTCGTGGCACCTTCGTCAACGCGCGGCCGATGGAACGCCAGCTGCCCGACTTCACCAGCTTCTCCGAGCACGTCCACGGCCTCGGACTGACGCCCGGCAGCGAGCTCCTCTCGTTCGACCGCTTCGAGCCGCATGCGTCCGGGCGGCCGGACTCGTCGTTCGCCGAGGACCAGGCCGTGGTGTCCGTCGAGCGACTCCGCCTCGTCGATGGTGTTCCCGTCGGCATCCATCGTGCGCTGGTGCCGGCCGATGTCGTCGATGTCCTGGGGATGGACGAGCAGACGGCCGCGGCGCCCGGCTTCTCGTTCTATCAGTCGCTGCAGACACACGGGATCTTCCTGGCCTCCGGCGAGGAGACGTTGCGTGCGATCAACGCGAACGCCTCCGACGCCGCCGTCCTGAACGTCGACGAGGGGACGGCGCTCATCGAAATCGTCCGAGACTCACGTGACACCACCGGCCGGCTGGTCGAAGTCGTGCGAGCCCGCTATCTCGGATCGCAGTACCTGTACCACATCACTTTCGCCCCCTCTAACCCCGGAGTGACCCATGAAGAAGAAGACCGCACTCACAGCTTTCCTCGTTCCGGCGGCGGCCTCGCTGCTGCTGCTCAGCGGATGCGCCGCTGACGCCGGATCGTCCTCGTCGTCGGGCCCCGCCAAGTCCGCTGCGCTCGTCATCGCGCAGGGAGGTCTCGGCGATCAGTCGTACAACGACCTGGCCTACTCGGGCTTCAAGTCCGCAGTGAAGGCGAACGGGATGACCGGCTCCCCGATCGAGTCCTCCGACGTCGTCGGCCAGGGCGAGCAGATCCTCCGCCGCGCAGGCGGGCAGAACCTGGGCCTGGTCGTCGACCTCGAGTACTCCCACAACGAGATCCTCTCGAAGGTCGCGGCGGACTACGCCAAGACCGACTGGGTGCTGGTGAATGCGACCGCGAAGGGCAAGAACGTCGCCTCCGTCCTCTTCCAGGAGCAGGAGGGGTCGTACCTGGCAGGCGCCCTCGCCGCGATGCAGACCACGAACACGTCGGACCCGAAGATCAACCCGGAGAAGGTCATCGGCGTCATCGGCGGCACGCAGTCGGTCGGCATCGACAAGTTCCTGGTCGGATACATCCAGGGAGCCCACGACGTCGACCCGAACGTCAAGGTGCTCACCGCGTACGCCAACAGCTTCGCCGACCCGACCAAGGGCCAGCAGCTCGCCAAGTCGATGTTCGACCAGGGCGCCGACATCGTCTACGCGGTGGCCGGCGGCACCGGCTCCGGCGTCATCCAGGCGGCGAAGGACGCCGACCACTACGCGATCGGAGTGGACGGCGACCAGGACGGCATCGCACCGGGCAGCGTCCTGACGAGCATGGTGAAGAAGACGGATGTCGCCGTCGCCGACATCGTCAAGCAGTACGCCGACGGCTCGTTCCCCGGCGGCAAGACGGTCTATTACGGCCTGGCGCAGGACGGGGTCGGCCTCACCGACTTCAAGTACACCAAGGACGCCATCGGGCAGGCCACGATCGACAAGGTCGACGCGCTCAAGAAGAAGATCATCGACGGCTCCCTCAAGGTCTGGAACGTGGTCGACCAGGGCTACCCGAGCTTCTACAGCGGCAAGTAGGAAGCACCAGCGGATGCCCATCCTTTCCCCCACCACCCCCGCCGCCGATCCGGTGACCTGCCGGATCGGCGCGCGGGGCGTGAGCCGAGCCTTCGGTTCCGTCCGAGCGAACGTCGACGTGAGCGTCACCGTCCGGCGAGGGTCCGTGCACGCCATCGTCGGAGAGAACGGTGCAGGCAAGTCCACGCTCATGCGCATGCTCTACGGTCTCGACGCCCCCGACGCCGGAGCCATCGTCGTCGACGACGCCGACGTGACCTTCAGCGGCCCGCGGGACGCGATCGCCCGCGGTATCGGCCTCGTCCAGCAGGAGCTCGCGATCATCCCGGAGCTGACCCTGCTCGAGAACCTCGTCCTCGGCGCAGAGCCCCGCGCCGGGCTCGTCTGGGATCGGAAGCGGGCGCTCGCGGACGCACGCGAGCTCGCCGCGGTCGTCGGGGTGGAGATCGAATGGGACCTGTCAGCCGCGCACGCGTCGATCGCCGTCCAACAGCAGGTGGAGATCCTGCGACTGCTGTACCGGGGCGCGGACGTGCTCATCCTCGACGAGCCGACGGCCGTTCTCGCCCCTGCGCAGGCGGCGGAACTCCTCCGCCTGTTGCTGTCGCTGCGCGCGGCGGGTCGGACGGTGATCTTCATCAGCCACAAGCTGGATGAGGTGGTCGAGATCGCGGACGACATCACCGTCCTGCGCTCGGGCCGCACCGTTGCGTCGTTCTCCCGCGGTGAGGTCGACCGGGCGGGCCTGACCGAGCTGATCGTCGGCGATCAGGCGGTGGAGGTGCGCGATGAGGCCGGCCGGCCCGCGATCGGCGAGGCCGTGCTGGTGGTCGACGGGTTGAGCGCCGCCGACGATCGTGGGATCCAGCGGCTCTCCGGTGTCGGGTTCAGCCTTCACCGCTGCGAGATCGTCGGTGTCGCCGCGGTGGCGGGCAACGGGCAGGAGGAGCTCGCGGAGGCGATCCTCGGCATCCGGGACTGCTCGTCCGGATCGATCCTGCTCGACGGCGTCGATCTCACCCGGGAGACGGTTCGCGGGCGCCGCCGGCTCGGCATCCGCTATGTCAGCGCCGACCGCAAGCGAGAGGGGCTCGGCATCGACCTGAGCCTCGTCGACAACGCGATCGCGTCGTCCGGGCTCTCCCGGCTGGGCCGCGCCGGGTGGTTACGCCGTTCCACCGTCGACGCCAGGGTCCGGGCCGTCCTCGACCGCGCCGCCGTGCGCTTCGGCACGGCGAAGGACCCCGCATCGAGTCTGTCCGGCGGCAACCAGCAGCGCGTCGTGATCGGTCGGGAGACGATCGACGAACCCCGCGTCCTGATCGCCAGCCAGCCGACCCGTGGCGTCGACGTCCGCGGGATCGGCTACATCCACGAACTGCTCCGGCAGGCGCGCGACGACGGCGCCGCGGTCCTCCTGTTCAGCGAGGAGCTCGACGAACTGCATGTCCTGGCCGACCGCATCGTCGTGCTCTGCCAGGGCAGAGTCGCCGGGACGCTCCCCGGCGATGCGCCCCGCGCCGAGATCGGCCGCCTCATGCTCGGTGAGACCGCAACAACCCCCACAACAGAGGAGGAGGGGAGATGACCGAACTGCGCACCGCCTCCGTCGACGCCGTGCCTGGCTCCCGTGCGGGCTTCACCCGGGCGCGCATCCTCGCCGGCGTCCGCGGAGCTGGCCTGCCGGTGGCGATCGCACTGATCGTCGGGGGAGTCGTTCTGGCCGTGACCGGCAACAACCCCTTCGTCGTCTATGGGATGCTCGTCCGCGAGGCCTTCGGAGACATCAACCGGATCGACGCGACACTCGCCGCCGCGACGCCACTGCTGTTCACAGCGGTGGCCGCCGCCTTCGCCTATCGGGCGGGGGTGTTCACCGTCGGCGTGGAGGGCAGCTTCGTGCTCGGCGGGTTGACCGCCGCCGTCGTCGGCTCGTCGGTCGGCGGCCTGCCCCCAGTGCTCGCCGTCGCCGTCACCCTCCTGTCGGCCACCGTCGCCGGCGGTGCGGCGGCCGCCATCCCCGCGCTGCTCCGCGCGCGCTGGGCGGTCGACGAGGTCGTCACCACACTGATGTTCAACTTCATCGTCATCGGAGTGGCCAATTGGAGCGTCCAGGCCTTCTTCCAGCAGCGCGGGCAGGCCAACTCGGCTACGGCGTACGTCGCACCGGCCGCCGAGCTACCGCCACTGAACCCGCCGAACCAGGCCAACGTCGGACTCATCATCGCCATCGTCGTCGTCGCCGGGTACGCCGTGTGGATGCGTCGCTCGGTCCTCGGCTTCGAGTTCCGTGCCGTCGGGAGCGCACCGCGCTTCTCCCTCGCGCAGGGGCTCCGGGTCCGTCTGGTCGTCTTCGTCGCGATCCTCGGCGCTGGGCTGATCGGCGGTCTCGGCGGCGGTGCTCACGCGCTCGGCATCGTCCACCGGTACACCAGCGGCTTCTCGGCGAGCTTCGGCTTCACCGGCATCGCCATCGCCCTGCTTGCACGGTTCAATCCCATCGGCATCGTGGTCGGAGCGATCCTCTTCGGCGCCCTCAACTCCGCGGGGGCGACCGTCCAACTCTTCGTCAACATCCCGATCCAGCTGATCGACATCCTCCAGGGCACCGTGATGGTCTTCGCGGTGGCGTCCTTCGCGATCCCCCGCTTCATGAAACGCGCCCGTCGCGGCGCGGGAAGGGACGACGCGTGATCGACGACATCATCGCCTCCGCCCTCGTCCTCTCCGTGCCGATCGCGCTCGCCGCCCTGGGAGGCGCCATCCACCGTCGGGCCGGGATCGTCAACATCGGACTGGAAGCGCACATGCTGGTCGGCGCGTTCATCGGAGCGCTCGTGAGCGGCGCCAGTCAGAACTGGCTCCTCGGGGTGCTCGGGGGAGCGGCAGCCGGTGCGCTGTCCGGGTGGCTGATGAGCGCGATCATCACACGGCTGAAGGCCAACGAGATCATCGTGGGTCTCGGCTTCAACATCGTCGTGCTCGGTCTGGTCGGCTACGTGCTCCGGTCGGTCTTCTCGGTCTCCGGGACACTCCACGTCCCCGGCCTGCAGCGGCTTCCGGCGATCACGATCCCGGGCATCGACGACGTCCCCGTCCTCGGAGCCGTGCTCTCCGGCAAGGACCCGCTCTTCTGGCTGACGATCGCCCTGGTCCCGCTGATCGCCTGGGTCCTCGCCAGGACACCGGGCGGCCTCCGGTTGCGGGCGAGCGGCGCGTCGGCCGGGATCAGCACGTCACTCGGTCTCCGCACCCTTCGCATCCGCGACATCGCCGGGATCATCGCCGGGGCCCTTGCCGGTCTGGGAGGTGTCGCCCTCAGCCTGGGAGCCGTCGGGCTGTTCAACGAGAACATGACGGCGGGCCGTGGCTTCGTCGCGCTGGCCGCCTTCTACTTCGGCCGGTCCCGACCGTTGCCGACGGCCCTCGCGTGCGTGCTCTTCGGCTTCTTCGACGCTCTCCAGATCCGTCTGCAGACCGTCGGCGGCCTCTCGCCCGACCTCATCTCGACGCTGCCGTATGTGGCCGTCGTCCTCGTCCTCACGCTGACCGCGATCCGCGAGCAGCGCCGCAACGCCCGCCGGCTCGTCTGACCCTCTCCAGGAGGCACCCACCGTGACCACAGCACCAACGACCGCACAGACCGCCCTCGTGCTCGTCGACGTGATCGCATCGTTCTACCGACCGTTGGAGGCGAACTACTACCCGGACGCTCCGCTCACGCTCGACCCCATCCACCTGCTCCTCGACCAGGCCAGGGCGAGCGACGCGTTCGTCGTGCACGCCGTCGAGCGCCACCGCGCCGGGGTCGAGGACTTCGAGTTCGCCAAGCTCCCGCGCCACCATCAGGAGGGGAGCGCCGACGCGGAGTACGTGCCGGGCTTCGAGCCCGTGTTCGGGCCGCGAGAGGTCGAGGTGACCAAGCGGAGGTTCTCGGCGTTTTATGCGACCGACCTCGACCTCCTCCTCCGCGAGCAGGACATCCGCCGGGTCATGATCGTGGGCGTCAAGACGAACGTGTGCATCCGGGCCACGGCTCAGGACGCCTTCGCCGGCGGCTTCGAGGTCCTCGTCCCCCGCGAGACGACGAACTCCAACCGGCCCCACCTGGCGGCTGCCAGCCTCGAGGACATCGAGCGGTACATGGGGAGCGTGCCGACGCTCGACCAGGCGCTGGACGCGCTCCGATGACGGCGGGTTCTGTGCATCGGCTGGCCGTCGTCGGATACGCGAGCCTGGACTCAACGGTCCGGTCGCCGCGGTTCCAGGGACTCGACGCCACCAGCATCGTCGGCCCGAAGCTCGCCGACGGGAACGCCGGCGGCATCGTCCACATCACCAGCGCGATCCACCTCGCCGGGGCCGAGGCCGACGCGGTCAGCTGGGTCGGCGCCGACGAGAACGGCGACCGCTGGCGCGCGGCGCTCCGCTCGCACGGTGCTTCGGACGCGGGCGTCGCCGTCTCCGGCTCCCGGACGCCAACATCGACCCTCATCCACTTCGAGGCGGGCGGGACGATCTGCCTCTTTGACCCGGGAGACTGCCACGGGAGCGAGCTCACCCCCGCGCAGGCCGCGATCCTGGTTGCCGCGGACTGGTGCCTCCTGACCGTCGCCCCTCGGCACATCGTCGAGCAGGTGCTCGACCTCCTCCCGGACACGACCCGGCTGGCGTGGGCGGTCAAGTCGGACGCGTCGGCGTTTCCTCCCGAGCTCGTCGAGCGCCTTCTCCGTCGCTCCGCGCTCGTGAGCTTCAGCTCCGGCGAGGCACCCTTCCTGAGCGACGGTGGAGCCCGACCCGAGGCCCGAGTCCGCCCCGGGACGCTTCTGGTGGAGACCCGGGGAGCGCGCGGCGTCGACTACGCGGTCGTCGGCGACCCGGCCCTGGCCGGTTCGGTCGAGGTCGTCCCCGTCGCCGCCGCGGACGCCACCGGTGCAGGCGACACCTTCATCGGAACGCTCACCGCGCTCCTGGCAGCCGAACGGCCCGCCGGCGCGCTCACGCCCCAACAGCTCCACCAGCACCTGGTGGCCTCCACCGAAGCGTCCGCAGCGATGCTCGAACGCCGCCACCGCACCCCCCTCTCGATCACCAAGGAGACACCGTGACGTCCACCCCTCCCACCGCCTGGTACCTCCGATGCGGACGTGACGACGTCGGCGACCGCGCCGTCCTCGTGGGCGATCGCGGACGTGTGGCGATCGCGGCCACCATCCTCGAGGACGCCGTCGTGCTCAACGAGGACCGTGGGCTCACGACGGCCACGGGCACCTACCGCGGAGAGCGGATCACGGTCAGCGCCTTCGGGATGGGCGCGCCGATCGCGGCCATCGTGCTCCACGAGCTCAGTACCCTCGGCGTGACCCAGTTCATCCGGCTCGGCACCGCGCTCACGCTCGGCCCCACACGCCTCGGCGACTTCGTCGTCGCGCACGGCGCTGTCCGGAACGAGGGGACGTCCGCCGGATACCTCCCCGTCGAGTATCCCGCGGTGCCCGACTTCGACCTCACCCGCCGCGCGGAACGCGCGGCCACGGCGAGCGGCACCCCCACGCGCTCCGGCCTGTACGCGACGTTCGACGGCTTCTACACGGACATGTTCGATCTCGACCCGGCGTCGACCAGGGCCGCGGAGACGCTCGCGTTCCACGCGGCGAACGGCGTGATCGCGGCCGACATGGAGACCAGCGCCCTCTTCGTCGCGGCGCGGGCGCTCGGCGTGGCGGCCGCCTCCCTCTGCCTCGCCAGCGTCGACGGGAGCACCCGCGAGAAGCTCCCGCACGACGAGCGGATCGAGGCCGAGGCGCGACTGCTCCGCGCCGGATTCGACGCGCTCGTCGCCGAACCCGACACCTTCTGACCCATCCCCATCCGTCCAGAGAGGACACCACTATGACCATCGCGCACAGCTACCTCGACGACGTCATCGCCAAGCTCGCCTGGGTCCGCGACACCCAGGAGGAGAACATCTCGGCTGCCGGCGCCATCTGCGCCGACACGATCGAGGGAGACGGTCTCGTCTTCGCGTTCGGGACCGGGCACGGCGGGTTTGCCGCGCTCGAGACGTTTCCCCGGACTGGAGGCGTCACCGGCTTCCGTCCGATCGTGGAGACGTCCATCGCTCTGATGCACCACGTGCTCGGAGACATGGGAACGGCCCAGTACCGGTTCCTCCACACGCAGGAGGGATACGGCAAGGCCATCCTGCGCTCCCACCAGATCAAGGAAGGTGACGCGCTCATCCTGTTCAGCCACTCGGGCATCAACGCCGTCATCCTCGACATGGCGATCGAGTTCAAGGAGCGCGGGCTGAAGGTCATCGGCGTGACCAGCGTCCCGCACTCGTCCCAGGTCGCCAGCAGACACTCGTCGGGCAAGCGCCTCTTCGAGATCGCCGATGTCACGGTGGACACGGGCATCCCGCTCGAAGACGCGTCTCAGTTCATCGACGGCCTGGAGTATCCCGTCGGCCCCACGTCCACGTCGGTCGCCGTCGCGGTCTCGCACGCCATCAACGCGTCCGCCACCGCGTCGCTGGTCGCCCGCGGTTACCAGCCGATGATCATGGTCAACACGAATTCGAACCGCACGACCGAAGCCCACCAGCAGAACGACCGCAACTACGCGGACCTCTGGCGGCGGCTGCGCGACCGCGAGTTCTCGGCGCCGGTGGTGAAGTAGCGCATGGACAGGTCCCTCTACATCGGCGGCCGCTGGGTCGCGAGTTCGTCGGGCGAGACCATCGACGTCGTCGACCCGGCCACCCGACTCCCGGTCGGCCGCTCCTCGGTGGCCGGCGCGGCCGACGTCGACCTCGCGGTCGATGCAGCGCTGGCCGGGTTCTCGACCTGGTCGCGGATGTCCGCGTCGGAGCGCGCCGCCATCCTCCACCGGGCGGCGGCCCTCGTGAACGAGCGCGTGGACGACATCGCCGCGGTGCTCACGCTCGAACAGGGCAAGCCGCTGGCCGACAGCCGCAAGGAGATCCTGTTCGGGGCGGTCGTGCTCGACTACTACGCGGAGGAGGGCAGGCGGCTCGGGGGTAGCGTCCGTCCGAGCGACAGAGCCGACATCCGGTCCATCGTCAGCTGGGCGCCCGTCGGCATCGTCGGGGCGATCGTCCCCTGGAACTACCCGATCGATCTCTACTGCTGGAAGATCGGCCCCGCTCTCGCGGCCGGCAACGCGGTGATCGTCAAGCCGCCGGTGGAGACTCCGCTGGCCGTCGGGCTGCTCGTGCAGGCGCTCCACGACGCCGGCCTCCCCGCCGGTGTGCTGGCCGATCTCCCCGGCGGGATCGAGGCGGGACAGCGGCTGGCGGCGCACCCGCGGATCGACATGATCACAGCCACGGCCTCGACGCGGACCGGGCAGGCGTTGATGCGGACCGCCGCCGACACGATGAAGCGCCTCTCGCTGGAACTCGGGGGTCACAGCCCGTTCATCGTCCTCGACGACGCCGACGTCGCGGAGGCCGCCGCGGCCGCTGCGCGCCGGTCGTTCTCGAACACCGGGCAGATCTGCATCGCCGTGAACCGCGTGCTCGTCGCGGACTCGCTGGCCGACGACTTCGTCGCCGCGCTCGCCGAGGAGGCGTCGCGGATCCGTCTGGGCCACGGGACGGACGGAGACGTGACGTGCGGACCCGCCACCACCTCCGGCGTCATCGACACCGCCCGGGCGCACATCGACGATGCTCTCTCCCGGGGTGCGACCCTGGCGGCCGGAGGTTCGAGGGCGACGGTGAAGGACCTTCCGGACGGTCTGTTCTTCCAGCCGACCGTGCTCGACAACGTCCCCACCACGGCGCTCTCGATGAACGAGGAGACCTTCGGGCCTGTGGTCGCCGTCCATCGTTTCGCGCCGGACGAGAGCGTCACCGCCCTGGCTAATGCGACGCCGTTCGGTCTCGCCGCCTATGTCTACGGCCGCGACCTCGACCGCGCGTGGGCGGTCGCGGAGGGTCTCCACGCCGGAGGGGTCGGTGTCAACGTGAACGACGTCACCGAGCTCCAGGCGCCGTTCGGAGGCTGGAAGATGTCCGGTTTCGGCAGGGAGCTCGGCCCGGAGGGGCTCACCGGATTCTCGCAGCAGCGCCACATCCGCATCCGCCGCCATCGGCTGCCGGAGGGCTGAATGCTCTCCGGAGTCCGCGTCGTCGACTTCTCCCGTGTCCTCGCCGGCCCCTACGCGACGATGATGATGGCCGACCACGGCGCCGACGTCGTCAAGGTGGAGAGTCCCGCCGGCGATGACACCCGCCACTGGGCGCCGCCGGTGGATGCCGACGGCAACTCCACGTACTTCGCGTCGGTCAACCGCAACAAGCGCTCCGTGGTGTGCGACCTTCGCACGTCGGAGGGCGTCGCTCGCGCCAGGACGCTCGCCGAGAGCGCCGACGTGCTGGTCGAGAACTTCCGCCCCGGCGTGATGGCCGGCTTCGGTCTCGACGAACCGACGCTGCGGCGAGCCAACCCTGGGCTGGTCTACTGCACCATCACGGGCTTCGGCTCGTCCACGGCCCTCCCGGGATACGACCTCCTCGTCCAAGCACTGGGCGGCCTGATGAGCATCACGGGTGAGCCGGATCGTGCCCCGACCAAGGTCGGGGTCGCCCTCGTCGACGTCATCACCGGATCGCACGCCCTGTCCGGTGTGCTGATGGCGTTGCGGGCGCGGGAACGGACCGGGCGCGGCGGGTTGGTCGAGGTCGACCTGCTCTCGTCCCTGCTGTCGGCGTTGACGAATCAGGCGTCCAGCGCGATCACGACCGGGCAGTCTCCGCCGCGGTTGGGCAACGGGCACCCCAGCATCGCTCCCTACGACGTCTACCTGGCGGCCGACCGCCGGCTGGTGATCGCCGTCGGGAACGACCGCCAGTTCCGTCGGATGTGTGAAACGCTCGACATCGACCTGGCCGACGACCCGAGGTTCGCGACCAACGCGGACCGCGTACGCAACCGCGAGGAGCTTCGCGCGCTGATCGAGGATGCGCTCCGCTCGGCGGAGGCGTCTTCCTGGGTCGAGGCGCTCGGAGCGGCAGGAGTCCCCGCTGGTCTCGTGAACACCGTCCCCGAGGCGTTCGCGTTCGCCGAATCCCTCGGGCTGGAACCGATCGCCCGGTTCGTCGACCCGGCAACCGGCCGCTCCAGCGCACAGCCCGCGAACCCCATCCGCTTGTCCGACCACCCCGCACGGTACGTCCGCGCCGCCCCGGCGCTGGGCGAGCACGACGGCGCACTCTGGGCGGACTAGCGCCTCAGCCGACGAGAGAAAGAACCCACGAATGACCACCCAGCTGCAGCAAGTGTTCGACTACGACGATCTCCTCAGCCCGACGGAGCGGGAGTGGCAGGCCAAGGCCCGTGCCTTCGCCCGTGAACGGATCCTCCCGGTGATCGACGACGATGCCGAACACGCGCGCTTCCGCCGTGAACTGGTCGCGCCGCTCGGGGAGCAGGGGTTCCTCGGCATGCACCTTTCGGGCTATGGATGCGCCGGCGCGGGTGCCGTCGCATACGGGCTGGTGTGCCTCGAGCTCGAGGCCGCCGACAGTGCATGGCGCACTTTCGTCTCGGTGCAGGGGTCGCTGGCGATGTCGGCGATCCACAAGTACGGGTCGGAGGCGCAGAAGGAGGAGTGGCTCCCGCGGATGGCGCGCGGCGAAACGATCGGCTGCTTCGCCCTGACCGAGGCCCACGGGGGCAGCGACCCCGCTGCGATGTCGACGACCGCCCGGCGCGATGGCGATGGGTGGGTCCTGGAGGGCACGAAGCGGTGGATCGGGTTGGCCAGCGTCGCCGACGTCGCGGTCGTCTGGGCCGCCACGGGCGAGGGGATACGCGGTTTCCTCGTCCCCACCGACTCACCCGGCTTCACCGCGACACCGATCGACGGCAAGCTCGCCATGCGCGCATCCATCCAGTGCGACATCGTCCTGGACGGCGTCCGGCTGCCCGAGGACGCGATCCTTCCCGGCGCCGCGGGCCTGTCCGGCCCCTTCGGCTGCCTCAACGAAGCCCGATTCGGGATCGTGTGGGGCGTCATGGGGGCGGCTCGCGCCTGCCTGGAGGCGGCTCTCGAACGCAGCACGTCGCGCTCGGTGTTCGGCAAGCCGATCGGCCAGCACCAGCTCACGCAGGCGAAGCTCGCCGACATGCTGCTGGAGTACGAGAAGGGCATCCTCCTCGCCCATCGCCTGGGCCGGCTCAAAGAGAGCGGCGCGCTCACACCCGCGCAGATCAGCGTCGGAAAGCTGAACAACGTCCGGGAGGCGCTGGAGATCGCGCACACCGCGCGCGCCATCCTCGCGGGCGACGGCATCACGAGCGAGTGGCCGATCATGCGCCATGCCGCCAACCTGGAGGCCGTCCGCACCTACGAGGGCACCGACGACATCCACGCGCTCGTGATCGGTCGTGCGCTCACGGGACTGGCAGCGTTCGCATGAGCCGCCCGGTCCCGGTCGAGGAAGCAGCGGTCGCCGCAGCCGACGCGGCCGCGCTCGTCGCGGCGAGTCCGCGTCCGGACCGCGCCCGCTGGCTCGACGCGCTCGCGGCCGTGCTCGAGGCGCACAGGGACGAGCTGGTGCAACTCGCCGCAGAGGAGACGCACCTGTCGACGTCCCGCCTCGACGGGGAGGTCACCAGGACGGCCGCCCAACTGAGGTTCTTCGCGGGGGTGGTGCTCGAAGGGTCGTACCTCGAGGCCACGATCGACACCGCGGACGCCACTCTCACCCCGCCGAGGCCCGACCTGCGGCGGATCCTGCGCCCGCTCGGACCCGTCGGTGTCTTCGCTGCGTCGAACTTCCCGTTCGCGTTCTCAGTGCTCGGCAACGACACGGCGTCGGCCCTCGCGGCCGGCTGCCCCGTGGTCGTCAAAGCCCACCCAGGACACCCGCTGCTGTCGCGACGCGTCGCCGAGCTGGCCCGGGGCGCGCTCTCGGATGCCGGCGCGCCCCCCGGTATCTTCGACCTCGTCGAAGGGGTGGAGGACGGGGTCGATCTCGTCCGGCACCCGGCGATCCGGGCGGTCGGCTTCACCGGCTCGACCGCCGGCGGCCGAGCGCTCTTCGACATCGCCTGCGCCCGGCCGGCGCCGATCCCGTTCTACGGGGAGCTGGGCAGCATCAATCCGGTCGTCGTCACCGAGGCGGCCGCCAGACGCCGGGGGCCGAGCATCGCGGCCGGCTTCGTGGGCTCCTTCACCCGGGATGGCGGACAGTACTGCACCAAACCGGGACTCGTGTTCGTCCCCGACAGCGATGCCGGAGACGCCCTCGTCGCCGCCATAGAAGAGCAACTGCTGCTGGCACCGTCACAGATGCTTCTCACCGAACACATGACCGCCGCGTTCGACCACCACGTCGCCCGGGGAGAATTCGATGGGAGAAGCATCCTCCGAGGCTGCGCCGCGGTCGGAGAGACGGACCCGGTCGTCGTCACGGTCGACCTGGGCCAGTTCCTCGACCGCCATGACTACTTCGTGCACGAGTGCTTCGGCCCGTTCGCTGTCGTGGTGCGGTACCGCGAGGACCGGGACCTTTCCGTCGCTCTGGTGCAGGTGGAGGGTTCGCTCACAGCGACACTCCACATAGAGGACTCCGACGACATCGCCGCCCTGGTCGAGCAGCTTTCGGCCCGGTCCGGACGGGTGATCTTCAACAGCTGGCCGACCGGCGTCGCCATAGCGTGGGGGCAGCACCACGGCGGGCCGTGGCCGGCGACGACGTCGTCCATCCACACATCGGTCGGTGCAACGGCGATCCGCAGGTTCCTCACACCGATCGCGTACCAGGACTGCCCGCCCGCGTTGCTTCCCGAAGAACTCACCGATGAGAGCACGGTTCCTCGCCGAATCGACGGTGAAATGGTCTCCCCGAGCCGACTACGTGCGTGAGACGTCGGACAGGCTCTCGAGATAACGGTTCACTTCGTCGAGGGCTATCCGCACGGCTCCGCGGTAGAACACGGTACGCAGCCCGCCGGCCGCGATGAGTTCGTGCACCTGCAGCTCTCCGATGCCGATCCGCGAAGCCGCCATCTCGGGGAGAAGAAAAGTCGGGTCGTCCACGGGAAAACCGTAATCGCGTGCGTCGAGGCGGGAGGCCGCGAGTACGGGTACGCGAACCCCGAGGGCCGAGAGGGTGGACAGCCTTACTCTGAATCGAATACTCTAATCAGAGTAATGATCCGTTCCGAGGAGGCGTCATGGCGAAGCGTGCGGTATCCAACCCGCTGGCGTTGGCCGTCCTGGCCTGCCTCTGGGAGCGGCCGATGTACCCGTACGAGATGACGACGACCATGAAGGAGCGCGGAAAGGAAGACAGCATCCGCCTGAACTTCGGGTCGCTCTACGCCGTCATCAAGTCGCTCGAGAAGCACGGCTTCATCGACGTGGCGCAGACCGAGCGCGAGGGCAACCGGCCGGAACGCGTCGTCTACGCGATCACGCCGGCCGGGCGGCAGGAGGCCGAGGAATGGCTGCGGGAGCTCGTCGAGATCCCGGTCAAGGAGTACCCGGCCATCGAAACCGGCCTCTCGCTCCTTCCGATGCTGCCGCCGCAGGTCGCAGCGGATCTGCTCGAGCGCCGGCGCGACCGGATCGACGCCGACATCGCCGAACGCACCGTCCTCCTGGCGGAGGCGAGCGGCCTCCCGGAGCTCTTCATGGTCGAGTTCCACTACCGGATGGCTGTGCTCCAGGCGGAGCGCGCGTTCGTGGCCGACCTGGCCGCACGCATCCGCGACCGCTCGATCGGCGGCTACGACTGGTGGGAGCAGCTGCATGAGCTGCTCGCCCAAGGGATCGGCATGGAGGAGCTGCGCGAGCGCATCGCCGCGGGTGCCTTCGGAAAGGAGGCGGCCGAGCTGTTCCTGTCGTAAGGCCTCGTGCCACAGAACGATGGCCGGAGAGCGGCAACTCTCCGGCCATCCACACCTTCAGTCGTTCCGTGAGGAACCTGCGTCAACAGTCACCGAGGGCTGTCTTCAAGGATATCCCTGTCGGTGGCTGCCTACCTGAAAGAGAGAAGCCACCATGGCAACCGCAAACGGGCCGGCGCTCGCCGCCGACCGCCTCGTGAAGACCTATCCAGGAGGGCGGGGGAGGCCTCCGCTCCGCGCCCTCGACGACCTCGGCTTCGTGGCCGAGAAAGGCACCGTGTTCGGCCTGCTCGGACCCAACGGCGCCGGCAAGTCGACGACCATGAAGATCCTGTCGACGCTCACCCGCCCGGACTCGGGAACGGCCTACGTCGCGGGCATCGATGTCGCGCGTCATCCGGCGCGCGTCCGCCGTGCCCTCGGGTTCGTCGCCCAGAAGCCGGTGTCCGATCCGATGGACACCGGAGTGGAGAACCTCGTACTCGCCGGCCGGCTGCAGGGCATGTCCGGGCGCGAGGCGGCGGCTCGCGCCCGCGAACTCCTCGACCGGTTCGGCCTGACCGACCACGCCCGCCGCCAGGTGAAGACCTACTCCGGCGGCATGGCGCGAAAGCTGGATGTGGCGATCGGCCTCATGCACCGGCCGGAGGTGCTGTTCCTCGACGAGCCGACCACCGGCCTCGACCCGGAGGCGCGTGCCGAGCTCTGGCTGGAGCTCGAACGGATGACGACCGCCGAGAACCTGACCGTGCTGCTGACGACCCACTATCTCGACGAGGCGGACCGTCTGGCCGACCGGCTGGCGATCGTCGACCACGGACGGGTGGTCGCCGGCGGGACGCCCGAGGAGCTCAAGAACGATCTCCGCGGCGACGCCGTGATCGTCGAGCTGGCCGGCGACGCGGATCCGTTCGCGGGGCTCACCGCCCTGCAGCGGGTGGATGCGCTCCGCGAGGTGGGCGGAGACGGCCGCACCCTGCGCGCCCGCGCCGACAACGGCGCTGCGACGCTCCCGCTGGCACTCGCCGCGCTGGAGGCCGCGGGCGTCGCCGTCGCCTCCGCCACCGTCGCCCGGCCCAGCCTGGACGACGTCTACCTGCGGCACACCGGCCGCACCTTCACGCGGGCGCAGGAGTCCGCCGAGTTCGTCCTGGAGAACGCATCATGACCACGACCGCCCTTCCCGCGTCCCGTCCGCAGCGGCGGAACGGCCCCACCTTCCTGACGCACACGCTGCTGCTGACCGGACGGCAGCTGCGCGCCGCCTGGCGGATGCCGGCCTTCCTGGTGATGAACCTGGTGCAGCCGGTGATCTGGCTCCTGCTGTTCGGTCAGCTGTTCAAGTCGGTGATCGACATCCCCGGCTTCGGCGTCGGCCAGAGCTACCTGGAGTACCTCACGCCCGGCGTCGTGATGATGCTGGCGCTGTTCGGGTCCGCGTGGTCGGGGACCGTGTACATCCAGGACATGGATCGCGGCGTGATGGACCGCTTCCTCACCTCGCCGACGAACCGCGGCGCGATGATCGTGTCGACGCTCGTCTACCAGTCGCTGCTCGCGGTGGTGCAGTCGCTGGTGGTGGTCGGCATCGCGTTCTGGGCGGGGGCGCGGTACGAGGGAGGCGTCGTCGGCATCCTGCTTCTCCTCCTCGGAGTGGTGCTGCTGACCGCGGTGTTCTGCTCGCTGTCGAACGCGGTCGCGCTGCTGGCGCGCGAGCAGACGGCGCTGATCGGAATCTCGCAGCTCATCACGCTGCCGCTGATGTTCCTCAGCTCGGCGATCATGAACACGAAGCTCTCGCCGGAGTGGGTGCAGAACGTCTCCGCCTACAACCCGTTCGAGTGGGCGGTGATCGTCGGTCGCCAGGCGCTCAGCGCGCATCCCGACTGGGCGACACTGTGGGCGCACGCCGGTCTGCTGGCGGCGCTCGCGGTCGTCATGGCCGCCTGGGCGACCAGCGCCTTCCGCGTCTACCAGCGCTCCGCCTGACCCCGCGCCCCATCCGCCCACCGTCGAGTCCGCACAAATTGCACGTTTCTCCCCCGAGAAGCGGTAAGTCTTTGCGGACTCGGCGGTGGGCGCCGGGGCGGGGCGGGGCGGTCAGAAGAGGTCGGGGGAGGGAGCGCTCGCGTAGCGGATCGAGACGTCGGCGTGACGGTCGAAGCGGTAGCCGACACCGCGGACGGTGCGCACGATGTCCTCGTAGCGGCCCAGCTTCGCGCGCAGGCGGCGAACGTGCACGTCGATGGTGCGCTCGTTCGGGATCTCGTCCTCATCGGCGCCGCTCCACAGCGACGAGATGAGCTCGGAGCGCTCGATGGTGCGGCCCTCGCGGAGCACGAGGTACTGCAGCAGCTCGAACTCCTTGTAGGTCAGCGCGACGGTCTGGTTGTCGAGCACGAGACGCTTCCGTGAGATGTCGACGACGACGCCGGATGCGGCGCGGTCCTCATCCTCGTCGACGGTGACAGCGTGGCGGTGCTTCGCGATGGCGGCCGGGTCCTGCAGGGCGAGGCGCACCACATCCACGTCGCGTCCACCGGCGCCGGCCGGGGCGAGGGCGACCGCGGCGTAGGTCTCGGCGGTCGGGGCGATCTCGGCGGTGAGACGCTTCAGCGCCTCCACGATGCGACCGAGGTCGGTGCCTGCGGCGGCGGCCTTCGCCTCGTCGATGCCGACGTAGAGCACGAAGCCACGGGCCTCGGTTCCCTCGGGCACGGCGCGGATGCGAGGAGCCGGGTCGGCGGCGGGCGCCGGAGCCGGACGGACCGGGCTGACGGGGGAGACGGCGGAGGTGCGGGGGAAAGCGGTGTCGATGGTGGCCAGAGACATGGGAATCGAGTCCTTAGTGATGATGTTCCGGATCCCGATGCGATGAAGCTCCGCGGGTACGGCGGAGTGCAGGGATTCCGGGGAATGTCGTGTTGTGTGCCCCTAGACGGTGGGGCGGATGCGCGGGAGCGTGAGTGTGGCGCTCCCGGGGAGCGTGCGCCCGGTCACGACGAGATGACGTCGGAGGGCTGCTGCTCGGCGAAGGGTCGTCAGATCAGCGACACATTCGGCAACACATGACGGAGTCGCGGCCGGCCATCATCATGCCGGCATCCCCAAGGGCCTCGAAGGAGGTCAGGGTACGCGAGTTGTCAGTCATGGAGGTTAGTAAAACCGACGATGACTCGACGTGTCAAATCATTACGCAATGTTTCGTGCGGCTACACCGTGCCGTAAAGGCGGTCGCCGGCGTCTCCGAGGCCCGGAACGATGTAGCCGTTCTCGTTCAGGCGCTCGTCGAGCGCGCCCAGGACGATGGTCACATTGCGGCCTTCTGTCGCCTTCTCGAGCGCCTCGAGACCCTCCGGGGCCGCGAGCAGGCAGATGGCCGTCACATCGACGGCGTTACGTGCGAACAGGAACTCGATCGCTGCGCCGAGCGATCCGCCGGTGGCGAGCATCGGGTCCAGCACGAAGCACTGCCGGTCGGACAGGTCCATCGGGAGTCGCTCGGCGTACGTGGTCGGCTCGAGCGTCTCCTCGTTGCGGACCATGCCGAGGAAGCCGACCTCGGCGGTCGGCATGAGTCGCACCATCCCCTCGAGCATCCCGAGGCCCGCACGCAGGATCGGGACGACGAGCGGGCGCGGCTCGCTCAGGGCGACGCCGGTCGTGGTGGTGACCGGGGTCTGAATCTCGACGGGCTGCACACGGACACCGCGCGTCGCCTCGTACGCGAGCAGCGTCACGAGCTCCTCGGTGAGCTGGCGGAACACCGGCGACGGCGTCCGCTTGTCACGGAGCACCGTCAGCTTGTGGGTGATGAGTGGGTGGTCCGCAACGTGCACTCGCATAGGCTCAAGGCTAGCCGAACCCCGACCAGCCGAACCCCCGAACGCCGAGAGGACCGCCGTGAGCCTGCCCGTGCCCAGCGACTACGAGCAGTGGATGCGGCGCGCGCTAGACGACGCCCGGCTCGCCTTCGATACGGGCGACGTACCGGTGGCCGCCCTCGTGCTCGACGAGCACGGCGAGGTCATCGGACGGGGCCGCAACGAACGCGAGCTCCGGCACGACCCGACGGCGCACGCCGAGGTGCTGGCCCTGCGGGAGGCGGCGGCGACCCGCGACGACTGGCACCTCGAGGGATGCACGCTCGTGGTCACGCTGGAGCCGTGCGTGATGTGCGCGGGCGCCGTGCTGGCGGCACGCGTGCCCACCGTCGTGTTCGGCGCCTGGGACGAGAAGGCGGGCGCCGCGGGGTCGGTGTACGACGTCCTGCGCGATCGCCGGCTCAACCACCGCGTCGAGGTGTTCGCGGGCGTGCTCGCGGAGGACTGCGGCGAAGTGCTTCTGGACTTCTTCCGCGCCAAGCGCTGAACGCTGGGCTCTCACAACGCGACCCGTCAAGCGGGCAGGCGCTCCAGCCACTCGGAGAACGCCGCGCGCGACGCCTCCTGCATCCGCGCCGAGTACACCTCGCGGTCGCGTCGGAGGGCGTCCGGGTCGATGGCCAGCTCATCCAGCTCGTTGTATCCATCGGCGACCCACGCCTCGTGCATCTCATCCGTGACCTCGGGATGGAATTGCACGGCGAGGGCGAAGCCGCCGATCGCGAACGCCTCGTTCGAGTAGTCGCTGGAGGAGGCCAGCAGCGTCGCCTGCTCCGGCAGTTCGAACGTGTCGCCGTGCCACTCCACGACCGGAACGCCATCGAAGTGGCGGATCGGCGAGTCCGCGCCGGCTGTCGTCGGCTCGACCCGGCGGTAACCGATCTGGGTGGTTTCACCCTTGTAGACGCGCTCGCCGAGCGCGCCGGCCATCAGCTGAGCGCCAAGGCACACACCGAGCACGGGACGCTCCGCGGCGATGCGCTCCCGCAGCAGCTCCTTCTCCTGTTCGAGGAAGGGGAACTCGTCGGTCTGGTAGGCGCCCATCTCCCCGCCGAGGACGACGACGAGGTCCGCCTCCGCCGGGTCGATCGCCGAAACGTCCTCCGTGGTCACATCCACGATCCGCAGGTCGTAGCCGTGCTCGGTCAGGACCGGACCGATGTTGCCGAGGTGGATGCTGGGGTCGTGCTGCAGGATGACGGCGGTGCGGGTCACTCGAGTCCTTTGATGACGATGGTGTCGGTTGCGGGAGCGGCCTCGTTGGGGTCGACCCATACGTCCGGCTCGATGTAGATGACGCGCGCCGCGGGGACGGCTTCACGGATGCGGTGCTCGACGACATCGATCGCCGCGGCGACGTCCGCGAGACGGTGCTCGCCCGAGAACGCGAGCTTCGCGGCCACCATCAGCTCGTCCGGGCCGAGGTACAGGGTCTTCATGTGGATGATGCGCTCCACCTCGGGGCCGGACGTCACCGCGCTCTCGATCGCGGCGAGATCGGCGTCCGACGCGCCCTCGCCGACGAGCAGGCTCTTCGTCTCGATACCCAGCACGACGGCGACCGCGACCAGCAGCGCGCCGATGAAGAGGGTGCCGATGCCGTCCCAGACGCTGTTGCCGGTGATGATCGTCAGGCCGACGCCGATCAGGGCGAAGACGAGGCCGGTCAGCGCCGCCACATCCTCGAGCAGGACCACGGGGAGTTCGGGAGCCTTCGCGCGGCGCACGAACTGCGGCCACGACATCCCCTTCTTGTGCGGGCGGGACTCGTGGACCGCCGTGCGCAGCGAGAAGGACTCCAGACCGATGGCGATGAGCAGCACCAGGATCGGCAGCCAGGCGTTCTCGAGCGGGTGCGGGTGGGTGAGCTTCTCGATCCCCTCGTAGATGGAGAACACGCCGCCGACAGAGAACAGGATGATGGAGACGACGAAGGCGTAGACGTAGCGCTCGCGCCCGTAGCCGAAGGGATGCTCGCGGTCGGCCTTGCGGCGCGACTGCCGACCGCCGAGGAGCAGGAGCAGCTGGTTGCCCGAGTCGGCGACCGAGTGCACGCCCTCCGCGAGCATCGACGACGAGCCCGAGAACGCCCACGCGATGAACTTGGTCAGGGCGATCCCCAGGTTGGCCGCGAAAGCAGCGATGATCGCTCTGTTACCGCCGGATGCGCTCATGCCCTTCATCCTAGGATGGCCGCATGGACGACGCGCAGAACGTGACCCTTCCGACCATCGCGATGCTCGGTGCGGGCTCCATGGGCCGTGCGATCCTGAGCGGTCTGCTCGCGCCGGGCGTGCAGGTCGCCGGGATTCGGGTCACGAACCGGTCGGAGGCGCGAGCGGCGGAGCTCGCCGGGACGCCGGGCGTGACCGCCTACGCCACGGAGACGAAGGCGGACGCCAACCGGCTCGCGGTCGATGGAGCGCAGGTGGTGATCGTCGCGGTGAAGCCGGCGATGGTCCGCGACCTGCTGGCCGAGATCACCGACTCGTTGGCGCCGGGGACCGTCGTCGTCAGCGTGGCGGCCGGGGTCACCACCGAGACGATGGAGTTGCTCCTGCCGGACTCGGTCTCCGTCGTCCGCTCGATGCCGAACACTCCGGCCGTCGTCGGCAAGGCGGTGACCGGCATCAGCGCGGGTTCGCGCACCGACCCGGAGGACCTGCAGGTCGTGCGCGCCCTGTTCGAGACCGTCGGCGAGGTGGTCGAGGTGCCGGAGTCGCAGCTGGATGCGCTGAGCACGATCTCGGGATCCGGCCCGGCGTACGTGTTCCTTCTCATCGAGGCGCTGACCGAGGCGGCCGTGCAGAAGGGCTTCACGCCGGAGCAGGCGGCGACCCTCGTCAACGGGACGTTCCTCGGGGCGTCCGAGCTGCTCGTCTCGTCCGGCGAGGACCCGGCCGAACTGCGCCGCCGCGTCACCAGCCCGAACGGCACCACCGAGCGGGCGATCGCCGTCCTCTCCGAGGCAGACCTCCCCGCTCTCTTCGCCCGCGCGACCGACGCCGCCCTCGCCCGCGCGCGCGAGCTCGCCGCCGGCTGACCGCCCCCGAGCCCTTCCCCACCCCCTCAAGCCCCACCGTCGAGTCCGCAAAGACTTACCGCTGCGGGGGTGGATTCCGTGCAGTTATCGCGTACTCGACCGGTGGAGGGCGCGACGGACCCGCAGCGCGACGTCGTCGAAAGGGTCCGCGGCGGTCACGAAGATGACGTCCCATCCCGAGTCGACGAGGCGCTCCCGGCGACGGATGTCGTTTCTATACGTCGACGTGTCCGTCCGGTGGTGATCACCGAGGTACTCGATGGCGACGCGGGCTGCGGGATACGCGAGGTCGATCATGGCTTCCACCCGATCGCCGTCCGATGAACGGACCACGTGATTGAGCTCCGGCGCGGGAAGGCCCGAGTCCTCGAGCGCCACGCGCAGGCGGGACTCCCGGGGTGAGAGGGAGCCGTAGCGGATGCGCTCCAGCGCCTGCCGGAGAGTCGTCACGCCGCGCCGTCGGCCGTGCCGTCGAACCGCCGCCTCGAGGTCGGCGCGTGTCAGGAGCGGCGGCTGCTGTGAGTACGGCTCGTCACCCGTGACCAGGTAGTCGCCGATGGCGACCAGGTCGGGAACCTGCAACCGGGTGCTCAGCTGGGCCCACGTGTCCTGAGCGGCGATCACGCGGAGCCCGTCGACAACTGCCCACCGATGTTCGTCGGGGGTCAGCTGATGGGAGACGATCCCGCGGACACGAGGGGGCCGCGTCGGCTCGAACACCGAGATCTCGACTTCTTCGGGTTCGGCCCAGCCGGGCAGCGGCATCCCGTGGATGACGGCAGCCGAACGATGGCTGAACAGGGCCTCAGCGGGCAGTATGACTGCGGCAGCACGACAGAGCGCAATGTGTCCCGCTGGCTCGGTGGCGCAGCGCATCCCGAAGAAGGGGCGGTGCAGCTTCTGCCCGTAGACCGTGCGCCACGAGACCCCGTCCCGCAGCAGTTCTCTCGTCCGTACGCCGTGCTCATCCATCCCCCTACCCAAGCGCCTCGGTCCTGCCCGGACCGACCTATCCACAGCCCCGCCGTCGAGTCCACAAACTTTGCACGCCGAACCGCCCCGGAGCGTGCAAAGTTTGCGGACTCGACGGTGGGGGGAGAGGGGCGAGGGCGGGGAGGTCAGGCGTCGAGGGCGGCGAAGCGCTCGATGTCGGCGGAGGCGCCCGAGACGATGACGAGGTCGTGGTCGGAGACGACCGTGTCGGGCGTCGCGTACGTGAACGGTTTGCCGGGGCTCTTCACGCCGACGACCGTGATGTTGTACTTGGAGCGGACACCGGATGCGCCCAGACGCAGGCCGCGGATCGGCTTCGGCGGGTACATCTTGACCAGCGCGAAGTCGTCGTCGAACTCGATGAAGTCGAGCATCCGGCCGGACACCAGGTGCGCCGCCCGCTCGCCCGCCTCCGCCTCCGGGTAGATCACGTGGTTGGCGCCGATGCGCTCCAGGATCTTGCCGTGCGATTTCGAGATCGCCTTCGCCCAGATCTGGGGCACCTTTAGGTCGACGAGGTTCGCCGTGATCAGCACGCTCGCCTCGATCGACGATCCGACGGCGACGACCCCGATGGAGAAGTCCTCCGCGCCGATCTGCCGCAGCGTCTCGATCGAACGCGCGTCGGCCTGCACGGTGTGGGTCACACGGTCGGCCCACTTCTGCACGAGGTTCGCATCCGTGTCGATCGCGAGCACCTCGCGGCCGAGGCGGTCGAGCTGCCCGGCAGTCGCGGCGCCGAACCGGCCGAGCCCGATGACGAGGACGGGCGCGTTGTGTCTGATCCGGTCAACCAACGAGCGGCCTCTCCTCCGGGTTGTGGTACAGCTGGCGGCGTTGGCTCTGGGCCAGCGCCGCGGCGAGAGTCACTGTACCAACGCGTCCGCAGAACATCGTGGCGGCCATGACGTAGACGCCGGCGTCCGGCAGTTGTTCGGTCAGACCGGTGGACAGACCGCACGTCGCGAACGCCGAGATCACGTCGAACAGCACGTGGTCGAGCGGCGCCTTGGTGATCTGCAGGATGAGGATGCTCGACACCGCCACGATCGTCGCGCCCCAGAGCGCAACGGCCACCGACAGTCGCAGCACGTCGATGGGGATGCGGCGGCGGAACGCATCCATCGACTCCACCCCGCGCGCCTCGGCGAACGCGGCCAGGAAGAGGACGGCCAGCGTCGTGACCTTGATGCCACCGGCGGTGGATGCGGACCCTCCGCCGATGAACATGAGCATGTCGGTGACGAGCAGGCTCGACCCGTGCAGGTCGTCGATGGGGATGGTCGAGAACCCGCCCGACCGCGCCATGGTCGACAGGAAGAACGACTGGAACACCGTGTGTCCGGCGTCCAGGTCGCCGAACGTCTTCGGGTTGTCGTACTCGAGCACGATGTAGAGCACCGCCCCGGCGACGAGCAGGATGACCGACGTGAGCAGCGTCAGCTTCACGTGGATGGACCAGCGCCGCCGCTTCTGACGGAGATTGGATGCGATGGCCAGGATGACCGGGAACCCGATCGCGCCGAGGAACACGCCGATCATCAGTGCGCTCAGGAACCAGTAGTCGGTCGCGAACGCGTCGATGCCTTCGCGGTTGGGTGTGAACCCGGTGTTGGTGAACGCCATGGCCGAGTAGTAGATCGACTCCCACGCGGCCGTGCCCACATCGATGCCCGCGATGAGCATCCGCGGGAACAGCAGCAGGGCCACGGCGCCCTCGATGACGACCATGCTGATCGCGACGGTGGTGAGCAGCTTGCCGACCTCGCCCAGCCGGACCGCCTGACCTTCGGCGACCGGGCCGCCGTGCACGCGGAGCGGGTTGCTGTCGCTCGCCGCCATCAGCTTGGCGCGCAGCCCGAGCTTCCGCGAGATGACGAGCCCGAGGATGGATGCCATGGTCAGCACGCCGACGGCACCGACCTGCACGCCGATGTAGACGAGCAGATGCCCGAACACGGACCAGTGGGTCGCCATGTCGACGGTCGCGAGCCCGGTCACGCAAATGACCGAGACCGCGGTGAACAGGGAGTCCGCCAGCGGCGTCCACCGCCCGTTCGACGAGGAGATCGGCAGGGAGAACAGTAGCGTGAAGACGAGGATCAGAAGGGCGAACACGAGGATCGCGAACCGGGACGGGCTGCGGGCCGCGAACCCGTTGAGTGCGGCGCGGATGCGCCCGACGGCCGACGCGGGCCGTCCGGGGACCGCCCGGGTGGTGGCGCTCATGTCTCGTCCTTCCCGTCGTCTTCGGCTGTCGGGCGGGCTTCGGACATGGTACTGCGTCGGGGGAATGGCTAGCCTGGGGACATGGCCGACATCTTCGACGTGATCGCCGATCCGACGCGGCGCGACATTCTGCACGTGCTGCTCGATCGCAATACGGACGCGGCGCATTCCGTGGGCGAGATATCCGTTTCCGAGATCGTCGCGACGCTCGAGCTGAGCCAGCCGACGGTGTCCAAGCACCTGAAAGTTCTGCGCGAGGCAGGTCTCGTGTCCGTGCGGGAGGAGGGCCAGCACCGCTACTACAGCCTGGATGCCGGCCCGCTGGTGGCGGTCGAGGACTGGATCATTCCGTTCACGGCATCCGATGAGGACATGGAGCTGAGCGTCCGTCTGGCGGAGGAGACCCGCGAGTTCGCGAGCACGGTCGGCAAGGTGCTCGCCGACACGCGTCACCGGGTGTCGTCGGCGACCGAGCGCGTGACGCCGAAGAAGTGGCGCAAGGACTGACCCTCCGCGAGTACGATGACCGGAAAGAGGAGGACGGACGCATGGCACACGATCTGAGGGACGTGCGCTTCCTGACGGTCGCCGAGGTGGCCGACATGATGCGCGTCTCCCGTATGACCGTGTACCGGCTCGTCCATTCGGGCGAGTTGCCCGCCATCCGCTTCGGTCGATCGTTCCGTGTTCCGGAGTCCGCGGTCGACCAGCTGCTGCAAGCCGCGACGTTCCGAGAGGGCGGCGTCGCGGACTCTGCGTGACGTCAGGTAGACTGGCTGCTCGTGTCGCCGCGCGCCCCGCGGCATGCCCCCGATTCTTTGTGAGGTCCACGTGGGTTCCGTTATCAAGAAGCGTCGCAAGCGTATGGCGAAGAAGAAGCACCGCAAGCTTCTTCGCAAGACGCGCCACCAGCGTCGCAACAAGAAGTAGACCTCGAGTCTGCGGCTCCAAGCGTCGGTCCATCCGGTCCGGCGCTTTTTGCTGCGTCTAGAGTGGATTCGTGTCCAGCGTCTCCCTGACTCTCATCGGCAAGCCCGGATGCCACCTGTGCGATGACGCGCGGGATGTCATCCACTCGGTCATCGACCAGCTGCCGGACGGCTCGCCCACAGTGACCGTGGAGGAGCGCGACATCCTGCAGGACGCCGAACTCCACGAGAAGTACGTGGAGGAGATCCCCGTCGTGCTCGTCGATGGACGCGTCCACACCTACTGGCGGGTCGACCCGACGCGCCTGCGCACGGCACTCCTGGAGGCCGAATGACCATCCGCCACATCGTCTCGTGGAAGCTCGCGACCAGCGATGAGACGGAGCGCGCCGAGCAGGCCGCCGAGATCAAGCGCGGCCTGGAGTCGCTTCCCGCCGTCATCCCGCAGCTGCGTTCGCTCCAGGTCGGTGTCAACGCGGTGCCGGGCGACAACTTCGACGTCGTGCTGATCAGCGACTTCGACGACCTGGACGGCATCCAGGCGTACCTCGACCACCCGGCGCACCTCGAGGTGGCGGGATACATCCGCTCCGTTGTGGGATCTCGAGCCGCGGTCGACTTCGAGGTCTGACGCCGCAATGCGACGCCCGCGGGTCAGAAGACCGGCGTCTTGGTGATGTCGGCGTCGCGGCGGCGGTAGTCCTCGAGGAACTGCGTGAGGGTGCCGGCGTAGAGATCCTTGACGAGGTCTCCGGCCTTCTGACCGTCGCGGTCCTTCGCGGCGGCGAGGATGCCGGCCAGCGCACCCGGGAGGTCGTCGATCCCGAACGGCGTCTCCCAGACCGAGATGTAGCGGAGCAGCTGCGGGCTGAGGCCGTCGCTGACCGAGGCCAATACATCGTTTCCGCCCGCGCGCGTCAGCTCGAGGAAGAAGTCGTTGAAGGCGCGGCCGAGAGCGGGGAGGTCGCGGGCCTTCGCGGCCTTCTTGACCTCCTTCTGCGCCTTGTCGAGGCGAGTGACGACGGCGTTCTCGAGCTCGGGGACGTTCGCGCGGGCGGCGTGCTCGTGGAGGAGACCGGTCGTGTAGATGGCCTCGTCGATCGCCTTGAGGTCGATCGGTGCGACACGGGTGTACCGGTTGGGCGCCATCTCGACGAGGCCGATGTCGGCGAGCTTCATCAGCGCTTCGCGGATCGGGGTGCGCGAGACGCCGAGCCACGCGGTGAGCTTCTCGTCGAGGAGTGTCTCACCCGGCTCGAGGGTGCCGTCGAGGATGCCCTCGTACAGGCGGTTGTAGACCACATCGCGCAGCAGCCGGCGCTCGACCGGTGCGGTGTCGCTCACGGGCAGCGGCATCAGCGGGCCTCCTTCGATGACGTGCCGAACTCGTCGGCGATCGAGACGATCGACTTGTCGAACAGGTCGCCGGCGGCCCGTGCAGCCTTGTCGGCCTTGCCGGCGACGGCGGCGTCGATCAGTGCCTTGATCGAGGGGAGCGCCTTCTCGAGCGGCGCGGAGGAGGGCGCGGCCTTGAGCGCCCGCTGCACCTCGGGAAGGTGTCGCTTGAGCAGGCGCGCGACGGTCGCGTTGTCGAGGCGGCGGACGAAGACGCCGAGGAAGCCGTCGGCGGAGAGCCCGGTGCGGACGGCGTCGGACGCGTCGGCGGATGCGAAGGAGCGCAGCGTCTCGCGGTCGCCCTCGGTGAGGAGCGGCGTCGCGTCGCGCACGACACCGGCGACGAGCACACCGACGGTGGTGAGCAGCTCGCGGAGGCGGCGCGATTCGATCGGCGTGACGCGCGTGCGTCGCTGGGGCAGGATCTCGACGAGGCCCATGGCCGCCAGCTGGTTGAGCGCCTCACGGACGGGGGTGCGGGACACCCCGACCCAGCGTTCGATCTCGGCGTCGTAGAGCTGCTCGCCGGGGAGCAGGTCGCCGTCGACGATGGCGTCGAGCAGGCGCAGGAAGACTTCGTCTCGGATCAGCCGCCGGGGGCTGGCGGCTCCGGTCACGGGCACGGGCATAGTTGGATGTTACATCCAGGTGGATCGGTCTTCGGGCTGATGTACTGAGTGTCGAACGCGCGCATTGCCTGCTCTATTTGTCTGGGGAGCGCCCGGATGCGCCGCGCGCCGCATCCATCGACTCCCCATCCGCTCCCCAACGGGCGTACAGCATCGCGGGCGTAGGCTGGCCTGGTGAGATCAGCCCCGACCGCTCGGCGGGATACGGGCGTTACGGTGCTCGTGGCCGAGACCGCACCGCTCGACGACGTCCGCCAGCTCATCCCGTTCCTCGACTCCCGCGCACCCCTGCTCTGGTTGCGCAAAGGCGAAGGGATGGCGGCGATCGGGGAGGTGCTCCGGCTCGACTTCACCGGCCCGGACCGCATCCAAGAGGCGTCTGCCGCCTGGCGGGCCACCGCGGCCGCCGCGGAGGTCGACGACGCCGTCCGCACGCCGGGAACGGGACTCGTGGCGTTCGGCACGTTCGCGTTCGACGACGAGAGCACGGCGACGAGCACGCTGATCGTGCCCGAGGTGATCATCGGCCGCCGCGGCAGCCGCAGCTGGATCACCCGCATCCGTCGTGCCGACGCCCAGGCGACGGCCCCGCTGCCGCGCCCGACCCCGTTCGGTGACGAGTACCGGCTGGCGCTCCTCCCCGGCGAACTGGGGGGAGAAGGCTATCGTTCGGCTGTCGCGGCCGCGGTCGAGCACATCCGCGAGCAGGATCTGTCGAAGGTCGTGCTGGCGCGCGACCTCCGAGGGCACCTGCCGATCGAGTCGGACCTCCGCCGCGCGCTGGTGGAGCTCGCGCTCGGCTATCCGGACTGCTGGACCTTCGCGGTGGACGGCCTGGTCGGCTCGTCCCCGGAGACGCTGGTGCGCGTCCACCACGGAACGGTGACGGCACGCGTGCTGGCTGGGACGATCTCGCGCGGCTCGGACGCCTCCCTCGACGCTGCCGCTGCCGCCGAGCTGGTGGCCAGCGCGAAGGATCAGGGCGAGCACCGCTTCGCTGTGACGAGCGTGATGGATGCGCTCCGCCCGCACAGTGCAGACCTGGCAGCGAGCGACGAGCCCTTCACGCTCAAGCTCCCCAACCTGTGGCACCTCGCGACGGACATCGCCGGGATGCTGAGCGACGGATCCAGCTCCCTCGACCTCGCCGCCGCGCTGCACCCGACGGCCGCGGTCGCGGGAACGCCCCGACGCGAGGCGCTGGAGCTGATCCGCGAACTGGAGCCGTTCGACCGCGGACGCTACGCGGGCCCGGTCGGCTGGGTCGGCGGGGACGGCGACGGCGAGTGGGCGATCGCACTCCGGTGCGCACAGGTGACTCCGGACGGCGACCTGACCGCATATGCGGGGGCGGGCATCGTCGCGGACTCCGACCCCGAGCGGGAGCTCGCCGAGACGACGATGAAGTTCCGGCCGATCGTGGAGGCGTTCGGCTGAGCGGGGTCCGCTGACCGGCCGACCCGCGATCAGGAGTCGGCCAGGCGGCGCTTCTGCTCCTCGACGTCGTAGTCGGGCATCGGCCACTCCAGGTCCAGCCCCTCGAGCGCGCGGATCAGCAGCTGCTGCACGGCGACCCGCGCGTACCACTTGTGGTCGGCGGGGACGACGAACCACGGCGCCTCCGCCGTGCTCGTGCGCTCCAGAGCGATCTGGTACGCCTCCTGGTAGTCGTCCCAGCGGAGCCGCTCGTCGACGTCGGCGGGGTTGAACTTCCAGAGCTTGGCGCGGTTCTCGAGCCGGGCGGCCAGGCGCTTCTTCTGCTCGGCCTTCCCGAGGTGCAGCATCACCTTCACGATGGTGGTGCCGGACTCCGCCAGCTCGTGCTCGAATCCGGTGATCGCGCCGTAGCGGCGCTCCAGCTCCTCCGGCGGCGCGAGCTGGCGCACACGGCCGATCAGCACGTCCTCGTAGTGGGAGCGATCGAAGACGCCGACCTGGCCGGCGGCCGGCACCTCGCGCCAGACGCGCCAGAGGAAGTCGTGCGAGAGCTCCTCCGGGGTCGGCTTGCCGAAGCCCGCGTAGTGGACGCCGCCGGGGTTCATCGCGCCGATGACGTGCGAGACGATGCCGCCCTTGCCGGCGGTGTCCATCGCCTGGAGCACGAGGAGGACGGATCGCGGGGCGCCCTCCCTTCCGCACGCGAACAGCTTCTCCTGGAGCTCGGCGAGGACGTCCTTCCCCGCTGAGAGGGCATCCTTCCCCTCCTCCTTGCCGCCCTCGAAGCCGGGGGCGCCGTCGGTGGGCTGGTCGGCGAGGCGGAAGCCGGGTCGCACCCGGAGCAGCTCGGAGGGATCCGTCGTCCAAAACGTGTCGTGGGACACCGTCGCTCCTCACCCGTGGGGCGGCCGTCCGCTCCGCGATCTCTGGGATCGCCATGGTAGTCCCGCCCGTTCAGATGTGGTCTAGCCGTGGGTCGGCACGCAGCATTACGGTGTGCGCGATGAGAGGGGACTGAGATGGG
Organism: Leifsonia sp. 115AMFTsu3.1; assembly: GCF_004362795.1. Classification (NCBI taxonomy): domain Bacteria; kingdom Bacillati; phylum Actinomycetota; class Actinomycetes; order Micrococcales; family Microbacteriaceae; genus Leifsonia; species Leifsonia sp. 115AMFTsu3.1. Next base: position 488,168 of record NZ_SNYB01000001.1, read on the forward strand.
CACCTTCTGGAATGCGTTCTTGTACGTCTTCTGGATCTTCGCGTTCGTGGCTTTCGTGATGATCCTGTTCACCGTGCTGGTCGACCTGTTCCGCGACAGCGGGCTCAATGGATGGTGGAAGGCCCTGTGGGTGATCTTCTTCATCTTCGTCCCGCTGATCTCGGTGCTCGTGTATCTGATCGCCCGCGGACGGGGGATGGCGGAGCGGAGCATGGCCCGCCGTGCCCAGGTACCGGAGGACGACGATTGGGGGTCGAAGCCGACGGCGTCGGCGACACCGGCGGCCGACATCCAGCAGGCGCAGGCGCTTCTCGACCAGGGCGTCATCTCGCGCGGCGAGTTCGACGCTCTGCGGGCGAAGGCGCTGGGGCAGCGGTTCTGATGGTCGGATCCCCGATGCCGCGGCGGGTCGCCTGGCTGACCGTTCGGCGTGCATCCTGCCGTCGGCATGCACCCGCTGACGCTGCAGCCTAAGCTGGTGGGGTGAGTAAGGCCGACCTCAGCAAGCAGCCCGCGCAGGTCGCCGCCATGTTCGACCAGGTGTCGACGCGCTACGACCGGACCAACAACGTCCTGTCGGTCGGCAATGCGGCCCTGTGGCGCGTCGCGACGACGCGTGCGGTCGCGCCGCGCGCCGGCGAGACGATCCTCGACGTCGCGGCCGGGACGGGGACGTCGAGCGCCTCCCTCGCCCGTAACGGGGCGTCCGTCGTCGCCGCCGACTTCTCGGCCGGGATGATCGACGTCGGCCGGCAGCGCCAGGCCGGAAACCCCTTCATCCGTTTCGTCCAGGCCGACGCCATGGACCTCCCGTTCGACGACGACACCTTCGACGCGGTGACGATCTCGTTCGGTCTGCGCAACATCGTCGACCCGAAGAAGGCGCTCGCCGAGTTCTTCCGGGTGGTCAAGCCCGGGGGCCGCGTGGTGGTGTGCGAGTTCTCCCAGCCGCCGCTCGCTCCCGTCCGCGCCGGCTACTCGGCGTATCTCAAGTTCGGGATGCCCGTGCTGGCGCGCGTCGCCAGTTCCAACCCGGCAGCCTACGAGTACCTCATGGAGTCCATCCAGGCGTGGCCGGACCAGCGCGCGCTCGCCGGGTGGATGCGCGAGGCCGGTTTCGAGCGTGTCGCGTACCGCAATCTGACGGCCGGCATCGTCGCCCTGCACCGCGGTTTCAAGCCCGAGCGCCAGGCAGCGCCGGTGGAGCCGGTCGCGGCGACGCCCGCCGTGAATGCGCAGCCCGAGGCGCCGGCCGAGAAGCCGGCTGCCGCGACGAAGCCCAAGGCCGCTCCGAAGCCGAAGGCCGCTGCGACGAAGGCGAAGCCCGCTGCTGCGAAGCCCGCTGCTGCGAAGCCCGCTGCTGCGAAGCCCGCTGCTGCGAAGCCCGCTGCTGCGAAGCCCGCTGCTGCGAAGCCCGCAACCGCGAAGGCCGCCGCTCCGAAGCCCGCTGCTGCGAAGTCTGCCGCTCCGAAGTCTGCCGCCGCCAAGCCCACGACGCCGAAGCCCGCGGCACCCAAGCCGAAGCGCTCGACCTCCGCCGGCTCCGAGTCGCGTCCGGCATCCGCCGGAACCGCCGGCTCCGAAGAGTCTGCGTCCACCATCCCGTCCGAGGGGGAGTAGTGCCACGAAGTGTCCCGGCTGTGCGGCGCCCGTCGCTGACCAGCCAGCTCGGCTTCACCGAGCGGATCTTCCTCCGCGGTGACGACCGCCAACTCGCGAACGCCGTCGACGCCGGTCTCGCGCAGGTCGAGGAGAGCCTCCACCGCGAGATGCACTTCGCGGACAACCTCGCCGACGTGACCGCCCGGTACCTCCTCGAGGCCGGCGGCAAGCGGGTCCGCCCCATGCTGACGCTGCTGGCCGCCCAGCTCGGCGACGGCACGAACGCCGACGTCATCCAGGCGGCCGAGGCCGTCGAGATCACTCACCTCGCCTCGCTGTACCACGACGACGTCATGGACGACTCCCAGATGCGCCGCGGCGTGCCGAGCGCGCAGTTCGTCTGGGGCAACTCCGTCGCCGTGCTGACCGGCGACCTGCTGTTCGCCCGCGCCAGCAAGCTGGTCTCCGCGCTCGGTGAGCGCGCCATCCAACTTCAGGCCGACACGTTCGAGCGGCTGTGCCTCGGCCAGCTGCACGAGACCATCGGACCCCAGGAGGGCGAGGACCCGATCGAGCACTACATCGGTGTGCTCGAGGACAAGACCGGCTCCCTGATCGCGGTCGCCGCCCAGATGGGCGTGCTGTTCTCGAATGCTCCCCAGGAGTTCGAGCAGCCGGTCGTGGTGTTCGGTGAGAAGATCGGCGTCGCGTTCCAGCTCATCGACGACGTGATCGACTTGTCGTCGGAGGGGGTGGCCGAGACCGGCAAGACCCCCGGCAACGATCTGCGTGCCGGCGTCGCGACCCTCCCCGTCCTGCGCCTCCGCGAGCGCGCCTCCACCGACCCGGAGGCCGCAGCCCTGCTCGAGCGTTTGGAGCGCGACGTCATCGGCTCGGCCGAGGACGGCGAGGTCACGCCCGCCGCGATGGAGGCGATCGCCGCGCTCCGTGAGCACGAGGTGACCCGCCAGACGCTGGAGGAGGCGCACCGCTGGGCGCGCGAGGCGGTCGAGGCCCTCGAGCCCCTTCCGGACGGCCCGGTGAAGAAGGCTCTGATCCGGTTCGCGGACACGATCGTCGAACGCTCCAGCTGAGCGACCAGCAACCCCAGAAGGAATCAACGAATGACCAAACTGCGACTGGCCATCGTCGGCGCCGGACCGGCGGGCATCTACGCCGCCGACATCCTGCTGAAAGCGGAGCGGGGCTTCGACGTGTCGATCGACCTGTTCGAGCAGCTTCCCGCGCCGTACGGCCTCGTCCGCTACGGCGTGGCCCCCGACCACCCGCGCATCAAGGGCATCATCACCGCGCTGCGCGAGGTGCTCGACAGCGGTGACATCCGGATCTTCGGCAACGTCCAGTACGGCCGCGACATCACGCTCGACGACCTCAAGCGCCACTACAACGCCGTCATCTTCGCCACCGGCGCCGTGCGCGACGCCGACCTCGAGATCCCGGGCATCGAGCTTCGGGGTTCGTATGGAGCGGCCGACTTCGTCAGCTGGTTCGACGGGCACCCCGACGTCCCGCGCTCGTGGCCGCTCGACGCGAAGTCGGTCGCCGTCATCGGCAACGGCAACGTCGCACTCGACATCTCCCGCATGCTCGCCAAGCACGCCGACGACCTGCTGCCGACCGAGATCCCGGACAACGTCTACGAGGGGCTCAAGAACTCGCCCGTCACCGACGTTCACGTCTTCGGCCGTCGTGGCCCCGCGCAGGTGAAGTTCACTCCACTGGAGCTGCGCGAGCTCGGCGAGCTTCGCGATGTGGACATGATCCTCTACGACGAGGATTTCGACTACGACGAGCAGTCGAAAGCGGCGATCGCGAGCAACAAGCAGGTGATGGTCATCGACCGCGTGCTGCAGCAGTGGCGGCAGCGCGAGGTCGGCAGTGCGTCGCGCCGGCTCCACCTGCACTTCTACGCGAAGCCGCTCGAGGTGGTGGGCGACGAGAACGGCCAGGTGCGGGCCTTCCGTTGGGAGCGGACCGAGCCCGACGGCGAGGGCGGCGTGTGCGGCACGGGCGAGATCCGCGAGCTCGAGATCGACGCGATCTACCGGGCCGTCGGCTACTTCGGCTCGCCGCTGCCCGGCATCCCGTTCGACCGCAAGCACGGCGTCATCCCGAACCACGAGGGCCAGGTGCTGCGCAAGGGCGACAACGAGCGCATGTACGGGGTCTACGCGACCGGGTGGATCAAACGCGGGCCCGTCGGGCTCATCGGTCACACCAAATCGGATGCCATGGAGACGATCAAACATGTCATCAACGATCAGGGGAACTGGTGGTCGCCGTCCGACCCTGACGAGCAATCTGTGGAAAACCTCCTCCACGAGCGAGGTGTGGAGTACACGACGCTCGACGGCTGGCACAACCTCGACGCGTACGAGCAGTCTCTCGGCGCCGAGCGCGGCCGGGTGCGGGTGAAGGTCGTCCCGCGCGACGAGATGGTGCGGGCCTCCAACGGGGAGCCTGTCGGCAGCGGGCCGGCGAGCGGGCAGGCCGCCGAGTAGGCGCCCCGGCGGCATGGCGAACGCGCGCGAGTGGGTCCCCGACATCCTCGGGGAGCCGTTCGAGCAGCTGACGCTTCCGCTGCGACCGGACGCGGAGGGCGACGTCGTCGCCACGCTCGTGCGATACTCGCCGCCGCCGCGCCTCCACCTGCACCGTCGGCCCGCCGCCGACACCGACGTCCTGTACGTGCACGGCTGGTCGGATTACTTCTTCCAGACCGAGCTCGCCGAGTTCTGGCACAGCCAGGGCGCTCGGTTCCACGCGCTCGATCTGCGCAAGTACGGCCGCAGTCTCCGCGAGGGGCAGACCCCGGGGTTCGTGGACGACCTGGCCGTCTACGACGAGGACATCGCGGCAGCGCTGGACGCGATCGGTCATGGCGAGACCCCGGGCGCGGACGCCCCACAGCGCCCGCGGTCGCGCCGCCTCATCCTGCTGGGCCACTCGACCGGCGGTCTCACCCTCAGCCTGTGGGCCGACCGCCACCCCGGCCGAGCGGATGCGCTCATCCTGAACAGCCCCTGGCTCGAGTTCCAAGCCCGGTCGGCGGGTCGCGCCGCCCTGACACCGCTCATCGACCTGCACGCGCGCATCGACCCGAAAGCGGCGATGCCCAACGTCGACCTGGGCTTCTACAGCCGGACGGTGTCACGCACCATGGACGGCGAGTGGGACTATGACCTGGCCTGGCGCCCCATCCGCGGCTTCCCGGTCCACCCCGCCTGGCTGGTGGCCGTGCTGGCCGGGCACGCGCGCGTCGCTGCGGGCCTGCACATCGACGCACCCGTGCTCACCCTGTTGTCCGAACGGTCGACGCTGCTGCCGCACTGGACGCCGGACATGCTGACCTCGGACGTGGTGCTCGTCGTCCGCGACATCGCTCAGCGCGCCCTGCAACTCGGGCCGACCGTCACCGTGTCGTGGCTGGAGGACGCCCTCCACGACGTGTTCCTGTCGCGACCGCCGGTGCGCCAGGCGGCATACGCATCCATCACGCAGTGGATGCGCGGGTACCTCAGCGCAGGTTGACGAACTGCAGGGCGACGTCGAGGTCCGCGTTCTTGAGCAGCGCCATGGTGGCCTGCAGATCGTCGCGGCTCTTGGAGCTGACCCGCAGCTCGTCGCCCTGGATCTGCGACTTCACGCTCTTGGGTGCCTCATCGCGGATCAGTTTGTTGATCTTCTTGGCCGCATCCTGCTCGATGCCGTTCTTGAGTCCGACCTCGATGCGGAACTCCTTGCCGGACGCGTACGGCGCGCCGGTGTCGAGCGACTTGAGGGTGATGCCCCGCTTGACGAACTTCGACTCGAGAACCTCGAGCACGGCCTTCACGCGCTCTTCGGTGTTCGCCTTCAGGAGGACCTTCTCGCCGCTCCACTCGACGGATGCGCCGACGTTCTTGAAGTCGTAGCGCTGGTCCACCTCTTTGCGGGCCTGGTTGACGGCGTTGTCCGCCTCCATCTTGTCGACCTTGCTGACGACGTCGAACGAGGAGTCTGCCATGGTGTCCGTCCTTCCCGTAGTGAGCTGCTCCCAGTCTACGAGGCGGGACAAGTCCCTCCGCGGTAGGGGTCGGACCGGTACTCCCGGGGGACGCGCGGAGGGCGCTCCGATTCCTATCGTCGGGACCATGGACGCCATCAACGACTTCATCGCGGCAGCGGCCGCATCTCCGTGGGTCTATCTCGTCGTCTTCGCGGTCGTGCTGGTGGACGCCTTCTTCCCGCCTGTTCCGAGCGAGTCTGTCGTGATCGGCGCCTCTGCTGCGGCGGTCGCCGTCGGCGTTCCGAACCTGCCCCTGGTGCTGGCATGCGCCGCCGCGGGGGCGATCGTGGGCGACAACCTCACCTTCGCGCTCGGGAGGACGTTGGGGCTCGACCGGTTCCGGGTGCTGCGGAGGCCACGCATGGCCGCCGCCGTCGAGCGCGCACGGCGCGGCATCCACGCTCGCGCCGGGGTCCTGGTGCTGTCGGCGCGATACGTTCCGGTCGGCCGGGTGGCCGTCAATCTGGTGGCCGGGGCGTCCGGTCTGGCGTGGCGCCGGTTCGTCGGGCTGTCGGTCATCGCGGGCGTCTCGTGGGCGCTCTACTCCGTTACAGTGGGGGTGGTCGCGGCCCAGTGGCTGCACGGCAACGCGTTCCTCGCGATGGTCGTCGGCATCGCACTCGGAGTCGGCACGGGGGTCGTGGTGGATGCGCTCCTACGGCGTTCCGCTCGCCGGCGCGCGTCGCGGGCGGGCGTCGAGTCGCCTGCCGCCGTCGCATCCCGACCTGCGCGGACCGGAGCGCGACGCGCCGCACTGGAGGGAGGACGCCGATGACCGCGAACAGCCTCCCCACCACCGCCCGGGTCGACCGGTGGCTCCTCGTGCTGTGGATTGCCGCTGCCGCAGCGTCCGTCGCCATCGTCGCGGTCGCCGCCTCCATCGGACCGGCCGTCTACGGCGTGCCCGTCGCTCTCGCCCTGCTTCTAGCGCTCCTCCAGGGCGCGTCCATCGTTGGCGCATTGCTCTGGCCGCGCGTCGCGGCCGCTGCCGCCGCGGCCTCGCTGCTGGGCTTCGCCGTCGTCTCACCCGCGACGGCGTCCGCTCCGTGGCCGGTGTCGGCCCCATCCATCGTCGCGTTCTCGGCCACGATCGCCCTCGTCGTCGTGCGGGGCGCCTGGCGTCCCGGACTGGTGGCGTGGGCCGTCGCGGTCGCGGGAGCGGTGACCATCGGAGTGGTGGGCGGCGCTGCTGGCGGCACGGCGAGCGGAGTCGACGGCGCCGCGACGGCCGACCTGATCGTGTTCGCGTCCGTCAGCGGAGCTGTGCTCCTCGGGGCGTTGCTCGTTTCGCGCTGGCAGGATGTTCGCCGCCAGTTGGTGCGCGAACGGCAGACCTCCGCGGGGGAGCTCGCACGGCGTGAGGTCGCGGAGGAGCGGACCCGCATCGCGCGCGAACTGCACGACATCGTGGCGCACGGGATGTCGGCGATCCAGGTGCAGGCGTCGAGCGCGAAGTACCGCATCCCGTCGCTCCCGGACGAGGCGGTCGCCGAGTTCGACGACCTCGCCGCCACCGCGCGCACCGCGATGGGGGAGATGCGGCGACTGCTCGGGGTACTGCGCAGCGACGACGCCGGGGTGGAGACGGCGCCGCAGCCGGGCGTGACGGACATCCCGGCGCTGGTCGCCGACGCGGCGCGGCGCGGACGGGTGGAGCTCGTCGGCACCGACGTCGACACCGGCGGCATGGACGCCATCACCTCTCTCGCCGCCTACCGGATCGTGCAGGAGTCGCTCAGCAACGTCGCGCGGCACGCGACCGACGCCGCCACCATGGTTCGCCTGGACCGGGTGGACGACTCGCTCGCGATCGAGGTCCGCAATGCCCCGGCCCCCGGTCGCCCCGCCTCGCCGCCTGCTCCCGACGGTGGAGGGCACGGCGTCCGCGGGATGCGGGAGCGGGCGGAGCTGCTCGGCGGCACGCTGACCGCCGCCGCGCATCCCGACGGCGGGTTCGTCGTGCGTGCGGTCCTCCCGCTCGCCGGGAAGAATGGAACGCCGTGACGATCTCCGTGCTCGTGGTCGACGACCAGGCGATGGTCCGCGCCGGCTTCGCCGCCATCCTCGCGGCCCAGGACGGGATCGACGTGCTCGGCCAGGCGTCGGACGGCGCTGAGGGCGTCGAACTGGCGCGCCGGCTGCGACCGGACGTCGTGCTCATGGACGTCCGGATGCCCGGCATGAACGGCATCGACGCGACGCGCGAGCTCGTCCATCCGTCGCGCGGTGAGCCGCATCGACCGCTCGTTCTCGTGCTGACCACGTTCGACGCGGACGAGTACGTCTACGACGCGCTCGCCGCCGGTGCGAGCGGGTTCCTGCTCAAGGACGCGCCGCCGGACGACCTCGTCCACGCCGTGCGCGTCGTCGCGGCCGGGGAGGCGCTGCTCGCTCCGCGCGTGACCAAACGACTGCTGGAGCGGTTCGCGACCCAGCGGCCCGCCACCTCCAGCCGCGCTCTCCTGCTCGCCGACCTGACCGAGCGCGAGCGCGAGATCCTCGTGCTCATCGGGCGGGGCAGGTCGAACGCCGAGATCGCGGCGCAGCTCTTCATCGCGGAGCAGACCGTGAAGACGCACGTGAGCCGCATCTTCACCAAACTGGGCCTGCGCGACCGGGTGCAGGCCGTGATCCTGGCCTTCGATGCCGGGCTCGTCGAGCCGGCGCCGTAACGCCACATACGCGGCGGGCGACAGCGGCGACAGCGCTGGCAGCGCTGGGCCGCTGACGCCACCCCTACCGCGGTAGTGCCGAGGGTTGGCTCCGCGGAGGGACGCGGCGGCCGACACCGCATCGAGACGCTCGTTCCGACCGGTCACCCCGACCGGACGGAAGGAACGTCCGATGTCTCTCGCAGCCGCCACGCTCGCGCCCGACTCCCCGCCGACTCCGGCGCGAGCCGCTACGGGTCCGCATCCCGACCGCGCTCCGTCCCCTCGGCGTGACGCCGCAGTGGATGTGGCCCGCGCCTGGTGCCTCACCGTCGTCGTCGCCCTTCACGCTCTGATGGTCGGCGTCTCCGTCACGGCCGACGGGCCGCTGCTCCAGAACGCGATGGAGCACTGGAGCGGGTTCGGCATCCTGACCTGGTTCGGCCAGGTCATGCCGCTCTTCTTCGTGCTCGGCGGTTTCTCTGGGTTCCTGCAGTGGGAGCGCGCGCGCCTGCGGGGTGACGGGTACGGTGCCCAGCTCGCCGGTCGCCTGCGGCGCCTGTTCGTGCCGGCGGTCGCGGCGGTACTCGCGATCGTGGTGCTGCTGGCCCTGCTGCAACTGGCCGGCGTACCGGACGACATCGTGGCGACCGCGGGTTTCCGGCTCAGCCAGCCGCTGTGGTTCCTCGGCGTCTACGTCGTGTGCACGGCGGCGCTGCCTCTGCTGGCCGCCCTGCACCGGCGTCGTCCCCTGCTCGCGCTCGCGGGTCTGGGCGCAGCGGTGCTCTCCGTGGACGTGGTCCGCGCATCCACGGGCGTGGCCGCCGTGGGCCTGATCAACCTGCTCTTCGTGTGGTTGCTCGTCCAGCAACTGGGCTTCGTTCTCGCAACGCTTCCCCGGGACGGATGGTCAGCACGTCGTGCGAGGTGGATGGCCGTCGCCGCGTTCGGGACTCTGGCCGTGCTGTGCGCCGCCGGCGTCTACTCCCCCGACCTCTACCTCAATCTCAATCCGCCGACCGGAGCCCTCGTGCTCCTCGGCGTCGGTCAGCTCGCCGTGTTCTCCCTGCTGCGCACCCGTCTGGCGCGCCTCGCGGAGGGTCGCATCCTCGGCCGGTACGTGGCCGCCGTGAATCGACGCGCGATGACCGTGTACTCGTGGCACATGCTCGTTCTGGTTCTTCTGGCGGGTGTGCTGCTCATGGCGGGCGGCGAGTCGCTGCCTCAGCCGCTGTCGGCCGGGTGGTGGCTGACGCGGCCGCTGTGGCTGGCCGCCGCCGGGGTGGCGGTGGCCGTGGTTGTGGCGGTCGCCGGGCGGCTCGAGGCCCGGCCGTCCGACGCGGGGGCTGGGATGGGATGGCGCGTCGCGAGGCCGGTCCGCGCGGTGTGCGCCGCGGCCGCGGGAGCCGGCGGTGTCCTGCTCATTCTGGTCTCCGGGTCGGCGCTGGCGGGATGGATCGTGGGCGCCGGGCTGATCCTCGCGTGCCTCGGCCTACTGCGCTCGCCGGGCGTGTCGGCAGAGCAGCGCCCGGTCGTCTTGACGGGAGTCGCGCGGGTAGGAGAGGCTTAGGCAAGCCTCCCCTAAGTCAGGAGACCCGATGGCTGATCTGATCCCCTTCTCCGAAGCCCTCCGCGAACGCACGCGGGGTGTCCACCAGGAGAGCGAGGGCGCCGGGTTCATGCAAGACCTGATGAGCGGCCGGGGCTGCCGCGACGACTACATCCAGCTTCTCTCGCAGCACTACTTCATCTACGAGGCCCTCGAAGAGGCGGCCGTGTGGATGCGCGAAGACCCGGTCGCCGCCCTGTTCATCAGCCCCAAGCTGACCCGCCTGCCGGCGATCGAGGCCGACCTCGCCTTCCTGCTCGGCGACGACTGGCGCGAGCGGATCGCGCCCCTGCCCTCGACGGCGCGGTACACGGCCCGCATCCGCGAGGTCGGGCGCACCTGGCCGGGCGGCTTCATCGCGCACCACTACACGCGGTACCTCGGCGACCTGTCCGGCGGCCAGATCATCCGCACTCTGCTTCAGCGCCAGTACGGGTTCGAGACCAACGGCGTCGGGTTCTACCTGTTCGCCGACATCGCCAAGCCGAAGCTGTTCAAGGACACCTATCGGTCGCAGCTGGATGCGGTCGAGTGGACCGAGGAGGAGCGCGACCGCGTCATCGGCGAGGTGTCGCTGGCGTTCCGCTTCAACACGGAACTGTTCGACGACCTGGCGACGGCGAAGGCCGCCGCCTGACGCTGACCGGGATCAGGCCGTCTGCGCGAGCTCGGCGTAGTAGGTGACGTGGCAGCCGTCACCGTTGCACTCGACGCAGAGGGTGATCTCCTCACTGCGCTGGGCGGGGTCGGCCCCGGTCCCGTCGCACCGTTCGCAAATCTCCAACGTTCTCATGCCCCCGATTGTGCGCCCGACCACCGACATCGGCCGCAGGCCCGTCGGGGTGTCGCGATCACGGCCTTCAGTCGTGCCAGAAGCCGCGGTGCGGATCGGCCGCTTCGTCTTCGAGGACCGGGCCGAGGACAGTGACCTCGCGGCTCCCGTCGGCGAAGATGAGGCGGCACGGGTGGTCCAGCGTCGGATTCTCGGGGTGGTCGCCCGTCAGGGCGCGCAGCCCCTGCTCGGAGAGGCCGTAGACCACCGTGCCGATCCCGGCCCAGTAGATCGCGCCGCTGCACATGGCGCACGGCTCGCACGAGGTGACGAGGGTGTATCCGGGGAGCTCGGCGTGCGGGATGGCCTCCCACGCCTTTCTCACCAGATTGGTCTCCGCGTGGCCGGTGATGTCGTTCTCGGTGACCACGGTGTTCTCCGCTTCGAGGGAGATCGTGCCGTCGGGAGCGACGAGGATCGCGCCGAACGGGTGGTTGCCGTGGGCGCGGGCGTCGAGGGACACCTGGATCGCGCGTCGCACGTGGTCTTCGGTCGCTGCTGCTGCGGTCATGGGTCGGGTCCTCCTGAGTGGATGCGCGGGCGGCTGGGCCCGATACCTGTCTATCGGTGATTCTGCCCAGAGCAGAACCGCCGAAATCGACGGGCGCGGATGCGGCCGAGCCGACATAGGCTGGCGGCATGCTCGTACGGCATGCGATCGGATCGGTGCTCCGCCGGATCAGGACGGAGCGCGGGACGACGCTGCGCGAGCTCTCCGAGACCTCGAGGGTGTCGGTCCCGTACCTCTCCGAGATCGAGCGGGGCCGCAAAGAGGCGTCGTCCGAGATCCTCGCCGCGCTGTGCCGCGTGCTCGGGATCAGCGAGGGTGAGCTCCTGACCCGCGTCGCGGCCGAGTTCGCGGGCGCGCAGGTGCTGACTCTGGTGCCGGAGCGGGAGATCGAGCGCGAGCCCGCATCCACTCTGGAGCTGCAGTCCGCTGCGGTCGGCGGCACTGCGCAGACCTCCGGAGTCGTCGCGCTCGCCGCCTGACGCCGGCCGTGTGGCCGCTGAGCGGGCGCTGATTTCGTCTGCAGCCGCCCGCCGAGTATTCTTGTGTGGCGCCTTCGGTCACGAGTGAACTGGTGGTCGAAAGCGCCAATGGCGAGTTACCCAAGCGGCCAAAGGGATCTGACTGTAAATCAGCTGTCTACGACTTCGGGGGTTCGAATCCCTCACTCGCCACCGCGTTCAGAACGCTTCGCGACAAGCCCTCGGCCACCGGCCGGGGGCTTTCGTCATGAGACGCATGCCACACAGGTCTGACAGGCTGGAGGCATGACCTCCAACGCCGAGCTGCTCGAGATCGCCGCCACCGTCGCCCGCCGCGCCGCCGCCTTCGCGCTGCAGCGCCGTCAGGACGGGGTGGAGATCGCCGCGTCCAAGTCGTCGCTCAGCGACATCGTCACGCGCGCCGACCGCGAGACGGAGCAGCTGATCCGCGACGCGCTCTCGGCCGCACGCCCGCGTGACGGGTTCCTCGGCGAGGAGTCCGGCGGCGGCAGCAGTCAGAGCGGTCTGACCTGGGTCGTCGACCCGATCGACGGGACGGTCAACTACTTCTACGGCATCCCGGCCTGGGCCGTCAGCATCGCCGTCGTCGAGGGCGATCCGGAGCCCGCGACCTGGAAGGCTCTCGCCGGTGCCGTGGTGAACCCCATATCCGGAGAGGTCTTCACCGCGTACACCGGGGGAGGGGCGCGGCTGAACGGGGAGCCCATCCACGTCACCGAAGGGGTGGAGCTGCCGCTCGCCCTCATCGGCACCGGCTTCGGCTACGACGCCGAGGTGCGGCGCCGGCAGGCGGGATTCGTCGCCGAGCTGATCGGCGACGTGCGCGACATCCGCCGCATCGGCGCCGCGTCTCTCGACCTGTGCTCGGTCGCCGCCGGCCGGCTCGACGGGTACTACGAGCGCGGACTGAACCCGTGGGATCACGCCGCCGGCGCCCTGATCGCCCAGGAGGCCGGAGCGCGCGTCGCCGGAATCGGCGGAGGCCCGGCCGACCGCCGCCTCACGGTGGCGGCCGCGCCGGACCTCTTCGAGCAGCTGCACCCCCGCGTCGAGCGCTTCTACGCCGACTGGGAGTGACGCCGAGCGGCTCAGACCAGCCAGGCGGTCGTGTCGCGGGGAAGGGTGCCTCCGTCGAGCGCCCCGCTCGCCAGGACGACCTCGCCCTCGGGCAGTTCCACCGGCTCCTCCCCGAAGTTGACCACCACGGTGACCTCGCCGGAGCGGAAGGCGAGCGTGTCGCCGCCCAGGTCGATCCATTCGGGGGAGCCGAACGCCAGGTCGTAGCGACGGCGAGCCTCCAGGGCGTCCTGGTACATCGTCAGCGTCGAACCCGGAACGCCCGCCTGCGACGACCGCGTATATGCCGCCCAGGTCGCCGGCTGGGGCAGCCAGCTCGCGGCGGTCGGACCGAAACCGTACGACGCCTCGGTGCCCTCCCACGGGATGGGGACGCGGCAGCCGTCACGGCCGTACCGCTCGCCGTTGGTGCGGAACCACGTCGGGTCCTGGCGCGCGTCGTCCGGCAGGTCGATCGCCTCGGGCAGCCCGAGCTCCTCGCCCTGGTAGAGGTAGGCGGAACCGGGCAAGGCCAGCATGAGTGCCGTCGCCGCCCGCGCCCGATGGAGAGCGAAGACCGGGTCCGGGAGCCCGGTGGTCTTCGGACCGATGCCGTGCCCCTGCAGGTTCTCGCCGTGCAGAGCGAGGCGCGTCGCGTGGCGGACGACGTCGTGGTTCGACAGCACCCAGGTGCTCGGGGCGCCGACGCTGCTGAACGCGGCGATCGAGCGGTCGATCACGCTGCGGAGAGCGGACGCGTTCCACGGGGTCTCCAGGTACGCGAAGTTGAAGGTCTGCTGCATCTCGTCCGGCCGGACCCAGCGGGCCAGCTTGTCGAGCGGCTCCACCCAGGCCTCGCCGCACAGCACGCGGTCGCCGGTGTACTCATCCAGGACCTTGTGCCAGTCGCGGTAGATGGCGTGCACGCCGTCCTGAGCGAAGTAGGGAGGCGTCGGCGGCTCGCCGTCGGCGTGCGCCGCGATCTCCGGCTCCAGCGGGATGCCGCCGGTCTCCTGCGTCGACGCAGTGCCGCCCATGCTGCCCATGTGCGCGGGCGGGGTGTAGTCGGGGAGGCCGGCCTCCTTCACCATGCCGTGGGCGACATCCACCCGGAAGCCGTCGACACCGCGGTCGAGCCAGAAGCGCAGGACGTCGCGGAACTGCTCCCAGACCCACGGGTTCTCCCAGTCGAAGTCCGGCTGCGACTTGTCGAACAGGTGCAGGTACCACTGGCCGGGCCGCCCGTCGGCCTCGGTGATGCGCGTCCACGCAGCACCGCCGAAGATCGACTCCCAGTTGTTCGGCGGCAGTTCGCCGTTCTCGCCCTTCCCGTCACGGAAGATGTACCGCGCCCGCTCGGGGCTTCCCGGACCGGCCGCGAGCGCCTCCTGGAACCAGCGGTGATCGCTCGACGAGTGGTTCGGGACGATGTCGATGATCACGCGCAGACCGAGGTCGTGCGCGGTCGCCAGCATCGTGTCGAAGTCGGCGAGGGTGCCGAAGCGGACGTCGACGTCGCAGTAGTCGGAGACGTCGTACCCGGCGTCGCGCTGCGGCGAGCTCTGGAACGGAGACAGCCAGACGGCATCCACACCCAGCTCGCGGAGAGCGGGGAGGCGGTGGGTGATGCCGGGCAGGTCGCCCATCCCGTCGCCGTCCGAGTCGGCGAAGGAGCGCGGATACACCTGGTAGATGACGGCGGAGCGCCACCATTCGCGGCCGGGGGCCGACGGCGTGAGCTCGGTGTGGGGGAGGGGGGTCGGAGCGGCGATGGTGGTCACCTCGTGTTCGTGTCGGTTGTGATGGTCAGGGGTGGACGGCGGTGCTGGACCGCACGATCAGATCCGCCGGAGCGGTGTGGCTGAGGGGTTCGGGGCGTGCCCGGGTCGGAGCGGCCCGCGCGGCCTGGAGGGCGTCGAGCAGCAGGGCGGCGGCCTGTTCGCCCTGCCGGTCGGGATGCTGCGCGACCGTGCTCAGTCCGAAGAAGTCGGCGAGCGGATGGTCGTCGATGCCGATGATGGAGACGTCGCGGGGGACGGAGAGCCCGAGGTCGCGTGCGGCGAGGATGGCGCCGATGGCCATCTCGTCCGAGGCCGCGAAGATCGCCGTCGGGCGCTCGTGCGGCGACCCGAGCAGCTGCTTCGCCGCGTCGTATCCGCCGGGGAGCGTGAAGTCGGAGGCGCGGTGCAGCTGCTCGTCGACGGGGAGGCCCGCATCCCGCAGCGCCTGCTCGTAGCCGAGGCGCCGGCTGGTTGGGATGTGGAAGTCGAGGTCGAACTCCTGCGAGCCGCCGATGTGGGCGATGCGGGTGTGCCCAAGCGAGATCAGGTGATCGGTCGCGAGGCGGGCGACGGCCAGGTCGTCGATGGTCAGGGTGCTGACGCCGGGGAGGGGGCCGCCCACGCCGACGACGGGCTTTCCGAGCGCGAGGAGCCGGCCGACCTCCTCCTCCGCCAGCTCCAGCGAGACGGTGAAGACCGCATCCACCCGGTTGCGCAGGAGGTGGTGGTCGAAGACGCGACGGCGCTCGCCGCCGTCCCCGCTGAGGTTGTAGAGCGTGAGGTCGTAGCCCTGTCCGAGCAGGACGCGCTCGGCACCCTCGATGACGGACGTGAAGAACCAGCGGTTGAGGTGCGGCACGACGGCGCCGATGTTGCGGGTGCGGCCGGAGGCGAGGCTCGACGCGTCGGAGGAGACGACGTACCCGAGCTCCGACGCCGCCTGGACGACGCGTGCCCGTGTGCCGTCGGAGACCGGGCCGTTGCCGCTCAGGGCGCGGGAGACGGTGGCCGTGGAGACGCCGGCGAGACGCGCGACATCGTCGATCCCGGGCATCCCACCTCCTGCGTCTCGCGTCGTGTCTGATGCGGTGGAAGCGTTTGCGTCCGCCGGTGTCCCGCGGTCGGCCGCGCACAGCGGCAGTATAGCGAGTGGGGTGGAAGCGTTTGCACTCTGTGACGCGATGCGGTCACGCCCAGTGGCCGGGGCGGTCGAGCGTCGGCGGCAGGAGGGTGCGGCCGTCGCCCGTCGCGGCGTTGACCTGGACCTGGGTCAGATAGATCGCCTCGCGGAGGTCGGCGCCGTCGAGGCGCGCGTCGCGGAGGTCGGCTCCGATCAGTTCGGCACGGGACAGGTCGGCGTCGCGGAGGTCGGCGGCGATCAGGAGAGCGCCGCGGAGTTCGGCCCCCCGGAGGTCGGCCCCGCGGAGGTCGGCGCCCAGGAGGTCTGCGCCCGGTTGGATGCGCGAACGCGCGGTCCGCTTCCTGCCGGCACCGAGGGGTCCGGTGCCGACGGGTCCGGCCTCGCGGGTGAGCCGAGCGGCCTCGCGGAGGAGCTCGGCGGCCGGTGCGCGCAGGTCGTCGATGTCGGAGTCGACGATGACCGCGCTCGGCGCGTCTGTCAGCTCCAGCACCTCCGCACGCGCACGGCGGAGCGCGGGATGGATGCGGGCTGCCGCGGGTAGTGCGAGCGCCTCCTCGAGGTACCAGAGGAGCTCGTGCAGCTGGCGCATGAGCGGGAAGACGGCGAACATCTCGCGACGGCGGTCGGCGTCGCCGCGCCACCCCATCCCGTCGAAGGTGTGCTGCGTCACCTGCTGGCCGGCTCCGAAGCAGTCGAAGACCGTGCAGCCGCGGAAGCCGCTCTCGCGGAGCCTCGGGTGGATGGTGCAGAGGTCGTCGTGGGCGAGGTTGACGCAGGGGTCGCCGGCGGGCTTGTCGAACGCGAAGTCGGCGGAGCGTGCGAAGGCGAGGGCGACGCAGCAGAGTCCGACGCACCGGGAGCAGTCGGCTCTCAGCTCGCGGCGGGGTTTTTCAGCGGTGCGCACCCGTCCACAGTACGGGTCCGCTGCAACCTTTCCACACCCTCAGGAAGAGCCGGAATAGCCCTGGGCCGACCGCGTTAGCGTGGAAGAACGACACAACGAAGGAGAACAGCATGACTGCACCGCGCCGCACGATCGGTTCGTCCGACCTCGAGGTCTTCCCGCTCTCTCTGGGGGGTAACGTCTTCGGCTGGACGGCCGACCGCGAGACATCGTTCGACGTCCTCGACGGGTACACCGCGGCGGGCGGCAACTTCGTCGACACCGCCGACGGCTACTCGGCGTGGGTCCCTGGCAACACGGGCGGCGACTCCGAGCGCATCCTCGGCGAGTGGTTCGAAGCACGCGGCAACCGCGACCAGGTGGTGCTCGCCACGAAGGTGAGCCAGCACCCCGACTTCAAGGGACTCGCCGCCGACAACATCCGTCGGGCGGCCGACGCCTCGCTGGAGCGGCTGAAGTCGGACTACATCGACCTCTACTACGCCCACTTCGACGACGAGACGGTGCCGTTGGAGGAGACCGTGGCGGCGCTCTCCGGCCTCGTCGATGCGGGGAAGGTGCGCTACATCGGCATCTCGAACTACTCACCGGAGCGCATCGAGGAGTGGTTCCGGATCACCGAGCGCGAGGGGCTCCACCGCGCCGTCGCCCTCCAGCCGCACTACAACCTGGTCGAGCGCGGGTACGAGACGACGTACCGCCCGATCGCCGAGCGCGAGGGCCTCGGTGTGATGCCGTACTTCGCTCTCGCCGCCGGCTTCCTGACGGGCAAGTACCGCGAAGGCGTCACGGTCGACAGCGCTCGCGCCGGCGGTGCCGCGAAGTACCTCGACGACACCGGCCGCGCCGTCCTCTCGGCCCTGGACGAGGTGGCCGCCGCCCACGGCGCCTCCGTCGCATCGGTCGCCCTCGCCTGGCTCGCCGCGCAGCCGACCATCACCGCCCCGATCGCCAGCGCCCGCACCACGGAGCAGCTGCCGGACCTCCTCGCGTCCGTCGAGCTCGAGCTCACGGGCGACGAGCTGGAGGCGCTCGCCGGAGCCTCGGAGGCGGCCAAGGCGGCCTGACCCTCGCAGGGGGCGGGGCCGCCGCTGCCGGGCGTCCGCAATGGTACGGAGCACCCTGTCGTGGGTGGTATCCTCGAACGGTTGCCGAAAACGACGTGCCTCCGGCCGTCACGGCTCCGCCCCCTTAGCTCATTGGTAGAGCACTTCCTTGGTAAGGAAGAGGTAGTGGGTCCGATTCCCACAGGGGGCTCCGTCTCCCGTCCTGCGACTGGCTCGCTCGACGTGGGGATGCCACGGCGGGGTAGCTCAGGTGGTTAGAGCACACGGCTCATAATCGTGGTGTCGCGGGTTCGAGTCCCGCCCTCGCTACAAAACCCCCGGAATCTCAACGGTTCCGGGGGCTTTTTCGTCTCTGCGGAAGGCGGCGCCCCGCATAAACCCCGCACATTCATTTCGCTCCCACGACCGTGTTGAGCGCTGCTGCGGCCCGTGCGCCGCCGGTGTTCTTGGCCATGTAAACGTCCTGGGTGAGAGAGGGATTCTCATGCCCGAGGTACTCGGCGATCTCGCGCGCAGTCATCCCAGCCTGGTCTAGCGCGGTTGCAACGGTCTTCCGGAAGCTGTGACTGGTGACCTTAGGAAACCCGAGCCGTTCCCGTGCGTCGCGCCAGTCGCGGGAAGTGTTGCGGGGGTCGCGGATCTTGCCCCGGATCGTCGGGAAGATTAGGTCATGCGCGTTGGCCACCTTGAACTCGGACTGGCGGCGACGCAGCAGCTCGACGAGGGAGTCAGCGATAGCGATGGTCCGAGTGCCAGCCGCGGTCTTGGCATGGTTCTGGATGATCACCCCTTTACCGTGTGCTCGGACAACGTTCGCCTTGATCGTCAGCAGGCGTGCATCTAGGTCGACGGCATCCCAGGAGACTGCCAGTACTTCGCCGAGCCGGCAGCCGGTGCTGGCGAGGAAGAAGATCACATCGACTTGGTCGAGTTGACGGAGGCGTTCGTCGTTCTTGACCGCGTTGAGAAGCGCCGGCAGCTCGTCCAGCGTGATCGCCGTAGCACCCTCACGCGCGCGCTTGATGTGGCCGATCTCGCGCACCGGATTTGTGCGCACGAGGTCTGAGCGCGCGGCAAGACCCATCATTCCGGACAGGACGGCCCGGCATGCTTTGGCGGCCCCTGGGCCGCTCGTGGAGCTCACGCTAGTGATGAAACGGTCGAGTCGTTCGGTGGTGGCTTCCGAGACGGCGAGCGAGCCGATCCTCGGGCGGATTAGGTGTTCGATCGTCTGACGGTACGTGTCCACGGTACGGGGAGCTCGATCTGCTTTGCTTTCCAGGAAGGCGTCCGCGAGGGCAGAGAGAGTGGTCTCTCGTTTGAGACTCTTGCGGGTGCTGGGCTCGACGGTGGTGAGGGCGCGCTGAAGTGAGTTGCGCGCCTTCGCCCTTGTGGAGCCGAATCGCTCGATCTGTCGAAGGAAGCCATCGTCGAAGCGGTATCGCGTCCGGGCGCGCCACTTCCCGTCTTCGATCTGCGCCACCGAGACGTTGCCATAGCTTCCGATCGGCGTTCTCGGCCGAACCATGTTGCACTCCTTCCGACTGCTGGATGCGCCGGCGGTCGCTCGGGTGCTGCCTGTGCCCGCAGGCTGACCGCCTAAACTCCCGCCCGTTCGCTAGCGATTCCGATAAGCCCGGCGCTCTCAAGCAAGCCGCTCACTCGGGCCGCCTCCCGTGTAATGCGGTCGATCCGCTCGTCGACTTCGGCGCTCGAGGCCGAGAGTTCCGGGTCGCCAGACGTCAGGTGGACGTCGCGGACGATGCGGAGCCGGTTGACCTCCCGGCGCAGTGTTCCGAGCTCCCGCAATGACGTCAGGATGTCGATGTCGAACCGTTCGGCGGCCAGGCCAGGAACGTAAGAACTGGCCGGTGTCGCGGAAAGCCAGCAATCGAACTCGGCGGCCGTCATGCCATTGAAGTCGTCACTTAGGTTGGGCAGGTCCAGTTCGGTGTTCGGTCGGCCGATCGGGGCGAGGAGCATGGTTGGCGGAACGCCGAGGGCACGTGCGATGTTCAGGAGCTGGCTGACGCTGATGTCAGCCTTTCGCCCGGACTCGATGTTCTCCAGGATCGCGGCGGTCACGTTGCCGCCGGGGATCGCCTCGGCCAAGTCCCGAGTGGTGCGGAAGCCCCGCTGTCGTCGGGCGTGTTTGATGCGAGCGCCCACGCTGCTTTCCGATCGAAAGTCCGTCATTTCGACAGAGTAACCCTGAAGGTCTTGTCAAAGCAACAGATGCACGCTATTGTCACCGTGACAAGCAACTGATCCGTCAGTTGTCGAATCGGAGGTGATCGAAATGACGGGGGACTTCATCCAGCCCGCGGAGGTGACTGAATTGACCGGCCTCTCCATCGCGGCGCTAGCTCAGCTGCGCCATCGCGGGCAGGGGCCACGGTTCTATAAGCCGACGCCGCGGACGGTGCTGTACAAGCGCGAGGAGGTGATCGCATGGCTGGAGGCGAGCGCGCAGACCGCGACGACGGCGTACGCGTAAGCCCGCCGACGACTCAGTCGGCTGGCGTCATCCAGGACTTCGTCGACGGCTACGTCGTGCCGGTCGATCCGATGGATGACCTGCAGTGCGAAAGCTGTCAGTAGAACCCGCCGTCCACCCCGGCGTGGCATGTTGGAGCAACCCCCGAATGGGGGTAGCGTCCGGCACCAAATGGAGCGGCCGATCCTTACCCTCTTCACCGTGACGCGCGACTCACAGACCGAGTCCGGGCGGCGGTGACGCATCGTGGCTGAGACTGCCGAACCGCAGAGTCCGCCTCGCCACTCCATCTCCCAATCCGGGCACGCCGCCCACTTGAATCCCCGGCGTGATCCTGGCTCACCGTCCTCGCTCATTCAGGGCTGCCGCACACCCATGCGCGCCGGCGCCCCGCACTAACGGGTCCTCAGACCCGAACCCGATCCTTCACACAAGCCACCTCCGCAAAAGGAAGGTAGAGATCTCGTGGCTGAAGGAATCCAACTCCGCACGCGTGCCGATGACCGACTGACGGAGCTACTCAGCGAAGTAGACACACTGCTACCGTATGTCCGCTTTCAACTGCGCGGCTGGCCGAACGAGGTCGACGCAGTGCTACAGCTGGCCCGGGAGACGGTATGGCACCGAAGCTCTCGGTACGACCCTGAACGCGGCTCACCCCACGCGTTCGTGTTCGGCATCACCCGCCACGTCGTACTTCGAGAAGTCGCGCGGAAGCACGTCGTCATGGACGAGGTTCCGATCGACGTCGAGTCCGATACGGACATTGACCCCCTGGATGCGCTGATCCGTCGATTCGACGCGCACCGCTGGATGGTGCTGGTCGCCGACTTCGTCGGTCCATCCGACTGGCACGTGATGAGCGACCTGAGCTTGGCCAACGGCGACGTCGACCGGGTGGCGCACGCCCATCAGATATCTAAACGGGGTCTCCGCTCGGTGCACGACCGCGTGTGCCAGACCGCCCGAACCGTACTCGCCGCCCTGGCAGCCGCAGACGCCGGGCTACCGCTGACCGGGTCCGTCATCGTGTCTTGCATCCCTGAGATCGGTGGCTTCCGGGAGGTCGCCGAGATGATCGGCGAGGACGCCGCCAGCATCGCCGCCACCCTGCAGATCCACCCTGGCTCGGCGCGGGCTCGGATCGCGACCGCGAAGCGGCTGCTGATGATCGCCCGGATCGTCCTCGAGCAGGAGGCCGCTGAATGATCAGCGCTGGGGCGGCGGCAGTTCACGGGGTAACGCATCCAAAGACGATTCGGAACCTGCTGATCGTTGCCGCCGTCATCGTCCTCGTTGTCCCGCTGGCACTGGTTGTGGTGCCGGTCACCCTGGTGGTCGCGATGGGAGCCAACGGGTTCGGGGGTGGTGGGGGAGTTTGCGGGGGATCCGCACCATCGGTGAGTGTGGGTAGCACGGTCGATGGGTACGGGCCGGAGCAGCTGAAGATAGCCGCGACGATCATCACCGTCGGCCAGCAGATGAGCGTTCCCCCGCACGGCCAGACTCTGGCGCTCATGGTCGCGATCGGCGAGTCCGGGCTCCGCAACCTCGACCACGGCGACGCGGTCGACAACAGCACCATCGGTGTCTTTCAGCAGGGCACCAGTTACGGCACCCGGGCGCAGCGGATGGACCCGGCGACCGCGGCCGCCGCGTTCTACACGCGGATGCTGCACGTCCCGGACTGGCAGACGCTCGCGCCGACCCTGGTCGCTCACGCGGTTCAGATCAACGCCGACCCGAACCACTACGCCCTGTTCTGGGCACCGGCCGAGCACGTGTTGGCGGCGCTGACTGGGGCGGCCACGGGCAGGTGTGAGGTGCCGGCGGATGCCCGCGCCGCTGCCGCCGTCCTGGTCGGTGCGATCCAGGCGAAGAAGCTGAACTTCCTCGAGCCCCGCTACCAACAGCAGGTCATCAACATGGCCGACGGGACCGCGACCCCCGACTGCACGATCGACGCCCACGTCCTCCAGCTGATCGTCGTCGCCGTCCAGTCCTTCCAACAGGTCGGCGTCAGCGACCTGAACCGGCGCTGCACGGGCATGACCCCCGGCGCCGGAACCAAGTCGGCGCACTGGAAGGGCAAAGCGGTGGACTTCTACGCGATCAACCGGCAGTCCCTCACCGGCGCGGACACGCTTTCGGTCCAACTGATCCACGTGCTGGACCCGTACGCCCCACACGGGTCATCGGCCGGTCAAAGCGACTGCCGCGCACGCGCCCACGTGTCGCTGGGCGTCTTGGCGAACATCACCAGCGACTTCCCCGACACCTGCAACCACCAACACATCCAGGTGCCCTGACCAACGAAGTCCGGAAGGTGCGCGCCAAAAGCTGCGCCGAACCGGAAGTTCCAAGTGAAGGCGCATACGAAATCGAGGAGAACCAGATGAACAAGAGGCTGATCGCAATCGCGGCTCTCTTCCCATTCCTTGCCCTGACGGGCTGTGCAGCAAGTGCTCCAGCCCCGAAGCTTTCGTTCACGACCGTCGCACCGGCCACACCGACCGCGACGCCGTCCAGCGACGCGACGCCCGCAGCTGACGGCATCGTCGACACCGTCTACGTGCAGGTCTTCCCCGCGAAGACCTTCAAGGCGAAGCACGGCTGCCGATGCACCCTTCCGGATTCGAACCAGGAACTTTTCCCGATGGGGACGCCCGTAATCTTCGTGAAGTTCTCGATGACCGGCGAATGGAAGCCCTCGCAAGGAAACCAGACCTACCAGGACGTCACCGGCGCCACGCTCAAAGGCACGCAGTTCGACGGACGTCCCGAACCGGCCGTCCTGGACACCGCCGACGGACCCGCCGCCGCCAAAGCCGCCGGCCTTGCGTGGCTTCCGAGCGGGCTCTTCCACGGCAAATCGACCTGGACAATCCCGAACGACAAGGAACGATCCTTCGCCGCCGCGTGGTATCTCCCGCCCGGCGTCGACCGGCTTCTCCTCACCATGAACGTCCCCTCCGAGGGGCAGCCCCTTCGTCTCATCGTCCCGCTGCCAACCTCCGCGACCGACGCAGCGAATGCGAGCGGGGAGTAACCCCATGGAGCTCCTGCTGAACGTGCTCGGCCTCCTGCTCATCATCGGCATCACCCTCCTCGGGATCGTCGGTTCCGGGTTGCTGGCGGCGAAACGGATGACTGAGACCGAAGAACCCGAGTTGAGAACAGATACCGCCGAAAGGAAGACCCAATTATGAACGCACTCAACGAAGCACTTGTCACCGCGCACTCCCGCGCGATCAACGTGCTGACGGTAAACAACCCGTCACCCGACTTCTCCGGTCCTGGCGTTGGCGCCCTCCAGTCGATCGCGAACGTCGTGTTCGCCATCGTGCTCACCCTCGGCGTGATCGGCGGCCTCATCGCAGCCGGGTTCATCGTCGTCGGCCACATCTCCAGCAACGGACGCGTCCAAAAGATGGGCATCGTCGGCGTGGTGAGCTGCGTCGCCGGGGTCGCCGTCGCCGCCGGAATCGCGGGACTGATCAACTGGGGCCAGTCACTTCACGTGGCGTGACATCATGCTCGCCATTGCTGCTGCTGCTCCGCCGGATCCGTTCTCGCCGAACTACGGCTGCTTCATGGCCGACTTCGGCTGCCAAGCCTCGCAAACCGTCGCCCAATTCATGGGATCCACGATCCGCAACCTTGGCGACTTCATCGCCACCATGATCGCCGGTTCGTTCAATACGAACATCGACCCGAGCAGCTGGGAGATCGCCCACTCGCAGTTCCTGTTCTGGATCGCCGTCACCGCCCCCGTCATCCTCATCGTCGCGCTCGTGCAGATTGGGATCGCGATGATCTTGCAGGACTGGTCTCGGATTGGGCGCACCGCCGCCGGCGCTGCCCTCGCCATCCCGTTCTCGGCGATCTGTGTGTGGGGTATGCAGAAGGCATCGGGAGTCACCGACGCCGTGACCACCAGCCTCACCTCCACCGTCCAAGGCGGCGATCTCAGCAAGGGGCTCTTGCGGGTGGTGGGGCTTCTTGACATCACCAAGCAAGCCCCCAACGCGGTCATGCATAACGCTCAATTCACGCAAGGCGGGGCCATCTTCACCATCGCCGCCCAAGGCGCCCAAGGTCCCGGCTCAGTCGGCGAGTACGTGATGGCCTTGCTCGTAGTCGGGCTGATGATGATCGCCTCGCTCTTCCTCTTCATCGCCATGTCGATCCGCGAATTCGGGCTCCTCGCCCTGGCGGCGATGGCTCCCGTGGGGCTGATGATGATCGGCCAGCCCAAGCTCACAGCTTGGGCGCAACGATGGATGAACTTGACCATCGGCTTGCTGATCGCCAAACCTCTCGCCGCCGGTGTCGTGCTCCTCGCCGTGGAGCTGACGAAAGCCAGCCTCAGCATCGGAGTCATCCTCGTCGCTGCCGGGGCCGTGATCGCTGCCTCGTTTTCCCCGTTGTGGGCGACGAAACTCGTGTCCTTCGCCGGCGCCGAGGTCGGCACAGCTCTTCACCATCGATTCTCCGTGCGTGACCAGTTCTCGCGGGTGAACACCGCCGCCGGTCCGGTCCGGTCCGCCGCCCGGGTCATCAAGGTTGGGAGATAACTCATGACCAGCTTCACCGCCGACCAGCTGATTAGCGACGAAGGCGCACCCCGCGTCCGCTTCGCCGCCCGGGAACGACGAGGTATCTTCCTCGGCCTCACCTTCCTGCAACTCGTTGTCATCGGCGCCGCGGTCGCCGTCTTGCTGGCAACCCTGTTCATCAACCCCAACGCGTTCTGGGTGATGCTCCCGCTCATCGCACTCGTGGTGTTCTTCGCGCTCGCCACCTACCGGCGTGAGCCCGTGCTCATCATCGCAGCACAGGCCGCCCGCTACGCCTACCGCAGCCTCACCGGTCAGACCGCCTTCCGCCGCGACGTCTGGCTCCGGGTGACCATGGCATCCCTGAACGTCGGCCAAGCCAAGCTGGCCGCCGTGGCACCCGTCGTCACCTCCAAATTCCTGCTTCCCGGTGCGCTCGGCGACGTGCAGGTGATCCAGATCCCGGGCGCGGGCGGATTCATCTATAACGCCCGCGGCCGACTCGCATCCGTCACTGTCCGAGTTGGCTCCAGAGCGTGGGCGCTGCGAGACAAGGGCACACAAGAGGCCGCCTACGACGGATTCGTCGAATGGCTCAGCTCCCTCGAGAACCTCCCCGGTGTGCGCGAGACCACGATCCGGATCCGGGTTGACCGTGCGTCGTCGACACAGCTGAAGGACTACCTCGTTGCTCGCGAGGACGAGTTCGACCCGCAGGTGAGCGCGGAGCTTCGGCAGGAGTACTGGGCGCTGACGCAGGCGGCGTCGAAGCGATCGATGGGGTTCACGAACTACATTACTCTGACCTTCGATACAGCCGCCCTCAACGGCGCTATCCGCGACGCCGGCAAGGGTCTCACCGGTCTCGCCGCCGTCCTCAAGGAACGCGTCGCGGGTATCGAGACTTCGATGGAGCACGCCCGGCTCACTCCGGCCGGCTGGCTCACCGCTGACGAGCTCGACGAGTTGAACGCGCTGTCCTCGGATCCGGTCGCTGCAGCGACGCGGCGCGAGCAGGACTCCGACGTCGTCTCGGCGCCATCGCCGGTGATGGGGATCGACGAGGGGTGGGATTCGATGCGGGTCGACGAGTCCTGGCATCAGACGTTCTGGGTCGCTGAATGGCCGCGCACCGACGTCCGCACTGGCTTCCTGGAGCCCCTGCTCTACGCCGGGGATGCGACGCGGGTGATCACGCTGCAGGTTCGCCCGGTGGCCACGCACAAGGCGCTGGCCCAGCTGAACCGTGCCCAATCGGATATGGAAACTGCCGCGACGATCCGGATGAAGCTGTCCTCCCGGATCCCGCTCACCCACCTTCGCGAGGAGGAAGACCTGGCGGTGCGCGAGCACGATCTTGTCGACGGGTTCGGCGATGTCCAGTACCGCGGCTTCGTCACCATCTCTGCCGAGTCCAAGGATGCCCTCGCGAAGGCACGCACGGACATCGAGCAGGCCTCGCACCCCGCCCGCCTCGTGCTCGCATCAATGTCCGGCCAGCAAGCGGCAGGGTTCGTCACCGCGGCGCTACCGGTCCCGCTGGAAGGGGAATGAGATGAAGCAGTCAGCCGTCATCGGCCGCATCCCAGCAAACGAAAAGCCCGGCGCCAACGGCCGCCACCGCCAGCCCACCCTTTCGGCCAAGAAGTCGGGCTGGAAGGTTCAGTCCGCGGAGCTGCCCGCATCGAAGATGCCGACCTGGGGGTGGAAGCAGCCGCACAACCTGCGCGGCCCGCTGCGCGCCACTCCACCCGCACACCGCTGCTCCTCGAAGGTCCTCGGCGGGGCGTATCCATTCCTGGCGGAGACCGGAGACATCCTGACGGGGGCGTACATCGGGGAGAACCTCCTCTCGCGGGCGCCGTTCTGCTTCGACCCCTGGGACGCCTACTCCGCCGAAGCCGTCCGCTCCCACTCGGTCGCCATCCTCGGCGTGAAGGGAACCGGCAAGTCGATGCTCGCGAAATCCTGGTCCTCGCGGCTCGCGCGGCTTGGACGCAAGATCGCCGTTCCGCACGACCCGAACGGGGAGTGGGTGCGCGTCGCCGCCTACGTCGGCGGCACGTCCATCTCCGTCGGCCCCGGCAAGGCCGCCCGAATCAACCTCCTCGATGAGGGCCCGCGGGACGCGTCGTTCTCTGATGAGGACTGGAGCCAGAACGTCCTCCAATACCGGCGCGCCACCGTGAAGACGATAATCCGCCGCCTCCGGGAAGGCGGGAACCTCGAACCGGTCGAGCACACCGCCCTCGACGTCGCCCTCGATGCCCTGCGCGGCCAGTCCACCGTCACCATCACGCACGTGTACGACCGTCTCGTCGATCCCGATCAGAGCCAGCCGCTTGAGGTGGTCGAGGCTGGCCACCGGCTCGCGCACTCGCTGCGCCGCATGGTCTCCGGCGACCTCACTGGGTTCTTCGACGGACCCTCCACCGTCCGCTTCGACGCCGACGCCCCGATGATGGTCGTCGACACCTCCGCCCTGAAAGGAGCCTCGCCCGAGGCGCAGGCGCTGGCCCGGCTGGCGACAGCGAACTGGATCCGTCGATCTTCCCTGGGTGCGAACCGGCAGGCCCGGGTGATCATTCACGAAGAGGCCGCCGTTGAGCTGCTCAACGACGTCTCCGGGGGCGACGGCCTCGCCGACCGGGTCGAGGACGAGAAGGTCGCCCGTCACCTCGGCACCTCCAACTGGTACCTGCTGCACCGGGTCGCCGACCTTGACGCGCTGGGCGACCGCAACAGCGCCCTCCACTCACGGGCGCTCGGTCTCCTCGCTGACTGCGAGACCCGGATCTCCTACGCGCAACACTCCGGTGAGATCGCGAGGTCGCGGGAGATCCTGGGCTGGAACGACACCCAGGCCGACCTGGTCCGCAAGCTTCACAAGGGCGAAGGGCTCTGGCAGATCGGGCAGGACCGGGTCGCAAAGGTCCGCAACATCTGCACCGACTACGAACTCGGCATCTTCCGCACCGACGCGATGGGCGGCGAACGCGCATGAGACCCCACAGCTCTTCCTGGACGCACGCTGCCCTCTACAGCCTGTTCGCCATCGTCGTCGCGGGCGCCCTTGCGACCGGTGTTGCGAGCGCGACCATCACGTCCACCTGTGGCGGGGGCGGCCGGCCCGGCAGCGTCTTCGCTGGCCTGCAACTGGCAATAGGCGGCGACTCGAGCGGGTTCGCCCTCGTGCCCGGATGCACGGCTCCCGTGACGTCGATCCGCGTCCTCGATCTGCTCGCGGTGCTTCTCCTTCTCGGCGGGATTGCAGTCGGGGTGATCTGGTGGCTTCGGTATCGGCAGTCCGACCGGTACTTCATCCGCGATCTCCGGGGGCGTGACGGACTCGCTAAGCCCGGCGAAGTGCGCAAGCACACATCCGCGCGCACAGCTATCCGTCGAGCCAAGACGCTTCGCCCGTCGCTGGTCGATCCGTCCCCAGCTGCGGCGGGGTGGAAGGTCGGCAGCGCCCATGGGCAGGACGTTTACGTGTCGATCGAGGACTCCATCGTCGTGGAGGGTGCGCCTCGTTCCGGAAAGGGGTACCGGTTCATCATCAACGCCATCCTCGACTGGTCCGGTCCCCTGATTACCACCTCCACCCGGAACGACAACCTCTCCGCCACGATGCGCGAACGCGCTCGGGTCGGCGAGGTCACCGTCTTCGACCCTCAGCAGCTCACGGGCATTCGCTCCGGACTGCGAATTTCGCCGGTGGCCGGATGTGAGGATCCGCTCGTCGCGGACCAGCGGGGTCAGGCGATCATCGCCGGCACCGCCCTCGGAGCGTCCAAGACCAATCAGGAATGGGCGCAGGTGTCCTCCAACGTGCTGTCCCGGCTCCTGCACG
Organism: Leifsonia sp. 115AMFTsu3.1; assembly: GCF_004362795.1. Taxonomy (NCBI): domain Bacteria; kingdom Bacillati; phylum Actinomycetota; class Actinomycetes; order Micrococcales; family Microbacteriaceae; genus Leifsonia; species Leifsonia sp. 115AMFTsu3.1. The sequence continues at coordinate 516,800 of NZ_SNYB01000001.1, forward strand.
CCGCCGCAGTCTCGGGCCGCGGCACCGACGCCCTGGCGCGGTGGGGATCCAATCCCCGGATCGCACGGGAAGCCGTCAGCGTGCTCGCCAGCCAAGGAACGCCGGGCTGGTCAGAGGACCTGGACGCGATCATCAACGGTGACGAGAAGCTCCTGGCCAACACGTGGTTCGGCGTCTTCGGCGCCCTGCGCCCGCTATCTATCCCTGCGATCCGGGGCGCTATGACGCCTGGGCCGGGGGAGCAGTTCGACCTCGACGCGTTCCTCGCCGGATCCAACAGCCTCTATCTCGTCGGCACCGGCGCTGGCGCCGGCTCCGTCGGGGGGTTCCTCGGCGCGGTCCTCGACGACATCGTCGAGACCGCGCGCCGCAAAGCGCTCGCCTCACCCGGCTCCCGCCTCGACCTCCCACTCGCGCTGATTCTGGACGAGATCGCGAACATGTTCTCCTGGCCGGCGCTGCCGCGGATCATGGCCGACGGCGGCGGCATCGGCATCTCCACCATCGTCGTGCTCCAAGCCATCTCGCAAGCCGAGACCGCCTGGTCCCGGTCGGAGGCCGACACGATCTGGTCTGCCGCCACGGCCAAGCTCCTGCTCGGTGGGGCGTCCGACGTGGACCACCTCCGTGACATCGAATCGCTTCTCGGAACTCGTCGGATCCGGAACACCGGGCACTCGTATAACGACAACGGGTCGTCTACGAACGTGCAGAACGAGAAGGTGCCCGTGATGACACTCGACGAGATCCGCCGCATGCCAGAAACAGTTGGGCTCCTGGCTTACCGGAACCGTCGCGGGATCCTCCTCGACCTGCGCGGGTGGACCGACCGCGACGACGCCCGTCAAGTCAGCGCGGGTAAGAAGCTCACCGAGCTCGACCAGCAGGTCGTATTCGCCGAACAGTATCAAGCCGCGCTCGATCGCCGAGATTCAGCGAGGGAGGGAAACTGATGTCCAACCGTCGCCGGCCTTCACGGGACAACAGCTACCGTAACCGCTACCTGCACTCAGGGGCCTGGTTCGCCCGCCGCGACCGCTGGTTCCTCGACGAAGAACACCGCAAGGGCACTGTCCGCTGCGCCCTCTGCCTTGGCACCGGCAGCGCCCGCTCCCTCGAACTGCACCACCTCGACTACCGAGGCGTCACCCAGACGCCGCTTGGCTGGACCGCTCACGAGCGACACGAGGACCTGACCGCGCTGCACCCCCGCTGTCACGAGTACGTGCACCAGCTGATCGAACGCGACAGCGCACTCTCCGGGTTCGTCTCCCGCCGCACCGCCTCCGTCCAAGCGATCGCCCGCCTGCAGGCCAAGATCGCTCACTACATCGAAGCCTCGCTGGAACAGCAATGACCGAGGACATCCCACTCGACGACCTCGTCGCCTCCCTCGCCGACGGATGGGAGGACCAGGCGCCCCGGCAGAGCCCAGGGATGCTCGGCATCCGCGCCATCAACTGGCGTACCCTGGAGGATGAGGACGCTCCTCAGGTCTGGACCGATCTGCGGAGGTGGGTGATCTGGTTCACGCACCGCTACAACATCGCTACCCGGAAGATCCCGCCGTGCTGGTTCCAGCACGGTGCCCTCGTCGAAGAACTCTCCGCCCTCCACACCGCCTGGCTGGTCTCCTACGACAGCCTCGACGCCGGCTACGGACCCATCGGCTGGCACGAACGCCTCGCCGTCGCCCTCCCGCGGCTGGGCACTTGGTACAACGGCGAATGCCACAACGGCCACACCGAACTGCCACAAACCGGCGACGACGCAGTCCCCGCCGAGTGGGCCGACTGGATCCGCCAAAGTCACGCCCAGCCGTGAGATGTGCTGGCGAGATTTGCGCGCCATCTGCGCGCATTCTTCGATGTCGAATCGGAAGTTCTAAGTGAAAGCGACCCAACCACCGGGCGCGCGAAGGAAAGGAACGGAATCATGAGCACACGAGTCCCGATCAGCATCGAAGGCAACCTCGTCGCCGACCCCGACTACGGCGAATCCCAGAACGGCACCAAGTTCGCCAAGTTCACCGTCGCAGTCACTGACCGCAAGCTCGAAGACGGCAAATGGGTCGACGGCGACACCCAGTACCACCGCACCACCGTCTTCGGCCGCACTGCCGAGAACGTCCGCGCCAGCCTCGCCAAAGGTGACACCGTCATCGTCAACGGCAACCTCGAGTTCCGCCACTGGACCGACCAAGCCACCGGCGAACCCCGAGCCGCAACCGAAGTCGTCGCCGACAGCGTCGGCCCCTCCCTCCGCTACACCACCGCGGAGGTCACCCGTCGCGCCCCAAAAGCTGACGGCCCGGACGCATCCGCGACCGGGCCGCGCGCAGCCATCCAGGACCGCACCGATCCGGCTGCGCTGGTGTAGGCCCGGTCACCGAAACGCCCAGCGCGCAAGTAGAATCGGGCGTTAGCGAAAACCCTGATCAGAGCAAAAAACGTTAGGGGCAGCCGGCCAGTAAGCTCGCTGTTGCCTCCGTGATCCTGCTTGAAGCGGAGCGCGGCGAGCTTACTGGCCGGAGTCGCGTTCTCGTAGTCGCCGCGCCAGCCTTTGAGTGAACTCGAATTCTTGCTACGCGCCTAATATCTCGCAGCCGTGAGGCGTCGATCTTGCGTGTACAGCGAAAGGGGGGTGGGGCAACCGCCCATAGCATCGTGGCTGTCCTCTAGGCTCACGCGAGGAGGAGGAGACACGCGCGTGACTCGATGGTGGAAGTGTGACCTGCAGGTAGCGACGCCGGGGGAAGCACGATTCCGAGGCGAGCCCAGTTGGGATCTAAACACTCCCGAAGGCCGTGCAAGAGCCGCGGACGAGTACATGGACAGGGCGCAGGCAGCTGGGCTTGAGGTGCTCGCGCTCGCTGATCACAACAGCGTGGAATGGGTCGACGAGATGGTGTCCGCCGGCAAACGCCGGGGCATTGTGGTCTTTCCGGGCTTTGAAGTCACGACCGCTAGCGGATCAGATGGCGCGCACCTCATTGTCATAGCTGACCCCAATGCGGATACTCCCCAGTTGGGTGAGTTGCTCATCTCTGCATGTGGATTCGACATGAACAACCCGAGATTCAACCCGGCCCAGCCTGGCAATCCGGCATCTTCGCCTCGAACACTGCCTCAAATACTTGATTTTCTCGACGACCGCTTCTTGGCGATCGCACCCCACGCGTTCACGGACAACGGGGTCGCGAGCGGCGAAACTCTCAAGGGAGATCTCCGGTGGAAGGTCCTGCACCACGACAGGCTCGCAGCCATCGACGTCGGCGACATCGCCACCCTGCTCGAGGGCGAACTGTCCCCGAAGGCGGGGTATAGGGAGCGATTCGTTCGTCGGGAGCTCGACCACCTTCCCGCTCTCAAGCGTCTCCCGTTTGTATCGACGAGCGACGCCTATTCGCTGGACGAGCTTGGCGCCCGGTACACCTGGATCCGCATGGAATCTCCAAGCCTTGAAGCGCTGAGACAGGCATTTCTTGACTTCGAGGCGCGCGTAATTTGTGATTGGGATCCGCGTTACGTGGGGACGGACAAGACCCCGAACGACATTACTCACGCGTGGGTAAGGCAGGTGACGCTCACCGGAGCGAAATCAACCCAGGTGCCTCTAGCGGTTCAGTTTGATCCGCGTCTGACTGTCTTGATTGGGGGTAGAGGCGCCGGAAAGTCGACGGTCGTCGCAGCGTTGCGGCACTTGTACGGGGACATCGCCGCTTTGCCTGCCCAAGCGCGCCTTGAAGCCGAACAGCTTCGAGAGGCGGTCTTTTCTAACGCCGTGCTGACATCGACCCACGTACTTCCATACAGCGGGGAAGAACAGAGCGCTTCTTGGACGCTCTCCGCAGGCTCCCAAACGGTTCGCGGCGACGGTCGAGAAACTCCGACCGAATTCGCTGTTCGAGTCATCAGCCAGAAGGAATTGTTCGAGCGCGCTGCAGTGAGTGCGGACGGAGCCGATTCCTCATCGCGGAACCTACTCAAGTTGGTTGACGACGCTCTTGCAGCAAGTGGCCATCTAGCCCTGTCCCGGTTCTCCACGCAACTGGACGAACTCCGCACGAAGTGGGTGACGTCGGCACGCAGGGCTCAAACCGAACGAGATGCGATTGGCACGCGTACGAGCCTCTTCGAGGCGGAGCAAGAGTTGAGCCGTCAGGTCGCGGCGTTCGATGATGAGAACAACAAATCACGGCGAGCCGCAAACGACCTCGCAGATCGTGAGGCCATCTGGCTGGACGCTTTTCATTCGCGTCTCCTCACGGCTCTCGAGGATGTTGCCTCGAACATCGAGGGTGAGCTCGGGAACACCGAAGCCGGACTCCCGCCTGAGACCGTCGACTTCAGCGACGAACTGAAGGAGCACGTTCGAACCCTGCTTGCTTTGCAGCGCCAGGTTAAGTCGGACCTCGACAAGACGGTTGAGCGGGGTCACTCCGAATTGGCGCGGATCAAGTCCAAGCTCGAGGAGTCCGATTGGCCAGCTCGTATCGCCGCCGCACGAACAGACAGTGCCTTGTACCTCGCGGAGCTCGCGGAAATTGGGCTGGATCCGACCGCCTACGAAGCGGTTAGGAAGGCTTGGGTGTCAAAGCAAGCAGAGCTCGCCGACATCGACCGCCGGGCACGGGAGCTTCCTGAGGTTGAGGCTCAAGCCGCACGAGACTGGGCCTCTTTCCATGACTTGATGGAGCAGCGTTATGCCGACCGCTCCTCCCTCCTCGACGAAGTCTCGCGCCGCAGTGCAATGCTCCGTTTCAAGACCCGCAGAAGGGCGGATGTTGGGTCCTGGGTTGAGTCCGTGCGTTCCCTACTGAATCTACGTTCGGATGGCTTCTTGGAGGATGTTCCCGAGCTCGGTAAGTGGCTGTGGGGCGGGGACGCAGCGGAGCAAACCCTGAGGTTTCAGGCTTGGCAGGAAGCTTGCATCACAGGTGACTTCTCGGACGTCGCCGCACAGGCAGCGCTTCGAGCGACGTGGGTCCAGCGGCTCACAAATCTTGATCCGTTGATTCGGGTACGACTGGCAGCAGAGATTGCGGATGATGCCGTCGATATGGAGTTCCTGCGCTACGGCGACCCGGCGGCGGGAATCGAACGGTGGGAACCGCTGATGACCGGTTCGCCCGGCCAGAGAAGCGCGGCGATGCTTAGCTTTGTGCTTCATCAGGGCATGGAGCCTCTGGTTCTTGATCAACCCGAGGACGATCTGGACACCGAGTGGATTTCTGAACTAGTCGTCAGACAGCTTCGCGCGAGTAGATGGACGCGGCAGGTAATCGTCGTAACGCATAACGCGAACATTCCTGTGAACGCGGACGCCGAGCGTGTGGTTGTCCTTGAAAACAAGAGCGACGCAATCCATGTGAGAACCTCGGAGGGCGAGGCCGGCGTCCCCGTCAAGCACGTAGGCGCACTCGAAAACGAGCTCGTCCGGTCGGACATCCAGAGAATCATGGAGGGCGGTGTTGAAGCATTCGTTCGGCGTGAGCGTCGATACAACAACGAAGTAAACACCTATCGCCTCGCGATGCAGGAAATCTCTGAAGAGACCAAGCCGTGACTTGCACTATCGGAACCGACCCCCTGCGCATGGGGACGCATTACCCGGCGCGTCACGTCCAGTCGGCATCAGTTCCGAGGGGTCGATGTCTTGCTGCGCCTGATCGCGGGGCGATTGCATCTGACACCGCACCGCTTGCGACTGTTGGGAGATCAAGTAGGAGGGGTACCTACTCGTATCGAACCCCGTCGTCCTTGTAGAGCAACTTAACGGCCAAGCGGCTTAGAGCGATCCCCAGCCCTACCAACATCGAGGCCGCACCCACCCACATAAGAAAGTCGTTCTCCCAGCCCGTGAACTGCCAGATGGCGAGAATCACGCTGCCCAAGGCCAGCCAAAACAACAGCACCAATGTCCGGGCAATCCCCGACCGCTTCCACCTGTGACGACGCAGATACTCGACGGCTAGATCTTGCCTGGCCTGGTGTAGAGCATCGACCAGCTCCTGATCGTCCTTCCCCCACTCGCCGAAGCTGCTCGAAAGGCGTTGCAGATCTCGGAGCGCAGTCTGTTCTCGGTTCGCGTTCCAGAATGCAAGGGCGAAGGTAAGCAACGGTGCGAGCGGAAGAAGCCAAGCAAACACTCACCGATGATATTGGTACCAGGCCGAGCTGCCGGGACGGCCATCCGCGCTCAGCGCCGCTCAAACCTCCGTGGTTGGGTGGACACTGTTGTCGTGACTATTGATGCGCCACCGCCTAGGTCGTTCGGTGCTACCGACCGCGAAGCCGCGGAGGTCTGCCGCCAGTGGATGGCCCACCTGGGGGCGGTCGACGCTGTCGTAGCCGATGGCTCTGCCCGCGAGATTTGTGACTTGTACAGCTCGCTGTATCTCGGATGGGTCGAAAGTCGCCGGGGAAACCTCAATCTTGGCGTGGTCGAGCGTGCTGCGGCCGTCAGTGCTGCGGATGGTCGCGCACCGCTTGTCTTTCTTGCCGGAGGTGTTTTCCCATCGGTCCAGGACCGCGCCGATGCGTTGGGGGTAGGACTTCTTCGCTTCAACCCTCGCGCCGGTGATCTGGATGGCGCGAACACCGTCGGTCGACGGTTGCTCGCGAGCGGCCTAGCCGTGCCATAGCCGATCCAGCTAGAGCAGGCCCGGACCAATTGATATGAGAGGCAACTCGCTGTTTACAGGGCCCGAGTGAGAGCGAGCCGCGCGGTTGAGTTCGGTTCGCGCAGCCGCGCGCGACTTCTCGATCGTTTCTTCTACGGTCTGACGTTGCATGGTCTCGACTAGTTGAGTCCGAGCCGACGACACCGTTGGAGCGACAACGACCACTTGATTACTTGCCTTGCCTCTCGTCATTCCAACGTACAAGCCGGCCGCATCCACGCCCGGGCCAACCATAGATCGGTCTGTCGTCTCGCCTTGCACGCCGTAAACGGTAGTGGCGTACGACAAGTGGAGGTGTGAACCCGCATATTCGTGACTGATTCTTCTCAGGTCTGTCGAGTCGGTTGCGGACGCCAACGTTACATATTGGTCAGTAACGCTCTTCACTATCCAGCTCTGGCGATTCTGCACATCCATCGTGCTGTCGTTCCGTCGCGTTTGGACCACATCACCGACAAAGATCGGCTGTCCCGCCTGTCCCAAGACCGCTCCACTGGTGTCGATCTCGCCGCCCGAGATCCGACGCGCCTGGATATCTTCGCTCAGCGACTGTGCCTCGGCGTGGCTCGCGGCGACGATAGCGATCGACAGGCGTGCTCTGGCCGCGTCAAACCATGCACTCACGAGGGCATCGTGAGCTTCCCTTTCGCTGTTTGAGAGCACTACGTGCCCTGTGCCTAACAGTTCATCGGCGGTACGAACTGCCTCTTCTTGGTCATCTGGTTGCCGAAGTCGAAGGCTCAAATCGGCCCACGTTGGGTCCGTGAATCGGTGGATAGTCAGGAGTTCGACCTGGCGAGTTGCGCGGCGCCAGAACAGCGCCATGGCGCCGGAGTGGCCAACCGGAAGAGCTTGGTGCTGATCTCCCACGAGAGCGACGCATGCGCCGGTACGGCCGACGACGTCAAGCAGAGCGTTTGCCGCCTCGAGGTCAAGCATGCCGGCCTCGTCCACGACGATGCGGTCACCCGGTCGAATGCGGATGCGCGGACCGAGGTAACACCCGCCTGTTGTCGGATCGGCTTCGCCGATCGAGAGGCATGACCACTTTGTAGCCCCGGCACGATCGCTGATCCACCGCCACCCGTAGTCGTGCAAGAGCTGATGGAGGGATGATGACTCGCTCCCGGTTTCGCGTCCCGCGACCGCGGAGGCCTTCTTCGTCGGAGCGACGATGATCATGGTTCGACCGATGCGGCGGAGCGCCGCTCCCGCCACCTTGAGCATGGTCGTTTTGCCCGTGCCAGCGGCGCCGGAGATCGCCACTACCCGGTCGGAACCAGCGATCGCGGAGGCGCCCTCCAACTGCCCCTCATCCAACGCGCGGTTGGGATCAAGGGCCTTCGCTACTGCGGTGATCTCGGCAACAGAAGGTACCGCACCAGGCGCGGCGAGGGACTCCGTCCGATGCGCGACGGTCGCCTTCAGAGTTGCGGTGGCAATGGCCATCCGGCTCTTGATGTGTGTGGGAATGTCGGCCTCCGACAGCAGAGTCACCGTGTACGTCCGAGTGGCGTAGGAAATCACTTCGTCGACGATCCTGTCTAGCTGGGTCCGCTCAGAGATCAGGCCCGCTTCGGCGATCGCTCGGATGGCTCCGGCCCGGACGTCCAAGTCGCTGAATCGCCCTCCGGTCCCGGTCGACCGACCGTCTGCATCGACGATCGCCTTCGCCGCGAGTAGCTCGATGTCGAGGTCATCGATGGCGACCGACCGTGCCACTCTTGCCCTTCGTGGCAGCCCGAGTCCTGGATCGGCATGTAGAAGCTCAGCCGTCATTATGGCCGTCCAGTACTCCTCGTCCAACTGCCCCGGCTTGTTTGGCCGCCCAGCCGCCCAGGCCCACTGATCGATCTGGGTCAGGACGGTCGCGGAGGGCTCCTCGCCGGGGTGCTGTTCCTTCCATTCGCGCACGTGAGCTGCTTTGTTAATTTCGATCTGTGCGGACCGCTTCGATAGCGGCCGCACCAGATGGTGCAGCTGCTCGATCTCCCCGCCCGAGGTCAGGGTGAAGCCCTTCGACGCCAGGGCTGCGATCCATATTGGGTCAGTCCGCGACGCTAGATCGCCTTCGGCGTTCACGACGTTCTGGAACCGGAGGGCGACCCGGGTGTCAACGTTCGACCACTTCCCGTCGCGTCCTTGGACTTTGACGTTCAGCCATAGGTGGCGGTGCTTGTGCGGGTCAAGTGATCGGGATCGTTCGTGCCGGAGTTCGACGACTTCGATTCGAGAGAGGTCCTCGCGGATGGCACCCTGTTTCCCGCGACGGGCGTTGAGCTCGGTCTGCCACAGCTTGATTATCCGATCCCGCAACCGGTCCTGCAGATCTTCGTACGCCGCCGCCAACTCCGGGTCCAGCATCGCCGCGATCGAGAACGACTTCGGCGCGTTGATCGTCGCATCCAGAATCAGATCCGCGACCGGTGACTCCAGGTCACGGCCCCGGCGCTCACCAGTGAGAGGGTCGACGCCGTCGACCCAATCCTTCAGCTGGGTGCGGGTGAGCAGGTCGTCACGGATGACGCCGTTCTCGACGATGTACCGCGTCATCACGGCGTCCGCGTAGCCGGCTGCAGCGAGGGCGCCGTTAGCGGTCCTCGCAGTCAGGGTCGCGTCGCAGACCCCGCCGAAGGCGTAGCGCACCGCTTGCTTGACCCCTTGGGCAGCCTGCCCGCGCTTCCAGCGCGCCACTCCACCTCTCACACTTAGAACTTCCGGTTGCGCGCGCTTTCTGGCGCGCATCGCGCGCGCACATCTCGAAGAGTGCCTACGTGCATTCAGCTTTTCTTCTCGATGTGTCGATCCGTCGCTCTCGGGTTCGTCGCCGCCGCATGTTTTTCCCGCTCGTGTCTTTGGCTAGTGCCCTGCTTCGTTACCGGCCTGCTTTCAGTCGAGTTCGGCCCTGATGACCTGGCTTTGGTCCTTGCTACGAAGTGCGCACAACGTCGACTAAGCAATGCTTCGGGCTCGTCCCGGGCGCGTTAGGACTACGGCGTTGCGCCGGTCGGCGGTCCCCCCGGGTGGGATCGGGCACGATTGCCAAGCAGCGTGGCCGCTGATTGAGGTTCGTTGTGCGCTGGACTTCACGGCGTCAGAAATCCTCACTCTTGGGCGCTGCCCGTTCGTTGGAGCGGGCACTGCTCCGTCGCGGATGTCGCAGGTCGCTCTACAAAGAGTCGGTCGCGAATTCGAGGTGTGTCGACGCCGCACCGCCGGCTACTGTGAACCGCTCCACGCCGCCGGGATCATGGTCCAGCTGACCTCAGCCACCTCGGAGCCGTCATTGCGCCAGGTGTGCGGCACGCGGCCAGGGAACGTGAGGGTAGCGCCCTCGCCTACGCTTAGCTCTTCCTCCACGAACACAACAGTGAGTGTTCCCTTGAAAACGTGTAAGACCTCGACTTCGCAGTTGATCGTATAGAGCTCTTGACCGCCACTTGCCCCAGGATTCACCGCGGAGCGGAGCATCTGTAAGGCCGCCTGGCCGCGCGGTGTGACCAGCCGGTCAGTCGTTCCCGCTCCGCCCATATTGATGGGTGGAGCATCGTCCAGCTCGATCAGGGCCGTGTCGGCGGCCTCGAAGAGGGCTCCGATCTGGAGAGAAAGCGCTTGGCAGATCATGACCAGGGTGGCGACGCTAGGCGAGGATTCGTCTCTTTCCACGCGGCTGATGAAACCCTTGCTCAACCCAGTAGATGCTGCCAGTTGGTCGATGGTTATCTGTTGCGCGAGTCTACTTGCCCGGAGTTTGGCGCCGATCTTCACTGGGGCACCTGAGGGCTCGGGATGTACTGCGCGCACTCTCCTACTCTCGCAGATTGCTGGCCTCGGTGCGCAGATCGAGTAAGCAAGCCGATCTGGTTCCGGTGGGTGTTGCATTCGCGCGACAGCATGAGTGGCGGGGACCTCAGCGAGAAATCGCGGCGGCCGTCGTCGACTCGCGCGAGAAGACGACGGGGCTGCATCCTTCTGCATCGACCGTAACGGTGACGGGGCCCTGTTGTAACGTCGTCCGCAGAATGGCTTGTGCTCGTCCTTGGAAGGTGGTGTGCGTGTCGACTTTGAAGCTCTGAATGGAAGAGGGGGCAGCGGAGCCCAACGCGAGCGTTGCGGGCCCGTCGATGGAGATTGTCACCGGTCGGTCGAAGGTCGGTTTGACGATTCCGGCGGGGTCGACCAGTTCGATGCCCAGGTAGAGCAGAGACTGCCCGTCGGCGCGAAAGTCGTCGGCCTCGGCGGTGACCTTGATCCGCAAGTCGGTCGACGCGCTCGCGAGCCGATCACGTCCGACCTCTCTGCCTCGGCCATCGTAGGCAGTGGCCACGAGTACGCCCGTGCGGAATGGCATCCGGAATGTTGTAAGGAAGTTCCCCCGCCGCTTACCGCGGCCCACCGGAATGCCGTTGAGCTCGAGCGTCACCCGAGCGGCACGTGCGTAGACCTCGACCGTGGCGGGCGTGCCTTCAAAACCATCCCAACTCCAGCTGCGGATGGCGTCAGTTGCTCGGAAGAGAGAGGGTGTTCGCTTGTCACGTGAGTGATTGACCGGGCGTACGGCGATGTAGGGGTCGGTGCGTAGGCCCCAGATGATCTCGTTGACGTAGGTCTGCGTCTGGCGGTGGCCTGTGATGTCGAAGTTTGACGTGTCGGCGAGGCGCCCGGGCCAGGGTGAGAACAGGCGGGGCCGGTCGTTGTAGCGGATTGTCCCGATTCCGGCTTCGCCGAGGTAGTCCCACCCGGTCCAGACGAAGTCGCCGATGATCTGCGGATGCGACTCGACGAGCGGCCAATTCTGCTCGAGTTGTCCGGGGCCGGTCTCCGTGCCGACGATCGGCTTCACAGGGTACCGCTTGGCGTCCTGCACGTAGCGGGCGCCCCCGTAGTTGTAGCCGGCGACGTCGAGCGCGTCCATCACTGCCCGGATCTTGGTGTCGGTGAACTTCCTGCGCAGGATGATCGGCGTGATCTTCTGCATCGCCGACATGAGCAGGTTCAGCACGGTGATGAGGCTTCGTCCGCTCCCCTTGCCCGGTCGCTCGTCCTCGTCGCCCGGTTTGGCGGATTTCGCGAGTTGGGCCGCGTGCTTCTCGTCGCTTGGTGCGAGGAGGTTCAGGAAGGGATTCACGCCGTTGGTGATGGGTCGCGTAGCGTCGGCGGCCCGGAGGATGCTGACTAGTCGTTGGTTCAGACCGATGCCGGAAGGCTGCCCGGTCTCAGCGATCTCATTACCGATCGAGTACATGATCACCGACGGGTGGTTGTAGGCGTTCGCGACCATCGCTTCCAGGTCTCTCTCGTGCCATTCCTCGAAGTCGGTGGCGTAGTCGTGGGTCGTCTTGGCGCGCGTCCAGACGTCGGTGAACTCCTCCATCACGAGCAGCCCGTGCCGGTCGGCGGCGGCTAGGAGTGCGCGTGCTGAGGGGTTGTGGGCGGTGCGGATGGCGTTGAACCCCGCGGACTTGAGGAGGCGTGCCCGGCGGTCTTCGGCCTGGTCGAGCGTGACCGCGCCGAGAATTCCGTGGTCGTGGTGGACGCAGGCGCCGCGAAGTTTGGTGACGTGACCGTTGATTCGGAGGCCGTGCTCGGCATCCACGGTGACGGTGCGGATGCCGATGGAGTCGACAACTTCGTCCTGGATGGCAGAGTCAACCGTAACCGTCGCGTGCACCTGGTACAGGTTGGGGTCGTCGGGTGACCAGAGCGCAGGGTGGTCGATTCCTATTTCGGCCGTCGCCGTCCCGGTCCCGAATCCGTCGACCGGCACATGTGCGCGGCCGGATGCGACCTCGCGGCCGTTCCGCTTCAGCGTGACGACGACCTCCGCTTCTGTCGCGTCCCTGGTCCCATTCTCGACGGCGACGGACACGGCGACGGTCGCTTGCTCGGCGTCGGCGGAGAGGGTGGTTGCTCGGAGGCCTGTCGGAAGAACTCGCACGGGTCCGCCGGTAAGCAGGTGCACCGGCCGGTAGATGCCGCTGCCGGTGTACCACCGGCTGTTGGGCATGTCGTCGTTGTTCGCGACGACCTCGATGACGTTCTCCTCCCCGAAACGCAGGTGCGTTCCGAGCGGCACGTGGAACAGCGCGTATCCAGAAGGACGGCCGCCGGCGAGGACACCGTTCACGAAGACCCGCGACCGGTGGTAGACGCCCTCGAACTCGAGCGTGGGATGCTGGTCCTGCCATTCCGGCGGCGCGATGAAGCGTTTGGTGTAGCGGTATATCCCGCCCGGATAGTAGCCGGTGTTGTGCCCGTTCGGCGTGTGCGGAGAGCGAGTCTCGGTGATCATCGCATCGTGCGGGAGCGTGATGGGGCCGAGGTCGTCCCGTCGGTCGTCCTGGTCGCGGCCGACGAACCAGTCGTCGTTGAAGGAGGTGCGCAGCACGGGCGGTCAGTGGAGGTCGAGGGCGGTGGTCGCAGCGTCGGGATCGCCGGCATATGCCGCCGCTTCAAGCGTGGCGTGGGTCGCGGCGGGGACGAACCCGTCGCCGGTCCAGCGCTGCAGCGGCCGCGTCGATGCTCCGACCTCGACGGTGCGCGTCTGGCCCGGCTCCAGTTCCACGGTCGCGAATCCGAGTAGGACGCGGGAGGGGAAGTCGGCGGCGTGGATCACACCATAGAGCTGCACGACGTGGCGACCGCGGCGGCTGCCGGTGTTGGTGACCGTCGCCGCGGCGGTGAAGTGTTCGCCGTTGACGGGGTGCGCCTCGACCTGATCGATGTGGAATGTCGTGTAGCTGAGGCCGAAACCGAGCGGGTAGGCGGCGGGGTGGCCGTCGCGGTCGAGCAGCCGCTGTCCGAACCAGCGGTCGTAGACGATGCTTGTCGCCTCGCGGTCGAAGAAGGGCAGGTGCTCCTCGCTGGTGGGGATGGAGTAAGGCAGTCGGCCGGAGGCGTCGACGCGGCCGAGCAGCACGTCGGCGAGGGCGTGACCGCCTTCGCAACCGGAGTACCAGGAGATCACCGTGGCCGGGACTTTGGTCCGCCACCGCTCGGTGATGACCGCGCCGGCGGTCACGACGACGACGACGGTTCGGGGGTTTGCTGCCGCGGTGGCGAGGATGATCTCCTCGTCGATGGGCCGGAGTCGCAGACTCGCCCGGTCGCCGCCCTCAGCGCTACCCATTGCGGTCGCGGTGGCGCCCGGCTCTCCGCCGAGCATCATGCCCTCGGGCATGGGCGGGAACAGAGCCAGCAACTCGGGATTGTTCATGGCGTCGGTGCCGAGGTACTCACCTTCGTCGTCCGCGGTGTATCCGACGACGACGATGGCGACATCAGCTTCCGTGGCGGCGACGGCGGCGGCGGCGGGGTCGTCTGCTTCGACATGGGTCACGGTCGCGTTGGGAAGCGCGGCGACGATGCCGTCGAGTGCGGTGGTCACTTCGGGGCTGTGAACGTCGGAGGACCCGTGGTCGCCGGTGTTCGGAACGCCGGCGAGCCGCCCGATGACGGCGACGCTTGAAAGCGAGCTGGCGTCGAGCGGGAGAAGGGGACCGTCGGCGACGTTCTCGTTGCGGAGCAGGACCATGCTGCGCTGAGCGACCTCGTGGGCCAGGTCGCGGTGCTCGCGCGAGAAGACAACGGACGGCTCCGGCTGCGGCTCCAGGTCGGAGGCGTAGTAGGCGAGCTGTGTGCGGAGGATCCGGCGTGCTGCCCGGTCGACGTGCTCCCATGAGGCCTTGCCGGCGACGATCTCGTCGGGCAGGTAGGCTGCGCGCTGCTGGCGGGCCGGCTCTTCGACATCGAGCCCGGCGACGAGGGAGACCGCCGCACCGCGGATCCCGGAGATGAAGTCGGAGACGGTGACACCCTGGAACCCCCACTGTTTGCGGAGGATGCCCTCGAGGAGCACGTCGTTCTGTCCGGCCCATTCGCCGTTGACCGAGTTGTAGGAGGTCATGATGCCGTCGGCACCTTCTTCGACCGCGCGGCGGAAGTGCGGCAGGAACACCTCGTGCAGTGTGGCGTCGTCCGCCCGGACGTCGACGGTGAAGCGGGCGTTCTCCATGGAGTTCAGGGCGTAGTGCTTGGCGACGGCCATTGCGTTGCGGTGCACGCCGCGGATCAAAGCCGCGCCGAACTCACCGAGCAGGTACGGGTCCTCACCGTAGGTCTCCTGTGCGCGACCCCAGGCAGGATGCCGCGGCAGGTTGATGCAGACGCCGCCGAAGAAGTTGGCGCCCTGCGCGCGCAGCTCGCGGCCGATGGCGATGCCGATCCGTTCTTCGAGGTCGAGGTCCCATGTCGCTCCGCGGGCCATGGAAACCGGGAACGCCGTGGAGGCGCCCATAACGACTCCACGCGGGCCGTCGCTGAACCGGAGACCTGGGATGCCGAGGCGCTCGACCGCGCCCATGGTGATCGGGCGGGCGTTGTAGGCCTGTGACATCTCGGCGATGGCGGCCCAGAACTCCTGGTCACCGTCCAGGAGCCAGAGCTTCTCCTCCGGGGTGAGTTGAGCGAGAAGTGCTTCGACGGCAGTCTCCAGCGATTCTCCACGCTGGATCTGTCGGACTGCGTCCTCAAAAGCGGTGGTGGTTGTCGTCGACATGAGATGAGTTCCTTATACGTGCGGGTATGCGAAAGGCGTGGGGCATCCACGCGAGACGGCGAAGAGAATGGCGGCGAAGGCCGGTGGTCAGGAGTCCGCGTGACGGTCGGCGACGAGCTTCTCGACGCCGAGCATGATCAGGTTGAGGTCGAAGGCGAACTGCTCGTCGCTGCCCAAGGAAGCGGAGTGCGCGCCGACGAGACGCCGCACCAGAGCGAACTCGCCTTCCGGCGCTGCTTCAAGGGCGACCTCGAGCTCGGGTTCCTGTGGGTGGGTGCCAGCGCCCGTGATCGCCCGATCTCGGGCGGACGTGTAGGCGAGCTCGGCGAGGAGAGCAATGACGCGGCCGGCCTCATTCTCCGGCAGTCCGGCTGACACGAGCGCACGTCCGGCGGCTTCGGCCGGCCGCACCGCTTCGAGGTCTTCTTCCTTCTCCATCGCGACGTAGCTTGCCCATGCGCCGGCGCTGATCACGGCCTCACGAGTGATGGTGGCAAAGGCTCGCAGTGCGTCGCGCCAATCGTCTTGAGGCGTGAAATGGTGCTGCATCAGGGCTTCCCGGAAGGCGTCCGCCGCGACCATGCGGAGCAGGGTGGCCCGGTTCTCGACGTGGTAGTGCAGCGTCTTGCGGTCCACCCCCATTTCGACCGCCAGTTGCTGCATCGTCAGAGTCGACGGGTCCAGGGCCCGTGCGGCCTCGATGATGCGTTCGCGGTCGACACGCCGCGGCCGACCCCGTCGGGGTGTGGCGCTGCTCGTGTTCGTCATCCCGTCACTTCCGCTTCCTGTTCTTGATTATGTCGGCCGCCGCCGCTGTTTTCCACCGGGCGGGAGAAAACAGCGGCGACCGCTGCGTCGGGCTATCGGACTCGCTTGACCCGCAGGACCAGCAGGGATGCGATGGTGACCAGTGCGAAGGCGATCGGCCAGACGGGCGCGTAAGCGCCGGCGAAGATGCCGACGACGGCGCCGGCGACGATGGGGCCGAGAGCGTTTCCGAGGTTCTGGCCGAGCGAGGAGAGTCCGAGGTCGCGTCCGGCGGCCTCCTTGTCGGGAAGGACATCGATGAACAGTGCCTGATCGACGACCACGAAGGTCCCGTATCCCAGGCCGGTGACCATCACCTGGATGAACATCGCGGGGAGTGTAGGCGAGATGAACGGGATGAGGAAGCTGCCCGCCATGAGCAGGCCTGCGGCCACCACGAACGGCTTGCGGCGCTTGATCTTGTCGGACCAGCGTCCGCTGATGAACATGGCCAGGAGGGTTGTCGGCAGGGCGGCGAACTGGAGCAGCGGTGCGGTCTGGGCGGCCTGGGTCGCTGACAGGGCGGGGCTGATGTAGCTCTGCAGCATGTAAAGCGAGTAGACGCTGCTGATGCCGTAGCCCAGGTAGAGCAGGACTTTGGAGATCCAGGCCCAGCGATAGTCTGCGTCGCCCAGCGCCACCCCATAGGACTTCACGACCGACTTGAAGCGCAGTCGCTTGGTGATCATTTCCCGGGACGTGTTGTCTCGAGCGAAGAGGACGAACGCCATTGTGGTGAGCAGGAGCAGGATGCCGATCGGGAAGTAGGCTGCCAGTCCGATGCTGGCGAACAGGCTGCCTGCGGCCACGGCGCCGATGATGGCGCCGAAGTAGGACGCCAGTCCCGAGATTCCGGAGACGACTCCGATGCGGGCTTCGGGGACGCGGTCGGCCACGGTGGCCGTCAGCGGGCCCTGCGCTACCCCGACCAGTACTTGCAGGAGCGACCAGATGACGACCATCACCGCGATTGTGGGCGCAACAGGCATCAGGCAGATCAGGGCGGTCCCACCGATGCCACCTGCTGCGATCCACGGTGCTCGTCGCCCCCACCGCGACTTCGTCCGATCGGAGAGCATGCCGATGATCGGAGAGAGCAGCATGCCGAGCAGCACGCCGACCGAGGAGACGATCGACAGGCTGGTGGCGCGGGAGGAGTTGAACTCTGCCAGCAGCCCGAGCTGTCGCTGCTGATCCGGGTCCGGTGTCACCGTTCCCGCGGCGACCTTGCTCTGCAGGGTCGTCAGCGCTTGGAGGTCCACTCCGGAGTCTGCTCCCGTAAAGATGCGGTGGAACTCGATGCCCTGTACCTGCAGGGGGACGAGGATAGCGAGCAGCGAGCCCCAGAGGAGCGCGATGCCCAGCGAGGCCAGCGAGTAGAAGGTGATGTAGCGGCGCATCGCGCGGGTCTTCACCTGGTACTGCACGGCGTTGGAAGCCGTCTTCGGTGCAGCTTCGGAGGAGGCGTTGGTCATGGTCTTCTTCCTTGAAGTCGGGGCGGGCGCCGGTCGCGGCGGGGTTTTTCCCCGGAATGGGGGAAAATATAGATCGCCCCGTGCCTCGTCGTCAAGCCCGAGGAAAAAAACTGTGTGGGGCGCGACTTGACGCTTTGCCGATGCGCTGTCTAGAGTTTTCCCCACCACGGGGAAAAACCGTGCGTCGCCGCGCGAGGCGCGCGACTTCAACGACGAAGGAACGAGTGATGGCGAACCACCTCGAGACCAGCCCCCGCGTCGAGCTGGGGATCGACGAACTTCTCAGCGAGATGACGCTCGAGCAGAAGGTGGCGCAGCTGCAGTGCACCATCCTGGTGGCCGGACACGACGAAGCCGGCCTCGCGAACTTCCCCCACGGCACCGGCGCACTCGGCAGCATCAGCACCGGCAACGGCCCGGCGGCCGATGCGGAGTTCTACGGTTCTCTGCAGCGCGAGATCGCCGGGCGTAGCGGGCACTCCATCCCGCCTCTCATGCACGGCGAGGCCGTCTCCGGGTGGACCGGCCCGGGCGGCACCGTGTTCCCCTCGGCCATCGGCCTGGGGGCGACCTGGAACCCTGCGACCGTCGAACAGATGACCGAGATCGTCCGCAAGCAGATGCTCAGCGTTGGCGTCCGCCAGGCACTGTCCCCGGTCATGGATGTCGCGCGCGACCCCCGGTGGGGCCGAGTGGGCGAGACTTACGGCGAGGACCCGACCCTGTGCGCGGCCATGAGCGTCGCGTTCGTGAAGGGCCTGCAGGGAGACCGTCTGGAGGATGGGGTCGCCGCGACGGGCAAGCACTTCCTCGGCTTCGGCTTCTCCGAGGGCGGCCTGAACATGACCTCCAACCCGATCTCGCCGCGCGAATTGCGGGAGGTGTACGCCAAGCCGTTCCAAGCTGCGATCAGCGAGGCGGGTCTCGCGTCGATCATGAACTCGTACGGCACCATCGACGGCGAGCTCATCATCACGTCCAAGCACATCCTGCAGGACCTCCTGCGCGACGAGATGGGCTTCGACGGCCTTGTGGTCTCGGACTACATGTCGATCAACCTCGCCGTCGACCTCAACGTAGGCGCCGACCCGGCCGACGGCGGCATCAAGGCGATCAGCGCCGGCCTCGACGTCGAACTGCCGACCCCGTTCGGGTTCGGAGCCGGCCTGATCGACGCCGTCCGGGACGGGCAGCTCGACGAGGCGGTCATCGACCGCGCCGTGAAGAACATGCTGACGCTCAAGGCCAAGCTGAACGTGTTCGAGAACGGCGCGCCCCGCACCGAGCTGATCGCCGAGGCCTACGACCCCGAGCGCACCACCGCGCACAGCCTCACCGCCGCGCACGAGTCCATCGTTCTGTTGAAGAACGACGGCATCCTCCCACTCCGCCGGGACACGAAGAAGATCGCCGTGATCGGCCCGCACGCCGACTCCGTCCGGCTCTTCTTCGGCTGCTACACCGGGCCCGCCTCCATCGACCTCGCCATGAGCGGCACCATGTCCGAGATGGCAGGCATGCTCGACCTGCCGGAGCTGACCGCATCCCTCGAACTGCCGCCGCTGGCGCCGCTGTTCGAAGGCAGCGACGTCCGCTCGGAGCCCCCGTTGGTCGAGCAGACGCTGCGCGGAATGTTCGGCGACAAGACCCCGACCATCGTCGACGCGATCCGCCGCGCAGCGCCCGACGCCGAGGTCGTCTACGCCAAGGGATGCGAAGTCGCGGGCACCGACCGCACCGGATTCGATGCCGCGGTCGCGGCCGCCCGTGAGGCCGACGTCGTCATCCTCACCGTCGGAGGCAAGTACGGGTGGGGAAGCTCCTCCACCTCCGGTGAAGGAATCGACACCGCCGATGTCGGACTGCCCGGTGTGCAGGAGGAGCTGGCCCGCCTCATCCACGCGACGGGCACGCCCGCCGTGCTCGTGCACATGGACGCCAAGCCGCTCTCCAGCGAGTTCATCGCCGAGAACTACGCGGCCGTACTGGAAAGCTGGTTCCCCGGCGAAACCGGCGGGACCGCCCTCGCCGACGTGCTCTTCGGGGACTACAACCCGGCCGGGCGGCTGCCGATGACGGCCGTGCGGCACGCGGGCCAGATCCCGATCTACGCCGCCCACCGACGCAGCAACAGCGTCAGCAGCCGCGGCACCATGATCATGAACCGCTACGTGGACGGGACCAAGGAGCCGCTCTTCGTCTTCGGCGAGGGCAAGAGCTACACCACCTTCGACTACTCGGACCTGACCATCGATTTCGACGGCGACCCCGAAAGCGTCGTCACGATCTCGTGCCAGGTCACCAACACCGGCGCATATGACGGCGACGAAGTGGTCCAGCTCTATGTGCGGGACGAGCTCTCCAGCATGGTCCGCCCCGTGCAGGAGCTCGCCGGCTTCGCCCGCGTCCACCTCGCCGCCGGGCAGTCACGAGCGGTGACTTTCGAGGTGCGCGCCTCCCAGTTCGCTTTCCTCGATCTGGACATGCGGTGGATGGTGGAAGCAGGCGAGATGACCGCCCGCATCGGCGCTTCGTCCGAAGACACCCGCCTGACCGGAGCGTTCACCATCGACCGGACCGCGTGGGTCGACGGCAAGACGCGCGGCTTCTTCGCCCGCGTCGCGGTCGACTGACCACGAGCATCGCTGATGTCGGCACAACCGATCCGGGTAGGCATCGTCGGAGCAGCGCGCGTCGCCCCGAGTGCGCTGCTCCGACCCGCCGCCGAGGTCGACGAGGTCACGGTCACGAGCGTCGCGTCCCGAGATCACGCGCGTGCCCGATCCTTCGCCCGCCGACATGCCATCGCGAGAGCACACGCCAGCTACGAGGACTTGCTGAACGACGACGAGGTGGACGCTGTATACATCGCCACCCCGGCAGCACACCACGCACGCTGGATAATGGCGGCCATCGCAGCGGGCAAACACGTTCTGTGCGAGAAGCCCTTCACCAGCAACGCCACCTCAGCGCGCGCGGTCGAAGCGGCAGCGTTGGACGCGCCCGGACTGATGGTGATGGAGGCGTACCACTCCGCCTACCACCCGTTCCAACAGAGACTCCGGGACGTCATCGCCTCCGGCGACCTGGGCACCGTTGTCTCGGCTCGCGCCACCTTCGCGATCCCCCTCATCTCCAGGAAAGCGATCCAGTGGAATCCCGCGCTCGGCGGAGGCGGGCTGCTCGATGTCGGGTACTACCCGCTCCGACAGTTGCGCGAGCTGTTCGGTGAACCCGAGGGAATTCTGAAGTCGCGCGCCTGGGCGAAAGGCGACGTGGACCGCCGCCTCGAAGCGACCCTGCAGTTCCCGCACGGCGTCCGAGCCCAAGTGATCTCCGCCATCTGGTCCCACCGCGTCCTGGCTTCACACCTCGAAGTCGTCGGCGAGAGGGGTCTCCTCCGAGCGTCCTGGCCGTACCACCCGCAGAGCGGAACGCGCATGGTCGTCGTATCCGGCCAGACCCGGCGCAAAGAAGTGGCCGATCGCCGGCCCACCTACGCGTTCCAACTCGAAGCCTTCCGCGACGCCATCCGGTCCGGGGTCCCACCGATCACCGGGCCGGCACAGGCTGTCGCCCAACTCGAAGCCATCGACGCCCTCTACGGGGCGGCGGGGCTCCACCCTCGAACCTCCATCAACTGACCGCACCCCGACGATAAGGACAACCGTGCGCAAGACGAGCTTCAACACCGACTGGGGCGTGCGCCACCAAACCAGCCCCTTCCTCGAAATCCTCGGGCAGGCTGAAGCCCCCCAGCCCGTAACCCTCCCGCACGACTGGCTGATCTCACAGCCGCGCTCCGCCGAGAACAAGCCAGGCGCTCTCACCGGCTACCACGGCGAAGACGTCGTCGAGTACGTGAAGACCTTCACCGCCCCCGGCGGCTTCGAGACCGGGCGCGTCGAAGTGCAGTTCGACGGCATCTACCGCGGCGCCATGATCTACATCAACGACGCATTCGTCGCACAACGCCCATACGGCTACATCCCCTTCTCGGTGCGCATCGACCCCTACCTGCACGAGGGGGAAAACCAGATCCGCGTCGAATGCCGCAACCACCTCGATGCACGCTGGTACTCCGGACTCGGCATCTACCGCGACACCTGGCTCCTCACCGGTGGTGCGACGCACATCGCACGAAACGGCGTCCGCGTCCGCACCCGCGACGCCGACGCGTGGAAGGCCGTCATCGACGTGACCACCACCATCGAGAACGACTCGCAACGCCTCGACACCGTCACCGTGGTCACCGAGGTCGTCGCCCCGACCGGTGAGGTCGTCGCCGCCGAGTCGGCCCGGCTCTCGGTCCGACCGGGTGAGGCGGCACCGCTGCGGCAGCGGTTCGCCCTCTCCAAGCCGTCGCTGTGGAGCCCGCAGACCCCATCGCTCCACACCATCCGCACCCGGCTCGTACCAACCAGTGGTGGCGAAGAAGTGCACGAGGAACGATTCGGCATCCGCACCCTCAGCTGGGACGCGCATGACGGCCTGCTCATCAACGGCCAGCCGGTCAAGCTCCGCGGCGGCTGCATCCACCACGACAACGGCGTGCTCGGCGCGGCGACGATCGCGCGGGCGGAGGAACGCCGCGTCCAGTTGCTGAAAGATGCCGGCTACAACGCCATCCGTTCCGCCCACAACCCCATCAGCACCGCCTTGCTCGAGGCGTGCGACCGCCTCGGCATGCTCGTGCTCGACGAGTTCACCGACGGCTGGACCACCCCCACCCTCGGCTTCGGCTACGGTCTCGACCTCAACGAATGGTGGCAGCGCGACCTCACCGAACTCATCGAACGCGACTACAACCACCCCAGCGTGATCATGTACTCCATCGGCAACGAGGTCGCCGACACCGGCAACAGCTGGGGCGCCACGTTCGGACGCGACCTCGTCGACTGGATCAAGAGCATGGACGACACCCGCCCGGTCACCAACGCCATCAACCCCATGATGACCGTCCTCCACGACCTCAAAGCCGAACTCGGCAAGGATGACAGCGCTGGCGTCAACGCCTTCATGCGCGACCTCGGCGAGCAGACCCACGACCTGGTCGTCTCCGACCTCGCCACCGAACGTCTCGAGGAGCCGATGTCGCAACTGGACATCTCCGGCTACAACTACGCCTACGGACGATACGAGCTCGACATCGAGCGGCACCCACAGCGTCTGCTGCTCGGCACCGAGGGACTGCCGGGCAAGCTTGACGAGGTATGGCCGTACGTGGTGCGCTACCCACAGGTGATCGGCGAATTCAGCTGGACCGCCTGGGAGTACGTCGGAGAGGCCGGACTCGGCGCCGACAAGCCTGCCGAGGAGGCCTTCTTCGGCAACTACCCGTGGCGGTTCTCCGGGACCGGCGATCTTGGCATCACCGGGCAGCGTCGGACCATCTCGTATTGGCGGGAGACCGTCTGGGGGCTGCGATCCGCTCCGTTCATCGCCGTACACCGCCCGGACGCCGGCGACCGGGACCAGCTCAGGCCGTCCATCTACACATGGAGCGACAGCGTCAACAGCTGGAGCTGGCCCGGCAACGAAGGCGCGACCCTCACCGTCGACGTCTATTCCGACGCTGACGAGGTCGAACTGCTGCTGAACGGAAACACGATCGGCCGGGCGCCGGTTGGAGCGGAACACCGCTTCATCGCTTCGTTCCAGCTGCCCAACCAGCCGGGTGAGCTCACCGCCGTCGCGTATCGCGGCGGTACCGAAAGCGGCCGGTCGACCATTCGGACAGCGGGTGGCGACGTCACCTTGACGCTCAGCACCGAGCGCAACGAAATCATCGCCGACGATCGAGACCTCGCGTTCATCGAGATCGCCTTCACCGACGGCCAGGGAACGGTGCACATCTCGCGAGACGACGAAGTCACCGTCACTGTCTCCGGCAGCGGGGTTCTTCAGGGGCTTGGGAGCGACAACCCGGCGTCCGAAGACGACTACACCGGCGCCAGCTGCCACGCCTACCGCGGACGAGCTCTCGCGGTCATCCGGCCGACCAGTGCCGGTCTCATCACCATCCGCGTCGAAGCGGGAGATCTCTCCTCTGAGATCACCGTTACTGCTGTGGAAGCGTGATGAAGACCAACCGTTCGCGAATCACGATCAGCGTCCTCGGCTGCCTGGCACGTCACCTCGGAAACCCTCTCGTCGAGAAGACCATCCGCATGCGTCGCGATCAACTCGATCACCTCCCGCCGGCCCCTGGCAGCATCGTCATGCTCGGCGATAGCATCACCGATCAGGGCGAGTGGCAGGAGCTGCTTCCCGATCTCGCTGTCGTAAACCGTGGCGTCGGCGGAGAAACCAGCGCCCAGGTACGGGACCGTGTCGCCCGCTCGATCCACGAGCCGACCGCCGTCAGCGTCCTCGTCGGCACCAACGACCTGACCGCAGGTACTCCTCACTGGCAGATCGCGGCGAATGTCGCAGCGATTCTCGATGAGATCCAGGCACTCACCCCGGGCACACCCGTGCTTCTCAACGCCATCATGCCGCGAAGCGACAAGTTCGCCCGGGAAATCCGCTCCGTCAACGCGCTGTACAAGCAGGTGGTGGAGAAGCGCCCTACCGTCGAGTTCATTGACACATGGTCCGTGCTAGCAGAAGGAGAACACATCCGCGCGGACGTCAGCGACGACAACCTCCACCTCAACGGGTCAGGTTACGCCCGGTGGCTGTCGGTGCTTCGGCCGGCGCTCGATCGGGCGTTGCACAGGCCTTCCCGCGCATCAGCAAGCGGCACGTGAGGGAGAAGCCGTGGCTGTGAGACACATGGTCGCGTTGGGAAGCTCCTTCGCAGCCGGGGCAGGCATTGCGCCCATCATTGATCGGCATGCCAATAGGTCCGCGAGCAACTACCCGCACCTTGTAGCCGGCGCGATTGGTGCGCACCTCACTGATGTCACTATCAGCGGAGCGACGACCGAAACGATTCTTCGCAAGCCGCAAAGAGTGGGGTTGCGACGTCTGGCTCCCCAGATGGAGTCGTTTCCGCCGCACGCGGACGTTGACCTGGTAACAGTCACGGCCGGTGGGAACGACCTGCGCTATCTTGGCACCCTTATCTCGGTGGCTTACGGCAGCTGGCTCGAGGCCCGTCCGGCTACGCGGATGTGGGGCCGTCGCTTACGGGCCGCGGTCGTAGCATCGCCGCCTACGCAGCGGGACGTTGAGGCCGCCGCTGAAGGGCTCGCCTCCATCGTGGAGGCCATCCACGAGCGAGCGCCTTCCACACGTGTGCTGCTCGTCGACTACCTCACGGTCGTCGGACCCGATACCGCCCCGTCGAGGGCTGCGCCCTTCACGTACTCGGAACTGGATGTGTTTCGGAGGATCGCCGGCCAGCTCAGAGAAGCTTCTGCCATGGCTGAGGGTTCGTCCGCTGCTGAGCTGGTTGATGTGGCGTCGATGAGCGAGACGCATGGCCTGGGGTCGGCTGATCCGTGGGTCCAGGGTTTCGCTCCGCGCAGCACGCGACAGGCGGCGCGATTTCATCCGACACTCGAGGGGATGCGTGCAGTTGCCGGCGCAGTTGTTGACCATATTGGGTCTGTGAATCGACAGTAGGGACTTACTAAGGGTGGTGTGCGGCGGCGTAAGCCGCGCCGTGGTGTCGCCGCCGCACACGTTCATGTGGTCGCAAATTGGCGACCGGCGTTATTGGTTACCTCTAGACGGTGCGGTGACTGAAGGTGCCGTCCACCATGGTCGCTAGCACTCGGGTCTCGAGAAGCTCGTCCGGAGGAGTCGTGAGCGGGTCGCGGTCCAACACGGTGATGTCCGCTTCGGCGCCCACAGTGACGACGCCCTCGGATCGACCGATGGAGGCGTACGCGCTCGTCGTGTAGCCGGCGAGTGCCTCGCGCGCTGTGAGGCCCTGTTCCGGGTGAATCGGGGATTGCTCCGGGCGACCAGCGACTCGTCGAAGTTGTGCATCTGCCATTGTGGCCAGCGGTGCGAACGGTGCGATCGGCCAGTCGGATCCGAGGGCGAGGGTGGCCCCCATGTTGAGGATGTCGCGAGTTCTCCAACCGGCGTCGGCGCGCTGCCGCCCGAGACGGACGGACCAATTGTCTTTGCTGTCGGCGCTGGTGAAGTGGGTGCAGTGCGTTGGTTGGACGCTGGCTGCGATGCGCGGGTGGGCGAGCAGGCGAACCGTTTCGAGGGGCATCGTCTCCAGATGCTCGATGCGGTGATGAGTTCGCAGTAGCTGGCGGTGCAGTGTCTTCAGCGCGTGGGCGATCGCCGCGTCGCCGATCGCGTGTGTAGCGGTCGGGATGTTGTGCTCATCGAACCACAGGACGCGCTCTGCGTAGGCCTCGGGGTCCGACCACGTCGACTTGGTCGATTGGCCGAACTGGTCGGGGCTCTCCAGCCAGGCCGTACCGTTGTCTATCGTTCCGTCGAGGAAGAGTTTCACTCCTTCGATGCACCACCGGCGGCCGTGCCGCCCAAGGCGTTTCGTGATCTCGTCGACGGTTTGCTCAGGCATGCACCAGGGGGAGAGTCGCAATTTCACGGGCAGGTGGCCACTATCCTCGATGGCCGTGAGAAGGCCTTCTGGGTCGTCTGACGCGTCCATTGCGAATGCAGCAGTCAAGCCGGAGGCGGCCATCTGGTGCAGCAGTTGGATTAGCCGTCTTTGCCGGGCGGTTTCCGGCTCAGCAGGGATATGCTCCTCGACCAGCGACATGGCTTCGAATTCCTGGAGTAGCCCGGTTGGCGCTCCGCCGGGCTCTCGAATGATGTCTGAGTGGTTCCTTCCGTCTGTGACGCCGATGTGAGCTAGCTGCAGCGCCGTTGTGTTAGCCAATGCCGAGTGTGAGTCGGCGAGCCTGATCAGTCCGGGCAGGTTCCCGGTGACGTCATCGATGCTCTTGCGATGCGGTGCGTGGCCGGCTTCGAAGAGGTTGGGGTCCAACCCCCAGCCGAGGACCCATCCGCGTGTCCCACCTCGGCTGGCCTCGTTCGCAATTCTGCGCCGCGCGTCCGCGAGATCGCGGCAGCCTGTGAGGTCTACCCCTTCGGTGAGGGCGAGCCCGCTGATGGGGTGGCTGTGGCTATCGACGAGTCCGGGCACGAGGATGGAGTCTGGGGGCAGGTGGACGATTTGTTGAGCAGTCCAGTCCTTGGCGGCGCTGGCAGGTGCCATGCGCACGATGCGACCACCACTGATGGCGATGGCGGTTGGACCTTTCGGCAGTGCGTCCGTCATGGTGTGGAGGCGTGGCGCGATCAAGACGACGTCGGGGCGGTAGTTCATGTGGGCAGCTCTCCGCCTGGTGCTGTTGGCGGCTCATGCTCGGGTTCACGCAGGATTTTCGTCGGCATCGGGTGAGGTGCGCGGATCCGGAGGTAGTTGTCGATGATCTCGATCATTCGGGAATGGTCGAAGGGGTCGCCGTGCCCGGGGTAGACGGTTCGTATCGGCAGGGAGCGGAGGCGCAGCATGCTTGCGACGTACTGATCGATGTCCGACTCGTGGAGTTCGTCGAGAAGGATGTCGTCGTAGATGACGTCCCCGCTGAACAGGTCTCCGCTCTCGTCATCGAGAAGGCAAATGCTTCCTGGGGTGTGCCCGGGCAGATGTAGCACCCGGAGGCGTCGGTCACCCAGGTCGATGACATCGCCGTCGCTGACCGTCCTGGTAGCGGGTGCTGTCCTGATCTGGTAACTGTCGGCGGTGAAGCCCGTCGGCACGGCATCTACCAACACGGCGGGGAGTTGAGTTGCATCGAGGCCCAGAAGCGCGGCGAGCTCCGGCCCGAAGAGCGACGCCGCAGTCTCTCCGTTTATCTGGCTGTGGCGGTGCATTCGCCGATCCGAGAATTCATGTGCCGAGCCGACATGGTCGAGATGCGCGTGCGTTACTGCCAGGATCGGATCTTTTTTGAAGAGGTCAGGGAAGGTGTCTTGCAGCGAGGCGACGCCCAGGCCTGCGTCGACCACGAGGTCGCGGTCGCGGCCTTTGATGAACCAGACGTTGGATCGCAAGAATTCGTGCACGTGTGGCTCGTGGATGCGCTCGATATTGGGCGCGATTAGCTCTCTCCGGAACCAGGCGTGATGTGTTGGGCGAATTGTTGTCGTCATGCGGGCAGCTGATCTCCGACGGCAGGCTGGGTGGGCTTCTCAGCGGGCAAGGTGCGGGCAATCCGGATGCGGCGCGCCTGGGTGGCGGCGTAGAGCCCTCCACCCACAATGGCTCCCGCGAAGACGGAGATGTCTGCGCCTCCGAGCGCTTGCGTTATCGGCCCAACGTAGAAGGTCGTATTGAGGCACAGCGATGCTGCCGCTGTACCGAGCAGGAGAGCTCCGCACCCTCCAAGGTTGAAGCCACCGGTGAACCAGTAGCGACTGCTACGGCTGGTGTTCTGGAGCGAAGGACCGTCGTATTGGTTGCGCCGGAGGAAGGTGTCGACGGCGTAGATCGCCATTCCCGGTGCAAGGACGGCCAGGCTCACCTCCAGGAGTCCGGAGAGGGTGTCGAGGAAATTGGAGATGAATAGGGCGTACAAGGTCACGCCGATCGCAACGATGGCGTCGAAGATAACGGTGACGGAGCGCCGCCACGGGATCCCGGTGGCCAACAGTGCAAGTCCTGTGCTGTAGGCGGTAAGCGCGTTATTCGAGATGGAGCCGATGATGATGACGAGAAGGAAGACGACGTAGAACCAGGGCGGAACGATCTTCGCCATGGCTGTTTCCGGGTTGCTCATGTCCACGGCGGTGGCGGCAAGTGCGCCAAGAACCGCGATGCCGGTCGCCGGCAGGAAGCCACCGAATCCGGTCCAGAATGCTGTCGCGCGAGAGCTCGTCTGCGTCGGCAGGTAGCGGGAGTAGTCGGCGCCGACAGACCACGACAGTGGACCCGAGGCGATCAGACCGAATCCGGTAGCGGCGACCGCCCACAGCGCTGGACCAGACAGTACTCCGCC
Organism: Leifsonia sp. 115AMFTsu3.1; assembly: GCF_004362795.1. NCBI lineage: Bacteria > Bacillati > Actinomycetota > Actinomycetes > Micrococcales > Microbacteriaceae > Leifsonia > Leifsonia sp. 115AMFTsu3.1. The sequence goes on from NZ_SNYB01000001.1 coordinate 545,267, forward strand.
GTCCGGTACGAACCCGAAGTTTGCGTGTGTGAGGACGAAGTAGGCGAGGATGGCGAGCGCGGCGAGGAGAACCCAGGTGAACCAGGGTGCCAGTTTGACGATGGTTGCGTGGCCATAAACGCTGATGGTGAAAGTGACCAGCGCGAGTCCGACCACGATGGCACCTTGGAGCAGGACGGGGGCGGAGCCGAAGAAGTGGGTTACAAGGGCGACTCCGGCGAGGGCTCCGACTGAGAGGTTGATGGCTTCGTAGAGCACTCCGATCACCCATCCGATGGCGATCTGGATCACTCGGTTGCCGTTGACCCCGAAGAAGGCTCGGTTGATGACCTCGCTGGGGCTTCCAGAAGCGGGGCCGCTGATCGCCAGGTAACCCACTCCTGCCCAGAGCAGGTTGCCGGCAACGATGACGAGTACTGCCTGCCAGAGGTTCAAGCCGAGGATGATCAGCAAGCTTCCGAGGACGAAGTAGAGGTAGATGATGTTCGAACCCGCCCAGACGGAGAACAGCGATCGGGGAGACCCGTAGCGCTCAGACTCGGGAACATAGTCAGCGCCATGCGTTTCTATTCTGCCTGGTAGGTCAGTGGCCGGTTCCTGAGGTGACATCTTCGCTCCTTCGCGCCATCCAGCTTGTTGCTCGTGTGAGCAATAAGAATTGGGTGAACGGTAGCAGCTCTTGAACAAGTGAGCAATAGCGGAGATGTCGCGGGCATCGGGAGTGCCTGTGTAAGACCCCGGGTGCAGCCGAGGGCTACTGACTGGCGCGCAGAGTTCCGTGCGGTAAGCCGAGCTCCCGCTCTGTGCTGGCAGCGAGGAGGCCTTCAACAGCCGGGTAGTCCAGGCTGGAGTCGGCCAATGCGCTGCGCACGGCGCTCGCGGCGACCTGTCCGTCGAGCAGTGCGAGGATCCGCATTGCAACGACCGATGGCGCATCCTGCAGCCGGAATTCACCGGTTGCGGAGCCGGCCTCGATGGTGGCTGTCATGTCGGCCAAGTCAAGCTCCATCTGGTGAACCACGGCGGTGCGAACGACGGGCCGGTCGGCGGCTTGCCGCCACGCGTCCAGCCAGAGCAGACTCAACGGGTCGCGTGTGGGACTGGTGTAAGCCGCGATGGTTTCCCGGAGTCGTTCCGTTGCTGTGGGCAGGTTGCCGACCCTGTGTGCGATAGCGAGCCTCTCTGTAGCCACGACTTGGGAGAAGGCGGCCGCAATGAGCTCGTCAATGGCGCTGAAGTAATGCGTTACCAGCCCGTACCCCACGCCCACATACGTGGCGACACGGCGCGCGGTGATCGCGTTGAGGGTTTCGGTGAGCGCGATCGCGGCGGCGGCGTCGATAATCTCTTGTCGACGGTCTGCGGGGGTTTTTCGCCGGACAGTAGGTGTCGCGGAGCGCAGCGTACTCATGGACAAAGCGTAGGCGAAGGAGTGCCAGCTATCGCCAAGAGCTTGCCCGGCGCGACCGAGCCGCAACTGTCATTCCTGGACGTGCTGCCGCAGCGCGAGGAGGGAGACGAGGTCGTAAGCGAGGTGCGCGGCGGCGACGCCAGTGATTTCGGCATGGTCATACGCGGGGGCGACCTCCACGACATCAGCGCCGACAAGGTTCAGTCCCCGCAGACCGCGCAGGATCTCCAGCAGTTCGCGACTGGTCATGCCGCCGGCTTCGGGGGTCCCGGTGCCGGGTGCATGCGCGGGATCCAGGACGTCGACATCGATGGATACGTAGAGGGGACGGTTTCCGATGCGATCTCGGAGCTTGGCGGTCACCTCGTGCACGCCCTGATGGAGGACGTCGGAGCTGGTCACGATGCCGAACCCGAAGCGCCGATCGTCCTCGAGGTCGCGCTTGCCGTAGAGAGGTCCGCGCGTGCCGACATGGCTCAGTGCCTCGCTGTCGATGACGCCTTCTTCGAACGCCCGTCGGAATGGGGTTCCGTGCGTGAACTCAGCGCCGAAGTAGGTGTCCCACGTGTCCAGGTGAGCGTCGAAGTGCAGCAGTGCTACTGGGCCATGTCTCGTGGCGGCGGCACGGAGCAGTGGGAGTGAGATGGTGTGGTCGCCGCCGAGGGTGAGGAGGAGTGCACCGTCGGTGGTGAGGTCGAGTGCGGCCTGTTGCACCGTCTCGATTGCCTCTTCGATGTTGAATGGGTTGACGGCGATGTCGCCGGCGTCCGCCACCTGGCTGATTTCGAATGGCGACACATTGAGCGCGGGGTTGTAGGGGCGCAGCAGCCGGGAGGCTTCGCGGATGTGATTCGGCCCGAAGCGGGCGCCCGGACGGTATGACACCCCGCTATCGAAGGGGATCCCCGCGACGACGATGTCAGCCTGCTCCACTTGATCCAACCGTGGCAAGCGCGCGAAGCCATCTCGTCCGGTGAAACGGGGGGTGCGAGAGCTGTCGATGGGACCAAGGGGCATGAGTAGTCGATCTCCTGAAGGAAGCGGTACGAAAGTGGTGAGGGTGAGAACGCCGCTCAGAAATGCACTATTGATCTGAGTCCGGAACCATTGCGCATTTGGTCGAAAGCGTCGGCAACCCCGTCGATGCTGAACCTGCCGCCGATCAGGCGGCCCAGCGGCAGAGCGCCGGAAAGGTAAAGGCGCGCGATTTTCTGGATGTCAATCTGGGCGACGCTCGAGCCGTAATTGCAGCCCACAATGCGTTTGCCCTGATCGGCGAGATCGAACGGGTCGATCTCGACTCGAACCCCGTTAGCCGTCATACCCACCAGCACGGCGGCTCCGCCCGAAGCGACCATGCGGGGCAGCGCTTCGATGGTTTGCGCTCGGCCAATAGCTTCGAAGGCGTAATCGGCGCCGCCCGTGGTTGCGGCGAGCACCGCCTCCACCGGGTCCTCCTGGTCGGCCCGAATAAGGGTTGTTGCACCGAATGCGGAGGCGGCTTCGAGCTTCTCGTCGGAAACGTCGATGGCGACGATCGGATTCGCTCCAACCAGATGGAGGCCGGCGATGATCGAAAGCCCCACACCGCCGCATCCGATTACTGCTGCTTTCTCACCCGGGCGGACGCCCGCCGTATTGACTACCGCGCCCACGCCAGTGGTCACAGCACATCCCAGAAGTGCGCCGATGTCGAAGGGGAGTTCTTTCGGCACTGCGACTGCTGCGGATTCCGGCACAACTATGCGGCTTGTGAAGGCGCCCAGGCCTAGATACGGCCAGATTTCTTTACCGTTGTGGTCCCGAAACGCGGTTCTGCCGTTGGGGAGCGTATTCGCGAGTGCGGTAGTTCCAGTGCAGAGCCACCCGCGCCCTGCTACGCAATTGGTACATCGGCGACACGGGGCGAACCATGAGAGGACGACATGGTCACCAGGTGCCAGGTTATCAACGTGTGTGCCGACGGCAGCTACGACGCCGGATGCCTCGTGGCCGAGGACGAGCGGCTGCTCGGTAGCCCAGTCGCCGTCGAGGACATGTAGGTCGGAGTGGCACACGCCGGCTGCTCGGATGTCAACGGAGATTTCGCCGGGCCCTGGGGCGGCAACACTGATGTGCTCGATGGCGGCCCCCGCACCTCGAACAACGAAGGCTTCCTGTGAGGGGATCACCGTAGTCTTTCCTTTAGGGACTCAACGCTCTGCCGGACCTGCAGTGCGCTACAGATGTTCGGTTCGCGACGACGTGATGAGGCACAAGCCCAGGCTCGTCGCGCCGTTGCTAACCGGCATGCCTGCTGGCGAAACCGCATATTCACGCCCGGATCCCTCCTTCTTGACTCGCCGGGTCATGTGGGCGCACCTGAACTGGCAACTGGGAGGCGGCTCGAATGCGACGTGCTTCAGTGGCCGCGTACAAGCCGCCGCCCACCAGGCTGCCGACAAAGAATGAGATGTCGGCTCCGCCGACTGCCTGCGCAACAGGGCCAACGTAGAACGTGGTGTTGAGGCACAGCGTCGCCGCCGCTGTTCCGATGACTAGAGCAGCGCAGCCGCCGAGGTTGAATCCTCCGAAGAACCAATAGCTACTGGATCGGCTTGTGTCTTGAAGCGCGGGCCCGTCGTATCGATTGCGTCTGAGAAAGATATCCACCGCATAAATCGCCATTGATGGGGCCAACACGGCGACGCTCACTTCGAGCAGTCCGCTCAAGGTATCCAAAAAGTTCGAGACGAAGAGTGCGTATAGCGTCACAGCGATGGAAACGGCAGCGTCGAAGATGACCGTGATGGAGCGACGCCACGGGATACCGGTGGCGAGCAACGCAAGCCCGGTGCTGTACGCGGTCAGGGCATTGTTGAAGATTGAACCGATGATGATGATCAGCAAGAAAATCACGTAGAACCAGGCGGGCATGATCTTGGCCATCGCCTCTTGGGGGTTGGTCATGTCTACTGCCGTGGCGGCGAGCACGCCGAGGATCGTAATTCCGGTGGCGGGCACGAAACCGCCGAATCCGGTCCAGAAGGCGGTGGCCTTGGCGCTGGTTCGGGACGGTAAGTAACGGGAATAGTCTGCTCCGATTGACCAGGACAGTGGTGAAGAGGCGATTAGCGCAAAACATGTCGCTGCTGCCGCCCATAGAGCTGACCCGGATAGGGCACCGCCTTGAGGCTGATAATTCATGTCGGCGTGGCTTATGACGAAGTATCCGAGGATGACGAGCGCGGCCAGCAGCACCCAGGTGAACCATGGGCCGAGCTTGACGATTGTGGCGTGACCGAGAACGCTAATGGTGAAGGTGACGACCGCGAGGCCGACGATTATGGCGGCTTTGATCAGGTCGGGCGCGGATCCGAAAAACTGAGTCACGAGCGCAACCCCGGCTAGGGCACCGACTGCGAGATTGATCGCCTCGTACAGCACACCGATGACCCATCCGATGGCGATTTCGTATACGCGGTTTCCGTTTACGCCGAAAAATGCTCGGAGGATCACCTCACTTGGGCTCCCCGAGGATGGGCCGCTAATTGCCAAGTAGCCGACGACGGCCCAGAGCAGGTTTCCCGCTAGGACGACAGCGATAGCTTGCCATACGTTCAGGCCAAGGATGATCATCAGCCCGCCAAGGACGAAGTACAGGTAGATGACGTTTGATCCTGCCCAGACGGGGAAGAGGGATCTGGGGGAACCGTGCCGTTCTGCCTCAGGGATGTAGTCGGCTCCGTGGGTTTCGATCCGTCCAGCGCGGTCGGTTGCTATCTCGGATTCAGACATGAATGCGCTCCTTCGCGACGACGATTGTGTTTGAGGTCACTCGTGCGGCCCGGCCCCGAGGCGCTCCAGCACGTTCTTGGTGACTTTCTCGACGAACCAGTCCCGGTGCAGGAGGCCGGCGACCCATTCAGTTGTTCCGGAATTGAAGACGGTGCCTTTGCCTCGAGTGAAGCAGGCCATCATCCCGGACCCGTATCGCGGTCGACGGTGACCTGGGGTGTCTTCGAACCACTCAATGTCCCGCAGCTCGTCGATGCTCGCGGATCCGGCGTCACCGAGTGGCACGCGGCCGGAGAAGTGATCCTCTTCAAAGAGGACTGCGGTTGTCATTGCCAGAATCTCGAGCGTGTCCGGCGTTCCGTCCGTACCCGTCGGATAAGGGAGGCCGCCACGGAAGACGTAGTCGCAACCATCGACCTCAAACGTTCCGATTCGAGACGGCGCCGCGCCGAGCACGTCGCCGTAGTAGCAGTCCGCGTCGTCGAATACCCAATGTTGCGGCCGGTAGATGACTAGGCCACCGTGTCCGCGTGGCGCGCTCGCCCCATAACCGGTATAGACGCCGGCATCGCCACTGAGCCCGAACGTTTGCGCGCTAGGACGCCCGGTGACGGGATGGTCCCAAGACGTGGTGGATCGTTCCTTCTGAGCGGTGTCGAACAGAGGGTCCTCCGTCGGCGCCGCGGTCTTGTAGGCGATTTGCGTCGTTCCCTCGATGCGAACTTGCCAATCGAAGTTGGCCGCGAATCGAGCGATGTTGCCGCCGGCGTCGACGAAGCGGTCGACCTCGTCCCGCATCTCCCAAGTCCAGTACTCGTCGTGCCCGACGATGATCGCGCAGTGGTACGGACTCAAGATGTTCGGATTGCGGTGCAGATCGTCCTGGGTGAGGTACTCGAGGTCGTACCCGTTCTCCTCGGCCCAGAGAACAAAGGGGCGCTCGTAAGTCGCCCAGAACGCGTCAGCGTGATGGCGACTGTATCCGTTGAGTCGTGCCCACTCGAGGGTCTCGTATCGAGGCACCCCGAAAGGCGGTAGCGGCTGCTCGTTGCGGTTCCGTGGCGCGTTGACGGGTTTGCGAAGCATTCCCTTCGCGACCGGACGCAGCATCGAAACGACGGGTGAGGGGACGTCGATGGTTGGATCGTCTCCGCGACCCCGGTAGTGGTTGGCTCCGCCCCAGTCGTTGTAGGCAAGCATGGTGCTTGTCGTAAGCACCAGAACGTAGGGGGTCTTGGCCCCGGGCCGCGACGCACGCACCACCAGGAAGTGTTCACTCTCGACGACTGTGCCATCGACCTCAGCGCTGAGCAGAAGCAAGTACAGCCCCGACTGCCATTCATGGTCTACCTGGAACGTCGTTGAGATGTCCCATCCGCAGCCGGCTGCGTAGGCGTCTTCGGGAGTGTGCTGCGTCTGACCGGGAAGGTCGCCTATCCTCAGCACCTCGCGCGGATCAAGGCCATCCCGGACCACCTTGACGGAATACCTGTCGGCGGTCGTGTGCACTCGCAGGTTGACGGTGTCGCCGGGCAGATAAGAGAACTGATCGGTGTATCCCCATATTTCGGGATCTTGATTCGTCGGGCGCTCCGGCACCCAGCCGGCTCGAGACCAGGCGCTGGCGGGAAAAGGGTAGGGCGATTGTTTGGTCATCTTTTCCTACGTGATGTTCGCGGGGGTTCGGCGATGGTTCACACTATGGCAGGATGTGTCGTGCTAGACAACACTTTTTGTTTAATAGTCAACAGCGAAGGAATGGGAAACCGATGAGCATCGAGCTGGTCAAGCGTCTCCGAACCGGTGCGGGCGCACCCGTCGTGCCCGCTCTAGAGAGCTACGACGACGCTTCGGACGGGTGGTCCGAGACGGAATACCATGCTGAGGCTTTCGGCTCGGTGCTTTGCGGAACGTGGGAGGGCGCACCCGGATGGGTCCGCATCGACCATTGGCCCTACAACGAAATCTGCCTGATCCGCTCGGGCTCGGTGGAGATCGAAGACTCGCGTGGCGCATCCGCGGTCTTCTCGGCTGGAGACGCCTTTGTCGTTCCGGCGGGGTTCCGTGGCGTGTGGCGCACGCTGGAACCCTGCGAGAAAGTGTTCGTGGCCGTGCCTCAGTGACAGTCGCGGTTACTTCTCAAGCGCTCCATCTGGCGCGAGCGCCGGGTGAATTGCATGGACGGCTTCCAGGACGTGGTTGGCGGTTTCGCGGACTAGGTCCGGGTCGGCTGCGGACCATCCGGTGATGTATCCGATGCTGTAGGTGCTGGTGTCGAGGCCGGCGAGGCCGGCAAGGATGTAGGCGACCGATTCGGCCTCGACTTCCATGCGTCCGAGGTGCGTGCGGTACTCCTTAAGGTCGGCGGTGTGGTCGAGCTGGATGTGGGCGGTCTCGTGAAGAAGGGTCTTCGCGGTTTGGGCGGGGCTGAGATCGCGGTCGATCACGACTAGGTGCCGGGCCGGGTCGGTGTATCCGTTCGCGTGCCCGAGGTGTTCGCGTGCGATCGCCCATCCGGCGGTGCGCAGGTGTTCGGTCAGTGGCGTGAGGATTCCGTGGTCGTTGTCCCCGGTGAGTTTCTCCACCGGGTCGGTTGGTATGGCGGGTGCCCCGTCGATGGCTTCCGTTTGGGCGATGTCGAACACGGTGAGGACGGGGAAGTAGTCCACCGCCCGCGGGTCGTCCTCGGTGTCGTCCTGTGTCTGGGGGAGCTTGTTGGTGCTGTGGCCGAAGATGCGGATTCCGGTTTCGCCTTTTCGGACTTGGCGGCCTTTGTCTTGCCATTGCCGGTATCCGGCGACCATGGTCGCGTCGGGGCGCTGGGCGAGGATCAGCAGGACGTTGTTGAGGCTGTACTGGTGGAAGGAGCGGGCGAAGTCCAGGAAGCTTTGCCATTGCCCGCTGTCGGTGAGCTGCTGGACTTGTTCGATGATGGATGCGTTTAGCGCTTCGGCTTGGGCTTTGCGTTCTTGCGCGCTGCGCTTCGTCGACGTCTTGTTCATGATCCGCTTCCTTCTATGGTTGCCCGGTTTGGTGGGCTATTCGGTAGAGGGAAGAAGTGGGAGTAGGCGCGCCGGGAGTGCCCGCCGATCTGTTCCGAGATAAGCCCGGAGGGCGCGGGGCAGATCGGCGGGAACGGCAGGGTGCGTCAGCGACCTACAATGACGGATCCGGACAGCCCACCCATCGTCGGTGCGACCGTGCTGGGGCAGCAGCTCCAGCGGCACGACAAGAGTTTTGAGCGCGGAGCTCGGCTGGTCGCGTGACCCGGGTTGTCGGGTGTGGTTTCTGGAGTGGTGCCGCCTGCGGCGGCGCTGCGCTTGCTCGTTTTGTTTGTCTTTCCGCCGGCCGATCGTAGCTCGTTCCCGTGGCGTCCGTTCCGGGCTTTCGCGGCATATCCTCACTCGCTATCGCTCCCTCCGGTATTCCACGGTCCCGGCACTGCCGCCCCTCCCACTCGCTCTCGATCTCTCCGCCGGAAGGCAAACAAAAACGATCGACAGGGGAGTGAATGATGCGGGTATTCATCATCGACGCCAGCAACATGGGCCCGGAACTGCAAGGCGGACTGATCGGAGTGGTCGGCTCGATGTTCCCGACCGCGGAAGAGAAGAAGGAATGCGTGGAAACGGTGAGCCGGTACGCGGGGGATGGGTGGGCGATCGCTGCTGACCCGCGCACGCTGATCGGCCGGCTCGCCGCGTTGACCGCGGAGACGGCATGCGTCCCGTTTCTGGCGCTCGACCGGGTTGCGGAGCGCGGGGGATCAGTGAGGGGCCCACAGCCGGCGGCGTCCGCGGACCGAGGACTGTCCTGATTCGGTGGCGCGTGGACGAGAAGGGTAGGCCCGGCCCTCCGTGGCGGGACCTACCCCGTTATCCTCAGTCGTCCTTTGCCGTGTCGCCGGCAGCTTCGGCGCCAGTTGGTTCTGCCAGGGTGGCTTCGGTCACGATTTGCTCGATGTCGCTGAGGCTGTATCCCCATGCGGCGAGTCGGGTGAGGTAGGCGGCGTCTGTGGCGGTGGGGTAGCGCCACCTCTCTTTGCTGGTGACGGACTCGCAGGCTCCGAGCACGACCGCGAGGGCGACATGCTGCGCCTTGGCTGGCGTGTGCTCGATGAGCGCGGTGAGCTTGTCCGCCTCGAGGTAACTACTGGGTTCGAGTCCGAGCAGCTGGTGGGCGAGCTCGTTGCCATCGCGGGTGGCGGAGCTGACCGCTTGCCGGTGGACGGTGAGTCCACGAGCGATCACCACCGCGGCGTCCTTGGGAAGGGTCTTGCGGGTGAGGAGGGTGGTGAGCCATTCGCGGCGGACGGTTTCGGCGGACGCCCACGCCTTGTTGTTGGCGATGAGGGTGCGGCGTTCCGCCTTCTGCTCGTCGGTCATCGGGCCGGACTTGGGTTGGCTGCCGCCGTAGCTGTGGAACCCGGCCGCTTTCGCGTCCTTCACCAAGTAGGTGATGTTCGCGTCACCGTCTGCGTAGACGCGGACGTGGGCGGCGCGCCCGTCGACGTTCTCGATGTCCTCGACGGCGACGCGCTGGTCGTCGGCGGTGAGGAGTTCGCTGATCCGGGTGTATTCGGTGTCGTAGTAGCCGGGATCGGTGTCGAGGATGGTATACCCCCGACCGGCGAGCTCGGCTTCCGTGTCGGCTTTGGTTGTGGCGCGGGCTTTTTCGTCTCGTGCCCGCTGGGCCGCATGCCCGAACTGGGCCGGGTCGGTGGTCGCCACCTGGATGAGGTCGGCTCGGATGTCGTCGTCGCCGTCGAATTCGATCAGCACCGCCGCTTGCTCCAGCGTCAGCTGGTGCTCCTTGATCGCCAACGCTGCCGCCTGGTTGGCGGTGACGGCTATCGCGGTCTTGACCTCCTTCTGCCGGGTTCCGGTGCGACGGGCGATCGCGGTGACGGAGAGGCCTTCGAACGCGAGTTGCTGGAACGCGGCGGCACGGTCGCTGTCGGTGAGGGCTTCGCGTTGCTCGTTCTCGACCATCTGCTGCACGATCCGCTCCGCCGTGGCGTCGTCCGCGGCCACGAGGTAGACGGGGATGGTCGTCAGGCCTGCTTCGCGGGCGGCGAAGACGCGTCGTTGTCCGGCGCGGACGGTGACGGTTCCGTCGTTGTTACGGTGTGCGAGGACGGGGGTGAGGACCCCGTTCTCTTTGATGGACTGCACGAACGCGGGGGTGATGGGGGCGGAGGGTCGCACGTTGTCCTCGATGGTGAGGGTGTGGGGGTCAAGGTGTTCGATGCTGCCCGCAACTGTGGTGGTGTCGCTCATTTCGTTTCGCTCCTTCAACTGTTGTTGTTCGCCTGTCTGGCAAGGGGATCGCTGGTGAGCGGGAGCGGAGCGCAGTGCCGGGTCGTGGAATACCGGAGGGAGCGGCAGCGAGTGAGGATATGCCGCGAAAGCCCGGCACGCAGCGTGTGTGAGCGAACTACGATCGACTGGCCAGGCAGACGGACAAACTCCGGGAAGCAGGGTGCCGCTTGCGGCTCCGCGTATGTTCTTTCTGCGTAGACCGAGCCCGCGCCTTGAGTGGCGTGGGCTCGGGAGTGGTTACTGGCCCAGGTCGTCCATCGGGTCGATCGGGACCAGGTACTCGAGCGTGTCGCCAAGGTAGTGCGCGTCACCGATCTCGTCATCGGTGGCGTGCTCCTCGAGCCAGGTGTCCGCGGTTGCGGGTTCGCCGAGTGCCCGGAAGAGGCCGGCGAGGGCTTCGATTTCGGTGCAGCTGAGTCGTGGAGCGAGGTCGGCGGCGAGGTCGTGTTTGCTAAAGACGGCGGTGAAGTGGGTGAGTTCGTTGCTGTCGGTGATGAGGGTGCTCATGATCGGTTTCCTTCCTGCTGGTTGGTGTGCCGTGAAGGCACGTAGTGCCGATCAGGGAGCCCGGCCGGAGTGCCACCCGGCAGGGCGACGTCAGTCGGCCCCTTAGGGGCTTGCGCCTAGGCGGGGTGACCGCACAATCGCCGCAGGCTTCACGGTGCATCAACCGGGCACGGGGAACGGGTGAGCTAGTGGAGGTTGGGTCAGCGGCGTGGTGGGATGCTGCGTCGGGGTTTGCTGCGGACGGCGTCTTTCCACACCCACCCTTCGTGGGTTTGCCCATCGCGGGTGGTGAACCGGATCTTCACCGCGTGTTCGTTCCACGCCACGACTTCGACCTCGGGTTGGACGACGGCTTCGTGGAAGCGGACGAACGCGACCGCCGGCGCCGGCGCCGAGGGCACGACGGCTGGGTCGTGCTCGAGGTCGACTTCTTTCTCGGTCAACCAGACTGGGCGAGGCCGGGTGACGATCTGCTCGATGACCCGGTCCATCCCCGCACCGGGGTAGCGGCGATTCTGTCCCACCGGTTCAGGCCGAGTGCACATCGACCAGCGCCCACCCGGAGCCGGTCGATTGGATCTGCATCATCCGCACCTCAGAGGGCTCTTGCTCTCCCGCGGCTACGAGCGACCAGCCAATGAGGCGTTCAGCGGGTTGGGTGAGCGCCTCATGGATTACGGTTGCGCGGATGGGTTCTGCGGCGACGATGCGGTAGCGCCGGTCGCGCCAGACTAGCCGGTCGAGGGTTCCGGAGTCGGTCCACACGTGGACGATGTCGGCGGCGGGAGCGATGCTCATGACCGGTTCCTCCGATCGGGTTGCTGAACGGGTGCTGCAGCCCACAATAGAACATATGTTCGATTGTCGGAGTCCGGGTCGGTGAGGATGCTGCAGGCGGGAGAGCGCGTTTGGCTGGTGTTGGAGGAGCGCCCGCTGCGGAGCCGGTTCGTCATCGAGTACGGCCCTGCCGTCAATCAGCGCACCGGCGAGACGCTGATGATGGACCGGGTGGATCACTTCACGGTGAAGCGGTCCGACCGGTGGCCGCTGGGCTTTTACGAGGAACTCCGTCAGGCGGAAGCCGCGTGTTCGAGGGAGCTTGGGATGCCGTCCTTTCTCGCCCCGGAGCGGGCGCCGGACGGGTCGATCGTCACGCTGGCAGAGCAGCGGGCTCGCCGGGAGGCCGGGCTTGACCCGCGCACAGGGCTTCCGCGCCACCGTTGAGCAGGGATGACTATCGGGGTGCGCGGTCGACTGGGATGGTGGCTTCATGTCTCGCATTTCCGAGACCGGCCGGCTGGCCGGTCACACGCTGGTCGACGCCTTGAGCGCGAGAGACGAGAGCGCTAGCCCCGCGGTGCGGGAGGCGGCGACAGAGTTGGCGTTGCAACGGCTGCGGGACATTGATGCGGTGGTGGTGCGCCTTGATGAAGCTACCGGTCGGGTTGATGTCGATGTGTCCGGCATCGTCACACCGGCGGTGATGGCGATCGTCTGGCTTGCGACTCGACTCTCGGAAGCGACGGGGGAGGAGCAGATGGAGATTTGCGCGCGCCTGCGCGAGTACTTCGACCGGATCTGACTCCCGGCGTAGTCCGTGCGGACGCTTGGTCTTGGACGAGAGGCGGTATTCGTGGATGTGGCGTGCTGGCCGAGCTGTCTAGCCGGTCCGGCGCGATGCGGAGGTAGCATGCGCGGGTGGATGAGCGGGATTGGTTGCTTCCGCAGGTCGCGGCTGAGCGGCTTGGCGTTCCCGAGCTGAAGGTGCACCGCTTGATCGCCGACGGCACCCTTCGAACGGTTTTCTTTCGCGGCGCGGTGCGTGTTTCGAGGAGTGAGATCGACCTGCTTCGCTCGGACGGCGAGGGCGAATCGCAGCCGTGTTGAAAGCCGGAGCGTGGCCGTCGTCAGTTGGCGCGTACAAGCGGCGGCTGCTCTCCTCGTGTGAGGCGACGTTGTTGCTGTGAAGCGCCGCTCTGAGTTGGGACCAGTTGATGATTCCGAGTGAGGCACCCACAAGCAGCGTCTCAGCGGCGTCCATGAATGGAGCCCGGTCCTCAGGCTCGCACGGTAACGCGGAATGCGGGATGCCGGGCTGAGTAGAAGGTTGCACTTTGCGTGCGCTATTGCGGCTCGGATACCGGCTGTTACGGTCGGCGCGTGAACAGTCGAAGAGAAGCAATTGCGCAGCTCCGGAGGATCGCGACGCAACCCGGCCGAGCAACTCTGGACGACCTGAGACGGGAGGTCGATGCTATTTGGGAGCTGCTACTTGACCAGGCGCAGACCCTCGATGACCGAAGCGAATGATGCGCTCCTAGTAGGCGGGGCGCACAGTGGGCTTGCCCCCCAGTTTCCCGCAACTGAACCGCAGGCTTGGTCATCGCGTCGGGATCTACTTGTTCGGGAGTTCCTGGATCGGCCCCGTGGGCGATTGGGTGCCGAAGGCGATTGAGTAATCAGGTGAGACGGCGGTCACTGCGAATCTTTGATCGCTCGGGACCGCACTGGCCTTCGGATACGTCTTCCCATTTTTCCCCGAATACACAGTTGCGGACCTGTCAGGCCCAATGAGAACCGCGAACTTGAGCACCCACGAGTAAGAAGTGCCCTTCGGAGGCTTGGCAGCGAAGTAAATCATCGCGCTCTCCGCCGGGCGGAGAGTGATTGTTTGCTGCCGAAAGTAGTCGGCTCCGGCGGTGTCTAGCGTCCGTCCAGAATCGAGATCAACGACGAGGTTGTAGACGGGCGTGTCGCCGCCGCGTCCTCCCTCGGAGAGGGAGGCGAAGGCGCCCGCTAGCGCTTGACTCGCGTGAGCATCTGCAATCGAAATCGACTCGATCGTTATCTTATCGTCTGAGGTGTTCCGGATGGTCCAGCCATCGACTCGATCGCCTGCGGGTGTCCAGCCGGAGGGCTCACGATTCGACACGATGTAGGCGCGTTCTCGTTGACTGACGTCGGCGTCTGCTTTTGCATAGGTCGACTTGGAGGCATATGAGATTGATCGCAAAACGGCGAACGGCTGGCCCGCGTCCGCATGGTGATCAAAGGCTTGCGATATACCGGCCTTCATCGAGGTGCCGAGCTTGTCGGCGGTGGGCGTGAATGCGATCACGATCAAAGGAGCGATGACCAAGCTTGCGATGCCGGCTCCAATCGCGACCCTTCGGTTCTTGCTCTTCGGTCTCTCGTCCGGCGCGGCCACGCCCTGAGCCTGAGCCTGAGCGGTATTGCCAGCCGCCAGCTCGCTGTCCCGAGCTTTATTGCCCTTCTTTTTGCTAGCCATTCCTGCACTCCTTGGCCGCGGCAGAACTCAGAGTCGCGACCGCGATCTCGGCCCTTTCGGGCTCGGTCGGAGCGCTGTCGTGAGTGATCTCAACTAGGCATCGTCCGAATTGGGCCCAAGTAGTTTTGTCCGCGCCTGCGACTTTCGAACGGCCGGCCGGGACGCTTACTAACCCGTTGCCGCCACGCGAGGTCGTTAGTCGCCAAGCGTCGACGGCATCAGCGTCCGTGGCCGCGATGGCGAGTCTGGCCATAGCCAGTTCTGGTCCGCCAGCTGGCCTGGTGAGAACGATGTTGGTGTCAATCTCGCCAGCCGTACCGTCGGTTCCCACATTTGTGAGTTGAAGCTTCTGGCCATCGCTTGTCCCGATTGTTTCCGAGACGCCAAGTTGCGAAGTTGCCGCCTGCGCGGGCTCTGATCCAGGTTTGGAGTCGAGATGTAATTGTTCGAGCGTTGTCAGGCCGCTCTTTCCTTCGTACTGGAACAGGTAGGTATTGTCGTCCACCCGGGTGAGGTGCTGCGATCGCCCCACTACGGTTGTCGCCGATCCCACCCTGCCGTCGGGTGAGTGGACTTCGATGCGTAAGAGGGGCAGGACCGACGTTCCGATCGTCACGTAGGGGCTTGGGTGCAGAGGCACATCGGGCCGGACATCGACGAGCGCGCCGCCAACTTCTTGAACTGCCAGGCCCATGCCCTGTGCTGCGTCCAGTGTGCCTGAGACAGGGACGGCCCGGCCCGCCGACGTGTCGATCACCCAGCCGCCTCCGACATCGTTGACACCCACGGCCCCACCGCCTTTGGCGAGGGACTGGACGGATGGGGCGACCTTGATCACATGTTGCGGAGTCAGGCTGTCGCTGAGCACAGCCACGGACATTTGGCCATGGTCGCATTTCTGAAGTGCAACTACAGTGCGATGCGCTCGTCCTTCACCCGCTGCGTCCACGATGGTGCAATCTTTAGTCGGCCTCCAAGTCGGCCAAGCAAGAATGCCTGCGGGGTCGGAACGCTTGATTTCGTTCCCGACCCACGCAATCACGTCCCCAGATGGTTCGATCGACAGCATGGTGGCAACGTCGACCGTCCGTTGCCAGGCCGTATCCCCAGTCCCAGCGTCAAGCGCAGTCAGGACGGTTTGATCCCCGACTGACTGTGTGAGCGCGAAATTGTTGCCGGAAACGCTCGCATCGTCCGGCGGGGGCATCATCGGCTTCGCCCACACTCGATGCCCGTCGCCAATGTCCAGGGCGAAGAGCATTTTCGAAGACTTGCCATAGATGAGTGCGGTTGACTCATTTGTCGCGATGACGTTGACTGGCTGCTCAAACTTGAGTGTCCACGACGTGGAGTAACTTGGGCGACCTTCGGCTGTGCACCCTGAAAGCATGAGTGCAGCCAGGGCGGCCACCGAGGCGGTAGTCCGCATGCTTTGCTTGCACACCCCCCGCTTCATACGCGTGATCATAGCCATAATGCGAGGCGACGCGCTCCGCGTAGCGCCTAATCAGTGTGGTGCCGTGGATGTACTCGTTTTCGTCGCGCCACTATCTGAGAACGAGGCGGATGTTATCCAAAAATTTGGACACACTCGCACAAAACGGGTCGTTGAGAGTTGGTCCAGTGATCGGAGAACCGCGGAATTCAGCGAAATATATGAGCGGTTCAGTGCGGAATACGCGATCGATGCGAGCACACGGCTCTAAGCAGATGTTGCGGCAGCGAGTGTCGAGTGGCGAGTCTTCTGTGCTCAAAGGCTCCTCGGCAGGTCGGACTTCGCAAAATCGAACATAGTGGACCGCAACAACTGCTTCCGCTCTTCCAACCAGGCGGATCGACCTTCACCGGGAGGGCAGGTAACCATTTGGCCGTTGTAGTGAATTTCAGACGGAACGGGCCAGTCACCATGACCGTCCCAAACTACGAGATCGCTAGCGAAGCGCCGGAGGCACGCTTCCGAGGGATACAAAACCCTCTTGAGAGCTTGCTCAAACGGATATGCGAAGGAGTCTCGCTCGAAGTCGCTCGACTCTCTGAGAGCGCGGATCAACTGAACAGCTTGAAGCCAGAGCAACTCACGTGTCTGAAGTAACTCGAAGTAAGGATGGACGACGAAAGGATTAGCGACGACCAGCCCGAGTTCTCTATCGACTTCGCGCAACTCGCGCCATCCGGGCAAGGGGTCCGAGCGGAGCGCAATGTCAAGCGTCTCATCACTCGTGTACATGGGCGCGTCAAGTCCGTCGTAGATGCGTCTGCCGATCATCTCGGCACGGTCAGCCGACCGGTCAGCCGCCGCCTGTTCCAGGTCCTGAAGACGTTGGTCACGGGCGATAGCTCGGTCATGCCGAAGCTGTCGGCGCAGCACTATGACAGCCGCGCCGAGCGCGATGCCCGCACCAATCAAGGATTGGAGCATCGTTGCCCACCATCCCGGCGCCGCGAGGGCGGCCCAAAACTGCGCCCACCAGTTCACATTGCGGAGTCTAGAGCTTCGTCGCCGGGGACGGGCAAGTGACCTCGGGCTCGCGTTGCAGGGTGTTGACATCTCGCCGGCGGCCAATTTGCCATCGCGGTCATGTGTCCGGATCGCTGGCATGGTCCGAGAAGCGCTGCAGCGATGTGATGAGGTGGGCAGCCGACAGGGCGTTGTCTTTGGAAACCTGCGGACACTGGTGATCACGACCCCAACTCTCTCGGAAGCGCCATGCGGGAATCCCTCGACAGACATCGAAGGCAGACGGCCAGGGGCCCCCACGAAAACCCCACAACTGCAGTAATCCAGCGCGGCGTGATGTCATCGAGGAGCCGTGGAGTTCCGCGGTTTTCCGGGCATTTTGAGATGGGTGACGTGCCTCGTCAGGTTTCAAATCCCTGCGTCTCCGCCGCAGGGCTCGCATCAATTCGCCGAATCTGTCCCAGGTATTCAGCTCGTCGGCAGAAGCGACTCTCATCAAGTTTCCTGAGGGGTTTTCGTGGGCTCACAACCAGCTGCTCGTCAGGCGCCGCATTGCCGTTACTTGCTGCTCATCGCTCAGGCCAAGTTCGGCGAGGTAAACCAGCCGTATCAGCGCTTGGCCGATCCGGACAAGCTTGTATTCCGCGCCTGCACCACCGCCAGTATGTGTAATTCCGTTTCGAGCGGGGATGAACCACCCGATCCAGTTTTCAATGTCGGGAGTAAGGAGACCAAGCGCTTCGGCTGAGGGCACCCCGCCGAGTTGGCGCAGTCGTTGACGGAGGGTGTGCCCATTGTGGAAAGTCCTTTTCACCCATGCTCGTTCATCGGCATCGTCGAGTGCCGCAAGCATCGTCGCCTTGATTCGTTTGTAGTCCTCGTCTGTCACTTCTTTAGCGTCGGCATATAGTGCAGCGTGAAGGGCCTCTGCGGCGATCCCAATCGAGATCAGGCGCGTTTCCATAAACCCGCCCGGCGAGTATTCGGTGCCAAAGAAGACGTTGCTGGCGTTGGACGTCTTACGGCGGAGGGGCAGCCAGCCGCTGATAGTGTCCGCGAACGGCTTCTCGGCGCAGGTAAACAAGAGGGAGTTGTTTGCTGATTCGTTTGGTTTTGCGGTGTGAATCCGTTGCGCGAAAGCCTCCACCCAGATGGGCGTCTCGATGGTCTCATCTTGGGATACCTGTGTCGTGTTGGTCTCTGTCAGCTCGAGCGTGATGCGAATGAGCCCGCATGCCTCTCCGGCGGCGAGGGTTAGGAGGTCGGTTAGCTCGAGGGTCAGTGTGTCGAACTCTTCAAGCGATGCCGGATGCGGCGGTATTGCTTGGATGACACCGCGAGCTTCAGCCTCGAGCTGAACACCTTGTCGGGTGCTCTTGTGCTGGAAGCCCCTAGTAGCTCGGTCCGCACGAATGGTCCAACCGTCGACCTCAACCGATTCCGGCACAGCCTTTGTGAGGAAGGCCCCATTCTTACCGTCAGCGCGGTCGTACGTCGCGATATGAGCCGCTAGGAACGCTGTCAGGTTCTCGATCTCGATCGCGGCGGATCGGAACGACGGCGTCTGCTCACGTTCGATGTGCGCCCCGATGACGACCCGATGGGCGTGGAGGCGCTGGAAAGTTGGTTGGCCCCCGCCAAAGAAGACTCCGCGGTTGTTCAGCTCGAGCAAGCGAAACAGGGTGACTGCTTCACCTTCGCAGTCACCGAAGAGGGTCTCGATGTCTCTCGATCCTGCACCCACGGCGTAGCCGCGTTCAACCGGCTCAATGACTCTGAGGTCGAAACCGCCGATGAGTTCCAGAGATGCCTTGCCGTCTTCTTGGATGCGCAGCACGCCCGGCTGTGCTTGTTCCCCCTGTCCGGGTTCCCACCAGCGCCCAATCTTTGTGATCTCGGTCATGCCCTCATCGTGCCAGGCGACGTATCGAATTCCTCCGGAAAGGCGGCCACCGACGCCCCGAGCGCGTCGAGCACGCTATTCCTGGCGACCGACGCTGTCTGGATGCGCTTCAAAGCCGAACGCTCTATTGTCATCGCCAAGCACGCCATGCCGCCCTAAAACGCAGATGACTTCCCACCATCGATGGATGCTGTCCGCGATCGTGTTGTTGAGTGCCGTGATGAAGCTGTCCCATAGGGTCTGGTCCCGGAGATCCTCAAGGGCACGCGAGCGCATCGCTTCCAACTCGGCATTTGAGTCGACCGCGATGTTCTCTGCCTCGTCCCACATCCGTGCTGGGTCTTCGAGGCGCTGCGGCTCATCGCCGAGGATGTCCAGATAGTGGAAGCGGCCGGAGCGGCCGTAGCGGTCGAGCGCATCAAGGATCGCCGGCCAGATCGGATCGTCTTCCAGAGTCTGGAGCAGTCCTGAGATGAAGTGCTCGTACTCTTTGCCGCGTACACCATCGCGCAGCCGCGTTCGTAGGTTGGCGTCCATCTGCTTCAACCCGTGGCGGAACTCGGACTTCATGGTCTGCGCACTGGGCCATGAGCCTGTTGCGTTAAGGATCGAGAGGCCCAGAGACACCTTGAGGAGCTTTTCCACTCCGATCGACAGCATCGTCAATGAAGGGTCACGCGTAGTGTCGGCGAACGGGGCGGTTCGCACCACCCGCTCGCCATATGCCAGAAGATTTCGAGCCGAATTGATCTCGGCAAGGAGAGCCAACGTCTGAGTGGTCGTCAATCCCGGAAAAGGCATGCGGAAAACGTACCGTTCTCCGTCGGCGGTTACGACCATATTCACATGGGAGTAATCCTCTAACCCACGCAGCCGCGATACCGAGCCGGAGCTAGACGAACGCACCGGGTACGAGCAGTGGAGAATAGTGAACGCCGGAGCTCCTGGAACTCGATAGCGTTCGAATCCCAGGCCCCGCGCCAGATGGGGTTGCGTCGGCATCGTTCTTGTCGACGTCGCGAAGTGGATTCGAAGTCTTCGCCCCGTGTGTGACGTACGACCCCGCATTTACCCCGCACATTGAGGCGAATCCAGGATGACTCAAATAGGACTTGTGCGAACGAAAACCGCGGAAAATCAAGCCAAACGCGCCTCGTGTGACCCTACGAGATCCATCGGAACCTAATCGTGGTGTCGCGGGTTCGAGTCCCGCCCTCGCTACAGGTTCTTGAAACACGGAAACGGCGGCTGATCATCAGCCGCCGTTTCGTGCTTTGCAGAGGGTTTCGCGCGCAACGTGGACGCACTCCAACGTCGTGCTGGCTCATGAGTCCCCGAAGGTGTGGGCCTCGACCTGTTCGGTCGCTGTGCGCAGCACGCGAATGGCCGTTGCGAGGTCGTCGGGGTCGATGCCGACGAGCGCGATGGAGCGTACTTCAGCGAACGGGTCGGGAAGGGTGCTCCACAGGGCGCGACCGTCGGTGGTCAGGGTGACGAGCCGCTGCCGCTGATCCGTCGCAGAAGGGGCCTGGTCGACAAGGCCTTTGCGTACGAGCGTCGCGATGATGCCGCTGAGACTCGCCCGTTCGATGTGCAGTGCGCGGCCGAGGTCGCGCTGCGAGGTCGGTCCGCTGGTGGCGAGCTGGTAGAGCACCGCCCACTGTGTCGATCCGATGCCTCTCGGTCGAAGAACGCGATCGACGGCGCCGCGGTTGGCGTAGTAATACCGTTTGGCCCAGGTGCCGACGGTCTCTGGCTCGGAAACGGGCTCGGTCATGCGTTCAGTATTCACCAGGGGATGGGTGTGTTCTCCCAACGCGTGAACGTTCCGCTCGGACCCTCCGGTCCCAACAGGCACACCCGCACCACCTCGCGGGAGCCGTCCTCGACAGACTCGGTCCCCGCGAAGTTGTTCAGGTTCGTGGCGGTGAAGGCCGGCGAGACCAGGTTGACTTTGATGTCCGTCGCCTCCAACTCGACCATCATGGCCAGGGTGATCGCGTTCTGGGCCGCTTTGGACGCCGGATAAACCGGTCCGAACATCGAATGGTACGGGTAGTCGGGGTCCGCGTTGGCTGTCAGCGACCCGACCCCGCTCGACACGTTGACGATCCGGGCATCGGCCGACTTCCGCAAGAGCGGCAGCATCGCCTGGTACACCGCGAGAGTGCCGAAGACGTTGGTCTCCCACACTGTTCGGATCTCGTCCAGGGACGCGGTGCTGGCCTTGTTCGCCGCGGCGTAGTCGCCGAGGAAGTCCCCATCGCTGCGGCGGGCGCGGGAGATGCCGGCGTTGTTGACGAGAAGGTCGAGCCGCCCGAACCCGTCCGTGATGCGCTGGGCGGCGGTGGCGATCGAGGCGGCATCCGTCACGTCGATCTGGATCGGGTGGGCTCCCTCCCCGATCTGCTCAGCCGCGGCCTGTCCGCGCGCAGGGTCGCGAGAGCCGAGCAGCACGGTGACGCCGTTCGCCACGAGTTCCTTCGCGACCTGGAACCCGACTCCCTGATTCGCCCCGGTGATCAGGGCGATGCGTTCTCCGGTCATGTTCTGCTCCTATCGATTCGGTACCGAACGATTGTCGTTCGGTACCATACGAATGTCAAGAGGCTCGAAACACCGGAGACGGCGGCTGATCATCAGCCGCCGTCTCTTCGTTCTCGGGGGAGGAGGTGCGACCCGCCTCAGTCACTCCTCCCCGATGTCCTCGTTCCAGAGCTCGGGGTTGGACTCGATGAATGTCCCCATCATTGCGATCAGCTCCGGGTCGTTGACGACCGTGACCTCCACGCCGTGCTCTGCCAGCCAGTCCTGGCCGCCGAGGAAGTTGCGGTCGTCGCCCACGATCACGCGGCCGATGCCGAACTGTCTGACCAGGCCGGAGCAGTACCAGCACGGCGACAGGGTGGTGACCATGACCGTGTCGCGGTAGCTGCGCTGGCGTCCGGCGTTGCGGAAGGCGTTCGTCTCGGCGTGCATGGAGGCGTCGCCGTCCTGCACCCGGCGGTTGTGACCCCTGCCGAGCAGTCTGCCCTCCGCGTCGAACAACGCGGCGCCGATGGGGATGCCACCGGCCTCCGCGCCGCGCCGTGCCTCCGCCGTCGCGACGGCGAGCTTCTCGGCGTCCGTCGCGTAGATGCGGTCATCCGCGTCGGCGGCGGTCACGCGACCGTGTCCGCGGCGTCCACCCCGACGATCACCGACGGTTCCGTCGCGAGATCGGCGCCGAGCCGGACTTTGAAGGCGCGGAACAGGATCCAGTAGAGCGCGGCCGCGAGCACGAACCCGACGAGCGGCGTCAGGTCGCCGATCGGCGCTGCCGCTGCGATCGGGCCCGTATAGAACGTCTGAGCCGAGAACAGCCAGATCGACACCGCGCCGGCGACCAGGAGCGAGATCCAACCCGCCGGGTTGCGGTAGTTCGCGTGGCTCGTGACCAGGCTCGCTATCTCGGTGCCCCGGCGCAGGAGTCGGTCGGTGAGGACGACGCCGAGCCACGGCGCGATCCAGTAGGCGATGACGAGGAGGAAGTTCTCGTACTTCGCTCCCGCGTCCGGCAGAGCGCTCCACGCGATGAAGAACCCGATGACGCCGAAGCCGAGTGCGACGATCGCTCGACGCCACGCGAAGGGAATCTTGATGCCGGCGGCGAGGAACGACATCGCCCCGGAGTAGATGTTGAGCGCGTTCGCCGCGATCGCTCCGACGGCGATGGCGAGCAGCGTGAGGTCGCGGATGATGACCGGCATATGGGCGGTGAACGAGGCGGTCGGGTCGTCGGGGTTGAATCCCGCGATCGTCGCCGCCGCCGCGCCCGCGGCCATGAGCACGACGCAGCTGATGAAGTTGCCGAGGCCCGCCGCCCAGCCGATCGCCCGGCGGCTGGAGTTCGCCGGAAGGTACCGGCTGTAGTCGGACGCGTACGGGTTCCAGCCCGCGGCATAGCCGAACGCGGCAGCGGCGGTCAGAGTCCAGCCGGCGAAGCTGAAGCCGCCGCCCTTGACCGGAGCGCCGAGGTTCGCATGCGCGAACACGGTGATCGTCGCGACCAGGAAGATCGCTCCCAGGATGTAGGTCGCGTACCGCTCGAAGAGCTGCACCAGGTCGTGGCCGATGAAGGCGACGACCACCTCGACGACGACGACGATCAGCAGCGACAGCACGGCGGGCATCCCGGTCAGCGTGGTGAGCGCAAAGGCGCCGCTGACGGAGTTGACCGCGAACCAACCGAGCCCGGCCATCACCGTGTTCAGGGCCGACGGCAGGATGTTGCCGCGGCTGCCGAATGCCGTGCGGCCGATCACCATCTGGGCGAGCCCCTCGCGGGGACCCCAGGTCGACAGGATGCCCTGTGTGAGGGCGCCGAGCGCCGTGCCGAAGACGAGCGCGGTCATCGACTGCCAGAAGCCCAGCCCGAAGAACGCCACAGCTATCACGCCGACGAAGATCGTGGCGAACTCGAGATTCGGGGCGGTCCAGGTGGCGAAAAGCTGCCATGGAGAACCGTGCCGGCGCTCCGGCGGAATGGCTTCGATGCCGCCCGATTCGACGCTGGTGACGCTGACGTGCTGCGCGTCGGCGGGCGCTATCCCTGCCGTGGGGGAAGTGGTCATGGAGGCAGCATAGGAAGATCCGATCCGGCGAGCTTCTTCGCGGACGGAAAAGTCACATGTTGTTTACATGAGGCAAGCACAAGCCCCGGGGGCTCGGTCCGCGGCCGCGACAACCTGTTGCGGCCGTCGCAGAATGCCGACGCACTGTCCGAGCCTCCACGGGATGCGTTCTCCTAGTGTGGAAGGTGGGCAGAGCGTCCAGCGCCACCGCTTCCACAGGAGACCCCGTGTCCGCACCGATTCCCGCCTACGACCTCGACCTCCGCAGCGACCCCGCCGTCATCGACCGCGCGCTCCGCGGTGCGAAGAACGTCTCGTTCTGGCTCGACGACCCGCGCCGGCCCGCCGCGCGATCAGCGCTGTCGGGCGACGTCAGCGCCGACCTCCTGGTCGTGGGCGGTGGCTACTGCGGCCTCTGGACCGCTCTCCTGGCGAAGGAGCGCAAGCCGGACCTCGAGGTGGTCCTCGTGGAGGGCAAGGAGGTGGGCTGGGCCGCGAGCGGACGCAACGGCGGTTTCGTCGAAGCGAGCCTGACGCATGGCTCCGAGAACGGCGAGCGGTACTTCCCGGCCGAACTCGAGACCCTGGACCGGCTCGGGATGGAGAACTGGGTCGAATTCGCCGCCGACCTGAAGCGGCACGGCATCGAGGCGGAGTACGAAGCGACCGGCGTCCTGACCGTCGCCACCGAACCGCATCAGGTCTCCGCGCTCCGGGAGGCGGCCGGAGAGCACAGCGAGTTCCTGGACGAGGGTGCGCTCCGGCGCTACGTGACGTCGCCGCTCTTCCGCGCGGGACTCTTCGAACGCGACGGCGAGGCCCTGGTCCATCCCGCGCTGCTGGCGTGGGGACTCAAGCAGGCGTGCCTGAGCCTTGGCGTGAAGATCTACGAGCACACTCCGGTGCGCGGGCTGTCGGACGAGCGCGATCGGGTGCGCGCGACGACCTCTGGCGGTGTCGTGTCGGCGCGACGCGTCGTGCTGGCCACCAACGGCTTCCCGTCGCTTCTGCGCCGGAACCGGTTCCGCACCATCCCCGTCTACGACTATGCGCTGATGACGGAGCCGTTGAGCGAGGAGCAGCTGGAGGCGATCGGCTGGACGGAGCGCTTCGGGATGACCGACTCCTCCCGCCAGTTCCACTACTACCGGAAGTCCGCCGACAACCGGATCCTCTGGGGCGGCTACGACGCCGTGTACCATCCCGGCGGCCGGATCAAGCCGTCGTACGACGTGCGGGACGAGACGTTCCGGCGCCTCGCCGACCACTTCCTGCGGACGTTCCCGCAGCTCGGCGACATCACGTTCACGCACGCGTGGGGCGGCATGATCGACATGTCCAGTCGCCTGGTGGCGTTCCACGGCACGGCGATGGGAGACAAGGTCGCCTACAGCAGCGGCTTCACCGGCCTCGGCGTCGCGGCCACGCGGTTCGCGGCGAAGGTGATGCTCGAGCTGCTCGACGGCGCGGACACCGAGATCACCCGGACGCGGCTGGTGCGGACCAAACCGCTCCCCATCCCTCCGGAGCCGGTCGCTTCGGCGGCCGTCGCGGTGATCAAGCGGGCGATCGTCCGTTCCGACCGGAACGGCGGTCGCGACGGCGTGATCCTGAAGGTGGCGGACGCCCTGGGGTACTCGTTCGATTCGTGACCGGCGTTCTCAGGCCTCGGGTTCGGCGAGCGTCTCACGTCTGCGTCCACCGCGGGCGATGGCCCAGCGGACGACGACGATGGCCGCCCCCAGAAGCGCCGCCAGAATGACCGGGCCGACGCCGATGTCGAGTGCGGCGGGGAAGATCTTGACGGCGACCTGCGCCATTTCTCGGAGGTCGCCGTCGAGCACCCGCATGCCGAGCGCGTTCGAAACGGCCGTGAAGAGAGCGGGCGTCACCCAGAGCGCGATCAGCCCCACCGCCCACACGCCGAGGCGGCGCAGCGGGACCACGCCGCACCACCCGAGCACGGCACCGACGATGACGGCGGGCAACCAGCGGAAGATCGACCCGAGTGCGAGCGCGACGCTGTACGGGTCGACCAACGCCGTGACGGCGCCGACGATCCAGGAGGTGACGGGGACCGCCGCCAGCACCAGGCCCAGCGCCGCGGGACCGACGGCGAGCCGGGAGACCAGCCAGAACAGTCCCTGAGCCAGCAGCACGGAGACGATCGCGCCCCCGAGCATCCCGGTGAAGTAGAGCGAGGCGCGGCTATCGACGCCGGGTCGACCGATGCCCAGCCCGTCGGCGATCACCACGAACGCCTGCACGAGGGCGGCGAGCTGGAGCAGCAGCAGCCCGACGGACACGCTCCACGCCTCCACCTGTCCGGTCCGCTGCAGCAGCCGGGTCGCGCCGCCGGCGAGCACCGCGCCCACCAGGAGCAGGACCAGGAGCGTCGTGGCGGAGTACTGGCTCACCGGCAGCAGCGCGAACGGCATCTCGTCCGGCGGCGTGTCGGTCTGCCAGAGGTTCTGCAGCGGAAGGCGGCCGCCCGTCACGAGCCAGGGCAGCAGGCCGATGACTCCGGATGCGAAGCCCAGCGCCCCTCCCATGACGAGCGACTCGGCTCGGCCGCGTGGACTCACAGACGTCAGACCATGACGTGACGATGACATGAAACAGCGCTCCCCCCGAGGCGACATGCAATGACCAGAACGGTACAGTATCCCGTCGCTGCTCACCGGTCCGACTCGATGGTGCTCGTCGTCGCAGCGGCGATCTTTCTGGCGTCGATCCCGAGCTGGCGCAGGTTGCCGGTCAGCGGATTCGAGTATCCGAGGAAGAACAGGCCCGGGTAGGCGGGCAGTTGCGCGTCCGCGTTGATCAGCGGACGACCGTTGGAGGAGAGAACGCCGAGACCGCCGACCAGCGACTCGAGGCCGCGGCGGAACCCGGTCGCGAGGACGACGGCGTCGGGATGCAGTTCGGTGCCGTCGGCGAGAACCACGGCATCCGGGGTGAACCTCGCGACGGCCGCCACGACCGTGACGCGACCGGCTTTGAGGGCCCGCAGGAGACCCACGTCGAGCGTTGGCGTGACATCGTCGCGGGCCTGTTGAGTGGCGATCCCGCGTGGCGCCTTCGGGATGCCGTACGCGCGCAGGTCGCCGACGGCCATTCGTTGAAGCGCGCCGGCGAGCACATCCTGCGCCTTCAGGGGGAGCGGCGCCATCGACAGGATGAGTGCCTGGCTGGGGATGCCCAGCACGGCGCGTCGCACGATGTTGGGCGGCGTACGCACCGCCAGGGAGACCGTGACACCTGCCTCTGCGAGGTCGGCGGCGATCTCCGCTCCACTGTTTCCCGGCCCGACGACGAGCACGTCGCGAGCTCCGAGCGATGCGGGATTCCGGTACGCGCTCGAATGCAGGACCGTGCCGGAGTAATCGCCCAGCCCGGGCCAATCGGACATCTTCGGGCTGTGGTTGTAGCCGGTCGCAACGACGACGGTGTCGGCCGCGATCACGCCGCGCTCGTCTCCTCTGCTCCACGCGACCCGCCACTGGTCCTCCGGCCGCTCGACAGACAGAGCGGCGACTCCGAGTCGGATGTCGAGATCATGCACGGCGGCGTACTGGGCGAGGTAGCGCAGCACGTCGTCGCGCGCGACCCAGCGACCGTAGCGGCGCGGGATGCGGAGGCCGGGCAGTCCGGAGAGCCTGCGCGCGGTGTGCAGATGGAGGCGGTCGTAATGTCCGGCCCAGCTCGCCCCGACCCGGTCGGCCCGGTCGATGACGACAGCGTCGACGCCCGCGCGCTTCAGTTCGACGGCAGCGGCGAGACCGGCGGGGCCGGCCCCGATCACCGCCGCCGGAACACGAGCGGGGAGGGCGTGGGCGCTCACGCGAGCCACCTTAGCTCCGCCGACCCGCGCCGGCCGCACCCTCTGTCAGGATGGGCTCGCCCCTTTGACCGACGAGAGAGAGCATCCGTGATCACCGTTCACCTGCGGTACCAGATCGACGACAGCAAGCTGGCGGACTTCGCCGAGTACGGGCAGCGCTGGATCCGCCTCGTCAACAAGCTCGGCGGGACCCACCACGGGTACTTCATGCCCAGCGAAGGCGACAGCGACGAAGCCTTCGCCCTGTTCACCTTCCCGTCCCTGGCGGATTACGAGCGCTACCGCGAGGCGTCCGCATCGGACCCCGAGTGCCAGGAGGCCTTCCAGTTCGCCCGCGACACCGGGTGCATCCGACGGTACGAGCGCCGCTTCCTCACGCCGGTCTTCGAGTAGGGAGCGGACCGCCTCCGTGGGGCGGGCTCTAGCGGAACAGCTCGACGTGATCGCTGACCCAGGTGCGGAACGTGCGGGATGGGCGTCCGGTGATGCGGGTGTACTCGCGTGACACGTCCGGGCGGGTTCCAACGGCCTCCCGCCAGTCCGTGACGATCTGCGTCACCCAGACCTCCGGCACGTACTGCGACAACATCGCGACCGACTCCGCCTCCGTCTGCTCGACCACGGCGACGGGTCGGCCGATCACCGAGCCGATCGTCTCGACCTGCTGGCGCAGGGTCAGCCGCTCCGGACCCGTGAGCACGGGTGTCGCGTTCAGCAGGGCGTTCTCGGTGAGGGCGATCACGCCCACCTCCGCGATGTCCGCCTCGTGGATGGGGACCTGCACGGCGTCCGGGTAGGGCAGCGGCACCGCGCTCTCGCCTTTCACGCTCCAACTCCAGCGCGCCGCGTTGCTGGCGAAGCCACCCGGACGCAGGAACGTGTAGCTCAGCCCGGATGATTCGATCGCCCGCTCGACGCGCAGGAACCTCGCACCGTTGAAGTCCTCTTCGGCCCCGGGGAACGTCACGGCGGAGGATGACAGCAGCACCACGTGCCGAACTTCCGAGCCCGCCAGCTGCGCGACCACGGCTTCCGGGTCGTCGAGATCCGCGTACAGGAACACGCGATCAACGCCCGCCAGCGCCGGCCCGAGCGTCGGTGGGTCGTTCAGGTCCACGGCCAGCACCTCGACCCGCTCCGGCAGCGTCAGGTTCTCCGGTCGCCGGCTCGTCGCCCGCACCCGCTCTCCGCGCTCCAGCAGCCCGGCGACCACCAGGCCGCCGACCGCACCGCTCGCGCCGACTACCAGTACCGACATGGGTTCTCCTTCTCATAGAGCTTGACGAACAGCGTTCGCGAACAATGTTCGTAGAGAATGGCGATCGTGTCAATTCGCTACACTGGGGGAATGCCGCTGCCCGCTGAGCCCGTTTCGCGCCGTGACCGCCCGGCGAAGCCGCCTTTGTCGCGGCGCTCGATCCTCGACGCCACCCTCGGGCTGATCCGCGAACGTGGAGTCGAGGCCGTGACGCTCCGCGACGTCGCCGCGGCGGTGAACACGGGCCCGGCGTCGTTGTACGCGTACTTCGGGGGTCGGGATGTGCTGCTCGAGCACGCGCTCGACGACGTCTACGCGGGCATCGAGCTCGTCGCTCCGGTCGACGGGGACTGGCGGGCGGCGTTGGCGGCCACGGTCGTCAACACGGTCGACGCGCTCGAGTCGTTCCCGGGCCTCGGCGCGGTCGCGCTCGGCACCATCCCGACGCTTCCGGGGGCGCTGCGTCTCGCAGAGCACGAGCTCGCGCTCATGGAGGCCGGCGGCATCCCCGATGCGGATGCCGCGCTCGCCGTCGACCTCATCGCGCAGTTCGCGGCGTCGACCGCCGTCGAACGCACCGTGCGTGATCGCTCGGCCGTCGCCGGCATCCCCGATTCGGATGCTCTCGCCGTCTACTCGACCGCGGACCCGGAGCTGTTCCCGCGCGTCCGGCGGCTGGCCCCGGCGCTGACCGGAGCGGACGAGCGCCGTCGGCGCGACTTCGCGATCGACGTCATGATCTCGGGACTCACCTCGATCAGCCGGGCGTGACCGCCGCGGGCCCGGCGTCGCTTCCCGTTCCATCGCTCGCTGCGGCGAGAAGGGGAACGAGCACATCGCTGATCGGAGTCGGGATGCCATGAGCGCGGCCGAGGCGCTGGACGACACCGTTCCGTGCGTCCCACTCCAGAGGGCGACCCGCTTCGCGGTCGGCGAGGATGGAGGTGCCCAGGTCGGCGGGGAACGACTGGAACCGCGCGAGCAGCTGGGTCGGGACATCGTCGTCCAGCGCAGCCCCTTCGGCCCGCGCGACGGCGAGACACTCGTGGAGGTAGTCCAGCGCCAGTCCGGCGATGTCGTCTCGCCGGAACATCCCCGCCCTGCGGCCCGTCAGCACCATGAGACCGGCGACGGCGTTCTGGAGCAGCTTGCGCCACGCGACCGACGCGAAATCCGTGGACAGCTCGACCTCGCACCACGTGGTGCTCAGCGCCTGGGCCGCGACCGACGCTGCCGGGGAGTGCGGCAGGGTGAGGCGCGCGTCGCCGCGCAGCAGTACGGAGCCGTCGGGCTGCGTCTCGGCGGGGAACCACACGACGGCGGGGACGACACGTCCTTCCGGGAGGAGCGGCGCCAGCGCCGCCTCCTGTTCGACGCCGTTCTGCAGCACGCAGACGACGGTCTGCGGCCCGACCAGTGCCGCCAGCCACGGTGACGCGGCCTCGAGCTGGGTGGTCTTCACCGCGAGGAAGACGAGATCTGCCGGACCGGCGACCTGCGACACATCGGTGATGACGGGTCCAGGGACCACGATGTCGTGATCTCCGCGATGAAGGACGAGCTGGTCTCGGGCCGTGCGCCCGTAGAGCTGAACGGAGGTGCCCGCCTCCTGCAGCGCCGCGGCAACGGTGGTGCCGATCGCGCCGGGGCCGATCAGGGCGATCGTGTCCGGCGCCGACGAGGTGCCGCCTCGCGGATGGACTGCGCTCATGCCGACCACCCTATTCCGCGGGTGCGTCCGACCTCATCGCGCGAGCGAGGCGCCGAGGGCACCGCTCACTGCGAGCACGATCACGACGATGATGCTGACGAGGGCGCCGCCGAAGACGAAAGCCGCGGTGGCCGCGATGAGGCGACCTTCGGCGATCGGGGCACGATCGCCGGCGGTGGTGAGCTGTCCGTGGTGCCCGCGATAGCGGCGATGGATCATGGCGAGCAGGATGCCGGCGATCACCACGCCGGTCAGCCCGAGGAGCGCCGACCAGGCGCCGAGCAGTTCGGGCAGGATGCGCGCGGCGACGAACGATCCGACGAGAAGGGCGAGCCCGGTCCGCCGCCACGCGAGAGCGGTGCGTTCGGGTTGCAGGCCCGGGTCGAACGGGGCGTTCATCGCAGCAGGACGCCCACCAGGACCAGCACACCGACCGCGGTGACGACGACGCTCAGGACGACGGTCAATGGTGCCGACGGCAGCGGGGTCCCGTGCCGCAGAGCGGACTCGGTGCGCTTCCAGCCGTACCAGGCCTGGACGGGCACGGCCGCGCCGGCGATCAGCAGCAGGAGGGACGCGGCGAGGCGGAACCCGGGGTGGATGCCCAAACCGAGGGCCTCGAGCGCGACACCGCCGGCGAGGAGAGCGATGCCGGTGCGGAGCCAGGCGAGGAATGTCCGCTCATTGGCGAGGGAGAAGCGCGCATCCGGCTCGTCGCCACTGGAGAAGACGGACCGCGGGAAGCGTTTGTCGTGCGTCATCCGCGGCCGTCCGAGGGCCCATCGCCTCCGGCGGCTGCAGGAGCGCAGCAGTCCGGAACGGACTCGGCTGGGGTGTGCTGATCGGTGTCGGAGGTCATGGGGTTCTCCTCGTCATTCGGCGTCGCGGACGGCGACGGTTCGGAACCCGGCGTTGGGCGACCATCGTAACCTGCCGAACCGACGAGACCGGGCGCAGAATAGGGCCACCCGGCCGCGGGGGCCGGGCGTCCGTTCGGGAGGCCACATGTCCGAGACCACGCGAGACGACCTCGGTCACCGGCTGCTGCGTATGAGCGGCCGGGACCCGGGCGAGGCGCACCGCGCGGCGACACCGCTGGAGCTGCTGTTCGATCTGACCTTCGTGGTCGCCTTCGGGCAGGCGGGGGACCAGCTCGCACACCTGCTCTCGGAGGGACACGTGTGGCCGGCGATCGGGGCGTTCTCGTTCGCGATGTTCGCGATCTGCTGGGCCTGGATCAACTTCTCGTGGTTCGCGTCGGCCTACGACACCGACGACTGGTTCTACCGCGTGACGACGATGGTGCAGATGGTCGGCGTTGTCATCCTGGCGCTCGGATTGCCGGAGATGTTCGCGTCGGTCGACGCCGGAGGCGAGTTCGAGGTCGGTGTGCTCGTGGCGGGCTACGTCGTCATGCGCATCGCCCTTGTCGCCCAGTGGCTGCGCGCGGCGGCACAGGATCCCGCCCGGCGGCGCACCGCCCTCGTCTACGCCGCATTCGTCACCGCGGCCCAGATCGGCTGGGTGCTGCTGGCGTTCGCGCGGCCCAGCTTCGAGACGGTGCTGCTGGTGGCGCCGCTCCTCTATGTTGTCGAGCTGGGCGGCCCCGTCCTCGCCGAGGTGCGGCTCGGCGGGACGCCCTGGAACGCCGGCCACATCGCCGAACGCTACGGCCTTCTCACGATCATCGCGCTCGGCGAGGTGCTGTTCGGGACGGTCACGTCGGTCGCGGCGCTCGTCGAGAAGCAGGGATGGAGCATCCAGGCCGCCCTGATCGCCGTGGCCGGCGTCGGGCTGACCTTCGGGCTCTGGTGGACGTACTTCATCATCCCGTCGTCACAGATCCTCCGACGGCACCGCCGGCGCGCGGTGGCGTGGGGCTACAGCCACATCCTGCTCTTCGCCTCGATCGCAGCGACCGGGGCGGGGCTGCACGTCGTCGCGTACGAGATCGAGGGGGTCGGGGAACTCGGCGTGGCCGGCGCCGTGGCGAGCGTGGCCGTGCCGGTGCTCGTGTTCTCGGTGGTCCTGTTCCTGCTGTACACGTATCTCGTTCACGAAGGGGACCCGTTCCACATCGGGCTGTTCGTGGGGACGGTCGTCGCGCTCGTCGCGTCGGTGTGGCTTGCGGCCGCGGGGGCTCCGATCGGGGTGAGCCTCATCGTCATCGCCCTGTCGCCCGCGGTCGTCGTGGTCGGATACGAGACGATCGGGCACCGGCACCAGGCTGCGGCGCTGGCGCGTCAGCTCGCCTGAGACGCTCGGGGGACGACCCGGGATTCCGTCATTGCGCATTATTACTGCAAGTTGCAGAATTATCGGACTACTCGTCATCGTTCAGAGAGGAACACCATGAAGAGGATCATCCCCACGGTGATCGCGTCGCTGGCGCTCGCCGCAGCGGCCGTGATCGCGCCGGCGGTCGGAGCGGCGCCGACACCGCCCTCCACCGCAGGAACACCCGGCTGGACCGCGCTCGCCGCGGGTTCCGAGCCGCAATCCAATCCGCTCAAGGGCTTCATCCCGTACCAGGGGTCGTACTCGGCCTTCCCGTACACGATGGAATGGGCCTACTTCCCCGTCAACGCCGTCATGAGCGGGCCCAACACCTTCAACTGGTCGTCGGTCGACAGCGTGCTCAACGACATCGCATCGCGCGGACACCAGACGGCGTTCCGGTTCTACCTCGACTACCCGACCAAGCCGAGCGGCATCCCGCAGTACCTGCTCAACGGCGGGCTGGTGACGCACTCCTACAACGACTACGGCAACAACGGCGTCAGCGTCTCGCCGAACTACGACGACCCCAACCTGCGCACCGCCATGGACCAGTTCATCGCCGCGCTCGGCGCCCGATACGACGGCGACGCACGCGTGGGCTTCGTCCAGGCCGGCCTCCTCGGGTTCTGGGGGGAGTGGCACACCTACCCGTACAACGGGACGAACGGCCAGCCGGACTGGTTCGCCTCGAGCGCGACGCAGGGCGAGATCCTCAACGACTTCGTCAACGCGTTCCACACCACGAAGCTCGAAGTGCGGCAGCCGAACACGCAGAACGCCTCCCTGCCGATCGGCTACCACGACGACTCGTTCGCCCTGGAAACCAAGACCAGCTCGCTGGGATGGCACTTCATGGACAACATGGCCGCCGCGGGTGCGACGAACAAGTGGAAGACGCAGTCCATCGGTGGAGAGCTGCGGCCGGAGCTCCAATCGTGCATCTTCAGCACGTCCGGATGCCCGGTGATCGAGGACGGCGGGGACAACGACTTCCCCGGCAGCGTCAGCCAGACACACGTGAGCTGGCTGCTGAACCAGTACGCCTTCCAGACCGGCTACTCGTCGTCGGACAAGCCGCGCGCCCTCGCCGGCGCGCAGTCGATGGGCTACTCGCT
The DNA here is from genome assembly GCF_004362795.1 of Leifsonia sp. 115AMFTsu3.1. Taxonomy (NCBI): domain Bacteria; kingdom Bacillati; phylum Actinomycetota; class Actinomycetes; order Micrococcales; family Microbacteriaceae; genus Leifsonia; species Leifsonia sp. 115AMFTsu3.1. The sequence goes on from NZ_SNYB01000001.1 coordinate 578,754, forward strand.
GCGGGCCACGGAGGCGCTGGTGCCGGCGACGATCGCGACGGGGAGCAGCGCGTCCGTCGGGATGACGATCTCGAACATCGGGATCGCGCCCTTCTACTACAGCTGGCCGATCACCCTCGCCCTGGTGGATGCGTCGGGGGCGATCGTGAAGACGTCGACCTCCTCCTGGCACGTCTCCGACATCGCGAGCGGTGCGTCCGTGCAGTTCACCGGGACCTTCCCGACGAGCGGTGTCGCGAACGGCACGTACCGGATGGTCGCCCAAGTGACCAACCCGCTCAGCGGCGGCGCCCCGATCCGGTTCGCCAACGCGACACAGGACTCCGTGAAGTCCGGATGGCTCACGCTCGGCACAACGACGATCTCGACCGGCGGGTCGACCGCCGCCAGCTATGAGGCGGAGTCGGCGTCGAACACGCTCACCGGCACCGCGGTCGTGGCCTCGTGCTCGGGATGCTCCGGCGGCGCGAAGGTCGGCTACGTCGGCAACGGCGCGACGCTCGCCGTCACCGGCGTGACGGGCGGCGTGGCGAGCTTCCGCATCGCGTACGCCTCGGCGGTCGCGCGGACGGCGACAGTGAAGGTCGACAGCGGCACGTCCACCTCGGTCAGCTTCCCGGCGACGGCGGACTGGAACACGGTCGGCACAGTGACGGTGAACGTGGCCATCCCCTCCGGCGGTGGGCACACGATCACCATCGCCAACCCGACGGGATGGGCGCCCGACATCGATCGGATCACCACCGGCTGACGGCCACGGCGGCCTCGGGGAGTGCGCTCGCATCCCCGGGGCCGCCGTCGTTCAGCCCCGGAGCAGCGCCTGCGTCTCCGACGGGTTCGGGAACGACTCGCGCTCGCGCACGGCTCCGTCGAGCACAGCGGCGAGGTGGTCGGCCGCCAGGCTGATGCCGCCCATCGCAACCGCCTCGGAGCCGAGCGTGGAGGCGACGACGGTCGGCGCGAGCGGCACGATCGACCGCAGGGACTCCTCGAGCCGCGGCAGGAAGACGTCGGCGCTCGGAGAGCTTCCGCCGCCGATCACCAGGAGTTCGGGATCGATTGCCAGCGTCATCGCGGCCGCGCCCGTCGCCAGGTCGTCGGCGAACTCGCGGACGGCTTCGACCGCTGCGGGGTCGCCCGAGCGCGCCAGGTCGAAGATCTGCTCCCGGCTGGGCCGGGGGCTGCCCAGCACCGCCGCTCCGTACTGCTCGTTCAGCTCCGCCCAGCGCAGTTCCGGCATCTCGCCGACGATGCCGGCCGCGCCGTGGACGCCGCGGTGAACCCGGCCGTTGACGATGGAGGCGCCGCTCGTGCGGGCGCCGCAGAGGATGTAGACGACATCCGTGTGACCGCGGGCTGCTCCGATGGCGAGCTCCGCCTGCGCGCCGAGGGCCACATCCCCCTCGACCAGGACGGCGGCGTCGTACTCGCGCCGGAACCGCTCCCGCAGATCGAGGCCGATCCACCCCGGCATGCCGGTGCCGCCGAAGTGCAGCACCTGGCCCGTCGTGCTGATGGCACCGGGGGAGCCGACGGTGACCGCCCACAGGTCGGCCCGCGTGAGGCCGAGCTCGTCGAGCAGGTCGTCTCCGACCTGGAGTGCCGTCGTGATCCGCTTCTCTGCGGCATCCGACTCCGCCGTGGCTGTCGTGCGGTGTCCGCGCACCTGGCCGGTCAGGTCGGTGACGACGGCGTAGATGTGGTTGGCGCCGATGTCGAGCGCGAGGAAATGCGCGAGTCCGGGAGCCGGCCGGTAGGTGGCGGCCGGCCGGCCCAGGCGGCCGGCGGGGGCGCTGTCCGACCCGACGACCCAGCCGGCCTCGGTCAAGTCGGTGATGATCGCGTCGATGGCGGTGCGGGACAGGCCGGAATCCGCTGCGAGGTCGCGCATCGTCTGAGGGCGCTCCAGCACGGCGCGCAGGATTCCCCACGAGTTCATCCGCCGCAGCAGAGAGCGGCTGCCCACGGCCGGTTCGACACCGCGGATAAGGGCCTCTCGAGCCATATGATCCTCACTCTTGCACTTTATAACGGCAACTTGCATAATTAACCCGTCCACCCGACTTTACCGCGGATGGGCGAACCAACGGCCAGCGAATCGCTCGCGAACCGATCCACCCCTATCGCGCCAACGACGGCAGCACGCCCGCGGCGCCGAGAGGATGCCATGACAGCCCTGCTCCCGAGAGCCGCGCACCGGACGGGCGGCGCGCCGAGGGTACGACGCCGGCGGGACGACCGCAGAGTCGCCTGGCTCTTCATCGCGCCGGTCCTGATCGGATTCGCGGTCTTCTACCTGTACCCGACGGTCCGTGGAGTGTGGTGGTCGTTCACGGACTACAGCCTGCTGGGCGACCCGACGTTCGTCGGCCTGGAGAACTACACGGCCGTGCTCCAGGACAAGGAGTTCTGGAACTCGATGGGCGTCACGCTCTACTACGTGATCGTCAACGTGACGACGCAGACCGTCCTCGCGCTGCTCCTCGCGGCGCTCATGCACCGCCTCACGCGTTCCGTGATGCTGCGGACCACCCTGCTGCTGCCGTGGCTGGTACCCAACGTCACCGTCGGGTTGGTCTGGCTGTGGCTGCTCGACACCAACCTCGGGTTCGTGAACCACCTCATCACGTCGATGGGCTTCCCCGCGGTCGGCTTCTTCACCAACCCCGCCCTCGGCATCCCGACGATCTCGATCGTGAACACCTGGGCCTTCACCGGCTACACCGCTCTGCTGTTCTACGCGGGGATGCTGCAGATCCCGGCCGATCTGTACGAGAGCGCCTCGCTCGACGGAGCGGGGGAGTGGCGCCTGTTCACCCGCATCACGCTGCCGCTGCTCCGCCCGGTGATGGCCCTGGTGCTCGTCGTCTCGCTGATCGGCTCGTTCCAGATCTTCGACACGGTGGCCATCACCACGAAGGGAGGCCCGGTCAACGCGACACGGGTCATCTACTACTACATCTACCAACAGGCGTTCAACTTCTTCCACATGGGCTACGCCGCGACCATGGCGATCGTCCTGGTGGTCATCCTCGGCGTTCTCACGGCCGTCCAGCTGCGCCTCCTCCGCGCCTCCGAATCCCAGCTCGCCTAGGACCACACCATGACCATGACACGACCTGTGACACCCGTCCTCGCTCCCGGCGCGGAGCAGCCCGCCCGTCCCGCGCGCGACACCGTCCGCCGCCGCTTCTCCATCGGCCGCGCCCTCGGCTGGGCGGTCCTCATCATCTCGCTCGTCCTGACCCTGTTCCCCTTCTACTGGATGCTGAAGACGGCCCTCACACCCGCCGCCGACGTCATCCGGGACTCCGGCTCGTTCTTCCCCGGCAGCCCGACCCTGATCAACTTCGCCCGGGTGCTCGGCTTCCTCAGCCCGGCCCAGGATCAGGCTGCGGGCGGGTCCGGCGCCTCGATCAACTTCCTCCTCTACCTGTGGAACTCGATCATCTACTGCGCACTGATCGGGTTCTTCCAGACGCTGTTCTGCGCGATGGGAGGGTACGCGTTCGCGCGGCTCCGGTTCCCCGGGCGCAACGCCCTGTTCGCCGTCCTCATCGCCGCGCTCATGGTCCCCGGCATCTTCACGCTGCTGCCGAACTTCGTGCTCGTCCGTGACCTGGGCCTCCTCAACAACCTCTTCGGGATGGTCGCGCCGAGCCTGCTGATGACCCCGTTCGCGCTCTTCTTCCTGCGCCAGTTCTTCCTCAACATCCCCGTGGATGTGGAGGAGGCGGCGATGCTCGACGGCGCGGGCAAGGCTCGCGTGTTCTGGCGCATCGCCCTCCCGATGAGCCGCGGTCCGCTCATCACGATCGGCCTCATCACCGTCGTCTGGGCGTGGAAGGACTACCTCTGGCCGCTCCTCATCGGGCGTGACGAGAGCGTCCGCACCATGACCGTCGCCCTCGGCGTGTACCTGCAGCAGTCGCCCAATACCCAGCCCGACTGGACCGGGCTGATGGCCGGCTCGACGCTGTCCGTCATCCCCGTGCTCATCCTGCTCATCTTCCTCGGCCGGCGGATCGTCGAGTCGCTCAACTTCACCGGCATCAAATGACCAGCCCCACCTTCTGAACCCCCATCCCGATGCACCACCCACACAGAGAGAGAAACCAATGACCAAGGTCCGTCGCGTCGCCGCCATAGCCGTCGCCGCCGCACTGCTCACCGGAGTCACCGCGTGTTCGTCCAGCGGGTCCGGCTCGAACGACAAGGTGACCCTGCAGTACTGGATGTGGGACGACACGCAGGTGCCCGCCTACCAGCAGTGCGCCGAGCAGTTCACCAAGGAGAACCCGAACATCACCATCAAGATCAGCCAGTCGGCCTGGGGCCAGTACTGGACGAATCTCTCGACCCAGATCGCGGCGGGCAGCGCCCCGGACGTGTGGGTGGACCAGGCGTCGTATTATCCGCAATTCGTCCAGGACAAGCAGATCGTCGACATCCAGCCGATGGTCGAGAAGGACAAGGTCGACCTCAGTCAGTACGTCGACGGCCTGGCGGACCTCTGGAAGGTCGGGGACGCCCGGTACGGGCTGCCGAAGGACTGGGACACGATGGGCCTCGTCTACAACAAGGCCGACCTGAAGGCCGCGGGCATCGACGAGGCGTCGCTGGCGGACCTGACGTGGAACCCGCAGGACGGTGGCACCTTCGAGCAGACCATCGCCAAGCTGACCGTCGACAAGAGCGGCCACAACGGACTGGACCCCGCCTTCGACAAGAACAACGTCAAGGTCTACGGCTTCCTGCCGGAGTGGGCCGACGGATCGCAGGGCCAGAACGGCTGGGGCAACTTCGCCTACTCCAACGGCTGGACCTACGCGAACAAGAACCCCTTCGGGACGAAGTTCCACTACGGCGACTCCAAGCTCACCGAGACCGTCCAGTGGCTCGCCGACCTCTCCGACAAGGGCTATGCCCCGAAGCTCGACGTGCAGTCGACGCTGGCGCGCTCGGAGGTGCTCGCCAACAACGGCGGGGCTCTGACCACCCTCGGCTCGTTCAACCTCTCGTCGTACAAGGGCAAGACCGACCAGTTCGGTTTCGCGCCGCTCCCGATCGGCCCAGAGGGCAGGAAGTCCGCGATCAACGGCCTGTCCGACGCCATCTACGCGGGGAGCAAGCACAAGGACGAGGCCTGGAAGTGGGTCAAGTACCTCGCCTCGGCGGACTGCCAGAACACTGTTGCGGCCACCGGAGTCGTCTTCCCGGCCATCAAGGAGGCCTCGGAGAAGTCGGCGGAGGTGCGCGAGAAGGACGGCCTGAACGCCCAGGTCTTCCTCGACGAGCAGCAGGCGAAGGACGGCACGTTCATCATCCCGATCAGCTACCACGGCACCGAGATCAGCCAGATCGTTCAGGACGCGATCCAGAGCGTCGCCCTCGGCCAGCAGGACGCGAAGTCCGCGCTGGGCAAGGCGAACGACCAGGTCAACGCGCTGTTCAAGTAGCACATGAGCGGGGCGGCCACCGGGCCGCCCCGCCCCTCCGACCGGCCCCAGGCCCTTCCCCCAGAAAGCAGAGCATGCTGTACACCTTCGACTTCGCCGGCCTCCGCATCCCGGCCAACGTTTCGGGGCAACCGGAGGCGGTGCCGGGCGGCTTCGTCGTGCCGGCCGGTCCCGTCGCGCTCCTGCATCCTTTCGGCGACACCGAGTTCTACCGGCACGGCTGGAACTCCTGGAGCCCGTCCGGGTGGGCGCGGACCGACGGCGAGACCATCGGCATCAAGGACAGCCCGAACCGCCTGCTGACCGCGGACGACGCGGCCAACGAGACGCCGCACAGCCACTCGGGTGCGGCGGTCGGGGCCGTCACGGGCAGGGGCGGGGACGTCCTGCTGCTCGGCGCCCTCGGCCTCGGATCCCCGCGCGTCGGGGCCGACCGCAACGTGCTCTGGGGCCGCGCCGAGGACGACACCGCCGACTGGTTCGTCGCTTACGGACCCGAGCGGCAGGTGTTCGCCGACTACGCAGACCTGGTGTCGCAGCGCCTCGGCCGGCGGACCGGCCGGGCAGGAACGGTGTGGAGCAGCTGGTACTCGTTCTTCGAGGGGATCGACGAAGAGCTCGTCGCCCGGACCGTCGCAGACCTCGAGGGCTACCCTTTCGACGTCTTCCAGCTCGACGACGGGTGGGAGCCGATCGTCGGCGACTGGACCGCCGGCCCGAAGTTCCCGTCCGGGATGGCCGCGACCGCCCGCACGATCGCCGACGCGGGGTTCACTCCCGGTCTCTGGCTGGCCCCGCTGATCGCCCTGCCCGGATCGGAGCTCGCGTGCAGCCGTCCCGACCTGCTGGTGCAGGGGGAGGACGGGCGTCCGCTGGTCACCGGCTACAACTGGGGCTCGCACTACTACTCGCTCGACACGACCCAGGACGAGGTCAAGGATCACCTGCGCGAGGTCTTCGAGACGGTCGTCGGCTGGGGCTACCGCTACCTCAAGCTCGACTTCATGTACGCCGGGGCGGTGGCGGGCGAGCGCAGCATCCCGCTTCACCGCGAGGCCGTCTACCGCGAGGCGGTGCAGCACATCCGCTCGGTGGTCGGGGACTCCGTGTACCTGCTGGGATGCGGCGTCCCGATGATCCCGAGCGTGGGCGTCTTCGACGGCGCCCGGGTGGGGCCGGACGTCGGCGCATTCTGGGACAACGCGGAGCGGGTCGGCGATCCCTCCGGAGTGGGCGCCCGCAATTCGATCGTGTCGTCCATCAACCGCACGTGGATGAAGCGGCTCTACGAGGTGGATCCCGACGCCGTGTACTTCCGCAGCACCCGCAGCCTGCTCGACGACGCCGAACGGCAGGCGCTGCGGGACACGGCCGCGATCCTCGAGTTCCGGTCGACCTCCGACCCGATCGCCTGGCTGAACGACAGCGAGCGCGAGCAGCTGCGCCGGTACATGCTCGAGACGTCCGTCATCGAGCAGACGGGACGGTACACGTTCCGCATCGACGGGCGCGATGTCGACCTGACCCCGATCGTGACAGGCGAGGCCGTGACGGACGCGGCCTCGCTCGTCGTCTAGACGTGGAGGCACGGCGCCCCTCACTTCCGCCGTGCCTCCACTGCCGCACCAGGAGAGAGCGTTCTGGAGAAAGATGGACCCATGGCAGACCTGAGGATCGGCGTCGTCGGCTTCGGCAATCGCGGGTCACTCGCCCGTGAGGCCCACCGTCCGGGCGCCGGCTCCCGTGTGGTCGCGGTGTGCGACCCCGCCGAGCGGGCGCGGGAGGAGGCGTCCACGGCGTTCCCGGACGCCGCCGTGACGGCGAGCCTGGACGAGCTCCTGGACGCCGGCGTCGACGCGGTGATGGTGCTGACCCCCGACCACCTGCACGCGGCCGTCGCCATCCCGGCACTCGCGGCGGGCGCCGCCGTGTTCTGCGAGAAGCCGCTCGCGATCTCGCTCGACGACTGCGATCGCATCCTCGACGCCGCACGCCGCACCGGCTCGCGGCTCTACGTGGGGCACAACATGCGGCACATGCCGGTGATCACCCTGATGCGCGGGCTCATCTCCAGCGGCCGGATCGGGGAGGTCAAGGCGGTCTGGTGCCGGCATTTCGTGGGCAACGGCGGCGACTACTACTTCAAGGACTGGCACGCCGACCGGTCGCGGTCCGTCGGGCTGCTGCTCCAGAAGGGAGCGCACGATCTCGACGTCATCCACTGGCTGGCGGGCGGATACTCGGCGCGTGTGAGCGGGGTCGGCGCGCTCGCCGTGTACAGCGCGATCGACGATCGGCGCGACCGCAGCGCGGAGCGGGTGGAGGAGTGGTTCAGCCTCGACAACTGGCCCCCGACCGCCGCTACCGGCCTCAATCCGGTCGTCGACGTCGAGGACATCTCGCAGGTGAACCTGGTGCTCGACAACGGAGTCCTCGGCTCCTATCAGCAGTGCCACTTCACCCCGGACTACTGGCGCAACTACACCGTGATCGGGACGGAGGGCCGGCTGGAGAACCTGGGCGACACCCCGGGATCCGAGGTGCGGCTCTGGAACCGGCGGCACGGCACCGCGGCTCCGGCCGACGAGACGTACCTTGTCCCCGACGCCGCGGGTGGACACGGCGGTGCGGACGCCCTGATGATCGCGGAGTTCGTCGCGTTCGCGCGCGACGGCGGTCCGACCCTGACGTCACCGGTCGCCGCGCGCCAGGCGGTCGCCGCCGGCCTGCAGGCGACCGCCTCGATCCGCGGCGACGGCGGTCTGCTGCCGGTTCCGCCTCTGGACCCCGAACTCGTCGCCTACTTCGATGCGGGACAGCCGGCGTGACCCTGGATCGGGAGGACATCCTCGCGCTGCTGGAGGAGCGCCCGGGCGAAGCCGTCGCCGCCCTCGTGGCGGAAGGCATCCCGGCCGAGGTGGCGGAGGCGTCGCTGGCCGACATCCCACGCAAGGTCGCGCTGTACGGCGACCTCGTCGACGACGACTGGCTGCAGCAGGTGCTGTCCGGGAGGGTGCTCGCGCTCGGCCGCCTGCAGTTCGAGCGCGAACCCGGCCCGCATGGCCGGCACATCCACATCCCGGAGAGCGGTCGTCTCGATCCCGCGCAGGTGGATGCCTCGCTGGCGTGGGCCGCGCGGTACTTCGGCGACGGCGCGCCGTTCGTCTGCGAGAGCTGGATGCTCGACCCGGCGCTGCGGCAGCTGCCGCCGACCTCCAACGTCCGCCGCTTCGCCGCGCGCTTCGACGTGACGCCCGCGCCGCGCACGACGGAGGGTGCGCGCTCGCTGGCGAAGTTCGTCTTCCGGTCGACTCCGGAGGAGGTGCTGTCGCTCCCTCTCGCGGAGGGCGCGACCGCCGTCGAGCGGATCGCCTACGCTGCGCTCGCGGGCGACGGCGTGTGGTCGGAGCCGCTCGGCGTGCTTCGCCACGCCGAGAATCCGCCCCCGGGGACTACCGTGGGACAGTGACCACGCCAGATTCCGCACACAGCGGCTCCGAAACCGCCGACGATGCTCCGACCTTCTCGTCGTTAGGGCTGGATGGGGCCGTCCTTAAGGCTCTGAAGGATGTCGGCTACGAGACGCCGTCCGCCATCCAGGCCGCCACCATCCCGCCGCTGCTGCAGGGTCGCGACGTCGTCGGTCTCGCTCAGACGGGAACCGGCAAGACGGCGGCCTTCGCGCTGCCGATCCTGTCGCGCCTCGACCTGTCGCAGAAGAGTCCGCAGGCGCTCGTGCTCGCCCCGACGCGTGAGCTCGCGCTGCAGGTGGCGGAGGCGTTCGAGAGCTACGCGACCCACCTCAAGGGCGTGCACCTGCTGCCGGTCTACGGCGGGCAGGGATACGGGGTGCAGCTGTCCGCGCTGCGCCGCGGCGTCCACATCGTCGTCGGAACACCCGGACGCATCATGGACCACCTGGAGAAGGGAACGCTGGACCTTTCGCAGCTGAAGTACCTGGTGCTCGACGAGGCCGACGAGATGCTGAAGATGGGCTTCGCGGAGGATGTCGAGACCATCCTCGCGGACACGCCGGACGACAAGCAGGTCGCCCTCTTCTCGGCGACGATGCCTGCGCAGATCCGGCGCATCTCCAAGAAGTACCTGCACGACCCCGAAGAGATCACCGTCAAGTCGAAGACGACGACGTCGGCGAACACGACCCAGCGCTACCTCGTCGTGTCGTACTCGCAGAAGGTCGACGCGCTCACGCGCATCCTCGAGGTGGAGAACTTCGAGGGGATGATCATCTTCGTCCGCACCAAGAACGAGACGGAGACGCTCGCGGAGCGGCTGCGCGCACGCGGCTACTCGGCCGCGGCCATCAACGGCGACGTCGCGCAGGCCCAGCGGGAGCGCACGGTCGACCAGCTCAAGTCCGGCAAGCTGGACATCCTGGTCGCCACCGACGTCGCGGCGCGCGGCCTCGACGTCGAGCGCATCAGCCATGTCGTCAACTTCGACATCCCGGTCGACACCGAGTCGTACGTGCACCGCATCGGCCGCACCGGACGCGCAGGCAGGAGCGGCGCGGCGATCAGCTTCGTGACGCCCCGCGAACGCCGGCTCCTGACCGCGATCGAGAAGGCCACGCGCCAGCCGCTGACACAGATGCAACTGCCCAGCGTCGACGACGTGAACGTCACCCGTCTCGCCCGCTTCGACGACGCCATCACCCAGGCGCTCGCCCAGGAGGACCGGATCTCGCGCTTCCGCGAGATCATCGCCCACTACGTCGAGCACCACGATGTGCCGGAGACGGATGTGGCGGCGGCGCTCGCCGTCGTCGCTCAGGGCGACGAGCCGCTCCTGCTCAGCGAACGGGACGAGCTGTCGCAGCCGGTGGAGCGCGAGACGCGCGGCGACCGGGCGGGCGGCGATCGTGCAGGCGGCCGCGGCGCTCGGGGCGACCGGCTCGACCGTCCGGGGCGCCGCGAGCGGAACGACACCCCCATGGCGCCGTACCGCCTCGAGGTGGGCAAGCGCCAGAAGGTGGAGCCTCGCCAGATCGTCGGCGCGCTCGCCAACGAGGGCGGCCTGAGCCGCGAGGACTTCGGACACATCCGGATCATGCCCGACTTCTCCATCGTCGAGCTGCCGGCCGACCTCCCGGGCGACACCCTGTCGCGGCTCTCGGGCACGCGGATCGGCGGCAAGCTCATCCAGCTCCGTCCCGATCGCGGGCGAGGCGGCAGTCGGTCCGGCTCGTGGCAGGACGACGACCGGCCGCCGCGCAAGCCGCGGCGCGGCTGAGGGCGGCTGAGGAGCGCCCGCCGCCCTCTTCGGCATAGGATGTCCGTCGCTCGATGCAGGGCGGAAGGCGAGGCGGGTCGGTGGGCGATGAGCGGGTGACGATCGTCGACGTCGCGAACAAGGCCGGCGTCGCGATCAGCTCCGTCTCGAGCGCGCTCAACGGGCGGCCCGGGGTCTCGGACGTCACGCGCGAGCGCATCATCCGGATCGCGTCGGAACTCGGCTTCGTCCCCTCGCTCCGGGCCAAGAGCCTGTCCGGGCGGCGCGCGTTCACGGTCGGTCTTGTCCTGCACCGGGATCCGGATGTGCTCGAGCTCGACCCGTTCTTCGGCGGGTTCATCGGCGGCATCGAGGATGCGATCGATCCCCGCGGGTATGCGCTCGTCCTCCAGATCAGCGCCGAGTCCGACAAGGTGCTCCAGCGGTACGAGAAGCTCGCGGCCGACCGTCGCGTCGACGGCGTGTTCATCAACGACCTGGAGGTCGACGACCCGCGCATCGCGTTGGTCCAGCGGCTCGGGCTGCCCGCCGTCGCCATCAACCCGGGCAGCGGCTTCCCGATCCCCGCGGTGCGCGAGGACCCTGACGCCGGGATCCGGGCCACCCTCCGGCACCTGGTCGACCTCGGGCACCGGCGCATCGCCTACGTCAGCGGCCGCCCGAACATGACGCACTCGGTGGAGCGCGAGAACTCCTGGCGTGCGGGGCTGCGCGAGCTGGGGCTGGAGCCCGGACCGGTGGTCCCCGGCGAGTTCACCTACCTCGGCGGCGCGGCTGCCGCATCCATCCTGCTCGACTCGGCCGACCCGCCGACCGCGGTGATGTGCGCGAACGACCTGTCGGCCATCGGCCTCATCGCCCAGGCGCAGCACCTCGGCGTGGATGTGCCGGGCCAGCTGTCGGTCGCCGGCTTCGACGACATCCGGCTCGGCACCTACGTTCGGCCGTCCCTCACCACGGTGCACACCTCGCCGCGGACGCTGGGGAGGGAGTCGGGCAGGATGCTCGTCGACCTGATCGAGGAGGGCGTCGTCGACGACGTCCGGATCCCCGATGCCGAGATGATCGTCCGCGATTCGACGGGGCCGGCGCGCGCGCAGCGCTGATCGCGATCGGGCGGTGTGCTCGGTCGGGCTTGCATTTGCATGCCGGGGCGTGCCACCATGTCGTCACCGAAACGTTTCGGTAACCTGCGCTTGCAGAACCGAAACGTTTTTGTACCCGATACACCTGCACACATCCCGAAACTCGACGAGGAGACAACACATGGCAACGAAGAGGTTGCGCGGCGCGACCCTGGGCCGGCGGCTGATCGCCGGCGCGGTCGCCGCAGCCACGATCGGCGCACTCGCCGCCTGTTCAAGCGGCGGCGGATCGACAGATGGAGAGCCGAGCGGGAAGCTGCAGCTTCTCGTATCGAGCAGCGACGCCACGGACGCCGGCTTCCGGGCGATCAACGAGGCCTTCGAGAAGCAGTACCCGAAGGTGGACGTCGTCTTCTCCACCGTCTCGAACGACAACTATCCCGCGACCAAGTCGTCGCGCCTCACGGCGGGCAACCTCGACCTCTTCGTCGTGAAGGGCCTCATGGAGACGCCGTCGTACGCGAAGGACGCGGCCACCGACGACGCTCGTCTCGCCAAGGCGGGCGGCCTGGTCGACCTCACGGGCGAGTCGTTCCTCAAGCAGTACACACCGACCCTGCTCGACACGCAGGCGATCGACGGCAAGCAGTACGCGGTCCCGACCGGCGTCAGTTACTACACGGGCGTCTTCTACAACAAGAAGATCTTCGCCGACAACGGGCTCACGATCCCGACGACCTGGAGCGAGTTCACCGCAGTGGTCGACGCCCTCAAGGCCAAGGGCGTCACGCCGTTCGGCATGGGCGGAAAGGACAGCTGGCCCGCCGGGCTGCCGATGCTCGCCTCCGTCACGGCGAACTATCCGACGCTCGCCGACAAGCAGCAGCTGGCCAAGGACCTCTGGACGAACAAGGCCAAGCTCACCGACCCGACCGAGGTCAAGGTGCTGAAGCAGACCGAGTACGTGCTGCAGAACTCGCAGGAGGGAGCTGCGGGAGCCGACTACACGTCCATCCCGTCGGGCTTCGCTGCAGGTGACTTCGCGATGACCGTCGACGGCACCTGGGACCAGCCGACGATCGACGCGGCCGTCGCCAAGAAGTTCGACTACGGGTACTTCCCGTTCCCGGGTTCCGACAACGCGGCGGACAACGCCCTGCTCAACGGCAAGACGGAGCTCCAGCTGGCCGTCCCGACCTCGGCGAAGAACAAGACGGCGGCGCTCGCGTGGCTGAAGTTCTTCTCCGACAAGAAGAACTACGAGCTGTTCCTGCAGAAGTCCGGCTTCTCGTCGGCTCAGCCCGGAATCTCCACCAGCGCGTTCCTCCAGTCGATCGGCGACTACACCAAGTCGTACGAGCCCGCCTGGGACCAGGTCTGGTTCGCCAACAACAAGGCGGGCCAGGACGCGGTCTTCCCGTTCAACTACCCGGCGCTGAGCCCGCTCGGCTCCGCAACGCCCGAGCAGGCCGCCGAGGCCGCGCAGAAGGCGTGGTCGGCCGCCGGCTGACCCTCTGTCGGGAGGGTGGCCGACCACGGGCCGTCCACCCTCCCGGGAGTCGAGAGACACATGACTGAATCGTTCCCCTTCCCCCGCCGCACGCCGGTCCGCGTCACCTTCGGGCTCGGGATGCTGCTGCTGGGCATCTTCGGCTTCGTTCCGGCGGTCGGCGTGCTGATCGCCTCGCTCACCGACCTGCGCGGCCTCCCCGGCCTCCCGATCAACTTCGTCGGCCTGCAGAACTACATCGACTTCTTCTCGCCCGCCAAGTGGGCGGACAGCGCGAACGCCCTGCGCAACACGATCATCTTCGCCGTCGTGAGCACGGTGCTGCAGATCGTCGTCGCTCTGGCCGTCGCGGTGCTCCTCAACCGTCGGCTGAGGGGCCGTAACTTCTACCGGGCCGTGGTGTTCATGCCCACGATCCTGGGCGTGACGGTCACTGGGCTGGTCTGGTCGCTGATCTTCAACGTGAGCGGCGGACCGGCCGCATCCCTGCTGGGTCTCTTCGGCGGGCACTCCGCGTTCTTCGGAGACCCGAAGCTGGCGCTTGCCCTGGTGATCCTCGTCCAGGTGTGGATGGTGCTCGGCGTCTCGGTCATCATCTTCCTGTCCGGCCTCCAGGCCGTTCCGGAGGAGCTCAACGAGGCGGCGGAGATCGACGGGGCGAGCGGCTGGCAGCGCTTCCGCAGCATCACCATCCCCCTGCTGGCACCGTCCATCACCGCGAACGTCCTGCTGGGCATCGTCAACGCGCTCCAGAGTTACCAGCTCATCTACGTGCTCAGCGGTCCGAACAATCGCTCCACCCAGGTGCTCTCCCTGCTCGTCTACGTGCAGGGCTTCGGCGGCGCCTCGGGGACGACGCTGTCGCAGTCGCAGGGCTATGCGGCGGCCGTATCGATGGTCCAGTTCTTCCTGGTGGCCATCGTCTCGATCATCGCCCTGCTGATTCTCCGCCGACGGGAGGCGAGACTGTGACGACGACCACCGAACAGGTGACGACCCCGACGACCGAGTCGCTGCCGGAGGCATCCGGCCCACACCGCGCCACGGTGTCGCGCCGTCGCCGGCGCCGGCCGATCGGCGCGTACATCTGCGCGCTCATCCTCATGGTCGTGTTCCTCTTCCCCCTGCTCTACCTGCTCAACACCGCGCTGAAGTCGCAGGCGGAGTTCGTCGCGAACCCGGTCGGGATCGTCTCCAACCCGCAGTGGGGCAACTTCGCGACGGCGTGGGAGAAGGGCGACTTCGGCGCATACATCCTGAACAGCGTCCTCTACACGGCGGCCGGGTCGGCGATCGGCACCCTCCTCACCCTGGTGCTGGCGTTCCCCGTCGCACGCGGTTACATCCGCGGCGCGAAGTACTGGTCCATCGTCTTCGTTCTGGTGCTGTTCCTGCCGAACGCCCTGATCACCCAGTTCCAGCTGCTGCTGCGGCTCGGGCTCTACGACACGCAGCTCGGGTACATCCTGCTGGTCGGTGTGGGTGTCGGCGTCGGGCCCCTGCTGCTGAGCGGGTTCGTGAAGTCCATCCCGCGCGAACTCGACGAAGCGGCCGCGATGGACGGCGTCGGCTACTGGCGCTACCTCTTCACGTTCATCCTGCCACTGGCCCGGCCGGCGCTGGTGACCGTGTTCATCCTGCAGGCCGTGTGGATCTGGAACGAGATCATCCTCGCGACCGTCCTGCTCGCCGACCCCACCAAGTTCCCGGTGACCGTCGGGCTCTACGCCTTCAAGGGGACGTACGGCAACCAGTGGCCGCTGCTCGCGGCCGCGACCTTCATCGTCGCCGCCCCGCTCATCGTCGGCTACATCTTCATCCAGCGCTACCTGGTCAACGGCGTCGTCGGCGCCGTCAAGGGCTGACCCCGTCCACGCATCACCCCATCCGCTAGAGAGGTCCTGTTGTCCACCACCATCCCCGCCCGCACCGCCGCCGTCGCCATCCCGTACGCGCTGGAGCGCATCGGCATCGTCATGGAGCCCGACCCGGCCGACCCGCGCCAGGTCGAGGGTGTGCTGAACCCCGCGACCGTGCAGGACCCGGACGGCACGGTGCACCTGTTCCCGCGGCTGGTCGCCGAGCAGAACGTGTCGCGGATCGGGCGGGCGCGTGTCGTCGTGACCGACGGTGTGCCGACCGGCGTCGCGGACCTCGAGATCGCCCTCCAGGCGCAGCGGGGATGGGAGCACGGCACGGCCCACGGCGGCGTGGAGGACCCGCGCATCACCCCGCTGAACGACCTCGGCGTCCACGTGATGAGCTACGTCGCGTTCGGGCCGCTCGGACCGAAGCCCGCCCTCGCCGTGTCGACCGACGGCCGCGAGTGGACGCGGCTCGGCCCCATCCAGTTCGCCTACGACGACGCCCTCGACACCGACCTCAACCTCTTTCCGAACAAGGACGTCGTGTTCTTCCCGGAGGTCGTTCCCGACCCGGAGGGTCGCCCGAGCTTCGCCATGCTGCACCGGCCCATGTGGGACTTCGGGTTCGTCCGGCCGGACGAGCGACCGCCGCTTCCCGCGGGCGTGACGGACGACCGCGCGAGCATCTGGATCTCCTACGTGCCGGTGGACGACGCCGTGCAGGACATCACCGCGCTCACCCGCCCCGGGGGCCACCGCTTCGTCGCAGGCCCCGAGTACGAGTGGGAGGCCCTGAAGATCGGCGCCGGCCCCGCTCCGCTGCGGGTGCCCGAGGGCTGGCTGCTGCTCCACCACGGCGTCACCGGCAGCCTGCCGGGCGGATCGTTCGTGCCCCAGGCGTTCACCGTCCGCTACGTGGTCGGCGCCATGCTCCTCGACGCCGACGACCCCTCGCGCGTGCTCGCCCGCACGAGCGAGCCCCTGATGGCCCCGGAGACCGCGGACGAGACCGCGGGAACCGTGGCGAACGTGCTCTTCCCCACGGCGATCGAGAAGATCGACGGAGAGCATGTCGTCTTCTACGGCGCAGCCGACACGCGGATCTGCGTCGCCCGGCTCGTCCGCATCCCCTGACCCACCTCCAGCGAACAAGGAGTCCAACGCAATGACGCGTCATCCCGAAGACCCGAACGCTCCACGTCCAACGCTCCTCCGCCGCTCGCGCCTCTCGGCGTTCGTGGCCTTCCTCGTCGCGGCCCTCCTGAGCGCGGCCGGTCTCGCAGCACCCGCCCAGGCGGCGGACCTGCAGACGGACGTCTCCACGATCGTCACCCGGCTGCAGGACTACTACCTGAGCCAGGGGGATGAGGTGCAGATCGCCAACGGCATCTACCTGGCGCAGACCAGCAATGCGCTCGATTACGTCGCTTCGCAGAACGCGGACGGCTCGTGGTCGGACGTCAACTACCAGGACACGACGAGCTCGGCGAACGGCAAGACGTGGGATGCCTACAAGGCGCTCTACCGGATGGTCGCCATCGCCCAGGCCTACCGCGAGACGTCGGCGAAGGGCTACCACGACCCCGCGCTGATCGCCGCGGAGGAGCGCGCACTCGCGTACTGGGATCAGGTGAACCCGGGGAACACGAACTGGTGGGAGACCGAGATCGGCGAGTCGATCGCGATGGGCCGCATCTCGATCTTCGTCGGCGACGAACTCAGCGCCGATGCCGCAGCTCTGGCGATCAAGCACAACCAGGGCAAGCTGGACCCGGCCGGCGCGAACGGCGCCTGGCGCACCTCCGACTACCTGTACAAGGCGCTCGCCACCCGCGACGCCGCCGCGATCACGGCGGGATTCGCCACGATGGTGCAGACGGTGGCCGTCGACGACTCCGGCACGGTGCAGGAGGCGGTGCAGCCGGACTCGACGTTCTGGGCGCACGGCGCGCAGCTCTACAGCGAGGGCTACGGGATGGCCCTGTTCACCATGGTGGCGATGTGGGCGGACTCCGCCCGCGGCACGAGCCTGGCCTTCACGCGCGACCAGCTGGACACGATCGCGTTCTACATCGTCGACGGCACCCGCTGGCTGATCCGCGGCGAGATCGAGATGCTGTACCTCCTCTACCGGCCGGCGACCACGGTCGACGGGGTCACCAGCTACGGCGCCGTCTTCCTGGATCCGCTGGACCGGATGGCGCGCACCGACCCGCTGTACGCGACGGCCTACCGGCAGATGGCCGACAACATCCGCGGGAAGACGGCCGGCAACGGCGTCACCGGCGACAAGTACTTCTGGCGCTCCGAGTTCTCCTCGCACCAGCGGGCGGACTACGGCATCGTGACCGGTCTGAACTCGAGCCGGACGGTGGGAAGCGAGTACCGCTCCACCCTCCGCAAGGACGTCGGCAACGAGGTCGTCTGGAACCGCACGGGCACGACGGCGATCCAGGTGACGAACAAGGAGTACACCGACCTTGGACCGGCGTTCGACTGGTATCACTACCCCGGCACGACCGTGCCCTACGTGAAGGAGACCACGCTCGGCAAGGACGGCCGCTCCGCCAACGGCGGCGCGTTCACCGGCGGCGTCTCGGACGGCACCTACGGTGCGAGCGTGGAGAGCCTCGACCGCGCGGGCACGCAGGCGCAGAAGAGCTACTACTACTTCGACGACGAGATGGTGGCGCTCGGCGCGGGCATCCAGTCGTCCTCGACCGCGCCCATCCACACCACGGTCAACCAGGTCGCCGCGAAGGACAACGCCTCGGTCGACGGTCAGAAGGTCGCGCCCGGCACCGACGGGAAGGTCGTCTCCGATCCGTCGTGGGCCTACAACGACAAGGTCGGGTACGTGTTCCCGTCCGACCAGGCGGTGACCGTGTCCGACAAGACGCAGACGGGCAGCTACTACGGCGACCAGCCGGAGAGCCACGACGCGTTCACGCTGTACTTCGATCACGGGACGAAGCCGAGCGCCGCCGGATACCAGTACATCGTGCTGCCGGCGAAGTCGGCAGCGCAGACCCAGGCCTACGCCGCGAACCCCGCCGTCAAGATCCTCCGCAACGACACCTCGGTGCAGGCGGTGCAGCATCCCGGGCTCAAGCGGACGATGGCGACGTTCTACCGCGCCGGCTCGCTCGACCTCGGCGACGGCCGCACGCTCTCGGTGAGCCAGCCGAGCATCGTGATGCTCGACGAGTCCTCCGGCACCCCGGTCGTGAGCCTGTCGAACCCCAGCCAGCCCGGCCTGCTCGTGGATGTGGCGCTGAGCGGGGGCGCGTCGGCGTCGCGCGGCACCTTCGTGCTCGGCACCGGTGCGAACCTCGGGAAGACCGTCACGGAGCCGCTGGTGGCGGACGACTCGGACGGCTCGCCCTACACGGCGAGCGGTTCGGTCGCGGGCCACGGCCCCGCGCGTGCGGGTGATGCCGACCAGACGACCGCGTGGCAGTCGTCCGGTGCGGCCCCGTGGCTGAGCCAGCGGCTCGCCGCCGGCACCTACGCCATGGGTGCGGACATCGACTGGGGCGCCGACTACGCCACGCGCTTCCTCATCCAGACCTCTCTGGACGGGACGACCTGGACCGATCAGTCGCTGGTCCAGAACGGCACGGGAGGACACCAGCACGTCGACTTCCCGGCGGTCGCGGCGAACTTCGTCCGCATCCTGCCCGTGGACGGACCGGGAGGCGGCTCCTACACGGTGACCGAGTTCGCGGCGTTCGCCCGCGCGAACCTCGCGCTCGGCGCGCCGACCACCGCCTCCGATGGGACGAGTCCGGCGAGCGCGACCGACGGGAACGCGACCACCCGCTGGATCGCCGACCGGACCGGATCACCGGATACCTCGTGGCTCCAGGTCGACCTCGGCAGCATCCGGAAGATCGGCGCCGCGAGGCTGTACTGGGAGGCGTCCTACGCCAGCCAGTACAAGATCCAGGTCTCGGATGATGGCAGCACCTGGCGCGACGCCTACACGACGCCCGCCGCCGGAAGCGATGGCGGCACCGACCTCGTCGCGCTCAACGCCACAGGACGGTACGTCCGGATGCAGACCGTGAAGCGGGCGCTCACCACCTACGGCGTCTCGGTGTGGGAGTTCGAGGTGTTCGGCGACAGCGCCATCACCACTGCGCCCGCCTCGGCCGGGCGGGTGAACCTCGCTCTCGGGAAGCCCACCACGGCGGACAGCGTGTACAACAACCTCGCGAACGTGCAGGCTCCGGCGGCGACGGACGGCTCGAAGACCACCAAATGGTCTTCCGCCCGACCCTCCGGCACGGCGCCGTACACCAACCGCAACTGGCTGCAGGTCGACCTGGGCACGGTCCGTCCGGTGTCTCAGGCGGTGGTCGAGTGGGAGAGCGGCAACTCCACCGACTACCAGCTCGAGGGATCGGTGAACGGCAGCGACTGGACGCCGCTGGCCCGCGTGCAGAACACGGGCACCGCCGACCACCGCCGCGATACCACCTCGTTCCCGACGGCAGAGGTGCGGTACGTCCGCGTCATCGGGTCGCCGGCGACCAAGTACGGACTCAACATCTGGGAGTTCGAGGTGTACGGCGGATACAGCCTGGCGTGCCCGGCGCCGGTGAACGCGGACAGGGACAGCATCGCCACCCTCGCCGCGACCGTCACCCCGCTCGTCGGCGGCGACTCCTTCACGGCGTACTCGCTCGACCCGTCCGTCGCTGCGGTGGCGTCCGCACCCCAGGCAGCCGCCGATGGGACGGTCTCCGTCGGCCTGAAGACCGGGGCGCCCGGCACCACGTCCGTCGTGCTCGTGCACAGTGCAGGGGACGAGTTCGTCCGCTGCCCGGTCACGGTGGCGGTCGACAAGAGCGCTCTGCAGGCACAGGTGGATCGGGCCAACGGTCTCGACAGCACGGTGTACACGCCGGCCACCTGGTCGCCCGTGCTGCCCGCGTTGGAGGCCGCGAAGGCGACGCTCACGGCGGCCGATGCCACACAGCCCGCGATCGACGCGAGCACCGCTGCGCTGAAGGCGGCTCTCGACGGTCTGCGCGCCACCGCCGTCGTCAGCGCACCCGCTGTCAGCACGAAGTGGGGGACTGCGGCGACGGTCACCGTCACGGTCACCTCACCGCTCCCGGTCTCCGGGAAGGTCGCTCTCACCGAGGGGGACAAGGACCGCGGGGTCGCATCCCTGACGGGCGGTGTCGCCACGTTCACCCTGCCGCCTGGTCTCGCAGCGGGCGACCACGTGCTGACCGCGACCTACAGCGGCAGCGACACGGTCGCCGGTGCCAGCACGACGCTGACCGTCACCGTGGTGCTGCCTGCCGCCTGGAGCAAGACGACGTCCTACAAGACGGGCGACATCGTCAGCTACAAGGGTTCCGTCTACAAGGCGGGGTGGTCCACGAAGGGCGAGCAGCCCGGGCTCAGCAACACCGGAGCCTGGCAGGAGCTGGCGATGACGGAGAGCGGTGCCGCCGTGTGGACGCCGTCCCGCGTCTTCGCTGCGGGTGACACCGTCGTGTACCAGGGCAAGACCTTCCTGGCCGGCTGGTACAGCCGTGGCGATGTCCCGGGGTCGGTGACGGGACCGTGGCAGGAGATGGCCGCCGCACCGGACGGCACCGCGTTGTGGACGCCGTCGCGCATCTTCACCGCGGGCGACCGGGCCAGCTACAAGGGCGTCGTCTACGTCGCGAAGTGGTGGACCCGCAACCAGGCTCCGGGTGACGTCAACGGCCCGTGGGCCGTGGCGCGGTAGCGGACGGGGCGCCGAGGTGGGAGCCGGTTCGGGTCCGGATCCCGCCTCCGGCGCCGCCCAGCAGCCGGGGGAGCGGCGCATCACCATCGCGGACGTCGCCGCGCGAGCGGGTGTCTCCAAGAGCGCCGTCTCGTTCGTCTTCAACGGTCGTCGCGGCCTCAGCCAGGTGACGACCGACCGCATCGTGCGGGCGGCGCGGGAGCTCGGCTGGCGGCCGAACTCCCGCGCCCGGGCGCTCTCGGCGCGCCGGCCGCGGAGTGCGGGCGTGGTGATCCGCAGTGACGGTTCGGGAGCGGACTCCGATCTGGGCGGGTTCCTCCACGGGCTCGGGGATGCGCTCGCCGCGACGGGCGCCGTCCTCGTCGTCCGCGTCGTCACGACGGGCGTGGAAGAGCAGGAGGTCTACGCCGGATTCGTCCGCGAGTCCCAGGTCGACGTCGTCCTTCTCCTCGGCATGCGGATCGGCGACGAGCGTCCGAACGTTCTGACGGCTCTCGGTCTGCCGTTCGTGGTCGCCGACGATGCGGGGGCGTCCGGGGCCGACGCGGAGGGGATGCGGCTGGCGATCCGTCACCTGCACGCGCTGGGCCACCGGCGGATCGCGCTGGTCGCCGACGGAGCGCTTGCCCGGTCGGTCCGGCGGATCGCCGTGTTCGTCGAGGAGTCGCGCCTCCTCGACGTGGACGCCCGCGTGGTCTGTGCCGACTCATCTCCGCCCTCCGTCGCGGCCGCCAGTGTAGGTCTCCTCGATGGAACCGTCCCGCCGACCGCGATCCTCTATGAGTGCGACGTCCTCGCGGCCACCGGGATGCAGGCCGCACAGCGTCGGGGCATGGCCGTCCCGGAGGAGCTGTCGGTCATCGGTCTCGAGGACGGCCCGATCGCCCTCGCGACCACACCCTCCCTCTCCGCCGTGTGCAATGACGCCGACGCCTGGGGCCGGGCATGCGGACGCCTCCTGGCCGACCGCATCGGCGGTGGAGAACCCCACGAACTCGTGCTTCCTCCCCTTGAACTCGTCGCGCGGGGCAGTACCGGCCCGCGACCCCATCCACTCGACCACGAAAGGTCCCGCTGATGCCCCGTCTCGTCGCCTTCGATCTCGACGACACCCTCGCTCCGTCGAAGTCGCCCGTCCACCCGCGGATGGCCGCGCTGCTCGGACTCCTCCTCGAGGTGAAGGAGGTGTGCGTGATCTCGGGAGGCCGGTTCGAGCAGTTCCGGGACCAGCTGCTCTCCCGTCTGCCCGCGTCTGCGCCGCTGGAACGCCTCCACCTCATGCCGACCTGCGGGACGCGCTACCTGAACTGGGACGGAGCCCACTGGCGCCTCAGGTACGCCGAGAACCTGAGCGACGCCGAGCGGGAGGAGGCGCTCGCCGTCGTCGAGGAGGAGGCGTCCCGCCTGGGATTGTGGGAGGCGGGCACGTGGGGGCCGGTCATGGAGGACCGCGGCTCGCAGATCACGTTCTCCGCGCTGGGCCAGTTCGCCCCCGTCGCCGAGAAGTCCGCCTGGGATCCGGCCGGAACGCGGCGCAGCAACCTGCGCACGGCGGTGCAGTCCCGGCTTCCCGGGCTGGAGGTGCGCGCGGGCGGTTCGACCAGCATCGACATCACGCGGCGTGGCGTGGACAAGGCCTACGGGATGAGGAGGCTCGCGGCGATCACGCACATCCCGTTCTCGGACATGCTCTTCGTCGGGGACCGTCTCGACCCGGACGGCAACGACTATCCGGTGCTCGCGCTCGGCATCCCGACGCGTGCCGTCAGGGACTGGACGGAGACCGCGTCCCTCATCGAGGAGGTGATCGCCGCGGCGTGATGTGGCGGGGCGCGGTCGCTAGCCTCGTCGCGCCCGAATCGCGAGCGTGACCTAACCTCTCCGAGAATCCCGCCGAACGGGCGCGCTTCTGGAGCGCTGTGGCGGACCACATGCCGCTGGGAGTCGGTACGCGCGTAGCCGATGAGCTCCATCTCGACCGCGCACCTGTCTCGTAAGCAATCTTCATGACGCTGGTACCGGCTCTGGGCTGGACACAGACTCATGAGACTCGAAAGCACTTGGTTTCGTGACCTCAGCAAGCTCGCGGCATCCCAGTGAGACATTTTAGAACCGTAGGGTTGTAGGACGGGGATCGTTATTGCTCGCCTCCTTTTACTCCTCGGTCCTTGGTGACCACTAACGTTCAGAGTGACTCTCATTGAGGGCCAGGAGGAGGTGAACCGGCATATGCCAACTGAGGGAGTGGACCAGGCGCGAAGGGGCCCTGTGATGTCGGTACTCGACGTCATAGAGAACTTCTTCGGGGAATACCCGACGGAGCATCAGGTCATGTCCTTACAGCTGTCGAAGGTCGATGAGCTGCGAGATCGGGTTCTTGAATATGCGGCAGCGGCCGTTGAGGAGCCAGTCCCAGAGGGTTGCGTCTATCTCGGCGGGTGGCTCGGTGCACATTGGGGCACAGGTGCCATGGAGCCCGAACGGACGCTCGCTCTGCTCTACTACTTTCGTGTCCTCGTTCATGATCCGCTAGCCGACTATTTCTTCTCTGACACCGATCGGTTGCGCTCAAACCATCCTGTGCACATGGGGCGGGGCGTGACCGTTCAAACGGTTGGCCCCCGTGAAATGGCTGAGACTCAGTCGTACGGGGCCATTCGAGCGGATCCAGACGAGGCGAAGTCGCGGCTCTGGCAGATAATCACCTCTGTTGTGTCTGCTGAGCCGCTGCTCCGTTCGGGTGTTCTACAAGCGAGGCCCCAATTCCCGGTTTTACTCTCCCGGAGTCAACCTTTGGAAGCTTCCGTGCGGCATGACCTGCGGGACCCTGCGATGTGGCAGGTCTATCGCCGCTACGACGATGCACCAGCAGAGCAACAGCTGCAGGTATGGGACAACATTCGCGGCGGCCGGGTAACAATCAATGAACGCGGTTACCACAATGACTCGAGTCTGGTGGCTGAGCCCTCGTACTACTACCTCGCAAAGACCCTCGGTATCGCGGACAACTACGGCGCGGTGTATGCCCCAGACACGCCGGCGTCGCTCGATCTGTTAAGGGCTAAAGCATCCCGCCTCAGCGCCAAAATCGATGGCCGGAACGTTCCTCTAACAACGTTGCCGACCGTCGCAGAGCTACTCGTTCCCGGCCTTGCACTCGATCTGCGAACGGCGGTGAAGATGAGACAGTCTGAAGCGGACTTCGAGGACTGGCGGCGAAGCCTCCGAGAGCTCGAACGAGCATGCCGTGATGATGATCCCGCCGAATTGGTGGCGCACGTCGAGGATTCGTTGCTTCCGCAGGTCGAGAAGCTGAGCAAACGGGTGAACGCGTCCTCGACGCTCTCGTCCTTGAGGACTATGGGGTCCAACTTTGCGATCACTGGTGGTGTCGACCTCGCTGCCGCTGGCATGACGGGGGACGCATCGGTTGCCAAGGCTATTGCGGTTTCCGCAACTACCGGAGTGCTTCAATGGATCTACTCCGCGTACAAGGCGCCCAGACTCGGGGGCCGCGATGCGATCCTCGGAGCTCTCTTGAAAGGGACGCGGTGAGGTGCAACGGACCGTGGTGACAACCGCTACTGGCATTCTGGCTGCGCTCAACGGGCTGTCCTCGGGGGTTCAAACGGTCGCGAGCCTACTTGCCGTCATTTTGGCGGTCTGGGGGATTAGAATCGCCGGCCAGGCCGCCCGAGATCAGCGAGACAATCGAAATTTCGGCCCTGAAAAGGCGGCCGCCGACGACTTCGAACTTGCCCTATCCAAACTCAGCCCAGAGGCGTTCCTCGAGGTCGGGGTCGCCCCAAACATGACAACTGGCTTCACGGCCTTAGGGGAGGCTCAGACGCGCTTCTCAAGTGCGATTCGAGATCCAACCATTGGGGGCTACTTCACGTCGCGAGGCGTGCAAGTCATCTACGTAGCGCGAGATTGGAGCGAGGGCCGACTCTCATTTGAAGAAGCGCGGGTCACTATCGCGTCGGCCCTAACTGGGATACGACTCGCGGTGCACAACTGGCCGTATCCGGAGCGGAGGCGTGACGTCCTGCTTGAGGTTTATGAATGGATGATTCAGAACCACTATGACCAATCAGTCGTCATCAAAAACCGTCACCTTCAGATCGCAAGATGGATGCAGACTTCTTACCCTTCGCCGAGCCGCACCCGGCAAAGGGTTCGAGGGGCCATGCTGTGGCTGCGCGTGGTCCTTTACGACATTCGCGCCGGCCAACTGGGTGCGCGCATCTCTGAATGGCGCACTGCGCGCAAAGAGGACGTGGCTGCACGAGCAAAGTGGGGCAAGCCGGCGAAGACGCGGCAAAGCACTCTCCGATGGTGGTGACGGAGAGCAGCTGGCACTAGCTGGAATCGCACATATTGGACCGGCTGCGAATGGAAATCAAGGCTCTGCTGTCCTTGAAGTATGAATACTCAAGCCCAATAATGGATTGCCCCATCCGGTACGCGTGCGCGGAAGGGCTCTGCGACGTCAACCTTCTCGATCGCAAGGAGGTCGCTCGTCCGTATGGCCCACGGGGAAAGCGGCCTCCCAGCGATGCGGCGGCTGAGACCGCGGATCGCTATCCTCGACGCATGACCGCCCGGATTGCGAACGTGACGTTCTTCGCCGAGAATCCCACCGAGTTGGCGCGCTTCTGGAGCGCCGTGATGGGCTACCCGGAACCCACCGGCTGGGACCCGGAGGATGTGGCAGAGCTCAAGGCCTCCGGGATGACCGACGAGGAGATCGCGGATCGCGCCGAAGCGTGGGATCAGAACCCGGCACATCAACGGTTCTACTTCAGTCGGTACCGGCACGAGCGACGGCAGCGCAACCGCGTGCACCTCGACATCACGCCGTTCGACGACCGCCGCGCCTCGCGTGAGGAGCTCGAAGCGGAGCGCGACCGCCTGATCGCCCTCGGCGCCACCGAGGAGAAGACCCTTCTCGGGTACTGGGGCCCCTACGAGGAGTTCGTGATCATGATGCGCGACCCGGAGGGCAACGAGTTCTGCCTGCAGTAGCTCCGCGTCGGTCGCCTAGGATCTAAGCGGAGCTAGATCCGCTTACGGCGGAGGATGAGACGACATCGTCCATCCGGCAAGGAGGACACAGTGGCTCGACCCCTGAGGGCCGATGCGCAGGCCAATCACGAACGACTGCTGGAGGTCGCCGCGGCGGCCTTCACGCGGGAGGGCACGGACGCCTCGCTGAAGGCGATCGCCGCGGAAGCGGGCGTGGGGATCGGCACGCTGTACCGTCGCTTTCCCACGCGCGAGGACCTGATCGAGGCCGTGTACCGGAGTGAGAACGCTCGGCTGGCCGCAGCGGCCGAAGAACTGCTGGAACAGCAACCGCCGATCGATGCGCTGCGGGCGTGGATGGAGCGCTTCGTCGACTACATGCTCACGAAACAGGGGATGTCGGACGCCCTCCCGATGATCCTCGCCGCTCGCGACGGGCTGAGGGCGCAGAGCCGGGAGGCCCTCGAGGGTGCGGTGAGCGCGCTCGTCGACGCCGGCCGGCGAGACGGTGTGCTCCGTCCTGACATCGTTCCCCACGATGTGCTGATGGCGCTCGGCGGCATCACCCTCATCGCGGAGCACGAGCGTCAGCGTGAACTCGCCTCGCGCCTCGTCTCCCTCCTGATCGACGGGCTGGTGGCGCAGCGACCCTGACTCGTTTTGCTCCGTATACGGAGTCGGCTCCGTTTGTGCTACATTAACCGGAGTCGGCTCCGCATGCCGTCAGTCAGGAGAGGGAGATGTCGAACGCACTCACAGGGACAGTCGCGCTGGTCACCGGCGCTAGCAGCGGTATCGGCGCCGCTACGGCTCGCAAGCTCGCCGCCGAGGGCGCCGCGGTCGTACTCGTCGCGCGCCGTGGCGAGCGCCTGAATCAGGTGGTCGAGCAGATAGAGTCGAACGGTGGTGCGGCGAGAGCGGTCGTCGCGGACATCACCACTCGCGCGGGCGCGGACAGCGCCGTGGAGCAGGCCGTCGCAGCGTTCGGGCGGCTGGATGTGCTCGTCAACAACGCCGGCGCGATGCTCGTCGGGCCTTTCGCGGATGCGCCGGAAGGCGAGTGGGAGCGGATGGTCGACGTCAACATCCTCGGGCTCCTGTACATGTCGCGCGCGGCATTGCCTCATCTGGTGAAGGCGGCCTCCGACGCACCGCGGCGAACCGCGGATCTCGTGAACATCAGCTCCTCGGCCGGGCGCGTCGCCCGTCCGGGGACGGCGGTCTACAACCTCACCAAGTTCGGCGTCAACGGTTTCACCGAAGCCCTTCGGCAGGAGATGCAGGCACAGCGGGTCCGCGTCAGTGTCGTCGAGTCCGGGAACGTCGACACCGAACTCGCATCACATACGCGAGAGGAACTCCGGGCCGGTGTCGAGGCGCAGACCGGCGCCATCGAACGGCTGAAGCCGGAGGACATCGCGGACGCCGTGGCCTACATCGTGACGAGCGACCGGCGCGTGGCCGTCAACGAGGTCTTCGTCCGCGCGGCCGATCAGAGCTGGTGAGCTGAGAGCCGAGCTGCGCTTACGGGTGCACCGGCGTGGCTGCGTCGTTTCCGACGACGGTGCGCCAGGGGCGGGCGGTCCAGGATCTGACGACGCCCTCCGTGACGTACGGATCGACGGCGGCGAAAGAACGCGCGGTCTCGAGCGCGTCCTCGCCGGTGAAGATCAGGAGGCCGGTGAACGGGCCGTCCCCGGCAGCGCCTCCGAGCACGAGCTCCCCGCGATCGACGGCAGCCCACGCTGCCGTGAGATGGGCCGAGCGGTGCGCCTCCCGAGCGGTCAGGTAGTCGTCGCCGTAGGTGTACTCGAGCACGGCATGCATGCGTCTATTCCTCTCTGCTCACGGTCGGCTGCTGCGATCGAGCCTACCGACGCGAGGTGTCAGAGAAACGAATCAGGAGCCGCTCCGGCGTCCGCCGACGTAGGCGGTCATGCGGATGGAGATCAGCACGTCGGGGATCACGGCGCCGAGTTTCGCCGCATACCGAGCGGGCGGCTCGCTCGGGAACCATGATCGGTACTCTTCGTTCATGCCGGCGAAGTCGGCCGGGTCGCTGAGGAGGATCCCGACTTCGACGACGTCGTCCAAGGTGGCGTCCGCCGCCGCGAGAACTGCGCGACAGTTCGCGAGTGCCTGCCGCGTCTGCTCCTGGATCGTGGGGCCGACGGGTCTCCCCGTCTTCACGTCGACTCCCACCAGGCCCGAGATATGGATGAAGTCCCCCGACTTCACGCCTTGGCTGTAGAACGGGGAGCTCGGTGCATCCGGGGTGCTGATCACTTCGCGCATGCGCTCACTATGACCTGTGGCGTCCGCGGTGGCCAGGGGCAGACGAGCGCCCCGGCGGGATGGCCGGGGCGCTCGTCTCGAACGGGCGGTCGCCCTACTTCAGCGGGCCGTAGAGCGGCGCGGTCGCCCGCGCCTGCGTCGCCTGCTCGAACGCGTAGGCCAGGCCGATGATGCCGCTCTCGTCGTAGTCGCGCCCGAGGAACTCGAGGTTGACGTTGGCGCCGACGACGGGGTTCGTTCCGTCGGCGGCGACGGCCTGCCCCATCGGCACCGTGATGGCGGGCATCCCGGTGTTGGGGCTGAGACGCATGTTCGTGCTGATGGTGCTGTACGGGGATCCGCTCGGATACACCAGCGAGTCCAGCGCGTTGTCGTTCATCAGCTGCGTCACGGTCGCGTTGCCGGTGGCGATCGCCGCCGTGTGCGTTCCGCTCGGGCCCGCCCACGCCTGGTACTGCGCGTCGGTCACGTTGTTGCGCGAGGTGTAGATGCTGTTGCGGGAGGTGACGTTGCGCCCGCTGGCCAGGATGTCGTCGATCGACCGCGCGGTGACGTTCGGGGCCAGGTGGTTCTGGATGTAGATGTTCAGGTCGTGCTTGAACTCGTTGGTGCTGCCGCTTCCCTCGTTCAGCGTCGCCGTGAAGGCGGCGGGAACGGTGGTGATCTCGACGACCGTCGCCCCCTTCGCTTCCAGCTTCGCCTTCGCGTCCGCCCACAGTCGGAGGACCGTCGCATTGCTGCCGAGCATGGAGGTGACGATGCCGATCCGCTTGCCCTTCAGCGCCGTCGGGTCGAGAGCTGCGGTGTACGAGTCGGGGACGTGGCCCTGCTGCTCCGCCGTGATCGGGTCGGCTGCATCCACTCCGGTGACGGCGTCGAGCGCGACCGCCGCGTCGGTGACGCTGCGGGCGATCGGGCCGCCGGTGTCCTGGGTGAGGGCGAGCGGGATGATGCCGTCGCGGCTGGTGAGGCCGACGGTGGGGCGGATGCCGACCAGCGAGTTGTAGGTCGACGGCACGCGGATCGAGCCTCCCGTGTCGGTGCCGAAGCCGATGCCCGCCAGGTTCGCCGCGATGGCCGCGCCCGTCCCGCCGCTGGACCCTCCGGCGGTCTTCGTGGTGTTCAGGGGGCTGGCGACGAGCAGCGTCTTGCCCGGGTCCTGGAACGAGGAGAACTCGGAGACGAACCCGTACGCGAACTCGTCCAGGCTGGCCTTCGCGAGGATGACGGCTCCCGCCGCGCGGAGGTTCTTCACCATGGTCGCGTCGTCGCTCGTCTGGTTGGCGTCCCAGCAGCCGCATCCACCGGTCGTGGGCATGTCCGCGGTGTCGTAGTTGTCCTTGACGGCGATCGGGACGCCCAGCAGCATGCTCGTCATCCCCTTCTGCGCGCGGGTGGCGTCGGCCTGCGCTGCGATCGTCAGCGCCTGGGCGTTCGTCGAGATGATCGAGTTGAGCGCGCGGCCGCCGGCCCCCGGGTCGACCACGGTCCGGTCGAGCGCGGCGATCCGGTCGAGGTACTCCTGGGTGATCTTCACGGAGGTGGTGACGCCGGCGTTCATGGCGGCCTGCATGTCCAGAGCGGAGGCCTCGACCAACTCGAACGGCCCGTCGTCGTAGATCATCCGCTGCGACAGGGCGACGACGTCCTTGACGGTGATGACGCCGTCCGTGTCGGAGTCGGCAGCTGCGACGGTGGACCAGCCCGCCGATGCAGGGGTGGCGCCCAGGTGGTTGGTCAGCACGTCGAGGTCGGCCTTCGTGACCTGCTTGTCCCCGGTCAGGTCGAGAGCCGTGTAGTACGGCGCGAGGAACGGCTCGGCGGCGCTCGCCGCGGGGGCGGCTGCGGCGGGAGCGACGACGGCGCCGGTGGCGACGAGAGCGGCAAGCGCTGCGACCGCGCCGACGGTGGTCGTGGCGCGGCGGGCAGTTGTTCGGGTGTGCATGGCGGTGTCGCTCCTCTGGGCGGGTCTGCGGGCGGTCATCGGGCTTCTCCTGCACGGCGGCGGCGGACTGCGATCAGGACGACGGCCGCGCCGAGCACGACCAGCACGGCGCCGGCGATCAGGTACGGAGCGACATCGGAGCCGGTCGAGGCCAGGTCGTCATCGGAGGTGGATGCGGACGAGCTCGTCGCCGCGCCCGCGCCGGAGCCCGAGCCAGGCGAGGACCCGGTGGACGGACCGCTGCCGGTGGGCGGGCCGGGGACCGAGGCGGGCGAGACCACGACGGCCGGGCTCACGGCGGCGTTCGACAGCGGCGTCACGGCCGAAGCGGGATCCACCAGCGAGAGCGAGCCGAGCGTAAACGCCGTCGAGCCCGCGGCCTTCGCGGTGAACGTCAGGGTGTACGCGATGGTGCCGGAGAGCGCGGGGGAGGTGCCGAGCCGCGTGTAGACGACGTCCACGGTGCCCGAGGAGGTGGTGACGGCGTCGTATCCTCCGGCGGGCACGACCGCGCTGCCGTCGACATACGCCACGACGGCCGGGTCGAATGCGAGTACCGCTTCGTAGCCGAAGACGTCGGTCGCGCCGGTCAGGGTCACGGTCACGGTGAACGAGTCGCCGGCGGTGACGGCGGACGGCGCGGAGACCGTGGTGCCGGTCACCGCGGGCGCCGCGACAGCGGGCGCCGCTGCGCCGACCGCGAGGCCGAGGCCGGCGAGCGCGGCCGCCGCGGCGGCGAGGAGGCGCACGAGTCGCCTGGGGGTGTGATGCATCGGGTAGTGCCTTCCGGAGCGGGCGAGGGGGCTCGCGGGCGGGTGGGGTCGCCGATGCGACCGCCGTCAGCGGCAGGAAGGGGAGACTCGCGGCGTCGAAGAGCACGACCGGCGAACGGTCCAGTACCGGCCCCGGGGGTGGGCCGGCGGCTGAGAGAGCGGCGCCATCGACAGGGTCGACGCTAGGGGGCCGCTGTTTCGCGGAGCGGGCGAACGTGTTTCTGAACGATTACACAGACTGGGACTCGTGCACGGCGGCGGCTCCGGACGGGAGCAGCCGGCCGGCGAGGTAGTCGTCGAGCGTCGTTCGGCGCTCGCGGAGGCGACGCTCCTGCCGGAGGAGGTCGTCGCGGACCGCCATCACGCGGGCGAGGAGATCCTCGGGCGGGGAGGACGTGCCGCCCTCGGCGACGCACGGGATGATGTCGCGAAGCAGCCGAGACGGGAGGCCGACGGCGAAGAGGTCCTGGACGAACAGCACGACGTCCACGGTCTGCGGGCCGTAGTCTCGGTAGCCATTCGGGAGGCGGCGACTGTGGATGAGGCCCTGCTGCTCGTAGTAGCGGAGGGCTCGCGTGCTGACACCGGTCTGCGTGCTCAACTCGCCGATCCGCACGATCCACCTCCGTTTGACCTTGACATTGACGTCAATGTTTAGGTTAGCCCTCATGACATCACTGACGCAGCTGAAGGATCGCCATGCCCTGGTCACGGGCGGCTCGACCGGGATCGGCGCGGCCATCGCCGCGGAGCTCGCACTCAACGGAACCCACCTGGTCCTCGTCGCCCGGGATGCGCGTCAGCTGGAGGTCGCGGCCGCCGACCTGCAGATGCGGTTCGGCGTCGCCGTGCTCACGATCGCCGTCGACCTCGCCGAGCCGGGAGCGGTCGCCCACGTGCTCGAGGCCGTCGAAGACGCCGGCATCGAGATCGAGCTCCTGGTCAACAGCGCGGGCATGAGCTCGCGGGGGTTCGTGGCGGACTCGGATCCCACGGTCCTCCGCCGACTCGTCGAGCTCAACGTCGGTGCGCTGACCGAACTCACCGCATCCGTCGTGGCCGGAATGGTGGAGCGCGGGCACGGCGCGATCGTGAACGTCGCGAGCACGGGCGCCTACGCTCCCGCGCCCGTCCTGGCCGCATACGCCGCATCGAAGGCCTACGTCCTCTCGTTCACCCAGGCGCTGTGGGCGGAGACGAGGGATGCCGGGGTGCGGGTGGTCGCCGTCAGCCCGGGACCGACGCGGACACCGATGAACTCCTCGCAGAGGAAGGGGATGCGTCAGCCCGCCCAGGTGGCGCGCACCGTCCTGCGGGCGCTGGAGGGCGCGGGCCCGGCGGTGGTGGATGGCGCCGCGAACGCCGTGACCGTTGCGGCAATCCGGCTGCTTCCTGCCCGTGTCATCACGGCCATCGCCCGACGCGCGATGGGCGCCTAGCCGACTCCCGCGCTCTACTGCTCTTCCGTGAGGAGCCGGAGTCCGGCGGCAAGCGCGGCACGTTGGCTCTCGTCGAGGGGTGCGAAGAGATCCTCGAGCACGTCCGCGGCGACGCGGTGCCCCGCGCGCAGCGCATCCCTCCCGGCTTCCGTCAGCGAGTGCTCGATGCGTCGCCCACGCCCGGCGGCGCGCGAGATGAGACCCCGTTCGACCAGGCGATTCGCCAGCGTGCCGAACGCCTGATCGCTCTGGAAGGTCGTCACGGCGAGGTCGTGGCCGGACGCGCCGGGCATCCGTTCGATCGCCCGTAACGCGTCCCACTGCACCAGGCTCACGCCGACGTCGCGCAGAGCGGCGTCCATCGTCCGGTGGTTGCGGTACTGCGCGCGCTTGATCGCCAGGCCGAGCTGTTCCAGATCCGTGGTCACGGTGCTACTGTATCAACATTCGTAGATAAACATGTTTAGATAGGCGCATCATGAATCCCTCACTTCCCAAAGATCTGCCCACCCTCCAGGCCGGCGACCCGAGCGGCCGCACCGCGTTGGTGCTCCACGGCGGCGGCGGCCCGCAGACCGTCGCCCCGATCGTCGGCCATCTCGGCGCCACCATGCACGCCTCTGCGCCGACCCATCCGGGCTGGGAGGGAACCGCCCGCCCGGAGGACATCGCGTCGATCCGCGACCTCGCCTCCGCGTACCTGACGCGTCTCCTCGATGGCGGCGAGCACGGCGTCGTCCTGATCGGATCGTCGATCGGCGGCTGGATCGCCCTCGAGATGGCCGTTCAGGCCGCTGCCGACGAACGGTATGCCGGGGTGATCGGCGCGGTGATCGACATCGACGGCGTCGGCGCGGTCGTCGAGGGGGAGCCGGTCGCCGACTTCTTCGCCCTCGACGCCCGAGGGCTGGCCGAGGCCGCGTGGCACGACCCGGACCGCGGATACCGCGACCCGGCCCAGCTCACGGACGAGCAGCGTGCCGTGCAGCTGTCCAACGGCCGGACCATGGCCGCCGTCGCCGGGGGGAGCATGAGCGACCCGACGCTCCTCGACCGGCTCGCGACGATCGCCGTTCCGACCCTCGTCGTGTTCGGCGAGAGCGACCGCATCGTCACGCCCGCCTACGGCCGTGCGGTCGCCGCCGCGATCCCCGGTGCGGAGTTCGCCGAAGTGCCCGCCGCCGGGCACCTCCCGCACCTCGAGGCGCCGGACGCGACCTGGGCCGTCATCGACCCGTTCCTCGCCCGCGCACGGTGAGACCGGCGACGGTGAGACCGGCGCGAGGGTGAGGCCCGCGCGCCGGCCGAACGCGGCCTAGCCGAGCGCGAGCAGCCAGCGGTTGCCGGTCCCGTCGAGAGTGTCGTGCTCGAAGCGGTCCACGAGCATGGTGATCAGCGCAAGGCCACGACCCGATTCGGCGAGGTCCTCCGCCTCCGGCATGGCCGGATCGGCCACATCCACATCGGCGGGAGGTGCGTCATCCGTGATGATCGCCTCCAGGCCACCGGTCGTGGTCCGGATGACGAGCTCGACGCGGACCGGACGGTCGTCCTCGCTGTGCGTGACGACGTTCGTCACCGCCTCGACGACGGCCAGCTCGAACGCCCCGCGGACCTGCGCGGGGAGGTCCGGCCGCTGCTCCGCGAGCCGCTCGAAGCTCTCGTGGACGCGACCGATCGTCTCCAGGTCGGCCGGCGCCCGGAACGCGTCCCGGAACGGCTCAGTCACGGTAGGCGTCGTCCGGCGACGGGTAGACGCGCAGGATGCGGTCGAGGTTGGTCAGCTGCAGCACGCTGGTGACCTGCTCGGTCGCAGCGGCGAGCCGCAGATCGCCACCGGCCGTGCGGGCGGTCTTCAGGCCGCTGATGAGAGCGCCCAGGCCGGAGGAGTCGATGAACTCGACGGCGCTGAGATCGACGGCGACGCGCGCGCTGCCCTCGTCCACGACGCTCTGAACGGCGCGCCGGAGGTCCGGGGCGCTGACGAGGTTGATCCGCCCCTCCACCGCGAGGACGGCGACGCCGTCGTCGCGGAGTGTCGTCGTGATGTTCATCGCGGGGGGTTCTCCTTCCTCGCCGCGTGAGCGGCGGGGCCTCGGTACAGGGCGGCGCGGGGGATGATGCTGAGCACGACCAGGTCGTAGACGACCCACACCGTGTTGACCAGTGTCCCGACGCCGTCGGCCGTCCCCGCGATGACGCGCAGGATTCCGACGATCGCGGCGATGACGAGCAGTGCCATCGCGGTCAGCTGCGGCCAGATCTCGCGCCATGGGACGGGCGCACGGCCGTTGCGCTCCTTCGGAGTCACGACGAAGCCGAGGGGACGCTTGAACCAGACGTTGGCTGCGGAGGTCCAGCACGCCTTGATCCACAGCGGGAACAGGGCGAGCGCGTACTGCTGGCCGCGCCACGTGCGGATGCCGTGCGCGCCGATCAGGAACATCAGCTGGCTCAGCACGAAGTACGGGATGAAGCGGGCGAAGAAGTCGACGCTCCAGGCGGTCACCGGCATGACGCCCGCCAGCAGGTAGATCGCGGGGGCCGCCAGGTAGACGATCGCGGCGAAGCCCGCCAGGTAGCTCCACATCGTCGCGAAGTACATGAGCCGCTGCCCGGCGTCGAGTCCGCGCTTGAGGAGCGGATTGTCCTTGAGCATGACCTGGAGCGTGCCCTGTGCCCAGCGCAGGCGCTGCTTCAGCATCGTCCCGAGGTCTTCCGGGGCGAGCCCGGTCGCGAGCAGCTCGTGGTGGTAGACGCTGCGCCAGCCGTTGGCGTGCAGCTGCATCGCTGTGGCCATGTCCTCCGTGACGGAGATCGTCGCCATCGGCATGACCGGCTGCGCCTGGTCCGGACGGTCGACGGCGAGGGCCTCGGTGATGCTCTGCACCGACTCGATGGCCCCGAGGGGCGACCAGTCGCGCTCCGCCAGGCGGTCGAGGGCGACCTCGTCGACGACGAACGCCGGCAGCTCGGAGTCGGCCTGGACGGGCAGTTGAGCGATCGCCGCGAGGTCCGCCTCGACCGAGGTCAGGTGGCCGCGCACGGCGGCGCGCGAGACCGCATCCACCTGCTCCCGGAGCCGGAAGGTCACCTCGCCGACGCTCTGTCCGGCGCGCAGGCTCTCGCTCGCCTCGTGCACGTGTCCGCGCAGCTCGCCGACGAGGGCGGCCGCTTCCGGGTCGAGGTGGGAGGCGCGCTCGGTCTTGGTGAGCATCCGCTCGGCGGCGCGCAGGGACGTGCGCACGGTCCGTTCGACGTCCCGGACGTAGCCGGAGATGCCGAGCTGCATCAGGGCGTCGCGGCGCAACACGGCGTTGGACCCGCAGAAGAAGGCCGCGTTCCAGCCGTCCTTGCCCTGCTGGATGGGTCCGTAGAACAGGGGCGCCTGGTTGCCGAGCAGGTCGGCGTCGTCGACGTTCGAGAAGAACTGGGGTGTCTGCACCAGCGCGACCTTCGGGTCGGCGAAGTAGCCGAGCGTCCGCTCGAGGATCTCCGGCTCGGGGATCTGGTCGGCGTCGAGGATGAGCAGGAACTCGCCGTCCGTCTGCAGCAGGGCGTTGTTGAGGTTGCCGGCCTTGGCGTGCCGGGGCTTGTCGGTCCAGTCCTCGGTGCGCGTGATGTAGCCGACGCCCTCCCGGGAGGCGGCGGCGCGCATCTCGGGCCGGTCGCCGTCGTCGAGCACCCAGGTGGTGTGCGGGTACGGGATGCGCCGGGCCGCGGCCGCTGTGGTCATGACCAGGTCGACCGGCTCGTCGTAGGTCGTGATGAACACGTCGACGGTGCCGGCAGCCGGGGCGTCCGGACCGTTGCGGATGCGGATGCGCCACATCGTGAGCGCGAAGAAGAAGGTGTCGACGAGGCTGTACGTCTCGGCGATGACGAGCGGGACGGCGATCCACCACGCTTCCCAGTTGACCGACGCGAGCCACCGCCAGACCACGTAGTTCACGCCCGCGAGGACGGCGAGCAGCGCGACGACGCGCAGCAGCACGGGCCTCACCGATCGCTCCGTCGCACGACCACGGCCGTCATATCGTCGATCGGGATGCCTTGCCGGGCGGCGCTGAGGATGCGGGACACCGCACCCGCCGCTGTCGCCGATCCGCGCACGATGGCCTCCAACCGGGTCAGGGCGTGGTCGCCGCCGAGCGCATCGAGGATGCCATCGCTGACGCACAGGAGGGCGTCGCGCGGGCCGAGCTGGATGCGTCCGGGCGTCCGCGGCTCGAACACCGGCAGACCGAGCGGCAGGGATCCGGCGGGAAGCCGCTCGAACCGCCCGGTGTGCCGCACGATGATCGCCAGCCCATGACCGGCGTCGAGGTAGTCGATGGTCCCGTCCGGATGCACGCGGGCGTGGAACAGGGTGACGAACGTCGCCAACTGGTCGAGGTCCTCCTCGACGACGCGCGAGGCCGCCTCGACGGACGCCTGCAGGTCGGCGAGGTCCATCGCGCTGCGGAGAGCGGTGCGCACGGAGGCGGCGACGATCGCGGCGGCCATTCCCTTGCCCATGACGTCGGCGACCGAGACGCAGAAGTCGTCGTCGACGTCGTACCAGTCGTAGAAGTCGCCGGAGACGCCGCGCGACGGCTCGCACGCCGCAGCGACGTCGAAGCCGGGAGCGCGCGGCTGGCGCCGGGGGAGGAGCCCCTTCTGGGCGATGGCCGCACGGTCCAGTTCGTCGTCGCGGTCGAGCTCGGCCTGCACCCAGTCCGCCAGGTCGCGCAGCACGCGCTCCTGCTCCGGGCTCAGCTCGCGGGGGACCGTGTCCAGCACGCACAGCGTGCCGACGGCGTCGCCGCCGGGGGCGTGCAGCGGCTCGCCCGCATAGAAGCGGAGGTGGGGGTCGCCGAGGACGAACGGGTTGTCGCTGAACCGCTCGTCCACGGAGGCATCGCTCACGATGAGGGCGGCATCCTGCCGCACGGTGACATCGCAGAACGCGCCTTCGCGCGGCGCCTCGGCTGTGAGGCCCAGCTGCGACTTGCGCCACTGGCGGTTCTGGTCGATGAGCGTGATGCTCACCATGGGCACGTCGAAGAGCTGCTGGGCCAACCGCGTGATGCGATCGAACCGTGCCTCCGGCCCCGAATCGAGGATGCCGAGGCCTGCGAGCGCCCGCTGTCGCCGGAACTCTGCCTGCTGTACCGAGTCCGCGTCGACGACCATGCCCCCATCGTACCGAGCGGTCTACCCCGCGCCAGGCCTGCGGCCGAAGTCGATCGATGTCCGACTTCGGCCGCGGGCCGATCGGCTCAGGCCGTCCAGCCGCCGTCGATCGTCACCGCGGAGCCGGTCATGTAACCCGCGGCGTCGGACGCGATCCACGACACCAGCTCGCCGACGTCGGAGCTGTGGCCGAAGCGGCCGAACGCCGTGAACCCGGCGAGGTAATCGCCGGCCTCGCCCGAGGCCGGGTTGCCGTCGGTGTCGATCGGGCCCGGCTGGACCACATTGGCGGTGATGCCGCGCGGGGCGAGGTCGCGCGCGAGCCCCTTGGTGAAGCCGACCATCGCGGCCTTCGTGAGCCCGTAGACCGCACCGCCGGTGAAGGGGATCCGCTCGGCGTTGACGCTGCCGATCGTGATGATGCGCCCGCCGTCGGGGAGGCTCTCGAGCGCCGCCTGCGTCGTGTACACGGTGCCGCGCACGTTGAGGTCGATGGTGTGCTCGATGTGCTCGTCCGGCGTCTCGGTGAACGGCTCGAACCATCCGCCTCCCGCGTTGTTGACCAGGATGTCCAGGCCGCCCAGCGCCTGGACGGCGTCGCGGACGCCCTGCCGGGCCGCCGCGGCGTCCCCGTTGTTCGCTCGGATGGCGACAGCCGTTCCTCCGGCGGCGGTGATCTCATCGACCAGAGCCGTCGCGCGCTCGGGCGACGACCAGTAGGTGATCGCGACCTCGGCGCCGTGGGCGGCGAGCGAGCGGGCGATGCCGGCGCCGATGCCGCGGGAGCCCCCGGTGACGAGGGCTCGCTTGCCGGCGAGGGTGAGGGGCGTGGTCGGTGCTGCGGTGGTGGATGCGGTGCTCATGATGATGTCCTCCGGTTCTCTGTCCTGGATTCTGTTCCAGTTGGTACAGAAAACCACGAGCTTGCCCGAGTATTCCGTCTGAGCGATAATTTTTTCCAGCTCAGTACAGAAAGGGATCGCAGATGACGGCGACGCGAGGGCGCCCCCGGGGATTCGACACCGATGACGCGCTCGATCGCGCGATCGAGGTGTTCTGGCGCCAGGGGTATGAGGGGACGACGCTCGACGATCTGACGGATGCCATGGGCATCAAACGGCCCAGCCTCTATGCGGCCTTCGGCAACAAGGAGGCCACGTTCCGTCGCGCGGTCGAGCGCTACTCGGCGGTCGACATGGCGTACGTCTCCGAGGCGCTGGCCCAGCCGACGGCACGGGCCGTCGCCGAGCACTACCTCCGCAGCAACGTCGTGGCGATCACCCGGCCCGGCAAGCCGGCGGGGTGCCTCTCGGTGCAGGGCGGCCTCGCGGGCAGTCCGGAGGACGAGCGGATCGTGCGCTTCCTCGCCGACAGCAGAGCAGCAGGCGAGCGGAGGTTCGCCGAGCGTTTCCGGCGCGCGCGGTCGGAGGGCGACCTTCCGCCGGGGGAGAGTCCGACCGAGCTCGCGCGCTACCTCTCGACCGTGAGCGCCGGCCTCGCGGTGCAAGCGGCCGCCGGCGCATCCCGCCGCGCCCTGATGGCGGTCGCGGAGCGCGCGCTCCGGGCCTTCCCCGGCGGCTCGGCGTGACGTCGTCGCTTAGGGTTTGGCTTAATTTAAGCTCTTGACAAAGTGACACGGTCCTCGCGATGCTACGTGCGACGGAACGACCAGACGTTCCGCGTACCGATCAAGGAGGATCGTGAAACGATACGTAGTGGCCGCGCTGGTGACAGCCGCGGCCGTGGCGGCGACAGCCGTCCTGCCCGTCACCGCGGCCAACGCCGCGGCTCTCACCGCCACCGACTTCCTGAAGGCCAACGGGAACGTCCTGAAGAAGGCGTCGGGGACCGGATCCACCGTCAATCTCCGCGGGACGAACATCGGCGGCTGGCTCACGCAAGAGGACTGGATGTCGCCGCTCGGCGAGTTCGCGGCCGACCGGACAGGAT
The DNA here is from genome assembly GCF_004362795.1 of Leifsonia sp. 115AMFTsu3.1. Classification (NCBI taxonomy): domain Bacteria; kingdom Bacillati; phylum Actinomycetota; class Actinomycetes; order Micrococcales; family Microbacteriaceae; genus Leifsonia; species Leifsonia sp. 115AMFTsu3.1. The sequence goes on from NZ_SNYB01000001.1 coordinate 618,283, forward strand.
GGACCGTGACTGCGTCGGCCGGCACCGCCGCGAACGCCCTCGACGGCTCCGGCACCAGCCGCTGGACGACCGGGGCCAACCAGGCCGGCGGGGAGTGGATCCGGCTCGACCTGGGCGCCAACACGCTCTTCAACCGGCTCACCGTCGACAACACGGCCAACGCCGGCCAGTGGCCGCGCGCCCTGAACATCGAGACGTCCACCAACGGCACCACCTGGACGAGCGTCGCGACCCAGGCGGGGACGGACGGTCTGACCACGGTCAAGTTCACTCCGCAGGTCGCCCGGTACGTGCGCGCCACTCAGACCGGCACGGCGGCGACGCCATGGTCGGTCGGGGAGATCAACCTCTACAGCGACCCGGTGCTCTTCAACGGAACGCACACCGCCACAGCCTCCGCGAGCGCGCCCGGCACCACCGCGCAGATGGTCCTCGACGGAAACACCTCGACGGTGTGGCAGACGGGGGCGGCCCAGGCGCCCGGGCAGAGCCTCACGATCGACCTCGGCCGCAACGTCGACATGGACAAGGTGCTCTTCGACGCCGGCGCGGCCACGGCCAACGACTACCCGCGCATCTACGACGTGTTCACGTCCTACGACAACACCACCTGGACCCAGGTGGCGAGTGGATACGGCTCGAACCGGGTCACGCAGGCGGACTTCCAGGGCAGCAAGAACGGCCGCTACCTCCGGATCGTCTCGAACGGGACGTCCACGCAGTGGTGGTCGGTCGCGGAGGTCGCGATCTCGAGCGGCACTTCCCTCGACCGCGGCGGCTGGTCCGTCGTCTCGTCGGTCGGCGCGACCCCGGCCGCCATGCTCGACGGCAACACCGGAACCCGCTGGACGACCGGGGCGGCGCAAGCTCCCGGGCAGACCGTGACCGTCGACATGGGCGCGCTCGTGACGCTCAACAACGTGACCACGGACACGGCGAAGAACACCACCGATGAGGACGACTGGATGCGCGGCTACAGCCTCCAGCTGTCGCGGGACGGCTCCACCTGGAGCACCGTGGCCTCCGGTGTCGGAACGCGGAAGGCCACCACGATCGGGTTCACGGCCCAGGCCGCGCGCTACGTGCGCCTGACGCAGACCGGATCGGCGGGCAACTGGTGGTCGATCGGCGAGCTCACGGCGGGCCTCTACAACGACGACTACTCGCTGACGAACACGATGACCTCGCGGTTCGGCACGGCGACGACGGCCTCGGTGGTCGGCACGCATCAGGACACCTGGTTCACCGCGACCGACCTGGACAACATCCAGGCCACCGGGATGAATTTCATCCGCGTGCCCATCGGCTGGAACGTGTTCCTCAACCTCGACGGGACGTGGAAGTCGAACCCGTGGACCAAGATCGACTGGGTCGTGAGCCAGGCCGCCTCCCGTGGCATCTACACGCTCATCGACCTGCACACGGTGCCGGGCGGAGGCTGCCCGTGGGGCTCCTGCGGCCGGATCGGTCCGAACCCGAACGGGTTCTGGGGCAGTGCCACCTACCAGAACTGGGTCGAGGACATCTGGAAGAAGATCGCGACGCGCTACAACGGCAATCCCGCCGTCGCGGGATACGACCTCATCAACGAGCCGCTGATCGACTACGGCGAGGACACGGACGACGTGGCCCAGAAGAGCGCGTACTACGACCGCCTCTACGACGCCGTCCGGGCGATCGACGCCGACCACACGATCTTCCTCGGGGCGTTCTTCGGCCTCGACAAGATCGCGCCGCCGTCGACGTACGGCTGGACCAATGTGGCCTACGAGTACCACCCGTACGACATGCCGAACTCGAAGGACTGGACGGCGCAGAACCAGCTCGTCACGAACGAGCTGGGCGGCCTCGCGGCCAAGCTCTCCGACCCCGGGGTTCCGATCCTCTACGGCGAGTACTCGCTGTACTACAACGACGACGTCTGGGCCCGGTTCATGGCCGGTCTGAACGCGTCGAGCGTCTCGTGGTCGAACTGGTCGTACAAGGTCAAAGGCTCCGCCGACGACGGCTTCGCCTACTGGGGTCTCTACTACGACAACCGCAAGCCGGTCCCGGTGATCAACAGCGACGACGCCGCCACGTTCCAGTCGAAGCTCGCGCAGTTCGGAACGTCGAACTTCACCCAGAACACCCGGTTCGTCGGAACGATCGCCAAGTACGCGGGTGGCCTGTCCACCTTCTCGCCGGCGGCGATCAGTCACACCGGGTGGACAGCGACCGCCTCCACGACCGCGGCGGGCTCGTCCGCGGCCGCCGGGATCGACGGCGCCAACGGCACGTCGTGGCAGAGCGGGCAGGCGATGGCCGGCGGTGAGTGGTACCGGATCGACATGGGCGCGAACCGCACGGTCGCCATGGTGACCGTGCAGACCGCGAGCGGTTCGAAGTGGGACTACCCGCGCGGTTTCACGGTGGAGACGTCTCTCGACGGCTCCACCTGGTCGACCGCCGCCACCGGAATCGCGTACGGCTGGAAGCGGCCGATCTCGATCGCCCCGACCACCGCGCGCTACATCCGGATCACCCAGACCGGCGTCGCGCCGCAGTGGTGGACCATCGACGAGGTGACCGTCTACTCGTCGTACTGAGAACACGGGGACAAGAGGCCGGCCTGCGGGCCGGCCTCTTGCATCCCTGCTGATCCATGCCTTATTCTAAGACCTAGAGAAAGAACGAAGGAGTTCCATGACTCTCACCGACCCGAGCGGCCTCCCGGTCGACTTCCCCCCGGACTTCCTCTGGGGCGTCGCCACCGCGGCCTATCAGATCGAAGGCGCAGCGGCCGAGGGCGGACGCGGCCCGAGCATCTGGGACACCTTCAGCCACACGCCCGGCCTCACGCATCGCGGAGACACGGGTGACATCGCCTGCGACCACTATCACCGGCTCGACGCCGACCTCGACCTGATCGCGTCGCTCGGTCTCACCGCGTACCGGTTCTCGCTCTCCTGGTCGCGACTCCAGCCGAGCGGGAGCGGCCCGCTCAACCCGGAGGGCGTCGCCTTCTACCGGCGGATGCTGACGGGGCTCGCCGAGCGCGGCATCCGGCCCTTCGTGACCCTCTACCACTGGGACCTGCCGCAGCCGCTGGAGGACCTCGGCGGCTGGCCGGAGCGGGAGACCGCGCTGCGCTTCGAGGAGTTCACCGCCCGCGTCGCCGACGCGCTGGGCGACCTCGCACAGGACTGGATCACCCTCAACGAGCCGTGGTGCTCCGCCTTCCTCGGCTACGGCTACGGAGCCCATGCGCCGGGCCGGCGCGACCTCCGGCTCGCCACCGCGGCCGCACACCACCTCAACCTCGCGCACGGGCTGGCCCTCCGCGCTCTGCGCTCCGCTCTGCCCGGTGCGCGGGTAGGCGTGACGGACATCGTCACCGACATCGTCGCGGGGGAGGGGCCGGACGACGCCGCTGCCGCGGACCGCCTCGACGCCGTGAGCAACCGGGTGTTCCTCGACCCGGTGTACCGCGGGGAGTACGGCGCCGGCGTGCACGCCCTCCTCGATCCTCACGGGCTCGCGGACCTCATCCACGACGGCGACCCCGCGCTCATCTCGGCACCCGTCGACTTCGTCGGCCTCAACCACTACCAGCGTGTGATCGCCACGGCCGACCCGGCCGCCCCGTTCGGCGTGCGCGAGACCCCCGCGCAGCCGGCGACCACCTCGTTCGGCTGGTCCGTCATCCCGGACTCGCTGCACGCCGTGCTGCTCCGCATCTCCCGCGAGTACTCCGGCCTGCCGGTCTACATCACCGAGAGCGGCGCCAGCTTCGACGACTACGTCGACCCGGAAGGCGGTGTGGACGACACGGACCGCGTCGCCTACCTCGCCGGCTACTTCGCCGCCGCATCCCGGGCGATCGCCTCCGGCGTCGACCTCCGCGGCTACTTCGTCTGGTCCCTGCTCGACAACTTCGAGTGGGCGGAGGGCTACTCCAAACGGTTCGGGATCGTCTACGTCGACTACCGCACCCAGGAGCGCATCCCCAAGCTCAGCGCCCGCTGGTACCGCGACCTCGTGTCGCAGCACGCCCGTCTCACCACCGCCGACCTCCCATAGCCGGCATCCACCACCCGCACCCACCTGCACACCCCTGCACACCCGAAAGGAAATCTCGATGAAGAGAATGCGCTGGCTCGCCCTGGGCACCGCCGCCCTGGCCGCCGCCACCCTCGCCGGCTGCTCCTCCTCCGGCTCGTCCGGCGACGCGACCGCCGGAAAGGACCTGACCGTCTGGGTCATGGGAGACAGCTCCGCCCACTTCGACGCGCTCGTGAAGCCGTTCGAGGAGAAGAGCGGGATCGACGTCAAGACCGTCGCGATCCCGTGGGACAACGTCGACCAGAAGTTCACGACGGCCGTCGCCTCCGGAGACGGACCGGACGTTGTCCAGATCGGTCTCTCCAAGCTGCGCACCTACGCTGACAGCGGCGCGCTGATGACCCTGGACGACGCCACGCTCGGCGACTACCCGAACCTCGCCGCATCCAACTTCGTCGAGGGCGTCGCCGGCGATGCCACCGCCATCGGAGGGAAGGTCGTCTCGGTGCCCTGGGTGTCCGACACCCGCGTGCTGTTCTACCGCAGCGACATCCTCGGCGCCGCGGGAATCGACGCTCCTCCGGCCACCTGGGACGAACTGCGCGCCGACGCGAAGAAGCTCACCGCGCGCGGCAACGGCTCGTACGGCTACTACATCCCGCAGTGGGACAGCGCCCTCCCCGTCATCATGACGTGGGACCAGGGCGGCGAGATCGTGAACTCGAAGGGCACCGTCGACTTCGACTCGCCCGAGTTCGAGAAGGCGGTCGACCTCTACACCGGCCTCTACGCCGACAAGAGCGTTCCCACCAACAGCGACTTCGACCAGACCCAGGGGTTCGTGACCGGCACGACGCCCATGCTGGTGAGCGGACCGTACCTGGCCGCGGCGATCTCGCAGGCGGCTCCCGAGCTCGCCGGCAAGTGGAACGTGACGACGGTCCCAGCGGCCGAGAAGGACACGTCCCTCCTCGCCGGCTCCAACCTCGGCGTCTGGGGCTCCACCAAGAACAAGGCGGGTGCCCTTCAGCTGCTCGACTACCTCTCCCAGCCCGACGTGCAGGTGAAGTGGTACGAGTCCGACGGGCAGCTCCCGACGGTCACGAAGGCGCTGGAGGACGAGAAGCTCTCCGCCGACCCGATGGTCGCGGTCTACACGAAGCAGCTCGCCTCGTCGCGGTTGCTGCCCCTCGTCCCGAACTGGGACGGTGAGACCGGCAAGGCGCTGCTCGACTCGCTGAACTCCATCGTGCTGACCGGCGCGAATCGCGACGAGACGCTGAAGAACCTGTTCACCACCACCAGCGGAACGTCCGCGAAATGAGACCCGGCGGTGCGCGGTGGCCCCGGTCGCCGCGCACCGCCGACCATGAGGCCATGAAGACCCGACTCGTCCCCTACACGTTCGTCGCCCCGGCGATGCTGCTCCTGATCGCGTTCGGCATCCTGCCGATCGCGGTCGCCCTCCTCGTCAGCTTCACCGACATGAACCTCGCCGGACTCGGCAACTGGTCGCGCATCCAGTTCGTCGGAGGCGACAACTACGCGGCCCTGTTCGCCGATCCCGCCTTCTGGCAGGCGCTGGGGAACACCGCGCTGTTCGCCTTCATCGGCGTGCCCAGTGTGATCGTGCTCTCGCTCCTCATCGCGCTCGCCCTCAACCGGTCGCAGGGGCGGTTCTTCCGTGCGCTGCGCTCCTTCTACTTCGTCCCGGCCATCACGGCCATCGTCGCCGTCGCGCTCGTGTGGGGGTACCTCTACAACACGCAGTTCGGCCTCTTCAACTACCTGCTGTCGCTGGTGGGGCTGCCGCCGGTGCCCTGGCTCTCCGACCCGACGGTCGTCAAGTTCTCGGTCGTGCTCGTCGCCGTCTGGCGGGGGCTCGGCCTCAACGTGATCATCTTCCTCGCCGCCCTGCAGGGCGTGCCGAAGGAGTATCTGGAGGCCGCATCGATCGACGGGGCCTCCGGCGCGCGCCGCACCTGGTCGATCGTGATCCCGCTGCTGCGGTTCGCGATCTTCTTCGTGACCATCACGACGGTGATCGCCTGGCTCCAGTTCTTCGACGAGCCGTTCGTGCTCACCAAGGGCGGCCCGCTCGGCGCCTCCACTTCCATCTCGCTCTTCCTGTACCAGAAGGGCTTCTCGTCGAGCCAGTTCGGCTACGCCAGCGCCGGCTCGGTCGTGCTCGTCGCGATCATCGCGATCATCACCGTCGTCCAGCTGCGCCTGAGGAGATCCGATGTCGACTACTGAGCTGCTCGCCCGCGGAAGCCGCCGGCTCGTCACCGACGGGCCCGGCGACGACGAGCCCGCGGCCGCACCCCGTCGCCGTGTGCGCCGCGGCCGCGTCGGCACCGTGATCATCGGCGCGCTGCTCGCCATCGGCGCGCTGGCGACCGCGTTCCCCTTCCTCTGGATGGTGTTCGCGTCGGTCAAGCCGCGCAGCGAATCCGTCGCCTACCCGCCACAGCTCCTGCCGAAGGAGCCCACCTTCCAGTACTTCGTCCAGCTCTTCACCGAGCTCGACTTCGGCCGGTACCTCCTGAACACGCTGATCATCGTGGTCATCTGCATGGCGGGCCTTCTGCTCATGGCCGCGGCCGGCTACGGGTTCGCGAAGTTCCGCTTCCCGGGACGCGACGCCCTGTTCTTCCTCGTGCTGGTGACCATGATGATCCCCGGCCAGGTCACGATGATCCCGAGCTACCTCATCCTCAACGGGATGAAACTGACGAACACCTTGATCGGCATCGCCCTGCCGATGCTCGTCTCGGGCTTCGCGGTCTTCCTCTTCCGGCAGTTCATGGCGACCATCCCCACCGAGATCGTCGAGGCGGCCCGGATGGACGGGGCGGGGGAGTGGCGTATCTTCTTCCGCGTCATCCTGCCGATGTCCGGCCCCATCCTCGCGGTGCAGGTCGTTCTCACTTTCATCGCCGGCTGGAACAGCTTCCTCTGGCCGCTGATCATCGCCAACGACCAGAACCTCTACACGCTCTCCGTCGGACTCTCCCTGCTCAACCAGCAGATCGCCACCAACCCGTCGCTGCAGATGGCCGCCTCCACGCTGATGGTCGTTCCGATCCTGATCGTCTTCGTCGTCTTCCAGCGCTACGTCGTGCAGGGCTTCGCCCTCTCCGGACTCAAGTGACCCACCCGAACCGATGAGGAACACCATGGACTCTTCCCTCCGCCCCCGCCCTGCCGGCTTCGTGCGCGCCGAGGGGACCCAGCTGGTCGACGACTCCGGCCCCCTCCTGCTCCGCGGGGTGGGGCTCGGCAACTGGCTGCTGGCCGAGGGGTACATGTGGCGGTTCGGCGACGAGATGTCCTCCCCGCGCCAGATCGAGGCGCGCATCGAAGCGCTGGTCGGCACCGAGCGGGCGGAGGCGTTCTGGCGGCGCTTCCGGGACTCGTTCGTGACGGAGCGGGACTTCGCGCTCATCGCCGAGCGGGGGTTCGACCATGTCCGGCTCCCGATCAACGCCCGCGGCGTGATGGACGACGACGGCGGACTCCGGGAGGAGGGCTTCGAGCTGATCGAGCGCGCGGTGCGCTGGAGCGAGCAGCACGGCCTGCGCATCCTGCTGGACCTGCACGGGGCGCCCGGCGGTCAGACCGGCACCAACATCGACGACTCCCCGAACGGCCTGCCCGAGCTGTTCATGTCGCCCCGCTACCGCGCGCAGACCGTGGAGCTGTGGCGCGAGCTCGCGCGTCGGTATCGCGACCGGGAGGCGGTGCTCGGCTACGACCTCCTCAACGAGCCGCTCCCGAACGAGTGGCAGCACCGCTACAACGACGAGCTCGTCGACCTCTACCGTGAGCTGACGGCGGCGATCCGTGCGATCGACGACCGGCACCTGCTGATGTACGAAGGGAGCCACTGGGCCACCAACCCGGAGCCCGTGCGCCATCGCTTCGACGACAATCAGGCAGTCCAGTTCCACCGCTACTGGTGCCCGCCCGACGAGACCAGCATCGCCGACTTCTTGCAGCTGCGGAACGAGCTCGGCGTCCCGATCTACATGGGCGAGGGCGGGGAGAACACCCCCGGCTGGATCTACGCGGCCACCCGGTTGTACGAGCGGCACGGCATCGGCTGGAACTTCTGGCCGTGGAAGAAGCTCGACACGCTCACCTCTCCGCTGTCCGTGCGGCCACCCGAGGGATGGGACCGGATCGCCGACCCGGCCGAGCATCCCGAACCCGAGGAGGCCGCACGCACCCTCGATGCGTTCCTCGCAGCTGTGCCGGCGGATCGCTGCGACGTGCGCACACCGGTGCTGGACGCGCTCTTCGCGCGTCCCGACCTGCACCTCCCGGCCTGGACCGGCGTCCGGGACGCGGCCGAGACGCCCATCGACGACCTCACTCCGTCCGTGGTGCCGGACGGCATCTGGCATCACACCGCCGGGCGCCCGTACGCCCACGACGAGTACGTGCCGGTGGAGTTGCATCCCGGCTCCCGGCTCTCCTTCGGGTTCTCGGCACCGCCGCGATCGTGGACCGTGGACGCCGACCGGCCGCACGCCGTCACCGCCAGCTGGGACGACGGCGCGCTCATCCTCGCGGTCGCCGAGCGCGTGCTGGTGCGCAGACTCGAGGTCAGCGTATGACGGGATATCGTCGAGCCATGAGCGGACAGTCACGGCCCGCGGCACCCGGCATCCGGGAGTCCGCCACCGTGACGTCGCTGCGCCATCAGAACCGTGCCGCCGCACTGAGGTTCGTGCTGCAGCAGCGCGAGACCACGCGCGCCGAACTGGCCCGTCGGTGCGGCTTCTCCTCGGCCTCGGCCGCGAACATCACCGCCGAGCTGATCGAGGACGGCCTGATCGCCGAGGTGGGCTCTGTCGCATCCCGGGGCGGGCGCCCCATCTCGCTTCTCGCGCCGCGCGCCGACGGCGCGTACGCCATCGGGGTGGACGTCGGAGAGCGTGGCGTCGCCGTCGAACTGTTCGACCTCTCGCTCACGATGGTCGACCGGGAGTTCCGCGGCGGCCGGCGGGAGGAGTCGCCCGACGGCATCCACCGCGACCTCAGCGAGGCGATCGCCGAGCTGCGCGAGCGCAACCGCGAGCGCTGGCCGCGCGTCCTCGGCATCGGGCTGGGCCTTCCCGGCGTGGTGGAGACGGAGGCCGACGGCACCCAGGTGCTGTACGCCCAGAGCCTCGGCTGGGCGCCCCGGCCGATCCCGCTCGACCTCGACCCCGACCTCCCCGTCTACGCGGAGAACGGAGCCAAGACGCAGGCGCGAGCCGAGCTCTGGTACGGCGCGGCGCGCGGCATCGACCATGCCGTCGTCGCTCTCCTCGGCCGTGGCGTCGGTCTCGGCGTGATCACGGACGGTGAGCTGGCGCACGGCGCACACAGCAGCGCCGGCGAGTGGGGCCACACCAAGATCCGCTACGGCGGCGCGCTCTGCCGGTGCGGTCAGCTCGGCTGCGTGGAGGCGTACCTCGGCGCCGACGCCATCCTCGAGGCGTGGCGCGCCCGCGGCGGCTCCTTCGACGGCAGCGGCTGGCAGGCCCTCGGCGCGCTGCTGGCGGCGGCGGCCTCCTCGGACCCGGACGCGACGGCCGTGCTGGACGACACGATCGACGCGCTCGGAGCCGCGCTCGGCAGCGTGGTGAACCTGACCAACCCGCAGCGCGTGGTCATCGGCGGCTGGGTCGGGATGCGCCTGATGGAGCAGCATGCGGACCAGATCGCGGCAGCGGTGCGCCGGAACTGCCTGGATCGCCTCGGCGCCCAGTTCGAGCTCGTGCCGGCGACCTTCGGCGGCGACACGGTCGCCCTCGGTTCCGCGCTCATGCCGATCACCGCCCTGATTGACACTCCGCGGGCGGAGCTCTTCGCGAGCTGAGTGCTCTCTCCGGCCGCCGGGGCGCCGGCGACGGCTGCGATATGCGAAAGCATGTAACGGGGACGCCACTGATCTCGCAGCACCCTCCTGTATCGAGCAGGTGAACGGGACACCAACAATGGATCAACCCCGCTCACGCCGCTGAGATGCCACGAAGGAGGAGCGCAGTGACGACCACCGACACCTTCGTCCCCGCCGACGACGACACACTCGACGTGGCGACTCCCGCGGATGCGCCGAGCGCGGGACCACGCTCCCGCCGCGTGCGGGGCTCGGGTCGTCGGACCGCGACGGGCCTCCTCCTGCTCGCCCCCGCGATCGTCGCGGTGCTCGGCCTCGCCATCATCCCGATCGTCATCGTCGCCCGCAACTCGTTCGCCGAGAGCAACCTGTACGGCGGGATCACCGGCGGATTCACCTGGGCGAACTACGCGCAGCTGGTCGATCCGGCCTACGCCAAAGTGCTCGGATACAGCCTCGGGATGGCCGCGATCAACACCGTCGTGTGCCTGGTGATCGGCTACATCGTCTCGTACTACATCGTCTCGCGGCCGCCGCAGCGCCAGTCCCTGCTCCTGCTGCTCATCATCGTGCCGTTCTGGACGGACTTCCTGGTGCGCACGTTCGCCTGGATCTCGGTGCTCGGCCGCGGCGGTCCCGTCTACGGCGTGCTCGGAGCGCTGGGCGTCGACACGGGGAGCCTCTCGCTCATCCCGAGCCAGGGCGCCGTGGTCATGGGGCTGCTGTACGCGTTCCTCCCGACGGCGATCTTCCCGATCTACGCCAGCATGCGGGCGATCGACCCCTCGGTGAAAGAGGCAGCGGCCGACCTGGGCTGCGGGTGGTGGCAGACCCACCTGCGCGTGCTGATCCCGCTCAGCAGCACCGGGATCGTCGCCGCGGCGATGCTCACGTTCGTCCCCACCCTGGGCGTCTTCGTCATCCCCGTGCTCCTCGGCGGCGGCAAGGACCAGCTCGTCGGGAACCTGATCGTCACCCTCTACACGGAGTTCCGAAACCAGCCGATGGGCGCGGCGGTCTCCATGGTGCTCCTCGTGCTGATGCTGCTCGCCATGGTGGTCGCCGGTCTCATCGCGCGCCGCGGACGGAAGAAGGTCGCCTGATGGATCGCGTCACCTCCTGGATCGCCCGCATCGTCCTGGTGTTCCTCTACATCCCGATCGTCGCCGTGATCGTGTACTCGTTCAACTCGGCGTCCGGCGGGTACCAGTGGAAGGGATTCACCCTCCAGTGGTACGGCCAGCTCTTCAGCGACGGCGCCCTGCTCCAGACCCTCCTCATCAGCGTGATCGTCGGCGTCCTCGCCGCATCCGTCGCCACCGTGATCGGCCTGCTCGCCGCCATCGGGATGGTGCGCTTCCCGTTCCGGGGATCGGCCGCGATCCTCGGCGCGATCGCCCTTCCGCTGATCGTGCCCGAGATCGTGCTCGGCGTCGCCCTGCTCAGCGTCTTCAGCTTCCTCCACATCCCGCTCGGCATCCTCACGCTGGTCCTCGGCCACATGATCATCACGCTGCCGCTGACCACGCTCATTCTGATCGGCGCCTTCCGCACCCTCGACCCGAGCCTCATCGAGGCCGCCGCCGACCTGGGCTGCACGCCGTGGCGCACGTTCACGCGGGTCCTCTTCCCGCTTCTGCGCTCCTCGATCCTCGCGTCGTGGCTGCTCGCCTTCACCGTCTCGCTCGGCAACATCGTGATCTCCACCTTCGTCAGCGGAGTGGGATCCACGACCATGCCGCTGCGCGTCTACTCGCTGCTCAAGTCCGGACTCACCCCGGAGCTGAACGCGCTCGGGACGCTCCTGATCGTGCTCACGTTCGTGGTCGTCCTCTCCGTCGGCATCCAACAGATGCGACGCATCCTCGCGAGCCCATCCGGCGCCGCCGCACCACCCGACACCAGCACCACCTCCATCCGCACCCGCTAGCCCTCACCCCCGCACCCCCCCAGAACGGGAGAACCCTCATGAAGCGCACCTCCGCCCTCATCGCGGTCGCCGCGGTCGCAGCCCTCGGCCTCACCGCCTGCTCGTCCGGCTCCGGCGGCTCGTCCTCGGCGCCCTCCACCCAGCTCAACATCTACGCGTGGGCCGACGAGATCCCGAAGTCCGTGATCTCGGCCTTCGAGAAGAAGACCGGCATCAAGGTCACCATCGACACGTTCGACGCCAACGAGACGATGATCTCCAAGCTCGCGGCCGGCGGATCCGGTTACGACATCGTTGAGCCCAGCCAGTACGCGGTGCAGCAGCTGGTCGGCCAGGAGCTGGTCGAGAAGCTGGACCACTCCAAGATCACCGGGCTCGACAACCTCGGCAAGAAGTTCGCCGACCCCAGCTACGACAAGGGCAACGAGTACAGCGTCCCGTGGATCTGGGGCACCACCGGGCTCGCCTACAACCAGGCGTGCACCGGACAGGCCGTGGACAGCTGGGACGCCCTGTGGGACCCGGCGTACAAGGGCAAGATCTACATGCTCGACAACATGCTGAGCGCATACATCCCTGCCCTGCAGTACAAGGGCCTGAAGGCGACGACCACCAGTGAGAAGGACATCGAGAAGGGCACCCAGGCGCTTCTCGACCAGAAGCCCCTGCTGGCGGGATACAACTCCTCCAACTACTCCGACCTGCTCGCGTCCGGAGACGCCTGCGTCGCGGAGGCGTACGGCGGCAGCGCGATCGCGAAGGTGACGGCCGCGAACCCCGACGTCAAGTTCGTCATCCCGAAGGAGGGCGGCACCCTGTGGGTCGACGGTTTCTCGATCGCCAAGGACGCCCCGCACGCCGACGCGGCGTACAAGTGGCTTAACTTCACCCTCCAGCCGGAGATCGCGGCCATGGCCACGAACGACGGCGGCAGCGCCTCGGTGAACGAGGCGGCCAAGGCCCACATCACCGACAAGGCGCTCCTCGAGAACGTCGCCGTGTACCCGACGGACGAGCAGCTCGCGAGAGCCGAGTTCATCGTCGACCCCGGCAAGGCGCTCGCCTACTTCCAGCAGGGCTGGACGAAGGTCAAGGCCTCCTGAGCCCAGGCCGCCGACACCACACGGACGACACCACGAGGACGACACCATGACCACGCCCGCCAGCCCGACCGTCACCGCCCCGGCACCCGCCGGAGCGGCGGACCGGAAGACTCCGGCCATCCGTCTCACCGGCGTCACGAAGACGTTCGGGAGCACGACCGTCGTGCAGCCCGTCGACCTGACGATCGGGGACAACGAGTTCTTCTCGATCCTCGGTCCGTCGGGATGCGGCAAGACGACGCTGATGCGGATGATCGCCGGCTTCGAGACGCCGACCGGCGGCTCGATCGAGCTGGCGGGCCGGTCGGTGGAGTCGCTCCCGACGCGCAAGCGCGACCTCAACATGCTGTTCCAGAGCTATGCGCTGTTCCCGCACCTCTCGGTGCGCGACAACATCGGCTTCGAGTTGAAGGTGCGCGGTCGCAAGCGCTTCCCCGACCGGGAGGTCGCGGTGGATGCCGCACTCGCCCTGGTGCGGATGGAGCGCTTCGCCGACCGCAAGCCGAACGAGCTGTCCGGCGGCCAGCGGCAGCGCGTCGCGCTGGCTCGCGCCATCGTCTCTCGACCCGCCGTCGTGCTCCTCGACGAGCCACTCGGCGCCCTCGACCAGCAGCTTCGAAAGGAGATGCAGGTCGAGCTCAAGCGGATGCAGCGCGAGGTCGGGATCACGTTCGTCTACGTGACCCACGACCAGGAGGAGGCCCTCACGATGTCCGACCGGATCGCCGTGATGTCGGAGGGACGCGTCCAGCAGGTGGATGCGCCCCGCGCCATCTACGACCGCCCGGCGAACCGCTTCGTCGCCGGCTTCATCGGCACGTGCAACCTCTTCGATGCCGTCTATCACGGCACTCCGGCCGGGGCCACGGTCGACATCGCCGGCCTCGGATTCGTGCCCGCCCGCACCGACGCGGCCGGACCGGGCGCCGAGGTGACGGTGGCCGTCCGTCCCGAGCGCGTCGCCCTGCGCGCCGGCGCGGAGCCGTCGCCGGTCGGCAGCGGCGCGGTCGCGGCGACGCTTCTCGACGCGGTCTTCCTCGGCGACGAGTGGCGCTACATCGTCCGCGCCGATCAGGGCGCCGAACTGGTCGTCACGCGGCCGAGTGGCCCCGGCGACGACGCACTCACCCGGCTGGTGCCCGGCGACGCGGTCACCGTCTCCTGGCACGCGGACGACGCCCACATCCTCGCCGCCTGAGCGCGCGAACCCCCGCTCCCCTCCCCGAAAGGATCACCATGAAGGTCGCAGCAGGCCAGCTCGCACCGACGACGGACCTCGCCGCCAACCGCCGGACGATCGAGACCCTGGTCGATGAGGCCGCGGCGGACAACGTCGACCTCCTCGTCCTGCCCGAGGAGGCGATGCTTCTCGCGGACGGCGTCGACCTCCCGCTGGGCGACATCGCGCGGGCGGAGTGGGGCGGGTTCGTCGAGTTCGTCTCCGGGCTCGCCAAGCGCTCCGGCATGGCCATCATCGCCGCCGGGTACGAGGGCACCGACGGCGACCGCCCCTACAACACCATCGTCGCCATCGACGAGCGCGGCATCGAACGTGCGCGGTACCGCAAGCTGCACCTGTACGACGCGTTCGCGTACCGGGAGTCCGACTACGTCACCCCGGGCGACGCGAACCCGGTCGTGGTCGAGCTCGCCGGTGCCTCCGTCGGGCTCGTCAACTGCTACGATCTCCGTTTCCCCGAGCTGACCCGCAACCTCATCGACCAGGGAGCCGACCTCATCTCGGTCTCGGCCGCCTGGGTCTCCGGCGCGATGAAGGAGGACCACTGGCGCACACTCCTGCGCGCCAGGGCCATCGAATCCACAACTTGGGTCGTCGCGGCGGGATCGGCGTCACCGGACTGCATCGGCCAGAGCATGGTCGTCGACCCGTTCGGCATCGTGCGCTCGTCGCTCGGCGGTGAGACGTACGGGTTGGCCGTGTCCACCGTGTCCCAGCGCCGCACGGACGAGGTCCGCGCCGTGCTGCCCGTGCTCGAGAACCGCCGGCTGAACACATCCATCAGCCTCTGACCCCGTCCGCCCCACCCCGCGAGGAACATCCATGCCCGTCACCATCGGCCCCACCCCGTCCGCGCTTCCCCAGGAGCTCCTCGAGAAGCTCGCCCGCGTCTCGTTCCCGACACTCGGCCACTACCTCGAGGAGGGGTTCGCCGACCCGGGGATCGTCCGGCTCGCCGGCACGACGCGCGTGATCGGTCGCGCCGTCACGGTGCGGACGACGGCCACCGATTCGACCATGCTCCACCACGCCGCCGGCCTGGTGGAGGCCGGCGACGTGATCGTCGTCGACACCGGCGGGGACATCCGCCATGCACCCCTCGGCGAGGTCGTCGCCTCCGCGCTCACCTTCCGCGGAGCGGCCGGAGCGATCGTCGACGGTGCGGCCACCGACATCGACGAGATCGCGGGACTCGGGCTGCCGGTGTACGGGCGCGGATTGAGCATGCTCACCACGAAGCTCCACGACATCGACGCCGGGGGACTCAACATCCCCATCGTCTGCGGTGGTGTCGTCGTGCGCCCGGGCGACGTAGTGCTCGCGGACGCGAACGGGGTGCTCTTCGCACCCGCGGCGGTGCTCGAGCAGCTCATCGACACCGCGCTCGAAGACGACGCGGAAGAGCCGGATCTCGTGCAGGCGCTGCGGGACGGCGGACGCCTCGGCGACCTCACGGGCGCCAGCGCGACCATCGCCGGCTTCGCGTCCTGAACTCCCCTCACTCCTCTCTCCCGCCACCGAAAGGACCCCATGCTCCTCAAAGCCGCCATCAACGGAGGGAGGACTCCCGACGAGTTCCCCGCAGTCCCGCTGACCGCGGAACAGATCGCCCGGGAGTCCGCCGCCGTGCTCGCGGCCGGCGCCGACGTCGTCCACGCTCACGCCCGCGCGGCGGATGGCGCCCAGACGATCGACCCGGAGGCGATCGGCGCGATGGTGCGAGCCTTCCGTGCCACGGTCCCGGACGGGGTGATCGGCACGACGACCGGACTCTGGACGTGCTCCGGGCACGCGGAGCGGATGCGGCTCATCGCGGCGTGGCCCGAGGACGCCCTGCCCGATTTCGCGTCGGTCGCGTTCAGCGAGGAGGGCGCGGCCGATGCGGCCCAGCTGGTCCTCGACCGCGGAATGGTGCTGGAGAGCGCGGTCTGGTCGATGGGCGACGTGCCGGCACTGCTCGCCTCGCCGACGCTGCACCGCAACGTGCGCATCCTGATCGAACCGGAGACGGAGGACGCGGAGGAGGCGGTGGCTGCGTGCCGCACGATCGCCCGCACTCTCCGCGACGCGGGCGTGGAGGCCCCGATCCTCTACCACGGGGCCGACCTGACCGTCTGGCCCGTCGTCCGCGCCGCGATCGAGGACGGCTGCGAGACACGGGTGGGGCTCGAGGACGGGCTCACCCGCGAGGACGGCTCTCCGACCGCGGGCAACGTGGAGCTGATCGGCGCGGTGCGTGCGCTCGAGCCGATCATCGCCTGAGGGTGCTCCGGCTCCGGCGTTCTCAGGATGAGCGTTTAGGGTGCTTGCGATGATCGACGACACCGACCGCAAGCTCATCGAGCTGCTCATGCGCGACGGTCGCCGGCCGTTCACCGAGCTCGGCGCCGAGCTCGAGGTGAGCGAGGCGACGGTGCGCGGGAGGGTCGCGCGCCTGCAGGAGTCGGGCATCCTCAAGATCGTCGCCCTCTGCAACCCGCTGACGCTGGGTCACCAGTCGGTGCGCCTGATGATCGGCGTCGGGGGCCACTCGCCGAGGGCGGTGGCGAAGGCGCTCGCCGACATGGCGATGGTCAACCACGTCGCCCTGGGGACGGGCGCGCACGACGTCTACGTGGAGGCGACCTGCCGCGACCTGGACCAGCTCGTGACCCTGCTCGACGACGTTCGGCGCGTTCCCGGCGTGACGGACATCGACCAGTTCGTGCTGCTGGAGCTGTTCAAGGACTACTCGTGGGTGGGTCTGCGCGACAAGGCCGGCCAGAGCGCGGGTCAGGGCACCGGCCAGACCGACTGAGCCCGAGCGTCAGAGCTTGGGGAGCTGCGGCCGGGCCGTCCGCCGTTTGATGATGGCCTCGTCGACCGGCGCCGAGTCCTCGCGGAAGCCCGCCCAGAGGTAGGTGTCCTTCATCACCTCGAGCACGGTCATCGTCTCGACGTGCTGGACGCCGTTGACCCTCCGGACCTTCTCGTTCAGGATGCTGGAGAGGTGGATGACGTCGTCGCAGCGCAGATCGGCGATGAGGTCGTAGGCTCCGACCGCGCTGGCGACGAACTTGATCTCCGGAACCGTCACCAGCTGTTTCGCGACCGCGGCGACGGCGACACCGCGGATGCGGATGGCGATGTGCACCTCGATCTCGCCGAGCTTCGGGGCGTCGGGCATCCCGACAACCTGGACGATCCCGGCCTTCGAGAGGCGGCGGTACCGGGCTCGGACGCTCGGCTCCGAGAGGCCGACGTTTCGGCCGATGACGGCGAACGAACGGCGCCCGTCGACGCGCAGCTGATCGATGATCTTGCGGTCGATCGTGTCGATGTCCATGCGGGGCTCCCGGGGCGTCGGTGGTCCAACTCTATGCGGTCCGCAGCCCCCGCACGACGAGATCCAGCAAGCGCTCGACCTGCGCGCTGTCCGTCGATTCCGCGGTGGTGAGGAAGACGCCGACCATGGCGGCGGTCACGTCGTCGGCCGAGACGTCGTCGCGGAAGAGCCCGCGCTCGATGCCGGCAGCGAGGAAGGGCTGAACGGCCGCGTCGACCCGCTGCCGGGTCTGCGCCGAGGCGGCTGCGGTTCGTGCCCCTCCCGCCCGGAGCGACTCGGCCATCCCGCGCTTGGTGGCGATGAACCCGGAGTAGAGACGCATGAACTCGCGGAGTGCGACATCCGGCTGTTCCGTCGGCAGAAGCGAGGCGCCGCGGTCGAGGACGGCGTCCAACTCGTTCTCGTACACCGCGGCGACCAGGTCTTCGCGGGTCGGGAAGTTGCGGTAGAGCGTCCCGATGCCGACCCCGGCCGCACGTGCGATGGCTTCGAGGGAGGCATCCGGGCCCTCGGTCGTGAGCGCCTTACGGGCGGCGTGGAGGATGGCCGACCGGTTGCGTGCCGCGTCGGTACGCGGTCCGCGCGCGCGAGTAGATGCGGGATCGGCGCTCAAAGTGGAGGTACCTCCGGTTTAAGTGGTAGCGTCATGGCAGCGGAGGGGCCTCCGCTTCTGACCCAGTCTAGGAGGAGACATGACCGACACGACGATCCGACCCGGGGGGACGTTCCATCTCGGCGGCCGTGACGTCGCCCGCGTGGGCTACGGCGCGATGTCCCTGGAGCGCTACGAGGACGACCGCGAGACCGGGGTCGCCCTGCTCCGCCGTGCGGCCGAACTCGGCATCGACCACGTCGACACGGCCGACTTCTACGGCGCCAGCGTCTCGAACGACATCATCCGGCGGGCCTTCGGAGACTCCGGCACGGTCGCGATCGCCACGAAGGTGGGTGCCGTGCGCGTGGATGCGCCCGTGCCCCTCGCGCTCGCCCAGCGACCCGCGGAGCTGCGCGCGCAGGTCGAGGACAATCTGCGGACGCTCGGGCGGAGCAGACTCGACGTGGTCAACCTGCGCCGCCCGGAGGTCGGGCCGGGTCTCACGGTGCCGGTCGAGGAGCTGGTCGACCTGGACGACCAGCTCGCCGAGCTCATCGCGCTGCGAGACGACGGCCTGATCGGCGCGATCGGGCTCAGCGCCGTCGGTGCGTCGACCCTGCGCCGCGCCGTGCCCGCCGGGATCGCCTGCGTGCAGAACGCCTACTCCCTGCTCAGCCGGGAGCACGAGGACCTCCTCGCCCTCTGTCTCGCCGAAGGGATCGCCTGGGTGCCGTTCTTCCCGCTCGGCAGCGGTTTCGCGCAGTACCCGAAGGTCGCCGACGACCCCACGGTCCGGCGCATCGCGACGGAGACGGACGCAACACCTGCCCAGGTCGGCCTCGCGTGGCTGCTCGCGCACGCGGCGAACGTCCTGCTCATCCCGGGCACGGCGAGCATCCCGCACCTGGAGGAGAACGTGGCCGCCGGCGCGCTGGTGCTCACCGCGGAGCAGCTGGCCGAACTGGACGCCGTGGCCGGTGCGACGGCCGGTCCGTCGGATTCCGTGCGGCGTTAGTCCCCACTTCAGAGCGCGCCGTCGAGCACCCGCGCCGCCGCCTCGCGGGGCGTGAGCCGGCTCGTGTCCACCACCGGACCGGGGATGCGCGCCGCGTCGAGCACCGCATCCAACTCTCCGAAGCGGTGCAGGTGCCAGGCGGCCGTCGCGTCGTCGTCGCGGTGCCGTGCGCGCAGCCGGGCCTCGCCGATCACCGGGTCGACCGTGAGGCGGACGACCCTGAGAGGGAGTCCGCCGAGTGCGTCGCGATAGCGGGGCAACTCTGCGGCGTCCTCGATGACGCCGGGGAGGATGAGGACCTGAGCGCCCGCGGCACGATGGTTGGCGGCGACCGGGCGGAGGTTCGCGAGCTCCAGCGCGGAGTTGAACGGGTCGCCCTCCGGGGCCGGCCAGCCCGCGCGGAGTGCGTCCAGATCGATGATCGCGTGCGGGACGCCGCGCTCGATCAGGAGCGCGCTGACCGCATCCGCCGTCGTGCTCTTGCCGACACCGACCGTGCCGTTGAGGAAGAGTGCCTGCTCGCGCATGGGATCAGTCAACAGCACGCGCTAGGCGAGCCACTCGAAGTAGAACGACCCGACGCCGACGGCGATCAGCACGCCCGCGATGATCCAGAACCGCACAACGATCGTGACCTCGGGCCATCCCTTCAGCTCGAAGCTGTGGTGGATCGGCGTCATCGGGAAGAGACGCCTGCCGTGGGTCGCCTTGAAGTACGCGCGCTGGACGATGACCGAGCCCGCCTCGATGACGAAGAGGCCGCCGATGAGGATCAGGAGCAGTTCGGTGTGGGTGAGGATCGCGAGGGCGCATAGCGCTCCGCCGAGACCGAGCGCGCCGGTGTCTCCCATGATGATCTTGGCGGGACTGGTGTTCCACCAGAGGAACCCGACCAGAGCGCCGCAGATCGCCGCGGCGACGATGGCCAGAGACAGCGGGTCGCTCGTCGGATAGCACTTGGCCACGTTCGCCGGGTTGATGTTGGGGTTGAAGCAGGACTGGTTGAACTGCCAGAAGCCGATCAGCGTGTACGAGCCGATCGCGAGGACCGATGCGCCCGTCGCCAGTCCGTCCAGACCGTCCGCGAGGTTCACGCCGTTGGTGGTCGCCGACGCCAGGAGGTTGATCCAGACCAGGTAGAGGACGAAGCCGACCACGGGCACCACGGTGGCGATCCGGGCGAAGTCGAGTGCGGGGATGTCGCGGATCGCCGAGACGGCCATGGATGCCGGCGTCGTGCCGTCGGCGGTGGGGAACTGGAGTGCGAGCACGGCGAACGCGGTCGCGACGATCGCCTGCCCCGCGATCTTCGCCCATCCACCGAGTCCGAGGCTGCGCTGGTGGTGCACCTTCAGGAAGTCGTCGACGAACCCGACCGCCGCCATGCCGAGGAACATCAGCAGCACCAGGAGCGACGACGGGGAGATGCCGTCCCCGCCGTTGAGGAGGGCGGACACGAAGAACCCGAAGAGCGTCGCGAGGATGAAGACGATGCCGCCCATCGTCGGGGTCCCGCGCTTGACGTGATGCGACTGGGGTCCGTCGTCCCGGATGAACTGCCCCCACTCCAGCCGTCGGAACAACCGGATGAAGAGCGGCGTCAGGAAGAGCGAGAAGGCGAGGGCGAGACCGCCCGCCGTAAGTAGGGTCCCCACGCAGCGAGTCTGGCAGGCGGCGCCTCGCCGGACGTGATCCGCGCCGAGCACTCGAAGAGTCGACGCGCCGGGAGGGGCGACGGCGGCCCGATCGCCGTCGCCCCGGTCGGATGGACTACTGGATGCCCTCGCGCACGAGCCGCCACTGCTGCGTCGCACTGCCGTCGGCGGTGCGCTGCTGGGCGAAGGCGCCGTCGGCCGTCGACGACCCGGCGATCTCGAGCGGTTTGCCGCTGTTCGCGTTCGTCAGCGTCCACCAGCCGCCCGAGGTGCTCGGCGACCACACCTGGGTGGCGTTGCCGGTCGGACCCCATTGCGCCGCCCGCACACCGTCTGCGGTCTGAGCTCCCGGGATCTCGAGCAGCTTGCCGCTGTTCACGTTGAACAGCTGGAGGCCGTTCGACACGGGGTGCACGTTCCACACCTGGCACGCGTTGCCGGTGTCGCCCCACTGCCCGGCTCCCGCGCCGTCCGCCAGGGACGCACTCGCGATCTCCAGGTACTTGCCGCTGTTGCGGTTCACGACGCGGAACTGCGGATCCAGGGCGGTCCCCGGCTTGTAAAGCTGGATGGCGTCGAGTTCGGCGAACGAGGTGCCCCTCGTGAAGGCGATCGTGTTCGCGCCCGCGTTCAGCGTGACCGTCTTCTGCACCCAGCCGTAGCGTCCCCAGTTCACCGTCGCCGGGTAGCTGAGGGTGGATGCGGTGCCGCCGTTGACGCTGACGTTGTGCGTGGAAGCCGCGCCCGTTCCGTTGTCGTAGCGGACGTTCATCGTGTACGAGCCGGCCGACGGGACCCGCACGGTGAAGGTCACCGAGCTGGTCGTGTTGTTGATGTTGCCGACCTTGCTGCCGTTCGACGCATCCGGATCCGTGACGAGGGAGGTGTCCGATGTGCGGGCGGCCTTCTCGGCCTCGTACTGCTGGGCGTCCAGCGGGATGGAGCCGACGCGGATGTCGTTGTAGGTGGTCGTGAGATTCTCGACGTTGGTCGCCTGGTACAGGGTGCGGCCGTCCACCGAGTAGTCGATGCTCTGGGCGAAGCCGCTGAAAGTGCCGCCTTCGGCGTCCGGTCCGTCGTACGTGACCGCCATCGGCAGTCGCTCCCATGGCCCGTCGCCGAGGTTGTAGTTGACGTAGAAGTTCTGACCGCCGTCGATGGTGCCTGTGGCATCCAGCGACCACTTGGATGCGACGACGACCATGCCCTTCGGCCCGCCGCCCGGGACCCACTTCACGTACGGCGACGATCCGATGCCGCGGCCGTTGGCGAGAGTGATGGGCGTGCCGATGCTGGTCGTCGGCGACCAGTTCAGGCCGTCGGGCGACGTCTTGAAGTACACCGGCGCGGTGTTCTTGCTCTGCGACGGCCGGTTGACCACCTCGAACGTGGCGAGGTAGCGGCCGTCGGGGAGCTTGGTCACCGTGATCATGCCGGGCCGGTCGGACTGGTTGTTCGGGGCCGACACGTTCGACTCAGAACCCCAGGTCGCGCCGCCGTCGGTGGACCGCCGATACGACACCGCCTGCAGGACGCCGCTCGCCTTCTGCCGCTCGTCCGAGAAGTAGGCGACCAGGCCGCCCTGCCCGTCGATGGCCAGCGACGGCTCCCACACGGTCGAGGTCGTAGAGGTCGGGCTCGGGTCGTAGACGGCGGGCCCGCCGGTGTCGATGGTGCTCAGATACGACCACGACGTGCCCTGGTTCGTGCTCTTGTAGACGACCAGGCGGCTGCTCGAGCGGTCCTCCGGCATGATCATCCCGGCGAGCAGGATGGTGCCGGCGGCCAGCCCGCCCGTCGCCTGCGAGACCTCGAACAGGAACGGCTGGGAGGTGCGGGTCAGCGTCGGGAACGTCGCGCTCGGCACGACGTCCGTGACGTGCGTCCAGCTGGTCCCGTCGTCGGTACTGCGGTAGATCGGGTAGACCTGCACGCCGTTCACGAGCACGAGCTGGTCGTAGGTGACCAGTTGGGTGCCGTTCGCCGCCCCGCTGTTCTTGAGCACGATGTTCTTCGCGTACGTGGTGCCGGCCGCACGGCCGCCCTCCGGGTTGAACGACGTGCCGGCGGCGGGGGAGTAGACGAGCGATCCGTTGCCGGTCGTCACGGCGGAGGCGGGCGCGGCGGTCAGTGTCGCCGCGACGAGGGCGCCGGCGACGGCGCCGGCCACGGCGAGTGCCCGGAGTCGTCGCCGCGGCGACGCGCCCGATGTGGTGCGTGATGGAAACATTGTCGGTTCCTTCTCTCACTGGTGACCCGTCCGCGGGCGCGGGCGGGCCGTCACGACGTCGGGCTCGTCGTCACGTCTGGACGTCAGGTCAGCAGGCTGACGTCATCGGCAGGCAGAGGGGCGCGCCGGGCGGCGTACTCGCGGAAGCGGTCGGCGACCGGGTTCGGCCGCCGCAGCAACCCGGCGGGCGACTCGACCAGGTCGTGGAGCCCCATGGTCAGCAGGTGGTCAGCACGCGGGCGGTCGCTGTGCCGCCACGTCCACTCGTACATGTCGAACAGCGGCCACCAGACGTACCCGACCACCGGTGCACCCTCGGACCGCATGCTCTCCACGAGGGCGAGCGACTCATCCAGCCAGTGGATGCGCTCCTCGATCGTTCCCGTCACGCACGTCTCGGTGACCATCACCGGTGCGCCGTACCGCGAGGCGAACCGCTCGAGCGCCTCGCGGAGGCCCTGCGTTCCGCGGTCGACACTCGGCCGCGGGTCGGCGAAGCCGCCGCCGTGCCGGACGCCCGCCTCGAACAGCTCGGTGGAGTGGCGCGGGTAGTAGTTGACGCCCATGATGTCGGGGCGCACGGCGTGGGCGGCGAACCAGTCCAGCTCGGCGTCCGTGACCGCCGGGGCGAGCCGGTCGCGGAGCGGGTGGGCATCGTCGACCCGGCCGGTCACGAGGTCTTCGACCAGGTGCACCTGGTGGCGCAGCCGCTCGGCCTCCGCGTGATGCTCCGGTGCGATGTCGTCTCCGACGTAGCTGATGGCGGCATCGACGTGCACGAAGGTCGCACGGTCGCCGATGCGGGCGGCCAGAGCCTCCTGGCTGAGCACGAAGCCGCGCGCCAGGTTCGCGGCGATGGTCGCGAAACCCTCGGCGCCGGTCCGGTAGGGCGGCCAGTAGCCGTACTCTCCGGAGAACAGCGCGTGGATGACCGGCTCGTTCACCGGCGTGTAGTCCACGACCCGGTCGCCGTAGCGCTCGCCGAAGCGGTCCGCGAACTCGGCGACATGCTGCGGGTAGTCCGGCGAGGCGAACTGGTCGGCCAGCCAGGTGGGGGTGCCGTAGTGCAGCAGGTCGATGATCGGCCGGAGGCCGGCGCCGAGCAGCGCATCCACCGCCCGGTCGGTCCAGCCCCAGTCCCAGCGGCCGGGCTCCGGCGCGATCCGGTACCAGGGAACGCCCCAGCGCAGCACCTCGGCGCCGACGCCCGCCGCGAGGGCGAAGTCCTCGCGGTACCGGTCGTAGTGCTCGGTGAGCTCGTACTCGTCGATGGCGCGCTCGCCGGGCCGCTCCTGCGGCACGAAGGTGTCCTCGATCCCGAGTCCGAGGTGCAGGCGGCCGTCCTCGAACCAGCGCGGGGCCGTCACTTGAGCCCCGTGGTCGCGACGCTCTCGATGAAGCGGCGCTGCATGATCAGGAACATGACGGCGAGCGGCAGGACCGCGATGAGCGATCCGGCCATCATCGTGCCGTAGGGGATGATGCCGCTCGGCCCGGTCAGCAGGGTGAGGCCCGACGTGATCGTGCCCATCTCCGGCGACGTCGTGAAGACGAGCGGCCAGAGGAGGTCGTTCCAGTTGTTCACGAAGGTGAAGATGGCGAGCGTGAGGAGGGCGGGGACGGCGTTCGGGAGCACGATGCTGCGGAAGATGCGGAACTCGCCGGCCCCGTCGATCCGCGCGGCGTTGTCGAGGTCGCGGGGGAGGGCGATGAAGAACTGGCGCAGGAAGAAGATGCCGAAAGCGTCGGCCGCCCGCGGGATGATCAGCCCGGCGAACGTGTTGACCCAGCCGAGCTGCGCCACCAGCTGATAGACGGGGATGAGGGTCGCCTGGAACGGGATCATCAGGCTGGCCACGATCACGATCAGCACGACCCTGCTGCCGCGGAAGTCGATGCGGGCGAGGGCGTAGGCCGCGAGCGAGTCGAAGACGAGGGCGAAGACCGTCACTCCGCCTGCGAAGACGAGGCTGTTGAGGAAGAGCCGCCCGAACGGGAGGTCGCTGAAGATCTTGGTGAAGTTGTCCAGCGTCCACGTACCGGGGAGCAGTGTCGGCGGATAGGCGTTGATCTCGGACGCCGGCTTGAACGCCGTGAGGACGATCACGATCACGGGGAGCAGCACGATGGCGGTCAGCACCAGGGCGGCGGCGAAGAGCAACCAGCGTTCTGCGGTCCGGCCGACGCGCCGGCGGCGGGTCGTGGTTGCGGCCCGGGCCGGCGCAGCGGGGGCGAGGGTGGCGGTCATGCGAGGTCCTTCTCACGGCGTCCGAAGAAGCGGAACTGGATGAGGCTGAGGAGGAGGGTCGCGGCCAGCAGCACGTAGGAGAGCGCTGTCGCGAGCCCGAGGTCGAGCTTCTTGAAGCCCTCCTGGTAGATCTCCATGACGACGGTCTGCGTCGAACGGTACGGACCGCCGCCCGTCATGACGTAGATCTGGTCGAAGGCCTGGAGGGCGGCGATCATCGCGAACACGACGACGAACGCGAGGGTGTTGCTGAGCTGGGGGAGGGTGATGCTGATGAAGCGCCGCCAGGCTCCCGCGCCGTCGATCTTCGCCGCCTCGTACAGCGACTCGGGGATCTCCTGCAGACCGGCGATGAAGATCACCATGTAGAAGCCGAAGCTCTTCCAGATGGCCACGAGCACGACGGTCGGCATGGCGAGCGCGGGATCCTGCAGCACGTTTCCGAGCTGGATGCCGACGCTGCGCAGCCAGTAGTTGAGGAGGCCGACCTGCGGGTCGAGCAGGTACGTCCAGGCGAAGGCGGCGACGGCGAGAGAGACGATGAACGGGAGGAACAGCGCCGTGCGGAAGAAGCCGCGACCGAGCAGGCGGCGGTTGGCGAGGAGGAGCGCCAGCAGCAGCGCTGCGATCAGCGCCGTCGGGGTGAAGAGCACCGTGTAGAGCGCGGTGTTGCCGAGGGTGGCGAGCACGCGCGGGTCGGTGAAGACCTGCACGTAGTTGTCGAAGCCCACCCACTCCTCCAGGCCGAAGCCGCTCGCGTTCGTGAACGAGAGGCGCAGGGCCGACAGCATCGGCCATCCCACGAACGCGATCAGGACGACCGTCGCGGGGAGCATGAAGAGCAGGGCCATCGGTCCGCGGCGGCGGCCCGAACGCGGCCGGCCGCCGAGCGGGGCGGGCGGGCGATACGGCCTGCGGCCCGTGCGGGAGCGAGTGAGTGTGGTCATGGTCGCTTTCGGAAGAGGGTGGTGGACCGCCGGGGTGCGGCGGTCCACCGGGTGGATCACTTGCCGAGTGCCTGCTGCACCTGGGTGGATGCCGACTTCAGCAGCGCATCCGGGTCGCCGCCGGCGAGGGCCTTCTGCGTCGCTTCGTCGACCGCCGAGAGCACATCCGTGCTGTTGGCGACGCCGGGGAGCAGGGGACGCGCATCCCCGACCAGGTCGGTGAGCGTCGCCACAACCGGGTTCGACGACACGTCGGAGGACGGGATGTCGGTGCGCAGCGGCGGCCACGCCGAGCCGAGCGACCACTTCGTGGCGACCTCCTTGGTGAAGAAGTACGCGAAGAACTTCTCCGCCGCGGCCTTCTTCGCCGCGTCGGCCTGCGCGGTCACCGCGGCCGAGATGCCGATCGCCGAGGCGGCGGCGCCCTTCGGTCCGGCGGGGATGCCGGCGATGCCGTAGTCGATCTTGTTCTCGGTGGCGACGCCCGCCATCCACGGTCCGCCGATCTCCATCGCGGCCTTGCCGGAGGAGAAGAGCTTGTCGGAGGCGACGCCGTCGAGGCCCGTCGGCGAGATCTTGTCGGCGGTGACGGCCTTCGCCCAGTACGACAGCGTCTCGGCGTTCTCGGAGGAGTCGAGCACCGACTTCGAGCCGTCGACGATCTTCCCGCCGTTGCCGTAGAACAGGCTCGCCCAGACGCCGTTGCCCACGGTCGCGTGGTCGGGGAGTGCCAGGCCGTACTGCTCGGGGGTGCCGTCGCCGTTCTCGTCGACGGTGAGCTTCTTGGCGTCGGCCACCCATTCGTCCCACGTCTTCGGGAACTCGGTGATCCCGGCCTTCTCGAAGAGCGACTTGTTGTAGATGACGGAGAGCGGCACGAAGCCGGTGGGGATGCCGTAGTAGGAGTCGTCGACCTTCTCCATCTCGACCGCTGCGGGCCGTAGCGACGCGCTCTTCGTCGCGCTGCTCGCGTAGAAGTCGTCGAGCTTGGCGAAGGCGCCCTTGGATGCGTACACCGGGAGGGTCTCGGCCGGCATCGCGACGATGTCCGGCCCCTTCTTGGCGGAGAGCGCGGGGAGCAATGTGTCGCCGATGACGGCCCAGGTCTTGGTCGTGGTCTTGATCGTGATCTTGTCCTGCGACTTGTTGAAGTCGTCGACGATCGCGTCGAGCACCTTGCCGTCTGCTTCGGTGTAGCCGTGCCAGAAGGTGAGAGTGACGGGGCCGGAGTCGCCGGAGCCGGGGGAGGTGGAGCAGCCGGCCAGCGCGAGAGAAGCGCCGGCCGCGACGGCCAGCGTCGCGAGCAGTTTCTTCATTGAATGCCTCTCATGGGACCGACCGCTCATCGTCGATCGGATCGGGTTTACAACGATGTAATCAACGTTGTAAATGGGAGTATAGGCAGGCGGCGGAGCGGGCGTCAAGCCGAAAACCGCTTACCCCCCGTTCGGCCGGATCCGGCACGGAGCCCGGAACTGTGCCAGACTCCGCGCCAAGGGGTGTGGAAGACGAATCTCGTCGTATGCCAGGACCCCTCACTCGGGCGGGGGCCTTCGTGGCCGATTCGACATCCACTCCTTCTTCACGTTCTTTCGGCGCGCGCATCGGCGTGGGCGCGACGGCGGCAGCTCTTCTGACGCTGCTCGCCCTGTGCTTCGGCCCGGGCGCGGCGCACGCGGACACCACCCTCGGCGGGCCGGTGGACATCGGGACTGCCGCGCCCTTCGGCGTGCTCGGGGCGAGTGAGGTGACGAACACCGGGCCGACCGTCGTCGACGGCGATGTGGGCGTGTCTCCTGGCTCGTCGATCACCGGGTTCGGGGGCGCTCCCGACGGCACGTTCACCGGAACCCTGCATCAGACCGACGCCGTCGCGGCTCAAGCGCAGAGCGACGTGACGACGGCCTTCAACACCGCCAGCAGCCTCACGCCGACGACCTCCGGCATCGGCGAACTCAACGGGCTGTCGCTGACGCCGGGCGTCTACTCCGGCGGCGCGCTGTCGCTCGCGGACAATGGAGCACTGACCCTCGCCGGCAGTGCGTCATCGGTGTGGGTCTTCCAGGCGGCCAGCACGCTGACCATCGGATCGGCGACGCACATCACGATGACCGGCGGCGCGACCGCCTGCAACGTCTTCTGGAGGGTCGGGTCGTCGGCGACGTTGGGCACGGCCGCGCAGTTCATCGGGACCGTGCTCGCCGACCAGTCCATCACCGCGACGACCGGCGCGACGATCGTGGGCCGCCTGCTGGCGAGCAACGCGGCGGTCACCCTCGACACGAACACCGTGACGGCCCCGACGGGATGCCCGCCGCCGGGCACACCCGTCACGACATCGAGCCCGTCCATCACCTCCGGAACGCCGACCGCCCCGGTCGCCGGGACACCGTACGCGTTCACGGTGACCGCCTCCGGCACGCCGTCACCCACGTTCACCGTGAGCGCCGGGGCTCTCCCGGCCGGTCTCACCCTGAACGGCACCACCGGAGTCATCTCCGGGACGCCGACCACGCCGGGTTCGTCGACCGTGACCATCACCGCTTCCAACGGACAGGGCCCCGATGCATCGGCGACGTACACCTTCGTGACGGCGCCCGCGGCAGTGCTCGTCGGGACGGAGGGGGTGCCGGCAATCGGCTCGGAAGGCGCGACCGCATCACTCGCAGACAGCGGGAGCGACCCCGTCCTGCCGTTCGTCGCGGCTCTCGCGCTGGTCGTCCTGGGGCTCGCGGTGAGCCGTCTCGGAGTGTCCCGTTCGGCTCGCGGCCGGCTCTAGGCGGGCACGTTCGGGCTGTACGGCACGTGGAGCGTGTCGGCGAAGCGGGCGAACAGCGAGGCGTCGCCCTCCAGCTGTACCGCACCGGTCGCGATCGCGGTGTCCGCATCCAGCTCTCCCGCGAGGAGGTCGCGG
The DNA here is from genome assembly GCF_004362795.1 of Leifsonia sp. 115AMFTsu3.1. NCBI lineage: Bacteria > Bacillati > Actinomycetota > Actinomycetes > Micrococcales > Microbacteriaceae > Leifsonia > Leifsonia sp. 115AMFTsu3.1. The sequence goes on from NZ_SNYB01000001.1 coordinate 647,422, forward strand.
ATCTGCGGGCCCGCGGTGATGACGAGGTCCGGTGCCTCGGCCGCGCCAGGGCCCACGGTGATGACGCCGTCGCGCATGATCAGGTGCGTCACCACCTCGCCGACGCGGACGGTGTAGGCCGTGTCCCACTCCTTCGGCACGACTCCCTCGCCCGCGGCGACCTTCAGCGCTGAGGCGATGGATGCGGTCGTCACGATCTCGCCGTCGCGCGGAGTCCGCATCCCTCCGGCGCCCCAGCGCGACAGTGCGTCCATCGCCGGGCCGAGCTCCTCGCCGCGCGGCGTCAGCCGGTAGACGACCGCCCGCTCACCGCTTGACGGAGCCATCCGCTCGACGATGCCCTCCTCCTCGAGCTCTTTCAGCCGGGAGGCGAGGGTGTTCGTGGGGATCCCGGGGAGGCCGGAGACCAGGTCGGAGTAGCGCTGCGGGCCGACGCTCAGATCGCGCAGGATCAGCAGGGTCCATCGCTGCCCGACGATCTCGGCTGCGCGTGCGAGACCGCAGAACTGCCCGTAGTGCTGGTTCGTCATGAATCTCACAGTAGCACTTGACTTCATTATTTGCAGTGTGCTTTATTTTTTGAAGTACATCCGATGAAGGAGAACGCCATGACCGACACCATCGACCGCGCAGAGCTCGCCAGCGAGCCGACCCCGGTCGCCACCGCAGCACGCAACCGCACCGCGCTCGCCCTGCTCCTCGCCGCCGTCTTCGTCGTCTTCCTCAACGAGACGATGATGGGTGTCGCGCTCCCGCGCATCCAGGAGTCCCTCCACATCGACGCCACCCAGGGGCAGTGGCTCACGACGGCGTTCGCGCTGACGATGGCCGTGGTCATCCCCGCGACGGGCTGGCTGATGCAGCGGCTCAACACGCGGCCCGTCTTCATCGTCGCGATGTCGAGCTTCGTGATCGGAACCCTCATCGCGGCCCTGTCGCCGGTGTTCGAGACCCTGGTGATCGGCCGGGTCGTCCAGGCGGTCGGCACCGCGATCATGATGCCGCTCATGATGACGACGGTGATGACGATCGTCGCGGAGGAGCAGCGCGGCCGGGTCATGGGGCGCGTCTCGATCGTGATGTCTGTCGCTCCCGCGATCGGGCCGATCGTGTCCGGGGCGCTGATCCAGGTGCTCCCATGGCAGGGGCTGTTCTGGGTGATGCTGCCGATCGGACTCGTCATGCTCGCCATCGGGGTGCGCCGGGTGCCGAACGTGTCGGAGACCCGGAAGGTGCGCCTGGACACCCCGTCGGTGATCCTCTCGGCGCTCGCCTTCTCGGCCCTCGTGTTCGGCCTCAGCCAGATCGGCTCCGCGGCGGTCGGCTCGGCGGCGGTCCAGCCGTGGATCCCCATCGTGGTCGGGCTGATCACGCTGGCGTTCTTCGTGTGGCGGCAGCTGGTGCTGCAGCGCACGGACTCGGCGCTGCTCGACCTGCGCACGTTCCTCTCCCGCGACTTCGCGGTCTCGGTCTCGATGATGACCGCCGCCATGGTGTCCCTCTTCGGCGCCTTCATCGTGCTGCCGCAGTTCGCCCGCTACACCCTGGGTCTCGAGCCGCTCTGGGTCGGCGCGATCCTGCTCCCCGGCGGCCTGCTGATGGGGCTGGCCGGTCCGACCGTCGGCCGGCTGTACGACCGGTTCGGGCCGCGGCCGCTCGTGATCCCCGGGTCGATCGGTCTCGCCGTCGCCCTCTGGACGCTGGCGCTCGGTCTCGGCGAAGGGTCGTCGTGGGTCGTGCTGCTCGGGGCGCACATCGTCCTGATGCTGTCTCTGGCGTTCCTCTTCACGCCGGCGTTCAGCTCGTCGCTGGGCTCGCTCCCGCCGCGGCTGTACTCGCACGGCAGCGCCACCATCGCCACTCTGCAGCAGGTCGCGGGCGCCGCAGGAACGGCCATCTTCGTCGCCCTGTACGCGACGGGCGTCGCCTCGACCGGAGGCGCCGACCCGGACCTGCCGACGGCCGCCGCCGCCGCGCACGGTTCGCACCTCGCGTTCCTCGCTGGCGGCATCCTGTCGCTCGGGGTGGTCGTGCTGGCGCTCTTCGTCCGGAAGCCCGCCGCGGGCGCCGCGGAGGTGCCGGAGCTGGAGGTCGCGGAGGCCTAACCGGCCGAGCGTTCGAGATAGGCGCCCAGGGCATCGAGCAGGCCCCGGGTGCCGCTCTCGCGTCCGGGGCCGTCGGCCCAGAACCGGTCGAAGAAGACGCCGTGCTCCACGTGCGTGAAGCGGGTGCCCTGCTCGATCGGGTCGAACTCCAGCGACGCGACGGACGTCGACATGTGGTCTCCGTCGATCCACATGTCGTAGGTGGTGACGATGCGGACGTGCTCGACGATGTCGGTGTAGGTCGCTTCGTACCGAGAGACCGGGCCGTGGTGGAACTTCCCCTCGGCGACGTCCCGTCCCCCGACGCGGAAGTCGAACGACCACTCGCGCGGCTCCATGGCGTCGCCGGCTCCCCACCAGCTGAGCTTCTGCTGCTCGTCGGCGAAGGCGTCCCAGACGCGCTCGGGCGGGGCGGGGTAGTCGCGGGTGAGGGTGAATCCGGCGCGGGCGAGGCGGCGTTCGATCGTCATGGCTGCGTCCTAGCGGGTCAGGGTGACGTGGATGGTGCCGCTCTCGGCGACCTCGGTGGTCACCGTGTGCGTCGAGTCCATGCCGGTCAGGTCGTCGAAGAGCCGATTGCCGCGGCCCAGGAAGATCGGCGTGATCATGAGGTGGAGGTCGTCGACCAGTCCGGCCCGCAGGAAGGCGCGGGCCGTGCGGTACCCGCCGCCCACCCGGACGTCCTGGCCGCCAGCGGCCTCGGTCGCCTCGGCGAGCACGTCCTCCGGGGAGGCGTTGCGGAAGTGGAAGGTCGTGCCGCCGTCCATCTCGATCGCGGGGCGGGGAGCGGTGCTCGTGAGCACGAAGACCGGGGTTCCGAAGGGCGGCGTGTCTCCCCACCATCCCTTCCAATCCGGGTCGTCGGGGAACGAGTGGAGGCCGAACATCCCGGCGCCCAGGATCTCGGCGCCGATACCGTCGAAGAACTCACGGCCGACCCGGTCGTCGATGCCGGTCGTGCCGGCCCCGCTCGTGTCGCCGAAGATGCGCTCGCGGAACGTCCGGGTCGATGCCCAGGCGGCCGTGAGGCGGCCCCAGTCCTCGCCCATCGGAGAGTCGGGGGAGGCGTCGGACGGCGTGTAGCCGTCGAGCGAGGCGAAGAGGTTCATGCGGACGCGGGTCATGTCAGGAGTCCTTCGAGGTCGGCGCCGAGGCGCGGGCGAGGTGGATGCCGAGGCGGTCGGCCTGGTGCTCGGCGGGTGTGCGTTGCTCGCCGAGCCAGAGGTGCAGGATGTCGAGAGCGCCCGGCCGCAGGCTCACAGTTCGGACGCGCCCGTGCTTCTCGGAGGTGATCACTCCGGCGTTCTCGAGCACGCTCAGGTGCTGCATGAACGACGGCAGCGCCATCGGGAACGGTTCCGCGAGCTCGCTCACCACCGCCGGTGACGCCGCCAGCCGCTCCACGACGGCTCGCCGCGTGGGGTCCGCGAGGGCGCGGAGCACGGCGTCGAGCTCGTCGTAATACTTAGGCACATGCCTAAGTGTGGCGGCGACGGCCTCGTTCGTCAACCTGTGGTCAGGGTTTGGCGCCGTTGCTGAACGAACCGTGCAGGGTGGTGTCGGCGAACACCGTGGTGTCGATGACCGCGCGGACCGCATCCAGCGTCGCCGGGTCCGCGCCGTCGACGAGCACCGTCAGCGAGCCGTACTCGACGCGCATGGTGTACGGGATGGACGCCTCCAGTGAGGTGACATGCGGCGTCGCCGCCAGACGCGCGAGGCCCTCTGCGACGTCCGTGGAGGTCTCGATCGGGATGGTCTGGTCGAAGGTCCGGCTGTAGTGGACCGTCGTCTCGATGTGCCCGGGGCCGGCCGGCACCGTCAAGGAGAGGCTCACACCCGTCCACGCGAGATGCTGCGCCATCGTCGTCGGAACTGCCGCCGCCTGAGCCGGTGTCGCCTCCGCCTCCATCACGACGTCGACCTGGCTGGAGAAGTGGTTGGAGACGACCCGGCAGTCCGGTCGGTTCGGATCGTCCGAGGCGGTTCGTGAGTTCGATGTGCGCTCGCTCACCGTGTCGACGCGCGCGAGCTTTCGGACGGCGGCGACGGCCTCCCGGACCTCTCCGGCGACATGCGGATCGAGCGTCGGGGCCGGCGTCGGGGATGGATCCGGCTCGGCGCCGCGGGGAAGGCAGGCCTCCGCAGGCGCGGCGGAATCCCGGCCGGTCGCATCCCGCGCCAGCCCCTCGATCATCGAGCACCCGGACATGAGGGCGGCAGCGCAGACGATGGCCAGGATGGTGGCGGCGCGGCGAAGCATAGGCTCGAGGCTAGTGCGGTGGCCCGTTGCGGGCGTCAGCCTCCGGGATGAGCTCGGCCAAGCGGGTACACCAGGCCGACCCGGCGGCGATCGTTTCGGACCGCGATAGTCGGGTGCGGCGTCCCACGGCCTACCAGGCTGAAAGGCGAAGGAGGGACCGTGATCGCGATTCTCAACCGGGTGGTCGAGGTGATCGAAGACCACCTCGCCGACGACCTCGACCTCGCCGGGGTCGCCCGCGGACTCGGCACCACGGAGTACCACGTCCGTCGCATGTTCTCGTCGCTGGCGGGGATGCCGCTGTCGGAGTATGTGCGCCGCCGTCGTATGACGGTCGCCGTCGCCGACCTGCTCGGAGGTGACGACCTGCTCGCCGTCGCCGTGCGCCACGGCTACGGCTCCACGGAGGCGTTCAACCGGGCGTTCCGGTCGGTGCACGGCACGAGTCCCGCCACCGTGAGACGCGATGGCGGCCCCCTTCGCACGCAACCGCAGCTCAGGTTCCGCCTGACCGTAGAAGGGAACACCCCCATGGACACCCGAATCACCGACCGACCGGCCTTCCGGCTCGTGGGCCACGCAGCTCGCGTGCCGCTCATCCACGAAGGCGTCAACCCGCACATCCAGGCCCTCATCGCATCCATCGAGCCGGAGGAACACGCGCGACTGAAGGGTCTCAGCGACACCGAGCCGGCCGGCCTGCTCCAGGTCAGCGCCGACGTCGATCCCGACTACACCGAAGGCACCGAGCTCACCTATCTCCACGGTGTCGCGCGAACGCCGGACTCGCCGACACCGGACGACCTGGACGCCATCGCGGTCCCGGCCGGGACCTGGGCGGTGTTCCGCATCGACGGGGACTACCCCGCGGCGCTCCAGTCGGCGTGGGCCGCGACGGCGAGCGAGTGGTTCCCCTCCAACCCGTGGCGTCTGCGGCCGGGTCCGTCGATCGTCGCGGTCCTCGACCGATCGGCGGACTTCACCACCGCGACCTGCGAGTTGTGGCTGCCGGTGGAGCGCGCCTGACAGCGGATCAGCTGACCGCGCCGAGCGCCCGGCGGACACCCTCGACGTAGTCGGTCGGCTGCTCCCAGGCGGCGAAGTGGCCGCCGTGCGGGAACTCCAGCCAGTCGACGACGGAGAAGAACCGCTCGACGAACTGCCGCGGGGCGTTGACGAGGTCGCGCGGGAACACCGTCATGACCGTCGGGATCTCGATCCTCGGCCAGTCCTTCGGCGCCGCGGCCGCGTACGGAGTGAACGAGGTACCGATCGCGCCGGTGTACCAGTACGCCGAGATCCAGGTCAGGGCCTCGTCGGGGGTGAACGCCCGGCGGAGGTCGCCGCCGGAGTCCGTCCAGTCGATGAGTTTCTCCGAAATCCACGCGGCCATCCCCGCGGGGGAGTCGCCGAGCCCCACCGCGAGGGTTCGGGGGCGGGTGGACTGCTCGTGCATGTACCCGCCCTCGCGCTGCTGCCAGTCGCGGCCGCGCTCCACGTAGGCGCGCTCCGTCTCGTCGAGGTCGTCGGGGAGTCCGACGAGGAAGTGGTACTGCGAGAGGTCGGTCAGATGCAGGGCGCTGACGTGAGAGCCGTGGCGGCCGGCGATGGCCTCCCCGACATCGCATCCCACGTCGCCCGCCGAGATCACATACCGGTCGAACCCGAACTCAGCCATGGCGTCGGCGACGGCGTCCGCCATCTCGACCGACGACATCCCGCCGGCCTCCACCGGTGCGGCGAACGGATACCCGGGCAGAGCGGGGAGCACGAGCGTCACGTCGTCGAGCAGGGGCAGGATGCGCTCGAAACGGAGCACGGAGTCCGGCCAGCCGTGCAGCAGGAGGAGGACCGGCGCATCCTCGCGGTCGGCGGGCCGGACGAGCGCGCGGATGGGCACCGCGGTGTGTTCGGTCTGCACCCACGGCCAGGAGGCGATGCGGCGCTCGTGCTCGCGCCAGTCGTAGTCGTCCGCCCAGTACCGCAGCAGGTCGGACAGCACCTCGGGGTCGACTCCGCCGAGTCCGTCGCGCTGTGGCAGCGGCACCCTCCGGAACCGCTCGAGGCGCGAACGGAGGTCGGCGATCGCCTCCTCCGGCACCGGGATGAGGTCGTGACGCTTCATCGCTCCTCCTCCGCAGCCGCGCTGCGCGTCGTTGCTCTCACGCCCGATGCGCTCATGCCGACGCCGTCCGGATCCTCACCTCGCGCTCCATGCGCTTCTCGTGGCGTTGTCGGCCCTTCGCTGCCTCGAGCTCGCGGCTCTTCGGCGGGGCGTTCGTCACCAGCTGGTCGAGCATCCGTCTGGTCGCCTCGGCGATCTCGTCGATGGCCTGCTCGAACGCCGCGGTGTTGGCGCGGGAGGGATGCGTCGAGCCGCTGACCTTGCGGACGAATTGGAGTGCGGCCTCCCGCACCTCATCGTCGGTCGTGGGCGGTTCGAAGTTGTGAAGGCAACGGATGTTCCGGCACATGCGGCGACGATATACCGCCCACCGCCCTCCTCCCAACCGCCCACCGTCGAGTCCGCGATCTTTGCACGCTGAGGGTGCGAAAAGCGGTAAGTCTGTGCGGACTCGACGGTGGGCGGAGGGGGCGACGGCGACGGGTCAGGGGGTGAGGACGATGCGGCCGAAGACGGCGCCGTCATCCATGAGGCGGTGGGCGTCCGCCGCGCGGTCGAGCGGCAAGACCTCATGGACGACGGCGTGCAGCTCGCCGCGGATGGCGGCCTCGAACAGCTCGGCGCGTGCGGCGGAGCGCGCGAGCGGAGGGATGGAGTCGAGGCTGAAGGCGGCGACGGAGCGCGAGGCCTGGAAGCCCTGGAGGAGGCGCGCCCCGAAGTCGGCGGGCGGGAATCCCGCGACCGCACCGACCAGGACCAGGCGGCCATTGGGGGCGAGCCGGTCGATGAACGCCGGCATGCCGTCGCCTCCGACGATGTCCACGATCACGTCGAACGGACGGGAAGCCCCGTCGGGCCCGTGGCCGGACCGGTCGAGCACGTCCGTCGCCCCGAGCGCCGCAAGCCGACGGCCCCGCTCGGCGGACGAGGTCGTCACGGCCACCGCGGAAGCCCCTGCGCGCGCCGCCAACTCCACCGCGGCGATCCCGATGCTGCCGCTGCCACCGCGGATGAGCACCGAGTCGCCGGGCGCGAAGGGGGCGCGGGCGAGCGCGAATCGCGCGACGGGGGCCGCGCTGCCGATCGTCACCGCATCCACCGCCGACAGGTCGTCGGGGAGCGGGGTCACGTCCTCCACCAGGGCGACAGCGCGCTCGCTGTAGCCGCCCGATCGACCCGTGAACGCCCAGACGCGCCGACCGATCCAGGCGGGGTCCACGCCGTCGCCGACCCCGGCGACCGTCCCGGCGACCTCACTGCCCGGGATCATGCCCAGCGGGTAGCTCGAGCCGAGCGTCCCGCGCCGGATCACCGCGTCGACGCCTCCGACGCCGATCGCCTCCGTCTCGATCAGCAGCTGCCCGGCACCGGCTTCCGGCTCGGGGGCGTCGAGGACGGCCATCCCGCTCGGGTCGCCGTATTCCTGGATCGCAATCGCTCGCACGTCTTCTCCTTCTCGTTGCGGTACTCTCGCACGGTAGTGGACGCCCCCGTCCACTTGATCGAAGTGAGACCGTCGGGAGGACGAGTGACTCAGATCCTCCGCTCGGATGCGCAGGACAACCGCGACCGCATCCTGGCGGCGGCGCGCACCCTCTTCTCGGAGCGCGGACTCGACGTCGGGATGCGGGAGGTCGCCCGCCACGCCGAGGTCGGCCCGGCGACGCTCTACCGTCGGTTCCCCACGAAGCAGTCGCTCATCGACGAGGCGTTCCAGGTCGAGATGCGGACGTGCCGGGCGGTCGTCGAGGAGGGCTGCGCCGATCCCGATCCGTGGCACGGGTTCACATCGGTCATCGAGCGCCTGACCGCGCTCGACGTGCGGAACCGGGGTTTCGTCGACGCCTTCCTGTCGATCGCGCACAGCTCCGCAGCCTTCGCGCAGCACCGCCGGGAGCTGCTCGGGATGCTGGACGGTCTCGCGACGCGGGCGAAGGCGCAGGGCCGGCTGCGCCCCGACTTCGTCGTCGACGACCTGGTGCTCATGCTGCTCGCCGGCCGCGGCCTGGGGTCCGTGTCGCTCTCGCGGCGGGATGCGGCGGCGCGGCGCTTCGCGGGTCTCGCGATCGACGCCTTTCGGACCGACCGCGCCGCCTCCGCCGGCTGACCACCGGCGCTCAGCCGGCGGTGCTGCGGATCCCGTCGAGCTGGAGGTCGAGGTAGCGGCGCCAGTCGCCGCTTCCGGACATGTTGGCCATGGCTCCGCGGGTGATCAGGATGAAGTCGTCGGGCCGGAAGTCGGGGCGCAGCAGCCCGGCGTCGACGGCGCGCTGCACGACCCGGTCGACGATCTCCGAGAACGCGTGCTTCTCGGCGGCGATGTCGGCCCAGGTCGGCTCCTCCGGGCTGAGGATGGCGAAGCGGAACGCGGCGTCGGGCTGCGCCGATTCGAGGTAGCCGACGAGGAGGGTCTCGAAGGCCGCCCACGGGTCGTCGAGCTGTTCGGCCGCCCGGGCGAGTTCGGTGACCGCCGCGAACCGGCGCGCGATGATCGCCGCCCGCAGGGCCCGCTTGTCGGCGAAATGCCGGTAGAGCGTCCCGACGCCGAGCCCCGCCCGCGCGGCAATCTCATCCATCTGCACGTTGTCGCCGTGGCGTGCGAAAAGGTCGCTTGCCGCGTCGAGGACCGCTTCACGGTTGCGCCGGGCGTCGGCGCGCAGCGAGCGTTCCGGTGCGGTCATGATCCCTCACTGTAGTTGACGTCAGGGAGACGCCGGGGTTACATTCGGAACCGGAATTCAGGTTCATCTTATGGAGGTCTCATGATCGTCGTCACCACTCCCACCGGCCGGATCGGCAGCCGGCTCGTCACCCTGCTGCTCGAGCGGAGCAGCGACGTCCGCGTCATCGTGCGGGACGCATCCCAGCTCGACGACGCCGTCCGCACCCGCGTGGAGGTCGTGGAGGGATCGCACGCCGACCCGGCCGTCCTCGACGCGGCCCTGCCCGGCGCGGACGCGCTGTTCTGGCTCGTTCCGCCGAACCCGGCGGCACCGAGCGCCGAGGAGCACTACCTCGCCTTCGCGCGTGCCGCCTCGGCCGCGATCCGCCGGCACGGCGTCGGCTGTGTGGTCGGCGTCACCAGCGCCGGACACGACTTCCGGGAGCCGGCGGGCGTGCTGTCCGCCGCGTTCGCGATGGATGCGGAACTCGCCCGGTCCGGCGCGGCCTACCGGGCGTTGTCCCTGCCGTTCTACATGGAGAACCTGCTCGGGCAGGCCGACGCGATCGTGCGCCGCGGGGCCTTCTCGCTCACGTGCGCCGCCGATCGGCCGCTCGCGATGGTCGCGACCCGCGACATCGCCGAGCGCGCGGCGGACCTGCTCACCGATCCCACCTGGCACGGGCAGGAGAACCTCCCGCTGTTCAGCCCGGACCGCCTCGCGCCCGACGCGATCGCCCGCGTGATGAGCGAGGAGCTGGAACGCCCGGTCTCCTACGAGCCGATCGCGATGGACGACTTCGCCGAGCTCCTGCGGTCCCGAGGGGCGAGCGGGCAGGCGATCACCGACACGATCGAGATGTTCGCCGCACAGGATGCCGGCATCTACGACGCGGACTGGGCGACGGCCGAGATCGCCCCCACCGACTTCCGTACCTGGTGCCGCGAGGTGCTGCGCCCGGCGGTGGAACGAACCGCTGCGACGGTGGCCGCGAAATAATCGGGGGATGGACTCCTACTTCCAGCGCATCGACGACACCCGTTTCCGCCCGACCGTCGATGCGGGGGGAGCCTGGAACGACGGCGAGATCCACTTCAGCCCGCTCGGCGGCCTCATCGTGCACGCGATGGACCGCCACCGCGCCGACCGCGACGCTGCTCCGCTCTCGCTCGCGCGGGTGAGCTTCGACATCCTCGGCTTCCTCGCCGCCGACGTGTGCGACATCGCCGTGGAGACCATCCGTCCCGGCCGGACCATCGAACTGGTGGAGGCGACCGTCGTCATCGCAGGCCGTGCGGCCGTGCTCGCGCGGGCCTGGTACACCGTCGACGGCGACACGAGCGAGGTGGCGGGAGGCGAGCCGGAGCGGATCGCCGTTCCCGGTCCCGACCGGCGCTGGCCGATGACGGAGACCTGGCCCGGCGGCTACGTGGCCTCGCTCGAGATGCGCGCGGCCGAGGACCCGCGCCCGGGCCGCGCGACCGCGTGGCTGCGCACCGATCGGGCGATCGTCGCCGGTGAGGAGGCCAGCCCGCACGCCGCCTTCATCGCGCTGGTCGACACGGCGAACGGAATCGCCGTGCGCCGGCATCCGACCGAGTGGATGTTCCCCAACCTCGACCTGACCATCCACCTCTTCGCGCAGCCGACCGGGGAGTGGGTCGGCCTCGACACGACCGTCATCTTCGGGTCGACCGGGCAGGGCCTCACCAGCACCGCGCTGCATGACGTCTCCGGGCCGGTCGGCCGGGCGGAGCAGATCCTCACCGTCCGGCCGCTGCCCGGACGCGCCTAGGCCGGCTCAGTCGAGCACGGCGAGGGCGTCGATCTCCACCAGCATCTCCGCGCGGGGGAGTCCGGTGAACACCGTGGTGCGCGCCGGCAGAACGCCCGAAGGGACGCGCGACGAGAGGAACTCGCCGTACGCCTCGTTCATCGCCGCGAAGTCGTCGCGCGTGGTCAGGTAGACGCGCAGCATCATCACGTCGTCGAAGGTCGCACCGCCGGCCGTGAGGATCGCCTCCACGTTCTGCAGGGTCCTGATCGTCTGGCCCTTCACGTCTCCCTCGTGCACGTACGCGTTGGTGGCGGGGTCGACGGCCCCCTGCCCCGAGACCTGGAGGAACGGACCGCGCCGCACCCCCTGCGAGAAGACGTGCGCGGGGGCGGGGGCCTCGGCGGTGAAGACGGCGATGCGTTCGGACATGGCTTCCTTTCGAAGGGGGGATGGCTGGGTCAGGCGGCGCGGGCGCCCAGCTCCGCGGAGACACGCCCGGCCGCGGCCTGGAGCGCCGGGAGGAGCTCGACGACGCCCTCATACGGGAGGACGACGTTCGGGACGGAGATCGAGATGGCGGCGACGACACGACCGTCGGGGCCGTGCACGGGCGCGCCGATGCAGTTCATGAACGTCTCATGCTCCTCGTGGTCTTGCGCCCAGCCCCGTCGCACGCTGCGGTCGACCTCGGCGAGCAGGGCCTCGGGCGTGGTGATCGTCCGGTCGGTGAAGCGCTCGAAGTCGAGGCCGGAGACGACCGCGCCGCGCTCTGCGGCATCCAGCCCTCCCAGCAGCACTTTGCCGACCGCGGTCGCGTGCAGGGCGGCGGGGAGGCCGATCCGCGAGTACATGCGGAGCGGTTGCCGCGACTCGACCTTGTCGACGTAGGTCGCGACGCCGTCGTCGTAGGTCGCGAGGTGCACGGTCTGCCCGGTCTCGGCGGCGAGTGCCCGGAGCTCCGGACCGGCGGCGCCGCGCACATCCAGCGCATCCAGTGCACCGGAGGCGAGGGCGAGCACGGCCGGGCCGATCCGATACCGGTGGTGGCTGTCGCGGCCGACGAACCCACGCTGCTCCATCGTCTGGAGCAGGCGCAGGACAGTCGTCTTGTGGACGCCGAGCTCCGCGGCGAGCGGATCGAGGGTGGCGGTGCCCCGGGCGATGAGCCCGAGGAGGTCGAGCGCGCGGCCGAGCGACTGGCTCACGACGACACGCTCCAGGGAATCATGCCCGGACCGACGGACCAGCTCGCCCACTCGTCGTCGGACGCGCGCACGATCCTGTCGCGTTCCGTCTCGTTCGGAACGGCGGGCGGGCGGTCTCCGCGGCTGGTGAGGGTCAGCGCCGCCAGCGCGTGTCCGAGGCGGAGGCTGGCGGCGTCGTCGCGTCCCTCCGCGACTCCGCAGAGGAAGCCGGCAGCGAACGCGTCGCCGGCGCCGACGGGCTCCACCACGTCCACGGTGAGGCACGGGACGTGCACCTCTGCACCATTTCGCCGGTGGACGGACGCGCGACGGACGTCGTCCTTCACGACGATGGTGTCGAGCCGGGGATGCGCAGCGAAGAGCCGACCGGCGTCGCCGTGCCCGAAATACGCCTCGGCCTCGTCGCGACCGACGAAGAGGAGGTCGGCCTGGCCGACCAGGGCGGTCAGCGCGGAGGTGTCGCCGTCGCTCCAGAGTTGAGGGCGGAAGTTGAGGTCGACGCTGAGCCGGGTGTCCGCACCGAGCGCCTGCCGCAAGCCCGAGACGGCGTCGGCCGCAGTGCGGGACAGTGCCGCCGTGATGCCCGAGGTGTGCACGAGTTCGGCCCGGGCGAGGAGGGCGGCGACGGGCGGAGCGGCCACGGTGTCCGGCGACAGGGCAGAGGCCGCGGATCCGCTGCGGTGATAGTGCATCCGGGTGCGGACGCCCTCCGCGGCCCGGATCGTCTCCTTGATGTAGAGCCCCGTCGGCCGGATGGGATCGAGTTCGACGGCGGACGTGTCGACTCCCGCCTCGTCCGCGACACGACGGATGCGCTCGCCGAACCCGTCGGTTCCGAGCCGCGACACCCACGACGTGGGCACGCCGAGGCGCGCGAGGCTGGTCGCGACGTTGAACTCCGCGCCGCCGACGTCCGAGCCGAAGGTGCTCGCGTCGGCCAACGATTGCTGCGCGTCCGGATAGAGGACCACCATCGCCTCGCCGATCGTGACCTGGAGACCGGCGCTTCGCATGCGGTGTGCCCTTCCTCGATCGACGGACTCCATGCTAGACAGGGATGCACACAAGACGCAATTACCGTTGCATATCGTGCAACCACCGAGGGAGGCCTGTGCCGGACGTCAAAGCGATGCCCCTCGGTGGGCCACCCGCCGCCATCGACACCCTCGCGGCCGATCGCCCGTCGTTGTCCGCCTTCCCGACCCCTCTCGTCACCCTCAGCGAGGATGCGCTCGCACACAACCTCCGGACGATGGCGGCCTGGTGCGCCTCCGCGGGAGTAGGACTGGCGCCGCACGGCAAGACCACCATGAGCCGGGTGCTGTGGCAACGGCAGCTGGATGCGGGCGCCTGGGGGATCACGGTCGCAACGCCCTGGCAGGCGTCGGTGGCGCTCGACTGGGGCGTCCCGCGCATCCTGCTGGCCAACGAGCTCGTTCAGCCGGCGGCGATCCGCGCTCTCGCCCCGTACGCCGCCCGGCTGACCGTCTGGGCCGACTCGGTGCGTGCCGTGGAACTCCTCGCGAGCGTGCTGGACGAGGTGGATGCTCCCGTGCCGCTGGCGGTGCTGGTCGAGCTGGGAGGCGCGGGAGGCCGGACCGGGGCACGTGGCGTCGACGCGGCTCTCGAGGTCGCGCGTGCCATCGCCGCTGCTCCCACGCTGCGGCTGGCAGGGGTCGGCGGGTACGAGGGTGCGCTGGCGCACGATGCATCGACTTCATCGCTCGACCGTGTCCGGTCGTACCTCGCCGAGATGGTGCGGCTGCACGAGGAACTGGATGCGCAGGATCTCTACCCGGCGGAGGGCCCGGTGCTGCTCACCGCCGGTGGCAGTGCGTACTTCGACGATGTCGCGGCTGTCCTGGCTCCGCTCCGCGACCTGGAGGGCGAGCGCGGGCGGCCGGTCGATGTGGTGCTCCGGTCCGGCGCGTACATCACCCATGACGACGGCTTCTACCGCGGCATCACACCGTTCTCCCGTGGTGGCTCCGGCGAGCGGCTCCGCTCCGCGATCCACGGCTGGGCGACGGTCCTGTCGCGGCCGGAACCGGGCCTCGTCCTGGTGGATGCCGGCAAGCGCGACCTGCCCTACGACGAGGGCCTCCCGGAGGTTCAGGCGGTGCGGCCGCTGCGCGGAGGACCCGCTGTCCCGGTGGAGGGAGCGGAGGTGACCGCCATGAACGATCAGCACACGTTCATCCGGGTCCCCGCCGACGCGCTCGTCGAGGTGGGCGATGTCGTCCGGCTGGGCCTGTCGCATCCCTGCACCGCATTCGACAAGTGGCGCGCGCTGCCGCTCGTGGACGACGCGCTCGCCGACGACCCGCGGGTCATCGGGCTGATCGAGACCTTCTTCGGCTAGGAGTCCTGATGCTCATCCCCACCCTCGAGCGCGACCGCGCGCTCGCCGTCGTCCGCGCACCACGCGTCGACGACCCGGCAGCCCTGTGCCACGCGCTGTCGGCGGGCGGCATCCGCACGGTCGAGTTCACGTTCACGACGCCGGGCGTCGAAGCGGTGATCGCCGAGGCGGTCCGCGGTGCCGACGACGTGATCGTCGGCGCCGGCACGGTGACGGATGCGCGCTCGGCCGAGGCGGCGGTCGCGGCCGGTGCGCGGTTCCTCGTCACGCCCGGCATCAGCGAGGGCGCGGCGGGGGTCGCGCGCGAGGCGGGCATCCCGATCCTGCTCGGAGCGCTGACACCGTCGGAGGTGATGCGCGCGCTGGCGCTCGGAGCCGCCGCGGTCAAGATCTTCCCGGCCGGGCTGGTCGGCCCTGCCTACCTCACCGACCTGCGGGGCCCGTTCCCGGGTGTGCCCGTCGTGCCGTCCGGCGGCCTTGATGCCGCCAATGCGGCCGACTGGATGCGCGCGGGCGCCCTCGCCGTCACGGCCGGCTCCAGCGTGGTCGGCGCCGCGCTGGTCGAGGCCGCCGACTGGGCGACCGTGACCGCGCGGGCGCGGGAGTTCTCGACGGTGGCACTGAGCGCGTGAGCGGCATCCTCCTCCGCGACGCCCTGATCCTGGACGGCTCGGGGAGCCCGGGCGTCATCGGCGACGTCCTGATCGAGAACGGGCGGATCGCCGGGGTGGGAGGCCGCATCCATGCCGGGGACGCCCGCATCGTCGCTGCGGAGGGACTGGCCGTCGCTCCCGGGTTCATCGACATGCACGCCCATTCGGACCTCGCGGTTCTCACCGATCCGGAGCTTCGGGCGAAGACGACGCAGGGGGTCACCACCGAGGTCCTCGGGCAGGACGGACTCTCCTACGCACCCGCTACCGAACGGACGCGGGGGATCCTGCGCGAACAGCTCGCCGGCTGGAACGGCCTGCCCTCCGGCAGCGACGTCGGCTGGCGCCGTGTCGCCGACTACTTGGACGAACTGGAGCGGCATCCACTCGCGGTGAACGCCGCCTACCTGCTTCCCCACGGCACCATTCGGATGAACGTCATCGGAACGGAGGACCGGCCGCCGACGGCGGAGGAGCTCGAGACGATGCGCGCGGAGGTGGACCGGGGGATGCGCGACGGCGCCTTCGGGCTGTCGGCGGGGCTGTCGTACGTGCCGGGGATGTTCGCGAGCACGGATGAACTCGTCGCCCTGTGCGCGGTCGTCGCCCGCCACGGCGGCTTCTTCGCCCCGCACCAGCGGTCGTACGGAGCGGGCGCGCTCGACGGCTACGCCGAGATGATCGACATCGCCGCACGGTCGGGGAGCGCCCTGCATCTCACGCACGCCACCATGAACTTCGACGTGAACCGGGGTCGAGCGGGCGAGCTGCTCGACCTGGTCGACCGGGCGGTCGCCGCCGGCGTCGACGTGACGCTCGACAGCTACCCCTACCTCCCGGGGTCGACGACGCTCGCCGCGCTCCTGCCGAGCTGGGTGCAGACCGACGGCCCGGAGGCCACCCTGCAGAGACTGCGCGATCGGGAGGTGCGGGTCCGGATCGCTCACGTGCTCGACACGACCGGGAGCGATGGGAGCCACGGTGTCCCGGTGGACTGGGCCGCCGTGCAGGTGGCCGGGGTGCGGGACGGATCGCTCGCCGACCGGGTCGGCCGCACCATCGCCGATCTCGCTCGCGACGCAGGCCTTCCGCCTGCGGAGGTGTACCTCGACCTGCTGGAGCGGGACCGCCTGGGGACGACCATCCTGCACCACGTGGGCGACGAGCAGAACGTCCGCGCCGTCATGCGCCACTCCCGGCACACCGCAGGCAGCGACGGGATCCTCGTCGGCGACCGGCCGCATCCCCGCGCCTGGGGAACCTTCCCGCGCTACTTGGGCCGTTACGTGCGGGAGGAGGGGGTCCTGACCCTCGAGGAGGCGATCGTGCACCTCTCGGCACGACCGGCCCGTCGGCTCGGACTCGAGGACCGCGGCCGCATCGCGCCGGGCTTCGTCGCCGACCTCGTTCTGTTCGATCCGGATCGAGTCGCCGACGCCGCCACGTTCGACGATCCGCGGCGCCCTGCGGAGGGCATCCCGTGGGTCCTCGTCGCCGGCGAACCGGTGATCGAGGATGGCGAGCGGACGCTCGCGACCCCCGGCCGCGCGCTCCGTCGCGGCGCGGGACGTTGCTAACCGCGCCGTGAAGGGATAACGTGAGCGGCGCTCAAATGCAATGGCCCAGCGGCCGTCGCATCCATCAGCTCCAGAACCATCTGCTTCAGAAGGAGACCCACCGTGAGTGATTCCAACCTGCCCCCGAGTTACCCCGCCTCGTCGTCGCCGGCCCCTGCCGCCGGCGGTCCGGTCACCCCTCCGCAGCAGGTGAACATCGCGTTCTGGCTGTACATCGTCGGTGCGGCCCTGAGCCTCATCTCGCTCATCGTCTCGCTGGCCACGGTCGGTTCGCTGAAGGATGAGGTGCAGCGTCAGCTCGCCGCGCAGGGTCAGCAGATCTCCGACAGCGCGCTGAACGCCACGGTCACCGCATCGGTGACGTTCGCCATCGTCTTCGGCATCCTCTACATCGCCGCCTACGTGCTCTTCGCGTACTTCATGCGCCGTGGCGCGAACTGGGCGCGCATCGTCCTTCTCGTCGTGACGGTGCTGTCGCTGTTCGGCATCCTCGGCGGCTTCGGCATCGGCGCCGCGCGCGTCGTCGTCGGCGTCATCGCCACCATCCTGATCTTCCTGAAGCCCGCGAACGACTACTTCCGCGAGGTCAAGGCGCGCAAGCAGCCGCGGGCCTGACCGCCGCTGCTCCCCAGGGCTCAGCGGGATGCGCTCCGGCGCTCCCGCTGGGCCCTTCGCCGTTCGCGAGCCCTCCCGGCGCCGACCGTTGCGGCGCTCGCTAGAGTCGACGGATGAACCGCACCGACCGGCTGTACGCCATCGTGGAGGCGCTCCGCGCCGTGGCGCCGCGCCCGCTCAGTGCGCGGCGGCTGGCCGAGCGGTTCGAGGTCAGCACCCGCACCATCGAGCGCGACCTGTCGTCGCTTCAGCAGACCGGCGTCCCCATCTGGGCGGAGCCAGGCCGGACCGGCGGCTACTGCCTCGACACCGCGCACACGCTCCCTCCGCTGGGGCTGACGGTCGAGGAGGCGCTCGCCGTCACGATCGGGCTCGGGATGCTCGCGTCCAGCCCGTTCGGAGCCGAAGCGTCAGCGGCGCTCGGCAAAGTGCTCGCGGTGATGGACGGCAGCAGGGCCGAGGAGACGCGGGCGCTCGCGGCGCGCGTCCACCTGCTCCAGGGCGACCCGCCCGCGCCTGCGCCCGACGGGTTCTCGGACGCCCTGCGCGCCGGGACGGTGTTCCGGCTCCGCTACCGCGACCGGGCGGGCGTCGAGACGGAACGCGAGGTCGAGCCGCAGGGATACGTCGGCCGGGACGGGACCTGGTACTTGATCGCCTGGTGCCGCACGCGGGGTGCCATCCGGGCATTCCGCGGCGATCGCATCGTCGCCGCCGAGCCGACGGGCGAGAGGCCGCCGCGGCGGGAGCTCACGGCCGCCGACCTCGACATCCCGTACGGAGACCTGCGCCCGGTACTCGGACCCTGAATCCTGGAAACACCGACAGGACGCTGTCGCCGGGGCACGCGACCATGGTTCTGCGCGGGTCGAGCGGCCCGGGCGGAGAGGTTCACCATGGCTTTCAGCTCGATCAGGATCATCACCCACGACGTCGATCGACTCGTGCGGTTCTACGAACTCGTCACCGGGAAGACGGCGTCCCGTCCCGCCCCGGTGTTCGCCGAGTTCCGGGAGGGAACGGTGGCGCTCGCCATCGCCGACGTCGCGACGGTCGCCATGCTCGGCGACGACGCTCCCCGGCCATCGAGTGGCGGACCGGCCATCGTCGAGTTCGAGGTGGACGACGTCGACGGCGAGTTCGACCGCCTGCGTGACGCCCTCACAGACATCGTGCTGGAGCCGACGACGATGCCGTGGGGCAACCGCTCCACGCTGTTCCGCGACCCCGACGGCACCCTCGTCAACCTGTTCGCGCGCCCGCAGCCCGCTCCCTGAGCGAGGCACGTGACGGCGCTCTGTCACCGACGGCGGCCGCGCACCTTTCCGTGCAGCCTCATCAACCGGGGGACCACCAGGTAGACGGCCGTCGGCACGACGATGAGGGTGAGGACGAAAGCCCGCAGGATCGGGTGCCAGTCCTCCGCGAACGGAGCGATGGCGTAGAAGCCGAGCGTGACCAACGGGAAGATGGCGATCCACGTGATCAGCGCCCTGACGTGGATGGAAGGCGGCGGTGCCGAAGGCGGGATGCGTGTCGGTGCTGTCGCGGGCTGAGACATGGTCAGGGGTCCTCTCGAATCGGGCCGTGCGGTCGAGGACCACGATGTCAGCACGGTCGACGCGCGACTGTGATTCGTTGCCGAAACAGGAACGGGCTGCTTGGATGACCGGGTGAGCATCTCCCAGCGCATCGCGCGCGAACTGGGCAGCATCCCTTCCCGGCTGCGCCACGCCCGTCAGAAGCAGGACATGACGCTGGAGGAGCTCGCGCAGGCGACGGGAATCTCCAAGAGCACCCTCTCGCGGCTGGAATCCGGCCAGCGCAAACCCAGTCTGGAACTGCTGCTGCCGGTCGTCGCCGCACTCGCGATCTCGCTGGATGACATCGTCAACGCCCCCACGATCGCCGACCCGCGCGTGCAGCGGAAGGCGACCCACGCGGACGGCCGCGAGCTCACCCGCCTCTCCCAGCCGCACAGTGAGCCGCAGGCGTTCAAGATCGTCATCCCGGCCACCGAGCGGGAGCCCGCGCTGCGCACCCACGACGGGTTCGAGTGGATCTACGTGCTCGACGGGCGACTCCGGATCGTCCTGGGTGAGCACGACATCGTGATGGGTCCCGGCGAGGCCGCCGAGTTCGACACCAGGAATCCGCACTGGTTCGGTTCGGCGGGCAGCGGGCCGGTCGAGATCCTCAGCATGTTCGGCAAGAACGGCGAGCGGATCCACCTTCGGGCCCGCTCGCGAGGGGCGGCATCGACACCGCCCGCTGACAAGCCCACCCGCTAGGGCGATCCGCCTCTCTTGTGCGCCGCGGCCGCTGGGTGAACGGCCAGATCATCTACGTCAACGGTGGGGCCATCTGACGCGACGATCCGCCGCCCACCCTGCGCCCACCTCAAGCGCGCCGGGCGCCTACGGCAGGGCGACAACCTTTCCGCGCAGCGTGCCGGCGGCGGCCTGCTCGTGGATGCTGCGAAGCTCGGCGAGCGGCACGCGGTGGGCGACGTCGACCCGGAGGTCGCCGCTGTCCACGAGGGAGACGAGCTCGGCGAGCTGCTCCGCATCGCTCCGCACGAAGACCACCACGCTGCGGACATTCCGCTCCGCGTCGTCGGGGGCGGGCATCCATGCGGTCGTGCTGACCACCACGCCACCGTCGCACACCCGTGCGACCAGGGCCGCGAACTCGTCGGGCTCCAGCGGGGCCAGGTTGAGGAGGACGTCGACCGGTTCGGCGACCGCGTCGAGCACCGAGCGTGCGGTGTGGTCGATGACCTCATCCGCGCCCGCCTCACGGACGGTCGCGCTGCTGCGCGGGCTCGCTGTGGCGATGACGTACGCGCCGGCACGCTTGGCGAGCTGCACCGCGTAGCCGCCGACGGCCCCGCCCGCACCCGTGATGAGGATGCGCTGGCCCGACGTGAGTCCCGCGTCGTCGAACAGCGCCTGCCGCGCGGTCAGGGCGACCGAAGGGAGGGCGGCCGCATCCGCCAGCGGGATGGAGTGCGGGGCCCGGGCGAGCACCTCGGCGGGGGCGATGGCGTACTCGGCCGCCGAGCCGTCGGCGGTCATCGGCAGGAACCCGACGACCTCGTCGCCGACGGCGAGACCCTCGACGCCCGCGCCCAGCGCATCGACCGTGCCCGAGACGTCGTAGCCGGGGATGTGCGGCAGCGTGATCGGGATGGGCAGGCTGCCCGCGCGGATGCCGTTGTCGGCGGGACTGAACGCCGAGCCGGCGACGCGGAGCCGCACCTCGCCCGCGCCCGGGACGGGGAGCTCGGCTTCCTCGTAGCGGAGCACGTCGGGTTCGCCGGTCTCGTGGAAACGGATTGCCTTCATGGTCATGACTTCCTCTCAGGATGGTCGCGGCACCCGTCCTCGGCGTCGCACTCTCATCAAGCGGAGGAAATCATCCGTTTATTCCCCGGTATCGGGAGAGATCCCGCGCAGGAAGATCGCCCGCTGCTCCTCGGCGGCCCGCGGCCAGTCGGAGACGTTCGGCATGGGCTGTGCGAGCATGGCCCCGAAGCGGACAACGGTGCCCGCGTCGACCTCCCGCCGCACGGAGCCGTCGGCATGGCCGCGCCAGACGATGGCGGCCATCGTCTGCTGCATCCGGCCCCGCAGCTCCGCCGACTCCGTCCCCTCGGTCATCGGGCCGCCGTGCAGGGGGAGGACCAACTGGTCGCGGTGCTCGAACGACTGCCGCAGGAAACGGGCGATCGCATCCCGACCCGTCTCGCCGGACGCGAGCGCGTCCTCCGCCTCGGCGAGGATGAGGCGGTAGGCGCGCACGGCCATCGCCTCGAGCAGCGCCTCCCGGTTCGGGTACCGGCGGTACAGGGTGCCGATGCCGACCCCGGCGTCGGCCGCGATCTTCTCGAGCGGGACGAACCTGCCCTCGGCGAGCCCGGAGCGGACGGCCGCGGCGATCAGCCGGTCGGCGTTCTCCGCCGCATCCCTTCTCAGCTTCTTCGGTTCGCTGCCCGCCATGACCTGCCCTCGGATCCACTCGACGTCGTCGCCCCACGATAGTTGCTCGAGGGTCGTCGAGCGGGGCGCGTCAGACCCGCCCGGCGAAGCGGTAGCGGAAGCCCGTGCCCGTCCCCGCGGTCACGACCACGTCGTAGTAGCCCCACTCGTCGACCGGCCAGTCGACCGATCGGGATCCGCGCGGCGGCACCGTGACCTGCTCGGCGTGGTCGGTGAAGTCGTTCCCCACCAGGCGGAACCGGACGGCCGCTCCACCCTCGTTCGTGAGCGTGAGGCGGAGGCTGCGCGACCCGACCGCACCGACGGCGGCCGTCGTGTGCGGGACGCCGATGTCGCGGCGGTCACCGCGCACGACGGTTCCGGCGAACCGGCGCAGGAAGCGGTCGGGACCATAGACGCTGACGTCGTACAGACCGTCGGTCGCCGCCGCGTCCCACACCCAGTCCGCCGTCGCACCGGCCGCCAGCGTGTGCGGGTCGGCCTGGAAGGGCAGCGCGATGTTCGGGAAGACCTGGTGGTTGACGCCTACCGTGCCCTGGTTGCGCATGGTCAGCGTGACCCGGCCGCTCGTGCGGTCGACCGCGACGTCGGCGCTCTGCCGGTAGGGGAGCGTCCGGTGGCGGGGCGCGCCCGCATCCTGTCCGGGCATGGACTGGGCGCCGACCGCCGGCACGGCCACGGGCGGCTTGCTGCGGTCCGCGTCGGCGGCGGCGACCAGCTGCTGCGTCTGCGCGAGGCCGGGCACGACGTCCGTCCCCGGGATGCTGAAGTCGGGATGCGCGAAGTCGAAGCAGCTCAGCAGGTCGCCCGAGACGGTCCGCCGCCACTGCGAGATGTTGGGCTCGGTGACCCCGGTGATCGCCTCCAGGAACCGGATGACCGACGTGTGGTCCGAGGTCTGCGAGTTGACCCATCCACCGCGCGACCACGGCGAGACGACCGTGAGCGGCACGCGGGAGCCGAACCCGATGGGCAGGCCGTTGACGAACTCGTCCGCGGTCCCCGCCTGCGGGAACGGCGGCAGCACGTGGTCGAAGTAGCCGTCGTTCTCGTCGTAGTTGATGAGCAGGACGGTCGAGGCCCAGGTCTCCGGATTGCTGAACAGCGCCTGCACGACGGCGTTCGTGTAGTGCGCGCCGTAGTCGGGGCTGGCCGACGGGTGCTCGCACCAGCCGTACGGGGCGACGATGTACGAGACGGTGGGGAGCGAGTTCGTCGCGCAGTCCCGGCCGAAGTCGGACAGCAGGTAGGTGACGTCGAGCCCGCGCCCGGAGTCGGCCTTCCAGCCGTCGTGCAGCCCGCCGTTGAGCGCGAGCTGCCGCGTCGCCGGATCGGAGGAGGCCAGCGCGTCGTGGTACTGCTGGAACAGCCAGAGCGGGTTGTCGCCGTAGTCGCCGACGTACGGGTGGCTGCCGCTGTCGCCGACCTCGTCGTTGGCGTAGGTCTTCCAGCTCACGCCCGCCGCCTGAAGCCGTTCGGCGTAGGTGCCCCAGCGGTACACCGGGTTGTAGTCGGCCGGGTTGTCGATGGCCGGGCCGCCGAGACCGCCCGCCGGGTTGATCATCCCGGACCACTGGTAAAGGCGGTTGGGGGTCGTCGGGCCGTTGAGCGAGCAGTGGTAGTCGTCGCACACGGTGAAGGCGCTGGCCAGGGCGTGCTGGTAGGGGATGTCGTCGCGGGTGAAGTAGCCCATGGTCTGCTCGCCCTTGGCGGCGACCCAGCGGTTCCAGGCGCCCTTGTTCCACGCGGTGTGCCCGCCGCTCCAGCTGTGATCGAGACCGCCCGCGTTCTGCGAGTTGTACTTCGTCGAGTCCATGCGGAACGGCAGCATCACCTGCCCGTCGGCGCGCGATGCATCCGGCTGGTGGAAGATGTCCCCGCCTCCGGGGTACTCCAGGATCTGCTTGTCGGCGAACCCGCGGACGCCCGGGAGGGTGCCGTAGTAGTGGTCGAACGACCGGTTCTCCTGCATCAGGACCACCACGTGCTTGATGTCCTTGTAGGTGCCGGTGAGTTTCGCGGCCGCGGCGGCGGGGAGGGCGGCCCGGCCGGCGGTCCCGTAGGCGACACCGGCCATGATCGCCGCGGCGCCGCCGAGGAGGAGCGTTCGACGGCTCACCCCGCGCGGGACGGAGCTGACGTACGCGGCGTTCTCGTCGAGCGGCGGCGCCGCGTCGAACGTGACTTCGGGCGCGTGGCGCTCCGGCTTGGATCGGCTCATGGGTTCGCTTCCTCCGGGTGTGCGTTCGGTTCTGCTGCTGCGATGCCGGAGGGAGTGGATGCGTCCATCCGGCGGCGGATCAGGATCGTCAGGGCGCCGATCACGACGGCCGCCATCGCGAGGCCGGCCATCACCAGGCCGAGCACGTCGCCGGTGCGGGCCAACGCTCCGGGCAGGCCGGCGTGCGGGGCGGTGGCGCTCGTGCCCGGGTCGGCAGGCGCGGCTCCGCCTCCGCTGCCCGCGCCGCCGCCGGTCGGGGGCGCTGCGAGCACGATGGTCGCCTCCACCGCCGCCCGATCCGACACCCAGCGGTTGGCGTTCGACGGCGATGCCTGCGGGAACCCGTCGATGACGAGGTTGGCGTCCTGCACGGTCATCGCTCCGGCGACGTACGCGTAGTCGAGCCGGTCGAGGAGGGCTGGTCGTGCCGCCGCCGCACTCACGGTGCCGCCGAGGATGCCGGCCGTCGCGCCGGGGTCGGCGGCGGTGTCCGTGCGGGCTGTGCGGAACGCATCCACCAGGCCGGCCGCGTGGAGCTCCGACGTGACCGGCCAGGCCACCGGGCCCGCTGCGCAGTTCGCTGCCGAGGCCGCGCCGGCCCAGTCGACGTCCGACGGCGACTCCAGGTCGCCGAGCAGCAGCAGCCGGCCCTCCGGCGCCGAGGCATGGGCGGCGCGCGCGGCTCGGGCGATCGCCTGCGTCTGCGCGTACCGCGTGCTCGCCTTCTCGGCGGAGACGGCGGCCGCGGCCCCCTCGGTGCAGACCGCCGCCCGGTCGGGGCCGCCGCCGTCGAGGGCGACATCCCATACGGGCAGGTCCGTCCCGCCGATGGCGGCCGACACCGCGAGGACGGCCCCGGCCGGCGCAGGGAGCGCGGTCAGGGGGAAGGGCGCGATCACGGCGAGGCCGGTCGGGTCCTCGACCACGTTCCAGCCGAGCCGCTGCGCCACCGCGGTGGCGTTCCCGCCGGTCTCCTGCAGCGCGACAAGGTCGAAGCGGTTGACGAGCACCGACCGCGCCAGCTTGCCGACGGCGTCGTCGACGTGGGTTCCGCCATCCCACATGCTCAGCGTCGCGGCGTGCACGGCCGGCGGAGCACCGGGTTCGCTGATCGGCAGCTCGATCGTCAGGGTTGCGGTCAGGCCACTGGCCTCGGTGGCGAGCACCGTCAGCAACGGGGTCTGCGCCGGGATCGACGCGGGCGTCGTGCCCGCCACCGTCCCGTCGGGCGCGACCGCGAGCCAGCCCGGGCCGTTTTGTGCGGTGAACGTCGCCGCGGCGGGAGCCGCGCCGCGCACGCCGGTCCACATCCCGGCGACGGAGAAGCGCACGGCCGTCGACGGCGCGGCGGCAGGCCGGACGATGTCGTCGGTGAGGAAGTGGTCGACGGTCGGCTCGGTGGACCCGGTGAGCGGCGGTTCGGCCTTCAGGGCGAACGTGATGGGCGGTGCCAGGTTCACATAGCCGTCGTCGTAGAGCAGGACGGCGGCGACGGTGTGGCCGCCGGTGAGCGCCCCCGCCGGGATCGTGACCGTCCCCGATGTCGCGTTCGGCACGTACGCCCAGGTGGTCGATGCTCCGTGCGACGCGCCGCCGCTCGGCGCCGTTGCGGGATCGTCGTAGATCCCGATCCAGTTCTTCGCGTTGGGGGTGGCGGTGGTGAACGAGAAGGTCAGCGGCTTCCCGGCCATCGGATCCTGTGTGAGAAGCGTCAGCGTCCCGCTGTCGGTCGGTCCGGAGGCCGCTGGGGCGAGCCGGAAGACGACGGGCTGCGCGAGCCAGGTGTAGCCGTCGTCGGCGAGCAGGTACGCGATCACGTCGTGTCCCGACGTGAGTGCGCCCGCCGGGATGGTGACGGTGCCGGAGGTGCCGGACACGTATGACCACGCGGTCGAGCCGGCTCCGGGGTAGGTCTGGTTCAGCGGGGATTTCTTCGGGTCGTCGTAGATGGCGACCCAGTCGGTCCCGGACGCGTTCGCGTCACCGGTGGAGTACGAGAACGTCAGGTCGCCGCCGACCCGCGGGGTCGCCGTCGTGAGGGCGAGCGAACCCCCGGTGGCGTACCCGACGTGGAAGGTGACGGGCTGCGCGAGCCAGGTGTAGCCGTCCGCGTACAGGAAGTACGCGACGAGGTCGTGGCCAGGAGTGAGCCCCGCGCTCGCGACCGTGACCGTGCCGCTGGAGGCCGCCGTCGTCGCGTTGACGTACGCCCAGTCGGTGGAGGAGCCGTGGCTCTTCTCGTCGGTCGGGCCGGTGGCGGGGTCGTTGTACACCGCGACCCAGTTCTTCGTATTCGGCTTGTCCGTCGTGTACGAGAACGTGAGCGGATCGCCGGGCGCCGGCGTGGTGTTCGTGAGCGTCAGCGTCCCGTTCGGAGTGGGCGCTGCGGCGGCCGGCTGGGCGACGACGCCGAGTGCGGCCGTCGCGGCGACGACGGCGCCGATGAGGGCCGCGGCGACGGTCGACCGGGTGATCCTGCGCACGGGTGCTCCTTCGGGTGAGGCCGCGGGCGGGGCGGGATCCCGAACCCGCACCGCGCCCGTCGGCACAGGTCCCCACCCAACCGACCGCAACGGTCGCGGACCCTGCGGGCTCGCGACGTACGGGTGAACGGCCGTCGAACCGGAGCCGTCAACCTGGCACCGTCTGCGCACTCAGCAGCGGGGAGCACGGGCACGGGCACGCGGGATACCGGGGAGAGCGGTCACACTGGTCTGTACAAGTGTTTGCACCCGGGCGGATGCACGCGACCAGGATGAGCGGAAGGACCGAACATGCCGACGCTGTACCGAGAGATCGCCGAAGACCTGGGCGCGCGCATCCTCCAGGGCGAGTTCGGCGCGGGCACCTCCCTGCCGTCGGAGAACCGGATGGCGGAGACCTACGGCGTCGCCCGCGGCACCGTGCGACGGGCGCTCGCCCTGCTGCGCGCCCGCGGCGACCTGACCTCGCGCCAGGGCTCCTCGTGGGTCGTCGCCGCGGCGCGCCAAGGGCAGGAGTTCGACGAGCTGCGCTCCTTCGCCCAGTGGGCACGCAGCAGGGGGATGACGCCGGGCGGCCAGGTGGTGTCGCTCCAGACCGCGCCCGCCCGCGTCGCCGAACGCCGCCGCCTCCACCTCGACGAGGGGGACGAGGTGCTGCGGGTGGTCCGGGTCCGCACACTCGACGGCCGGCGCGTGATGCTCGAGCGGACCACGTACGCCACCTGGATGATCCCGATCATCCAGTCGCTCTCGCCGCGCGAGGCATCGGTCGTGCAGGTGCTCTTCGACCGCTTCGGGATCGTCACAGGCCAGGCCGACAACACGCTGGACGCGACCGCCGCGACGAGCGAGGACGCCCAACTGCTCGGCGTGCGCCGTTCGTCCCCGCTGCTCCGGCTGCGCCGGGAGAGCTCCGACGCGGGAGGCCGCCCGATCGAGTACGGCGAGGACCGCTACGTCCCCGGAACGGTCGCCTTCCAGGTGCACACCCGGCTCACCGCCGCGGCGATGCGGAGGATGGGCGGCTGAGTCGATCGGGCACGGGGATGATCGCAGGGCGAGCCGGTGCTAGGCTTCCGGCGTCCGTGCAGCAGATCGAGGAGGTGATACCCATGAACGAAACGACGTGGGTGCTCTTCTCTGAGGACACGGTCGGGCGATAGGTCGTCCGGGAGCGCCCTTCAGGCACTCCACGAAAGGCACGACCATGCACTTCGACTTCACTTCAGCACCACACCTCGTCGACGGCGTCACCGAGCGCCGCTTCACCCTCGGCGGAATCCCGGGCATCCTGTGGACGCCCGAATCCGCATCCTCCTCCGCGCCCGTCCCGCTGATCCTGCTGGGGCATCCCGGCGGCGTCGAGCAGATGCACCCGCGGCTCGTCGGGCGAGCGCGACAGGCCGCGGCCGACGGCTTCGCTTCGCTCACCATCGAGCTGCCCGGGACGGGCGACCGCCCGCCATCGGCGGTGACGGAGGAGGCGCGCGCCGACCTCCGTCGCACGCTCGCGGCGGGAGACCCGGTCGGCCCTGACCTCGTCGACCGTCTCGTGCTCCCGCTCGTCGAGGGGGCCGTCCCAGAATGGCGGTCCGCGATGGATGCGGCGCTCGCACTGCCGGAGATCGCCGGTCCGGTCGGGTACTCCGGCGGATTCATCTCGATCGGCGTCCGGCTGGCTCTCACCGAGCCACGGGTGGTCGCGGCCGGGCTCTTCGCCGGCAGCTACATCCCGTCCGTCATCCAGGAGGAGGCGCGGCAGGTCACCGTCCCGCTGCACGTGCTCCTGCAATGGGATGACGAGGGCAACGACCGGCAGGCGGCGCTCGACCTGTTCGACGCGTTCGGCTCGGCGGAGAAGACGTTGCAGGCGAACCTCGGCGGCCACCGCGGAGTCCCCGCGTTCGCCGGCGAGGACGCGGCCCGGTTCTTCGCCCGGCACCTGCGCTGACGACATCGGGCCACCCGCCGAAAGGCGGGTGGCCCGATCCTTAGCGTCGGCGGACGCTACGACTGGAGCCACTCCAGCAGGTCGGCGTTGATGGTCTCCGCCTGCGTGGTCGGCATTCCGTGCGGGAAGCCCGGGTACGACTTCAGCGTGCCGTTCTGGACGAGCTTCGCCGAGAGAGGCCCGGCGTCGGCGTAGGGAACGATCTGGTCGTCCTCGCCGTGCATGACGAGGACGGGCACCGAGATCTTGTTGAGGTCCTCGGTGAAGTCGGTCTGCGAGAACGCGACGATCCCGTCGTAGTGCGCCTTCGCGCCGCCCATCATGCCCTGACGCCACCAGTTCTCGATGATCGCCTCGGACGACTCGACGCCCGGCCGGTTGAACCCGTAGAACGGGCCGGACGGCAGCGCCCGGTAGAACTCCGACCGGTTCTTGGCGAGCTGCGCCTGCAGGTCGTCGAAGACGCTCTTCGGCAGACCGCCGGGGTTGTTCTCGGTCTGCACCATGATCGGCGGCACAGCGCTGATCAGCACCGCCCGGGCGACGCGGTCCTCACCGTAGGTGGCGATGTAGTGAGCGACCTCGCCACCGCCGGTGGAGTGGCCGACGTGGATGGCGTCGTGCAGGTCGAGCGCCTCGACCACGGCGCGCAGGTCGGCGGCGTAGTGGTCCATGTCGTGCCCGTCGCCGGACTGCGTGGAACGGCCGTGGCCCCGGCGGTCGTGGGCGACGACGCGGTAGCCGTGCTCCAGGAAGAACAGCAGCTGGGTGTCCCAGTCGTCGGCCGAAAGCGGCCAGCCGTGGCTGAAGACGATGGGTTGACCGGTTCCCCAGTCCTTGTAGTAGATCTCGATGCCATCTGACGTGGTGACAGTGCCCATGGTTCCCTCCGGGAGTGGCGAAGCGGGGTGCTGTGGGACGTGCTGCGGAACGCTCGGCGCGCTCTCAACCTAGCCGTCGGTACGGAGCGAGTGCCAGGGGGTGACGCGGGTACCGTGACGGGCGTGCAGACCTTCCTGCCCTATCCGTCCTTCGCCCGGAGCGTCCGCGTGCTCGACCGCGCGCGCATGGGCAAGCAGCGCGTCGAGGCGCTGCAGGTGCTGCGGGCGATCACCGTTCCCGGGTACGGCTGGCGCCACCATCCCGTCGCGAAGATGTGGCGCGGTTACCTCCCCGCCCTGACGAAGTACGCCCTCGAGTCGACGGATGCGTGGATCGAGCAGGGCCACGCCGATACCGTGCGGCCGCAGGTACTGGCTTTCGCGCCGGAGGTCGAGGCGCTGTCGCAGGAGGAACTGGAGCTGCCGCCGTGGATCGGCGACCCGGACTTCCACCGCAGCCACCAGTCGAACCTGGTCCGCAAGGACGCCGAGTTCTACGGGCCGCTGTTCCCAGGGGTGCCGAACGACCTGCCCTACGTGTGGCCTGGGCCCCGCTAGCATGACCGCATGGCTGACCCGACACAGGACCAACTCGAGGCGTCCGACAAGCTCGAGAAGCGCACGGTGGGCGATGAGATCCGCTACTACGTGAAGAACATCCGCGAGCACTGGCCCGCCGTGGTCGAGAACGATCCAGACGCGGCGGGGCACGAAGCGTGGTGGACTCCGGACGGGAAGTTCCACGCGACCCACGCGCAGCTGCGGCGGGACGCGGTGGTCGGCGGCATTGTCTGACCCGGTGCCGCGCGCCGTTCCGGACGGCTTTCGAATCGGTTCGATCCTGCTGCCCGTGTGAGAATTGACACGGCGAACGGCTGGAGGGGCGATGGCGGCGACGATCCGGGATGTGGCACGGGTCGCGGGGGTGACCCCGAGCACGGTGTCGTACGCGCTGTCGGGCAAGCGGGCCATCTCCGAGGAGACGCGGGAGCGCATCCAGCGGGCCATCGTGGAGCTCGACTTCACGCCTAACGCCGGCGCCCGCGCCCTAGCGCTGTCGCAGACGAACGTGCTCGGGCTGTTCCTCCAGTTCCAGGAGGACGAGTTCGCGCCCGCGATGCTGCAGTATGTGCTGCCGGTGTCGACGACGGCCCGTAATCACGGGTTCGACCTGCTGATGGTGACGGACCCCGACGTGGATGCGGCCATCCGCCGCACGACGTCGTCGGCCATGGTCGATGGAGTGGTCCTCCTCGACGTCACTTACGACGACCCGCGGCTGGAGCCGCTTCGGCAGACGCGTCAGCCCGCTGCACTCATCGGGTATGCGAAGAACGCCGAGGGTTTCGACGCGGTCGACCTCGACTTCGGCGAGGCGGCACGGAATGCTCTCGATCACCTGCACGGACTCGGGCACAGGGAGGTCGTGCTCGTCACGCCGCCACGGCACGTCTCGGAGCGCGGCGGCTCGTACGCCTGGCGGTTCAGCGATGCGGCGGCGGAGCGGGCAGCGCGCCACGGCATGCAGCTGCACATCGTGGAGGGGGAGTCGCGCCAGCCCGCTCTCGGGCAGGCTGTCACGGCCGCGCTCGACCGGTATCCGTCCGCGACGGCTCTCGTCGTGCACAACGACGCAACGATCGCCGCGCTGCCGTCGCTGCTGCATGAGCGCGGGATCTCGGTGCCGGACGACCTCTCCGTGGTCGGCATGTTCTCCGCCGAGTTCGGGACGGCGTTCTCGCTGCCGTACACCTCCGTGGACACGCGTCCGGAGCTTCTGGGGGAGTGGGCGGTGTCCCGCCTCGTGGAGCGCATCGCCGATCCCGAGGGTGCCGAGCCGCCTCAGGTGCGCCTGATCGAGCCGGGGTTCGTCGACCGGGGCAGCACGCGCGCGGTCTGAGCCGCGCCGCGCACATTCGCGCCGCCCTCATTCGTGCCGAATGTGCGTTTTGAGCGCTCCTTTCCGCACATTCGTGCCGAATCTCCGCCCGTCCCCGCGCGAGATTTGCGCCAAATCTCGGTTATCGGGGCTACTTACCCGCGATTTGCGCCAAATCTCGGTTATCGGGGCGCGTTTCCCGCGATTTGCGCCAAATCTCGCGGGGTGGGGATGCGTCGAAGCGGTTCGGTGACGAGGTCGGACACGCCCGGAGAGGGGGTGTAACGGGCCGTCTGCGGGCTGAATCGGAGCGAGAAAGGCGCGATTCGCGCAGGAGCGAAGCGGTTCGACTTGTGCAGCACGCGTGAGCGCGCTATCTTCATCGAAGCGGTTCGACAGCAGTCGGGCCGACGACTTCCCGATGGAGCGAAGGAGGGGCGCGATGGCCGTCACCATCACCGACGTGGCACGTGCAGCCGGCGTCTCCACGAGCACCGTCTCGTACGCCCTCTCCGGCAAGCGCTCCATCTCCCCGGACACCCGCCGCCGCATCGACGAGGCGATCACGAACCTCGGCTTCATCGTCAACGCGGGTGCCCGCGCGCTCGCCACCTCGCAGACGATGGTCATCGGCCTGCTCACCCAGTTCCACGCCGACGAGTTCGCCCCCGCCATGCTCGAGTACATCCTCCCGGTGTCCGACACGGCCCGCGAGCTCGGCTACGACATCCTGCTCGTCACCGAACTCGACAGCGTCGCCGCCCTGCGCCGGGTCACCAGCTCCGGGATGGTCGACGGCGTCGTCCTGCTCGACGTCGTCCACGAAGACCCGCGCCTGGCCACCCTCCGTGACGCCGCGCAGCCCGGAGCCCTGGTCGGCCTCCCGAAGCACACCGAGGGCCTCGACGTCTTCGACCTCGATTTCGGCGAATCCGCCCGCATGCTGGTCGACCACCTCTACGCGCGCGGCCACCGCGAGATCATCGTCGTATCGCCCCCACTTCACGTCTTCGAGCGCGGCGGCGCGTACGGCTGGCGGTTCCGGGATGCGGCCCTCGAGCGCGCCGCCCGTTACGGCCTGCAGATGCACCCGTACTACGGCGAGGCGCGGCAGCCCGAGATCGGCCGGAGCATCAACGCCATGCTCGACGCCCGGCCGACCGCCACCGCGCTCATCGTCCACAATGACGCGACGATCGCGGCGCTGCCCTCGGTGCTCACCGCACGCGGCGTCAGCACGCCCGACGACCTCTCGGTCGTCAGCCTCTACGCGAAGGACTTCGGCCGAGCGTTCTCCCTGCCGTACACGGCAGTCGAGAGCTCACCCGATGAGCTGGGCCGCTCCGCGGTCCGGCAGCTCGTCCGGCGGATCACCTCACCCGATCTCGCCGGTCCGGCGGTGACGAGATTCGTCGCCCCCGAAATCACCGACCGTGGGAGCACCCGATGAACCGCCCCACGCAGCACGCTCAGCGCCCCCGGCCGGACTCGCCCCAGTGCACGATTCAAGGAGGAATACTGTGATCACCAAGAAGACCTCGCGCCTGCTCGGCGCAGCGGTCGTCGCCGCGGCGGTCGTCGCCGGCGTCGCCGCCTGCTCGGGCTCGGGCTCCGGCTCGAGCGGAAGCGCCGGAGGCACCTACACGTTCTGGGACCCGTACCCGCAGTTCGACGCATCGGCCGACTGGACGAAGCTCGTCGAGCAGTGCGGAACGGAGGCCGGAGTGACCGTGAAGCGCACCGGCTACGACACCAGCGACCTGACCAACAAGGCGCTGCTCGCCGGCCAGCAGGGCAGCTCCCCCGACCTGCTGCTCGTCGACAACCCGGTCGTCTCGACGCTGGCCGAGGCCGGCATCCTGACCACCACGTCGGAGAACAAGCTCGACACGTCCGACATCCAGAAGAACATCCTGGCCGCCGGTCAGCTGGACGGGAAGACGTACGGCGTGCCGATCGGGGCCAACACCCTGGCGCTCTACTACAACAAGGCCGTGCTGTCGGCGGCCGGTGTGGACGCGAGCTCGATCAAGGACTGGTCGACGCTCACCGACGCCCTCGCCAAGGTCACGGCCGCCGGCAAGAAGGGCATCACCTTCTCGGCGATCGGGACCGAGGAGGGCAGCTTCCAGTTCCTGCCGTGGTTCTGGGGCTCCGGCGCCAACCTGACGAAGCTGGACTCGGACAAGGCCGAGCAGGCGCTCTCGCTGTGGACGGACTGGGTGAAGAAGGGATACGCCCCCAACTCGGTCATCAACAACACGCAGACGACGTCGTGGCAGGAGTTCGCCACCGGCGACTTCGCGTTCGGTGAGAACGGCACCTGGCAGCTGGGCAACGTGAAGAAGGCCGGGATCGACTACGGCATCCTCAGCATCCCGGCGATGGATGGGGGAGCGGCTCCCGCTCCGACCGGCGGCGAGTTCATGACGCTCCCCGTCCAGAAGGACACCGCCCGCTACGCCACCTCGAAGAAGATCGCCGAGTGCCTCACCAGCACGAAGAGCTTCGTGAAGACCGACACCACGCTCTCCTACATCGCCCCCACGGAGGCGGCGCAGAAGGATCAGGTCGCCGCGAACCCGGAGCTGCAGCCGTGGGTCGACGCCGTCGCCGCCGCGAAGGGCCGCACCAGCGACGACCTCGGCACGAAGTACCCGAAGATCTCCAAGGAGCTCTGGACCGCGGTCCAGAACGCCCTCAGCGGAGCGCAGTCGCCCGCGGACGCCCTGAAGGCGGCCCAGACGGCAGCGGCCGCAGCCACCAAGTAACCCGAGCACGACCAGCAACGCAACTGAGGAAACACCGATGACGACAACTCAGACAGCGTCGCGCGGCACGGCCACGGACGGGGGTGGGACGGTGCGAGCCACCGTCCCGCCCGCGCCCCGGCGCCGGCGTCGGCGCGGCTCGTGGACGGCGTGGGCGTTCCTCGCCCCCGTCGTGATCTACCTGGTCGTGTTCTACGCGTGGCCGCTCTATCGCAACGTCGAGCTCAGCGTCCGCGACTACACCGTCCGGTCGTTCGTGATGGGCGACGCCCCGTTCGTCGGGCTCGACAACTACATCAAGGTGCTGCAGGATCCGACCTTCGGGCCGGCGTTCTGGCACACCGCCGTCTTCACTCTCGTCTCGATCGCGTTCCAGTTCACGATCGGGCTGGCGCTGGCGGTGTTCTTCCACCAGAACTTCCGCCTCTCGGCCACGCTGCGCGCCCTCTTCCTGGTGCCGTGGCTGCTTCCGCTGATCGTCTCCGCCTCCACCTGGTCGTGGATGCTGAACAGCGACTCCGGCGTGGTCAACGCGGCGCTCGAGGCGTTCGGACTGCCCGGGATCAATTGGCTGACCTCGCCGGACTGGGCGCTGACCAGCGTCATCGTCGCGAACATCTGGATCGGCATCCCCTTCAACCTGGTCATCCTCTACTCGGGCCTGCAGAACATCCCGCAGGAACTGTACGAGGCGGCGTCGATCGACGGGGCCAACGGCTGGCAGCGCTTCTGGCGCGTGACCTTCCCGCTGCTCCGCCCGGTGTCGGCGATCACCCTGCTGCTCGGGCTGATCTACACGCTCAAGGTGTTCGACATCATCTGGATCATGACGCGCGGCGGGCCCGGAACGGCGTCCACGACGTTCGCGACCTGGTCGTACCAGCTCGGGTTCGCCTCGACCCTGCCGGACTTCAGCCCGGCGGCCGCGGTCGGCAACCTGCTGATCATCCTCGCGCTCGTCTTCGGCTTCGTGTACATCCGCACCCAGAGGAAGCAGGACCTCGCATGAACGGCAAGCGGCCCTGGTGGAAGACCGTCGTCGGTGTCGTGCTGACGCTGGTGATGCTCTTCCCCGTCTATTGGATGATCAACGTCTCGCTGACTCCGACCAGCCTGATGCGGAAGAGCCCGCCGGACCTGTTCCCCATCCACGCCACCTTCGAGGGCTATCAGGCCGTGCTTGACCAGCAGCTGCCGTACCTCGGCACGAGCCTGCTCGTCGGGATCGGCACCGTGATCCTCACGGTCGCGATCTCGGCTCCGGCCGCGTACTCCCTGGCGAAACTGCGTCCGCGCGGCCGCGGCGTCCTCAACTTCCTGCTGCTCATCGCGCAGATGATCCCCGGGATCATCATGGCGATGGGGTTCTACGCGATCTACCTGAACCTCGGCATCCTGAACACGCTGTGGGGCCTGATCATCGCGGACTCGACGCTGGCCGTGCCGTTCGGCGTGCTGATCTTCAGCGCGTTCATGTCCGGCATCCCCGACGAGCTGATGAATGCCGCGAAGATCGACGGTGCGAGCACCTGGCGCACGTTCCGCTCGATCGTGCTTCCGGTGAGCCGCAACTCCATCGTCACGGTGTCGCTGTTCGCGTTCCTCTGGGCGTGGTCCGACTTCGTGTTCTCGTCGACGCTGAACAGCGGCGGGGCTCTGCAGACGATCACGCTCGGCATCTACAAGTACATCGGCAACAACAACCAGGAGTGGAACGCCATCATGGCGACCGCCGTGGTCGCGTCGGTGCCCGCCGCCGTGCTGCTGGTGCTCGCGCAACGCTACGTCGCCGCCGGTGTCACCGCCGGGGCCGTGAAGGACTGACCGTGACGAACCTCAACACCATCGCGTCGACCGACGTCGCCGTCGACCTCTCGGAGATCCCGTTCTCCGTCCGGGGCAGCTGGCTGGACATCTCGCCGGTGATCGGCACGCACCAGGTCTCGGACGACCTCCATCTCGTCAGCCATGTCACCGGGATGCACGCCGTGCTCCGGCTCACACCGGTCGTCGGCGCCGCCACCGCGGCCCGTGTCGAGGCCACCGCCTCCCGCGTCGCCTGGACGTCGGGCGACGGGCTCGTCGAGGCCGTGTTCGAGCATCCCGGAGCCATACGCTTCCGCGGCCGGGGGCTCGGGATGCGGTTCGCCGCCTCCGACGAGCTGACCCCGTTCACCGGCGGGTACCTGTTCACCGATCCCGTCGACGGCGCCATCACGCTGACCAGCTACGAGACCGGCCGGCGCTACCGGTTCACGGTCCTGGCCGGTTCGGCGGAGGTCGTGGGCGACGGGCTGCTCGGCAGCGGAGCCCGGGAGGTGGCGTTCGGCGCCGACGACCTGTGGGAGGTCCGGCTGGAGCAGACCGAGGCGGGTGTGCGTCCACTCGACGCCACCGCATCCTTCGACGACCTGGTCCGGCACCGCCGTGCGGAGTTCGCGGCGTACTGCTCCGGCCTGCTGGCCGGGGCGGAGGCGACGCCCACCGCGGTGAAGGCCGCGTACGTGCTCTGGTCGGCCACCGTCGAGCCCGGCGGCTTCGTCGGCCGCGAGGCGGTGC
Source organism: Leifsonia sp. 115AMFTsu3.1 (assembly GCF_004362795.1). Classification (NCBI taxonomy): domain Bacteria; kingdom Bacillati; phylum Actinomycetota; class Actinomycetes; order Micrococcales; family Microbacteriaceae; genus Leifsonia; species Leifsonia sp. 115AMFTsu3.1. The sequence continues at coordinate 683,513 of NZ_SNYB01000001.1, forward strand.
TGATGTCGAAGCACTGGATGGACAAGGTCTGGTCGTGGGACCACTGCTTCAACGCCCTCGCCCTCGCACCGCTCGATGCGGAGGCCGCCCTCGACCAGTTCCTCCTGCCCTTCGATCACCAGGACGCGGGCGGAGCGCTGCCCGACTCGGTCACGCACTCCGAGGTGCTCTACAACTTCGTGAAGCCGCCCATCCACGGCTGGGCGTTCCGGCTCCTGCGGGAGCGCGTCTCCACACCCTTCGACGACGGCGCGCTGCGCCTGGTGTACCGGAGGCTCTCCGCCTGGACGCGGTTCTGGCTCGACAGCCGCCGCGCACCCGGTCATGCGCTCCCGTACTACCAGCACGGCAACGACAGCGGGTGGGACAACTCCACGCTCTTCGACCGGGATCGGGTGGTCGAGTCGCCCGACCTCGCCGCGTTCCTCATCCTGCAGCTGGAGGAGCTGGGCAGTCTCGCGGTCGAGGTCGGAGAGTCTCCGGCGGAGTGGGAGGACGAGCGCATCGCGATCGAGCGGGCGCTGTTCGACGAGTTGTGGGCGGGAGATCACTTCGTCGCCCGGTCGGTCGCCTCGGGGCGGCCGTCCACCTCCACGAGCCTGCTCGGGTCGCTCCCCATCGTGCTCGGAGACCGTCTTCCCGCCGACATCGCGTCCGCGCTCGCCGCCGCGGTCGAGGCCCACCTCACACCGTGGGGACCGGCCACCGAGCTGCCTGACTCGGCGCAGTACACCGCCGACGGCTACTGGCGCGGGCCGGTCTGGGCGCCGAGCACCCGCCTCATCGTCGACGGCCTGCGCCGCGCCGGGCACGGCGAGCTGGCCGACCGGGTCGCGGACGGCTTCCTCGCCGCCTGCGAGCGCTCCGGATTCGCCGAGAACTTCGACGCCCTCACCGGCGACGGCCTGCGCGACCGCGCCTACACCTGGACGGCGGCGGTCTACCTGCTGCTCGCCACCCACCGACCGTCGGGAGAACGATGACCCTCACCTCGACCGCCCTGCTGACCGGGGGACCGGTCGTCCCCTTCCGCAGCCTCCTCCGGCCGCTCGGACCGGACGAGGTCCGCATCTCGGGCGGGTTCTGGGCCGACAAGCAGCAGCTCAACGCGACCGTCATTCTCGACCACTGCGAGACGTGGATGGAGCGGATCGGCTGGATCGGCAACTTCGACCGTGCCGCCGCGGGCACGGTCGCCGAGCACCACGACGGGATCGAGTTCGTCGACTCGGAGGTCTACAAGCTGCTCGAGGCGATGGCCTGGGAGCTCGGCCGTCGTCCCGATGCCGGGCTCGATGCGCGCTACTCGGCCTTAGTCGCCCGGGTGGCGGCGGCGCAGGAGCCTGACGGCTACCTGCACACCGCCTTCGGGCGTCCCGGTCAGCGTCCGCGGTACAGCGATCTCGAGTGGGGCCACGAACTGTACTGTTTCGGCCACCTCTTCCAGGCGGCGGTCGCGCGTGCCAGGAGCGGGCATCCCGACGACGTGCTCGTCCGGACCGCCCGGCGGCTGGCCGACCACGTCGCCCGCGAGTTCGGCGAGGGCGGCCGGGATGCGATCTGCGGTCACCCGGAGATCGAGTCGGCGCTGGTCGAGCTGGGGCGTGCCCTCGGTGAGCAGCGGTACATCGAGCTGGCGCGGATCTTCGTGGAGCGCCGCGGCCGCCGGACCCTCGCCACGACCCTGTTCCAGGGCAGCGACTACTTCCTCGACGACGTTCCGGTCCGCGAGGCGACCGTGCTGCGCGGGCACGCGGTCCGCGCCGCCTACTTCACGGCCGGGGCGGCCGATGTCGCCGTCGAGACCGGCGACGACGGCCTGCTCGCCGCCGTGCAGAACCAGTGGCGACGGACGGTCGCGCACCGCACCTATCTCACGGGCGGGATCGGCTCGCACCACCAGAACGAGGAGTTCGGCGCCGACGACGAACTGCCGCCGGATCGCGCCTACGCCGAGACCTGCGCCGCCATCGGCTCCGTCATGGTCAGTTGGCGCCTGCTCCTGCAGACCGCCGACCCGGCTCACGCGGACCTCATCGAGCGGACGCTCCTCAACGCGGTGCTCGTCTCTCCCCGCGAGGACGGCCGCGCGTTCTACTACGCCAACACTCTGCACCAGCGCGAGCTGGCGTCGGAGACGCACGACGACGAGCTGAGCGAGCGCGCAGAGGCCAACCTCCGCGCACCCTGGTTCGAGGTGTCCTGCTGCCCGACGAACGTCGCCCGCACGCTCGCGAGCGTGGGCGCGTACTTCGCGACGGCCGACGACGACGGCGTCCAACTCCACCAGTACGCGGATCTGGATGTGGACACGGCCCTCCCGGACGGCAGGCACGTCGCGCTCGCCGTCCGCACCGGCTACCCGTTGGAGGGTCGAGTGGTCGTCTCGGTGGCCGAAGCGTCCGAGTTCACCCTGAGCCTGCGCATCCCCGCCTGGTCTCGCGGCCGGGCGCGCGCGAGCCTGAACGGCGAACCCGTCCCCGTCGACGGCGACACCCTGCGTCTGCGCCGCGCCTTCGCTCCGGGCGACGAGCTGGTGCTCGACCTCGACACCTCCCCGCGGTTCACCGTCGCGCCCGACGCGGTCGACGCCGTGCGCGGGACCGTCGCCGTCGAGCGCGGGCCGCTCGTCCTGTGCCTCGAGTCGGTCGATCTCCCCGAGGCGGCAGCGTTCGATCGCCTCAGAGTCGACACGGAAACTGCGCCGGTTTCCACCGCAGACGGTGCGTCCGTGCGGCTGATCGTGGAAGATGGGCGCAACGACGACCGCGACGATGCCGACCGCAACCCTACCGACGACTGGCCGTACCTCCGCCTCGACTCCGCCGTGACCGCCCGGTCGGGCCAGGCGGTCACGGCGGGCCTCATCCCCTACGCCCACTGGGCGAACCGCGGACCGAGCCTGATGCGGGTGTGGATCCCCGCCGCAGGCTGACGACGCTCGGCTGCCGGCGAGTCATCGGGGCCGGCAGCCGAGTCCTTCTCTCCCCGGTTCGGGATTTTCTCCGGACCGGTGCATCCGATCGCCCCTCTTCAGCCGAATGAACCCGTGGGAGCACACACGGTTCTTCCGCGGAGACGAAGGGGTTCATCATGACGAGGACTCGGAAGTGGCGGATCGGCGTCGCCATCGGCGCAGCGCTTGCCCTGATCGGGGTAGCGGCGCCCGCGAACGCGGCGCCGCATCCATCCACCTGGCGCCCGTTCGGCATCTCGCAGGTGTCGGTCTTCCACGGCGTCCCCGCGACGCCGGTGGATGTGTACGTGAACGGCCTGCGGGTGCTGAACGACTTCCAGCCCGGCACGTTCGCCGGACCGTATCTGCTGCCCTCCGGCACCTACCGCCTGGCGATCACCGCGGCCGATGCGCGTAACGACCGGAATCCCGTCATCGGACCGGTGACGGTCTCGTTCGCTCGGAACACCAGCTACACCGTGGCCGCGCACCTCACGCCGACCGGGACGCCGACGGCGAGCGTCTTCACGAACGACCTGTCCGTCTCGCCGTCCGGCACCGGCCGGTTGGTTGTACGGCACACCGCGGCTGCTCCGGCGGTGGATGTCCTCGCGGGTGGCAGTCCGGTGATCACCGGACTGACGAATCCGAACCAGGCGGCACTGGTGCTGCCGGCGGGCGCGGTGGATGCGTCGGTCGCGCTCGCCGGAACGACGACCCCGGTCATCGGCCCGGCAGCGGTCCCGGTGACGGCCAAGACGGACACGATCGTCTACGCCTGGGGGAGTGCGAGCGCGGGCACCCTGACGGTCGCCGTCCAATCGCTGCGGCAGGGGCGCCTCTTCGACGTCCCGTGGATGCTGCATCGCTGATCCCGAGGAGGGTGCCGTGCGGGTCGTCGAGGCGCACATCACTGCGACGGTGCACGAGTTCTTCTCGCAGCAGTGGGTCCTGCTGCTCGCCGGCCGCGTGACCACGCGCGGCCGGCGGGAGTTCCGGAGCCGCCTCACCGGCCCTGTCGTCCTGAAGGACGGCAGCGCGCTCGACGTGAGCGCGCTGCCCGAGCGCGACGTGCACGCTCTGCTCGTCGCGCGTGGGGCGCCCGACACCTGCGTCCTGGTCAAGGACGGACTCGTGGAGGACGAGATCACGACGCTCACGTCCGCCGTGCACCGCGTCTTCCTCTCCCGGGAGGGCGCGCTCATCTCGTGCATCCCCGGTCGCCTGGGCTTCCTGCAGTCCGACGGCGGCCGAACCCGGTTGCTGCTCGGAGCATCCGCAGCGCAGAGATCACACCACTAGGAGGAACCATGTCTTCAGCCACCGCGGACGACATCGCGGCCGCCCTCGGCGACCTCGCCGATCGTCTCCCCGCCGCGCCGACAGTCGAGCAGCTGGCCCCGATCGTCGCGCGCCTCAGCCGCCGCGAGCGAGCGGTGCTCGCCCTCGTCTTCGAGCGGCTGGCGGAGGAGTCGGCCGGGGAGCAGCTCAGCGCTTGAACGCTCTAACCGCGTTCCCTTTATTCAGAAGTAGTTCTGAACTAGGATGGCATCATGCTAGCCACCGCGCGACCCGAGCGGGTCTTCCATTCCTCTGAATTGAGCAGGAATTCGACCCGCGTCTTTGCTGCGGCCGAGGCTCAGCCCGTCGAAGTCACTCGCCGCGACGGCGAAGATCTCGTGCTCATGTCGAAGAGCGAGGCGGAGGCACGCGAATCGTTGCTCCAGCTCGCGGCGACGTTGGTCGGGGTGGCCAGCGACACCCGTGGCACCTTCGCAGAGCGCCTGACCGAGGCGATGCCGTGGATGCTTGCCCTCAACCTGAAGGACCGCGAAAGCTGCGCTCGGGGACTCCTCGACGCCGCCCGCGCGTCTTTCGCGACGGGTCAGGCGCATCTCGCCGAAGCTGAACTGAATTCCTGGATGGAGACTGCCACCGCTATCGCGGCCGGACTCGGAACCGCGTCGGTCGAATGGCTCGACTCGGTCGCCCCGGTCGAGCGCCCGTAGGTGGCGCGCGAAAAGAAGGTCGTGCGCCCGACCAAAGGCACCGAGTTCGTCATCGAGTTCGCCACCGTGCAGGCGCAGAGAGGCTGGACCGATCTCTGCGCGACGATCCGCAACCCGCTTGCAGACGCGTGGGACTTCCTAACCCGTACACCTCTCGTGGTGACCCCCACCAACTATCCGCTGAAAGGTGAGCTCGGAACCATCACGCGCGCGGGAGAGACCCATGCACGCTGGCAGCACAAGCCGACCATGAAGGGCGACGCCCGCATCTGGTTCTACGTCGACGAGAGAACGGTGTATCTCGAGCAGGTGCACACTCGCCACCCGAACCAGACGAAGTGAGCAGGCGCGCTCGGTGGGATGCCTCCGCGCGTCACGGCCCGATCGGTGTCGCCGTCACGATCACGTTGTCGCGGTAGTGGCCCGTGGCGTCGTCGAAGACGCCGCCGCACGTGATGAGTACGAGCTTGGCCGGGCTGGTCTCGACGAAGTAGTCCTTCAGCGACCCGGGCGCCTTCTGCGGCTGGGCGACGCCGTCGACCCGGAAGCTTCGAGGGCCGGAGCCATCGGTGAGCACGACCTCTGCGCCGGGCGCCACATCCTTGAGGCGGCTGAACGGGCCGATGCCGTCCCAGGCGTCGACATGCGCGACGAGCACGATCGAGCCCGTCGCGGCGGATGCGCCGGACGAGTAGCGGTACCAGCCCGCGGTGTGCGATTCGGGCGGGATGGTGACGTCGCCCGTCGGGTCGAGGCCGACCGGCACCACCGGCATGTCGATGCCGAGCGACGCGACGGCCACTCGCACGGGCGCCTGCGCCGGTGGGACGGGCGGGGCCGATCGCGTGTCGATCGGTGTTCTCGGGATGTCAGGCACAGCTGGCGCCGCGGCGGGCGACGGCGACGTTCGGGCCGGGGCGGGGGTCGGCGTCGGTGTCGGCGTCGGCGCCACGCTCCCGCTCGCCGAGCATCCCGCCAGCACCACCAACGCGAGGGCGGCGCCGAACACGGCGGCCGCCCTCGCGTGGGCTGTGGTGTGGGGACTCATCCCCGGGTGGACTCCGCACGGGTGCGGCGGACGACGAGACCGGCCGTGACGGCGGCTGTCAGCAGGAGCGCGATGGCGCCGACCCACAGCGCGGTCTGCTCCGACCGGGCCGCCTGGTCTGCGCGGAACGCGGCACCGGTCGTGCCGGCCTGCACGCCGTTCGGCGGCGTCCCCAGACCGCCGATGGTCTGGACCATCAGCGCCAGGTTATTGTCGGTGGCGCTGCCGTAGGCGTAGACGATCGTGTTCGTTCCGTCGGCGATCGTCACGTCGGCTGGGCCGATCAGGGCGGGCTCGGTCGTGCCCGCGGCCGTCACCGAAGCGGAGACGGTGGATGCGGGCAGGTCGAGCTTCGCCTCGTTCGGGTTGATCAGGTTGCTGACGACGGTCTTGCCCCCGGCGACGACGTCGACCGCGGGAGCTGCCGCGACGTGCCGGACGGTCAGGCGGCCCTGGCCGGCCGACGTGGCGGACATGTCGTTGGTGAACAGCGTGGCCGTCGGCTTGCCCGACGCGTCGAGGTGCGCGACCGCCGAATAGTCGCCGCCCGCTGCGAGCGGCAGGTCGATGGGGCCGATCACCGGGCTGTCCGTCGCCGAGGCGGCGCCCACCTTGGTGATCGAGACGCTGTAGGTCCCGGCCGGCAGGGTCAGCGGACCGGCCATCGTGCCGGGCTGGAAGTTCTTGATCGTGTCGGTGCCGTTCACCCACACGTCGACGGGCGTGCCGGGCACTCCGTGGATCACGGAGAGCTGGACGTCCGACTCGGCAGCCGTGGCGGGGGCGGCGCTCACCGCGAACGCGAGCGCGGCGATCACCACGGCCGAAGCGGAAACTGCTCTGATCTTCATCGATCCTCCTAGGGATGTCGGACGCGGGATCGCGTCGCATGCCCATACATTCCGGGCGGAGGGCGAATCGGATGCACCTCCTTCGGATTCGCGGGGGAACCGGAGGAAACAGAGGAAGCGGAGCTGGGCCGGGTCAGCGTGCCGCGGACAGGGTGCCCCGGACGATGCTGTCGCCCGAGTGCGCCGGATCGCCGTTGAGCGGCTGCTGCGAGATGTCGACGACCGGGTAGTCGGCGGCGGCGATGTTGGGCGGCATCACGAAGCGACCCGTGCCTCCATCCAGGAGTCCGACGCTGATCGCCTTCGTGAGGTCGCTGTTCATCAGCCACACCTCGCGGTACGCGGTGCCCGGGGAGTGCACGGCCGGGGAGTCCAGCTCGACCGCCAGGACCGTCGTGCCGTCGGGCTCCCGCTCCATGGTGGCCTGACCGTTGGAGGTCGACCACGCGGGCAGTCCGGCCAGCGTGGCCTGCGCCTCCACCTGGGGCGCCGGACGGATGAACACGACGAGAGCCACCGCGACGGCGACGAGCACGACCGCTGCGGCGGAGACCAGGTACGGCCAGCGACGACGGCCGCCGCGTCCCCGGCGACGCGGGGCGACATCCCGGGTCGGGGAAGCATCAGCCCGAGTGGCCGAGGGGATGCCGTCGTCGACCGCCACGCTGGAGGTCGCGGGCGGTTCGAGCGTCAGCTGCGCGTTGATGTTCTCCCACACGCGGGGAGAGGGCTCCTGCAGGGCGAAGTCGACAGGGCCGTTCTCACGCGCCGCACGCGTCACACGCGTCAGGCGCTCCAGCTCCGTCCTGCACTGCGGGCAGGTCATCACGTGGTCGACGTCTCTCGCGTCGATGTCGGTCTCGCCGAGGGCGAGCATCGCGAGGACATCCGGGTCGCTATGCGTCATCCGCGTCCTCCAACCGTGCCCGCAGCCGGAGGAGGCTGCGCCGGATATGACTCTTGACCGTACCCAACGGAAGGTCGAGTTTCGCCGCGATCTGCGTATGGGTCAGCCGATCGTAGAAGGCGAGCCGCATGATCTGCTGCGCCACCGGCTCCAGCTGGTCGAGCTCCTGGCTCATGGCGACGCTGTCGGCGATCTCGTCCGTCCAGCTCAGCGACTGGAGGTAGACGCTCTCCATGAAGGCCTCCAGTTCGCGCTGACGTTTCGCCCGCGCCTCGTACGCGTCGACGATCTTATGGCGGGTGATCGCCATCAGCCACGTACTGAGCTTCGCGCGCTCCGGATCGAATCCCGCGCGTCCCTGCCAGGCGGCGACGAACACCTGCTGCGTCACGTCCTCGGCGTCGGCGACGTTGCCGAGCGAGCGCAGCGCGAGCGTGTAGACCAGCCGTCCCCAGCGCTGGTACAACAGCTCGATCGCGGACACATCGCCGGCATGCAGGGCGCCGACGAGTGAACGCTCGGTGTCATCCACGCAGTCATCATCGCTCCCAGGTCCGCATAAAGCGAGGAAACGGCCGTGTTCTGGCGAAAAACGCCTCAGCGCCGCGCGCGCCTGGCCGCACGGTTGCGCGCGAGCACCCAGCCGACGACTCCGCCGATCAGGAAGACCAGCACCACCAGCAGCCAGGTCGGCACCTGAACCTGCGTCCACAGCACGAAGATGGTCGCACGGTCGCCGCCGACGAGGTTCTGCACGGCCACGATCACCAACAGCAGGATGAGGACGATCGCCAGCCACTTGCGTTTCAGGAACCGCGTCAGACGGTTCTCGTCATCCCGGCCGGTGTTCCCCGCGCTGCTCATCCGGTCAGTATGGCGGCGAGGAGGGGTGGGTCGCCAGGGGCGGCTAGCCTCGACCTGTGGATGAGGAAGAGGCGCTCGCCGGGGGAAACGCCGGGGGCGCGGTGGTGCGCATCGGCGACACGGTCCGGAAGCCGTGGACGGCGGCGGCGCCGAGCGTCGTGTCGTTCGTCGAGCACCTGCGGGAGTCCGGTGTGGATGCGCCCGCCCCGTTGGGCCGCGACGACGAGGGGCGGCAGGTCCAGGAGTTCGTGCCGGGCCGTCTGGCGATGGATGCTGACCCGCTCACCCTGTCCGAGCTGCATCGGGTCGGGGAGATGGTCCGCGCCATCCACGACGCGAGTGCCGCGTTCGTCCCGCCGCCGGGCGCGGTCTGGGAGACGGCGATCCCTGCACCGGGCGCGGAGCTCGTCTGCCACAACGACCTGGCCCCCTGGAACCTGATGGTGGGCGACCGCTGGCTGTTCATCGACTGGGACGCCTCCGCCCCCAGCACCCGCCTCTGGGATCTGGCCTACGCCGCCCAGGCATTCACGCTCAACGATCCCGGTCGCGCCGCCGAGGACGCCGCCCGGGCGCTCGCGGCATTCGTCGACGGGTACGGCGCCGACAAGAGTCTGCGCGCCAACCTCCCGACCGAGATGGGCCGTAGGACGCAGGCGATGTACGACCTGCTCCACTCGTCGAACCGCGCGGGTCGGGAGCCGTGGGCGACGATGTACGAGACCGGGCACGGAGCGCACTGGCAGGCGGTGACCCGCTACGTCACCGCGCACCCCGACATATGGGCACGCGCCCTCTAAAACCCGGGCCGAGATTCGTGCCGAATGTGCGCTTTGAGCGGCGCAAAGCGCACATTCGGCACGAATCTCGGGGGAGGTCAGGGCGTGGGGGCGAACCGCTCCACGCCTGCGACGCGCAGCAGGTCGAGCTTGGCTGCATCCTCGCTGCCCGGCACCGCGGTGTAGACGACGATGCGCAGGTCCCCGTCGGGCACGGTCAGCACGTCGCAGTCGACGGTGATCGGGCCGACGATCGTGTCGGTCATCGTCTTCCTGCTGGAGCGGTGCGCGGCGACGCGGGCCGTGGCCCAGCGGCGCTCGAAGTCGGGCGAGGCGGCACGCAGCCGGCCGATCAGGCGTTCGAGGTCGCGGTCGGCGGGGTAGCGGCCGTGCGCCTGGCGGAGGTCGGCGACGAGGTCGGCCGAGAACTCCTCGGCATGGATGTCGTCGAATTCGACCCCCGAGTGGCCGTGGGTGAAGTGCCGCCAGACCAGATTGCGGTCCAGCCCCGTCATCTCCGACGGATCCTTCAGCAGCGCCGCCCACAACGGGTTCCAGACGAGGAAGTCCCACGACGCCGTGAACACCGCGAGCGGCACATCCCCGATCCGGTCGAGGATGCGCTGCACGCCCGGCGTGAGGTGCCTCGGGATGCTGCCCGCCGGCGACGCCGCAGCACCGGCCACCCGGAACAGGTGGTCGCGTTCCTCGGCGGAGAGCCGAAGGGCACGGGCGAGCGCGCTGAGCAGTTGGGGTGACGGGTTCGTCGCGCGACCCTGCTCCAGGCGCACGATGTAGTCGACGCTCACGCCGGCGAGGGCGGCGAGCTCTTCGCGGCGGAGGCCCGGCGTCCGTCGGCCCGGGCCGGCGGGGAGCCCTACCTCGACCGGGTCGACCCGGTCGCGCCACGACCGCAGCACCGCCGCGAACTCGCTCATGGCCTCATCGTACGTCCGGTCGCCCGCCCGACCCTGGTACTGCCGGTACCCCCGAAGGCCGGTGCCTGGGCACCCGCGCGGCGGGCGCGCAGGATCGAGGTCATGACGACGACACTGATCACAGGAGCCAACCGCAGCCTCGGCCTCGAGACCGCCCGCCGGCTCATCGCAGCCGGGCACACGGTCTACGCCGGGATGCGCGATATCGCGGCAGGAGACGAGGCGCGAGCGCTGGGCGCCATCCCGCTGGCCCTCGATGTCACCGACCAGGGCAGCGTGGATGCGGCGGTCGCCTCCCTGCCGGAACTGGATGTGCTGGTCAACAACGCCGGCGTGCTCGGCGGCCGACGGCAGGGTGCCGACGACCTCGACATCGAGGCGATGCGGCAGACGCTCGACACGAACGTCGTCGGCGTCGCCCGGGTCACGCAGGCCTGCCTTCCCCTGCTGCGCCGCTCGGCGGCGCCGGTCATCGTGAACGTCGCCTCGGGAGTGGGCTGGCCGCGCTGGCTGTCGACGCCCGGGCACGACGAGCATCCGGTGCTCGGCATCGCCTACGCGGCATCCAAGGCGGCGGTCATCGCCCTGACCGTGCAGTACGCCAAGGGACTGCCCGGGTTCCGGGTGAACGCGAGCGATCCGGGCTACACCGCGACCGAGTTCAACGGGTACAGCGGGCACCAGACCGTTCAGGAGGGGACGGACGCAACGGTCGCGCTGGCCACCCTCGGTGCCGATGGCCCGACCGGCGAGTTCCACAACCGCTTCGGACGCATCGAGTACTGACCGGACGGGGCCCTCGCGCGGTGTGGCTACACTTCATTCCATGAAACGCGCCACCATCTACGATGTGGCACGCCACGCGGGGGTCTCGCACCAGACGGTCACCCGGTTCCTCAACGGCTTCGAGGGGATCCGGCCCGCGACGCGGGAGAAAGTCCAAGCCGCGATCGACGAACTGAACTACCGGCCGAACGGCGCCGCCCGCTGGCTGCGCTCGCGGCAGTCCAACCGGATCGGCATCCTCGCCCACCGGATGGAGCTCTCCGGACCCGGGCGCATCATCGCCGGGGCCACGACCGCGGCGCGGAGCCGCGGCTACGTTCTCGACATCGCGTCGATGGACGGGGAGGACGCCGACTCGGTCGACGCCGCACTGGATGTGGTGATGGAGCACCAGATCGCGGGTGTCTTCGCGACGGCCCAGACCGACGTGGTGCGCGAGGCCGTCGCCAATCGCGGACTCGACGTCCCGATCTCGATCGACTCGGGGGAGGGGCTCTCGTCCTCCGGCACCAACCCGCGGGCACATCCCGGCCGGCTCGCGGCGGCGCATCTCGCCGACCTCGGGCATCGCCGCGTCGCCTTCGTGAACGGGCCGGGTGTCTGGATCGCGGCGGGGGAGCGGCGCAGCGGCTTCTTCGCCGTTGCGGCGGAACGAGACCTCGATGTGGTGTGGGAGTACGAGGGCGACTGGTCGGCCGAGGCCGGCTACCGCGCCGCACAGGAGCTCCCGGACGACGTGACGGCGGTCGCGCTCGCCAACGACAGCATGGCGATCGGCCTGATCTTCGGCCTTGCGGAGCGCGGCCGCCGGGTGCCGGACGACGTGAGCGTGATCGGGATGGACGACGCCCCCGAGTCGCGCTTTCACCTGCCGTCGCTGTCGACCATCCGCCTCGATTTCGAGGGCGAGGGCGCGTACCTGATGAACGTGCTGATCGCGAAGATCGAGGGCGCAGACACAGCCGACGTGCCGGGCTACCGCCTGCCGGAGCTGGTGCAGAGGGGCTCGACGGCCGAAGCGCCGACAGCCGGAAAGTAACCATCCGGTCTCGGTGGTTGTGCGCCGAGCATCGGTCTGTGTAGCATCACGACCAGGAAATGTTGTCGACAACATTCAGTGCACGCGCTACAGGATGTTGTCGACAACACACAGCACGACGCAACGATGCGGAAGGTCGACGATGACGCAGAACCCCCCGTTCCCCGGTGTGCTCTTCGGAGCCGCCTACTACGCCGAGTACCAGCAGGAGGGGACGCTCGATCGTGACCTCGACCTGATGTCGGAGGCGGGGTTCACCGTCATCCGGGTCGGCGAGTCGGTGTGGTCCACCTGGGAGCCGCGGAACGGCGAGTTCGACCTCGACTGGCTGCAGCCGGTGCTCGACGCAGCCCACGCCCGCGGCATCGCGGTCATTCTCGGGACGCCGACCTACGCCATCCCGCCGTGGCTGCAGACGCTCCACCCCGAGATCGCGGCGATCGACGGGCGCGGGCACGCCATCGGCTGGGGAGCCCGCCAGGAGATGGACCAGTCGTCGACCGTCTACCGCTGGTACGCCGAGCGCATCATCCGGAAGGTGGTCGCGCGCTATGCCGACCACCCGGCCGTGATCGGCTGGCAGGTCGACAACGAGCCGGGCAACAACCTCCCGCACAACGAGACGACCTTCCAGGCGTTCGTCTCCTGGCTCCGGAGGCGCTACGGCACGGTCGAGCGCCTCAATGACGAGTGGGGGCTCGTCTACTGGTCGCACCGCATCGCCGAATGGTCGGAGCTGTGGCGCCCGGGCGGCAACCTGATGCCGCAGTACCAGCTGGAGTGGCGCCGGTTCCAGGGCGAGCAGGCCACCGACCTCATCGCGTGGCAGGCCGAGATCGTGCGCGAGTACGCCAGGGACGACCAGTTCGTCACGACCTGCATCTCGTACTCCCGGCCGCAGATCTCCGACGACGAGCTCGTCTCCTCACTCGATATCACCGCGGGGAACCCCTACTACCTGATGCAGGACGGTCTCTCGGCCGACGTCGACCTCCCGCGCCGCGCCCAGTGGTGGCACACCGGCCCGTGGGCGCTGTTCCAGTGGGGCGACCGCGCCTTCTCATCGGCGCAGGAGCGGTTCCTCGTCACCGAGACCAATGCCCAGTCGATCGGCGGACCGTGGCAGAACCAGCCGCCGTTCCCCGGCCAGATCAAGCAGGCAGCGTATGCGCTGATCAGCCGCGGCGCCCGGATGATCGAGTACTGGCACTGGCACACCCTCCACTTCGGGGTGGAGACGTACTGGGGCGGTGTCCTCCCGCACAGCCAGGTGCCCGGCCGCATCTACCGCGAGGTCGCCGAATTGGGCGCGAGCCTGGGGCGGCTGGGCGACGCGCTCGACGGGTTCGTGCCGGATGCGGACGTGCTCATGCTGCACTCCACCGACACCCTGTGGTCGTTCGAGACGTATCCGCCCCTCGCGACCGACGACGGAGGACCGGACGGCACCTCCTACGCCCGCATCGCCGATGCGTTCTACCGCGGCTTCAGCGAGGTCGGCGCGCAGGTCAGGGTGCAGCACACCCAGCAGTTCGTGCAGCGGTCCGCGGCCGACCTCGTCGCCGAGCATCCCATCCTCGTCGCTGCCGCTGAGTACGTCGCCGACGACGCGACTCTCGATGCGTTGCGCGCCTACGCCGAAGCGGGCGGACACCTCGTGCTGGGCATCCGGACCGGGTACGGCGATGAGCTCGCCCGTGCCCGCCGCGCTGTCGCTCCCGATCGGCTGCACGACGCCGCCGGCGTCTGGTACGACGAGTACAGCAACCTCGCCGAGCCGCTGGCGGTCACGGCCGCAGACGAAGGATTCGACCTCGAGCCGGGCGCGCAGGCGACGGCCTGGGTCGACGTGCTCAACGTCGAGGCGGCCACAACGCTCGTGTCGTACGAGCCCACCGAGCTCGGAGCCGACGCCGCCATCACGACCGCGCCGTTCGGCGCGGGCCGCGTGACCTACGTCGGAACGGTCCCCAACCGGGAACTCGCCCGCAGCCTCGCGCGCTGGCTGGTCCCCGAGACCGCCGCCGCGCGCTGGCAGACCGCGTCACCCGTCACCGTCAGCACCGGGCGCACCGGCGGCCACGACGTCGCCTTCGTGCACAACTGGTCCGCGACCGAGCATGTGGTCACCGTGCCGGCGGACAGCATCCACCTGGACACCGGCGAGCGGTTCGCCGCCGGGTCCCGTTTCACCCTCGAACCGCGCGGCGTCGCCGTGTTCGAGGTCGCCGGTTCACAGGCGTGACCGGAACACCAAGAGAAAGAGAACGCTCATGAGGAAGAAAGCACCGAGAACAGCAGTGGCGCTGGGCACCGGCCTCCTGGCCGTCGCCCTCGTGCTGACCGGCTGCACCGGCGGTGGAGGCGGAACCGCCGACAACACCAAGCCGGTCTCGCAGTCCGACATCGACAAGGCGATGAAGACGCCGACCACCCTCACCTTCTGGACGTGGGTGCCCGACATCAAGAACGAGGTCGCGCTCTTCGAGAAGAAGTACCCCGCGATCAAGGTCAAGGTCGAGAACGTCGGCCAGGGCGCTCCCCACTACCAGAAGCTGCGCACGGCACTGAAGGCGGGCAAGGGCGCCCCGGACGTCGCGCAGATCGAGTTCCAGTACATCTCGTCGTTCACCGTCACCGACAGCCTCCTGAACCTCACGCCTTACGGCGCGAACGACCTCGGCGACCAGTACGTGCCGTGGGTGTGGAACCAGGTGAAGCAGAACAACGGCGTCTACGCCGTGCCGCAGGACTCCGGCCCGATGGGCAACCTGTACCGCAAGGACATCCTCGACAAGGCCGGCGTCACCACGCCCCCGACCACGTGGGACCAGTACGCGACCGACGCCGCGACGGTGAAGGAGAAGACCGGCGTCTACATGTCGAACCTCGCCTCCAGCCAGGCGGGTCAGATGCTCGGCCTCCTCTGGCAGGCCGGCGTGAAGCCGTTCGGCTACGACGGCAAGAAGGGCGTCACGGTCGACGTCAACAGCGCAGAGGCCAAGAAGGTCGCGTCGTACTGGCAGGACCTCATCCAGAAGGGATACGTCTCCACCGACCCGGACTTCACCGACAGCTGGTACCAGGGTCTCGCCAACGGCAAGTACGCCGGCTGGCTGACCGCGGCGTGGGCTCCGGTGTTCCTCCAGGGCACCGCGGCCAAGACCTCCGGACTCTGGCGAGCGGCCGAGCTGCCGCAGACACCCGGAACGAAGCCGGCCTCGGGCAACTGGGGCGGGTCCTCCGACGCGGTCCTCAAAACCACGAAGAACCCGATCGCGGCCTACGAGTTGGCCAAGTTCATCAACAACGACCCGGAGTCGACGCTGATGTTCGCCAACAAGCAGTTCCTCTTCCCGACGCTGAACTCCACGCTGAAGGACCCGGCGTTCGTCGACCAGAAGGCCGAGTTCTACGGCGGCCAGGAGGTCAACAAGCTGTTCGCGAACATCTCCACCACCGTCGACACCAAGTTCGACTGGCTGCCCTACATGGACTACGCCTACTCGAGCTACACCGAGACGATGGGCAAGGCGCTCGCCGCGAAGGGCGATCTCTCCGCCGGGCTCGACGCCTGGCAGAAGGCGCTGGTCAGCTACGGGACCCAGCAGGGCTTCTCCGTCAACAAGTAGGGGTCGGGGCCGGCGGTGGATGCGCCATCCGCCGCCGGCCCGCACCCTCGGCTCGAACAAGGGAGTTCACCATGACCCAGTCCGTCGCACCCGGGAGGGTGCGCACGCGCGAGCACGCGGAGAAGCAGCGGCCCCGGCGGAACGCGAACCAGCGCCGGCTGAACATCGCCGCCTACTTGTTCGTGGCGCCCTTCATGATCGTCTTCATCGTCATGCTCCTGCTGCCGCTGTTCTACTCCGGCTACCTCAGCCTCTTCACGACGCAGCTGATCGGCGGCCAGACCTTCGCCGGCTTCGCCAACTACGTCCGGGCGTTCACCGACCCGGACTTCCTCGCGGGCGTCGGGCGCATGGCGCTCTTCCTCGTCATCCAGGTTCCGATCATGCTGGCGCTGTCGCTGTTCTTCGCGCTCGCGCTCGACAGCGGACGCGTGCGCGGCTCTGTCGCCCTGCGGCTCCTGATCTTCCTGCCGTTCGCCGTGCCCGGCGTGGTCGCGACGCTGATGTGGGGCTACCTGTACGGCAACGACTTCGGCCCGATCGCCCAGTTGTTCCGTGCGGTCGGCCTCGGAGCTCCCGACCTGCTGAGCGACCAGAACATGCTCGGCTCGATGATGAACATCGTCACGTGGGCCTTCGTCGGCTACAACATGATCATCATGTACGCGGCGCTCCGCTCGATCCCGACGGAGCTGTTCGAGGCGGCCGAGATCGACGGCGCCAGCCAGTGGCGGGTGGCGTGGAGCATCAAGATCCCCGGCATCCGTCCCGCCATCATCCTGACGGTGATCTTCTCGATCATCGGAACGTTCCAGCTGTTCAACGAGCCGAGCCTGCTGCACGCGCTCGCGCCGAACGTGATCGACAACGGCTACACGCCCAACTACTACGCGTACAACCTGGCGTTCACGAACCAGGACGTCAACTACGCCGCCGCCATCGCCTTCCTGCTCGGCCTGGTGATCGCGGTCGTGTCGTACGTCGTCCAGCTCTCAACCCAGCGGAAGGAGGCCCGCAATGACTGAGACCGCCACCGGCAGCCCGCTGCCGACTGTCGACGACGCCTCGCCGCGCCGCCGGACCGGGCGCCGCGGCGCACGGGCCTACAACCGGGAGACGCAGCGCAGCACCCTGCTCACCGTGATGCTCTGGATCTGCGCGCTGTACTTCGTGCTCCCGATCGTCTGGCTGTTCATCGCATCCACGAAGAGCAACGCCGACCTGTTCACCACCTTCGGGTTCGCCTTCGGACGCACCTTCGACCTGTTCACCAACATCGGTGCGGTCTTCACGGCGCAGAACGGCATCTACCTGCACTGGGCGATCAACACGCTCGTCTACGCGCTGGTGAGCGCGATCGGTGCATCGCTGCTCGCGACCATGGCGGGATACGCGTTCGCCAAGTACCGCTTCCCGGGTTCCGTGCTGATGTTCAGCGTGGTGCTCGGGGCGATCATGATCCCGTTGACCGCGCTGGCCCTCCCGACCTACCTGATGTTCAGCCAGATCGGCATCACGAACACCCCGGCCGCGGTCATCGTGCCGTCGCTGGTCAGCCCGTTCGGCGTGTTCCTGATGCGGGTGTACGCGGCGGATGCCATCCCCGACTCGATGATCGAGGCCGGCCGAGTGGATGGCGCGGGCGAGTTCCGCATCTTCTGGCAGGTCGGTCTCCGCCTCCTCGGACCGGGGATCGTCACGGTGTTCCTGTTCGCGCTGGTCGGCACCTGGAACAACTACTTCCTGCCGCTGATCATGCTGAACAGCTCCGAGCTCTACCCGCTGACGGTGGGGCTCGCCCAACAGCAGGCGACGAGCGCGGCGGGCGGGGGATCGCAGGCGCTGTTCTCCGTCGTCATCACGGGTTCGCTCGTGTCGATCATCCCTCTGGTCATCGCGTTCCTCTTCTTGCAGCGATACTGGACGACCGGACTAGCGAGCGGGAGTGTCAAAGAGTGAGTGGATTCTGGTACGGCGGCGACTACAACCCCGAGCAGTGGCCGGAGGAGGTGTGGCGCGAGGACGTGCGCCTGATGAACCGGGCGGGCGTGAACATCGCGTCGGTCGGCATCTTCTCGTGGGCGCGCATCGAACCGAGGGACGGCGAGTTCGACTTCGCCTGGCTGGATGAGGTGCTCGACCTGCTGCACGCGGGCGGAGTGCGCGTCGACCTGGCCACGGCGACCGCTTCGCCGCCGCCGTGGCTGGCGCTGAAGCATCCCGAGATGCTGCCGGTGACGGTCGACGGCGTTACGCTCTCGTCGGGGAGCCGGCAGGCCTACTGCCCGAGCTCGCCGGTGTACCGGCGCTACGCCGCGCGATTGGTCGAGCGGATCGTCGAACGCTACGCCGACCACCCGGCGCTGTCGCTCTGGCACGTCAACAACGAGTACGGCTGCCATGTCAGCCACTGCTACTGCGACGCGTCGGCGGCGGCGTTCCGGGTCTGGTTGGAGCGGAAGTACGGCACCATCGAGGCGCTCAACGACGCGTGGGGCACGGCCTTCTGGTCGCAGCACTACGCCGGCTTCGACGAGATCCTCCCGCCGCGTGCCGCCCCGACCTTCAAGAACCCGACCCAGGTGCTGGACTTCGACCGTTTCAGCTCGGACGAGCTGCTGGACTGCTTCCGCGCAGAGGCGGCGATCATCCGCTCGCACTCGGACGTTCCGATCACGACCAACTTCATGGGCTTCTTCAAGCCGGTCGACTACTGGACGTGGGCGCAGGAGGTCGACATCGTCTCCGACGACTCGTACCCCGATCCCGCCGATCCTCTCGCCCCGGCGTACGGCGCGATGCAGCGCGACCTGATGCGCTCGCTCGGCGGCGGCGCGCCCTGGCTGCTGATGGAGCAGTCGCCCGGCGCTGTGAACTGGCGCGAGCGGAACGCCGCGAAGCTCCCCGGGCAGATGCGGGCCTGGTCGTACCAGAGCATCGCGCGCGGGGCCGACGGCATCCTCTTCTTCCAGTGGCGGCAGGCGGTCGCCGGCGCGGAGAAATTCCACGCCGGGATGCTGCCCCACGGCGGCACGGACACGCGCGTCTTCCGCGAGGTCGAGCAGCTCGGATCCGAACTGGCGACGCTGTCGTCGGTCGATGGCCTGCTCGGGCGACCCGTTCCCGCTCAGGTCGCCATCGTCTTCGACTGGGACTCCTGGTGGGCGATCGAGCAGAAGGCGTCGCCGACCACGATCTCGTACATCGCCGACGTCCTGGGCTGGCACATCGCGCTGACCGCGGCGGGCGTGACGGTGGACTTCGTCCAGGCGACGGGCGACCTGTCCGGCTATCGGGCCGTCGTCGTCCCGTCGCTGTTCGTCGCGAGCGACGCCCAGCTGGAGGCTCTCGACGCGTACGCTGCGGCAGGCGGATCGCTGGTCGTCGGCTATCTCACCGGCATCCTCGACCCCGACCTCCACGTGCGCACCGGCGGATACCTCGGAGCGCTGCGCGAGACGCTCGGGCTCTGGGTGGAGGAGTTCGCCCCGCCCGCCGCGCCGGATCTCGCCGCGCTCGGCGGTGGCGAGCCGCCCGCCGTCGGTGTCCGCGGCGACCGCATCGGCGGCCGGGCCTCCGCGTCGCTCTGGTCGGAGTACGTGCGCGTCGAATCGGCCGACGTGGAGGCGGTCTTCGACGGCGGAGCGCTGGACGGGCATCCGGCCGTGACCCGCAACGCCCGTGGTTCCGGGCAAGCCTGGTACGTCGCGACCCGGCTCGATGCCGAACCGCTCGGACTGCTGCTGGATTCGATCCTGACCGAGGCCGCGGTGGAGCGGCTGCCGCGCATCCCGGGCGTGGAGTTCGTCCGCCGCGGCGCGTTCCTCGCCGCCATCAACCACGGTCAGGAGGCGGTGACGCTCGACCTGCCCGGCACGGACATCCTCACGGGAGGGTCGGCGGCCGGGCTTCGACTGGAGCCGCAGGGGGTGGCGCTCGTCCGAGAGGAGTGAGCGGGCGAGGAGCCGGGCCGCTGCGGCCACCGCCTCTCCGGATGTCCAACGTTGTACAGTTGGACGACAGCCCACCAGGAGGACGAATGGCAGCGACGCTGCACGACGTGAGCCGGCTTGCCGGGGTGTCGATCAAGACGGTCTCGAACGTCATCAACGACTACCCGTACGTCCGGGACAGCACGCGTCAGCGCGTCCTCGCGGCCATCGCAGAGCTCGACTACACGCCCAACCTCTCGGCGCGCAGCCTGCGGTCCGGGCGGACCAACGTGATCAGCCTCCTCATCCCGGAGCTGCGGAACGCGTACTTCGCCGAGCTCGCGGACTCGGTGATGCGGGCTGCGCGCGAGCGGGGGCTCTCGGTGCTGATCGAGCAGTTCGGAAACGACCGCGCCAGCGAGCTGTCCGTGCTGCGCAACCGGAGCGGCCGCATGGTCGACGGCATCCTGTACAGCGTGCTCGGCCTGGACGAGTCGGACCGTGACGCCATCGCCGAGGTCAACACCCCGATGGTGCTGCTCGGCGAGCGGATCTTCAACGGTCCGAAGGACCACGTGACCATGCAGAACGTCGAGGGCTCCCGGGCCGCCACCGAGCTGGTGCTGGCCGGCGGTCGCCGTCGGGTGCTCGCGATCGGCGCGCACCCCGGCGAGGTGATCGGCTCGGCCGGGCTTCGGCTTGCTGGGTACCGCGAGGCGCTGGAGGCCGCGGGCGTCGCCTACGACGAGCGCTTCGTCGTCCCCGCCGGCACCTGGCACCGTGCCGACGGCGCCCGTGCCATGCGTGCGTTCCTGGAGACGGGCCTCGAGTTCGACGCGGTCGTCGCCTTCAACGACACCCTCGCGCTGGGCGCGCTCCGCGTGCTTCAGGAGGCGGGTCTCCGCGTCCCCGACGACGTCGCCCTCATCGGCTTCGACGACATCGACGAGACGCACTACTCGATGCCGACCCTCTCGACCATCGACCCCGGACGCGACGAGATCGCCCGCCGGGCCGTCGAACTGCTGGTGCGGCGGATCGAGGAGGACGCCGACACCCTCGAGCCGGAGGAGATCGCGGTGCCGTTCCGCGTCATCCAGCGCGAGTCGACCCCGCCGGCGCCGGCCGCCGCGGATGCTGCCGACGAGACCCCGGTGGCCACGGAGACGCCGGTGGCCGCCGAGGCGTGAGCCGCCGCTTCGTCAGACCAGCGCCGCGTCGATCGCGGCGAGCACGTCCTCCGTGAGCTCCGGCCCGTCCAGCGCGCCGAGGTTCTGCTCCAGCTGCTGCACGCTGCTCGCGCCGATGATCGCCGAGACGACGACCGGGTTGCGGAGCACCCACTGCAGCGCGAGCTGGGCGAGCGTCTGGCCGCGGCCGGCAGCGATGTCGTTGAGGGCACGCACCCGGGCGAGCACGTCCTCGGTGAGGTCGGACTCGTGGAGGAACGCGCTGGTGACCGCGCGCGATCCCTCCGGCACTCCGCCCAGGTATCGGTCGGTCAGGAGGCCCTGGGCGAGCGGCGAGAACACGATGGCCGCGGCGCCCGCCTGCTCCACCGCATCCAGCACGCCGTCCTCGGGTGAGCGGTCGAAGAGGGAGTAGCGCGGCTGGTGCAGCAGCAACGGCGTGCCGGAACCGGCCAGCAGGGCGGCTGCAGCGGTGGTGCGTTCCGCGCCGTAGTTCGAGATCGCGGGGTAGAGGGCCTTGCCCCGCTCGACGGCGGTGGTGAGGGCGCCCATCGACTCCTCGAGCGGTGTCTCGAGGTCGGGCCGGTGATGGTAGAAGACGTCGACGTAGTCGAGTCCGAGGCGCGCGAGGCTCTGGTCGAGCGACGACAGGAGGTACTTGCGCGATCCGTGGTCGCCGTACGGGCCGGGCCACATCAGGTAACCGGCTTTGGTGGAGACGACGATCTCGTCCCGGTGCGCCTTCAGATCGGTGGCGAGGATGCGGCCGAACACCTCCTCGGCGGCGCCAGGGGGAGGCCCGTAGTTGTTCGCCAAGTCGAAGTGCGTGATCCCCGCGTCGAACGCCCGGAGCACGATCGCGCGCTGCGTCTCGAAGGAGCGGGTGCTCCCGAAGTTCTGCCACAGCCCCAGCGACAGCGGGGGCAGCAGCAGTCCGCTGCGGCCGGCGCGCCGGTAGGGCATGGAGTCGTAGCGGGCGGGATCGGCGACGAAGGTCATGCGGCGGGCTCCTGATCGGCGGGGGTGCGGAGCAACGGTACCGCGGATGCGATGCACCGGCGGTACCGCGCCGCCAGCATGCGCGTGTCAGGAGGCGAGCGCCTCCACCAGCGCCTTCGCGACCGCCTCGCTCGACTGCGGGTTCTGGCCGCTGATCAGATTGCCGTCCCGAACGACGTGCGAGGTCCACGCGTCGCCGTCCTCGACGAGCGCACCGCGCTCGCGCAGGGTGGAGGCGACGAACCAGGGGGTGTTCTCGCGCAGACCGCCCGTGCGCTCCTCCTCGTCCGTGAAGACCGTCAGGCGCCGGCCCGCGAAGGCGAACGCACCGGACGCGTCGACGGCGCTGAGCAGGCCGGCGGGTCCGTGGCAGAAGGGGGCGATCAGCGTCCCGCGCGCATCCGCCTCGGTCAGGAGGGAGCCGAGTGCGGCATCGAACGCCAGGTCGGCCATCGGGCCGTGGCCGCCCGGCAGCACGACCGCGTCGTAGTCGGCGGCGACCGCCGAGTCGAGCGCGAGAGGATGCGCCAGGTCGTCCGAGATCTGGGCGAGGTAGGCGCGGAAGTCGTCGACCTTCGCCTGTTCGCCGACGATCTCGACCGTCAGTGATCCGGGGTCGACGGTCGGGATGCAGCCGCCGGGCGTCGCGATGGTGATCGTGTGCCCCGCAGCCGTCAGGTCGCGGTGCGCGACGACGAGCTCTTCGGCCCAGAAACCGGTGGGATGCGCGGAGCCGTCCGCGAGGGTCAAGGAGTCGGCCGCGGTCACGACCATCAGGATGTTCGACATGGGGGTCCTTTCGACTCCCCGATTGTGGCGGGCCGCAACGGTCGCTCCCGATCGGTGCGACCGCACCCGGGCATCGGAAATCTTGGGATGGTCACCGCAGGCAGCGGCGGAGGAACTCCGCCGCTGCGCCGAGTTGCGCATCCCGCTCCCACTCCCGACCGCGCGTCGCCAGGTACAGCGTGTTGAGCGGCGGCACCTCGGGGGAGTGGAGGGCAACCAGCGATCCCTCGGCCAGGTCGCCCTCCACAAGGTAGCGGGGGAGGACGGAGAGGCCGGCGCCGGCGAGCACGGCCGAGCGGATGCCGCGGAGGTCCGGGATGATCGCCGCGATCGACGCGGGTTCCGGCCGCTTCCCGAACTCGCTGCGCCAGTACCGGCGAATGATCGGCAGGTTCTCGGCGTACGAGACCACGGGCACCTCGTCGAGTGTCGTGCCCGTCCACCGCGGCGCTGCCACCAGCACGAACTCCTCGTCGTACACGGGAACGCTGGTGATGCCGCGGCGGCGCGGGGGCACCGCGCTCACGACGATGTCGAGGGATCGAGCGGCCAGCTGGTCGAGCAGGTCGTCGGCGAGGCCGAACACGAACCGCAGGGTCGCATCCACCTCGTCCCGCGCCTCGGCGATGCGCGGCAGGACCAGCAGGGAGAGGATGTCGGCAGCGCCGCCGATGTGCACCGATCGACGCGGCGGGCCGGGCGCGCCGGACCCGGCGGTGGCATCCTCGATCGCGTCGAGATGCGCGGCCACCTCGCGGGCCAGCTCGGTGCCTTTGGGCGTGGCCGAGGCGCCGGCCGGCCCTCGGGTGAAGACGGCGTATCCGAGCGACCGCTCCAGCGCATGGATGTGCGCGGAGACGGTCGGCTGCGAAAGGCCCAGCAGGTCGGCGGCGCGGGTCAGCGAGCCGGTCCGCCACACCGTCACGAACGTGCGCAGGTGGTCGAGGCTCTGGCTGGTCACGGGGTCACCCTATGCGACGGCGGGTGTCATCCGATGCCGAACAGGGTTCTCGCGTTGCCGGATTCGAACGCGTCCCGAGCGGTCTCGTCGGGCAACGCATCGAGGAAGACTTCGATCTCGTCGCGGGTCGGAAGCTGGAACGGGTAGTCGGTGGAGAACAGGATGCGGTCCGGCGTCGTCACCGCGAGCGCATGGTGGAGCATGGCCGGGTCCAGCATCCCGGATGCCGTGATCCAGACGTTCTGCTGTAGGTACTCGGTGATCGATCGCTCGAGTCCGGCGGCGCGGGCGAGGCCGTCCGCCCGCTGGTGCCAGAACAGGAGCAGTTCGCCCCAGTGGCCGAGAACGAGCTGCAGGTCGGTGTGCCGATCGAGCACGCCGCGGGTCATCAGCCGGAGGGCCGCCGTGCCCGCTTCGAGGTGCCAGCCCCACCCGAAGGTGGCAAGGGCGAGGTCGGCGATGTCGCCGAAACCGCTGTAGCTGGCGGCACGCACGGAGGCCGGCGGGATCTGCGGGTGGATGAAGATCGGCTGCCGCAGCCGCGCGGCGACCGCCCAGAGGTCGTCGAAGCGGGGGTCGTCGAGCAGGATGTCGCCGGTGCGGCCGTAGACCATCGCGCCGGTGAGGCCGAGTGCGGATGCCCGTTCGAGCTCCCCGGCCGCGCTCGCGGGGTCGGCCAGCGGCAGCGTCGCCATCGCCCGGAACCGGTCGGGATGCGCGCTCACGATCGAGGCCGCAGCATCGTTGGCCTCGCGGCTGAGCCCCGCCGCATCCGCCCTCGAGAGGCCCTGTGCTCCGGGCGGCGCCAGCGACAGCACTTGCAGCGCGACGCCCTGCGCATCCATCGTCGCGATCCTCTCGGCGTCCACGTCGGCGAGCCGGCCTCGCGCACCGCCGTGGTCGTTGAGCGCGAGGCTCTCGTCGCGGAGTCCGAGCGGCTGCGCGCGGAGCGCTGCATCGATCCCGTCGAAGGTCCAGTGCTCCTCGATGCCGACCAGACCCGGGGTCGTGGCCTGCGTGGTCCCGCTCATGGCATCTCCTGTCTGTGTTCTCGAAGTCCGGGCGCTCAGAGCGATTCGCTCATCGACTGTTGAGTGACCGTACCACATTCGCTCACCAGCTGTAGAGTGAACGCATGGACGCCTCCCCCTCGCGCGCACAACGCCGCGCCGCGACCGCCGCCCGGATCCTCGACGCCGCACAGGCCGAGTTCGGTGCGCATGGCGCAGAAGGAGCGACCATCCGGGGCATCGCGCGACGCGCCGGCGTGGATCCGTCCCTGGTGCTGCAGCACTACGGCTCGAAGCAGGGGCTGTTCGCGCTCGCCGTCCGCCCGGCCGCCGATCTCACGGCCGAAGGGGTGCCGGCCCACCTGGCGGAGGTGCTCGAGGCCCGGTTGACGGACCTGTCGCCTGCGACCAAAGCGCTCATGCGGTCGATGCTCACCTCTGCCGAGGCGGCTGCGGTGATGCGCGAGTATCTCCAGGAGCGCACCGAGAACCTGGCCCGCACGTTCTCGGGTGACGACGCCGAGCTGCGCGCGGCGGCGATCGTGTCGAGCATCCTCGGCGTCACCATCGCCCGCCACTTCCTCGAGCTCGCGCCGCTGAAGGACGCCGATGAGGCTCAGATCGCGGCGCTGGCGGCCACCTGGCTGGCACCGCTCACCTGACGGCGCGCCGGTCGATCCCGGCGCGGGCTGACCTGCTCGGCTAGCCGACGGGCAGTCCGACCCGGCCGCCCTCCAGAGCGGTGCGGAGCCGCGCGAGGACCGGGCCCATCGCATCGATGTCCGACGGCGTCATCTCGGGGGACACGAGTTCGGCGAGGCGCTCGCGGAACGTGCTCTCGGCGTCGGCGACGAGGTCCGCGCCTGCGGGCGTGAGGCTGACCAGGGAGGAGCGCCCGTCCGCCGGATTCGGATGGCGGGTGACCCAGCCGCGGGCTTCGAGGCGGTCGACACCTTTGCTGATCGCGCCGATCCCCGCGGCGAAGTTCGTGGCGACATCCGCGATGCGGGAGCCGGGGTGGTCGCGGAAGTAGCGGAGGAACTCGTATTGCGAGGTCGCGATGCCGTGCTCTCGGCGCAGTGTCTCGCCGATCGCGTTGTACAGCCGCGTCTCGCACCGGACCAGGTCGTCGAACAGCTGGATGAGGCCATCGGTTGCACTTTTAGTTGCCACGGCATACATTCTATGAGATACATGCCGCGGCAAGTAGTTGGCGACGAGGAGAGAACATGAGCAGGGAACAGCGACGAGCACTCGACCGGCAGTTGCGGGAGGCGCCGCAGCCGGACGGACCGGCCTCGGTCGAGAGCATGCGAGAGGGCTTCGCCCGGCTGATGAGCCAGTTCCCCATCCCCTCCTCCGTCCGCCGGACCCCCACCGAGGTGGCCGGCCGACCGGCGGTTCTCGTGGAGCCGTCGACGGGGCAACGCGCAGGCACGATCCTCTACTTCAACGGAGGCTCGTTCTCGCTCGGTTCGCCGGAGACGGCGATGGCGCTGACGGCGCATCTGGTCGAGCGGACCGGGGTGCGGGCGCTCTCCCTCGACTACCGACTCGCGCCCGAGCATCCCTTCCCCGCGGCGATCGACGACTGCCTGTCCGCCTATCGGGCCCTGCTGGACGACGGCGCCGACGCCGCGTCGATCGTGCTTGCCGGCGACTCCGCGGGCGGAGGGCTGGCGGTCACGACGACACTCGCGGCGCGGGATGCGGGTCTCCCGGTCCCGGCGGGCATCGTCGCCTTCTCGCCGGGGCTCGACCACACGCGCTCCGGAGGGTCGATGGCGACGAAGGAGGGGATCGATCCCTTCTTCACCGCCGAGGGGATGCGCCGCACCGGCGAGCTCTACCTCGACGGCCAGGATCCGCACCAGCCGCTGCTCGCTCCCGCGATCCTCGGGGACCTGAGCGGGTTCCCGCCGATGCTGCTGCAGGTCGGCACCAACGAGCTGCTGCTCGACGACTCCGTGCGGCTCGCCGACCGGGCGCGGGAGGCGGACGTCGACGTGATCCTCGACGTGGTCGCGGACGTCCCCCACGTGTTCCCCGCCTTCGTGGGGATGCTCGACGAGGCGGACGAAGCCGTCGATCGGGCTGTCCTGTTCATCACGCAGCGGCTGCGCGCCGGCTGACGGTACAGCCTCGGCCGGGATCAGGCCTGCTGGGGGTGCTCGGCTTCCTCGTCGGCGAGGATATCGTCGGCGTTCGCCGCGATCCACGACATCAGGGGCAGTAGGTGCTCGGTCAGCTCGTGCCCGCGGGCGGTGAGGCTGTAGTCCACCCGGGGCGGGATGGTCGGCTGCGCCGTGCGGAGCACGAAGCCGTCGGCCTCGAGGGTGCGGAGCGTCTGCGCCAGCATTTTCTCGCTGATGCCCTGCACCGTCCGGCGCAGCTCGCCCCAGCGGAGGTCGCTCTGCGAGAGCGCCACGAGCACCAGCACACCCCAGGTGCTGGTGACGTGGTTGAGGACGATCCGGGTCGGGCACGCCGACGGGAGCACGCCGTCGGTGAAGCCGAAGCCGTTGAGTGACGCAAGACTGGTGTCCACGTCAGTAACTTACCAAAAAGTGGGTACCTGCGATGGGGAAGTAATGGACGCGGAGATGAGTTGCCTCCGATGTCCGATCGAAAGGAACCCATCATGACCATCGTCGTCACCGGCGCCACCGGCCACCTCGGCCGCCTCACCGTCGACTCCCTGCTCGCCCGCGGCGTCGCCGCCTCCGACATCCGCGCGGCCGGCCGTTCCGCCGAGCGGCTCGCCCCGCTCGCAGCGCGGGGCGTCCAGACCGCCGTCATCGACTTCGAGAAGCCCGAGACGCTCACGGAGGCCTTCGCCGGTGCGGACGCCGTGCTGATCGTGTCCGGCTCGGAGGTGGGCAAGCGGGTGCAGCAGCACCGCAACGCGATCGAGGCCGCCGAGGCCGCGGGCGTCGGCCGGCTCGTCTACACGAGCGCACCGCACGCGACCGACGGGGCGCTCGTGCTGGCGCCGGAACACAAGGCGACCGAGGAGCTGCTCACCGCGTCGTCGCTGCCCGTGACGATCCTCCGCAACAACTGGTACACCGAGAACTACACCGGCCTGATCGACCAGGCCGCCGCGACCGGCGAGATCGTCGGCAGCGCGGGCGACGGACGGGTCGCGAGCGCCTCCCGCAAGGACTACGCGGAGGCCGCGGCCGTCGTGCTGATGACCCCGAGCCACGAGGATGCGGTCTACGAGCTGAGCGGCGACTCCGCCTGGACGTTCGACGAGCTGGCGTCCACGATCGGCGAGCTGGTGGGACGTGAGGTCGTCTACCGGTCGGTCTCGCCGGAGGAGCACACGCGCATCCTCACCGAGGCGGGACTCGACGAGGGCACGGCCGGCTTCGTCGTCGCGCTCGACGGCAACATCCGCGACGGGGAGCTGGCCGACGTGCGCAGCACGCTGGCCGACCTGATCGGCCGCCCGACGACGCCGCTCGCGCAGGGCCTCGCGGAGTCGCGCTCAGAGGCCGCGGCCTAGTCGCACCCTTCCCGTCGGGCAGATTCGTGCCGAATGTGCGCTTTCGCGCCCGCTAAACGCACATTCGGCACGAATCGCGGCTCAGATCTCGACGTCGCTGCCCATCGTCACCGTCCGGAGCGGCGGCAGCCCGAATCGGGCGGCGGGGTCGGCGGCGTTGTGCGCCAGCGCGACGAACAGCGATCGGCGCCACCGCACCGTCCCCTTGGTCCGGGTGGTGCGGATGGCGCCCCGCGAGATGAAGTACGACGCACGCGGGAAGTCCGAGGGATCGAGCGGCAGTGCGCCCGCGCGGCACGCGGCACGCAGCGCGCGGGGGATGTCCGGCTTGTCCGAGAAGCCGAACCGGATGCTGAGGTGCTCGATGCCGTCGTCGGCGTACCCGAGGTCGTCGTACGTGAACGCCTCCGAGGTGGGCACGTGCGGCACCTGCGCCGTGCTGATCGACACGATGATCACGTGCTCGTGGAGGACGTGGTTGTGCTTGACGTTAGCCCGCAGAGCGAGCGGGGTCGTGTCCTTGTTGGGGTGCGGGAACACGGCGACGCCGGGCACCCGGGGGAGGTTCTGCTCGCGCAGGTTGTCGATGAACTCGGAGAGCGACCCCTCCTTGCGCTTGCGGTCCTGCTGCACCAGCTGGCGTCCGCGGCGCCACGTCGTCATCACCAGGATGACGGCCGCAGCGATGAGCAGCGGCACCCACCCGCCGTTGATGATCTTGGAGAGGTTGCCGGCGAGGAACGCGAGTTCGAGTCCGCCGAACGCAACGGCGGCGAGGATCATCTTCCACGGCGCCCAGTTCCAGAGCGGCTTGGCGACGAGGAGCAGCAGCAGGGTGTCGACGACCAGCGCGCCCGTGACCGAGATCCCGTACGCGGTGGACAGCCGGTCGGACGATCCGAACGCGAGCATGACGGCCATCACGCCGATGAAGAGCAGGATGTTGACTGCCGGCAGGTAAATCTGGCCGCCCTCGCGCTCCGACGTCTGCCGGATCGTGAGCGGCGGGAGCAACCCGAGCTGGACGGCCTGCCGCGACAGCGAGTAGGCGCCCGAGATGACGGCCTGGCTCGCGATCACGGTCGCTGCCGTGGCCAGGATGACGACGGGCAGCCTGCTCCACTCGGGGAAGAGCAGGAAGAACGGATTGCTGCGCGCGGCGGGGTCGTGGAGGATCAGCGCGGCCTGCCCCAGGTAGTTGAGCGTCAGCGCGGGGAAGACGAGCACGAACCAGGCCCTCCGGATGGGGGAGCGGCCGAAGTGGCCCATGTCGGCGTAGAGGGCCTCCGCGCCGGTGATCACGAGCACCACCGCACCCAGAGCGATGAACGAGATGGTCGGGTGGGAGACGATGAAGACGACGGCGTAGGTGGGCGACAGGCCGAGGAGGACAGCCGGATACTGCACCACCATCACGACGCCGGCCACCGCCATCACGACGAACCAGAGCACCATGACCGGCCCGAACAGCACGCCGACCTTGCCTGTCCCGAACCGCTGGACGGCGAACAGGACGACGATGATCACCGCGGCGATCGGGATGACCAGATGCGAGATCGCCGGGATGGTGACGTGAAGACCTTCGACGGCCGACAGCACCGAGATCGCCGGCGTGATGATCGAGTCGCCGTAGAACAGCGACACCCCGACGATGCCGATCACGAGCAGGATGCCTGCCTTGCCCGCCCGGCTCGCGTAGAGCCGCTGCGCCAGGGCGGCCAGCGCCATGACCCCGCCCTCGCCGTCGTTGTCGGCGCGCATCAGGATGCCGAGGTACTTGATCGACACGATGATGGTGATGCTCCAGAACATCAGCGAGATCACCCCGAAGACGTCGTCCTGGTTGGGACGCACCGCACCGCCGTCGAGCAGGAACACCGTCTTCAGCGCGTACAGCGGGCTCGTGCCGATGTCGCCGAACACGACGCCGAGTGCGGCGAGGGCGGCGGCCGCCAGCGCGCGCGGATGGTGAGGCGCACCCGCGGGCGCACCCGCGTGCGCCGTCGGCGGCGCTACGAACTCTCGCACTCCGGCAACGGTACGCCGATTCCGTGTCAGCCGGGCACACGCGGCGGCGCGGTGCTCTGCCGGACCACCAACTGCGGGATCGGGTACTCCGCCGCGATCGTCGACGCATCCCCTCCCTCGATCTGCGTGACCAGCACGTCGATCGCGTGCGCGCCGAGCCAGGCGAAGTCCTGGCGGATGGTCGTCAGCGGCGGTGCGAAGTGCTTCGCCTCCGGGATGTCGTCGAAGCCGACGATGCTGAGGTCGCCCGGGATGGCGAGCCCGAGGTCGGCGGCGGCGTGCATGAGGCCCAGCGCCATCTGGTCGTTGGAGGCGAACACCGCCGTGAAGTCGGGATGGTCGAGCAGCTTCAGTCCGACCTCGTAGCCCAGGTCGGCTGTCCAGTCGCCGAGGACCGGCGCGGTCGCCGGCAGGTCGTGGTCGGAGAGCTCGGCGAGGAAGCCGTTCATGCGGTCCTCTGCCTCGTTCCAGTCCTGCGGGCCGGCGAGATGCCGGATCCGGGTGTGGCCGAGCTCGATCAGGTGCCGTGTCGCGAGCCGTGCTCCCGCCTCCTGGTCGAATGCCGCGACACGGCCGTCGCTGTCGTCCTTCCAGTGCATGCTCACGAAGGGAACCCGCACGGCCACCCGCTGGAGCGCCTCGTGGGCGCGCTGCTGCGGCGCGATCACGACGACGCCGTCCACGCCCTGCGCCGCGAACGCGTCGAGCGCCTCCGAGATCGCGGCGTCGTCCTCGCGGGCGAGGGTGGCCGAGAGGATGGCGTAGCCGCGTGCGCGCGCCGCCTCATCGATCGCCGCGGCCGCGCTGAACGGTCCGTAGTGCGAGCGGGCGGAGACCAGCAGCCCGATCGTCTTCGAGCGGGAGGTGGCCAGCGCCCGCGCCGCGCTGTTCGGCCGCCAGGAGTGCTCCTCGATGACCTTCCGCACCTGCGCCTCGGTGGAGGCCTTGATGTAGCGCTCGCCGTTCAGCACCCGGGACACGGTCTGACGCGACACACCGGCCAGCCGGGCGATGTCCCGGATGGAGAGCGCGCGCTGCTCGTCGGGTGGGTGCTTGTCCATGCATCCTGTCTCGTCGGCGAGAGCGGCTGCGCTGCCACGCTCGGTGAACGTGTTCATCATATTTTTCCGCGGAGCACTTGACTGACGCCCGGCTCAGGTCATAACGTCTAACCCGTTCTGGGACCGGTCACATATATCGCGTACGGACCAGCATACGACGAGGGAGTCGCACATGACAGCAGCAATCGGGCCGCACAGCAGCGGCCGTTCCTGCAGCTCCCCGTCGCACGCTGCGACGGGGGCGCGTGACAGTTCCGAGCTCGGCGAGCTCGTGCGCAGTGGGCGCACGGGTCGCCTCACCGCTCGAAAGGAATCACAGTGAAGTTCAGGAAAGTGGCACTCGCTGCGGCCGCGCTCGGCATCGCCGTCGCGCTCGCCGCGTGCACCGGAGGCCGCGGCGGCGGAACAGGGTCGAGCACCGACAACAAGGGCGCGCTGGTCGGCGTCGCGATGCCGACGAAGGTGTCCGAACGCTGGATCGCGGACGGCAATGCGGTCAAGTCGGACCTGCAGAAGAACGGCTACAAGGTCGACCTCGAGTACGCCAACAACGACATCCCGACCCAGGTGCAGCAGGTCAACACGATGATCACCAAGGGCGCCAAGGTGCTCATCATCGCCTCCATCGACGGTGGCTCGCTCACCGACCAGCTCGACGCGGCCGCCAAGGCGGGCATCAAGGTCATCTCGTACGACCGACTGCTCACCGGCGACAAGAACGTCGACTATTACGTGTCGTTCGACAACTACAAGGTCGGCGTCTACCAGGCCAACTCGCTCCTCACCGGCCTCGGAGTCCTCGACAAGGACGGCAAGCCGACCGGGCAGAAGGGCCCGTTCAACATCGAGGTCTTCGCCGGAAGCCCCGACGACAACAACGCGACCTTCTTCTACAACGGCGCGATGGACACCCTGAAGCCGTACATCGCCGACGGCACCCTGGTCGTCAAGAGCGGGCAGACCAACTTCAACCAGGTCGCGATCCTGCGCTGGGACCCGGCGACGGCCAAGGCACGCATGCAGGACCTCATCGCCAAGTCGTACTCCACCGGCACCGAGGTGCAGGGCGTGCTATCGCCCTACGACGGTCTCTCCGACGGCATCCTGAGCGCGCTCGAGGGCGCCGGCTACGGGTCCGGCGGCAAGAAGCTCCCGATCATCACCGGTCAGGACGCCGAGGTCGCCAGCGTGAAGCAGATCATCGCGGGGACGCAGTACTCGACGATCTACAAGGACACCCGCAAGCTGGCGAACGAGGCCGCCAAGATGGCCAACGACCTGCTCTCCGGCAAGAAGCCCGAGGTGAACGACACCAAGAGCTACGACAACAAGGTCAAGGTCGTCCCGAGCTACCTGTTCCAGCCGGTCGTCGTCACCAAGGACAACTACAAGGAGATCCTGGTCGACAGCGGCTACTACAAGGAGTCCGACCTTCAGTAGGTCCGGCCTGACGGTCCGGGCCGGTCGGTGACAACGCCGCCGGCCCGGGCCTCATTTCGCCAAGCAAGGGAGACCATGGCCAACACGATTCTCGAGATGCGCAACATCTCGAAGTCCTTCCCCGGCGTCAAGGCGCTGCAGGATGTCTCGATCAGCGTCGAGGAGGGATCCGTCCACGCGATCTGCGGCGAGAACGGCGCAGGCAAGTCCACGCTCATGAAGGTCCTCTCGGGGGTGTACCCGCACGGGACCTTCGAGGGCGAGATCGTCATGAACGGCGAGCCCGTCGAGTTCCGGTCGATCAACGACTCCGAAGCGGCCGGCATCGTCATCATCCACCAGGAGCTGGCGCTGTCGCCCTACCTGTCGATCGCCGAGAACATCTACCTCGGCAACGAGCGGCAGAAGCACGGGTTCATCGACTGGAACGAGACGAACCTGGAGGCGGCCAAGCTGCTCGCCCGGGTGGGTCTCCACGACAACCCGATCACCAAGATCAAGGACATCGGCGTCGGCAAGCAGCAGCTGGTCGAGATCGCCAAGGCGCTGTCCAAGGAGGTGAAGATCCTCATCCTCGACGAGCCCACCGCGGCGCTCAACGACGAGGACTCCGCGCACCTCCTCGACCTGATCCGTCAGCTCCAGTCGCACGGGATCACGGCGATCATCATCAGCCACAAGCTCAACGAGATCAAGGCGATCGCCGACCGGGTGACCATCATCCGCGACGGCCGCACGATCGAGACGCTCGAGATGGGCACAGAGGGCACCAGCGAGGAGCGCATCATCAAGGGGATGGTGGGCCGGGATGTGGCGAGCCGCTTCCCCGACCACGTGCCCCACATCGGCGAGGAGCTGCTCCGGGTCGAGGACTGGACCGTCCACCACCCGCTCGACCGCACGCGCACGGTGGTCGACAACGTCAGCTTCCACGTGCGCGCCGGCGAGATCGTCGGCATCGCGGGCCTGATGGGCGCGGGGCGCACCGAGCTCGCGATGAGCATCTTCGGCCGCAGCTACGGGGTCGGGATCAGCGGGCGCGTCTACAAGCGCGGCCAGCAGATCTCGGTCAGCACGGTGTCCAAGGCGATCGCCAACGGCATCGCCTACTCGACCGAGGACCGCAAACACTTCGGGCTCAACCTGATCGACAACATCCAGCGCAACATCTCCATCGCCGCGCTCGACAAGCTCGTCAACTGGTTCAAGTTCGTCAACGACCAACGGGAGTCGCTGGTGGCGGAGGAGTACCGCCGCACGATGAACATCAAGACGCCGAACGTGCTGACGCTCACCGGGAAGCTGTCCGGCGGCAACCAGCAGAAGGTCGTGCTGTCGAAGTGGATGTACGCCGACCCCGATGTGCTCATCCTCGACGAGCCCACCCGCGGCATCGACGTCGGCGCGAAGTACGAGATCTACACGATCATCGACCGGCTCGCGGACCAGGGGAAGGGCATCATCGTCATCTCCTCCGAGCTGCCGGAGCTGCTCGGCATCTGCGACCGCATCTACACCCTGAGCGAGGGCCGCATCACCGCCGACGTCCCGCGCGAGAAGGCAACCGCCGAATACCTCATGCAATTCATGACCCAGGAACGCGAGAAGAACACCGCATGAAATCGCTCACGAAAGCCCTCAGCTACCTGACCAGCCAGCTGCGTCAGATCGGGCTGTTCATCACCCTGATCGCCATCGTGATCTTCTTCCAGATCGCGACGGGTGGCATCACCCTCGCGCCGATCAACGTGTCGAACCTGATCGTGCAGAACAGCTACATCCTCATCCTCGCGATCGGCATGGTGATGGTCATCATCGCCGGCCACATCGACCTGTCGGTGGGGAGTGTCGTGGCGTTCGTCGGGGCGATGGCGGGTGTGTTCATCTCCGAATGGCACCTGCCGTGGCCGCTCGCGATCGTGTTCTGCCTGGTGCTCGGAGCCCTGGTCGGAGCGTGGCAGGGGTTCTGGATCGCCTACTTCGGCATCCCGGCCTTCATCGTCACCCTGGCCGGCATGCTCGCGTTCCGTGGCGCGGCGCAGATCGCTCTGGGAAACCAGCAGATCTCGTTCTTCCCGAAGGAGTTCCGCGCGATCGGTTCCGGCTTCCTGCCGGCGTTCGGCACCACAGGCTACGAGCCGCTGACGATGGTCCTCGGTCTGCTCGCGAGCATCGCGATCCTGGTGTCGTCGCTTCGCCAGCGCGCCGTCCGGCGCAAGTACGACCTCGAGGACGAGCCGCTGTGGTGGTTCGTGGTGAAGCTCGTCTTCCTGATCGCCCTGGTGCTCGTGATGACGGTGCTGCTCGCCAGCTACAACGGCACCCCGATCGTGCTGATCATCCTGGCCGTGCTGGTCGTCGGCTACTCGGCGATCATGAACCGCTCCGTGTTCGGCCGCCACATCTACGCGATCGGCGGCAACCTGGCCGCTGCCGCCCTCTCCGGCGTCAAGACCAAGCGGGTCACCTTCCTGCTGTTCGTCAACATGGGCGTGCTGTCGGCCGTCGCCGGTCTCGTGTTCACGGCGGGCCTGAACCTGGCGAGCCCCAGCGCGGGCAACGGCTTCGAGTTGGATGCGATCTCCGCCGTCTTCATCGGTGGCGCGGCGGTCACGGGCGGTATCGGAACGGTGACCGGCGCCATCATCGGTGGTCTGATCATCGGCGTGCTGAACAACGGCATGTCGATCCTCGGTATCGACAGCGACTACCAGCTGCTGATCAAGGGCCTGGTCCTGCTCGCCGCGGTCGCGTTCGACGTCTACAACAAGCGGCGGTCCGTCGGGCAGTAACCTTCCGGCATGAAGGCGATCACCGTCAGCGATCCCGCCGCTGGAGTCGCGGGAATGAGAGTGGAGGAACGCCCGGCGCCGCACGCGGCCGAGCATCGTCCGCGTGCACGCCGCCGGGTTCACCCCGGGCGAGCTGGAGTGGCCGGCCACCTGGACGGACCGGGCCGGCCACGACCGCACCCCGGCCATCCCCGGGCACGAGCTCGCGGGCGTCGTGACCGAGCTCGGGTACGGCACGACCGGCCTGACCGTGGGTCAGCGCGTGTTCGGGCTGGCCGACTGGGCGCGCGACGGAACGCTGGCCGAGTTCGTCGCGGTGGAGGCCAGGAACCTGGCCCCGCTGCCGGCCGATGTTGATTTCGTGACCGCGGCGAGCCTCCCGATCTCCGGTCTCACCGCCTGGCAGGCGCTGTTCCAGCACGGCGGCATCCAGGCGGGACAGACGGTGCTCGTCACCGGAGCCGCGGGAGGCGTCGGGTCACTCGTCGTCCAGCTCGCGCGCGAGGCCGGAGCCGTCGTCATCGGCACTGGGCGGGCGGGTCACCGCGATCGTGCGACGGAAGCGGGTGTCCACTCGTTCGTGGACACGGAAGAGCTCGATGCGGCGGGATCCGTGGACCTGGTCGTCGACGTGCTCGGCGGCGACGTCGGTGCGCGAGCCCTGGGGCTGGTGCGACCGGGCGGCCGGTTCGTCACGATCGCCGCGCCGCCCGCGACGGAGCGGCCGGACGTCACGGCACTGTTCTTCGTCGTGGAACCGAGCCGCGTCGAGCTGGAGCAGCTGGTCGCCCGCGTCCGTGCCGGCGCGTTGCGCAGCTTCATCGGCGACGTGGTCGAGCTGGATGGCGCCCCCGCCGCGTTCGCCGGCCGCGGTTCGCGGAACGGCAAGACGATCGTGAGGGTGGCGGACTAGGGCCGGCCGTCCTCCGCTGGGCTGAACTCAGGTGAAGAGTTTGAGGGTCTCCAGCCCGCGTGCGCTGATGCTGACTACGTAGGGACCAGGCCGCGTCAACGCTCGCCGAAAGATGAGCTCCTCGTGCTGAAGAAAGCGGTGGGCCTTCTCGGTTCCGGTGAGCTGATTCTTTCCCAGAGCAAAGATGCGGGCTCCGGCGCTAACGACGGCCCGTGCCTCAAGCGGTCGTTTCGCCACGGCCTTGTCACCGGTCAGGAGGAATTCACCTTGTTCCGCCGCGTCGCGTATCCAGTCGACATCTGCCAGGCCTTGCGCGGTGCGAGAGCCATACCGTTCTCGCATGCTGACGATCTGCCACCCGGCGGCCCGGAGCGCACTGGGTACTTCATGGTCACCGAGACTGCGGTCGGTGAAGAACCGCAACCCGGTCATCCGTAGTACCTATGCAGCAGCCAGGACGAGGTTTTCGACCGTTGCAGCGGGGATGTCGTAGTCGTGCGCTACATCCTGGATCGTTTCGCCGGCAGCCAGCCGATCAAGCACATCATCGACCCTCACACCGTACTCGCTGAGGGTGGGCTGGCCGAAGTTGATATGCGGATCGATTGTCCAGCCAGCGCCGGATGCGCGGGGGATACGGACCTGGCCGATGAAACCGTCACGATATTCGACGAGTTTGAGGTGCTCTCGCACTATCTCACCGAATGCCGCTTGACCGTTGCGGACGACCACGAGGCGATTGTCATCGAACGCGGCATTCTTCTGCCGCAGGTCCCACAAGATCTCGGCACCGTCAGTTTTCAGCCGATCGCTGGCCAGGGCGTGCTCGACACCGATCTGGGTGCGCAACTGCTCCAGAGCGGGTCGAATACGCACCACGGGTACGCCAGCTTTGGTGAACGCTCTCACGATCCACGCCTCGGCAAGCCCTATGAAGGGAACGGTGAAGCCGCGCCCAGGTCGCTCAACCGTGATGAAGGGCGGCATTCGATTGCCGGACAGCGTCTTGTATCCGCTGGCCCAATGGTTGAAGGTCGACTGCGGAAGACCCAGAATGCGACTGGCTTCCCCTTGGGTATAGAGAGGAACCAAGCTGCGCTCGTCCATCGCGGGTCCTCCTCTCACGCTGCGTCCAGGCTAGCAGCGCGCCGACCAGCCGCTGGGAAATTGCGGTCACAGCAGGCGTGAGGCGTTGAACCATGGCAATGCATTCACGACGCCTTCCTGAAGACCTCCTTGGCCATCGCCATGGCGGACATCGCCTTCGGCCAGCCCGCGTAGAACGCGAGGTGCGTGATCGCCTCGATCAGCTCCTGCTCGGTCACGCCGTTGTCGCGCGCGAAGGCCAGGTGGAAGCGCAGCTGCTCCACGTTGCCGCCGGTCAGCAACGCGGCCACCGTGACGAGGCTGCGGTCGCGCTTCGAGAGCTCCGGACGCTCCCACACCTCGTCGAAGAGCACGCGGTCGGTGTAGTGCACGAGCCCGGGAGCGAAGTCGCCGAAGGCGCGCTGCCCGCCGGTCCAGCCGGTCGTCGCGTCGCTCATGCTGTCCGCCCCTCGTACTCGTCGTCGGTGATGTGCTCTTTCCAGGTGGTGGTGTCCGCCGGGTCGTCGGCCGACTCCAGCATCGCGATGTGCTCCATGAAGCAGCCCGGCGCGGCGGCGTGCCAGTGGTCCTGGCCGGGCGGTGTGTAGAGGGTCTCGCCGGGTCGCACCTCGAGGATGTTCCCGTCGCGGTCGCCGAACCGGGCCACACCGGCGGTGACCCGGAGGTACTGCCCGCGGGCGTGGCTGTGCCACGCGGTGCGGGCGCCCGGCGCGAACCGCACGAGGGCGACCGTCATGCGCTGGTCGGCCTCATGCGGCCCGGCGATCGGATCGACCCAGACGTCGCCGGCGAACTGCTCCGGCGGATTCTTGACCGTGGGGGTCCGTGGCTCGATGTTCATGTGGTTCCTTCCTCGGTGTTCGTGCTCAGAGGGTGAGCAGGACCTTGGTGGCGCGCCGCTCATCCATCGCCCGGTAGCCCTCCGCGGCGTCCTCGAGCGGCAGGGTGAGGTCGAAGACGGCACCCGGGTCGATCTCGCCGTCCATGATCAGCCCGACGAGCTCGGGGAGGAAGTGCCGAACGGGAGCCGGTCCGCCGTGCAGATGCACACCGGAGAAGAACAGTTCCAGGCCGGGGAGCTCGACGTCGTGCGAGACCCCGACATAGCCGACGTGGCCGCCGGCGCGCGTGGCGCGGATGGCCTGCATCATCGACTCCTGCGTGCCGACCGCCTCGATGGTGGAGTGCGCGCCGAGACCGTCGGTGAGCTCCTTGATGCGCTCGACGCCCTCGTCGCCGCGCTCCTCGACGATGTCGGTGGCGCCGAAGCGGCGGGCCAGCGCCTGCCGGTCGGCGTGACGGCTCATCGCGATGACCCGCTCCGCGCCGAGACGCCGGGCGGCGAGGGCGCCGAGCAGCCCGACCGCGCCGTCACCGACGACGGCGACCGTCTTGCCCGGTCCGGCCTCCGCAGCGACGGCGGCGAACCATCCCGTGCCGAGCACGTCGGAGGCGGCGAGCAGTCCGCGCAGCTGGCGGTCATCCGGCTCGCCCGGCACGACGACGAGCGTGCCGTCGGCCAGCGGGACGCGCAGGCGCTCCGCCTGCGTGCCCAGCGATCCCATCGGGACGCGGTGCACGCAGTGCGACTCGTAGCCGGCCTGGCAGATCTCGCACGTGCCGTCGGAGGCGAAGAACGATCCGACCACGACATCGCCGACCTTCACGGTCGTCACGGCGTCGCCGATCTCCTCCACCACACCGACGTACTCGTGGCCCATCGGCGTCGGCCCGTCCAGCGGGTCCGTCCCGCGGTAGGGCCACAGATCCGATCCGCAGATGCAGGCGGCGGAGATGCGGATGACAGCGTCCGTCGGCTGCTCGATGGTCGGGTCGTCGCGGTCCTCCACCCGGACGTCCCGCGGGGCGTGCATGACGACTCCACGCATATGGATGTTCCTTTCGATCGAGTGCCCCTCCATCACACCCTGCGCGTGCCGGCCGAGGGAGTCCCTGCCGTGACGTGTACTGAGAGGGCACCCCTCGGCGGTCCAGGGCGACGTAGCCTCGTTGTCATGGAAAACCGAGCTGAGGTCCGCGAGTTTCTGATGAGCAGGCGCGCGCGGCTCCGACCCGAGATGGCGGGGCTCCCGGCCGGCGACGGCCGCCGGGTGAGCGGCCTGCGCCGCTCCGAGGTCGCCATGCTCGCGGGAGTCAGCGTCGAGTACTACGCGAAGCTGGAGCGCGGCATGATCTCCGGCGCCTCCGCATCCGTCCTCGACGCCGTGTCGCAGGCGCTGCAGCTCGACGACGCCGAGCGCGCGCACCTGTTCGACCTGGCCCGCGCCGCCGACGGCATCCCCACCTCCGGGCGCTCCCGTCGCCGCGCGAGCACCCGCAACCCGGCGGGCCGGCCGAGCCTGCACTGGATGCTGGAGGCGGTGACCGAGGGGATCGCCGTGGTGCGCAACCCGCAGTCCGACGTGATCGCGTTCAATGCGCTCGCCCGGGCGTTCTACGCCCCGATGATCGGAGACGGCGGTCGCACCCCGAACTTCGCCCGCTTCCAGTTCCTCGACCCGGCGTCCCGCGACTTCTACCCGGACTGGGACCTCTTCGCTGACATGTGTGTGGCGATGATGCGGGCGGAGGCGGGCCGCGATCCCCACAATCCGGCCCTGCAGGAGCTCGTCGGGGAGCTTTCCACCCGCAGCGACGAGTTCCGGCGGCTGTGGGGGGCCCACAACGTGCGGACGCACGGCACCGGGACGAAGCGCTTCCATCATCCGGTCGTGGGGGACGTCACCCTCGCTTTCGAGGAGCTGGCCGTGACCGCGGAGCCGGGTCATGTCGTGCTCGTCTACACCGCGGAGCCCGGGTCGGAGTCGGCGCAGAAGCTCCGGCTGCTCGCATCGTGGGCGGCCGAGCACCCGGCCGCGCAGGAGGGGATCGCCGCCGCCGCCCTCGGCGGGCTATCCTCGCCCCGTGATGGTGAGGGCCGGTAGGGCTTTCCAGCGCGTCCCGTGAGGGGGAGCCGATGACGTTCCACGAACTCCATCGCGGCGACCGGCCGCTTCTGCTGCCCAACGCGTGGGATGTGGGGTCGGCGATCGCCTTCGCCGCGGCGGGCTTTCCGGCGATCGGCACGACGAGCTTCGGCGTGAACGCGGCATCGGGCCGCCCGGACGCGGAGGGTGCGGGCCGGGAGCCGACGCTCGCCCTTGTCGAGCGGATCAGTGCGCTCCCGGCGTACATCTCGGCCGATATCGAGGACGGCTTCAGCGACGACGCGGAGGAGGTCGCCGACCTCGTCGCAGGCCTGGGCGTCGCGGGTGTGAACCTGGAGGACTCCTCCGGCGGTCATCTCGTGGACCCCGCCATCCTCGCGGCCAAGATCACGGCGATCACTCGGAGCGCACCCGACGTGTTCGTCAACGCGCGCGTCGACTCCTACTGGTTCCACGAGGAGGCGACCGTCGAC
This sequence comes from Leifsonia sp. 115AMFTsu3.1, assembly GCF_004362795.1. Taxonomy (NCBI): domain Bacteria; kingdom Bacillati; phylum Actinomycetota; class Actinomycetes; order Micrococcales; family Microbacteriaceae; genus Leifsonia; species Leifsonia sp. 115AMFTsu3.1. The sequence continues at coordinate 724,476 of NZ_SNYB01000001.1, forward strand.
GCCGTCGCCGAGCGGGCGAAGCGGTACGCCGACGCCGGAGCGGATGGCATCTTCGTGCCGGGCGTCTCGGACCCGGCGACGATCGAGCAGCTGGCGGCGGCCATCCCGCTTCCCCTCAACGTGCTCGTCGTGCCGGGCCTCGGCCTCGACCGCCTCGGTGAGCTGGGGGTGCGACGGGTGAGCACCGGCTCCTTGCCGTACCGGGTCGCGATCGACGCGGCAGTGGATGTCGCGGCAGCGGTGCGGGACGGCCGCGAGTTCCCGACAGCGACCTCCTACGCGGAGGCGCAGCAGCGGCTGATCGACTTCGCGCGAGCGGCGCCGGAGCCGTGAGGCTCCGACGCCGCCCGCCGTCCGTTTCCGGTGCCGGCTACTTCGCGCCGAGTCCGGTCTGTCGCTTCGCGATCGACGGTGCCGCACCGACGAACTTCGCCAGTGTGACGGTGTCGACGTTCGGCCCGTACGCCGTGGCGTTGCCCAGGCTGAGCGCGCCGCCGTCGGTCGAGAGCGTCAACGGGACCGTCTTGTCCCAATAGCTGCTCCACGAGTAGTTGTGGCGGAAAGCGGCGCGGGTGGTGGCTCCGCCGGCCTCCGCCACATCCAGGAAACGGCTGATCACCTGCGGGTTGTAGTTGATCGCCGCCGACTTGTCGGCGTTGGCTGCTCCGATGACGAGCTGGTAGTCGCCCGCCGCGAAGCCGCTCGGCCGCGGAACGGTCAGCGTGTTCGCCGGGCCGTTTCCGAGGTAGCCGACGTGGCGGACCACGCCCTGCGCGTCCGCGGATCCGTTCGAGCCGGCCGGGTCGGTCTGCACGACCGCCGTGCCGGACAGGGGCAGAGCCTCGGCCTCACTGCGGAAGACGAGAGCCGCATCCGCGTCGGCCGCCTTCTGCGCCGCACCCCGGATCGTCGACACATCGCCGACCAGCACGGTGCCCGCCTCCGCACGGACGGTGAGCTCGTTCACTCCCTGCGGGAGGAACAGCCGCACGGTCGCATCGAAGACGCCCGGCCCGGTGGAGGCCGGAAGGGCCACGGTCCGGCCGTTCACGACCAGGGAGGGCGTCGCCCCGCGACCCGTCGACGCGAAGTGCGTCGTCACGTCGTAGTAGCCCGTCTCGGCAGTGGTCGCGTAGAAGGTGGCGGCGCCGTCGCCCGTCACCGAGGCGTAGCCCCGCGCGGCCGGGTGCTTCCAGGAGAGGGTCGCCCCGCCGGAGAGGCGGGCGTCGACGGCCGGGTACGTCGCCCGCTCACCCGCGGTGACATCGTGGAGGTCGAACCGGTCGAGCGTGATGTCCGCACCGGGCAGCAGGGTCGTCCCGTCGACGCTCGCCCGCAGCGACAGCGCGTGAGTGCCCGCGGTCAGGTGGATCGTGGCATCCGCCGTCCCGCGGTATCCCCAGCCGAGATCGGCGGAGTACTTCACCAGCCGGCCGAAGGCGCCGTCGACGAACAGCGCGTGCTGCCCGGGCGACGCGTTCGTGCCGCTGAGCACCGACAGCCGGTAGTCGCCGGTCGTCGGCACGGTCACGTTCCAGGTCGCGGAGGATCCGGCGCGGTTGAACGAGCCGACGTCCTTGCCGCCGGACGCCATGAAGGACCACTCGCGCGACGGGTCCTGCGTGTAGACGGTCGCGTTCGCGAGAGTAGCGTTCTCGGCCTCCGTGCTGTTCACCAGGTCTGCCGACACCGGCTGCGGATCGGTGAGCCGCGGGGTGATTTCCAGCTGGTACGCCGAGTAGCGGTCACTGTTCGGAACGGTCACCGAGAGCCGCCCGTCTGTGACCTCCGCGGTCGTCGACAGGATCACCGGAGGCTGGAGCGAGGCGCCCTCCGCCCCGTTGAGGCGGTCGGCGCGGACGCGCACGTCGACGGTCGAGCCGAAGGTGGATGCGTCGAGTCCCTTCACATCGACCGCCACGTCCGAGGATCCTCCGCCGAACAGCACGGTGGCCGTGCGAGCGCCGGTGTCGATGGCGGCGAGGCCCTGGAGGGAGTCCGGCGTGTTCAGCTTCGGCGGGGTGACCTGCGCGGTCGTGGAGCCGGCGAGGTCGCCGTACCAGTTGAACATCCACCATCCGCCGTTCGCGCCGTTGTTGCGCGAGGAGTTGTCGGAGAGGTTGCCCGCGTAGTTCCAGTACGCCGTCTGCGCGTCGACCTTCTCGCTCTCGAACATCGAGATCCACTGGATGAGCTGGCCGGGCACGCCCATGTCGCGCAGCATCCCGAACTCGGTGATGTTGACGGGGATGGGCGCGATCCCGAGCCGCTGGAGCAGCGCGGTGTACTCGTCGTGGTGGCCTCGGAACGTGGCCAGGTTGTAGGTGCCGAGTTCGTGCCAGATGAAGATGTCCGGGAGTTCGGAGCGGGCCTTGGCGTAGGCGAGGAAGTCGGCGCTCCGGTCGGGGTGCCAGACGGAATCGCCCGGTCCCCCGACGCGGGCGTGCCCGAGGCCGTGCTCGGCGTAGACGCCCTGGATCACCTGGTAGGCGGCCGACCAGTCGGCGAGGAACTGGTCCTTCTGCGTCGACCAGTTCGGGTACCAGTTGCCGCCGTCCGGCTCGTTGAACGGGATGAAGACGTACTTCTCGGGATGCTTCGACGTCGTCGCGACGTCCTCGACGACCTTCTTGAGAATGGGGAGGTAGTCCCAGACCCCGTCGCCGTTCGCGTCGCCCGGCCGCGTGCCGCCGTTGTAGGGCCAGTCCGGATACATGTCCTGCGCGTAGACGTACAGGTCCTGGCCTCCGCCGGCGAAGAACGACGACTCGACCTGCAGCGCGTCGCCGTTGGGATGCTGAGCACCGAAGGGCGGCTTCTGCGACGTGTTGGTGATGTGGGCGCCGTTCAGGACGGACTGGCTCGGAACCCCGTCGTCGCCGAGGCCGTAGAGCGTGCCGGTGGCGCCACCTCGGAAAGCGCCGGTGGTCTGGGAGAAGTCGACACCGAGGTGGTCGACGCCGGCGGCGCCGGCGGGAAGGGCGGAGAGGCCGCTCACCGCGAGGGCGAGCCCGGCAGTGATGGCGATCGAGGGCGGGAGGATGCTGCGCAGGCGGCGCCTGCGATGTGTTCCGTTCACGCGGTACTCCTTCGTACGGATCGGTTGGACGGTTCCGGGCTCGCGTCGGGTCCCCACTGTGGAGCGCCACTCTGAAACCGCTATCATGATAGCGATATCGCCGCGGCCCGCAAGTGTCGATGTCACCCAATGACCGCGCCGCTGATAGCGCTATCAGAAAAGACTTGCGCTGCGATCTGATAGCGCTATCATGAACCGACGCGGCAACCGGCCGCCACCATCCACGATGACGAGGAGACCGATGACCGACCGCCTGAGCTGGGGCACCGAGAAGCTGACCGTCGAGATCGAATGGTCGGCAGACTCCGCACCCCGAATCGCCGCGGTCGAGCACGACGGGCTGCGGCTCGACATGCCCACGGGGCTCCCGCTGGTCGACGTGCTCGCGGTCAACCAGGGGCACTCGCTCGCCAGCGACCGGCTGGTCCACACGGCGATCGGGCACGACCTCCGCTATGCAGGCCACGACGAGGCGGCCACCGCCACCGGATCGGCCCTGCGGGTCCGGCTCGACCACGTACAGGCCGGCCTCCGCATCGAGCTGCTCCTCGAACTCACCGACGGCCTGTCGGTGCTCCGTTCATCTGCCACCGTCCTCAACGACGGTCACGAACCCGTCGTGCTCCGCTCCATCCCATCGCTCGCGCTCTATCTCGGCGGCAACGGCCGCAGCAGCATCCGCGAGTGGGAGGTCTACCACGCGCTCAGTGACTGGCTGGGCGAAGGGCGGTGGGTGCGCGAGCCGCTCAACGGCGTCCGCTTCCCGCGCCTCGAACAGCAGCTGACCAACCACAACCCGCGCGGAGAGTTCAGCGTGATCTCCTCCGGCACCTGGTCCACCGGCAAGCACCTGCCCGTCGCGGCGGTCCGGTCGACGCGGCTCGGAGCCGCCTGGGCCTGGCAGATCGAGCACAACGGCGCCTGGCGCTGGGAGCTGGGGGAGGACACCGCGAGCGGCTATCTCGCCCTCTCCGGGCCCACCGACACCGACCACCAGTGGAGCGAGGAACTCCGGCCCGGCGAGTCGTTCACCACGGTCACCGTCGCCCTGGCTCTCGCCCGCGACGTCACGTCGGCGATCGGCCAGCTGACCGCCTACCGGCGCGCACACCGGCGGCCCCATCCCGACAACAGCGCGATGCCCGTCGTCTTCAACGACTACATGAACACCCTGAACGGCGACCCGACGACGGAGAAGCTGCTCCCGCTCATCGACGCGGCCTCCCGCGTCGGCGCCGAAGTGTTCTGCATCGACGCGGGTTGGTACGACGACAGCGGCGAATGGTGGGACACCGTGGGGGAGTGGATGCCGAGCACCACACGTTTCCCCGGCGGGCTCTCGGAGGTCATCGACCACATCCGAGACGCCGGGATGGTGCCCGGCCTCTGGCTCGAGCCCGAGGTCATCGGGGTGAACAGCCCGATGGCCGACCGTCTGCCCGACGGCGCCTTCCTGCAGCGCAAAGGCGAGCGCGTCGTCGAGCACCACCGCTACCACCTCGACCTCCGGCATCCGGCGGCGCGCGAGCACCTGGACTCCGTCGTCGACCGGCTCGTGCACGAGTTCGGGATCGGCTTCTTCAAGCTCGACTACAACATCAACCCGGGGCCGGGGACCGATCGGGATGCGGACAGCGTCGGCGCCGGACTGCTGGCCCACAACCGCGCCCACCTCGACTGGCTCGACGGCGTGCTCGACCGCCATCCCGGTCTCGTGCTCGAGAACTGCGGTTCCGGGGCGATGCGCTCCGACTACGCCATGCTCTCCCGGCTGCAGATGCAGTCCACCTCCGACCAGCAGGACTTCCTCAAGTACCCGCCGATCGCGGCGAGCGCGCCGGCCGCGATGCTGCCGGAGCAGGCGGCGAGCTGGGCGTATCCGCAGCCGGAGATGACGATGGAGGAGGTCGCCTTCTGCCTCGCCACCGGACTCCTCGGCCGCTACTACGTCTCCGGGCATCTGGCGCGCATGGACGCCGATCGCCTGGCGCTCGTCTCCGACGCGGTCGGGGCCGCCAAGCAGCTGCGCGGCGAGCTCACCGCATCCACCCCCTTCTGGCCGCTCGGCATCCCCACCTGGGACGCGGGGTGGACCTCGCTGGGGCTCGCGATCGACGACGGCGCCCTGGTGGCCGTCTGGAACCGCGACCCGGCGACCCCCGAGGTCCGGCTCTCCCTTCCGGCGTTCGCCGGACGGGAGCTCACGGTCTCGACCGTCTTCCCGCGATCCCTTCCCGACTGGGAGACCCACTGGGACGCGGGGACAGGAGAACTCACCGTCACCAGCCCCACCGGCGAGGTCGGCGCGCGGGTCCTCCGCCTCCAGGCCGCGACGAACATCGCGTCCGCACCGCATTCCGCAACCCGAACCCAGTAGCGCTACCGTCGCTACGTCACTCAAGGAGAGCAGTTCAATGAAGATCGCTTGGAAGGGAGCCGCCTCGATCGCGGCCATCGCCGCCGCCGCGGCGCTCGTGCTGTCGGGGTGCAGCGACCCCGGATCCGGAGGCGGCAGCGCGGGCAGCGCGTCGTGGCCGGCGCAGGACACCAAACTCGACGGCGTCGACCTCACCATCTGGGCCGCGCAGAACTCGAACAAGACCCCCGAGAGCGTGATCACGGGCTTCGAGAAACTGACCGGCGCGAAGGTGAAGGTCGTCACCATCCCCGACCCGTACGAGCAGGGCGTACAGACCAAGGTCGCGACGGGTGACAAGCCAGACCTCGCCTTCTGGCAGCCCACGGCTTCCGAGCTCACGGCGCTCAACGCGGCGCAGAACCTGCAGTCGCTGGAGGGCGCTCCGTGGGTGAAGAACTACACCGGCAACCTGGCCGACATGACGGGCACGCTGGACGGCACGCGCTACGCCGCCCTGGTGACCACCCCGGCCGTCATCGGCGTCTACTACAACAAGGAGGTGTTCTCGAAGAACGGGATCACCGCCACCCCGAAGAACTGGGACGAGTTCATCGCCCTGGCCGAGCAGCTGAAGGCCAAGGGAGTCGACCCCTTCTACGAGATGGGCGGCGACAAGTGGGCCACCCAGTGGTGGGTGCAGGCGCAGCTGGCCGACGCCGCCAAGGACGGCCTCTGGGACAAGGTGAACAAGAACGAGGAGAAGTTCACCGACCCGACCATCCAGGGCGCGATCGACAACTATCAGAAGCTGATCCAACAGGGGCTGTTCAACGCCGACATCAAGACCGCGACATTCGTCGACCAGGGGAACGCACTGCTCGGAGGCAAGGCGGCCATGGCGATGCAGGTCAACTCGTTCTTCGGCGAACTGCAGGCCACCTCCAGCACCGAGGAGCTGAACAAGAAGATCGGATTCTTCCCGATCTCGCCGAAGGGCAACGTCGGCACGTACATCCCGGACCAGTCGAACGCCCTCGTCGCCTTCAAGACGGGTGACAGCAAGCGGGAGGCCGCCGCCCGTCAGTTCCTCAGCTACTGGCTCGGAGACGGGTACGCCGACTTCGTGAAGGCGCAGTCGACCGTGTCCCTGATCAAGGGCGTCGACACCCCCAGCAGCGTCCCCACCGCCCTCACCGATGTGGCGGCATCCCTCGACGGGTCGGTCGGTTCGATGCAGGCGCTCGCCGTCGCGAACCCCGACCTGTATCTGAACCTCGCCGACATGATCCAAGGGACCAAGACCCCGGTCCAGGTGGCAGAGGCGACACAGGCGCAGTTCGCACAGCTCGCGAAGGCGCAGGGAGTCAAGGGCTTCTAGCCGACGGGCGTCGGGGCGGACCCCCCACCCGCCCCGGCGCTCCCCGACCACTCGCAGAAAGGCAGACACCGTGACCGCCCAACTCGCCCCGCCCGCCCCCGCGGCCGCGCCGACGGCCCGCCCGAGTGCGCCGCGACCGCGAGGCCGCCGACGGCAGGACCACCCTGCTTGGTTCCTGGTGCCCGCGCTCCTCGTCCTGATCGTCTTCTTCTTCGTCCCGACGATCTTCAACTTCGTGTACGCGTTCACGAACTGGTCCAGCTTCCACAGCGACATCGGCTTCGTCGGCACCGACAACTTCGCGGCTCTCTTCACCAACGGCAGCCTGCTGAACGACCTCCGGATCACGCTCGTCTACGCCATTCTCGTCGCCGTGTTCCAGAACGTGTTCGGTCTCATCCTGGCCCTCGTGCTGGAGCGCGACACCCCGATCAACCGCTTCGCGCGCGTCGCCTTCTTCGTCCCCGTCGTGATGTCGGCGCTCGCCGTCGGCTACATCTTCCAGGCGATGCTGAAGCCCGAGGGCGCGCTCAACCAGATCCTCGGCTTCGTCAGCGGGCAGCACGTGTCCATCGCCTGGCTCGGCAGCACCACGTGGACCATCGTCGTCGTCGCCCTGATCCACGCGTGGAAGTGGATGGGCCTCTCCATGCTGATCTACCTGGCCGGTCTCAAGACCATCAACGAGGACATCCTGGAGGCCGCCCGCCTCGACGGCGCCGGCTGGTGGACGACGTTCCGCACCATCCGGTTCCCCCTCCTCGCCCCCGCCGTGACGTTCAACGTCGCGACCGCCTTGCTCGGCTCGATGAACGGCTTCGACGTCGTCCAGGCGACGACGGGAGGCGGCCCCGGTGGAACGACCGAGCTGCTCAACATCTTCATCTTCCGCACGTTCGGGCAGGGACTGTTCGCGCAGGCGACCACCATGAGCCTCACCCTGTTCCTCATGGTGACGGTCCTGGCCTTCCCGGTGATCTACTTCCTCCGCAGAAGGGAGAACGTGCTGTGAGCGCGCTCGCCTCCACCGCCCGCCGTCGCCGCCGGCCTCTGAAGCCCTCGCGCGTCGTCCAGCCGATCGTCGCCATCCTGCTGGTCGTGCTCCTGCTCGGCATCCCCTTCTGGCTGGTCGTCGTGACCGCGGGAAAAGACCAGGCCGAGGCCCTCAACCCCAGCCTGGCGCTGCCGACCAGCTGGCACCTGCTGCCGAACTTCGCGACCGTCCTGGACCAGGGACGCATGGTCCCCGCCTTCTTCGGCAGCCTGCTCATCATGGTGCCGTCGGTCTTCGGCGTCCTCCTCCTCGGCGCGATGGCGTCGTGGATCCTGGGCCGACGGCGCGGGCGCGCGATCTCGTTCGTCTATGCGCTCGGCATCAGCGGGATCGTGCTCCCGCCCGCGGTCGTGACCATCGTGCTCCTGCTCCGCCAGTTGGGGCTCGCGGGCACGGCCGTCGGGATGATCGGCGTCTACATGGGCATGTACATGTCGACCGTCATCTTCTTCGTGACGGGTTTCGTCCGCACCATCCCGGTGGAACTGGAGGAGGCGGCGCGCGTCGACGGCGCCGGCCCGGTGAAGGTGTTCTTCCGTGTCATCCTGCCGCTGCTGACCCCGACGCTCGCGACGGCGACGATCCTGATCTGCCTGTACATCTGGAACGACGTCTTCTACGCGCTGTTCGTGGTGGGGGGACGGCTCGACACCCTCCCGCTCAACCTCTACCAGGTCGCCAGCGCGGGTCTGTACCTGCAGAACTGGCACCTGATCTTCGCCTACATCATCCTGATGAGCCTTCCGCTGCTGATCACCTTCACGGTGATGCAGCGCCGCATCATCTCGGGCATCACCAGCGGGGCCGTGAAGTGACGGAGCGGGGCGCGTGGCTATGCTGAGGGCGATGCCGAACAACGCGCCGAAACCGCCCGTGATCAGCGACGTCGCGCGCCGCGCCGGCGTCTCGGTCCCGACGGTGTCGCGCGTCCTCAACGGCGCCGCGTACGTGTCCGACGAGAAGCGCTCACGCGTCATGGAGGCGATCCGGGAGCTCGACTTCCGTCCCTCCGCCGCCGCGCGCGCGCTGGTGGCCCGTCAGCCGCGGCTCATCGCCGTGATCGCCGGCAACACCTCCCGGTACGGGTACGCCGAGACGATCCGTGGGATCGAGGAGCGCGCCCGCGCGGCCGGTTACACCGTGAGCATCACCGTGGTGGAGTCCGCCGACGATGAGACCGTCGACGGGGCCGTGTCGCTCGTGCTCGATCAGCCGATCGCCGGGGTCGTCGTCCTCAAGTTCGACCCGCCCGGCGTCGCGGCGCTTCATCGGCTTCCGAAGTCCATCCCGACCGTGTCGATCTCCGGCGTCCGGGAGTCGGGGGTTCCCCAGGCGGTGCTCGCCGAGGCGGACGCCGCGGAAGAGGTCGTCGACTACCTCCTGGAACTCGGCCACTCGACCGTCCATCACGTACGAGTGCCGCCGTCGCGCAAGGAGGACGGCCGAACGACCGGCTGGAAGCGGGCGCTGACCGCCCGCGGAGCCCCGGTCCCCCCGCCGGTCGACGCCACCTGGGAGCCGGAGTCCGGGCGCGAGATCGGACGCGCCCTCGCCGACGACCCGTCCGTCACCGCCGTGTTCTGCGGAAACGACGAGATCGCGATGGGAGTCATCCGGGGTCTCGTGGAGAAGGGCAAGCGCGTGCCGCAGGACGTCAGCGTCGTGGGGTTCGACGACCATCCTCTCGCCCGGATGTGGAGCCCGCCGCTGACCACGGTGGACCAGGACTTCGTCGGGCTCGGCTCCCGCGCCTACGACCTGCTCGAGCGCGTGATCGCGGGCGGCAAGGTACGGAAGTTCTCCTCGGAGCGCCCGACCGTCGTCATCCGCGAGAGCACGGCGCCGCCGCCCGCCTGACGACGGGAGTGATGCCTGATCGCGGCCCCGCCGGACCGGGGGCGTATGACTGGAGCATGACGAACACTGCTGCCACCACCGACGGCTGGACGGGCGCCTGGGCCGGCGATCCCGGCGAACTGGTGTACGGACTCGACCTGTCGCGGTTCGCGGACGGCGACGGCGACGGGTTCGGCGACTTCGCCGGGGCGATCGAGCACCTCGACTACGTCGCCTCGCTCGGGGTGACCTGGATCTGGCTGCTGCCGTTCTATCCCAGCGCCCGTCGCGACAACGGCTACGACGTCGACGACCATCTCGCCGTCGACCCGCGGTTCGGCGACCTCGACAGCCTGCGCGCCTTCCTCGACGCGGCGCACGAGCGGGGGATGCGCGTCCTCATCGACGCGGTGCTGCACCACACCTCGGACCGGCACGCCTGGTTCCGCGCGGCCGTCGACGCGCCGGACTCCACCGCCGGACGCTTCTTCATCTGGAGCGAGGACGACTCAGTCGAGCCGGGCGACCATCCGATGTTCCCGGGCGAGGACGACGCGGTCTGGGCGTACGAGCCCCGGGCCGGCCGGTACTACCACCACCAGTTCTACGAATTCCAGCCGGACCTCAACGCCACGGATCCGGACGTGTTCGAGGAGATCGTCCGGGTGCTGAGCTACTGGCTGGAGGTCGGCGTCGACGGCTTCCGCATCGACGCGGCCCTCCTGATCGTGCAGGGCAAAGGCCGGCCGGACACGGATGTGGACGACGGCTCCTTCTTCGACCGCCTGCGCGCACGTCTCCGCGAGGTGAAGCAGGATGTGGCGCTCATCGCCGAGGCGGACGAGTCGCCGGAGCTCATGGCGGCCCTCGTCGAACGCGGCCGGTTCGAGGCGGTGATCGACTTCACGCTGAACAACTCACTCATGCTCGCGCTCACCCGGGGTCGGGCGCAGCCACTCGTGGACGCCCTCCGGCGTCTCGACGACACCATCCCGCCCGATGCGCGGCTCAACTTCGTGCACAACGCCGACGAGCTCGACCTGCAGCAGTTGAGCGACGACGAGCGGAAGGAAGCGTTCGAGCATTTCGCGCCCGACCCGTCCATGCTGATCTACGGGCGCGGCATTCGGCGCGGCTGGGCGCCGATGATGCAGCCCGATCAGCGGGTGCGCATGACCCTGAGCCTCCTGTACGCGCTGCCGGGCGTCCCGCTGTTGCTCGCCGGCCAGGAGCTCGGAGTCGGCGACGACCTGAGCATCGAGGGTCGCGGGGCCGCCCGGACCACGATGCAGTGGGACGATTCGCGGTGGGGCGGGTTCACGAGCGCGGAGGAGTCGCCCCTCACCCTGCCGGCGCAGGTCGACGGGCCGTACGGATTCCGGGAGGTGAACGTGCGGGCGCAGGAGGGCGACCCGGCGTCGCTGCTGACCCTCGTGCGGAGGATCGCGGAGCTCCGCCGGGAGAAGGGGGCGGGTGCAGCCGGATGGACGGCGCTCGACGTGGGCGCCCCCTCCGTCCTCGCCCTGCGGCGGGACGGGCTCCTCACCGTGCACAACCTGTCGGGCGAGTCCGTCCAGCTCGATCTCGCCCGTCACCTCGACCTCGGGCGCGAGCCGGAGGCGCCGCTCGCGGAGGGATGGGACGGCCGGGTGCTCGGCCCGTACGGCTTCGCGTGGCTGTCCCTGTGAGCGCATCCGACGGAGTGTCGACGGCGGGATGCCCTACTCGACACCGCGTACAGCGCTGCCGCCGGCCGGCTCCGCCTAGCATCGCAGTGCGCGCGGCCCGTCGTGGAAGGCCGCGCGCACCTTCTTCCCCTGGATGGCCTTCGCTAGACGGCGCGGATGGTCCAGGATGCGGTGGCCGATGCTCCCGGTTCCAGCACGATGAGGTCGGTGCCCGAGTTGTAGGCGTCCGGCGGGCACGTCATCGGCTCGACGGCCAGTCCGAGTCGGTTCAGCTCAGGGACGGGCTGGTCGGCCGTGTGGATCTGTACCCACGGGCAGTCCTCGCCCCAGGCGAGCTCCACTCCGGTGCCCTCCGCGGTCGTGACACGGACGACGGCCGCGCCGCCCGCCGAGCGGGAGAGGCCCGTGAAGGCGTGGTCGATGAACGTGTCGCCGATGGTCCGGGGCGTGCGGAAGTCCCAGTCGCCGCCCTGCTCGGTCGCGACGTCGGCGAGGCCGGTCGGGATCAGGCGGTCCTCGGTGACGGTGAGCACCTGATCGGCGGGGAGGGACAGCGTCCAGTCGTCCACTCGGCCGTCGCCCGCGACGAGGTACGGGTGCGGGCCGGTGCCCCACGGGGCGCGCGTCGGCCCGGTGTTCGTGCCGGTCACCGTCGTGTGCAGGCCCTCCTCGTCGAGGGAGAACGCGACCGTCACCTCCACGCGGTGCGGGTAGCCGGCCTGCGCCTCGATGGTCGCGGCGAACGTCACGCTGTCCGCGGCTCGATCGACCGCGACGAAGTCGAGCCAGGCCGCCAGTCCGTGCAGGGCGTGCCCGCGGGTGGGCTCGGTGAGCGCGAGCTGCTGCTCGACGCCGTCGAAGGTGTAACGGCCGTCGACGACCCGGTTCGGCCAGGGTGCGAGGGTGGCGCCGCGGAACGCGGGACGCACCTCGTCGGCCTCGAACGGGACGACGAGGTCGCGTCCGTCGAACTGGAGCGTCCGCAGGGTGGCGCCGACCGACGCGATGGTCGCGTGGTAGTCGCCCGCCGTGAGGCCGAAGTGGGTACCGGAGATGGGTGTGCTCATCCGCCCATTCTCTCCAACCCCTCCGCCCACCGTCGAGTCCGCAAACTTTGCACGCTCTGGAGCTCCAGAGCGTGCAAAGTTTGCGGACTCGACGGCGGGGGAAGAGGGGCGTCAGGCGGAGGCGCGGAGGGCGGCGTAGAGGTCGGCGCGGGCGGCGAAGGACGTGAGGTCGCGACCGAGCAGCCGCTCCGCCTCGGCGACGCGCGCACGGAGTGTGTGGCGGTGGATGCCGAGCTTCCGGGCGGCGACGTCGTACACGCCGTCCGAGTCGAGCCAGGTGCGCAGGACGCCCGGCAGCGACGGATCCGCGGCGGTCAGCGGGCGGAGCGCGCTCTGCGCCACCGCGCGGGCGTCCGGCGTGTGCAGCAGCGCCAGCATCCCGGCCCCGGCCACGTCTTCGAACGAGGGGATGGGGTCATCGGCGGTTGCGCGGCCGCGCGCCGCGATCGCCTGCTCCAGGGCCGCGGGCAGCGCATCCAGCTCGGCCGGAGCCGACAGCCCGCCGCGCAGGTCGAACCGCACCGCGATGGCCGAGGCCGCGTCGTCGTCGCCGAGCACGAGGAGGTCGGCGCCCTCCCGCGCGAAGAAGCCGGATGCGTTGCTCTCGAGCCAGTCGAGCGCGGCGGCGATCGCCGGGCCGCTCAGCACGGCGACGCGGAGCGGCGCGGCGGGGAGCGCCCCCAGCACCGGCTCGGCGACGGACGCGGCGACACCCAGGTCGCCGGCGAGCAGGGCGCGCCACACCGCCGTGCGGAGACGCTCCCGTGCCGCGTCGGCGGCCCGCGACTGTTCGAGCGCCAGCCCGGCCAGGGCGACGACGCCGGTCACGACCTGCTGTGCGGCGGCATCCAACCCGTCCGACCCGACGGCCAGGACGCCGCGGAGGCGCCCGGCGGCGCCGAGGGTCTGCAGAGCGAACGGTCCGGCGTCGGTCCCGACCGTACCCGCGGCGCGACGGCCGCTCCGCAGCAGCGGGTCGGCGGCGTCCGCGAGCGCCTTGCGTGCCCGCGCGTCGAGCACACCCGACGGGTAGCTGCGCGCAACGGCGCCGTCGCCGCCGACGAGCGCGACCGGTCGCTCGATCTGCCGCGACAGCTCGGACAGCACGGCGCCGAGGGCATCCGGCCGCAGGGCCGCGAGCGAGATCGCGCGCGACGCACGCAGCGCCCAGGTGCTGCGGGCGTACGCATCGGCCGCCACGCGGTCGGCCACGAAACGCGCGATCGCGATGAACGGCGTCCGGTAGGGCACCTCGAACAGCGGGAGGCCGTGCCGGGTGCACGCCTCGACGAGCGCTGCCGGCGCCCCGTCACGGACCACCTCCGTCCCGAAGCCGAGCGCCGCGATGCCGTGTTCGGCCAGCCGGCCGACGTACGGCTCTGCGTCCTCCGGCGGCTCCGTCACCAGCAGCACCTGGCCGCGCGACAGGAAGGGCGTCGGGTCGGGCAGGTCCGAGCTGTGCGCCCAGGCGAGGGACGCATCCGGGTCGCCCACTCCGGCGGGGGTCAGCAGGCGCAGGCCCAACTCGCCGCGCGCGAGCAGCTGGGTGAGGGTGGCGGGCATCGTGCTCCATCTGCCAGGGTGTCGATCCCCGACGCTGCGATTGTACGTCGCGTCCAGGTCGTGGTTCGCGCCGACTTCTTACATTCGACACATGACCATCCTCGACACCGCCATCGACACCCCCGTCGGCGGACCCTCGCTCCCGCAGGAGCGCCGGCTCGTCACCCCGATCCCCGGCCCCGAGTCGCGCAAGCGCGCCGAGCGCAAGGCCCAGGCCGTCGCCGCCGGCGTCGGCACGACCATCCCCGTCTACACGGTCGCAGCGGGAGGCGGCGTGCTGGTGGATGTGGATGGCAACTCCCTCATCGACTTCGGCTCCGGCATCGCCGTGACCGGCGTGGGCAATTCGGCCCCGCGCGTCGTCGACGCCGTCAGCGCGCAGGTCGCGGCCTTCACCCACACCTGCTTCACCGTCGCGCCGTACGACTCGTACGTCGACGTCGCCGAGGCGCTCAACCGGCTGACCCCCGGCGACTTCGCCAAGCGCAGCGCCCTGTTCAACTCGGGTGCGGAGGCCGTCGAGAACGCCGTCAAGATCGCCCGCCACTACACGGGCAAGCAGGCCGTCGTCGCGTTCGACCACGCGTACCACGGCCGCACCAACCTCACGATGGGCCTCACCGCCAAGAACCAGCCCTACAAGAACGGCTTCGGGCCGTTCGCCCCGGAGATCTACCGCGCACCGCTCAGCTACCCGCTGCGCGACGGAGGTCTCTCCGGCGCGGAGGCGGCCAAGCGCGCCATCGCCATGATCGAGAAGCAGATCGGCGCAGCCAACCTGGCCGCGCTCATCATCGAGCCCATCCAGGGCGAGGGCGGCTTCATCGTCCCGGCCGACGGCTTCCTCCCCGCCCTGCAGCAGTGGGCGAACGCGAACGGCGTCGTCTTCATCGCCGACGAGGTGCAGACCGGCTTCGCCCGCACGGGCACCATGTTCGCCTCCGAGCAGTTCGGCATCGTCCCCGACCTCATCGTCACCGCGAAGGGGATCGCGGGCGGCCTCCCGCTGTCGGCCGTCACCGGTCGCGCCGAGATCATGGACGCCCCGCAGGTCGGCGGCCTCGGCGGGACCTACGGCGGCAACCCGCTCGCCTGCGTCGCCGCGCTCGCCGCGATCGAGACCTACGAGCAGGAGGACCTGGCGGCGCGCGCCCGGCAGATCGGCGACATCCTGTTCGAGAAGCTGGGCGCCCTGCGCGATGCGGACGCTCGCGTCGCCGAGGTGCGCGGCCGCGGTGCGATGGTCGCGATCGAGCTCGTCGACCCCGCAACAGGCGAGCCGGATGCCGCGCTCACCGCGAAGGTCGCCGCCGCGGCCCACGCGGCCGGTGTCGTGCTGCTCACCTGCGGCACGTACGGCAACGTCATCCGCTTCCTCCCTCCGCTGAGCATCCCGGACCACCTCCTCATCGAGGGCCTGGACGTCGTCGCAGAGGCGGTGGCGGGCGCATGACCATCGTCGACACCACCGCGGAGCTGACCGCACGTGAGGCCGAGCTGCTCGCCCGCGTGCCCGACGGCCTGTTCATCGCGGGCCGCTGGGAGGCGGGCTCCCGCGACCCGATCCAGGTGCAGGATCCGGCCACCGGGCGCGTCATCAAGCGCATCGCCAACGCCGATCCTTCGGACGGGATGCGCGCGCTGGATGCCGCGGTCGCCGCCGCCGACGAGTGGGCCGCCACCGCGCCCCGCGTCCGCGCCGAGATCCTCCGCCGCGCCTTCGACCTGCTGCAGGAGCGCCGGGACGACTTCGCCCTGCTGATGACGCTCGAGATGGGCAAGCCGCTCGCCGAGGCGAACGGCGAGGTCACCTACGGCGGCGAGTTCCTGCGCTGGTTCTCGGAGGAGGCGGTGCGCATCTCCGGCCGCTTCGGCCAGAACCCCGAGGGCACCGGCACGATGGTCGTCTCGCAGCGCCCGGTCGGCCCGTGCTTCCTGATCACGCCGTGGAACTTCCCGCTCGCGATGGCCACCCGGAAGATCGCCCCGGCGCTCGCCGCGGGCTGCACGGTCGTGGTGAAGCCCGCCGAGCTGACGCCCCTGACCACGCTGTTCTTCGCTCAGCTGCTCGCCGATGCCGGTGTGCCCGCCGGCGTCGTGAACGTCATCCCGACGAGCACGGCGCGCACGGTCTCCGAGCCGATCATCGCCGACCCGCGCCTGCGCAAGCTGTCGTTCACGGGATCGACCCCGGTCGGCCGGTCGTTGCTCGCCCAGGCCGGCCAGAACGTCCTGCGCACCTCGATGGAGCTGGGCGGAAACGCGCCGCTCGTCGTGTTCGGCGACGCCGACCTCGACAAGGCGGTGGAGGGCGCGATGCTCGCGAAGTTCCGCAACATCGGCCAGGCCTGCACGGCGGCGAACCGGTTCATCGTCCACGAGTCGGTCGCCGACGAGTTCGCCCGCCGTGTCACCGAGAAGGTGCAGGCGCTGCGGATCGGGCGCGGCACCGAGGAGGGCGTCACCATCGGACCGCTGATCGACGACCGTGCCGTCGCATCCATGTCGGCCCTGGTCGAGGATGCGGTGGGCCGCGGCGCCCGCGTGCTCACCGGCGGTGCCGCGCCGGAGGGCGACGGCTCCTTCTTCGAGCCGACCGTGATCGTGGATGTTCAGCCCGGCAGCGAGATCCTCCGCGAGGAGATCTTCGGGCCGATCCTCGCGATCACCACCTTCTCGACCGAGGACGAAGCGGTGGCCGCGGCGAACTCCACCGAGTACGGCCTCGTCGGCTACGTCTTCACCCAGGACCTGGCTCGCGGCCAGCGGATGATCGACCGCATCGACACCGGGATGATGGGGCTCAACACGGGCCTGGTGTCCAACGCCGCTGCGCCGTTCGGCGGCGTGAAGCAGTCGGGCCTCGGCCGCGAGGGCGGCCTGGAGGGCATCCACGAGTACCTCAGCACGAAGTACACGCTGATCCCGGCCTGATCGGGACGACGGGGGAGAGCGCGCCGATCAGTCGGCGCGCTCTTCCGCGTTCAACTCCTGCTTCACGTCGTGCTCGATGAGGACCGGGACGAAGTCGCGGACCGGCGCCCCCTCGAACTCCTCGTGGTGCTTCTCGACCAGCTCGTCGATGCGCTCGCGCGGCACCTGCGGATAGCGCTCGGCGAGCCGCTCGGCGGCGTGCTCGACGGCGAGGTCCTCTTCGCTGGCGTTCTGGCGGTCGTCGATCGTCATGGCGCGATTATGCACCCGCCGGGTTAACGAAGTGGAGGCCTTCTGCCAGGCTGATGCCATGGATGAGACCATCGAAGTAGTCGTCGTTCGCGTGTTCACGAACGAGAGCGGCCGTAACGGCAACGAGCTCGGCATCATCACGAGCTCCCCGGCCACGGCGTCCCGCGAGCAGGACATCGCCAACCCGCTCGGCTTCAGCGAGACCGTGTTCGTGGATGCGCTGGACGAGGCGGGGCGTGCCGCCACGATCCGAATCTTCACACCGGCGCGCGAGCTGCCGTTCGCGGGCCACCCGAGCGTCGGCACGGCCTGGTGGCTGTCCGATCAGCGGACCCCGGTCGACGTGCTCCGGGAGCCCGCGGGGGACGTCGAGGCCACCGTCGACGACGACACCGCGTGGATCACCGCCCGCGCCGAGTGGGCGCCCACCTTCGAGTGGCTCGAGCTCCAGTCGCCGGAGGATGTGGACGCGCTCGACCCGTTCGCGTTCACCTCCGGCCACCACTACGCCTACGCCTGGATCGACGAGGCGGCGGGGACGCTGCGCTCGCGGATGTTCGCACCGGACATGGGGATCATCGAGGACGAGGCGACCGGCGCGGCGGCCATCGCGCTGACGGCACGCCTGGGCCGGCCGCTCAGCATCCTGCAGGGCGAGGGGTCGCAGCTGGCGACCGAGCCGCTGGGCGACGGCCGCATCCGCGTCGGCGGGAGCACGGTCTACGACCGCACGATCGAGGCGACGCTCTAGCAGCGGTCTCCGAAACGCGGCACGCCGCCATCCCGAGCGGGATGACGGCGTGCTGCGCTGTGGAAGGGGCGTGCCTACTCGGCGACGCCCACGTACTCCGCGGCCTCGTCCGGGGTCTGCGCCGCCGAGTCGAGGCGGTCGCGCAGCGCACGGCCGAGCGACGCATCCACGTTCGTCCAGTACTGGATGGCGCGCTCGCGGATGTCCTCGCGCTTCACACCGCCGACGGCGCCGGCGATCGTGTCGAGGAACCGGGCTCGCGCCGCGTCGTCGAACACCTCGCGGTAGAGCGCGCCGGCCTGACCGAAGTCGTCGTCCTCCGCGTGCAGCGTCGCCGCCGAGCGGACGAGCGCGCCGTCGGACTCCCAGGAGCCCTCACCCGCACGCTCCGCCTGGGCGGACGGACCGCCGAACGAGTTGGGCGCGTACACCGGGGCGTCCGCGGGCTTGAAGCCGTGGCGCGCCGCGCCGTCCTGCGAGTAGTTGTGGACGGGTGCGACCGGGCGGTTCACCGGCAGCTCGTTGTAGTTGGTGCCCACGCGGTAGCGCTGGGCGTCCGGATACGAGAACACGCGGGCCATCAGCATCTTGTCCGGGCTGATGTCGATACCGGGAACGGTGTTGGCGGGCGAGAACGCGGCCTGCTCGATCTCGGCGAAGAAGTTCTGCGGGTTCTCGTTGAGGGTGTGGATGCCGACCTCGATCAGCGGGTAGTCGCTGTGCGGCCACACCTTGGTCAGGTCGAACGGGTTGAAGCGGTACGTCTTGGCGTCCTCGTACGGCATGACCTGGACGGACACGCGCCACGCCGGGAAGTCGCCGCGCTCGATCGCCTCGTACAGGTCGCGGCGGTAGTGGTCCGCGTCGGCGCCGGCCAGCTGCTCGGCCTCGACGCCCGTGATCTCCTCGTTGCCCTGCAGCGAGTGGAAGTGGTACTTCACCCAGAAGCGCTCGCCGGCCGCGTTGATCCACTGGTAGGTGTGCGAGCCGTAGCCCGGCATGGTCCGCCATGAGCGGGGGAGACCGCGGTCGCCCATGAGGTAGGTGACCTGGTGGGCCGACTCGGGCGACAGCGTCCAGAAGTCCCACTGCATGTCGGCGTCGCGGAGGCCGGATCCGGGGAGGCGCTTCTGCGAGTGGATGAAGTCGGGGAACTTGATGCCGTCGCGGATGAAGAAGACGGGAGTGTTGTTGCCGACGATGTCGTAGTTGCCCTCGGTCGTGTAGAACTTCACCGAGAAGCCGCGCACGTCGCGCCAGGTGTCGGGCGAGCCCTGCTCGCCGGCGACGGAGGAGAACCGCTGGAGGGTGCGGGTGGCGGTGCCGGGCTGGAAGACCGCCGCCTTGGTGTAGGCCGTCACGTCGCCGGTGACGACGAACTCGCCGAACGCGCCGCCGCCCTTTGCATGGACGATGCGCTCCGGGATGCGCTCGCGGTTGAACTGGGCGAGCTTCTCGACGAGGTAGCGGTCGTGCAGCGCGGTGACGCCGTCGCGGCCGGCCGTCAGCGAGTGGGCGTCGCTGGCGACGGGGGTTCCGGTCTGGGTCGTTGTGTAGTCGTCCGTCATTGTTCTCCCGGTGTCGGTGAGCGCTCGCGAGTGCTGAGCGTTCAGGGTTGCTGAGCGCGCGCGGCGCGCTCCTGGCAGGACGGGCACAGACCCCAGAAAGTGACTTCGGCCGTGTCGATCGCGAAGCCGCCCGCATCCGAGGGATGCAGGCAGGGCGCGTGACCGACGACGCAGTCGACGTCGGCGACCGCACCGCATCCGGTGCACACCACGTGGTGGTGGTTGTCTCCGATGCGCCGCTCGTAGAGCGCAGCCGAGCCTGCCGGCTCGATCCGCCGCAGCAGTCCCGCCGCAGTCAGGTCGCCCAGAACGTTGTGGACGTTCTGGATCGACGTACCCGGAAGGGTCGGCAGCAGCGTCCGGAAGACGGTCTCCGCGTTCGCGTGCGGCCGGTCGGTCAGCGCTTCCAGCACCGCCACCCGGCCACGTGTCGCTTTCAGGCCGGCATCGCGCAGTGCGCTCTCGAGCCGTGCCGTGTCCATGACCCGAGCTTAGCCCGATATTTTGAATAGCTAAAAATACGTGATGACCCGGGCGTGGCGCCGCCCGAGTTCGGCGCGCGACCGGCGGACCGGCAGCTTCTCATGCGCGACGGTGACCGGGCCGATGGCTTTGCTGATCGCGCGCAGGGCGTCGCCCTCGGTCTCGGCCTCGACGGCGACGACCATGCGACGTCGGTCGCGGTTGCGAATCACGGTGAGCTCCATGACGCTCCTCTTCCTCCCGCCCCCTGCGGGTCTCATCCACTTGAGACGAGAGCACGGGACGGTCGTGACGCGGGCGGTCGGCGTTCGCAGAGGTCTGTCAGGAATCGCTACCGCGAGCGGGAGCGGAGGCGGGTCTCCTCGAGATCGAGCAGCGCCTGCGCCTCGGTGAGGACGCGGGAGGGATACGACCCGCGGGAGCGTTCGAGCAGCAGCCGCTCGCGCTCGGCATCGACGACGGCGAGCCGCAGCGTCCGGTAGACGTGGTGCGGGCGGCTGTCCTGGGGTGCGTCGCTCAGCAGGGTGCGCTCCCACGCGGACTCCGCGCGCAGGTACGACGACTGCCGCACCCGCTCGACCACCTCAGGGTCGATCGTCGTCATGGTCTGGGCCGCGGTCTCCGGGTCGTCGAGCACCGCGAGTCCCGCCTCGCTCAGGTCGTCGAGGAGCTGCGCGAGCAGCCGGCGGTCCTCCCGGGCGTCCGCGCCCTGGAGCCCGAGGGTCCGGATCAGCCAGGGCAGCGTCCCCCCCTGCACCACCAGGCTGACGAACGCGACGGTGAATGCGATGAGGATGAGTTGGGGGCGGTAGGGGATGTCGCTCGGCAGCGACTGCGCGGCCGCCAGGGTGACGACGCCGCGCATCCCGGCCCAGCCGAGGACGACGCCGCCCTTCCAGTCGATCGCCTCCTGCCGGTACTCCTCCAGGTCGGTGCGATGCCGCTCGTACCGCTGCTCCGCCCGCTGCTTCCGCAGGGCCTGCCATCGGTAGCGGACGGGATGGTCGCGGAAGTAGCTGATCATCAGCCACTCGCGCAGCACGGAGCGTTCGGCATGCTCCGCGCGTCTTCGCAGGCCGAAGATGAGCGGGACGATGAGCACGAACCGGATGACGATGAGCGAGAGCACGGCGATGAGCCCGAGGCCGACGGCGTTCCACACGCTCAGCACCTCGGGGTTCTCGACGTCGCTGACCAGCGTCCGCAGTTCGAGGCCGATGAGCAGGAAGACGCCGTTCTCGAGCAGGAACTGGATGGTGCGCCAGTTGATCTGGTCGCTGATCCTCGCCTGCGCGCTGAACTGACGCGGTGCGGCGTGCCCGGTGTAGAGGCCGGTGATGACGACTGCGAGGACGCCGGAGCCGTGCAGGGCCTCGGTCGGCGCGAACGCGGCGAACGGGACCACCACGGAGAGCGCCGTGTCGAGCACCGGGTCGCTGAGCTTGGATCGCACCCACACCGAGACGAAGCCGACGACGAGACCCACGACGAGCGCGATGACCACGGCGGAGATGAAGTCGACGACGCCCGCCCACGGAGTCGCGAGGGCGCCGAGCGCGGCCGCGAGGGCCGTCCGCAGGAGCACGAGGGCGGTCGCGTCGTTGACCAGGCCCTCGCCTTCCAGCACGGTCAGGAGGCGGGGTGGGAGACCGAGCTTGCGGCCGATCGATGTGGCCGCGACGGCGTCGGGCGGGCTGATGATCGCGCCGAGCGCGATGGCCGCCGCGAGGTTGAGATCCGGCAGCATCGTGTACAGCACGAAGCCGGAGGCGAAGGCCGTGATCACGACGAGCACGACGGAGAGGCCGGCGATCGGGGCGAGGTTCCGCCGGAAGTCGGTCAGCGGGACGCTGATGGCCGCCGCGTACAGGATCGGCGGGAGGAGGCCGTCGAGGATGATCTCGGGCGGCACCTCGATGTCGGGGACGCCGGGCAGGAACGACAGCGTGACGCCGACGATGACCAGGATGATCGGAGCCGCGATGCCGAGCTTCCGCGAGAATGCGGCCACGCCGACGATGACCGCCACAGCGATCACCGCATAGACGCCCAGCTCCATCCTCTAAGCGTACGGGGCCGTCCGGCGGGGCGCCCTGGTCAGCGGGGGCGGAGACCGTCGATGGCCATGGCGAGGACGCGGTCGCGCTGCTGGTCGTCGTCGAAGGCGACCCCGGCGATCCCGGACACCATGCGGATCACGTCGCCGATCGTGGCGTCGGAGCGCAGCTCACCCGCTTGCTGCGCCCGGCGGACCAGCGGCTCGCCGGCGTCGTAGAGCGAGGTGCGGCAGCTGAGCAGCACGGGGGAGTCCTTGTTGAGGCCTTCGATGAGCGCCCGCTTCGTACCGACGTAGGCGATGAAGCGGCGGAGCCAGGCCTGGACGGCCTCCCAGGGCTCGAGCGATCCCGCCTCCTCCGCTGCGCGGACGACGGCGGCGACCTCGTCGATGTATACGGCCTCCACCAGCGAGTCGCGCGTGGGGAAGTTGCGGTACAGCGTCCCGATCCCGACCCCGGCGCGGCGGGCGATGTCCTCGAGCGACGCGTTCGGTCCCTGCTCGGCGAAGGCCTCGCGTGCGGCGGCGAGCAGCGCGTCGAAGTTGCGTCGGGCATCCGCCCTCTGCGGTCGGGCGACGCTCGGTGCTGTGGTCTCGGTGCCGGTCACGGCAGCTGTCCTTTCGGGTCGGACCTCGGGGGTCGAAAACTC
Organism: Leifsonia sp. 115AMFTsu3.1; assembly: GCF_004362795.1. NCBI lineage: Bacteria > Bacillati > Actinomycetota > Actinomycetes > Micrococcales > Microbacteriaceae > Leifsonia > Leifsonia sp. 115AMFTsu3.1. The sequence continues at coordinate 747,194 of NZ_SNYB01000001.1, forward strand.
GAGGTTGCGAAGCGGAGGCACCCTCCGGTAATGTATTGAGCGTAACCGGAGGAACCCTCCGAACGGAGCCTCCCTCCAATTCTACGCCTTTCGGCACCTCTCGAGAAACGGAAACCCCGGACAATGTCTCGATCCCATCCCGGACTGACCTTCGCCGTCCTGGCGCTCAGCGTCGGTTCCTTCGCGACGCTCCAGTCGCTCGTCGTCCCCGTCCTCCCCGTCATCCAGTCCGACCTGCACACCACGACCGCAGGCGTCACCTGGACCATGACCGCGTGGCTCATCGCCGCCGCGGTCGCGACGCCCCTGCTCGGTCGCGTCGGCGACCTCGTCGGCAAGCGTCGCATCCTCGTCCTCGCGCTCCTGGCCGTCGCTCTCGGAAGCGTCGTGGCCGCCGTCGCGCCGTCGATCGGCGTCGTCATCGCCGGTCGCGTCATCCAGGGTCTCGGCGGGGCGATGTTCCCGCTCGCCTTCGGCATCATCCGCGACGAGTTCCCCGCGCGCCGCCTCCCGTCCGCGATCGGCGCCATCGCCTCGATCATCGCCATCGGCAGCGGTCTCGGGACGGTGCTCGCCGGACCCCTCGCCGACGCGCTCAGCTGGCGCGGCCTGTTCCTGCTCCCCGTCGCCCTGACGGTGACCGCCGCCGTGCTCGCGCTGATCTTCATCCCCGAATCGCCCACCCGGGCGACCGGTGGCGTGAACCCGTGGGCGGCCGTTCTGCTCTCCAGCTGGCTCGTCGCCCTCCTCCTGCCGCTCAGCACGGGCGCGCAGTGGGGCTGGTCGTCGCCGGGCGTGATCGGCCTGTTCGTCGCCGCCGCGCTGCTCCTCGCCGGCTGGATCATCGTCGAGCTGCGCTCACGGCATCCCCTCGTCGACATGCGGCTCATGCGCGAGCCGGGCGTCTGGTCCATGAACGCGGCGGCCGTCTTCATCGGCGCGTCGATGTTCGCGATCTTCGCCTTCTTCCCGCGGTTCGTGCAGACGCCGACCTCGACCGGGTACGGCCTGGGCGCATCCGTGGCGGAGTCGGGGATGCTGATGCTCCCGATGCTGGTGACCATGGCCGTGACCGGCTTCCTGAGCGGCCCGCTCGCCCGCTGGGTCGGCTTCCGCGCGCAGATCGTGGTGTCGGCGGTGCTCATGGGGGCCGCGGCCCTCTCGCTCGCCTACCTCCACGGGTCGCTCGTGGCCGTCGCCGCCGCCTCCGGCGTGTTCGGCATCGGACTCGGTCTGATCTACGCGGCCATCACGAGCGTGGTGGTGCAGAGCGTCCCGGCCACCCAGACCGGGATCGCGAGCGGGATGAACGCCAACCTGCGCACCGTCGGCTCGGCGGTCGGAGCGGCCGTGATGACGGCCCTCGTGACCGGCGCGATCGCTCCGGACGGGCTCCCCGCGGAGTCCGGCTACACCGAGGGCTTCACGACGGCCGGCGTGCTGGCGCTCGCGGCAGGGGCCGTGACCGTCGTGGCCGCGTTCCTGATGCGGGCGGCCCGGCGCGTCGCCGAGGCCGAGGCCGAGGAGATCGTCGCGACCGCGGTCGTGGAGACCGTCGAGCCCGTGCCGGCGGCAGCCCTGGTGGACATCGCGGCGCTGTCCTCCGCGGAGGCAGAGGCGGCCGAGATGGCCCGCCTCGCTGCGAAGGTCGACGGCGAGCTGTCCGTCACCGTGCGCGACGAACGGCGCGAGAGCCTCGAGGTCGCCTGACCGTCTCTCTCTCGACGAAGGCCCGGATCCGCACGGATCCGGGCCTTCATCGTCGTTCGGGACACATCGGCCGTGGCCGGCGTCAGACGCGCAGTGCCGCCGCCTCGCTGCGCCAGCGCGCGAGCGGGGCCCACGGGTCGTCGGCGCCGGCGCGGACGAGATCCACGTGGGCGACCAGCGCGGGGTCGGTCTCGAACCACTCGGTGCCCGGGATGCGCAGGTGCGCGAACTGCTCGTGGCGCCGGTGCTCGACGGTCCGGTCGCCGCGTTCGAACGCGAGCACCTCGTCGTGCGGCAGCGCCGCGAACCGTTGGGCGGGGTTCGCGGTCGTGCCGATCTTGATGCGGTCACGGAACCGCAGGTAATAGACCACATCCACTCGGGATGCGGCCGCGCCCTCCGGAGGCGGCTCGCCCACTCGCCACTCGCACACTGCGCAGAGCCACCCCGACGGGTAGCGGACGCCCAGCCGCGAACCGCAGAACGCGCACGGTGACGGCAGCGCGTCCGTCACGCCGAACTCGGCGTCAACCAGATCGTGCGCCTCCAGCAGGTGGGTCAGGCACAGCCGGAGGGACGCGCCGGGATGCGCGGGGCTCTCGCAGAGTGCGCAGACGGTGTCCATAGGGTGAGGCTAGCCGCGCCCGCCGACAGCGGGCGCCTCAGAGAGTTCGCGGTGCAGCTCAGCGCGGCGGGCGGCAGCGGATCAACTCGAGCTCGCCACTCAACCCGATCGGGCCGTCGGCGAACGCGGTGAGCACCGTCGCCCCGCGGCTTAGCGGCACGACCGTGCCGCCCTCCGCCTCCAGCCGTCCCTCTCCGCCGAGCACGACGAGCACCGAGAACCCGAGGTCGAGCTCGCGGGAGCCCGAGACGCGGAGGCGTTCCGCCGCGAAGAACGGATCGGCATCGCCCGGGAACAGCGTCTCGGCGCCGCGTCCCCGGCGCAGGGCGGCGATCCGCTCCTCGGGCGTCACGTCGCGGGTCAGCCCGTCGATCGCTGTTTCCAGGTCGAGGCCGAGCAGCGCGTCGTGCTCGGAGAGCATCCGCCGCTCCAGCAGCACCGAGAGGTCGGTCGGCTGCTGGAGCTCCACGAGCGTCACACCCGGGCCGATCGCGTGCGCGAGCCCGGCCGGGACGAGCAGCGTGTCACCGGCGGCCAGCGGGACGCTGTTCATCGCATCGAGCATCGCGTCGGCGTCCTGGCCGTCCCACCAGACGCGGACCTCGTCGGTCGAGACGGGGCGGCGGAACCCGAGGAACGCGGAGGCGCCCGGCTCGGCCTCGATGACCGCCCACGCCTCCGTCTTGCCGAGCGGGCTGTTCAGGTGGCGATCGGCGAACGCGTCGTCCGGGTGGTAGTGGACGAAGAGGCGCTCGGCGGTGTCGAGCAGCTTCACGAGCAGCATCGTGCGCGCGCCGAAACGGGCGACATGCTCCTGGCCGAGAAAGGGCACGGGGTCGGCCGCGACCGCGTCGCGCAGGGTGCGGCCGTCGGGCAGCACGGTGAGACCGACACCGCCACCCGCGAAGACCTCGGTGGTCGAGGCGACGAAGTCCTCCGGCGTGAACGGGCTCGGCTGCGGTGTTCCGCGGAAGCGCGCGATGCCCGCGCCGCCCCGGTACGGCCGATCGAGAGGCTGGTTCGGGCCGAGCAGGAGCGGCGTCGCAGTGGTCACCGACACACAGTAGTACCGCGTGCGCAGTGCCGGGACGGGCGCCCCGCTCGCGCTACGTTGGGACAATGCGTGCAGGGGACGGGCAGCTCGGTCGAGTCCGCCCGTTCTGGCTGCTGCGGAGCCGTGCGCAGCGCGGAACGCTCGTGTCCACCGGCCTCGTCGTCGTGGTGATCGCCTTCCTCGCGTCCGTGATGACCGGCCTGGCGCTCCGCTCTCCGGATACGGCGGTGCGGGCCACGCTGGAACACGAGCCGGCTGCGGCGACCTCGCTCGCACTGCAGGCGTCGCAGGGATCCGACCCGGAGGTTCAGGACGCCGCGGTCCGGTCGGTCGTGGCGCGCCAGTTCCCGGGTGTCCCGCTGCGCATCGCGCAGACGACGTTCGTGCCGACGGTCGCCGTGGCGGGCGGTGGCAGCGCGACATTGCTGGTCGCCTCCGATGCCCTGCAGGAACGAGCGCGGCTGACCTCGGGACGCTGGCCCGCATCCACCCCCGGCCCGGGCGCGGGCGAAGCGGCGGTCGACACCGACTTCGCGCGGGCGCACCGGCTCGGTCTCGGCGACACGGCCGTCCTGTCCGGCCCGGACGCCCCGGTCAGCGTCACGGTGGTGGGCATCTGGCGCCCGGTCGCCCCGGCGTCGGCGGCGTGGCTGGGCCTCGCGAGCGGCGCCGGCGGAACCGACGGTCGGGCGATCGTCTCGGATGCGCTGGCGGGTGAGGCGGGAGACGGCACCTCGGTGCAGTGGGTCCTGACCCCGGACGCCGACCGCATCACCGCCGCGCAGCTACCGCGGCTGCGGGCGGGGCTCGCCGGCGTCGCGGACGCACTGAGCGACGACTCGACCGCCGCGGCCAGCCCGTTCTCGTCGAGCGGTCAGGCGCTCGCGACGACGACAGCCATGGAACGCTCGGTCGTCGCCGTGCGCGCCGTCATCCCGATCCCGCTGAGCGTGCTCGCGGTGTGCGCGGTGATCGCTCTCGCGCTGCTCGGCCGTCTGCCCGCCGATGCTCGCCTGGTCGAGACGCGACTGCTCCGGTCGCGCGGCGTGACCCTCCCGTGGCTCGCACGCTCGGCGGCGCTGGAGTCCGGCGCGGTGGCTCTCGTCGCGGTGATCGTGGGCACGGCGGCCGGCCAGCTCGTGCTCCGATCGCTGACCGGCGGGCCCTCCGCGGGTCTCCCCGGAGCGGTGGATGTACTGCTCCCACCCCTCGCCGCTCTCGTCGCCGCCGTGGCCGCCGCCACGCTGACGACCGTGCTGTCGGCGCGGTCGCTCACCGACGCCCCGGGAGCCGTCGAGGCGGGCAGGGGCCGCACCGCCGTCTCGGCCGGTCTCGCGGTGCTGGCGATCATCGCGGCCGCCGTTGCCCTGTGGCGGGTCGTGGTCTTCAGCTCGTCGACGGCGTCGGGAGACGGGGGCGGGATCGATCCGGCCGGCGTCGTCGCCCCGGCCGCGGTGCTCTGCGCCATCGCGCTTCTCGGGCTGTCGCTCTTCGGTCCAGCAGCCGGCGCCGTCGAGCGGCTCGCCGGCCGCGGCCCCGGCGTCGCCGGCGTCCTCCCCGCGCGTCAGGTCGGGCGCGGGATCGCGCTGTTCTCCGGGCCCGTCGCCCTCATCGTCCTCACGGTCGGCGCGTTGACGTTCGCGGCGGGATATGCGGGCACGTTCTCCGGCTTCCTCCGCGACTCCACCCTGCTGACGACCGGGGGAGCAGTCCGCGCCGATCTCGGCGTCGGCGGCAGCCCGAACGACGGCGGCGACCTGTCCGGCGCTGATCGCCTCGAGGAGGAGGGGGTCACAGCGTCGCCCGCCATCGTCGACGACGCCACCATCGGCGACACGAACGCTTCCGTGATCGTCATGGACACCAGCCGGCTCCCCGCACTGGTTCCCGTCGGCGGGTATCTGCTCGGAACCGGCGCGCTCGCCGCCTCCCTCCCTGACAGGGCCGGTCTGCCCGGAGCGGACCTGCCCGCCGACACCCGGTCGGTGGCGCTGCGTGCGACGACGGCGTCGGCCACCGGTGTGGCGACGCCGACACAGGTGACGGTGTGGATGGCGACAGCCGCGGGCGAGGCCGTCCCCATCACCGCGCAGCCGGCAGCCGCCGGTGACACCGACATCGCGTTGCCGGATCACGTCGGGCGTCGGCTCGTCGCCGTGGATGTCACGACCGAGTCCGCGGGCGCGACCGACGTGACCGTCGCGGTGACCGGACTGCCTGTCGCCTCGAAGCCCGCTGGGGCGTGGTCGCTCGCGCCGACCGCCTTCGGCGCGGAGACGCCGTTCCGTGCCGCCGGGACCGGTCGGGCCTCCGCAGCTCTGCTCGAGGGGAGGGTGACCACCCGCTTCCTGCCGGACGCCGAGCCGATGCTGCGGGTCGCCGTCACGACGGCTCTCGCCGCGGACGACTCCCTGCGGGTGGGTCAGCAGATCGACGTGAACAGTCCGGTCGGCGGACTGACCGCGACCGTCGACCGCATCGTCCCCGCGCTGCCCGGGACCACCGCGGAGCGCGCCGTCCTCGCCGACTACTCCGCGGTCACCGCACAGCTGCTCCGCACGACACCCTCCGTGACGCGCGCGAGCTCGATCTGGGTCACCGGCCCCGACACGGCAGCCCTTGAGCGCTCCGTCGCCCGAGTCGCGGGACGGGATGCGGTGGTCACCACCGCAGAGGGCGACTTCGTGTCGCGCTTCCTCAGCGGCGCCGTGCTGAGCACCTGGTTGGGCGCGGCCGGCTGCGCGCTGCTGGCGGTCGCCGCGGTGGCCGCCGCGATCTCCTCCGCGCTGCGCCGCCGCCGCGGCGAGGTCATCGTGCTCCGCGCGGTCGGCCTGTCGGCGAAGCAGCAGGCATGGACCCGGCGGGCCGAGGTCATCGGCGTCTCTGCGGCCGCAGTCCTGTTCGGCCTGGCCGGCGGCGTGGTCGTCGTGCTGCTCGTCGGCAACACGCTCGCACGGCTCTCGGTCGTGACAGCGCCGTCGACGCTGTCGGTGCAGGGGCGTGTGGATCCGATCGGGATGGGTGTCGGCCTCCTCGCGCTGGTCGCCGCTCTCGCCGTCGCCGTCTGGGCCTACGGGCGGTCCGTGCGGCGTCAGGCGTACGACACGGCCTACCGGGAGGAGACCCGGTGAACGCGCGTCCCGTCTCGGACCTCCGGCTGTTCGTCCGCTCGCTCCGAGCGTTCGGAGGCGGCCTCGCCCTGCTCGGTCTGGTCGCCCTCGTGACCGCGACGGCGCTGGCCGCCTGGCCGCGGGTGAGCAGTGAGATTCTCGGCGGTGAACTGCGCCATGAACTCCAGCAGGCCGGAGCGGGTGGCCGTGACCTCACCACCGCGATCCGCACCGGGGGCGTGTCGAACGGGCCGGCCGTCGATCCGGTTCGGCTGTGGGACGGCCTGCCCGGGATCGCCGAGAAGGTGCGCGACCGGATGGCGCCGACGCTCCGTGCGGCGACCGAGCCGGGTGACTCCGCGGCTCGGAGCGACGAGCTGCCGACCACCGCTCCGGCGGGCGCGGAGGGCAACAGCCGCTACTCGGTCACCATCGAGGCCTACCGGGACCTGCGGAAGACGGCACGGCTCGTGGAGGGCACCTGGCCGACCTCCCCCGGAGCGTCGGCTGCTTCGCCCGTCCCGGTGGTGCTCACCGCCGATGCCGCTCGGCTGCTGGGCTGGCGTGTCGGCGAGGACCGTCGATCCTCCGTCGCGCCGGGCGAGGAGCTGTCGTTCCGCTTGACGGGGACGATCGCGCCGCGGGACGGCTCAGCCGACTTCTGGGATCTCGACGTCAGCAGAGCGCGCGGACACTTCGTCGACGGCGGCGACTCGGGCAAGGACTTCGGAGGGGTCGCATGGGTCGATCCCGGAACGTGGACCGCGCTCGCACCGCGCGTCGGCGCGACCTTCGCCTCCGTCTGGTTCCCCGTCGAGCCGCGGCGGTTTACCGCAGAGACGCTGCCCGCCGTGCGCAGCGCGCTGGGCGGGTTCCTGGCCTCCCCGCTGTCGGCCACGGTGGGCGACGCGACCATCCCGCTCGCCGTCGCCACCGCGGTACAGGGGCCGCTGGACGAGTTCGTCGCTCGCGCGCAGCCGGCCCAGACCCTGTTCGCGATCCTCGTCAGCGGACCCCTGGTGGTCGCCTTGACGGTTCTCGCGCAGGGGACACGTCTTGTTCTGGACCGGCGGCGACCCGCGCTCGCGCTGATGACCGCGCGCGGCGCATCCCCGGTCCGCCTCCGCACCGAGCTTGCGGTGCAGGGGCTGCTCGTGTCGGTCCCGGCCGCGACGCTCGGACTGCTCGCGGCGGTGGCCCTCACCCCCGACGGCGTGCCCGTGACGCTGCCGGCCGCTCTCGCCGCCTTCTGCGCTGTGCTGCCTCCGATCGCACTGGTGGTGGCGGCCGGGCCGCTGTCTCCCTCGGCCGGGCACGGCGGACGGTCGCGCTGGGCCTGGGTCGCCGAGACCGTGGTCATCGGCCTGGCGGCGCTGAGTGTCGTGCTGCTCACCCGGCGCGGGCTCGCGTCTCCGGCGGCCGGCCTGGAGGTCGACCCGCTCACCGCCGCCACCCCGGTCCTCGTGGCGCTCGCCGCCTGCGTGGTCGTCGTCCGGCTGACCCGGTACCCGATCGGCTGGATCGCGGCTGCCCTCCGGCGCGGCCGCGGGCCGGTGGCGTTCCTCGGCGCTTCGGCGGCTGGGCGATCACGCTCCGGACTGCTCTGGCCCGTGTTCACTCTCGTCGCCGGGGTGAGCATCGCGCTCTTCTCGGTCAGCATGCTGGCGACGGCGACCGCCGGTGTGGCGGAGGGTGCGCGCATCCGGGTCGGAGCCGATCTGTCGCTCACCGCCGCATCCACCCTCAGCCAGCGGCAGGTGGATGCGGTCGGCGACCTCGCGGGCGTCCAGCGCACGGCCACGGTCGAGTGGGCCGGCGGCCTGCGCCTCACGGCCGGCGGAGTGTCGTCGGACGTCTCCGGGTACCTCGTGGACCCCCGGCGGCTCGACGCGGTGCAGGCCGACCTGCCGCCTGCGGCGCGGCTCTCCTCCGCCCTGAAGGGCGGGATTCCGGGCCGCACCGCGGCAGCGCTCGGCGGCTGGTCGAGCCAGATCCCGATCACCAGCGCGCTCGTTGTCACCGGCGGCACCAACGTGCACCTCGGCGTGAAGGAGCTCGATTTCGTACCCGGCATCTACGTGCGGGACGCCGAATGGGTCTACCTGGACGGCACCGCGCTCCCGGCCTCGAGCGACATCTCGGGCCGCCCGCAGACCGTGCTGGTGAAGCTCGCTCCGGGCGCGGACGCGGCGCGCGTCCACGCCGAGCTCGTCCGGATCGGGGGAGAGGGAGCCCTGGTCGGTGACGCGATCGCCGAGCGCGACGCCCTGCGTTCGTCCCCGTTGGTCGCGGGCACCGAGCTGGTGGCCGTGCTGTCCATCGGGCTGACCGTCCTGCTCTGCGTGGCCGCGTTGCTTCTCACGCTGGTCATCAACACGTCGGCACGGGTGCGGCTCGTGGCGACCCTGCGGACCATCGGATACAGCTCGCGCCAGACCGCCGGAGTCCTCGCCTGGGAGCTCGGGCCGGTGCTGGTCGTCGGCATCCTCGCCGGAGCCGTCGTCGGGCTCGTGCTGCCCGCCGTCGTGCTGGAGCCGCTCGACCTGCGCGGCTTCACCGGCAGCCCCGTCCAGCCGCCTGTCGTGCAGGACCCGCTGCTCGTCGCCGCGGCATTGACCGGGTTCGTCGTCGTCGCCGTCGTGGCGACGCTCGTCGCCCTCGCAGCAGCACGTCGTCGTTCGGCGGCGGCCGTGCTGAGGATCGGAGGAGGAGAATGACCACCGTGACCGTCCCTGCCGACGCAGCCATCGACTGCACCGACCTGGTCCGCATCTTCACGGCCGACGGCATCGAGGTGCAGGCGCTCCAGGGACTCACCCTGCGCGTCGAGAGCGGCGGCCTCGTCGCCATCGTCGGGGCGTCCGGATCCGGCAAGTCGACGCTCCTCGGCATCCTCTCGGGGCTCGACAAACCGACGGCCGGGTCGGTGACCGTGGCCGGGCGGGACCTGCTCGCGCTGCGCAGCCGGGAGCGCGTGGACTACCGGCGCCGCACGGTCGGATTCGTCTGGCAGCAGACCTCGCGCAACCTCCTCGGCTATCTGACCGCCCGCGAGAACCTGGCCCTCGCGATGTCCGTCGCCGGAACCGGCGACCGCGACCGGCGCGCGGTCGAGCTGCTGGAGCTGCTCGAGGTCGGGCACTGCGCCGACCGCCGCCCGACCGAGATGTCCGGTGGCGAGCAGCAGCGCGTCGCGATCGCGGTCGCCCTGGCCAACGAGCCGCGGGTGCTGCTCGCCGACGAACCGACGGGCGAACTGGATGAGGCCACCAGCGCCGAGGTGCTGGAGGCCATGCGCGGGGTCAACCGCGAGCTGGGCGTCACCACGCTGATCGTCACGCACGACCCCACCGTCTCGGAGCATGTGGCGCGCACCGTCCAGATCCGCGACGGGCGCACCGCGACCGAGGTGCTGCGGCGCACGGGTGTCAACGAGGAGGGTCACGAGCACACGGTCGCCGAGGAGTTCGCGGTGCTCGACCGTGTGGGGCGGCTGCAGCTGCCGCAGGAGTACCTCACCAGCCTGGGGATGCGCGACCGGGTCCGACTCGCGCTGGAGCAGGACCATGTGGGCGTCTGGCCGCACGCCGCAGACGAGCCGCACGCACCAGAAGAGGAGGTCCGCCCGTGACGATCGCAGAGACCCGGCGGGGCCGACCGGACTACGAGCGGGATATCCCGCTGCTCGTGGCGGAGAGGGTGACCCGCACCTTTGGAACGGCGGCGGGAACGGTGACGGCGCTCGCCGAGGCGAGCCTGACGGTCCGCCCCGGTGAGCTGGTGGTGGTCAAGGGCCCGTCCGGTTCGGGCAAGACGACCCTCCTGAACGTGCTGAGCGGCCTCGATCGGGCGAGCGGTGGTCGCGTGGTTCTCGACGGCGTCGACCTGTCGACCGCGTCGGAGGCGCAGCTGGTGGACCTGCGACGCCGCAGCACCGGGTTCGTCTTCCAATCGTTCGGGCTGGTGCCCGTACTCTCCGCGGCGGAGAACGTCGAGCTGCCGCTCCGCCTGCTCGGCGTCGCCCCGGCGGAGCGCGATGCCCGGGTGGATGCGCTCCTGGACAGCGTCGGACTCGGCGGCCATGCGCGGCAGCGGCCGACGGAGCTCTCCGGCGGTCAGCAGCAGCGCGTCGGTATCGCGCGGGCGTTGGCGGGCGAGCCGCGCATCCTGTTCGCCGACGAGCCGACCGGGCAGCTGGACAGCATGACCGGCCGCGCGATCATGGACCTGCTGGTCGCCCTCGTCCACGGCCAGGGGATCGCCGCGGTCGTGACCACGCACGATCCACTGCTGATGGCACGCGCCGACCGGGTGCTCGAACTGCACGACGGGCGGCTGGGAGCCGGGACGTCACGCCCGCGCGGCCGCCACGCGGCGCCCCTCGTGGGCGGCGAAGTGGCCGACCACGGCAGCAGCCGCGGTCACGACCGTGGCGAGTCCGAGCGGTAGGGCGATCCCGAACCTCAGCAGCAGCGCCCCGACCAGTGCACCCAGCGCGATGAGCACGACCGCACCCGCCCGCCGGCGCCACGGCTGGCCGGAGCCGCCGGCGAGCACCGAGTCGGCGGCGAGGCCGGTGATCGTGGACGTGACGACGACCGTGGTCACATCCTTGACGGCCAGGTGCCGGGCGACGGCCGCCTGGAATCCCATCGCCGCGGCGAGCAGGACGGTGATGCCGAGCTCCCACGGCTTCGGCGGGACGCCGCCGGTCGCGATCGTGACGCCGGTGAGCACCGCCAGAGCGGCGGCGACAGCGGTGAAGGACCAGCTCGTCCGCGTGTTCCAGCCGATCGTCTCCCGACGCAGCGTCCGGCCGCCGATGACGGCTCCCGCCATGAAGGCGATGAGCGCGACCAGCGGCCCGACCCACGGCAGGCCTTCGGCGCCCACGATGGCCATCCCGAGGATGACCACATTGCCGGTCATGTTGCCCGCGAACACTTTGTCGAGCCCGAGGTAGCCGACCGCGTCGACGATCCCGGTCGAGAAGGTGAGCGCGAGCATGAGCACCAGGGTCATCTCGCTCTGCCGCTTGCTGCCGTCTGTCATCGGTCCTCCTTCATGCCGCTGACAGGATCGCATGCGGGCGCACCGAGTCCCGCATCGGGGCGAGCGGATAACGACTTCGTAACGGCCGTTTGCGTCAACGCGTTTGACGCTCATAGCGTGACGTCAATCGATTGAAGTCAACCGATTGACGCACAGAGCGAAGGAGCGCCGATGCTGACGATGAAGGACATCGCCTCGCACGTCGGCGTCTCCGTGTCGAGCGTCAGCCTGGTGCTCAGCGGTCGCGGCGAGGGCCGCGTCAACGCCTCGGTCGCGCAGCGCATCAAGCAGGTCGCCGACGAGCTCGGCTACGTGCCGAATCAGCTGGCCCGGTCGCTCAAGACCAAACAGAGCCGCACGATCGGGATGGTGTCCGACCAGGTCGCCACGGTGCCGTTCTCCGGTCACATGCTCGCGGGCGCGCAGCAGGCGGCCTGGGACAGCGGCTTCATGCTGATGCTCATCGACACCTACGGCAACGACGAGGTGCAGACCCCGGCTGTCCAGTCCCTCCTGCAGCGTAACATCGAGGGCCTCATCGTCGCGACCAACTTCCACAAGCTCGTCGAGTTGCCGCTCGTCCCGCCGACGATGCCGGTCGTCATCCTCGACGGGCGTCCCTCCGTGGAGGATGCGCATCCCACGGTCGACTACGTCGTGCCCGACGAGGAGCTGGGGGCCTACACCTCGACGCGCCTGCTCATCGAGGCCGGTCACACCCGGATCGGCTTCTGCGACGTCCGCGCCTACCCGATCGCCTCGCGGCTGCGCGCCCGCGGCCACGAGCGGGCGCTGACGGAGGCCGGCCTCCGCCGGGACGAGAGCCTCACCGTGGTCGCGGAGGACGCGGCCACGCGGTTCGCCGTCGAGCCGGCCCGGCAGCTGCTCGACCGGGAGGACAGGCCGACCGCCGTGTTCTGCTTCAGCGATCAGACCGCGATGGGCTTCTACCAGGTGGCGCGCCACCTCGGGCTCGACATCCCCGGCGACCTCTCGATCGCCGGCTTCGACAACCAGGAGTTCGTCGCCGAGGCGCTCGACCCCGGCCTCACGACCGTGCAGCTGCCGCACCGCGACATGGGCGCGTGGGCGGTGCGCCGCGTGGTCGGCCGGCTCGACGGATCCCTCGACGGGGCCGAGCGCGAAGGGTTCCTCATGCCCTGTGCGCCCGTCCTCCGGCACTCGATCGGGCCGCCTTCCGGCACCTGACCGCATCCCGGCCCACATATCCCGCCGCACACACCCGAATCATCGACCGGAGGCACCGGTGGCGCGAGCCTGCCCGCGCGCCCGCCGTCCTCCTCGCCATGCCCACCATCCGCACCACCCAGAACACACGCACCCCGAACACCCGATGCAAAGGAGCAACGCAATGACAACACCCCGGAAACCGGGCGGCCGCACCGTCGCCCGTCTCGCCGCCGCAGCAGCGGCGGTCGCCGTAGCCGCCGCCGGCCTCGTCGGCTGCAGCAGCGGCAGCGGCGGAGACGCCGGCAAGACGTTCACGATCCTCCAGTACGAGGACCCGAAGACGGCGCAGGGCCAGGGCTGGCAGCTCGCCCTCGAGATGTTCAAGAAGAAGCATCCCGACGTGAAGGTCGACTTCCAGACCACCAGCTTCGACGCCGTCCGCAAGAACGCCAAGCTCACCCTCGGCGGCAACAAGGTGCCCGACGTCGTCGAGTTCAACAAGGGCAACGCCGACGGCGGCCAGCTCGCCAGCCAGGGACTGCTCACGCCGCTGAACGACCAGGTGGAGAAGTACGGCTGGGACAAGAAGGTCACCGGCGGCATGCAGTCCTTCGCCAAGTACGACGAGCAGGGCAAGGCCGGCTCCGGCGACTGGTACGGCATCCCCAACATCGGCGAGTACGTCACCTTCTACTACAACAAGGATCTGTTCGCGAAGGCCGGCATCGCCGCCGAGCCGAAGACCATGGACGAGTTCGTCGCGGCGATGCAGAAGCTGCAGGCCGCCGGGATCACGCCGGTGTCGTCCTCGGCGTCGACCAACCAGGGCTTCAACCAGATGTGGGTCTGGTACTCGCTCGTCTCCGCCTACGCCGACCGGAAGCAGATCGACGACTTCATGTTCCTGAAGGGCAAGGTCGACTTCTCCGCGGACCCGTGGAAGAAGGGCACAGAGCAGTTCCAGGACTGGATCGACAAGGGCTACCTCGGCACCGACCTCGCCGGCCTCACCTACGAGCAGGCGAACGTCAACTTCCTCAGCGGGAAGACCGGGATGCTCATCTGGAACAACGGCGTGTTCTCGCGGGTGAAGGACCAGAAGGACTTCGCCTGGGGCTACTTCACCCTCCCCGGCGCGAACATGTCGATGGGGTCGTCCGGCCACCTGTGGGGCGTGCCCGCGAAGGCGAAGAACAAGGACCTCGCCTACGACTGGATCGACACGACGCTGAGCCCGGAGGTCCAGAACAAGATCGGCGAACTCGGCGGCCTTCCGCTCGCGGGCGACTCCTCGAAGATCACCGACCCGGTGACCCGCGCGTACACCGAGCGCTTCGACGAGATCGTCAAGGCGGACACCCTGACCTTCTACCCGGACTACCCGGTCCCCGGGTTCCTGGACTTCATCCAGACCAACATGGCCGCGATGTCCAACAAGAACGAGACGGCTGACGAGTACATCCAGAAGCTGCAGAAGTTCTACGACGACGGCAAGAAGGCGACCGACCAGGGCTGAGCGGCGGGGCGGAGCCGCCGAACGCGGCTCCGCCCCACCCTCCGGATCCGGAGAGCATGACATGACGACAGCGACACCATCCGCGGCGCCCCCGCTGCGGCGCCGGCGGTCAGCGCGACGCGCCGGGTACTGGATGTACCTCCTCCCGATGATCATCGGGACGGCGGTGATCGTCCTCCTCCCGTTCGCGGTGAACGTGTTCATCAGCCTGTTCCGCTGGAAGGGCGGCATCGCCCCGATGCGCTGGAACGGTCTGCAGAACTACGTGGACCTGCTGCACGACTCGCAGTTCTGGCTGGCGTTCACGAACACGATCTTCATGATCGTCGGCATCGTGATCGTCCCCACCCTGCTCGGGCTGCTGCTGGCGGCCATGCTCTTCGACTACATCGGCCGGGAGTTCGGCGGCCGGACGGCCGCGTTCCTCCGAGCCACCTACTACCTGCCGCAGATCCTCCCGATCGCGGTGGCCGGCTTCATCTGGAGCTGGGTGCTCGCCACCCAGAACGGCCTGCTGAACAGCGTGATCGAAGCGCTGGGGGTGAAGAGCCCGCCCGACTGGCTCGGCGACCCGAACATCGCGATCTACGCCGTGATGCTGATGCTGATCTGGCTGCAGCTCGGCTATCCGGTCGTCATCTTCATGGCCGCCCTCCAGCGCGTGGACCCGGAGCTGTACGAAGCGGCCTCCCTCGACGGCGCCGGCTGGTGGCGGCGGTTCCGCGCCATCACGGTCCCGCAGATCCGGCCGGAGGTGTTCGTCGTGGTGATCACCGCGACCGTCGGCGCGCTCAAGGTCTTCGCGCCCATCCTCATCCTCACCGGAGGCGGACCGGAGGGCTCGACCGTCGTGCCGTCCTACTACTCGTACCGGAACTTCTTCGAGCTCTCCAAGGTCGGCTACGGCTCCGCCATCGCGACCGCCATGTCCATCGTCATCTTCCTCGTCGCCGGCGTCATGCTCTGGCTCCAGCGGCGGGGCGCCCGAGAGGAGGCCGCCGGATGACCACGACGACCGCACCCACCGAGTCCCGTCCGCGCCGGGCCGATGCGCCGCAGCGGACCGTCCACGCGGGCACCCGCCGACGCCGCCCGCGACGGCCCCTTCGGTGGCTCATCCTCGCGGCCGCCGTGCTGATCGCGCTGGTGATGCTCGCGCCCCTCGTCCTGCTCGTGCTCAATGCGTTCAAGACCGGCACCGACTACTCGGCGCATGGCCCGCTCGCGCTTCCGACCAGCTGGAGCCTGCAGTCGTTCCAGGACTACCTCGACCGCGTCGACTTCCTCCGCGCGCTGTGGAACTCGGTGGTCATCTCGACGCTGGTGGCTCTGCTGGGCACGCTCGTCTCGCTGCTCAGCGCCTACGCGATCGGCGTCGGCCGGGTTCGCGGGAGCACGGCGCTTCTCGCCGTGTTCCTGCTGGCGACGATGCTGCCGCAGGAGGCGCTGATCTACCCGCTGTTCTACGGGGCGCAGGCCACCGGTACCTTCAACACCGTGTGGAGCGTCATCATCGTCTTCACCGTGCTGCAGGCCGCATTCGGCACCTACCTGCTGTCGAGCGTGATGTCGACGCTGCCGCCGTCGCTCCTGGAGGCCGCCGCGCTCGACGGCGCCGGACGCTGGCGCATCCTCTGGTCGGTCGTCTACCCGGTGATGCGGCCGACGCTCTCGGTGCTGATGGTGTTCTTCTTCGTCTGGACGTGGAACGAGTTCTACATCCCGCTCATCCTGCTCTCCGACCAGTCGGTGCAGACCGTGCCGATCGCCCTCGCGACCCTGCAAGGTCAGAACTCCATCGACATCACCTCGCTGAACGCCGGGTCGCTGCTCTCGCTGCTGCCCACGCTGGTGTTCTTCATCATCTTCCAGCGCACCCTGAGCCGCGGCGTGACCGTCGGCTCGGTCAAGTAGCCGCCCGACCCACCCATCCGATCCACCCATCAGACCTGAGGAGAACCGTGCTTCCCACCCTGTCCGACCTGCTCGCCGCCGACGGCGTGCGCTCCCGCTCCATCAACGCGGAGAACCCCACGGGCGCGCCTGGCGCGGCTGCGGCGGCGAGCTCGCACCTCGGCCCCGGCCGGAAGGGCAGCGCGTACGCGGCCCTGCCCGCCGGCGGCAGCCTGACGCTCGCCGACATCGAGGGGCCCGGCGTCATCCGCCACATCTGGATCACGGTCCCCGACCGCACGGACGGCGGGCCGTTCGTGCTGCGCGACCTGGTGCTGCGGATGTACTGGGACGACGAGGAGCAGCCCGCGGTCGAGGCGCCCCTCGGCGACTTCTTCTGCAACGGCTTCGCCGCGCGGGCGCTGGTCACCTCCGAGCCGATCGTGGTGGCGCCCACCGGCGGGATGAACTCGTACATCCCGATGCCGTTCCGGCGGCGCGCCCGCATCGTGCTGGACAGCGACCACGCAGTTTCGGTCGACCACGTCTTCTTCCAGGTCGACTACACCGTCGGCGACGACATCCCCGAGGGGACGCCGCTGTTCCACGCGCAGTGGCGGCGCTCCAACGCGACCACGGCGCTGGGGGAGGACCACGTCATCCTCGACGGCGTCGCCGGACGCGGCCGCTACCTCGGCACCTACATCGGCATCGCCTCGCTCTCGCGCTACTGGTGGGGGGAGGGTGAGGTGAAGTTCTTCGTCGACGGCGACACCGACCTCCCGACGCTGTGCAGCACCGGGCTCGAGGACTACGCGGGAGGCGCCTGGGCCTTCCAGGACGAACTGCGTCACGACCCGGAGCCCGTTCCTCTGACGTTCAGTGCGCCGTACTGCGGCTATCCGTTCTTCAGCACCCGCGACGACACGCGCGGGGGCACCTTCATCACCTCCACGGCGCCGATGCACGCGGTGTACCGGTGGCACCTGCCCGACCCGATCTTCTTCGAGAGCGACCTGCGCGTGACCGTGCAGCAGATCGGCGTCTGGGACAAGGGACTCTTCGAGCGCACCGACGACGTCTTCTCCGTCGCCTACTGGTACCAGACCGGTCCGCGGCCGGAGGCGCCGGCCTTCCCGGACGCCGCGGCCCGCGTCCCGCGCTGATCCGCGGCGGGGAGCTCAGACCCGGGCGGCGACCGACGCCCGTTCGATGACCGGCATCGGGATGAGCTCCTCGCCCGCCGGGCCGGGATGCAGCAGCAGCTCGACCGAGCGAGCGCCCATCGCCTCGTGCGGGAGGGCGACGGTTGTGAGGCCGGGCCGCAGGTAGGCGGCGAGCTCGTCGTTGTCGAACGAGACGATGGAGAGGTCGTCCGGGATGCGCAGGCCCGCTTCGCTCACGGCCTGGTAAGCGCCGAACGCCAGCCGGTCGTTCATCGCGACGATGGCCTGCGGGCGGTCCTTCCGGCGGAGCAGCTTCCTGGTCGCCTCGTAGCCCTCGTCGGGCTCCCACAGCCACACGGACGTCTCGGAGACGAAGTCGAGGCCGAGCTCCGCCATCGTGTCGCGGATGCCGGCGACGCGCTGTGCGACGGTCGCGGAGCGGAACAGCCCCTTCTCCTTCGCGTCGCTCTGGCCGAGAAGGGCGATGCCGTCGCGGAAGCCGGCGTCCGCCAGCACGTGGACGGCTGACCGGCCGCCGCCGTACTCGTCCGGCAGCACCGCGTGCGGGAAGCGCGCGTTCGTCGCGTTCAGCATGACCACCGGCGTCTCGATCCGCATGTCGGGGAGGAACAGCTCCCTCGCACGCATCGTGGCGAAGACGATGCCGTCGACCTGCCGGTCGAGCGCTGCGCCGATCGCCTCGGTCTCGCGCTTCGGTTCGCCGTCCGTCTCGAGCACCATCATGACGTGACCCGCCGTCTCGGCCGCGTTCAGGGCTCCCTTGATGAGCCCGGAGGCGAAGCGGGTGGTGGCGACGACGTCGGAGATGAACGCGATCGTGTGCGTCTTGTCCGTCTTGAGCCCGCGGGCCGCGACGTTGGGCCGGTAACCGAGCTCGGCGGCGGCCGCGTGGACGCGGTCATGGGCGTCCTGCGAGAGGCGTGTGTCCGGGCGGCCGTTGAGGATCATGGATGCCGCCGAGACGGAGAGGCCCGCCTTCCTGGCGACGTCGGCCAGGGTCACGCGCTTGCTCAGCATCGAGACGTCCTCCTCCTGTTCGGGATGGTAGCCGCTTGGGTGCGCCGTTCGCGGAACGCAGTTGACAATGTGCGCGACGTATCTCAGTATAGGGCCTGCTGAAAGCATTTAGCACTGGGATCGGTATCGACCCATCCTGTCGACGAAGGAGTCCTGCATGTCCACACCATCTCGCGGGCGGAGGGTGCGCGGCGCAGCAGCCGCCGGCCTCATCGCCTCGCTCACCGCACTCGTCTTCACCGGCTGCGCGCCCGGATCCTCCACCTCCGGCGCGACCACCGCGACCGACGTCAGCACGAAGCTCACGTCGGACAAGGTTCAGCTGACGATCGCCGACGAGACCGGGTTCCCGCTGACGGACGACCTGACCAAGGAGTTCACCAAGCAGCACCCGAACATCACGTTCAAGATCACCCGCGACACGTTCCAGAACCTCACGGCCAACGCCCCCAAGCTGCTCGCCAGCTCCACGCCGCCCGACCTCATCCGCCTCCCCACCCTCGGCGACACGGTGAAGGACGGCCTGGTGGCCAACCTCGATCCCTTCTTCACTGCGTACGGCTGGGACAAGTGGTCCCCGGCCCAGCTCGCCCCGCTGCGCATGACCAAGGACGGCGTGCGCGGCAGCGGTTCGCTCTACCAGCTGGGCCTCGGCTACAGCGTCACGGGCATCTTCATGAACACGAAGCTCGCGGCCCAGGCCGGGATCACCGCTCCGCCGGAGACCCTCGGCGAGCTCGAAGCCGACTTCGCCAAGGCCAAGGCGGCCGGCATCGCGCCTCTCGTCGAGGGCGACAAGGACGGCGTGGTCAACTTCACCGTCCAGGCGGCGATGAACCAGTACGCCGACAAGCAGGAGTTCCTCGACTGGATGTTCAACAAGCCGGGCGCGACCTACAACACCGCGGGCAACGTGAAGGGCGCCGAGCTCATCCGGAAGTGGGCGGACGCCGGGTACTTCCCGTCGGACATCAACGCGCTCGACTACTTCACGTTCGTCAGCCGCTTCCAGGACGGCGGGGGCGTCTTCACGTTCAACGGCAACTGGGAGGCCGCGAACTACGCCAAGAAGCTCGGTAAGGACCTGACGTTCTTCCTGGTGCCCCCGGCGGAGAAGGGCGGAGACCACGTCGCGATGGGTGCGGCCAACTCGTTCTCGGCCGCAGCGAAGTCGAAGCACCTCAACGAGGTCGCCTACTTCCTGAACTGGGTGCACACCAACGACAAGGCGCGCCAGATCGTGGTCGACGTGACCGGCGCCGCCCCGGGCGGTGACCCGGCGCAGGCCCAGCCGAAGGTCGAGAAGGGCTCCATCACGGAGCAGGTCCTCGCGGCGGCGGCCCAGATCGCCAAGGAGGACGGCCAGGTCGACTTCATGGCGAACACCACGGCGGGCATCTACGCCGGCGCGATCATCCCCGAGTCGCAGCTGCTGGTGACCAGCAAGATCAGCGGCCAGGAGTTCGTCGACAAGGTGCAGGCGTTCTACGAGCAGGAAGTGAAGAAGTAACGATGACCTCGGTGCGACCCCGCGCGGGCGACGACACGACCCGCCATACCCCGTCGGCGCGACGGGCGGTTCGCGACGGTTCGCGCGGGGCCGCATCCGGGACCCCCGTGCGTCCGGCCACCCGGAAGCGGATGGCCGGACGCACGGGACGGATCGGCTGGCTGCTCGTCGCTCCCGCCCTGTTCTTCTACGCCGCGTTCGTGCTCTGGCCGCTCATCCAGGGCGTCCAGTACTCGTTCTACGACTGGAACGGCATCGGCGCCTCGACCTGGGTCGGGCTCTCGAACTACCTGACGGTGTTCACCGATCCCGACCTCCTCGGCGCCATCCGGAACGCGTTCATCCTCATCGCGTTCTTCACCGTCATCCCGGTGGTGGCGGGGCTCGTGCTCGCCACGCTCATCCGCTCCATCCGGGCCGGGTTCTTCTCGAGCCTCTCGCAGACGGTGCTCTTCCTCCCGCAGATCATCCCGCTCGCCGCCGCCGGCATCGCCTGGTCGTGGATGTACGCCCAGACCGGCGCGGTCAACCAGATCCTGGGATGGATCGGGCTGGGCGGTCTCGCGCGCCCGTGGCTCGGCGACTACCAGACCGCCCTCCCGTCCGTCGGACTGATCGGCTCGTGGACGCTGACCGGCCTGTGCACCGTGCTGCTCCTCACCGGCATCGGCAAGATCGACGCCTCCCTCTACGAGGCCGCGCGGCTCGACGGGGCCGGCTGGTGGCGCGAGTTCTTCACGATCACCCTCCCCGGCCTCCGCCAGGAGCTGGCCGTGCTCATCACCATCACGATCATCGCCGCGCTCAGCAGCTTCGACATCATCTACACGACCACTCTCGGCGGTCCCGGCCGAGCCACCCTGGTGCCCGGCATCTCCATCTACCGGATCGGGTTCACGCAGAGCGAGGTGGGGCTGGCCTCCGCTTTCGGCATCGTGCTCATGATCCTCGTCCTCGTGGTCGTCCTCCCGATCCAGCGCCTCTCGAAAGTCCGTGACCAATGATCGTCAATCCCGTCGAGAAGTGGACCGGCCGCGTGCTGCTCGTCCTCGTGCTCGTGCTCACCGTCATCCCGCTGCTGAACATGGTGTCGGCGGCGCTGCAGCCGGCCGACGTCAACCCGACCGGTCTCGCGTGGCCGACGAACCCGCAGTGGGGCAACTTCGCCGAGGCGTTCAACACCGGTCATGTCTGGGAGCTCCTCGGGTCGAGCGCCCTCATCGTGCTCGGCGTCGTGCCGATCAGCCTCGTCATCGCGAGCCTCGCCGGCTACGCGCTCGGCAGCCTCCGGATGAAGGGGTCCCGCGCCCTGCTGATCCTGTTCGTGCTCGGGCTCACCATCCCGTTCGAGGCGCTGATCATCCCGCTCTACTACGAGATGCAGTCGCTCAACGTGCTGAACACGCAGTGGGCGATCATCCTCCCGCTGATCGGGCTGTTCATGCCGTTCAGCGTGTTCTGGATGCGCGCCCACTTCGTCGGAGTGCCCACCGAGCTGTCCGAGGCGGCGCGGGTCGACGGCGCGGGGATGTGGCAGGAGCTCCGGCTCATCCATCTTCCCCTCGCGCGTCCGGCGCTGTCGGCGCTCGGCATCCTGCTGTTCCTGTGGACGTGGAACCAGTTCCTGCTGCCCGTCGTGCTCATCGCCGACCCGCTGCAGCGCACGGTTGCCGGAGCGCTGACGTTCTTCCAGGGGCAGTACAGCCTCAGCATCCCGCTGCTGAACGCGGGAGCGCTGATCATCATCCTGCCGACGATCCTGGTCTTCGTCATCTTCCAGCGCCAGTTCATCAAGGCGCTCATCCAGGGCGCGGTCAAGGGCTGACGGATGGGGTTCAGCAGAGACGGTCACTGGGTCTGGGATTTCTGGGTCGCCGACGACGGCGACCTCTTCCACCTGTTCTACCTGCACGCGCCGGTGTCGCTCGTCGACCCGGACCTGCGGCACCGCAATGCCAGGATCGGGCACGCCACCTCGGCCGACCTCGTCGACTGGGACGATCACGGGACGGTGCTGGGCCCCGGGGGTCCGGGCGACCTGGACGCCTCGGCGACCTGGACGGGCAGCGTCGTCCGCGGCGACGACGGCGCCTGGCGGATGTTCTACACCGGGTCGGCGTTCCTCTCGGCGGCCGAGATCACCAACATCGAGACCATCGGCGTCGCGGTGTCCGACGACCTGTTCCACTGGCGCAAGGACGATCGGCTGCGGCTGCAGGCCGACCCGCGCTGGTACGAGGTGCTGCCGGACCGCACCTGGCACGAGGAGGCGTGGCGCGATCCGTGGGTGTTCCGCGATCCCGGCGGAGAGGGCTGGCACATGCTGATCACGGCCCGCGTGCGTGACGGCGCGTCCGTCCGTGACCGCGGCGTGGTGGGCCACGCGGTCTCGCCCGACCTCGTCGACTGGCGGGTGCAGTCGCCCCTGACGGAGCCGGGAGCGGGGTTCGCGCACCTGGAGGTGCCGCAGAGCGTCCGGCTGGACGGCCGCGATTGGCTGCTGTTCTCGTGTGACACGGCGCATCTCGCCGGCGAACGTTCGGACGGCCCCGGCGGGATCTGGATCGCGCCATCGGCGTCGCCGCTCGGGCCGTTCGAGCTCGAGGCGGCCGACCTGCTTCTGGACGAGCGTTACTACGCAGGGCGCGTGGTGGTCGATCGCGATGGGTCGCCGCACCTCCTGGCGTTCGAGAACACCGGGGAGGCGGGCGGTTTCGGCGGCCGGATCACCGACCCGATCAGGCTGACGACGGAGCCGGACGGCTCCGGAGGGATGCGGCCGAGAGCTGCGATCGACGAAACGGAGACGAAGACCAGATGACCGACGTGATCGAGGGCACCGCAGCGACCGGCTTCGAGGAGGTCGGCTCGGCGTTCGCCGACGCCTTCGCCGGGAGGCCGACGATGGGCGCGGCCCTGTCCGTCCGCGTCGACGGCCGGCCGGTGGTGCAGCTGTGGGGCGGCGTGAAGGACGAGCGCGACGGACAGGCGTGGACGGCGGACACGGCATCGGTCGTGTTCTCGTGCACCAAGGGCGTCATGTCCATCCTCGTCGCCCGCCTGGTGCAGGACGGCCTGCTCGACTACGAGGCGCCCGTCAGCCGCTACTGGCCCGAGTTCGCCGCAGCGGGGAAGGGCGACGTGACGGTCGCCGAGCTGCTGTCCCACCGCGCCGGACTCTCCGCCCTGCGCGAGCGGCTCACTCTGGATCAGGCGCTCGACTGGGAGACGGTCACCGGGTTCCTCGCCGCCCAGGAGCCGCTGTGGAGGCCGGGTTCCGGCTACGCCTATCACGCGCTCACGCACGGCTGGCTGGCGGGCGAGCTCGTCCGCCGCGTCACCTCCACGATGCCCGGCGCCTACCTGGCGTCGGTCGCCGCGCCCTGGTCGGACGACCTGTGGATCGGGCTGCCGGCCGGCCGCGCCGACCGCGTCGCGCACCTGCAGGCGTCGGAGAGCCAGCGCGAGGCCGGAGAGCAGCTGGAGCAGGCCGAGTCGCCGTGGACGGCCCTCGCGATGACGCTCGGGGACGCCTTCCCGCCGGAGCTCGTGACGCCGGAGGGCGGCTTCAACGACCCTCGGGTCCGGGCCGCGCAGATCCCCGGCGCCGGCGGGATCGCCACCGCGGACGCCCTCGCGTCCCTCTGGTCGTCGACCGTCGTCGAGACCGACGGCGTTCGGGTGCTGGACGACGATGTGCTGGATGCGGGTCTCATCCCGATGAGCGGCGGTGAGCCGGTGTTCCCGACGCCCGGGCCGTGGCCTCGGTGGGCGCGCGGCTTCCAGCTGGACTCGGAGGCGCGGCGGTACCTCGGTCCGTCGAGCCTGGGACACGACGGAGCCGGTGGCCAGGTCGCCTTCGCCGACCGCGACACGCGCGTCGGGTTCGCGTTCGTCACCAACTGGATGGAAGCGGGAGCCGACGAGCGGGCGACGAACATCGTCGCGGCGCTGAAGCGCGCGCTCGCGGGCTAGCCAGCCCCGCCCTCCGCTGAAGTGCACGTAGTGGTGGCTATTCCGCCGGGATAGCCGCCACTACGTGCACTTCGACGCGGGATTCGCGACCGACCTCGTGCTCGTGGAGGGACGAGGCGAGCATCTCCATCCCGATGCCCGGGGCCAGCGGCGCGCGGTAACGTCCGCGGGTAACCTCGGCCGGGGTGACGAAGTGCTCGTGCAGGTGCGTCGTGTACTCGATCATCCGGCCCTCCTGGCTGCCCGAGACGGCGACGAAGTCGAACATCGAGAAGTGCTGCACCGCCTCGCACAGGCCGACGCCGCCGGCGTGCGGGCAGACCGGGACGCCGAACTTCGCCGCGAGCAGCAGGATCGCGATGTTCTCGTTGACCCCGGCGACGCGGGTCGAGTCGATCTGGACGATGGATGCGGCGCCCGCCTGCAGCAGCTGCTTGAACAGCACCCGGCTCATGCCGTGCTCGCCGGTCGCGATCGGCACCGGCGCCACGGCCCGGGCGATCGCCGCGTGCGCGAGCACGTCGTCCGGGCTGGTGGGCTCCTCGACCCAGGCGAGGTCGAAGGGCTGGAGGGCGCGGATCCACTCGATGGCCTGGTCGCGATCCCAGCGCTGATTGGCGTCGATGGCGATCCGGATGTCGGGGCCGACCGTGTCGCGGGCCACGCGGAGGCGGCGGAGGTCGTCATCGAGCCGGTCGCCGACCTTGAGCTTGATCTGCGTGAAGCCGTCGTCGACCGCCTCGCGCGCCAGGCGCCGCAGCTTCTCGTCGGAGTAGCCGAGCCAGCCGGGTGTCGTCGTGTATCCGGGATACCCGTCGGCGAGCAGTTCGGCCTCGCGCGCAGCACGGCCGGGCTCCGCCGCGCGCAGCAGCTCGAGCGCCTGCTCGGGGGTGAGGGCGTCGGTGAGGTACCGGAAGTCGACGAGCGAGACGAGCTCTTCCGGCGACATGCGGGACAGCAGCTGCCAGAGGGGGAGGCCCGCGCGCTTGGCCTTGAGATCCCAGAACGCGTTCACGACGGCGCCGATGGCCATGTGCATGACGCCCTTCTCGGGGCCGAGCCAGCGCAGCTGCGAGTCGTGGACGAACTCGCGCCAGAACCCGCCGAGGTCGTCCAGGATCGCCTCGACGTTCCTGCCCTCCACGCGGTGGGCGATGGCCTCGATGGCGGCGACCTGGACGTCGTTGCCGCGGCCGATCGTGAACACGAAGGCGTGGCCCTCGTGGCCGTCCGGGGCGTCGGTCGTAACGCGCAGGTACGCGGCGGAGTAGTCCGGGTCCGGGTTCATCGCG
Source organism: Leifsonia sp. 115AMFTsu3.1 (assembly GCF_004362795.1). Taxonomy (NCBI): domain Bacteria; kingdom Bacillati; phylum Actinomycetota; class Actinomycetes; order Micrococcales; family Microbacteriaceae; genus Leifsonia; species Leifsonia sp. 115AMFTsu3.1. The sequence continues at coordinate 772,326 of NZ_SNYB01000001.1, forward strand.
TCCGACCCGTCCAGCAGGGCGGATGTCTCGAACCGCACATCCAGGGTCTCGAAGCCCGTGACGATGCTCACTCCGTTGTCCTCTCGCTCGTCCTCCTCAATATCCTATTGGATATAGTCCAACGAGCGCCAGCAAGACACATCGTGCACGCGGGAAGTGCGACCGGCCAGGAGGTGTAGTGGTCGGCGGGGTGACTCAGGCGTGCGCCAACGGGGTGCGTCGCACGTGATCCTTTGCGGTCGCCGCCAGCACTTCGGCGATGCGCTCCACCCCGGCGTCGCCGCGGAGGGAGGAGCGGTAGGCGACGTCGATGTGCCGCTGCAGCGGGAGTGTGGGCGCGCACAGTGTCACGCCCTCAGGGACCGACGGGACGGTGAGTCCAGGCACGAGCGCGACACCGGCTCCCGCGGCGACGAGTTCGAGCTGTGCGGCGAAGTCGACGCTCTCGGCCACGACCCTCGGCCGGAAGCCGGCCAGCCCGCAGGCGCGATCCACCATCTCATAGCAGGTCAAGTCCGCCTGCGGCGCCACCCACGAGTGCTCGGAGAGATCGGCGATGTCGACCATCGGAGCCGCCGCGTCGTCGTCGGCGCGGATCGCCAGCCAGACCCGCTCGCTGACGAGCCGGCGGCCCACGATGCCGTCCGGGAGGCGGCGGGGGACATTGGAGTACGAGTGGACGACGGCCACATCCGAGAGCCCGCTGAGCAGATTCGCGAGGGCTTCCGCCGGCTCCGGCGTGCTCAGGTTCAGCTGGATGCCGGAGTGCTCGGACAGGTGCCTCCAGGTGTCGGCGACGAAAGTCCGGGCAGCCGAAGGGAAGGCGGCGAGCCGGTAGGTTCCGGCCCTCCCGAGTCGGAGGGATTCCACCTCGAGCTCGGCGAGCGAGAGCCGGTCCAGTACATCCCGCCCGTGCTCGGCGAGCAGTCTCCCGGCTGGCGTGAGCGCCAGGCGCCGCCCCTGACGCTCGGTGAGGGTGACGCCGAGCTCCTTCTCCAGGGCGGAGAGCTGCATCGAGATGCCGGGCGCCGTCAGCTGAAGCTCCTCGGCGACCGCCGCGATGGTCCCCAGCCGATCCAAGTCGGCGAGCATCCGGAGCTTGCGTACATCTATCATCTGTGAACTTTAGCATTCAGAGCTTAAGGCCGAATCGATGCTGAGCTCAGACGGCGAGAACGTCACACAAAACTAAGCGTGAGTGAGTTATCGCATAAAGATTATTCACTTGTGCTGTATGGAACACGTCAAGAATCCTTGGAGAGTGAAAGCGAATCGCGGAGTCTTGGGCGGTCTGGCCGTCGTCGTGCTGTGGGCCAGCGCCTTCCCTGCTATCCAGGTGGCCGCGCCGGCCTTCGGTGTGATCGGGCTCTCGTTCGTCAGACTCGCGGTGGCGATGATCGCGCTCCTGGCGTTCGCAGCGGTGAAGCGGGTCAGGCTCCCGAGGCCGCGCGATTTCGGTTGGATCGTCGCCGCTGGATTCTTCGGGATGACCACCTACCAGCTACTCCTCAACGAGAGCGAGCTGCACGTGCCTGCGGGGACGGCGAGCATCATCGTCGCGGCCGCACCGCTCGTCTCGGTCGCGGTCGCCTTCCTCCTCTTCCGCGAACCCGTCACGCGGTTCACCGTCGTCGGCAGCCTGATCGCCCTGGCGGGGGTGGCCGTTGTGTGCCTGGCGCGAGCAGGCGTGTCGCTGTCCGCCTCCGTGTGGATCGTCGTCGCGGCGATGGTCGTACAGGGCATCTATCATCCCCTGCAGCGGCCGCTGTTGAAGACCTACACCGGTCTCGAGGTCGCCACCTACACGATGGTCGCCGGCACCGCGATGACGCTGCCCCTCGTCCCGTTCGGGTGGGGGCGGCTGGTCGAGGCGTCGCCGACAGGATGGATAGCGGCCGTCTACCTCGGTCTTCTGCCGTCCGCGCTCGGGTTCGTGCTCTGGGGCTACGCGGTCGGCCATCTCCCGATGGCGATCGCGACCTCTCTGCTCTACCTCGTCCCGCCGATCGCGGTGTTCATCGCCTGGGTCTGGCTGGGCGAGATCCCGCTCCCCACCGAACTGATCGGCGGCCTCATCGTGATCGCAGGCGTCGTCGTGATCTCGCAGGGCGCACGCCTCGTCCGGCGCGCCCATCGCCGTCAGCCGGCGACGGTATCCATCGAGCGCTGATCGTGGAATCGAGCAGTGGAGAAAGCGCGACGGGAAGAGGGACCCTAGCCGGCCTTCTCGGCCTCGGCGAGGCTCGCGGAGATGCGGGCGTACGACTTGGTGATGTGGTCGAGCATCGCCTTCTCGGCCGAGGCGGGCTTGCCGCTGCGCAGCGCCTCGAGGACGGCCTCGTGCTCGCCCGACGTCTCGTCCACGACGCCGTGCTTGAAGTAGATGCGGTACTGGTGCATGTGCGAGCGGAGGCGCCCGATCGCGTCGGCCAGCAGGGCGTTGCCCGAGTGCTCGGCGATGATGCGGTGGAACTCGGCGTCCTGGTTGGCGAAGTCCTTGTAGTCCTTGAAGCGGTCGCCGCCGGTCTGCGCCGCCTGGCCGCTGCGGTGCATGGCGTCGCAGAGGTCCTCCAGCTGCTTCAGCGTGTCCGCATCCAGCTCGCCCGCCGCGTTGCGGGTCGCGTACGGCTCCAGCAGCCGCCGCATCTCGAACAGCTGACGCAGCCCGTCGCTGTCGAGCAGGGGCGCCGCGGTGTAGCCCTTCAGGGCCTTCTTGACGACTAGGCCCTCCGACTCGAGGCGCGCGAGCGCCTCCCGGACCGGGGTGGGGGAGACGTTGAGCTGGCGGGCGATGCCGTCGATGCTGGCGCGGCTGCCCGGCTCGATCACCTGGTCCATCAGCAGGCCGAGGACGGCGTCGTACACGTCATCGGCCAGCGCCCGCCGCGCCGGCAGGAAGTGTTCCCCCGATTGGATCGTCATGTGCACATCCTAGGTCGGCGTCCGAAGAACCGAGAGGATAGAGGATGCAGGATCTTCACGGCAACAGCCCCTCCTCCCGCAGCTCCCCCCATACCGCCTCGGGCACCGGGGGAGTGGACAGCAGGGCGTTCCGTTCCATCTGGGCCGGGGTGTCCGCCCCCAGCACCACGGTCGAGACCGCGGGATGCCGCAGCGGGAACTGCACCGCCAGCTGCGGCACCGTGACGCCGTGACGCTCGGCGACGTCGGCGATGCGGTTCACCCGCGCGATCAGCTCAGGCGACGCCGCGCCGTAGACGAACGTCGCGTCGGGCGCGGGCCGGTCGGTGGCGAGGATGCCGGAGTTGAAGACCGCCGCGACGGCGACCGACACTCCTCGCTCCTGCGCCGCGGGGAGCAGCTCCTCCTCGGCGGAGGGGTCGAGCAGTGTGTACCGGTTCGCGCACATCACGATGTCGAGGTCCGTCTCGCGGACGAAACGGGTGAGCATGGCGGTCTGATTCATCCCGGCCCCGTAGGAGCGGATGACGCCCTGCGACCGGAGCTCGTCGAGCGCCGGGAAGGCGCCCTCCAGTGCTTCCCGCTCGTGATCGTCCGGGTCGTGGACGAACAGCACGTCGATGCGGTCGACACCGAGGCGTCGCAGGGAGTCCTCTACCGAGCGGAGCACGCCGTCGCGCGAGTAGTCGAAGCGGCGCCGCAGGGTCGCGGGCACGTCGAACAGGTTCGCGATGTCGGTGTCTCCCGGCCGGTAGTCCGGGTTGGGATCGAGGACGCGGCCGACCTTGGTCGAGAGCACGTACTCGTCGCGCGGGAAGGCGCGCAGGCTCTCGCCCAGACGCTCCTCGGCGAGCCCCAGGCCGTAGTGCGGCGCCGTGTCGTAGTAGCGGACGCCCGCCTCCCAGGCGGCGGGGACGATGCGCGGCCACTCGTCTTCGGGCCGTGCGCTGTAGAGGTTGCCGAGGGCGGCGGCGCCGTAGCCGATCGGACCCACCGACAGCCCGCCCCGCCCGAACGCGCGCTTCGGGCCCATCAGGCGACCCGCAGGTCGTCGACGGCGTCCAGGTCCCACTCGATGCCGAGGCCCGGCTGCGACGGCGCGAGACCGTGACCGTCGCGGATCGCCATCTCGGTGCGGGTCACAGCGCGCAGCTGGGGGATGTGCTCCAGATAGAGCGCGTTGGGCACCGCGCAGCACAGCGACACGTGCAGCTCCATCAGGAAGTGCGGAGCCACCGCCACGTTGAACGCCTCCGCGAGGTGCGCGACCTTCAGCCACGGCGTGATGCCGCCGACGCGGGCGACATCGACCTGGACGATGGAGGCGGCACCCGACTGCAGGTACTCGCGGAAGTGGCCGACCGAGTAGATCGACTCGCCGACCGCGACCGGGACACTGGTCGACTCGGCGAGCCGGCGGTGCCCGGCGACGTCCTCCGCGGGGAGGGGCTCCTCGAACCAGAAGATGTCGAGCTTCTCGAACAGGGCGGCGCGGCGGATGGCCTCGGCCGCCGTCAGGGACTGGTTCGCATCCACCATGATGTCCATCCTGTCCCCGACGGCCTCGCGGACGGCGCTCAACCGCTCGAAGTCCTCGTGCGCGCGCGGCTTGCCGACCTTGATCTTCACGCCGCCGAGCCCGCGCCGCTGCGACTCGACCGCCTGAGCGACCAGCTCGTCCGTGCTGAAGTGCAGCCAGCCTCCCTCGGTGTCGTACAGCGGGATGCGCGGCTGCGCTCCTCCCGCCGCCACCCAGAGCGGCAGGCCCGCCGCCTTGCAGCGCGCATCCCATACCGCGGTGTCCACGGCGGCGAGCGCGAGCGAGGTGATCAGGCCGACGGTCGTGGCACGGGTGGAGGAGAACAGGGCGCGCCAGACGTCCTCCGGACGGTTCACGTCCATCCCGACCACCACGTCGAGCAGCGTCTCGCGCAGGAGGCTGAGGACGGCGGCGCCGCCGGTCCCGATCGTGTAGCTGTAGCCGATCCCCTCGACCCCGCCCACCGTGCGCAGCCGGACGAAGATGGTCTCCTGCTTGAGGAACGACTGCACCGCATCCGTGCGGACCGTCTCCACCTCCAGGTCGCTCAGCCAGGCCTCGGCGCTGACGATCGTGCCGTCGACGGCGGTGAGGGCGGCGGGCGGGGCGAGGCTCATGGGTGTCTGCTTTCTGGTGAGGGACGGGGAGGTCAGCGGCCGCCGAAGCCGCCGAGGGCGACGCCCTTGATCAGCTGGCGCTGCAGCAGCGCGACGATGATCAGCGACGGGATGATCGCGATGGTGGATGCGGCCATCATCAGGCTCCACTGGGTGCCGTGCTCGCCGGTGAACATGGAGAGCCCGAGGGGCACGGTCGCCAGCTCCTGGCTGTTGATGATGATCAGCGGCCACAGGTAGGAGTTGTAGTAGCCGACGAACGAGAAGACGCCCAGCACCGACAGCGGGGCGGTGAGCTGCGGGAGCAGCACCGACCACAGGGTGCGGAAGCGCGAGGCGCCGTCGATCAGCGCCGCCTCCTCGAACTCGATCGGGATCGTCAGGAAGAACTGGCGGAGCAGGAACGTGCCGAACGCGGTGAACGCGAACGGGATGATCAGGGCCGTGTACGTGTCGACGAGCCCGAGCTGGTTCATCATGATGAACAGCGGGACGACCAGCACCTCCTGCGGGAGCACCAGCGTGAGCACGTAGAGCAGGAAGATGCGGTCGCGGTACTTGAAGCGGAGGCGCGAGAACGCGTACGCCGACAGCACCGCCACGATGACGGAGAGCAGAGCGCCGCAGATCGAGACGAAGAAGCCGTTGAAGATGAACCGGCCGAACGGCACCAGGGTCCACGCATCCACGAAGTTCGACCACTTCACCTCGGACCCGATGAAGGTCGGGTGGGGCGAGAACACCTCGGACTCCGGCTTGAGGGCCGAGAAGAACATCCAGATGAAGGGGAAAGTGAACAGCAGCGCGACGATGGCCATCAGCAGCGTGTTGAGCCAGGTCTTCGTCACGACGACGCGCTGGGCCGGCCGGAGTCCGTGCCGGCGGCCGTTCGTGCGAGTGCCCGCGCGTTCGAGCGTGTCACTTGTCATAGTTGACCCACCTCTTCTGGCCCGCGAACTGCAGGGCGGTGATGATCATGACGACGATGAACAGCATCCACGCCAGCGCCGACGCATAGCCGAGCCGGTCGAAGACGAAGCCGTTGCGGTACAGGTAGAGCACGAACGTGTTCGTCGACTCGCCCGGTCCGCCCTGGGTCAGGATCTGCGGCTGAACGAAGACCTGGAACGCGCCGATCATCGTCATCGTCATGGTGAAGAACAGCGACGGCGAGATCATCGGCAGGATGATCGACCGCAGCCGCTGCCAGGCGTTCGTTCCGTCCATCCGGGAGGCCTCGAGGATCTCCTTCGGGATACCGCCGAGACCGGCCGAGAGCACGATCACGTTGTAGCCGAACGACTGCCAGACCGACATCGCGATGACGGACGCAAGGGCGAAGCGGGAGTCGGAGAGCCAGCTGGGACCGTCGATGCCGATGCCGGCGAGCGCCGAGTTCACCAGGCCGTCGTCGCTGAGGAGCAGCCGCCAGACCAGGGCGTTCGCGACCATCGGGGTGATGGCCGGCAGGAAGAAGATGACGCGCCAGAACCCGGCGAACTTGATGCGGGTGTTGAGCCACAGCGAGACCGCCAGGGCGACGGCCAGGTTCAGGGCCGTGTAGACGAAGGCGAAGATCACCGTGTTGATCAGTACCGTGTAGAACGTCGGGTCGCTGAACAGCTTCTGGTAGTTCGCCAGCCCGATGAACGTGGGGGAGCCGAACAGCGGCCACTCGAACAGGCTGATGACGAGCGACCCGAGCAGCGGGACCACGATGAAGAACGTGAAGCCGGCGAGACCCGGCCAGAGGTAGGCGAGGGCGACCAGGCCGTCCCCGCGGCGCTTGCGGCCGCCCCGGCGGGGAGGGGTGGGATGCGGCACGCCGAACGGGCGGGTCGGGGGCGCGGCGGGTGCCGCCGTCTCCTCGGAGACGACGGCACCTGTGACCAGGGGGGAGGTCATGCGCTACTGCCCGACCGACTTCTGGATCGTGCTCAGCACGTCCTTGGCCGTCTTGTCACCCCGGTATCCCTCGACGCCGTACTGGGTGAACAAGGTCTCCACCTGGTTCCAGGTGGGGGTGGTGATCTGCGCCGTCGCGTTCTTCAGCAGAGCCTGCACCGCGGCGTACGCCTCCGGCGACTTGCCCTCGGCCCAGGCCGACTGGGCGTCGGCTCGGGAGGGCACGATGCCGCGCTTCTCCGCCTGACCCTTCAGGACGCTGGTGTCGGTCATCGCGACGATCGCCTTGAAGGCCGCGTCCGGGTTCTTGCAGTTCTTCGCGATGCCGAAGCCGGAGCCGGCCGTCATGCCGTGCGCCTCACCAGAGGTGCTCGGAACGATCGTCACGCCCATCGTGAACTTGGCGGCGTCGGCGAAGGTGCCGTACATCCACGGGCCCTCGATCAGCATGTCGACGGCGCCGCTGGTGAACGCCGACTGGGAGACGTCGGAGCCGTCCGCGGCCTCTGGCGCCTTCGCGATGCCCTCCTTGCCGACCAGGTCGAAGTAGGACTGCACCTGGTCCACCAGCTTGGAGTTGGTGAGGTCGAGCTTGGAGTCCTTCACGGCCTCCGCGCCGTCGGCGATGGCCCAGGCGTTCGGGATGAAGAAGCCGGGGGAGATCGCGAGCGCCTTGTGGTCGCCCGTCGTCAGCTTCTTCGCGTCGGCCAGGAACTGCTCCCGCGTGTAGGTGGTGCTCGGGAGCTGCAGGCCCGCCTTCGCGAAGTTGTCCGCGTTGTAGTAGAGGACGATCGGCTCGGCGTCGTAGGGGATCGCGCGGATCGTGCCGTCCACCGTCATGCCCTTGAGCATCGACTCGTCGAACTTCGAGGTGTCGAGCTTGTTCTTCTTGATCAGGTCGTTCAGCGGCATGAGCAGTCCCGAGAGCTCCTGGGCCCGCGCGGCCTGGGTGGTGAGCAGGCAGGGCGGGTTGGAGCCGCTGAGGCGGGTCTTGACCTTGGTCCAGTAGTCGTTGAAGCTCGGGCCTTCGATCGTGACGTCAAGGTCGGGGTCGACCTTCTTGCCGAGATCGATGAAGCCTTCCCACTGGTCGCGGTCGCTCTGACTGCTGACCCAGGTGTACATGCTGATCGGGCCGCCCTTGGCGTCGCCCCCGCTGCCGCCGGCGCAGCCGGCCAGTGCGGTGAGTGCTCCGGTCAGCAGGACGGCGGTGCCGATCCTGGCCGCCCTGCGCTTGCTTCGTGGTGTCACGTGCTGTGCCTCCTCCATTGGATTCATCCAGGTGATCGCCTTGCGTTGGTGGTGCCTGTCGTTCTGTCTTCGTGAGGATCGTCCGGGGCGTCCTCGCCCGTCGGGTGGTTCACAATCCTATAGGGTCTACGATATAGGCCTCATGCGGAGCTTAGATCGGACCCGGTCGGCGGTCAAGAGGTCGGCCCGGTCTACGCGAAATCGATCGCGATGACATCGACGACCGCGCCCGATGCTGCCGGCGCCGGGATGTGCAGCTCGCCCAGCGGGTCGACTCCGGGCGCCGGCTGCTCGTGCACCTCCAGGTTCACGTCGTACGGAAGCTCCTCGCCGGTGGCCAGCAGGCGGACCCCCGTGACCCGGCCGACGGGGATGCCGCGCACGACGACCTCCTCGATCGGACGCATCACCAGGTGCAGGTACAGGGTCCCCAGCCGAGCGGTGGACGGACCGTAGAAGTCGACGCCGACGGTGGGGGAGACGTCCACGACGCTCTCGGCGTGCACGTCCATCCACTCGCCGATCTCCTCCAGGGTGCGCACCTGCGACTCGTTGAGGCTGCCGTCGCCCTTCGGTCCGATGTTGAGCAGGAGGTTGCCGCCGCGCGACGCCACCTCGATCAGTGTCGTGATCAGCGAGGTGGTGCTCTTGCTCTTGGTGTCGCCCGGCCGCCACGCCCACATCTGGCCGATGGTCATGCACAGCTCCCACGGCCCGTCGGGCGCGGTGACGGGGAAGCCCTGCTCGGGCGTCTTGTAGTCGCCCTGGCCGAGCAGGCGGTCGTTGATGACGACGTCCGGCTGCAGGGACTTGATCAGAGCGCGCAGGCCCGCGCTGTCCCACTCCTGCTCCGACCGCTCCCACTCCCCGTCGAACCAGAGCAGGTCGATGGTGCCGTAACGGGTGAGCAGCTCGGTGAGCTGGCCGCGCAGGTACTCCTGGTAGCGCTGCCACTGCTCGGGCGCCGCGCGGCGGTGCCGGTCGTCGGCGACCGGTGTTCCGGCGTTGGCCGGGTCCCCGGCGGCCGGCCAGTGCTCGAGAGCGTACGGCCGGTCCTCCATGCGGAACGCGGGGTAGTCCGGGTGGTTCCAGTCCGGGAGGCTGTAGTAGATCCCGACCCGGATGCCCTCCGCGCGGATCGCCTCGACGAACTCGCGCGTGATGTCGCGCCCGAAGGGGGAGTGCTCGATGCCGAAGTCGGACTGCTCGGTGTGGAACATGGCGTAGCCCGCGTGGTGGCGGGCAGTGAAGACGACGTAGCGGGCGCCTGCGCGCTTCGCGAGACGGGCCAGAGCGACCGCATCCCACTCGACCGGGTTGAAGGTCGCCGCAGTGGACTGGTACTCGTCGACGGTCACGGTGTCCTCGACGCCGTCGGAACCGGGGATGATGGAACGACCGACCAGCGGCCAGGAGATCTCGATCCCCTGCTGGCTGGCGTGGTCCCAGTGCACGAACAGGCCGAAGCCCGCACCGATGAACCATTCGCCTCCGGGCAGGCGGAAGTCGGTGGGCCGGACGAACGAGGCGGGGGGTGCGTCGAGCGCGGTGGTCACGGGAACTCTCCTTCGAGTGGGGGATCGCATCGTTGAACACGGATGCTATTGCCTATAGGATATGGATTCCGGACGCATCCCACAATCGCTCCGGCGCATCCATTCGACGACGAAGGAGACCACCCGTGGCCATGTTCACAGACGATCCCGTCCGCCCGGAGAACTACCGCCGGTTCGAGCGCGAGGTGCCGCAGTGGTTCACCGACGCCAAGCTGGGGATCTTCGTGCACTGGGGGCCGTACTCGGTGCCGGCGTGGGCCGAGCCGATCGGTGAGCTGGGCACGATCGAGAAGGGGTACTGGTTCGCGCACAACCCGTACGCCGAGTGGTACTACAACACCATCCGCATCCCCGGCAGCCCGGCTGCCGACCACCAGCGGGATGTGTACGGCGGAGCGCCCTACGACGACTTCATCGACCAGTGGGACCCGGTCGACTTCGACCCGGAGGCGTTCATCGCGCTCGTGAAGAGCACCGGCGCCCGCTACTTCGTGCCGACGACGAAGCATCACGACGGCGTGACCCTGTGGGATGCGCCCGGCACCGACGGCCGCAACACCGTCGCCCGCGGCCCGCGCCGCGACCTCGTCGGCGCCTTCGAGCAGGCGACCCGTGCGGCCGGCCTGCGCTTCGGCGTCTACTACTCCGGCGGGCTCGACTGGCACTACTCCGAGCTGGAGCCGATCACCGACGACGGCCAGGCCTTCCGCCGCCCCGTCGACGCCGGCTACGCCGAGTACGCGTACGAACACGTCGCCGACCTCATCGACCGCTACCGTCCGGATGTGCTCTGGGGCGACATCGAGTGGCCGGATGCGGGCAAGCCCAGCGGTCCGCACAGCATGGAGCGACTGTTCGAGAAGTTCTACGCCGCCGCCCCCGACGGCGTCTCGAACGACCGCTGGGGCGAGACGCACTGGGACTTCCGCACCAGCGAGTACCAGAACGGCACCAACGTCGAGGGCGCCGGCGCGTGGGAGAACTGCCGCGGGATCGGCTACTCCTTCGGCCACAACACGCTCGAGGACGAACGGCACATGCTGAGCGGCCCGGATGCGGTGAAGACCTTCGTCGACATCGTCTCGCGCGGCGGGAACCTGCTGCTCAACGTCGGCCTGACCGCTCGCGGGACCGTACCCGATCTGCAGCGCCGGACGCTGGAGCACCTGGCCGCGTGGAACGCGGTCAACGGGGACGCCGTGTTCGGCTCGCAGGTGTTGGACGCATCCATCGCCCGTCCGTCGGAGGAGCCGTGGGTGCGCTGGACGCGCGGCGGCGAGGGCGGCGGGTGCGACTCGGTCGCGAACGCGTTCGTCGACGCGACGGGCTCGGTGCGCCTCGAGGGTGTGTCGTCCGCGGTGGATGCGGGCAGCGCGCGGCTCGCGGACGGCACGCCGGTCGCCGCGACGCGGGACGGCGACGCCATCGCCCTGACCCTCCCGGAGCCGGCGGTCGCCGGGCCGGCCCTCGTCCGGTTCGACCTGGTCTGAGCCATGGCGATTGACGCGCACCTGCACCTGTGGGACCTGGAGCACGGGACCTACTCGTGGCTGTCCGACGCGGTCGCCCCGATCAACCGGACCTTCACGCTCGCCGAGGCGGAACCTCAGCTGCGGGAGGCCGGGGTGGACGGGGTCGTGCTCGTCCAAGCGGCGAGCACGATCGAGGACTCCGCGGCGATGTTCGCCGTCGCTGCCGAGTCGCCGCTGGTCGCCGGTGTCGTCGCGTGGGTCGATCTGCTCGACCCCGACCGGGTCGGAGAGCAGCTCGACCGCTGGGCGGAGGCGGGGCCGCTTGTGGGCATCCGGCACCTCATCCACGACGAACCCGACCCGGACTGGCTGGCGCAGGAGCCGGTGCGCCGGTCGCTCGGTGTGCTCGCCTCCCGCGGGCTGACGTTCGACGTGATCGGAGTGCTGCCGCGGCACCTGGAGCATGCGGTCGCGCTCGCCGACGAACTGCCGGAGCTGCGGCTCGTCATCGACCACCTCGGAACCCCGCCGGTCGGCGCGGAGCCCGGTGACTGGGGGAGTCTGATGGACTCGCTTGCGCGCCGCCCGAACGTCTTCGCGAAGCTGTCCGGCCTGACGACCCTCGGTCCGGCCGGGCGGGCGTCGGCGGCGGACCTGCGTCCGTACGTCGATCGAGCGCTCGCCGCATTCGGCCCGTCGCGCCTCCTCTACGGCGGGGACTGGCCGGTCTCGACCCTCGCGACGCCCTACGCCGAGACCATGGCCACCGCGCGCGCCCTCCTCGAGCCGCTGACCCCCGCCGAGCGCGACGAGGTGCTGTCGCTCACGTCGCGCCGCGCCTACCGCCTCCCCTGACCCGCGACATTCGTGCCGAATGTGCGGAATGCGGCGCTCAAAGCGCACATTCGGCACGAATGTGCGCGTCCTCGCCCCACCGCGGCGTGTGAGATTTGCGCCAAATCGCGGTTCTGAGCGCCGCATTCCCGCGATTTGGCGCAAATCGTGCGGGTGATCCGCCGTTGTCTGCGAGCACCCCGCGCTGACAAGCCCCGAGATTCGTGCCGAATGTGCGGAATGCGGCGGGCAAAGCGCACATTCGGCACGAATGTTGCCGCCCTCTCCCCATCGCTGCGTGTGAGATTTGCGCCAAATCGCGGTTCTGAGCGCCGCATTCCCGCGATTTGGCGCACATCGTGCGGGAGATCCGCCGTCGCTTGCGAGCACCCCGCGCTGACAAGCCCCGAGATTCGTGCCGAATGTGCGGAATGCGGCGGGCAAAGCGCACATTCGGCGCGAATGTGGGCGCCCTTACGGCGTTCGCCCGACTCCGCGGTGCGAGATTTGCGCTCAATCGCGGTCCTGCGCGTCACGTCCCGTGAAGATTTGCGCCAAATCGTGGTTTTGGGCGCCGTATTACCGCGATTTGGCGCAAATCTCGCGCGGAGGTGGCGTGGGTTGCCGCGATTTGGCGCAAATCTCGCGAGGGGATCAGGCGTCGGCGTCCTCGCGCGCAGCGGCGGGGGCGTTGCGGAGGGGTTGCAGGCGGGTGAGTTGGGTGACGTGGTGGGGGCCGAGTTCGGCGAGGGAGGTGACTTGGAGGAGTTTCATGGTGCGGGTGAGTTGGTCGGTGAGGATGTGGATGGTGCGGTCGACACCCTCCCGGCCGCCGGCCATGAGCCCGTAGAGGTAGGCGCGTCCGATGAGGGTGAACTTGGCGCCGAGGGCGTAGGCGGCGATGATGTCGGCGCCGTTCATGATGCCGGTGTCGATCGCGACCTCCGTGTGCCGGCCCACTTCCCGCACCACGGACGGGAGCAGGTGGAACGGGATCGGGGCGCGGTCGAGTTGGCGGCCGCCGTGGTTGGAGAGCACGATCCCATCCACCCCGTGGTCGACCAGGGTGCGAGCGTCTTCGAGGGTTTGCACGCCTTTGATCACGAGTTTCCCGGGCCACATGTCCCGGATGATCTTCAGGTCGTCGTAGTTGATCGACGGGTCCATCGCCGCATTCAACAGATCCCCGACCGTGCCGCCGGTGGACGACAACGACGCGAACTCCAGTTTGGGGGTGGTGAGGAAGTCGTACCACCACCACGGCCTGGGGATCGCGTTCAGAATCGTCCCCAGGGTCAGCTGCGGCGGAATCGAGAACCCGTTGCGTTTATCCCGCAACCGCGCCCCGGCGATCGGGGTGTCCACGGTGAAGAACAACGTGTCGAACCCCGCAGCCGCCGCCCGCTCCACCAGACCGTAGGAGATCTCCCGCTGCCGCATCACATACAACTGGAACCAATTCCGGCCGTGCGGGTTCGCCGCCTTCACATTCTCGATCGACGTGGTCCCCAGCGTGGACAGAGTGAACGGGATCCCCGCCGCCCCCGCAGCCCCGGCCCCGGCGGTCTCGCCCTCGGTCTGCATCAACCTCGTGAACCCGGTCGGCGCGATCCCGAACGGCAACGCCGACGGCCCACCCCAAATCTCACACGACGTATCCACCGTGGACACATCGCGCAAGATCGACGGATGGAACTCCACATCCTGAAACGCCTGCCTGGCCCTGGCCAGCGACAGTTCGCCCTCCGCGGCGCCCTCGGTGTAGTCGAACGCCGCCTTCGGCGTCCGCCGACGCGCGATCCTGGCCAGATCCTCGATCGTGAGCGCCGCCTCCAGGCGACGCTTCTTCGAATTCAGCTCCGGCTTCCGGAACTGCATCAACTCCAACAACTCCGCCGGACGAGGCAACTGACGATCGACCACCGGGCTACCTCCGCGGCCGCAGCGAGTACATCCCGCCGTCGACCGGCAGGATGACGCCGTTGCTCGACCCGGACGTCGGCGACGCGAGGTACGCGACCGCCTCCGCGACCTCCTGCGGCTGCACCAGGCGTCCGCTCGGCTGGCGTGCCTCGAGCGCCGCGCGCTCCGCATCCGGGTCGGCGGCGGAGTCGAGCAGGCGGCCGACCCACGGGGTGTCGGCGGTTCCGGGCGCGACGGCGTTGACGCGGATGCCCAGCGGCAGGCAGTCGGCGGCGATCGCCAGGGTCATGGCTGAGATGGCGCCCTTGGATGCGGAGTACAGGACCCGCTGCGGCAGGCCGGCCCAGGCGGCGATCGAGCTGGTGAGCACGACAGCGGGCGAGGGCGACTCCTTGAGGTGCGGCATCGCGTGCCGGATGGTGCGGGCCGAGCCGATCACGTTGACGTTGAGCACGCGCATCCACTCGTCGTCGTCGTTCGCCTCGATGTCGCCCTGCGCGCCGATCCCGGCGTTCGCGATGACGACATCGAGCCGCCCGGCCTCGGCAACGACCGCGGCGATGGCCTCCCGCACGCTGGCGTCGTCCCCGATGTCGCAGCGGATGCCGGTGTGCGGGGCGCTCACGGCGTCCGGGTCGAGGTCGAGCGCGAACACGCGCGCTCCCTGGGCGGCCAGCTCGTCGGCGATCGCCCGGCCGAGCCCGGACGCACCGCCGGTGACGGCGGCCACCAGGCCATCGAAGTGCGACATCCTTGTCTCCTTGCAGTGAGGGTGGGTGATGGATGCGGTCAGAGCGCCGGCCGCACGGTCGAACGCTGCGCGCCCAGGCCGTCGACTTCGACCTCGACCTCGTCGCCGGCGGCGAGGTACGGGAAGCGACCGGAGAGGCCGACCCCCTCGGGGGTGCCCGTGTTGATGAGGTCGCCCGGTTCGAGCACGGTGAACCGGCTGAGCCGGTAGACGATCTCGGCGACGTTGAAGATGAGGTCGCTGGTGTTCGAGTCCTGGCGCGATTCGCCGTTGACGCGCGAACGGATGCCGAGTCCGCTCCCGTCGCCGACCTCGGCGGCGGAGACCAGCCATGGGCCCAGCGGGTTGAAGGTCTCGAAGCTCTTGCCCTTGCTCCACTGGCCGAGGGAGCGCTGCAGCTGGTACTCGCGCTCGGACACATCGTTGGCGACCGCGAAGCCGGCGATGTGGTCGATGGCCTGCTCGGGGGAGTCGAGGTAGCGGGCGCGCTTGCCGATGACCACGGCGAGTTCGACCTCCCAGTCGGTGGTCGTGGACCCGGGCGGGAGCAGGATGTCGTCGTTCGGCCCGACGACGGTGTTGGGGTGCTTGTAGAAGACGACGATGTCGGTGGGCGGCTCGGAGCCGGACTCGCGGGCGTGCGCCGCGTAGTTCATGCCGATGCAGATGACGGATTGGGGGCGGGCGATGGGGGCGCCGATGCGGAGTCCGGCCGGGTCGAGCTCGGGGAGGTCCCCCGCGCCTGCGGCGGCCTCGGCCCGCGTCAGGCCGTCGTCGGAGAGGAAGGCGCCGTCGATGTCGGCGGTGAGGGGGCGCAGGTCCCACGTGGTGGTTCCGTCGGTGACGACGGGGATCTCCGCTCCCGGCTCGCCGAGTCGCATGAATCGCATCGAGGGTCCTTTCGCTCGCCTTCCGGCATCGAGACTATTACTATTTCCTATAGGAATTCAAACTTCGGACGCAAAGGAGCACCGGGATGCGCGTCGCGCTTCACTCCATCATCCGCGACGGCCACGAGGCTGCCTACGACGCCGCGCACTCCGCCATCCCGGACGACCTCGTCGCGTCATTCGAACGGCTCGGAATCCACGACTGGCAGATCTGGCGCAGCGGACGCGACCTGTTCCATGTGGTCGACTGCGACGACTTCGCCGCGGCGATGAGCGCGCTGGACGACGACCCCGCCAACCAGCGCTGGCAGGAGTCGATCAACCAGCACGTCGACCACTTCGCCACGTCTGGCCCCGGCGCCGAGGGGATGGTGCTGCCGCAGGTGTGGAGCCTGGCGGCCCAGCGCGTCGATGCCTGAGACGGTGCGTCTTCAGGCATCCACGAGCCGCAGACGATCGCGAAGGACCGCGAGCGCGCCGCGCCGGTCGCCAGTGGCCCCCGCCTCGTGCCCGGCGCCCGGCCACTCGCGCAGCGTCACCGGGGCGGCGTAGGCCTCCGCTGCCGCGCGGGCGGTCGCCGGCGGGCAGATGTCGTCGTCGAGGCCGTCGCTGATCCATCCCGGTGCCGACGCGTGCCGGGCGGACGTGACTCCGTCCACGTACGCCAGCGTCCACGCCACCGCATCGGACCGGTCGGGATGCTGCGCCAGGTACGCGCGCAGCTCCAGCCACGGCCCGTTGCGCGCCAGCCGGATGCCCTGCGGCGCGTCCGTGAGGAAGGGCGCCTGCGCCAGAACGGCGGAGAGCTCGGGTCGGAGGGCTCCGACGCCGAGGGCGATCCCGCCGCCCTGGCTGTTCCCGATCGCCGCGATCCGGTCGCCGTCCACCTCGTCCAGCGAGCGCAGCACGTCCACGGCGCGAGCCGCATCCACGAACACCCCACGGTAATAGGAGCGGTGCGGGTCCTCGATCCCGTCGAGCAGGTGCCCGGTGCTGCCGCCGCCCTGGCCGTGCGTGTTCATGACCAGCTGTGCGAAGCCCGCGACCGGCCACGTGAGGTCGTCGATCGGGTCGAGTCGTCCGGCGCCGTAGCCGTTGAAGTGCACGAGGCCCGGGAGCCGTCCCTCGCGGTGCCGCGGCAGCCGGAGCCATCCGCTCACCCGCCGTCCGTCCGCCCCCGCGTATGAGATGTCGAACACGTCGACCGCGGTGAGGCCCGTGTCCACCGGCTCCAACTGGACGGCGAGCGGATGCCGGGCGGCGTCGTCGAGAGCGCTCGCCCAATAGGCGTCGTAGTCGTCGGGGGTGGGGAGGGGGGCGGGCCCCAGGAGGGCGTCGGAGTCGGAGCCGGACATGCGGAGGGCCTTTCGGAGAGGGTGGGCCGGGAGGTGCTCCCGGCCCACCCGACGGATCAGCGGACGGAGTAGCGGAGGGCGTCGGCGCGCATCACCGCACCCGACTCCTTCACCGCCATGATGGTGTGCTTCCCGTTGCGGAGTCCCGAGACGCTGAACACCTTCTGCTGGGTGCGGCGGGTGTCGCTGTGGGTGTCGACCCGCTTCACCAGCTTGCCGTCCAGGTAGACGTCGACGATGCCCTGGTCGGGACCGGTCGGCGCGAGCCAGTCGGCCCCGGTGCCGGTGAACGTGTACGACACCGAAGCTCCGGTCGCCGTCGTGGCGTGGACGTCATCGAGGTAGTCGCCGCGGAAGCCCACGTTGAGGGTCGTCGCCCCGACGGGCAGCGTCGCGAGGTACGACGGCCGCAGCGTGACGGTCGACCCGGACACGGTGTAGTCGGAGCCCTTCTTCAGCGCCGTGCCGTTCGCCGTGATCCCGGTGAACTCGTCCGGGTCGCGCAGCACCGAGAAGGTCGCCGGCGCCGGCGCCTTCGTGTCGAACGACACGCTGGACGGGTCGATCAGGCTCGGCTGGATGACGTCGAGCCGGTCGAGCAGCATGAACTGCCCCGACTTCATCACCACCCGGAGCGTGTGCTTCCCGTCGGTGAGGTCGTTCGTCGTGAACACCGTCTGCTGCGCCGTGTGGGAGGCGCTCGGGATGTTGGCGCTGATCGTCTTCACGAACTGCCCGTCGATGTACACGTCCGCTTCGCCCTCGGAGGAGTCGAGCTCGGTGAGGTACGAGATCCCGGTGCCGGTGAAGGTGTACGAGAACGAGTCGCTGCCGGGATGCTCCGCATAGTGCACGTCGTCCTGGTAGTCGCCGAAGTTGCGCCCGTTGCTGTACCCCCACTGACCGGAGTAGGCGATGCCGGGGTCGGTGTCGTTGATGCTCGTGGTGCGGGTCGGCCCGGTCGACGTCGGCGGCGCCGGCGTGCCGGTGTCGGTGACGTTGACGGTCAGCGGCTGCGAGGTCGCGGCGACTTCGGCACCCCCGTTGCGCGTCCAGTCGCCGCCGTACGAGAAGCCCTGGGCGTCGTCGTTGACCGTGACCGTCGCGCCCTTGTCGGGCGTGACCTTGAGCAGCCGGACGCCGTGGATCGGCACATCCGTCGCCGTGAACGAGCCGTCAGCGCGGCCGATGTTCTTGCGCGCCCACAGGTCGCGGACCGTCGCCGACCCGGTCAGGCCGATGTCGGACCACTTCGCGGTGATGTCGGACTCGGCCCGGCCCAGGTTGAACAGCGCGACCGTGTAGCTGCCGTCCTTGTTCAACGCGTACCAGACCTGCTGCTTCGTCGTCGTCGAGACCGGACGTGCCGGGACGCCGGCCTGGTCGACGCCGACGACCTCCGGGTTGGTGAGCAGATCGACGCCCAGCTGGTCGAGCTTGGTGAGGTCGTTGCCGGTATACATCGGCGCGGCGGAGACCGCCCACAGCGTGGTGGCGGTGCGGCGCTCGTCCGGCGTCAGGCCGTCCATCTTCCCGTTGCCGACGTCGAGCGAGTCGAAGTCGTTCCACCCGCCCGGTCCGGCGTGACGCCACCAGTCAGCGGCGCGGGGGAAGAGCCGGGCGATGTTGTCCCACTGGGTGAGCGCTTCGTTGCCGCAGTAGCACTCGACGTCCCACTCGACACGCCAACCGTTCGCGTACTGCTTCCAGTAGTCGGCGTAGTTGATGTCGAGCGCCCAGGACAGCTCGAACCAGATGTTGTGCTTCTTGAGGGCCTTCGACCAGGCGGCGACGTCGTCACGCGCGTCCACCGAGCCGTCGCTGATGCCGGAGCCGGGGGTGACGCTGTCGAACTTGACGAAGTTCACGCCCCACGCGGCGAGCTGGTCTGCGATCGAGTCGATGTACTTCTGCGAGCACGGGTTCGAGAAGTCGATGGCGTAGCCGATCTTCCAGTAGTCCGCCTGCGTCAGCGGCTGCTTCGCGATGTCGTGCGTGGTGCATCCCGGTGCGCCGGCGATCGGGTACGCCTTGTTGTAGACGTCCGGTCCGATGCCGGGGATCAGGTAGACACCGAACTTCTGGTCGTTCGCGTGAACGTGGTCGATGACCTTCTTCAGCCCCTGCGGGTAGAGCGTCGCGCTGGGAGTCGGCCGGCCGTTGGCGTCGACGCCGTCGCTCCAGCCGGCGTCGACGTTGATGTAGTCGTAGCCGGCCTTCTGCAGCTTGGCGTGCATGGCATCCGACTGGGCGATGAGCTGGTCGGCGGTGATCCACTTCCCGTTGCCCGAGTAGACCTGCATGCTGTAGCTGCTCCACCCCATGTAGGGCGTGACGGCCCACGGGTCCACGGCGGGGGCAGCGGGCGGGATGGGGGTCGGCACACCGGGCGTCGTCGACGTCGGAGCGCCCGTCGGAGTCTCCTTCTTCGGACTCTCAGTGGATGTGGGGGTCGGTGTGCCCGTCGCGGTCGGCGACGCGGTGGGCGTCGGCGTCCCTGTCGGGGTCGTGGATGGTGTGGCTGTCGCCGTCGGTTCCGGCGTCGGCGTCGCGCCGGCAGGGGCGGCCGCGGCGGCCACGATCCCCAGGGCCGCGACCGTCACGACCAGAGCACGCAGGCTCCGTCGTGCACGCGTCATGCGTGTCATGCGTTCTTCCTCTCTGAAGAGCCCCGGGCGCGTCGGTGCGCGAGGGGTGTTCGGTGCGGTGGGCCGTCTGGGTCAGACCGGCGTCCGGTGGCTCACGCCAGCCGGACGAGGTCGAAGAGCATCGCCTGTTGCGGGTTGAGGGTGGGAAGGGGGACGCCGGCGGCGGCGAGGACCGAGCCGGGGAGCTCGACGCCGCCCGGTTCGAGGGCGGAGGTGATCCAGGAGGGATCGGCGCCCTGGTGCCGGCTGGCCGGACCGAACTCGTCGCGGACGCGCACCGTGTAGCGGGCATCGGGGTCGAGCCCGGGGAATCGGACCCGGCCGGACTGGCCGGGAGCCGAGGTCACGAGCCGCGCCCAGGTGTAGAGCGCTCGCGACCCGTCCTGGGCGACGATCCCGGTGAGCGCGGTCGCATCGTCCGAAAGATCGGCGTTGACGATTCGGCCGGAGTGGATCAGTCCCCGGAGCTCGCGATAGACCTCTGCCCAGCGGGCGATCCGGTCCAGCTCGTCGTCGTCCGCCTCCTGAAGGTCCCACTCGATGCCGGCGTGGGCGGTGAGGGCGACGATGAGCCGGAACGACAGGTCCGTCCGGCGGGATGTGGTGTGCGACCGCTCGGCGCCGAGGTGCGAGCCGATGAGCTCCGGCGGGAGGAGCATGCGCGTCCAGCGCTCGATCTGCAGGCGCTCGACGGGGTCGTTGCAGTCGGAGGCCCAGACGCGGTCGGTCCGTTCCAGGATGCCGAGATCGACCCGGCCGCCGCCTCCCGAGCACGTCTCGATCTCGAGGCGCGGGTGGCGGGCACGGAGGGTGTCGAGCATCCGGTAGAGCGCGAGCGTCTGCTCGTGGACGGCCGGCCGGTCGACACCGGGCGAACTGCTGACGGCTTCGGACAGATCGCGGTTGTGGTCCCACTTGATGTAGTCGACGGCGTACTCCTCGATGATCGCGCTGATCTGCTCGAGGACATGGGAGTACGCGTCGGGGCGGGTCAGGTCGAGCACGTACTGCGCGCGGGAGGTCGCGCCGAGCCCCTGGCGCGGGCCGAGCACCCAGTCGGGGTGCTCCCGCGCGAGGTCGGAGTCGAGGTTCACCATCTCGGGTTCGAACCAGATCCCGAACTGCATGCCGTGCGACCGGACCAGGTCGACGAGCGGCCCGAGGCCGTCCGGCCACACGGTACGGTCGACGAACCAGTCGCCGAGCCCGGCGTCGGCGGCACGGCGGCCGTGGAACCAGCCGTCGTCGAGGACGACGCGCTCGACGCCGACCCGGGCCGCGCGCTCCACCAGAGCGGTCAGGTGGGCGAGGTCGTGGTCGAAGTAGACGGCCTCCCACGAGTTCAGGGTGAGCGGACGCGGGGACCGTGGATGCGACGGCCGCGCGCGCAGCCGGCGGTGCAGCCGATCGGCCAGGCCGTCCAGGCCGTTCGCCGACCACACGAAGAGAGCTGTGGGAGCGGTGTACCGGTCGCCGTCGGCGAGCACGATCTCACCGGGCCGCAGACCCTCCCCGACGCCCAGCACCGACGAGAACGCACCGGCGCCCTCCGTCAGCCGCTCGACGACGTACTCGCCGTCGCCGCTCCACGCGAGATGCGTCGCCCAGGCCTCGCCGCGGCCGAAGCCGAGGTCCTCTGTGCCGGCGACGACCAGGAACGGCGCATCGTGGCCGGGCTTGCCCCTGCGTGCGCGGCGCACGTGGCTGCCGTAGAACAGCGGACCGCGCTGGGGCGCGCGCTCACGGCACCACTTGCCGGTGAAGTCGAGGATGTCCACCGCGCGCTCCGGGACGGGCAGCATCACACGCAGGGCGTCGAGGGTGTACGGGATGCCCGCGTCGCCCAGGGCGGCTTCCCGGACCAGGGTCGTGTCCACCGAGAGCACGCCGAATCGGTCGAGCACCAGGGTCATCGTCGTCCGCAGGGCGGTGATCTCGTCGACCAGCTCGATCTCGATCGTCCCGCCCTGGTCGTCGTCCGTCCGGTACCGGACGGCCACTGTCCGCGGGCGCGGGGTGGTGGCGGTTCCGGAGGCGTGACCCTCCTGCGCCGGTGTCCCGGCCCATCCCTCGAACTCCGTCGGCAGCAGGCTGAAGGTGCGCGGGACGTCGGGTGAGTTGTTGAGCAGAGCCGGTCCGGCGGTCGCCCGCAACGCCTCGGCGCCGGCGTCGTCGATGGGGCCGAGATCCGCGCCCCAGTGCAGCACGCGAGGCACTCGACCCGCCGCATCGATGACGAGTGACGTGCCTGCGGCTCGCAGGCTCAGAACGGCGCCGTAGCCGTCGAGCATGAAGGACTCCTCGGAGGTTTCCGGTTACTTGACAGTGTCAATTAACCATGCCTAGTGTGTCGAGTGCAACCCCGAGAAGGAAGACCGATGACGATCTCCACCGATACTCTCCAGCTCGCCTGGAGCCGTCCCGCCGACCAGTGGGAGGAGGCCATCCCGATCGGCGACGGCTCCCTCGGTGCGATGGTCTTCGGCGGGTCCGAGGGCCGCTA
Organism: Leifsonia sp. 115AMFTsu3.1; assembly: GCF_004362795.1. NCBI lineage: Bacteria > Bacillati > Actinomycetota > Actinomycetes > Micrococcales > Microbacteriaceae > Leifsonia > Leifsonia sp. 115AMFTsu3.1. The sequence continues at coordinate 794,493 of NZ_SNYB01000001.1, forward strand.
CCAGGTCAACGACGCGACCGTGTGGTCCGGCACTCCGGAGACGGCAGCGGACGAGCTGCGTCGCGTGCTCGCCGGAGGCGCGGGGCCGGAGCGCCTCCACGAGGTGCGTGAGGCGCTCGCCGCAGGCGACCTCGATCGCGCGGAGGAACTGCTGCTCACCTTCGAGGGGCGCTACAGCCAGGAGTTCCTCCCTTTCGTGGACCTCACGGTCGGACTGCCGGGGGCAACGCCGGTCGACGGTGAACCCGCGCGCGTGCTCGATCTCGACCGAGGGATCGTCGAGGAGGCGCTGCAGGTCGGGGGAGCGAGCGTCGAGCGGGTGTCGCGCATTGCGTCGCGAACCCTCCTGGTCTCCCTCCGTTCCTCCGAGCCGCTCCCTGAGGTGCGCATCTCGCTTCGCACGCCGCTCCGCGAGCTCGCGCGCACCTCGGCGGACGGGATGCTGACGCTCGACCTCGCTGTTCCGATCGACGGAGCGCCCCTCCACGAACAGTCCGTCGTCCCTCCGTTGCGCTACGCGGAGCAGGACGACGCAGACTACGACGGCTTCGCCACCGCGACCCTCGCGGTGCGGAGCGACGGCACGACGGAGTCCGCCGATGGCGACCTCATCGTGCGTCATGCCCGTCGGCTGTCGATCGCCCTCTCGTCGTCGACCCGCGCTGAGTCGTGGTGGGCCGGCGCGGACGACGAGTGGCGGACCGTCTCCCGTGAGACGATCCGGGACCGCGCCGGTGCCCGTGCCCTCAGCGCCATCGCCGAGGACGCGGGCGTGCAGGACGACGTATCGCGTCGTCCTGCGCCGGCGCGGTTCGCGATCGGCGGGCGGCGCGAGGGCCGGTGGGATGTCGAGGCCGACATCCTGCGGGGCGGCGACGACGGGCTGCGGGCGACCGTTGCGGCCGAGTACGGACGCTACCTGCTCACGTCGTCGTCGCGTCCGGGCGGACCGGCGGCGAACCTCCAAGGGATCTGGAACGGCGAGCTCCGTCCGGCCTGGTCGTCGAACTACACGATCAACATCAACACCGAGATGAACTACTGGGCGGCCGGACCGCTCGGGGTGATCGACCGAGCCGAGCCCCTGATCTCGCTCGTCGAGCGTCTGGCCGCAAACGGTCGTGACGTCGCGCGCGAGCTCTACGGCTGCCGCGGCTGGGTCGCCCACCACAACAGCGACCTCTGGGGTTGGGCACTTCCCGTCGGCATGGGTCATGGCGCGCCGAGCTGGGCGATCTGGATGATGGGCGGCGTGTGGCTCACCCACTCGCTCTGGGATCACTACGAGTTCAGCGCGGACGACGCGCTGCTGCGCGAGCGGATCTGGCCGCTGCTGCGCGGCGCGGCGGAGTTCTGCCTCGACTGGCTCCAGGTCGGGCCGGACGGCCGCGCATACCTCGCTCCGTCGACCTCGCCGGAGAACTCCTACCGGGACGCCGACGGGAACCCGCGCTCCCTGGGCCTCACGGCGACGATGGACCTCGAACTCATCCGCTCCCTCTTCCAGCGCTGCCTGGACACGCTCGACGTGCTCGGCGAAGGCGACCCGCTCCGGCGGGAGCTGGAGGCGGCGCTCGCCGTCATCCCGGAGCCGCCGATCGGCAGCGACGGGAGGCTGCAGGAATGGTCCGAGGAGGTGGCCGATCACGAGCCCGGGCACCGGCACATGTCTCCGATGGTCGGCCTCTACCCGCTCGACCTCATCACGCCCGAGGGCACCCCGGAGCTCGCGGACGCGGCTCGCCGGTTCCTCGACGCGAGGGGGCCGGGTGCGATGGGGTGGTCCTGGGCGTGGAAGATCGCACTCCGTGCGCGACTCGGCGATGGCGATGCCGCTCACGAGCTCCTGCAGCAGGCTCTGACCCCCTACGACGGCGACGCCCGCCGGCACGGGCCGGTCGACGGCTCGGAGTGGGGCGGACTCCTCCCCAACCTGTTCAGCACGCATCCCCCGTTCCAGATCGACGGCAACCTCGGGTTCCCGGCGGGCATCGCCGAGCTGCTCCTGCAGAGTCACGGGGGAGTCATCCATCTGCTGCCCGCGCTGCCCGCCGCGTGGCCCGACGGGCGGGTCACGGGGCTCGGCGCCCGCGGGGCGCTCCGCGTCGACCTCGAGTGGGCGGGAGGACGGCTGACGACGGCCGTCATCCGCAACCCCCACGGCGCGCCGCGCACCGTCCGTCTCCGGCATGACGGCACCGACGTCGTCGTCCGGCTGGAGGCCGGAGGCGAGCATGTCCTGCAGGGCGAGCCCCGGCTCCCCGTCTCCACTCCGTAAGGTGGAAGCACCCCGACCGGAGAGAGCACCCCATGAACGACGAGCTGCGAGCGCGGACAGCGCTGCTCGGATCGTCATCGGAGGCGGCGACCCGGGTCTTCACCACCATCCTCACCCGCAGCCCCATCAGTCGGATCGACGTCGCCCGGCTCACCGGCCTGTCGCAGGCCGCGGTCACCAAGGCGGTGACGCCACTGCTGGCCGCCGGTCTCGTCGACGATTCGCTCGGGGTCACGCCCACCGGCTTGCCGGGCCGGCCCGCGAACCCGGTCGCGGTGGTCCCGGACTCCGTCATCGCGCTCGGGATCAAGGTGAACGTCGATGAGCTCATCGGCGTGGCGACCGATCTGACCACGCGGATCATCGCCTCCGATCGCGTGGAGCTGGCGTCGCACGATCCGGTCGCGGTGGTGGACGCCATCGTCCGGATGTGCGGCCGCCTGCAGGAGCCGCTCGGCGACCTCCGGTCGAGCGTCGCCTCCATCGGCGTCTCGGTGTCGGGCGACGTGGACACGGCGACCGGCGTCGTCCGCGACTCGGCCATCATGGGCTGGCACGGTGTGGAGCTCGCCGCCGCGCTGCGCGAGCACCTCGACGCCGAGATCGTGGTGGACAACGACGTGCGAGCGCTGACGATCGGCGAGCACTGGTTCGGCGTCGGGCTCGGTACGAGCTCGTTCGCCATCGTCACGATCGGCCGCGGCATCGGGAGCGGCCTGCACCTGAACGGCGAGGTCGTAGAGGGCGCCTACGGGGTCGCGGGCGAGATCGGCCACCTGCCGCTGACGTCGCCCGACCGCGTCTGCGCGTGCGGGCGCCGCGGCTGCGTCGAGGCGGTCGCCGCGACCAGCGCGATCGTCGCGGCGGTCTCCACGGCCCACGGCCGGCCCGTCACAGTCGAGGAGGCCGTCGCGCTGGCGCACGCGGGGGATCGGGCGGCCGTCGAAGCGTTCGGCGAGGCCGGTGCCGTCATCGGACTGGCGATCGCCAGCCTGGTCAACATGGTCGGACCGGAGCTCGTCATCATCGGCGGCGAGGGCGTCGTCGAGTTCGGGCTCTTCGAGGAGCGTCTTCGCGCTGCCTATGCCGAGCACGTGTTCGAGTCCGCCGGCCGCTGCCGCATCGTCGTGCGGCCGCACACCTTCGAGGACTGGGCGCGCGGTGCGGCCGCCTCGGCCATCCGCTCCCTCGTCCTCTGACGCGCCTCAGTCCGCGGTCTGCTGGGGCGAAACCGTGATGGATTCGCGGAGCGCGGCCACCGCAGCGCCGCGAGCCCAATCGGTGAAGGTGTGGCGGCGGACGACCAGGCGGCAGTTGGCCGCGGCGCCGAACGCGTGCGCAAGGAACTCCTCGCGGAACCGGCGCTCGTAGAGGTCGTAGTCCATGACGCCCTCGCCGGCGATCACCACCACTTCGGGCCCGAACAGGTTCACAGTGGCGGCCACCGCGGCGCCGATGGCCGTGCCCGCCCGCTCGAAGGCGTCGACGGCTGCGGGGTCGCCCTCGTGTGCGAGACGTATGACGTCCGCCAGGGTGAGGTCCGGCTCCCCTCTTTCCAGGCTCACCGCGTCGCGGATGGCCCGGGATGAGGCGACGGCCTCGACGCATCCGCGGCGGCCGCACACGCACAGGGCGTCGGACGATGCGAGCGGGAGGTGCCCGATCTCGCCCGCGACTCCGTGAGCGCCGACGACCACGTCGTCGTTCACGTAGATGCCGCATCCGATGCCCGCACCGATCGTGATGATGGCGAACGACTCCACGTCCCTGCCCGCTCCGAACCACTGCTCGGACTTCGCGAGGGCCCTCACGTCGTTCTCGACGGTGATCGGCAGCGGGATCTCGTCCGCCAGGCGGCTGCCCAGCGGGAAGTGAGTCCAGCCGAGCAGCGGGGAGTCGCGGACGAGCCCGGTCGTGCTGTCGATGTCGCCCGAGACCGAAACGCCGACGCCGGTGAGGTTCGCGGCCGTGTCGCCGAGCTGCGCGATGAGCGACGTCACCGACGTCACGATGGCGGCGACCGTGCTCTCCGGGTCGTGGCTCTTGAGCCGGCGACGGGTGGAGCCGAGCACCTCGTTGCCCAGGCTGACGGTCACGGCGAAGATCTCGTCCGCGTTCACCTTGACCCCGATCGCGATCATCGACCGCGAGACGACGCTGAGGGGACGGACGGGGCGGCCGGGGAAGGAGTGCTCGGCGTGCTCGCCCACGGTCACGTAGCCGCCCTCGATGAGCGGATTGACCGTCTTCGTCACCTTGGCCTGCGACAGGCCGGTGAGACGGCCGATGTCGAGCCGGCTGACCGGTCCGTGCGTGATGATGCGCGTGAAGATCTCGGCCGACCGGGGAGTCCCCAGTTCCGGCCGCCGACGGGTGCCCACGTCATCGAGTGGCATGTCGAGAGAGTACCCCATCGTGTCGCTTTCTTTCTTTCGTGTTCGAATGCGCAGCGTCCACGATTCGCGCGAACACGGGAGGATCGAAGGTTCGCGCGGCGGAGTGCGCCTGCTGTCAGGATAGATTATTGACAACGGTAAGGAAATAGGTTTTGCTGTATCCAGTCCGGGCGGACCGAGCGTCCATCCGGCTCGATCTGTTCAGGAGTCTTCGATGACGAAGCGGCAACACCGTTGGCACGCGGCGGTGCGCGGATGACCAGCGCCCCGCCCATGACGACCACCACCACCCGGCAACCGGCTCGGACCACTCCGCCGCCGAAAGCCCGCGTGACGACCCGGCGCAGGACCCTCGGTCAGCGCTGGCGCATCGCGCTCCGACGGCACTGGCAGCTGTACCTGCTGACGGTGCTGCCCCTCGCCTACTTCGCGATCTTCAAGTACGTGCCGATCTCCAACGCGATCATCGCGTTCAAGGACTACAGCCCGGTGCTGGGCGTGTGGGGGAGCCCCTGGAACGACTTCGCGAACTTCCAGGCGATGCTGCAGAACCCGCAGTTCCCCACCCTGGTCTCGAACACCCTGATCCTCTCCGGGTACGCGGTGCTGGCGAGCTTCCCCATCCCGATCATCCTGGCGCTCGCACTCAACGAGGTGCGTCACCGGTGGTTCCAGAAGACCGTGCAGATGGTCACGTACGCCCCGTACTTCATCTCCACGGTGGTCGTCGTGTCGATGCTCATCCTGATCATGGCCCCGCGACTGGGCGTCATCAGCCAGGTCTTCGGGTTCTTCGGCGTGCCGTCGCCCGACCTCCTGGGCAACCCCGACTACTTCCGCAACATCTACGTCTGGTCGGACGTGTGGCAGACCGCCGGCTACTCCGCCGTCATCTACATGGCGGCGCTGTCCGGCATCGACCCGTCGCTTTACGAGGCCGCGCGGATGGACGGCGCCTCCCGCCTGCGGAAGATCTGGCACGTCGACATCCCCGGGATCATGCCGACGGCCATGATCGTGCTCATCCTGAGCGTCGGGAACATCATGGCGATCGGCTTCGAGAAGGTCTACCTGCTGCAGAACCCGCTCAACCTGGGGCAGTCGGAGATCATCGCCACCTACGTCTACAAGCTGGGCATCCTCAACGCCGACTTCGGGACGGCGACCGCCGTCGGCCTCTTCAATTCCGTCGTGAACCTCGTGCTCCTGCTGGTCGTCAACTGGGTGGCACGCCGAGTGAGTGGGAGCGGACTGTGGTGACCATCGATCTTCCGGCCGAGCGCGCGCGGCAGAAGGCGCGTGCGAAGCGCATCAAGAAGCCCCGCCGCATCAAGGAGTCGCCGGGCGACCGCGCGCTGCTCGTCGTCATCTACCTCGGGCTCACGCTGGCGGTCCTCGTCGTCCTCCTGCCCCTGCTGTTCATCCTCGCCAGCTCGTTCTCCTCGCCGCATGCGGTGACGGCGGGCCAGGTCTTCCTCTGGCCGGTGGACTTCACGCTCAAGGGGTACCAGACGGTCCTGGCGGACCCGCAGGTGCTGATGGGCTACGCCAACTCGCTGTTCTACATGGTCGCGGGCACCCTGATCAGCACCACCCTCACGGTCTGCATCGCGTGGCCGCTGTCGCGCCCGTCGTTCATGGGCCGCAACGTGATCATGTCGCTGCTGCTGTTCACCATGCTCTTCAGCGGCGGACTGATCCCGACCTACATGGTCGTGCAGAACCTCGGCCTCCTCGACACGCGCTGGGCGCTCCTGCTGCCGCAGGCTGTCGCGGTGTGGCAGGTCATCATCGCGCGGACGTTCTTCCGCTCGGCGATCCCCGAAGAGCTGGTCGAGGCCGCGTCCCTCGACGGTGCGAGCGACTTCCGGTTCCTGCGGACCGTCGTGCTCCCGCTCTCGAAGCCGCTGATCGCCGTCATCGCGCTCATGTACGCGATCGGCCAGTGGAACGGCTACTTCGACGCGCTCCTCTACCTGAAGAGCTCCGACCTGTTCCCGCTCCAACTCGTCCTGCGCAACATCCTGGTCCTCAACGCGACCAACGGAGGCGTGAGCGACCTGGCGGCTCAGGCGCAGAACCAGGAGCTCGTGAACCTCCTCAAGTACGCGCTCATCGTGATCACGAGCGTCCCGGTGCTGATCATCTATCCGTTCGTCGCCCGGTACTTCAACAAAGGCGTGCTCATCGGCTCGGTCAAAGGCTGAGCCGGCCGATCGAGCATCATCTCCCACCACACACGGCACCATCCACATCACTGACACACCCGAAGTTCCAAAGGAGGAACGCACCATGTTCTCGAAGACTGATCGACGACCCCGCCGGGTCCGGTCGCGGGCGCTCGTCGCCGCGGTGGGCGGCACCGCCGCGCTGCTGGCCCTCTCCGCCTGCACCCCCGCGAGCGGGTCGGGTGCCGACGACAAGATCGGCGGGACGGCGCACCTGAGCGTCTTCGCCCAGCAGGGCACCGGACAGGACCTGGCCACCAACGCCTTCACCAAGGAGGTGGAGAAGAAGTTCAACATCAAGTTCTCCTGGCAGACCACGACGCAGGATTCGTCGGTGGCGCCGGAGAAGCGTCAGATCCTGATGGCGAGCGGCGACTACCCCGACGCGTTCCTCCTCATCCCCTGGGTGGACCAGTTCAATCAGGTCGACGTCGAGAAGCTGGCGAAGCAGGGCGTCGCGCTGCCGCTCAACGACCTCATCAAGCAGTACGCCCCCGACATCCAGAAGGCGCTCGACAGCAACCCGGACTACAAGGCGATGGCGACCTCGCCCGACGGCAAGATCTACGGCCTGCCGCAGCTCGCCGAGACGCTGCACATCCAGTACCCGTCGAAGCTCTGGATGAACACGGAGTGGCTGAAGAAGCTCGGCCTCCAGATGCCGAAGACCACCGACGAGATGACGAAGGTGCTCGAGGCGTTCAAGAACGACGACCCGAACGGCAACGGTCAGAAGGACGAGATCCCGCTCAGCGGCGACTCGCACGACACCCTGATCCCGTTCTTCATGAACGCGTTCATCTACGACCCGCAGAACCCGGACAAGGGCATCCAGTCGACGACGGTCCTCAACAAGGGCAAGGTCGACATCCAGGCGAACAAGGACGGCTGGCGCGAGGGCCTGAAGTACATCAAGTCGCTGTGGGATGCGGGTCTGATCGACAAGGGCGCGTTCACGCAGAACCCCGCGGCGCTCGCCCAGGAGGGCAACAACGAGGGTCCCGTGCTGCTCGGAAGTGCGAGCGGGCTGCACCCGTACATCTTCGTCAGCCCCGGCGCGAAGGATGGCCGCGACAAGCAGTACGACGCCGTCCCGCCGCTCACCGGTCCGGACGGAGCGGACTACGCCACGTACGCCTTCGGCAGCACGCCGGGCGCGACGTTCATGCTCACGAACAAGGCGTCGAAGAACGACCAGGTGGCCGCGATCAAGCTGGTGAACTACCTGTTCACCGAGAAGGGCCAGCTCGACGGCAACTTCGGCCCGGAGGGCAAGGGCTGGGATAAGGCGCCCGCGGGCTCCGAGGCGCTCAACCCGGACGTGAAGGCGCAGTTCGTCAACCTGCAGCTGCCTCAGGATGAGGCGAACGCCGTGCAGTGGGGTGCGCTGTCCACCTATAACCAGAACGCTGCGTTCCGTGAGTCGCAGGCCGTGCCGACGGACATCTACGACACGTCCGGGTACGAGCGCCGCCTGTTCGAGGCGACGCAGCTCTACCAGGGCCACGAGGACAAGAGCCAGATCTACCCGAGCTGGAAGGTGTGGCCGGATCCCGCGAAGGCGACCCAGGTCGCAACGCAGCAGACGAACATCGACAACTACGTGACCCAGAACGCCCTGGCCTTCATCACGGGTTCGAAGAGCCTCGACAGCGACTGGGACTCCTACGTGAAGGGCTTCGACGGGCTCGGGCTGAAGGACTACCTCAGCACGCTGCAGAAGGCGTACGACGCGTCGAAGAAGTAGTGCCGCGGACGCCGGCGGGGATGTCCCCGCCGGCGTCCGTCACACGCCGAGCAGGCGTTCCGTCTCGTCCCACAGCCGCCGCTGCCACTCCGGGTCGCCACCCGGGTGCGCCGGCGTCAACGGCTTCGCACTCCGCACCGAGTAGTACCCGCCGTTCCTGCCCGCGAACGCGGGATCGGTGGCCAGCCGCACGATCAATCCAGCGCCTCTGGCGGGGTCGCCGATGCGCAGCAGGCGCAACGCGCGCTCGAGCGGTGCGGCGAAGCGCAGCTCCCGTCCCAGACCGGTCACGTTGAACCCCGGGTCCAGGCAGTTCGCGGTGACGCCGGTGTCCTCGATCCGCCGGGCGAGCTCCCGTGTGAACATGATGTCGAGGAGCTTCGTCTTTCCGTAGACGACGGAGGATCCCCGCGCGGTGAACGGAGTCGTGTCGGTCAGATCCTCGGGCAGCGCGAGCGTGCCGTGCCGACGGGAGGCTTCGGAGGCGACGTTCACGATCCGCGCTCCCGGCGTCCGCGTGAGCACGGGGAGCAGCTCCCGCGTGAGCAGCCACGGCGCGAGGTAGTTCACGGCGACCATCTCGGGGAAGCCATCGGCGGTCACGCGCTGCTCGAACGCGTGGATGCCGGCGTTGTTCACGAGGACGTCGACCTGCTCGTAGGCGGCGGCGATCTCCCGTCCGACCCGGCGGACGTCGTCCATGCGGGTGAGGTCGGCCGAGAACACGCGGACCTCCGCGCCTGGGTGGACCTCTTCGATCGCGGCGCGCGTGGCATCGGCGCGGCGGGCATCCCGAGCGGTGATCGCCAGTCGGGCGCCCTGGCGGGCCAGCTCGATGGCGGCGAGCCGCCCGAGGCCGCTGGTGGCGCCGGTGATGACGATGGTCGGTGGATGCGCGGACGAGCCGGATAAAGTGGGCATTTCCACACCATAGAGAATTGATGGGGAAATGTCCACTAATTCACGGGCGGATGCGGACCGCCGGGCAGCCGAACTCGCCCTCGGCGTCGAGCTGAACGCCCTGCTCAGCGCATCCCGTGCCCTCACCGAGCGCAGCGCCGCCGTCTTCCACCCGGGCGTCCAGCCGGCCGCCTTCCATGTGGCCCGCTGGCTGTATGCCTACGGCCCGGCGAACCCGAGCGCCGTGGCCGACGCGGTCGCGATGGACCGCAGCTCCACCAGCGCCCTCATCCGCCAGCTGAAGGCGGCCGGCCTCGTCGAGAGCACCCCCGACCCGACCGACGGCCGGGCCGTGCGGGTATCGCTGACGCCCGCCGGCGCCGAGCGGGTGCGCGAGGCGCTCGACCTGCGCGGAACCGCCTTCTTCGAGCGCACCGCGGACTGGTCGGTCGCGGACCTCCGCACGCTCGCGCGCCTCCTGCACGAGCTGACGGGGCCGCGCGACGACGGGAGCGCATCCTCTCCGACGGAATAGCACGCCCCGCCCCACGGTTTCGCCGAGTGTGACGATCACCGGGATGCGCGCCCCCGCCACACTGGACGAGCTGCTCTCCACGCTCGAGTGGCACGTGGATGCGTCGCGCCGCGAAGCGTTCGACCGCGGGATCCGGATCCGGTTGGAGGGCCCGACCTTCGTCTACGTCGTCGACGGATCCGTGCGTGTGCGCTCCACCGGACCGCAGCCGATCTCGTTCGCCTACGGCGCGGGCGACGTGGTCTTCCTGCCCGGTCGGCATGACTCCGAGCTGAGCGCCGACGGCCCCGGCGAGGTCGTCGTCACCGCACTCCGGCCGACGGCCGGATTCCACGCCCTCGACCTGCTGCCCGACCATCTCGGCGTCCATCGGCTCGCCGACCTCGACCCCGGTGTCGCGCTGCTCGCCTCCCGGATGGGCTGCCAGACCGCGGTCCGTCGCGCCGGCGACCGCGTGATCTGCGGCCGGATGGCGACCACGATCATCTCCGTCGCGATCCGCGCCTGGGCCGAGGGCGATTGCGCGCCCGACAACTGGCCCGTCGCCGTCGAAGACCCCTTCCTCAGCCGTGTGCTCGACGCCATGCACACGAACCCGGGGCACCCGTGGACGCTGCGCGACCTCGCGGCCGTCGGCGCGATGTCGCGGACCACGTTCGCCGAGCGCTTCCGGGAGCAGGTCGGTCAGTCGCCGGCGAGCTACCTCGCGCAGGTGCGGATGGAGGCGGCCATGACCTACCTCTCGCAGGACGGCCTCACCGTGAGCGAGACCGCCCGCCTCCTCGGCTACGAGTCGGATGCGGGCTTCAGCCGCGCGTTCCGCCGCCACACCGGGGCGGTCCCGTCCGTGTGGCGGCAGCGCGCGAGCTGAACGCGGCGGATGGCGGTGGATGGGCCGCCGCGCTAGTGTCGCCTCATGCAGACGCCCCGCTCGAGTGCACCTCGGCGCCTCCCCGTTCCGCTCGTCGTCCTCCTCCTCGTCGGCGCTCTCGCGACGGTCGTGGGCGAAGGGTGGTTCCTGACCGCGAAGGCCGCGGTCGCGAACAGTGCGCAACGGTCGAATTCCCTGCCGACTCTCCCGGTGCACGTCTACGCGCAGTACACCCAGCACCTGCCCGCGATCGACACCTCCGGCCTCTGGACCGGCCTGCTGATCGCCGGGCTGGGCATCGCAGTGCTCCTGGCGGCCGCGGTCGTCGCGATCAGGCGGTCATCCGTCCGCTGATCGGGCGTGGGCCGAGTGGATGCGGCCGGCATCCCCTCGACTCGCTCAGCGCAGAGCCGCGCTGCGTCGCCCGGCGCTGCCGAACAGCACGACCCCGACCGCGACGACGGCCACGGCGACGAAGTAGGTGAACCGCACGTCGACCGTGTCGACGAGGAGGCCTCCCACGCCTGCGCCGAGCGTGATCGCCAGCTGGAACCCGGCGACGACCAGGCCGCCGGCCGCCTCCAGCCGATCCGGGATGTAGCGGCCGGCCCACGTGTTGATGACCGCGGGCCAGGCGCCGAAGCCGAAGCCCCAGACCACGACGGCCGCCGCCACGACGATGACCGACCCCTGTCCGACGATCGCGAGCAGGATGGCGCCGGCGATCAGCGACGGCTGCAGGTAGCGCAGCAGCGCCAGGTGCCGATCGGCGAGTGCCCCGACGACCAGGTTGCCGATCACTCCGCCGACGCCGAAGGCCACGAGCAGCGCGGCCGCGAACGCCGTGTCCAGCCCGGGCACCTGGTCGAGGGCGAGCCGGATGAACGTGTACGCCATGAAGTGGCCGAGGACGATCAGGATGTGACCGGCCAGTCCCTGGCGCACTCCCGGCCGCCGCAGCGTGTCGCCGAGGATGCGCAGGCTCGACGCCTCGGCCGGGGCGACCGGGGGCAGCGCGAGACGCAGCGCGACCGCGACCAGAGCGGTGAGGATCGCCGCTCCGACGAAGACGCCACGCCAATCCACGAGGGCGGTGAGGTACACGCCGACCGGGACGCCGGCGACGACCGCGAGCGTCATTCCGGCGCTCACCGTGGTCAGCGCGCGGCCGAGCCGGTCGGGGGTCGCGAGCGATGCGGCTACGGTCAGCGACATCGACCAGAAGCCGCTGATCGCGACGCCGATGAGCAGTCGCGCGATCAGAAGGACCCACAGCGACGGTGCGAGCGCAACGGCGAGATTGGAGACGGCCGCGAGTGCCGCGACCAGCACGAGCAGCGTCCGGCGGTCCATCCGCGGGATCAGGATGCCGATGGTCGGCGCGGCGAGGAACCCGACGAACGCGGTCACGGTGACCGTCTGTCCGGCCTGCCCCGGCGTGACGCCGAGCTCTGCGGCCATCGCGGTCAGCACACCGGACGGCAGGAACTCGGCGGTCACCAGCACGAAGCTGGTCAGGAACATGACGATGAGGCCGGCCCAACGCGTGTGCGTGAGCGGCTGGGCGGCGGGGGAGGTGGCCCGGATGGGCGAAGTGTCTGTCGTCACCCTTCGACTCTGCCGGATCGCAGCCGTTGGCACCTGACTCTGCGTCCGGCGTCGGGCGACCGACCGTCCAATCGATCCGGCCCGCCGCACGCTGCTGCCGGAGAGCGGTCAGGGAGCACCGATCGGTTCGGCGATCCGGCCGTCGACCAGGCGCAGGACCGCGTGCATCCGTGGGAGGTGCACCAGGTCGTGGGTGACGAGCAGCGTGGAGGTGTCGAGTTGGTCGGTGAGCCGCAGGATCAGATCCATGATGGCGGCGCCGCGCTCCTGATCGAGCGCGCTGGTGGGCTCATCGACCAGCAGGACGCTGGGGTCGTTCATGAGGGCGCGTGCGATGTTCACGCGCTGGCGTTGGCCTCCGGAGAGCTCGTGGGGGCGCCGGCCGGCCTGGTCCGCCAGGCCGACCGCGTCGAGCAGCTCGCCCGCACGGGCGGACGTCTTCGCGCGGGCGCGCCGGCCGGCCCGGCCGCCGAGCTCGTTCATCACGCAGAGTTGCTCCCGGGCGGTCAGCGAGGGGATGAGGTTGCTCTGCTGGAAGACGATCCCGATCGACGTGCGGCGAAGCTCGGCCGCCGCGGTGCGATCGAGGCGGGTCGCATCCACGTCGTCGATGAGCACCTCGCCCGAGTCCGGGCGGATGAGGGTGGCGGCGACCGCGAGGAGGCTGGACTTACCCGAGCCGGACGGTCCGGTGATTCCGGTGACCGTCCCCGGTCGGCCGGTGAGGGAGACGTGGTCGACGGCCGTGACACGGCCGTCGCCGTCGGGGAAGGTGAGTGTGATGTCGGTCAGGCGGATCATCGGTTGCTCCCGAGGGCGGTGAGGGGGTCGGCGGAGGTGACGGAGCGGAGGGCGAACGCGGCCCCCGCGAGTCCGAGCGCGATCATGATCGCGCCGGGCAGGAGCGTGGTGAGGGGGCTGAGGAGGAACGGAAGGGCGGTCCCGGCCAGCGCCCCGAGCAGGGCGACCAGGCCGAGGCCGACCCCGATCCCGGCGACGAGAACGATGAGGGCCTGGCCGAGCGCATCCCGGACGAGGGATGCCGTCGTCGCGCCGAGCGCTTTGAGCACGGCGATGTCGCCCTTCCGCTGCATCGTCCAGACCGTGAAGAACGCGCCGATGACGAGTCCCGAGATCCCGAACAGCAGGGCGACCATGAGCAGCAGGGAGCCGATCTCCGACCGGAACGCGCTGAGCGCGGTCAGCGACTCCAGCGGCGTCTTCGACACGGTTCGATTCGCCGCGTCGGCAGCCGCCCAGGCGGGGGAACCCGCGACGGCCAGCACGGTGGCGTAGGCGCCGGGGTCGCCGGTGGCCGAGGCGTACGCCTGCCAGTCGTGGAGGGTCATCGTCACGACCGGGGTGTGGCTGTACCAGGCGTCGCCGCCGACGCTCTCGACCCGGTAGGAGTTCCCGGCGATCGAGACGTCGTCACCGACGGCGGCGCCGAGGGCCTTCGCGGCGGGAAGCGACAGACCGAGCTGGCCGTCGCGCGTCGGAGTGGCCCGACCGGCTCCCGGCTCCATCCCGAACAGGGCGATCGCCGCCACCGTGTCTCCTGCCGTGCCGCGCGTCTGGCTGATCCCGACCGGATCGACCGCGGTGACGCCGTCCGTCGCGCGCCAGTCCGCGGCCTGCTTCTCGGTCACAGCGGAGTCCGAGTAGCTCACGCCGCTGTCGCCGGAGGGGAGGGAGAACACGATGCGGTCGCCCGGCAGCCCGAGTACGGCGGAGATGTTCTGTGTGGCCAGACCGCCGGTGAGGCCGCTGAGGAATCCGACCAGCACCGTGATCAGGCCGACCACCGACCCGATGAGGAGGAACCGGCCCCGGGCGAACCGGAGGTCGCGGAGGGCGACGAACATGGTGACGTTCCTTATCTGTCGCCGGAGGCGGCGACACATCCAGCCTCCCGGGCAGCGCCGGCTGCGTCATCGGCGGGGAGGAGGGACGCGGGCGACGAGAGGATGGACGCCGGTTTCGTCCTTTCGGACGATGACCGCCCGAGCGCCCCCGCGTAGTCTTCAGCCCATGGCGCACACCGCATTGACCCCGGTCTTCGTGGGCCTGCGCACCGGTCTGCACGTGCTCTTCCTCGCCCTCACCGCGCTCGTCGTGGGGCGCGCGCTCCTCGTGCCGACCGCCGCGAGCGGTGCGGTGATCGCCCTGTGCCTCGTACTGGCCGCGACCTACCTGGCGGGCGCTCTGCTCGCGCGACGGGGACGCGGAGCCTCGAAGGCGCCGACGATCGCCTGGCTCGCCCTCCTGACTCTCGAGTGGATGGCGCTGCTCTGGCTGATCCCGGAGGCCGCGTACCTCGTCTTCCCGCTCTTCTTCCTCTACCTTCACCTGCTCGGCCGGAGGTGGGGCCCTGTCGCCATCCTCGTGACGACCGTGGTGGCGATCTGCGCGCTCGGCGTCCACGGCGGTTGGACCGTCGGGGGCGTGGTCGGTCCTCTCGTCGGTGCGGGTGTCGCCCTGTTGATCGGGCTCGGATACCAGGCCCTCGCGCGGGAGGCCGCGGAGCGGGAGGCGCTGATGGCGGAGCTGCTGCGCACGCGGGACCAGCTGGCGGCGACCGAGCACGAGTCCGGCGTGCTCGCCGAGCGCGCGCGACTGGCCCGGGAGATCCACGACACGCTCGCCCAGGGGCTGTCGAGCATCCAGCTCCTCCTCTATGCCGCCGAACGCTCCGATCCCGATCGCCCGGGAATCGCGCACATCCGGCTGGCGCGCGAGACCGCCGCGACGAACCTGGCGGACGCGCGGCGGTTCATCCAGGAGCTCACTCCGCCTGTGCTCGACGACCAGGGGCTGGGCGGTGCGCTGCGCCGCCTGGCCGACACCCAGTGGTCGACACAGGGGTTGGAGGTGCGCGTGCGGGTGTCCGAGACGACCGCGCTCCCCATGCATCTGCAGACTGCCCTGCTGCGGATCGCGCAAGGAGCGATCGCCAACGTCATCCAGCATGCGCACGCGTCGACCGCCACCATCGCGCTCGAAGTCGAGGGCGACGAACTGCTGTTCCGCGTGGAGGATGACGGGGACGGCTTCGACCCTTCCGTCATCCCGTCCGACCAGGCCGGGCGGTCGGACTCGTTCGGCCTGCGGGCGACGCGGGAGCGCGTCCATCAGCTGGGGGGCACGCTCGAGCTGCGTTCGGCTCCGGGCCGCGGGACCACGCTCCTGGTGCGGCTCTCACCGGTGGTGACGTCGTGATCCGGCTGGTCGTCGCCGACGATCACCCGATCGTCCGCGCCGGGCTCGTCGCCCTGTTCTCGCTCGAGGACGACTTCGAGATCGTCGCGGAGGCCGGCACACCGGATGCGGCGGTCGCGGCGGCCGAGCGGGAGAACCCGGATGTGGTGCTGATGGACCTGCAGTTCGGCGCGAACGCGAGCACCACCGGCGCCGATGCCACCCGGCGGATCCGCGCGCTCGACGCGCCGCCGTATGTGCTCATCCTGACCAACTACGACTCCGATTCCGACATCCTCGGCGCGGTGGAGGCGGGAGCGAGCGGCTACCTCCTCAAGGACGCCCCGCCGCACGAGCTCACGGCAGCCGTGCGGGCGGCGGCGGCCGGCGAGAGCGCGCTCGCACCGGTCATCGCGACCCGCCTGCTGAACCGGCTCCGCGCCCCGCGCGTGAGCCTGAGCACGCGCGAGATCGACGTGCTGCAGCTGGTCGCGGCTGGGCGCTCGAACAGCGAGGTCGCCGCATCCCTCTTCATCAGCGAGACGACCGTCAAGTCGCACCTGGCGCACATCTTCACCAAGCTCGGCGTCGCCTCCCGGACCGCCGCGGTGTCCGCGGCACGGGAGCGCGGCATCCTGCGGTAGGGGCGCCACCTCGCCGCTGCCGGTCAGGCGTACTCGGGCCGGCCGCCGACGCGGTACGTGAGGGCGACGATGCCAGTGGGGAACACGCGCGTGTCGGTGAGGTCGAGGGCGAAGTCGAGTCCCCGCTCGGGCAACCAACGCTCGCCCTCGCCGACGATCACCGGGAACTGGACGAGGTTCAGTTCGTCGACCAGCTCGTTCTCCAGCAGCCATCGTGCGAGCGCCGCGCTTCCCACCACCAGGAGTTCGCCATCCGCGTGGGCCTTCAGCTCGCGGACCCGGGCCGCGACATCCCCGGAGATGACGGTCGTCCCCTGCCAGGTCGGCGCGGTCAGGGTGCGCGAGACCACGTACTTCGGCCGGGAGCTGATCGCCTCACCGAAACCGCCGTCGTCGCTGCGGGCGCCCCAGTAGGTCTCGAACAGCCCGTAGGTCTTCCGCCCGAGCAGGAAGGCGTCGGGACGCCGCCAGGTGTCGAGGATGTACTGCACGGCCTCGCCGTCGTTCAGCGGAAGCGCCCAGCCGCCGCGGGTGAATCCGGGGTCCATCTCCTCGTTGTTTCCGCCGTTCGCCTGGGCGACGCCATCGAGGGTGACCTGGAGACTGATCGTGAGCTTCATGGTGTGATTTCCTCTCTCTCACCCCTGCAACGAACGACTCTCCTCCATTTCGACAGCGTCCACGTGCGATCACTCGAGCAATATCTTCACCTTGCGCTGATGCCAGACGATCGGCGCCGGGAGCTCGTCGCTCATCATCGCGAGCACGCGCAGCACGATGATGTCGTGATCGCCCGCGGGATAGCGGTGCTCGACGACGCACTCCAGCCAGGTGGGCGATCCTTCGAGGAACACCGCGCCGGACGGAAGCTCGGCTTTGCGGACACCGCGCAGCCGGTTCTGCTTGTCTCGCGAGGCGAGCTGACTGGTCTTGCCCGCGTGGTCTTCGCCGAGGATGGACACTCCGATCACCGGGGCGCTCGCCAGTTCCGGCCAGGTCGTCGAGCTCCGCTGCGCCGCGAAGGACACCATCGGCGGATCGTAGGAGACGCCGACCGAGAAGGAGGAGGCGATCATCACGACCGGCTCGCCGCCGATGGTCGCGGCCAGCGCAGCGACCCCGGACGGGAACCCGGCGAAGGCCGCTCTCATCTCCTCCGGGTCTGAGGTGAAGTCGTACGTCATCGTCATCGTGATCGGTCCTCCCGCAGAGAAGCATGGATCGCGGGGGCCCACGCGGTCACCCAGGTGTCGAGTGCCCCCTCCTCGGCATAGCGCGAGTCCAGTTGGTAGAGGCCCTGGGCGGGACAGACCGCGCCGAGCTCGACCAGCACGGGCTTGAGCGTCAGCTCGGGAGCGAGGGCGTGCGTCGGACCCCCGCCCAGCATCAGCGGGATGCCGACCTGACCGGCGAGGCCGGTGGCCGTCGCGAACTGGTCGAGGAAGAGCTTGAGCAGCCCCGAGTAGGTGCCCTTGAACGTGGGGGATGCGGCGATCACGAGGTCCGCATCCTGTACCCGGGCCACGGCTTCGGCGACGACCGGGTCGCCGAAGCCGAGGACACCGGCGCCCAGCTCGGACACCTCGATCGTCGTCGCGGTCGCCCCGAGGGCGGACGCGAGGCGCTCGGCGGCGTCGCGGGTGCGCGACTGCGGCTTGGGGTTGCCCACGATGACGGCGGCTGTGAACATCAGGAGACCTTCCTTTCGTGTGATTGCCGGGCGATGAGCAGCGAGCGGGCCTCCCGCTCGTCCTGCCGCATGGCCTCGACCAGTTCCTCGGGGCTCGCGAAGGCCCTCTGCGTGCGGATGAGCCGATCCGTCGTCACCTCGGCGCGGCGTCCGTAGAGGTCGCCCGCGAAGTCGAGCACGTGGACCTCGATCGTGTGTGCCCGGCCGGGAAAGGTGTCGTTCGTCCCGATCGAGATCAGCGCAGGCAGCGGCTCGCTCCATGTCTCGGCGCGGAACCCGCCGATGTAGACGCCGTCGGCCGGCAGGCCGGCCCGCTCCTCCAGGTCGAGGTTCGCGGTGGGGAAGCCCAGGCCGAGTCCCGCGCCCGCGCCCCCCACGACGGTGCCGATGAGGATGCCGCCGCGGTCCTGGTCGCTCGCGTCGCCGGCGTCCGTCGGGGTGACGCGGAGGAGGGAGGCGGCGACGATGCTCAGCACGCCCACGAGCGCGAGCACCGCCAGCGCGACGGCGTTGCCCGTCCACGCCAGCACGACCGCCGTCGCGGCGCTCCCGAGCACGGCGCCCAGCTGCTTCACGGAATTGAAAGCGCCGGAGGCCGCTCCGATCGACGACCGCTCGACCGAAGTGACCGTGGCGATGGAGAAGGGCGACCACAGGAACGAGTTCGCGATCCCGAACAGAGCGAACACCCCGGCGATCGCCCAGATCGGCGCCTCCGCCCAGACGAGCGCCGCCGTGCCGCCGATCGAGAGCACGAGCGCGACGCCGCCGATCACCGCGACCACCCGCAGCCCGACGGTGTTGTTCAGCCGGGCGGACACCGGAGCGGCAAGGAGGCAGACGACGCCCATCGGGACCAGGACGATCGAGGCCGTCACCACATCCAGCCCCCGATCCTCCTGCAGCGCCAGCATCAGCGGGATGGGCGCGGAGCCGACACAGAACGCGGCCGCCGCCGCGCCCCAGGAGGCGGTGACGAAGCCGTGGCTGCGGAACAGCGACACCGGCAGCAGCGCGCGGTCGAGGGACCGGCGTTGCAGCCACACCACGCTCGTGACGAGCGCAGCGCCCATCACCACCAGGAGCCACCGAGGGATATTGGCCACGGAGGAGGAGGCCGCGTCGGTTCCCTGGATGCCCATGACGAGCGCGGCGACCCCGAGGGCGTTGCCCGCCATCGCCCAGAGCGGGATGCGCGCGGGCAGGCGCTCGGACGCCGGCACCCACAGCAGCACGGCGACCGCCGTGATCACGCCGATGGGCAGGTTGACCGCGAAGATCGACGGCCAGCCCGCCGCACCGACGAGAAGGCCTCCCAGGATGGGACCGGCGACCGTGGCGGCTCCGCCGACAGCACCCCAGATCCCCAGTGCGATCGCGAGTCGCGGCGGAGCGAACAGCGTCCGGATGATCGTGAGGCACTGCGGCGTCATCAGCGCGGCTCCGACGCCCTGGGCGACGCGCCAGCCGATGAGCGAGCCGATGTCCTGCGAGACCGCGCACAGGACGGACCCGATCGTGAACGCGGCCAGCCCGATCAGGTAGACCCGACGTCGGCCGAACCGGTCGCCCAGCCTCCCGGCGATCAGCAGAGGGACCGCGTAGGCGACCAGGTACCCGCTGTTGATCCAGATCGCGAGGGTCGACGTCGTTCCGAGCCCGGCGATCAGGGCCGGCAGCGCGACCGAGGTGATGGTGCTGTCCAGCAGCAGCATGAAGAAGCCGAGACACAGGCTGCTCAGGGCGAGCCAGTCCCGCGTCGTACGCCGCACAGCGCCACCCACCTCAGACCGCCAGGTTCTCGCGCAGGGTCGAGCCGGGGTAGCGCGGCGCGAGGGCGCCGCGCCGGCGGAGCTCCGGGACGAGCAGCTCGCTCAGGTCGGCGAGCCCCGACGGCATCGACAGGGGGCTCGACAGCATGTACCCGCCGCGCGAGCCGGTCTGGGCGAAGTTCTCCTC
Source organism: Leifsonia sp. 115AMFTsu3.1 (assembly GCF_004362795.1). Lineage (NCBI taxonomy): Bacteria > Bacillati > Actinomycetota > Actinomycetes > Micrococcales > Microbacteriaceae > Leifsonia > Leifsonia sp. 115AMFTsu3.1. The sequence goes on from NZ_SNYB01000001.1 coordinate 814,547, forward strand.
CAGGGCGTCGGCGACCGTGGCGGCATCGCCGACGACGGTGTGGTCGAGTCCGCTGGCCGCCTCGAAGCCGTGCTCGAAGAACTCGGCCCTGCTGATGGTGTGGTCCTCGCCGAACTCCGCGACGAGCGCGCCGACGAAACCGGCCGGGCTCGCCTGGGCCGCGACGATCTCATCCCGGAGCTCGCCCAGCCGGAACGATGCGGGCAGCGTGGAGAAGTCGTACCCGGCGTTGTGCGACAGCATGGTGCCGACGGCCTCGTCCGTCCAGAAGTCGAGCACCGCATCCCGCCGCGCAGACGCCTCCGCTGCCGTGCGGCCCACGATCGCCTGCGTCGCCCACAGGATGCCCACGTGCTCCGCATCGCGCCCCTCGGCGGTGAGCGCCTCGTCGAGCAGGCGCCGGTGACGCTGCTGACCGGCGAGGCTTCCGCCGAAGCCGAAGACGAGATCCGCGAACGCCGCAGAACCCGCGATTCCGCGCGGAGAGTTGCCGGCCTGCACGATCACGGGGTGCACCTGCGGGCTCGGCACCGAGGCGAGCGGACCCTTGACGGTGAAGAACCGCCCGTCGTGGTCGATCGGGCGCACCTTCGACGGGTCGGCGAACCGGCCGGTCGCCGGATCGCGGACGATCGCGTCGGGGGCCACCGAGTCCCACAGCGCCCGGCAGACCTGGATGAACTCCTCCATCCGCTCGTAGCGCAGGTCGTGGTCGATCAGCTGCGCGTACCCGTAGTTCGCGGCGTCGGCCCCCCGACTGGAGGCGACGACGTTGAAGGCGATCCGGCCCCCGGTCACGTGGTCGAGTGAGTTGAGAAGGCGCGCGACGTAGAAGGGGTGCATGAAGGTGGAGGAGTAGGTGAGCCCGAACCCGATGCTCTCCGTGACCGTCGACATCGCGGCGATGATCGGCGACATGTCCTGGCGCGGCCACTGGATGCCCCACTCCACCGCCGGGTCGATGCTTCCCCGCCAGGTGCTCGGGATGCCGGAGCCATCGCCGAAGAACAGCATGTCCACGCCGGCGCGCTCGGCGGTGCGAGCCACCTCCAGGTACATGCGCACGTCGGGGAACTGCTGCCCGACCCACGACCCGGGCTGAGCCCAGCGGCCCTCGGTGTGCGTGAACGACAGATCGTAGGCGATGTGCATGCCGCTCACGCGGTCACCTGCTTCCAGAGGGACACGACCTCGTCGGTGTCCGAGAGCACGGCGACGTTGAGCTCCAGCTGAACGAGCGCCGCCTCGTTCACGGCGAGGTCGTATGCGGCGGTCGCGTCCCGGGGCACGACGACCGGCCAGTCGAGCTGCATGGCGTCCTGGGCGGTCGCGTCGACGCAGCACTCGCTGGTGAGGCCGACGATGGTGAGCCAGTCGTAGCCGGCGGTGCGCATCCGCTGGTCGAGGTCGGTCCCGAGGAAGCCGCTGTACCCACGCTTGACGACGCGGAGCTCGCCGTCTGCCGGCTGCATCCGGTACCACTCCGCGCCGGGCGTTCCGACGATGCACGGCTCCGACTCGCCCATCGGGGCGTCGTAGTCGCCCTCGCGCAGCCAGTTGCTCGAGCGCCAGGGACGGGACGGGTCGCTGCCCAGTTCCACCCAGACCACCGGCACGCCCAGCTCCCGGGCGGCGTCCACCAGGGCGCCGATGCGGGTCACGGTCGCGTCGAGTTCGGCGACGACCTCCTCGCTCAGACCGTAAGCGCCCAGCGCGGCCGGGTCGCCGAAGTCGCGCTGGACGTCGACGACGATGAGAGCGGGTGCGCTCCCGGGCCGGGTCAGCTGCGCGAACTGCGCCTCGCGGAGGGCGCTCACCGGTCGCCGCCCGCGTCGTGGGCGCGCAGCGCGGGGAGGACCGTCTCGCCGAACAGGACCATGTCCTGGTCGTACTCGGGGAAGATCAGCATGAGGCCGTCCAGATCCGCCTCGCCGACGATGTACTGGATGTGCTCGGTGACGGTCTCCGCGGACCCCGCCACGTACGCCGTCTGGAACGCCGCCTCGCCGACGGCTCCGGACGCCCACGCGCGAGCCTGGTCCTCCGGGACGCCCCACGACGCCCGCATGTTCGCCAGGGCCTCGCGGTCGACGCCGGCGCCCCACTCCTTCACCTTGGCCTCGGCGAGCGCGTCGGTCTCATCCTGGACGACGGTGAGCATGGAGTACGTCTTGCAGGTGCGGCCGTTCGCCTCGGCCCTGGCGTGGACGTCGGCGGAGAGCTCCTTCATCTCCTCCAGGCTGTCGCCGGCGAGGAAGGCCCCGTCGGCGAACCGCGCCTGGAAGGCGCGTGCGGCCTCCGACTTCCCGGCGCTGATGATGGTCGGCGTCGAGGACGGGTGCGGGCGCGACTCGCAGTCGACCAGGTCGAAGTACGGGGTGTGCATGGTGACGGAGTCCTCCGACCAGAGCCGGGTGACGGCCTCCGTCCAGAGCTCGGTCATCGCGTAGCGGTCGGCGTGGCTGAGGGTGGGGTCCCAGATGCCGAACTGCTCGAACTCGCCGGCGTAGGCGCCGTTGACGATGTTCATGCCCGCCCGGCCCCCGGACACGTCCTGCAGCGTGGCATACATCTTCGCGGCGATCGCCGGGTTGTGCACGTTGGCGTGCATGGTTGCCCAGATCTTGACCCGCTCGGTGGCCTCGGCGAGCGCCGACATCATGGTCATCGACTCCAGCGAACGGCCCCAGTGGTCCGTCGTGCCGCCGAAGCCGCGCCACTTCGCCATCGACATGATGAAGTCGAGACCGATCTCCTCGGCGTGCAGGGCGGCACGCTTGTTCCAGGCGTACGTGGCTTCGGGATGAGGGGCGGTGGTGGACAGCATCCAGCCGCCGTTCCCGATCGGGAGGAAGATCCCATAGTCTTTCGCGGGCATTGCTCGCCTTTCGCTGCGCTCGGTGGTGTGGTTACGGGGCGGGCCAGATCAGGGTGTCGCCCTTGTAGATGGCCTCGATGTAGGAGTTGTCGAACCACTTCGCCGCCTCGTCGCCGGTCACGCTGTCCGGGACGATCTCGAACTGGTGCAGCATGTCGACGAGCTTCGTCACGTTGGCCGGGTCCATCCCGCCGAGCGGCTGGCCCGGGGTCGGGTTGTCGGCCACCACCTGGGTCTCGGTCTTCCAGATCGTGGCGTTCAGCTTCTTGTCGTACGTGGCGCCGCCGGACAGGTCGGCCGCGAAGCCGACGCACTTCTCGGTGTTCGCGTCGCTGGCGCTGCAGTAGTCGTAGGCGTGCAGGGCGGCGCGGAGGACGTCCTGCACCGCGGTGGGGTGAGCCTTCGCGAAGGCCGGGTTGACCGCCATGGCGCCGAGCGAGCTGGGGATGCCGTACTTCACCGGCTGCCAGACCGTGACCTTGTCACCGGCCGCCTTGAGCTGGTTCGGCTCGTTGGAGATGAATCCGGTCAGCGCGGCGAGGCCGTCCTGCTTGCGCGGAAGCACCGACGGGTCGTAGCCCTCCTTGACCAGGGTGAGGGACTTCCAGTCGACGCCTGCCTTCACCATCATCGCCTCGACGGAGGCCGGGACGTAGCCCTTGTGGCCGACGACCTTTCCGTCGAGCTGGGTGAGGTCGGTAATGTCGGGGTTGGTCATCAGGATGTCGAGGCCGGCGTTCGAGTACGACGAGATGCCCTCGATGTCGATGCCGTTGGCGCGTGCCTGGATGAGGTCCTGCTGAGCGATCGCGGAGACCGTCGCCTGCCCGCTCGCGAGCAGCTTGGTGTTCTGGGCGGTGTCGCCGGTTCCCGGCTTCAGCTGCACGTTCAGGCAGAGTTCCGAGAAGTACCCGAGCTTGCTGGCGGCGACGTACTCCAGGATCGAGGCGGAGGACTGGAACTGGTAGCCGGACAGGTACGTGATCGGGCCGGCCGCCTTGTTCTCTTCGCAACGCTTGGCCGAGATGGCGGTGCCGGACGACGCGGAGTCCGCGGGGGAGCCGGAACTGCACGCGGCGACACCGAACGTCAGGACGACGGCGGTGAGGGACGCGAGACCGGCCTTGATGAGACGGTGCTGCATGGGTCACTCCTTCTTCGGATGGGGTGGTGCAGGGGTGCGCTGAGGCAGGGGTGGGCCTGGTCGCCGGTCGGCGACAGGTGGGGGGAACGCGAGGCGGGGCGGGCAGCCCTCGCTCAGTCGGTGGAGCTCTCGTGCCAGTGCAGGACGCGGCGCTCGATCAGGGTGATGAAGGCGAGCAGGAGGACGCCCATCACGGCGAGGACGAAGATCGCCGCATAGACCACAGCGAGCTGGTTCATCGACGACGCGACACTGATGGCCGTCCCCAGGCCGCCGGTCGACCCGGACGCGGAGAGTTCTGCGACGACGGCGCCGATGATCGAGAGCGGGAAGACGATGCGCAGGGCCGCGAAGATGTACGGAAGCGCGTTGGGGATGCGCAGGTGGATGAGCATCTCCAGCCGCGACGCGTCCATGGTCTTGTAGACCTGCATCACTTGCTGCGGCACCGAGCGGAGGCCGACGGCGGTGTTGATGAGGATGGGGAAGAAGCAGATCAGGGCAGTGATGATCAGCTTGGGCAGCGGGCCGAATCCGAAGGCCACGACGAGTGCGGGGGCGATCGCGACGAGCGGCGTGACGTTGAGCACGACCGCGATCGGCATGATGGCTCTCCGCGCCACCGGGAGCTCGCTGATGAGCACGGCGACGACGAAGGCGGCGCCGAAGCCGATCGCCAGGCCGGCCGTCGCCTCCCCGAGGGTGATCAGGGCGTTGCCGAGGTAGTAGCCGATGTTGCCGGCGAGCGAGTCCCCGATCGCCTGCAACGGCGGGAGGAGGTACGGCATGGATGCGGCGCCCCACTGCCAGAGCCCGGCGAGCAGGGCGAGCATGACGACCAGCGGCAGCCACACCGCGGGACGGATCCACGCCAGCCGGGACTTGGGATGCTTCAGGCTGAACCGCGACGGCTCGGCGGGGACGCCGTCCGGCAGCGGCGGCCGTACGGTTGCTCGTTCTGTTGCGACGCTCATCCGGTGGCCTCCTATGCTGCGTCCGTGGATCGCCAGGCGGAGTGCAGGCGGTCTCTGATCAGGTCTTCGTATTCGTGGAAGCGGCGCTCCTCGAACAGCTTCTGGTTGCGGGGCCGTGGCAGATCGATGTCGATCACGTCGACGATCCGCCCGGGACGCGGCGCCATCACGACGACCGTGTCGGACATCCGCACGGCCTCGGACACCGAGTGCGTCACGAACAGGACCGTCGTCTTCAGCTCGTCCCAGAGGTCGAGGAGCTGGTCCTGGAGGCTCTCGCGCGTGAACTCGTCGAGGGCCGAGAACGGCTCGTCCATGAGGAGCACATCCGGTTGGAGGCCGAAGGCCCGCACGATCGCCACACGCTGCTGCATCCCGCCGGAGAGCTGGGCGGGGAGCTTGTGCGCGGCGTCCGCCAGCCCGGCTCGATCGAGGAGTTCGAGCATGTCCGGGGCCTGCGTGCGGTCGCCGCGGTCGGCGAGGTCGCCGATGCGCTGCCGTCGCCGCGCCGCCCCTGGGTTGATCTTCTGCGGCAGCGTCACGTTCTTCAGCACGGACAGCCACGGCAGCAGCGCCGGGGTCTGCGGCACCAGCCCGATCAGCTTCGCCGCACCCGCCTCGCTGGGCGTCACATCGTGGACGCGCACCTCGCCGCGATCAGCGGATTCGAGACCCGCGACGATGCGCAGGAGCGTCGACTTGCCGCATCCACTCGGGCCGATCAGGCTGACGAACCGCCCCGGCTCGATGGCCAGATCGACCTCGTTCAACGCGATCATCGCCGAGGGTCCGTACCCGTAGATCTTGCCGACCGAGGTCAGCCGTACCGCTGGCGTCACCATCCACACCCTCCATGCCGTGTACGGACCCATAGGCCCGTTCCCAGATGGCGGAGAGCGTGCGTAGCGAGGTTGATGTCTGCCACGCGGAGTCCGCTTGTTGTTCCACAACGCTACCGAGCCAATGTTTCGTGAATCGGCCTCCGGAGATTGCGTGGATGTTAACTCTGGCCGGCCAGCGGGGCGACGCCGTCCCCGTCGAAGACGTACACCTCGACACCCAGCTCGGCCGCGGCCACGGCGACCCAGCCGTTGAGAGCCTGGGTCGTGCGGGCACTGACGACAACGGCGGCACGCGTGACCCCGGGCACGGCCGCGCGCAACCAGAGGAGCTTGAACATGTCGGCCATCACCTTGTTCCGGTACGACGGCTTGTAGGCACCCTGGTTCGCCACCAGCTGCACGACGATCGTTCCGTCGTGATCCATGCCCTCGACCTCCACGCGCGCGCCGTGGGCGAGGGAGAGCGACCGGGGTCGCAGGGGGACCCCGAAGTGAGCGCCCAGTGCGAGGAGCATCCGCTGCTCGACGGAGCCGTCGGCGAACCGCCCCCACTCCCGCGGTGCGCTCGGTTTCGGCGAGGACATGGCGCAAGGGTAGTTGCGGTTGATTTCCTGCGTGTTACTCGCTGGGCCGCGCACCGTCGCGTGCCGACGTGTCAGGGCGCGGGGTGGTCTCTGAGCCACGAAGGCTTCTCAGACCGCTGCGGCGCTGTTGATACCTCAGCCGAGCCGTGACGAACGATCCTGACGATGCGCGGGACTCGTTGACGTGTTCTTGAATCGCCGGACGCACTCGAGGAGTATGAAGTGTTGCTGAGAGGAACTGTAACGGGAGCGCGTGTCCTGCCATGACACCACAAGATCTACTGGATCGACAGGAACTGATTTCGCGTGCTGAACGCTCCGACTTGCGTGTCGCTCCGCGCCTGGCGGCCGAACTAAGAAGTCTGGAGTTGCCGGCGTACCGCTGCCCATCGGTTGACACTCACCGACTGATCAATATCTACGAGCGCCGTCGGCGTCGTTTGTCGGCTGACACTGTCCTTGCTCGCCAGATAGACGCCTGGCTCGAAGCGCTGCGAGGACGGGAGACAGTTCGGCTTGTATCGGTTGAAGATGCCACCGATCCGCTAGCCCTTTTAATTTCCGAGGACCGGTCCGAGCTTTTAGCGGCCATTTGGCCGCGGGCGACAATCGATCCGTAACTCACGACGACGGAGGCGCATCCCTTCCGACTATAAGGAACACCTGCTGGGTTCCCGGCCCAAGCAGGGCATCGGCCGTCGGCTGCGCGACGCCCTCGGCACACCGACGAGCTGACCTACATCGAGACACTCCCACTTGTCGAAGCAGCACAACTGACCACTTCCAAACGGCAGGACCCAGGGGCTCTTGCTTTGGGTGGTGGAGCTGGAGTCGGAGTTCTATCTGACGAAGCAGCAACCTGAGGAGAGCCTCGTCGACTCATCCAACCGGGGGGCTTCGTTCGGAGGAGCGCGCCAGCAGATGACTACGCTTCCATTTAGAGAACGGTTGATTGCGATGACGCTTGCTTGAAGGTGGTTAGCCGATGAATCGAGTTGAGCTAAGCCAACGGCTCGTGGCGGAAGGGATCCGAGCTGATTCGTACTCTCTCGATGGAGGCGGCCCGTCCGAACGGTTGGTTCTTGAGGACGCGCGTTGGTCTTGGAACGTGTACTACTCCGAGCGCGGCCAGCGAACGGGCGAAAGGACTATTCTTGGTAGCCCTGAGTATCGATCCGACCGCTGATGTTGGCTCACTCAGCGAGAACACCAGGGATGGAGATCCTTGGGCCCGAATCGACAGCGTGCCGTCGCTGTCCCGCATCGTGGACGCACGACGCCGGACTACCTCGGCTAGCGGCCTTGAGGCGGCCTCGGGACTCACTCCGAACGGCTCGCCGTCGGCGAGCTGACGGATCGACAGCGCGGAGGTTGTCGTTGTGCGAGGCGAACAGCCCGACTTGCAGCGACCAAAAAGAATGGTGGACGAGCATGCCAACCAGAAACAGAGAGCTGTCAAGGGAGCTAGTACGCCGTGGTGAGTAGCGAATCACCGGCGCATCCCGAGATTCTTCTTCTAGCAGCTGGTCGTGGCCGCTGGCGAGTGTTGCGTGAGGTGATTGCCGTCTGGGACATGCTCAACGCAGGTGTCCCGAGTCGGGCTCAGCTTGAGCAATCAATCGCGATTCTCCTTGGATCCAAGCTGATCGAAGCAGATGACGAAGGGCGGTTCCGCGTCACCCGCGCGGGAAAGCGATTGTTGGATGATCGCCAGTTGAGGAGATTGAGGCCCAGAGCGCGCCCGTCAGTCCTGATGGGCGAGTTGGCGAATCACCTTCAAACCCCGGCCCCCTACGTATTGGATGACGACAAGTATCGGGCAGCCGTCGAAGCTTACGTGGGCCGCTGACCAGCTCTCGTCCGCGTTCACGCCGCAACGGGAGAATGGCCGCGAATACTGTGCCAATAACCCCGCAGCGCCGAATGATCCGTGAGGCGAGTGCTATCAGGAGTTCTCCGACCGTTTGATATGTACACGCATGCTCGGCTGGAATCGGCGAAGCAACCCGTTCGAGTGTCAGCGCTCGTGGGACGCCAGGTTCGGTCTGGTCCGCCCCAACCGGGCCCCTTTGAGCGAGCGCGTCACCTGTCGGACGACTTCTCTGGGCGTTGTGCCGAGTTGTCGAGGCTGGCGACCGGGAGACAGCACAGCCCACCGTCCCGATTGACCGCGCCGAAAGGCCGACACGCCGACACGCCGACACGCTCAAGGACTCTCACGCCTAGGCAAGTGTGGGCACCAGGCAATCCCATCGGCGTCGAAGTGGTGCCAACCAGCATGCGAGCAGCGTTTTCCTGCAGGTCATGCGCGAGAAATGTCATCAATGGCGCGTTAGGCGTCCGGGTCGATGCGAACTGAAAATGTCGGTGGTCGCCCCTACTCTGGGGGCAGCGAGAAAAAATCCCCAAAACACAACATGTAGTGGAATGACAATCGTGTCATTCGGGTTATATAGTGGGTGAACACCGCGGGAACGCGGATCACCAAGACTTCTAGGGGAGGCCATCATGGACTACGAAAACGACAGCGTTGGCGGCTACTCGGTTCCCGTCGACCCCATGGACCTGCTGCAGTGCGACAGCTGCCAGTAAGGCGCTAGCACCGAGCACGAAGACCCCGGAGGCCCCACGGCCTCCGGGGTCTTCTGTCATTCGGGGGTGCCAGGGACCGGCGAGGAACGCGCCAGTAGAATCGTCGGGTGCCAGTGAACCCAGAGCTGCAGGGGCGTGAGTTCCCGCCCACCCGGCCGTACCTCGTCGGGCGAGAGAAAGTGCGCGAGTTCGCTCGTGCGGTCTTCGCGACCTCGCCGGTCTGTTTCGATGTCGACGCGGCGCGCGCGCAGGGACACCGCGACCTCGTGGCCCCGCCGACGTTCCCGGTGGTAGTTCAGGAGGCGACGCTCGCGCAGCTGCTCTCCGAGCCCGACGCGGGGATCGACTTCAGCCGTGTGGTCCACGGCGACCAGCGCTTCTCGTTCTCGCGCCCGGTGTTCGCGGGCGACGAGCTGACCGCGACCCTCCGGGTGACCTCCGTGAAGTCGCTCGGCGCGCACTCGATGGTGACAGCAGAGTCGACCATCGTCGACGCCGACGGCGCGCACGTGGTGACCGCGACATCCACCCTGGTCGTGCGAGGAGACGAGTAATGGCCACGCCCGACTTCGACAGCCTGACCGTCGGCGACGTGGTCGCCGAGCGCACGGTCGAACTGACCCGTGACTCGCTCGTTCGATACGCGGGAGCCTCCGGCGACTTCAACCCCATCCACTACCGCGACGACATCGCGACCTCGGTTGGCCTGCCCGGCGTCATCGCGCACGGGATGCTCACCATGGGCCTCTCCGTGCAGCCTGTGGTCGACTGGGCCGGTGACCCTGCCCTGGTGGCGGACTACCAGGTCCGGTTCACCCGCCCGGTGGTTGTCGACCCGACGGAGGGCGCCACGGTGACCGTGACCGCCAAGGTCGGCCAGCTGGATGCGGAAGCGCGAATCGCCCGCATCGACCTGACCACGACGTTCGGCGGCGAGACGGTGCTCGGCAAGGCGCAGGTCCGCGTCCGGCTGGCATGACCGACTCGACGCCGGCACTCGCCGAGCTCACCACCATCCGCGTCGGCGGCGTGCCGCACCGGCTCGTCGTCGCCAACGACCGCGACGGCGTGGTGGATGCGGTGCGGGAAGCGCGCGACACTGCCGAGGACTGGCTGCTGCTCGGCGGCGGCTCGAACACGGTGGCGAGCGACGACGGCTTCGATGGGACCGTCATCCACATCCGCAGCCGTGGTGTCGAGCGTCTGGCCGCGCCCGAGGGCCGAATCCGGCTCCGCGTGCAGGCCGGCGAGCCGTGGGACGAGCTCGTCGCCCTCACCGTGCGCAACGGCTGGTCCGGGATCGAGGCGCTGAGCGGCATCCCCGGCTCAACGGGCGCCGCGCCCGTGCAGAACATCGGCGCGTACGGCCAGGAACTCGAGTCCGCGCTGGTCGGGGTGGAGTTCCTCGACGATGCCTCGGACGAGATCGTGTACCTCACTCGACAGGAGCTGGGGTTGGGATACCGCACCTCGGTGCTCAAGCGCGGACGCATCGGCGTCGTGCTCTCCGTCGACCTGGAGCTCGCAGACGGCGCAGTGCCCGGCGCGATCGGTGCGCCGCTGAGCGCGCCGGTGGCGTATGCCCAGCTCGCGGACGCCCTGGGCGTGCCTCTCGGTTCCCGGGTGCCCGTAGCCGAACTGCGTCGCGCGGTGCTCGCCCTGCGGTCGTCGAAGGGCATGGTGCTCGACCCGGCCGACCCCGACTCGGTCAGCTCCGGCTCGTTCTTCACCAACCCGATCGTGTCAGAGGGCTTCGCCCGCACCCTTCCCGCCAACGCCCCCCGCTGGCCGCAGGCGCCGCTGGAGGCCGACACGGTGATGGACATCCCGCTCGGCGGCGTGCACCCGCTCGATGTTCCGCCCCTCGCGACAGCCGAGTACACCGTGAAGCTCAGTGCCGCGTGGTTGATCGAGAACGCGGGCATCCGTCGCGGATTCGCCCTGCCCGGCTCAGGCGCTGCCATCTCGTCCAAGCACACGCTCGCGATCATCAATCGCGGTGGCGCGACGGCGGCCGACGTCGCCCAGCTGGCGTCATTCATCCAGTCGAGGGTGCAATCCGAGTTCGGTGTGGTGCTGCAGCCGGAACCCGTCATGGTCGGCCTCAGCCTCTGACGGCGGCCTTGCGTCGTGTGGTCTGGCGCCCGGTCGTGTGGCGTCCGGCTGTCTGGCGTCCGGCGGTCTGGCGTCCGGCGATCTCGCATTCGGCGCTGTGCTGACACCCATCCAACTCTGAGAGTTTTCTCACGCCGCGCTCCGTAGGCTGAACTCCACACGGCGCGTTCGCGCCGGGAAGGACCGGAGGGGACGACATGGGATTCCTGGACCGCCTGCTCGGACGCGAGGAACCGCGCCCGAACGGCACGCAGACGCAGAACACCGCCAACCAGCCGTACGGCGGAGGCCAGGGCCAAGCGCCGGGACAAGCTCCCGCCCAGCCGCAGGGCCGCAGTGAGGACGAGATCGCGGTCGAGCGCTACCGGTACCTGCTCCGTACCGCGCCGCCCGAGACGATCGAGCAGGTGCACGAGGAGGCGTTCGCGAAGCTGACGCCCGACCAGCGGCGCCTGCTGTTCCAGCAGCTCAGCGAGAACGCTCCCGCAGGGGAGCAGCCGCGCGGCGACGACCCCCGATCGCTCGCTCAGGCGGCGACCCGCTCCGAGCTCCGTCAGCCGGGCACCCTCGAGCGTGCCCTCGGCGGCGGTGGCGCAGGCGGCGCCGGCCGTCCCGGCTTCGGCGGAGCGGGCTTCGGCAGCATGTTCGCCAGCTCCCTGCTCGGAAGCGTGGCCGGTTACGTGATCGGCTCCGCCCTGGTCAGCGCGTTCCTTCCGGCGCCCGGCGCCGACCAGGCCGACGGCGGCGCAGGCGACCAGAACGGCGACAACCAGAACGGCGACAACCAGAACGGCGACAACCAGGACGGGAACGACCAGGGCGGCGACCAGAACGGCGGCGACCAGGGCGGCGACGGAGGCACCGGTGACGCCGGCTCGGTCGACGCGGCCGGCTGGGACGGGGGCGGCGACGCCTCCGGTGGCAGCGACTTCGGTGGCGGTGGCGACTGGGGCGGTGGCGGCGACTGGGGTGGCTTCGGGGGCGGCGACTTCGGCGGGGGCGGCGACTTCATGTGACCGGCTGAGGGAGGCGAGCACCGGATCGGCGCTCGCCTCCCTCAGCCGCGCTCCCACCTGCACGGAGTGCGACATGACGGAGCTCAGTTACGCACTGCGGCCGCGAACGGGAGAACTGCCCCTGCGCCCGCACGCAGGAGCTCTTGACCGGCGACCGTGATCGTCCAGCGACTGTCGACGAGGTCGTCCACGAGGAGGACGGGGACGCCGGGGGGCAGATCGAGCCCGTCGGCCGAGAACCGGTTCCACACGGACGCCAGCCGGAAAGCGCTGTTGCCGCCGGGTCCTCCGGTCGGCGGTCCACCTCGCCAGTCGAGCGTCCCGGCGAACGGAAGGCGGCCGATACCCGCGAGCCCGCGAGCGAGGGACTCGATGAGCACCGGTCGCCGGCGTGAGGGCATCGCGACGACGGCTCCCGGGCGCGCATCCCAGTCCCAGTCGGCGAGTACCCGCACGCACGCGTCGAGGACAGCGGGCGGCACCGGCTGGTCGGCCGCGTCGTCGGCCAGCAGCTCACGCAGGCGACCGCCCCAGCCGAGGTCTGTCAACCGGGCGAGCGCCCTACCGGGCCGGAGCTGCTGGTCCACCCCGATCTTGCCCTTCACCCCAACCCCGAGGCGATCAGCGCCCGTCGGCCACAGCTTGCGCGGCTCGAGCTCGACACCGACCCGGTCGAGGATGGTGCCGACCTCTCCGGCCGCACTGCCGTCCACCTCCGTCGGGTACCAGACGCCCGCGCAGTTGTCGCAGCGGCCGCAGGGGCCGGCATCCGGGTCGTCGAGCGCGCGCTGCAGGAACTCCATCCGGCACCCGGACGTGGACTCGTAGTCGAGCATCGATTGCTGCTCCGCCTCGCGGGCGGCGGCGATGCGGGCGTACCGCTCTTCGTCGTACTCCCAGGGTGCGCCGGTCGAGACCCAGCCGCCGCTCACCCGTCTCACGGCGCCGTCGACATCCAGCACCTTCAGCAGCAGTTCGAGCGTGGACGCCCGGAGGTCGACGCGGCTCTCCAGTACGCGCGTCGACAGCGGCTCCGATCCGAGCGCCTCGAGCACAGCGGCGGCCTTCTCGCGCGACGGCATCGAAGCGGTCGCGAAGTACTGCCAGATGGCGCGGTCCTCTGGGCCCGGGAGCAGCAGCACATCGGCGTTCTCGGTCGCCCGGCCGGCGCGACCCACCTGCTGGTAGTAGGCGACGGGAGACGACGGCGCCCCCAGGTGGACGACGAAGCCGAGGTCCGGCTTGTCGAAGCCCATCCCGAGAGCACTCGTCGCCACGAGCACCTTGACCTCGTTGCGCTTGAGCCGGCCCTCCAGGTCTTCCCGCTCGGCGGTGTCCGTCTGCCCGGTGTAGGCGTGCGCTTCGTGGCCGGCGCGGCGGAGCACCCGCGCGGTGTCCTCCGCGGCCGACACCGTCAGGGTGTACACGATGCCGCTGCCGGGCAGGTCGCCGAGGTGACCGGCGAGCCAGGCGAGCCGGGCGGTGGCGTCGGGCAGCGGGAGGACTCCCAACCGCAGCGATCGCCGGGCGAGTGGCCCGCGGATCGTCACGACCTCGGCTTCGCGGCCGACACCGAGCTGCTCCACCACGTCGGCCACGACGCGCTCGTTGGCCGTCGCCGTGGTCGCGAGCACGGGCACGCCGTCGGGAAGCTGCCCGATCAGGTCGCGGAGCCGGCGATAGTCGGGCCGGAAGTCGTGGCCCCAGTCCGAGATGCAGTGGGCTTCATCCACCACCAGCAGTCCGCTTCGCTCGACCAGGGCCGGCAGCTGCGTGTCGCGGAAATCCGGGTTGTTGAGCCGCTCCGGGGAGACGAGCAGCACGTCGACCGAGTCCTCCCGGAGACGCGCCGCCACATCGTCCCACTCGTGCCGATTGGACGAGTTGATGGTAACGGCGCGCACGCCCGCCCGCTCAGCTGCCGCCACCTGGTCGCGCATGAGCGCCAGCAGAGGCGAGACCAGGATGGTCGGCCCCGCGCCCCGGGCTCGCAGCAACATGGTCGCCACGAAGTACACCGCGGACTTGCCCCATCCCGTGCGCTGCACGACCAGGGCCCGTCGATGATCGTCGACCAGAGCGCTGATGGCCTCGAACTGCCCGTCATGGAACTCGGCATCCGGTCGCCCGACGAGGGCCCGGAGGCTGGAGAGGGCATCTGTTGCAGTGGTCATGGAGCCATCGTGTCAGGGACGCCTGACGCCCGCTCCCCGCCGAGGACATCGGTGGAGAACGGGCGTCGACGCCGTCCTGTGGACGGAACCGGTCAGATCCGCGCGCGCACGCGCCTGCGCTGGGAGGCTCGGATGCCGCCGAGCAGGGCGGAGACGACGATGACGAGGCCGATGACGGCGGCTCCGAGCGCCCAGGCCGAACCCGGCGTGAGCGACGCGAGCCAGTCGGCAACGTCGCGGACGCGTTCCCATGACGCCAGCACGTAGAGGGTGGCAGCGGCGAAGAGCGTCAGCAGGAGTCCCCAGACCACGCCGCCCCAGCGCACCGGTGCTTCGCCTGACGGGGTGATCGGCGCCGTGTACACAGGGCTGGGCGGAGGCGGCGTCGGCGCGGTGAACGGTGCTCCCGTCACCGGCGCCGCCTCGGAGCTCGATGCGTCCTGCGGTGCGTTCTGCGGGTTCTGGTCGGTCATGGTCGTCTCTCCCGGTCGATTCTCGGCCAGCACGGATCAGTGCTGGAGGAGCGCGGGCAGCCCGACGCTCGTCAGGTGGATGCCGGCGACGTTGTCACCCGCGAGGAACAGTGCGGCCGTCGTGAGCACGGCCAGCAGGATCCCGAGGAAGATGAGGAATCCGCTGCGACGCCGCGCCAGCCCGGCGATGAGCACGACGACGCCGACGACGAGCGTGGCGGCGGCGAGTCCGGCGGCCGTCGTAAAGCGAGTGACGTCGGCCAGTTGCGGCCACACGATGGCCACCAGCGATCCGGCGACGAGAGCCAGTCCGACGGTCAGCCAGCCGACCGCGGCGCCGACGCGCGGGTTCGCCGCCCGGTAGGCCTCCCGGCGCGCAGCCGCCTCGGCCGTCGCGGTGGCGACCTGCGTCCGGAGCTCGGCCGACCGCTGCGCCTTGACTGCGCGCATGTCCGCGGCCAGCCGCTGCTTCCACGCCGCGTGCTCCGCCCGCCACTGCGCCTGGCGCTGCTGCCAGTCGGCGACCTCGTCGGCGGAGGCGCCCAGGCGCGGTGCGGGTGGGGCCGTCGGCTCGGCGGCGGTGTCGAGCTGCGGTGCCGGAATGGATGCGGCGCTCGCCGCCGGTACGGTCGAGGACGGGGTTCCGGCGGAAGCGGTGCCCGCGTCCGTCGCCGCGTCCGTCGAGGCCGCGGAGCCCGCGTCCGCCGTGAAAGTGCTCGCCGTCGTGTCGGCACCGGCCGTGGCCGCCGTCCCGAACCCACTCGACCCCGCCGCCGCCGCCGGCGTCGGCGGTGTCGCCCGCGTCGCCGCCCGGGCGTCCGAGTTCCGCACGGCGATGACGATGAGCGCGACCACCGCGCCGATGACCACCAGCGTCCAGATGACGCGGCCGATCACATCGCCCCAGGCCGGAACGTTCCAGAACGGCCCGTCAGCCCACCAGACGCCGCTCGTCCACGGCAGCAGCGAGAGCAGCGCCATCACGCCGATCGCGACGATCGGCGGCTGGAAGTCGCCCTCGAAGAGCTGCTGGAGGTGGATGCGGCCTTCGCGGTCCGGCAGGAGGGCCCACGCCGCCGCGTACAGCAGCAGCACCGGTGCGCCGAGGATGCCGGCCACCACGATGATGCCGCGCACGATGAGAGGGTCGATGCCCAGGCGGTACGCCACCCCGGCGCTCACTCCGCCGAGCCAGCCGTCGGCGCGGACGATGCCGAGGCCGCGCATCCAATCGAAGAAGCGTGTTCCGCGGCCGGAGAATCCGGTCTGCGGACCGCCGTAGGGGTTCGCGGGCGTCCCCACCGGGGGAGTCGAGTCGTTCTGTGACATGTTCCCCATCCTGGCGTCGGGCTTCTCGCCCGGGTATCGGGTGAACCCCTGAGCGGACCCTGATTAGGGCGGCCATCGGGTGCGGGTCCCCTCGGGGTCTGCTTGGATCTGACTATGTCGTCCACAGCGCCCGCCGGCTCGCGCGCCGGCCTGCCGCGGCCCCCGTTGGCGCGGCCGCGCACGTGCGCCGTGAGCGGGGTGAGCGTCGCGCTCGCCGACCACCTCGGCTGGCCCGTCGCTGCCGTGCGCTGGGCGTTCGTGGGTGCCACCTTCCTGGGCGGCGCCGGCATCCTGCTCTACCTCTGGCTGTGGGCATTCACGCCGTTGCGCGCCCCGTCGGGCCTCGACCCCGCGGACGGCGTGCGCCGCCGGGTGAACCTGCCCTGGCTGCTCGCCGGCGCCGGTGCGGCCGCGGGGATCACGGCCGTGGTCCTCGCTGCGGGCGGGGCACTCGGCCCCGGTTTCGGGGCGCTGGTCGCCTGCGCCGCCTTGCTGGTGCTCGCCGTCGCCTGGGAGCAGCTGGCGGACGAGGAGCCGGTCGCCTTCGCACCTCTCTCTCCCGCGGCCTTCCGCATCGTCTGCGGCGCCTTCCTCGTGCTGGTCGCGCTGGCGATCGCCCTCACGCAGAACGTCGCCGGCTCCGGGATGCTGTGGCTCGGCATCCTGATCGCGACCTTCGCCGGCGCGGCCGTGCTGGTCGCTCCGTGGGGTCTGCGGCTCTGGCGGGAGCTGATCACAGAACGGACGGCACGCATCAAGGAGGAGCAGCGGGCGGAGATGGCGGCGCACCTGCACGACTCCGTACTGCAGACGCTCGCGCTCATCCAGAACCGCGCGGGGCCGTCGAGCGAGGTCGGGCGCATCGCCCGCGCCCAGGAGCGTGAACTGCGGGAGTGGCTGTTCACCGAGGGTGCGGCGGCCTCGGGAGCGGAGGAGCGGGACCTCGCCGCCGAACTCCGGGAGGTCGCGGCCGCCCTGGAGGTGGAGCATCCCGTCACCTTCGACGTCGTCTCTGTCGGCGAGCCGGTGAGGAACGCGCCCTCCGAGCTGGGAGCGGCCGCACGCGAGGCGATGCTGAACGCCGCGCGTCACGCGGGAGGCGCCGTCTCCGTCTACGTCGAGCACGCGTCCGGACGAGTGGATGTGTTCATCCGCGACCGCGGACCGGGCTTCGACCTCGGGGCGCTTCCCGAAGGGCGTCTCGGTGTCAGAGAATCGATCATCGGCCGTATGCGCCGTGCCGGCGGTCAGGCGACCGTGACGGCGCGCGAGACCGGCACCGAGATCCAGCTGACCATCGATATCGCGAACGAGGCCGCATGACCGAGAGCACCGCCACCGGCCGACCCGTCACCGTGGTGATCGTGGACGACCACTCCATCTTCCGTTCCGGGCTCCGCGCAGACCTCGACGACCGCCTGCACGTCGTCGGAGAGGCCGCCGATGTGGATGCGGCGGTCGCGGTGGTCCTGGAGACCCGGCCCGACGTCGTGCTGCTCGACGTGCACCTGCCCGGCGGCGCCGGCGGCGGGGGAGCGGAGGTCGTTCGCAGGACGGCGGCCGAGACACCGTCCACGCGCTTCCTGGCGCTCAGCGTGTCGGATGCGGCCGAGGATGTGGTGGGCGTCATCCGCGCCGGAGCCCGCGGCTACCTCACGAAGGGCAGCTCGGGCGGCCAGGTCAGCGACGCGGTCGTCGCGGTGGCCGGCGGCGACGCGGTCTTCTCGCCCCGCCTCGCCGGCTTCGTGCTCGACGCCTTCGGCGCCGCCTCCGGCGAGCAGGCGGAGTCGACCGACGAGCTGGACCGGCTGTCCGCGCGGGAGCGCGAGGTGATGCGGTTGATCGCCCGCGGATACGCCTACAAAGAGGTCGCGGCCGAGCTGTTCATCTCGATCAAGACGGTCGAGACGCACGTCTCCGCGGTGCTGCGGAAGCTTCAGCTCTCCTCCCGGCACGAGCTCACCGCGTGGGCTCTGGAGCGCAAACTCCTGTAGTCCGGTGACCGCTTTGCGGCCGACCTGTCGCGTCCCGTACACTTGACGCGGTGGTTGAATCTGCCAAGCTTTTTTGCGCCCTTTTTCTGGTGTAGCGACGGCAGTACTGCCCCGCTCCGGCCGGGCATCCGCAGCACGTTCGGATGTTCGATCGGTTAGCCTGGAACAGCCAGCGCAGGAAGTCGGCGATTCGGTTCCCTAGGGCGGTAGCTCAATTGGCAGAGCAGCGGTCTCCAAAACCGCAGGTTGCAGGTTCGATTCCTGTCCGCCCTGCAAGTCGGCACTCTGGTGCCGATCCACGAAAGGTGTAACGAGGTGGCCCGAAAGGTAATCGACGAGCCGAGCGAGGAGATCGTCGCCAACGCGAAGAAGGATCGCGCCGCACGGCGCAACCCTTTCGCGCGCATCGCCCTGTTCATCCGGCAGGTCATCGGCGAGCTGAAGAAGGTCGTCACGCCGACCCGCAAGGAGCTCTTCAGCTACACCGGCGTCGTGCTCGTGTTCGTGGTGATCATGATGGCTCTTGTGTCACTCCTTGACTGGGTGTTCGGCATGGGTGTCGTCTGGGTCTTCGGAAACCCGAAGTAGACGACGTCGATCGGGCCGCACCGGCCCTCCCGACAAGAAATGGAATGAATTCAGTGTCTGAGACGAATCGCGACGACGTGGACTGGGCGCCCGCTGCGGAGCAGTCCTCCGAGGACGACGAGGCGCAGACCGGCAACGTTCTCGCCAGCGAGGACGAGGCGTCCGACTCCGCCGAGCACGAGGCGCTGCACGTCGTCGCCGACGACGGCACCGAGATCGACCTCGACGCCGTGCTCGACGCCATGGCGGAGGCCGTGGACCCCGAGGCCGACCGCGCCGTCGACGAGGCGCTCGAGGTCGACAGCGAGGACGAGGCCGAGGCGGCTCTCGAGGCCGTCGAGGACGAGGAGGAGGAGACCTCCGTCGACCCGTACGAGGAGTTCCGCGCAGAGCTCCGCTCCAAGCTCGGCAAGTGGTACGTCATCCACTCGTACGCCGGCTTCGAGCGTCGCGTGAAGTCCAACATCGAGAACCGCATGGTCTCGATGAACATGGAGGACTACATCTACGAGGTGCAGGTCCCCATGGAGGACGTGGTCGAGATCAAGAACGGCCAGCGCAAGATGGTCAACCGCGTGCGCATCCCCGGCTACGTGCTGGTGCGCATGGACCTGAACGAGGACAGCTGGTCGGTCGTCCGGCACACGCCGGGCGTCACCGGGTTCGTCGGCAACGCCCACAACCCGACGCCGCTGCGCTTCGAAGAGGCCTTCTCGATGCTGAAGAGCCTCGTGCAGGTCGAGGCCGCCCCGGCCAAGGGCGCCGCGAAGGGCCAGAAGGCCGCCGCGCGCGTCATCCCCGCCGAGGTCGACTTCGAGATCGGCGAGACCATCACCATCAAGGAGGGCTCGTTCGCGGGCCTCCCCGGCTCCATCAGCGAGATCAAGCCGGAGAGCGGCAAGCTCACCGTCCTCGTCTCCCTGTTCGAGCGCGAGACCCCGGTCGAGCTCAGCTTCGACCAGGTCACGAAGCTCTAGGGAACATTCAGAGCCTCCCCACTGTTTTTCAGAACACCGGGTCTCGGAAGGGCCGAGAAACCGGGAGAGCGATGCGGACCGCGGTCCGGCTCGCTCGAATACACAAAGAAGGAAGAGACATGGCACCGAAGAAGAAGGTCACCGGTCTGATCAAGCTTCAGATCAACGCCGGCGCCGCCAACCCCGCCCCGCCTATCGGCCCGGCGCTCGGTCAGCACGGCGTGAACATCATGGAGTTCTGCAAGGCGTACAACGCGGCGACCGAGTCGCAGCGCGGCAACGTCATCCCCGTCGAGATCACCGTCTACGAGGACCGTTCGTTCACGTTCGTCCTGAAGACCCCGCCGGCGGCAGAGCTCATCAAGAAGGCGGCCGGCGTCGCCAAGGGCTCGGGCGTCCCGCACACCAACAAGGTCGGCAAGCTGACCCAGGAGCAGGTGCGCCAGATCGCCGAGCAGAAGATGGTCGACCTCAACGCCAACGACATCGACGCGGCGTCGAAGATCATCGCAGGCACCGCCCGCTCGATGGGCATCACGGTCGAGGCGTAAGCCCCAACCCACTCAAGACATCTCGTGGAAGAGCCGGCCAGGCTCGCACCACATTCTCGTAAGGAGAAATCACATGGCACAGAAGTCCAAGGCCTACCGGGCCGCGGCCGAGAAGATCGAGGCCGGAAAGTTCTACACCCCCGCTGAGGCCGTCGCCCTGGCGAAGGAGACCGGCTCCGCCAAGTTCAACTCGACCGTCGAGGTCGCGCTGAAGCTGGGCGTCGACCCGCGCAAGGCGGACCAGATGGTCCGCGGTACCGTCATTCTTCCTCACGGTACGGGCAAGACCGCCCGCGTCATCGTGTTCGCGACCGGCCCGGCCGCCGAGGCGGCCATCGCCGCCGGTGCGGACGAGGTCGGCGGCGCGGAGCTGATCGAGAAGGTGGCCGGCGGCTACACCGACTTCGACGCGGCCGTCTCCACCCCGGAGCTCATGGGCCAGGTCGGTCGCCTCGGTAAGGTGCTCGGCCCGCGTGGTCTCATGCCGAACCCGAAGACCGGAACGGTCACGCCGGACGTGGCGAAGGCCGTCTCCGACATCAAGGGCGGAAAGATCGAGTTCCGCGTCGACAAGCACGCCAACGTGCACTTCGTCGTGGGCAAGGCGGGCTTCACCGCCGAGCAGCTGAACGACAACATCACGACCGCTCTCGAGGAGGTCGTGCGTCTCAAGCCGTCCGCCGCGAAGGGCCGTTACATCCAGAAGGGCGCCGTGTCGACCACGTTCGGCCCGGGCATCCCGCTGGACGTCAACGCCATCTGAGTTCGTTCCGCGAACACACTCCGACGGGGTCGGGACCGCTTTCCGGTCCCGGCCCCTTCGTCGTTTCCCGGGAGAGTGGATGCGGTTCGCGGGTGAGGATGCTTCACCTACAGCAACGATCACGACAGAACTGTCTACCCCTCGTTGCGGTGGTAGAACGATGAGGTCTAGTGTCGCTCCTGTCGCGCGCCGTGCGCGGCGGCTCGAAGTCGAGTCCGTCCGAGCTAAGGATGACATTCATGGCACATCGCACCACGGGATCCCTCCACAAGAGGGCGCTCGGAATCATTGCCACCACGTCTGCCGTGGTGGCTTTGTCGTTGGCGGGGGCATCGGCGGCGAACGCAGCCGACCGGGTGACCTACGCCGGTTCCGTCCCCTCCTGGGCGACCGCGGCGAACGACGCCGGCGCCGCACCAGCCGACGAGACGGTGGAGGGTGAGATCTACCTTCCGCTCCGCGATCAGGCGGGCGCGGAGGCTCTCGCCAAGGCCGTCTCGAACCCCCTCGATCGCGGATACCGCAAGGCTCTCAGCCCGAAGCAGTGGATCGACCGCTTCGCGCCGAGCCAGGCGGACTCCGACGCGGTGGTCAGCTTCCTGAAGGCGGCGGGCCTCACCATCTCGGCTGTTCCCACCAGCCGCCAGTACGTCGTCTTCCGCGGCACTCCGGACCAGCTCGGCTCGATCTTCGGCACGTCGCTCCACGCGTTCAACTACGCGGGGCGCCAGCTCGTGGCTCCGGCTTCGGCGCCGTCGCTTCCGACCTCGATCGGCGGCAAGGTCTCGGGTGTGAGCATCGAGCAGTCGCGCACGTTGACGCGTCCCGACTCGATCAAGCAGGGCGACCTCGGTCCGTCCGGCGCACCGCAGGTCGCGCGCAAGGCGGCCGCGGCGCCCGTCATCCAGACGCCGTGCTCGCACTACTACGGTGAGCACACGGTGACGGTCCCGCCCGCGTACAACGGCAACACGCAGTACAGCACCTACAACTGCGGCTACACGCCGCAGCAGCTGCGCAGCGCCTACGGCCTGAACGACCTCGGCAAGCGCGGCATCAACGGCTCCGGCCAGACGGTCGCGATCATCGACGCCTACGCCAGCCCGACGATCGTCAAGGACGTCAACAGCTACTCGCAGCAGAACGGCGAGCCCGGCCTGACCAACAGCAGCTACCAGCAGCTGGTGCCGAGCCCGAGCGAGTTCGTCGACCAGGAGCTGTGCCAGTACCCGAGTGGATGGCAGGGCGAGCAGACGCTCGACGTCGAGTCCGTGCACGCCATCGCACCGGGAGCCCGCATCCTCTACGTCGGCGGCTTCAACTGCGGCGGCGGCCTCGATGTGGCCATGTCGAAGATCCTCGACAACAAGCTCGCGAACATCGTCAGCAACAGCTACGGCAACGTGGGCGAGGCCGTCCCGGCCGACGTGATCCAGGGCGAGGTGAACCTGCAGCTCCAGGCGGCGGGCGAGGGCATCGGCCTGTACTTCTCGAGCGGTGACAACGGCGACGAGGTCGCGAACCTCGGCTACCCGTCGCCGGACTTCCCGGCGTCCTCGCCGTGGGTGACCTCGGTCGGTGGAACCAGCACCGGGATCGACAAGAACGGCAAGATCGCGTGGGAGACGGGCTGGGGCGACCAGTTCGACCAGATCGTCAAGAACACCGACGGCACGCTCAGCTACGCTCAGCCCCTCCCGGGTACGCGGTTCGTCGGCGGCGCCGGCGGCGGAACGAGCGCGGTGTTCGCGCAGCCGGACTACCAGCGCGGCATCGTGCCGGCGGCTCTCGCGAACGGCAAGCGCGTCTCGCCGGACGTCGCGGCCCTCGCCGACCCGTACACCGGATTCCTGATCGGCATCCGTCCGATCATCGACGACACGACGCTGGAGACCGGCGACTACGTCAACGAGACCTACGGCGGAACATCGCTGGCCTCGCCGATCGTCGCGGCGCAGATCGCGATCGTGCAGCAGGCGACGCGGTCCACGATCGGGTTCGCGAACCCGACGCTGTACGGCGTGAAGCGCATCCTGCCGAACGCGTTCCGCGACGTGCTGCCGCAGAACCCGACCCAGGCGCTCGTCTACACGAGTGCGATCAGCGGCAACACCTACCTGGTGTCGATGGATCAGGACACCTCGCTGAAGACCGCCAAGGGCTATGACCCGGTGACCGGCCTCGGCGGTGTCTCCTTCGACCTGCTCAGCTGGGTGGCGCAGGGGCGGCACTAGCGACCCTGCGGCTCCGGCCGCACCGCACCACGGACCGGCCGTCTCCCGATCGGAGGCGGCCGGTCCGCTGTGTGAAACCGGCCCGTCCGCTGGCTAGGCTGGCGGGGTGACCGTCACCATCCGCCCCGCCGTCGCCGGAGATGCCGCCGCCCTCGCCGCGGTCGCCGCTGCGACCTTCCCGCTCGCCTGCCCGCCGCACACGACCGAGGAGGCGAAAGCGGCGTTCATCCGGACCGTGCTCTCGGAGGAGCGGTTCGTCGAGTACCTCGCCGACGCATCACGTCGCCTGCTCATCGCGGAAGACGACGAGGGCAACGCGGTCGGCTACACGATGATCAACCTGGGCGAACCGGCCGACGCCGACGTGCGCGGCTCCCTGCGCATCCACCCCACCGCCGAGCTGAGCAAGTGCTACGTCCTCCCCGGCCACCACGGCGAGGGCGTCGCGGGCCGGCTCATGGCCGAGAGTCTGCGGGCCGGCGGCGAAGCGGGAGCCGAGGGGATGTGGCTGGGCGTCAACGAGGAGAACGCCCGCGCCCAGCGCTTCTACGGCAAGCACGGCTTCGAGCGTGTGGGCGCGAAGCGGTTCCTGGTCGGCGACCGGTACGAGGACGACTGGGTGATGGAGAGGCCGCTCACCCCGGTCGGCTAGGTCAGCCCTCCGCGACCTTCAGCACGACCTTGCCGCGCGTGTGGCCGCTCTCGACGGCTCGGTGTGCCTCGGCGATCTGCTCGAGGGCGAAGATCTGGTCGACGTGCACGCGCACGTTCCCCGACTCCAGCAGGCGGGCGATGACCGCGAGCGTGCTGCCGTCCGGCGCGACCTTGTAATCGGTGCCGCGCACTCCGGCGGCGGCGGCGTCCTCCGCGAAGGTGGGCCAGCTCCCGGTCGGCACGTTGACGATGAGGCCGCCGGGGCGCAGAACGGAGAGGGAGCGGGTGCCGGTGTCGTCGTGCACGTTGCCGACCAGGTCGATCACCACGTCGGCGTCGTGCACCACGTCCTCGAAGCGCGTGGTCGTGTAGTCGATCACTTCGGCCGCGCCGAGGGAGCGCATCCACGACGCGTTCGACCCGGAGGCGGTGGCGATGACGTGCGCGCCGAAATACGAGGCGAACTGCACGGCGAAATGACCGACGCCTCCGCTGCCCGCGTGGATGAGCATCCGCTGTCCCTCGTGCGCCTTGGCGACCTCGACGACCAGACCCCACGCGGTCAGAGCGGCCAGGGGTGCGCCGGCCGCCTCGATGTGGCTCAGGGTCGCCGGCTTGCGCACGACGCTCAGCGACGGCACGGAGATGTACTCGGCGAAGCTGCCGCCCAGGCGCGGCACCATGACCATGCCGAATACCTCGTCGCCCGGACGGATGGGGTGCGCGCTGTACGGCGACTCCACGACGACGCCGCTGAAGTCGTGGCCGAGCACGGCGGGGAACGAGTGGATGGCGTCGTAGATCCCGCGTCCGGCCCGCGTCTTCGCGTCGATCGGGTTCACGCTCGAGGCGACCACCTTGACCAGGAACTCGGCGTTCACACGATCCGGATAGGCGGTCTCCCCGATGCGGAGTGCCTCCGGGGCTCCCGCGGCGTCCAGAAGTGCGGCCCGCATGGTCTTCGGCATTCGTCATCCCCTCGTCGGTCTGCCGCTGCGTCGGCGCGGCGTCCCCTCAGTCAATCCTGCGTGTGCTTCACCGGTGTTACGGTCGGGTCACCAGATGTGAACAGTCTGTTTCGGATACCCCCAGGCCGTTTCCCAGCGTCGCGCCGGTTAGGATGCTGCGACCCGGGGCGTACGACGCCTGCGGGAGCGGACCATGACGGCCAGACCCGAGGAGCGACAGGTGCGACAACTGCTGCGGATCGCTCGCGAGCCCTTCGCCGTCCCGGTCCTTGCGCGCGGGTGGCAGCGCGCCGTCCCCATCCTGCTCGGCATCGGCACCCTCTGCGTCCTCGGCGGCCTCGTCATCATCTGGGCCGCACGGCTGACCGTGCCGTACCCGGTGTACGTGAGCGAGCTCGGCGCGAAGGGCGCGGCGACGTCCGGCGCCTTCGCTGTCGCACTGCTCCTCATCGCGGGCGGCGGCTTCGCGATCGCCGTCGCGAGCGGCCACATCCGCTCGTCCGCACGAATGCTCGACCGCTGGGCTCCTGCGGTCACGCTCGGGTTCGCCGCTGTGTGCTTCGTCCTCGCGTCGCAGGTCACCTGCACGGCGTACTGCCCGGTGCCGATCGTCGACCCGAAGTCGACCGTGCAGGATCTGGTGCACACGGTGTCCGCCGTCATCGGCTTCGCGGCGGCGTGCTTCGCCATGCTGCAGGTGGGCTTCAGCCGGAAGCTCCCTCGCCTCTCCCGCCTGTCGCGGCTGAGCTGCGGGGCGGTCGCCGTGATCACGATCGTCGGGGGGCTGCTCGCCATCGTCCGCGTCGGCGCCGACGTCGGCGCGTGGCTCGAACTGATCGGGACGACGGTCGCCGTCGGGTGGATCGCCGTCTACGCGGTGGCGCTGACCCGCATCCCGGTCGGAGTCGTGGATGCGGCCGGGCCCGAGGCGGCGCCGGCCTCGGTGACCGACACCGTCGCCGGGGCTCCAGCCGACGTCGCCTGACGCAGCAGCTCGATCAGATCCGCCGCCAGCGCGACCAGCTTCGCGATCTCGGCATCATCACGGTCGACCCAACGGCACTCCGGCTCGTCGCGGAGCGGGACGAAGCCGTCGTGCTGCTCCCAGACGAAGAGGGTGCGCTCGGCGCCGAGCACGTACTGCTGCCACCAGATCTGACGGAGATACGGGCGGGGGATGCTGCGGAACGGCTTGTTCGTCGTCTTGATCTCAGCGAGTTCGAGCGTGCCGCCGGTTCGGGCGATCAGGCCGTCGGGAGTCGCCAGGTGCCGACGGTCGCGCTCGGCGTGGAAGAGCAGGTCGGACGGCTCGATGCCGTGCGTCGCCGCCACCCAGGCGGCGATCTCCGGTTCACGCGAGCGGCCGTGCTGCGTGAAGACGTTGCCGCTGAACCCTGTGCCGTGCAGCTTGTCGTAGGCGGCGGCGCGGATGGATCGCGGGCTCGACAGCTTGGCGACGTCGGTGGCGGTGATGCCGCGGCTGCGGGCCCGCAGCCAGCTCACGCGGTCGCTCGACCGCGCCACGACGCGTGCCAGGTGCCCGGTCTCACCGGGGACGGCCGGCACCACCGGGACGGGAGCGGGCCGCGCCGGGCTCAGATCCGCGAGGACGCCCGGCCGGTAGAGGTCGGCGGTGCGGTACGGAGCGGAGTCGAGCACCTCTCCATTGTGCCGCTTCGCGCCGACGCTCGCCGTCACTCCACGCGGGTCGCCCCGAGTTGCCTGCGTGCCTCGTCGATCGTCGCCAGCGTGTCGACCGCCTCCGCGAGCGGGTGGAGCGGCGACTCCGTCCGCCCCTCGGCGACGAAACGGGCGAGGGCCGCGGCCTCGTACGACATGCCGTCGCGGTGCGGCCGGCCGAACGGGTCGCGCCAATGCGCGGCGAGCGTTCCGTCACCGCGGAACACACGCAGACCGCTCGGCCCCCAGAACGGGCTGTCCGTCTCGACGCGGCCCGCGCTCCCGCTGATCGTCGCGAGCGAGGGCGTTCCGGCCAGCAGGGTGGTGCTCAGGAGAGCCTGCCCGCCGCTCGCGGACGACAGCACCAGTGCTGCCTGCTCGTCCACGCCCGTCTCGGCGAGGGTCCCGGCCGCGATGATCCCGGCGGGCGCGCCGAGCGCGAACGAGGCCCACGACACCGTGTAGACACCGAGGTCGAGCAGCGCTCCGCCCGCGAGGGCGGGATTCCACAGCCGACTCGACGGATCGAACGGCGCCCGACCTCCGAAGTCCGCCGTGACGACACGGATGTCTCCGAGCGCCCCGTCTTCCAGCAGCTGACGCACGATGTCCGTCTGCGGCAGGTAGCGCGTCCACATCGCCTCCATCGCGAAGACGCCCGCCTCGCGTGCGGCCGTGACGATCCGCCTGGCCTGGTCGGCGGAGACCGCCATCGGCTTCTCGATGAGGACGTTCTTGCCCGCCGCGATCGCGAGCAGGGAGTGCTCGAGGTGTTCGCTGTGCGGGGTCGCGACGTACACGACGTCGACCTCCGGGTCGCCGACGAGCTGCTCGTAGGAGCCGTACGCGCGCTCCACCCCGTGTGCGTCGGCGAACGCCTGCGCCCGCTCTGCAGAGCGCGACCCCGCCGCCACCACCCGCTGACGGGTGTGCCGATGGAGTGCGTCGGTGAAGTCGGCGGCGATCGCGCCGGGACCGAGCACGCCCCACCGCAGCGGCGGGGCGTCGGCGGGGTCGGGATGGCGCGGCTGGGGGAGCGTGGACCATACGTCGGTCATGGGCAGGTCTCCTCGTCTCCGTCGGTTCTGTGCTGATCGGCCTAGACCGGCTGCGGGTTCGACACCTCGGGCGCCTGACGCGCGCCCTCCACGGGGGCGGCCCACTTCACGCCGTTGGCGAGCACGCGGCGCACCTGCGGGTGGAAGTAGACCGGGTACTCCTGATCGCCGGGGCTGAAGTAGAAGATCTTGCCACGCCCGCGGGTGAAGGTGACGCCGGAGCGGAACACCTCGCCGCCGGTGAACGAGCTGATGAAGACCAGATCGTCCGGCGTCGGGATGTCGAAGAACTCCCCGTACATCTCCTGCGCCTCGATGACGATCGGCTGCTCGACGCCCGCGGCGATGGGATGCGTCGGGTTGACGTTCCACACCAGCTCGCGCTCGCCGCCCTCCGGGTTGCGCCAGCGCAGTGAGCAGGTCGTGCCGAGCATCCGGATGAAGATCTTCGAGAAGTGGCCGGAGTGGAGGACGATCAGGCCCATCCCGCCGAGGACGTGACGGCGGACGCGCTCCACCACCTCGTCCGAGACGCGGTCGTGCGCGATGTGGCCCCACCAGAGCAGCACATCGGTCCCGTCGAGCGCCTGCTCGCTGAGCCCGTGCTCGGGGTCGTCGAGGGTCGCCGTGCGGACGGCGACCTCGTCGCCGAGCAGCTCGGACAGCCCCTCGGCGATGGCTCCGTGGATGCCATGCGGGTAGATGGCGGCGATCTCGGGCTGGGTCGCCTCGTGGACGCCCTCGTTCCAGACGGTGACGCGCAGTGTCATGGTCATGCTCCCTTCAGGGCGGTGTCGGTGGTGCTGGCCGCGTTGGTCGCCGGGGTCAGCCGGACTTCGGCGCCGATGCGGGCGGACTCGTAGGCGGCGTCGATGACGCGAGCGCGGTCGAGGGCGAGCGAGCCGTCCCAGTTCGACCAGTTCGCGCGGTCGGCGACGTGCTCCAGGAAGGTCTCGACCACAGCGAGGTGCCCACGGCCGGGGTCGGCCGTGACCGTGATGTCCTCGCTCTGCTCGCCGTCGCCGGTGAAGATCGTCAGTTCACCCGACGGGGCGTAGTCGACGACGCGCAGGTCGGCGCCGCCCTCGGTGCCGTAGAGGGTGATGCCGAACTCGTCGCCGGCCGGGCGGTAGGCGGCCCAGCTGGTCTCGATGACGATGGAGCCGCCGCCCTCGAGCCGGAGCAGGAGGCTGGCGAGGTCTTCGACCTCGTAGTCCGACCCGACGTGCTGTTTGGAGGCGGAGGCCCCGCCGCGGCCGCGGACCCCGAGCTCGGAGTGGGTGACGGCCGAGACGGCCTCGACGCGGGGCTCGCCGAACAGGTGGAGGGCGTAGTCGAGGACGTGCACGCCGATGTCGATCAGCGGGCCGCCTCCGGCCATCTCGCGGTTGGTGAACCAGCTGCCGAGCGCGGGGATGCCGGCCCGCCGGAGCCAGACCGCACGCGCGTGATACGGCCGGCCGATCTGCCCGTCGTCGATCGCGGCCTTCAGTGCCTCGATGTCTCCGCGGCGGCGGTGGTTGAAGGCGACCTCGAGCACACGGCCGGCGCGGTGGGCTGCATCCACCATGGTCTGGGCCTCCGCCGCGGTGCGGGCGATCGGCTTCTCGCTGAGCACGTGGATGCCTGCGTCGAGTGCTCCGACGGCGATCGGCGCGTGCAGGAAGGTGGGGACGGCGACGCTGACGACGTCGAGGTCGCCCTCGGCGACGAGGTCCTTCCAGTCGCGGTGCAGGCGCTTGACGTCGTAGGTCTCGCCGAGCTCGGCGCGGGGGCCGTCCTCCATGCCGGCGATGGCGACGAGTTCGACTCCGGGGAGGGCCGAGTAGGCCGCCATGTGCTGCTGTCCGGCCCAGCCGAGGCCGACCACTCCGGCGCGGAGGGGGCGGTCGAGGGGTTCGCTCTGGGTGCTCACGGCACTCCTTTCAGTGTGATCCTTGGGGGATTCGAATCGATTCGAGGTAGTGAGGGACGGGGTGGATGTTCCGCCGGCGGCGTCAGCGGAAGAGGGAACGCGGTGTGCCCGCGTCGGGATCGAGCGCGCGCTGGATGACCATGATGGCCGCCCCGATCGCGCCGCCGGTCTCGCCGGAGCGCGACTGCGTGATGGTCAGATGCTGCGTCGCCAGCGGCGTGGACCGCTGATAGACGACCTCGCGCATCCCGGCGAGGAGCTGCTCGCCGACGCGGGAGAGGCTGCCGCCGACGACGATCATCGACGGGTTCAGGAGGTTGACGCAGGTGGCGACGACCGCGCCGAGGTCGCGTCCGGCCTGCCGGATCGCATTCTGGACGGCCGGGTTGCCCGTGCGCGCCAAGGCGACGACGTCGTCGCTGGTCTCGGCGGCGAGACCGGCTTCGGAGAGTGCCCGCGCGATGGCCGGACCACTCACCAGCGACTCGAGGTCCGCATCCTGCTCGCCATGGCTCGGGGTGTCGCTGCCGAAGGGGACGCGGACGTGACCCAGGTCTCCGGCCGAGCCGAGCGCTCCACGCTGCAGGCGGCCACCGCTGATGATCCCGGCGCCGACGCCCGTCGCGACCTTGATGAAGAGGAGGTCTGTCTCCTCCGGCCACATCAGTGCCTGCTCTCCCAAGGCGAGCAGGTTGACGTCGTTGTCGACGAGGACGGGCACGTCGAAGACGCGACGGATGTAGGCGGGGATGTCGAAGCGGTCCCAGCCGGGCATGATCGGCGGGTTCACCGGCAGCCCGGTGGAGTGCTCGACCGGGCCGGGCACCCCGACGCCGACGCCGATCAGCTCTTCCGGCTGCCGGCCGCTGGCCACGTAGAGCTCGGACGCCGTCTCCATCGCCCAGTCGAGCACCGGCTGCGGGCCGTCGGCGATGTCGAGCCGGCGTGACTCGCTCGCCGTGATGTTGCCGGCGAGATCGGCGAGGGCGACCACCCCGTGCGTCGCGCCGAGATCGATCGCCACGACCACGCGCGACTCCGGGTTGAAGCGGATGCGCGAGGGAGGCCGGCCTCCGGACGACACGTCGTCGCCGGCAGGCGCGACGAGTCCCGCCGCGGTGAGCGTGTCGATCCGGGACGCGATGGTGGAGCGCGCCATGCCGGTCAGCTCGGCGAGCTGCGCGCGGGTGCGCGGGATGCCGTCGCGCAGGATCGCCAGCAGCTCCGCGGCGTCTGCGGCGACGAGCACCGAGTCTCGCGCGCTGTCGGTCATAGAGGGTATTGAACCACAGTGCCGGCGGACTGCTCAAAGATCGTCTGCATTCGGTCGACTTTTGATTGACATCCGGCAGAAGTGGCACTTGAATGGAGGCGCGCCATCCGGCGCCTTTCCACTCCATGAACTCGACGAGGAGAACAGTGTCGACGTCAAAAGTCTCCGTGCAGCTGTACACGGTCCGGGAACTCCTGACCGAGGACACGGTCGGTACCCTCAAGCGGATCGCCGAGATCGGGTTCACCCAGGTCGAGCCCTTCGCCTTCCTCACCTTCGGTGACGCGCTCCGCCAGGGCCTCGCCGAGGCCGGCCTGTCCGCGCCCACCACCCACCAGGGCTTCATCGGCGGCGACCTGGACGAGGTGTTCGGCGCCGCGAAGGAGCTGGGCGTCCAGACGGTCATCGACCCGTTCGTCGCGCCCGAGCGCTGGCAGACCGCGGAGGACGTCGCGCAGATCGCCGAGCAGCTCAACGCCGCCGCCGAGGTCGCGGCCCGTCACGGTGTGCGTGTCGGCTACCACAACCACGCTCACGAGCTCGAGAGCACGATCGAGGGTACGACGGCGCTCGAGTTCTTCGCCGGCAAGCTCGCCCAGGAGGTCGTGCTCGAGGTCGACACCTACTGGGTGGCCGTCGGCGGCGTCGACCCGGTCGCGCTGCTCCCCAAGCTCGGCGAGCGTGTGGTCGCCCTCCACATCAAGGACGGCCCCGGCACCACCGAGACGAAGGACCAGGTCGCCGTCGGCCAGGGTTCGCTCCCGATCGAGCAGATCATCGCGGCAGCACCCGACGCCCTCCGTGTCATCGAGCTCGACGACTCGCGCGGTGACCGCTTCCAGGCTGTCGCCGACAGCTTCGCCTTCCTGACCTCGAAGGGCCTCGCATGAGCGGCGGGCGCGTGGGAGTCGGCGTCATCGGCGCCGGTGTCATCAGCAACCAGTACCTCGAGAACCTCACCGTGTTCCCCGACCTCGATGTGCGCTTCGTCGCCGACATCGACCTGGAGCGGGCCAAGGCACAGGCCGACAAGTACGGCGTGCCGGGGTCCGGCACGGTGGAGGAGCTGCTGGCTGACGATGACATCGAGATCGTCGTCAACCTGACCATCCCCAAGGTGCACGTCGAGGTGGCGCAGCAGGCGCTCGCCGCCGGCAAGAACGTCTGGAGCGAGAAGCCGTTCGCCCTCGACCGCGCGAGCGGTCGCGAGCTGCTCGAAGCCGCGCACGCGGCCGGGCTCCGGGTCGCTACGGCGCCCGACACGTTCCTCGGCTCGGGCATCCAGTCGGCCCGCCGCCTGATCGAGAACGGCGACATCGGTGCTCCGCTGACCGCGCTCACGCTGATGCAGAGCCCCGGCCCCGAGTCGTGGCACCCCAACCCCGACTTCCTGTTTCAGGAGGGCGCGGGTCCGCTGTTCGACATCGGTCCGTACTACCTGACGGCCCTCGTGCAGATCTTCGGACCGGTCGCCCGGGTGAGCGCGAGCGCATCCCGCGCTCGCGAGACCCGCGTCATTGGCTCCGGGCCGCGCGCCGGCGAGGAGTTCGCCGTGACCGTGCCGACGCACGTCAGCGCGCTGTACGAGTTCGAGAGCGGGCAGACGGCCCAGGCCGTGTTCAGCTTCGACTCCAAGCTCGGCCGCACCCAGTTCGAGGTCGCGGGTGTCGACGGCACGCTGGTCGTTCCCGACCCCAATACCTTCGAGGGCGAACTGCTGGTCCACGGCGGCGACGGCATCGAGACGGTCCCGTCGACCGGAACGACCGATTCTCGTGGCATCGGTGTGGTGGAGCTCGCACGGGCCATCCGCGCCGGCGTCCCCGAGCGCGCATCGGGCGAGCAGGCCTACCACGTGCTCGACATCATGGTCTCGACCATCGAGGCGGGGGAGTCCCGTACTCCGGTCGAGGTCGAGAGCACGGTGGATGTCGCGCCGGCCCTCCCTGAGGACTGGGACCCGCGAGCGGTGACCCTGGCGTGACGGGAGCCGAGCGATGACGGACGGGAATCAGGCCGGAGCTTCGGCCGGCAGTGCCGCGACCAACGGCGGGCTCACCCGCCGCGACGGCGGTTCGGCCGGAGCCCGGCTCCGCGTCGCGATCGTCGGCGGCGGCTTCATGGCGGAGGTTCACTCGCGTGCGGCTCGTGCGGCACGCGCCGACATCGCCGGACTCGTCTCCTCGACGCCGGAGCGTTCGGCGGCGGCCGCCGAACGGCTCGGCATCGGCCGCTCGTACGGATCGATCGACGAGCTGCTCGCCGATGACACGGTCGACGTCGTGCACGTCACGACGCCCAACGCCCTCCACGCAGAGCAGGCGGCGGCCGTACTGGCCGCCGGCAAAGACGTCATCTGCGAGAAGCCGCTCGCCACGTCGGTCGCCGACGCCGAGAGCCTGGTGGCCGCGGCGGAGGGGCGGACGGCGACCGTTCCCTTCGTCTACCGCTTCCACCCGCTGGTGCGGGAGGCCCGCGCCCGCTTCGCCTCCGGCGAGGCCGGACGCGTGCTGAGTATCAACGCCTCCTACCTGCAGGACTGGCTGCTGGGCTCCGACGACGACAACTGGCGGGTGGATGCGGCGCAGGGCGGCCGCTCGCGCGCCTTCGCCGACATCGGGTCGCACCTCGTCGACCTCGTCGAGTTCGTCAGCGGCGACCGCGTCAGCCGCGTCTCCGCCACCAAACGCACGGTGTTCGCCGAGCGCGCCTCCCATGCGGCGATCACGACGGAGGACGCCGTCGCCGTGGTGATCGAGACGCGTTCCGGCGCTCTCGGAACACTGCTGGTGTCGCAGGTCGCTCCTGGCCGGAAGAACCGCCTCTGGCTCGAGATCTCCGGCAGCGCCGAGAGCGTCGCCTTCGATCAGGAGCAGCCGGAAACGCTGTGGGTGGGCCGTCGAAAGGGAAGCCTGATCATCCCCCGCGACGCCGACCAGCTCAGCGAAGACGCCGCCCGCCTGTGCGTCGTGCCCTCCGGGCACCCGCAGGGCTACCAGGACGCGTTCAACGCGTTCGTCGCCGACAGCTACGCGGCGGTCGCGGGGGAGAACCCCGACGGCCTCCCGCGCTTCACCGACGGCCTTCGTGCGGTGCGGATCACGGATGCGGTGATCGACGCGGCCGAGTCGGGCACCTGGATCGAGATGGGAACGAACAATGACTGACGCCACCAGTGCAGGCGGCTCGGAGACCACCGAGTCGGGCCGGACGCACCCGGTCACCCTCTTCACCGGTCAGTGGGCCGACCTCACGCTCGAAGAGGTCGCGAAGTACGCGAGCGAGTGGGGCTACGACGGCCTCGAGATCGCGTGCTCCGGCGAGCACCTCGACGTCTGGCGCGCCGCCGAAGACGACGCGTACCTGCAGGGCCGACTCGACATCCTCGACCGCTACGGCCTCAAGGTCTGGGCCATCTCCAACCACCTCAAGGGCCAGGCCGTTTGCGACGACCCGATCGACTTCCGCCACCAGGCGATCGTCGGGTCGAAGGTCTGGGGCGACGGCGACCCGGAGGGCGTGCGCCAGCGCGCCGCCGAAGAGCTCAAGCTCACGGCGAAGGTCGCCCGCAAGCTGGGCGTCGACACGGTCGTCGGGTTCACGGGGTCGAGCATCTGGCCGTACGTCGCGCAATTCCCGCCGGTGCCCGCCGAGGTGTTCGACCGCGGCTACCAGGACTTCGCCGACCGCTGGAACCCCATCCTCGACGTCTTCGACGGCGAGGGCGTCCGGTTCGCTCACGAGGTGCACCCGTCCGAGATCGCGTACGACTACTGGACGAGCGTGCGGTCCCTCGAGGCGATCGACCACCGCGAGGCTTTCGGCTTCAACTGGGACCCGTCCCACATGATGTGGCAGGACATCGACCCCGTCGGGTTCATCATCGATTTCCAGGACCGCATCTACCACGTGGACTGCAAGGACACGCGTCTCCGGCCGAAGAACGGCCGCGCCGGCGTGCTCGGTTCCCACCTGTCGTGGGGCGACCCGCGTCGCGGCTGGGACTTCGTCTCCACCGGCCACGGCGACGTGCCGTGGGAGGACGCCTTCCGAGCCCTCGAGTCCATCGGCTACACGGGCCCGATCTCGATCGAGTGGGAAGACGCGGGGATGGACCGCCTGCACGGCGCCAAGGAGGCCGTGGGCTACATCCGATCCCTGCTCTGGAAGCAGCCGACCGCCTCCTTCGACGCGGCGTTCAGCAACCAGGACTGAGCGCGCCGATCACGGGACGAGGACGAGGCGGTCACGGGTCGTGGCCGCCTCGTCCCATGCCCGCTCGACGTCGGAAAGCGGTACGGCACGTGCGTCGGTGACGAACGCGCCGCCCGCCACCTCGACGGCCAACTCGGAGAGCTCATCGACGATCGCCTCCGTGCTCACCGAACCCTGACCGCTACCGATCAGCCGCAGATCGACAGCGCGCAGAGCAGCCGACAGGATCGGTGACTCCGCTCCGGCAACGGACCCGATCTGCACCCACGTGAGCGGCTGATCGTCTCGCGCCCGACCGGGGATAACGGCGCGGAGTGCATCCGCGGTCGGCTCGCCCCACAAGTAATCCAGCACCACATCCACGTCGCTCGCGGCCCGTGCCAGCGCATCCGCGTCGCCCAGCTCGACGACGACGTCAGCCCCCGAATCGTCCAGCCGGTACGAGTCCCTCGAGACCGCAACCACCCGGCCGGCGCCCAAACGCCGGGCGACCTGCACCGCCAGCCCGCCGGCGTTACCCGACGCACCGAGCACCAGCACGCTCTGGCCCGGCTGCATCCGTGCGCGGCGACGCAACGCGACCCAGGACGACATGGCCGGATTCATCGCCGCGGCCAACGGGACGGGATCGGCGTCCGGCGGCAGTGCGACGCTACGCCGCAGATCCACGACGGCCCGTTCGGCCATCGCGCCCTTCGTGGTCTCCGGGAGGATGAAGTACCGGAGCGTACCGTCAGGAGTTCGTCCCACCCCATCCAACCCCGGGATGAGCGGCAGCTCGTCCGTGCTCGTGTAGTGGCTGCCCGCCGCCTGCGATCGCACCCGCGGGGAGATCGCGGCGCCCAGAACCTCGGCCACGACCTCGTGGGCTCGCCGTGGTGCGGGCTCCTCGACGTCCAGGTAGCGCGGGTGGGCGCCGAACTCGGTGACGACGGCTGCTTTCATGACAGTCTCCAAATGGTTGGGATTACGAATTAAATAGATGGTAACCCCAACTAATGCGCTACGCTAGCGACATGGCGACCTCGGCACACCCGCACGACTCGGAGCGCCTTCTCGACGCCCTGGTGCAGACCTCGTTCGAGGTCATCGGCGTGGTCAGTCGTGTCGCAGCCGACAACGAGTTGTCCCTCACTCAGCTGCGCGTGCTGGCCATCCTGCGCGATCGGGAGCCGACCATGTCCGAGCTCGCAGAGCACTTGGGTGTGGACCGTTCGTCCGTCTCCGGCTTGGTCGATCGGGCGACGCAACGGGGGCTCGTGACCCGCGTCCGGGACACCGTCGACCGCCGCTCCGCCCGAGTGGGGCTCACGCCGGCCGGTCACGAACTGGCGCGGGCCGGAGCCGCGGCCATCCATACCGGAGTCGCGCCCCTGCTCGGCGGCCTGGGGCCCGACGACGGAGCGCGACTCACGGAACTGCTGGAAGCTCTGCTCGGCGGCCGTCGCTGACGGTCACGCCACGTCGAGCACCCAGGTGACGCCGAAGCGGTCCGTCAGCATCCCGAACCCCGCGGACCAGGCGGATGTCGCCAGTGGTTCGACGACGGTGGCGCCCTCCGAGAGGCGCTCCCAGTAGCCGGCCAGCTCGTCGAGGGATCCCGCCCGGACGGAGACGAAGAAGGGCTGGTCGGTGATGGTCATCCCGTTCTCCCGCCGCGTCGATGCGGACTGAGCCGCGCCCTGATCTCCAGTGCCCGGAACGTCGTACGCCATCACCCGGAACCCCTCGGGTGAGACGACCTGGCCGAAGACGATGCGCTGCGCGTCAGGGAGTTCGGGGGGCATGCCGAAATCGGCATACGTCGCCGCGGTCACCTCTCCGCCGAACGCGCCGGCGTAGAAGTCGAGGGCTGCTCGCGCCTCTCCGGCGCGGAAGTTCAGGTGCGTGGTGACGGTGATACTCATGACTGTTTCCTCTCGGTGAGATCGCCGGCTTCTCCCGGCGACGCCAGAATCGCAGCGGTAGCGGACAGTTTCGGTCCGCTACTCCCGCGAGAATCGAGGCATGAACGCACCCTCCTCGCGCATGCTCACGATGCTCTCGCTGTTGCAGGCGCGACGGGACTGGCCCGGGCAGGCGCTCGCGGATCGGCTCGACGTGAGCACCCGGACGGTCCGGCGGGATGTGGACCGCCTCCGCGAGCTCGGCTACCGCATCGACGCGCTGAAGGGTCCCGACGGCGGGTACCGTCTCGCCGCGGGCTCCGAGTTGCCGCCCCTCCTGTTCGACGAAGAGCAGGCCGTCGCCCTCTCCATCGCACTACAGAACGCCGGGGCGTCTGGAGCCGAGATCGAGGAGGCCGCTGCCCGCGCGCTCGCGACCGTCCGCCAGGTCATGCCATCTCGCCTGCGGCATCGCATCGACGGCATCCGCTTCGACCGGCCCAGCGCGGGACCGGCGGTCGAGCCGGCGGTGCTCGGCGCGGTGAGCACCGCCGTCCGGGAGAGGAAGGTGCTCCGGTTCGACTATGCCGGAGCGGACGGACCGCCGCGTCGCACCGAGCCGCACGGTCTCGTGGCTCGGGATGCGCGCTGGTATCTGGTGGCGTGGGACCTCGACCGGGACGACTGGCGGGTGTTCCGGCTCGATCGGCTGGCGCCGAGGTTCCCGGCCGGTCCGGGGTTCCGTCCGCGGCAGATCCCCACCGGAGACGCGACGTCGTTTGTAGCGGCGCGCTTCAAGGGCAGCGACGACGAGGACCGCTGGCCATGCGTGGGCGAGGTCGTCATCGACCTGCCGCCGCGCGACGTGATCCCGTGGGTGACCGACGGCCACGTGGAGCCCGTGGGCGAGTCCCGGAGTCGTCTCACCCTCGGCTCGTGGTCGTGGATCGGCGTGCTGGCGTCTCTCACGCGGTTCGACGTCGCGTTCGAGATCGTCGGCCCGCCCGCACTGGCGGAGGCCGCGGCGACGCTCGCCAACCGTCTGGTCGCGGCGGCCCGACCGCTCGGGCCGCCGGGACCGCCCGAACGGGGGAGGGTCGCCTAGCCGCCCCCGCAGGCGTCCAGCCCGCAGTCAGTAGGTATCCTCAGTACTCACTGGGGACACCTGGCGGCGAACGGAGGACCTGTGGCCAGAGGAGCCAACCTCCCCGCCATCGCGGCGTTCAACGAGACGGTCGTGCTGGATGCCGTCCGACGGTCGCCGGACGGGCTCAGCCGGGTGGAGCTGGCAGCGCGAACGGGCCTCTCGGCGCAGACCGTCACCAACGTGACGCGCCGCCTCCTGCAGCAGGGGCTCATCCGCGAGGCCGGGAAGCAGAGCGAGGGCAGCCCGGGCAAGCCGCGCACCATCCTGCGCCTGAACCCGGCGGGCGCCTACGCCGTGGGTGTCCACCTCGACCCCACCGTGATCGCCTGCGTCCTGCTCGATCTCGAGGGGTCCGTGGTCGCCCATGTGCACCGTCCGTCCCCGCCGGACGGCGACGCCGTCTCGACGCTCGCGGCCGCCGTCGACGCCATCCACGAGGTGCTCGCGACGCCGGGCGTCGATCCGGAGCGCGTGATCGGCGTCGGCGTCGCCGCGCCGGGCCCCATCGACGCTGAGCGGGGTGTGGTGGTCCGGCCGCCGTTGATCCCGAGCTGGAACGACTTCCACCTCCGGGACGAGCTGACGGCTGCGACCGGCCTGCCCTCCCTGGTCGCCAAGGATGTGACGTGCGCGGCCGTCGCCGAGCGGTGGAGCGATCCGGCCGGAGCATCCCGGGACTACGCGTTCGTCTACTACGGAACGGGCGTCGGCGTCGGCCTGGTGCTGGGCGGAGAGGTCTACACGGGATCCACCGACAACGCCGGCGATGTCGGCCATGTGCTCGTCGACCCCGGCGGAACGCTGTGCGCCTGCGGCCGGCGCGGCTGTTACGGGGAGTCCGTCCGGCCGTACCGGCTGGTCATGCAGGGCCTGTGGGCGGGGGTGCTGACGCCGCCTGTGGGCACGACCGTCGTGCCGGAGGAGGACCTGCAGCTGGATGTGGAGACCGTCGACGAGCTCTTCACCGACCTGGCATCCGCGGCGGAGGCCGGTGACGCGGGGGCGCGGGAGATCATCGACCGGAGCATCCGCAACTCGGCCTTCTACCTGTCCAATCTGACGTCCCTCCTCGATCTCGACCGCATCGTCTACGGCGGCCCGTCGTGGTCGCGGGTGGAGCGCCGCTATCTGGACCAGCTGCCGGCGCGGCTGGCCGAGCTCGACACGGGCATCCTGACGCACGGCATCGCGATCGCCTCCAGCGCGATCGGTGAGGACGTCGCGGCCGTAGGTGCGGCCGCGCTCGTCCTGGACGGGACGTTCTCGCCGCGCGCTGTCGTCCGCTGACCGCTGCCGCGCTGCTCTTGCGACACGGCGGGGGACAATCTCGCCGTTTCCCTTGCGCTTGTAAATCAAATTGATTTATAAATTACGCAGGTCCGGCGGCGTCACGCCACGGACATCAATGCAAAGGAGCATCGATGAAGCGAAGCAGGATCCTGGCCGCCACCGTGGCCACTGCGGCCCTCGTCGCAATGGCGGGATGTTCGTCCTCGTCCGGCGGCAGCGACGGCACGACCATCAAGGTCGCCTTCCAGGACTTCGGGTCCGACATCATGGCCAACTTCATGACCAAGGCCAAGGCCGACTTCGAGAAGGCCAACCCGGGGAAGAAGATCACGCTCGTCCCGATCAAGGCGGCCGAGAACGACTACTACACGAAGCTCTCCCTCATGAACCGTGCGGCCACCACGGCGCCCGACGTGATGTCGGAGGACACCTTCCTCATCCGCGCCGACGCGCAGGCCGGCTATCTGGCCCCGCTCGACTCGTACGTCGACACATGGTCGGACTGGTCGAACTTCTTCGACAACGCCAAGGACGCGGGCAAGGGAGACGACGGCAAGGTCTACGGCATCCCGACCGGCACCGACACCCGGGGCCTCTGGTACAACAAGGACATCTTCGCGAAGGCCGGCATCCCGACCCCGTGGCAGCCGAAGACCTGGGATGACGTGATCGGCGCCGCGAAGAAGATCAAGGCGGCCGTGCCGGGCGTCATCCCGCTCAACATCTTCTCGGGAAAAGCCGCGGGTGAGGCGAGCTCGATGCAGGGCTTCGAGATGCTGCTGTACGGAGCCAGCGAGAAGGGCCTCTACGACGACTCGAAGGCCAAGTGGATCGTCGGCTCGAAGGCGTTCACGGACGCGCTCGACGTGATCAAGGAGGTCTACCAGGGCGGCCTCGGCCCGAGCCAGGAGGTCACCAGCGACACGAACTACCAGAACACGATCAACAACCAGCTCATGCCGCAGGGCAAGCTCGCGATCAACCTCGACGGCTCGTGGGCCTCGAACGCCTGGCTGCCGACCGGCGCGACGCCGTGGGCCGACTGGTCTTCTGTCATGGGCACCGCGGCCATGCCGACGAAAGAGGGGCAGGACCCCGGAAAGATCAGCCTGTCCGGCGGGTGGACGTTCTCGATGGGCGCCAAGAGCAAGGCCAAGGACCTGGCGTGGAAGTTCATCACCTTCCTGACCGACAAGCAGCGCTCGCTCGAGTACAACATCAACACCGCCGGCATCCCGGTCCGCAAGGATGTCGCCGACGACGAGAAGTACAAGACGTCGAACCCGACCTCGGAGTTCTTCTCGTCGCTCGTCGCCGTGACCAAGTTCCGGCCCGCCACACCCGACTATCCGAAGATCTCGAACGGCATCCAGGTCGCGATGGAGTCGGTGATGACCGGGCAGGCCACGCCCGCAGAGGCCGCCAAGACCTACGACGACACCGTCGTGGGGATCGTCGGTGAGGGCAAGACGGAGTCGAAGTAGTGACCTCCACCGTCCCCGCCGTCTCGGACGCGCGCGGCCGGGCCTCGTCGGCCCGGCCGCCGCGCCAGCGGGACACGGCACGTTCGCGCGCACACACCCGGCGGTCGCTCGCCCGCTCGGTCCCCCTCCTCCCCGCCATCGGTCTGCTCGTCGTGTTCCTGCTCGGGCCGATCCTGTCGTCGTTCTACGGCTCGTTCACCGACATGTCGCTGACGGGTTCCGCTGCCGCATCCAGCCAGTGGGTGGGGTTGCAGAACTACATCGACCTCTTCAAGAGCCCGGACTTCCCGGTCTCGGTCTGGCTGACCCTGGTCTTCCTGCTCGGGTCCGCGGTCATCGGCCAGAATGTCGCCGGGATGGTGCTGGCTCTGCTGATGCGGAGCGGGAGCCGCTGGGTCGGCGCGATCGTCTCGACCTTCGTCGTCGGCGCGTGGGTCCTTCCGGAGATCGTCGCGGCGTTCGCGTCGTACGCGTTCTTCAGCCAGCACGGGACGCTGAACGCCATCCTCGCGATGTTCGGCGTGACGGGTCCGTCCTGGCTGTTCGCCTTCCCGATGCTGTCGATCATCCTGGCCAACACGTGGCGAGGCACGGCCTTCTCGATGCTCGTCTACTCGGCGGCGCTGCAGGAGGTGCCGCCGGAGATCACCGAGGCGGCGGAGGTCGACGGCGCCAACGGCGTCAAGCGGTTCTTCCTCGTGACGCTGCCGATGATCCGGCGGAGCATCTCCACCAACCTGATGCTCATCACGCTTCAGACGTTGTCCGTCTTCACCCTCATCTACGTGATGACCGGAGGCGGCCCGGGCAACAAGAGCATGACGCTCCCCGTGCTGGCGTACCAGGAGGCGTTCAAGTTCTCCGAGCTCGGCTACGGCACCGCGATCGCGACGATCCTTCTGCTCGTGGGAGCGGTGTTCGCCGTGATCTATGTGCGGGCCCTCAAGACGGAGGTGGACTGATGAAGCTGTCGTCACCCAACGGGGTCGCCCTGCGCTGGACGTCGAACGTCATCCTGCTCCTCATCGGCGCGGTCTTCGTGCTCCCGCTGGTGTGGGTGGTGCTCGCGTCGTTCGACGGCGGGGCCACGCTCTCGGTCGCGTGGCCGAAGCAGTGGTCCCTGGAGAACTTCCGCAAGGTGCTCACGCCTGAGCTGTCGTTCCTGCCGCTGTGGAACAGCCTGCTGCTGTCGGCGGGATGCGCGATCGTCACGGTGGTGGTCGCCATCCTCGCGGCGTACCCGCTGTCGCGTTACCGCAACCGGTTCAACCGGCCGTTCCTGTACGCGATCCTGTTCGGCACCTGCCTGCCGATCACCGCGATGATGGTGCCGGTGTACAGCCTGTTCGTCTCGCTGAACCTGATCGACTCGCTCGGCGGGACCATCCTGTTCCTCGCCGCGTCGTCCCTCCCGATGGCGATCTGGATGACGAAGAACTTCGTCGACTCGGTGCCCGTGCAGCTGGAGGAGGCGGCCTGGGTGGATGGCGCATCCAGCATGAAGACGCTGTGGACGGTCGTCGTCCCCCTCGTCCGCCCCGGGATCGCGGTGGTGTTCATCTACGTGTTCGTGGCAGCCTGGGGCAACTTCTTCGTCCCCTTCGTGCTGCTGCTGAGCCCGGAGAACCAGCCGGCGGCCGTGAGCATCTTCACGTTCTTCGGCCAGTACGGTGCGGTCGCCTACGGGCAGCTGGCGGCGTACTCGCTCATCTACTCCGTTCCCGTGATCGCCCTCTACGTCATCGTGTCGCGCGCGCTCGGCGGTTCGTCCGCGCTCGCCGGCGCCGTCAAGGGATGAGCCCGTCCCTTCGCCCCGTCCCATCCCCTCACCCAAGGAGAACCGTTGTACCAGCAGAACCAGCTCGCCGAGATGCGCATCGACCGCTTCGTTCGCGAACGCCTCACGCCCGCCCTCGAGCGTGCGGCCGCGCCCGCGTCGATCGAGGCGTGGGAGGCGCCCGGCGAGCCGGTGCCCTTCGCTGACGCCGTCGCGAACGACTTCCGGCCGTTCGCGGCGGGGGAGGCGTGGGGTCGGCCGTGGGGCACCGTGTGGTTCCGCGTGACCGGCACGGTCCCGGCGGAGTGGGATGCGGCGGCCGAGGATGTCGAGCTCCTCGTCGACCTCGGGTTCACGCTGAGCCAGGTGGGATTCCAGGCGGAGGGTCTGGTGTGGACTCCCGAGGGCACCATCCTGAAGGCGCTGGAGCCGTACAACGCCTACGTGCGCCTCCAGGCCCGGCCGGGGGAGTCGTTCGAGCTGTACGTCGAGGCCGCGGCCAACCCGGATGTGGGCTCGAACTGGACCTTCGCGCCGACCGGGATGGGCCGGGTGTCGACAGCGCCGCAGACCCCGATCTACACGCTGCGCCGTGTGGACATCGTGCATCGCGACCGCGAGGTGTGGGAGCTGGTGCAGGACATCTTCACCGCGAAGGGGCTCGCGCTCGTGCTGCCCGAGACGTCGCCCCGCAGGGCCGCCCTGTTCGCCGCGCTGGAAGCCGCCGTCACCGCGGTCGATCCCTTCGACGTCGCCGGGACGGTGTCGCGGGGGCGGGAGGCGCTCGCCGGGGTGCTCGCCTCGCCTGCGTCGGCGACGGCGCACCGGGTCTTCGCGGTCGGGCACGCGCACATCGACTCGGCCTGGCTGTGGCCGGTGCGCGAGACCATCCGCAAGTGCGCCCGCACCTTCTCCAACGTGCTCGACCTGATGGACCAGGACCCGGACTTCGTGTTCGCGTGCTCGTCCGCCCAGCAGTTCGCCTGGATGAAGCAGTTCTATCCTGAGCTGTTCGAGCGCATCCGGGCACGTGTCGCCGAGGGCCGGTTCGTCCCGGTGGGCGGCATGTGGGTCGAGTCGGACACCAATATGCCGGGATCGGAGGCGATGGCCCGGCAGTTCGTCGAGGGCAAGCGGTTCTTCCTGGAGGAGTTCGGATACGAGCCGCGCGAGGTGTGGCTCCCCGACTCCTTCGGCTACTCGGGCGCACTGCCGCAGATCGCGCGCGAGGCGGGGATGGACAACTTCCTCACCCAGAAGATCTCGTGGAACGAGGTCAACCTGTTCCCGCACCACACGTTCCAGTGGGAGGGCA
The DNA here is from genome assembly GCF_004362795.1 of Leifsonia sp. 115AMFTsu3.1. NCBI lineage: Bacteria > Bacillati > Actinomycetota > Actinomycetes > Micrococcales > Microbacteriaceae > Leifsonia > Leifsonia sp. 115AMFTsu3.1. Next base: position 858,437 of record NZ_SNYB01000001.1, read on the forward strand.
TCGACGGATCGCGCATCTTCACGCACTTCCCGCCGGTCGACACGTACAACTCGATCCTCTCGGGCCAGGAGCTGGCACGCGCCGAGCGGAACTTCGCCGACAAGGGCCGGGCGAACACCTCGCTGGTGCCCTTCGGATTCGGCGACGGCGGCGGCGGCCCGACCCGGGAGATGCTCGCGGCGGCGGAGCGCACCGCCGACCTCGAAGGGTCGCCGACGGTGCGCGTCGCATCGCCCGCCGCCTTCTTCGAGGCGGCGCGCGCGGAGTTCGACCCCGCACCGGTGTGGGTGGGGGAGCTCTACCTGGAGTTCCACCGCGGCACGTACACCTCCCAGGCGCGGACCAAGCACGGCAACCGCCGCAGCGAGGCGCTGCTGCACGAAGCCGAGCTCTGGGCGGCCACCGCCGCCGTCCGTACCGGGGCCGACTACCCGGAGCGCGAGCTGCGCGAGGCGTGGCGGACCGTGCTCCTACAGCAGTTCCACGACATCCTGCCCGGTTCGTCGATCGGCTGGGTGCACGACCAGGCGGTCGAGAACTACGCGCGGGTGGCGGAGTCGCTGGAGGCGGTCATCGCGCGGTCGCTGGCGGCTCTGGGTGACGGAGTTGCGGATGGAGTTGCGGATGCGACGAGCGCCGGTCTCGTCGCCAACTCCTCCCCGTTCGCCGTGGACGGCGTACCGGCCGGCGGAGTTGCGGTCCCGCAGCGGACCGGCGACGCGCGCATCGAGCGCGACGGCGACGGCATCCGGCTGTCGAACGATCGCGTCAGCGTCCTCGTCGATGCCGACGGTCTGATCGCGTCCCTGGTGGATGCCGCCACAGGTCGCGAGGCGGTGCCTCCGGGCACGCGCGCCAATGTGCTCCAGCTGTTCCGCGACACCCCCGCCCAGTGGGACGCCTGGGATGTCGACATCGAGTACCGGCTCTCCGGCGAGGATCTGAGCGGTCTCGACTCCCTGGAGGTGGTCTCCGAGTCGCCGGAGCTGGTCGCGCTGCGGGTCGTCCGCCGGTTCGGGGCGTCCACCGTCACGCAGACGCTCGCGCTCGCCGCCGGCTCCCCGGCCCTCGACATCGAGACGAACGTCGACTGGCACGAGCGCCAGCGCATGCTGAAGCTCGCCTTCCCCGTGGATGTGCACACCGCCTCCGCGCGGTCCGAGATCCAGTTCGGCCACATCGAACGCCCGACGCACACCAACACGAGCTGGGATGTCGCCCGGTTCGAGACGAGCGCGCACCGCTGGGTCCACGTCGGCGAGCCGGGGTTCGGCGTCGGGGTCGCCAACGACTCCACCTACGGCCACGATGTGACACGCCACCCGCGCGACGGTGGCGGCACCTACTCCCTGGTGCGCCAGACGTTGCTGCGCGCCCCGCTCTTCCCGGACCCGGAGGCAGACCAGGGCCGGCACACGCTGCGCACCTCCCTCGTGGTGGGCGGAGTGGACGCGGCGATCGAGGCCGGCTACCGGCTCAACCTGCCCCTGCGTCCCGCGCCCGCCGCGGTGGATCCGCTGATCGTGTCGAGCGATCCGGCCGTCGTCGTGGAGACCGTCAAGCTCGCCGAGGACGGCTCGGGCGACGTCGTCGTCCGGCTGTACGAATCGCTCGGGTCGCGCGCCGCGACGACGTTGGTCGCGTCGTTCCCGTACCGGCGCATCCAGAGGACGGATCTGCTCGAGCGCGAGACCGGCGACGGCGCGCTCGACCTGCAGCTGCGCCCCTTCGAGCTCGTCACGCTGCGGTTCGTCCGCGAGTGACGCACGATCGCCCGCCCCGGGCCGCGCGAACCCCGGGGCGGGTACAGGTCATTCCGCGAGGGTCCGCCGCGCGCGCCGGTCGAGGACCCAGGCGCGGACACCCGCGATGAGGGAGGCGAGGATGACGACGCCCGCCACGACGTAGGCGACCGGCCGCACGCTCGGATTGACGGCGGCGAAGTAGCCGATCACGGTGATGAGCACGCCCCAGCTGAGCGCTCCGACGATGTTGGCGGTGAGGAACCGCCAGTAGCTCATCGCGCTGATCCCGGCGATCGGCGGGATGAAGACGCGACCCCACGGGATGTACCGGCTGATCACCACAGACCACCAGCCGAAGAGTTCGTAGAAGCGCTCAGCCCGTTTCACCCCGGCCTGCACCCAGCGACCGCCGCGGCGGGTCAGATACGGCCGGCCGAGCCGACGGCCGAGCCAGAATCCGACCTGGTCGCCCAGCACGGCGGCGATCCCGACGCCGATGGCGAGGACCCAGATGTTCAGCTCCGGGTTGGTGCCGGTGAGGATGCCGGCGCCGAACAGCAGTGAGTCGCCGGTGATGAACGGGATGAAGACGCCGATGAAGAGCGCGGTACCGGCGAAGACGAGTCCCCACACCGCCAGGTAGAACACGAGCGGCCCGACGTCGCCGAGGAAGTCAGCGAGATCGTGGGCCATACCCCGAGCGTATCGGACCCCCCTCCGCCCCTCCGCCCACTCCCGTCGCGCCTCCGCCCCACCGTCGAGTCCGCAAACTTTGCACACGAAGCGCCGCGGCGGCGTGCAAAGTTTGCGGACTCGACGGTGGGTGGAAGGGGGTGGAGGGGGGAATGTGACGAAAGGTGTATTCATTTGGGGGAGGGAAGCGATTACTTTCAATGTGCGCCTTCGGGGGAACGGCGCTGGTGGTGGCGGGAGCGGGGGCCTGCCACCGCCCCAAACTCTTCAGCAAACAGCGTCAGTCGAGCAGCCCCAGGCGCGCGGCCTTCCGGACGGCGTCGATCCGGGATGTGGCTCCCAGCTTCTCGTACATGTTCGTCGTATGCCGCTTGACCGTGCCCTCGGCGATCGACAGCGACATCGCGATGTCGCGGTTCGAATACGCCTGGGCGATCATCCGGAGCACCTCCTGCTCACGCACCGTGAGGATGGCGCCGGCTGCCTCCGCGTCGGCGCCCGCCTCCGCCGCTTCTCCGACGGGCGGGGTCGCACGGGCGATCACCGCGATCAGCTGCTCGCTGCCTACGGTCTTGGTGACGAAGGCCGCCGCTCCGGCGCGCAACAGCTGCCGTTCGAGCACGGCGTCGCTGTGCATCGTGAGGATGACGACCGCCGTCTCCGGGTGATGCCGCCGGATGCGCGCGATCGTCTGCTCCGCCGGCACCCCTGGGATCTCGACGTCGAGGAGCAGCACGTCGGGCGCATGCTCGGCGACGAGCGCCCACGCCTCCTCGCTGGACCCGCCCTCCCCGACGATCCGGAACCGGTCCTCGATGAGCGCCCGGATGCCCTGGCGGAACATCCCGTGGTCGTCGATCAGGACCACGGTTCGCATTTCGTCGTTCATGCGGCTTCCCGCCCTCTCGGAATGGTCAGTGTGAGCACGGTCCCGGTGCCGAGACCCGGAGCGATGTGGAGGTCGGCGCCGATCAGTTCGGCACGCTCCTGCGCCGCGATCAGGCCGAGTGCGCCCGACCGGACCGCTTCGTGGGCGAATCCGTGCCCGTTGTCGCTCACCACGATGGTGAGAGTGCGGCGGTCCCAGCGCGAGTGGACACGGATGAGTTCGGCGCCGGAGTGCCGTCGCGCGTTGTGCACCGCCTCGCGGACGATGATGAACGCCTCCTCCTGAACTGCGGTGGAGAGGCGGTACGGCTCCCCGTCGACCGTGGTCTCGACCGGCGGGCCCGAGTCGTCGAGGTCGCCGACGTAGTCGCGCAGCGCCTCGTCGAGCCGCTTGTCGCCCACGGCGTGACGGAGGTCGAGGGCGATCGCGCGGGTCTCGTCGAGTGCGGCGCCGAACAGCTGCAAGCCTTCCCGCAGGCGGGGATCCGACGCGTCGTCGACGCCCCCGAGCTGGAACCGCTGGAGACCAGCGGCGATGCTGTGCGCCACGCGGTCGTGCAGTTCGCGCGAGATGCTGAGGCGCTCCTCGCTGTGGGCGACGGCCAGGCGTTCCAGCAGCACATCGACGTACCCGATCGAGGCCGGGACGACGGCATCCATGATGGAGGCGTTCAGGGCCCGCGCCAGATCGGCGAGGCTGACGGCCGAGTCCTGGTCGGCGCTGATGATCGAGAACGCGACATCGAAGAGCTCGGTCGCCGCGCTGAGACTGTCGACCGGGTGGATGTTCTGGCGCGCCCGCGTCTCGCCCACGCCGGACCCGTGCCGGGCCGGAGTCGCGAGCCGTCCCGCACCGGCTGGGCGGCCGAGCCGGTCGAAGGTGCGGTCGAGGATCCAGTCGACCTGCGCCACGAGCTGCTCGCTCACGTCGGGGTCTGCGACCAGCGTGCTCTCCGCGCCCCGGAGCCGCTCGAACAGCGCCTCCACGATGCGGTCACGCAATGCGACTCCGTCGTTACCGATCACCACGTCCGACCCTCAGCTCTCGAGCGCGCCTAGAAGCGCTGCGACGTTCAGAGCGTACTGACCCGCCATGAAGGAGCGGTACGGCCGCTTGTCGCGTCGGCGGTCTCCGCCATCGACCAGCAGGGTGAAGGCGATCACGACGGGACCGGCGACGCCGAGGGCGATCAGGGCCCGCAGCTGGTGGACGAGTGCACCGAGGGCCATCGCCGTGGCCGACACGACACCCGTTCCGATCGCCACCACGACGCGGGCGCGCTGGATTCCGAGCATCACCGGAAGGGTCCGGCGCCCTTCCGCCGCGTCACCCGCGACGTCTCCGAAGTCCTTGGTGTGCCCGGCGACCGCGATCCAGCAGGACGCCACCGCCGCGAAGACCAGCGCGGATGTCGGCACCGTTTCGGCAACGACGAGCGCCGCAGCGAGATACGTCAGGAACACCCCGGCGGCCGCGATGATGAGTGCCGCGATCGCCGCCTTCTTGGCCGCCCACGGCCCGACCGAGTAGACGAGTCCGAGGCCCACGAACGCCACCACGGCGAGCAGGAACGGGCGGGGGAGCAGGGAGGCCATGAGGAGCGATAGCGCGAGCAGAGTCGCCGCGATCGCGGACGCCGACGGCAGATCCAGCCTGCCGGTCGCCAGGGGGCGGGGTGAGCCATTGAGTCGGTCGCCTTCGACGTCGCTGATCCCGTTGATCAGGTAGACGGCCCATACCGCGAGCATCCACGAGGACGCGCCGAGCCACTGCGCCGCTGACGCCCCGTCCTCGCCGGCGGCCAGCAGCCTGCCGACGAGGAAGCGGAGCGCGAAGACGCCCATCACCACCGGACGGCCCTCGAGGAAGGCCAGCCCCACCCGGGTCGCGCAGGACGCGAAGGCGCCCAGGTTCGGGTGGGCCGCGGTGCTCATCCGCTCATTGTCGAGTGGTCCTCACCATTTCGGGGGCCCGATCGACTACAACGAAAGTCACATTCCGCGGGGCAGGTGGCCGCCGCCCGCCGCTCCGCGCCGGGCTAGGCTCGCCTCGTGACGGACGGCGGAGAGACCATCAAGGGCGAGGACTGGTACGGGCGCGAGCTCGACTCGGTCGAGTACACCGGGGTCGTGTTCGACGACGTCGACTTCACCGAGCTGCGCAGCAGGGGCGCGACCTTCACCGAGTGCGTGTTCCGCAAGGTGCGTTTCAACGTGAGCGAGCACGACGACTCGGCGTTCGTGAACTGCCGCTTCGAGTTCTGCAACTTCTTCGACGCGAGCTTCCGGCGCTGCAAGGTCACCGGCAGCTCCTTCCAGGGATGCGAGTTCTCCTTGCTGAAGGTCACGGGCGGCAACTGGTCGTTCGTCGGTCTGCGGCGCGCGGAGCTACGGGGTGCGTCGTTCGAGGGAGTCCGCCTGCGCGAGGCCGACCTCTCCGAGGCGCGGTGTCAGGACGCCCGGTTCGAGGGATGCGACCTCAGCGCCGCGACGCTGACCAGCGCAGACCTCACCGCGGCGAGCATCGCGGGAAGTGACCTGACGGGCGTCGACCCGTCGGAGGTCGTCCTCCGCGGCACGGTCATCGACGAGCGACAGGCGGTCGTGCTGGCCGAGGCGCTGGGGATGGTCGTCGTGCCGACCCCTCGTTAGGCCAGAGGTCGAGTCCGGCGCACGGTGGCCATGGCGGCCGATGTCGCCGGCTGACCGAGGTAGGCGGTCAGCAGGATCATCAGCGAGGCCAGCCCGTCTTCGGTGACCCCGTTGGCGCGGGCGGCCGAGAGATAGGTCGCCAGCCGGTCGTCGACGACGTGTTGGCCGACGAGGGCGGCGATGACCGCGATCGACCGGTCGCGATCGGTGAGCTGATCGCCCTGCCAGCCGGGGCCGCCGGCGGCCAGGAACGCCTCCCGCGTGTATGCGGCGCCGGCGCGTTCGGTCATCATCGCCTCGACCTGCGTCTCGTCGACGCCGACGTTGCGCGCGTAGGTCGCCCTTCCGGCGGCGATCCGGTCGTTCTCGGTCATGGCCGCGATCCGTCGGTGTCGGTGTCGGTGTCGCCGACGATGGCGAAGAGGATGCGACGAAGTCGGACGATGTCGTCGTCGTCGAAGTCGCGCAACGCGTGGCGTTCGGCTTCGTCTGCCGACCGCGCCGCCGCGGACCGCAGGGCTTCGCCCTCCTCGGTGATGACCGGGATGCGGGCGCGCCGATCGCGCGGGTCGGGGCGTCGCTCGATGAGGCCGTTCCGCTCCAGCCGGTCGAGCTGGCTGGTGAGGGTGGTCTTGTCCAGCCCCAGAACCCTGCCGAGCTCGATCTGGGTCAGCCCCGTCGTCTTGTCGAGGGCGCTCAGGATGATGTAGTCGCGCAGCTGGAGCCCGTGCGCGACGGCCTCCCGTTCGGTGACCGCATGCATGCGCTGCGCCGCCCGGTGCAGGAGCCAGGTGATCTCGGACTCTGGTCCGGGACCGGCTGCGGACGCCTCGGCAGGGGCTGGAGATTCCGCGGTCATCGTTGGCTCCCATCCACGGTCGGGAATCGGGCGGGCAGTGCTGCGATGCTCTCATACGCGCCGCCGTCGTGGGCGGGCACGATCCGCATGAGGTCTCTGAGCGCGATCACCCGTTGCAGGTTCTCACGCACTTTCGCCGCATCCGTGTCCGCCATCTTCCGCATCAGCCACGGACGTTCGAGCCCGTCGGTGATCGCATCGAACTGCCAGGCGATGTCTCCGATGAACGCGTAGCGATCGCCGTCGGGCACGGTCACGAAGACCACGACGGAGCCGAAGGTGTGCCCACCCGCTTCAGCGATCACCACCGAGCCGTCGCCGTACACGTCATGGCTGGCGGGGAAGCCGAGGTAAGCGGGCCCGTCGAAGGCGTACTGGTGGACGGGCAGGCCGGCCGACACCGTCCGGAACACGGCGCCATGCGTGTCTTCTGCGCCGTATCGCATTTCATCCGCGTTGATCCAGATGGGGACGTGCAGGCTGTCGAGACCGCTCACGTGGTCCCAGTGGACGTGGGTGACCAGCACTCCGCGCAGGTTCGCCCAGTCGTAGCCCGCGGCGTCGAGCTGCTCCTTCACCGTCTTCTCGCGCGAATACCGAGCGCGTTCGACCCGAGGGAGCAGGGCGACATGGTCGGACAGGTCCGCTCCGAAACCGGCGTCGATCAACAGGTCCCCGGCGGGGTGGGTGATGAGCGCCGACGAGGCTGCGAAGTGGCGCTTGTCACGGAAGGCCCCACCTTTCACGGCGAAAGCCGCCCGGGTCTCGTAGAAGCCGGTCGGTAGCCGATACAAGGACATGCCCTGCGGCGGGGATGCGTCCGGCAGGCCGAGCGACCAGGGTGCGACAGCGAGATGATTGGTCATGAGCAGATAGTACCATTTTGGACTATCTTGAAATGAACTACTTTGGAGCCGCCGTCGTTCCCCGGACGATGAGTTGCGAGCCGAGTGTTGCGGCTTCCGTGAGCGTTGCGCCGGCCATCACCTGCAGCAGGAGCTCGACGGCGAGCGCTCCGCATCGCTCGATCGGCATCTTGACCGTCGTCAGCCCGGGGTTCACGGCGCTGGCCATGTCGATGTCGTCGATTCCGATGATGCTGATGTCGGCCGGGCAGGACCGTCCCATCTCCGACATGCCGGCTTCGAGGCCGAGCGCGACGAGGTCGTTGTAGGCGATGACGGCCGTCGCCCCGCTCGCGATCACGGGCGCGGCCGCGGCCCGCCCGCCTTCGATCGACGCCGCTTGGTGGCTCAGGTGCGTGAGGCGGATGCCGAACCGCTCGCACGCCTTCGTGATCGTGGCGGCGCGCCGGCCGTCTGCCCAGGATCCTGTCGGCCCGGCCGCATAGGCGATGTGCGTGTGGCCGAGTGCAGCGAGATGCTCGACCGCCTGCTGCGGCCCGTTCTCCATGTCCATGAGCACGCAGGGGGCGCCCTCGATGAAGCGGTTGACGATGACGAAGGGGGTGTCTCCGGCGAGCGTGAGCACCTCGTCGTCCGGCAGGCGGGGTGAGCACAGCAGCATGCCGTCGAGCTTGCGCGCCTGCTCGATCTGCTCCCGCTCGCGCCAGCGATCCTCGTCGGTGTCGAACAGTACGGTGCGGTGACGACCGTGCCATGCCTGCGAGTGGATGGCCTTGAGAAGCGTGGCATAGACGGGGTTGGCGACGTCCGGCACGACGACGCCGAACGAGCGGGTGGCGGTCGCCACCTGGGGGCTGTCGTAACCGAGATCATTGGCGGCCTGGAGCACCCGGTCTCGTGTGGCGGTCGCGAGGCGGTCGGGTTCTCCGAAGGCGCGGGATGCCGTGGCGATCGAGACGCCCGCGCGTCGCGCCACGTCAGTCAGCGTCGCACCCATTGCCGCCTCTCCGGTGTTGCGGGAACAGTTGTTCCATCATGGCTCATCCTGCAACATGGAATGCGTCTTGACAATTTTGTACAAACCATTCACACTCTTTTCCATGCCGATCATCGAAGATCCCAGGACCCGCCGACGGGCACCTCGAACCGGGGTGCACTCGTGAGCGGCACTCCGCAGCGCCTGTCGCGCTCCCACCACGGTGCTGTCCCGCTCCCCGAGACTCCCGCCCGTGCCGGAATCCTCCACCTGGGCCTCGGCAGCTTCCACCGCGCACACCAGGCGGTCTACACGGCTGCGGCCATCGCGGCCGACGGCGGCGACTGGGGCATCGTGGGCGTCGCCTCGCGATCGCGGACCGTCGTCGACGCGATGCGCGCACAGGACCTGCTCTCCTCGGTCGCGACGATCTCGCCCGAGGGAATGTCGCTGAGTATCCCGGGCGTGCACACCGACGCCTTCGTCGCGGCGGACGAGCCCCAGCGCGTCGTCGAGAGCATCGCCGACCCCGACATCCGCATCGTCACGCTCACGGTCACCGAGAACGGCTACAGCTCCTCGCCCGCGACCGGTCGCCTCGACACTGCCGACCCGACCATCGTCTCCGACCTGCGCGGAGGCCACCCTCACTCGACCATCGGACAGCTCGCGCGCGGCATCCAGCGGCGTGCCGCGGCATCCGGAGCGCCTCTGACGATCCTCAGCTGCGACAACCTCGCCGCCAACGGCGCCCGCACGAAGGCTCTCGTCCGCGAGTTCCTGGAGGCTCTGCCCGCCAGCGAGGGCGGCGAGGCGCTGGCCTTCCTCGAGTCGTCGGTCTCGTTCCCCTCGAGCATGGTCGACCGCATCGTCCCGTCGACGACGCCCGCGCTCCGCAGCGAGGTGTCGTCGCTTCTCGGCGCGTGGGACGAGATCCCCGTCCCCGCCGAGCCCTTCACGATGTGGGCGGTCGAGGACGACTTCGCCGCAGGACGGCCCGCCTGGGAGGCCGGAGGAGCGGTCTTCAGCACGGAGGTCGGCCGCTACGAGGACATGAAGGTGCGGCTCCTCAACGGAACGCATTCGTTGATCGCCTACCTGGGCGCGCTGCAGAACGCCGAGTCGATCCCGGATGCCGTGGGCCGGCCGGCGATCGAGCGTGCAGCGCGCGCGGTGCTCGCCCACGAGTACACGCCGTCCATCCAGGTCCCGTCGGGCGTCGACATCGCGGAGTACGAGCGTCAGCTGTTCCTCCGCTGGGGCAACACCGCACTCGGGCACAAGACGAGCCAGGTCGGCACGGACGGCTCCGTCAAACTGCGTCAGCGCATCCCCGAGCCGGCGCTCCGGCTGCTCGATCGCGGCGAGATGCCGCACATGATCGCCCTCACCGTGGCCGCCTACCTCTCCTGCATCGCACCCCGGCCCGGATTCGATCCCGGCCCCTTCGCCGCCGCGATGAAGGATGCCGCCCGCGAGCGACTGATCCCGCTCGCCGGGTCGGCCCGTACCGGGGCCGACCTCGCCGCGGCCTCGATCACGGACCTCGGGCTCTTCGGCGCCGACCTCGCCGACCGTCCGGCGTTCATCGAGCGGGTCGGCGAGCTGGTCGACACGATCGAACGCGACGGCGTCTCGGCGGCGATCACGGAGAGCGTCACGGCGGCGGAGACCGACATCAGGTCACGAGCATCGGAGGTCCCGGCATGAGCACGGTGAACCCGACCCACGATCACGAGGAAGGCGCGACGATGAAGGCGCTCGCCATCCACGGCAAGGAAGACATCCGCTGGGAGGACCGCGAGGTGCCTCAGCCCGCGTCGGGCGAGGTGCGGCTCCGGGTCCGGTACGTCGGCATTTGCGGTTCCGATCTGCACTACTACTTCCACGGCGCGAACGGCGAGTACACCATCCGGGAGCCGCTTACGCCGGGCCATGAGCTCTCGGCCGTCGTCGACCTCGACCCGTCGGGGCGCCTCGCCACCGGGACCCCCGTGACGGTGCACCCGGCCCGCCACGGCGCAGATGTGCCCGGCCTCGAGGACAGGCCGCACCTGCGGCCCGGCGGCGACTACTTCGGCAGCGCCGCCACCATGCCGCATCGCCAGGGCGGCGCCGCGGAGTACCTCCTCGTCGAGGAACACATGGTCCGTGTTCTCCCCGAGGGCCTTCCGCTGGAACGTGCGGCACTCGCAGAGCCGCTCGCCGTCGCCCTGCACGCCGTCAGCCTGGCGGGCGACATCAGCGGAAAGCGTGTGCTCGTCATCGGCGCGGGCCCCATCGGACTGCTCGTCGTCTCGGCGGCCGTACACGCGGGGGCCGCCACCGTCGGCGCGAGCGACGTGCGCGCCGAGCCCCTCGATCGCGCCGCGGCCCTGGGCGCGAGCGAGCCCGTGCTCGTCGGCCGCGACTCCATCGCGGACGAGTCGTATGACGTCGTCTTCGAATGCTCCGGCGTCCCCGTCTCCGTCACCCAGGCCGTCCGCGCGGCGCGCCGGGCGGGAACCGTCGTGCAGGTCGGGATGCTCGCCGACGCGGAGATCGGCGTCAACCTCGCGCCGATGCTCGCCAAGGAGCTGACCCTCCGCGGCGCATTCCGCTTCTCGACCGAGATCGACGACGCCGTCGCGATGCTCGCCGAGTCGGACGCCCTCGACTCCGTCATCTCGCACACCATCGACGCCGCAGACGCCGTCGACGCGTTCCGGGTCGCGCGCGACTCGTCCGCGTCGGCCAAGGTCCTTCTGCGTCTCTGACCCTCCACCACCCTCCCCCCACTCATTTACGAAGGAGTAACGATGAGCACTTCCAACGTCCCCGGTGTGGACGCCTCCGCGCCCCCGCAGACGGTCGAGAGATCGACCGGCGACCTCGTCCGCGCCGCGGTCTCGGGCTGGCTGGGCACGGCACTGGAGTTCATGGACTTCCAGCTCTACTCCCTGGCCGCCGCCCTCGTCTTCAGCCAGCTGTTCTTCGCCGGGGAGGAGCCCGGCATGGCCGTCGTGCTCGCCATGGCGACCTACGGCGTCGGCTACATCGCCCGCCCGCTCGGCGCCTGGTACTTCGGCCGGATGGGCGACAAGGTCGGCCGCCGCAAGGTCCTCTTCTACACGATCCTGCTCATGGGGCTCGCGACGACGCTCATCGGCTTCCTGCCGACGTACGCGCAGGCCGGCATCCTCGCGCCGATCATGCTCGTCGTGCTGCGTCTGGCGCAGGGCTTCGGCGCCGGCGCGGAGATCTCCGGTGCCGGCGTCATGCTCGCCGAGTACGCTCCCGCGCGTCGGCGCGGCATCATCGCCTCCCTCGTCGCGCTCGGCACGAACTGCGGAACGCTCTTCGCCTCCGCGATCTGGGCACTCCTCCTCGCCGTCATGATGGAGGACGACGTCATCGCCTGGGGCTGGCGGATCCCCTTCATCGCGAGCTCCATCGTGATGGTGTTCGCCGTCTGGGTGCGCTTCCGCCTCAAGGAGAGCCCCGTCTTCGAGGAGCGCACCGACGTCGTCGACGGCAAGGCGCTCTCGCGCGATGAGATGGTCGACCTCGCGACCAAGAGCAACGACCTCCGCGCGCTCGAGGCCCTGCGGAAGAAGCCGGTCAAGGCGACGCTCGTGTCGTTCTTCCTCCGCTTCGGCCAGGCCGGCAACTCGGGTCTGATCCAGACCTACATGATCTCCTTCATCACGATCACGCTCGCCGTCCAGAAGGGCGTCGGCCCCGAGATCGTGATCGTCTCCTCGCTCATCGGCTTCGGCACCATCCCGCTGGTCGGCTGGCTCGGCGACCTGTTCGGCCGCCGGCGGATGTACATCATCATGACGTCGCTTTCGCTCGTGCTGATCATCCCGACGATGCTCGCGATCAACACCAAGGAGGTCGGCTGGATCTTCGTCGGCTACGCCGTGATCCACAACGTCTCGGTCCTCGGCCTCGCGTCCATGGAGAACATCTCGCTCCCCGAGATCTTCGGAGCGCGGAACCGCTACACGCTGACGGCCATCGTCCGCGAGATCGCCGCCATCATCGCCACCGGCATCGGCCCGATCATCGCTGCGGCCTGGGTCGCCGCGACGACCGGCAGCATCATCCCGGTGATGGTGCTGCTCGGCATCTACACCGTGTGCGCACTGGTCGCCGCGATCGTTGCGCCCGAGTGGACGGGGCGCGACCTCACCGACCCGCGCGCCGCGATGTGACAAGGAAGGACGATCAATGACCATCGACCGCGTCGATACCATCATCACCAGCCCCGGACGCAACTTCGTCACCCTCAAGATCACGACCTCGGACGGCATCGTCGGCTGGGGGGACGCCACACTGAACGGGCGCGAGCTCTCGGTCGCCTCCTACCTGGAGGACCATGTCGCCTCCACTCTCATCGGCCGTGACGAGGACCGCATCGAGGACACCTGGCAGTACCTCTACCGCGGCCCCTACTGGCGGCGCGGACCGGTCACGATGGCGGCCATCGCCGCGGTCGACATGGCCCTGTGGGACATCAAGGCCAAGAAGGCCGGGATGCCGCTCTACCAGCTCCTCGGCGGTGCGAGCCGGTCGGGTGTCCGCGTCTACGCCCACGCCTCCGGCACCGACTACGACGCGCTCGCGAACGCGATCACCGGCTACCAGGAGCTCGGTTTCACCGCCGTGCGCGTGCAGACCGGTGTGCCGGGGCTCGGTCAGATCTACGGCGTCTCGGCGGCCGGACCCGGGGTGCGCTACGACTATGAGCCGGCCAAGCGCGCCGAGAACGGCCGCCCGAGCGAAGAGACGTGGGACACCCGCAACTACCTCAACCACATGCCGGGGATCTTCGCCAAGATCCGCGAGGACTTCGGCACCGACCTCCGGATCCTCCACGACGGCCACCACCGGATGACGCCGATCGAGGCCGCGCGCTTCGCGAAGGACATCGAGCCGTACGACCTGTTCTGGCTCGAGGACTGCACCCCGGGCGAGGACCAGACGGCGCTCCGTCTCGTGCGCCAGCACTCGACGACGCCGCTCGCGATCGGCGAGGTCTTCAACACCGTCTTCGACTACCAGACGCTCATCACCGAGCGCCTCATCGACTACGTCCGCTCCGCGGTCACCCACACCGGCGGCATCACCGCGATGAAGAAGCTGCTCGACTTCGCCGCGATCTACGGGATCAAGTCCGGCATCCACGGTCCGACCGACATCTCGCCCGTCGGGATGGCGGCAGCGCTCCACCTCGACCTCGCGATCCACAACTTCGGCATCCAGGAGTACATGCCGCACAACGAGCAGACGCTGGAGGTGTTCCAGACGTCGTTCACGTTCGACCGCGGCTTCCTTCACCCGGGGGAGGAGCCCGGGCTCGGTGTCGAGCTCGACGAGGACGCGGCGGCCGCCTTCGAGTACACCAAGGCCTACCTCCCCGTGAATCGGCTCACGGACGGGACCGTCCATGACTGGTGACGTCGCGCGGCTTCCGCTCCCGCAGAAGACGGCGCAGTCGCGGCTCATCGTCGTGGCGCGAGCCCGGAGCGCCGAGGACTACGACCCCGTGCTGGAGGTGCTCATCGATGCCGGCATCCGCAGTGTCGAGCTGACCCTCACGACACCGGGGACGATCGAGCACCTCCCGGGGCTGATCGAGCGCTTCGGCGATGACGTCGACCTCGGCATCGGGACCGTGACCGACACGGACCAGCTCCGGCGTGCAGTGGATGCGGGCGCCCGCTACCTCGTCACACCGATCACGGTTCCCTCGCTCCTCGCCGCGGCCGTGGAGGCCGGTGTGCCGCTCGTTCCCGGCGGGTTCACGCCGACCGAGTTGTTCGCCTCGTGGTCGGCCGGGGCGTCCGCCGTCAAGGTGTTCCCTGCCGGACGGCTCGGCGCGGGATACGTCAAGGATCTGCGGGGACCGTTCCCCGACATCGAGGTGGTGCCGTCCGGAGGCATCGACCTCGAGAGCGCCGCGCAGTGGCTCGCGGCCGGTGCCGCGGCCGTGAGCGTCGGCGGCCCGCTGCTGGGCGACGCGTTCCAGGGCGGCGACCTCGTCGCCCTGGGTGAGCGGGCCCGCGCGTTCGTCGCTGTCACCGCCGGGGGCAGGGCATGACCGTGTCCGACCGCCGACGGGTCGCGACGCTCGGCGAGACGATGGCTCTCGTGCGCAGCCGCGACATCGGCAGCCTCCGGCACGCGTCCGACCTCGCTCTGGGCGTCGGCGGCGCCGAGAGCAACGTCGCGATCGCCCTGCGCAGGCTCGGCGTCGACGTCACGTGGCTCGGTCGGGTCGGCGACGATTCGCTGGGGGAGCGCGTCGTGCGCGAGATCCGCGCGGAGGGGGTCGACGCGCGCGCCGTCGTGGATGCGGGCGCCCCGACGGGCCTCATGCTCAAGGAGCGTCCCAACCCGACCTCGACCCGCGTGCTGTACTACCGATCCGGCTCGGCCGGATCGCGCCTGTCGCCCTCCGACCTGCCCGACGGCTGGATCGAACAGGCCGACCTGCTCCATCTCACGGGGATCACGGCCCTCATCTCCGAATCGGCCCGCGAGACCCTCTCGGTCGCGATCGACCGCGCCCGAGCGGCCGGCGTCGTGGTGACCTTCGACATCAACTACCGATCCTCTCTCGCTGCCCCGGCCGTCGCGGGGCCGTGGCTCCGGGAGGTGGCCGAACGCGCCGACATCGTGTTCGGCGGCGCGGAGGAGTTCGAACTGCTCTCCCCGGGTACGGATGCCGCGGCCGCGTGCGAGCGCCTCCTCGCGCATCGCCCCACGGAGGTCGTGCTCAAGCGCGGCGCCGAGGGCGCGACGACCATACTGCGGACGCAGGCGGTCGACGCCCCGGGGTTCGTCGTCGATGTCGTCGACACGGTCGGAGCCGGCGACGCCTTCGTCGCGGGGTACCTGAGCGGCGTCCTGGACGGATCGGACGTCGCGGCGCGCTTGCACCGCGCCAACGTCTGCGGAGCGATGCTCTGCATGACGCCCGGAGATTGGGAGTCGAGTCCCACGCTTCGGGAGGTCCGGCAGTTCACCGCAGGCGTCGGCGACCCCGTGCTCCGCTGACGCGTCTCCCCACCGTTTGGCGATCGAGGCGAATCGCGTTACGATACGGTACGTGTCGTATTCACAGACCAGCCCACGCCGTGCGGGGCGCCCGCGCGACGACAGCCGCGAGTCGCACATCCTCGCCGTCGTCAACGCGCTCCTCGCCGAGCGCGGCTACGACGGCGTCTCGTTCGAGGAGGTCGCCCGCCGAGCCGGCGCCTCCAAGCCGACGCTGTACCGCCGCTGGGCGAACAAGCGCGAGATGGTCGTCGCCGCACTGAAGGTCGGCCCGGCCCGCCGGGACGACGCCGACGCGATCGACACGGGGTCGCTGCGTGGCGACCTGCTGGCGCTGTGCCGCCGCCTGCTCACGACCCTCCGCTCGGCCGACGGCCAGACCGCGCTCGCGCTCCTGCAGGCCGGGTTCGAGGACCCGGAGCTCGGCGAGACGATCGAGCAGACGGTCGGCCCGACCGGTGCGCGCCTTCCGGCGGACGTCGTCGCGGCGGCGGTCCGCCGGGGAGAGCTGCCCGAGGGGGTCGACCCCTTCCCGTTCGAAGAGGTCACCGGCTCCGCGCTCCTGCTCCGCTGCCTCAACGGCCTCGCCGTCACCGACGACTACCTCGAGGCACTGGTCGACACCATCCTGATCCCCGCGCTCCGCGCGACGGCATCCGGCACCCGACCCCTTCCCGCCGGCATCTTCTCCGGTCACCCGGCGACCGCCGACGCCTGACCGCCCACTCCACCGCCCCACGACCCCCCACCACCAGGAGGCAGATCCACCATGGCCACGATCGACGGCTTCAGCTACCAGACCATCCCCGGCAGCGGCGGGATCCCGCTGCACGTCGCGGTCGGCGGGACCGGCCCGGCGGTGGTGCTGCTCCACGGCTTCCCGCAGACCCACTACATGTGGCGCGAGGTCGCGCGGCGGCTCGCCGACGATCACACCGTGATCGTCCCCGACCTCCGCGGCTACGGCGAGAGCGGCAAGCCGGAGGAGGACGGACCGGACACCTACTCCAAGCGCACGATGGGCGACGACGTCGTGGCGGTCGCGTCCGCCCTCGGACACGACCGGTTCGGGCTCATCGGCCATGACCGCGGTGCGCTCGTCGGCGTCCGCGCCGCGCTCGACCACCCGGAGCGCGTGCAGTACCTCGGCATCCTCGACGTGCTGCCCACCCTCGACACCTGGGACGTGCTGCACGGGGTGGATGCGAAGATCGCCTGGCACCTCTACCTGATGGCCCAGCCGGTGGGGCTGCCCGAGCGCATGATCTCCGCGGTCGCCGACGACTTCTTCGCCTCGTTCCTCGACGCGTGGGACACCGACGGCACCACGTTCACGCCGGACGTCCGCAGGCACTACATCGACAGCTCGGTGGCGGCGGTGCCGTCGATCGTCGCCGACTATCGGGCGAGCGCCGGGATCGACCTGGAGCTGGATCGCGCCGATCGCGCCGCGGGCCGTGGGCTGGCCATGCCGGTCGGCGTCCTGTCGCAGGACTGGGGGTCGCAGCTCGGCTTCGACCCGCGCGCGATCTGGGGCGCCTGGTCGGACGACCTGGTCTACGAGCCGATCGACGCCGGCCACTTCATGGCCGAGGAGAAGCCGGATGACGTGGCCGGCTTCATCCGCTCGCTCGCCGCGCGCGCCCGCTCCTAGACCGTGTCAGTCGACCTCGCGCACCTGCCCGTGCTTGATGTGCAGGCGGCGCTGGGCGCGCTTCGCGACCGCGGTGTCATGCGTCACGATCACGACGGTGAGACCGCGGTCGCGCCACAGCCCTTCGAGCAGGTCCATGATCTCGTCCCGCGTCTCCTCGTCCAGGTTGCCCGTCGGCTCGTCCGCCAGCAGCACCTCCGGATCCTTGACCAGCGCCCGCGCGATCGCGACGCGCTGCTGCTGGCCGCCGGAGAGCTCCGACGGCAGGTGGTTGCCTCGGTCGGCGAGCCCGACCGAGGCCAGGGCCTCCGCCGCGCGGCGCTTGCGGTCGGCGGCGCTGACCTTGAGCGGCGCGAGAGCCGTCTCGACGTTCTCCTGAGCCGTGAGGGTCGGGATGAGGTTGAAGCCCTGGAAGACGAACCCGATCTCCTTCGCCCGGATCTTCGTGAGCCGTCCGTCGTGCTGCTTCGAGAGGCTGTCGGCCCCCAGCTCGACCGAGCCGGAGGTCGGCCGGTCGAGCGCCCCGAGCATCTGCAGCAGGGTCGACTTGCCTCCTCCGGTCGGCCCCTGGATGGCGACCAGCTGGCCGTCCGGGATCTCCAGGGTCACGTCGTTGAGGGCGACGACCTGGCGCTTGGACTGGCTGTAGGTCTTGGTGACGTCGGTCAGGGTGTACATGTGTGCTCCTTCGAGGCGGGATGACCGGGTTCAGGCGACCGAGCGGAGGGCCGCGGCCGGGCGGAGTCGCGAGGCACGCCATCCGCCGATGGCCCCGGCGATCAGCCCGCCGAGGACGGCGAGGCCGACCGCGCCGACGATGATCCACAGGGTCACCGGGGCGTGCAGGGCGATGTTCGCGGAGGTCGTCGCGGCCTCCCTGGCCGCTCCGAAGGCGCCGCCGAAGCCGCGGGCCGCGCCCTCGCCGGTCGCACCCGTCGCCGCACCGGAACGCCCGGCGGCGCCGCTGGTGGTGCCGTGGCTGATGCTGCCGGTCAGCGTCGGCGAGATCAGGTTGACGACCAGCACCCCGAGGAGGCCGACCGCGACGCCGATCACGCCGCCGATGACGCCCTGCACCACGGACTCGCCGGCGACCTGCCCGACGATGCGCCGGTTGGACCAGCCGATCGCCTTGAGGGTGCCGAACTCGCGGGTGCGCCGGGTGACACCGGAGATGGTGAACAGGATGGCGATGAGGAATGCGGCCGCGAGCACGATCACCGACAGCCAGGTGCCGAGGTTCGCGATGAGCTGGCCGGCGCTGCCGAGGGAGCCGGAGACCGTCGAGGCGAGGTCGGCCTGCGTGCTGACCGTCGCCCCGGACACGGCCTTCGTCAGATCGGTCTTGATCTGGTCGATGTCGCCGGAGGAGGCCGCCTTCACGTACACCGACGAGATCTTGCCGCTCTGCCCGGAGAGCGTTTGGGCGACATCCAGCGGGATGTACGCGTTCGCCGCGGTGGTCGCGTCGGAGCCGGTCGCCGCGACGATCCCGATGACCGAGAAGTCCGTGCCGCCGATCGTGATGGTGTCGCCGACGGCTTTGCTCGCCGTCTTGGCGTAGCTCGCGTCGAGCACCACCACATCCTTGCCCGCGTCGGCCGCCGTGAAGCTCCGGCCGCCGGTGAGGGTGACAGAGGCGAGCGGGCCGACGGACTTGCCGGCGGGATCGAGGCCGAGCACCGAGAACGAGTCGACGGTGAAGGAGCTGCCGCCTGCGCCGTCGGAGCCGCCCGTCGGGGGCGCGGTCGGCTGTGCCGCCTGACCGTTCTCACGCTCCTGGCGCAGCTGCTGGAAGTTCGGCAGGGTTCCGCTGAAGCTGGTGTTCGTGAGCGAGAGCACGGCGGCGGCCGACTCGACGTTCTGCACCTTCTTCACCGTGGTGAGAGTGGATGCGTCCATGACCGTGGCGCCGCGGGTCGGTTCGAGACGGGAGGTGTTGACCTGCCGTGCGCCGCCGGTGTCGGTGCCGGCGTTGGCGCCGAAGTCGAAGCGTGGACCGCCTCCCGCGCCCTGCAGCCCGGTCGCGTTCTGCGCGGTCGCGGGCTGGCTCACCGTGATGTCCGTGCCCACCCCGTACACCGACTGCAGCACGCTCTCCTGCGCCTGGCGCACCCCCGCCGAGACCGCGTCCACGATGATGACCAGCGCGATCGCCAGGGCCATCCCGATGGCGATGATGATCGTCTGCTTGCGGCGGTTGAGCAACTCGCGCCGCAGATAGGTTCCGAACATGGGCTCCCAAACTGTGCTGTCGGATGAACGTCTGGCGTGAGGTTAGGAACGGCCGTTTTCGGGTCGCTGTGGCGAAGCTATGCATCTGCCGAGTGCCCGGTTTCCTGCGGATTGTCACATCCGGCGCCCCTGCCGTGTCGTACGGGTGAAGGCAACGAGAAGGAGGAATCCCATGCAGCAGCAGGCCCAGGTCGTGGTGATCGGAGGCGGGTATGCCGGAGTCGCGGCGGCCAACCGGCTCAGCGGTCGGGACGACGTCTCCGTGACCCTGGTGAACGCGCGGCCGGTCTTCGTCGAGCGCATCCGTCTCCACCAGCTGGCGGCGGGCACAGACGACGCGATCGTGGAGTTCGGGAAGGTGCTGGCGCCGTCGGTCCACCTGGTCGTCGACGCCGTCGAGCGCATCGACGCGCCCGCACGACGGCTGGAGCTGTCGTCCGGCGGCCACCTCGACTACGACTACCTCGTCTACGCAGCGGGCAGCGTCCGCGCGCTGGCCGATGTCCCTGGCTCTGCCGAGCACGCCCTCCCGATCGCGCAGCTCGGCGACGCGGACCGGCTGCGGGAGGAGCTGGCGGCACTCGGGTCGACGGACCCGATCGCGGTGGTCGGCGGCGGTCCGCTCGGCATCGAGGTCGCCTCGGAGCTCGCCGAGCAGGGCCGTTCCGTCACGCTCTACTGCGGCGGACCCCTCGGCCCGTCGCTGCATCCCCGCGGACGCCGCTCCATCGCCCGGCGGCTCGCCGCGCTCGGCGTCACGGTCGAGGACGGCCCCGGCTCCCGGGTGATGGCGGTCGAGCAGGATGCGGTGGTGCTGGCCGACGGGAGCACGCGCCCCAGCGCGCTCACCATCTGGGCGGCCGGGTTCGTCGCAGCCGACCTCGCGCGCCGCAGCGGACTCACCGTGGATGCCGCCGGCCGGCACCTGACCGACGAGACCCTGACGAGCGTCGACGACGACCGCATCGTCGCGGCGGGCGACTCGGCCGCGCCGTCCGGGCACCCGCTCCGGATGAGCTGCCAGGCCGCCGGGCCGCTCGGCGGTCACGCCGCCGACACCGTCCTCCGCCGGATCGACGGCCGCGACCCGGAGCCGTTGGTGATGGGATTCGTCGGTCTCTGCATCAGCCTGGGCCGCCGTCACGGGATCTTCCAGTTCGAGCACAGGAACGACACGGCGACGCGGGCGCACATCGGCGGCCGTGCGGGAGCAGCGGTGAAGGAGCTGGTCTGCCGGGGCACGGTACAGCAGCTGACCCTCGAGGCGCGGCATCCCGGCGTCACTCGACTGCCTGCGGCCTTCGGCGACCGCGAGCGCCGCCGTATGCTCGCAGTGAACGGGTCGGCCCCTGAAGTCGCGGGCGCGACCCCGGGACGGGAGGGCGCATGAGCTCGCACCGGACGGATGCGGCGACGTCGCTCTTCGTGGCGCACCGCAACCTCCTCTTCACGGTGGCGTACGAGATGCTCGGCTCGGCGGCGGACGCCGAGGACGTGCTGCAGGAGACCTGGCTGCGCTGGAGCACCGTCGACCAGGCGGAGGTGCGGGAGCCCCGCGCCTACCTGGTGCGGATCGCGACCCGGCTGGCGCTCAACCGCCTCCGCAGCGCGCAACATCGTCGCGAGGCGTATGTCGGACCCTGGCTGCCCGAGCCCCTGCTGACCTCGCCCGATGTCGCGGACGACGCCGAGCTCGCGGAGAGCATCTCCATGGCCCTGATGGTGGTCCTGGAGACTCTCGGGCCGACCGAGCGCGCTGTGTTCGTGCTGCGCGAGATCTTCGGCTTCGAGTTCGACGAGATCGCAGCGGCGGTGGAGAAGACGCCGGCGACCGTGCGTCAGATCGCCCACCGCGCCCGGCAGCACGTGGAGGCGCGGCGCCCGCGGGTCAGTGTCACCGCCGATGAGGCTCGGGCCGCGCTGGACGCGTTCCGTATCGCGGTGGAGACCGGGGACGTGCAGGCGATGCTGAACGTGCTCGCCCCCGACGTCGTCCTCATCAGCGACGGCGGCGGAGTGAAGCAGGCCGCACTCCGGCCGATCCTCGGCGCGACAAGGTGGCGCGTTTCATCTCCGGCGGCATCCGGAAGACCGCCGTCGATTTCGCCATCGAACCGGCCGTCGTCAACGGCAACCCGGCACTGGCGCTGCATGTGGCGGGCGAGTTCGACGGGGTGCTGGCTGCCCGCGTGCAGGACGGCAGGATCACGGGGCTGTACATCGTCCGCAACCCGCAGAAACTGTCGTGGCTGGGGGAGGAGCTGACCCTGTCGCTGCGCTGATCGATCCAAATAGCCAAATGTTGGACATTTAGGGGAGCCTGCCCTAGCGTGGAGGAATGCCACGCATCGCCCCCAGTCCCACGCTCGCCGAACAGGTCACCGATCAGCTGCGTCGGCGGATCTCCGCGGGGGAGTTCCCCGTCGGCGCGCTCCTGCCGCCGGAGACGGAGCTGGCCGAAGAACTCGGCGTCAGCCGCAACAGCATCCGCGAAGCCCTCCGGTCGCTTGTCCACGCGGGGATGCTGGGCGCGCGGGCGGGATACGGCACCTTCGTGCGCGCCACGAACGACGTGGCCCCGACCCTGGCGCGACGCCTCGACCAGGAGAGGGACGTCGATGTCGCAGAGGTGCGTGCCCTCCTCGAGAGGGAGGCCGCCCGGCTCGCGGCCCTCCGGCGCACGCCCGAGCAGCTCGCGCGGTTGAACGAGGCCCTCGCCGAACGGACCGCGCTGATCGGCCTCCCCGGATACGACGACGCGGACATCGCCTTCCACCAGGCTCTCCTCGACGCCACCGGCAATTCCCTGCTGGCCGAGCTGTACCGCGGGGTAGGAGGCAACGAACGGGCTCTGCACGCCCTTCGCGACGAGGCCGCCGTGTCCGCCGGCGGCGAGGCGCGACCCACCGACATCGACGAAGCGCACGCGCCCATCGTCGCGGCGGTCGCCGCGGGCGATCCGGTGGCCGCAGCCGCGGCGGCGGAGGCGGCGGTCCGCCTGATCAACGAGAGACAGGGCATCCACCTGCCCGGATACGACGCGACGGGCACGGGCCGATGATGTCGGAAAGGACGGCGCTGCGCGGCGGCGGGAGCGGGGGCGCTCGCATCATCCGGACCCTGAGTCCCGCGCTCGTCCTCACCGGTCTGCTGCTCGTCGCCGGAAACCTGCGAGCGGGGCTCACCACCGTCGGCCCAGTCCTCAGCGACATCACCAGTGCGCTCGGCCTCACCTCCGTCGCAGCGTCCGTGCTGGTCAGCCTCCCGCTCGTCGCGTTCGCCGTCGTGTCGCCGTTCGCGCCGCGTGTTGCACGCGCGCTCGGGCTCGAACGGTCCCTGGCGCTCGCGCTCCTCCTCCTCGCCGGCGGCCTCGTGCTCCGCTCCCTCCCCGGCCTCGGCTCGCTCTGGACCGGCACGGCCCTCATCGGCGTCGCGATCGCCGTCCTCAACGTGGTGCTGCCCGCGTTGGTGAAACGCGACTTCCCCACGCGCATCGGGCAGATCACCGGCGCATATTCGGTCGTGCAGGCCGTCTTCGCCGCAATCGCGGCCGGTGTCGCCGTCCCGGTCGCCGGGCTGACGGCGGTCGGCTGGAGGCTCCCGCTCGGGATGTGGGCGGTGCTGGCGGTCATCGCGATCGCCGTCCTCGCACCGCAGCTGCGCCGCAGAACCGTCGTGCCCGACGGGCAGGAAGACCTGACCCTCGGTAGGGAGGGCCATCGCAGCGGCGGAAGCTCGCCGTGGCGGTCGGCCCTCGCGTGGCAAGTGACCGCGTTCATGGGGCTGCAGTCGGTGGGCTTTTACATCTTCATCACCTGGCTGCCCTCGATCGAGAGGTCGGCGGGGATCAGCCCGGAGGCGGCCGGGTGGCACCAGCTCCTCCTCAATGGCTGCGGCATCGTCGGCAGCGTCACGTGCTCCTTCCTCATCCCGCGGTTCCGGGACCAGCGGCTGCTGGCCGCCGCGGCACCCGCCTTCACGGTGATCGCGATGCTCGGTGTGCTGTTCGCTCCGGCGCTCTCGGCCATCTGGGACAGCATCGCCGGGGTGGCGGGCGGTGTCACGATCGTGCTGGCGCTCTCGTTCTTCGGCCTGCGCACCCGCCACCACGCGCAGGCGGCCGCACTGTCGGGCATGGCGCAGTCCGTCGGCTACCTTGTCGCCGCCGCCGGCCCGATCGGCGTCGGCGCGCTGCACGACGCGACCGGGTCGTGGACGGGTCCTCTCCTGGTCGTCATCGGTGTGCAGGTCGTGCTTCTGGTGTTCGGTCTGCTGGCCGGACGGAACCGCATCCTGGAGTGAGCCTGAGCGCTCAGAGAGTTCATAGGTTGTGCAAAGACGGCATCCATCACCCTCCTCATAATGAGAAAGGTGACCATCAACGCGCGCGCCGCCTCCGGCCCCTCCAGCCAGCCCCGTACCCTCCTGCGCCGCGCGGACGGCAGCGCCATCCGCGTGCTCGTCGTCGACGATGAGGCGACGCTGACGGACCTCCTCGCGATGGCCCTCCACTACGAGGACTGGGAGGTCAAGACGGCGTCGAACGGTCAGCAGGCGCTGCAGCTGTCGCGCGAGTTCAAGCCGGACGTCGTGGTGCTCGACATCATGCTCCCCGACATCGACGGCCTCCAGGTGCTGTCGCGGATGCGCGCCGACGGCAACGAGGCGCCCGTTCTCTTCCTCACCGCGAAGGACTCCCTCGACGACCGCATCGCCGGTCTCACCGCCGGCGGCGACGACTACGTGACGAAGCCGTTCAGCCTGGAGGAGCTCGTCGCGCGCCTGCGCGGTCTGCTGCGCCGGTCGCGCGCGGCGGTCGCCGACCACGACGACCCCGTGCTGATCGTCGGCGACCTCGTCCTCGACGAGGACAGCTACGAGGTCCACCGCGACGGCGAGCCCATCCAGCTGACCGCCACCGAGTTCGAACTGCTGCGCTTCCTGATGCGCAACCCGCGCCGCGTGCTCAGCAAGGCCCAGATCCTCGACCGGGTCTGGAGCTACGACTTCGGCGGATCCTCCAGTGTGGTCGAGCTCTACATCTCCTACCTGCGCAAGAAGATCGACGCCGGCCGCGCCCCGATGATCCACACCGTCCGCGGCGCCGGTTACATGGTGAAGGCCGCGCAATGACCTCCGCCCGCGACGCGGGCGCCCCGGTCACCGGGCCAGGCGGAACCGGTCGCGCGAGCGGCCGGTCCTGGCGTATCCGCCCGTTCCGCTCGTGGACCCTCCGGAGCCGTGTCGTGCTCGTCGTGGTGGCGATGCTGGCGGTGCTCGGCGCCGTGATCGGGACGGTTAGCGTGTTCGCGCTGCAGAACTACCTGATGCAGCGGCTGGACGGGCAGCTCACCTCGGCGCTCGACCGCGGCCAGCGGGCCGCCGATCGCATCTACGGCGATCAGCCCACAGGACCGGACGTCATCGGCATCGTCCAGACGCCGGGTCAGCAGACCGGCACGTTCGGCGTCATCCGCAGCGGCGACATGCTGCTGTACCCGGTCATCCTCTCCGAGAGGCCGGCCGGAAGCACCCCCGATCAGCCGGTGGCGCCGAAGCGGGTGCTCATCTCCACCACTGCCCTGCTCAGCCTGCCGTCGGACGGGCACCCGCGGACCATCGACCTCGGCGCGTCCCTGGGGGAGTACCGCGTCGCCGCGGTCGAGCTGACCAACGGCGACAGCGTCATCATCGGCCTCCCGCTCAGCGACGTGAACGCGACCGTCGCCCGGCTCACGCTCGTCATCGTGCTGGTCACCCTCGCCGGGCTGGTGTTCGCGTTCCTTCTCGCGAGCGTCGTCGTCCGGCTGGCGATGCGTCCGCTGGAGCGGGTCGCGGACACCGCGGAACAGGTCTCGTCCCTGCCGCTCGATCGAGGAGACGTCGCGCTCTCCGTCCGTGTCCCGGAGGCCGACACCGACCAGCACACCGAGGTCGGAAAGGTCGGCTCCGCCCTCAACCGGATGCTCGGCCACGTCGCCTCCGCCCTGACCGCACGCCAGGCGAGCGAGCAGAAGGTGCGCCAGTTCGTCGCCGACGCCAGCCACGAGCTGCGCACACCGCTCGCCTCCATCCGCGGCTACGCCGAGCTGACCCGCCGTGCCCCCCACGAACTCCCGCCGGACGTCACGCACTCGCTCGGCCGCATCGAGTCGGAGGCGACCCGGATGACCTCCCTCGTGGAGGACCTGCTGCTGCTCGCCCGGCTCGACGAGGGCCGCGAGCTCGACCGCGATCCCGTGGACCTCTCCCTGCTGCTGGTGGATGCGCTGAGCGACGCCCACGCGGCCGGACCCGACCACGAGTGGGCGCTCGACCTGCCCGACGAGCCCGTCGAGGTCGTCGGCGACGCCCCGAGACTGCACCAGGTGCTCATGAACCTGCTCGCGAACGCGCGCGTGCACACGCCGGAGGGCACGAAGGTGACGGCCGGCCTGCGCGTGGATGAGGACGCGCACCGCGCCGTCATCACGGTCGCGGACGACGGACCGGGCATCCCGGAGGACATGCAGGCGACGCTGTTCGAGCGCTTCGCCCGAGGCGACAGCTCCCGCAACCGCGCCACCGGATCCACCGGGCTGGGCCTCGCCATCGTCCAGGCGGTCGTGCAGGCGCATGAGGGAGACGTGACGGTCACGAGCGAGCCGGGCCGAACCGTGTTCACGGTGTCGCTGCCGCTCGTGCCGGCCGCCGTCTGAACTCGATTTGCAGACCGGGGTGCGCATCCCGTACCCTGTACGAAGCCAAAGACCGCTGGTTGTCGTGCTCGCATGACCGAAGATCCACTCAGGTGGGGGCCCGCGCAGGTGTATGAAGCAAGTTCCGCATTTTCTGCGTCGCCAGCTCCGTGCCTCTGCGCCGGAGCTTTTTTCTTTGTCCGGTGACGGTGTCGTCCAGCGACTTTGGCGGGCACACCGCTTCCGCGGTGTGCGACGAAGAAGATTGAGGAGTAGGCCATGGCGAACAAGGAAGCCACGGTCGCCGAGCTCACGAACCTGTTCGAGAGCTCGACCGCCGTTCTGCTGACCGAGTACCGCGGTCTCACTGTCGCTCAGCTCAAGCAGCTGCGCACGTCGATCAGTGAGCACGCGACCTACGCCGTGGTGAAGAACACGCTGACCAAGATCGCGGCCAACAACACGGGCATCTCGTCGTTCGACGAGGAGCTCGCTGGGCCGTCCGCGATCGCCTTCGTGCACGGTGACCCTGTCGCCGTCGCGAAGTCGCTGCGTGACTTCGCCAAGGCAAACCCTCTGCTTGTGGTCAAGGGCGGTTACTTCGACGGTAACCCGCTGACCGCAGAAGAGGTAGGCAAGCTCGCCGACCTCGAGTCCCGTGAGGTTCTGCTGGCCAAGCTGGCCGGCGCCTTCAAGGCCTCGCTGTTCGGAGCCGCATATCTGTTCAACGCACCGCTGTCGCAGGCCGTTCGCACGGTCGACGCGCTGCGTGAGAAGCAGGAGTCCGCTGCCTGAGTCCTCACGGACCAGGCCAGCGGTGAGTAACCACACACACTAAGGAGAGAACAATGGCAAAGCTTTCGACTGAGGAGCTGCTCGACGCGTTCAAGGAGCTCACGCTCATTGAGCTCAGCGAGTTCGTGAAGAAGTTCGAGGAGACCTTCGAGGTCACCGCCGCCGCCCCCGTCGCCGTGGCCGCTCCGGCCGCCGGTGGTGCGGGCGCCGCTGCCGAAGAGGTCGAGGAGAAGGACTCCTTCGACGTCGTCCTCGAGGCCGCCGGTGACAAGAAGATCCAGGTCATCAAGGAGGTGCGCGCCCTCACCAGCCTCGGCCTCGGTGAGGCGAAGGCCCTCGTTGACGGCGCTCCGAGCACCGTGCTCGAGGGTGCCAACAAGGAGACCGCAGACAAGGCGAAGGCCCAGCTCGAAGAGGCTGGCGCCACCGTCACCCTGAAGTAATCAGGGCCCCATCGGGGCTCTTCTTACCGACGGCTGACTGCCGCTGTGTCGTAGACACAGGCGCGACGCGGACTCCTCCACTAGAGAGTGTCCGCGTTGCGGAGGGCGTCGCCCCCGTAACGGGGCGACGCCCTCCGTGCGTTAAGTGACGCACGGGCGCGGATGCTCACCCATCCCACGCGTCCGATCGCGCCCGCCAGCGGGCATCGGTGTGCAAGGACGCACAACCGGAAGAAGAACCACGATGAATACCAGTTCTTGGCGTGCCTACGCCTCGCGACTGCGTGACTTCGGTCACGCGATGCTCCACGGTGAGGACCGCGACAGCGGTTGCCACCCACCGGATCTGTGCCGCAGGACCCTCCTCTACGACAGGTACCTGCGGTAACACCCACCACGAGGCGCCCCCGACCACCCGGCCGGGGGCGCTTCGCCGTCACGCAAGGCCCAGCACCCGAGCGACGCCGAGGTCCGCGAGGCGAGCGGGATCGGCGAGCACGTCGAGCCGGACGATGCGGTCGTCCTCGATCTCGAACGCCATGACGGAGACGACGCGACCCGACAGCACCGCCGCGACGCCCGGACGGCCGCCCAGCAGCACCGGCGTCGAGTGGGCGGCGAGCCGGGCGGAGAGGACGGCCTGGGCCGCGATCTCCTCGGCTCCGACCAGATGCTGCTCACTCGTCCCGTAGTCGGCATCGAGCACCGCGCCGTCGTCGAGGAGGCTCAGGAGTCGGCGCACGTCTCCCTGCTGCGCCGCCGCCAGCCACGCGTCGACGAGCGGTCGCGCCCGGCGCCGATCCGGCTGTGCCGCGTCCGGGGAGCCGTGGAGGCGACGTCGAGCGCGCGAGGCCAGCTGACGAGCGGCCTGCGGAGAGCGGTCGAGCGCCTCCGCCACCTCCTCGAACGGCCGGCCGAAGACGTCGTGCAGGACGAACGCGATGCGCTCGGCGGGGCTCAACGCATCGAGCACGACGAGGAGCGCGGTGGCGATGCGGTCTCCCTGCTCCGCCTCCGCGGCGGGGTCGCCGAAAGTCGAGACCGGCTCGTCCATCCACGGGGTGACCTCCCACGATCGTTCCCGCGTGCGACGCGGCGACCGCAGCTGGTCGAGGCAGACCCGGGACACGACCGTGGTCAGCCAGGCGTCGATGTTGTCGATGCCGGCGGGGTCGGTGCGGCTCAACCGCAGCCAGGTCTCCTGCACGGCGTCCTCCGCGTCGGCGTGCGACGACAGCAGCCGTCCGGCGATGGCGGTGAGCCGCGGTCGTGCCGCCTCGAAGTGCTCGGCGAGGGGTCGTGCATCCGTCATGTCACGTTCTCCGTCTCTCGATCGTCACCCTATCGACGAGCCGGAGACGGCACATGTGACACCAGACAGGAGGACGGCCATGAACGACACCATCGTGGTGACAGGAGGTACCGGCAGGATCGGGCGCAGCGTGGTCCCGCTGCTCCGCGCCGGAGGGCGTGACGTGCGGGTGCTCAGCCGTCACCCGCAGCAGGCTGGGACGGACCCCGGCATCACCCATGTCGGCGGCGACACCGTCGCGGGCGACGGGCTGGAGGATGCGTTCGCCGGAGCGGGGACGGTGCTCCACCTCGCCGGCGGCGCGACCGGTGACGACCGGGCGGCCGCCAACGTCGCAGAGGCGGCACGGAGCGCGGGAGTCGGCCATCTGATCCTCATCTCCGTGGTCGGGGCCGGGCGGATGCCGATCGGCTACTTCCGCGCGAAGGCCGCGGCCGAGAAAGCGATCGCCGCGTCGGGGGTGCCCTGGAGCATCCTGGCGGTGTCGCAGCTCCACGAGTTCGTGCTGCCGCTGGTCCGGGGGATGGCGCGTCTGCCGTTCACCCCGGCGCCGCGAGGGCTGCGGTTCGAGCCCGTGCACCGGGAGGAGGTCGCAGAACGACTCGCGTCGCTGGCGCTGGCGGATCCCGCAGGGCGGGTGCCCGACCTGGCGGGGCCGGAGGTGCTGGACATCCCCGACCTGGTGCGCGCCTACACCGGGCGTCGCCGGCCCACGATCGCGCTGCCGCTGCCGGGAGCGGTCGGCCGTGCCTATCGAGCGGGAGAGAATCTCGCCGGCCCGGCGGCGACCCGGGGCACGCGCACCTGGGCGGAGTTCGTCCGCGAGCTCGCGGCGTCTGAGAACGTGCCGGGTCGGTCCTCCGCCCTACGATGAGTCGCGTGACCGAGCCCGCCGATGTGACCGCCACCCGTCTCGCCTACGACACCGTCGCCCAGGACTACGCCGACCTGCTCCGCAACCACCTCGCGGGAAGCGAGTTCGACCGCGCCATGCTCGGCGTCTTCGCGGAGCAGGTGGCGCGCGGCGGAGGCGGCCCGGTGGGGGACCTGGGATGCGGTCCCGGCCGCATCGCCGGGTACCTGGCGGGACTCGGACTGGAGGTCGTCGGCGTCGACCTGTCGCCCGGGATGATCGAGGTGGCCCGGCGCGAGCATCCTGCTGTTCGGTTCGAAGTCGGGACGATGGCGGCCCTTCCGTTCGCGGACGGCGCGCTCGCCGGAGCGCTCGCGTGGTACTCCGTCATCCACACGCCGGAGGAGCGCCAGGGGGAGCTCTACGCGGAGTTCGCCCGTGTCGTCCGGCCGGGCGGGATCCTCCTCCTCGCCTTCCAGGTGGGGGAGGACGTCGTGCACCTCACGCACGCCTACGGGCACGACCTCGACCTCCACACCCGGCGACAGCATCCCGACCGGGTCGAAGAGCGGCTCGTCGAGGCCGGGTTCACGGTGACCGCTGAGCTCATCCGGCAGGCGGTGCCGCCGGAGAAGTCGCCCCAGGGCTACGTGCTCGCGCGCCGCGACGTTTGATAAACATAGGCAAGCTATATATAATTGGTCTCATGCCCGAGACCCCCGAACTCCACCAGATCCTCGGCGACCTCGTGGTCGCCGCCCACCGTCTCACCCGGCTCGCGGCCCGGGTGACCGGCAGCACCGAGTCGCCCGCCACCTGGCGCACCCTCAGCGTGCTGCAGACGGTCGGCCCGATGCGCCTCGGCGAGCTCGCCGAGCACAGCCGGGTGTCGCAGCCCACGATGACCAAGATCGTCCGCAACCTCGTCGACGCCGAGTGGGTCAAGCGCATCGCCGACACCTCCGACGCGCGCGCCTGGCAGATCGCGATCACGGGGAAGGGCGCCGACGCGCTCCAGACGTGGCGTGATGAGCTGTCCGCCGCGCTCGTCCCGATGTTCGCCGACCTCAGCGACGACGAACTCGCCGCCATGCGCGCCACCGTCGAGATCATCGGATCACGTGTCGACCTCTCCACGGCCGCCTCGGCCGCTCTGGCCGGCCGCGGCTGAGTCGCATCCCGTCGCCACATCCCCTCTCTCCGCACAACCGACCGGCAAGGAGCCGTCTCCCCTTCATGTCCCACGAACGCCCCACCAGCATCCTGAAGCAGCCGACCGCCGTCTGGGCCGTCGCCTTCGCCTCCGTCATCGCCTTCATGGGCATCGGTCTCGTCGACCCGATCCTGCCCGCGATCGCGAAGAGCCTGGAGGCGACGCCGACCGAGACGGAGATGCTGTTCACCAGCTATCTGCTCATCACCGGCGCCGCCATGTTCTTCACCAGCTGGATCTCGAGCCGCATCGGGGCGAAGAGGACGCTGCTCATCGGGCTCGCCCTGATCGTCGTGTTCGCGCTCGCCGCCGGCCTGTCGCAGAACGTCGAGTCGATCATCGGGTTCCGCGCCGGCTGGGGGCTCGGCAACGCGCTGTTCATCTCCACCGCGCTCGCGACCATCGTCGGGGCAGCGTCGGGCGGGACGTCGGCGGCGATCATCCTCTACGAGGCCGCCCTGGGACTCGGCATCGCGATCGGACCGCTGCTCGGCGGCCTGCTCGGCAGCTGGAGCTGGCGCGGGCCGTTCTTCGGCACCGCGACCCTGATGGCGATCGGCTTCATCGCGATCGTCGCCCTCCTCAAGAAGAACCCGGAGAAGCCGCAGCCCACGAAGCTGTCCGCGCCGTTCCGCGCCCTCGGCCGGCCCGCGCTCGGCTTCCTCGCCGGCGCCGCCCTGTTCTACAACATCGGCTTCTTCGTGCTGCTCGCCTACACGCCGTTCGCGCTCGTGCCGCTCGGGGTCGAGGATGCCATCACGCTCGGCCTGATCTTCTTCGGCTGGGGCGTCGCCCTCGCCGTCACCTCGGTGTGGGTCGCGCCGCTCCTCACGGCCCGGCTGCCGCGCACGCGGGTGCTCTGGCTCGTCATGCCCCTGCTCGCGCTCGACCTTCTGGCCGCAGGGCTGTTCGTCGGCTCGCTGGTCGCGCTCATCGTCTGCGTGATCGTCGGCGGACTGCTGCTGGGCATCCTGAACACCGTGCTCACCGAGTGCGTCATGGAGGCGACCGATCTGCCGCGATCCGTGGCGTCGAGCGCCTACTCGGGCGTCCGCTTCCTCGGCGGCGCCGTCGCCCCGCCGGCCGCGACACTCCTCGCCGACATTGTCGGCCCGGCCATGCCGTTCTACGCCGGAGCCATCTCGGTGCTGATCGCGGCGGCGCTGATCATGATCGGCCACAAGCACCTGAAGCGGGTGGATGCACCCGCAGAGACTCCGCAGCAGGAGGCCGAGGTGCTGTCGCTCGCCGACGCCGACTGACGAGAACCGCCGGTGCGGAAACGTTCCCACCGAATTCGAAGAGCCGCCCTGTCCTAGTCAGGGCGGCTCTTCCCGTCATATGGGCCCCGATAGCCCGACGGGCGACCCCGTCAGCTGACCGTGCCTACCCGAAAGGCGCGCTCAGCCGGATGGCCGCCTCACCATTCTTTCAGACAGCGGGCGCGCAACGGGACATCAGCGCGGCGGTGCGGTGGACGAGCGGACCACCAGGCTGACCGGCGACCCCACCGATCCGGTGCGCGGTTCGGCACCGGCGAGTTCGTCCAGCAGGATTCGCGCGGCGGTCGCTCCCTGCTCGAAGGGGTCCTGCGCCATCGTCGTGAGCCCGAATCCGGCGGCGTAGTCGTGGTCGTCGATGCCGATCACCGACAGGTCGTCCGGCACCCGCAGGCCGTGATCGCCCGCCGCGAGGATGGCACCGAACGCCATCTCGTCCGATCCGGCGAACACTGCGGTCGGCCGGGGGCCGGGCGCATCCAGCAGCCGGTTCATCGCCGCGCGGCTCTCGGGCAGCGAGAACCCGCCGGGGATGACCCACTCGGGACGCACCGGGAGACCCGCGTCGCGCATCGCATCCTTGAACCCGTGCAGGCGCCCGATCGGCACCTGGCTGTTGAGGCCTTCCTCGTCCTCTCCGCCCAGGTGCGCGATCGCCGTGTGACCGAGCGAGATGAGGTGGGAGGTCGCGGTGTAGGCGGTCGAGGTCTCGTCGATGCCGACGCTGCGGAGGCCCTTGACCGGTCCGCCGACGACGATCGTCGGATGTCCGAGCGTCGCCAGCTGCTCCCGCTCCTCCGTCGTGAAGTCGAGGCACAGCGCGAGCAGGGCATCGGTGCGCTTGCGCAGGATGCTGCGGTGGAAGACGCGCTCCCGGTCGCCGCGGTGCCCCCCGAGGTTGAAGAGGATCATGTCGTAGCTCGCCGACCGCAGCTCCGCATCCACCCCCTCCAGCACCTGGGTGTAGAACCACCGGCTCACCGACGGGACGACGACCCCCATGGCCAGGGTGCGGCCGCTGGCGAGGCCCGACGCGCTCGACGACGCGACGTAGCCGAGCTCGTCCGCCGCTCGGCGGACCGCCGCGCGCGTCTTGTCCGAGACGTTCGGCAGGCCGCGCAGCGCCCGGGAGACGGTGGCGGTGGAGACCCCGGTCGCGCGCGCGACCTCCTCGATCCCTGGCATCGCCCGGCTCCGTTCAGGAGTCCTGGTGCTCGAGCCGCGCCTCCTCGGCCTCCTGCCGCCGCGCGATGATGCGGCGGCGCAGCTGCAGGAGGCCGATGAAGGCGAGGACGAGTACGAGGAGGGTGAGCGCCCAGCCGAGAGCCGGTTCGCCGGTCAGTTCGCAGAAGACGGTGATCCCGAGGAACGCCACCGCGAAGAACCCGACGAAGCCGAGGCCGACGTCGACGACCTCGCGGGAGTCGCTCCAGCGCATCCGATCAGCCCTTCACGCCACCGGCCGTGAGTCCGGCCACGATGCGCCGCTGGAAGATCAGCACCAGGATGATCAGCGGCACGGTCACGATCGTACCGGCTGCCATGACCGCGGTGTACGGCTCCTGGTGCGGCTGGCTGCCGGTGAAGGAGGCGATGGCCACGGTGACCGGCTGGGTCGCGTCGCTCGACAGCTGGCTGGAGATCAGGAACTCGTTCCACGACGAGATGAACGCCAGGATCGCCGTCGTGAACACGGCGGGAGCCGCCAGCGGGAGGATGATCTTCCTGAATGCCTGCGCCTGGGTGCACCCGTCGATCCGCGCGGCCTCCTCCAGGTCCCACGGCATCTCGCGGAAGAACGAGTTGAGCGTGTAGACGGTCAGGGGGAGGGCGAAGGAGATCTCCGGGATGATCAGCGCCTGGTAGGTGCCCATCCAGCCGATGTTGGTGAACAGCTGGAACAGCGGGGTGATCAGCG
Source organism: Leifsonia sp. 115AMFTsu3.1 (assembly GCF_004362795.1). Classification (NCBI taxonomy): domain Bacteria; kingdom Bacillati; phylum Actinomycetota; class Actinomycetes; order Micrococcales; family Microbacteriaceae; genus Leifsonia; species Leifsonia sp. 115AMFTsu3.1. The sequence continues at coordinate 892,543 of NZ_SNYB01000001.1, forward strand.
CGACGCCCGGGAACATCGAGGCGGCGAGGATGATCCCCAGCACGATGCCCTTGAACTTGAAGTCCAGGCGGGCGAGGGCGTACGAGGCGAAGATGCCGACGACCAGGGAGATCACCGTGACGCAGATGCCGATGAACAGCGAGTTCAGCAGCGCCTGGCCGAGGTGGTTGCCCAGGTTGGTCGAGAGCGCGGTGACGTAGTTGTCCCAGGTGAAATGCGTGATCCACGGGGTGTTGTCGTTGGTGAAGCCGACATCCCGGAACGAGGTCACGACCATCCAGTAGAAGGGCAGCAAGCACCACAGCACGATCACGATCGCCTGGATGCCGGTGCGGAGACCGGCGTTGCGGCGGCGCTGCCTGCCACGGTTCTTGGTCTGGGTACGAGGGAGAGCTCCCGCCTCGGCGGTCGCTGCTGCCTGGCCGGCGACGGCGGTCATCGCTTCGCCCCCTTCTGCTGGTCCTCCTGCGTTCGCACGACGTTCGTCCCGAGGAGCCGGACGAAGATGAAGGCGATCAGGAAGATGATGATGAACGTGATGGTGGACAGGGCGGCCGCGCTGTTGAAGCCCTGCCTGATCTGATCGACCACCAGGATGGACAACGTGGTCGTGGCATGGCCTGTGCCACCTCCACCGCCAGTGAGGATCTGCGGCAGGTCGTAGATGCGGAGGGCGTCGAGCACACGGAACAGGATCGCGACCATGAGCGCCGGCTTCAGCAGCGGCATGGTCACGCGCCAGAAGCGCTGCCAGGTGGTCGCGCCGTCGACCTTCGCGGCCTCGTAGACCTCCTCCGGGATGATCTGCAGACCGGCCAGGATCAGCAGCGCCATGAACGGCGTGGTCTTCCAGGTGTCGGCGATGATGACCGCGAACCGGGACGCCCACTCATCCGACGTCCACAGGATGTGGGCGCCGAGGACCGCGTTGGCGACACCGGCGACCGAGAAGATGAAGAACCACAGCTTCGCGGTGACCGCGGTGGGGATTGCCCACGGGATCAGGATCGCCGCGCGGACGAGGCCGCGGCCGCGGAACGCGCGGTTCATGATCAGCGCGAACCAGAGGCCCAGGCCGGTCTCGAGGATGACGGTCGTCACCGTGAAGAAGAAGGTGACGAACACGGCGCTCCAGAAGCTGGAGCCGAGGTTGCCGGGCGGACAGGAGATCGTGGTGCCGTTGGGGCCCTGACACTGCTGGAGCAGCCAGTGGGCGTAGTTCTGGAAACCGGCGAACCCGCCCTGCACGAACAGGCCGGTCGCCGGGTCGAGACCCGCGTCCTTCTGGAAGGACATCACGATCGCCGAGACGACCGGGTAGCCGATCACGACCGCGAGCAGGACCAGGGTGGGGATGATCAGGTAGAAGGCCCAGCGACTCTGCTGGGCACGCTGCCGCTTCGCGCCGGCGCGGATCGGCGGCTTGCCGTTCTTACCGGTACTGGTGGATGAGGGGGCGACGACGTTCGACGTTGACATGTGTGCCTCCGGATGCTTGTCGGAAGGAGAGGGGCCGGGCGGCGGGAGAGGTCCCGCCGCCCGGCAACCGTTTCAGGCCGGGCTCAGCCGGCGCTGGCGGTGTTGATCGCCGATGCCATGTCCTTCAGGGCTTCGTCGACCGTCTTGTCACCCTTGAGGGCGGCGTACGCGTTGTCCTGCACGGCCTTGGTGATGGCCGGGTAGAACGGCGACACCGGACGCGGGACCGCGTTCTCGATCGAGGTCTTCAGCGTCGACAGGTACGGCAGCTGGCTGTTCAGCGCCGCGTCGTCGTACAGCGAGGACACGACCGGTGCCAGAGAGCCCTGGGTCACGAAGAACTTCTGCGTCTCTTCGCTCTGCAGGAACTTCAGGAACTCGAAGGCGGTCGCCTTGTGCTTGGAGTACACGCTGATCGCGGCGTTGTGGCCACCGAGGCTGGAGACGCCCGGCTTGTCCGCGCTGATGCCCGGGAGCGGCGCGATGCCGAAGGTGTCCTTCACCGTCGAGGAGCCGTCGGTCTTGGCCAGGTTGTACACGTACGGCCAGTTGCGCAGGAACATCAGCTTGCCGGCCTCGAACGCCTGCCGACCCTGCTCCTCCTGGTAGGTGATGGCCTCGGCCGGGATCTGCCCGTTCTTGAAGCCGTCCACCAGCCGGGTCAGACCCGCCTTCGCCTCGTCGCTGTCGACGGTGACCTTCTTGCCGTCCTCACCGACGATCGTGCCGCCGTTGGTGTTGATCGCCTCGGCGACGTTCACCGTGAGGCCCTCGTACTGGGCGAACTGACCGGCGTAGCAGCCGATGCCCTTCGCCTTGGCGATGTCACAGTCCTTGAGCATGTCGTCCCACGTCTTCGGGGGCTCCGGGACCAGGTCCTTGCGGTAGTACAGGATGCCGCCGTCAGAGGTCTGCGGCGCCGCGTACTGGGTGCCGTTGTACGTTCCCGACTTCACCGTCGGCTCCAGGAGGGCCGAGTTGTCCATCTTGAACTTGCCGGTCAGCGGCTGGAGCCAGCCCTTCGCGGCGAACTCACCCGTCCACACCACGTCCACGTCGACGACGTCGTAGTTGGTGTCCTTGGCCTGGAAGTGCTGCACGAGGTCGTCGTGCTGCTGGTCCGCCTGGTCGGTCTGCTCCTTGAAGGTGACCTTCTCGTCCGGGTGGGCCTTGTTCCACTTCTCGATCAGCGGGCGGACCACATTGGAGTTGTCCTTGCCCTGCACGTAGGTGATGGGACCCTTGCTGTCGAGATTCGAGTTGGCGTCGCCGCCACCGCTTCCCGAACCGCCGCCACCGGTGCATCCTGCCAGCGCGAGGCCTGCGAGGGCCACCCCGGCGATCACGGAGAGACGTGCTGCTTTCATTTCACTCCTCGTTGAGCTCTTGGTGCGGGCACAGGTGTGCGCCCGCCGATCACCGTACCCCCACGCTCTCGCGTGATGCAAGCGTTTACGTCAAGCGCTTGCATCACGGTTGCGTCACGTCGGAGGGGTCGCCGGCGGGGGTTACGCTGAGACCATGAGCGGGATGCGCGGCATGGCTGCGGCCGGAGGCGGCGGCGGTCGCGGGCGCGTCAGCGGCGGCGACGCGGAGGCTCAGCGGGCCATCAACGCGGAGGCGCCGAAGATCCCGCACCTGTTCCGCCGGATCGTCTCGCTCTTCTCGGCGCACCGCATGGCGATCGTGTTCACGATGGTGCTCGTGCTGATCGGCGCAGCGCTGTCGGTGGTGCCGCCGCTGCTCACCGAGCGGGCGTTCGACGACGGGCTGTTCCCGCCAGGCGGCCCGAACATCCCGGTGCTCGTCGAGATCGTCGTGTTCATGCTCATCGTGTACATCGCGTCGGCGCTGCTGGGCGTCTGGCAGACCTACCTGACGGCGTCGGTCGGCAACAAGGTGATGGGGGCGCTGCGCGTCCGGCTGTTCTCGCATCTGCAGTCGATGGAGCTCAGCTTCTTCACGCACACCAAGACGGGCATCATCCAGTCGCGGCTCCAGAACGATGTCGGCGGGGTCGCCAGCGTCCTCACCAACACGATCTCGAGCATCCTCGGCAACACCGTGACGGTGATCGCCGCGCTCGTCGCGATGCTGCTGCTCAACTGGCAGCTGACCATCGTCGCCGTGGTGCTCATGCCGATCCTCGTGATCGCGCAGCGCCGGGTCGGCCAGGTCCGTGCGCGCATCGCGACCAAAACGCAGGAGTCGTTGTCGGACATGACGGCGATCACGCAGGAGACGCTGAGCGTCAGCGGCATCCTGCTGTCGAAGAGCTTCAACCGCCAGACCACCGAGGTCGGCCGTTACTCCGCCGAGAACGAGAACCAGATCCGCCTCCAGGTGTCGCAGGCGATGAGCGGCCAGTGGTTCTTCGCGATGGTCAACATCTTCCTGTCGTCGATCCCCGCCATCGTGTACCTGGTGTCCGGGTGGCTGATCGTGGGCGGTGCGACGGACATCTCGGCCGGAACGATCGTCGCGTTCACCACCGTGCAGGCGCGACTGCTGTTCCCGCTGCTCGCGCTGATGCGGGTGGCGCTCGACCTGCAGACCTCGGGTGCGCTGTTCGCCCGCATCTTCGAGTACCTCGACCTGAAACCGGCGATCGCCGACCGTCCGGACGCCGTGCCGGTGGATCCGTCCGACGACCTCGGGAGGATCGAGTTCGACCACGTCGTGTTCCGCTACCCGGACGCCCGCGACGGGGAGCGCAACACCCTCGACGACGTGTCGTTCGTCATCGAGCCCGGGGAGTTCGCGGCGTTCGTCGGGCCGAGCGGCGCGGGCAAGACCACCGTCTCCTACCTCATCCCGCGGTTCTACGACGCGACGAGCGGCTCGATCCTCTTCGGCGAGACGGACGTGCGCGACCTCCAGCAGGACTCGCTGGTCTCGCACATCGGGGTGGTCAGCCAGGAGACCTACCTGTTCCACGCGACCATCGCCGAGAACCTGCGCTACGCCCGGCCGGACGCGACGCAGGAACAGTTGGAGGACGCGGCCAAGCGTGCCAACATCCACGACACGATCGCGCGCTTCCCGGACGGCTACGCGACGATCGTGGGGGAGCGCGGCTACCGGCTCTCCGGCGGCGAGAAGCAGCGGATCGCCATCGCCCGCGTGCTGCTCAAGGACCCGGAGGTGCTCATCCTCGACGAGGCGACGAGCGCCCTCGACACCATCTCGGAACGGGTCGTGCAGCAGGCGCTCGACACCGCATCCAGTGGCCGCACCACCATCGCCATCGCGCACCGGTTGTCGACCATCGTCTCGGCGGACGTGATCTTCGTGATCGACCACGGGCAGGTCGTCGAGCGCGGGACGCACCGCGAGCTGCTGGACCTCGGCGGCGTGTACTCGCGCCTGTACCGCGAGCAGACCGAGAGCGCAGTCCTCGAGGAGTAGCGTCCTCATCCATCCGACGAAAGGGCCTCCCGTGCCGACGATCACCGACCTGCTGTCCGCCAACCTGCTCGAGGTCTTCGGCAACCGCGACGCGGGCTCGCGCCGCGCCGCCATCGAGCGCACCTACACCGAGGACGTCGTCTTCGCCGATCCCGAGGGCGAGGTGACCGGATGGGATGCGCTCGAGGCGAAGGCCGCCGGCCTCATCGACGACGCGCCGGCCGCATTCGCGTTCGCGGACGCCGGCCCCGTCTACCTCGGACGCGACACCGGCGCTCTCGCCTGGACGTTCGGCCCCGAGGGCGCGCCCGTCGCCCGCGGCATCGACGTCATCGAGGTGCGCGACGGCCGCATCGCCGCGCTCCGCACCCTCCTCGCCTGACGCCTCCGCCCCCTGCCCCACCACCGTCGAGTCCGCAAACTTTGCACGCTCCGGGGGCGTTCGGCGTGCAAAGTTTGCGGACTCGACGGTGGGGGGAGGGGGAGAGTTAGACTGGGCTAACTTTTTAGGTAGGCGAGGTTGCGGATGAGCGTCGAGGTCGAGGAGCGGGTGCCGCGGGCCGCGCCCGCGCGGCTCCTGCTGCTGCTCGGACCGGCGTTCGTCGCGGCCATCGCGTACGTCGATCCGGGCAACGTCGCCGCCAACCTGACGGCCGGCGCGCGGTACGGATACCTGCTCGTCTGGGTGCTGGTCGCCGCCAATGCGATCGCGGTCTTCGTGCAGTACCAGTCGGCCAAGCTCGGCATCGTCACCGGTCGCAGCCTCCCCGAACTCCTCGGGGAGCGGCTCGGAACCGGCGCTCGCCGGGCCTACTGGGTGCAGGCCGAGCTCGTCGCAGCGGCCACCGACATCGCCGAGGTGATCGGCGGCGCCATCGCGCTGAACCTGCTGTTCGGGCTGCCGCTGCCCATCGGCGGGCTGATCGTCGGCATCGTCGCCATCGGCATCCTCGCCATCCAGTCGCGCCGCGGCCAGCGCCCGTTCGAGGCCGTCATCCTGGGGCTGCTGGCCGTGATCGCGGTCGGGTTCCTCGCCGGGCTGTTCGTCAGCCCGGTCGACTGGGGCCAGGCGGTCGGCGGGCTGGTGCCGCGATTCGACGGCGCCCAGACCGTGCTGCTCGCGGCCAGCATGCTGGGGGCGACGGTCATGCCGCATGCCATCTACCTGCACTCGGCCCTGGCCCGCGACCGGCACGGCACCACCGCAGACCCCGGCCGCATCCGCCGGCTGCTGCACGCCACCCGAGTGGATGTGGTGCTCGCGCTCGTGCTCGCCGGCGCCGTCAACATCGCCATGCTGCTCGTCGCGGCGTCCGCCCTGCGCGGCGTCGACGGGACCGACACCATCGAGGGCGCCTACCACGCGATCTCCTCCGCCCTCGGCCCGGCGATCGGGGTCGTCTTCGCGATCGGCCTGCTCGCCTCCGGCCTGGCCTCCACGTCGGTCGGCAGCTATGCGGGCGCGACGATCATGGGCGGACTGCTGAAGCTGCGCGTGCCGCTCCTCGTCCGCCGGATCGTGACGCTGATCCCGGCCGTGATCATCCTCGCCGCCGGCGTCGACCCCACCTGGGCCCTGGTGCTGTCGCAGGTGTTCCTCAGCCTCGGCATCCCGTTCGCCATGATCCCGTTGCTGCGGCTGACCGGCTCGCGGGCCGTGATGGGCGCATCGGCCGACCGGCTGTGGGTGCGCATCCTGGGCGGCGTCGTCGCGGGCCTCGTCGTGCTCCTGAACCTCGCCCTGGTCGGCCTGACCATCGCGGGAGGGTAGGCGGCGGGTCCGCTGCTCAGGCCTGCGCGGCCACCCAGACGGCCGCCGCGGCCGTCGCCCCGAGCACGATGTGCTGCTCGTCGACCGTCACCGTGACATCGCCCGCGAAGGCGCGGTGCTCCTCCACGCTGAGCACGGTGTCGAGTCCGATGCCCCGCTCTCCGAGGTAGCGGAGCACCGCCGGGTCGGCGTCCGAGATACGCGCGACGCTCAGGGGCGTTCCGCTCTCCGCGTCCAGCAGCGGGACGGCGTCCGGGCGGCGCGGTGTGCCGTCCGCGGTCGGGATCGGGTCTCCGTGCGGATCGCGGGCCGGGAAGCCGAGGCGCCGATCCAGACGCTCGACCAGGTCGTCCGAGACGGCGTGCTCCAGCACCTCGGCCTCGTCGTGCACCTCGTCCCAGCCGTAGCCGAGCTCCTCCACGAGGAACGTCTCGATCAGCCGGTGCCTCCGCACCATGGCGACCGCGTGCCGGCGCCCGGCGTCCGTCAGCTCGACTCCGCCGTACCGCTCGTGGGCGACGAGCCCCTGCTCGGCGAGCCGCCGGATGCCGTCCGACACGGTCGCTGCGCGCACGCCCATCCGCTCGGACAGCTGCTTGACCGTCACCGGGTCGTCCGACCATTCGGTCGCCGACCAGATGATCTTCAGGTAGTCCTGTGCGACGGACGACAGGTCGGACACGGGCATGAGCCGATTCTAGGGCGGGCGTCATACTCTGCCAGCGGTGCATCCGCGCTGTTAAGGTGGGTCGGGTGAAGTACGCAGAGACCATCATCGACTTGGTCGGCGACACCCCGCTCGTGAAGCTCAACAGGCTGACCGAGGGGATCGCGGCGACGGTGCTCGTCAAACTCGAGTACCTGAACCCCGGAGGTTCGTCGAAGGACCGCATCGCCTCCCGCATCATCGACGCTGCGGAGCGCGACGGGCTGTTGAAGCCCGGCGGCACCATCGTGGAACCGACGAGCGGCAACACCGGAGTCGGGCTCGCCCTGGTCGCGCAGCAGCGCGGCTACCGGTGCGTGTTCGTCCTCCCCGACAAGGTGGGCGAGGACAAGATCAACGTCCTCACCGCCTACGGAGCGGAGGTCGTGGTGACGCCGACGTCGGTGCCGCCGGACCATCCCGACTCCTATTACTCGGTCTCCGACCGCCTGACGGCCGAGATCCCCGGTGCGTTCAAGCCCAACCAGTACTTCAACCCGAACGGTCCGCGCAGCCACTACGAGACCACCGGTCCCGAGATCTGGCGCGACACCGACGGTCGCATCACGCACCTCGTCGCCGGTGTGGGCACCGGTGGCACGATCAGCGGCACCGGGCGGTACCTCAAGGAGGTCTCCGAGGGGCGCGTCCGCATCGTCGGCGCCGACCCCGAAGGGTCCGTGTACTCCGGCGGCACCGGTCGGCCCTACCTCGTCGAGGGCGTCGGCGAGGACTTCTGGCCCGGCGCCTACGACCCCAGCGTCGTCGACGAGGTGATCGCGATCAGCGACGCCGAGGCGTTCCGGATGACCCGGCGGCTCGCCCGCGAGGAGGGCATCCTCGTCGGCGGGTCGAGCGGCATGGCCGTCGCGGCGGCCCTGCAGGCGGCGAAGGACCTCGGTCCGGACGACGTGGTCGTGGTCATCCTGCCCGATGGCGGCCGCGGCTACCTCGCCAAGATCTTCAACGACCGGTGGATGCAGTCCTACGGTTTCAGCGAGGTGCCCGACGAGTCCACGGTGCACGACATCATCAAGACGAAGAGCGGCGCCCTGCCGGACCTGGTGCACACGCACCCCTCTGAGACGGTGCGCGACGCCATCCAGACGATGAACACCTACGGCGTCTCGCAGCTCGTGGTCCTCACCGCCGAGCCGCCCGTCGTCATGGGCGAGGTCGCCGGCGCGCTCGACGAGCGGTCGCTGGTGGATGCGGTCTTCAGCGGGCACGCCGAGATGAGCGACTCCGTCGGCACCCACCTCGGGGAGCCGCTCGAGCTCATCGGCGTCAACGAGCCGGTCACGGCCGCCCGCGCCGCGCTCGCCACGACGAACGCCCTTCTGGTGACCGACGGCGGCAAGCCCGTCGCGGTGCTCACCCGCCAGGACCTCCTCAACTACTTCAGCGACTGACCCGTACCGGGCCGACCCACACAGGAACAGAGACAATGACACACGGCTTCGCCACGCGCGCCATCCACGAGGGTCAGGAGTTCGACCCGACGACCGGCGCGATCATCCCGCCCATCTACCAGACCTCGACGTTCGTGCAGGACGGCATCGGTGGGCTGCGCAACGGCTACGAGTACGGTCGCGCCGGCAACCCGACGCGCACGTCCCTCGAGACGCTGCTCGCCTCGCTGGAGGGCGGCGTACGCGCCCTGTCGTTCGCGTCGGGACTGGCGGCGGAGGACGCCCTGCTGCGCGCGGCGCTCCGCCCGGGTGACCACATCGTGCTCGGCAACGACGCGTACGGCGGCACCCACCGGCTGATCGACCGCATCCACAGCGAGTGGGGGATCCGCAACACGACCGTCGACCTCGCCGACCTGGACGCCGTGCGCACCGCGCTCTGGACCGACGGCACCCGCATGCTGTGGATCGAGACGCCGAGCAACCCGCTGATGAAGATCAGCGACATCGCGGCGCTGGTGGAGCTCGGCCACGCCGTCGGCGCGATCGTCGTCGTCGACAACACGTTCGCGTCGCCCGCGCTGCAGCAGCCACTGTCGTTCGGCGCCGATGTCGTCGTCCACTCGACCACGAAGTACCTGGGCGGACACTCGGACGTCATCGGCGGCGCGCTGATCTTCGCCGACGAGGAGCTCGCCGAGAAGGCGCAGTTCATCCAGTTCGCCGCAGGTGCCGTGTCGTCGCCGATGGATGCGTGGCTCACCACGCGCGGCATCAAGACGCTGCAGGTGCGCGTCCGCCAGCACAGTGCGAACGCGCAGGCGATCGCGGAGGCGCTGGTCGGCCACGCGGGCATCGAGACCGTTTACTACCCGGGCCTGCCGACGCATCCCGGGCATGAGCTCGCGGCGCGCCAGATGAGCGGGTTCGGCGGCATGCTGTCCGTCGCGCTCTCCGATGGTGCGGCGGCCGCCCGGCGGTTCGCGGAGTCGACGCAGGTGTTCCAGCTGGCGGAGTCGCTCGGCGGTGTGGAGTCGCTGATCGGATACCCGACCGAGATGACGCACGCCTCGGTTCGTGGGACCGCGCTCGAGGTGCCGGACAACATCGTGCGCCTGTCCGTGGGCATCGAGGATGTGGACGACCTGCTCGCGGATGTGGAGCAGGCGCTCGGTCGCTAGCGGGGCCGGTCGCACGCGGCGTTCGATCGTTCACCAGGGAGTCGGTGGCCGGGGCTAGCCTCGGGCGCATGGATCAACGCATCAGTCTCGTGACGCTCGGAGTGGCCGACCTGGCGAGGAGCCGCGCCTTCTACGAGGACGGACTCGGCTGGAGGCCGGCCGACGCGCCGGAGGGCGTCGTCTTCTACCAGCTGCCCGGCATGGCGTTCGCGCTGTTCGGGCGGGAGGAGCTGGCCGAGGACGCCCGGCATCCGGTCGACGGGACGTTCAGCGGCATCACCCTCGCGTGCAACCAGCGGTCGGAGGAGGACGTGGACCGCGTCTTCGCGCAGGCCGAGGCTGCCGGTGCCCGCATCCTGAAACCCGCCGAGCGTGTGTTCTGGGGCGGGTACTCGGGGTACTTCGCCGATCCGGACGGCCACGTCTGGGAGGTCGCGTACAACCCGGGATGGACGCTGGCGGAGGACGGCACGCTCACGGTCGGCTGAGGGCCCCGCGTGCGACGGCCAGCCGGTCGGACAGCGGCGCCAGCCGCGCTTTCGTGAGGTTCTCGCGGGCGATCCAGCGGGCGTCGCCGTCCGTGGAGGTGGCGAGGCGTTCCAGGAGGGCCACCCCCGCATCGGGGTCGGCCGCCGCGACCACGCTCACCGCATAGCCGAGGGCCTTCCGGAGCACCCGGACGTCCGGGTCGCGGCGCCCGGAAGGCGGGACGGCGAGCAGCGCGTCGACCGCACACTCGATGACGGAGGCGGCTTCCGCGGCGTGGCGGGGATCCCGCAGGAGGGACGGCTCGGCGACCGCGGCGACGGCCGCTCGCACGGGAAGCGGGCCGGCCGGCAGCCAGGCGTGCGCGTGCGCGATGCCGCGATCCCAGTCGGCGGCGAGCACCCGTTGCAGTCCTGTGGCGGCGAGTTCGCGCACGCGCCAGCGGGGATCGGCGGTCGCGGCGTCGAGGAGCGCCAGCGCATCCGGATCCGGACCGGTGGCGAGGATCGCGCCGGCCGAGAGAGCGGCCACCGCGGCGAGGTATTCGCGATGCGCCTCGGGAAGGTCGGGGGCGGGGCCAGGGTCGTCGCTCAGCCACCGGCGGAGCACGCGGAGGGCGTCCGCCCGGTGCTCGGGCGGCGTCGCGTGCGCCAGGTCCGCGACGCGGTGGGCGAGCTCGAGGTTGGCACGCGGTCCGGGGAGGCGGCTGCCCTCCGCGAGGTGGCGCTCCAGCGCATCCGCATCGCCGTCGAGCGCGCGCTGCCAGGAGGCGGCCGGTTCGGAGTCGGTGGAAGCGGTCACGTCAGGGGTCCGGGGCATGCCCGGAGTCTAGAGGGGCGGCCTCAGGCGGGGGCGGTCCCGTCGCCGGTGCCGTCGCACACCGGGTACACGCGGGTCTCCCGTTCGAAGAACCGCGGGGGCGTCGTCGACGTGCGGATGAGGCCGGCCCGGTGGAAGGACCGCAGGTCGGCGAACAGGCCCGGCAGGTGCATCCCGTGCAGCTCGTCCATGCTGATGCCCGGACGTTCGAGCAGAAGGGCCATCAGCCGCATCCGTGCGGCGGCGTCGCTGCGCTCGGTCAGCAGGGCCGGATCGAAGGGGATCCGCGTCGCCGTGTCCCACATGGAGGCTCCTCGATCTCGCATCACTGCGCCGGCGATTCCTTGCGCCGCAGGGTCAGTTATAGGGCAACGTCGGCATCCCCGCAATCCATGCACGCCACGATTCGCCGAATAGAGCAAATACACCGCAACGGATGTGCGGCAGCCGCGATCGATGGCCCGGCCGCCGACACAAACCGACGCACGGCACATTCACGGCTGATCGGGTATTGTCCGGCCGCCCGCCCTCGCCGATAGTGGTCTCGTGAGGACTTTCGGGGTGGAGGAGGAACTCCTCCTGGTAGACGCGCGCGGCATGGCCACGCCGGTGGCTCCGTCCGTCCTCGCGGACGCTCCGCCGGTCGTCGACGGGCCGTCGGTGAGCGCGGAGTTCCAGCAGGAGATGATCGAGACGCAGACGCGTCCGCAGCTGCAGACCAGCGAGCTGCTGCTCGACATCATCGGCGGCCGCGAACTCGCCGACGGACTCGCTCAACGTCACGGCGCCCGGGCCATCGCCGTCGGAATGTCGCCGATGCGGCTCCGCCCGCACGTGACCGACGACCCCCGCTACGCGAAGATGATCGAGCGCTACGGGCTCACGGCTCGGGGCACCCTCGTCTGCGGCTTCCACGTGCATGTGGGCATCGACTCCCGCGAGGAGGGCGTCGCGGTGCTTGACCGCGTCCGCACCTGGCTTCCGACCCTGCTTGCCCTAAGCGCGAACTCGCCGTTCTTCGGCGGAGCGGACACCGGGCACGCCAGTTACCGCTTCGCCGCATGGCACCAGTGGCAGAGCGCCGGACCGACCGACGTGTTCGGCTCGGTGGAGGCGTACGACCGGTTCGAGCGCTTCCTGGTCGACACCGGCGTCATCCTCGACACGGGGATGCTGTACCTCGACGCGCGCGTCTCGCACAAGCAGCCGACGGTGGAGGTCCGGGTCGCCGACGTCTGCCTCGACGCCCGCGACGCCGCGGTCATCGCGGCACTCGTCCGCGCCCTCGTCGACACGGCGGCGGCGGACTGGCAGGCGGGCGTTCCTCCGGCGCCCGTGCCCTCGGCGGCACTGCGCCTCGCCGAGTGGCAGGCGGCGCTCACCGGCGTCCGCGGCTCGCTGCCGCATCCCGTCACCTGGCGCGAGGTGCCGGCGGTCGAGGCCATCGACGCGCTGCTGTCGCACACGGCGGCCGCACTCGAGGCGAACGGGGATCTGGTGCTCGTGCGCCGCGGCCTCGCGCGCATCCTCACCACCGGTGGAGGAGCCGGTCGTCAGCGCGCGGCGTTCGAGCGTCGAGGGCGGATGCGCGATGTGGTCGCGCTCGCCGTCTCGGCCACCCACGAGCAGTCGGAGGACGACGACCTGGTCGTCGCCTGACCCGTCCGAGCCCGGTGGCGCCCTCTGTGATGGCGCGCGTGTTCACGCGCTGTCACGCGGCCTTCCGCCCGCGAGGGATCGCGCCTATTCTGCGGTCATGACGGAGAAGGAGCTCGCCCACCAGCACGCCGTCTACACCTACGGCTCGCTGCCGCTGACGCTCATGTACAGCCCCACCGCGACCGCGGCATGGGAGGTCTATTACGGCGGCGAGTACCTCGGCCTGATCGAGGAGGTCCACGACACCGGCGAGCTGTGGCCGGCGTTCGTCGCCCGGCTTCCCGGCGAGGAGGAGGACGGCGAGGGCATCCCCGCCCGCGACTGGCGGGTGGCCGTCGAGGTGCTCGCGGGGCAGGCGGGGCTCTAGCGCCCGGTGCCGTGCGCTCCGATTCGCCGCGTCAGAACGCGAACTGCGACCACTCGTCGCGCGCGAGCGAGACCTGCTCACCGCGCGAGTCGACGATCCAGGAGTCGGATGTGCATCCCAGGTATGTGCAGAGCAGGGTCTCGCTGGACCACCCGTCCGCCGAGCGCACCCACCGCACCAGATGCACATCCTGACCGGGCTTCGGAACGTTCCCGATCGGTGATTCGAATGTCGTCACGCTGCACCCCTCCCCTCGGGCGGCCTGTCTGACCACGACCCTAGCGGGGTACACGACCGGGGGACAAGAGGTGCGGGCGATCAGTTGCCGCTGTCGTCCTCGAGCGGATCGAACTCGTCGTGCTCCGGCTCGACGAAACCGTCGGCGTCGTACGGTCCTTCCCCGCCGCCTTCGGCGATGGCGTCGGTGTCGACCGGTTCGCCCGACGGCGTCTCCGGCCAGTTCTCCTTGGCGTCGCTCATGGCGTCCCTCCCGGATGGCTCACGTGGATGCTCTGAGCGCGATGGTAGACGGCTCTCGGGCTCCCGGGTAGGGCCGCCGGGCAGGGACGCAGCTCACTCGCCGGGTTCGCGCCCGGTGAGCCGGACCTCCTCTACGTCGAGCCGCCGCTGGATGTCGCGGAGCACGATGTCGTCGATCTCGCCCTCATCCCGCAGCCGGACCACCTCTTCGCGTTTGCAGTGCAGCAGCGCCAGCCGGAGCTCGGTGTCCTGTCGGCTCCGCTCCGCCGCCTCCTCGCCGTCGCGCGACTCGTCCTCGACCTCCAGCAGTTCGAGGTGCTCTTCGAATTCGCCCTGGATGCGTTCGCTGATCTCCGGGTCGACGCCGAGCCTCTGAGCGAGTTGCGGCAGCTCGTCGAGGGCCGCGCGGGTCGCGCTCGTCTCTGCGAGCCGCAGCTCGTGCCCGACCGACTCGTCGGAGGGAAGGTGCGCCCAGCGGACGACCGCCGGGAGGACGAGCCCCTGCCCGACCAGCGTCACGACGATCACGCCGGTGGTGACGAACACGATGAAGTCGCGGCCGGGGAAGGGGGAGCCGTTCTCCAAGGTCGTCGGCACGGCGAGAGCGGCGGCGAGGGAGACCGCGCCACGGAAGCCGGAGAGCCCGCTCACGACGCGGGCGCGGTCGCTCATCCGGCGCTTCTTCTGCTGCGGGCGCCGATCGAGGAGCCGGATCAGGTACACCGTGCCGAAGAGGTAGGCGAAACGGACGGCGACGATGACGGCGGTCACGGCGGCGATCGCGACCAGACCCATCCCGACGTCGACCGCCGCCAGTTCCATGGTCGAGCGCGGCAGCTCGATGCCGACGAGGACGAACAGGCTGGCGTTGAGCAGGAAGGTCGTGAAGGTCCAGAAGGCGTCCGACTGCCTCCGCCCCTCGGCCACGCCGATGCGGGGACCGGCCTGGCTGATGATCAGCCCGGCGACCACCACGGCGAGCACCCCGGAGGCATGCACCAGCTCGGCCAGCAGGTATGCCACGAACGGGGTCAGCAGCATGGCGATGTTCTGGGTGATCGCATCCCGGAGCCGACGGCGGGCGAGGATGGCGATCCAGGCGACCAGGGCGCCGATGACGGCTGCGCCGACGTACGCGATGAGGAGGGTCAGCGTGACGGCGCCGACGCTGACATCGGTGTCGCCGACAGTGAACCCGACCGCGAGGGACCACAGCACGAGGGCCGTCCCGTCGTTCACCAGGCTCTCCGCGCGCAGGATCGTGACGTTGCGGCGGGGGAGCGAGCGCGTGAACGAGGTCATCGCGGTCGCGTCGGTGGGCGCGATCGCGGCGCCGAGCGTCCACGCCGCACCCCACGGCAGACCCATCGCATGCGCCAGCACCGCGACTGCGGCGGCGGTGACGACGACGAGGCCCGTGCTCATCAGGACGATGCCGCGCAGGTTGGAGCGGATCTCCCGCAGCGAGGTGGTCAGGCTCTCCCAGTAGAGGATCGCCGGGAGGAAGAGGAACAGCACCACCTCCGGCGCGAGTTCGATGTCGCGGAACAGGGGGATGAACCCGATCAGCACGCCGATGCCGACGAGGAGGAGCGGCTGGGCGATCCCCGTCTTCCGCGCGATCACCTTGGTGAGCAGGGTGGTGACGCCGATGACGACGACCAGTTCGAGTCCGAGCACTGGACCTCCTTCTGCCGCACATCCTCCCGCGGTGTCGGGTGCGCCGTAACCCTCGGCGGGTGGATGTGCAGGGCATAGGAACTCCGCAGAGAAGGCATTCACGGCTCATAGGACTGCGAAAGGTCACAGGAATGTAACGACGCGAGGGTGTCGGGATGACGCACGAATCCTCTCCCCACCCTGCGCCCATCTTGGCGCTCGACGTCGTCGTGCCGGTCTACAACGAGCAGGCGACGCTCGACACGTCCATCCGCCGACTGCATGCCTACCTGAGCGCTGACGTGCGCTACAGCTGGCGCATCACCATCGCCGACAACGCGAGCACGGACGCGACGCCGGCGCTCGCCGATGCGCTGGCGGCCGACCTCCCGCACGTCGTCGCCGTGCATCTGCCGCTGAAGGGACGCGGTCGCGCACTCAAACTGGTGTGGGGCACGTCGCCCGCCGAGGTGCTCGTGTACCTCGACGAGGACCTCTCCACCGACCTCGCCGCGCTGCCGCCGCTCGTCGCGCCGCTGCTGTCCGGTCATTCGGATCTCGCGATCGGCACCCGGCTCGGGCGTTCCTCCCGGGTGGCGAGAGGCGGGAAGCGAGAGTTCATCTCGCGCAGCTACAACCTGCTGCTGCGGCGGGCCATGTCCGTCGGTTTCAGCGACGCCCAGTGCGGGTTCAAGGCGATCCGGCGGGATGTGGCCCAGCGACTGCTGCCCCTCGTGGAGGACGACGGCTGGTTCTTCGACACCGAGCTGCTCATCCTCGCCGAGCGCGCCGGGCTGCGCATCCACGAGATCCCGGTCGACTGGGTCGACGACCCGGACAGCTCGGTCGACATCGTCCGGACGGCGACGGACGACCTGAAGGGGATGCTGCGGGTGGGCACGAAGCTGGCTCGCGGTCGCATCCCGCTCGAGTCGGTGTACGCCGAGCTCGGCCGGCGCCCGTTCGCGCCCCCGCGTCCGCCCGGCTTCTTCGGGCAGGTGCTGCGCTTCGGGATCGTCGGGGTCCTGTCGACCGCGGCCTACGCCCTGCTGTACCTCGTGTTGCAGAGTGCGTTGTCCGCGCAGGTCGCCAATCTGGCGGCGCTGCTCCTCACCGCGATCGCGAACACCTGGGCCAACCGGCGTTTCACCTTCGGCGTCGACGGGCCCGGGATGGTGAAGCACCAGTTCCAAGGGCTCGTGGTGTTCGGCATCGCGTGGGCCCTCACCAGCGGTTCGCTCGCCGTGCTCCACGCCGCGGTCCCGCACGCCTCTGCACAACTCCAGCTGCTCGTGCTGACGGCGGCGAACCTCGTGGCCACGCTGCTGCGCTTCGTACTGCTGCGGCTGTGGGTGTTCCGGCGGCCGCGGGTGGGTGCGGCCCCCGTGCCGTCCACCACTTCCACTCCCACGCTCTCCCTCACCTCCACCGAAAGCGAGTGAACGCCATGTCCACCACTGCCACCACCGGCACGCCGTCCGTCCTCCCGGGTTCCGGAGCTACGCCGTCCGAGGCCGCTCCGAGGCATTCCCCGGGGCGTGTCCGCGATGCCCTTCGCCGGATCGTCCGCGGGCGGGAGGGTGCCGCCCGCTGGGAGCGCCCCGCACTGCTCGGCCTCCTTGCTGTGACCGCGCTGCTCTACCTCTGGGACCTCGCGGCGAGCGGTTACGCGAACTCCTTCTACTCCGCGGCCGTGCAGGCCGGGAGTGTGAACTGGGAGGCCTTCTTCTACGGGTCGAGTGATGCGGCGAACTCGATCACGGTGGACAAGCCGCCCGCGAGCCTCTGGATCATGGCGCTGTCGGTCCGTCTGTTCGGACTCAGCTCCTGGAGCATCCTCGTTCCGGAGGCGCTGATGGGCGTCGCCACGGTCGGTCTCGTCTACGCGACCGTGCGCCGGCGGTTCGGCGCGCAGACCGCCCTCCTCGCGGGCGGCGTGCTGGCCATCACTCCGGTCGCCGCGCTCATGTTCCGGTTCAACAACCCGGATGCACTGCTGGTGCTCCTGCTGACCTTCTCGGCGTACCTCACGTTGCGCGGCATCGAGAGCGGACGGGTGCGCTGGGTGGTGTGGGCCGGCGTCGCGGTCGGGTTCGCGTTCCTGACGAAGCAGCTGCAAGCGTTCCTCATCCTCCCGGTCCTCGCCGGGGTCTATCTGGCCGCAGCGCCGCTGTCGTGGCGCAAGCGGTTCGGGCACCTCGTCGCCGCCCTCGGCGCCGTTGTCGTCTCCGCCGGCTGGTGGGTCGCCATCGTCGAACTCGTACCCGCCTCCCTGCGGCCCTACATCGGCGGATCGCAGACCAACAGCTTCCTCGAGCTCACGTTCGGCTACAACGGCCTCGGGCGGCTCACAGGCGACGAGACGGGATCGGTCACCGGCGGCGGAGGAGGGGCCGGCGGTGGGATGTGGGGCCAGACCGGCATCCTCCGACTGTTCGAGAGCGAGATCGGCGGTCAGATCGCCTGGCTCCTTCCCGCCGCGCTCGTCCTGTTCGCCGTGGCCCTCGTTCTCGGGCGCGGGATGGCCCGGACCGACGCGCGCCGGGCGACTCTGCTCGTCTTCGGCGGCTGGCTGCTCGTGACCGCCCTGGCGTTCAGCTTCATGGCGGGCATCTTCCACGCGTACTACACGGTGGCGCTCGCTCCGGCGCTCGCTGTCACGGTGGCGGTCGGCGCCTCCGCGCTCTGGCAGGCGCGCGATCGGCTCTGGATCCGCATCGTCTCCGCGGTCGTCGTCCTCGGGACGGGGATCTGGGCCTGGGCGCTGCTCGACCGCGCAACGGATTGGCTGCCGTGGCTCAAGGTCGTCGTGCTCGTCGCCTCCCTCGTCGCGGCCGTGATGCTCGTGCTGCCGCCGCGGCGGGCGCTCGCGGGCGCGACCATCGCGGTGACCCTGGTGGCCGCGCTTCTCGCGCCACTCGCGTACACGATCCAGACGGTGACGACGGCTCACACCGGCTCCATCGTCACCGCCGGACCGACCGTGGCCGGCGGGATGGGCGGCCCGGGCGGCGCCCGCGGCTTCGGAGGCGCCCTCGGTGGGGCGAACGGCGGTCCCGGCGGCTTCGGCGGCCAGGCGACTCCTCCGGGCGCGACCGGCACGGCGCCGGGCGGGACGGGCGCGACCGGAGGCACCGGAACCGCGCCCGGCGGCGGGGGAGGGATGGGCTCGCTCCTGGGCGCTGGCGCCGTCGGCTCCCAGCTCGCGGCGCTCCTGAAGGCGGACGCGTCGTCCTATACCTGGGTCGCCGCAGCCGTCGGCTCTAACTCGGCCGCCGGTTACCAGCTGGCGACTCAGGAGGCGGTCATGCCGATCGGAGGCTTCAACGGCTCCGACCCATCGCCCACGCTCGCACAGTTCCAGAAGTACGTGTCCGAGGGACGCATCCACTACTTCATCGCGGGCGGCGTGGGCGGTCGGGCCAACGGTGGGAGCAGCGCGTCCAGCCAGATCGCGGCCTGGGTGGCCGACACGTTCACCGCGCAGACCGTCGACGGAGTGACGGTGTACGACCTGACGGAATGACGCAGCTACGCGCATGTCGGGGGCCCGCGACATCATGGGAACATGACGGAACGCGGGCCCTCGACGACGAACCGCAGCACGACGCGCAGCGGCGGTCCGGAGCCCGAGCTCAGCGATCCGCGGGTGCCCGCGACCCCGCACGGGCGGCTGGGAGTGGCCGGCGGCACCGCGCTGTACATCGCGGCGGTGCTCGGCACGGGCATCCTCGTGCTCCCGGCGCTCGCCGCGGCCGCCGCCGGTCCCGGCGCGATCCTCGCCGTCGCGGCGCTCGCCCTGATCTCGGTGCCGCTGGCGAGCACCTTCGCCGCGCTCGCGCGACGGCACCCCGACGCCGGTGGCGTCGCCACCTTCGCGCGGCGTGCGTTCGGTCCGGACGCCGCCCGGGTGATCGGGTACTGGTTCTTCTTCGGCACGCCCATCGGCGCGCCGATCGCGGCGCTCATGACCGCCCGGTACGTGGTCGCGGTGATCGGGGGCGACGCGCTCAGCACGACCCTGATCGCCATCGGGCTGATGGTGATCCCGGTCATCGTGACGGCCTTCGGCGTGCGGTTCGCCGCTTCGGTTCAACTCGTCCTGTCGGGCGCGCTCGTCGCGGTGCTGATCTTCGTGCTGGCGGCGGCGGCGCCGCACGCGCGCCCAGAGAACCTCGAGCCTCTGCTCCCGCACGGGTGGGCGGGCGTCGGACTGGCCATGAGCCTCTACATCTGGGCCTTCGCCGGGTGGGAGGCCGTCGCCGGGATCGGCGGCGAGTTCCGGAACCCCCGGCGCGACATCCCCCGGGCGACCGCGCTCGCGCTGGTCATCGTCTCGGTCGCGTACCTCGCCATCCAGGCTGTCACGGTCGTGGTGCTCGGCGAGAAGGCGGCGACGAGCGATGTCCCGCTGCTCGACCTCGTCCGGGTGGCGACCGGTGACGGAGGAGGCGTGGTGGTCGCCGTGATCGCCGCCATCGTGGTGACCGGCGTCTTCAACGCCTACCTGGCGGCCTTCAGCAAGCTCGGCGCGGCCATGGGACGCGACGGCGACCTCCCCGCCTGGTTCGGCCGGGGCGTCGAGAACGGCGCGGTCGCCCGGCGCGGGCTGCTGCTGTCGGCGGTCGTCATGGCTCTGTACTCGGTCGTCGTGCTGGCGAGCGGCGACCTCCAGCCGTTCATCCTCGTCCACACCAGCATCGCGGCCGCGGTCTACGGCCTGGGAGTGGCGTCGGCGTTGCGGCTGCTCCCGGCGCGCTCGCTCGGCTGGTGGATGGCGCTGATCTCATGCGTGCTCGCCGCCGGGCTGCTCGTGCTGGCCGGATGGCATCTGGTCTTCCCCGCGGTCGCGGCCGTCGTCGCACTGGGGGTCGGCGCCCTCTCGCGCTCGCGCCGTCGGCGTTCCGGGCGGCCTGCTGGAGCCGATCCCGCATAATAGGGGCAGCCGCGGCGCCGCCGCGCGCGTCGCGACGCACGGGAGGGGGCGCGGTGACCGAGCATCAGCGGGCCTCCAGCATGCGGGATGTGGCCGCCCTCGCCGGCGTCTCGCACCAGACGGTCTCGCGCGTGATCAACGGTCATCCGAGCATCCGGGAGTCGACGCGGCAGCGGGTGCTGGTCGCCATGGACCAGCTGCACTACCGGCCCAATCGCGCCGCCCGGGCGCTGGTCACCGCCCGATCGCGCACCATCGGCATCCTCTCGACGTCCGCCGCGGCGCTCTACGGGCCAGTGTCGAGCATCAACGCCATCCAGGATGCGGGCCGCGCGGCCGGCTACTTCATCGCCGTCGCCCAACTCGCCGACCTCGAGCCGGAGTCGATCGCCGCCGGCCTCGACCACCTGCTCGCGCAATCGGTCGAAGGGCTCATCGTCATCGCGCCGCAGGAGGTCGTGCTGCAGCAGCTCGAGACGGTACGCCTCGACGTCCCGTACGTCACCCTGCTGGGCGGTCCGGCGTCGGTCCAGCGCGAGCTCACCGTCGACCAGGTGGCCGGCGCCCGGGCCGCGACCCGGCATCTGATCGACCTCGGCCACCGGCGGATCGTCCACCTGTCCGGGCCGCTCGAATGGTTCGAGGCGCAGGCCCGTGTCCACGGCTGTCGGTCGGAGCTCGCCGCCGCCGGCCTTACTCCGATGCCGTCGCCGGAAGGCGACTGGACCGCGGAATCCGGCTACCGCCTCGGGCGCGAGGTGCTCGGTGATCCGGAGGTGACGGCGGTGTTCACCTCCAACGACCAGATGGCGCTCGGCGTCTATCACGCGGCGCACGAACTGGGTCGGCGGATCCCCGAAGACGTGAGCGTCGTCGGCTTCGACGACATCGCCGAAGCCGCTCACTACTGGCCGCCGCTCACGACCGTGCTGCAGGACTTCACCCAGCTCGGCCGGCGAAGTGTCGAGAGCCTGGTGACCGAGATCGAGGGCGGGACGGAGCCGACGCCGGTGACGCTGCGGCCCGACCTCGTGGTCCGCGCCTCCACCGCTCCTCCCGTCTCCGTCGGCTGACGCCACCGGCCGACCCGGGCGCTCGGGACCGGCCCCGACCGGCGTCGGCGGCTCGGCCTAGGCTGGAGCCCATGAGCTCGCGCGACCTGGATTCGGAGATCGCGGCCCCCGCCACCCCCGATGTCGCGCCGGCCGGCGGTGTGCTGAGCGCACCGTTCCGCTGGACGAGCATCGGGATGTGCCTCCTGATCACGCTCGCGGCCTTCGAGGCCCTCGCCGTGACCACGATCATGCCCACCGTCAGCCGCGAGCTCGACGGCGCCTCGCTCTACGCGTTCGCCTTCGCCGGTCCCCTCGCGGTCGGCGTCGTCGGGATGGTGGCCGCCGGCGCGTGGACCGATCGCGGCAATCCCCGGTCGGCGTTAATCGCCTCCGTCGTCCTCTTCGCGGCCGGTCTCCTCACCGCGGGACTGGCCCCGACGATGGGGGTGTTTGTCACCGGCCGCCTGGTGCACGGTCTCGGCGGCGGAGCGCTCACCGTCGTGCTGTACGTCATCGTGGCCCGGGTGTATCCGCCGCGACTGCATCCCCGGATCTTCGCCGGCTTCGCCGCGGCGTGGGTCATCCCGTCGCTGATCGGTCCGTTCATCGCGGGCGTGCTGAGCGAGACCGTCGGCTGGCGCTGGGTGTTCCTGGGCGTCGTCGCGCTGACCGCCCTCGCCATGCTGATGGTGGTTCCGGTGATGCGCGGCGTGCGCCGGGCTCCCGATGAGCCGGGGTCCTTCCCGGTCGGGCGCATCCTGTGGTCCCTGCTGCTCGCCGTGGCGGTGCTCGCCCTCACTCTCGGCGCCGAGGCGTCCGGCCCGATCCAGTGGATCGTGCCGGTGCTCGCCGTGGCGGTCGCGGCTGTCGCGATCCGTCCGCTGGTGCCGCGGGGGACACTGGTCGCGCGTCGCGGTCTGCCGAGCGTCATCCTGATGCGTGCCATCGTCGCCGCAACCTTCTTCGCTTCCGAGGTCTACGTACCGCTCATGATGGTGACCGAGTACGGGCTCTCCGCCGCCATCGCCGGCCTCGCTCTCACCGCGGCCGGCCTCAGCTGGTCGGCGGCCTCGTGGGCGCAGGGCCGCTTCCCCGGCATCGGCAACCGTCTGGCCGCACGCCTCGGCGCCACCGGGCTGACTATCGCCCTCGCGTCGCTGATCGCCACGGCGGCCTGGCACCTCGATCCGTGGGTCGTGGTCGTCGGCTGGGCGTTCGCCGGCGCCGGCATGGGTTTCGTGTACCCGCGCCTCGGCGTCCTCACGCTGCACTACTCGACGACCGCCGACCAGGGTTTCAACAGTTCCGCCCTGACGATCGCCGACTCCACCGGCTCCGCGGTCGCGCTGGCCGCGACGGCGGTCGTCTTCGCAGCCCTTCGCGGCCTCGCCGGCGGCGTTCCGTTCGTCGGGGCGTTCGCAGTGACAGCGGTGCTCTGCGGCCTCGCGTGGGTCGTCGGCTCGCGACTCGTGCGTCGCTGACGCGCCCGCATACCAGCGCTGGGGGATCGCCCTGGTATCGTGTGGTACTCCTTGGTATGCACATGGAGGCAGCATGCAGACGGTCGACGAACCCGCGATCCTCGTGAGCCATCTCGGCTACGACACGGAAGCGCCGAAGGCCGCCGTGCTCGTCGGGTTCGATGTCGCTCCACGCCTTCGGATCGAGCGACTCGACGACAGCCACACCGTGTCCGTCGCCGTCGACTCACCGCAGCGCGTCTCCCGGTGGTCGGCGCGGCCCTACGCCCGCGCGGACTTCTCGTCGATCACGACGCCCGGTCGCTATCGGCTCGTCGCCGAGACCGACGAGGGCGGGGTCGCGTCGGCGCCGTTCGTCATCGCGGAGGACCGCATCCCGAGCCTCGTCGTGTCCGACGTCACGGCGATGTTCCGCGCGCAGCGGTCGAGCGGGGAGATCGATCGCAAGGATGCCGCAGCGCGCTTCTACGACGACGACTCCGGCCGCACGGTGGATGCACGCGGCGGCTGGCTCGACGCATCCGGTGACTACAGCAAGTTCCTCAGCCATCTCACCTACACCCGGATGATGAGTCCGCAGCAGATCCCGCTCTGTGCCTGGGCGCTGCTGACCGCGGGCCGGGAGCTGCGCACGGCGCATCCGGGCTTCCGGACGAGTCAGTATCCGCGGCTCCGTGACGAAGGCCTGTTCGGCGCCGACTTCCTGGTGCGCTTCCAGGATCCGAGCGGCTTCTTCTACACGGCCATCTTCGACGCGCTGACGAAGCGGCTGGAGGAGCGCGTGATCACGGCGCCGCTCCAGGACAGTGTCCGCACCCAGCGGTGGCAGGCGGCGTACCGCCAGGGAGGGGGCCTCGCGATCGCCGCGCTTGCTCTCGCCTCGTGTGCCGACGACGAGGGCGATTTCCGTCGCGAGGAGTACTTCGCCGCGGCGGTGCGCGGCTTCGAGCATCTGGAGCAGCACAACCGCGACTATCTCTTCGACGGCGAGGAGTCGATCGTCGACGACTATTGCGCGCTGCTCGCCGCCGCGGAACTGCTGGCAGCCACCGACGGTACCGGGGTGGAACGACAGGCATTCGCGGCGGCGGGGGCGCGCCGCGCAGAGTCCATCGCACAGCGACTTCGCGACGGCGAGACCGGGGCATGGCTGGTGGGCGACGTGGAGGGGCGGCCCTACTTCCATGCGGCCGAGGCCGGCCTGCCCGTTGTGGCGCTGCTGCGCTGGGCCGAGGTGCTGAGGCAGGGCTCGGCAGCGGGCACGGACACGGACGCGGACGCGGATGCCGCCGACGCCGCGGAGCGCACTGCGCTCGCCATCCTCACGGGAGTGCTGCAGCGCACGGATGCCGTGCCCAACCCGTTCGGGTACCCGCGGCAGCGCGTCCAGCCCATCGGAGCGGAACCGCGCGACGCGTTCTTCTTCCCGCACGAGAACGAGACCGGGTACTGGTGGCAGGGCGAGAACGCCGGGCTCGCGTCCTTCGCCTATGCCGCCGCAGTGGCGGCGCGTCTGCCGCAGATCGACGAGCGGCTCCGGGCCCGCCTCCGTCGGCTGAATGCCGACGTGATCGCCTGGGTCGGCGGCCTCAACCCGTTCGACTCGTGCATGCTCCAGGGCCGCGGGAGAAACGGAGTGGAGTACTCCGCGGTGTATCAGAACACCCCGGGAGGCATCGTCAACGGCATCACCTCCGGCTGGACGGACGAGGAAGGCGTCGCCTTCCTCCCCGCCGACGCACCGGACGGCGAGGAGTGGCGGTGGGCGGAGCAGTGGATCCCGCACTCCGGCTGGTTCCTCCTCGCCGTCTGCGCCGGCTGAGCAGCGCGAGAGACGAGACGGCTCAGGCCTCCGGGAGAGGTGCAGGGTCCTCCTCCGAGAAGTCCATCGCGGGCGGCTTGCGCCGGAAGCCAGAGGTGAGGATCGCGAGCAGGACGACGCCGATCAGCACCCAGATCCCGCCGGCGATGATGGTCGTGAGGGAAAGGCTGGTCCAAAGCCAGACGGTGAGGGCGAAACCGATCAGCGGCGCTACCAGGTGCGCCAGCACGGCACGCGTTCCCCGCTCGTGCTGGTCGATCAGGTAGTGCTTGATCACGGCGAGGTTCACGAAGCTGAAGGCGACGAGGGCGCCGAAGGAGATCACCGATGCGGCGACGTCCAGCGGCAGGAGCAGTGCGCCGATGAGACCGACAACGCCGACGATGAGCACCGACAGCCACGGCGTCGTGAAGCGCGGGTGGATGGCGGCGAACACGCGGCGAGGCAGCTGGCCGTCGCGGCCCATGGCGAACAGGATGCGCGCGACACTGGCCTGCGACGTCATCGCAGAGGCGAAGCTGCCGGCGATGTAGGCGGCGGTGAAGAACGTGAACAGTGCGCCGCCGCCGATCCGCGTCATCACGTCGAGCGGAGCGGAGTCGGTGTCGGTGAAGTTCGTGAAGTCGGGGAAGACCAGCCCGGCGACATAGGCGGTGACGATGAAGAGCAGGCCGCCGACCAGGGTGCACAGGATGATCGCGCGCGGGATGCTCTTCCTGGCGTCCTTCGCCTCCTCGCTGAGGGTCGAGACGGCGTCGAAGCCGAGGAACGCGAGCGCCAGGATGGCGGCGCCAGCGGCGATTCCGCCCAGCGTCGTGTTGCCCGAGAAGAACGGGTCGAGCAGGTTCGGGACGGTCGCCCCGCCCGAGAGGTACGCGATCCCGGTGGCCACGAAGACGACGATGAAGACGACCTGCACTCCGACGAGCGCCAGGTTGGCGCTCGACACCAGGGTGATGCCGATCACGTTCAGCAGGGTGACGACGACCACCGATCCGACCACCCACACCCACGCCGGAACCGCGGGGAAAGCCGCATTGAGGTAGATGCCGATGACGAGGTAGTTGAGCAGGGGGAGGGCGAGGTAGTCGAGGAGCAGCGTCCACCCGGTCAGGAAGCCGAGGTGGCGGCCGAAGGTGCGCTGCGTGTATGTGTACGCGGACCCGGCGACGGGGTAGGCCCGCACCATGCTGGCGTAGCTGCCGGCGGTGAACAGCATCGCGATCGTCGTGACGAAGTAGGCGCCGGCGAGGTGGCCGCCGGTGGTCTCGGTGACGAGACCGTACGTGGTGAAGACGGCGAGCGGCAGCATGTAGGCCAGGCCGAAGAGCAAGAGGGACGGCGTGCCCAGGCTGCGCTTCAGTCGCGGACCGGCGGGAGCGGCGGTGCTCGAGGGTCGGGAGGTGGTGGTCACGGGTGTGCCCTTCGTCGAAGCCGGAAAGCGGTTACCCGGGAATGTATAGCTTTGGTGCGCGATTGGTAAAGAGATATTTTCGGAAGGGACGGCAGGCGCCCCGCCGGCTCACGGCTCGATGACGGCCTTCACGAATCCGGAGGCGCGCTGAGCCATCAGCTCGTAGGCCGCATCCACCCCGTCGAGCGCGAAGCGATGCGTGATCAGCGGCGCGAAGGTGAACCCGCGCGAAGCGACCTGCGCCAGGGCGTCCCGCATCGCCCGCATGACGCGCGGATGGTCCGGGCAGAAGCCGTTGACCACCGTCGCGCCCTTGTACCAGAGCTCCATGTCGAAGGGGGCGGTGCCCGCGTGGTGGTATCCGACGACGCACAGGGTGCCGAAGGGCCGGACCAGCAGGGATGCGGTGGCGAGTCCCGGTGTCACCCCGGTCGCCTCCAGCACGACGTCGGCGCGGGGGTCAGCGGTCCCGGCGCCCTCGGCGGCATCCACGAAGGCGGCGACCTCGTCCGGGTGCAGGGCGACCGCGGCGCCGAGGGCGAGTGCGCGCTCCCGCGCCTCCGGGTTGGGGTCGACGGCGATGACGGTGCGCGGTGCTCGGGCCAGCGCGAGCTGCAGCAGCCCGAGACCCATGAATCCCAGTCCGACGATCGCCACGCGGGCGCCGGGGCTGAGCGGGGTGCGGGAGATCGCCTCCTCGAGTGTCGCGATCGGCTCTCCGATGGCGTGAGCCGGCTCGATCCCGGCGGGGACGGGAAGGAGCCGGTCCTCCTCCAGGAGGGCGTGGGTCGCGAAGCCGGGGCCGCCGAGGCCGGTCACGAACTCGCCCTCTTTCCAGCGCGACGCGGAGGATCCCATGGCGACGACGCGGCCGGAGATCTCGTGCCCCAGCTCGATGGGCTCGCCGCCGTCTCCCGGTCCCCGCAGCCACGGGGAGAGGTCCGAGGTGCACACGCCGCTGGCGACGATCTCGACGAGCACCTGGCCGGGGTGCGGCTCCGGGGTGGGGACCTCCTCGATGCGGGAGGTGCGGGCGGCGACGACACGGCTGATCAGCATGCGAGCAGTGTAGCGCGGTGGTCCGTTGTGGTCTTATGTGGATGCGCGCTCGGGTCGATGAAAACCGGTCACACATTGTTTCGACCGCGTAAACGAAGAAACCATCTCTTGTTACCGCTCACATTCTGTCTTAGTCTGGCATTGGGTGGTATCGATCTGGGATACAGTCGGGTCCACCCCGCAGCCGATTCGGCACCCGAGAAGTTCAATGGAGAAGCACATGCAGACGTACTCTGCGGTCGTCGTCGCCGCCGGTGGGCAGGGCCGGGTCCACGCCGCCGCCTACCAGGCCGACGAGCGGGTGCGACTCGTCGGGGTCGCCGATGTCGACAGCGGCGCGGCCGACCGGCTCGCGACCGAACTCGGAATTCCGCGGAGCTACTCCGACGTCTCGGCGATGCTGCGCGAGGAGCGACCGGACATCGTGAGCGTGTGCACGCCTCCCGCCTTCCGCCGCGCCGTGGTCGACGCGGCGATCGACGCGGGTGTCCGCGCCATCCACTGCGAGAAGCCCTTCGCGCTCAGCTATGGCGATGCCGTCACAATGACCGAGCGTGCGGCCGATGCAGGCGTCCAGCTGACCGTCAATCTGCAGCGCCGCTTCGAGCCGGTGCACCGCTTCGCCCGGGCCCAGCTCGACGACGGCGCCATCGGCGAGCTGGTCAGCATCGAGGGCTACTGCCCGAACCTCTTCGACTGGGGCAGCCACATCGTCGACCTCGCGCTGTTCTACCGGCACGACGAGCCGGCCGAGTGGGTGCTCGGACAGATCGATGTCAGCACCAACCGCTACGTCTACGGCGCGTTCGTGGAGACGTCGTCGCTGACGCAGGTCGCCTGGTCCGACGGCGTCCGCGCGACCATCGCGACCGGTCGTGAGCCGGCCACGCCCATCCTGAACCGCGAGAACAACCTTGGGCTGATCCTGCAGGGCAGCCGCGGCAGGATCGTCGTGAACGGCCAGGAGTGCATCGTCCAGCGGTTCGGGGTCGACGGCATGCGCTTCGCGTCCCCGTACGCGAGCGATCCGTCGACCTGGGACCACGGGATCGATCCGGCCATCTTCGCCTGCACCCGCGAGGCCGTCGCCGATCTGGTCGACGGCCTGCAGACCGGCGAGGAGCCTGTTCTGGCCGCGCGCCACGCTCTCGCCGGCGCGGCCATCGTCTTCGCGACCTACGAGAGCAGCCGGTCGCGGGGCCGCGTCGGGCTGCCGCTCCAGGTGTACGACAACGCCCTGCTCAGCGGGCTCGACAAGGGACTGTGGTCGCCGGTGGGCGAACTGCGGTCGACGTGGTGACGCGGATGGGAACGGCGACGGTCATGCTCGTGGGCGACGACGTCTACGAAGACCTCTTCGGCGCGGGCGTCGAGCTCCAGGCGATGCTGGCCGACGAAGGTCTCGCCACTCGCGTGCGCATCGGCGCGGGGTCGCTGCGCGAACCGGCTTCCGCATCCGTCCCGCACGCGCCGGACGACGTCATCGCCCTCTATCGCGCCGCCGGCGAGCTCGACGACGACGCCCGCCGAGGCCTCGAGCGCGCGGTGGCCGGCGGCGCAGGACTGCTCGCCGTCCACTCCACCGCCTACCTCGAGGACGACGCGCTCGTGCCGGTGATCGGCGCGCGGTACCTCGACCACGGTCCGCGCCCCCACGAGTCGCGGTTCGCCGTCGGCCTGGCGCCGCATCCGGTGACGGAGGGCGTCGAACCGTTCGAGCTGGAGCACGAGCACTACCGCCTCGCCGTCGAGCCGGGGGTGGATGTGCTGGCCTGGCGCGATGCCCCGTACGGACGCGAGCCGCTGGTGACCGCGCACGCCTACGGACGCGGACGCGTCTGCTACCTGCAGTTCGGCCACGACCTGCGGGCCTGGGGGTCGACGGAGGTCCGCCGGCTCGTCACGAACGCGGCGCGCTGGCTCGCCCAGCCCGCACGGACGGCCGCAGAGGCCGCACCCACCACCCGCCCGATCGACGCGGAGGACACCGACCGCCCATGAGAGTGCTCCTGAGACGAGCCGTCTTCTATCTGATCACCGCCTGGGCGGCGATCAGCCTCAACTTCCTGCTCCCGCGCATCATGCCGGGAAGTCCGGCCGACGCGCTGATCGCCAAGTTCCACGGCAAGCTGTCGCCGGACGCCATCCAAGCGCTCCGCGTGCTGTTCGGCCAGAGCGACGCGAGCCTGTGGCAGCAGTACCTCGACTACTGGAAGAACCTGTTCACGGGCAATTTCGGCACGTCGTACGCGTACTATCCGACCCCGGTGTCGGACGTGCTGGCGAGCAGCATCGGCTGGACGCTCGTGCTCATCACGGTGTGCACGGTGCTCGGCTTCCTCATCGGAACCGGGCTCGGAATGATCGTGGGCTGGAAGCGGGGCTCGTGGCTGGACGGCCTCATCCCGTTCACGACACTGCTGTCGAGCATCCCGTACTTCTGGTTCGCGATCTGCGTCGTGCTGATCTTCTCGATCGTCCTGCACTGGTTCCCGCTGTCCGGCGGCTATTCGGTGACCGAGACGATCGGCTGGAACCTGGGCTTCATCGGCAGCGCCACGTACTACGCGGTCCTCCCGGCGCTCACCATCGTCGTCGCCTCGATCGGCGGCTGGCTGATCGGGATGCGCAACATGATGGTCACCACCCTCAGCGAGGACTACGTCCGGCTGGCGGAGGCGAAGGGCCTCCCGAAGCGGCGCGTGATGTTCAGCTACGCGGCGCGCAACGCCATCCTCCCGTCGTTCTCGAGCTTCGCGATGTCGCTCGGCTTCGTGGTGGGCGGCTCGATCGTGACCGAGGTCGTCTTCAACTACCCCGGGATCGGCACCGTGCTGTTCAAGGCTGCGCAGGCCCAGGACTACCCGCTCATGCAGGGCATCTTCCTGGTGATCACGATCACCGTCCTGGTCGCGAACCTCCTCGCCGACCTCATGTACGTCTTCCTCGACCCCCGCACACGAGAGAGCTGAGCTGACATGGCCATCGCCGCCGCCACCGCCGTCGAAGCGGAGAACGCCGAGACGGACACCCCGACATCCCGCTTCGCGTGGATGCGCGCCTTCCGCTGTCCCTGGACCCTCACCGGCATCGTCATCACCGCCGTCTTCTGCATCTTCGGGATCATCGGCCCCTGGGTGGCGCCGTACGACCCGTCGGCGGTCAGCAAGGCGACCCTGCAGCCGCCGAGCCCGGAGCACTGGCTCGGCACGACGCAGACCGGCCAGGACGTGCTGTCGCAGATGCTGTACGGCACGCAGATCTCGTTGCTCGTCGGCGTCGGCGCGGCGATCGTCGCGACCGTGCTGTCTGTGCTCGTCGGTCTGGCCGCCGGCTACCTCGGCGGGCTCTCGGACGAACTGCTGTCGCTGCTCGCCAACGTGTTCCTGGTCATCCCCGCCCTGCCCCTGACGGTCATCCTCGCCTCCTACCTGCCGAAGTCGGGATCGCTTGGCATCATCCTGGTGATCTCGATCACGGGATGGGCGTGGGGCGCTCGCGTGCTGCGGGCGCAGACCCTGTCGTTGCGCAAACGCGACTTCGTCGAGGCGGCCAGAGCGACCGGCGAGCGCACGTCCAGCATCATCTTCCGCGACATCTTCCCGAACCAGATCGCCGTCATCGCCGCGAGCTTCCTCGGAACGGTCACCGGCGCGATCCTCACGCAGGCGAGCCTCGCGTTCCTCGGGCTGACGAACGTGACCGAGTGGTCGTGGGGCACCATCCTCTACTGGGCGCAGGTCTCGAGCGCGATGCTGACCGGCTCCTGGTGGTGGTTCGTCCCCGCCGGGCTCGCGATCGCCCTGCTCGGCACCGGGCTGTCGCTCGTGAACTTCGGGATCGACGAGTTCATCAACCCGCGGCTGCGCCAGGCGGGCATCGGCACCAGGAAGGCGCAGCGGGCGCAAGTGCGTGCGCAGCGGGCGAAGATCGTCCGCGGGCCGGCGCGAGTGCGCGGCCAGCGTCCGCCGCACCAGCCGTACGACCCGGTGACCAGCGACGTCATCCTGAAGATCGAGAACCTGCACGTCGACTACGTCGGCGAGAACTCGGTGACGCCGGCCGTCAACGACGTGTCGCTGACGCTCCGCCGGGGCGAGGTCCTCGGCATCGCGGGGGAGTCCGGGTCGGGCAAGTCGACGCTGGCCTACGCCATCACTCGGCTGCACAAGCCGCCTGCGCAGATCACCGGCGGCGGGATCCTCTACACGAACTCCGACGGCTCGACCATCGACATCCTGCGGATGAGCGAGAGCGAGCTGCGCGACTTCCGGTGGGACGAGCTGTCCATCGTGTTCCAGTCGGCCATGCACGCGCTCAACCCCGTGCTGACGGTCGGCGCGCAGCTCGACGACGTGCTCCGCGCGCACCGCCCCGACCTGTCGGCCGCGGATCGCGCCGCACGCGTGGTCGAGCTGCTCGGGCTCGTCGGCATCCAGACCGACCGGGTGAACGCCTACCCGCACGAGCTCTCCGGTGGGATGCGGCAGCGCGCCATGATCGCGGTGGGGCTCGCCCTCGACCCCGAGATCATCGTGATGGACGAGCCGACCACGGCGCTCGACGTCGTCATCCAGCGCCAGATCATCGAGAAGATCATCGAGCTGAAGGACCGGCTGGGCTTCGCCGTCGTGTTCATCACCCACGACCTCTCGCTGCTCATCGAGCTCTCGGACACCATCGCGGTCATGTACGCCGGACGCGTGGTGGAGCTCGCGGACGCCGACGAGTTCTACCGGAACCCGCGGCACCCCTACAGTCAGGGGCTGCTGGCGTCGTTCCCGACCCTGTCCGGCCCGAAGCGCGAGCTCGCCGGCATCCCCGGGTCGCCGCCGGACCTCCGCAAGCTGCCGACGGGATGCGCCTTCGCGCCCCGCTGCCCGCTCGCGTTCGACCGCTGCGTCGAGGTCGTTCCTCCGCTCATCCCCCTGGCAGGACCGGCCGAGTGGCGACAGGCGGAAGCCGCCTGCCTGCTCTACGAGGGGGACGGTTCTGCGCCGAACCGGACGCCGGACGCCGTCGCCGAACTTCCGCACGCCCGAATGGAGGATGCCCGATGACCACCATCGAGACCGCGCCGCAGGAGGTCGCACCCTCCGGTGAGGATGCGCCCCTCCTGGAGGCACGCCACGTCACCAAGCACTTCACGGTGCACAGTTCGCCGTTCCGTCGCGGTCCGCGCCGCGTCGTCCACGCCGCCGACGACGTGTCGCTCGCCCTCTACGCCGGGCGGATCATGGCGCTCGTCGGCGAGTCCGGATCGGGCAAGTCGACCTTCGCCCGGCTGCTGGCGCAGCTGCACCCGGTGACGTCGGGAGAGATCCTGTACCGCGGCAAGCCGGTTCGCGTGAAGGGCGGGGCGTCGTTCCGGGCGCACGTCAGCAAGGTGCAGCTGATCCTGCAGGACCCGTTCGGGTCGTTCAACCCGGTCGCGACGATCGCGCGCACCCTGACGCGCGCCGTGCGCATCCATCACCCGAAGGCCGACGGCGCCGCCCAGCGGCGCATCATCGACGACCTGCTGGCACAGGTGAGCCTGCGGCCGGCGCGCCAGTTCACGGAGAAGTACCCGCACGAGCTGTCGGGCGGTCAGCTGCAGCGCATCTCGATCGCGCGGGCGCTCGCCGCCGACCCCGATGTCTTCCTCGCCGACGAGCCGGTGTCGAGCCTCGACGTGTCCATCCGCCTCGGCGTGCTCAACCTGCTGCGCCGGCTGGTGGAGGAGCGCGGCGTCGCGCTGCTGTATGTGACCCACGACATCGCGTCCGCCCGCTACTTCGCCGAGGACACCAGCGTCATGTACGCGGGACAGCTCGTCGAAGCCGGCCCGAGCGAGACGGTCACCCAGAAGGCGGCGCATCCGTACACGCAGCTGCTCATCGCCTCGGCACCGGATCCGTCGCGTCCCGACGAGGCGCGGCCACGCGACATCGGCCAGCCGCCGAGCCTGATCGACCCGCCCACCGGCTGCCGGTTCCACCCGCGCTGCCCGTTCGCGATGGAGCGGTGCCGCACGGACGCGCCGCCCGCCTTCGCCCTCGAGGAGGGCCAGTGGGCGAAGTGCTGGCTGTACGCGGACGACGCCGAGGCGACCGAACGGCGCTCCGAGAACGCCGTCGCCTACGGGCTCGGCGCCGTGCGACCGGCGGGCCGCCGCATCCACACCGGGCCGCAGGCCCCCACAGACGCTCCAACGAGCACAGACGCTCCAGAAACAACCGATACCAAGGGAGACCAGCAATGAATCGCAGAAGGTCCATACGTCGCGCCGCCATCGGCGCGGCTTTGGCCGCCTCGCTCGTCGTGCCGCTCGCCGCCTGCTCGTCGAACGGTTCGGGCTCGGGCGACGGACTGATCCTCAACGTGGCGAGTCAGTCCGACAGCCTCACGCAGTCCTTCAACCCGTACCTGCCGAACACCGCACAGGGGGCCACCTACACGAACCAGGGCGCCGGCGGCTTCATCTACGAGCCGCTCGTGCAGATCAACAACGTCGACATCGGGCACGACATCCCGTGGCTGGCGAAGTCGTGGGAGTGGAGCGACGAGAACAAGACGCTCACCCTCCACCTCCAGTCGGGCGTCAAGTGGACGGACGGCCAGAAGTTCTCGGCCGACGACGTCGTGTTCACCTACGACCTGCTGAAGAAGTACCCGGCCCTCAACGTGGGCGGCGTCGACTTCGACACCATCACGGCCAAGGACCCCGACACCGTCGTGATGACCTTCGCGGCACCGTCGGAGACGAAGTTCACCTCGCTGGTCTCGGCCGCGATCGTCTCCAAGCACATCTGGTCGAAGGTGGGCGACCCCACCAAGTACGTCGACAAGAACCCGGTCGGCACCGGGCCGTTCATCCTCGACACCTTCTCGCCGCAGAGCTTCGTGCTCAAGACGAACAAGGACTACTGGCAGACCCCCGCCACGATCGGCGGCATCCGGTTCATCCCCTACAAGGACAACCAGGGCCAGACGAACGCGCTCGTGCAGGGCCAGGCCGACTGGTCGGGCACCTACATCGCCGACGCCGAGAAGACCTACCTCTCCAAGAGCAAGGACAACCACTACTGGGCCCCGGTCGTCGGATCGGACGGCCTCATCCCGAACCTGGAGAAGTGGCCGCTGAGCGACATCGCCGTGCGCCGCGCGATCAGCCTCGGCGTCGACCGGGCGCAGATCGGCGCAGCGACGGACTCGCCGCCCGCGACGAGCCAGACCGGGCTCCCGATGCCGGCCTTCGAGAGCGAGGTCGCATCCAAGTACAAGAACCTCGACTTCAAGCAGGACAAGCCGGCCGCCGAGAAGCAGCTGACCGATGCCGGTTACACGAAGGGATCGGACGGCTACTACGAGAAGGACGGCAAGAAGGTCGAGTTCTCGGTCAGCTTCCCCGCGTCGTACACCGACATCGCGGCCCGCGCCCAGGTGCTCGTGTCGCAGCTGAAGGACCTCGGCATCAAGCTCGACATCGACACCACCTCGGTGAACGACATCAACAAGATCACCGCCGACGGCACGTTCCAGTCGACCATCGGATACCCGGTGGGCCCCGCACCCCGCGCGTTCAACATCTACGACTCGATGATGAACCCGAACAAGTACTACCCGCTGGGGCAGGCGACACCGACGTTCGAGAACATCGAGCGGTTCAACGACCCGGTCGCGAAGGAGCTGTTCAACAAGTACCCGCTCGCGACCACGGACGAGGAGCGGGCGAAGATCCTGGAGCAGCTCGAGGGCATCTGGATCGACCAGCTCCCCATGATCGTGATGTTCTACTGGGGCAACTACGGCGACTGGAGCAGCGCGAAGGTCACCGGCTGGCCGAGCGAGGACAACCCCTACTTCGCGCCGTACCCCAACCCGGTGGTGGCGCTGAAGCTGAAGCCGGTCTCCTGACCGGACGTGCACCGTCCGCGGGCGGGCCGGTCAGCCGGTCCGCCCGCGGTCTCGCGAGAGAACGAGAGAGATGACGCGCAACAAGAACGCACTGGTCGTCGTGAACGGCGACGACATCCACCACGACCTGCTCACCGCCTCCCTGGTGTACCAGCAGCTCGGCATCGAGGCGGGCCTGGTGACCCGGCGCGGGATGGGCATGAACCGCTTCGTCGACGCCCGCCCGGAGACGGCCGACGCCGACACCTACCTGCTGTACACCTCCGGCGGGCTGTTCCCGACGGCGCAGCAGGAGGCGCTCGCCGCGGCCGTCCGCGGAGGGAAGGGGCTCGTCGGCATCCACGGCGCCAACATCCTGGGCTGGCAGGGCGACGGGCTCGACCCGGCGGACCGGCCCATGTTCGAGCTGCTCGGCAACCGGTATCTGTCGCACGGGCCGGGTCACCACGAGGGGAGGCACACGATCGAGATCGTGGGTGACCACCCCATCACCGAGGGCATCGACGACTTCGAGCTGTTCGACGAGTACTACGAGTTCGAACTCGCGGACGACGACGTGCAGGTGCTCGCGCGGCGGCACAGGGCGGACGGCGCGGAGATCCCCGTGATGTACGCGCGCCAGGTCGGCGACGGTCGTGTGGTCTACCTGGCACTCGGCCACGACCTGCGCTCGTGGGGCGAACCGCCCGTGCGCGAGCTCGTCCGGCGCGCCCTGCAGTGGACGGCGGGCGCGCTGTGAGCGCGGAGGACTCCGGCGGTGGCGCACGACCACTCGCCGTGATGGGGTACACGATCCTGGAGCAGGCGCTCGCCGACCTGGAGGGCACCTTCGACCGCGTCGCCGCCCTCGGCTATCTCGGCGTCGAGACGTACGGGCTGGTCGAGGCGTACGGCGCGGAGCGGGTGCGCATCGCCGCCGCGTCCTCGGGCCTCGCCATCACGAGCGCCCACACTCCGTTCCCGACGGGCGAGCCCGCGGAGCGGCTGCTGGATGCGGCCCAGGCTCTCGGCGCGCCGACCCTGGTGTGGTCCATGGAGCGCGAGGAGTTCGACTCTCCGGAGAGCATCCGCGCCGGCGTCCAGCGGGTGAACGAGGCCGCGGAGAACGCGGCCGCCCGGGGCCTCGCGATCGGGTACCACAATCACTTCGCCGAGTTCTCGCAGAACTTCGACGGGCGCCAGGCGTACGACCTGCTGCTCGACCTCCTCGACCCGCGGGTCGTGGTCGAACTCGACGCCTACTGGGCGCGCATGGGTGGCGCCGATCCCGCCGAGGTGCTGACCCGGCTGGGCGACCGCGCGCGCCTGGTCCACATCAAGGACGGGCCCGCGGTCAGCTATGAGGACGACGTCATGGTGCCGATCGGCGAGGGCGCGATGGACTGGGAGCGCATCCTGACGGCTCCCTCCGGTCTGCGCTGGCACATCGTCGAGCTGGAGCGGCTCAGCGTCGACACCTTCGACGCGCTGGAGCAGTCGTACCGTCACCTGGTCGGCCTGGGCGTGTCCCGCGGGAGCGTGGACGCATGAGCGCGCGGGTGCTCTTCCTCGGCGGCAACGGGATGATCGGCTCGGCCGCCGCGCGCGAGGCCGTCGAGCGCGGGATCGACCTCACCATCGTCACGAGGTCCGCGCCTCGCCGCCCGGTACCGGAGGGTGTCCGCCTCCTGACCGGCGATGTGCGCGACCCGGCAGCGCTGGCGGCCCTGCTCGGCGACGAACGGTGGGACGCCGTCGTGAACTGGGTCGCGTTCACGCCGAAGGACCTGGACGGCCACGTCGAC
This sequence comes from Leifsonia sp. 115AMFTsu3.1, assembly GCF_004362795.1. Lineage (NCBI taxonomy): Bacteria > Bacillati > Actinomycetota > Actinomycetes > Micrococcales > Microbacteriaceae > Leifsonia > Leifsonia sp. 115AMFTsu3.1. The sequence goes on from NZ_SNYB01000001.1 coordinate 929,420, forward strand.
TACTTCGGCGAACGCACCGGCCAGTACGTCTTCATCTCGACGTGCTCCGTGTTCGCGCGCCCGGTGCCGCTGCTGCCCATCACCGAATCCACCCCGCGCCGGCAGCCCGTCTTCGGGTACGCCCGCGACAAGATCGCCTGCGAGCTGCTGCTCGAAGAGGCGTACCGCGAGCAGGGATTCCCGCTCACGATCGTCCGCCCGTTCCACACGTACGACGAGACGACGGTCCCGGTGCTCGCCGGCTGGACGGCGATCGAGCGGATGCGCGCGGGCGAACCCGTCGTCGTCCACGGTGACGGCACATCGCTCTGGACGCTCATGCACTCGAGCGACTTCGCCCGCGCGTTCGTGCCGCTGCTCGGCGAGGGCCACGCGATCGGAGAGAGCGTGAACGTCGTCAGCGGCGACATCCTCACCTGGGATCAGATCCACCTGGAGCTGGCCCGCGCCGCCGGCGTGCGCTCGCCGCTGCTGGTGCACCGCTCGAGCCAGACCATCGGCGAGGAGATCCCCGGCTGGGACGAGGTGCTGGAGCACGACTTCCGGCACACGATGCTGTTCGACACGACGAAGCTGCAGCGGCTCGTGCCCGGCTTCGCGCCGCAGGTGTCGTTCGCCGAGGGGGCGCGTCGGGTGGTGCGTCACCACGACGAGCACGCGGATGCGCGCGGAGTCAGCGCGGAACTCGCCGCGGCATTCGATCGTCTCGCGGCGCGGTAACGAGTGGTATGAATGAGGCGTGCTATCGGCAGGGAGAGGGTATCGACGTTGACGCAGCCGGAGACTCTCGGTCGAGACGCGGTCGCCGCCATCCGGCCTGACTACCCCGAGCCCCTGTGGATCCAGGTGATCAACCTGATCACCCACGAGATCGCCACCGGCGTGCTGAAGCCGGGCTCACGTCTGCCACCGGAGCGCGAGCTGTGCCAGCAGCTGTCGATCTCGCGGGTGACGCTGCGCAAGGCGCTCAGCCAGCTGGTCGAGGACGGCGTGCTCAGCGCGTCGCACGGCCGTGGCTGGTACGTCGCCCAGGCGCCGGCGCCGGGCAAGGACTTCCCGAACAACCTCGAGTCGTTCACCGAGACCGCGAACCGGATGGGGCTGGCCGCGTCGTCCACCGTGCTGCGCGCGGAGACGAAGGCGGCGACGCTGGACGAGGCGGAGGAGCTGGGCGTGGCACCGGGCACTCCGCTGTTCCACCTGGAGCGGGTCCGCCTGCTCGACGAGGTGCCGATCGCCGTCGACGTCACGCGGCTGCCGGCGACCATTGCCCCGTCGCTCGAATCGGTCGACTTCGCCACGGCATCCTTCTACGAGGCCCTGGCGGACGCCGGCGTCGAGCCGTTCCGCGCCGACGCGACGATCGAGGCGCGCGAGGCCACCGGAACGGTCGCCGAGCACCTGGGGCTGGAGCTCGGGAAGCCCGTGCTGGTCATGCGCCAGGTCGCCGTCGACCAGTCCGAGCGTCCGCTGTTCGTGTCGACGATCACGTACGCGGGCGAGCGCTACCGCCTGCGCACCCACTTCGCCCGCACGCGCTAGCCGCATCCCTCCGGCTCCGCCCGTTACGGCGTCACCCTCCGTCCGCTGCGCAAACGGAGGACATCCCGGACCGTGCGGCGCCGCGTGCCTCCGTTCGTGGCGAATCGCCGCGCCGGTCGCTGGGATCTCCTCCCTTTCGAACGGCGACGAAAACGGAGGAGTTCCCAGGGCGGCACGCCGCGGGATGCGGGAAACGGAGGTGGTTCGGGGCCGGAAAGGTTCCGAGCACCTCCGTTTTCCGCATCAGGCGGGGGGCCGGGGTCAGGCGGTGGCGAGCAGCTCCGCGACGGCGGCGTCGTCCGCCCACGCACGCGCCCAGTGACCCGGCTGCGCGGGGCCCGGGTCGTCGGGCGTCACCAGCACGTCGGGGGAGAGGCGGAAGCGCTCGGGGTCGAGGTCGAAGGCCTCGGAGTGCGGGTCCGGCGCCGCCCGCACCAGCAGCTGCGTGTACGGGTGGATGGGGTTGAGGATGACATCGCTCGACGGACCGCGCTCGACCACCCGGCCGTGGCGCATGACCACGATCTGCGTCGAGAAGTGCCGCGCGGTCGCGAGGTCGTGCGTAATGTAGAGCACGGCGAGGTTCCGCTGCTTCTTCAGGTCGTCGAGGAGCTGCAGGATCTCGAGCCGGATGGACACATCCAGCATCGACACCGGCTCGTCGGCGATCAGCACCTCCGGCTGCGGGGCGAGCGCCCGCGCGATGGCGATGCGCTGACGCTGCCCGCCCGACAGCTCGTGCGGATACTTCGCCAGGATCTCGGCAGCCGGCCCCAGGTTCACCGAGTCGAGCAGCCGGTGCAGCTCTCTCTCCTCCTCCGCGCGGGTGTGCACGATGCCGTGGATGCGCAGCGGCCGCACCAGCTGGTGGCGGATCGGGAGCGACGGGTTGAGGGAGGAGAACGGGTCCTGGAACACCATCTGGACGCGTTTGCGGTAGCGCTTGGTGGCGCGGTGTCCGGAGCCGATGCGCTCCCCGTCGAGCGTGATGTCGCCCGCCGTCGGATCGACCAGCCGGATGAGCATCTTGGCGATCGTCGACTTGCCGCTGCCCGACTCGCCGACCAGGGCGACGGATTCGCCCGGACGCACGATCAGCGAGACGTCGTCGACGGCCTTCAGGATGTGCGGGCGCAGGCCGCTCCCGCGGATCTGGTAGTCCTTGGCCAGGTGGAGCGCTTCGAGCGTCGTCATGCCAGCGCCTCCTCTCCTCGTTCGATGTCGACATAGCGTGTGCCCGTGAGCGGGACGTCGCCGCGGAGGCTGGGGAACGACCGCAGCAGGTGCCGGGTGTATTCGTGGCCGGCGCCGTCGAGCAGCGCCTGCGGGGTGTTCTCCTCCACCAGACGCCCCGACAGCATCACGCCGACCCGGTCGCTGATCTCGAGCAGCAGACCGAGGTCGTGGGTGATGAACAGCACGGCGAAGCCGAACTCGCTGCGCAGCCGGTCGATCTCCTCCAGGATGTTGCGCTGCACGACGACGTCGAGCGCGGTCGTCGGCTCGTCCATGATGATCAGCCGGGGCCGCAGGGCGAGGGCCATGGCGATCATGACGCGCTGCCGCATCCCGCCGCTCAGTTCGTGCGGGTAGCTCTTCAGCCGGTCGACCGGGATGCCGACGGTGCGGAGCAGTTCGGCGGCGCGCTCCCGGCGCTCCGCGCGGCTGAGTCCCGCGCGGTGGTCGACGAAGACGTCCTCGATCTGCGCCCCGATCCGGTGGACGGGGTTGAGGGCGTTCATGGCGCCCTGGAAGACCATCGAGATCTCCTGCCAGCGGAAGGCGCGAAGCTCGCGGCCGTCGAGACCGAGGATGTCGGTCGTCCCGCCGTCTTCGCGTCGCCACTCGATGGAGCCGCCGCTGATCTGGGCGGGAGGCTGCAGGAGCCGGGTCACGGTGTACGCCAGGGTCGACTTCCCGCATCCCGACTCTCCCGCCAGCCCGACGATCTCGCCGGGGTGGATCTCGAGCGAGACGCCGTCGACGGCCCGCACCGGGCGGTCGGTGGCGTAATCGACGGTCAGGTCGCTGATGCGCAGCAGCGGTTCGCTCATGCGGCTGCTCCCTTCGGGGCGGTACGGGAGCGCTTGGCGATCGCCGCCGTCCGCAGCCGCGGGTTGATGCGCTCATCGATCGAGAAGTTGATCAGGCCGAGGGCGGCCCCGAGGATGGCGATGCAGAGCCCCGGCGGGACGAACCACCACCACGCGCCGAGGGTGATCGCCTGGGCGTTCTGGGCGAAGAACAGGATGCTGCCCCAGCTCTTGCCGCCGGGCGCGCCGAGCCCGAGGAAGGACAGCCCGGCCTCCGCGAGGATCGCGCCGAGGGCGCCGAAGACGAACTGGCTGGCGATGATCGGCATGAGGTTGGGGAGGATCTCGCGCAGCATGATGCGCCAGTTCGACTCGCTGGCGACGCGCGCAGCATCCACGTAGTCCCGGGAGCGCACCGAGAGGGTCTGTGCGCGGAGGACGCGGGCCGCGCCCGCCCACGACACCAGGGCGATGACGACGGCGATCACCACGATGTCGCGCGACTCGACGTAGTCGGTCACGATGATGAGCAGCGGGAGGCCGGGGATGACGAGGAACACGTTGCTGATGAGGGACGAGAGGTTGTCCCAGAACCCACCGAGGAACGCGCCGCCGATGCCGAACAGCATCGAGAGCACCACGGTGATCGCGCCGGCGACCACGCCGATCACCACGGAGCCCGTGGTTCCTGCGTAGACCTGCGCGAAGACGTCCTGCCCGATGTTCGTCGTGCCGAACCAGTGCTCCGCGCTCGGCGGCTGGAGTCCGACGGGGCTGGACTGGTTGGGGTTCGGGACGAGGAGGGGAGCGGTCAGGGCGACCAGCGCGAAGAAGACGCAGATCGCGATCCCGACCCAGAACTTCCACCCGCGGGAGGTGCGGCGCCGGTCGGTGCGGCGCGATCGGCCGGCGGCCCGGAGGAACCCGGTGCGGGCGGCCGCGGCGTCGTCGGCGTCGGGCTCGGAGCCGGACAGCTCCGGGTCGGCGAGTTCTTGCTGCGTGAAGCTCATGGGGACTCCTAGTTCGCCAGCCGCGTGCGCGGATCGATGAAGCCGTAGACGAGGTCGACGACCAGGTTCGCGCCGAGGACGGCCAGGGTGATGATGAGGAACAGCGCCTGCATCAGCGGGTAGTCGTTGTTCTGCACGGCGGTCAGCAGGGTGAAGCCGACGCCCGGGTACCCGAACACGCTCTCGGTGACCACCGATCCGTTGACGATGAAGCCGAGGGACATCGCGAACCCGGCGACGCTGGGGAGCAGGGCGTTCCGCATGGCGTACGAGCCGAAGACCCGTCCCGGTCGCAGCCCTTTCGCCCGCGCGGTGACCACGTAGTCCTCCGCCATCGTCGACACCATCATGTTGCGGGTGCCGAGCAGCTGGCCCGAGACGGACGCGAGGATGATCGTGATCGCCGGGAGGGCGCCGTAGACGATGACGGAGCCGATGAACTCCGGTGTGAAGCCCGGCACGATGTTGAGGTCGTAGCCGCCGCTGACCGGGAACCAGTGCAGGATCGAGCCGAACACGTAGACGAGCACGAGGGCGAGCCAGAAGTAGGGGATCGCCGAGAAGAAGGTGGAGGCGGGGAGGATCGCGTCGGTCCAGCTCCCGCGACGCCAGCCGAGCCACGAGCCGAAGACGACGCCGATCACGTAGCTGATGACGGTCGCGAGGCCGACGAGCGCGAGCGTCCACGGGAGCGCCTGCATGACGACGTCGATCGCCGGGGTCGGGTAGTAGCTGACCGAGAGGCCGAACTGGCCGGTGAAGATGTTGTGCAGGTACTGCCCGTACTGGACGATGAGCGGCTCGTGCGAGACGCCGAACTGCAGTTCGAGGGCGTGCCGGGCCTCCGGGGGCATCGGGGCGACACCCTGCGTCTTGGCGAGGATGACATCCACCGGGCTGCCCTTGACCAGCCGGGGGAGCAGGAAGTTGAGGGTGATCGCGATCCAGCCCGCGATCAGGTAGAAGCCGAGCTTGTTGAGGTAGTAGCGCATGAGGTGGTCCCGCCGGGTCGGGGCGCGGGACGACGGATGACCGCCGTCCCGCGCCGAGGGGTCACTTGACGGGCTTCAGCGACTTGGCGACGTAGCCGATGTTGCCGGACAGCCAGTTGGACGGGGTCGCCCACAGGTTGTCGGGCGTGGGCATCCCGGTGAAGTACTGGTCGCGGTAGGTGGTCACCGCGCCGTTCTGGCTGAGGATGATGTACGGCTGGTTCTCGGCGAAGTAGGTGCCGAGCGCCTGGTAGGCGCTGGTCAGCTGAGCCGGGTCGTTGGTGCCGCCCGCCTGCGCGATCAGCTGGTCGACCTTCGGGTCCTGGAAGCGCACGAAGTTGGCGTTGGCCGGCTTGCCGACCGGAGCCGTCTTGGCCGAGTCCAGGCTGTCGCTGAACTGCTGGAAGGGGTTCGGGCCGGTCGGGATGCGGTCGTCCAGGAGGTCGAACGAGCCGTTCTGTCGAGCGGTGGAGTAGGCGCCGAGCGACAGCTCCTCCGGGGTCGCCTGCACGCCGATCTTCTGGAAGTCCTGCACCAGCAGCTGGTTGGCGGTGATCGTGTCGGTGTAGCCCGTGACGGTGGTGATCTTGAATTTCACCGGCTGGCCGTCCTTGCCGATCAGGTTGCCGGAGCCGTCGTACGAGTAGCCGGCGTCGGTGAGGATCTTCTTGGCCTTGTCCACATCCTGGTCGAGCGTCTTGCCCGTGTAGTCGGCCGGGATGTAGGCCTCGTCCCGCGGCTGCAGGAGGCTCGTCGGGTTGGCCGGGGTGTCGGTCCCTCCGAAGGCCTGCTTGATGATCGCGTCGCGGTCGATCGAGAGGCTGAGCGCCTGACGGAAGGCGAGGTCGTCGAAGGGCGCCTTGCTGAGGTTCGGCATCAGCACCTTGATGTCGGCCGGGATGGACGTGTACTTGTTGTACTTCTTGTCCTTGTCGACGAACGACTTCTGCACATCCTGCAGCGCGATGCCGGCCCAGTCGATCTGGCCCGCGTTGAGCGAGTTGAGCGCCGCGGCGTTGCCGGTGGACGTGACCAGCCGGATGCCGGGGATCGCCGGCTGTCCCTTCTGGTAGTAGTCCTTGTTGGCCGTGAGGGTCACCGACTGCGGGGTGAACTGCCCGAAGTCGAAGGCTCCGGTGCCGATCGGCTTCTGGTTGGTGGTCTTCGCCGGGTCGGAGATGGACGACCAGATGTGCTCCGGCACGATGAAGGTGAGGCCGAGCAGGCGGTACTCGTTGGGGTAGTCCGGCTGGCTGAGCGTGATGGTGACGTGGGTGTCGTCGACGGCCTTCGCCTCGGCGATCTTGAGGCCGTAGAGGTTCAGCTCCGGCTTCTTCTCGAGCAGGTTGTACGTGTAGGCGACGTCGGCCGCGGTGAACGGCTTGCCGTCCTGCCACTTCACGCCGTCGCGCAGGGTCACGGTGTAGGTGAGGCCGTCCGGCGAGACGGTGTACTCGGTGCCGAGCCACGGCTGCGGCTTCTCGTTCTTGGCGGAGTTGAAGTAGAAGAGCGGCTCGTAGACCGCGCCGAGCACGGCGCCGTTCGCGCCATAGGCGACGTCGGCGACGAACGGGTTGAAGTTGTCGGTCAGGTTGCCGGGGTTGCCGGAGTACACGTTCAGGTAGCGGGAGCTGCTGGACGCGCCGCTGCCGGCGCATCCCGTGATGATCAGCGTGGCCGCCGCCACCGTCGCGAGAGCCGCAGCCACTCGCATCTTCATCGACTTGCGTGGTCGCACTGCATTCTCCTCGGGTTCGGGGTGATGGATTGACCGCGAGCATACATAGCGGTCCATAGAGGTAGCAAGAGGTATTTTGTTTCTGGTCTATTACGGGTTTCGGTATAGACCAATGGCGTACCACATGGCTACTATGGCGATCACACCCGTTCCAGCAGGAGGAAATGTGATTCGAGTAGGACTCCTCGGTTCCGGCTTCATCGCCGACACGTACGCGGACGCCCTCCAAGACGTCCGCGGGGCCGAGCTCGTCGCCACCTACTCGCGCGACCTCGCCCGCGCTCAGGCCTTCGCCGAGAAGTGGGGCCCCATCCCGCGTCAGTACGACGACATGGCGGCCCTGTGCGCCGACCCGGAGATCGACCTCGTCGTCATCGCCCTCCCCAACGAGGTGCACGTCGAGGCGGTCCGCATCGCCGCGGCCGCGGGCAAGGGCATCGTATGCACCAAGCCGCTCGCCCGCACCGGAGCAGAGGCGGCGGAGATCCTCCGCATCGTGCGCGACGCCGGCGTCTGGCACGGCTACGCGGAGAGCTCGGTCTTCTCGCCGAACATCGCGAAGGCCCACCAGATGGTCGTCGCCGGCGCCATCGGCGACCCTCTCACCATGCGAGCGCGGGAGGCGCACTCCGGCCCGCACGCCCCGCACTTCTGGGACGCCGAGACGGCCGGCGGGGGAGCCCTGCTCGATATGGGCTGCCACACCGTCGAGTCCGCACGCCACTTCTTCGGGAAGGACAACCCGGTCACCGAGGTCTTCGCGTGGGGCGCGACGATGGCCCACGCGGACAAGACCACCGGAGAGGACACCGCCATCGCCCTCCTGAAGTTCGCGGGCGGTCAGCTGGCCCAGATCGAGTCGTCGTGGATCGAGAAGGGCGGCATGCAGCTGCGCCACGAACTCGTCGGCACTGCCGGGCGCCTCGTCACCGACACCTCGCACACTCCCGTCTGGGGCTTCATCGAGAATCCCGCCGGTTATCTGGTCGAGAAGGCGGACGCCGAGACGGGATGGGTCTACCCGGTCCCGGAGGAGGCGCGCGCCTACGGGTTCAGCCAGGAGATGCGGCACTTCGTCGAGCGCTTCGCCGAGGGGCGCGAGCCGGACGAGACGTTCGACGACGGCTTCGTCGTCAACTGCATCCTCGACGCCTGCTACGCCTCGATGCGCTCGGGCGTCTGGGAGACGGTGAGCCTCGAGCGATGACGACGACACCGACAACGACGGGCGTCGTCCGGACCGACTACCCGGACCCGCTCTGGATGCAGGCGGCCGACTCGCTGCGCGAGCGGATCGCCTCCGGCTCGCTGCCGGCTGGCGCGCGCCTTCCACCCGAGCGGGAGCTCTGCCTGACGCTCGGGATCAGCCGCGTCACTCTCCGCAAAGCACTGCAGGCCCTCGTCGAGGACGGCGCGCTCGCGCCGTCGCACGGCCGGGGCTGGTACGTGTCCGGCGAGAGCGATCAGCGCAACGAGTGGCCGAACAGCCTCGAGTCGTTCAGCGAGACCGCCGAGCGGATGGGTCTGGCGGCGAGCTCGCGCGTGCTGCAGGCGAGCGTCGCCCCCTCCACCATCGACGACGCGGAATTGCTCGGCATCGCCCCGGGCCTCCCGATCTTCCGGCTGGGCCGCGTGCGGATGCTCGGCGGCGTTCCGATCGCCCTCGACTGGGCGCTCATCCCGGCCGCCCTGCTTCCGGACGCCGAGAGCTACGACTTCGAGACCTCCTCGCTGTACGAGGCGCTCACCGAGACCGGCAACGAGCTCGCCAATGCGGAGACGACCATCGAGGCGCGCGAGGCGAGCGCCGACGTCGCAGGCCAGCTCGGCGTCCAGCCGGGAACACCGACCCTCGTGATGCACCAGGTGGTGCGCAACCGGTCGGAGCGGGCGGTGCTCGCCTCGACCGTCCAGTACGCCGGCGACCGCTATCGCCTCCGCACCTACTTCTCCCGCCACAACCGAACGGAGTCCTGACGTGACCGAAACCGCCCAAGCGCCTGCCGCACCGTACGCGGACCCGGAGGCCGACGCCGCCATCGCGGCCGCCCTGGCGAGCCTCCGGCCGGAGGAGGTCGCCGCCTCGCGGGCGATCCTCGAGCGGGAGGGACTGCTCGGCCCCGACGGACATGTGTCCTATTTCGGCCTGCTCGAGCAGGACAAGCGCACTCTGCTCGCCCCGGGGTCCCGGCCGGAGGCCCGCCGGTTCCGCGCGATGCTGGTGGACTTCGCCACGGGAGCGTCCCACGACGCCGTCGTCTGTCCGGCGGAGGACCGCCTCGTGTCGGTGGTGGAGCTCGACCCGGCAGACGGCCAGGTTCCGGTGGTCCTGGCCGAGTTCGGGCTCGTCGAGGAGATCGTCCACCAGGACGAGCGCTGGCTCGCGGCCATGGCGAAGCGCGGCCTCACCGACATCTCGACACTGCGCGTGAACCCGCTCTCGGCCGGCGCTCCGGCGACCGACGAGGCCGGCCGACGCATCCAGCGCTGCTTCACCTTCGTGCAGAAGACGCCGGACGACCTCGGCTGGGCGCATCCCGTCGACGGCGTGACGGTGATGGTGGACGTCGTGACCCGTGAGGTGCTCGACGTGATCGACTACGTCGAGCTGCCCGTGCCGCAGGAGGACGGCAACTTCCACCTCACGGAGTGGGTGGGGAAGCCCGAGCGCGCAGGCCTCAAGCCGATCGAGATCAGCCAGCCGGACGGTCCGAGCTTCACCATCGACGAGAACGGCGTCCTGTCGTGGCTGGGCTGGAAGCTGCAGGTGTCGTTCGACCAGCGCGAGGGGCTGGTCTTCCACAACGTGTCCATCGCGGACGACGGAGTGCAGCGCCCGGTGCTCTACCGCGCATCCATCGCCGAGATGATGGTGCCCTACGGCGACCCGAGCCCGCAGCGCTGGTTCCAGAACTTCTTCGACTGCGGCGAGTACCTGCTGGGCGGCTTCGCGAACTCGCTGGAGCTCGGCTGCGACTGCGTCGGAGACATCACCTATCTGGATGCGACCCTGGCCGACAACGCCGGGAACGTGCGCGTCATCCCGCAGGCGATCTGCATCCACGAGGAGGACGCCGGGATCCTCTGGAAGCACTTCGACAACTGGAACGGCTCGAGCGACTCCCGCCGCAACCGCCGGCTGGTGGTCAGCTTCTTCGTGACCGTGGGCAACTACGACTACGGCTTCTACTGGTACTTCTCGCTCGACGGCAACATCGAGCTGGAGGTGAAGGCCACCGGCGTCGTGTTCACCTCCGCGTACCCGGGCCCGGGCTACGCCTACGCGTCGGAGCTCGCTCCCGGCCTCGGGGCGCCGTATCACCAGCACCTCTTCTCGGCGCGTCTCGACATGATGGTCGACGGCGTGGAGAACGCGGTCGACGAGCTGGAGGCGGTGCTCGTCCCGCGCGGGCCGGAGAACCCGACCGGCACCGGGATCACCCAGACGGTCACCCGGCTGCGCACGGAGAAGGAGGCGCAGCGGATGGCGGACAACGCGAAGAACCGGGTCTGGCTCGTCTCGAACCCGGGCAGGAGGAACCGGCTCGGCGGCGCCGTCGGGTACGTGCTCTACCCGGAGGGAAAACCCGCCCTGCTGGCCGACGAGCTCTCCGACATCCACCAGCGCGCCACCTACTCGGCCAAGCACCTGTGGGTCACGCCTTACGAACCCGCCGAGCTGTACCCGGCGGGCGACTTCGTCAACATGCACCCGGGCGGCGCCGGCCTCCCAAAGTGGACGGCGGCGGACCGCGACGTCGACAACGCCGACATCGTGCTCTGGCACACCTTCGGGCTGACGCACTTCCCGCGCATCGAGGATTGGCCGGTGATGCCGGTCGACTCGGCGGGGTTCGTGCTCAAGCCGCACGGGTTCTTCGGTGCCAACCCGACCCTCGACATCCCGGAGTCGGTCGGCGACCACTGCGCGCCCGGTCATCACGGGCACGCGGATGCGCACACGCACGATCACGGAGGGCACGGCGCGTGAGTCTCGGAATCCAGCTGTACAGCGTCCGCGAGGACATCGGCCCGGACCGGCTCGAGGGCACTCTCGAACGCCTGGCGGGTTACGGATTCACCCATGTGGAGCCGTACGACATCCTGAGCGACACCGCGGGGCTGCGCGCCGCGGTCGCTGCCACGGGCCTCACCGCGTCGACCGCGCACGCCAAGATCACGGAGCTCGACCGCGACGCCGTGCTCGATGCGGCGGAGAGCCTCGGCATCGAGACCGTCATCGTCCCCTTCGTGCCGCCGGTGAGCATCGCCGACCGCGACGGCGTGCTGGCCCTCGCCGACGCGATCAACGCGGTGGTTCCGGTGGCGGCCGAACGCGGCATCCGCATCGGGTACCACAACCACGACTTCGAGTTCTCGCAGTCGGTCGACGGCCGGACGGCCTACGACATCCTGGTCGAGGCGCTCGACCCCGCTGTCGTGCTGGAGCTCGACACCTACTGGGCGGCGGTCGGCGGCGAGGACGTGCTCGGCCTCATCCCGAGACTCGGCGACCGGGTGCGCTTCCTGCACGTCAAGGAGGACGGCACCAACCCGTTCGACGTCACCGCGGCCATCGCCGCCGCCCGATCGCTGGAGCTGCCGGTGGTCGAGGTGGTCGTGCACGAGGGGGATGTGTTCCCGCTCGTCGAGCGCAACGCCGCGTTCTTCGCCGAGCGCCTCCCGCGGGCGGTGGACGCATGACCGCCACCGGCGTCGGGATCGTCGGCGCAGGAAACATCTCGGACGAGTACCTGCGCTCGCTCGCGACGTACCCGGATGTGCGGGTGGTCGCGATCGCCGACCTCGACGTCGAGCGCGCCGCGGCGCAGGCCGACCGGTACGGCGTGGAGGCCGCGCCCACCGTCGCCGACCTGCTGGCACGCGACGACATCGAGATCGTCGTCAACCTGACCATTCCGGCCGCCCACGCCGACGTCGCGCTCGCCGCCATCGCTGCGGGCAAGCACGTCTGGGGCGAGAAGCCCCTCACGCTCGACCTGGCGTCGGCCCGCGCGGTGCTCGACGCAGCGGAGGAGGCCGGCGTCGTCGTGGCCAACGCGCCGGACACGATCCTCGGCGAGGGCATCCAGAACGCGCAGCGGCTGCTGCTCGACGGTGCGGTCGGAGAGCCCAGGACGCTGCTCACCCTCATGCAGGGCCCTGGACCGGATGCCTGGCACCCGCGGCCGCAGTTCCTGTTCGCCCGGGGCGCCGGTCCGCTGTTCGACATCGGCCCGTACTACGTCAGCACGATGATCCAGCTGCTCGGTCCGATCGTCCAGGTGGAGGCGATGGGCCAGCGTCCGCGCGCCGAACGCGTCGTCGGGTCGGGACCGGACGCGGGTCTGCGGTTCCCCGTCGAGGTCGACACGCATCTCAGCGTGCTGACGCGGTTCGCCTCCGGTGTGGTCGGCACCTCCGTGTACAGCTTCGACTCGCCACGTCGGCGGCAGGCGTTCGAGATCACCGGATCGGAGGGCGTGCTCGAGGTGCCGGTCAGCGGCTTCGACGGACCAACGCGGGTGCTCGCCGGCGACGACCGCGACCACGCCTGGAGCGAGGTCGCCCCGCCGGGAGCCCACCGCGAACGCGGTGTCGGCGTGCTGGAGCTGGCCCGCGCCCTGCGCGACGGCCGGCCCCCGCGCGCGTCCGGCCCGCTCGCGTTCCACGCGCTCGAGGTCATGCTCGCGGTCGAGGAGTCGGCGCGCTCCGGCGTGCCCGTCGCCATCGACAGCACGGCGCCGCCCGTCGAGCCGCTCCCGTCCGACTGGGACCCGAGCGCAGCGACCACACCATCCAGCTCGGCAGCAACCGGCTCGCGAGCAACCAGCCCAGCACAGTCAGGGGGACTCCGATGAAGGGGTACATCACGTACGCGTCCGCGCGGGCGACGCAGGCGGAGGAGCTCGGCCGGGCGATCCCGCTGATCGCCGACCAGGTCGAAGCACGCTCGGCGCTCGGCCAGCTCGCGGGACCCGGCCCGATCTTCGTCGGGATCGGCGCGAGCCTCGCCGCGGCGTGCGCGCCGGTCTGGGAGCTGCGCTCGCGCGGCATCCACTCGTTGCGCCTCGGCGCCGGCGACTACCCCGTGCCGTTCCCGCCGAGCGTGCATCCCATCGTCGGGATCTCGCAGAGCGGCCGCAGCGCCGAGACCTTGGCGGTGCTCGAGTCGGTGCCGGAGGAGCTGCGCTTCGCGGTCGTGAACAGCGAGCCGTCGCCGATCGGCCGCATCGCCTCGACGCTGTCGCTCGGCAACCTGGCCGACAGCTACGCCTCGACCCTGGGGTACACGGCGACCGTCGCGGCGCTCGGGCTGCTCGCCGATGTCTGGGACGGCGGGACGCCCGATGCCGGATGGGCGCGGCTGGCCGAGACGTTCGCCGCGGTGGAGGACCGGCTGACTGCTCCGGTCTCGGCGCTCGCCGAGCTGTTCGCGACGGTCTCGTCGAGCGATTTCGTCGGCGCGGGACCGGCGGTCGGATCGGCCGAGGCGGGTGCGCTGCTGTTCCGAGAGGTGGCGCGCATCCCGGCGACCGGGATGAGCACGCGGCAGTACCTGCACGGCTCGATGGAGTCGGCGGGCGACGGGGTGCATGTGGTCTTCGGCGACAGCCGGGAGCTCGATCTGGCGACGACGCTGGCGGATGCCGGCCACCACGTCGTGCTCATCTCGGCCGAGTCCGTCGCTGCGACGAGCACCCTGCACCCGGTGCGCCTGCCCAAACTCCCCGCCGCCCAGCGCGCGGTGCTCGAGGCGCTGGTGATGCAGATCCTCGTCGGCGCCGTGGCCGAGGTGCGGGGTGTGGACATCGAGGAGTTCGTGTTCCACAACGCGGACACCAAGGTGTCGGTGGATGCGGGGGGCGCCGCGTGACGGCTGTATCCCCTCTTCTTTCCCCTTTGATCGTGGGCTTGGATGCCGGTGGCACCAAGCTCGGCGTGCGTGCTGAGACCCTCGACGGCTCACGCGTCGCCGACGTCGCCCTGCCGGCGGATGAATGGAGCGCATCCCCGGCAGGCGGCGCCGCTCGGTGGCTGCACGCCCGCATCCGGCACGTACTGCCCGAGGGCGCGACCGTCTCCGCTCTCGGCGTCGGCGCTCAGGGACTCGACACCGTCGAGCACGCCCGTGAGCTCCGCGCCGCCCTCGGCGAGCTGGGCTACCGCGCTGCTGTCGTGAACGACGCCGAACTGCTCGTCCCCGCCGCGGGCCTGCGGGAGGGCATCGGCGTGATCGCCGGAACCGGCTCCATCGCCGTCGGCGCGGATGCGTCCGGCCGGACCCTGTTCGCCGGCGGCTGGGGATGGGTCATCGGCGACGAGGGCGGTGCGCCCGCCATCGTCCGCGACGCGACCATCGCCGCTCTCCGCGCCGACGACGACGGCGCCCCGGACGACGGCCTCTTCGCCGCTCTGGAGCGTGCGTTCGGGGTGTCGTCCGCGCCGGCACTCGCCCGCGCCGTCAACGACGACCCGACACCGGAGAACTGGGGTCCGCGCGCCGTCGCCGTCTTCGCGGCGGCGGACGGCGGCTCCGCCCTCGCCGTCTCCGTCATCGACCGGGCCGCCTCCGAGCTCGCTGCGCTGATCGGCCGCCTGATCGCCCGGGGAGCCGCCGGTTCGCACATCGTGGTGGGCGGCAGTGTGTTCGCCCACCAGCCGCGACTGCTTGCGGCCTTCTCCGGGGCGGTCGCGGCCGCGCATCCCGGACTCACCGTCGTGCCGCTCACGGACGCACCGGTCGCCGGCGCCGTCGAGCTGGCCAGGCGCATCGCGGTGTGAGCCGCGCGCGCATCCCATCGGCCGTCACAACAAAGGAGTAACCATGGCCATCGCCACCATCAACCCCACCACCGGCGAGACGCTCAAGACGTTCGAGCCGCACACGGCCGAGCAGCTGGAGGAGATCCTCGCCGCGGCCGAAGCCGCCTACCGCGGGCTCGCGGACACGACGTTCGAGCAGCGGGGCGCGTGGATGCGCGCCGCCGCCGACCTCCTCGACGCCGAGCTCGACGAGGTCGCCGCGCTCGTCACGACCGAGATGGGCAAGACCATCGGAACGGCGAAGTACGAGGTGTCGAAGTCGGCGCGCGGCATGCGCTGGTACGCGGACCACGCCGCGGAGTACCTCGCCGAGGAGCGCCCGGTCGCGGCGGGCGATGTCGGCGCCTCGGCGGTGAGCGTCCGCTACCAGCCGATCGGGACGGTGCTGGCGGTCATGCCGTGGAACTACCCGTTCTGGCAGGTGATCCGGTTCGCGGCCCCCGCGCTCATGGCCGGCAACACCGGCATCCTGAAGCACGCCTCCAGCGTTCCGCAGAGCGCGCTCTACCTCGGTTCGCTGTTCGAGCGGGCCGGGTTCCCGGCCGGAGCGTTCCAGACCGTCCTCGTGGAGGGCGGCGCGGTGGCGCCTCTGATCGACGACCGCCGCATCCGCGCGGTCACGCTCACCGGTTCGGTCGGGGCGGGGTCGTCTGTGGCGGAGGCAGCGGGACGCAACATCAAGAAGTCGGTGCTGGAGCTCGGCGGCACGGACGTGTTCGTCGTGATGCCGTCGGCCGACATCGCGGCGGCGGCCGCAGCCGGGGTGAACGCGCGCGTGCAGAACTCGGGTCAGAGCTGCATCGCCGCCAAGCGGTACTACGTCCACGCGGACGTCTACGACGCGTTCGAGGAGGCCTTCGTCGCGGGGATGCGCGCGCAGGTCGTCGGCGACCCGTTCGACGAGGGAACGTCGTTCGGCCCGCTGGCCACCGAGCAGGTGCGTCGCGACACCCACGAGCTGGTCGAGGACGCCGTCGCCAAGGGTGCGACCCTCCTGGCCGGAGGCGAGCTGCCGGACGGCCCCGGCTGGTTCTACCCGGCGACGGTGCTGCGCGATGTCACCCCCGAGATGCGCATCTTCCGCGAGGAGTGCTTCGGGCCGGTCGCGTGCCTGTACCGGGTCGAGTCGGCCGAGGAGGCCGTCGAGCGCTCGAACGACTCGGACTTCGGCCTGAGCTCAAGCGTGTGGACGCAGGACGATGACGAGGCCGCCTTCTTCCAGGACCGCATCGAGGCCGGCGGCGTCTTCGTCAACGGGCTCACCGCATCCTTCCCGCAGCTGCCCTTCGGCGGCATCAAGGACTCCGGGTACGGGCGCGAGCTGTCGGCGTTCGGCATCCGCGAGTTCACCAATGTGAAGACGGTCTGGCGCGCGTGACCATGGGGGCGGCCGTGGCGCCGGAGGTGGATGCGGTCGCGACCGCATCCACCTCCGGCGCCACGGTGCGCCGTCGCGGGCGCGCGCACCGGACGGCGGGCACCCTCGTGCACGAGCTGCCCGCGGCCGGGGTGATGGCGCTCGCCTGCGCCGCCGGGAACGCGGCGGCGCTCTGCGCGGGCGCTGTCGCACTCGCCCTGCTTGCCTGCGGCTACGGGCGGATCGCCCGCCGATCCCCGTTCGCGCGCGAGCATGTGGTCGACCTCTGGGCCATGCTCCTCGTCATGGTGGGGATGGCCTTCTCGGCTGCTCCCGTTCCGGCTGGTGTCGTGGGCTCGGCTGTCGCGTCCCCGCACCGACACCTGGACCCGTCCGTCGGCGGCCCGGTCGGCCCGGCGCTCGTCGCCATCGCGGTGGCTGGCTGGCTGATCGGCCGCCTGGTGCTGGCTCGCCGGGTGCGCCGCCTGCACACCGTCGTATCGGCGGCTGTGTGCGGCGGGATGCTCGTCGCGATGCTCATGTGAGCGACGCGTCAGCTGGTACGTAGGGGTCCCGACGCGCCCGTCACGACTCCGGGGCGATGCGGAGGGCCGCCGCGGCGGCCGCGAGCAGGGGCACCGGTGTGCCGAGGTGGTCGGCGCGGCGCACGAGGTCGCCCAGCACCGCTTCCACCTCGACCGGACGGCCCGCGCGATGATCGCGGTACATCGAGGTCGTGAAGTGCGACCCCGCCTCGGTGAGGACGCCGCGCGCACGCTGGACGGCATCCGTCCGCGGCGCATGACCGGCGCGCGTCATCACGTCGACGACCTCGTCGACCACGGCTTCCGCCGTCCGTGCGCCGCCGTCCGCCGCGACGATGCGGCCCACATCCGCCCCCAGGAGGGTGTTGGTCGCACCGCCGGACGCGAGCAGCAGCCACTTCTCCCACATGTCCGCGACGATGGTGGTCGACGCGGAGCTCTCGATGGGCGAATCGCTCAGGTCGTCCGCGATCCGGCGCACGCGCTCAGTGTCCCGCCCGTCGAGCTCGCCGAAGCCGAGGGTGGCCCCGGGCCGGAGGATCCGGATCGCGCCGTCGTCCCGCAGCTCGGTCGCCGTGAGGCAGACGCCGCCGAGGACCTGCCCGGGAAACGCGGCGTCGAGCGCCTCGATATGGGCGATGCCGTTGAGGGACGGGATGACGACAGTGCCCGGTCCGATCGCGCCGCGCAGGTCGGCGATCGCCCCTGGCAGGGCGTACGCCTTCACCGACAGCAGCACGACATCGTATTCGGGGCGCACGGTGTCCGCCGTGACGGTCTCCATCGGGAAGGCGGAGGTCGGGCCGTCCGGTTCGGCCAGCACCAGCCCGTCCCGCGCGAGGATGCGTGCCCGCTCCGGCCGGACCAGCAGCGTCACCCGGTGACCGGACTCCTGGAGCAGCGCAGCGAGATAGCCGCCGACGGCCCCTGCCCCCACGATCAGGTATCTCATCGACCGCCCTCCGCTGACCGATCGCGGATCGCCCACGCCGCCAGGACGGCCAGAACGCCGCCCGCGGTCAGCACCGCCCAGGCGCCGGCGTACCCGGTGAGGGAGCTCGTCGCTCCGAGTGTGAGTGCCACGAAGACCGCGACTCCGATGGCCGAGCCGATCTGGCGGGCGGTGTTGAGCACGCCCGCGCCGGCCGAGTATTCGTGCTGGGGGAGGCCCGCCGTCCCGCCGGCGATGAACGCCGTCTGCGCGAGACCGGCTCCGAGACCCGTCAGCACGATGCCGGGGAGGTAACCCCACCAGAACGAGCCGCCGGCGGTGAGCAGGATGGTCCACCACAGCCCGCCCAGCGCGAACAGTGCACCGCCGAGGAGGCCGAGGGCGCGCGGGGTGGACGGGAGGCGCCCCGCGACGATGGTGGAGACCACAGCGGCGGCGGGTCCGGCACCGAAGGCGATGCCGGCGACGGCCGGAGACAGGCCGAGCGGGCCGGTGAGCACCAGCGGTGCTCCGACCAGCATGATGCCGAAGCCCGCGTAGAAGAAGAACATGCCGGCCGAGGCGGCGCGGAAGCCGTGATCGCCGAACACCTGCAGATTCACGGCGGGGACCGCCGCCCGCCGGCTCCTCCACACGAACAGCACAGCGAACAGCGCGGCGAGCAGCGCGCCGACGCCGAGTTGCCAGAGGCTCACGTCGGGGTCGGAGCTGTACGAGACGGTCCAGACCACCAGTGCGGCCGCGGCGGCGAGAGCGAGCGAGCCGAGGAGATCCGGTCGCCGACCGCCCGAGCCGGGCGCGGAGGGCACGCGGGGGAGGACGATCAGGGCCGGCAGCGCGAGCACGACGTTGATGAGGAAGATGAAGCGCCAGTCGACCTGCACGAGCAGCCCGCCGACCGTCGGCCCCAGGGCGGCGGCGATGGATCCGGTGGCCGCCCAGACGCTGACGAGCCGGGTGTGCCGCTCTCGCGGTGCCGTGGTGAGGAGGAGTCCGAGGCTGGTCGGGATGATCGCGGCAGCGGCCGCTCCCTGCACGGCGCGTGCCGCGATCAGCACCCCGATCCCGGGCGCGATCGAGCAGACCGCACTGGCGACGACGAACACGACGAGACCGGTCACGAAGGTCCGCTTCCTGCCCACGACGTCGGCCAGTCGGCCGAACGGGATCAGGAGCGCTGCGAAGGCGATGCCGTAGGCGTTGAGCACCCAGGCGAGCTGCTGGGGCTGCACGCCGGGAAAGCTGGCGCTGATCGAGCCGAACGCGATGTTGACGATGAAGAGGTCGAGGGAGGCGAGCACACTCCCGGTGGCGACCACGAAGAACGTCAGTCCCAGTCGGGAATCTCGCGTCTCGTCTTTACTAGCTTCAAGCAAGTCAGCCACGGAACAAGTAGGCCACAGGCTGCCGCTGGAGCGCAAGCTCGGATGCTGAACGAGCATTCAGGGGTGCTAGCGCTAAGCTAGCTGCAGGAGGACGACATGCCGCTGAGATCCGATTGGTCGACCCGCCCGTGCACCATCGCCCGAGGCATCGATGTCGTCGGCGACCCCTGGGTGCTGCTCATCCTGCGCGAGGCGTTCGCCGGTGCCCGCCGCTTCGAGGAGTTCGCCTCCCGGACCGGCATCACCGACAAGGCGCTGAGCGCCCGGCTGCGCACGATGGTCGAGAGCGGTCTGCTCGAGCGGTCCACCGCGGGCGACGGGGCGCGCCCTCGGGCGGAGTACCGGCTGACGGAGTCCGGCGCCGCAACCCTGCCCATCCTGCACGCATTCGCCCTGTGGGCCGACGAGCACGGGCCGGAACCCCGACCGGGCCGTCTCGGCATCAACTGCGTCGCGTGCGGAGCGCGCGCCGAGGCGGCCGATGTCTGCGTCTCGTGCGGCCGGCGGCTGACGCCGGACAATGTGCGGTGGACGCGACCCGGCGAATGGGATGGCGCCCAGGTCGAGCTCGTCGGCGCCGCGACACCGGCCGACTGAGCCGAGCGGACATCCCGCCGCGCCCGGTATGCGCATTCCCAGGCGGTGGCGGAGCCGGTACTGTTGCCGTGTGGGTGAGGCGAAGAGCGAGGCGGCGCCCCGACGTCCCGTCACTCTGACCGACGTCGCGCGGCGGGCCGGCGTCTCACAGCCGACCGCGTCCCGGGTGCTCAACGGAAGCGCGCGGACCGTCGCAGACAGCTACCGGCGCCGGGTGCTCGACGCCGCCCGCGAGCTGGGTTACACGCCCAACCTGGCCGCACAGGTGATCGCGCGCGGCACCTCCCGCACCATCGCCCTGGTGATCAGCGGGATCTCGGACCCGTACTTCTCGGCCATGGCCTCCGAGCTCATGAAGCAGGCGGCGGAGTACGGGATGCGCGTCTCGATCGCCGTGACCGACCGCCGGGTGGACCGCGAGCTGGAGCTGGTGCGCGAACTGCGCGGACAGCAGCCGCAGGCGATCGTGCTGGCGGGCACCGGGTACGTCGATCCGCCCAACGGGGACGAACTGGTGGCCGAGCTGCGCCGCTTCGAGGAGACCGGCGGCCGGGTCGTGCTGATCAGCCGGACCGATCTGCCCTTCGAGACCGTCACCTTCGACAACCGCGAGGGCGCACGCGAGCTCGCCGCGGAGCTCACGACCCTCGGCTACCGGCGCGCGCTCGTGCTCGGAAGCGCCACCCCGCTCCTCTCCATGCAGCAGCGCGTCGACGGATTCGTCGAAGGGTTCGGAGGGGAGGCGGCCGTCGCGTATCCCGAGTTCTCGTGGGAGGGAGCCCGCGAGCACATCCGCTCGCTGCCCGACGACGAGCTCGCGAACATCCAGCTCGTCTTCGCGATCACCGACGACATGGCGCTCGGGGCGATCGCCGGGCTCCGCGACCGCGGGCGGCGCATCCCCCAGGACGTCGCGGTCGCCGGGTTCGACGACATCACCACGCTCCGTGACGTCGTGCCCGCCCTCACCACCGTCCACGTGCCGCTCGACCAGGTCGCCGACGAGACGGTCCGCCGTGCCCTCGACGGGGATGCGGGGGGCCGCACGGTCCCGGCGCACCCCGTGATCCGGGCATCGACCCCGCCGGTGCGGCGGTAGGCCCGCAGGTGACGGCCGGTAGGTTGGGGCTGTGAGCGAGAACGCCCCCACCCTGTCCGACGTCGCCGCGCATGCCGGCGTCTCGCTGGCGACCGCGTCCCGCGCGCTGAACGGCAGCACGCGCAAGGTCAACGCGGCGCTGCAGGACCGGGTGCTCGCTTCGGCCCGCGAGCTCGGCTACAGCCCCAACGTCCAGGCGCAGGCGGTCGCCCGGGGCACGAGCAACGTCGTCGCGCTCGTGGTGGGCGACATCGCCGACCCCTACTTCGCCTCCATCGCCTCCGGGGTCGTGCGTGTGGCGGACGAGCGCGGCCTCATCGTCACGATCACCGCAACGGGGCCCTACGCGGGCCAGGCGTCGGTCGCGCGCGAGCAGGCCGCACTGGCGGCTCTCCGCGGGCAGCGCCCGCGCGCGGTCGTCCTCGCCGGAAGCCGCGTCGTGCGGCCGGACGCCCAGAGCGCCGCCGCAGCGCCGGACGACCCGCTCGCGGGCGCCCGCGCGAACGTGGCCGTGGTCGGCGGGGGAGCTCCGGAGCATCGCACCGTCGCCGTCGACAACCACGGCGGGGCGGCGGCGCTCGCCCGCGAGCTGCTGGCGCTCGGCTACAGCGACTTCGCCGTCATCGCCGGCCCCGAGGAACTGGTCACGGTGCGCGACCGCGTCGACGGTTTCCGGTCGGTCGTGCCGTCGGCCTCCATCGCCCACGCCGAGTTCTCGCGCGCGGGAGGACGGGATGCCATGGCCGAACTGCTCCGCTCGGGTGCGCGCCCCGAATGCGTCTTCGCGGTGAGCGATGTCATGGCGATCGGGGTGATGGCGGCTCTGCGCGAAGCGGGCATCGCACCCGGCGAGGAGGTGGCGGTGGCGGGATTCGACGACATCCCGCTCGTCGCCGACGTCACTCCCGCCCTCACCTCGGTGTCGCTTCCGCTGGCCGAGATCGGAGCCCGTGCGCTCGAGCTCGCGCTCGCGGACGAGTCGGACGAGCAGGGCGGGCCGGACGGAGAGCGTACGCCGGTCTCCGCCGAGGTGCGCGTGCGCGCATCCACTCCTCGGCGCTGACGAGGACGGGCCTCAGAGCTTGACGCCGCCCGAGATGAGATCGATCTTCCAGTAGCGCTGCAGCGACAGGAACAGGATGGCCAGCGGCACGATCGACACGAGCACGCCCGCGATCACGATCGAGTACTGCGCCGCCTGGCCGCCGGTGATGATCATGAGGCCGTACAGCCCGAGAGTCAGCGGGTAGAGCTGGTCGTTGTTGATCATCACGAAGGGCAGGAGGAAGTTGTTCCAGATCCCGATGAACTGCAGCAGGAAGACCGTCACCAGTGCCGGCATCATCAGCCGCGATCCGACCGACCAGAAGATGCGCCACTCGCTGCCGCCGTCGATCCTGGCGGCCTCCATGATCTCGTCGGGAACCGACGCCTCCGCGTAGATCTTGCACAGGTAGATCGCGAACGGCGACACCAGCTGGGGGAGGATGACGGAGGCGTAGGTGTTCGTCATCCCGAACTTCGCCAGCAGCAGGAACTGCGGGATGGCGAGCATGATCTGGGGGAGGAGCACCGCGGCCACGATGAGCCGGAAGATCCACTTCGACCCGGTGAACGTGTACTTGCCGAGGGCGTACCCGGCCGCCCCCGCGATGACGGTGGACAGCACGCCGCCGCCGATCGCGTAGATCACCGAGTTGAGCGCCCAGCGGCCGAAGATGCCGTTGTTGTAGGTGAACAGCGCCTGCATGTTGGTCCAGAAGCCGCCCGTGAAGGACGGCACGAACGACGGGGTCGAGAACAGCTCGTCGTTGGTCTTCGTGGAGGCGATGAGGATCCACAGCACCGGCAGGACGCAGTACAGCGCGCCGACGATGAGGATGAGGGTGGGGACGATCCGCAGACCGGAGCGCGTCCGCAGCGGCGGTCGCGGGTCGGATCGTCGCGCCGCCGTCGTCGGCGGCCCGTCGGGGGTGCGTACGGTCGCGGTGGTCATCGGGTCTCCCTCCGGGCGAAGCGCCGGCCGATCACGTTGACGATCACCGTTGCGGCGACGGTCATGAGGATGAGGATGAACGAGGTGGCAGCGCCCTCGTAGATGCTGTTGTTGACGAACGCGTCCGTGTACACGCGCATGAGCGGCACCCAGGTGGACGAGATGGCGTTCGCCAGCGGCTTCAGGGTCGTCGGCTCGTTGAACAGCTGCAGGGCGCCGATGACGGAGAACAGGGCGACCATGGTGATGGCCGGGGCGATCAGCGGCAGCTTGATGCGCAGGGCGACCTGCAGCTCGCTGGCGCCGTCGAGCTCCGCCGCCTCGAACAGCTCCTTGGGGAGGCTGCGGACGGCGGTGTAGATGATCACCATGTTGAAGCCGACGACGCCCCATACCGCGACGTTGGCGACCGAGAAGAAGATCCCGGTGCTCCCGAAGTAGTCGATGAAGCGGCCGCCGATGGGGCTGGTCGCCGGGAGGTACATGAAGCCCCAGAGCAGCGACGCGACGACGCCGGGAACCGCGTAGGGGAGGAAGATCGCCAGTCGGGTGACGCCGACCAGCCGGGCGCGCTTGGCATCGAGGCAGAGAGCGAAGAGGGTGGCCAGCACGATGGTGAGCGGCACGCCGATCAGGGCGATCAGCAGCATCCGTCCGAGGCTGGCCCAGAACTCCGGATCGGTGAGGGTCGTCACGTAGTTGGCGAAGCCCGCGAAGACCTCGGTCGGATCGCCGCCGCCGAGGAGTCCGCCGCCCACCTTCAGCTGCAGGAAGCTGAGGATCACCGCGTACACGCCGGGTGCGACGGTGAACAGCAGTAGCAGGATGACGGCGGGCGCGACGAGGAACACGGGCAGAAGCGTGCGCCTGCGGCGGGGTCGCCGTGCGGTGCCGGCTCCGATGACGGCCATGGGCGGGTCTCCAGTTCGGTGGGTGCGGGCGGTGGATGCGGGCGGTGGATGCGGGCGGTGGATGTGGTGAGGTTTCGGCGGGGACGACGTGGGGGTCGCCGCCCCCGCCGGGGGAAGCAAGGTCAGCCCGTGACCTTGAACCCGATCTTCTTCATGTCGGACACCGTGCTCGACTGCATCTTGTCGAGAGCCGCGGCGAGCGGCGTCTTGTTCTGCAGTGCGTCGCCGAAGGCGTTCGAGTAGGAGTCGAACGTGACGTTCGCGTTCGGTCCCCAGATGTCGAAGGTGCGGACGCCCTTCGCCAGCGTGCCCATGAGGGTGTAGTAGTCCGGCTGGTTCGACATGAACGGCGGCGGGGTCTGGAGCTCCGGAGCCGTCTGGTTCGACAGGCTCGCGGGGAAGACCTGCACGTTCTTGATCAGCGAGGCGACGCCCTCCTTGGAGGAGTTCATCCACTTCACGAACTTCGCGGCCTCGGCCGGGTGCTTCGAGTTGGCCGTCACGGCCTCGGTCTCGCCGCCCCAGATGCCGACGCTGTCGTCTCCGGCCGTCCAGGCGGGGAGGGGCGCCGCGACCCACTTGCCCGCGGTGTCCTTGGCGATGGACGGCAGCTGGTTGGGCGCCCACTGCGCGCTGACCCAGCCCACGAGGGTGCCGTTGTTCATGTCGGTGTTCCACTGGGCGGACCAGTTCGGCTCCGGGCTGACGACGCCCTGGTTGACGAGCCCGCTCCAGTAGTCGGCGACCTTCTTGGAGGCGGCGTCGTTGATGGCGACCGTCCACTCGTCACCGGAGGCCTTCCACCAGTCGGCGCCCGCCTGCTGGGCGAGCCCGGCGAACCAGCCGGGGTCGGCGGCGGTGAAGTTGCCGATGAACTTGGACGGGTCGGCCGCGTGGATCTTCGCGGCGTCAGCGGCGTACTCGTCCCAGGTCTTCGGTGCGGTCAGGCCGAGCGAGTCCCAGATGTCCTTGCGGTAGAAGAACACCATCGGGCAGACGTTCTGCGGGACGCCGTACGTCTTGCCCTCGAACTGCACCTGCGCCAGCGTCGACTTCGAGAAGTCGCCGGAGAGGTCGCCGACGTACTTGTCGATCGGGACGACGACCTTGTTGGCGATCAGGGCCGGGAGCGCCTGGTACTCGACCTCGGTGACGTCGGGATTCGTGCCGGCCTTGTTGTTGGTGATCAGCTTGTTGTACAGGGTGTACCCGGTGCCGGACGGCTTGGTCAGCTTGACCTGGATGTCCGGGTTGGCCTTGTTCCACTCGTCGACGACGGCCTGCATGCCGCCGTCCCAGTTGACGTAGGACAGGGTGACCTTGCCGCCGGAGGACGACGAGGTCCCTCCGCCGGAGCTCGAGCAGCCGGTCAGGACCGTGGCCGCGGCGGCGGCCACGCCGACCACCGCGCCGATGGTCCTCAGCGTTGACTTCCTCACTGTGTGCATCTCCTTCGATGATTCGTGGTGCGTTCTCGTGGTGCGTCGGGTGGGTTCAGCCCTCGGCCCATGCGGGGTAGCGCACGGGGGTGGTCTGGATGCCGATCCACTGCCGATGGGTGAAGCCGGCGAGCTGTCCCTCGCCGCCGTGGCGGGCGTACCCGTCGTTGACATGGACCTCGTTGCTCTTCACCTGTTCCGCGAACGCGAGTCCGCGCATCGGGTCGCCGGTGAAGACGGAGTTCATGAGCGTGCGGTGCCTGTTGACGAGGGCGAGTGCCTCCGCCTCACTGTCGACGACGGTGATCGGCATCACCGGGCCGAAGATCTCCTCCGTGAACACCGGCATGTCGGGGGTGACGCCGGTGAGGACGGTGGGCTGGTAGAAGAGGCCGTCGTGATCGCCGCCGACGGCCACGGTGGCGCCGGCCGCGATGGACGGCCGGACCAGGCCATCGGCGAAGCGGCGCAGCTGGGTCTCGCTGATGATCGGCCCGAGGTCGACGTCGTCGCGCAGCGGGTCGCCCACGCGGAGGGCGCGCACGCGCTCGACGACGGCGTCGGTGTATGCCGCCGCGACATCCCGGTGGACGATGTGGCGCCCGGCGGTGATGCAGGTCTGACCCTGGTACCAGAGCGACGACCACACGGCGCAGCTGGCGGCCTGGTCGATGTCGGCGTCGTCGAGCACGACGAAGGCGTTGTCGCCGCCGAGCTCGGTGGCGACGGGCCGGAAGGATCGCGCGGCGAAGTTGGCGATCTGGTGGCCGACCTCGAACGATCCGGTGAAGTGGATGAGGTCGAGGTCCGGGTGCTCGCTGAGCGTGCGGCCCGTGGTCGGCCCGTCGCCCGGGACGACCGCGAACACGCCGGCCGGGACGCCGGCCGCGAGCGCGGCCTCCGCGAGGATCTGGCCTCCGGCGATCGGGGTCAGCTCGGCGGGCTTGAGCACGACGGCGTTCCCGTAGGCGAGCCCGGGGGCGAGCGCACGCATGGCCAGGCTCATCGGGTAGTTCCAGGGGACGATCAGGCCGATGACGCCGAGGGGGACGGCGCGAGAGAGCGAGAGCTTTCCCGACTTGTACGGAGGGAGGATGCTCCCCGCGTTCTCGGTGAGCTGGGTGGCGGAGTTCTCGAGCTGCGTGATCGCCTGCCCGAGCTCCTCCTCCGCCTTCTCGAGCGTTCCGCCGGTCTCGCGGATGAGCAGGGTCAGGAGCTCGTCGCGCCGGTTCTCGAGCTCCGCGGCGAACCGGCGGATGATCGCGGAACGCGTGTTCCCGTCCACCTGCGCCCAGGCGGGCTGCGCGTGGCGGGCCGCGGCCACCGCGCGGTCGACCTGTGCGGGGGAGGCGTTGCCGTAGCTGCCGAACGGCACGCCGGCCGCTTTGTCGAGCACGGGGATGCCGTCGCCGGCCTCCGGTCGCTCGAACCGGCCGTCGATGAACATCTGGACGTCGTAGTCGCGGAGCTCGCGCATGGGGGATGCCTCCTGGATCGAAGGGGTGGTGGGTACGGTGACAGTCTCAGGCAACGGCGATCAGAGCTTCCTTCGTGACGGGATGTTCGGCCGGCTCCCCGGCGACGAATCGTTCGATCTCGTGCCGGGCGCACTCTCCCAGGCGACGGACCTCGGTGCCGAGCG
This sequence comes from Leifsonia sp. 115AMFTsu3.1, assembly GCF_004362795.1. Lineage (NCBI taxonomy): Bacteria > Bacillati > Actinomycetota > Actinomycetes > Micrococcales > Microbacteriaceae > Leifsonia > Leifsonia sp. 115AMFTsu3.1. Next base: position 956,485 of record NZ_SNYB01000001.1, read on the forward strand.
CACCCGCGACGTGGGGTGTGAGCACCACTCCCGGCAGAGACCGCAGCGGGTGCTCCGCGGGGAGGGGTTCGGGCTCGGTCACGTCGAGGACGGCGCGCAGGCCGCGGTCGCGGACCGCGGCGGTGAGTGCCTCCTGGTCGACGATCGGGGCGCGGGCGGTGTTGATCAGGGTGGCGCCGTCGGGCAGCAGGGCGAGCTGCGCGGCGCCGACCATCCCGACCGTCTCGGGCAACAGCGGCGCGTGCACGCTGACGATGCTCGATCCGGCGAAGAGGTCGTCGAGGGTCACAGCCCGCGCTCGCTCGAGCACGGGGTCGCCCTGGCGCACTTGCGGGTCGTACAGCAGCACGTCGATGTCGAACGGCTCGAGCAGCTCGATCACCCGGCGGCCGACGCGGGAGGCGCCGATGATGCCGACCGTCCGGCGGAAGTTGCCGATCGCCGGGTCGGCCTCGCGCTCGTAGAGGGCCGGGTCGGTCGCGTATCCGCGGATGTAGTCCGGCACGCCCTTCCCGGCCAGCAGGATCATGGCGAGCGTGTACTCGGCGACGGGATAGGCGTTGGCGTTGGCCGCGCTGGTGACGAGCACTCCGCGATCCCACGCGGCGTCGTCGATGTGGCCCTTCACCGTGCCGGCGGCGTGGACGATGGCCCGCAGCAGGGGCATGCGGTCGAGCTCCGCCGGCCCGATGTGCGGGGCGCCCCATCCGGTGACGAGGATCTCCACGCTGTCGAGCAGCCCGGCGGGCGCGGTGGCGAAGTCGGTGATGGTGACGGTGGCGTCCAGCACGACGATCGACCGGAGGGCGGCGAGGTCGTCGGACGAGAACAACAGAGCCGGCAGGTCCGGTCGCATGGCGAAGGCGGCGACGGGCGTGCTCGCTGCGGTCATCGTCGACTCCTCGGGTGGGGCGGTGGTCCGGATTGCGCATTCCCAGAATGCGCATTCCCAATAATGCGCATCCCGGGTCGCCACGTCAAGCACGAATTTGGGAGAGCCCGGAAGCGGCTCAGGAGACGAGGCGACGCACCGCCCGGCGGAGGATCTCGCGGTGGGTCTGGGCGTCGTAGGAAGCGGCGTCATGGCCGAGCGCGTCGTAGAAGATCGTCGCAGGGCCGTACTCGCGCTCCCACATCAGTGGATGCTCGGTGCCGTCGTGCTCGTGCGAGGCGAGCGCCAGCACGTCCGGCTGCACGCGCAGGTCGGTGTACCGCTCGTCCGTCACCGAGAAGTCGTCGAGCCCCGCCACGATGGGGCTGCGATCGGCGTGAACATGGATTCGGGCCGGCCCGTAGTCGGGGTGGAACGTCGTGCCGCGCACCCAGACGCCGCCGAGGATGCTCTCCCACTCGGGGATGCCGCGCAGCGAGGTCGACGTGACGTGCGACGCGAGCAGCGGCCGCCCGGAGGCGAGGTACGCGAGCAGGCCGTCCCGGCCGCGGCGTTCGGCCTCCGGGTCCGGGGTGCCGGTGAGCGCCGGGTCGCCGATGTTGAGCACCAGCAGGTCGGGCGCGTCGGTGGTCAGCGCGGCCATGCGCGCATCCACCTCTTCGGAGATCTCGACCTCGAGCCCTTCGTCGCGAAGGATGCCCGCGAGTCTCTCCGACGTCTCGGCGAACGGGTGCCAGGGATCGGCGTACCGCCCGGCGCCGCTCAGGATCAGTGCTCGCATCACAACCTCCGTCGGTTCGGGTTGACACCCGCGAAACGGGGTCTATCGTAACGCGATGGTAAGCGCTTTCTCGCGCGCGTGCCGATCACCGTCGATCGGAAGGGAACCTGTGTCCGACACTGCTATCGCCTCCACCCGCCTGAACCCCGACCAGCGCAACGCGTTCATCGCGTCGCTCCTCGGCTGGATGATGGACGCCTTCGATTACTTCATCATCGTGCTCGTCTACGCCGAGATCGGGGCCGAGTTCCACGTCCCGCTCGAGCAGATGGCGTACCTCACGACCATCACGCTGATCATGCGCCCCGTCGGCGCGTACCTGTTCGGTCTATGGGCCGACCGGATCGGCCGGCGCATCCCGCTCATGGTCGACGTGTGTTTCTACTCGGTCGTGGGATTCCTCTGCGCCTTCGCCCCCAACTTCACCGTGCTCTTCATCCTGCGGCTGCTCTACGGCATCGGGATGGGCGGCGAGTGGGGCCTCGGCGCCGCGCTCACGATGGAGAAGGTGCCGCGCACCCGTCGCGGCTTCTACTCCGGCATCCTGCAGGCCGGCTACTCCGCCGGCTACCTGCTGGCGTCGCTCGCCTTCCTGCTGGTGCACTCGGTCCTCGGGCTGAACTGGCGGTGGATGTTCGCGCTGAGCATCCTGCCCGCGCTGATCACGCTCATCATCCGCTCCCGCGTCAAGGAGTCGGAGGTGTGGGAGAACACCCGCGAGAAGATGCGGAAGGCCGACACGTCCATCCGCCGCGTGTTCTTCGACGGCAAGGTGCTGCGCCGGTTCGTGTACCTGGTGCTGCTGATGGCTGCGTTCAACTGGATGAGCCACGGCACGCAGGACATCTACCCGACGTTCCTGAAGTCGACCGAGAACGGGGGAGCCGGACTGGATGCGGCGACGGCCGGCTGGATCGCCGTCGTCTACAACATCGGCGCGATCGTCGGCTGCGTCGTGCTCGGCTCTCTGTCGGACCGCTGGGGCCGGAAGGCGACGATCATCCTCGGGGCGGCTCTGACCATCCCGATCATCCCGATCTTCGCGTTCTCGCAGACGGCAGGGCTGCTGTGCCTCGGCTCCGCGCTCATCCAGTTCACGACGCAGGGGGCCTGGGGTGCCATCCCGGCGCACCTGAACGAGATGTCGCCGAACGCGATCCGCGGGTTCTATCCGGGCGTGACCTACCAGCTGGGCAACGTGATCGCGGCGTTCAACCTGCCCATCCAGCAGGCACTCGCTCCGCAGCTCGGCTACGGCTGGGCGATGGCGTCGACGGTCGGCATCGCGGCGATCGCCGTCATCCTGCTGACCGCCTTCGGCAAGCAGGCGCACGCCATCGACTTCACGCGGGACGACCCGGTGTCCGCCTCGATGCCCGCAGCGCGTCGAGCCGCGTGACCCCGCCCCGTTCGCGATTTGGCGCAAATCGCGGGAATCGCTCACCGATAACCGCGATTTGCGCCAAATCGGCGCGGGGGGCGGGCGGCTTGACCGGGCGGGGCGGCGGGCGTTAGGCTCGGTAAGCGCTTTCCAATCGAGTGCAGCACATACGAAGGAGTACACGTGTCGTCGATCGGCATCATCATGAACGGCGTCTCCGGGCGCATGGGATACCGCCAGCACCTGGTCCGCTCGATCCTCGCCATCCGCGACCAGGGCGGCGTCGAGCTGTCCGACGGCCGCCGTGTGCAGGTGGTGCCCCTGCTGGTCGGACGCAACGAGGAGAAGCTGGCCGAGCTCGCGAAGCGCCACGACATCGCCGACTACACGACCGACCTCGACGCGGCCCTCGCCGACGACCGCTGGCAGATCTACGCCGACTTCCTCGTCACGAAGGCGCGCTCGGCCGCCATCCGCAAGGCCATCGCCGCGGGCAAGGCGATCTACACCGAGAAGCCGACGGCCGAGAGCTTCGAGGAGGCGCTGGAGCTCGCGCGCCTCGCCGACGACGCGGGCATCAAGAACGGCGTCGTCCACGACAAGCTCTACCTGCCCGGCATGCGCAAGCTCAAGCGGTTGATCGACTCCGGCTTCTTCGGCCGCATCCTGTCAGTCCGCGGAGAGTTCGGGTACTGGGTGTTCGAGGGCGACTGGCAGGCGGCGCAGCGGCCGAGCTGGAACTACCGCGCGGAGGACGGCGGCGGCATCGTCGTCGACATGTTCCCGCACTGGAGCTACGTGCTCGAGAACCTCTTCGGCCGTGTGGAGTCGGTGTACGCGCAGGCGGTCACCGAGATCCCGCAGCGCGTCGACGAGCGCGGGGAGGCGTACGCGGCCACCGCGGACGACGCGGCCTACGCGATCTTCCAGCTGGCGGGCGGCATCACCGCGCAGCTCAACTCCAGCTGGACCACCCGCGTCAACCGCGACGAGCTGGTCGAGTTCCAGGTCGACGGCACGCTCGGGAGCGCGGTCGTGGGTCTGTTCGGCTGCAAGATCCAGCCCCGCAACGCGACGCCGAAGCCGGTGTGGAACCCGGACCTCGCCGACGCGCACGACTACGCGGCCGACTGGATCGAGTCGCCGGCCAACGAGGTGTTCGAGAACGGGTTCAAGACGCAGTGGGAGGAGTTCCTGCGGCACGTGCTCGAGGGCGGCCCCAACCGGTTCGACTTCCTCGCGGGTGCCCGCGGCGTCCAGCTGGCCGAGCTCGGGCTGCGCTCGTCGCGGGAGGGACGGCGGATCGAGTTGCCCGAGGTGACGCTCGACACCACGTCGGCGCCGACCGCGGGCGCCGCTGATCTGGAGGCGGCGGCACGATGACGGCCGCCGCGCTCTCCACCGCGACCGCCGTCACCCTGATCGGTGCCGACGGCGCCACGTCGTCCGCCGATCTCGGCTCCGCTCCGGCGTTCACGCGCCCGGCCGCCCCGCTGCGGTCGCGGGTCGCCTACGCGGCGGCTCACGTCATCCCGAAGCCCTGGGCGGAGAACGTGCCCGGAGCACCCGCCGACATCGACTGGGAGGCGACGCTCGCGTTCCGCAGGCACGTGTACTCCTGGGGGCTCGGTGTCGCCGACGCGATGGACACGGCCCAGCGCAACATGGGTCTGGACGCGGCGGCGACGCGTGAGCTGATCTCGCGGAGCGCCGCCGACGCCCGGGAGGTGGGCGGCTCGGTCGTCGCCGGTGTCAACACGGACCACGTCGACGAGCTGGTCATCCCGCTGGATGCCGTCATCGACGCGTACAAGACGCAGCTGCACTTCACCGAGGAGGCCGGTGCGGGGGTCGTCCTCATGGCCAGCCGGCACCTGGCCCGCGTGGCGGAGTCGCCGGCCGACTACGAGCGCGTCTACGGCGAGGTGCTCGCCGCGGCGTCCACGCCGGTCGTGCTGCACTGGCTCGGCCCGGCGTTCGACCCCGCGCTCGACGGGTACTTCGGCTCCGCCGATGTCGCGACGGCCGGCGAGACGGTGCTGCGGATCATCGAGGCCGCCGACGGCCGGGTCTCCGGGATCAAGATGAGCCTCCTGGACGCCGCGGCGGAGCGCTCGCTGCGGGCGCGCCTGCCCGAGGGCGTGCGCATGTTCACCGGCGACGACTTCAACTACGTCGAGCTGATCGAGGACGACGGTTCCGGCCACTCGGACGCCCTCCTCGGCGCGTTCGCGGCGCTCGCGCCGGCGGCGTCCGTGGCGATCCAGGCGCTCGACCGCGGCGACTCCGCACAGTACCGGAGCATCCTCGAGCCGACGCAGCAGCTCTCCCGCCAGGTCTTCGCGGCGCCGACCTTCTACTACAAGACCGGCGTCGCCTTCCTCTCCTGGCTGAACGGGCACCAGCAGTCGTTCTCCATGGTCGGCGGACTGCACTCCGCGCGCAGCCTGCCCCATCTGTCCGAGATCGTCCGGCTTGCGGGGGAGTGCGGTGCGCTGGAGCGACCGGACCTCGCCGCCGAGCGCTGGACGTCGCTGCTCCGGCTGAACGGGGTCGACGCATGACGGCCGATCCGCGCCTGTCGATCAACCAGGCGACCATCAAGTACGCGAACCTCGCCGAGGCGCTGCGCGTCGTCGGCTCGGCCGGAGTCGAGGCGATCGGCCTCTGGCGCGAGCCCGTGGCCGAGGTCGGGCTGGATGTGGCGGCTCGGATGCTCGCCGACTCCGGTCTGCGCGTCTCGAGCCTGTGCCGTGGCGGCTTCTTCACCGCGCCGGAGGGCGCCCAGCGGCGCGCGGCCCTGGACGAGAACCGGCGCGCCATCGAGGAGACGGCGGCGCTCGCCGCGGCCGGCGCCCCCGGCTCGGCGGCCGTCCTGGTCCTGGTCGCCGGCGGGCTGCCCGATGGCTCGCACGACCTCCCCGGTGCCCGCGCCCGGGTCGCGGACGCGATCGCGGAGCTGGAACCGGAGGCCCGCGCCTCCGGCGTCACCCTCGCCATCGAGGCGCTGCACCCGATGTACGCGGCCGACCGTGCAGTGGTGTCGACGCTCGGGCAGGCGCTCGACATTGCGGAACCCTTCCCGACCGAGTCCGTCGGCGTCGTCGTCGACACCTTCCACCTGTGGTGGGACCCCGACCTGTTCGCCCAGATCGCCCGCGCCGGTCGTGACGGTCGCATCGCCAGCTACCAGGTGTGCGACTGGGTGACGCCGCTCCCCGCCGACGTGCTCCTGGCGCGCGGGATGATGGGCGACGGCCACATCGACTTCGCGCCCATCAGTGCGGCGGTCGCCGAGGCGGGCTACACCGGCGATGTCGAGGTCGAGATCTTCAACGAGGCGATCTGGGCGGCGGACCCCGCAGCGGTCGTCGCGCGCACCGTGGACGCGTTCGATCGCGCGGTCGGACTGCGGTCGGCCGAGCGGGCGTGATCCGCGGGCCGGTGCCGGGGCGCGGCCACCGCATCCATGCGAAGGTGGGGGCATGAGCGTCATCGTCGTCGCGCCGGACTCCTTCAAGGGCTCGGCGTCCGCCGCCGAGGTCGCCGCTGCTCTCGCGGAGGGCTGGGCCTGCGAGCGCCCGGGTGACCGCGTCGTGCTCGCGCCCATGGCGGACGGCGGCGAGGGGACCCTCGACGCGTTCGAGGCGGCGGTGCCCGGCGCCGTCCGGCATCCCGTCCGTGTCGTCGGCCCCGACGACACGGAGGTCGACGCCTCGTGGTTGATGCTCCCAGACGGCACGGCGGTCGTCGAACTCGCCGAGACGAGTGGGCTGGGCAGGATGCCGCGGCTGGCGCCGTTCGCAGCGCACACGGTGGGGTTCGGACAGGCGATCGCGGATGCCCTGCAATCGGGGGCCGGGTCGCTGCTCCTGGCGATCGGGGGCAGCGCGTCGACGGACGGCGGCGCGGGGGCGCTCACTGCGCTCGGCGCGCGGTTGGTGGATGCGGCCGGGCGCGACATCGCGCGCGGCAACCACGGACTGGCGTCGCTCGCGCGGGCCGATCTCTCGCGCCTCGCGGCGCTCCCGGCCGGCGGCGCGCGCATCCTCAGCGATGTCACGAGTCCCTTGCTCGGTCCGCTCGGGGCCGCCGCGGTCTTCGGACCGCAGAAGGGCGCCGGCGAGCAGGATGTGGCGGTGCTGGAGGCGGGACTGCGGCGCCTCGCCGAGACGCTGCGGGCGGCCGGCGCTGCGACCGACCCGGACGAGCCCGGCGCCGGAGCCGCGGGCGGAACCGGCTTCGGCCTCCTGGTCTGGGGCGCGCGGATGGCGCCGGGCGCGGCCGCGGTCGGTGAGGCGCTGGGGCTGCCGTCGACGATCGCGGCGGCGGATGCGGTCATCACGGGGGAGGGGCGCTTCGACAGTCAGTCGGCGTCGGGGAAGGTGCCAACGTACGTCGCCGGTCTGGCGCGCGACGCGGGCGCGCGCGTCCTGCTGGCTGCCGGCAGCATCCAGGCGCCCACCGCCGGCTTCGCCGACGCCGTCGCCCTGACCGACCTCGCCGGCTCGTCCGCCGCCGCGATCGCCGACCCCGCACGCTGGGCGCGCGCCGCCGGCGCTGCCCTCGCCAGCCGCTTCCGCCCCTGACCCTCGCCCCCTCCCCCCACCGTCGAGTCCGCAAACTTTGCACACGATTCGCCATGTGGGCGTGCAATTTGTGCGTACTCGACGGTGGGCGGGAGGGGGCGGAGGGGAGGGATAGGGCGCGTCAGCGGGTGAGGGCGGCGCTCGCCTCCTCCACGATCGCGCGCATCGCGGCCTCGGCGGCTGCGGCGTCGCCCCGACGGACCGCCGCGGCGACCTCCTCATGCAGCCGGATCGCCTCCGGGTTCGCCGTGTCGGGCATCAGCGCGTGCACGGTCCGCCCGTTCAGCGCCTCCGCGACGGCGTCGCTGAGCGCCGAGAACACCGGGTTGCCGGATGCCTCCAGCAGCACGCGGTGGAAGTCGCGATCGTGCGCCAGATACTCCTCGCGGTCCGCCGACCGCTGGGTCGCCGACATCCCGACGATCGCGGCGGTGAGCGCGCCGCACTGAGCCGGCGTCGCCCGGGCGCTCGCCAGCCGCGCGGCGACCGGTTCGATCGCCATCCGCAGTTCGCCGAGCTCCGCGAGCGCGGTCAGCCGGTCGGGACCGGCGAGACGCCAGCTGAGGATGCGCGGATCGAGCGCCTGCCACGACGACTCGGGCAGCACGACCGTCCCTCGACGCCGCCTGGCCTGCACGAGCCCCAGCGACTCGAGCACGCGGATGCATTCCCGCAGGACCGTCCGCGAGATCCCGAGCCCTTCGGGCGTGAGCACCGCTCCGACGGGGATGTCGCCCGCGACGATGCGGGCGCCGAGGGAGGCGATCGCCTGCTCGTGCTGGGAGGCCTGCGTTGCCTGAGTCACGCTTCATTATCTGCGTACGGATGTGATCGGGTCAAAGCGACACGCATTGCCCATAAACCCGTCATTATTTACCTCGATTAGACACAAATCAGGTTTATTCCTAGAGTGTTCGTGCCCTATCCGGATTCACGACCAAGGACGTTCATGACCCCCACCCTGCTCGCTCACCTGGCGGCTGCCGCTCGCACTGCGGCCCCCGCCCCCGCTCCAACTCCCAGCGGCCCCGAAGGCCAGCTCATCTTCGCCGCCCTGGCGGGCATCGCGGTCATCGTCGTGCTGATCACCTGGCTCAAGCTGCACCCGTTCCTCTCGCTCCTGCTCGGCTCGCTCGTCGCGGGCCTCGCCGCGGGACTGGCGGCGGACGCGGCGATCGCCAGCTTCATCACCGGCTTCGGAAACACGATGGGCAGCGTCGGCGTGCTCATCGGCCTCGGTGCGATGTACGGCAAGCTGCTCGCCGATTCCGGCGGCGCCGACCGTATCGTCGACACCCTCGTCTCGCGCACCAGCGCGCGCCTGCTGCCGTGGACGATGGGCGCCGTCGGCGCGATCATCGGTCTGCCGATGTTCTTCGAGGTCGGCCTCGTGCTCCTGATGCCGGTGATCATCCTGGTGACCCGCCGGTCGGGCCTCCCGCTGATGCGCATCGCCCTGCCGACCATCGCGGGCCTCTCCGCCATGCACGGGCTGGTGCCGCCGCACCCCGGACCCCTGGTCGCGATCAGCGCGCTCGGCGCCAACCTCGGCCTCACGCTGGCCTTCGGCGTGCTCGTCGCCATTCCGACGATCGCCGTCGCGGGCCCGCTGTTCAGCCGGCTGGCCGCGCGCTGGGTTCCGGTCGGCGTCCCGGACCTGTTCGTCCCGGAGGAGGGCGACGGCCCCGCACGCCGCCGGCCGTCGTTCGGGGCCGCGCTGATCAGCATCCTGCTACCCGTCGTCCTCATGCTCGGCAAGGCCGTCGCCGACATCGCCGCCCCCGACGCGGCCCCCGTGTGGAAGGTCGTGCTCGACTTCCTCGGCACGCCGGTCATCGCCCTGACGGTCGCCGTGCTCGCCGGACTGCTGCTGCTCGGTGTCGGCGGCGGGATGGACCGCAAGGCCATGCAGACCAGCCTCGGCGCCTCCCTGCCCCCGATCGCGGGCATCCTCCTCATCGTCGGCGCGGGCGGCGGGTTCAAGCAGGTCCTCGTCGACACCGGCATCGGTCAGGTGATCGCGGACTGGGCGACCGGTGCGAGCGGGATCCTCGTGCTCCTCCTCGCCTGGACTGTCGCGGCGCTGATCCGCATCGCCACGGGCTCGGCGACGGTCGCGACCGTGACAGCCGCGGGCATCCTGCTCCCGCTCACCGAGCACCTGTCGACCCCGATGGTGTCGCTGATGGTGCTGGCGATCGGCGCGGGATCGGTGTTCCTGTCCCACGTCAACGACGCCGGCTTCTGGCTGGTGAAGGAGTACCTGGGCCTGAGCATCCCGCAGACCCTGAAGAGCTGGACCGTGCTGGAGTGCCTGGTCTCGATCGTCGGGCTGGCGGGTGTCCTGATCCTGAGCCTGTTCGTCGGCGGCCTCGGGTGACGCCGGTGCGCGCGGTCGTCGTCATGGGCGTCGCCGGATGCGGCAAGTCGACCGTCGCGGCGCTCCTCGCCGAGCGTCTGGGCTGGGAGCTGCTGGAGGGCGACGGACTGCATCCTGCGACGAACGTCGAGCGGATGAGCGCGGGGGTCCCGCTCACCGACGACGACCGCGCGCCCTGGCTCGCCGCCATCGCCGAGTGGATGCGGGAGCGGCTCGACGCCGGACGTCCGGTCGTCGTCGCCTGCTCCGCGCTCGCGCGGAGGTACCGCGATGTGCTCCGCCGGGACGACGTGCTGTTCCTGCACCTGAGCGGTTCGCCGGAGCTCCTCGAAGCCCGCTTGGCGTCGCGCGAGCATCACTTCATGAAGTCGGGCATGCTGCAGAGTCAGCTGGCGACGCTCGAGCCGCCCGCCGACGACGAACGCCACCTCACCCTCGATATCGCCGAGCCGCCGTCCGCCCTCGCCGCCCGAGCCGCCCTCGCCGCATCCGCCCTCACCCCCTGAACCCCACCGTCGAGTACGCAAACTTTGCACGCGAATCGCCGCGCGAGCGTGCAATTTGTGCGTACTCGACGGTGGAGGGTCAGGCGCGGGCGGCGGCGTACTGGGTGCGGATGACGGAGCGCGTGTCGACGGGGAGCGCGGCGGACGTCTCGACGGTCCAGGACGGACGCGTGCCGGTCAGCGCCCATGCGGCCTGCACCGCGCCGCCGTCCGCGACGTACTCGCCGGGCGCCGGCACCTCGACCGGCGCGTCGAACACCTGCGCGGCGACCTGCGCCACGGCCGGGTTCTGCGCCGCTCCGCCGATGAGAAGGATGCGGCGCTCGCGCACGCCGGCCGCCCGCACGGCGTCGAGGCCGTCGGCCAGCCCGCACAGCATCCCCTCGATGGCAGCACGCGCCAGGTTCGCCGGGGTCGTGGAGGCGAGGGTGAGCCCGTGGATGCTGGCCTTCGCGTCGGGCAGGTTGGGGGTGCGCTCGCCCTCGAAGTACGGGACGAGCACCACGCCGCCGGATCCGGGTTCCGCCGAGAGCGCCAGGGCGGACAGTCCGTCGTGGTCGACCGACAGCAGCCCGGCGACGGAGCCGAGCACGCGCGCGGCGTTGAGAGTCGCGATGAGCGGCAGGGAGAGGCCGGAGGCGTCCGCGAAGCCCGCGACGGTGCCCGACGCGTCCGCGATGGGCGCATCGGTCACGGCGAAGACCGTTCCGGACGTGCCGATCGAGACGACGACGTCGCCTTGCGCGGCGCCGAGTCCGAGGGCCGCACCGGCGTTGTCGCCCGCGCCCGGTCCGACGAGCACACCGGATGGCGTCCGTCCGGCCGACTCCGACGGGCCGAGCACGCGCGGGAGGACGACCGCGTCGCTCCCCGCACCGGCCGACGAGCCCGCCTCACGGCCCGGCCGGCCGAGCGCCCGCTCGAACAGGTCGAAGTCGTATGCGCCAGAGGCCGCGCCCCAGTAGGCGGTGCCGCTGGCGTCGGAGCGGTCGGTGGTCAGCGCCTCGAGGTCCGGTCCGAGCTCGCTCTCGCCCTCCGGCCCGTAGCCGCGGAGGCGCCAGGTCAGCCAGTCGTGCGGGAGCGCGACCGCGGCGACCCGCGCGGCGTTCTCGGGTTCGGCATCCCGCAGCCAGCGCAGCTTGGTCGCGGTGAAGGAGGCGACGGGAACCACGCCGACGCGGTTCGCGTACTCCTCGGCCCCGACCTCGTCGATCAGGTCGCGGGCGGCCTGCGCCGAGCGGGTGTCGTTCCAGAGCAGGGCGTCGCGGATGACCCGGCCCTGCGCATCCAGCACCACCATCCCGTGCTGCTGCCCGGCGACGGCGATCGCGTCGACGTCATCGAGCCCGCCTGCGGCCTCGATGGCCTCCTGCAGCGCGCTCCACCATGCCGCGGGGTCCACCTCGGTGCCGTCGGGATGCGCGGCGCGGCCGGACCGCACCAGCGCACCGGTCTCGAGGTCGCGCACGACCATCTTGCAGCTCTGCGTCGAGGAGTCGACGCCGGCGACGAGAGTCACGGGTGTCCTTTCACGGGCGATCCCACCCGCCGTCGAGTCCGCGAACTTTGCACGTTTTCGGAGCGAGAACGTGCAAAAAGTGCGGACTCGACGGAGGGTGGGAGCGGGAGGGGAGGGGGTGGATGCGGATCAGCGCGCGCCGAGCAGGTGCTCGAGGGCGAGCTGCTGCAGGCGGACGAACCCGAAGCCCTTCGCGCCGAAGTAGGCGCTCGGGTCGAAGTCCTCGTAGGCGCTGCGGTCGGCGAGCAGGTCGTCGTACGACTCGCCCTCGCCGAGGGTCGGGCGGGACAGCTCGATGACGCGGGACGCCTCCAGCTGCTCCTGCACCTCCGGGTCGGCGCGGAACGCCTGCGCCCGCTCCTTGAGCAGGAGGTAGGTGCGCATGTTCGCTGCGGCCGAGTCCCAGACGCCGGTGATGTCCTCGGTGCGGGACGGCTTGTAGTCGAAGTGGCGCGGACCCTCGTAGGCCGGGCCGCCGTCGGGGCCGCCGTTCTCGAGCAGGTCGACGAGGGCGAACGCGTTCTGCAGGTCGCCGTGACCGAAGACGAGGTCCTGGTCGTACTTGATGCCGCGCTGGCCGTTGAGGTCGATGTGGTACAGCTTGCCGTGGTACAGCGCCTGGGCGATTCCGGCGGCGAAGTTGAGGCCCGCCATCTGCTCGTGGCCGACCTCGGGGTTGAGGCCGACGAGCTCCGGGCGCTCCAGCGAGTTGATGAACGCGAGCGCGTGGCCCACGGTCGGAAGCAGGATGTCGCCGCGCGGCTCGTTCGGCTTCGGCTCGATCGCGAAGCGGATGTCGTAGCCCTTGTCGGTGACGTAGTCGCCGAGGAGGTTGACGGCCTCGCGGTAGCGCTCGAGCGCGGCGCGGATGTCCTTCGCGGCGTCGTACTCGGCGCCCTCGCGGCCGCCCCACATCACGAACGTCTTGGCGCCGAGCTCGGCGGCGAGGTCGATGTTGCGGAGCACCTTGCGGAGGGCGAAGCGGCGGACGGCACGGTCGTTGGAGGTGAATCCGCCGTCCTTGAAGACCGGAGCGCTGAACAGGTTGGTGGTCACCATCGGCACGATGATGCCGGTGTCGGCGAGGGCCTGCTTGAGGCGGTCGATCTGCTTCTGGCGCTCGGCGTCGGTCGAGCCGAACGCGAACAGGTCGTCGTCGTGGAAGGTGAGGCCGTAGGCGCCGAGCTCGTCGAGCTTGTGCACCGCCTCCACCACGTCGAGCTGCGGGCGGGTGGGGCCGCCGAACGGGTCGGTGCCGTTGTAGCCGATGGTCCACAGTCCGAACGAGAACTTGTCGGCGCGGGTGGGGGTGAGGCTCATGATGTTCCTTCAGCGTCGTCGGTGATTTGTTGTTTCAATAAACTTATACAGCACTGGCGGGGCGAGCGCGAGTCCGGGGAGTGAACTCGCGGCCCCGGTCAGCGGGCGTCCGTGAAGACGGCATCCACGGTAGCCGTCTCGACGTCCGCCGTCACCAGGCGGGCGTCCGCCGGGGTGACCTCGTGAACGGGACCGGTGATCGTCAGCGCCGCCGTGGTCTCGCGCAGGTCGCACGACGGCCCGACCCACAGGTCCACCGCGCCGGGCTCGACGATGCGGGTCAGCGACCGGTCCGAGAAGGCGAGGCGGGTCGTCGGCACGGCGAACCGCACGACGGCCTCCTCGCCCGGCTGCAGCTCCACCCGGCGGTAGCCGAGCAGCTGCGCGACCGGACGGGTGACGCTCGCCTGCACATCCCGTGCATACAGCTGCACCAGATCGGTTCCGGCGCGCTCACCCGTGTTGCGGATGCGGACGCTCGCGGCGAACGTCCCCCCGGCGGCCACCTCCCCGTCGACCACCAGATCGCTGTGCTCGAACGTCGTGTACGAGAGCCCGTGACCGAATGGCAGCACCGGGGTGCTGTCCGCGCTCGTGATCTCGTTGGGGCCGCCGAGCACGGGGTGCAGGTACGAGTACGGCTGCGCGCCGGCCGAACGGGGGAGCGAGACGGGGAGGTGCCCGGAGGGCGAGATCCGTCCCGAGAGCACCGCGGCCAGCGCACGGCCTCCCTCCTCGCCCGGGAAGAACGCCTGCAGCACCGCCGCGGGGGCGGTGACGCCCTCGACCGCCCAGGCGATCGCGTACGGGCGGCCGGAGAGCACGACGAGCACGACCGGCGTGCCGGTCGCGACGACACGCTCCACCAGCTCGCGCTGGATGCCGGGCAGCTCGAGGCTCTCCACGTCGTTGCCCTCGCCGACGGTCCCGCGGCCGAACAGGCCGGCGCGATCGCCGACGACGACCACGGCGACGTCCGCTGCGCTCGCCGCGGCCACCGCTGCGGGGATGCCGGAGCGGTCGTCGCCCTCCACGTCGCAGCCGCGCTCATAGGCGACCGAGGCGGATGGGAACTCGGCGCGCACCGCCTCCAGCACTGAGGGCAGCTCGAAGCCGAGCGGCACCTCCGGATGGTGTGCGAGCACGTGGTTCGCGAACGAGTAGCAGCCCATCAGGGCTTCCGGGGCGTCGGAGTTCGGGCCGAGCACCGCGATGCTCGCCGGTGCCGACGCGAGCGGCAGCGTGCCGTCGTTGGTCAGCAGCACCAGCGACTCCTCGGCCAGCCGCAGGGCGACATCCCGGTGGGCGGGAGTGTCGAGATCGATGGATGCGGGGGGCGCGTCGAAGGTCTCGTCCAGCAGGCCGAGCTCCTCCTTCTGCGCGAGCACACGGAGGACGGCGCGGTCGACCAGCGCCTCGTCGACCTCGCCCGATCGGATGCGGGAGGCCAGCGGCTCGAGGAACGCGTCGCCCGTCGGCAGCTCGACGTCGATGCCGGCCGCGAGCGCGATCGCCGCGGCCTCTCCCAGGTCGGAGGCGACGCCGTGCATGGTGTGGAGGAAGGCGACCGAGAAGTAGTCGGAGACCACCGTCCCGTCGAAGCCCCACTCGTCGCGCAGCACGCCCGTGAGGTATTCGGCACTCGCCGCGACGGGGATGCCGTCGATCTCGGCGTACGAGTTCATGACCGACCGGACGCCGCCGTCCCGCAGCGCCATCTCGAACGGAGGCAGCAGGGTGTCGCGCACCTCGCGGGGTCCGGCGTGAACCGGCGCGTGGTTGCGGCCCGCCTGCGACGCGGAGTACCCGACGAAGTGCTTCAGCGTCGCGTGGACGCCGGCGCCCTGCAGCCCGCGCACGTATGCGGTGCCGAGCGTGCCGACGACGTACGGGTCTTCCGCGATGCACTCGTCGACGCGCCCCCAGCGCGGGTCGCGGATGACATCCAACACAGGAGCGAGCCCCTGATGGATGCCCAGCTCGCGCATCGACATGCCGATCAGGCCGGCCATCTCCTCCACCAGCTCCGGGTCGAAGGAGGCGCCCCACGCCAGCGGCGTCGGGAAGGTCGCCGCCTTCCAGGCCGCGAGCCCGGTCAGGCACTCCTCGTGCACCAGCGCGGGGATGCCCAGCCGGGTCTCCTCCTTCAGCCGGCGCTGCTCCGCCCACAGCCAGGCCGCGCGCTCGACCGGCTCGACCGGTCGCGTGCCGTAGACGCGGGTGAGCTGCCCGAGGCCGTGCACGGTGGCGTCCGCGTACGCGCCCGGGTTGCCCATCTCGCCGGCCATCGGCGCCACGAGCTCGTCGCCCTTGTCGACCCAGAAGCCGACCAGCTGGGCGAGCTTCTCCTCCAGCGTCATGGAAGCGAGGAGGGCGCTCACGCGCTCGGAGGGCGCAGTGGAGCGCGGGAGGGATTCGGTCATGTCGATCTCACACTTCTTGACGTGCGGGCGTCAGCCCTTGACGGCGCCGGTCAGGCCGCCGACGATGCGGCGCTCGAACAGGCTGAAGAAGATCAGCGCCGGGATCATGGACAGCGACGTGAACGCGAGCACCTTGGCGGTGTCGACGGAGTACTGCGACGAGAACGCCTGCACCCCGAGCGGCAGCGTGAACGTCGCCTCGTTGTTGAGGAGGAAGAGGGGCAGCAGGTAGCTGTTCCAGCTCGCGATGAAGGCCAGGATGCCGACGGTGATGACGCCGGGAAGCGACAGCCGCAGCACCATCCGCCAGAAGAAGCCCAGGCGGCTGCAGCCGTCGATGAAGGCCGCCTCCTGGATTTCGTCGGGGATGGCGCGGAGGAACGGCACCAGGATGATGATCGTCGTCGGCAGGGCGAAGGCGATCTGCGGGAGGATCACCCCTCCGAGCGAGTTCATCAGGCCCAGGTTGCGGACCACGATGTACAGCGGGGTGATCGCCACGGTGATCGGGAACATCAGCCCGGCGGCGAACAGCGCGTAGAGGGCGCCGCGGCCGCGGAACTGGTAGCGGGCGAGCACATAGCTGGCCATCAGTCCGAGGATGATCACGCCGACCGTCGTCACGACGGCGACGATGGTCGAGTTGAGCACCTCCTGCCAGAACACCCCGCCCGTGAGCACGCCGATGTAGTTGGCGGCGTTCCACGGGTTGGGGAAGCCGGCCGGGTCGACCGTGATCTGGGAGTTGGTGCGGAACCCGCCGATCACGATGTACGCGATCGGCGCCAGCATCAGCGCGATGACGACGAGGGCGACGAAGTAGACGGTGGGGGAGCCCCAGGGCAGCCCCTTGGCCTTCTTGCGGTCGGGCGCATCCAGGACGCCCGGCGCGTCCGGCGCGTCGGGGATGACGGTGAAGGCGCTCATCGCTTCTTCCTTCCGGTGCGCCTGTCACCCGTGAGCGCGCCCTCGGTGTCGCGCCGCAGCACGAACCGCTGGTAGAACAGGGCGACGATCAGGGAGATAAGGAAGATGACGACGGCGACGGCGTTTCCGTAGCCGAAGTTGCCGGCGTTGCGGCCGTTGGCGACCATGTAGGTCGCCATGGTCGAGGTGCCGGCGGTGGAGGCGACGTACTGGCCCCAGATGATGTAGACGAGGTCGAACAGCTGGAGCGCTCCGATGATGGAGAGGAACGCCCAGATGCGCAGCGTCGGGCCGAGGAGCGGCAGGGAGATCCGTCGCTGGATCTGCCAGTACGACGCGCCGTCGAGGGCGGCCGCTTCGTACAGCTCCTCCGGGATGCCCTGGAGGCCTGCGAGGAAGAGGATGACGGCGAAGCCGACGTACTTCCAGGTCAGGATGGCCAGCAGCGTCCAGATCGCCAGGCTCGGGTTGGACAGCCAGTCCTGGGTGAGGAACCCGAGCCCGAGGTTCTCCAGGAGCCCGTTGAGGGCGCCCTTCGTGGAGAGCATCAGGCTCCACCCGGTGCCGACGACGACCTCGGCGATCACGTACGGCACGAAGATCAGGACGCGGATCAGGGACTGCCCGCGCATCTTGCGGTTGAGCAGGAGCGCCAGCAGGATGGCCGCCGGCCCCTGGAGCACCAGGGAGCCGATCACGATGATCCCGTTGTGCAGCAGAGCCTGCTGGAAGGCGGAGTCCTGGAGGATGGTGATGTAGTTCTGCAGGCCGATGAAGTCGGTGGCCGGCCCGTATCCCTGCCAGCGGAAGAAGCCGTAGTAGGCGGCGATCGCGACCGGGAAGATCACGAAGGCCAGGAAGACGATGGCTGCGGGTCCGGCCAGCAGAGCGATCTCCAGGCGCATGGCCCAGCCGGTGCGCTTGCGGCGGCGCGGCTGCGACGGGGGCGACGCGACTGCGCCGCCCCCGCCGTGCTGCGCGAGACCCGCGTTCGGCACGAGGCCGGGGGACGTGTTCTCGCGGATGTGTGTCACGAGGAGAGTCCTCAGCCCTTCTTGGCGGCGTCGTTGGCCGCCTGGATGAGCTGCTTCGGGTCGCTCTTGCCGGCCAGCATGTCGACGACCGCCACGTTGAGCGCGTTGCCGACGTTCTGTCCGAGAACGGTGTCGAGCCACTGCGAGACGTACGGGGCTGCGTTGTAGGCGGCCAGCACATCCTTCAGGTAGGGCTCGGTGACGACCTTCTGCGCCTCCGAGTTGACCGGCGGGGCGTTAAAGGCCTTGTAGTAGGCCTCCTGCTGCTCCGTCGATGCGACGAAGTTGAGGAAGTCGGCGCACTCCTTCGGAGCCTTGACCGAGCACGAGTAGCCGTCGACGCCGCCCATGATGGAGCCGGGCTCGCCCTTACCGCCCGGAACCTCCGGGAACGGGTAGAAGCCGAGGTCGGGGAGGGGCTTCTGGTCGGGGGTCAGGGACGCGATCACGCCCGGGTCCCACGCGCCCATGAGCTCCATCGCCGCCTTGTGGTTGGCGACGAGGCCCGCCGAGCTTCCGGCGCCCTGCTGTGCGGTCGTCGTGAGGAAGCCCTCGTTGAACGGCTGGGTCTTGGCGAAGTCGTTGAGGTCCTCAGCGGCCTTCAGCCAGCACGGGTCGTTGAACGACTTCGAGTCGGCCGACTTCTCCATCGTCGACCCTGCGCACTCGCGCAGAGCGAACCAGTAGAACCAGTGCGCGGCCGGCCAGGCGTCCTTCGCGCCGAGGGCGATCGGGGAGACCCCGGTGGCCTTCAGCTTGGTGACGTCGGCGTTGAGGTCGTCGATCGTCTTGGGCGCCTCGGTGATGCCTGCCGCCTTGAACAGATCCTGGCTGTAGAAGAGACCGCCCGGGAGCACGGCGATGGGCATGGCCCACACCTTGTCCTGGTAGGTCTCCGCCTTGAACGAGCCTTCGGAGATGTTCTTCTTGGTCTCGGACGACACCTTGTCGGTGATGTCCATCAGCTGACCCGCGTTGACCATCGCCGCCATCTTCCCGCCGCCTCGCTGCAGGAAGATGTCGGGTGCGTCGCCGCTGTTGAGAGCGGTCTGCAGTTTGCCGTCGAGGTCCTCGTTCTGGATGGACTGGACCTTGATGGTGACATTCGGGTTCGCCTTCTCGAATGCTGCGACGGCGTTCTTCCAGAACTCCTGGCCGGGGCCGGTGGTGGAGTTCTGCCAGAGGGTCATGTTGACCTTGCCGTCGCCGGAGCTGTCGGAGCCGCCACTGCACCCGGTGAGTGCGAGTGCGCCGGCCATCACGACGGCGGCCCCGGTGAGGAGCTTGGTGCCTTTCATGTGATTCCAACCTGTTCTCTTCGTTGAGGTGGGGACGTCGGAAGTGTCGCAAGCGACGGGGATTGTGTCAAACGTTTTCGAAAACCTTTTCTACGCTATGCTCGGTCGCCATGGGACGGCGTCCGACGATCAGCGATGTGGCTGCTGCTGCCGGCGTCTCGGTCGCCACCGTGTCCAAGGCCGTGAACGGCCGGTACGGTGTCGCGACCTCGACGGTGGAGCGCGTGCTGCAGGTGGTGCAGGAGCTCGGCTACGAGTCGAGCCTCGTGGCGAGCAGCATGCGCTCGCGACGTACCGGCGTCATCGGCGTGCTCGTCGCCGACTTCGAACCGTTCTCCGCCGAGATCCTGAAAGGTGTCGGGACCGCGCTCCACGACTCGCGCTACGACCTGCTCGCCTACAGCGGCTCACGCCAGCCGTCGAGCGAGGGATGGGAGCGGCGCTCGCTGAGCCGGCTCAGCGGCACGCTCATCGACGGCGTGATCATGGTCACTCCGACCGTCGTGAACGCCAACGCCGACGTCCCGATGGTGGCCATCGACCCGCACGCAGGACGCGCCGACCTGCCCACCGTCGAGTCGGACAGTTTCGGCGGCGCACGCAACGCGACCGCCTTCCTGATCGGGCTGGGCCACCGCCGAATCGCCTTCGTCGCCGGCCGGCCGGACCTCCGCTCGTCGAGCCTGCGCGACGCGGGATACCGCCGCGCGCTGGGCGAGGCCGGCATCCCGTTCGATCCGTCGCTGGTGGCCGTCGGCCGCTACGAGCACGACACCGTGCGCGAGGTGGCGCTGCCGCTCCTGCGGCGGGCGGACCGCCCGACGGCGGTGTTCGCGGCGAATGACATCTCCGCGATCGCGGTCATCGAGGTCGCGGCCGAGCTCGGCCTCGATGTTCCGCGCGACCTCTCGGTGGTCGGCTTCGACGACATCCCCGAGGCGTCGCAGTTCAGCCCGCCCCTGACCACCGTGCGGCAGCCGATGCAGGGCCTGGGCGCGACGGCCGCCGACCTCCTGATCCGGCTGATGAACGGCGAGACGCCGGAGCGCATCCACGTCCGCCTCCCCACCCGGCTCGTCCGCCGCGCGACGACAGCCCCGCCCGCCTGACCTTCCGCCTCTGCTGACACCGGTCCGGCCGCGATTTGGCGCAAATCGTGGTTATCGGAGCGCGAGAACCGCGATTTGGCGCAAATCTTCCGATGGGGAGGGGACAAGGGGTGCGGGCCGCGGTCAGCGGAAGCGCGGGGCCAGCCAGGCCGCCTGCGTGCGCCAGTGGGCGCCGCCGCCGCCCTCGTGGTCGTTGAACGGGTACACCTCGATCGCGCGGTCGGACGCCGCGACGTGGTTGTACGCCGCGAAGGTCGTCGACGGCGGCACCACCGTGTCCATCAGCGCCACCGAGAACAGCGAGGGCGCGTGGATGCGGCGGGCGAAGTTGACCCCGTCGAAGTACGACAGGGTGCGGAACACGTCAGCGACCTCGTCGCGATGCACCGACAGATAGGTCGCGAGCTCCAGGAAGGGTCCACCGGCCGCCACCTCCGCGCCGCGGCGGAACGCGCAGAGGAAGGCCACATCCGGCATCACGGCCGTGACGTCGCCCGCGAGTGCGCCGGCCGCGAGGGCGATCCCACCGCCCTGACTGCCGCCGGTCACAGCGATGCGGTCGGGATCGACGAACGGCAGCGACCGCGTGGCGTCGACGGCGCGCACGGCGTCCGTGAAGACGCGGCGGTAGTAGTACGTCTCCGGCGAGTGGATGCCCCGGGTCATCACGCCCGGAGTGGCCGGACCCGAGCCGTGCGGGTCGGGCGTGTCTCCGCCGCTGCCCCATCCACTGCCCTGCCCGCGGGTGTCGACGAAGACGTGCACGTAGCCGGCCAGCGCCCACGCCACGTTCTCGCCCGGCAGCCCGCGGCCGCCGCCGTACCCCTGGTACTGCACGACCGCAGGGAGCGGCCCGTCGTCGTGGAGCGGCCGTGACACCCAGGCGCGCACCGGCTCGCCTCCGAACCCGGGGAAGACCAGGTCGTCGATGCGCAGCTGCGTCACCGGCGAGTCCGCAGGGGTCAGCTCCGGCACGCCACCGGCGGCGCGCGCCTCGGCGATCGTGCGCTCCCAGAAGGCGTCGAAGTCGGCGGGCTCCTGGACCTCCGGACGGAAGGCGAGCAGTTCGGAGTGGGTCAGGTCGGTGAGCGGCATCGGTCTCGCTTTCTGAACGGTTTTCGCAACGCGGGCGGCAGGAGGCTGGGCGTCATTGTGGCACAGCCGGGCGCCGAGCGGGGGACCGGCCCGGCGTGCGACGGTGTGTGCGACAGTGGCTCCATGCCCGCTCCAACGCGCCCCACCCTGGAGGCCATCGCGCGCGAGGCGTCCGTGTCGCTGTCGACGGTGTCGAAGGTGCTCAACGGTCGCCCCGGCGTGTCCGCCGACACCCGCCGACGCGTCGAAGAGCTGCTGCACGACTCCGGGTACGCCCGCCGCGGTGTGGATGCGGAACGCGGCGAGACCGTCGAGCTCGTCATCGAGAACCTGGCGAGCGAGTGGTCCGTCGAGGTCATCCGCGGCGTGGAGCGCGTCACCCGCGAGAACGGGCTGGCGATGACCCTCTCGACCATCGGCGACTACCACGCGGTCGGAGACGAGCTGATCACCGGGGTGCTCCGCCGCAAGCCGATCGCGATCGTGCTGCAGTTCTCGAACCTGACGGCCGACCACCGCCGCCAGCTGCGCACCCGCAACATCCCCTTCGTCGTCGTCGATCCCGCCGGCGACCCTCCGCCGGACGTGCCCGCCATCGGGGCCACCAACTGGGCGGGCGGCGTCGCCGCCACCCGTCACCTGCTGGCGCTCGGCCATCGGCGCATCGCGGCGATCGCCGGCCCGCCCGATCTGATGTGCTCCCGCGCCCGGGTCGCCGGATACCAGTCGGCCCTGCAGGAGGCCGGCCTCCCTGTGCCGTCGGAGATCGGCGGGGGAGGGTTCTCGCGCGCGGAGGGCGAGCGGGAAGGGCGCAGGCTGCTCGCGTCGCCGGACCGCCCGACCGCCATTGTCTGCGGCAACGACATGCAGGCGCTCGGCGTGTACGACGCCGCCTTCGCGCTCGGCCTCGATGTGCCTCGGGATGTGTCGGTCGTCGGCTTCGATGACGCGCCGTCCGCGGCGTGGGCACGGCCGCCGCTGACGACCATCCGTCAGCCGCTGCAGGAGATGGCGGAGGAGGCGACGCGCCTCGCGCTGCGGCTCCGGGCCGGCGCGGTGGAGAACACCCGGCTCGAGCTTGCGACCGCCCTGGTCGAGCGCGGGTCGACGGCAGCGCCCGCCGCCTGACGAAAGTTTTCCAACCCCCGCAGGAAACTTGCTCCCCCGCCGCCCGCGAACTACCGTCGCACGGGTACCGCCAGACGAAGGGCCGACGATGACCGACGACAAGCCGCAGCTCCGGGTCGCCATGATCGGGTACGGGTTCATGGGCGCAGCGCACTCGCAGGGCTGGCGCACCGCCCCGCGCTTCTTCGACCTCCCCGCCGAGCCGGTCATGTCCGTGATCGTCGGCCGCGACGCCGCCCGCGTCGAGGATGCACGCCGCCGGTTCGGCTGGCAGCGCGCCGAGACCGATTGGCGCGCCGTGATCGACGACCCTGAGATCGACGTCGTCGACATCTGCACGCCCGGCGACAGCCACGCCGAGATCGCGATCGCCGCACTCGACGCCGGCAAGCACGTGCTCTGCGAGAAGCCGCTCGCCAACACCGTCGCGGAGGCGGAGGCGATGACCGCCGCCGCCGAGCGCGCCGCCGCCCGCGGCATCCGCTCGATGGTCGGCTTCAGCTACCGCCGGGTCCCCGCCATCGGCTACGCCCGCTCGCTGGTGCAGGCGGGGCGCCTCGGCGCCATCCGCCAGGTGCGAGCGCTCTACCTGCAGGACTGGCTCCGCGACGAGGACGGCCCGATGACCTGGCGCCTCGACAAGGCGCTCGCCGGCTCCGGCTCGCTCGGCGACATCGGGGCGCACGCCGTCGACCTCATCGAACACCTCACCGGCTCCCAGCTCGCTGCTGTCTCCGGGACGCTGACCACCTTCGTCGAGGAGCGCCCGCTGCTCGGCGAGGGCGTCGGCCTGTCCGGCACCGCATCCACCGAGCGCGGCAAGGTCACCGTCGATGACGCCGCCTGGTTCACCGCCCGGCTCGAAGGCGGGGAGGCGGATGGCGCCATCGGCGCCTTCGAGGCCACCCGGTACGCGACCGGCCGCAAGAACGCGCTCCGCATCGAACTCAGCGGCTCGCGCGGTGCGATCGCGTTCGACCTCGAGGAGATGAACGAACTGCAGTTCTACGACGCGACGGCCCCGGCCGGGGAGCAGGGTTTCACGCGGATCATCGTCACCGAGCCCGAGCATCCCTACATGGCCAACTGGTGGCCGACCGGTCACGCGATCGGCTACGAGCACGCGTTCAGCCACGAGGTCGTCGACCTGGTGACCGCCATCGCGTCCGGAACCGACCCCGAGCCGTCGTTCGCCGACGGCCTCCACATCCAGCGCGTCCTCGACGCCGTCGAGCGCAGCGCCGCCGACGGCAGCGCCTGGACCCCGATCCCCTGAACCACGCCCGCAGCTCCTGAGTTTTTCGGCCGAATCGCGTGCGAAGAGCAGAGAAACTCAGGAGCCGGCGGCGACCACCGGAAGGAAGCATGAGCAAGCAGGCACTGATCGTCCGTGGAGGATGGGATGGGCACATGCCCGTCGAGACCACGGAGCTGTTCCTCCCCTTCCTACGCGAGAACGGCTTCGACACCCGGGTCGAGGAGGGCACGGCCGTCTACGCGGACGACGCCTTCATGGACACCGTCGACCTCGTCGTGCAGGTCAACACCATGAACACGATCGAGGAGCCTGAGTTCCGCGGCCTCCAGCGGGCCGTGCTCAACGGGACGGGGATGGCCGGCTGGCACGGCGGGATCGCCGACTCGTACCGCAACAACGCCGACTACCTGCACATGATCGGCGGACAGTTCGCCCATCACGCGGGCAAAGATCCGGCCGAGCGCGTCGGCGAGCAGTCGGACAACTACATCCCGTACACCGTGCACATCACCGACTACGGCCGGACGCATCCCATCACGCAGGGGATCGACGACTTCGACCTGGTCACCGAGCAGTACTGGGTGCTCAGCGACGAGTACAACGACGTCCTCGCCACCACCACCCAGAGCGTCCGCCCGTGGGATGCGTGGAACCGCCCCGTCACCGCTCCGGCCATCTGGACCCGGCAGTGGGGGAAGGGACGCATCTTCGTCTCGGCACCCGGCCACCGGCTGGAGATCGTCGAGAGCCAGCCCGTCCGCACCATCATCGAGAGGGGGATGCTGTGGGCGTCCCGTTGAACGTCGGCGTCATCGGCGTCGGCAACATCAGCCGGCAGTACTTCGAGCACTTCCCGCAGCTGCCGAACCTGCGTCTGACCGCCGTCGCCGACCTGGATCTGGAGCGCGCCTCCGCGGTCGCCGCCGAGCAGGGCGTGCACGGGCTCTCGGTCGACGAGCTGCTCGCGCATCCCGAGGTGGATGCGGTACTCAACCTGACCATCCCGCAGGCGCACGCCGAGATCGCCCTCCGCGCGCTCGCCGCGGGCAAGCACGTCTACGGCGAGAAGCCGCTGGCTCTCTCGACTGCGGAGGCGGCACCGGTCCTCGAGCGGGCTGCGGCGCAGGGCCTGCGGATCGGCAGCGCTCCGGACACCGTTCTGGGCACCGGCATCCAGACCGCCCTCGCGCTGCTCGACGATGGGCGGATCGGCCACCCGGTCGCTGCCGCCGTCGCCTGGAGCGCACCGGGCCACGAGCTGTGGCATCCGGCTCCGGCGTTCTACTACCAGCCGGGCGGCGGCCCGCTGTTCGACATGGGGCCGTACTACCTGACCAGCCTGGTCAGCTTCTTCGGTCCGGTCGTGCGGGTGTCGGGGGCGACCGGCCGGTCGACGCGCGAGCGCACGGTCGCGACCGGCCCGCTCGCCGGCTCGACCATCCCGGTGGATGTGGACACCCACGTGACCGCCCTCCTCGAGCATGCGTCCGGCGTCATCTCGACCGTGACCGTCTCGTTCGAGGTGTGGGCGACGCGCGCTCCGAAGTTCGAGGTCTACGGGACCGCGGGGACGATCGCCGTGCCCGACCCCAACATGTTCTCCGACCCGGTGGAGCTGGCCACGGCCGACGACCGCGAGTTCCGCGAGGTGCCGGTCGCCGCCGGCTACGCGGACGCCGGTCGCGGCTACGGCCTCGCCGACATGGCGCGTGCGATCGAGACGGACCGCCCGCACCGGGCCTCCGGCGAGCTCGCCTTCCATGTGCTCGAGATCATGGAGTCGGTGATCCGGGCCGGGGCGACCCACACGGTGGTGGAGCTCGCGTCGACCGTCGAGCGTCCGGCCCCTGTGCCGCTGGGCGCGCGTCCGGAGAGCTGGTGAGCGACCGAACCCGGTGACCGAGCGGCTGCACGCCGCGCGTTATGGTCATTCCATGTCCGCATCCGAGCTGAGCACCGTGCGCCCGTCGTCGGGCGGCGCCACGGATGCGCTGCGCCGCAGCAACCTGGCGACCGTGCTCGGTTTCGTGCACCGCGACGGAGCTCTGTCGCGCAGCGACCTGACCCGCCTGACGGGGCTGAACCGCTCGACCGTGGGCGACCTGGTGGCGGAGCTCGCGGCCCTCGATCTGGTGGAGGTGGACGAGACGCCGGGAGGCGGTCGCGCCGGTCGTCCGAGTCCGGTCGTCCGCGTCTCGGGCAGTGTCGCCGCCGTCGCGGTGAACCCCGAAGTGGATGCGGTGATCGTCGGCCTCGTCGGTCTCGGCGGCCGTGTGCTCAAGAGGGTCCGCATCGAGACCGCGTCGGCCCGGTCGGCCGCGGAGACCGTCACCCTGGCCTCCGCGGGGATCGCCGGGATGCTGGCGGGGGAGTCCGGCATCCGCATCGCCGGGATCGGCGTCGCGGTGCCCGGCCAGGTGCGGCTGTCGGACGGCATGGTCCGGGAGGCGACGCACTTCGGCTGGGTGGACGAACCGCTGGCCGGGATGCTCTCCGCCGCGACCGGCTACCGGGTGTGGGCGGCCAACGCGGCCGTCCTCGGCCTGCGGGCCGAGAGTGCGTTCGGCGCCGGGCGCGGCGTCGACGACCTCGTGTACATGATCGGCGGAGCGTCAGGGATCGGCGGCGGCGCGATCGGCGGCGGCCGTCTGCTGACGGGTGCCGCCGGATACGCGGGGGAGTTCGGGCACACGTTCGTCCGGTCGGACGGCCGGCACTGCTCCTGCGGATCGCGCGGGTGCCTGGAGGCCGAGGTCACCCAGGCGGAGCTGCTGGCATCGGTGGGCCTCGCGTCGGCGGAGGCCGCATCCCTCGCCGATCGGCTGGTCGCCACGGAGGATCCAGCGGCGCTCGCCGTCATCGAGCGCGACTACGCACTGCTGTCGATCGCGGCGCGCAATGCCGTCAACGTGTTCAACCCCTCGCTGCTCGTGCTCGGCGGCTTCCTCGCCGCCCTGTACCGGGGAGCCCGCGCGCACGGCGCACCCGACCTACTCGACGATGTCGTGCACTCGGCGAGGGAGGGCGTCACCGTGGTCGAGGCGGAGCTCGGAACCGATCAGCTGCTCATCGGCGCGGCCGAGCTGGTGCTGGCCGACCTGATCGCGGACCCCGCTCGAGCGCTCGCCGCCGCCTGAGCCTGCGGGCGCCGCCGGGCGAGAATGCGCCCGCAGCGGCCCGTATGTTGTTGCCGAAAACTAACTGTTCTACCCAGCAATTGTGCGGTTTAGCATCCAAATGCGGACTTGCTTTCGCCACCTTCGTCGCTTATGTTGTGTTCACCAACAAAATGCATCGGAGTGGCTGCGAGGCCTGCAGACGCGCGTCCACTCCACTACAAGGAGGTAACAGATGCGCAAGAGGCACCTCGCAATCGGCGCCGTTCTGGCCGCCGGTGCCCTGCTGCTCGCCGGATGCTCCGGCACGTCCGGTTCGTCGTCCGACAGCACCGACGGGAAGGGCAAGACCCTCACCCTGTGGCACTTCGAGAGCGAAGACTCGGCGATGGGCAAGGCCTGGAACGAGGCCATCAAGGAGTTCGAGTCGGAGACCGGCGCCAAGGTCAAGTTCGAGGCGAAGGCCTTCGAGCAGATCCGCTCCACCGCGTCCCAGGTCCTGAACTCGGACCAGGCCCCCGACATCCTCGAGTACAACAAGGGCAACGCGACCGCCGGCCTCCTCGCCAGCCAGGGGCTGCTCACCAACCTCGACGACGCCGTCAAGAAGTACGGCTGGGACAAGAAGCTCGCGCCCAGCCTGCAGACCACGTCGCGATACGACGACAAGGGCATCATGGGTTCCGGCTCGTGGTACGGCATCCCGAACTACGGCGAGTACGTCGAGGTCTACTACAACAAGGACATGTTCGCGAAGTACGGCATCGAGGTGCCGAAGACGCAGGACGAGTTCGTCGCCGCGCTGCAGAAGTTCAAGGACAACGGGGTCACCCCGCTCGCGGAGTCGGCGGCCGAGTACCCGCTCGGCCAGCTCTGGTACCAGCTCGCGCTGACCAAGGCCGACCGTTCGTTCGTCGACGACTACCAGCTCTACAAGGGCAAGGTGAACTGGCAGGGCAGTGAGCTCCTCTCCGCCACCAAGACGGTCGACGACTGGGTGCAGAAGGGCTACATCTCCAAGGACGCCTCCGGCCTGAAGGCCGAGGACGCCGGGACCGCGTTCATCTCGGGCAAGTACCCGATCTTCTTCTCGGGCAGCTGGTGGTACGGCCGCTTCCAGACGGAGATCAAGGACTACCAGTGGGGCACGTTCCTCTTCCCGGGCACCAAGCTCTCGCCCGGATCCGCGGGCAACATGTGGGTGATCCCCGAGAAGGCGAAGAACAAGGGTCTCGCCGAGAAGTTCATCGACATCACGATGACCCCGAAGATCCAGGCGCTCATCGGCAACAACGGCGGCGTCCCCGTCGCGGCCGACACGGCCGACATCACCGACGAGAAGTCGAAGGAGCTCATCGCGAACTTCAACACCCTCACCGGGGAGGACGGCATCGCGTACTACCCCGACTGGCCCACGCCGACCTTCTACGACCAGCTGAACGCCGGTCTGCAGGAGCTCATCAACGGCACGAAGGACCCGTCCGCGGTCAACAAGGAGCTCGGCTCCGAGTACCAGGACGGCGTCGACCAGATCGTCAACCAGTAAAACTCCCCAGCCCCCACCGTCGAGTCCGCACAAATTGCACGCGCCACGCCGTTCCAGCGTGCAAAGTTCGCGGACTCGACGGTGGGGGAGGGAACGCAAAGGAGAGAACGCATGGTCGACGTGAGCGTGCGCGCGCCGGAAGGGCGCAAGCGGAAGGCGCAGAGCGAAGCGCTGGTGCCCGGCCGAGGGCACGGCCGGTTCTGGCTGTACCTGCTGCCGGGATTCGTCCTGCTGACGGTGATCGTCCTCGTCCCGCTGGTGTGGAACGTCTACCTCAGCTTCACGAGCTACCGCGGCATCCGCCCGCCGAAGTTCATCGGGCTGAACAACTGGGTCCGCCTGATGGGCGACGACAAGTTCTGGACATCGTTCGGCAACTCCATCGCGATGATCATCGCGATGGTCGTCATCCCGACCCTCGTCGGCCTCATCCTCGCGGCCATGCTGTTCGACCTGGTCGGCAAGAAGTTCGGCGGCAAGCTCGCCAGCTTCCTGCGGGCCACCTACTACCTCCCGCAGATCCTGCCCGTCGTCATCGCGGCGATCGTGATCGGCTGGATCCTGCGGCCCGACAACGGCGCGCTCAACACCATGCTGCAGGCCGTCGGTCTGGGGCAGTTCGCCCACAACTGGCTGGGCAGCCCGGACACGGCGCTCGCCTCCATCATGGCCGTGATGGTCTGGGTGCAGATCGGCTACCCGGTCGTGATCTTCATGGCGGCGCTCCAGCGGGTCGACCCCGAGCTGTACGAGGCGGCCGAGCTCGATGGAGCCAACTGGTTCCAGCGGTTCCGCTCGATCACCGTGTCCATCATCCGGCCCGAGATCTTCGTCGTCACCCTGACCTGCACCATCGCGGCCCTCAAGGTCTTCGGCCCGGTCTACACGCTGACCCGCGGTGGGCCCGGCACGGCGACCATGGTGCCCAGCTACTACTCCTACAGCGAGTTCTTCCAGAGCCAGCAGGTGGGATACGGCGCCACCATCGCGACCGCGCTGACGGTGGTCATCATCGCCGTCTCCGTCCTCTTCATGATCGCCCAGAACCGCGCGGAGCGCAGGGAGAACCAGATCTGATGTCGACCACCATCGAGCGCCCCCGCACGGATGCGGCGACGGCGCAGCCCCGCCGGCTAAAGCGGCAGAAGCCGCGCAAGACCGTGACCGACTGGGTCATCCTCGTCGTCGCGATCCTCATCGGGATCGGCATCGCCTTCCCGTTCCTGCTGATCCTCATCAACTCGTTCAAGAGCCCGGCCGACTACAACTCGGGTGGTCCGCTGCAGCTGCCGACGTCGTTCTACACGGACGGCATCGTCAACTTCTGGAACCGCGTCAACTTCCCCGAGAAGCTGTGGAACTCCATCTTCATCTCCGGGATGGTCGCCCTGCTGTCGGTCGTGCTGTCGGTCCTCAACGCGTACGCGCTCGGCATCGGCCGGGTGAAGGCGCGCACCTGGATCATCGTGCTGTTCCTGCTGGCCAACATGCTGCCGCAGGAGGCCCTGCTCTACCCGCTGTATTTCATGTTCAAGCAGGTCGGCCTGTACGACAATCCGTGGGCGGTCATCATCATCTTCACGGTGATCCAGAGCGCGTTCGGCACGTACCTGCTGTCGAGCGTGTACGGCACCTTCCCGAAGGAGGTGCTGGAGGCCGCATCGCTCGACGGCGCCGGCCGCTGGCGCATCCTGTGGCGCGTCGTCGTCCCGATCTCGCGCCCGACCCTGAGCGTCCTGCTCATCTTCTTCTTCATCTGGACGTGGAACGAGTTCCTGATCCCGCTGACCTTCCTGGTGTCGAACGACAACCAGACGGTCCCTGTCGCGATCAGCGCCCTGCAGGGCGACCGGCTGATGGATGTGACGACCACGTCCGCCTCGGCACTGCTCGGCCTCATCCCCACGCTCGTCTTCTTCCTCATCTTCCAGCGCACCCTGACCCGCGGCATCACCGCCGGCGCGGTCAAGTAACCGGAGCAGTCACCGCATGAAGTTCACCGATGGTTTCTGGATGCTGCGCGACGGCGTCACGCCCGTCTACGCCCAGGAGGCGTACGACGTGGTCGCCGGCGACGGCAGCATCACGATCACCGCGCCCGCCAAGGTCATCGAGCGCAGGGGGGACACCCTGAACCGCCCGACGCTGACCGTCACGCTCACTTCGCCGCTGCCCGGCGTGGTCGGCGTCCGCGTCGACCACTGGCAGGGCACGCAGCCGGAGCGCGGCTTCGACCTCAACGTCGAGGAGGGGCACGCGCACGTGTCCGTCGACGACGAGGCGGGCGTGCTCACGAGCGGCGGCCTCACGGCGACGGTGAAGCGCGGGGCGCCGTGGTCGCTGACCTTCTCGGCGGGTGACCGCGTGCTCACCTCGAGCGGACACAAGTCGCTCGGCTACATGACCGTCGCCGGCGAGGGGACGTTCGTCCACGAGCAGCTGGCGCTCGGCGTCGGCGAGCTGGTCTACGGCCTGGGGGAGCGCTTCGGACCGCTGGTGAAGAACGGCCAGGTGGTCGACATCTGGAACGCCGACGGCGGCACGTCCAGCGAACAGGCGTACAAGAACGTCCCGTTCTATCTGACCAACCGCGGCTACGGCGTGCTCGTCAATCACCCCGGCCACGTCTCGTACGAGATCGGGTCGGAGTCGGTGGAGCGCGTCCAGTTCTCGGTGCCGGGCGAGAGCCTGGAGTACTACCTCGTGTACGGCCCGACTCCGAAGGAGATCCTGGAGCGGTACACCGCACTGACGGGTCGGCCGGCGTCGGTCCCTGCCTGGTCGTACGGCCTCTGGTTGTCGACCAGCTTCACCACCGACTACGACGAGGCGACCGTCACCTCCTTCATCGACGGCATGGCCGAGCGCGACCTGCCGCTGTCGGTGTTCCACTTCGACTGCTTCTGGATGCGCGAGTTCAACTGGTGCGACTTCGAGTGGGACCCGCGCACGTTCCCGGACCCGGAGGGGATGCTCGCGCGCCTGCACGACAAAGATCTCCGGGTCTGCGTGTGGCTCAATCCCTACATCGGGCAGCGCTCGCCGCTGTTCGCGGAGGCCGCCGAGGCGGGCTTCCTGGTGAAGCGTCCGAACGGCGACGTCTGGCAGTGGGACCTGTGGCAGGCCGGGATGGGCCTCGTCGACTTCACGAACCCGGATGCGACCCGCTGGTACCAGGACAAGCTGCGGGGCCTGGTCGCCCAGGGCGTCGACTGCTTCAAGACCGACTTCGGGGAGCGCATCCCACTCGAGGTGGACTACTTCGACGGCTCGTCGCCGGAGCGCATGCACAACCTCTACACGCAGCTCTACAACGAGGCCGTGTTCGAGGTGCTGCAGGAGGCGAAGGGCGTCGGCGAGGCCGTGCTGTTCGCGCGATCGGCGACCGCCGGGGGTCAGCAGCTGCCCGTCCACTGGGGCGGGGACAACACCTCCAGCTACGAGTCCATGGCCGAGACCCTGCGCGGCGGCCTCTCGCTGGCGTTCAGCGGCTTCGGCTTCTGGAGCCACGACATCGGCGGCTTCGAGGGCACCCCCGACCCGGGCGTCTTCAAACGCTGGACCGCGTTCGGGCTGCTGTCGAGCCACTCGCGCCTGCACGGCAGCGACTCGTACCGGGTGCCGTGGGCGTTCGACGAGGAGGCCGTCGAGGTCACGCGTCTGTTCACGAAGCTGAAGCTGCGGTTGATGCCGTATCTGTTCGCGGCGGGCCAGGAGGCGCACGTCGCGGGGACGCCGGTCATGCGGCCGATGCAGCTCGAGTTCCCGGGCGACCCGGCCGTCGACTACCTCGACCGCCAGTACATGCTCGGAGCCGACCTCCTGGTCGCGCCCGTCTTCTCGCCGTCCGAGGTCGAGTTCTACCTGCCCGACGGCACGTGGACCGAGTACTTCTCGGGCCGGACGGTGGAGGGCGGACGCTGGCTGCGCGAGACCCACGGCTTCGACAGCATCCCGCTGTTCGTGCGCGAAGGCACCGTCCTGCCGCTCGGCGGCCGTGACGACCGCCCGGACTACGACTACCGCACCGACCTCACGCTCGCCGTGTACCCCGGGCCGGACGGAGTGCGCACGGTGACAGTCACGACCCCCGATGGCGAGGTCGCCGAGTACACGGTGAGCCGCCGCGGTGAGGCGCTGACGGCGACCGGGCCGAGCGGGCATCCTTTCACGCTGCGGGATGCGGTCACCGGCCGCACCGCGGCCTCGGAGTCGGGGACGGCGACCCTCGGCTGAGCCGGCGCATCCAGCCCGGCGGGCCGGTGGCGTGGGCGCGCGCCTGGCGCCCACGTCACCGGAGGCCGCGCCCGACGGTACAGTTACGCGGAGTATGAACGGCAGGGCGACGGGGACGAACCTCGACACGGTGCGGCGGCACAATCTCGCGACCGTGCTCGGGCTCGTCCACCGCGAGGGTCCACTGGCTCGCTCGGCGCTCACGCAGGCGACCGGACTCAACCGCTCGACCGTCGGCGCCCTGGTCGCCGAGCTGGCGGACCTGGGCCTCGTGCAGGAGCGCGAGCCCGAACTCAGCAACCGGGTCGGGCGGCCGTCTCCCGTCGTCGCGCCGGACGGTCGCGTCGTCGCGCTGGCCATCAACCCCGAGATCGACGCGGTGACCGTCGGCGTCGTCGGTCTGGACGCGACCGTGCATCGCCGCGTGCGGTACCCGACCGGGCACATCCCGTCGGCCGCGGAGGCCGTGGCCATCGCCGCAGCGGTCGTCGACGGACTGCGCGCGGACCTCGCGAAGGCCTCGCGCGTGGTCGGGATCGGCGTGGCCGTCCCCGGGCTCGTCCGCGAGGAGGATGGCGTCGTGCGGCTCGCTCCCCACCTCGAATGGGCCGAGGAGCCGTTCGCCGCCGAACTCGCCGCGGCCACCGGGTACCCCGTGCTCGCCGCCAACGACGCGAGCCTCGGCGCCGA
Organism: Leifsonia sp. 115AMFTsu3.1; assembly: GCF_004362795.1. Lineage (NCBI taxonomy): Bacteria > Bacillati > Actinomycetota > Actinomycetes > Micrococcales > Microbacteriaceae > Leifsonia > Leifsonia sp. 115AMFTsu3.1. Next base: position 989,713 of record NZ_SNYB01000001.1, read on the forward strand.
CGCCGAGCGGCTCTTCGGCGCCGGACGCGGTGCGAGCGACCTGGTGTACCTCAACGGCGGCGCGTCGGGCATCGGCGCCGGGGTGATCGTCAGCGGTGCGCCCCTCACCGGGATCAGCGGGTACGCGGGCGAGCTCGGGCACACCCTCGTCAACTCGGCGGGCGTCCGCTGCCACTGCGGCGCCGTCGGCTGCCTCGAGACCGAGGTGAGCCAGAGCGCGCTGCTGCGCGTGCTCGGGATGGATGCGGCCGACCCCGAGGAGCTCGACCGGGCGCTCTCCGCGGCGATCGCGGCGGGCGATCCGGCCGTGACCGCGGAGGTCGACCGCCAGGTCGGGTTCCTCGCGACCGCGCTGCGCAACGCCACCAATGTCTTCGACCCGCAGCTGATCGTGCTCGGCGGCTTCCTCGGTGCGCTCCACGCGCTGGATCCCGAGCGGCTGCCACGGCTCGTCGGGGAGCAGGCGCTCGCCGCCAGCGCCGAGCGGCTCTCGATCGTCCGTGCGGGGCTGGGCTCGGACATCCTCATGATCGGTGCGGCGGAGCTGGCCTTCCGCCCGCTCCTGGCCGCGCCCGCATCCTGACCGCATTCCGCTCGCATCCTGTCGCGTCGCCTCTGTGCGCCTCCGCGGTGCTCGAGATTTGGCGCAAATCCACCTTCTGGCGCCGCGATAACCGAGATTTGGCGCAAATCCATGTCCCGGCGGCGCTCTAAGGCGAAGAGAACCCGATGTGCACGTTCACATTCGGGGGCTGTACGGTATAGGATTCCTTGTAGTCGATCAATCGAATCGATTCGAACCACCACTCCCGACAGCACCGCTTCCGCGCGGTGCTGTTGTCATTGCGTCCGACGGCGGGCGCGGCCTCATCCACCTCGACCTGCCAAGGACCCTTTCGTGACCACCGTCGTGCATCCCGGAGACTCGCTCTCCGGCCGCCAGCGCCTCGCCTACATCCTGATCCTCGGCGCGCTCACCGCACTGGGCCCGTTCACGATCGACACGTACCTGCCCGCGTTGCCGACGCTGCAGAACGACTTCAACGTCTCGACTGCGGCCATCCAGCTGACCCTCACCGCCACGACCATCGGCTTCGGCGTCGGCCAGCTGCTGGTGGGCCCGTGGTCGGACAAGATCGGCCGGCGCACGCCGCTCATGGTCGCGACCGGGGTGCACATCATCGCGTGTCTGGCGGCCGCGATCGCCCCGAACGTCGAGCTGCTCGGCGTCGCGCGTGCCCTGCAGGGCATCGGCGCCGCGGCCGGTGGTGTCGTCGCGATGGCCATGGTCCGCGACCTCTTCGGCGGGCGTCCGCTGGTCCGGATGCTGAGCCGCCTCGCCCTCGTCAACGGCCTCGCTCCGGTGCTCGCGCCCGTGCTCGGCTCCTGGCTGCTGCTCGTGATGCCGTGGCGCGGAATCTTCGTCGTGCTCGCCTGCTACGGCCTGTTCGTGGTCATCTGCGTCGCCCTGTGGATCGTGGAGACGCTCCCCAAGGCGCGGCGTCACGACGCCGGGCACTCGACGGTCGGTCAGCGGTACAAGGCCGTCCTCAGCGACCGGGTGTTCGTCGGCATCGCCATCGTCGGCGCCGCCAACTTCACCGGCCTGTTCTCGTACCTCTCGTCGAGCTCGTTCATCTTCCAGGAGATCTACCGGTTCAACGCGCAGGAGTACGGCCTGCTGTTCGCGATCAACTCGATCGGAATCATCATCGGCGTGCAGTCGGCCGCACGCCTCACCAAGTACGTCGGTCCGCAGTGGATCCTGGCGTGCTCCACCATCGTCATGTTCCTGGCATCGGTGACCATCGTGGTGCTCGACCAGTCGCACGTCGGACTGTGGGGAACGGTCATCCCGCTGTGGTTCTTCATCGCGGCGTGCGGTTTCGGGTTCCCGTGCGTCCAGGTGCTCGCGCTCAACGGCCACGGTCACGAGGCGGGCACGGCGGCCAGCCTGCTCGGTGCTCTCAACTTCGGCATCGCCGGCATCGTGTCGCCGGTCGTCGGCATCCTCGGCGTCGGCAGCGCCGCCCCGATGGGCGCCGTCATGGCCATCTGCGCGCTCGTCTCGATCGCCTCGCTGTGGATCGTCGTGCGGCCGCGCACCGTCCCGCAACTCGCGCACTAGCCGCCGAGCCCCTACCGCCCACCGTCGAGTACGCGAAAACTGCACGCGCGCGCGGCGATTCGTGTGCAGTTTTCGCGTACTCGACGGTGGGCGGACTGTGGGCGCGGGTACGTTTGGGCGCATGACAGAATCGCATCCCGCTCCGCCGCCGCCCGAGGATGCTGAAGGCCACGACGTCGTCAAGGCGGCGCGGGTCACGCGGAGGTGGCCGGTCGTGGCGGCGTCGGTGGCCGTCGTTCTCGTCGTCGGCCTCGGCCTCATCATCGCGCTCCGTCCGCGGGAGCCGTTCGCGATCGACGCCGAGTGGATGGGTGAGATCGTCGAGCATCGCTCCCCGCTCTGGCTCGGACCGGCGCTCTTCTTCAACTACGTCGGGGGCAGCATCCTCGGTTCGGTCGTGATCCCCGTCCTGATCTTTCTGCTGCTGCTCGCGTTCCGGAGGCCCTGGGGCGCCACCTTCTTCGCGATCGCCAGCGTGCTGTCGGTCGTCTGCGTGCAGCTGATCAAGCACACGGTCGGACGAGCCCGCCCGACGGAGATCCTCGTGAACGCCGACACCGGCTCATTCCCGTCCGGGCATACGGCGAATGCGGCAACGATGGTGGTCGTGCTCGGCATCCTGTTCCCGAGGGTGTGGGTGTGGATCCTCGGCGTGGTGTGGGCAGTTCTCATGGCGGTCAGTCGCACGTACCTCGGCGCGCACTGGATCAGCGACACGATCGGCGGGCTGCTGCTCGGCGCCGGGGTCGCCGTGATCGTGTGGGCGCCACTCGCACACCGCCTCGCGAGAGAGGCGGCGGAGCCGCATCCATTCTGGCTCGTACGCCGTCACGCGCCAGTAGAGTGAGCCGCATGAGCGACGCGGACGCGCTGGCGAAGGCGCAGGCGGAAGCACTGGCGGCGGCCGAGGAGGCCGAGCGGCTGCAGGCGGAGGCGGCCGAGGCCGTCCGGAGGGCGCAGGAGGCGTCGGCCGCGGCGGAGGCCCAGGCCGCATCCCTACGCGAGGCCGCTTCGACCGCGGCGGCCGCGGCGACCGCTGCAGCGGCAACGCCCGCGGCTCCCGAAGCCGGCACCCCGCCGACCACCCCGCCGCCCCCGACCTCCGGCCCGCTGGACGCCGCAGAAATCGAGACCATCCGGGCCGGCTACGCGTTCGAGGGCGATGTGCTGGAGTTCGGCGCCCTCGTCAACGGCGATCCGCTGCCGGACGTGCCGATCCGCATCCCGATCGCCATGACCAACCGTCACGGCCTCGTCGCCGGAGCGACCGGCACCGGCAAGACCAAGACGCTCCAGGTGCTCGCCGAGCAGCTCTCGGCGGCGGGCGTCCCGGTGTTCGCGGCCGACATCAAGGGCGACCTCTCCGGCATCGCGGCACCAGGCGAGCCGAACGACAAACTGCTCGAACGCACCGGAGGCATCGGCCAGGACTGGGCGCCGCACGCGGCGACGACCGAGTTCTTCTCGCTCGGCGGCGTCGGCCGCGGGGTGCCGGTCCGGGCGACGGTCGCCGGGTTCGGACCGCTGCTGCTGTCGAAGGTGCTCGGCCTCAATGCGACGCAGGAGTCGAGCCTCGGGCTGGTCTTCCACTACGCGGAGCAGGCGGGGCTGCCGCTTCTCGACCTCGCCGATCTGCGTGCCGTGCTGACGTACCTTGCGAGCGACGACGGCAAGGAGGAGCTGTCGGGGCTGGGCGGGCTGTCCGGTTCGACCGTCGGCGTCATCCTGCGCGAGCTGATCGCCTTCGCCGACCAGGGCGCCGACGCCTTCTTCGGCGAGCCGGAGATCGACACGGCCGAGTTCCTCCGCACGGCTCCCGACGGCACGGGCGTCGTGAGCCTGCTGGAGGTGCCCGGCGTCCAGGACAAGCCGGCCGTGTTCTCCACCTTCCTGATGTGGCTGCTCGCCGATCTGTTCAACGACCTCCCCGAGGTCGGCGACCTCGACAAGCCGAAGCTGGTGTTCTTCTTCGACGAGGCGCACCTGCTGTTCCGGGATGCGTCGAAGGACTTCCTGGCGGCGATCACGCAGACGGTCCGCCTCATCCGCTCGAAGGGCGTCGGCATCTTCTTCGTCACCCAGACGCCGAAGGATGTGCCCTCGGAGGTGCTCGCGCAGCTGGGCTCGCGCGTCCAGCACCAGCTGCGGGCGTTCACACCGGATGACGCCAAGGCGCTGAAGGCCACGGTGTCGACGTATCCGACCTCCGGCTACGACCTCGCCCAGGTGCTGCAGTCGCTCGGCACCGGTGAGGCCGTCATCACGGTCATGAACGAGAAGGGCGCGCCGACGCCGGTCGCCTGGACCCGCCTCCGCGCACCGCAGGGCTCCATGTCTCCGGCTCCCGAGCAGCAGGTGGATGCGACGATCGCCGCCTCCCCGCTGCAGGCGAGATACGGCACCCCGCTCGACCGCGACTCCGCCCGCGAGATGCTCGGCCGGAAGCTCGACGCCGCCGCGGCCGCCGCAGCGAAAGCGGAGGCCGAGGAGGCCGCGGCCAAGGCGGCCGCCGAGGCGCAGAAGGCGGCCGAAGCGCAGGCCAAGGCCGACGCGAAGGCGCGCGAGGCCGCCGAGCGCGCAGCGCAGAAGGAGTATGACCGCATCCTGCGCCAGACCTCGCCGCGCAGCACGACGCGGCGCACGTCATCCGGCTCGTCGAAGACCGTGCTGGAGCAGGTGCTCGGTTCGAAGGCGACCCGCGACATCCTGGGCAGCGTGGTGGAGGGCATCTTCGGCACCCGCCGACGCCGCTGAGGCGCGCGGCCGGATCGCTGCGCCCGGGTCAGAGCCCGAGGAGCGTCCGCGCCCGCTGCGCCACACCGGCCGCCGAAGTGCTCGCGGTGCCGTCCTGCTCCGCCCAGACCGTGGATAAGGCGCCCCAGGCCAGCGCCCACCGCAGCACCCTGTTCTCGCTCAGGCCGGTCTCCGCGGCGATCACCGCGACCGCGCGCTCCAGGCGACCCGGCGCGAGCGCCGTCGCGGGGTCGGGGTTGCAGAGGATGTTGGCCGCGTCGAAACCGGGGTCGCCGTGCAGCGGCTTCGGATCGATGGCCAGCCACCCGCGCGGCCCGAAGTCGAGCACGTTGCCGTGGTGCAGATCGCCGTGCAGCACGACGTCCCCGTCGGGACGCTGCAACAGCTCCTCGGCGACGACGAACAGATCGTCGCCGGCCGCATCCCCTCTTTGCAGGAGATCGCGGAACCAACGGCGGAGGTCGAAGAGGCCGTCCGGGCGCGGCCCGGTCCCCGCCGCATGCAGCCGACGGCCGGCCCGGCAGAGGATGCGCGTCGCCTCGTCGTCGCCCGCGGCGCCCGAGCGCGAGAGCTGCCCGAGGTCGCGGGCCCCGGTCGCACGCTCGAGGAGCACAGCATCCGCGTCGGCTTCGACGACGGCCGCGGCTCCCTCGCCGCTCCACCAGGCGATCACGGTTCCGCCCGCCCGTTCCTCCTCAGCGGTCGCGACCTTGAGGAAGAGGGGCTCCCCACGGTGTCGGACGAGCTGGAGAACGCTCGACGCTGTCGTGAAGGCCTCCCCGTCGGGGTCGAGCTGCCACCGCTCACGCCACGGCGCCAGCGCGGCGTCGAGGTCGGTCACTCCTGCCCCTCGGCTGCGGTGTAGGCGCCGGGCGTCGAGCCGATGACCGACTTGAACTCCCGGCTGAAATGCGCTTGGTCGGCGTAGCCCAACTCCGCGGCGAGGTCCGCGAGCGGGGGAGGGGTGCTCGATCGCAGGGCGGCGGCCGCCTCCTGCAACCGGTACCGCTGGATGAGCCACTTGGGTCCGAAACCGATGTGCCCGGCGACCAGGCGCTGCAGGTGCCGGACGCCGAGCCCGAAGCGGTCGGCGAGCTGCTCCACCCGCAGGAGGGTGCGGTCCTCCTCCACGGCCGCGACGATGCGGTCGACCAGGCGGGCGTCGTCATCCGGCGCAGGGATGCCGTCCAGCCACGCCTCGAACGTGGCGATCGCGCCCGCGTCGTCGCCGTCGGCCATGCGCTCGCGGACGGCGGCCACCATCCCCGCCGCGCCCTGCCCGATCGGCAGCCGGTCGAGCGGGATTGAGGGCGGCAGGCCGCGCAACGAGGTGCCGGCCCACCCTCGCGAGACACCGGGATGAAGGAGCACGCCGAGCGCCCATCCCGGGCCTTCCAAGGTGCGGGAGCTCATCCCGCGGTGCGCCCGGTACAGCGCGGCGGACCGCTCCTCCACAACGAGGTTCGCCGTCGGGTACTCGAGCACGTCCTGTCGAATGCTCGTCCCGTCCGGAAGCTGCCAGCGGGGGAGCCAGTAGTGCCGCACGAACGCCGCCGCCCGACCTCCTGCGGCGTGCCGCGCGATGGATACCGGGGCGGCCGGGGCGATCCGGCTGGGCGTGAGCAGACCCTTGCTGCGCGGCTCGACCTCGGTGCGCGGCGTCACGCTGTCATCCTGCCACGCCCGCTGGGTGCGGGGCGTCGACTCCGGCGGGGAGCCGTCGGCGGCTCAGCGACCGACCGGGATGCGCTCGAACCAGTAGAGCAGGCGCGGCCACGCGCGGCGCAACTGCCCGTGCGTCATGGGCTCCTCGGGCCGGGTGACGGGCACATCCAGCTCCTCCGCGATGCGCTCCATGTCGTCCGCGGACCAGAACTGACCGCGCATGCGGATGAGCAGCCGCCCCTCGGGGGACGCCACGAAGAGCTGGGGGAGGACGTCGAGGGTGCTGCGCTCGTAGACCTGCACCAGGATCACCGCGCCCGCCTCGCCGTGGCCGACGCGTACGGTCCGCCCGAAGAATCCGCGCTCGCGCACGCCGTCCGGCCCGTAGGTGATGGTCGTGTTGAGGAACGATGCGACGCCGACGACCGTCGCAGTGATCACGACGAGGTGCGCGATGAGCACGAAGACCCAGGCCCCGGACGGGATGGTCAGCCAGTAGAGGACGGCGAACACCGGTGTGGTGAGTGCCAGCACCGCGACGATGCCCCGTGTGAACAGGTGCCGGTGCGGACGGAGGACGGTCTCACGGGTCGTTGCCACATCCGTCCCCACCTCGGCTGGTTCACTCACCAGACGAGCCTCTCCCAAACCGCAAGCGCTCGGTAGCGGCATTTTGGGGGACACCCATTCGTGGGACGGGCGGCTCCCGTCGCCGCCCGGATCAGCCGGCGGCGGTGCGCACCAGCTCGCGGATGCGCTGCTCCTCCTCCGGTCCGAGGTCCAGGATGGCGAACGCCGTCGCCCACATGGGCCCGTCGTCCAGCTTCGCCGGGTCGTTGAAGCCGAGCGTGGAGTAGCGGGTCTTGAACTTCGACGCCGGCTGGAAGAAGCAGAACGTCTTGCCCCCGATGGCGTAGGCCGGCTGCCCGTACCAGAGCTTCGGCCAGACGTCCGGCACCGTCTCGGTGACGATCGAGTGGATGCGCTCGGCGAGAGATCGGTCGTGCTCCGGGAGCTCGGCGATCTTGGCGAGCAGGTCGCGGGTGTCGTCCTCGCGCGTGGTCTTGCCCTTGCGCGCGGTCTTCACCTCTTTCGACCGCTCCTTCATGGCGGCGCGCTCCTCGTCGGTGAAGGCGGGAGCCGTGGATGAGGTCTCGGTTGTCTTGGTCATAGTCCGACCGTAGAACGGGCGGGGTGCTGTGCGCTTCTCCGAAACTGCTCACCTGACCGCTATGCGGTCGCCGCGGACTTCCGCCCATCGGTCCGGGCGGTGCCCCGCTTGCGGACCTCGCGCAGCACGATCTGCTCGGGGCAGACCGTCGACAGGAAGTCGCCGACCGAGAGCGCCAGCCGTTCGCCCGCCAGCGAGTACAGGATGCGGTTCGCATCCCGTCGTTCGGTGACGAGGCCCGCCTGGCGGAGCACGCTGAGGTGCCGGGAGATGGTCGGCCCGGTCGCGTTGAAGCGGGCGGCGATCTCGCCGGCCGCGAGCTCCCCGTCTTTCAGGTCCTGCAGGATCTGCCGCCGGGTCGGGTGGGCCAGCGCGGCGAAGATGTCGCTCGCTGAGTCTGTCATGTTTGCACTATAGCACCATTGCTATATACAGTTTAGCTACATTGCTAATAAGCGAAGGAGTGAAGGATGCGAACAGCCATCACCGGAGGGACCGGCTTCATCGGCCGCCATCTCGCCGAGCGTCTCGGCGATGAGGCCGTCGTGGTCTCGCGCCGCACCGGGGTCCACATCGACGACGTGGATGCGCTCGCGGCGGCCTTCGCGGGCTGCGACACGGTCGCGCACTGCGCCGGGATCAACCGTGAGATCGGCGACCAGACGTTCCAGCGCATCCACATCGACGGCACCCGAGCCGTGATCGAGGCGGCACGGCGAGCGGGTGTGCGCCGCATCGTGATGGTCAGCTTCCTGCGGGCACGGCCCGACTGCGGTTCCGGCTACCACGAGTCGAAGTGGGCGGCGGAGGAGCTGATCCGGGCCTCAGGCATCGACCACACCATCCTGAAGCTCAGCATGGTCTACGGCCCCGGCGATCACATGGTGGATCACGTCACCCGCGCGGTCCGGACCCTCCCGGCCTTCGCGACGGTCGGGTTCCGCGAGCGGACCGTGCGCCCGGTCCCGGTCGATGACGCCGTCGACGTGCTGGTGGCGGCGCTGCAGGGCCGGGTCGCGGAGCCGACTGTCGCCGTGATGGGTGCAGAGGAGTTCACGCTCGGCGAGGCGGTGCGCCGCATCGCGCGGGTGGCCGGCCGTCGTCCGATCTTCTTCCCGGCGCCGGTCTGGACGATCCGCGCGCTGGCGCAGCTGACCGAGTGGACGATGGTGGTCCCGCTGGTGGCGAAGGCGCAGGCCCGGATGCTTGCAGAGGGCGTCGCGGAGTCCGCACCGCACGCTCCGGAGCTGCCGGCCGACCTGCGGCCGTCGCGTCCGTTCAGCGACGACAGCATCCGCGCCGCGATGCCCGAGGGTCGCTTCTCTCTCGACGACCTGCGGATCGTGCGCGCCCTCGGCCGACGGCGCCGGGCGCTCGCGCACTGAGCCGGCCCTGATCAGCGCGGGTCGACTCGGACAGTGGCCGCCCGCGTCTTCGCGGTCACCATCGGCGGGTAGTAGGGACTCGAACCGTACTTCGCCTCGTACGCGCTGTCGATCCGGTCGTTCAGGGCGGTGTCGTCGATCGGCGTGAAGGTGACGTCCTTCTGGATGCCGCCCGCGGTGATGCGCCCCGCGCGCTGTGCCAGCGCCGACTGGTACCAGCGCGAACCCGTCCCGTTGTAGGCGCGCACGTAGACGCCGTCATCGACGACCACCGACCAGATCCAGGTGAGGGTGCCGAGCGTGACCCCGTCGGACCGGAAGGGCGCGATGTGGAAATCGTCGGTCGTGGCGATGGCGTGCAGCTCGTCGGGTGTCCAGGTTCGCTCGTCCATGCCCTCGAATCTATGTCGCTGTAGTCCGAGAAGGGATGCCCTGCCAGTACACCTCTCGTCAGGGACTCCCTCGATCGCGCCGACCACGGTGTGCTTGAGTGCGTGACAGCCTCCCTCACTTCCGCCTCCGTCTCGCGCGTGCGCGTCGGCCGTCCGCTGGCGACCCTGCTCCTGGTGCTCACGGTGTTCGGGCCCATCTCGATGGACCTCTACCTTCCTGCGCTGCCCGCGCTGACGAGCGAGCTCGGCGCGGCGACCTCGCTGGCGCAGCTGACCGTGACTGCGTGCCTGATCGGCCTGGCCGCCGGACAGCTGATCGCGGGTCCGCTCTCCGACCGGTTCGGACGCCGACGGCCCGCGCTGATCGGCGTGGTGGCGTATGTCCTCGTCTCTGCGCTGTGCGCGGTGAGCCCGACCATCGACGCCCTCGTCGCCGCCCGGCTGGTGCAGGGGCTGGCAGGCGGGGTCGGCATCGTGATCGCCCAGGCCGCCGGCCGGGACGTCTACGAGGGCGGTCATCTGATCCGCTTCTACGGGCGACTGACCGTCATCGGCGGGTTCGCCGCGATCGTCGGCCCGCTCCTCGGTGGGGCTCTGACCGCCGTTCTCGACTGGCGCGGGCTGTTCGTGGTCCTCGCCGCCATCGGTGCGATCATCCTCCTGTGGGTGGCGGTCGGCTTCCCGGAGACCCTCGACCGGGATGCTCGCACAGCGGCCGGATTCGCGGTGATCGGCCGCGACATCCGGCTGCTGCTCTCCGACCGCCGGTTCGTCGGTGCGGTGATCGCGCAGGGCTTCGTCTACGCCGCGCTCTTCGCGTACCTGAGCGGCGCGACCTACGTGCTGCAGGGCGTCTACGGTCTCTCCCCGCAGGGCTACGCCCTCGCGTTCGGCCTGAATTCGGCCGGCTTCATGGTGTTCGGCTACCTGGCCGGACGGGCCAGCGAGCGGTGGAGCGTCACCGGCACGCTGATCGTCGGACTCGTGGTCGCGGGTGTCGGCGCGGCGGGAGTCCTGCTCGCCGGCCTCACGGCCGTCCCCCTGGCGGTGGTGATTCTGTCGCTCTTCCTGCTCGCGGCGGGCACGGCGATCACCAGCCCGCCCTCGACGACGCTGGCGCTGGCGGACTATCCGCAGATGGCGGGCACTGCGTCTTCCTTGCTCGGCGCCGCGCGATTCGCATTCGGGGGAGTGGCCGCCCCGATCGTCGGGGTCGCCGGGTCGTTGAGCATCCTCCCGCTCGGCCTCGTCACCACCGCCTCGATCGCCCTGGCCGCTGTCGCGGCGACGATCTTCCTGCGCCGTCCTAGACAGGCGTCCGCTCGTCGGCGCGGCCGGTGATGAAAAGCAGACCGGAGGTGGCCGGGGGAGAGCCGCCGGACTATCTTGGGCGTCGAGCGCAAAAGGGGGCGCCAATCATGCCGTTCTTCGTGATCGAAAGACACTATGCGGAACATGTCGACGTCCCACTCGAAGCCGCCCCTGAGATCAATGTGATCAACGACGAGGAAGACGTCCGCTGGCTCTACTCTTTTCTCTCGATCGACCACCGCCGAAGCTACTGCCTCTATGAAGCTCCCTCCATTGAAGCGATTCGCACGGCTGCGGCGCGGGCCGGGTTGCCGGTCGACTCGGTGGTCGAAGTAGAGGGCGGCATTATACTGCCGAGCGGACAGTTGAGCCCGCTTCCCTAGCCACCGTGCTATCAGAGCAATCCTTCTTCGCGCGCGAACATGGCGGCCGCCGTGCGGTTGTTCGACCCGGTCTTCGCGAGGATGCTCCGCACGTGATTGGCCGCGGTGTTCTCCGTGATGACGAGCACGGTCGCGATCTCCTTGTTGCTCCGACCTTCCGCGACCAGCCGCAACACTTCGACCTCGCGGGGTGTCAGTCCGTGCGGGGGCGTGATGTGCTCCGGGCGTTTCGCGTCCAGCAGCCGCAGCACACGCGTCAGCCCGGCCGGTTCCGCGATCGATCGGGCTCGCGAGAGCAGGCCGGCGCCTTGCTCTGAATCCGGGGCGTCGCGGCGCAGCCACGCGGCCTTCGCGACCAGTGTGTATGCGACGTGCAGCGGAGCATCCATCCGCTCGTTCAGCTCGAGCGCCGCGGCGAATCGGTCGGCCGGCCTCCCGAAGCCGCACAGGGACTCGACCTGGCCCAGGTAGCAGTCGGTGCTTCCGAAAACGGCCACGAAGTAGCCGGCCATGAGGTTGAGGCCCTGATACTCGAGCAGCCAGGGATGGACGGCCGCGGCGAGGTCGACGTCGCCCAGCCATAGGGCGGCCTCCGTCATGAAAGCGAGGGACGCCGGCCAATCGGAGGAGTCGTGCGCAGCCGGAATGTCGTGCGCGAGCATCCAGGTCAGCACGCGGCGCGCGGGGTCGACCAGCCCGAGCTCGGTATAGAGCGCGAGGAGGCCGGGCGCCCATCGCCCGTCGGGAGACTCGTCGCCGGTGACGAACGGCCGTATGGTGTCAAGCGCGCCGCTTTCACGCCGGAGCATGAAGCCTTGCAGGGCGGCGACGCCCGAGGTGACGTCCGACCGGAACTCGTGCTCCGCACGATGGATCTCCCGGATCGCCGCCCGAGTGTCGCCGAGCGCACCGCGCGCGAGGGCGCGTCCGAAACGGACACATCGTTCGAAGTAGTCCCAATACGAGCCCCAGTGCCGCGCTGTCGAGGCCAGATCCAGCTCGCTCAGGTCGAGCTCCTCCCGATCGCCGACGACGTACGCCGTCGCGCTCCGCACATAGGCTGCCGCTCCGAACGCCTCATCGCCCGGTCCCCCGACGAGCCGCGCAAGTTCGATGCTGCGGGCGAGTCGTGCGGCGATGTCACGGGGCCCGAACGTCTGCGTGACCGTCACGCGGAGTGCCTCGGCCAGCACCTCGCGGTCTCCCAGCCGGCGTGCTGCGGCTATCGACCGGTCGCCGAGGTCCGTCGCTTCGTCCACATCCCCGGTGAAGGCAGTGGCCCGGCCAAGGGCCGCCAGCCCTCGCAAGTAGAGCCCTTCGTCGTCGGCAGCGTGCGTTTCGGACAGCGCCGTGCTCACCAGGGCGCGCGCCTCGCCTCCGTGGAGCCCCGGTCGCCAGGAGGCCTCTTCGTACTCGATGGCCGCACGCAGCCGCGCGCTGGGGTCTCCCTCGTGTATCACCCGGAGCGCCGTCGCCCGGGCTCGCGCGAAATCGGAGGCCAGAATCCAGCTGTGCACCGCTCGGAGCCGGAGGGAGTCGCGGACCGCCGGGTCGAGGGACAGGTCGGCAGCACGCTCGAACGAACGCGCAGCGTCCTCGTGCGCGAGCCGCGCGTCCGCCCCCTCCGCCGCACGAATGAGATACGCGGCCGCGAGGTCGGCGTATCCCAGAGCGCGCGCCTCCGAGTAATGATGAGCGAGTCGCTGGACGAGGCGGGGCGCCGTCGGGAAGCGCGCCTCGAGCGTGCGAGCGACCAGGGCGTTCATCGCCATCACCTCCGCGCTCGAACACTGCTCGATGACCGCCTGGCGGGCGATCGCGTGGGGGAAGCGCAGAGCGTGATGCGAACTCCGCGGCGCTTCAAGGAGGCCGGAGGACACGGCGACGTCTATCGCGGAAAGGGTGGCCTCTGTTGTCTCGCGACTCACGGCGATCAGTTCGGAGAGATCGAATTCCTGACCGAGAACCGCCGCCATCGCGAGTACATCGCGCTGTGGTCCCGTCAGCGCGGCGATGCGCGGCCGAAGGAGGTCCGGAGTCGCACTCGGCAGATCGAGCACGACGGTGTCGGCCGCGCCTGCGGATACCCACGAAGCGACGACGCGCTGCCAGGTCGCCCGCACCAGGAACGGATTGCCGCCCGTCAGCGCACGGAGGGCGAGTGCGGAGCCGGCGGCAGCGTCGGGCGCCACATCGCCGGCGGCACGGACGAAGCGGGCGATCTCCTCGACCGTGAAAGCGGCGAGCTCACATCTCTGGACGCCCGGCAGCCTGCCGACCGTGGCGAGCACATCGCCCAGTTGACCCGACTGGTCCGGACGGGTGGAGCGCAAAGTGCCGATCAGGAGCAGACGCGCATCCATTGTGTTCTCGACGATCCAGGAGAGCAGGCGCAACGCGGTCGGCGCCGCCCAGTGGAGGTCCTCCGCCACAAGGATGACCGGATGCACCTCGGTGACGGCCAACAGCACGTCGATGACGGCCTGGAAGAGGCGCGCCTGCCCAGCCTCCACCCCGTCCGTCGCAGGCGACCGACCGAACGCCCGGCCCAGCAGTTCGGCGGAGCGGGCGAGGTCGGAGTCGTCATCCGTCACGTGGACCATCGTGAGGAGGGCGCGGATCGGAGCATCGAACGGCTCATAGGGTGCGGCGAGATCCTGCACGCATGTTCCGGTCAGGACGACGGCGCCACGTTGATGCAGGGCGGTGCAGACCGTGGTGATCAGACGGGACTTGCCGATACCGGGTGCACCCTCGACGAACACCGCGCGGCCCGCACCAGACTGGGCGTCTGACCACGCGGACTCCAGTTCCGCGACCTCTTCGCGTCGGGCTATGAACGGCGGTTGACCGGGCACTCCCCATCGTGGCGGAAGGGTCGGGGCGGACCGATCCCGCATCCCCACAGGCTAGCGCGGGACTCGGCGACGGTGGATGGCCGGAAATGACCAGATCTCCGGACGGCAAGATGATCAGTTCTGGTCAGGTGCGCGATTCTCCGATGACCTAGCGTCGGACATGAGGGCGGAGCGGCCAGACGCTCGTCCTTGAGGAGGTCATCATGACCGTGACGACGAGCCAGCCGGGGGCGTCGGCCCAGGGGTACGCATCGGGCTTGCGCTCTTTCGAGCGATTCCTTGTCGACGGTGAGCGTCACTTCGGCCCTCTGGGCGCGGACGACCGCGGCCACTTCGCCGCATTCGTGCAAGCCCTCCCCGATGACCTGCGCCCGGCTGTCGAGTCATATTTCCGCGGGAGCGTCCCGAGGCAGCCGTTTGCTCTCGCGGCCCCCGCTTCGTCGGAGCCGAGCGGTTCGTTCGGGGGAGTGCCTGACTCCGTCGTCCGGGAGCATGGAGCGCCACCTGCGGGCCGCGTGGGCCGCGTCGAGCTACTGCTCGAGGAGCTGATGATCGACCCGTGCCGGACAGATCGGGCCGGGCGGCGTATCTCCATCTTCTTGGACGTCACCGCGATGGATGCCCTAGGACGGCTCCAGACGACGACCACCAAAGCATGCCTGCGGAGGGACTGCCTGCCTGCCGCATTCTGTGACACGGTGCTCGCGACGGTCGAGCTCGGTCCATTCGACGACGATGTGCCCCGGACGGTGTCATTCGCTGTGGCCGCAGCCGAGGGGACCGATGATCGCCTGCGGGAGCTGATCGAAGCGTCTCGCCACTATCTTCGATGGGACCTCGATGCGACTCGGGAGGCCGGGTGCGCGGCGCCGACCGGTGGCATCCTGCCCCAGAGTCGCGCGGCGCTGGTCGCCTCGCACACACGTGCGTGGCTGGACTGCCTGCTCGTCTGGTCGGGGGACGTTCTTCCGTCACTGGGCAAGAAGGCGGAGGCCCGGCTCGGCGGCGAGGCCCAGTTCACCGCGACCATCGTCGGGCCGGAGCTCGACTACGTCTATCGGAACACGTCCACCGGACGACTCGTGGAGATCATCGGCAGCAGCCGGGTGCGCGGAAGGCCCATGGTCCAGACGTTCTCGTCGGGGGACGCGGATCTCATCGGCCGGTTCCGGATGGGTTTCCGGACGTGCCTTGCGGCGCCCGCCCTCGTGGCGGAGAAGCTGCCTCGAGCCTTGCAGGAAGTCGGCAGGTAGTGCCGCACAGGGCGCTGGGATAGTGGACTCAGGCCCTGACATCGAACGTCCGAGTCGAGGGAGAAACGACGATGAAGAACACACCAGGGTCTGTCGACGCCGGGTTCGACGAGCTGGCTGCTCAGCTGAGCGGAACCGTGACGACAGCGCGTGACCCGGGGTACGACCGGGCCCGCTCCGTCTACAACGCGATGATCGACAAGCGTCCGGCAGCGATCGCCTCCTGCCGTGACTCCGCAGACGTGGCCGAGTGCATCCGTTTCGCCCGAGCGCACGGGAGGGAGATCGCGGTACGAGGAGGCGGCCACAACGCAGGCGGGCTCGGTGTCTGGGACGACGCTCTCGTCATCGATCTCTCACCGTTGCGCGAGATCGCGGTCGACGCTGAAGCGGGTACCGTCCGCGTCGGCGGCGGATGTACGTGGGCTGAGGTGGATCAGGCGACGGTGGCTCTCGGCATGGCCACACCGGCCGGCATCGTTTCGTCGACCGGTGTCGGGGGCCTCGCGCTCGGCGGTGGTATCGGCTATCTCGCCCGCCGGTTCGGCCTCACGGTCGACAACCTCCTGTCCGCCGATGTCGTGCTCGCCGACGGCTGGTCCGTGACCGCTGACGAGCGCAGCCATCCCGACCTGTTCTGGGCTTTGCGCGGCGGCGGCGGCAACTTCGGCGTGGTCACGTCTTTCACGTTCCGCTGCCACGAGATCGGGGAGCATGGCACGATCATCGGCGGACCGGTGCTCTACGACTTCGCCGACACCGCCGCGGTCATGCGCTGGTATCGCGAGACGCTGCCCGAGCTCCCGGAGGAGCTGAACGGGTGGCTCGGCATCCTTTCCATTCCGGCCGGGCCACCATTCCCGGAGGAACTGTGGGGTCGGAAGGCATGCGGGATCGTCTGGTGCTACACCGGGCCTCCGGAACGGGCGGACGCCGTCCTCGAGCCGGTCCGGACCTTCGGCTCACCCCTGTTGGTGGGCATCCAGCCCATGCCGTACTCCGTGCTGCAGGCGGCCTTCGACGCCATCTATCCAGCGGGGCTGCAGTGGTACTGGCGGGCCGATTTCTTCACAGAACTGACGGACGCGGCAATCGACGCACACGTCGAGTATGGGACGAAACTGCCGACCGCACTGTCGACGATGCACCTCTATCCGATCGACGGAGCCGTGAGCCGCGTGCCGGCGGATGCGACAGCGTTCGCCTACCGCGACGGCGGCTGGGCGGGCGTCATCGTCGGCGTCGACTCCGACCCGGCGAGCGCGGAACTCATCTCCCAGTGGGCACGCGAGTACTGGGAGGCACTGCATCCCACGTCGGCGGGCGGCGGGTACGTCAACTTCCTGATGAACGAAGGTGCAGATCGTGTCAGGGCGTCGTACCGCGGGAACTACGCGCGACTCGCGGCGATCAAGGAACGCTACGACCCGGACAACGTGTTCCATGTCAACCAGAACATCCCGCCGGACGGCAGGGGAGACCTCCTCGCCGGGTGAATCGTGCGGAGTGTCCGCCACAGACGTGCTGGAGTTCCGCGGGCCGACCCCGGATGCGGTGAGCGGTCAGGCCGCGGGCGTCACCCGCCCCTCGAGAGCGGCGCGGTACCGCGCGTACTTGCGCGAGCCGACCCACCGCCAGGCCAGGGCGACCGGTGCGGGGAGGTTCTTCCCGAGCCATTCCTTGCCGCCGTCCGGCTGCGCGGCGAGGATCGCTCCCAGCATGTTCCAGGTCTGACCCTTGGGCGTGCTGGCCCGTCCGTGCTTCGCGAACCACTCGACTTCGGGCTCGGTGAGCGTGTACTCCATCACCGGGACGATGTTCGCCTCCTCGTCGGGGAGGTGTTCCGCCAGGGCGGCGTTGATGCCCATCAGCGCCGCCTGCACCGGCGCGGCCGTCGTCGCGCCCGGCGCCGCCCTCCATGCAGGGACCGCGCGGTCCAGCTCCTGAAGGTGGACGAGCATCGCGGCGTGCTGCTGTTTCATCCGTTCGACGTGCAGGGCGCAGGAGGGACGCCTCTCGTCGATCGCCGGCCATAGCCGGGCGTCCTCTCCCTCGTGATGGCCGTGGAGCGAGACGGACACGAGGTCGAGCTGCGAGGCGACGACGTCCGCGTGCGCGGTGTCGCCGTCGGCCACACCCTGGACCAGGCCGGGAGCCTCGGCGAAGGAGTGGCGGAACAGCCGATGGATCTCGATCATCCCGCTCGCGTCGCAGGTCTTCGGGCCGGTGAGGGGAGGTTCGCCGGAGGAGGGCAGGGAGGTCGCCGACATGGCGGAACTCTACGACCCCGCGGCGGGATGCGCGCTCCCCAATTTCCCGCGACGAGCGGCATCCGAGGCTCACCGTGCGCTCTCGCCGGGCGTGAGTAGCATCCAGAACGTGACCGCAACCCTCCCGACCGACGCCGAACGCCGACTCGCCCTGCGGCGGATGAAGGCCCTCGCGACGAGCCTGCTCGCCGTGGCCGCCGTGGTGTTCGCCGTCGCCTTCGCACTGCAGGACCGCTACCCGTGGCTCGGGTTCGTGCGCGCCGCCGCCGAGGGGGCGATGGTGGGCGCGCTCGCGGACTGGTTCGCCGTGACCGCCCTGTTCCGGCATCCGCTCGGGCTCCGCATCCCGCACACGGCGATCATCCCGACCCGTAAGGACGAGATCGGGGCGACCCTCGGCGACTTCGTCGAGACCAACTTCCTCTCCGACGAGGTCGTCGCCGGCAAGCTTCGGAGCATCGACCTCGCCGGGGCGGTCGCCGACTGGCTCTCCGAACCGCAGAACGCGCGTCGCGTGGTGGCGGAGTCCTTCCGTGGCATGACCGGGCTGGCCGCGCTGCTCGACGACGATCGGATGCGGGAAGCCATCGAGGGCGTCATGCGCACGCACGTCGTCGCGCCCGAGTGGGGTCCGCCGCTCGGACGACTCGGGGAGCGTGTGCTCAGTTCGGGCGGCCACCATGAGGCGGTCGACCTGCTGCTGGACCGGCTGGACGAGTGGCTCGCGGCGAATCCGGAAGCGTTCGGACCTGTGGTGTCGCGGCGTCTCCCGTCGTGGCTGCCGTCGTTCGTGGATCGCGTGATCGACGAGCGTCTCCATGCGGAGGCGCGTCGGTTCGTCCGCGAGATGCGGGACGACCCGGACCACCGCCTCCGCCGCTCGCTCGACGACTACCTCGCCCAGCTGACCGACCGGCTGCAGCACGACGAGGCGACCATCGAACGCCTGGAGGCGGCGAAGGGCCGCGCGTTCGACGACCCGCGGATCCGCGAGCTCGCCGCATCCACCTGGTCAGCCGCACGCACGGCCGCGCTGGATGCGCTCTCGGAGGAGGACAGCGACCTGCGCCGCCGCGCGGAGGCCTTCGTCGCCGACGTGGCCCGGCGCGTCCTGGCCGACGACGACATGCGGGCATCCCTCAACACCCGGCTGACCGACGCCGCCCTGCACCTGGTGACGAACTATCGCAGCGAGATCTCGCACGTCATCACCGAGACGGTCCAATCGTGGGATGCGGCCGAGACCACCGACAAGATCGAGACCCAGGTCGGCCGCGACCTGCAGTTCATCCGCATCAACGGCACGGTCGTGGGCGCGCTCGCGGGCCTCGCGATCTACAGTGTGGCGACGGGTATCTCGGCGCTGCTCTAGCGTCGTGGTCACTCGTCGGCGAGAAGAGCCCTTCCGCGGCGCCAGACCTGGCGGATGTTGAGGGTGTCCGCGATCCGCGTTGTCGGATCGCCGTCCACGAGCACGAGGTCGGCTCGCAGCGATTCCCCGATCCGTCCACGGTCGTCGAGACCGAACCGTCGCGCGGGGACCGCTGTGGCGGCGCGGAGCGCTTCCGTGGGCGTGAGGCCTGCGCGGACGAGGAGCTGGAGTTCGTGGTGGACGCTGGCCCCGTGGGCCATCCCGCCGAGCGTGGGCAGCGGGAACGAAACGTCCGTACCGACGAGGATGTCGACGCCGGCTGCGTGGAGCGCGCGAACGGACGCGAGAACGTCGTCGAGGTCGCCCTGCGGGTACCGGTTGTAGCTGCTCTGCAGGGTGGAGATCCAGGCGTCGTCGAGCTTGGAGCGGACGCGCGGATCCTCGGCGAACTCGGCCGCGGAGATCCCCATCATGGAAGCGTTCAGGACGACGCAGGGTACGACGAACGCCCCGGATGCTGCGATGGTGTCGATGATCTGCGACGTGTGGGGGCGGTCCATGAAGAGGTGGACGAGTCCGTCGATGCCACCCGCGATCGCCGAGGCGGTCGCGTCCACGGTGAGTGTGTGGGCGACGGTCAGGAGGCCGCGGCGGTGGGCTTCTTCGACGCCGGCCGCGATCGTCGCGTCATCGAGCAGGGGGAGGCCGGGGGCGTCTTCGACGGTCCCGTCGTCGATCATGAACTTGATGTAGTCGGATCCGGTGGACTGGAGCCGGGGGATGAACGCCACGGCCTCCTCGGGCGTCGTGGCGAACGGCATGACGATGTCGGCCCACTGGTCCGCGTCGGCATCATCCGCCTCCCACGGAGCCTCGTCGCCGTCGTCGTGCCCCTCGCCGCCCATCAGCTCGCTGGGATGTCCGCCGGGCGGGGTGATGCCGAATCCCGCAGAACGCACATCTGCGACCCGATCGTCATCGGTGACCTGGCTCCGTCTGTTCCGGGTGAACATCCCCTGCATCTCCAGTTCGGTCGTCACCCCGAAGGTGAGGGCCAGCTCGAGCCCCTCCAGGGACGTGTGGACGTGCGAGTCGATCAGGCCGGGGATAACCGTCCCGCCGCGGCCGTCCACGACGTGCGCCCCGTCGGGGATGTCGTCGCCGATCGACCGGATCCAGGTTCCTTCGATCACGACCGACGCGGCGGGGAGCACCTCCTCGCCGTCGAAAATCCGTGCGCCGACGATCGCTGTCGTGTTCATCGCTTCTCCCTTGGTGTTCGTCCCGTTGCGGGATATCGTTTTCTGTAGTGACTACAGAAAACTAGTAATACCATAATTGAAGCTGCTGCCTCGATGCAGTACGCTCGTCTCGTGGCAGCCGGTACAGGACTTCGCGAGCGCAAGAGGGCGCAGACCCGTCGCGCCCTTCACCGCGCCGCCGTCCGGTTGTTCGTGGAACGCGGATTCGATGATGTGACCGTCGCTGAGATCGCCGATGAGGCGAATGTCGCGTTGACGACGCTTTTCACGTATTACCCGGCGGGCAAGGTCGGCCTGGTCTTCGAGCAGGAGGAGGACCGCGCGGCCGCGCTGGTGCGGGCCATACGCGATCGCCCCGCCGGGACGGACCCGCTGAGTGCCATCGAGGCGTTCATGGAAAGCCGAGTCCCGTTCGACGACGGTGACCCGCGTTCCCGGGAACTCCTCGATCTGATCTTCTCGACGCCGCAGCTTCGCGCCTACGTCCGGCAGAAATGGACCGACTGCGAAGATGCATTGGTCTCTGAGCTCGCCGCGGAGTGGCAGGAGCCCGACGGCGCGGCCCTCCGCTCCCTCGCGCGCTTCATCCTCGAGAGCCCCGACATCGCCGCGCGCGAGCCATCGCCCGAAGGCGCGCTACGGCTCATCTTCACGAATCTGCGCCGCGGCTGGAGATAGCGCCGTCCTGGGTTACGTGGTTCAGGCGGCGGTGTTGGCCGCGGTCGCGATGGCAGTGAGGACCGTTGCGTAGAGCCTTCGCGTCACGTCGAGATATGCGCTTTGCTGGGCCTCGTCTTGGAAGACCAGGTCATTCCAGGACCCCATGCCTCCGAAGACCCACGCTTGAACTGCGGCGGCCAGAAGCTGCCGGTTCTCTGTGGGAGCAGTCGACGGGGCGAGGTCGGGGTTGTACGGGATCACTGGTTCGCTCGTGTCGAGGAGCCCGAGTGCCTGAGCAAACCATCCCGCCCAGGAGCGGAGATCTGTCGATTGTGCAAAACGCTCGATGGCCTGCAGTGCAGTCCGGAGGTCAGTGCGCGCGGAGCCCAGATCAACGACCGGTTCCATCGCTGCGGGCAGGTCCCGGCTGGTCATCTCGACGGCCCAGATTCGATTGTTCGGGTCTGCCCGGTCTCGAACAGACCATGCGCAGAACCAGATCCGCGGCCGAGGGCCATCGGTGCATATCGCCCAGCGACCGCCGTTCGCGAACGATGCCTCTATGTGGCCTGGAAGCCCACTGGACGCGGCGCCGTCTCCAATGAGCAGTGTGAGCCGCTGGCTTCCGCCTTCCTTGACGTGCTGGAGCCAAGCGGCGACGCCGTCGCCCTCCCATGAACGGTGGCGGAACAGGCCGCGCTCCGAGCACTGCGACCGCCACGAGCTCACAAATCGGAAGGCCGAATTCGATGCATCCAACGCGGGTGCGGGCTCGGCGCTCCTGGACACCCAGTCGTTGCCATACAGGCACAGCGCAACAAGGGCTGCCAGTTCGCCGTTCATGCCTCGATCATGCCCGAGGATTCCCGAACCCGGATGGACGCTGCGCGGCATCCCAATTGGCGGAGAATGGGGGTTTCGAACCCCGGATGGACGCTGCGCGCGCACCCGGTGACGCATCCCAATTGGCGGAGAATGGGGGATTCGAACCCCCGAGGGCTTGCACCCAACACGCTTTCCAAGCGTGCGCCATAGGCCACTAGGCGAATTCTCCTGGTCGTCGCCTTTCGCTGTCGCGGCCGGCGGCTCCCAGTATCTTACCCGAATGCCGGAGGGCCTCGCGCACACGGCTCCCATCCGTAGCCGCTACAATTGTTGATGGCTCCCCACGTGGCGCCATCCAGGCCAACTCCCCCAGGGCGGAAACGCAGCAAGGGTAACCGGGCTCTGGCGGGTGCGTGGGGAGTCTTTTCATGTCCAGCCGCGTGTCACCGCCGCCGCGTATATTGTGGCCACCAGTGCCGGATCTTCTACGCCCTGTAGAATGGTCCGTGTCTTCCGTGGAGCGATGGACGGACGGGGTGCCGCAGTGACCGATCAGCTGATAGAGCTGTCGACCGAGGCGTACGTGGTGGGCTTCCCCCTCGTGTTCGACCTGGAGCAGGTCGTCCGGTTCACGGAGGAGGGCATCGGGTCGGTTCCTCCGACGCCGTACAACTCGTTCGGGCACGCGCGCGAGCTGGCCGGACCCGACGACACGTTCGTGTCGATCAACAACGACACCGTGTACTCGATCGCCCAGGTCGATCTGGGGGTCGGGCCGGTGAGGCTCAGCGTCCCCGCTGCCGGTGACCGCTATTTCGTCCTGCAGTTCGTGGACGCCTGGACCAACAACTTCGCCTACATCGGCACGCGGGCCACCGGGGGAGAGGGTGGCGAGTTCCTGCTGCTGCCGCCCGACGACGAGGCCGCGCCCGACACCTCCGGACTCCCGGCCATCCGCTTCCCCACACGCGTTGCGACGATCGTCGGACGGTGGGCGGTCGACGGCGCCGACGACCTCCCTGCCGTCCACGCGCTGCAGGACGCATTGATGCTGACGCCGCTCCGCCAGACCCTCGTCCCGCCGCAGGGCGTCCCCGCGGTGGACGGCGGCCAGGGCGAAGCGCTCGACTTCTTCGAGAAGCTGCGGGTGTGGTCGCAGGCCTTCCCGCCGGCGCTGCGCGATCGGCCCGCGCTCGAGTCGTATGCGCCGCTCGGGCTGGTGAGCCCGTACACGATCGCCGAACAGCCGGAGGGGGTGCGCCAGGCGCTCGCCGCCGGGTACGCCCTCGGCAAGGACGCACTGGAGTCGGCACTGCGCACCTCCGGGACGCTGACCGACCACTGGGCGGTCAACCTCCACGTCTTCGACTACAACCTCGACTTCTTCGAGCTGGGGGCCATCGACGCGCCCGAGTGGAAGCTGAACGACCCGCGCACCCGGTACGCGCACCGCGCTGCGGCGGCGCTCGGCGGGCTGTGGGGAAACCACGCCTACGAAGCGGCCTACATCATGACCTACGAGGACGCCGACGGTGAGCCGCTCAGCGGCGAGCACGTCTACCGCCTGCGGCTGAACCCCACGCCGCCGGTGGGCGCCTTCTGGTCGCTGACCATGTACGACCTCCCGCACTACTACCTCGTCGCCAACCCGATCGACCGCTACTCGGTCGGCGACAGGACCCGCGGGCTCGTGTACGACGACGACGGAGGACTGACCATCACGATGAGCGCCACCCGACCGACCGACGAGAAGGCGGCCGCCAACTGGCTGCCCGCACCGACCGGACGTTTCCGCCCGATCCTCCGCCTGTACCTGCCGGGTGACGAGGTGCTGGACGGGCGCTACGGAATCCCGGCGATCGAGCGGATCGGCTGACGTGGCGCGCTCCATCTACATCACCTCCGCCGAAGGGCACACCGGCAAGTCCACCGTGGCCCTCGGCGTGCTCGAGTCCCTGCGTCACTCGGTCGAGCGGGTGGGCGTGTTCCGACCGATCGCGCGGTCGACCGACGAACGCGACTACGTGCTCGAGCTTCTGCTCCAGCGGATCACGGCCGACATCTCGTACGAGGATGCGCTCGGCGTGACCTACGACGACGTCCATGCCGACGCGGATGCGGCCCTCGCCGAGATCGTGCAGCGCTTCCGCGCGGTGGAGGCGCGCTGCGACACCGTGGTCATCCTGGGCTCCGACTACACGGACGTCGGCAGCCCGACCGAGCTCGGGTACAACGCCCGGATCGCCGCGAACCTGGGCGCGCCGGTGCTGCTCGTTCTCGGCGGACGGATAGGCCAGGGTTTCGGGGAGCGCCTCGGGCAGGCCGACCCGCGCTCGCCGGAGGAGCTCCGCCAGCTGGCGGAGATCGCCGTCGCCGAGCTGCGGACCGAGCACGCCGGACTGCTCGCGGTCATCGCGAACCGGGCGGACGACGGGATGCTGGATGAGATCGTCGCAGCGGTCGGGTCGGTCGTCGGTGCGGCGGCGGCCGCGGCCGGCAGTGCGGACCGTCCGCCGGTGTGGGCCATCCCGGAGGACCCGTTCCTGGTGGCGCCGAGCATCCGCTCCATCATGGAGGAGACCGGTGCGACCCTGATCGCCGGCGAAGAGGCGCTGCTCACCCGCGAGGCGCTGGGCGTGGTCGTCGCCGGGATGTCGATGAACAACGTGCTCCCGCGCCTGGTGGACGGCGCGGTCGTCGTCGTGCCGGGCGACCGCACCGAGGTGCTGCTGGCCGTGCTGATGGCGAACGCGTCCGGCACCTTCCCGTCGATCGCGGGCATCGTCCTCAACGGCGGGTTCGACCTGCCGGAGCCGATCCAACGGCTGCTCGCCGGCCTGCGGTCGCCGCTGCCGATCGTGCGGACCGGGCTCGACACGTACGACACGGTGGTGCGGATCACGCACGCGCGCGGCCGGCTCGCCGCCGACTCGCAGCGCAAGTACGACACCGCG
Organism: Leifsonia sp. 115AMFTsu3.1; assembly: GCF_004362795.1. Classification (NCBI taxonomy): domain Bacteria; kingdom Bacillati; phylum Actinomycetota; class Actinomycetes; order Micrococcales; family Microbacteriaceae; genus Leifsonia; species Leifsonia sp. 115AMFTsu3.1. The sequence goes on from NZ_SNYB01000001.1 coordinate 1,014,356, forward strand.
CTCGCCCTGTTCGAACGGCACGTGGATGCGGGCGCGCTCCTCGCCCGCCTCAACGTCTCCCGGCACGACGTCGTCACCCCGCTCATGTTCGAGTACGACCTGATCGAGCGCGCGCGGGCGGCGAAGAAGCACATCGTCCTGCCCGAGGGGGAGGACGACCGCATCCTGCGTGCCGCCCACACCCTGCTGGCGCGCGGGGTCGCTCAGTTGACCATCCTCGGCGAGCCGTTCGAGGTGCGTTCGCGGGCGATCGAGCTGGGTCTCGACCTCTCCGGCGCCGAGGTGCTCAGCCCCTTCGACGATGTGATGCGGCTGCGGTTCGCGACCGAGTACGCACGGTTGCGCGCGCACAAGGGCATCACGATCGAGCAGGCGTCCGACACCATCACCGACACGTCCTACTTCGGCACGATGATGGTGCACCTGGGGCTCGCCGACGGGATGGTGTCCGGCGCCGCGCACACGACGGCGCACACCATCCGGCCGGCTTTCGAGATCATCAAGACGACCCCGGGCGTCTCGGTCGTGTCCAGTGTCTTCCTGATGGCCCTCGCCGACCGCGTGCTCGTCTACGGGGACTGCGCCGTCATCCCGGACCCGACCTCCGAGCAGCTCGCCGACATCGCGATCTCGTCCGCTCGGACCGCCGAACAGTTCGGGATCGAGCCACGCGTCGCCATGCTGTCCTACTCGACCGGCGACTCCGGCGCCGGGGCGGACGTGGAGAAGGTGCGGACGGCGACGGAGCTGGTGCGGGAGCGCGCGCCGCAGCTCGCGGTGGCCGGCCCCATCCAATACGACGCCGCGGCGGATGCGGCGGTCGGCGCCGCCAAGATGCCCGGATCGGAGGTGGCCGGGCGGGCGACCGTGTTCATCTTCCCTGACCTCAACACCGGCAACAACACCTATAAGGCGGTGCAGCGGAGCGCGGGCGCCGTCGCGATCGGCCCCGTGCTGCAGGGCCTGCGGAAGCCGATCAACGACCTGTCCCGCGGCGCGACCGTCGACGACATCGTCAACACCGTGGCGATCACGGCGATCCAGGCGGCGCTGTCATGAGCGCCGTCCTGGTCGTCAACAGCGGTTCGTCGTCGTTCAAGTACCAGCTGATCGACAGCGAGACCGAGGAGTCGCTGGCCTCCGGGCTGGTGGAGCGGATCGGCGAGTCGAGCGGGCACACCACGCACCGCGGGCCGAACGGCACGACGGAGCGCACGCTTGAGATCCCGGACCACACGGCCGGGTTCCGCGCGATGCTCGACGCGTTCGCGGCGGAAGGCCCCAGCCTCGACGAGAACCCGCTGGATGCGGTCGGCCATCGCGTGGTCCACGGCGGCAAGCGCTTCTTCGAGCCGACGATCGTCACGCCGCTCGTCGAGATCAACATCGAGGACCTGTCCGACCTCGCGCCGCTGCACAACCCGGCGAACCTCGAGGGCATCCGTGCCGCCAAGAAGGCGTTCCCGGACGTACCGCACGTCGCGGTGTTCGACACCGCGTTCCACCAGACACTGGCGCCGGAGGCGTACACGTACGCGATCGACGCCGAGCTGGCCGACCGCCATCGCGTGCGGCGGTACGGCTTCCACGGCACGTCGCACAAGTACGTCTCCGAGACGGCGGCGGAGTTCGTCGACCGCCCGCTCGGCGAGCTGCGCCAGATCGTCCTCCACCTGGGCAACGGAGCGTCGGCCTGCGCGATCGACGGCGGCCGCTCGGTGGAGACGTCGATGGGCATGACGCCGTTGGAGGGCCTGGTCATGGGGACGCGGTCGGGCGATCTCGACCCGGCAGTGCTCATCCACCTGGCGCGGCGCGCGCAGCTGTCGACGGACGCCCTGGACGAGTTGCTGAACCGTCGGAGTGGCCTGCTCGGTCTCTCCGGCCGGGGCGACATGCGCGATGTGCGTCAGGCGGCGGGTCGAGGGGATGACGCTGCGCGCCTCGCTCTGGATGTGACGGTTCACCGGCTGAAGCACTACATCGGTGCGTACACGGCGCTGCTCGGGCGCCTCGACGTGCTGACCTTCACTGCCGGAGTCGGCGAGAACGACGCAGTGCTCCGCGCGGAGGTGCTCTCCGGGCTGGAGGTGCTCGGCATCCGGCTCGACCCGGAGCGCAACGCGAGCACGTCGCGCGACGCGCGGGTCATCTCGGCCGACGACTCCGCCGTGACGGTGCTGGTGGTGCCGACGAACGAGGAGCTCGAGATCTCCCGGCAGTCGCTCGAGGCGGTCCGGGCAGCGACCGGGGGCTGACGGGAGCGGAGAGGCCATGCGGCGACGGCGCGGCGACGGCGAACGGCACGGGATGCCGCGACGCGTGTCCGCCGCGCGCCGCCCGGGCCTGCTGCCGCGGATCGTGGCGGCCGTCGCCTCCGCACTCGTCGCGGTCACCGCGCTCGCCGGGTGCGCGACCGGGGACGTGGCGGCCGGCGCCCGGTTCGTGACCTCACCGCTCGTCCGCTACAGCGCCGTGCTCTGGCCCTTCCCACTGGAGCTGGTGGGCGCCGAGCCCGGGGCGCGCTTGCGGCTGACCGCGCGGCTCGCCACGGCGCACGGCACCTGGACGTCGGCGGCGACCTACACGGTCCCGGCTTCGGGGACGCTCGACCTCGCGTCCGCCCGGCCGCAGCTCGCCCCGTTCACCGAGCCCGACTCGGCCGGGCTGTTCTGGACGTTGCGCGGGCCGCAGCTGTCGGGTGAGGCGGCTGCCCGGCAGTGGATGCGCGACACCATCCGCGTCACCGTCGCCGCCTCCGACGCCGGCCGCGTCGTCGCCTCCCGATCGTTCGAACTCGACGGGCTGGCGTCGTCCCTCGCTGTGCGGACCATCTACACGCGCGACCTGCGGCCGGCCATCGACCCGCGCCTGCCGCGGCAGACGCACGAGGACGTCGCACTCGCCACCTTCTACAGCGCGGCGAGTCTGGAGCACCCGCAGACGCCGGTGGTGCTGATGTTCGACGACGCGCGGCCGGGTGCATCCGGCGACTACGTCGCCCCGGTGATCGCGCAGTTCGGCGCCTCGGTCCTGCGCATCCCGGTCGCCGCGGCGGCGGACGGCGTGCGTTCGACCGGCATCGTCGCGGACACGACCGTGCAGGCCGTGTTCGACTGGCTGTCGGAGCGTCCCGACATCGAGCAGGACCGCGTCTACGTCTACGGCACCGGGGCGGCCGAGCAGCTGGCCGTCTGGGCGGCGACACGGTTCCCGTCGCGCATCCACGGGCTGTTCGTCGCCGGGGGCGCGCCGGCGCTGCTGTGCCTGCCCGCGGCGCGGGTGGCCCCGGTCTTCGAGGACTCGTCCGGCCTTCCCTGCCTCACCGACGCGGAAACCGTCGTCCCCTCCGCGGTGCCGTCCATCGACGGCGTGGACGGCCCGGTCGTGCTGGCCTGCGGCACGCAGGACGCGACCTTGCCGTCGTCGTGCGCCTGGCAGCGCGCCCTGGCGGCCACCCGGGAGCCGCGCCCCGGCGACCGGACGATCTACGCCGACGGCGCGACGCATCCCGTCAGCGTGCCGCCGGGCCTGCCGATCGCCCTCCCGGCGACCGGCGGGCAGCCGACCGAGAAGGCCCGCATCGCGTTCTGGAACGCGGTCGGCCGCGACCTGCTCCGGGCGGTGCTCGGATGACCAGGCGGTGGGCGTGACCGGGCGGTGGGCGCTGCGACGGCTGCTGCGGGTCGCGGTGGTCGGAGCGGTGGCGGCACTCCTCCTCTCGGCCTGTGCGACGGGCTCGGGAGGGGGCGCGCGGTTCGTGTTCAGCCGGTTCGGCGACGGGATCACCGAGCCCGTCGGCATCCAGGTCGTCGGCCTGGAGCCGGGCGAGCCCGTCGTGCTCACCGCACGCGCGCACTCCAGCGCCGGCTCGTGGTCGTCGCGGGCGGTCTACGCCGTTCCGCCCACCGGCAGCATCCGGCTGTGGTCGCAGGAGCCGACGGCAGCGCCCTACCCGCGACCGGACAGTTCCGGTCTGTTGTGGAGCCTGACGGGACCGTCGCTCAGCCAGCAGCAGCTGGAGGCGCAGTGGGTGTACAGCCCGCTCGACATCCGGTTCTCGGCCGAGCAGGCGGGACACCAGGTGGCCTCCGGCGAGCTCCACCGCACTCCGCTCTCGGCGGGGACCATCAGCCGGGATGTGCTGCGCAGCGATCTCATCGACACCGGCGACCCCGAGGCGTCCGGGCTCGCGTCGACGGCCACCGTCGGGACGCTGGTCGACTCGGTGCCGACGCCGGTCGACCTGCGTCCCGGCGTGATCGTCATCGACGGCGACGACGGCGGAGCGTCCGGCGCGTTCGTCTCGCGGCGGATCGCATCGGCCGGCTTCCCCGTCGTCGTGCTACCGGCGTTCGTCCCGGCCGGGCGCATCCCCGGATCCGCCGCGCTCTCGGTCGAGACGTTCGACGCCGTGCTGACCTGGTTCTCCTCTCTTCCCGTCGTGGATGAGGGACGCATCTTCGTCTACGGAACCGGTCGTGCCTCGTCGCTGGCCCTCTGGTTCGCCGCGAACGACCCGGATCGCGTCCACGGAGCGTTCGCCGCCAGCGGCGCGACGGCGCTGCAGTGCACGTCGTCCGCGGGCAGCCCGCTGCTCATCCAGCACGGGAGGGCGCTGCCGTGCGCCAACCCGGAGCGCACGATCGCGGGCACGGACATCCTGCCGCTGCAGCGCATCAGCGGGCCGCTCGTGCTCGCCTGCGGCACCGATGACCGGCTGCTCCCGACCGCGTGCGACTGGACGCGGGCGGGGGAGCAGGTGCGCGGCGACGAACCGGGCGACGCCTTCCTCTACCTGGACGGCGCCGGCCACGACGTCACCACGCCGCCCCTGCTGCCGATCGGGCTGAGCGACCTGACTCCGGCGACCGCGCAGGCGACCGAAGCGGCGCGGGCGCAGTTCTGGCAGGTCGTCATCGCGAAGTTGGCGGGGGCGATGCGGCCGTGAGGCGGATGGTGGCGGGCGTGGTCCTCGCGCTGCTGGTCGCATCCCTCGCCGCCTGCGTCGCCGTTCCGGGCGCCGGGGGACCGCGCGTCGAGGTCAGCGAGGAGCCGAGCGGGGTGTGGAAGCCCGTCCACGTCCGGGTCGTCTCGCTGCCGCCGGGTGGACGGGTGACGGTGCGTGCGACGGCGCGGTCCGGCGCGGCGGTGGGTGAGCGGTGGAGCTCGCAGGCCGTCTACAGCGTCCCGTCGTCCGGAGTCGTCGACCTCGACCATGACGTGCCCGCCGAGGCCCCGTTCGGCGGAGCGGACGGGATGGGCCTGTTCTGGACGCTGCAGAGCGACTCGGGCCGCGAGGCGAACTCCCCGCAGGTGTGGGGCGGCTCGACCATGACCGTCGACCTGGAGGCCGTCATCGACGGTCGCCGGGTCGCCGCCCGCCGCCTGCACCGGGTCGGGCTGACCTCGGTGGCCCCGTCGCGGGCGGTGTTCGACGACGGGATCACGGGCGACTACTTCCAGCCCGCGTCGGCCGCCGCGGCGCCGCGCCCGGCGGTGCTCGTCTTCGACGGGACCGAGCCGGATGTGCAGAGCGGTGTGCTCTCGGCGGCCACCCTCTCCGCGATGGGGTACCCGGCGCTCGCCCTCTCGACCTACGGGTCGGCGGGCCAGCTCGGGCCGGTCCGCGTGCTCCCCGCCGAGCGCGTCGTCGCGGCGCTGAACTGGCTGCGCGCACAGCCGGGGGTGGATGCGCGGCGCGTCTTCGTCTTCGGGACCTCGCGCGGCGCGCAGCTCGCCCTGTGGACCGCGGTCGCGCATCCCGAGCTGGTCTACGGCGCCATCGCGCCCGCCGGCACCACCGGGCTGGTCTGCCCATCGCCCGTTCCCGGCCCGGCGATCACCGTCGGAGGCTCGTGGGTGCCCTGCCTCAGCGGCACCCACGTGGTGACGCGGGCCGCCGTGCTCGACCTGGACCGCATCCCCGGTCCGGTGGTGCTGGGATGCGCGGGAGAGGACGAGCAGCTCGGGAACGGCTGCCGGTGGCTCGACGTCGCGGCCGAGGTGCGGCCGGCGCGCGGGGGAGACGCGTACGTCCGGGCACCGAAGGCGACGCACACCTTCTACCTCCCGCCGTATACACCGCTCGACCTGCCTCCGGCGCCGCAGGCGCAGCCGACGGAGGACGCCCGGGTCGCCCTGTGGTCGGCGATCGGTCGTGCCCTCAACGTCCGGGGGCCGTGATCGTCGCCGACCCAGCCGAATGTCGGCGGCGGTGAGTAGCATGTGTGAGTGGTAACCGCCCTGTATCGCCGCTACCGGCCCGACACCTTCGCCGAGATGATCGGCCAGTCTCAGGTGACGGAGCCGCTGATGACGGCGCTGCGCACCAACCGGGTGAATCACGCCTATCTGTTCTCGGGTCCCCGCGGCTGCGGCAAGACCACTTCGGCCCGCATCCTGGCCCGCTGCCTGAACTGTGCAGAGGGGCCCACCGACACCCCGTGCGGGAAGTGCGCCAGCTGCATCGAGCTGAGCCGCGACGGCGGCGGCTCCCTCGACGTGGTCGAGATCGACGCGGCCAGCCACAACGGCGTCGACGACGCGCGCGACATCCGCGAGCGTGCGATCTTCGCCCCGGCCCGCGACCGCTACAAGATCTTCATCCTCGACGAGGCGCACATGGTCACCCCGCAGGGCTTCAACGCCCTGCTGAAGATCGTGGAGGAGCCGCCGGAGCACGTGAAGTTCATCTTCGCGACGACGGAGCCCGAGAAGGTCATCGGGACCATCCGCTCCCGCACCCACCACTACCCGTTCCGGCTCGTCCCTCCCGCGCAGATGCTGGAGTACGTGCAGAGCCTGTGCGACAGCGAGGGCATGACGGTCGCACCGGGCGTCCTCCCGCTGGTGGTTCGCGCGGGTGGCGGTTCGCCGCGCGACACGTTGTCCCTGCTCGACCAGCTGATGGCCGGGTCCGAGGGCAGCGCCATCGACTACGAGCGGGCGGTCGCCCTCCTCGGTTACACGCACGCCGCGCTGCTCGACGACGTCATCGACGCGATCTCGGCTCGGGATGCGGCGGGCGCCTTCTCCGCGGTCGACCGCGTCATCCAGACGGGACAGGACCCCCGGCGGTTCGTCGAAGACCTGCTGGAGCGGCTGCGCGACCTGATCGTGGTCGCCGCGACGAGTGTCGAGGGGGCTGCGGCCGTGCTCCGCGGCGTCCCGCAGGACGAGCTCGACCGGATGGGCGTGCAGGCCATGAAGTTCGGCGCGGCCGAGCTCAGCCGTGCCGCCGACATCGTGAACGCCGCGCTCACCGAGATGACCGGTGCGACATCGCCGCGGCTCCACCTCGAACTCATGATCGCCCGCGTGCTCGTGCCGTCGAGCGACGAGAGCGAGCGCGGTGCGCTCGCCCGCGTGGAGCGGCTCGAGCGCCGCGTCGGCGTGAGCGACGCCATCGGCTCAGAGCCCGGTCGTGCCGAGTCCGGTCGGACGGAGCGTGCGGGCGCTGAGCGCGGTGCGCCGGCCGCGGCGAGCTCTGCTCCGCCGCGCGAGCAGGTTCGTGCCGCAGCTGCTGCCCCCGCTGCTCCCGCGCCGGAGTCCGCTCCCGCGCCCGTCGCCGCATCCACTCCGGCCGTCGGTCCGGCTCCCGATGCTGCCCCGGCAGATTCGGGTGCCGAGGCAGAGCCCGCCGCAGAAGCCGCGACGGTCACGCCGCCGGCGGAGAAGCCCGCCGCGGCGCCGGCTCCCCCGGAACAGCCCTCCGCGCCCGCTGCGTCTCCGGCTCCCGCGGCGGCCGCCGTCGGCCCCGTCACCACGCAGCAGGTCAAGGACGCCTGGCCGCAGATCCTCGACGCCGTGCAGCGGGCGAAGCGCAGCGCTTGGATGGTCGTGTTCACCGCGCAGGTGCGCTCGCTGAACGGCGACGTCCTGTCGCTGTCGTTCCCGAGCGACAACGACGTCCAGAGCTTCCGGCAGCCCGACGCCGGCGGTGCTCCGGGCGTCAGCGAGTACCTCCGTCAGGCGATCGTCGACGTCCTCGGCATCCGCGTGAAGTTCATCGCGAAGGCCGACTCGGCTCCCGGGTCGGGCGGGTCGCCCCGTCCCTCCGCCGGTGCGCCCGCCGCGCCCGCGGCCGAGGCCTGGCCGGGCGCCGAGCCCGGCGACGCTCGCGAGGCGACGCCGGCCGCCCGCACGGCATCCGCTCCGAGCACTCCGGTTCAGCGCGACACCGCCTCCCCGCGGTCGACGGCAACCGACGCGGCGTCGACTCGCACCGCGTCCTCGGACGCCGCCGCCCCGGCGGCCGTGGTCACCGAGTGGGCGACCGTCACCATCCCCTCGTCGCGCGAGACGGCCGAGGCGGCCGCACCGGTGACGTCCGCGGTGGCGACCATGGAGCGTCCGGCTGCGCCGGCCGCAGCACCTCAGGCACCTGCGCCTGCCGCCGCTCCGCAGGGCGCCCCAGCGCCGGAGGAGCCGCCGTACGACGACGTCCCTCCGCCCGAGATAGAGCCGCCGTTCGAGCCGCCCGTCCCGGAGGAGCCCGTGGGCGACTGGGCCGCCGCTCCGTCCGCGACGGCCGCCGCCGCTCCGTCCGCAGCCCCGTCGGCGCAGCCCACGCGCAGTGCCGAGAGCGCATCGTCCGGCGATGCCTCACGCGCCGCGCGCCCGTCCTCCGCCCCGGCCGCAGGCTCCCGAACTCCGACCTTCCAGCAGCCGCAGCGGTACGGCGAAGCTGTGGTGCGCGAGATCCTCGGAGCCACCTTCATCGAGGAGCAGCCTGCACCTCCGACCCCGGGGATGAGGTAGCCGGTGTACGAAGGCATCGTCCAGGAGCTGATCGACGAGCTCGGGCGGCTGCCGGGCATCGGCCCGAAGTCCGCTCAGCGCATCGCGTTCCACATCCTTCAAACGGAGACGTTCGACGTCACCCGCCTCGCGGAGGTGCTGCTCGAGGTGCGCGACAAGGTGCGCTTCTGCGAGATCTGCGGAAACGTGTCGGAGGAGGTCACCTGCTCCATCTGTCGTGACCCGAGGCGCACGCCGAACCTCATCTGCGTGGTGGAGGAGGCGAAGGACGTCGTCGCGATCGAGCGCACCCGCGAGTTCCGCGGGCTGTACCACGTGCTCGGCGGGGCGATCAGCCCCATCGACGGCGTCGGGCCCGACGACCTGCGCATCCGCCAGCTGATGCAGCGACTCGCCGACGGCACGGTTCAGGAGGTGATCATCGCCACCGATCCGAACCTCGAGGGCGAGGCCACCGCCACCTACCTCAGCCGCCTGCTCACCACGCTCGAGATCCGCGTGACGCGGCTCGCCTCCGGCCTGCCGGTCGGCGGCGACCTCGAGTACGCCGACGAGGTCACGCTCGGTCGCGCGTTCGAGGGCCGCCGCCAGGTCTCCTGACCTCGCCCGGCCTGACCACCTGCGCTCAGCCCCCACTCCCGCGGTGCAGAACGGAGGAGCCTCACCCGCCACGCCGTGTGCCGCTCCTCAACGGAGGAAGACGACTCCGGAACGCCCCGCGAACTCCTCCGTTCGGGCACACCGCACGCACACCTCCTCCGATGACCGTCCTTGTCAACAGGTGTCGTCACATGAAGGAACGGTCATATCCCGATCGGTAGGATGGGAAGCCCGTGAGTTCAGGAGAGTCTGTGGCCCTCATCGTCCAGAAGTTCGGCGGTTCGTCCGTCGCGACAGCTGAGAGCATCAAGCGCGTCGCGAAGCGCATCGTCGAGACGCGCAAGGCAGGCAACGAGGTCGTCGTCGCCGTCTCCGCGATGGGCGACACGACGGACGAGCTGATCGACCTGGCGCACGAGGTCACCCCGATCCCCGCGCCTCGCGAGCTCGACATGCTGCTCACCGCGGGCGAGCGCATCTCCATGGCGCTGCTCGCGATGGCGATCAAGAGCATGGGATACGACGCGCGCTCCTTCACGGGCAGCCAGGCCGGCATGATCACCGACGCGCAGCACGGCTCCGCGCGCATCGTCGACGTCACGCCCGGCCGCATCCAGGATGCGCTGACCGAGGGCGCCATAGCGATCGTCGCCGGATTCCAGGGGTTCAGCCGCGAGTCGCGCGACATCACCACGCTCGGCCGCGGCGGGTCGGACACGACGGCCGTCGCCCTCGCCGCCGCCCTCGGCGCGGAGGTCTGCGAGATCTACACCGATGTCGACGGCGTCTTCACCTCCGACCCGCGGCAGGTGCCCCTCGCCCGCAAGATCGACCGCATCACCAGCGAGGAGATGCTGGAGTTGGCGGCCGCCGGCGCGAAGGTGCTGCACATCCGCGCCGTCGAGTACGCACGGCGACACAACGTGACGCTGCACGTGCGCTCGTCGTTCTCCAACAAGGAGGGCACGTATGTCCTCAACGAAGCAGCGGCCGCCGAGGCCGCCAAGAAGGATGGAACCGTGGAAGAGCCCATCATCTCCGGCGTGGCCACCGACCTGAGCGAGGCCAAGATCACCGTCGTCGGCGTGCCCGACGTGCCCGGCAAGGCCGCGCAGATCTTCAAGATCGTCGCGAAGGCGAACGCGAACGTCGACATGATCGTCCAGAACGTGTCCGCTGCGGCGACGAGCCTCACCGACATCTCCTTCACCCTCCCCAAGTCGGAGGGGCAGCGCGTGCTGACCGCCCTCACCGCCGAGCGCGACGAGGTCGGCTACCAGTCGCTGCAGTACGACGACCAGATCGGCAAGCTGGCCCTGGTCGGCGCCGGGATGCGCACCAACTCCGGCGTCTCCGCGAAGCTCTTCGAGGCGCTCTACGACGCGGGCATCAACATCGAGATGATCTCGACCAGCGAGATCCGCATCTCGGTCGTCACCCGCGCCGATACGGTCGCCGAGGCCGCCCGCGTCGTCCACACGGCCTTCGGGCTCGACGGAGACGAAAAGGCCGTCGTCTACGCCGGCACCGGCCGGTAGTTCGCACGCCGAACGGGAATGGCCGCGCGACCGGCGCGGTTGACCACACGAAACGACCCAAGGGGCTGACATGACCGAGTTCACCGATTTCGACAGCAACGGCGTCCGTCTGGCCGTCGTCGGCGCGACCGGCCAGGTGGGCGGCGTGATGCGCCGCCTGCTGGAGGAGCGCGCGTTCCCGGTGAAGAGCATCCGCTTCTTCGCCTCCTCCCGCTCGGCCGGAACGACCCTGCCGTTCAAGGGCCAGGAGATCACGGTCGAGGATGTAGCGACCGCCGACGTCTCCGGCATCGACATCGCGCTGTTCTCGGCGGGTGCCACCGGGTCGAAGGCTCACGCCCCCCGGTTCGCCGAGGCCGGCGCCATCGTGATCGACAACTCGAGCGGCTGGCGCATGGACCCGGACGTCCCGCTCGTGGTGTCGGAGGTCAACCCCGACGCCATCGCCGATGCGCGCAAGGGCATCATCGCGAACCCGAACTGCACGACCATGGCGGCCATGCCCGTCCTGAAGCCGCTGCACGACGAGGCGGGCCTGTCGCGCCTCGTGGTCAGCACCTACCAGGCGGTCTCGGGCTCCGGCCTCGCCGGCGCCGAGGAGCTCGCCGAGCAGGCGCGCGCCGCGATCGCGGACGAGCACCTGCTCGACCTGGTGCACGACGGCTCGGCGGTGACCCTGCCCGCGCCGGTCAAGTACGTCCGTCCGATCGCGTTCGACGTCATCCCGCTGGCCGGCTCCATCGTCGACGACGGGTTCAATGAGACCGACGAGGAGAAGAAGCTGCGCAACGAGTCGCGCAAGATCCTCGACCTGCCGGGTCTCCTCGTGAGCGGCACCTGCGTCCGCGTCCCCGTGTTCACCGGTCACTCGCTCTCCATCAACGCCGAGTTCGAGAAGCCGATCAGCCCCGAGCGCGTCGCCGAACTGCTGGCCGACGCCCCTGGCGTGCAGCTGACCGACGTCCCCACCCCGCTGCAGGCCGCCGGAAGCGACCCCAGCTTCGTCGGCCGCATCCGCGCGGACGAGGGAGCACCGGAGGGCCGCGGTATCGCGCTGTTCATTAGCAACGACAACCTGCGGAAGGGTGCGGCACTCAACGCGGTGCAGATCGCCGAGTTGGTGGCCGAGCGCCTGACGAATCCCGTCACCGCCTGATCCACTCGGGCCGTTCGGTCGCGGCGAGCGGAGTTGTCTCGATATCGAGACAACTTCCTCGCCGTCGGCCGTGTCCGCGCCTGCGGGCGGTCGGGTGGCCGCCGCATCATAGGATTGACGGGTGAGCAATTCTCCCATCGACGTCGTCCTGATCGGCGGCGGCATCATGAGTGCGACGCTCGGGGCCATGATCCAGCGTGTCCAGCCCGACTGGAGCATCCGCATCTACGAGCGCCTGGGCGAAGTGGCCCAGGAATCGTCGAACCCGTGGAACAACGCCGGCACCGGCCATGCCGCCCTCTGCGAGCTCAACTACATGCCCGAGGCCTCCGACGGCACCGTCGACCCCGCCAAGGCGATCAGCATCAACGAGCAGTTCCAGCTCAGCCGGCAGTTCTGGGCGAGCCTTGTGGCCGCGGGTGACCTGCCCGAGCCGCACACGTTCATCAACTCCACGCCGCACATGACCTTCGTGCGCGGCCGGGACAACGTGCGCTACCTCCGGAAGCGCTACGAGGCGCTGAAGGACCAGCCGCTGTTCGCCGGCATGGAGTACTCCGAAGACCCTGCCGTCATCGGAGAGTGGACGCCGCTGCTCACCAAGAAGCGCAACGCGAAGCAGCGCATCGCCGCGACCCGTCAGACGTCCGGCACCGACGTCGACTTCGGCGCTCTGACGCGTGCGCTCATCGACAACCTGATCGAGAACGGCGCGGAGCTCGCGCTCAATCACACCGTCCGCAGCATCAAGCGCACCAAGGACGGCCTCTGGCGGCTCTCCGTCAAGCACGAGGTCGGCAACACCCCGCACGTCGCGACCGCACGGTTCGTCTTCGTCGGCGCGGGCGGCGGCGCGCTGCACCTGCTCCAGAAGTCCGGCATCCCGGAGATCAAGGGCTTCGGCGGCTTCCCGATCTCGGGTCAGTTCCTGCGGACCACCAACCCGAAGCTGGTCGCTCAGCACCAGGCGAAGGTCTACGGCAAGGCCGCCGTCGGCGCCCCGCCGATGTCGGTGCCGCACCTCGACACCCGTGTCGTCGACGGCCAGGCCTCGCTGCTGTTCGGCCCGTACGCCGGGTTCAGCCCGAAGTTCCTGAAGACCGGCTCCTGGTTCGACCTGCCCGGCTCCGTCCGCCCCGGCAACATCGGCCCGATGCTGGCCGTCGCCCGCGACAACTTCGACCTCATCAAGTACCTCGTCGGCGAGCTCCTCGCCAACCGCGCGAAGAAGCTGAAGGCGCTGCAGGAGTTCATGCCGACCGCCAAGATGGAGGACTGGGAGCTCATCACCGCAGGCCAGCGCGTGCAGGTGATGAAGAAGGATGCCAAGAAGGGCGGCGTCCTCCAGTTCGGCACCGAGGTGGTCGCGGCGGAGGACGGCTCGATCGCCGGTCTCCTCGGAGCCTCGCCGGGCGCATCCACCGCCGTCCCGATCATGGTCGATCTGCTGAAGCACTGCTTCCCCGACCGTTTCGGCGACTGGCTGCCGACGCTGAAGGAACTGATCCCGACGGTCGGAACGACGCTGAACGATCGCCCGGACGAGGCCAAGCGCGTGCTCGACACCACGGCGGAGACCCTGCAGCTGCAGCAGTAGTCCTCTGGACAGCCGCGTGGACGGCCTGGTATGGTCGTCCACGCTATGAAGTGAGAACCTCCTGACGTCCCGCGCCTGAGGCGCCGTCGATGTGAGTGAGGACCCTTCGGTCGCTGCGCTGCCCGGTCAGGCACCTGGGCGCTCCGGCGCCACTCACGACGGAGATCGCCCGGCGGGAAACCGCTCCTCGTGGAGCGCCCGGAAAGGCGGTTCCCCATGCCAACGATCACTCTCACCCCGCTGCGCGCCGACGGCGTCTCTGTCACCTACGGCGAGCGTCGTGTGCTCACCGACGTCTCGCTCACGGTCGGCCCCGGCGCCCGGCTCGGCCTCATCGGCGAGAACGGTGCAGGCAAATCCACTCTTCTGCGCGTCCTGGCCGGTGCCGAGACACCGGACGCAGGCGCGCTGACCCGGCCGGAGCGGACCGGCTTCCTCTGGCAGGAGGTGCGGTTCGAGCCGGGCGCGACGCTCGCAGCGCTGATCGAGGATGCGCTCACCGATGTCCGTGCGATCGAGCGCGAACTCGAGGAGGCGGCCTCCGCGCTCGGCTCCGGCGACCCGGTCTCCGATGCGCGATACGACGCCGCCCTCGCGGCGGCCGAACGCGCCGAGATCTGGAGCGTCGAGGCGCGCCGGGACGAGTTGCTCGATGGACTCGGGGTCGGTGACATCCCGCTGTCGCGGAGGCTGAGCGAGGTCTCCGGCGGTCAACGCAGCCGGTTCGCTCTCGCCGCGCTGCTCCTCGCCCGCCCGGAAGCCCTGCTGCTCGACGAGCCGACGAACCACCTGGACGACGAGGCGGCGGCCTTCCTGGAGCGACAGCTGCGGGGGTGGGCGGGGCCGGTCGTATTCGCCAGCCACGACCGCGCGTTCCTCGATGCGGTGGCCACCAGCCTGCTCGACCTCGACCCCGCGCGCTCGGGCACCACGGTCTTCGGCGGAGGGTACAGCGCGTATCTGGCCGAGAAGGAGGCGGAACGGGCGCGATGGGAGAAGCAGTACGCCGATGAGCAGCACGAGCTCAAGGAGCTCGAGCATGCCGTTGACGTTACTGCCCGGTCCATCGCCTGGTCGGGGAAAGTGCGCGACAACGACAAGTTCGTGAAGTCGGTCAAGGGCAACGCGCTCGATCGCCAGATCAGCCGGCGCATCCGCAACGCGGACGGGCGGCTGCAGGAGCTGCGCGCCGGCCAGGTGCGGAAGCCGCCTGCGCGTCTGGGCTTCGCGGGCATCCCGTCGGGGTTCCAGGTGCTCGGCGACGGTTCAGAGCTGCTGGTCCAGGCACGCGGGGTGCACATCCCGGGCCGTCTCCGGGTCGAGGAGTTCGTCGTCGCGCCCGCGAGCCGCATCCTGGTGACGGGGGCGAACGGAGCGGGCAAGTCGACCCTGCTGTCGGTGCTCGCCGGCCGCCTCGAGCCGGCGAGCGGTGCCGTGCAGCGACGGCGCGGTCTCCGCGTCGGATTGCTGGAGCAGGATGTGCGGTTCGCCGATCCTGCGCTCTCACCGCGCCGGATCTACGAGTCGGCGGTGGGGGAGCGGCGGTCGGAAGCGGTGCCGCTCACCTCGCTCGGGCTCATCGCCCCGCGCGACGCCGATCGGGCGGTGGGCACACTGTCCGTCGGTCAGCAGCGGCGACTCGCGCTGGCTCTGATCCTCGCCCGTCCGCCGCACGTGTTCCTGCTCGACGAGCCGACCAACCATCTCTCGCTGACGCTCGCGTCGGAGCTGGAGGACGCACTGGGCGCCTATCCGGGCGCGGTCGTGGTGGCGAGCCACGACCGCTGGCTCCGCTCGGGCTGGAGAGGAGAGACGGTGCATCTTGCTTAAGATTCGAACATATGTTCGAATAGAGACATGCGCTGGAGTGGTCAGGAGTTGTCGGTCGATGAGCCGTCCGCCCTGCCCGGGCTTGCGCGGCTGAACAACCTGGTGCGCTCGGTGCGCACTCCCGACTTCGCCGGCATCACGTTCCACGAGGTGCTGGCGAAGTCGGCGCTCAACCGCATCCCGGGTGGTGGAGGGCCGATGCCGTTCGGGTGGACGATCAATCCGTACCGCGGGTGCTCGCACGCCTGCGTGTACTGCTTCGCCCGGCCGACGCACACCTACCTCGACCTCGACTCGGGCAAAGACTTCGACAACGAGATCATCGTCAAGGTGAACGTGGCCGAGGTGCTGCGTAAAGAGCTCGCCAAGCCCAGCTGGGGTCATCATCCGGTGGCTCTCGGCACCAACACCGATCCGTACCAGCGGGCGGAGGGGCGATACGGACTGATGCCCGGGATCATCGACGCGCTCGCCGACTCGGGCACGCCGTTCAGCATCCTCACGAAGGGATCCCTGCTGCGGCGCGATCTCGACCGACTGGTCGAGGCGAACAAGCGGGTGCCCGTCGATCTCGCCATGTCGATCGCGGTCTACGACGACGATCTGCAGCAGTCGATCGAGCCCGGCACTCCGACGACCAAGGCCCGCCTCGCCACGGTCACCGCGGTGCGCGAGCACGGCCTCGACTGCTCCGTGTTCCTGATGCCGATCATCCCGTACCTGACAGACACCCGGGCCCATCTCGACGAGGCGCTGCGGCAGGCGAAGGAGGCAGGCGCCACCTCCGTGCTCTATTCGGCGCTGCATCTGAAGCCGGGCGTCAAGGAGTGGTTCTACCTCTGGCTCGGGCGGGAGCATCCCGAGCTGTTGCCGCAGTATCGCCGCATGTACGGGCGCGGCACCTACGCGCCGCAGGAGTACCGCCGGTGGCTGGCCGGGCGCATCAAGCCCCTGATCCGAGCGCACGGTCTGGAGCGCGGCCGCGAAGACCCGATGACCGGCGGGGTCCGCTCCAGTGCGCTCGGGATGCTGCGCGACGACGAGGGGGAGCGCCAGTTGGTGGGGTCCGCTGTGCGTGCGGCGGGGTCCGCGGCGGGGTCGGCGGGATCCGCTGCGTCGCAGGGGGAGGCGCCGGACGCGGCGTCGATCGTGAGCGCCTCCCTGACGGGCTTGGGGGTGCAGCCGACCCTGTTCTGAGGGTGGTCCTCTCGCAGCCAACTCCACAGAGACATCTACGCCAGCCATGTCCGGGCGATCGGGGTACGAGCGACCGGGGTACACAGAGTCCGCGTCGGATGCCATAATCCGGGAGGGACCGATGAGTGCTCGGATCCGGAAGGGACGACGACGTGTCGCTCGGTCTGCCCAGCCATCTGGCACGACCTGCGAACTCGCGCGCCCTCGCAACGGCTGCCCGCTGGGCCGGCCTGATCTGCCTCGCCGCCGCCGTCGTGAACGTCGGCAGCGCCAGTCTGGCCGACGGCAACGTGACCTCCTGGGTGACATTGCTCGTGCTGGTGCCGATGGTCGCCCTCCTGCTGGCGCTGGCGCGCGGGCGCACCGCGGGGCTCACGATCGCGTACCTGCTCGTCGGCACCGTGTGCACGTATTTCTACGTCGTCGCCCTGTTCACCAGCACGCCGGCGTACCGGGACACCAACCTCTTCGTGGTCGCTCTGCCGGTAGTCGCGATGACGTTGGTCGGCGGGACGGGCACGGGGGCGCTCGCCGGGATCCTCTGGGCGACTCTCGGCTTCGCCCTCGCGGAGGCGGCCGTGATCTTCGGTGCTGCGACGACCGGCCGCGCCTACATCCCCGACGCCATCTCGCTCGGGGCGTACCTGCTGCTCGTCGGAGTGCTGACGTTCGACGGGCTGACCCGCGGAACGCGTTCACGTGCGCAAGCGGCTCTGCATCGCGCTGTACGCGATGCCCGGCTTGTCGACCTCCGCCGCGAGCTGCTGGCCGCATCCACCGCCGACCTTCACGACACGGTTCTCAGCGAGCTGGTGGCCGTCGCCGGTGCGCAGCCCGGGTCTCTAGACGATCGTCTCGCGCGTCGTATCGACGCCGACCTCCGCG
The DNA here is from genome assembly GCF_004362795.1 of Leifsonia sp. 115AMFTsu3.1. Lineage (NCBI taxonomy): Bacteria > Bacillati > Actinomycetota > Actinomycetes > Micrococcales > Microbacteriaceae > Leifsonia > Leifsonia sp. 115AMFTsu3.1. The sequence goes on from NZ_SNYB01000001.1 coordinate 1,031,922, forward strand.
GTCTCGCCGCTGGCGTGCCGGCAGCGGAAGGTGGCGGGGCCGAGGTGGCCGGGGTGGCCGGGGTCGCAAGGGTCGCGGTGCCTGACGCGGACCCGTGGTACGACAGCGAACTCCACCGCGCCATCGAGGCGGCCCGCGACGAGGGGCTCACGGTCGACATCTCGGGAGACCGCACGGCGTACACCACCCTCGGTGACGAGGCCCGTCGTGCCCTGGGGCTGGCGGTCCGGCAGTGCCTCGTGAACGTCGTCCGGCATTCCGGCAGCCCGAGCGCCGAAGTGGCCCTGTCTGCGGGCGGCGGGTCCCTCTCCGTCATGGTGGTGGATGGCGGCAGCGGCTTCCCGGCGTCGGCCCCCGCAGCCGATCGCCTGGGGCTCCGCCAGTCCGTCGGCGACCGGATCGCCCGGGTGGGCGGCACCGTCGACATCTACTCGAGTGCCGATGTGGGCACGACCGTCATCCTGACCGTTCCGATCGGGCCGGAAGCAGCCGTCTCCGAGGGGCGCGCCGGATGACCGCACTGAACCCCCGCACGATCGTCGGGGCCCGATCGGTGACGCTCGAGCGGACGCCTCAGCGGCTCGACCCGCTCGGAGCCCAGTCGGCGTGGCCGCTCGTGCCCCTGCTCGGGGCGGTCGCGCTGGCGTACGCCGTGTACTCGACGATCATCCACGCAGGCCAGCTGCGGAACACCTCCCTCGCGATCGTCGCCATCGGCGTCCTCCTCCTTGCCGTCGTGATCGCCGCCATCCGCACCCATCCCGGGTTCGCCCCGTTCGGGCGCTGGTCCCATTTCTCGGTCGTCGCGTTCGCTGTCACCGCCGCAGCGCTGTTCGACTCGGCCGTGTGGGGCCGCAACGAACGCATCCAAGACGACTGGGGGCAGATCGCCGTCGCCCTCCTGCTCGTCGCGATGCCGCTCTATCGCCCGATCGGAGAGGTCGCCGGCTCGGCGCTCGTCGCCGCGATCGTCCTCGGCGGATTGGCCGCGGTCCAGCACTCGCTCGTCATCGCGAATGACCCCCTGGTGTACGCCACGGTGGCGGCGACGCCGATCCTCGCCTTGGCCGCAGGAGGTGCCGGGTACGCCTGGACGTTGACGGGGGAGACGTTGCGCTGGCGGGAGGTCGCGCGGGAGGGTCAGCTCCGGTTGGAGTCCGAGCTCCGCCAGGCGGCCGAGCGCATGATCGCTCAGGAGCGCATGACCGCGCTGAACGCGGAGGCTGTGCCGTTCCTGACGGCCGTCGCGCATCGCGGCGCCGTGACCGAAGAGGACACCCTGCGCGCCCGCGCCATCGCCGAACGCCTCCGAGGGATGTCGGTGCGCGCCGTCTCGCGCACCTGGCTGGAGGACACCCTCGAGCTCGCCCTCGCCCCTCGACTGGTGGAGGCGCCCATCACCCCCGTCGACGAGGAGACCGGCCCGCGGGTCGACGACCCGGACCGCCTCGAGCGTGTGCTGACCGCCGACCAGCGCGCCATCGTCGGAGCCCTCATCGCCACCGTTGCCGCTCGCCCCGGCCTCGACCCTCGCTCCGTCCTCCTCGAAGCAAGCGACCCCGAACAGCCGTCGTTCGCACTGCATGCGAAGATCGCAGAGCCCCGCGCCGAGCTGCGTCGCGAGCTCCTTCCGTTCGTCAGCTCCCTCAACTCCGTCGCAATGCGCGCCACGATGCGGCTGCGCGGTGGCGACGTCACCATCCGATTCGCCTACCCCCACGGCGGATTCCCCGACAGCGAAGGCAGAAGACGATGAGAACCATGCGTCCGGATGACCCCGGAGCGCCGGCGACCTCGGCCGCCGGACGATCCACGGAGCCGCCGATCCGTCTGGCGATCCTGGACGACCACGAGATCCTGCTCGACAGCCTGGCGTCGTGGATCGAGAAGAACGCCCCCGAGTTCGACCTCGTCGTCCGCGCCGGCAGCTGGCTGGAACTGGTGCACAGCGACGCCTTCCCGACCGACCTCGTCATCATGGACCTGCAACTGAAGGAGTCGGTATCCATCGGCGCCCGGGTCCGCACCTGCCGTGCCGCGGGCGCGAAGGTCGTCGTCCTCAGCGCCGTCGACACACCGGAGGACCGGGATGCGGCGCTCGCCGCCGGAGCCGTCGCCTACGTCACCAAGTCGCAGCCGATGACCGAGCTGGTCGCCGCAGCGCTGTCGGCGTCCGGACGCGGTGTCGGCCGGACCGCCGCACCGACAGCCTGGCGCCCGAAGCCCCTCATCCCCGAGTCCGCCCGGCCGCGGCTGAGCGACGGCGAGCGTCAGGCCCTCGTCCTCTACGCCGACGGGCGGACCACCTCCGAGGTGGCGCGCGCCATGAACGTGCAGTACGAGACGGCCAAGACCTACCTGCGGCGGGTGCGCGAGAAGTACGGCAAGGCCGGACGTCCGACGAGCTCCCGCGCCGACCTGATCCGCCGGGCGGCGGAGGACGGATACCTCACCTGACGCGCCATCGGGCTTCCGTCATCCGTGCCGCATAGGATCGGTGCGTGGCAAAACTGTATTTCCGCTACGGAGCGATGAACAGCGGCAAGAGCACGGCCATGCTTCAGGCCGCCTACAACTACGAGGAGCGCGGCCACCGCGTCCTGCTCACGAAGCCGTCGATCGACACGAAGGGCGACCTGGGCATCCTCTCCCGCCTGGGCGTCACCCGGGAAGTCGACTTCCTCATCGCGCCCGAGACCGACGCGTACGGCGCCTTCCAGCGGCACCGCGAACGCACCATCAAGCGCTTCGACACCGACGTCAGCGCGCTCCTGGTCGATGAGGCCCAGTTCCTGACCGAGGCGCAGGTCGACGACCTCCTGCGCATCGCGCTGCTCGACAACGTCCCGGTGCTCGCGTACGGCATCCGCACGGACTTCCAGACCGTCGCGTTCCCGGGGAGCCGCCGGCTGCTCGAGGTCGCGCACAGCCTGGAAGAGCTGAAGACGATCTGCCGCTGCGGGCGCAAGGCGATCTTCAACGCCCGCAAGATCGACGGGGTGTTCGTCTTCGACGGCGACCAGGTCGCGATCGACGGTGCATCGGTGTCGTACGAGTCCCTCTGCGGGAACTGCTACCTTCAGGAAAGTCGAGGGGTGCTCAACAACGGCCGACGGCATTGGCCGGTCGAGGCGGCTCCCGCCTACGTCGACGAGCCCGACCCCGACTTCACCTGATCCGCACCACGCCCGAAGGCGACCTCACCCGAAGGAACTGCACACCATGAGAATCTCCGTGATCGGCTGCGGCTACCTCGGAGCGGTCCACGCCGCCTCGATGGCCCACCTGGGCCACGACGTCGTCGGTATCGACGTCGACGAGGCCAAGATCGCCCTCCTCTCCGCCGGTCGTCCGCCGTTCTTCGAACCCGGGCTGCCGGAGGTGCTCGAGTCGGCCGCGCCGTCCGGGCGCCTGCGCTTCACCACGGATTTCTCCGCCGTGTCCGAGGCCGACGTCCACTTCGTCGCCGTCGGCACGCCCCAGGTTGCCGACGGGGATGCGGCGGACATGCGCTTCGTCGACGCCGCATTCGCCTCCCTCCTGGAGCACGTGAAGCCCGGCGATCTCATCGTCGGCAAGAGCACCGTCCCGGTCGGGACCGCCGCGCGTCTGGCGGAGCTAGTCGCGCAGGCGCAGCCGGAGGTCACACTCGCCTGGAACCCCGAGTTCCTCCGCGAGGGATTCGCGGTGAGCGACACCGTGAGCCCCGACCGCCTCGTGTACGGCGTTCCCGAGGGCGAGTCGGGGGAGCGCGCCGCACGCCTGCTCGACGAGGTCTACGCGTCCGCGGTCGCCGCGGGCACACCGGTCATCGTGACCGACTACGCGACTTCCGAGCTCGTCAAGGTCTCGGCGAACGCCTTCCTCGCCACGAAGATCTCGTTCATCAATGCGATGGCCGAGATCGCCGAAGTGACCGGCGCGGATGTGACCAAGCTGGCGGACGCGATCGGGCACGACGCGCGCATCGGACGCCGCTTCCTCAACGCGGGAGTCGGGTTCGGCGGCGGCTGCCTCCCGAAGGACATCCGCGCATTCAGTGCCAGGGCCCGCGAGCTCGGCAAGGGCGACGCTGTCCGGTTCCTCGACGAGGTCGATCAGATCAACCTGCGCCGTCGGACGCGTGTCGTCGAACTGGTGCGCGAGGAGGCCGGTGGACTGGCCGGCGTGCGCGTCGGTGTGCTGGGACTCGCCTTCAAGCCGCACTCGGACGACATCCGCGACTCCCCGGCGCTGGATATCGCCATGCGACTCGCCGACGCGGGGGCGATCGTCACCGCGACCGACCCTCAGGCCGTCGAGAACGCACGACGTCGTGCGCCCCAGCTGCGCTTCGCAGAGACGGCGGAGGACGCGGTCCGGGATGCGGACGTCGTCGTCCTGATCACGGAGTGGCCGGAGTTCACGGGCCTGGACCCGGCAGCGGTCGGCGAGCTCGTGGCGCATCGCACGGTGATCGATGGACGCAATGCGCTCGACCCGGCGGCATGGCGCGGAGCAGGGTGGACGTATCGCGGTTTGGGCCGCTGAGCACCCTCCGCAGAACTCGCCCCATTTGGGGGCCGCCAAAAAAGTGAGGATTTGTTAGATTTGTCGCATGGCGACAGGTCTCACGGAGCCGGACGCGCCGCCGCGTCCCGCGGTTGGGCCGTCGGTCGCGCCGCGAAGACGTCGCAGGCTGCGGCATCCCGTCCTCGTCGGCATCCTCGTCGGGCTGGGCGCCATCCTGCTTTTCACCATCGTGTGGATCGGCGTCCGCGGCTTCCTGGCCCAGCGCGCGCTCACTGACGCCATCCCGGCAGCCGAGCAGGTGAAGACCGCGATCGCGACGGGGGACCTCGCCGCCGCGGGTCGCGCCGCCGACTCGCTCAGCCGGAAGACGCACGAGGCCGCGGCGCTCACCTCGGATCCGGTCTGGGTCACCGTCGAAGCCGTCCCGTGGCTGGGGCCGAACCTCGCGGCGGTCCGCACTGCTGCGGCCGCGTCCGACGATGTGGCCTCACGGGTCGTGCGGCCGCTGGTCGCCGCCGGCACCGGCGTGGACCTCCGCGCTCTGGCCATCACGGATGGCCGGATCGACCTCGCACCGATCACGGCGGCGCAGCCCGCGGTCGCGAAGGCCCGGTCGGCCTTCACCGACGCTCGCGCGAGCGTCGCGACCATCGAGACCGGCGCTCTCGTGAGTCCGGTCGCGTCGGGAGTCGATCGGCTGCACGATGTGCTCGACAAGGCGGCTCCGGAGATGGATGCGCTCGGCAACGCCGTCCGCCTGCTTCCTTCGATGCTGGGCGCCGACGGTCCGCGCGACTACCTCCTGGCCGCCCAGAACCCGGCCGAGCTCCGCGCGACGGGCGGTCTGATCGGCGCGGTCGCCCTCGTCCATGCCGACAACGGCGCTGTCACGCTGCAGCGTCAGGAGGCCGGCACCTCCATCGGTCCGTGGAAGACCCCGGTCGCCGACGTGCCGCTCAACACGGAGGGCCTCTACGGACCGCTCGTCGGCCGCTACCTTCAGGATGCCAATCTCACTCCGGACTTCCCGCTCGCGGCGGCGACCGCCTCGCGGATGTGGACGACGACCTACGGTGGCACCGTCGACGGCGTGATCGCCGTCGACCCGGTCGTCCTCAGCGGCCTCCTCAAGGCGACGGGCCCAGTGACGCTGCCGACCGGCGATCGGCTCACCTCCGCCAACGCCGTGAAGATGCTCCTGAGCGACGTCTATCAGCGCTACGAGGATCCGGCGCAGCAGGACGCCTTCTTCGCGTCCGCCGCGAGTGCCGTGTTCGACCGGATGTCGTCCGGGAACGTGGATGCGAAGAAGCTGCTGACCGCGCTGGCGGACGCCGGCGAGTCGCGCCGTGTGCTGATCTGGACCACGCACACCGAGGACCAGAAGGTGCTCGCGGGCACGACGCTCGCCGGAGGCCTTCCCGCGTCCGATCTGTCGACCGCGGGCATCGGCGTGTACTTCAACGACGCGACCGGCGCCAAGATGGACTACTACCTCCGCACCTCGGTCGCTGCCGGATCCGCCGTGTGCCGCGCGGACGGCAAGCCCTCGACGGTCGTCACGGTCACGCTGACCAACCGGGCCCCCGCAGACGCCGGGACGACCCTGCCTCGTTACGTGACCGGCGGTGGCACGTACGGCGTGACTCCCGGCAACATCCGCACGCGGGTGGCCGTCTACGGGCCGACGGGAGGACTCCTGGCCGCGACATTGAGCGGCGGGGAGAACTACACCACCGTTGCGGGCGTCGATCGCTCGCGGCCGGTCAGTCTGTACACGGTCGAACTGGCTCCGGGGGAGTCGAAGACCGTCACCGTGCAGTTCCTGAACGACCAGCAGACGTCGTCGGACCTCAGCGTCGTGACCACGCCGACGCTTCCGGGGGACGGTACGACCCCCGATGTGGGGGCACGCAACGCCGTCGCGCCCATTGTCGTACAGTGCTCGTCCGTCGTAAAGTGAGTATTACTCAACTAACCCGACCGTGAGCCGGGCCCCAACAGAAAGGCGGCCGATGTTCAAGAAGATTCTGGCGGCTATCGCCGTGACCGCGGGGCTGCTGCTTGCGGCTCCGGCCGCGGCGAACGCCGTCAACTACACCGACGGCGCCCAGTGCAAGTTCGATGTCAGCGTCGCAGAGGCGGGCGGCACGGCCACCCTCATCTGCATCCCGGGCACGTGGTCGCCCGGTGAGGCGATCAACTGGACCGTGACCGGCCAGGACGGCGCGGGCTTCAAGCTCGCCTCGCTCCGCACCGCCGACAGCAGTCTTTCGTTCGTGAAGCACGCGAACGCGGACGGCAGCGACGTCCTCACCGTGACGCTCCCCGCGAGCGCCTCGGGTACCTACAGCGTCGTCGGACACGGACAGAGCAGCGGCCACGAGTGCCCCGCCTCCCTGACCGTCCTGCCGGCCGACCAGGCGAGCACCGTCCTCGACCCGGGCAGCAGCGACGGACTGGCCCACACCGGTTCCGTCGTCGCCACCTGGGCGGCATGGATGGGCGGCTCGCTCGTCATCCTCGGACTGATCGCCCTGGCGATCGTCGGCTGGGTGCGCAAGCTCAAGGCGTCCTGACGATCCATACCCGGTGATTCCCGGTCGGCCTCGCGCCGACCGGGAATCGCTGTGTCCGGGGCTGCGTTGCACCTGGGGTGAGCAGCATCCCCCTCAACGTCCTCGACCTCGCCAGCCGCCCCGCCGGGGGCACCAACGCCGATGCCGTCGCCGGCACCATCCAGCTCGCGCAAGCGGCCGAACGGCTCGGCTACGAGAGGTTCTGGGTCGCAGAGCACCACGGCATGCCCGCCATCGCGTCGAGCGCCCCGGCTGTTCTCATCGCCGGAGTCGCGGCAGCGACCGAGCGCATCCGGGTCGGCAGCGGCGGTGTGATGCTGCCCAACCACGCGCCGCTGGTCGTGGCGGAGCAGTTCGGCACCCTGCGCGCCCTGTACGGCGACCGCATCGACCTCGGCATCGGCCGCGCGCCGGGAACTGACGGCGCCACAGCGATGGCTCTGCGCCGGAGCCCCGAGGGACTCGGCGTCGAGGACTTCCCACAGCAGCTCCTCGACCTGTACGGCTTCTTCTACGGCGGCATGAGCGACGCCAACCCTCTGCACGGCATCACCGCCATCCCCGGCCTCGGCGACGCGCCTCAGATCTGGCTGCTGGGCTCGAGCGGCTACAGCGCCCAGGTGGCCGCCGCCCTCGGCATCCCGTTCGCGTTCGCCCATCACTTCGCAGGCGAGAACACCGAGGCCGCGCTCAACCTGTACCGCTCGCGATTCGAGCCGAGTGACACCCTCGCCGAGCCGCACACGATGATCGCGGTCAATGTCATCGCGGACGAGGACCCGCAGACCGTGCGCGCCCTATCCCTTCCCGGCCAGCTGTCCTTCCTGCGGATGCGTCAGGGACAGAAGCCCGAGCCGGTCAGCGTGGAGGAGGCGCTCGCCCACGAGTTCACCCCGCTGGAGGAGGAGTTCATCGCTGCCCGCAACGCCCGTCAGGCGATCGGGACGCCCGCCGAGGTGAAGGCGCGACTCGAGGCGCTGCTGGCCTCCACCCAGGTGGACGAGCTGATGGTCTCGTCCGGCGCCGCGACGCTGGAGGGGCGCATCCGCTCGCTGGAGATCGTCCGGGAGCTGTACCCCGCAGCATGACGGACCGTGACGCCGCCCCGAGCGATGCGGGGCGGCTCCGGGTACCGTTGGGCGAAATCCCGGTCCCCAGCCAGAAGGCGGTTCCCACATGTCGCATCCACTCAACGTGGTCGGAGTGAGCGGAAGCCCGACCCACCCGTCGCGCACCACCGTGCTCGTGGACGAGGTCACGCGCGCCTATGCCGAGGCGTCCGGGGGCATCGCCCGCACCATCCGGCTGGCGCCTCTGCTGCCGGAGCTCGGCGCCGGTCCCTTCCGGAGCAGTCTCAGCCCGACGGTCACCGAGGCTCTGGAGGCGGTCGAGAACGCGGACATCCTCGTGGTCGGGTCACCCGCCTACCGGGCCACGTACACAGGCCTGTTCAAGCTGTTCTTCGACCACGTCGGCCAGTACGCCCTTGTCGACAAGCCGGTCGTCCTGACAGCCACGGGGGGCAGTGACCGGCACGCACTGCTGGTCGAGCACCAGATGCGTCCGCTGTTCGGGTTCTTCCAGTCGCTGACCCTGCCCCTGGGCATCTACGCGGCCGAGAGCGACTTCGAGGACTACGAGATCCGCTCCCAGGACCTGCGGGATCGCATCGACACCGCTGTGGCTCGGACGTTGCCTCTGGTGCGTTCGCGGATCGACCCGGAACTGCGGGTGGCAGAGGTGGAGTTCGCCCGGCCGGATGCGTTTTAGGTCATCACTTCTCCACGGGGGTCGCGCGGTGCGCCCCACCCGCTACCCCAGACGCCGGTCCTCGCTGGCGCTCGGAGCGGCGCCCGGGGCCCCTCGCGGGCGGGGACCCCAATAGACATCAGCGAGTAATGAAAAAGAGGAAGCCCCGGCTCGCATCGCGAGCCGGGGCTTCCTCTTTTTCATTACGTCGGGGTGACAGGATTTGAACCTGCGGCCTCTTCGTCCCGAACGAAGCGCGCTACCAAGCTGCGCCACACCCCGAAGGCCTCATCCAGGATACACGAGCGGGGGAGTGGTCATGACCACAGCACCCTGCTCGGCGCCTCGATTCACGGCGCGGGCGTCAGCGTGACCAGCGACGCCTCCGGCCGGCAGGCGAAGCGCACCGGCGCGAAGATCGACGTGCCGAGGCCCGCCGACACGTTGAGGTACGCAGAGCGGAAGGCATGGCGCCAGACGCTCAACCCCTTCACCTGTGCGCGTGGGATGTCGCAGTTCGTGACCAGCGCGCCGAACCCCGGAACGCAGACCTGACCGCCGTGCGTGTGGCCCGCGAAGATCATCGACGCACCGTAGGTGACGAAGGCGTCGAGGATGCGACGGTACGGCGAATGCGTGACACCGATGGTGACCGCCTGCCGCTGCTCGCTCGGGCCCTCATCCGGCCAGGCGTTGTCATCCGAGAACGGGTCGTCCTCGCGCAGCTGGTCCAGAGCGCCGGGGATGGCCTCCACCCGGTCGAAACGGATGTGCGGGTCGTCCACACCGAAGAACTCGAGGTGCGTTCCCCGGACCTCCAGGCCGGCCGCCCGGTTGTCCAGGTCGGTCCAGCCCAGATCGCGGAAGTACGCCGTCAGGGCGGCCGTGTCGAGCCGCGGGGCGGTCGACGGGCGCTTCTTCGACGGGCCCAAGAAGTACTTCAGCGGGTTCTTCGCCTGCGGGCCGAAGTAGTCGTTGGATCCGTGCACGAAGACGCCCGGGATGCCGCGGAAGCCGTCGTAGGCGGCACGGACGCCCTCGAGGCCCCGGGCATGGCCGAGTACGTCTCCGGTCTCGACGATCAGGTCCGGCTTCAGCCGGGCGAGGGAGCGGATCCACTCCTGCTTGTCCCGCTGCCAGGGCGCCATGTGCAGGTCGGAGAGGTGGAGCACGCGGATCGGCTGCGCCCCGGCCGGAAGGACCGGCGCGCTCACCTCGCGCAGGGTGTACGCGCGACGCTCCACCAGCGAACCGTAGGCGAACGCGGCGGCGCCCGCCCCGGCGAGGAACGCCAGGGCGGACGCCGCCGGTCGGAGGACTCCGCGCGCCACTATCCGCCCGTGCCCGGTGTCGGCTGGACGGCGGGTGCGGTCAGGGTCAGGGTCACCTGGGTTCCCGGCTTGGCAGGGGCATTGCCGGCGGGATCCTGAGCCTGAACGGTCGCGGTCGGACTGTTGCCGCCCGCGGTCTTGACCTTGAATCCGGCGGCAGTGAGCGTAGCGAGCGCGTCGCCGTACTTCTGGCCCACCACGTTCGGGACCGCCACGAGGGACCCGTTGCTGGTGAACAGGGTGATGGCGGTTCCCTTGGTGACCTGGGTTCCCGGGGCCGGATCGGTTGCCGAGATCGTTCCGGCGGGGGCGACCGAGTCCTGCGGGCCGCCGTCGGTCGAGTCCAGCCCGAGGCCGGTCAGGATCGACTTCGCCTCGTCGGGCGTCTTACCCGTCAGGTCGGGAACTGCGACCTGGACGCCGCGCGTCAGCTTGTCGGGCGCCGCCGGGAAGTCGTCGCCGCCGTACTTGCCGACCGCCGCGGTCATCATGATTCGCATGACATCGGTACGAGCCGACGCGGGCGACTTGCCGTGGGTCGGGTACACCTTGCGGAAGTCGACGTGGTTGTTGATGTTGCCGACCCAGTAGGCGCCGGCGACCTTCGTCGTGGCCGCCACGAGCCAAAGCTGGTCGTTGTACTCCGTCGTTCCCGTCTTGCCGAGCATGTCCTTGCCGGTGCGGTTCATCCCCGCCGCGGTGCCGTTCTGGATCGGACCCTGGAGCGCCTTCGCCATCGTGTTGGCGACCGCCGGATCGACGGACTGCGTGCAGGCGCTCTGCGGCACCTTCACGTCCTTGCCGTTCGCGTCGAGGATCTTGTCGATGGCGATCGGCGAGCACGTCATCCCGTTGTTGGCGATGCCCGCGAAGGCGGTGGCCATGGTCAGAGGGGCGATGTAGTTGGTGCCCAGCACCGACGCGGGGTTCGTGTCCAGAGGCTCGCCCTTGGCGGTGTGGACTCCGAACGCTTCGGCGTCCTTCTTGATCTCGCACAGGTCCACCTGGGAGGCCATCGAGATGAAGGCCGTGTTGATGGACAGCGTGGTCGCGCTCTGAGCGTTGCGGATGCCGGTCTCTCCCGGCGAGTCGTTCTGCGGCGTGTAGGTGCCGCTCCAGTTCCCCGCGCACGAGTCCTTGAACGACTTGTAGGTCCGGATGTTGGCGTTGACGGGCTCGCTGAGGGAGTGGCCCTGCTTGAGCCATTCGGCGAGGGTGAAGACCTTGTAGGTGGAGCCGACCTGGAATCCGCCCGAGCCGCCGTACTTCTGGTCGGTGGCCAGGTTCACGGAGGAGAAGTCGGTGCTCGTGTTGAGCACCTCCGGGTCCTGGCTGTACTTCTTGTTCTGCGCCATGTAGAGCACGCGCCCGGTGCCCGGCTGCACACCCACCAGCACTCCGCCGATGTCGGCCTTGGGATAGGAGGCCGGCACGTAGGAGTTGATGGTCTCCTCGGCGACCTGCTGCAGCTGGAGGTCGAGGCTGGTGTAGATCTTGTAACCGCCGCGGTTGAAGTTGGAGGTGCGGGTGTCCTCGTCGGCGCCGAAAGTGGGGTCGTTGAGGATGATCTTCTGGACGTAGTCGCAGAAGTACGCCGACCCGCCCGCGGTCTGGCAACCTCGCTCCGAGGGGGTGATCACCGGCTGGATCGGGGTCTTGACCGCTTCCTCGTACTGCGCCTTCGTGAGGCGCTTGTACTGGTACATCTTCTGAAGGATGTAGTCGCGGCGCTCCTTGTTCTTCGCGTAGCCGTTCGCGGCGCCGTTGGTCTCCGAACCGGGGTTGTCGATCTTCAGGCTGGTCGGCTCGTTCACGATCGCGATCAGGCTGGCCGCCTGCGCAGGCGTCAGCGCTGCCGCAGTCGTGTTGTAGTAGTAATGCGCTGCGGCCTCGATGCCGTAGACGGTGCCACCGAAGCCTGCGATGTTCAGGTACCCGACCAGGATCTGGTCCTTGGTGTACTTCTTCTCGATGCCGATCGCGTACTTCATCTCCTTGACCTTTCGGTCGGGAGACACGCCCGTGGAGTCATCCACGCACTGCTGGTACTTGGCCTTCTGCTCCTTGGACTTCACCGGGAGCGCCTCGCACTTCTGCAGCAGCACGTTCTTCACGTACTGCTGGGTGATCGAGGATCCACCCTGCACACCGCCGCCGGCGACGGTGGAGAGCACGCCGCGCACGGTGCCCTGGATGTCGACACCGCCATGCGTGTAGAACCGGGGGTCCTCACCCGCGATCGCGGCATCCTTCGCCGCCTGCGAGATCTGGTCGAAGGCGACCGGCAGGCGGTTCTGGGAGTAGAACGTGGCGAGCGGAACGTCCTGGTCGCCGTTCTTGGCATAGATGGTGGTCGGCTGGGCCAGCTGGTCGACGTTCAGGTACTCCGGGAGTCCCTCGAACACGCCGATGCTGTTATTGGCCGCCATCCCCGTCACAGCGATCGCAGGCGTGACGGCGGCGGTGACCAGAAGACCGGCCACAACACTCATGCCGATGAACGCACCGGCGGCGCCGAGCACACCTCTAGCCTGTGGTTTTTGCGCAGACATAGGATCAGAGTAGGTGATGAACCTGCAAAATCCCCCGATCCGAGGAGCACGATGCCGCGCTGGGAGTACCTGACCACCCCGCTGATGATCCACAACACCGCAGCGATCCTGAACAACTGGGGGTCGGAGGGCTGGGAGCTGGTGCAGATCGTCACCGGTCCGGAGGGCGGACTCGTCGCCTACCTGAAGCGCCCCGTGGCGGACGGGGAGCAGGCCTGATGGCGGACGTCGAGGCGCGTCTCGCCCAGCTCGGGATCGACCTGCCGGACGTGGTCCCTCCGGTCGCGGCATACACGCCGGCGGTGCTCGACGGACACCACGTCTACACCTCGGGGCAGCTGCCGATGGTGGCCGGAGCCCTTCCGGCGACCGGCAAGGTCGGTGAAGGTGCCGGCCTCGTCCCGCCCGCCGATGCCAAGGAGTACGCACGGATCTGCGCGTTGAACGCGCTTGCCGCCGCGAAGAGCGTCCTCGGCTCGCTCGATCGAGTGACCCGTGTGGTGAAGGTCGTCGGCTTCGTCTCCTCCGACCCCGCGTTCACCGGCCAGCCTGCGGTCATCAACGGGGCGTCCGAGGTGCTCGGCGAGATCTTCGGCGACGCCGGTGTCCACGCCCGCTCCGCCGTGGGCGTCGCCGTGCTGCCCCTCGACGCGCCGGTCGAGGTGGAGCTGATCCTCGCCGTCGACTGAGCGCGGATACGACGAAGGGGCGACACCGACCGGTGCCGCCCCTTCGTCGTCTCCGGCTAGGAGAGCTTGGCCTGGATCGAACTCATCACCGCGGTGTCCGCCAGGGTGGTGGTGTCGCCGACCTCCCGGCCCTCGGCCACATCCCGCAGCAGGCGTCGCATGATCTTGCCCGATCGCGTCTTGGGCAGCTCCGTGACGATGAAGATGTCACGGGGACGCGCGATCGCACCGATCTGCTCGGCGACGTGCTTGCGCAGCTCGGCCGCGACATCCATCGCGCCGGCCTGCTCCAGCTGGTTCTGCTTGATGATCACGAACGCGACGACGGCCTGGCCGGTCGTCTCGTCGTTCGCCCCGACGACCGCCGCCTCGGCCGTGAAGGGATGCGCGACCAGGGCGGACTCGATCTCCGCCGTCGACAGGCGGTGGCCCGACACGTTCATGACGTCGTCCACCCTGCCCAGCAGCCAGATGTCGCCATCCTTGTCGTAGCGCGCGCCATCGCCGGCGAAGTACTTGTCGCCGAACTTCGACCAGTAGGTCTCCCTGAAGCGCTCCGGGTCTCCCCAGATGCCGCGCAGCATGCTCGGCCACGGTTCCGTGACGACCAGCAGGCCGCCCTGGTCCTTGCCGACGGGTGTGCCCGACTCGTCGAGGATGTCGATCGAGATGCCCGGCAGGGGCACCTGGGCGCTCCCCGGCTTCAGCGTCGTGACCCCCGGGAGGGCCGAGACCATGATCGCGCCGGTCTCGGTCTGCCACCAGGTGTCCACGATCGGGGTCGTGTCGCCGCCGATGACCTCGCGGTACCACATCCACGCTTCCGGGTTGATCGGCTCACCGACCGAGCCGAGGACGCGCAGGCTCGACAGGTCGAACTGCTGCGGGTGCTGGCGGCCCAGCTTCATGAACGAGCGGATCGCGGTCGGCGCGGTGTAGAAGATCGAGACCTTGTACTTCTCGATCAGCTCCCACCAGCGGCCGGGGTGCGGCGTCTCGGGCGTGCCCTCGTACATCACCTGGGTCGCGCCGTTCGCGAGCGGCCCGTAGACGACGTATGTGTGGCCGGTGATCCATCCCACGTCGGCGCTGCACCAGTACACGTCGGACTCGGGGTGGAGGTCGAAGACGAACTTGTGCGTGAACGAGGCCTGCGTCAGGTACCCGCCGGTGGTGTGCAGGATGCCCTTCGGCTTACCCGTCGTGCCGGACGTGTAGAGGATGAAGAGGGGCTGCTCGGCGGGGAACGCCTTCGCCACGTGATCGGCGTCGACCAGCGCGAGCTCGTCGTGCCACCACAGGTCGCGGCCCTCGGTCCAGGCCACCTCGTTCTCGCCGCGCTTGACCACGAGCACGTGCTCGACCGTGGTCGCGTCGCCGGTGAGCGCCGCATCCACCGCGTCCTTCAGGGGGAAGACGCGGCCCTTGCGCCAGCCGCCGTCCGCGGTGATGACGAGCTTCGCCTCCGCGTCGTCGATGCGCGAGCGGAGGCTCTCGGCGCTGAAGCCGCCGAAGACGACGGAGTGCACCGCGCCGATCCGTGCGACAGCGAGCATCGCGATGACGGCCTCGGGGATCATCGGGAGGTAGATCGCCACGCGGTCGCCGGCGCGGATGCCCAGACTGGTGAGCAGGTTGGCCGCCTTCTTCACCTCGGCCGTCAGCTCGGCGTACGTGATCGTGCGGGTGTCGCCCGGTTCGCCCTCCCAGTGGATCGCGACACGGTCGCCGTTGCCGGCAAGCACATGCCGGTCGAGGCAGTTGTAGGCGACGTTCAGCTCGCCGTCGTCGAACCACTTGGCGAAGGGAGGCTCGCTCCAGTCGAGCGTGCGCGTGAACGGCGTGTGCCAGTGCAGCAGCTCGCGAGCCTGGTCGGCCCAGAATCCCAGCCGGTCGGCGGCCGCGCGCTCGTACAGGCCCGCGTCGGCGATCGCGTTCGCGGCGAACTCGTCGCTCGGTGGGAACCGGCGGGCTTCGTGCAGCAGGTTGTCGATTGTGTTGCTCATGGGGAGTCTTTTCGCTCCTTTGCGATGCGGTCGATACGGGTCGTGGCGCGACAATGCCTGACTCTACAACCTGCTCGAGCGACCGCCCCAGGAGACTTGCGTTTGCATCGATTCTGCGTAAACTGGACCCCGGCCGAATGTAAATTCGTGCGTGCGGCGCAATCGATTCCCCCCAATCCTGCGCCGCAGTGGCCGCACCTGTTCCCCCCAATAGGTGCGGCCCCCCTTTTTTAACCGGCAGGTCGACTCCTCCGGGCGGTTGTTCACAGCTGGATGCGGTGGTGGCTTCTCCACCGATGTGATGGAGAGTCGCCGGCCGTGGGTATGGCATCTCTAGCGTCGTCGCATGACGAACCACCAGCGCGGCGACGAGTCTCCCGGACTCTGGCGCACTTTCGGACCACTCGCTCCTTACCTCCTGCGCCCCGGGGTCACCGACCTCTTTGTGACCGCATCGGGGGAGCTCTGGAGCGACGGGCCACCGGAGGGGTTACGGCGGGAGGGCGGCTGGCGCGCAGACCGGTCGAGCGCGCGGGAGCTGGCGGTTCGGCTGATCGCCGCGGGTGGTCGCCACATCGACGAGGCGACTCCGTTCGTCGATGTCCGGCTGACCGGCGGCGTGCGAGTCCATGCGGTCCTCCCGCCGGTGTCGACCGGGGGCGCGCTGCTGTCGATCCGCGTGCCAGCGCGGGAGCAGCCGACCCTGGACGAGCTGGTCGCCCGCGGCGGGATGGAGCCGCTCGAACGGGATCGGCTGCTGCGGGCCGTCCGCGCCAGGACGAACCTGCTGATCACCGGCGCCGGCGGCGCGGGCAAGACGACGCTCCTGGCGGCGCTCCTCGGGAACGCCCCGCCGGATGAGCGGATCGTGGTGATCGAGGATGTCGCGGAGCTGCGCATCCGTCATCCGCACGTCGTCGGTCTCGAGACCCGGCAGCCGAATCTCGAAGGCGCCGGCGGCGTCGATCTGAGCCGGCTGGTGCGGGAGGCCCTGAGGATGCGCCCGGACAGGCTCGTGCTCGGCGAATGCCGGGGTGAGGAGGTGCGTGACCTTCTCGCCGCGCTCAATACCGGCCACGACGGCGGCGCCGGGACTCTGCACGCGAACTCGCTGGAGGACGTTCCCGCCCGGCTCGAGGCGCTGGGCGCATTGGCCGGGCTGGACGACCACGCGTTGGCGAGGCAGGCGGTGAGTGCGATCGGGCTGGTCGTGCACCTGTCGAGGGCCGACGGCGTGAGGAAGGTCTCGGGCTTCGGACGGCTGCACCTGGATGGAGCGGGCCGGTTGGCGATCACACCGCTCGGCGCCGGCGGCGGTGTGGTCGGCGACGGCGGTGCCGCCTGTGCCGGTTCGGGACCGTGAGACGACCGCGCGCGCCGGCCGGAGCGCAGCCGGATGCTGTCGCCGCACTCGCCGAGTCGCTCGCCGTGCTGCTCGATGCGGGACTGCCCCCGCGGTCCGCCTGGGAGGCCACTGCCGGGTACGGAGCGCATCCTCTGGCGGATCGGGTCGCGAACACCCTCAGGCATCAGCTGTCGTGCGCGTCCGCTCTTCTGCAGGCAGCCGACACCGACGACGTCCGCATGCTCGCGGTGGCGTGGCGGGTCGCCGAACGGGCGGGCGCACCGCTGGGCCACGCGCTGCGTGCGATGGCGGAGACGCTGAGAGACGCGGCGGAGACGGAACGGGAGGTGGACGTCGCCCTGAGCGGTCCCCGCGCGACGGCGCGGCTCGTCTCGTGGTTGCCGGCGGTCGGGGCGGTACTGGCTGGAGCGCTCGGAGCGGACCTCGTGGGCGCACTGGGGTCGGCACCCGGCGCGATATCCGTCGGTGCTGGCGTTCTGCTCATGCTGGCCGGCCGGTGGTGGATGCGTGCACTGGTCACATGCGCGGTCGCACGCCCGCTGCCGCAGGGGCTTGCCGAGGAGCTCATCGCCGTCGGATTGGCCGGTGGCGTGTCGATCGGCGCGGCGCGGGAGATCGTGAGAGAGGCCGCGGAGGAATCCGGGCTTGGCTCGCTGGATGAGCGAGGTGCCGCACGAGTACTCCGGCTGGCCTCCGCGGCCGGGGCACCCGCCGGCGAGCTGCTGACCGCCGCCGCGCGCCAGCAGCGCCGAACGGCCAGGGCCGAGGGTCGTCGACGCGCAACCACGCTCGGCGTCCGGCTGATGGTGCCCGTGGGCGCCTGTGTCCTCCCCAGCTTCGTTTTGCTGGCCGTCGCGCCGCTGGTGCTGTCCCTGTTGTCGTCCACAACCGCGGGTCTGTGATGACTGTCCACAGATCGGCCGTCCCGCATCCGCCAGGCGGCCCCGAACCGAAGGATGGAGTCATGAAGCACATGACGATCGAAGAACGAACGGGCGAGGGCGTTCCGCGTTCCCTCGGCAGCGACGGGCGATCCGCGCTGCGGCGACTCGGGCGACGATTCGGCCGACGGTTCCGGCGACGACTCGCCGACGACCGGGGCGCGGCGACCGCCGAATACGCCATCACGATCCTGGCCGCTGTCGGGTTCGCCGGGCTCCTTGTCGCCCTGTTGAAGGGCGATGAAGTGAAAGGAATCCTCTCCGACCTGGTGCATCGTGCGCTGTCGGGCGGATGACGGTCCGCGTGGCGTCCGTCCGAGACCTCCGCGACGAGCGGGGCAGCGTGACGGCCGAGTTCGCGGTCGTACTCCCGGCGGTGCTCGCGTGTCTCGCGCTCTGCATCGGCGCTCTCCATGGAGCGGTTCAGTACGGATCGCTCGCGGCCGGGGCGGCCGTGGCAGCGCGGTTGGAGGGCAGGGGAGACGACCCGGGTGGTTCGATCCCGGCTGGAGCGACAGCGATGGTCGAGAGGGAGGGGCGGACCGTATGCGTTCGACTGACGGCGGCAGGCGACACGGTTCTCAGCCGTCTCGGCGTCCTGCTCAGCGCGAGGGCGTGCGCCCTGGACGAGGCGGAGGCGGGATGAAGGGGAGGGTGTCCGAGTCGCCCGGTTGCCGGTCGGCGGTCGTGGCTGCACTGCATTCGGACGGGGGGAGCGGCTCGGTGCTCGCGCTCGCAGCGGTGTGCGCGATCGTCACGGTGTCGACGGGCGGAGTCGCGGTGGTCGGAGCCGGAGCGGCGCACGCGCGCGCAGCCATGGCGGCCGACCTGGCGGCGCTTGCCGGCGCCGACGTGGCGAGCGGCCGTGCGGGAGGGGTGCCCTGCGACGTGGCCCAGAGCATCGCGCAGCTGAACGGAGCGGCGATGACCGACTGCGATCAGAACGGGACGGTGGTCACCGTGACCACATCCACCCCGTACCTCGCCTTTGCCTCGACGGCATCGGCGCGTGCCGGACCGCCCGGCGGGTAGGTTCCGAAGCCGGAGGTGTCCGCGCGACGCCGACGGGTTCCGATCAGTCGAAGACGGTCTCGAGGTAGCGGTATGAGACGGCGGTGGGGCGCTGCCCGCGGCCGTCGTCGGAAGCGTATTCGAGCTCGGCCCCCGACGCTCTCACATAGAGGTAGTGCTTGGAGCCCACGGGTGCCGAGATCTCCAGGCGAGGGCGGGCGTCGCCGGAGTCGAGGAAACCGGTCGAGATCGTCTTGCCCTCCAGAGGTCCGTCGATCAATTTGGCGGTGTACATCATCGTCGTTGCCATACACGTATTGTCCTCCCCACGGGATCGTCGGCATAGGGTCGGTGGGTGCTCCGTCCCTGGGGCCGTCCGTTCGGTCCGGCGCGGGGAGGGCGTTCGCCTGGGCTGCGCCGACGGCGAACGCCGAACACTCGATTAGGCGGACAAGCGGCGAAGGTGTGTATGGTTTGCCTGTCGGCCGCACGGACCATCCCAACAATGGATCGGCGCCTTCAGGGGGAGCGCGCCACGCCGGTCCAGTCGTGACGACAACCGTGAGCTGTGGCGACACAGTGTGTGCATATATAAGAGGAGTCAGGTGCCTGACACGAAGAAGCTCGTCATCGTCGAGTCTCCGAACAAGGTGAAGTCGATCGCCCAGTATCTCGGCGACGGCTACGAGGTCATGGCCTCGGTCGGGCACATCCGCGACCTCATCGAGCCGAAGAACCTGCCGCCCGAGCTCAAGAAGGGGTCGCTGGGCAAGTTCTCCGTCGACGTCGAGAACGAGTTCGAGCCCTACTACGTGGTGTCCGACCAGAAGAAGAAGACGGTCGCCGACCTCAAGCGTGCTCTCAAGAACGCCGACGAACTCCTCCTCGCAACGGATGAGGACCGCGAAGGAGAGGCCATCGCCTGGCACCTCGTCGAGGTGCTGAAGCCCAAGGTGCCCGTCAAGCGGATGGTCTTCCACGAGATCACCCGCGAGGCCATCGAGAAGGCTCGCGACAACACCCGCGAGATCGACACGGCTCTGGTCGACGCTCAGGAGACCCGCCGCATCCTCGACCGGCTCTATGGCTATGAGGTGTCCCCCGTCCTCTGGCGCAAGGTCGGACCAGGCCTCTCGGCCGGTCGCGTCCAGTCCGCGGCCACCCGGCTCGTCGTCGACCGCGAGCGCGAGCGCCTGGCGTTCGTCCCGGCCTCGTACTGGGGGCTGACCGCACAGCTGGCTCCGGAAGACGCGAACGCCTTCGAGGCACGCCTCGCCCGGATCGACGGCGACCGCGTCGCCACCGGCCGCGATTTCGACGACCACGGCCGCCTCACCACGAAAGCCCGGACGCTCGACGAGGCCTCCGCGACCACGCTCGCGGCGGCGATCCGTCAGCCGAGCACGACCGTCGCCGTCTCCAAGGTCGACTCCAAGCCCTACTCGCGGCGCCCCGCCGCCCCGTTCACCACCTCGACCCTCCAGCAGGAGGCGGCGCGCAAGCTCCGCTTCTCCGCGCGGCAGACGATGAGTGTCGCGCAGACTCTCTACGAGAACGGGTACATCACCTATATGCGCACCGACTCCGCGTCGCTGTCGCAGCAGGCGACGAACGCTGCGCGGACGCAGGCGGCGAAGCTGTACGGTCCGGAGACGGTCCCCGACAAGCCGCGCACCTACGCATCCAAGAGCAAGAACGCGCAGGAGGCGCACGAGGCGATCCGTCCGTCGGGCGAGACCTTCCGCACCCCTGCCGAGCTGGAGCGCTCGCTGCGCGGACCCGAGCTGCGTCTGTACGAGCTGATCTGGAAGCGGACCGTCGCCTCCCAGATGGCCGACGCGAAAGGCCAGACGGCATCCGTCACCGTCGAGGCGCGCGTCTCGGAAGGACCGCTCGACGGCACCGTGGCCGAGTTCACGGCCAGCGGCACCGTGATCACGTTCCGAGGCTTCCTGAACGCCTACGAGGAGAGCCGGGACGAGGAGCGCAACAGCAGCGACTCGGCCGAGGCCAAGCTTCCGCCGCTCACCGAGAAGCAGGCTCTGACCGTCCGCGACATCGCCGCCGACGGCCACGAGACCACCCCGCCACCGCGCTACACGGAGGCGAGCCTCGTCAAGACGCTCGAAGAGCTCGGGATCGGGCGCCCCTCCACCTTCGCGAGCATCATCTCCACCATCATCGACCGCGGATACGTGACCCAGCGCGGCCAGTCCCTCGTCCCCAGCTGGGTCGCCTTCTCGGTCGTCCGGCTGCTCGAGGACTACTTCGGCGACCTGGTGCAGTACGACTTCACCGCCGAGATGGAGGATGACCTCGACCGCATCGCCGATGGCGAGGCCGAGCGCATCGACTGGCTGAACAGCTTCTACTTCGGCAGCGACAAGCACAAGGGTCTCCGACGGGTCATCGACAACCTCGGCGACATCGACGCCCGCAGCATCAACTCCATCGCCATCGACGACGGAGTGACGCTCCGCATCGGCAAGTACGGCCCCTACCTCGAGGTGTCCGAGCCCGATGCCGGTCCCGACGCCCAGCCGCGCCGCGTCAACATCCCGCCGGAGCTCGCTCCCGACGAGCTCACGCCTGCCAAGGCGCACGAGCTGATCGAGGCGCCGGTCCAGACCGACCGCGTGCTCGGGACGAACCCCGACAACGGCAAGCTCGTCCTCGCCAAGGACGGCCGCTTCGGACCGTACGTCACCGAGGCCGACCCCGAGGACGAAGCGGCAGCCGATCCCAAGACCGGTGAGGTGAAGGAGCCGGCGAAGACCAAGAAGACCGCCGCCGCCAAGCCGCGCACGGCATCCCTCTTCAAATCGATGGATCTGGCGACCCTCGACCTCGACACCGCGCTCAAACTGCTCGACCTCCCGCGGGTCGTGGGAGCCGACCCGGAGAGCGGCGAAGAGATCCAGGCGCAGAACGGTCGCTACGGCCCGTACCTCAAGAAGGGCGCCGACACCCGGTCGCTCCCGAGCGAGGATGACATCTTCGACATCGACCTGCCGGGCGCGCTGGAGCTGTTCGCCCAGCCGAAGTACGGCAACCGCCGGGCGTCGAGCGCTCTCAAGGAGTTCGACGCCGATCCGGTCAGCGGCAAGCCGATCCGCGTGAAGGACGGCCGCTTCGGCCCGTACGTCACCGACGGTGAGACCAACGCCACGATCCCGCGCGGCGAGACCGTGGACGAGGTCGACTTCGACCGCGCGGTCCAGCTGCTCGCCGACAAGCGAGCGAAGGGACCGGCCAAGAAGCCGGCGCGGAAGACCGCTGCGGCCAAGACGACGACCGCCAAGACGACGGCCAAGAAGCCCGCCGCCAAGAAGCCGGCGGCCAAGAAGTCCACGACCGCTGCGGCGAAGAAGTCCGCCGAGTGAGCGAGGGCCTCTTCATCACGCTCGAGGGCGGCGACGGGGTCGGAAAGTCCACGCAGGCGGCGCTCTTGGAGGAGTGGCTCACCGGGCGCGGCCGCACCGTCGTGCGCACCCGCGAGCCGGGCGGCACGGACGCCGGCGTCGAGATCCGCGAGATCGTCCTCCACCACCGCGGAGACATCGCGCCGCGTGCCGAGGCACTCCTCTACGCAGCCGACCGTGCTCACCACATCGCCACGGTGGTCCGTCCGGCCCTGTCCCGCGGCGACATCGTCGTTCAGGACCGGTACATCGACTCCTCCGTCGCCTACCAGGGCGCGGGGCGGGTCCTTGACGCGCAGCAGATCCGCGACCTGTCCCTGTGGGCGGCCGAGGGGTTGCTGCCGGACCTCACCATCCTGCTCGACCTCGACGAGGACACCGCGCGCACCCGGCTCGACTCCGCGCGCACCCGGTACGACCGCCTGGAGGCGGAACGCTCGGACTTCCACGCCCGCGTCCGCGCCGGCTACCTCGCGCTGGCCGAGCAGGAGCCCGAGCGCTTCCTGGTCGTGGATGCGAGCCGGCCCGTCGAGGAGATCGCCGCGGAGATCCGCGACCGCCTCGACCTGCGCGTCTGAGGACCGTCGTGCGGAGACCGAGCAAGCGTGTCCGTCGTGCCAGCTAGCCTGGACACCATGACGGTGTGGGACGAGCTCACGGGGCAGGACGAGGCGATCGAGGTCGTCCGCGCTGCCGCGATCGGCTCCGCCGCAGGCAACGGAGCCGGTGCTCCCGGCCGCGGGATGACGCACTCCTGGCTCATCACCGGCCCGCCCGGCTCCGGCCGATCGAACCTCGCATACGCCTTCGCGACAGCGCTGCTCAGCCCCGGCACGCCCGAAGGCGACCTCGCCACGCGCCGTCAGGTCGACGCCCGCACCCACCCCGACCTCGCCGTCCTGAGCACCGAGCGCGTCATCATCTCCATCGACGAGGTCCGCGCCCTCGTCGCCAGCTCGCAGTTCGCGCCGTCGGTCGGCAGATACCGCGTGATGGTGATCGAAGACGCCGACCGGATGACCGAACGCACCTCCAACGTCCTGCTGAAGGCGCTCGAGGAGCCGCCGGAGCGGACCGTCTGGATCCTCTGCGCGCCGAGCGACGCCGACCTTCTCCCGACCATCCGCTCCCGGGTCCGCACCGTGCGGCTGCGGGTGCCCAGCGTCGACGATGTCGCCCGCCTCATCCAGCGGCGGGACGGAGTGGATGCGGAGACCGCGGAGCGCGCTGCCCGCCACGCGCAGAGCCACATCGGCATGGCGCATCGCCTCGCCACCCACGAGGAGGCCCGCCGCCGGCGCGAGCAGACGCTCGAGCTGGCCCTCGGAATCCGCTCCGTCTCCGACGCCGTCCTCGCGGCGGCGACCCTGCTGGAGATCGCCGGCGCCGACGCGAAGGCGATCACCGAGGAGAGGGATGCCGAGGAGCGCGAGCACGCCCTGCGCTCGCTCGGAATCGAGCCGGGCGGGACGATCCCCCCGGCGCTCCGCGGCCAGCTGCGCCAGCTCGAAGAGGATCAGAAGCGCCGAGCGACCCGCAGCCTCCGCGACGGGATCGACCGCATCCTCGTCGACCTGCTCTCGCTGTACCGCGACGTGATGATGATCCAGCTCGGCAGCGACAGCGAACTGGTGAACCGCGAGCTGCGCGCCGAGCTGGACGCTCTCAGCACCCACACGACTCCGGCCGCTACGCTCGCCGCGATGGACGCCGTCGCGACCGCGCGTGAGCGCATCGACGGCAACGTCGCCCCGGCCCTCGCCCTCGAGGCCATGCTGACCACCATCCTGCGCGGCACGACCGCTCGAAAGGGGACCGACCTGTGATCACCCGACCCGGCCGTGCCCCGGTACGCGACCAGGCCGCGAGACGGCGCACCGCCCGCACCGCGGCCGTTGCGCTCGCCGCCGTCGTCGCCCTGACCCTCAGCGGCTGCGTGACCTGGTTCCTGCCCGCGAAGACGGTGACGACGTCCACTCCCGCTCCTGACGACGTCTCCGCCGAGCTGCAGCCGTACTACAGCCAGGTGCTGCACTGGACGAACTGCAGCGGCGGCAAGCAGTGCACGACCGTCAAAGCCCCTCTCGACTGGGACCACCCCGGCAAGGGCGACGTCGAGCTCGCGCTCATCCGTCAGCCCGCGAAGGGGACCAAGCAGGGCTCGCTGCTCACCAATCCCGGCGGCCCCGGCGCATCCGGCTTCGACTTCGTCAAGGACTCGGTCGACTTCGTCGCCGACGACACCCTCCAGCAGCACTTCGACATCGTCGGCTTCGACCCGCGCGGCGTCGGCCGGTCCACTGCGGTGAAATGCTACGACGCCGAGCAGATGGACCAGTACCTGTACGGCATCACCCCCGGTGAGCGCGGCTCCGACCAGTGGATCGCCGAGAACACCACCATCGCCAAGGACTTCGGCGAGGCGTGCAAGAAGAACACCGGCGCTCCGCTGCCGAAGGTCGACACGGTCAGCGCCGCGCACGACCTCGATCTGCTCCGGGCGACGCTCGGGGACAAGAAGCTCAACTACCTCGGCTACTCGTACGGCACCTACCTGGGCGCCGTGTACGCGGGGCTGTACCCGGGAAAGACCGGGCGGCTCGTGCTGGACGGCGCGCTCGATCCCGCCGCGACGAACTTCGACGTGACCGAGGTGCAGGCCAAGGGATTCGAGAGCGCGCTGCGCGCCTACCTGACCGACTGCCTGACCCGGAAGGACTGCCCGTTCACCGGCACGGTGGACGACGCGATGAGCACGGTCGGGCAGCTGCTCGCGTCGGTCGAGAAGAGCCCGATCCGCAACTCCGACGGTCGCGAGCTCGGCGCGAACACCCTCGTGACGGCGATCATCACGCCGCTGTACGACGCGACCGCGTGGTCGTACCTCGACAAGCTGTTCGAGTCGGTGATGAAGGGGAGCGCATCCGTCGCCTTCTCGCTGGCGGACACCTACAACAACCGCGACGCCGACGGCACGTACTCGGACAACTCCACCGAGGCGTTCGTCGCCATCAACTGCCTGGACTACACCTACGACGCCGATCCCGCGCTCATGCGCCAGCAGGCGGCGGAACTGGCCAAGGCGGCCCCCGTGATCGGCCCGTACATGGCCTACGGCGACATCGGCTGCGCCAACTGGCCGTACCAGTCGACCGGACAGCGCGGGCCGATCTCCGCGGACGGCTCGGCGCCCATCCTCGTCGTCGGCACCACCAACGACCCCGCGACGCCGTACGTGTGGGCCAAGAATCTCGCCTCCCAGCTGCAGAACGGGCACCTGCTCACCTATAAGGGCGAGGGGCACACCGCGTACAACAAGTCCAACTCCTGTGTGAACGACACGGTCGACGACTACCTCGTCAACGGCACCGTTCCGACCGACGGGAAGACCTGCTGATCCGTCGGCGTCCGCCGTTCGGGTGAGTGGTGCAATTTTGCAGGGAGTGAAATAATCGAAGTCGTGTCAGTGGCCCCCGATTCCACGCTGAACGAGCTCGGACTCCGCGAGCGGAAGCGCATCGCAACCCGTCGCGCGATCCAGTTCGCCGCCGTCGAGCTCGCCAGCGAGCGCGGATTCGACCGCGTGACGATCGACGAGATCAGTCACGTCGCGAACGTCTCGCCGCGGACCTTCTTCAACTACTTCCCCTCGAAGGAGTCCGCCATCATCGGCGAACTCCCGGAGCTCCCGGACGAGGAGACCATCGAGGAGTTCATCTCCGCGGGGCCGAGCCAGCCGATCCTCGACGGAATCAGCACCCTGCTGGTCGCCGCGATCGACCTGGGCGAGACCGTCGACGGGGAAGCCGAAGCGCCCCAGGCGCCCGAGAGCGTCCATCGCCTGCACACCCTCCGTCGGGCCCTCCTCAAGGACAACCC
This sequence comes from Leifsonia sp. 115AMFTsu3.1, assembly GCF_004362795.1. Classification (NCBI taxonomy): domain Bacteria; kingdom Bacillati; phylum Actinomycetota; class Actinomycetes; order Micrococcales; family Microbacteriaceae; genus Leifsonia; species Leifsonia sp. 115AMFTsu3.1. The sequence goes on from NZ_SNYB01000001.1 coordinate 1,057,959, forward strand.
GGAGCTCTTCGCGCTGCGCATGGCCAGCATGCACAAGTTCGAGGATGCGCTGAGCGGCGTCGTCCAGCGCCGCCTCGCGCACGACGACCCGGCTCTCGCTGCCGACGAGGAAGCCCTGCACCAGCGCGCCCGATTGGTGACCTACGTGGCCTTCGCGGGTATGCGGCACGCGTGGTCCTGCTGGGCCGACCACGGCGGCGTCGAGCCGCTCTCCGACCGCCTGCGCAGCTCGTTCGAGCAGCTCTCAGCGCTCGGAACGCAGGTCCGCTGACGCCGTCCCGGCATGGTCGGCAGCACCCCGCATGATCGGGTAAGCTATCTTCCTGTGCGTCGGACGGAAGTCCGGCCCACGCCGCCCTAGCTCAGTCGGCAGAGCATCTCACTCGTAATGAGAAGGTCAAGGGTTCGATTCCCTTGGGCGGCTCCATCACTTCCTTCTTCCGAACATCCGGACAGATTCCTCGTGCACATGCGCGCCCCTCGGAGTAGCCTGAGGGCACAAACTGAGGATCAATCAAGTCTGCCCGAGGCTGTCATGGATGCAACATCGAAGTCCCGCCGGGCGCGTGCGCTCGGGCTGTTCACCGCGGTGCTGAGCGCGCTGCTGCTGATCGGGGGAGGTGTCGCAGGCCCGGCGTCGGCGGACACCATGCCACCCGATCCGAATGACCCCGCTTCTCCGCCCACCGTGGGGGCGACCGCGCTTCCCACCGTCCAGATCGACGGCGTCGCCTGGGCGCAGACCGTCGTCGGCGACACGGTGTATGTCGCGGGCAAGTTCGGCACGGCGCGCCCGGCCGGTTCGCCCGCCGGATCGAACACCACCCCGCGGAGCAACTTCCTCGCCTACAACATCACGACGGGCGCCCTCATCACGAGCATCAACGTGCCGCTGAACGGGCAGGCGCTGGCGATCGCGGCATCCCCCGACGGTTCCCGCGTGTATATCGGCGGCGACTTCACGTCGGCAGCCGGAGCCACCTACTACCGCATCGTGGCGATCAGCACGGCCACCGGCCAACCCATCAGCTCATTCCGGCCCGTCATGGAGAGCCAGGTCCGTGCACTCGCGGTGACGAACACGGCCGTCTACGCCGGTGGCACGTTCTCCAGCGTGAACGGCGTCTCCCGCGGCTACATCGCCAAGATCGACGCCTCCAACGGGTCGCTCGTCACCTCTTGGTCGGCATCGGCAGACAACGTGGTCGACGCGCTCGCGGTGAGCCCGGACGGGAACCGCGTCTACGCCGGTGGCCGCTTCAAGAACGTCAACGGATCCGCGCACTACGGGCTCGCGATGCTGAGCGGTTCGAACGGCTCGGCCCTGCCCTTCCCCGCGAACAGCGTGGTCCGGGATGCCGGAGCGAACGCCAGCATCACCTCCCTCCAGGCGACCAGCGACCGGGTCTACGGCTCCGGTTACGTGTTCGGCAGCGGGGGCAACCTCGAAGGGAGTTTCGCGGCGGACGGCGTGACGGGCGCCCTGATCTGGCTGGAGGACTGCCACGGCGACACCTACTCGATCGTTCCGCTCAACAATGCGCTGTATGCGGCCGGCCACCCGCATGACTGCCGCAATGTCGGCGGCTTCCCCGAGACCAATCCGCGTACGTTCCACCACACGATCGCGTTCTCGAAAGCTCGCACCGGGACGCTGACCAACGACGGCAACTCGTCGTACGCGAACTTCCGCGGCCAGCCGTCGCCGACTCTCCTCAACTGGTTCCCCGACTACGTGACGGGGTCGTACACCGGTCAGGGTCAGGCGGCATGGAGCGTTGCGGGAGACAGCCGCTACCTCGTCGTCGGCGGCGAGTTCCCGGCCGTCAACGGGACGGCCCAATACGGCCTCACCCGCTTCGCGGCCGATTCGGTCGTGCGCAGCACCACGGGCCCGAACAACAACACGGCGCTGACACCGAACGCCACCTCGCCGACGGCCGGGCAGGCGAAGATCAGCTGGACGGCGACGTACGACCAGGACAACGTCTCCCTCACGTACGCACTGGCACGGGACGGCGACACGGCGCATCCCATCTCCCAGGTCACCCGCACCTCCACCTTCTGGAACCGGCCCGGGATGTCCTTCACCGACACCGGACTCGCCGGCGGCAGCGCGCACACGTACACGCTGACGGTCACGGACCCTGACGGGAATCGGATCGCCCGGACCGGCAACCGCGTCGTGATCCTCGGCGGCGGCGCGAACCAGCCGCCGACGGCGAGCTTCACCGCCGGCACGAACGGCCTCGCGGTCGCGGTCGACGGCAACGCATCGAGCGACCCCGACGGCGCGATCGCCTCGTGGAACTGGAACTTCGGAGACGGCGGCACGGCCACCGGGGCGACCGCCGGACACACCTATGCGAACGCCGGCACCTACACGATCACGTTGACCGTGGCGGACAACGTCGGCGCCACCGCGTCGACCACGCGCCAGGTGACCGTCGCAGCGACCAGCGGAAGCACGGTCGCGAAGGACGGCTTCGAGCGGACGCTGACCAGTGGATGGGGATCTGCGGAAGTCGGCGGCGCGTGGACCGCTTCGGGCACGGCATCCTTCTACACGGTCTCGTCCGGCACCGCACGGATGAACGTCCCGGCCGGCTCGACCCGGACCGAGACGCTCGGCAGCGTGTCGTCGAGCCGGACGGACACTACGGTCACCTTCACGACGGATTTCGCCCCGACCGGCGGCGGGATCTTCGTCTCGGCGATCGGACGGCAGCTCGGTTCGGCCGTGTACGAGGGTCGTGCCTGGCTCAGCGCCAGCGGAGCCGTGCAGGTGCAGTTGCTCGCCAACGGAACGACGCTGCAGGCAGTGCCTGTCAGCGGGCTGACCTACAGCGCGGGGCAGCAGCTCTCGCTGCGGGTCCAGGCTGTCGGCTCCTCACCTACGACGTTGCGGGCGAAGGTCTGGCCGTCGACCCAGGCCGAGCCGGCCGCGTGGCAGGTCACGGCGACCGACTCGACGGCAGGCCTGCAGTCGGCCGGGGGTGTCGGACTCCGCGCGTACCTCTCCGCCTCCGCGACGGCGACGCCGGTCACGGTGCGCTTCGACAACTTCCTCGTCACCGCGGTGCCCTGACCCTCGCGCACGGTCGCTGTCGGTGGTTTGCTGCGGTCATGGCGGACGAACTGAAGCATGGCGACCATGTCGAGTGGTCCTCGCACGGCGTGGATGTGCCGGGCGAGGTCGAGAAGAAGCTCACCGACGACACCGAAGCGGCCGGACGGGCCGTACGGGCGTCGAAGGACGACCCGCAGTACCTCGTGAAGAGCGACAAGACCGGCAAGGAGGCCGTGCACAAGCCGGACGCGCTCCACAAGAAGAAGTGACGGACGGCTCCCGTCAGCCTCGAAACGATCCGTGCTCATACCCTCTACTATCCGCAGGCGCGCGGATCGTTCCCTTTTGGATCTGGAGGAATCGTCGCGTTCGCCGGCCGAGGGAGCGTAGCAGCATTCAGAAAGCCCAGGTAACATACCCGGATGCACGAATCGGATCAGCCGGTCACCGGACCCGACCCGTCGAACCTCCCGACCACTCCCACTCCGCTCGCCGACTCCGCAGCCGGCTCGGAGCCGGCCGCGACCACAGGTTCCGGCCGTCGCGCTGCCGCGCGGCCTGCGAAAGCCGCCGGCCTGTCGGGTGTTGCGGCCGGGGTGCTCGCGACGATCCGGAAGCACCCGAAGACGTGGATGGCCGCAGCGGCCGCCGTCGTCTTCCTGCTGCTCGGAGGCGGCAGTGTCGCGCTCGGGGCCACCGTCGGCTCGCCGGCAGCCGCGGCGGGACCCGTCAGCAGCGCGACCCCCTCGCCGACCCGTACGGCGACCGCCACCCCCACACCCACCCCGACCGTCGACCCGGCGCGTCCCGTTCCGGCGAACCAGGCCGCCGCGACGCGCGTCCGCACCTGCTCGGTCGCCGGTCTCGCGGCCGACGGCCGCCTCGGCAACCTCGAGGCGCAGGTCGTCAACGCCAAGACGGGTCAAACCCTGTTCGATCGCAACGGCGTGAAGCCCGGCCCGACCGCCTCCGTGCTCAAGACGCTCACGTCGGCCGCAGCCCTCGCGACCCTCGGTCCCGACTACCGCGTCTCGACGACCGTGGTTGCCGGCAGCACGCCCGGCCAGGTCGTCATCGTCGGCGGCGGGGATGTGACCCTGTCGCGGCTGCCCGACGGTCAGGCGTCCTTCTACACCGGAGCGCCGAAGATCCAGGACCTCGCCAACCAGGTGAAGCAGGCCATGGGCGGCCAGCAGATCACCTCGATCGTGGTGGACGCGACCCTCTTCGGAGCTCCCTTCTGGCAGCCGAGCTGGGACGAGCGCGAGGAGCGCGTCGTCGAGGGTTCGACCCCGTACATGACGGCGCTCATGGTCGACGGCGACCGCGACGACCCGACCGCCGTCGAGTCGCCGCGCAGCACCGATCCGGTGGGTCGCGCCGTGCAGTACTTCCAGCAGTACCTCGGCACCAATGTCGGCGTGAGCCAGGGCGTCGCGCCGGCCGGTGCTCGCCAGCTGGGCGTCGTCCAGTCGCAGCCGGTCACGACTCTGATCGATCAGGCGATGCGCGTCTCCGACAACACGATCATGGAGGAGCTCGCCCGCCTCGTCGCCATCAAGAACGGCGCGGGCAACACCTTCGACGCGCTGAACGCCGGCGTGCTCGCCGGGCTGAAGGGCTACGGGATCGACACCGCAGGCATCCACATCGCCGACGGCTCCGGCCTCAGCGGTGACAACGCCGTTCCGCCGTCGTACCTGACGCAGCTGTTCATCAAGGTGCTCAACCGCCAGAACGGCCTCGGCGTCGTCTACGACGGACTGCCCGTGGCCGGCCAGTCGGGAACGCTCGGCCCCGGCTACAACCGGTTCACCGGAGCCAACTCCGTCGCGCGCGGCGCGGTGTTCGCCAAGACCGGCTGGATCGACAACGGGTACACCCTCTCCGGCATCATCAACGCGGCCGACGGCACACCCCTGACCTTCGCTGTATTCGCGCTCGGACCGGTGAGCGACAACGCGAAACAGGCGATCGACACGCTCGTCACCGGCTTCTACAAGTGCGGTGACAACCTCTCCAACGGCTGAGCCTGCCGGCGCAGCGACGACCATCACCGGGAGGACGGGAATGGGCAAGGCGCTCTTCATCGTGGACGTGCAGAACGACTTCACCGAGGGAGGCGCGCTCGGCGTCGACGGAGGGGCCGCGGTCGCGGCGGGCGTCACCGCCTTCCTCCAGGAACACGCCGACGAGTACGAGGTGATCGTCGCCAGCCGCGACTGGCACGACGCCGACAACGACAACGGCGGCCATTTCGCGACCGACGACGAGCCGGATTTCGTGGAGAGCTGGCCGCGGCACTGCGTCGCGGGTACTCCCGGCGCCGAGTATCACCCGGCGTTCGACACCTCCCGCGTGACGTTCCACGTCCGCAAGGGCCAGGGCGTCCCGGCGTACTCGCTCTTCGAGGGCCGTACGGAGGAGGGCGCGACCGTGCACGAGATCCTCGAGGAGCGCGGCATCCACACCATCGACGTGACGGGGATCGCGACCGACTACTGCGTTCGGGCATCGGCACTGGATGCGCTCGCCCACGGCCAGCGCGTGCGCGTGCTGACCTCGCTGGTCGCCGGAGTGGCGGAGACGTCCTCGCAGGCGGCCCTCGCGGAGCTGGCGCACGCAGGGGCGGAACTGGTGGACTGACGCCCGCGGGCCTCCGCGTGGACGCTCGGCCGCATCCACGGTATGGTGATTGCTAGCTCATCTAGTAATCAGGAGGCGAAGTGTCGAAGGAAGCCCCCGAGCGGACCGCGCCGGCACGGGTGCCGGCGCGCTGGCTGCGCATCGTCGTGCCGACCGTGCTGGTGCTCATCTGGCTCGTACTCGCCGGTATCGGCGGTCCGACCTTCGGCAAGCTGTCCGGTGTCTCCAGCAACGACCAGGCGGCGTTCCTCCCGGCCAGCGCCGAGTCGACCGAGGTGCAGGACTGGCAGAAGCGGTTCACGGACTCCGGCTCCATCCCGGCGATCGTCGTCGTCGAGGCCGACGAGGCTATTCCGAAGAGCGAGCTGGGCACCACCTACGCCGATCTCGGCACGAAGCTGGGCGGAGTCGACGGTGTGGAGCCGGCACCCGAGGGGCAGCCCACGAGCGTCGCCGGCCCCATCCCCTCCGAGGACGGGCGCGCCGTCGAGTACATCGTCCCGATCTCCGACTCCGACGAACTGAAGACCGTGGTCGCCGACCTCCGCACGGTGGCAGACGGCGCCGTGCCCGAGGGTGCCCAGGCATGGGTCACCGGTCCTGCCGGCCTGACTGCGGATCTCGTGAACGCCTTCGGGGGCATCGACGGCATCCTGCTGCTGGTCGCCGTCGCGGCGGTCTTCGTCATCCTCCTGCTCGTCTACCGAGCGCTGCTCCTGCCGTTCCTGGTGCTGCTGACCTCGGTCTTCGCCCTGTGCGCGGCGATCCTCATCGTCTACCTCTTCGCCCTCTGGGGATGGATCAAGCTGTCCGGCCAGAGCCAGGGCATCCTGTCGATCCTCGTCATCGGTGCGGCGACCGACTACTCGCTGCTGCTCGTCTCGCGCTACCGGGAGGCGCTCGAGGTCGAGGAGTCGCGGTGGGTGGCCATCCTGCGCGCGTGGAAGGCGTCGTTCGAGCCGATCGTCGCCTCCGGTGCGACCGTGATCCTGGCTCTGCTGTGCCTGCTCTTCTCCGACCTGAACTCGAACAAGAGCCTCGGACCGATCGCGGCGATCGGCATCGTCTTCTCCCTGTTCTCGGCGCTGACCTTCCTGCCCGCCCTGCTCGCCGTGTTCGGGCGGGCGTCGTTCTGGCCGTTCCGGCCGGTCGTCGGCGGGCACGCGCACAAGCACGCCGACGGCACCACGCTGACCGGCCTCGAAGGAGTTCGCGGCGTCTGGCGACGCGTCGGCGGCCTCATCGCCCGCCGCCCGCGCGTCACCTGGATCGTGTCGTTCGTCCTGCTCGTGGCGTGTGCCCTGGGGCTCACGCAGCTGAAGGCGAACGGCGTGCAGCAGACCGACGTCATTCTGTCGCAGTCCGATGCCGTCGACGGCCAGGCCGTGGTCGCCAAGCACTTCGACGCCGGTTCCGGCTCGCCGGTGCTCATCGTCGCGCCGGAGAGCGAAGCGGAGGCGGTGCTCACCGCGACCGAGAAGACGGACGGCATCGCGTCGGCCGCCTACTACACCGGAGGAGGTCGGCCCCAGCCCGGAACTCCGGCCGACCCCGTCGTGAAGGACGGCCACGTGCTGATCCAGGCGACCCTCGCCTCCGAGCCCGACTCCGCTCAAGCCGAGAAGGTCGTGAAGGGACTCCGGGAATCGCTGTCGACCGACGGCTCGGTGCTCGTGGGCGGAGTCACCGCCATCGCGCTCGACACCAACGAGACGGCGCAGAGCGACCTGATCAAGATCATCCCGATCGTGCTCGCGGTGATCCTTCTCATCCTGATGCTGCTGCTCCGGTCGATCGTCGCGCCGGTGATCCTCATCGGCAGCGTCGTGCTGTCGTACGCGGCGGCGCTCGGCGTCTCGGCGCTCGTCTTCAACCATGTCTTCGGCTTCCCGGGGGCGGATGCGGCGGTGCCGTTGTTCGGGTTCGTCTTCTTGGTGGCGTTGGGCGTGGATTACAACATCTTCCTGATGACCCGGGTGCGGGAGGAGTCGCTGCGCATCGGAACGCGGCCCGGCATCCTGCGCGGTCTGGGGCTGACGGGTAGCGTCATCACGTCGGCCGGGATCGTGCTGGCGGCGACCTTCGCGGCGCTCGCCGTCATCCCGATCCTGTTCCTCGTGCAGATCGCGTTCATCGTCGCGTTCGGTGTGCTCCTCGACACGGTGGTGGTGCGCTCCCTGCTGGTCCCGGCCGTGTCGTACGACATCGGCCGCGCCATCTGGTGGCCGTCGAAGCTCTCGCGTAGCAAGATGCATAGTGAAAGGGCCGAAGTCTCGTCCTGATCGGACAGTCTGACCAGCTGGCACTGTGCGTGTTGCTCGATCATGGGCGGTGCGCGAAAGTGGCGTCATGACCATGACCACCACCGAGCGCGCCGCCGCGGCGCGCCCCGACGACGCAGCGCTGCTCCGGCGGCTGTACCGGACGATGGCGACCGTCCGGCGCCTCGACCTCGACGGGGTCGCGATGCAGCGCCAGGGCATCATCCCCGGCTACGCCCCGATGCGCGGTCAGGAGGCCGCCCAGGTGGGCAGCGCCGCCGCACTCGACCTCACCCGCGACTTCGCCTTCCCGACTTACCGCGAGCTCGGCGTCGCGGTCGCCATGGGCGTCGACCCGGTGGCGTACCTGGCATCGCACCAGGGCGCCTGGCACGGCGGACTCTGGGATGCGGCTGCCGCACGGCTCGCCCCGATCAACGCCGTGGTCGGCGGCGCCGTCACCCACGCCGTCGGCTGGGGGCTCGGCGCGAAGCTCGACCGCACCGGGGGAGTGGCGATCGCCTACTTCGGCGACGGCGCCAGCTCGCAGGGCGACATCCACGAGGCCATGAACACCGCGGCCGTCTCGCAGCTCCCCGTCGTGTTCTTCTGCCAGAACAACGGCTGGGCCATCTCCGTGCCCACCGAGCAGCAGGTCGCCGGCGGGTCCGTCGCGGCGCGCGGGGCCGGATACGGGATGCCGGGCGTGCGCATCGACGGAAACGACGTCCTCGCCGTCTACGACGCGACCACCGAAGCCCTCGATCGCGCCCGTACCGGCGGCGGACCGACCATCATCGAGGCGATGACCTACCGCATGGGCCCGCACTCCACGTCCGACGACCCCGGACGTTACCGCACCCTCGACGAGGAGCAGAGCTGGCTTGCCCGCGACCCCCTCGCCCTCTGCGAGGAGCAGCTGCGCCAGACCGGGACCGTCGGGGACGAGTTCTTCGCCGAGGTCGCCGACACCGCAGGCGCCCTCGCCGACCGGGTGCGCGACGACGTCGCCGCCCTCGGCGGACGCCCCGCCGAGGAGATGTTCGACTTCGTCTTCTCCGACCCGCCCGCCGCCCTCCTCGGGCAGCGCCGAGCCTGGGAGGAGTCGCGCCTTGGCTGAACTCAGCACGATGCAGCGCGCCCTGAACCGCGCGCTCGACGACGCGCTCGCCGCCGACGACCGCACCCTCGTCTTCGGTGAGGACGTCGGAACCCTCGGCGGCGTCTTCCGGGTCACGGATGGCCTGAAGGCCAAGTACGGCGGCGACCGCGTCTTCGACACCACGCTCGCCGAGTCCGGGATCATGGGCATGGCGGTCGGGCTCGCGATGGCCGGCTGGCGGCCGGTGCCGGAGATCCAGTTCGACGGCTTCTCCTATCCCGCCGTCGACCAGATCGTGAACCAGGTCGCGCGCATGCACTACCGCAGCCGCGGCGCGTTCGGGATGCCGATCACGCTGAGACTGCCGAGCTTCGGCGGCATCCGCGCGCCCGAGCACCACGGCGAGAGCCTGGAGGCGCTGTTCGCGCACGTCCCCGGCCTGAAGGTCGCGGTGCCCTCGACGCCGGCTGAGGCCTACACGCTGCTGCGGCAGTCGATCGACGACCCGGACCCGGTCATCTTCCTGGAGCCGAAGTCGCGCTACTGGCACAAGGAGCCGGTCTCGCTGGACGAGCCGGAGGAGCGCCTGCCCGTCGGGACCTCTCGCGTCGTCCGTCCGGGAAAGCACGTCACCCTGGTGGCGTGGGGTGCCATGGTCGCCCGCTGTCTTCAGGCAGCGGAGCTCGGCGCCGAGGACGGCGTGGAGATCGAGGTCGTCGACCTACGCTGGCTCAAGCCGATCGACGCCGACGGGGTCGCCGCCTCCGTCGCACGGACCCGCCGAGCCGTCGTCGTGCACGAGGCGCCGCTCACCGCCGGGCTCGGCGCCGAGGTGAGCACCCTCATCACCGAGCGCTGCTTCGACGACCTGAAGGCGCCCGTCCAGCGCGTCACCGGGTGGGACGTCCCCTATCCGTCGCCGGTGCTGGAGGATGAGTACCTGCCGTCCATCGACCGCATCCTGGACGCCGTCCAGAAGACCCTGGAGTACCGCCGTGGCTGAACGAACCTTCGACCTCCCCGACCTGGGTGAGGGCCTGCAGGAGGCGACCGTGCTGGAGTGGCTGGTCGCCGAGGGCGACCACGTCGAGCGCAACGCGCCCCTCGTCGAGGTCGAGACGACCAAGTCGGCCGTCGAGCTGCCCTCCCCGCAGTCCGGCGTGGTCGCGCGCTTCCACGTCGCCGAGGGCGAGGCGCTCGAGGTGGGCGCCCCTCTCGTGACGTTCACCGTCGAGGACGACCAGGCCGGCATCGTCGGCACTGTCCCGACGGAGGAGGCCCCGCGCCGCCGCGTTCGCCTCTCGCTGCCGGAGGACTGACCCGGGATGCGCATCCACGTCGACAGGTACCCGGGCGACGACCCCGTGCTGCTGGTCCACGGCTTCGCGTCGACCGGCTCGCTCACCTGGGACGCGACCGGCTGGATCCGTGCGCTCGCCGAGGCGGGTCGCGGCGCGATCGTCCCAGACCTCCGCGGTCACGGCGCCAGCGAGGCGCCGCACGACGCCGACGCGTACTCGCCCGACATCCTCGCCGGCGACGTCCTGGCCGTCCTCGACGAGCAGGATGTCGAACGCGTGGATGTGATGGGCTACTCGATGGGCAGCTGGGTGTCGCTCGCGCTCGCCGCACTCGCGCCCGATCGCGTCCGCCGGCTCGTGATCGGCGGCGTCGGCACGGTCGAGCAGTTCGGTCACTGGGGCGTCTCGGCGGTGCAGTCCGCCCTCCGTGACGACGCCTCCGCCCTCGACCCCGCCAGCCCGCTGGCGCCACTGCTCGCATCGCTACGCCAGGCTCCGGGCGTCGATCGCGAGGCGCTCGCGGCCTGTGCCGCCGGCATGGCCGCGCATCCGCTCCCGCTGGCGAGCTCCGTGCCCACGATGCTCGTCGTCGGCGATGCGGATCCCGTGGCGGAGGGTGCCGACGAGGCTGCGCGTCTGTTGAGCGCCGAACTCGTCGTGCTGCCGCGCCGCAACCACGTCACCACGTTGAGCGCCCGCGGCTTCAAGCAGGCTGCTCTGCCCTTCCTGGGAGCTTCGGTCAGCGTGCCGTAATCTTCTATCTGATATTCGCGTCATGAACGCGAACGAGGTGCGTCGTACTTAGTGTGCGGCGCATTTCTCATCTCCCCTCCGCAGCTTCCCGGCTGCTTCTCTCCGTCCTCGCCACGGCGCTGCTCTGCGCCGGGCTGACGCTGGCTGCTGCGCCGCTCGCGGCCACGGCAATCACATCCGCGGCGGCGCCGTGTCCCGCCACGGCGGACGTCGCCGCCTGCGACGCCGATCGCGACACCATCCCGGACACCGTGGAACGGGCCGTCTGCGGATCCGCCACCTGCGCGTCCGGTCGTGAGGACCGCGACGATGACGGCGTCCCCGACTGGGTCGAGGTCCTGGCGTGCGGCACGACCGCGTGCGCATCCCCGACGAAGGATTCCGTCGGCGATGGCATCCCGGACTTCGCCCGCCAGATCGTGTGCGGGTCTGCGACGTGCTACACGGGCAACGCCGATCTCAACGCCAACGGAGTTCCGCGCTGGGCCTCGGTCGTCATCTGCGGCACGACGGCGTGTGCCACCGGGCATGAGGACTACGACGCCGACGGTGTGTCCGACGCGATCGAGCTGGCCGCCTGTGTGATCGGAAGAGACGGTCTGGCCAGCACGGGGGCGACCATCGCGATCTGGCTGATCGCCGCACTCGCCGCCGGGCTGATCGCCACGGGCCTGGTTCTGGCACGCAAGCGTCACCTGTTCGCCGCCGCCGTTCGCACGGACGCGGTCGTCTGATGCGCGCAACCATCCTGCGCGGCCTCGTGGCCGCGACGGCGATCACCGCGCTGACCGTCAGCGGTACGGCGACCCCAGCAGAGGCGTCGCCCTGGGAGACGGCGCGGCGTACCGCCGCCGCGACGCTCGCCGAGGTCCGCGCGGCGGCGACGGAATCCGCGGTGCGAATCGCGGCCGCGACGCAGCCGCCGGCGCCGGAGACCGAGGGCACCGTCCGACCGGACGCAGAAGTGACGATCTCCGCCAAGGACGCGGGTGTCTCGGCCACGTTCTCCGGCAACGATCTGCCCGGAGAACTGTCCGTCTCCGTCGGCGCAGCCGCGCGAGACGCCCTCGTGTCCGCGCGGGCGGAGCAGCCAGGAGGCGGAATCCCGGTCTCCGAGCCGGTGCAGATCAGTGCGACCGACGCGGCGGGTGAACCCCACACCGCGTTCCCGGCCAAGCGCGTGCATACCCGCGGAGGTGGCAAGAAGGGTCCGATCGTCTCCGACATCGTCCCCGGAGTCGCGCTCTCCATCGCACCGGACACGGATGCGATCGAGGCGCAGGGCGTCGACCCGGCGAGCTTGAAGATCTACACCCGTGAGAAGGCGGGCGAGCCCTGGGCGGCCCTGCCGTCGTACTACGACGAGAAGAAGGGCGTGGTGCGGGGCGAGTCCACGCATCTCTCGCAGTTCGTCGTCATCGGCATCAAGTTCGTCCCACCGCCGGGCCCGGTCGTCGTTCTCGACCCGGACAACGATGAGGGCCATGTGACGACGCCGGCGCCGCCCGTCTCAGAGCTCGGATACAACATCCGGCTGGCCCAGCAGGTGGCAGCGCTTCTGCGGCAGGACTGCCGCGCCTCGGTCGTGATCACCCGTGAAGATCCGTCCGTCCCGTTCATCAGCCGGGAGACGCGAGCCGGCATGATCGCGGCGTCGAGCCCGGTTGCGACGTTGGGCATCGGCTTCAACACTCTCGACGGCGAATCGTGGGGTGGCGCCGATCCCGCGCTGGGCGGCTCTCAGGTCTACTCGCGCGGAAGGGCTCCTGACGACGCACTGTCGAACTCGCTTGTCGGGAACCTGCCCACCTATACGACGCGACCGGCGAAGAACATGGGGAACAACGGCAACTTCCCCGGCAGCGAGTTCGACGGCGTGCCCGGGGCGTTCACGCATCTCGAAGCCCTGTTCCTCGACAACAACCTCGACCGCGCGATGGCGGATGCCGGCTTCTCCTACATCGCAAGTGGAGTGCTCACCGGCTTGGGTAAATGGCTCGAGACGCAGGGCTTCGACTGCACCGACCCCGTCACCGGCGGCTGGCCCGCGCCGCCGACGGCCGCGGAGATCGCCCGCTGGCGCATGCTCGGACTGCAGAACTACCTCACCTACGGCGGCGAACCGTTCTCCTTCTCCACCGGCAATCTCGTGGAGCAGGAGAAGCTCTTCTCCTTGCCCGGGCTCGGCGGATCCAGCACCGAACTGACTCTCTTCTACAACTCGCAGGACGGCCGGCTCTCCCGCGTCGGGGCGGGATGGTCGTTCGGTCTGGGCGCGCGAGCCCAACGGTTCAGCGACGGCAGCGTGATGGTGGTCCGGGGCGACGGAGCGAGCTTCGTCTTCGCGCCGGACGGCCACGGAGGCTACTCCGCGGAACCGGGGTTGCATCAGACACTTTCCGAACAACCCGGCGGACACCTGCAGCTGAAGGATGTCTCCGGCGAGTCGTGGGTTTTCGATGCCGGCGACATCGAGGGCATCGGCGAGTTGATCTCTCACACGGACGCGAGCGGGAACACCACCGCGCTGAGCTATGGCCCGGCGAATCCCGAGGTGCACCAGTTCGCGCCGCTGAGCTCGATCACCGTCCCCGGAGGCCAGGTGATTCAGGTCGAATCGGATGCCGTCGGTCGCGTGGCGGCCTTCGTCCGACCCGGCGGAGACCGGTGGTCGCTGTCCTACGACGCGGCGGGTGACCTCACCACCGTGACTCTCCCGGACGGGCGGACGCATCGCTTCGGCTACGACGCCACGCATCAGCTGGTGACGGCGATCGATGCGACAGGCACGCAGTATCTGAAGAACGAGTACGACTCCGCCGGCAGGATCACCAAACAGTGGGATGCAGGGGGGAAGCTCCGGACGCTCGACTACTCCACCCCGGGCCAGACGACCTATACCGACACCCTCGGACGGGTCAGCGTCTACTCCTTCGACGCTTCGTTCCGGGTGACGAAGGTGAAGCATCCTGACGGCTCGACGGCATCGTTCCGCTTCGACGGCCAGAATAACGTCACGCGTTCGACGGACGAGAACGCGCACACCACGACGTACACGTACGACGGTTCCGGCAACATCCTGACCGAGACCGCCCCCAACGGCCGAGTGACCACGTACACCTACACACCGTCGGGTCGTGTCGCGACGAAGACGGACCCCGGCGGTGCGAAGGGTGCCGCCCGGACGTGGGCATACGAATACGACGGGGCCGGTCGCCTCACGACGATCCATCAGCCCGATGGAACCACCGTCACGAACCGGTACGACGCGAGCGGCAACCTCGTCTCCGTCACGCAGCCGTCGGGCGCCGTGACGACCTACGGCCACGACGCGTCGGGCAACGTCACGACGGTCACCGACCCAACCGGAGCCATCACCCGCTACGCGTACGACGGTGCCGGGCGCATCACCTCCGTGACGGACCCGAACGGCCAGGCGACCGCCTACGGGTGGGACAGCGGCGACCGGCTGACGCAGGTGACCGACGCCGCCGGCGGTGTGACCGCCTACGACTACGAGCCGAACGATCACGTCGCCGCGATCACCGATCCCCTCGGAGCGAAGAGCACGTTCGCGTGGGACGCGCTCTTCCATCTCACGTCGTCGACCGGCCCGAGCGGAGGGTCGATCGCCTATTCATACGATTCCGAAGACTCTCTGCTTGGTCAGAAGGATCCCCTCGGCGCCGCCACGACGTATGCGACAGACGGTCAGGACCGGGTGACCACGACGACCGATGCCAACGGCGGGACCTGGACCCGGGCATACGACGGCGTGGGGAACGTGACGTCGGTCACGTCACCAAGCGGCGCGACGACCACCTACCGGTACGACGCCATGGGCAACCTCATCGAGCAGAAGGACGCGACCGGCGCGACCACGCGGTACGGCTACGACGCCGTCGGCCGAATGGTCCAGCAGGTCGATCCGGACGGCGTCCGGACCCGCTACACGTACGACGTGCTGGATCGGGTCACCCGGATCACGGACGGCTTGGGCAAGCACACGGACTACGGGTACGACGTGGATGGCAACCTCACGTCGGTGACGAACCGCAATGGTCATGCCACTCTCTTCGCTTACGACGCGGCCGGTCGCGTCACCGCATCCACATCCCCCCTCGGCGAGACCACCTCTTTCGCGTACGACCCGGCGGGAAACCTGACCACGACCACCGACCCGCTGGGCCGGATCTCGAGCACCGCCTACACGCCGACGGGCCAGGTCGCGTCCACGACCGACCCTGCAGGCAACGTCACGACCTACGCCTACGACGCGGCCGGGCAGCAGACGTCGGTGACGGATCCCAACGGTCACACGACGCGGTTCGCGTTCGATGCAGACGGCAGGCAGATATCGGTGACCGACCCGACCGGCGCCGTCACCTCATACGGCTACGATGCCGCCGGCCAGCAGACCTCGGTGTCGACGCCGAATGGCAGCACGACGCGCTACAGCTACGACCCCACGGGCCAACTGACCGCGGTGGTCGAGGCCTACTCGAAGGGCGGGAAGACCACTCCGACCGCGAACGTCACAACCGGCTACGCGTATGATCCCGACGGCAATCTGGCCCGAGTCACCGATCCGAACGGTCATGCCACCACGTACACGGTGGATGCCGCCGGCCGGGTCACGAGTGAGCGCAACGCCGTCGGCAACACGACCAGGACCACCTACACCGCGGCGGGCCGGACGGCGTCGGTCGTCGCCGGGACCGGCGCGACGACGGCGTACAGCTACGACCGTCGCGGAAGCGTGACGCGTCAGGACGCGGCCGGCGCCGTAGCGTCCTTCGAATACGACGCCGAGCAGAATCTCATCGCGGTGAAGGACTCGGGCGGCGTCACCGGCTTCGTCTACGACGAGGACGGGCGCACGACGACGCAGGTGGACCAGCAGGGCGGCAGGCTGTCGACCGCTTACGACAAGGCAGGTCAGACCACTCAGGTGACGCTGCCCACGGGCCAGAAGCTCATGTACACCTACGACCAGGCGGGCAACGCGACGTCGCAATCGTCGCCGTGGGGCTCCCTGTCCTACCGGTGGGATGCGGCAGGGCTTCTGACGGAGCAGACACGCTCGACGGGCGTGACCAGTCGGTACACCTATGACGCCGCCGACCGGGTGACCGGGATCACCCACACGACACCGCAGCCGGCAAAGCCGTCCACGCCGTCGCCGACTCCGACCGCCGCGCCCTATGCGAAGGGCGATGCATCCGCAACGAAGTGCACGGGCGTCGCGGGCTACCTCGGTGCGCGCGCCCGGTCGACGAGCTCGGCCCCGCTCTGTGAGAGCACCGACGCCTACCTGAACGGTCGGGCGGTGCCCGCTCCCGCACATCCGGTGGCTGACGGCGGCTCGCTCTCGTACGGGTACACCTACGACGGAAACGGCAACGTTGTCGCGGCATCGCGGTCGATCCAGTCGGCGCCGAACCAGTTGGCGGAGGCCGGCTCCGACGGGCCGGTGAAGCCGGTCTCGGTGAAGAAGTCGACGGTGACCTATGCGTATGACTCGTTGGACCGGCTGACTGCGTCCAGGTCGTCGTCGGGTGAGAAGAACACGTACGCGTACGATCCGGCTGGGAATCGCACCGGGTGGTCGCGCTCGGGCGCGAAGGATGGCGATTTCCGTCAGCAGGCGACGTTCAACGACGCCAACCAACTGACCCAATCCGAGACGGCCGGCCGCGGTCGGGGCGTCGCGGCGGGGATCGCGTCGTACTCCTACGACGGCGCCGGCAACCGGGTCTCGCAGTCGGTGGGCGGAACCGCGACCCGGTTCGGCTACAACCCGGCCGGGCAGACCACGCAGGTGAGCCGGGAGGGCCGGACTACCTCGTACGGCTACGACGGTCTGGGTCGCCGCACCACGGCGACGGAGGAGACCCGGTACGGCACCTCCACCACGCGCACGAGCTTCGACGGCCTGGATCCCGTGCAGTCGACCACGACGGGTGCCGGCACGACGACGCTGATCCGGGATGCGGTGGGTGCGCTGGCCGAGCACGTCACCGCGAACGGGGAGGCGACCTGGGATCTGCTGGACCGGCTGGGTTCCACCGTCGCCGGTGCGACCGGTGCCTCGATCACCCAGCTGTCGTCCTACGACGACTGGGGTTCCCAGCAGTTCGAGACCAGCGGCTGGTCGGCCCCGGAGAACTTCACCGGTGAAACCACGGACCCCACCGCGGGCCTGAACCGCTACTACGCGCGCGCCTACGACCCGTCGGCCGCCGCCTGGACAAGCCAGGATCCGTGGCGGGGGACCACGGATGAGCCGCGGTCGCAGCACCGATACGGGTACACCTGGAACAACCCGACGAGCAATCGCGACATCGACGGCAACCTCTGCGCACGCGTAAACCCGAAATCCGATGCCCTCCCCGTGGGTTGTGGTGCGACTCCCGTGCAGGCGTACACCAACGTCGCGGACCGCTCCAAACCACCCGTCGCACCGCAGTACCCCCGCGAGACCCCGAAGGTGGACAAGCCGAAGGCCGTCGGGCCCAACTCGCAGAACGACGTCACCGATTCCCACGGGTGTGCGCCGGGCCAGCGCTGGTACACCAATCCGTATACCAATGGCCAGTGCATCAATTCGAAAGAGGCGGAGTCATTCTTCCAATGCGACGTGAACTGCCAGGGCGCCTGGGGCTCGTTCGGTGCAATGCTTGGCGACGTTTGGATGGAACTATCTTCGTTGGGAGCGTGCATCGCATCGCTGATCGCAAGGAATCCGGCGGGATGTACGAGTTGGGATCCCGACGCAGAGGCTTGGGCCGCCTTCTTCGTAGACCTAGACAAGTTCCTTCGCTACGAGGCCAACGTATGGGGGAACGTGCTTGGAGGCAATAACTACACTCCGATCCCCATACCGAAATAGAGAGTCTGATGCAACTAGTCGTTTTTGGCCGCCAACTCGCAAAATGGCCGCCCGCGTATCGAGTGCTTATCGTTACAGTCAGTTTGGCCTCATCAATTGGCGGGACATTGATTGTCACGTCGGCGATGGATGTCGTGCGGGTTTGGATGAAATCGAGCTTTCCAGCGGTTCCCGGTGTCCTGATGTTTGTGGTCGCCGTCCCGGCGGCGTGGTTCCTATATTTCCTCGTTCCGCAGTTTGCGCTCTATGCCGCCTCCACGCGCCGCGCCTGGGGAAAATGGGGGCTGACCGCCGCAGGTGTTATCTTTCTTGGGGCCGCCTTCCCGTATGGATCTGATCTCCTCACTTGGCTCCCGAGCGTGCTCGCCGGGATGCTGCTATCGACAGCAGCAGTAGTGTCGTGGGTTGCCTGGCGGCAAGCGCGTCGGAATCCGGCGGGCAAGGGCGCGCCACCATTGCGAACCCGAGCGAGCGGATCTGTGCGCACTGCCCGCAGATATTTCGTCTTCGGTGGTTTGCTTGGGCTCCACAGCATCTACCTTGGACGCGGCTGGCAAGCTGTGCTTTACATGTCGATGCTGCTGCTTTCCTTTCTCAACACAGGGACAGGGGCTGCAGTTCTTCTCGCGGGAGCCGTGTGCGTAATGCTGACGGTCGACTTTCTGCGGTTGGATGACTTCAACTCCCGACGGCCGAAGTCTTCCCTTTGGTGAACGAGGTATGGGCATGTATTGCGCAAAACGCGCCCGGGGCACTGCCGGTGAAGTCGGTCTCGGTGAACAAGTCGACGGTGACCTATGCGTATGACGCGTTGGACCGGGTGACCGCGTCCACGTCATCGTCGGGCGAGAAGAACGCATACGCGTACGATCCGGCTGGGAATCGCACCGGGTGGTCGCGCTCGGGCGCGAAGGATGGCGATTTCCGGCAGCAGGCGACGTTCAACGACGCCAACCAGCTGACCCAATCCGAGACGACCGGCCGCGGTCGGGGCGTCGCGGCGGGGATCGCGTCGTACTCCTACGACGGTGCTGGCAACCGGGTCTCGCAGTCGGTGGGTGGAACCGCGACCCGGTTCAGTTACAAACCGGCCGGGCAGACCACGCAGGTGAGCCAGGAGGGCCGGACCACCTCGTACGGCTACGACGGTCTGGGTCGCCGCACGATGGCGACGAACCACTATTTCGCGCGCACATACGACCCGTCAGCGGCCGCCTGGACAAGCCAGGATCCGTGGCGCGGGACCACGGATGCGCCGCGTCGCAGCGCCGATACGGGTACGCCTCGAACAACCCGACCAGCAACCTCGACATTGACGTTTCGGGTCACCGTTTACCGATGGGATTTCGCATGAGACCGAGCAATCGGACGTTCGACAGAAGCGTGAGAGCGGGGTTGATTGCCATCGGCCTTTGCTTCTTTGTCGCCGGCTGTTCGAGCGAGAACAGTCTTCGGACGTGGGGGCAAGTCATGGAAAGCCGGGGCATCAATGATGCCCGGGCGCGTGCCGAGTGCGAGCTCTGGCTCGGCTACAGCGCCACAGAGGAGCCCACCTGGAGGATCGTGGCTGCCGAAGACTCCCGGATAGAGGAAATCAGAGAGCAGGCGTTCCAAACCGGCTTGGACTTCTCCAATGATCCAAATCTTTCAGGAACGCGCGAGGGCTACGCTGCACTCTGCCTGGCTAGTCCTCGAAGTAGTCCAAGCCATCGGCAATTCGGCTATCAGCTTCCCGATGGCCAGAGCGGGCTCCTCGGCGAGTGGACCGTTGAGTCGTCTGGTTCGGTCGGCAGCAGCGTCGGATGATCTCTGACCGCTGCATGGCCGGCGTCGGCGTCGGGTGCGCTACGAGGAGTGTCGCGCGTTATGGATATTAGGTTCGCGAGCATTCTCTATTGGTCTCGAAGTCCGTTGAATGGTGCTGCATGGCTGCCGTGCATGCTATCGCTCGACGGAAGTGCGGTTGAACTCTTCTCCGAACGGGGCGTCGAACTCCGGTGCCCCGCCTCCGATCTCGTCGTCGAGGTGACCGGATTGGGCAACCTTCGGCTCATCTCTGCGCAAGGCAGCTTTGTGCTGTCGGTTATTGGAGGTACGACGGTTCCTTTACCCCTGCCAGCACTAGAAAAGCGTTTGAGATCCTTCCGACCGGCGGGATCACCGGGGGAGTCGTTGATGGACCCCGTGACTCAATGGCACAAGCTGATCGTGACAGCAGGAGCTCATCCTCGCGGTCGCACTCGTAGCCATTTGCGTTTGCTCTTGGTGCTGTCCGCCAGCGCTTTAGTAGCCGTGTTCACCAGCTTGGCGTTGTTGATCGGGTATGTGGCAGCGCGGTGACATCGACTGCACGAACTGAGACATCTCTGACCATCCAGTCCAAGGTTCAGCGGGAAGTGGCGAAAACCGATGTTTGATGACTGGGACTGGCAGGCACGGAAGCGATTTTTCTTCGCGGCCAAGCTGGCTGCGTGGGCGTTGTCGGTTCCCGTCATCTTGGTTCTGGTGAACCTCATGTTGCCGGGCATCTTCGCTGTACCCTGGCTCGCGTTGGTGGTCTGTGCGGGATTCTTGGCCGTACCCGCGTGGCTGCAGGTGATGTGGACGAACGAACCCGGCTACTTCATGATCTCCAGGCTGAGCTACGAGGACGCGGTAGCGCGTCAGGTCTCGCTGGCTGAACGCCGACGGTCGCTCGGGGCCGGGTCTGCCCCCGAGTCCGACTGGAAGAACCTCGTCACCAGCCCAAGAGACACCCGAACACCGCACTCACGGGTGTCCCTCCGGACCGATTGGGATCAGTGGCTCTTCGTCAGTGCGATGCTCCTCGGCGTCCAAGACCCGGATCCCCGCACGAGCTCGACTGCCCGAGTGGACGTGTCGCCCGAAGGCATTCGCATCCTGCCCGGTTACTTGTGGCCCGGCGTCATCCTCGATCTGGCCGCATCTGAGATCGTCGGCATCTGGATGGGCTCCGAGCTGACCACCATCGGCGGCAGGCAGGTTCTCGTCCTCACCGTCAGGAGCGGCCAAGATCAGATCCTTCTGCCCTTCCAGGTCCATAGCTGGCGAACGGAAGAGGGACGATCCAAGAACGTCGGTGACCTCGTGGCCGCTCTGGAACGCGTGTGGGGCGTGAGCAGGGATGTGCCCCCGCCCGCCCCGCCCATTCGCCCGCGCCGGATTCGATAGTGAAAAGCGGAAGCGCGGTGATGAATCCGATGGTCGAGCACAACGGGTTCGCCCTCATCGCTGTTGCAGTCGTACTGCTCGGCGTGCTCTCAGCGGCTGTCGCCCACGCTCTGGTCACCCGGCGCACCTGGCGCGATGGTGAGCCGGCACGAACGTCGAATGTCCGAAAGCTGGTGGGAGCGGCGCAGACGTTCAATGCCGTCTGGGGGCTGGACACCATATATGCGGTCAAGAAGATCGCGAAGCTCCGTGGCGGAAGCACACGACCGCGGGTGAGCCCCCACTTCGTAGTCACAGTGTCGAGCGAAGGTCTGTCGATCGTTCACGGGCATCGGGGCGACCAGGGCCTCACGGTTGTCCATCCCGCCGAGTTCCGGGGCATCCAGACAGGTGTGGCCGGTCCCGGCGCCTACACCGCTTGGTACCTCTCCTGCGAAGTCGAAGGAGCAAAGGTCACACTCCCGATCCGGGTGAGCCATCCCTCGAGCGACTTCCTCGTCGCCGAGTATGCCTGGGCGCAGGAGGCTGCTGCAGCTATTTCCGAGATCCTCGGACCACAGACTCCACCACGTTGAGCGCCCGCGGCTTCAAGCAGGCTGCTCTGCCCTTCCTGGGAGCTTCGGTCAGCGTGCCGTAGGCGCGTACCCTGCGTCGTACGATGTGCGAGGACCGAAGGAGGCCGCATGATCGACAAGCTCGACGCCGATCTGATCGCGCTGCTCACCGAGGAGCCGCGGCTCGGCGTGTTCGAGGCCTCGCGGCGTCTCGGGGTGGCACGGGGGACCGTGCAGGCGCGGCTGGATCGGCTCCAGCGGTCCGGGGTCGTGCGCGACTTCGCGCCGACGATCGACACCGACCGGCTCGGGTACCCGGTGACCGCTTTCGTGACCGCGGAGATCGCCCAGGGCGACCGGGATGTCACCGTCGTCGAGCACCTGCAGGCCATCCCCGAAGTGCTCGAAGTGCACACCATCACGGGTGCCGGTGACCTGATGATCCGCGCCGTCGCCCGCTCCAACACCGATCTGCAGCGGGTGATCGACCGCATCGTCAGCGATCCGGGCATCATGCGGACGTCCACGGTCATCGCCCTCGCCACCAAGATCGATCACCGAGCGGTACCGCTCGTCCAGGCGGCGGTGGCCCCCGACGACGACACGAAGAACGACGACACCCAGAACGATGCGCAGAACGACGCGAAGAACGAGGAGGAACGCGGCTGATGGATGAGAAGGCTCTGCTAGAGCGTGTGCCGGACGGACTCTACATCGGAGGGGAGTGGACGACCGGATCGGCGGGTACCTTCCCGGTGTACGACCCGGCGACGGGCGACAAGCTCATGGACATCGCCGACGCGTCGCCCGAGGACGGCATCCGTGCGCTCGACGCCGCCGTCGCCGCAGCCGATGCCTGGGCCGCGACGCCTGCCCGGACTCGCGGCGAGATCCTCCGCCGCGCCTTCGACCTGCTGCAGGAGCGGCGCGACGAGTTCGCGCTGCTGATGACGCTCGAGATGGGTAAGCCGCTCGCCGAGGCGAGCGGCGAGGTCACCTACGGCGGCGAGTTCCTCCGCTGGTTCTCCGAGGAGGCCGTCCGCATCTCCGGCCGCTACGGGAGCAACCCGGAAGGCACCGGGCGGATGATCGTCTCGCAGCATCCCGTCGGCCCCTGCTTCCTGATCACTCCGTGGAACTTCCCTCTCGCGATGGCGACGCGGAAGATCGCTCCGGCGCTCGCCGCGGGCTGCACGGTCGTCATCAAGCCGGCGGAGCTCACACCGCTGACTACGCTCTACTTCGCCAAACTGCTGGAGGATGCGGGGCTCCCCGGCGGCGTGCTCAACGTCGTCACGACGACGACCTCGGGCAAGGTATCCGCTCCGATCATCGCCGACCCCCGGCTGCGGAAGCTGTCGTTCACCGGCTCGACGGAGGTCGGCCGGAAACTGCTGCAGCAGGCGTCCGAGAACGTGCTCCGCACCTCCATGGAGCTCGGCGGCAACGCGCCGTTCGTCGTATTCGACGACGCCGACCTCGACAAGGCGGTCGACGGCGCGATGTTGGCCAAGTTCCGAAACATCGGCGAGGCCTGTACGGCGGCCAACCGGTTCATCGTTCACGAGGACGTCGCCGACGAGTTCGCCCGACGCGTGACCGAGCGCGTGAACGGGCTGAAGGTCGGCCGCGGAACCGACGACGGCGTCACCATCGGCCCCCTCATCAACGAGGATGCGATCGACAAGGCGTCGGAGCTGCTCCAGGATGCGGTCAGCCGAGGCGCGTCCGTGCTCACCGGCGGCTCGCGCGTCGGCGGAACGGGTACCTTCTTCGAACCGACGGTCGTGACCGATGTGCGTCCGGGCAGCGAGATCCTCCGCCAGGAGATCTTCGGGCCGGTGCTGTCCATCATCCGCTTCTCCGATGAGGACGAGGCGGTGCGGCTCGCGAACGACACCGAGTACGGGCTCGTCTCCTACGTCTTCACCAAAGACCTGGCCCGCGGCCAGCGGATGATCGAACGCCTCGAGACCGGGATGATGGGCCTCAATGTCGGCGTCGTCTCCAACGCTGCGGCTCCGTTCGGCGGTGTGAAGCAGTCCGGACTGGGACGCGAGGGCGGCTTCGAGGGCATCCATGAGTACCTGAACACGAAGTACACGCTCACCCCGAACCCGTTCGGAGCCTGACATGGCGCTGTCCGAAGCGGTCATCGTCGACGTCGTCCGCACTCCTTCCGGGCGCGGCAAGCCGGACGGAGAGCTGTCCGACATCCATCCGGCCGACCTCCTGGCCGGCGTGCTGCTCGAACTGGTGGGACGCACCGGCATCGATCCCGCCATCCTCGACGACGTGATCGGTGGATGCGTCACCCAGTCGGGCGAGCAGGCCGGCAACATCACCCGGACGGCGGTGCTGAGCGCGGGGTTCCCGGAGAGCGTCCCCGCGGTGACGATCGACCGGCAGTGCGGCTCCAGTCAGCAGGCCGCAGCGTTCGCGGCGCAGGGCGTGATGTCGGGGGCGTACGACGTGGTGATCGCCTGCGGTGTCGAGTCGATGAGCCGCGCGCCGATGGGGTCGAACGTGCAGGGCGCATCCCTCGGCGGCGAACTGCTGAAGACGCGGTACCCGGACGGACTGGTGAACCAGGGCGTCGCCGCCGAACTGATCGCCGACCGCTGGGGTTTCAGCCGGGCGCAACTCGACGACTACGCCGCGGACTCGCACGGCCGCGCCGCCTGGGCCGCGGCGAGCGGCGCGTTCGAGGGGGAGCTTGTCGGAGTCCCGACGCCCGACTCCGGCAGTGTCGTCGCGGACGAGACCATCCGTCCGGGGACGACCGTCGAGAAGCTGGCGCAGCTGCAGCCGGCGTTCCGCACCGACCGCCTGGCGGAGCGCTTCCCGCAGCTCGAGTGGCGCATCACCGCGGGCAACTCGTCGCCCCTGACCGACGGCGCCTCCGCCGCCCTGATCATGAGCGCCGATGCGGCCAAGCGGCTGGGCCTGCGTCCGCGCGCCCGATTCCACTCGTTCGCCGTCGCCGGGAGCGACCCGTTGCTGATGCTCACCGGCATCCTTCCCGCCACCCGCAAGCTGCTCGACCGCAGCGGGGTGCGGATGGAGGAGATCGACGCGTACGAGGTCAACGAAGCGTTCGCGCCGATCCCGCTGCTCTGGCGGGAGGAGTTCGACGCGGACCCGTCGCGGCTCAACCCGCACGGCGGGGCGATCGCGCTCGGGCATGCGCTCGGCTCGTCCGGCACGCGCCTGCTGGCGACGCTGCTCAATGAGGTCGAATCGCGTGGCGGACGCTACGGCCTGCAGACCATGTGTGAGGGCGGCGGCACCGCCAACGCGACCCTCATCGAAGTGCTGCGCTGACCGCGCATCGACGCAACGGCCCACAGAACGACACGAAGGAGAACCATGCTGCTCGACGGATGCTCGGCCATCGTCACCGGGGGAGCCAGCGGACTCGGAAACGCCACCGCACGCGCACTCACTGAGGCGGGCGCCCGTGTCGTCATCCTCGACCTCCCCAGCTCGGAAGGCGAGAAGGCCGCGATCGCTCTCGGCCCCGGCGCCCGGTTCGTCGCCGCGGATGTCACCGACGAGGCGCAGGTGCAAGCGGCGGTGGACACCGCATCAGGTCTCGCCCCGCTGCGCGTGGTCGTCAACTGCGCAGGCATCGCCACTGCCGAGAAGGTGCTGGGTCGCGACGGCGTCATCCCGCTCGAGCACTTCGAGCGCGTGATCCGCGTGAACCTGATCGGCACGTTCAACGTCGTGCGCCTCGCGGCCGCGGCGATCGCGCAGACCGAGCCGGTCGGCGAGGAGCGCGGCGTGATCGTCAACACGGCGTCGGTTGCCGCATTCGACGGCCAGATCGGCCAGCCGGCCTATTCCGCGTCGAAGGGCGGGGTCGCGGCCATGACGCTGCCGTTGGCGCGGGAGTTCGCGCGCAGTCTCATCCGCGTCATGACGATCGCGCCGGGGATCTTCGAGACCCCGATGATGGCGGGGTTGCCGCAGGCGGCGCAGGACTCATTGGCCGCGCAGGTGCCGCATCCCTCGCGGCTCGGCCGGCCGGCGGAGTATGCCGCGCTGGTGCGCGCGATCGTCGAGAACCCGATGCTCAACGGGGAGACGATCCGCCTCGACGGCGCGATCCGGATGCAGCCCAAGTAGTCCGGGTCCGCCTCGCGATTTGCGCCAAATCGCGGGAAAGGGCGGCCCAATCCCGCGATTTGGCGCAAATCTCGCACAATAGGCAGGCGGGTCACGCGCCCGAGTGCGCCTCCAGGAACGCGTACACGTCGGAGTCGTCGACGCCCGGGAACGACCCGGACGGCAGCGGCGACAGGATGTGCGCGTGCAGCCGCGCGCTCGGCCACGCCTTGCCCGCCCACCGTCCCGACAATGTCGCGGGCGGACGCTTGCAGCACGACTCGTCGGGGCAGCGCGACTCGGCGCGCACGGTCGTCTCACGTCCGCGGAACCACTTCGCCTCATCGAACGGCACGCCGACGCTGATCGAGAAGCCGCCCTCTGCGGTCGTGCCGGTCTGCGTCGCGCACCAGTAGGTGCCGGCCGGGGTGTCGGTGTACTGGTACAGCTCCGTGGTCCGGTTGGTGTGGGTGAACGCCGTGCGTGCTCCCCACTTCCGGCAGACGACCTGGCCCTCGATGGATCCCGTCACGTCTGTCGGCAGCGGGAGCCCGTCGTTCTCGTAGCCCTTGTACAGCGCTCCGTCGTCGCCGACGCGGAGGAAGTGCATCGTCATGTCGAGGTGGCTCGTCGCCAGGTTCGTCAGCCGGAGCGCGGCCGCCTCATGCGTGACACCGAAGGCGTCGCGGAAGTCCTCGACGGCGAGGTCCTTGTCCTTCTTCGCCTGCTGCAGGAACGCGACGGCGGCTTCGCGCGGCATGAGGCAGCAGGCCGCGAAGTAGTTGATCTCCAGACGCTGCCGGAGGAAGTCCGCGTACGACGCGGGGCGGGTGTGCCCGAGCAACCGGTGCGCCATCGCCTGGAGTGCCATCGAGCGGAGGCCGTGGCCGCCGGGGATGGACGCGGGCGGGAGGTAGATCCGCCCGTTCTCCAGGTCGGTGATCGACCGCGCCGACCGCGGGAGGTCGTTGACGTAGATGAGCTCGAAGCCCAGCTGCTCGGCCATGACGCTGACCTCGCGGTGTGTCAGGGCTCCGCGGACATGGCCCGATGCCCGGACCCGCTGCTCCGCGAGCTCCTCGATCTCGGGCACGTAGTTGTGCTGGGCGCGCATCCGCTCGCGCAGTTCGGTGTTCGCCCGCCGAGCCTCCTCGGGCGTCGCGATCGCCTCGCTCGCCCGTCGGCTCAGCTCGCGGTGCAGGCCGACGATGACCCGGAGCGTCTCGGTCGGGGTGCCCTTGGTCGGCTTGACCGTCGGCAGCCCGAGCGAGGCGTACAGCGGCCCGCGCTGCGCCCGGGCGAGTTCGATCTCGAGGGCGGCGCGCTCGTCCGGCGGCTCGGCCGACAGCAGGTCGGCCGGCTGGACGCCGAGCGCGGCCGCGAGCGAGCTCAGAAGCGAGATGCGGGGCTCGCGCTTGCCGTTCTCGATCAGCGACAGCTGGCTGGCGGCGACACCGGCCGCCGCGCCCAGTTCGTCGAGGGTCATGCCGCGCCGGGTGCGGAAGTGCCGGATGCGGTGGCCGAGCGTGGCGACGTCGATGTCGCCCGTGTCCACGGGAGTGCTCATCGCTTCACGATAGCGAAAGATTCGCAATTCTTACAGGGGAATTCGCGGTCACAACGCCCAGAACCTCGCGGATGCTAGAGGTGACTCCACTTCTTACGACGAAAAGGACTCCGTCATGAGCATCGCCGAGCTGACCCTCACCGACACGGCCCCGTCCGACGGGATGGACGCCGTGCGCGCCTGGGTCGACGACATCGCCGCCCTCACGCAGCCCGACGAGGTCGTCTGGTGCGACGGCTCCCTCGCCGAGACCGACCGGCTGACCAAGCAGCTCGTAGCGGAGGGCAAGCTCATCCGGCTGAACCCCGAATGGCGGCCGAACAGCTTCCTGGCGCGCACCGACCCCGGCGACGTCGCCCGGGTCGAAGACCGCACGTTCATCTGCTCGGAGGACGAGACGGACGCCGGCCCGACCAACAACTGGCGGGAGCCCGACGCGATGCGCGCCGAGCTCCGCGAGGTGTTCGCGGGCAGCATGCGCGGGCGGACCATGTACGTCGTCCCGTTCTCGATGGGACCCGTCGGCGGCCCGATCTCGCAGGTCGGCATCCAGCTCACGGACTCGGCGTATGTGGCTGTGAGCCTCGGGATGATGACCCGCGTCACCGAGACCGTGCTCGATCTGATCTCGGCCGGGCAGCCGTGGGTTCCGACCGTGCACAGCGTCGGCTTCCCGCTCGTCGACGCCGAGGGGACCCGTCGCGACGATGTGACCTGGCCGTGCAACACGACCAAGTACATCGTTCAGTTCCCGGAGACCCGGGAGGTGTGGTCGTACGGCTCGGGATACGGCGGCAACGCCATCCTCGCGAAGAAGTGCTTCGCCCTGCGGATCGCGTCGGTGATGGCCCGCGACGAGGGCTGGCTGGCCGAGCACATGCTCATCATCAAGGTGACGTCGCCCGAGGGCCGCGTCTTCCACTTCGCCGCGGCGTTCCCGTCGGCGTGCGGCAAGACGAACCTGGCGATGCTGCAGCCGAGCATCCCGGGCTGGACGGTCGAGACGATCGGCGACGACATCGCCTGGCTGCGCCCGGGTCCGGACGGCCGGCTGCGCGCGATCAACCCGGAGGCGGGCTTCTTCGGCGTCGCGCCGGGCACCGGCGAGAGCACGAACCGCACGGCGGTCGAGACGCTGTGGGGCAACACGATCTTCACCAACGTGGCACTGCGCGACGACGGCGACGTCTGGTGGGAGGGGCTGACCGACGAGCCGCCTGCCCACCTGATCGACTGGGAGGGGAAGGACTGGACGCCCGACAGCGGTCGCCCGGCCGCGCATCCGAACTCCCGCTTCACCGTGAGCGCCGCGCAGTGCCCGTCCATCGCCGACGACTGGGATGCCTTCGACGGGGTGCCGATCGACGCGATCCTGTTCGGCGGCCGGCGTGCGACGAACGTCCCGCTCGTGGCGCAGGCGCGCGACTGGCGGCACGGCGTGTTCATCGGGGCGACGATCTCGTCGGAGCGCACCGCCGCGGCCGAGGGGACGGTCGGCGAGCTGCGGCGCGACCCGTTCGCGATGCTGCCGTTCTGCGGCTACAACATGGCCGACCACTGGGCGCACTGGCTGGAGATGGGGGAGCGGCTCGGCGAGCACGCGCCGGCCGTGTTCCAGGTGAACTGGTTCCGCACGGGGGACGACGGGCGCTTCCTGTGGCCGGGCTTCAGCGAGAACGCCCGGGTGATCGAGTGGATCGCCCGGCGTGTGGAGGGGAGTGCGGGAAGCGTCACGACACCGATCGGGCAGTTGCCGGTGGTGGAGGAGCTGGACCTGGAGGGACTCGATCTCCCGGAGCGGGATGTGGAAGCCCTGTTCGAGGTCGACCCTCAGAGCTGGCTCGCGGAGTGCGACCTGACGGACGAGTTCTTCGCCCGTTTCGGCTCCCGTGTCCCCGCCGCTCTCCGCGCCGAGCTCGCCTCCCTCCGCTACCACCTCCGCGCCTGACCGCCCCCCGTCGAGTACGCAAAAACTGCACGCGATCCGAGCGGATCGCGTGCAGTTTTTGCGTACTCGACGGTGGGGGTAGGGGTCAGACGAGGAGTTGGTGCTTGGCGAGGTCGCGGTAGAGCGGCGTGGTCTCGACGAGCTCGGAGTGCGTGCCGCTGCCGATGACGCGACCGTGGTCGAGCACCACGATCTGGTCGGAGTCGACCACGGTGGACAGCCGGTGCGCGATCACGAGCAGCGTGCGGTCCTCCGCAACGGCGTCGATCGCCTCCCGCATGAGCTGCTCGTTGCGCCCGTCGAGGCTCGACGTGGACTCGTCGAGAAGCAGGACGGGCGGAGCCGCCAGCAGAGCACGGGCGATCGCGAGACGCTGCCGCTCGCCGCCGGAGAGCATGATGCCGTCCTCGCCGACCGGTGCGCCGAGGCCGAGCTCGCTCCGCTCCAGCACCTCGGTCAGGTTGACGGCGTGCAGGACGTCGATGCACTCCTGGTCGGTCGCGCCCGGCGCCGCCAGCGTCAGGTTGTCGCGCAGCGAGCCGGCCAGCACGGGCGCATCCTGCTCCACATAGCCGATCTGGGAGCGGAGGGAGACGCGGTCGAGGGTGCGCACGTCCATCCCGCCGAAGCGCACCTCGCCCGCCTGCGGGTCGTAGAACCGCTCGACCAGCGCGAGGATGGTCGACTTGCCCGCACCGGACGGCCCGACGAGCGCCGTCCGCTTGCCGCGCGGGACGCGGAAGCTGACGCCCTGCAGCACTCCGCCGTGCCAGTGTGTTCCCTCGTCCGAGCCGGCTCCGGCCGCAGCCTCCGCCTCGGCGACGACGTCCGCTCCGGTCAGCGCCTCGAACGCGAGTCGCTCCGGTGTCGGCTGCTCGGGCGTCTGCTGCTGGCCGCCGCTGGCCGTGCGGGACCCATCCGCCGAGTCCTCCGGCGCGGTGCCCTCCGGGTACGCGAACCGCACATCCACGAACTCGATCGCAGGCGCCTCCGGCGCGAGGGCCTCGTTCGCGGCGCCGACGGTCAGGGCCAGCGGCGCGATGTCGCGGTCGTGCTGGTCCTCGGTCGGCAGGTCGAGGATCTCCTGGATGCGGCCCAGCGCCCCGAGCGCCGAGTTGACCGCCGCGATGGCGCCGAACGCCTGTCCGAGCGGCAGGATCATCATGAACAGGAACAGGATGAACGCGACCAGGTTCGCGACCGTGATGGCCCCGCTGGCGACGCGGAACCCGCCCACGCCGAGCACGACCAGGAACGACACCTGCATCGCGATGCCGGCGACGGGGACGACGAGCGCCGAGATTTTCGCGACCCGGATGCCCATCCGCCAGGCTCCGGTCGCGTCCTCGTCCACCGCCGCGATCTCGCGCTCGGTGGCATTGGAGGCGCGGATGGTCCGCACCGAGCTGATCGCCCGCTCGACCGCGGCGGCCAGGTCGCCGACCTTGTTCTGCGCCTTCTGGCTCGCGACGCGGATGCGGCCGGAGAGCAGCACGACGACGACGATCGAGACCGCGACGACGAGCACGGTCAGCCCGAGCAGCACCGGGTCGATGATGAGCATCGCGATCAGGGCGCCGATGAACGTGAGCGCCCCGCCGATCGCCTCGACCAGGCCCTGCGTCAGGACGGCACGCAGCAGCGTGGTGTCCGAGCCGACCCGGGAGACCAGATCGCCCGTGCGCCGGGTGTCGAACTCGCTGATCGGCAGCCGCAGCAGCCGCCCGACGAGCTTGCGCCGAGACGACAGCACGACGCCTTCGCCGGTGCGCTGCAGCAGATAGTGCTGGTACCCCGAGATGATCCCGGAGATCACCACGAGGGCGATGAGGCCCCACACCAGGCCGCCGAGCGGCTCCTGCTTTCCGACCACCTCGATGACCTGGCTGACCAGGAGCGGCTGGGCGAGGCTCGCCGCGGCGCCCAGGATGCTGAGCACGATGACGAAGGCGAGGACGCGCTTGTGCTCCAGCAGGTACGGGAGCAGCTGCGAGAACCGCGCGCGGGGGCCGGCGTCGTCGGTGGGCCGTCCGAAGCCGCGACGGCGGCGGGCGGGGGCTGACGTGGTGGACATGACGGTGTCTCCGTTCGGGGGAGGAGGAGGGGCGTCGGGATCGTTGCTTTGCGCTAACTCCGACCGTACTTCTTGTGAACTGCCTGTTTGCTGACACCGAGGGCGAGCGCGATCAGCTGCCAGGTGGCGTTGGCGTTCCGGGCGCGCCGTACGGCGACCGCTTCGAGGCGGTCGAGCTCGCGGTGCATCTTCGCGATGGCCCGGAGGGCGACGATCGGGTCGTCGGAGTCGGCGTCGCCGGCGAGGGTCTGCAGTGTTCCGGAGTCCATGGCGTCAACCATAGTTGACCCCACGTGCAACGTCAACCTGGATTGACTTTTGCTACCCCCTCCGAATGTCCCCGGTCGCGGCTACAGTGCTGAACTATGCCGACGCCCGTCATCGCCGCCCGAGACCTGGTCAAGAAGTACAAGGACTTCCCGGCCGTCGACGGCATCAGCTTCGAGGTGGAGCCGGGGGAGTCGTTCGGGCTCCTCGGGCCGAACGGCGCGGGCAAGTCCACCACGATGCGGATGATCGGCGCGGTCTCCACCCGCACCGCCGGTTCGCTGAGCATCCTCGGTCTCGACCCTGAC
Organism: Leifsonia sp. 115AMFTsu3.1; assembly: GCF_004362795.1. Lineage (NCBI taxonomy): Bacteria > Bacillati > Actinomycetota > Actinomycetes > Micrococcales > Microbacteriaceae > Leifsonia > Leifsonia sp. 115AMFTsu3.1. The sequence continues at coordinate 1,090,004 of NZ_SNYB01000001.1, forward strand.
ACGTACGGGCCGGAGATCCGATCGCAGCTCGGCGTCGTGCCGCAGGCGGACAACCTCGACACCGAGCTCCGTGTGCGCGACAACCTCATCGTCTACGGGCGCTACTTCGGCCTGCCGTCCTCCCGCGTGCGCGCTCGGGCGGACGAGCTCCTCGCCTTCGCCCAGCTCGAGGACAAGGCCAAGGCGAAGGTCGACGACCTCTCGGGCGGGATGAAGCGCCGGCTCACCATTGCCCGCGCGCTCATCAACGACCCGCGCATCCTGCTTCTCGACGAGCCGACGACCGGCCTCGACCCGCAGGCGCGCCACATCCTCTGGGACCGCCTCTTCCGCCTCAAGGAGCAGGGCACGACGTTGGTGCTGACCACCCACTACATGGATGAGGCCGAGCAGCTCTGCGACCGCCTGGTCGTCGTCGACAAGGGCACCATCATGGCGGAGGGTTCTCCGGCGGCCCTCATCCGCGAATACTCGACGCGCGAGGTGCTCGAGGTCCGTTTCGGCTCGGAGCGCAATGCGGAGGTCGCGGAGCGGCTCGACGGCATCGGCGACCGCATCGAGGTGCTGCCCGACCGCATCCTCGTCTACAGCGACGACGGCGAGGCCGAGCTGGTCCGCATCGCCGAGCGCGGACTGCATCCGCTGACGAGCCTGGTGCGACGGTCGAGTCTCGAGGACGTCTTCCTCCGGCTCACCGGACGGAGCCTGATCGAATGAGCGTGGCAGTCGGCCCCGCCGGGGGAGCGGCCGGCGACCCGGGCCCCGAGACCCGCGCCGAGGCGCGGGAGGCGCTCGCCGCTGCCGCACGGCCACGGCGCTTCGGCGCCTGGTACGTGGCCGAGCACCGCTTCCGGGTGATGCGCTCGTACCTGCAGACCGTGCTGGTCACCGGGTTCGGCAACCCGCTGCTCTATCTTCTCGCGATGGGCCTCGGGCTCGGCTCCCTGGTCAGTGCCAACATGGGCCCGAACGCCGTGGACGGCGTGAGCTACCTCGCGTTCGTCGCCCCTGCGCTCCTCTGCACGGCGGCGGTCACCGTGGCGAGCGAGGAGTTCACCTACCCGATCATGCTCGGGTTCAAGTGGAATCCGACCTTCTACGGCATCAACGCCTCGCCGATCTCGCCCGGCCAGATCATCGACGGCGTCGTCATCGCCGTCGTCGCCCGCATCCTGGGCACGAGCGCCATCTACTTCGCGTTCATGGTGCTGTTCGGCGCGGTCCCGAGCCCGTGGGGCTGGGTCAGCATCCTGGTCGGCACCCTCGGAGGCCTCGCCTTCGGTGCGCCGATCATGGCGTACGTGGCGACGCTGGAGCAGGACACCGGCCAGATCGCCATGCTGATGCGATTCGTGCTGCTGCCGATGAGCCTGTTCTCCGGCACGTTCTTCCCGCTGTCCTCCATGCCGTGGTTCCTCCAGTGGATCGGCTGGATCTCGCCGCTCTGGCACTCCACCGAGCTGAGCCGCGTGTTCACCTACGGCATGAGCGAGCCGCTCTGGCTGTCGGTCGTCCACGTCGTGTACCTCGCTGCGCTCTTCGTCGCCTTCTGGCTGTGGAGCCGCCGCATCGCCGCGAGGAGGTTGAACAAGTGACCGCGACCGACCAGCGTCTCGCCTCCTCGACCGCACGCCCGCGGGCGATGCGTGCGCTGTACGCCGGCAACGCCCGCTCCGTGATGCAGCGCGGCTGGTCGGCGACGCGCAGCACCAACTGGTTGGTGATCGTGTCGGGCTTCTTCGAGCCGATCTTCTACCTGCTCTCGCTCGGCATCGGCTTCGGAGCGCTCGTCGGCGACGTGCAGACGTCGTCCGGTCAGACGGTGCCGTACGCGGCCTTCATCGCTCCGGCGCTGCTCGCGACCGCGGCGATGAACGGCGCCGTGTACGACTCCACCTGGAACGTCTTCTTCAAGATGCACTTCGCGAAGCTGTACGAGGGGATGCTGGCCACCTCGCTCGGGCCGCTCGACGTCGCGCTGGGCGAGATCCTGCTGGCCCTTCTGCGCGGTGCGCTGTACGCGCTCGGCTTCATGCTGGTGATGCAGGCGCTCGGACTCAACCTGTCGTGGTGGGCCCTGCTCGCGCTGCCCGCGGTGCTGCTCATCGCGTTCGGCTTCGCCAGCTTCGGGATGGGCATCACCAGCTACATGAAGACGTTCCAGCAGATGGACTGGATCAACTTCATCCTGCTGCCCATGTTCCTGCTGTCGGCGACCTTCTACCCGATCACCGTGTACCCCGAACCGATCCAGGTGATCATCAAGGCGCTCCCGCTGTGGCACGGTGTCGAGCTGGTCCGTGGTCTCACCACGGGCATGGTCGACTGGGGGATGCTCTGGCACGTCCTGTACTTCCTGGTCATGATTGTGCTCGGCCTGATCCTGACCACCCGCCGTCTGCGCGCTCTCTTCCTCGACTGAAGGGAGAGACGGAGCGCGTCAGCTCACGTTGTCGGTGAATTCGATGTCGCGCGTCTCCTTCGAGAGCAGGAGGGCGATCAGCGTCAGCACACCGGCGAGCGACAGGTAGACGCCGACCCAGAATGTGCTGCCGTCCGCGAGTGTCCACAGCCACACCGCGATGGTCGGTGCGACGGCCGCACCGAGCACGCTGGACAGGTTGTAGGAGATCGCCGAACCGGTGTAGCGGACGTTCGTCGGGAACAGCTCCGGCAGCTCCGCGCCCATCGGCCCGAAGGTGAGTCCCATCAGCGTGAAGCCGATGATGAGGAGCGCCATCGTGCCGACCGTGCCGCCCGCGAACAGCGGGACGAACAGCAGACCGAACACGATGATCCCCAGGGTGACCCAGATCAGCGTCTTGCGGCGGCCGAAGCGCTCGGCGAGCGGACCGGCGACCAGCGTGAAGATGCCGAAGAACACGACACCGATGATGAGCATGACGAGGAAGTCGTTGCGGCTGTAGCCGAGGCCGGGCACGAAGGTCGACGCGTCGAAGGGCTTTCCGGCCTTCTCCGCCGCGGCCTGCGCCTGCTGGGCGGACGCCGCCGTGGTGCCGTAGGTCAGCGTGAACGCCGTCATCAGGTAGAAGAGCACGTACGTGGCCAGCATGATGAAGGTGCCGAGCACGATCTGCCACCAGCTGGTGCGGAAAACGCGGGCGAGCGGCAGCTTGGCGACCTCACCCGTGTCGACGACCTTCTGGAACGCCGGGGTCTCGACGAGCTTCAGGCGGACGTAGAGGCCGACGATGACGAGCACGGCGCTCAGGAGGAACGGGATGCGCCAGCCCCAGGCGGCGAAGGCGTCGGGGGAGATCGTCAGGCTGAGGATGAGGAACAGCACGTTCGCGACGATGAAGCCGATGGGAGCGCCGAGCTGCGGGAACGTCCCGTAGATGGCGCGCTTGCCGGCCGGGGCGTTCTCGGTGGCGAGCAGCGCGGCGCCGCTCCACTCACCGCCCAGGCCGAGGCCCTGGCAGAACCGCATCACGACGAGGAGGAACGGCGCCCAGAACTCCCAGCCCGGCACCTGCGCGGTCGGCAGGCACCCGATGAGCACCGTGGCGATGCCCATGGTGAGCAGCGAGCCGACGAGGGTGCCCTTGCGGCCGATCCTGTCGCCGAAGTGGCCGAAGAGAATGGAGCCGACCGGCCGTGCGATGAAGGCGACACCGAACACGGCGAACGACGACAGCAGGGCGGTCGTCGGGTTCTGGTTGGTGAAGAAGAGGGAGGGGAACACCAGGACGGCGGCGGTCGCATAGACGTAGAAGTCGTAGAACTCGATCGACGTGCCGATGAGGCTGGCGAGGATGACGCGTCCGCGGGTGTTCGCGGGCGCCGGGGTGGTGACGGGGGCCGTCGTAGACATGCGTGTGGAGAGCTTCCGGTGAAGGCGAGAGAGACCGCATGGCGTGCGCGGCGTCGGTCGGGCGGAAGGCGCGCGTGGGCGGGAGGTCGGAAAGCGCTTGTGGCGCACCTTCTACCCTATGCGGCCTCACGCGAGCCCGCCGAATCGGTGTGCTCGGTACGCTGAGGGCATGGAAACACTGTTCGCTGTGCTGCACGTCGTGACCGCCGTGTTCATCGTCGGCCCGATGGCCATCCTTCCCATGACGGCGATGCGCGCTGTCCGCGCGGGCGACGCCCGCCAGGTCGAGACGCTCGCGAAGTCGACCAACCTGCTGTCGCTGCTCTCCCTGCTGGTCGTGCTGTTCGGCTTCGGCGTCATGGGTCTGGCGGACAAGAAGTACGACCTCAGCGTGACGACGCCGTGGATCCTGTGGTCGATCATCCTCTACGTCGTCGCCCTGGGTCTGACGCTGTTCGTCGTCGTGCCGGCCATGCGCCGCGCCGCCGAGGCGCTGCGTGACGGCACCGCGTCCCGGTACCCGCAGATCGCCGCGGGGTCGGGGGTCGCGAGTCTGCTGCTTCTCACGGTGGTCGTGCTCATGGTCTGGAAGCCGTAGTCGCATCCGCTCGCTGCGCGCTCCGCTCTTGACGCGGGGCGCGCATTCTTCTACTCTCGTATTCAACAGAAACATTGATAAAGGAAACGGTTGATCATGCAGGATGAGGACGGTCTCGACCGGGCGTTCGCCGCTCTGGCGGATCCGGTGCGCCGGGCGATCGTCGCCCGCCTCAGCCGGGGTCCGGCGACGGTGAACGAGCTCGCGGAGCCGTTCGACATCACCCTGCAGGCGGTGTCGCGGCACATCGCCGTGCTCGAGGCGGCCGGCCTGGTCTCGCGAACGCGCGAGGCCCAGCGTCGCCCCGTCCACCTCGACGCCGCAGCGCTCGAGCGCCTCACCTCCTGGATCGACCGCTATCGCCTCGAGGCGGAGGCGCGTTACCGCCGCCTCGACGCCGTCCTCACCCACCAGCAGACCAGCAGCACCCCGAACAGGGAGAAGAGACCATGAGCAACCCCGTCGTCATCGAAGCCGTACCGGGCACGTCGTACGCCGACCTCACCCGGGAGTTCGACGCTCCCGCGGAGGCCGTCTTCCGCGCCCACGCCGATCGTGAGTCCTTCGCCGAGTGGATCGGCCCGCGCAGCCTCAGCACCACCATCACCGAGTGGGACTTCCGCACCGGCGGCGCGTACGCCTACGAGCAGCGCGACACGGACGGATCCGTGTACGCGTTCCGCGGCGTGTTCCACAGCGTCGTCGAGAACGAGCTGATCATCCAGACGTTCGAGTACGTCGGGATGCCGGACGAGGTGGCGCTCGAGCGCATGCGCTTCGAGCAGCTGCCGGACGGCCGCTCCCGCCTGTCCGCCCGGTCGGTCATGAGCTCGCGCGAAGCGCTCGAGAGCATGATCGAGAACGGGATGGAGTACGGCGTCCGCGAGGGATACGAGAAGCTCGACGAACTGCTGCTCCGGCGCGGTGCGTAAGCGGCGGAACGGCAGAAGGGACGCGACATGAGCACGACCTATCTCCACGCGGTGGCGTCGCTCGACGGCTTCATCGCCGACGACCACGACGACGTCGGACCGCTGCACGACTGGTACTTCAACGGCGACCATCCACTCGAGGTGGAGGACCATCCCGAAGTGCACAGCGGCCCGTTCCGGGTCTCCGCCGCCTCGGTCGACTACGTGAGCGGGATGTGGTCGCGGCAGGGCGCGCTCGTCATCGGCCGCCGGCTCTTCGACCTCACGAACGGATGGGAGGGGCACCCGCCGGCGAGCGAGCACGTGGTGGTCGTCTCCCACCGTCCGAAGCCGGACGGCTGGCATCCCGAGGCGTCGTACCATTTCGTCGACTCGGTGGACGGCGCGGTAGCGCTCGCGCAGGAGCTCGCCGGCGACGGCGAGGTCGGCGTCGCCGCCGGCGACATCGGCGGCCAGGCCCTCGCGCTCGGTCTCATCGACTACCTCGCGATGGATCTGGTGCCCGCCGTCTTCGGCAGCGGCAAGCGCTACTTCGGCTCGTTCCCGGGCGGACCGCTCGTGCTCGACGATCCGGACATCGTGATCCCGGGGGAGCGTGTGCTGCACCTGCGCTACCCGGTGCGCCGCGGACCCGCGTCGCAGAACACCCACCAGGAGGCATCATGACTACCGCTGACCCGCGTCGCAGAACACCCACCAGGAGGCATCATGACTACCGCTGACCCGACCGCCAATCCCACCGCCAATCCCACCCCGCCCGTGCCCGCCGGGGCGATGATGCTCGAACTGGTGATGCTGCCGGTCTCGGATATCGACCGCTCCCTCGAGTTCTACCGCGACCACGTCGGCTTCACGCTGGATGTGGATGTGCGCCCGGCGGAGGGCGTCCGCGTCGTCCAGCTGACGCCGCCGGGTTCCTACTGCTCGATCACGATGACGAGCGGGATCGGGCAGGCGCCGTCGGAGCCCGGCTCCGTGCGCGGACTGCATCTTGTCGTCGCCGACATCGAGGCGGCCCGCGCGGCGCTCGTCGAGCGCGGCGTCGATGTGTCGCCGGTCCAGGACATGGGCGGAGTGTTCTACGCCTGGTTCGCCGACCCCGACGGAAACACGTGGGCGCTCCAGCACATGCCCTGGCGGGCATAGACCGGAGCGCCCAGGCGCTTCGTCGTATCCTGCGTGATCAGCCGCGCAGCGATCGGAGGGCGATGGCCGTCGCGAGGGCGGCGTGAGCGGCCTCGGCGCCCTTGTCCTCCTTGGAGCCCTCGAAGCCGGCGCGGTCGATGCCCTGGGCCTCGTCATCGAGAGTCAGCACGCCGAACCCGACCGGCTTCCCGGTGTCGATGGCGACCCGGGTGAGGCCGTCGGTCGCGGCGGCCGACACGTACTCGAAGTGCGGGGTGCCGCCGCGGATGATCACGCCGAGCGCGACCACCGCATCCGCCCCCGCCTCCAGCGCGGCCTTGGAAACGACGGGCAGCTCGAAGCTGCCGGGAACGCGGACGAGCGTGTGGGTCGCGCCCGACGCATCCAGGGTCCGCTTCGCGCCGGCGATGAGGCCTTCGCTGATCGTCTCGTGCCAGCTGCCGGCGACGACGACGACGTTCAGGCCGCTCCCGTCGATCCGCTCCTCGGCGTTCGGGGCTCCCGCTCCGCTCATCGTGCAGTCCTCTCCGCCGCGAGTCCCGCGGCCGTCTCGGTGGTCGTGGACACCGGATCGATGTCCCCGATCGCGTGACCCATGCGGTCGCGCTTGGTCTCCAGATACCCCTCGTTGAAGGCGCCGACGCCGACGACGAGCGGAACGCGCTCCTCGACCTCGATGCCGTGCTCCTCCAGCTGGCGCACCTTCTCCGGGTTGTTGGTCAGCAGGCGCACCGACTCGATGCCGAGGTCCTGCAGGATGGCCGTGGCCGCCCCGTAGTCCCGGGCGTCGATCGGAAGGCCGAGGGCGAGGTTGGCGTCGAGCGTGTCGAGCCCCTCCTCCTGCAGCTTGTAGGCGCGCAGCTTGTTGATGAGGCCGATGCCGCGGCCTTCGTGTCCGCGCAGGTAGACGACGACGCCGCCCTCCCGCTGGATGGTGTCGAGCGCCGCGTCGAGCTGCGGACCGCACTCGCACTTCAGCGAGCCGAACGCCTCACCGGTCAGGCACTCCGAGTGGACGCGGATGAGCGTGCCCTCGCGCTGCGGGTTGCCCGCCACGATGGCGACGTGGTCGGCGCCCGTCATGCGGTCGCGGTAGGCGCGCATCCGGAACGGCCCGTGCGTCGTCGGCACGGTCGTCTCGACCTCGAAGATCACGCGGGAGGTCTCGGGGATGGGCGTCACCGTCTCCAGGGGCTGGTCGCAGTGGAACTCCTGCAGGTAGGCGATCAGCGACTCGATCGTGACGACGAGCACGCCCTCGCGCCGGCCCAGTTCGATGAGACCGGGGAGGCGCATCATCTCGCCGTCGTCGGCGACGATCTCGGCGATGGCGCCGACCGGCGTCATCCCGGCGAGCTTGAGCAGGTCGACCGCTGCCTCGGTGTGTCCGTCGCGTTCGCGGACGCCGCCCTCCACCGCACGGAGCGGCAGGATGTGGCCCGGCCGGTGCAGGCTCGACGGCGTCGAGTCCAGGTCGGCGAGCACGCGGAGGGTGTGCGCGCGGTCGGCGGCGCTGATGCCCGTGGAGAGGCGGTCCGCCGCATCCACGCTGACCGTGTAGTTGGTGCCGCGGGCGTCCTCGTTGTGGGCGACCATCACGGGCAGCTCGAGGCGGTCAGCGATCTCGTTCGTCATCGGCGCGCAGATGAACCCCGAGGAGTTCTTCACGGTCCAGGCGATCCACTCCTGGCTCGCCAGCTCGGCGGCGAGGACGACGTCGCCCTCGTTCTCGCGGCTCTCGTTGTCCACGACGATGACGGGCCGGCCCGCGCGCAGCTCCGCGAGGGCCTCGGGGATGGTGGCCAGGCTCATGATGCGCTCCGTTCGCTCAGTGCCGGTTCGAGCGCGAGCATGCGCTCCACATGACGGGCCAGGATGTCCGTCTCGATGTTGACCCTGTCACCCACGACCCGGTCGCCGAGGGTCGTCGCGGCCAGCGTCTCGGGGATCAGCGAGACCTCGAACCAGCCGTCCTCGCGTCCGCCGCCCACGGCGCTGACCGTGAGGGAGACGCCGTCGATCGCGATCGATCCCTTGCGCGCGACCAGCGGCGCGTGCTCGGGGTCGAGGCTCAGCCGCACGACGCGCCAGGCGCTGCCGTCGGTGATCGCCAGCACGGTCGCCGTGCCGTCGATGTGACCCTGGACGATGTGGCCGCCCAGACGGTCGCCGACCTGCGCCGCGCGCTCCAGGTTGACGCGCCGGCCGGGCTGGACGCCGTCCAGCGTGCTGATCGCGAGGGTCTCGGCCATCACATCCGCCGTGAACGTCTCTGCGTCCTTGTCGATGACGGTCAGGCAGACACCGCTGACCGAGATGGAGTCGCCGTGCCGGGCATCGCTGACGGCCAGCGGGCCGCGCACGGTGACGCGGGCGGCGTCCTCGGTGTGCTCGACGGCGGTGATCTCGCCCAGCTCTTCGATGATTCCGGTGAACATGATCGTCAGCCCTCCTGGCCGGTGGGGATCTGGGGTGTGGGGAAGATGTCGGCGCCGGCCACATCGACGCGATCGTTGATGGGTGCGGCAGTGCGGGGTGCGCCGTCGGGGAGGGGGACGGCTCGGATGAGCAGATCGCCGCCGAGGCGCTCGACGTCGATCACGCGCAGGCGGCGCTGGTCGGCGATGGTCTCGACACCGAGGTCGCCGAGGGCGACCCGCGGGCCGCCGAGGAGCGTCGGCGCGAGATAGATCGCGTACTCGTCGACGAGGCCGGCGGCGACGAACGCGCTCGCCAGCGTCGGACCGCCCTCGACGTAGACGCGGCGGAAGCCGCGCTGGTGCAGGTCGGCGACCACGTCGTCCAGGTCGTGCGTTCCCTCGAAGACGACGGGGTTGGGGTGGCGGAACACCGCCGCGTCCTTCGGGATGGCGCGGGTGCCCACCACGACCGGCGTCGGCTGGGCGCCCATCAGCTCGCCCGCGTCGCCCCGCGCCGTGAGGCTCGGGTCGTCGGCGAGCACCGTCCCGGTGCCGACGACGATGGCGTCGGACGCCTCCCTCTGCTCGTGCACGCGCTGCCGGGCCGCTGCGCCGGTGATCCACTTGCTGGTGCCGTCGGCCGCGGCGGCCCGGCCGTCGAGGCTGCTCGCCCACTTGACGACGATGTACGGCCGGCCGAGGCGGGCGGCGGTGAGCCAGTCGCCCAGGAAGGCGTCGATCTCGTCGCGCAGCACGCCGCCGATGACCTCGACGCCGGCCTCGCGGAGGCGCTGGGCGCCGCCGCTGGAGTGGTGACCCGGGTCGTCCGTTCCGTAGACCACGCGGGCGACGCCCGCCTCGATGAGTGCCTCGGAGCACGGGCCGGTGTGGCCCCAGTGGTTGCACGGCTCGAGCGTGACGACGGCCGTCGCCCCGCGGGCGCCGCCGTCGGGCAGCTGGCTCAGCGCATCCACCTCGGCGTGCGCGGTGCCGACGCCGCGGTGCCAGCCCTCGGCGAGCACGTGGCCCTCCGCGTCGAGGATCACGCAGCCGACCCGGGGGTTGACGCCCCGGGCGGGACCGTTCGCGGCGAGCTCGAGAGCCGTGCGCATGGGGGCTTCCCACGTCATCCCGTTGCCATCCTGTCTCGTGTCGAGACGTGTCGCCGGGGTCGCGTGGGCGCCAGCCCATGCGGGCTGCCCACCGTGCTTCCTCCCATCCGGACTGAGCGAGCGGGCTTTCGCCTGCACGCATTACCGTCGGTGCCGGAATTCCACCGGCTCAGCAGGACGCCTGGGCGTCCCGCTCGCGGACTGTCACCGCCGGTTCGGACTTTCACCGACCCCGGAGCACGTATTTCGTTGTCGAGTCTAGATCAACGCGCCGTCGCGCCGTCTATTCCCTGGTCGGTGCGACGCCGCGTTACGCGGCGGCGACGGCGGTCGGCTCGCCCGCCGGCTCCACCTGCGCGGGCTGCGTCAGCTGCACGAGCGCCCGTGCCGTCCCCTCGTCGACGATCAGGTCGGTGATGAGTCCGGCGGCGAGGGCGCCACGGAGGCTGTGCACCTTGGACGGGCCGGAGACGATGCAGACCCGGCGCGGCACGCGCTTGATCAGGTCGATGTCCGGGCCGCTCGCCCGTTCGTTCAGCGGGATGCCGTGGTGGCTGCCGTCCTCGCGGAAGAAGACGGTCGCGACGTCGCCGACCACACCGGACTCGTCGAGCGACGCGTAGTCGGCCTGGTCGAGGTAGCCGCCGGCATAGACGTGCGAGCGGACCTCCGAGAACGGGGATCCGAGACCGAAGAGGGCGACATCCATGCGCTCCTGGATGTCGAGGATGCGCCGGGTGCTGCGCTCGCGCCACATGGCGGTCTTGGTCTGCGGGTCGTCGAAGAGGGCGGGCACCGGGAACTCCTGGATGGTGCCCGAATACGTGTCGCCGAACCGGCGCAGGATCTCGGACGCATACAGCACACCGGTCGTGTAGGTGTTGCCGGCGCCGTTGAGCTGCACGAACTCGACGTTGTGCAGCTCCTTCGGGATGAGGTGCCTGCTCAGAGCGCTCATGGTCGAGCCCCACGCGACCCCCACGGTCTGGTTGGAGTCGATGAACCTGTCGAGAATTCGTGCAGCGGAGATGGCGACGCGCTCCAGGCGGTCGACGTCGCTGATGGCGCTCGGCATGGGGACGATGTGCGCCGCGATGCCGAAGCGGTCGTGGATCGTCTGCTGGATGCGGCTCGCACCTTCGTGCGGCTCGGCGATCTGGATGGTGACGAGTCCGGACGAGCGGGCGTAGCTGAGCAGCCGGGAAACGCTGGAGCGCGAGGTGTGCATCTCGTGCGCGATCGCTTCCATCGTGAGGTCCTGCATGTAGTACAGGTGGCCCGCCTTGAGGGCGTCGCGGACCTTGTCGGGCAGGTGCTCGGTGTCGGGCTGGGGCATTCGGGGCCTCTTTCTCCTCCGGCACGTTCTCTTCAAGCGGATCGGGGGGTGTGCACGTATGTGCATCCGGCTTGATCGAAGTTGTGCCGCCACGAAAACTATAGCTGCAGCACCACCCCAGAAGAGAAGCGATACAGGAGAAGACCGTGACGACGAAGTCGACCACACGCACCGAGGTCCAGCGCCTCCGCGAACGCCCCCGAGCACAGGTGCTCGTCGTCGGCGGCGGCATCAACGGACTCGGCACCTTCCGCGACCTCGCCCTGCAGGGCGTCGACGTGATCCTCGTCGAGCGCAACGACTTCGTCTCCGGCGCATCGGCGGCCTCCAGCCACATGATCCACGGCGGCATCCGCTACCTCGAGAACGGGGAGTTCCGCCTCGTCAAGGAGTCGGTGACGGAGCGCAACGGCCTGCTGAAGATCGCGCCGCACTACGTGAAGCCGCTCGAGACCACCATCCCGATCTTCTCCACCTTCTCCGGCATCCTCGCGGCCCCGCTCCGCTTCCTCACCCACAAGCAGGGCAAGCCGAAGGAGCGCGGCGCGTTCCTCATCAAGACCGGCCTGACGATCTACGACTCCTTCTCGCGCGACGGCGGCTCGGTACCGCGGCACACTTTCCACGGCCGCAAGAAGTCGCTGGAGACCCTGCCGGCGCTCAACCCGGACCTCAAGTACACGGCCACGTACTTCGACGCATCCGTGCACGACCCGGAGCGTCTCGCCCTCGACGTCCTGGCCGACGGCCTCGCCGCCGGTCCGCACGCCCGCGCCGTCAACTACGTCGAGGCGATCGGCGCGCGCGACGGCGGTGTGCTGGTGCGCGACCGCGAGACGGGTGAGGAGTTCACCATCACGGCGGACGTCGTCGTCAACGCCTCCGGCCCGTGGACCGACCTGACGAACGAGGCGCTCGGACAGGAGACGCGCTACATGGGCGGCACCAAGGGGTCGCACATCGTGCTCGACAACCCCGCGCTGCTGGAGGCCTGCCAGGGCCGCGAGATGTTCTTCGAGAACAACGACGGCCGCATCGTCCTCATCTACCCGCTCAAGGGCCGGGTCATGGTCGGTACGACCGACATCGACGCCGACATGTCCGAGCGCGCGGTCATCACCGAGGACGAGATCGACTACTTCATCGAACTGGTCTCGCACGTTTTCCCACGCATCCCGGTCACCCGCGAGCAGATCGTCTACACGTTCTCCGGCGTCCGCCCGCTGCCGCACCACGACGACACGGCCCCCGGCTTCGTGTCGCGCGACTACCGGATCGTGCCGGGCACCGTCGCAGGTCTCGGCGACACGACGGTGCTCAGCCTGGTCGGCGGCAAGTGGACGACGTTCCGCGCGCTCAGCGAGCACCTCGCCAACGAGACGCTGAAGGCGCTCGGCGCGACCCGCACCGTCCAGACCCTCGGACTGCCGATCGGCGGCGGCGCCGGCTTCCCGACCACTCCGCAGGCGGAGCGCGACTGGATCGCCCGCTACGGCGCGGATGTCGGCGACGAGCGGGCCGCGACGCTGCTCCACCGCTACGGCACCAAGGCCACCTATGTCCTCGATGCGATCGCCGGCTGGGACGGGGACGACGCCCCGCTCGCCGCAGCCCCGTCGTACTCCCGCGCGGAGATCGACCATGTCGTCCGGAGCGAGCACGTCGTGCACCTCGACGACGTGTTCCTGCGACGGACGAGCCTGGCGTTCACCGGTGCGGTGAACCTCGAGCTGGTGCACGAGATCGCCGAAATCACGGCAAACGCGCTCGGATGGTCGCCAAATCGACGCGCGGAGGAGGAAGATTCGTTCGTAGCGGACCTCGCCGACGCCCACCGGGTGCAGTTGAAGTCGGGGGACGGGAGCGAAGCCGCGGCGCTTCGATAATGCACGAACGTGCATGACACGGTTCTTGTCACGGTGGGCGTGACCGCAATAGCGTTCAAATGCCCACCCTGACAAGAGCCGCACCAGAACGCACAACAGGGTGCGGGTCAACTGAACAACTGGAAGGTCAACGTGGACAATATCGGTGTAGATTTCCTGTCCGAGCTGGTGGGCACAGCAATGCTGGTCCTGCTCGGTACCGGTGTCGTGGCGAACGTCGCCCTCATCAAGAACAAGGGCTTCAACGGCGGGTTCCTGATGGTCAACTTCGGTTGGGGCATCGCAGTGTTCTCGGGTGTGGTCGTGGCTTACAACTCGGGAGCGCACCTCAACCCGGCTGTGACCCTCGGACTCGTCGCCAACGGCGCCAAGACATTCGGCTCCGCGGCGGCGCACACCCTGGTGCCGGTCAACTTCATCACGGTGCTGCTGTACATCCTGGCTCAGCTGATCGGCGCGATCATCGGCGCCGTGCTGACGTTCCTGGCGTACAAGCGGCACTTCGACGAGGAGCCGGACCCGGCGAACAAGCTCGGCGTCTTCTCGACCGGCCCGGCCATCCGCGGCTACGGCTGGAACCTGGTCACCGAGATCATCGGCACGTTCGTGCTGGTCTTCGTGGTGATCGCGTTCGGCCACCAGCCCGGCCAGGCGGCCGGCCTCGCCGCCCTCGGCGCTCTCCCCGTCGCCCTCCTCGTGATCGGCATCGGTGCGAGCCTCGGTGGTCCGACCGGGTACGCCATCAACCCTGCTCGTGACCTCGGTCCTCGCATCGCTCACGCGATCCTCCCGATCAAGGGCAAGGGCTCGAGCGACTGGGCCTACTCGTGGGTGCCCATCGTCGGCCCGATCATCGGCGGTCTGATCGCCGGATGGCTCGCGCTGGTGCTCCTCCCGCTCATCAAGTGACATCGGGGGCCGGCCGGGAGCGATCCCGCCGGCCCCTCTCCGTTCCACCCCCAAAGAACAAAGGAGTTACCTATGGCCGACTACGTCGTCGCCATCGATCAGGGCACGACCAGCACCCGGGCGATCATCTTCGACAAGTCCGGGTCGATCGTCTCGACCGGACAGCTGGAGCACGAGCAGATCTTCCCGAAGGCCGGATGGGTCGAGCACAACCCGGTCGAGATCTGGAACAACACCCGCGAGGTCATCGGCCAGGCGCTCTCCAAGGCCGACCTGACCCGCCACGACATCGCGGCGGTCGGCATCACCAACCAGCGCGAGACCGCGGTGGTGTGGGACAAGAACACCGGCGAGCCGGTCTACAACGCCATCGTCTGGCAGGACACCCGCACGCAGCCGATCGTCGACCGCCTGGCGGCCGACGGCGGCACGGAGCGCTTCAAGCAGATCGTCGGCCTCCCGCTGGCGACCTACTTCTCCGGCACCAAGATCGTGTGGATCCTGGAGAACGTCGAGGGCGCCCGCGAGCGCGCCGAGGCGGGCGACCTGCTGTTCGGCACGACCGACACCTGGGTGCTCTGGAACCTCACCGGCGGCCCGGACGGCGGTGTGCACGCCACCGACGTGACCAACGCCTCCCGCACGCTGTTCATGGACCTCGAGACGCTGAGCTGGCGCGACGACATCCTCGAGGTGTTCGGGGTGCCGAAGTCGATGCTCCCCGCGATCAAGAGCTCGTCCGAGGTCTACGGTCAGGTCGAGGCGTCCAGCCTCCTCCGCGAGGTTCCCGTCGCGGGCATCCTCGGCGACCAGCAGGCCGCGACCTTCGGCCAGGCCGCGTTCGACACAGGCGAGTCCAAGAACACGTACGGTACCGGCAACTTCCTCATCTTCAACACCGGTGAGGAGATCGTCCACTCGAAGAACGGTCTGCTGACGACCCTCGGCTACAAGCTCGGGGACGCGGCGCCGCACTACGCGCTGGAGGGATCGATCGCTGTCACCGGCTCGCTGGTGCAGTGGCTGCGCGACAACCTCGGGATCATCTCGAGCGCGCCGGAGATCGAGGAGCTCGCCAAGACGGTCGACGACAACGGTGGCGCGTACTTCGTGCCGGCGTTCTCTGGCCTGTTCGCCCCGTATTGGCGGGCGGATGCGCGCGGTGCGCTCGTCGGACTCACCCGCTACGTGAACAAGGGCCACATCGCCCGCGCGGTGCTGGAGGCCACGGCCTTCCAGACCCGCGAGGTGCTGGACGCCGTCAACGCGGACTCGGGCGTCGACCTCACGGAGCTCAAGGTCGACGGCGGCATGATCGCCAACAACCTGCTCATGCAGTTCCAGGCCGACATCCTCGGCGTCCCGGTGATCCGTCCGGTCGTCGCGGAGACGACCGCCCTCGGTGCCGCGTACGCCGCGGGGCTCGCGGTCGGGTTCTGGTCGGACCTCGACGACCTGCGCAAGAACTGGCAGGAGGACAGCCGCTGGACCCCGAACATGGATGCGGAGGAGCGCGACCGTCAGATCCGTCTCTGGAAGAAGGCCGTCACGAAGACCTTCGACTGGGTCGACGACGACGTGCGCAACGCCTGAGCCGTCCACTCCACGAAGCGCCGTCCGGCATCCGCCGGGCGGCGCTTCGCCGTTCAGGCCAGGAGGGGAGCGAGCTCGGCGAGCGAGGCGATGGTCCGGACGCCGGCGGTGGCCGCGTCGAGTTCGTCCTCGGGGGAGGGGACGGCATTCCGCCGGTTGAGCCACACCCCGGTGAGGCCGGCCCGTGCGCTCCCGATCGCGTCCGTGCGGAGCCGGTCACCCACGTAGGCGGCCTGATCCGGTCGCACGCCGAAGGCGTCACACGCCGCGTGGAAGATCGCCGCGTCGGGCTTGGCCACGCCGACCTCGCCGGACGCGATCAGGTGCTCCATGCGAGCGTCGAGCCCGACCGCTTCCACCTTCCGGCCCTGGAAGGCCAGGTCGCCGTTCGTGATGAGGCCGAAGCGGACACCGGGGAGGGCGGCTTCCAGTGCATCCAGGGCAGGGAGGGCGTCGTCGTGCAGCGACCAGGCGGCCACGTAGTGCTCGAAGTAGTCGGCGAACCAGGCGCTCGCCTGGGCGTCGTCCAGCTCGACGCCGTGGCGGGCCGCGAAGTCGCGGGCGCGCGCCTGTCGCTGCCCCTCGAAGTCCAGGTCACCCGCGAGGTACGAGTGGTAGTGCTCCTCCTCGAGGTCGTGCCAGAGCGTGACGACCTCGTCCGCCTCGGCCGTGCCGTAGGGCGGCCCGAGCGTCTCGGCATACCGCAGGATGCCCGCCTCGACGGCCGCACGGTGCGCGAACAGGGTGTCGTCGAGGTCGAACAGCACGACGCGGATGTCGCTCACGCCGGAACCTGGACGAACGAGACATCGGGCCAGTCGCCCGCGGGCCGTCCGGCGTCCTGCGGCAGGAGAGTGCCACGCCACTCATCGAACCGCTCGCCCCGCTGCTCGGCGCCGCCCGGCACGATGCCGTCCCAGCGGAAGCCGGCACGGCGGGCGACGGCCGCGCTGGCGGCGTTCCCGGCGAGCGCACGCCACACCAGCTTGCGCAGCGCCAAGCCGCCCGGAGCCGGCGCGAAGCCGTAGTCGACGACCAGCGCTGTGGCCTCGGACATGATGCCCTTCCCGCGGGCCTCCGGCGCCATCCAGTAGCCGATCTCGCCCTGGTGCTCGCGGATGTCGCCGATGCTGATCATGCCGAGCAGCACGCCATCGACACGGACCGCCCACGTGCAGACCCGGCCGCTCGCCCAGCCGTCGGGGACGACACTCGTCACGAAACCCACGGCGTTCTCACGCGTGTAGGGCGACGGCACGGTCGTCCAGCGGGCGATGGCCGGGTCGGCGCAGACCTCGGCGATCCGGTCGACATCCGCGTGCCCGGGCGTCGAGAGCGTCACACGCGCGCCCGTCAGGACGACCGGCGCCGGCATCAGCGCGCTCGCCGGAGGAAGCCGATGCGGTCGTACGCCTTCTCGAGGGTGCCCTCGGCGACATCGCTCGCGCGCTCGGCGTTGACCGCGAGGATGCGGTCGAGCTCGGCGGGGTCGGCGAGAAGGTCGAGCGCGCGCTGGCGGATGGGAGCGAACTCCTCGACCACCACCTCCACGAGGCCCTTCTTGAAGTCGCCGTAG
This sequence comes from Leifsonia sp. 115AMFTsu3.1, assembly GCF_004362795.1. Classification (NCBI taxonomy): domain Bacteria; kingdom Bacillati; phylum Actinomycetota; class Actinomycetes; order Micrococcales; family Microbacteriaceae; genus Leifsonia; species Leifsonia sp. 115AMFTsu3.1. The sequence goes on from NZ_SNYB01000001.1 coordinate 1,107,347, forward strand.
CCCTTGCCCTCGTACTCCAGCTCGATGGACTCGATCGAGCGGCCGCTGAGCGCCGAGAAGATCGAGAGCAGGTTGGAGATGCCCGGCTTGCCCTCGCGGTCGAACGACACGACGCCGTCGGTGTCGGTGACCGCGCGCATGATCTTCTTGCGCGTCACATCCGGCTCGTCGAGCATCCAGATGATGCCGGCGCCCGACTCGGCGGACTTCGACATCTTCGACTCCGGGTTCTGGAGGTCGTAGATGCGGGCGCTGTCCTTCAGGATCATCGCCTGCGGCACGACGAACGTCTGGCCGAAGCGGCTGTTGAAGCGCTCGGCCAGGTCGCGCGTCAGCTCGACGTGCTGGCGCTGATCGTCGCCCACGGGCACGACCTCGGTGTCGTAGAGCAGGATGTCCGCAGCCATCAGCACCGGGTACGCGAAGAGCCCGACCGAGGTCGCCTCGGCGCCCTGCTTCTGCGACTTGTCCTTGAACTGCGTCATCCGCGACGCCTCGCCGAACCCGGTAATGGTGTTCAACACCCAGGCCAGCTGCGCGTGCGCGGGCACGTGGGACTGCACATAGAGGGTGGAGGCGGACGGGTCGATCCCGGCAGCGATGTACTGCGCCGCCGTGCGGCGCGTCTTCTCACGCAGTTCCGCCGGATCCTGCGCCACCGTGATGGCGTGCAGGTCGACGACGGAGAAGAACGCGTCGTGCGTGCTCTGCAGCTCTTTCCACTGCAGGAGTGCGCCGATGTAGTTGCCGAGGTGCAGCGAGTCGGCCGACGGCTGCATGCCGGAGTAGAGGCGGGGGAGGGTTGTCATGGTTCTGCTTTCGAAATCTGGAGGGATGCGGAGGCTTAGGGCCGTCAGAGCGCGTAGTCGACGACCACAGGCGTGTGGTCCGACCATCGCTCGTCGTAGGCGGCCGCACGGTCGACCGACCAGCCCGTGACCCGCTCCGCGAGTGCGGGGGTCGCCAGCTGGTAGTCGATGCGCCATCCGGTGTCGTTGTCGAACGCCTTGCCGCGCCACGACCACCACGTGTACGGCCCCTCGACCTCGCCCGCGTGCTTGCGGACGACGTCGACCCAGCCGAGCCCGGCGCCGGCGTTGTAGGCCGGATCGCCTTCGGCGCCGAGGATGCGGTCGAAGTACTCCCGCTCCTCCGGCAGGAAGCCGGCGCGCTTGACGTTGCCCTTCCAGTTGCGGATGTCGAGCGTGCGGTGGCCGACGTTGAGGTCGCCCATCACCACGGCGAGCTCGTTGTGCTTCTGCAACTCGGGAAGCCGCGCCTCCATCGCGTCGAGGAAGCGGTATTTCTCGGTCTGCTTCTCCGTGCCGGCCTCGCCCGAGTGGACGTACGCGCTGACGACGGTGATCACCGTGCCGCCGACCTCGTAGTCGGCCTCCAGCCAGCGGCCCGCGCTGTCGAACTCGCTCGGGCCGAGCTCCACGCGGTGGATGGATGCGCGGTGCCTGCTCGCGATCGCGACTCCCGCACGGCCCTTGGCCGTGGCCGGGTCGTGGACGATGTCCCACTCGTCGCCGAGGAGGCCCTGAAGGTCTTCGGACGAGGCCCGGACCTCCTGGATGGCGAGGATGTCGACGTCGCGCCCGTCGAGCCAGGCGCCCATGCCCTTGCGGAAGGCGGCGCGGATGCCGTTGGCGTTGATCGTGGCGATGCGCAAGCGACTCGAGGGCATGGTTCCAGCCTACCGGGGGCGGCCGACAAGGTTTCAGGCGACCGGTTCTCCGTCGAGGAGGTCGTTCAGCCGCTGCTCCGCCCGGGCGACGCGGCGCTGCGCGGGCAGCCGGGAGAACCACCTCGCCGTCGCCAGATCGTCCTGTGCCTGCGCCAGTTCCGATCGAGCGACCAGCACACGCGCCTCGTGCTCGGCCGCGGCGCGCTCCGCGGCCGCCTCCTCCGGCGTGACGGCGCGCGGCGAGAGGCCGCGGTCGGCCATCCCGATGGCGATCCACGACGCCGACAGCAGGATGACGCGCGAGATGAGGTTGAACCACAGCAGGAGACCGATGAAGACGGCGAATGTCGCCAGGAGCGGGTTCTTGTAGGCGGCCCCGAGAAGCAGACCACCCAGGGCGCTCAGCCCGGCGAGCACGAGCGCGCCCAGCAGCGCGCCGAAGAACAGGTTGCGCCACGGGATCGCCACCCGGGACATGATGCGGAACATCGCCCCCAACGTGACGATGTTGAGCGCGACCGACACGACGAGACCCGAGAGACGCGTCGCAGCGTTGGTCCAGAACGAGTCCGACAGGCCCGTCAGATCCAGGAGGAGCGTCAGCGCCTGCGTGCTGACGATCGTGAGCAGCGCCGACAGCACGAACAGCACGCCGAAGATGAGCGCGAGTCCGAGGTCGCGCACCTTCTGGAGCACATAGCTGGTGGTGTCGCGGCTGAGGCGGAACACCGCCCGGACCGCCTGCCGTGTGTAGTAGAGCCAGCCGATCGCTGTCCAGATCAGGCCGATGGCGGCGATGACACCCGTCCAGCCGAAGGAGGAGGCGTTGCGCAGCTGCTCCTGCGGGATCACCCCGACCGTGGCGCTCGTCTCGATCAGGCCGGGCACCGCCCGGTTGATCAGGGCCACGAGAGCGTCGAACACTGCCTCGTTGCCGGAGAGCCAGTAGCTCGCGACGGAGAATCCCACCCACACCGCGGCGAACACCGCGAAGAGGGACTGGTACCCCATTCCGGCCGCGCGCAGGTTGCCGTCCGAATACGAGTAGTTGATGTAGACGCGATACGGCCGCAGAGCCTTGACCCACTTCGCCCAGACCGAGACGCGCGCCACCGGGCGCTCGAACCGGCGCACCAGGGGGTCGGCACGCTCCACCAGGCGCTCCCTCAGAGACTCGTCCACGTGCGGCTCCACGTTGCCCGCGGCGCGCTGGAGGTCCGGGTCCGGCGGGGAGGGCTCGCCTCGGGACTTCTTGGCCACGCCGTCAGGATAGCGAGCGGGCGTACCGCTCGGAGATGCACGACGGCCCGCTCCGATGCGGAGCGGGCCGTCGTGGACGTGTTCGCGGCTCGATCAGGCCTTGCCGCGCATGATCGCCTGCTTCACCTCGGCGATCGCCTGCGTGACCTGGATGCCGCGCGGGCAGGCGTCGGTGCAGTTGAAGGTCGTGCGGCAGCGCCACACGCCCTCCTTGTCGTTGAGGATGTCGAGGCGCACCTGGGAGTTGTCGTCGCGCGAGTCGAAGATGAAACGGTGCGCGTTGACGATCGCGGCCGGGCCGAAGTACTGGCCGTCCGTCCAGAACACCGGGCAGGACGATGTGCACGCGGCGCAGAGGATGCACTTGGTGGTGTCGTCGAAGCGGGCCCGGTCGGCGACCGACTGGATGCGCTCCTTGCCCTTCTCCGGCTTCGAGTTCGCGACGAGGAACGGCTGCACCTCGCGGTACGACTCGAAGAACGGCTCCATGTCGACGATGAGGTCCTTCTCGAGCGGCAGGCCCTTGATCGCCTCGACGTAGATCGGCTTCGAGATGTCGAGGTCCTTGATCAGCGTCTTGCAGGCGAGGCGGTTGCGGCCGTTGATGCGCATGGCGTCGGATCCGCAGATGCCGTGGGCGCACGAGCGGCGGAAGGTGAGCGAGCCGTCCTGCTCCCACTTGATCTTGTGGAGGGCGTCGAGGATGCGGTCGGTCGGGAACAGCTCGACGTCGAAGTCCTGCCAGCGCGGCTCGCTGTCCACATCCGGGTCGAAACGGCGGATGATGAGCGTCACGGTGAACGACTCGACCGGGGCCTCGGGGGCCGGGGGAGTCTCGAGCACGGCGTTCGACATCAGTACTTCCTCTCCATCGGCTGGTAGCGGGTCACCACGACCGGCTTCCAGTCGAGCGTGATGTGGTCTGCCGCATCGGACGAGTGCGGGTCGCCGGTGAGGTAGGCCATCGTGTGCTTCATGTAGTTCTCGTCGTCGCGCTTCGGGAAGTCGTCGCGCATGTGGCCGCCGCGGGACTCCTTGCGGTTGCGCGCGGAGTAGACGACGACCTCGGCGAGGTCGAGCAGGAAGCCGAGCTCGACGGCCTCCAGCAGGTCGGTGTTGTAGCGCTTGCCCTTGTCCTGCACCTGCACGTTGCGGTAGCGCTCGCGCAGCTGGTGGATGGTCTCGGTGACCTTGGCGAGGGACTCGTCGGTGCGGAACACCTGGGCGTTCCGGTCCATCTCGTCCTGCAGCTCCTTGCGGATGGCGGCGATGCGCTCGGTCCCGGTGGAGCCGCGGAGGTCGCCGATCATGCTGCGGACCGCGCCGGCCGGGTCCTCCGGCAGCGGGACGAACTCGGCGGTCTTGACGTACTCGACCGCGTTGTTGCCCGCGCGCTTGCCGAAGACGTTGATGTCGAGCAGGGAGTTCGTGCCCAGGCGGTTGGAGCCGTGCACGGAGACGCAGGCGCACTCGCCGGCGGCGTAGAGGCCGGGGACGACCGTCGTGTTGTCGCGCAGCACCTCAGCGGCCGTGTTGGTCGGGATGCCGCCCATGGCGTAGTGCGCGGTGGGCATCACCGGGACCGGCTCGACCACGGGGTCGACGCCGAGGTAGGTGCGGGCGAACTCCGTGATGTCGGGGAGCTTGGTCTCGAGCACCTCGGCGCCCAGGTGCGTGCAGTCGAGCAGCACGTAGTCCTTGTGCGGTCCGGCGCCGCGGCCCTCGGCGACCTCCTGCACCATGCAGCGGGCGACGATGTCGCGCGGCGCGAGGTCTTTGATGGTCGGGGCGTAGCGCTCCATGAACCGCTCGCCGGACGCGTTGCGGAGGATGGCGCCCTCGCCGCGGGCGCCCTCGGTGAGGAGGATGCCCAGGCCGGCCAGGCCGGTCGGGTGGAACTGGAAGAACTCCATGTCCTCCAGCGGCAGCCCCTTGCGCCAGATGATGCCGACGCCGTCGCCGGTCAGCGTGTGGGCGTTGGAGGTGGTCTTGAAGATCTTGCCGAAGCCGCCGGTCGCGAAGATGATCGCCTTCGAGTGGAAGACGTGCAGCTCGCCGGTGGACAGCTCGTAGGCGACGACGCCGGCGGGCTGGGGGACCCCGTCCACCTCGTTCATGATCACGTCGAGCACGTAGAACTCGTTGAAGAAGTTGATGCCGAGCTTGACGCAGTTCTGGAACAGCGTCTGCAGGATCATGTGGCCGGTGCGGTCCGCGGCGTAGCACGCCCGGCGGACCGGAGCCTTGCCGTGATCGCGGGTGTGGCCGCCGAAGCGGCGCTGGTCGATCTTGCCCTCGGGCGTGCGGTTGAACGGCAGGCCCATGTTCTCGAGGTCGATGACCGCGTCGATGGCCTCCTTGGCGAGGATCTCCGCCGCATCCTGGTCGACGAGGTAGTCGCCGCCCTTGACGGTGTCGAAGGTGTGCCACTCCCAGCTGTCCTCCTCGACGTTCGCGAGGGCGGCGGCCATGCCGCCCTGCGCCGCACCCGTGTGGGAGCGCGTCGGGTAGAGCTTCGAGATGACGGCGGTGCGGGCGTGGGGCCCTGCTTCGATCGCCGCGCGCATGCCGGCGCCGCCGGCTCCGACGATGACGATGTCGAACTCGTGGTAGTGGACGCCGTCGATGACGGTGGATTCAGTAGCTTCTGTTGTCACAGGTCTTCCGTTGTCGAAGGATCAGCGTGCCGGGCAGAAGGACGGCAGGTCGGAGGCCGCGGCGCCGGCCGGGCACGGGTCGAACGTGAAGATCACGAGCGTTCCGAGCACGATCAGCACGACGACCGCGGCGAGGACGGCCCACTTGAGGATGCGGTTGACCACCCGGTTGTAGGCGTAGTCGTTGATGAGCGTCCGCATCCCGTTGCCGCCGTGGATCAGGGCGAGCCACAGCATCAGGAGGTCCCAGACCTGCCAGAACGGCGTGGCGTACTTGCCGGCGACGAAGGCGAAGTCGATCTGCTTGACGCCGTCGCCGAGGACGAGGTTGATCAGCAGGTGGCCGAAGATGAGGATCACGAGCAGGACGCCCGAGAACCGCATGTAGATCCAGCCCCACTTCTCCCAGTTCTTGCCGCGGGAGGATCGGGCTGCGGGGGTGCGCGGCGCCTCGATGGTCGTCACGTCAGTTCACCTCCGAGAAGATGTGGACGAGCTGGACGGGCACGAAGCCGGCCATCAGGATCACCCACAGCGCGATGACGATCCAGAACATGACCTTCTGGTACTTGACGCCCTTGCTCCAGAAGTCGATCAGGATGATGCGGATGCCGTTGAAGGCGTGGAACACGATTGCCGCGACGAGGGCGATCTCGCCGAGCCCCATGATCGGGTTCTTGTAGGTGCCGATCACCGCGTTGTACGCCTCGGGGCTCACGCGGATGAGTGACGTGTCCAGGATGTGGACGAGAAGGAAGAAGAAGATGGCGACGCCGGTGATGCGGTGGAGGACCCACGACCACATCCCCTCACGGCCACGGTACAGAGTTCCGCCGGGCCGGGTCTTGGCCGGCTGCAGGGTCCCTGTCGCTTGGTCTGACACGGACAACCCTCCCTGGTTGCTGATCGCTGATGCGGCGCGGTGAGCGCAGCGCCAGTCTATGCCGGGTGGGGTCCAGCCGCCTCTTAGGGTGACCTCAGTTATCTCGATGTCGAGATAACCCGCCCTGTACGCCGGGATCGGCCGAGCGTACCGTCCACGCCATGACACAGGACGAACCGATCATGCAGGGAAGCACCGACGCGACGGACGAGAGCAAGGTCGCCGGCATCGTCGAGCAGGTCCGCGCGGACATGCAGCTGCGGGGCTCCGAGGACAGCGAGCGGCTGCTGAAGCAGCGGCTCGACGAGGCGGGCATCCAGCTCCCGCAGGAGGAGGTCTCGCGGCTGGTGCACGAGGTGCAGAACGGACCGTCGGTCGTCGACTGACTGACCGACCGACCGACCGACCGACTAGAGGACGTCGGTGGATCCGGTGATCTTCAGCGCATCCACCACGGCCTTCACCCGCTGCGCGTTCTCGCTCGTGGTGACGAGCAGCGCGTCCGGAGTGTCGACGACGACGATGTCCTTGACGCCGATGAGGCTGATCACCCGCTTGCTCTGGCTCACCACGATGCCGCTCGACGAGTCGGACAGCACCCGGGCGTTCTCGCCGAGGATGGCGAGGTCCGACTTGCGGCCGCCCGAGTTGAGCTTCGCGAGCGACGCGAAGTCGCCGACATCGTCCCAATCGAAGTAGCCGGGGATGACGGCGAGGCGACCGGCAGCGGCCGCCGGCTCCGCGACCGTGTAGTCGATGGCGATCTTCTCGAGCTCCGGCCAGATCCGGTCGACGGCGGGGCCGCGGGTCGCGGGGTCGTCCCACGCCTCCGCCAGCTCCAGCAGTCCGGCGAGCAGCTTCGGCTTGTTGCGGCCGATCTCCTCCAGCAGCTTGTCGGCCCGCGAGATGAACATGCTCGCGTTCCACAGGTACGAGCCGTTCGCCAGGTAGCGCTCGGCGGTCTGCAGGTCCGGCTTCTCCTTGAAGGAGTCGACGGCCAGCGCGCTGGGTGCGCCGGCGATCTCGAGCCGCTCGCCGTAGTGGATGTAGCCGAACCCGACCGCGGGCTCCGTCGGCTGGATGCCGATGGTCGTGATGTAGCCCGCGCGCGCAGAGGCGGCCGCCTCGCGTACGGCCGACTGGAAGAGCGGCAGGTTGTTGATCACGTGGTCCGCGGCGAACGAGCCGATGATCACGCCGGGCTCGCGGCGCTCCAGGATGGCGGCGGCGAGGCCGATGGCCGCGGTGGAATCGCGCGGTTCGGACTCCAGCACGACGTTCGGGTCGGTGAGCGACGGCAGCTGCGACTCGACGGCGGCGCGGTGGGCCCGGCCCGTGACGACCATGATGCGCTGCTCGCCTGACAGGGGAGCGACGCGATCCCAGGTGTCGCGGAGCAGCGTCTGGCCGGAGCCGGTCAGGTCGTGCAGGAACTTCGGGGCGTCCGCCCGCGACAGGGGCCACAGCCGCGAGCCGATGCCGCCGGCCGGGATCACGCTGTAGAAGCGCTCGATGGGCGGGCCCTGTGTGATCCTGCGCTTCTGAGTCATGCCGAAAGGATAGCGAGCGTCGCCGGACACCGGCTGTTCACGGTGACGACACCGGCGCCGCCTAGCGTGGCGTCATGCGGGTCGCGGTGGTCAGCGAGAGCTTCCTCCCCACAGTCAACGGGGTCACGACGAGTGTGCTGCGGGTGCTCGACCATCTGGCGGCCGAGGGACACGATGCGATCGTGATCTGCCCGGATGCGGGGGCGCCGGCGGAGTACAACGGGTTCCGCATCCACCAGGTGCCGTCGGTCGCGTACCGTCAGTTCCCGGTCGGGCTGCCGAGCCCACAGGTGCAGCGCATCCTCGCCGGCTTCGGCCTCGATGTGCTGCACGCCGCCTCGCCGTTCTTCCTGGGGGCGCAGGCGATCGCGGCGGCCAACCGGATGGGTGTGCCGTCCGTCGCCATCTACCAGACGGACGTCGCCGGCTTCGCGCGCCGCAACGGGCTGGGCGTCACCTCGGCCATCGCCTGGAAGTACGTCCGCTGGGTCCACGAAGGCGCCGACCTGACGCTCGCGCCGTCGGCGGCGAGCGAGTACGACCTCCGCACGGCCGGCGTCACACGGGTCGCCCGCTGGGGACGCGGCGTCGACCTGGTGCGGTACCACCCCAATAAGAGGAGAACGCCGGCGGCGGCCGCTCTGCGGGAGCGCCTGTCGCCCGACGGCGAGACCGTCGTCGGGTACGTCGGCCGCATCGCCCCGGAGAAGCAGGTGGAGCGGCTGCGCGCACTCCGCGGGATCGGGGGAGTGTCGCTCGCGATCGTCGGCGACGGCCCGTCACGCGACGCCGTCGCCCGCGAGCTCCGCGGCATCCCGGTGACGTGGCTCGGCCGGCTCGGCGGCGAGGATCTCGCCGCCGCCTACGCCGCCTTCGACGTCTTCGCGCACACCGGATCCGAGGAGACGTTCGGCCAGACGGTTCAGGAGGCCCATGCGTCGGGACTCCCGGTGGTCGCGCCGCGCGCGGGCGGCCCGATCGACCTCGTCGAGCACGGCGTGGACGGGCTGCTGTTCCGCCCGTCCGACGACCGCGCCTTGCGCGCAGCCGTCTCGATGCTCGTCCGCGATGGCGCCCTGCGTCGCCGCATGGGGGAGGCCGGACGCCGCGCCGTGCTCGGACGCAGCTGGGATGTCGTGTGCGGCGAGCTGACGCGCCACTACGAGCGCGTGATCCTCGACGCCGTCGCGGCGGTGGATGCGACCCGCGTCCAGCGTCCGGAGGGTTCGCGAGCGTACAGTTAGGTGGCCCCTCGGGCCGTCCTGAACTCGTGTCGACTCGACGTCGTCCGGACCACGGAGGTGACTTATGGCCAACCAGAACCGACGCGGCATCCCCATGCCCTTCGTGACGCGCACCCGCCGGGTCGAGCCTCCCTCTCCGGCCGTCGCGACGTCGCCGGTCGAAACTCCCGCGGGCCGGCGCAGCATGGTCGACAGCGCGATCTACGCCGACGGCGTCCGCGTCGCCTCCCCGACCTCCCTCGCCGAGACGTACGCGGCGCTCGACCGCACCCCGGGCGGGGTCGCCTGGATCGGCCTCTACCGGCCGAGCGAGCAGGAGCTGCTGTCGCTGTCGGAGGAGTTCAACCTCCACCCGCTGGCGATCGAGGACGCCATCGTCGCCCACCAGCGTCCCAAGCTGGAGCGCTACGACACCGTCCTCTTCGTCGTGCTCAAGGCGGCGAACTACCTGGACGTGCCGGAGGAGGTCGACTTCGGCGAGCTGCACCTCTTCGTCGGGCGCAACTTCGTCATCACGGTCCGCCACAGCGAGTCGCCGGACCTCTCCCACGTCCGGCAGAGGATGGAAAGCGAGCCGGAGCTGCTCGCGCTCGGGCCGCAGGCCATCCTCTACGCGATCATCGACGCGGTCGTGGATGCGTACAGCCCGGTCGTCGCGGGTCTCGCCAACGACATCGACGAGATCGAGACGCAGGTGTTCGGCGGAGACGCCCTGGTCTCCCGGCGCATCTACGAGCTGTCCCGGGAGGTCATCGACTTCCAGCGGGCGACGCATCCCCTGTCGGCGGTCATGCTGGCGCTCGAGCGCGGCTCGGTGAAGTACGGCGTGACGCAGGAGCTCGAACGCCGGCTCCGCGACGTCGCCGACCACCTCACGCAGGTCAACGAGCGCGTCGACGGGTTCCGCTACCTGCTGCGCGACATCCTGACGGTGAACTCGACCCTCGTCTCCGAGAGACAGAACGAGGAGATGACACGGTTGGCGCACTCCAGCAACCGGCAGGGCGAGGAGGTCAAGAAGATCTCCTCGTGGGCGGCCATCCTGTTCGCGCCGTCGCTCATCGCCGGCATCTACGGCATGAACTTCACGCACATGCCGGAGCTGTCCTGGCCGTTGGGATACCCGCTCGCGGTCCTGGCGATGCTCGGCCTGAGCGGTCTGCTGTACACCATCTTCAAGCGGCGCGGCTGGCTCTGAGCACCCCTCCCCGAATGGGGGACGGGCTGCTCGAATGAGCACGTGCCAACCGGGTGAGCGTTTGTAACGCTTGCATGAAGAACCCGGATTTTCGAACGGAGTGGTTCGTCACATTCGGTAACGTGAACCGCAGAAGCCTGCGATTACCCGCGCGGCTACGCATCTTGGAGGAACAACCTTGTCAATCACAGCCCGAAAGGCCGGACTCCTCGGCCTCGCGGCGGTCGGCGTCATGTCGCTGCTCGCTGCCTGCTCGGCTGCCCCGTCGGACAGCTCGTCCGGTGGCGCCGCGAAGAGCGACTTCCTGCCCTGTATGGTCTCCGACTCCGGTGGATTCGATGACCACTCGTTCAACCAGCTCGGCTACGAGGGTCTGCAGCAGGCCGCGAAGTCGCTCGACGTGAAGTACAAGCAGGCGGAGTCGAAGAGCGAGAACGACTTCGCTCCGAACATCCAGAGCATGGTCGACGCCAACTGCAACCTCGTCGTGACGGTCGGCTTCCTCCTCAAGGACGCGACCGAGAAGGCCGCGAAGGCCAACCCGGACGTGAACTTCGCGATCATCGACGACAACGAGATCCAGGCGAAGAACGTCAAGCCGATCATCTTCGACACGGCCCAGGCCGCGTTCCTGGCCGGCTACGCAGCCGCCAGCTACTCGAAGACCGGCATCGTCGGCACCTTCGGCGGAATGCAGATCCCGACGGTCACCATCTTCATGGACGGCTTCGCCGACGGTGTGAAGTACTTCAACGACCAGAAGGGCAAGTCGGTCAAGGTCGTCGGCTGGGATGTCGACAAGCAGAACGGCCTCTTCACCGGTGGCTTCGACGCCAACGAGACCGCGAAGAACACCGCTCAGGGCATCATCGACCAGAACGCCGACGTGATCATGCCGGTCGGCGGACCGATCTACCAGTCGGCCGCTCAGGCGATCAAGGACTCCGGCAAGCCGATCGCGATGATCGGTGTCGACGCCGACGTCTACGAGTCCGACCCGACCGTGAAGGACCTGCTCCTCACCTCGGTCATGAAGGGCATGAAGCCGGCGACCAACGACGTCGTCACCCAGGCCGCCAAGGACAAGTTCGACAGCACCCCGTACGTGGGCACGCTGAAGAACGACGGCGTCGGCATCGCCCCGTTCCACGACTTCGAGTCGAAGGTGGACTCGGGCCTGCAGGGCGAGCTCGACAAGATCAAGGCCGGCATCATCGACGGCTCGATCAAGGTCACCTCGCCCTCGTCGCCCAAGCAGTAACAGCGACGAGAACGCTCGACGGGGAGGTCAGCCACGGCTGGCCTCCCCGTTCCGTTCCCTCCCCGCCTTCCTCGCTCATCTGAGCACACACTGACATCTGCGCAGGAAGGTAGGGTTGAGGATGCGCGACGAGGCCACCAGCCGTTCCGCGTGCCCCCTCCTCACAAAGGCTCTTCGCTCCCCCCGGGCGAGTAGAGAAGGAAACCCACCCGAATGAAGCTCGAACTCCGCGGGATCACCAAACGGTTCGGTCCCCTGGTCGCGAACAACCACATCGATCTGACCGTCGAACCCGGTGAGATCCACTGCCTGCTCGGCGAGAACGGTGCAGGCAAGTCCACCCTCATGAACGTGCTCTACGGGTTCTACCAGCCCGACGAGGGCGAGATCCTGCTCGACGACGTCGTCCAGCACTTCTCCGGCCCGGGTGACGCCATGAAGGCCGGCATCGGCATGGTGCACCAGCACTTCATGCTCATCCCCGTCTTCACCGTCGCCGAGAACGTCATGCTCGGCCACGAGCAGACCAAGTTCGGCGGCCGTCTCGACCTCAACGCCGCCCGGGCCAAGGTCCGCGAGATCTCCGCCCGCTTCGGCTTCGACGTCGACCCGGATGCGCTGGTCGAAGACCTCCCGGTGGGCGTCCAGCAGCGCGTGGAGATCATCAAGGCGCTGTCGCAGGACGCCAAGGTGCTCGTCTTCGACGAGCCGACGGCGGTGCTGACACCGCAGGAGACCGACGAGCTCATGGCGATCATGCGCCAGCTCAAGGAGCAGGGCACCGCGATCGTCTTCATCACGCACAAGCTTCGCGAGGTGCGCGAGGTCGCCGACCGCATCACCGTCATCCGGCTGGGCAAGGTGATCGGCGAGGCGCAGCCCACCGCCACCAACGTCGAGCTCGCGTCGATGATGGTCGGCCGCGCGGTGTCGCTCACGGTGGACAAGAAGCCGGCGACACCGGGCGCCCCGGCGCTCGTGGTCAAGGACCTCTCGGTGATCGACCCGATCGGGCAGATCGTCGTGAACAACGTGAGCTTCGAGGTGGCCGCCGGTGAGATCCTGGCGATCGCCGGCGTTCAGGGCAACGGCCAGACGGAGCTGACAGAGGCGATCATCGGCCTCCAGCCGCGTGTGCAGGGCGAGATCCTGCTCGACGGCAAGCCGATCCAGGGCCACAGCGTCCGCAAGGTGCTCGACGAAGGTGTCGGGTTCGTGCCGGAGGACCGCAACGAGGACGGCCTGGTGGGGGAGTTCTCCATCCAGGAGAACCTCATGCTCGACCGCTCGACGAGCGACCCGTTCGTGAAGGCCGGCAACATCCAGTTCTCCTACCTCAAGCAGTTCGCCGAGGACAAGGTGCGCGAGTTCGACGTGCGCGCGCAGTCCATCGACGAGAAGGTCGGCCGGCTCTCTGGCGGCAACGCGCAGAAGGTCGTGCTGGCCCGCGAGCTCAGCCGCGAGCTGCGGCTTTTCGTGGCGGCGCAGCCGACGCGCGGTCTGGACGTCGGCTCGATCGAGTTCGTGCACAAGCGCATCGTCGAGACCCGGGATGCCGGCATCCCGGTGATCGTCGTGTCCACCGAGCTCGACGAGGTCGCCGCCCTCGCTGACCGCATCGCCGTGATGTACCGCGGCGGAATCGTAGGAATCGTGCCGGGCAACACGTCTCGCGACGTACTCGGCCTCATGATGGCCGGCGAGTCGCCGGAGCAGGCAGGAGCAGCAGCATGACGGGGACCCCCACGCCCGGCCAGCCCGTGGCGCCGGCCCAGCCCGTGGAGCCCGGCACGCCGGCTCCCGCACCAGCGGGCGAAGAGCCCTCGCGCTGGAACCAGGCGGTCCGCGAGATCATGAGCGGGCCCGTGGTCATCTCGATCCTCGCGGTCGTCCTCGCCCTGATCGTCGGCGCCATCCTCATCGCGGTCACCGACCCCGAGGTGCAGCGGGCGGCGGGGTACTTCTTCGCCCGGCCCGGCGACACCTTCGCCGCCATCTGGACGTCGGTCTCCGACGCGTACGTCTCGATGTTCCAGGGCGCTATCTACAACTTCCGCCGACCGTCGTTCAGCGCGGGGATCCGGCCGCTGACCGAGACGCTCACCTTCGCCACCCCGTTGATCGTCAGCGGTCTCGGCGTCGCGCTGGCCTTCCGCGTCGGCCTGTTCAACATCGGTGGTCAGGGGCAGATCCTCATCGCCGCCGCAGCATCCGCCTGGGTCGGTTTCTCGTTCGACCTGCCGCCGGTCATCCACCTGGTGCTGGCCGTCGTCGCCGGCATCGTCGGCGGAGCGATCTGGGCCGGCATCGTCGGCCTGCTGAAAGCGCGGACCGGTGCACACGAGGTGATCGTCACGATCATGCTCAACTACATCGCGTTCTATCTGATCTCGTACATGCTGCGCACGCAGGGGCTCCTGCAGGCGCCGGGGTCGAACAACCCGAAGGCGCCGGCGGTGCACGCCAACGCGATCTTCCCTCCGCTGCTCGGTGCGCAGTACAACCTCACCTGGGCCTTCGTGCTCGTGATCGGCGCGACGGTCTTCGTGTGGTGGCTGATCAACCGATCGAGCCTCGGCTTCCGCTTCAGGGCGGTGGGTGAGAACCCGAACGCCGCACGGGTCGCGGGCATCAACGTCAAGAACGTGTACGTCTACGCCATGCTCATCGCCGGTGGACTGATCGGCATCACCGGCGCCAGCCAGGCGCTCGGTGTCTTCCCGCAGGGCATCAGCTCCGGTGTGGATGCGGGCATCGGCTTCGACGCGATCACGGTCGCGCTGCTCGGTCGGTCGCGTCCGTGGGGTGTGTTCATCGCCGGCCTCCTCTTCGGAGCTCTCAAGGCCGGTGGGTACACCATCCAGGCGGCGAACGACATCCCGATCGACATCGTCCTGATCCTGCAGTCCCTCATCGTCCTGTTCGTCGCTGCGCCGCCGCTCGTGCGCGCGATCTTCCGCCTGCCTGCTCCGGGGAGCACTCCCCGGAGACAGCGCCCCATCGTCACGAAGGAGGTGGCGGCCAAGTGAGCACCACCGCCCCCGTCGTTCCCGACTCCTCGCCGATCGTCCTGGAGAAGGCGGAAATCCGCTCCTGGAAGGCGCCGATCGCTTTCGGCATCTTCGTGCTGGTCAGCCTCATCCTGTTCTTCGGGTTCTCCCGGCACGGCGAGAGCACGTTCCGCTTCTCGGAGAAGTCGGATGCCGTCCGTCTGCCCACCCTGACGGTCGACAGCTTCGTCACCACCACGGTCGTGACCATCCTCCTGATCGCGCTCACCCTGTGGAGCGCGTACCTCTCCTACCGGGCACGCAGGACGCCGATCTGGGTCGTCATCGTCTTCTCGCTTCTGTTCATGTTCGGCTTCCTGACCTGGGCGGACTCGGGCAGCCCGTATCCGGTTCCGGTGACGGGCCTCCTGCTCGGCACGATCAGCCTCGCGGTCCCGCTCGTCTTCGGCGCGCTCGGCGGCGTGGTCTCCGAGCGCGGCGGCGTGGTGAACGTGGCCATCGAGGGCCAGCTGCTCGCCGGCGCGTTCGTCTCGGCCATGACGGCGACGCTCACCGGCAGCTGGGTCGTCGGCCTCATCGCCGCGATGGTCGCCGGTGTGCTGGTGTCCTTCCTGCTCGGCGCGTTCGGGATCAAGTACCTCGTCGACCAGGTCATCGTCGGCGTCGTGCTCAACGTGCTCGTCGTCGGTCTCACGAGCTTCCTCTACTCGAAGGTGCTCGCGGGCAACCCGCAGCTGCTCAACCACCCGCCGCGCCTGCCGAACTGGCCGATCCCGGTGCTCAGCGAGATCCCGATCGTCGGCAAGGTGCTGTTCGACCAGTCGATCATCGAGTACCTCATGTACATCGCCGTGTTCCTGGTCTGGTTCGGCCTGTTCAAGACGCGTTGGGGCCTCCGGCTCCGGTCCGTCGGCGAGCACCCCGAGGCGGCGGACACCGTCGGCATCAAGGTCAACAGCACCCGGTTCTGGAACGTCTCGCTCGCTGGCGCCATCGCGGGCCTCGGCGGCGCGTACTACACGCTCGGCTCCGTCGGCGCGTTCTCGAAGGAGATGACCGCAGGTCAGGGCTTCATCGCCCTCGCGGCCGTGATCTTCGGCCGCTGGGATCCCATCAAGGCAACGCTCGCCGCCCTGCTCTTCGGCTTCGCCACGAACCTGCAGAACGTGCTCAGCACCATCGGCTCGCCGGTCCCGAGCGAGTTCATGCTGATGCTGCCGTACGTCGTGACGATCCTCGCCGTTGCGGGTCTCGTCGGCATCTCGCGCGCTCCTGCTGCCGACGGAAAGCCGTACATCAAGTCATGAGCGCCGTGGATCAGAACCCCGATTCGATCGACTGGGATGCGCTGCGGTCCGCCGCGATAGAGGCCATGTCGCACGCGTACGTCCCGTACTCCGAGTTCCCGGTCGGTGCGGCGGCGCTCGTCGACGACGGCCGGATCGTCAGCGGCTGCAACGTCGAGAACGCCAGCTACGGCGTGACGCTGTGCGCCGAATGCGGGCTCGTCTCGTCGCTCGCGATGACCGGCGGCGGCCACCTCGTCGCGTTCACGTGCGTGAACGGCGACGGCGACATCCTGATGCCGTGCGGCCGCTGCCGCCAGTTGCTCTACGAGCACTCGGCGGAGGGGATGCTGCTCGAGACGGTCTCCGGCATCCGCACCATCGACCAGGTGCTGCCCGACGCTTTCGGGCCGCGCCAGCTCGCCGCTTACGCGGCCGAGCACAACAACGACTGAACAGAGGAACACCTTCGTGACCGACCGTGCAGGAGAGGTCGAGGCGTTCGACGCCGTCGACCTGATCAGGACCAAGCGCGACCGCGGCGAGCTGAGCACCGCCGAGATCGACTGGCTCGTCGACGCGTACACCCGCGGCTATGTCGGCGACGAGCAGATGTCGGCGATGACCATGGCGATCTTCCTCAACGGGATGACGCGCCGCGAGATCAAGGACCTCACTCTCGCGATGATCGTCTCGGGCGAGCGGATGGACTTCTCGGGCCTCGGCAAGCCGACCGCCGACAAGCACTCCACCGGCGGCGTCGGTGACAAGATCACGCTGCCGCTCATGCCGCTCGTCGCGACGTTCGGCGTCGCCGTGCCGCAGCTGTCGGGGCGTGGTCTCGGTCACACCGGGGGCACCCTCGACAAGCTCGAGAGCATCCCGGGCTGGCGTGCGAACCTCAGCAACGAGGAGATGTTCGCCCAGCTCCGGAACGAGGGCGGCGTCATCTGCGCGGCCGGCTCGGGCCTCGCTCCGGCGGACGGAAAGCTCTACGCACTGCGCGACATCACCGGGACGGTCGAGGCAATCCCGCTGATCGCCTCCTCGATCATGTCGAAGAAGATCGCCGAGGGCACCGGCGCGCTGGTGCTCGACGTGAAGTTCGGCTCCGGCGCGTTCCTCAAGGACATCGAGCGCTCGCGCGAGCTCGCCCGCACGATGGTCGAGCTCGGTCGGGATGCCGGCGTCGCCACCTCCGCTCTGCTGACCGACATGAACGTCCCGCTCGGCCTCGCGATCGGCAACGCGAACGAGGTCCGCGAGTCGGTGGAGGTGCTCGCCGGCGGCGGGCCCGCCGACATCGTCGAGCTGACCGTCGCGCTCGCCCGCGAGATGCTGACCCTCGCCAGCCGCCCGGACGAGGACGTCGAAGCGGCCCTGAAGGACGGCCGGGCGATGGACAAGTGGCGCGAGGTCATCCGCGCCCAGGGCGGCGACCCGGATGCCGACCTCCCTGTCGCGAAGGAGACGCACACCGTCGTCGCCGACCAGGACGGCATCCTCGTCGAGCAGCAGGCGCTGCCCTTCGGCATCGCCGCCTGGCGGCTCGGCGCCGGACGCGCGCGCAAGCAGGACCCGGTGCAGCACGCGGCCGGGATCGACCTGCACGCGAAGCCCGGCGACGAGGTGCGGGCGGGTCAACCGCTGTTCACCCTGTCGGCGGACGAGCCCGCCCGGTTCGAGCGCGCACTCGAGGCTCTGGAGGGCGCCTACCGGATCGCCGCCCCCGGCACCCCGTACGAGCGCGGCCCGCTGATCGCCGACCGCATCGCCTAGGGTTGGACTCATGAGCGACGCCTGGAACGAGTACACGCTGGCCGACGGCACGGAGATCCGCCCGCTGCCGAAGGTCTCCCTCCACGACCACCTCGACGGCGGCCTCCGCCCCGCGACGGTGCTCGAGCTGGGCCAGGAGATCGGGCTGGAGCTGCCGGCGCAGGATGCGACCGAGCTGGGCCGCTGGTTCGCCGAGAAGTCGAACTCCGGCTCGCTCGTCGAGTACCTGAAGACGTTCGACCTGACCACGGCCGTGATGCAGTCCCGCGAGGGTCTCGTGCGGGTCGCCCGCGAGTCGGTCCAGGACCTCGGGGCGGACGGCGTCGTGTACGGCGAGCTCCGCTGGGCGCCCGAGCAGCACCTGTCCGGCGGCCTCAGCCTCGACGAGACGGTCGAGGCGGTCCAGGAGGGTATCGAGCAGGGCATCGCCGACGTCCGTGGCGCCGGGGGGCGCATCCGCATCGGTCAGCTCGTCACCGCCATGCGCCACAACGACCGCGGCCTCGAGATCGCCAACCTCGCCGTCCGCCATCGCGACCGCGGCGTGGTCGGCTTCGACATCGCCGGCGCCGAGGCGGGCTTCCCCGCATCCAACCATCGCGCCGCCTTCGACTACCTGGCGTCGGAGTTCTTCCCGGCGACCGTCCACGCGGGCGAGGCCGACGGGCTCGAGAGCATCCGCAGCGCCCTCCTCGACGGCCGGGCTCTGCGCCTGGGCCACGGCGTGCGTCTCGCCGAGGACATCACGGTGGAGCGCCAGGACGACGAGAACACCTATGTCACCCTCGGCACGCTCTCGCAGTGGGTCAAGGATCGTGAGATCGCCCTCGAGACGAGCCCGACGTCGAACCTGCAGACCGGCGCCATCGCCGCGTGGGGCGACGACATCCTCGACCACCCGTTCGACCTGCTCTACCAGCTGGGCTTCCGCGTCACCGTCAACACCGACAACCGGCTGATGAGCGGCACGACCCTGACCCGCGAGCTGAGCATCCTCGCCGACGCGTTCGCCTACGACCGCACCGACCTGGAGATCTTCCAGCTCAACGCCGCGGCGGCATCCTTCCTCCCGCTGGAGGAGCGCGAAGAGCTCGCGGAGATCATCACAGCAGGTTTCGAGGGTTCGTAACCCCTCGGGCGTTACGCTGAAGATATGTCACTGCCACCGCTGCCTGATTCCGCCATCACCGTCGGCGCGCACGCCGCCGACTGGCGTGAAGCGGTCGAGCTGGCAGGGCAGGCGCTGGCGCGCTCCGGAGCGACGGAGCAGGGCTACGCGCAGCGAATGATCCAGGTCATCGAGGAGTTCGGCGCCTACATCGTCATCGCGCCGGGCCTCGCTCTGGCGCACGCGCGACCCGGTCCCGACGTGAACGCGGACGGCCTCTCCGTCGTCACCCTCGACGAGCCGGTGGTCTTCGGTCACCCGCACAACGACCCGGTCTCGGTGGTCCTCGGCCTCGCCGTCTCGACGCCCGAGGCGCATGTGACGAGCGTGGCCGAACTGGCGAACGTCTTCAACGACCCGGAGGCGATCCCGGCCTTGGCCGCGGCGACGGACGTAGCCGACGTGCAGCGCATCCTCACGCTGAGCGAGGAGGCGTCGCGGTGAAGATCGTCGCGATCTGCGGCGTCGGCGTCGGCACGTCCGGCATCCTCAAGGTCAACGCCGAGCGCGTGCTCGACCGGCTGGGGATCGACGCGGACGTCACGGCGTCCGACGCGGCGAACATCGCCGAGGCGGCGTCCGACGCGCAGGTCGTGCTCACCTCGCCGGAGCTCGTCGACCGCATCGGTCGCACGAACGCCGACGTGATCGTGGTGGAGAACTACTTCGACCTGGACGAGCTGGAGCGGAAGCTCGACGAGGCGCTCGGCTGACTCAGCCCTGCAGAAGGGCCTCGACGAGCCCGGGGAAGCGGTCGTCCAGCTCCTCACGACGCAGCTGGATCTCGTGCGTGCGGCCGGAGACGATGGTGCGCGTGACACCGGCCTCGCGCAGCGTCTTGAAGTGATGCGCCATGGTCGACTTCTGGATGTCGACGCCCCACTCGGTCATCGACTTGGGATGCGGGCGGCCGTCCGCGAGGACCCGGACGATCTGCAGCCGAATGGGGTCGGCGAGGGCGCGCAGCACATCCACGAGCTGCACATCGGCCATGTCGGGCGTGGGGTAGTCGGTCATCTCACCACAATTGTTTGACAATCATCGAACAATAGTCGTACCGTAACGGTATGACGTTCATCGAACAATCATACCGCAGGACGCTTCCGGCCCTGCTGGTACTCGCCCTCGCCCTGTTCGTCGTCGGTACGAACGCGTTCGTGATCGCGGGCCTCCTGCCGCGCGTCGGCGAGAGCATCGGCGCGACGGCGACCCAGGTCAGCTGGTCGATCACCACCTACTCGCTGGTCGTGGCGGTCGCTGCACCGGCCGTCTCCATCCTCCTTCCGCGCGTGCCGCGCGCGACCCTCATGGCCGCCGGACTCGCGATCTTCGCCATCGGGACGGCCGCCTCGGCGCTTGCTCCGAACCTCCCGCTGTTCATCGCCGGACGCACCTTCTCCGGCCTCGGCGGTGCCGCCCTCGTCCCGACGGCCACCGCGGCGGCGGCCTCGCTCGCCCGGCCGGGCAAGCGTGGACAGGCCCTCGCGATCGTGGGAGCCGGTTTCACGCTGGCCACGGCGGTCGGTTCGCCGCTCGGCACCGCCCTCGGAGGCGTCGCGGGCTGGCGCTTCGCGCTCTGGTGCATCGTCGGCATCGCCGTGCTGCTGGTGGTGGCCATCCCGCTCGTCGTTCGCGGTGTGCCTGTGCCTCCGGCGGTCAGCCTGCGCCGACGGCTGGCCCCGCTGGCCGACCTCCGTATCGTGGCGCCGCTCGGGACCACGCTGCTCATGGTCGCCGGCTTCAACATCGTCTACATCTTCTCGGCGTCGGTGACCCATGCCTCGACCGGCGGCTCCGGGTCGCTGCTCGCCGTCCTGCTGCTCGCCTACGGTGTCGCCGGAATCGCGGGCAACTCGGTCGCGGGTCCGCTCACCGACCGCTTCGGCAGCAGGATCGTCGCGATCGTCGCGCTCGCCGGGCAAGCCGTGATGCTGGTGGTCCTGGCCTTCGCCGAAGCGTCCTTCGTCGCGTCCGTCGTCGTGTTCGCGCTGTGGGGCGTCGCGGCGTTCGCGATCGCCATCCCGGTGCAGCACCGCCTCGTCCACGTCGACCCGGAGAGCTCGGCTCTCGCGCTGTCGTGGTACTCGACGGCGATGTACGTGGGGATCGCGATCGCGCCGCCGATCGGGGCGCTCGCCCTGTCGGCGGGAGGGGCCGTGGCCGTGCCGCTGGCGGGAGCGGTGGTCACGCTCGGTGCGCTGGGCGTGTTCGTCGTCGGTTATCTGGCGCGGACTCCGCGCGCGGTGACCGTCTGAGGCGGGCCGAGCAGGTCTGAGCCAGGTCGGCCGGTCCGACGCGGCCCCGCGAAGGCGGGACCGCGCCAGACCGTCCGGATCAGGCGACGAGCAGGCGCATCGCCTCGGCCAGTGCGGCGACCCGGTTTGTCGCCGTCTGCCGGCGCTCCTCGACCGTACCCTCGTCGCTCGATGCGTCGATGTAGATCTTCAGCTTGGGCTCCGTGCCGCTCGGGCGGACCATGACGCGGGAGCCGTCTTCCAGCAGGATGCGCAGCACATCGCTCGGAGGCAGTCCGCCGAATCCGTCGCGCAGGTCGTCGATCTGCGTCACGCGCACGTCGCCCAGATGACTCGGCGGGGTGGACCGCAGCGCCGCCATGATCTCGCCGATGCGCGAAAGGTCCGTCACCCGTAGCGAGATCTGGTCGCTCGCGAAGAAGCCGAACCGCTCGGCGAAGGCCTCCAGGCGTCCGGCGATGGTGACGCCGTCCGCGGCGAGCCCGTTCGCCAGATCGAGCAGGGCGACGGCGGCCGAGATGCCGTCCTTGTCACGGACGGTGTCCGGATTCACCAGGTAGCCCAACGCCTCCTCATAGCCGTAGACGAGGCCAGGGGCGCGGGACACCCACTTGAACCCGGTGAGGGTGTCGGCGAAGTCGAGCCCATACGCGTGTGCGACCGCAGCGAGGGCGGGCGACGAGACGACCGAGCAGGCCAGCGTCCCGAAGGCGCCGCGCTCATCCGCTCGCTCTACAGCGATCTCGGCGGCGCGCCAGCCGAGCAGGGCGCCGACCTCGTTGCCGGAGAGCCGTCGGTAGCCGTCCGGACTCGACGGGTCGGGCACCGCGACGGCGAGCCGGTCGGCATCCGGATCGTTCGCGATCACCAGGTCGGCCCCGGCGTCACGGGCGGTCTGGAACGACAGGTCCATCGCGCCCGGCTCCTCGGGGTTCGGGAAGGCGACGGTCGGGAAGGCGGGATCCGGGTCGATCTGCGCCGTGACCGGGGTGGGGGAGGCGAATCCGGCACGCGCGAACACCTCGCGTGCGGTGCGCCAGCCGACGCCGTGCATCGCGGTGTACACGAACGACACGGCGTCACGCGGGGTGTCCGTGACGGCCACAGCGACGGTGGCGTCGAGGTAGGCCTGCTCCACGTCGTCGGGGGCGATCTCGTAGCGGTCGGAGCGCGGCAGGTCGGCCACGCTGCCCTGAGCGACCTCGAGGATGTGCGCGGCGATCTCGGCGTCGACCGGCGAGACGATCTGCGAGCCGTGGTCCTCTCCGCCGAGATAGACCTTGTACCCGTTGTCGTTCGGCGGGTTGTGGCTGGCGGTCACCATGACGCCGGCGCTCACCTCCAGGTGCCGGACCGCGAACGCCAGCACCGGAGTCGGCAGGAGGCGGGGGAGCAGCACGGCGCGGATGCCTGCCCCGGCCATCAGTTCGGCGGTGTCGCGGGCGAAGACGTCGGAGTTCTTGCGTCCGTCGTACCCGATCACGACCGACGGCGTTCCGCCCTCGGCGTGCTCCAGCAGCCAGCGCGCGAAGCCTGCGGCCGCCTGGGCCACGAGCACGCGGTTCATGCGGTTGGGGCCCGCGGCGATGGCGCCGCGCAGACCGGCAGTTCCGAACGCGAGCCGCTCGTCGAACCGCGAGTGCAGGTCGGCGATCGCCTCGGCCGAGCCCGCCTCGGCGGCGACGATGAGCGCATCCAGCTCGTCACGGGTCTCCGGGTCGGGGTCCTGCGCAAGCCAGGCGCGGGCCTCGCTGAGCAGCTCCGGGGTGTCCTTCTTCGTGGACGTCGCGTTGTCGGTCACAGGGCCTCCACGATCTGGGCGAGAAGGGCGCTGATCACCGGCTCCGCGGCACGACCGGCGTCGATGACCTCCTGGTGGCTGAGCGGCGTCTTCTGGATGCCCGCCGCCAGGTTGGTGATGAGCGACATCCCGAGGATCTCCATGCCGGCCTGGCGGGCGGCGATCGCCTCGAGCGCTGTCGACATCCCGACGATGTGGCCGCCGATGGTCTTGGCCATCTGGACCTCGGCCGGCGTCTCGTAGTGCGGACCGCGGAACTGCGTGTACACGCCCTCGTCGAGGCTGGGGTCGATGGTCCGGGCGAGCGCACGGAGACGCGGAGAGTAGAGATCGGTGAGGTCGATGAAGGTGGCGCCCTCGAGCGGGGAGTCCGCCGTGAGGTTGATGTGGTCGGAGATGAGGACGGGCGTGCCCGGCTTCCAGTGCTCCTTGATGCCACCGGCACCGTTGGTGAGCACCATCGTGGTCGCTCCGGCGGCCGCGGCGGTGCGGACGCTGTGCACGACCCGGCGCACGCCGTGCCCTTCGTAATAGTGGGTGCGCGCGCCGATCACCAGCGCGTGCTTGCCGTTCGGCAGCCGGATGGAGCGCAGCGTTCCGACGTGGCCCTCGAGAGCCGGCTTACTGAAGCCGACGATCTCGGTGGCGGGGACGGTGGCGACGGTCTCGCCGATCAGATCGGCGGCACGGCCCCAGCCGCTGCCCAGCGTGAGCGCGATGTCATGGCGCTCGACGCCCGTCTTCTCGGCGAGCTGGCCCGCGGCCTCCCGAGCGACCTCGAACGGGTCGGCAGAGGGGTCGTCGAGCGGGTTCGTGATGGATTCCAGCATGAGCCAACTCTACTGAGCGGCCGGCTTTCCACAGGCTCGGAGCCGAATGCGCATCGGTGCACCCCATACGGAAGAATGGAGCGCATGGCGTACGAATTCGAGCGGAAACAGCGCATCGCGGTCCTCGGCGGCGGCCCCGGCGGTTATGAGGCGGCGCTCGCGGGCGCGCAACTCGGCGCCGATGTCACGCTCGTCGAGCGCTCCGGCGTCGGCGGGTCCGCCGTCATCACCGACGTCGTGCCGTCGAAGAGCCTCATCGCCACCGCGGAGGCGACCAATGCGCTCGCCGAGGCGGCCGACCTCGGTGTCCAGTTCTTCTCGCGCGGAGAGACGGGCAAGCCCGTGCGCCCGGAGATCGCCGTGAACCTCGCCGCGGTCAACAAGCGGCTGATGGGCCTCGCGCGCCAGCAGTCGGAGGACATGCGGGCCGAGCTCGTGCGCGCCGGCGTCCGCATCGTGACCGGAGAGGGTCGGCTCGACGGGTCGAGCGCGATCATCGTCTCCACCTCGAAGGAGGCGGGGACCGACTTCGACCGGGTGGAGGCGGACACGATCGTGGTCGCCGTCGGCGCCCGGCCCCGCGTGCTGCCCTCCGCCGTGCCCGACGGGGAGCGCATCCTCACCTGGACCCAGCTGTACGACCTGCAGACGGTGCCATCGCACCTCATCGTGGTGGGCTCGGGCGTCACCGGCGCGGAGTTCGCTTCGGCGTACACGGCGCTCGGCTCGAAGGTGACGCTCATCTCGTCGCGCGACCAGGTGCTCCCGGGCGAGGACGCCGACGCCGCGCGTGTCATCGAGAACGTCTTCAAGCGGAACGGCATGCAGGTCCTCTCGAAGTCGCGCGCCGAATCCGTGGTCCGCACCGAGGACGGCGTCGTCGCCACGCTCACCGACGGACGCACGATCGAGGGCTCGCACTGTCTCATGGCGGTCGGCTCCGTCCCGAACACCGCAGGCATCGGGCTCGAGGAGGCCGGGGTGCAGGTGACCAACTCGGGGAACATCCGGGTCAACCGGGTCGCGCGCACGTCCATCCCGAACATCTACGCCGCCGGCGACTGCTCCGACTCCCTACCGCTCGCCTCTGTCGCGTCGATGCAGGGCCGCACCGCCGTCTTCCATGCGATGGGCGACGCGGTCAACCCGATCGAGCTGCGCAACGTCAGCTCCAACATCTTCACCCAGCCCGAGATCGCCACGGTCGGCTGGAGCCAGAAGCAGATCGAGGAGGGCATCGCCCAGGGCGACATCTACAAGCTGCCCCTCAAATCCAATCCGCGCGCCAAGATGCTCGGAATCCGCGACGGTTTCGTGAAGCTGTTCGCGCGCACCGGGTCCGGCACGGTGATCGGAGGCGTCATCGTGGCCCCGCGGGCATCCGAGCTGATCTTCCCGCTCGCGCTCGCCGTCGAGCAGCGTCTGACGGTGGATCAGGTGGCCCGGGCGTTCACGGTGTACCCGTCCCTCTCCGGCTCGATCACCGACGCAGCGCGCGCGATGCACATCGTGCTCTGACGGGAGGCCAGGGGGATGGAGGTCGGGCTCGTCATCGGAGTGCTCGCGGTGCTCACCATCGCCGCGGCGACGACGTTCGGGCCGCGGTTCGGCGTCGCGTCGCCCCTGATCCTGGTGGTCATCGGCATCCTGGTGAGCCTGTTGCCGTTCGTGCCGGCGATCGAGCTCGAACCGGAGTGGATCCTCGCGGGGGTGCTCCCACCGCTGCTCTACTCGGCGTCCGTGTCCATGCCGGCCATGAACTTCCGGCGCGAGTTCGGGGCGATCGGCGGGCTCTCCGTCCTGCTCGTGATCGTGAGTTCCGTGCTGCTCGGGCTGTTCTTCGCCTGGGTCATCCCTGGCCTGGGTCTCGGCTGGGGGATCGCCCTGGGCGCCATCGTCAGCCCGACCGACGCCGTCGCCACTGGCATCGTCAAACGAGCGGGCGTCTCGCCGCGCGTCGTGGCCATCCTCGAGGGCGAGAGCCTGCTGAACGACGCGACCGCGCTCGTGCTCCTGCGAGCAGCGGTGGCAGCCGCCGGCGCGTCGTTCACGATCGGCGCGGTCACACTCTCGTTCGTGTATTCGGTGCTCGTGGCCGTCGTCTTCGGCGTGGTGGTCGGCTGGCTGAACCTGCTCGTCCGTGCTCGCGTGAAGGACGCCACGGTCAACACCGTCATCTCGTTCACCGTGCCGTTCCTCGCCTCGATCCCGGCCGAGGCGCTCGGCGCCTCCGGCCTCGTCGCCGCTGTCGTCGCCGGCCTCGTGACCGGCAGCCGCGCGCCGCGCGTGCTCTCGCCGGAGCACCGGTTGTCGGACGCGCAGAACTGGCGCACGGTCGAGCTCATCCTCGAGGGGCTCATCTTCCTGACGATGGGCCTGGAGCTGTTCGGAATCGTGCAGGACGTGCAGGAGGACCATTCCGGGGTGGCGCCCGCCATCGGAATCGCTGCGGGCGCTCTCCTTCTCACAATCCTGGTGCGCGCCGCGTTCGTCGCGCCCCTGCTCGCTCTGCTTGCCCGGCGCAGCAAGCGAAGGCAACGGATTCGGCCGCGCCTGGAGCAGCTGCAGGAGCACCTGAGCGATCCGGAGGCGGTGCGGCGGGGGATCGCCGAGCGCATCGCGAAACCGGGGGAGCAGCGGGCGCTCGCGGCCGGCTCGTCGGCGGCCGCGGGGGAGGTCGGAGACGAGTCCGGCGCGGGATCGGGTGCCGACGTGCCGGCGGACACCTCGCCCGACCCGGCCGCCGCTGCGTCCTCCGCCGTCGCGGCGGCCGTTGTGCCCGATCCGACATTCCCGGACCCCGCGTTCCCGGACCCTGCCTTCGGCGACTCCGACGGCCGACGCCCCCTCTCGCCCAAGCAGGCCGAGCGGCGGCGTCGCCTGCTCGCGCGTCGCGGCATCCCGACCGTCGAGAACCTGACCCGTTTCGGCACGCGCCTCCGACGACTGCTGGCCGACATCGAGTACTTCACGGGAGCCCCGCTCGGGTGGCGTGAGGGCACGATCGTGGTGTGGGCGGGGATGCGCGGCGCCGTCACCGTCGCGGCCGCCCAGTCGCTGCCCGACAACACGCCGGGCCGCTCGGTGCTCGTGCTCATCGCCTTCCTGGTGGCGACGGGCTCGCTGCTTCTCCAGGGCGGCACCCTTGGGCTCGTGCTGAAGGCTGTCAAGCCCGCGGCGGCCGACCCGGAGGCCGAGCGGCAGGAACGGCGCAAGCTGATGGAACTCCTCTACGACGCGGCGAAGACCGTCCCGGTGCCGACGACGACCGAGCGCACACCGGAGGCGTTCGCCGAGCACAAGAGGGCGCGGCTCGCTCAGCTGCGGGCCCAGCGCGATGCCCTCCTCGATGCGCGCGACGACGGCGCGTTCAGCGCCGACGTCCTCGCCGGCGCGCTGAGCAACCTCGACGCCGACGAGATCAGCATCGACCTGAAGGGCGACCCAACGGAGGCGACCGGCTGACGCCTGCCGCTGGGCCGCCCGCGGAACGGAGGTATTCCGGCGGGTTTCCCGTCCCGATCTCCTCCGTTCGTGGCGTTCCGGCGGCGTGTCGGCAGCGATCTCCTCCCTTTCCGTCCCGCGGGATTCACGGTGTGCACAATCGACACCCGAGTGGATCTCTCCACAGATCGCCCCTGTCCGTCCTGAGGGCAGCCGCCGTTTCCGCAGGATGGGGACATGGATTGGATGACGGAACTCACTCGCCTCGGTGGCGCAGCGTCGCTCGGCCAATTGAAGGAGGCCGGGGCGCGGGGGCACGTCCTGTCCGCCGCCGTGCGCGAAGGTCGCCTCCTGCGGCCGCGGAACGGTCGCTATGCCCTTCCCGGGATCGGTGAGGCCGCCATTTCAGCCCTGCGGGCCGGCGGGCGCCTCTGCCGTGTCACCGCCGCCCGCACATACGGATTGTGGGGCGGCCAGGACGAACGGACACATCTGCTGGTTCCTCCCCACGCCGGACGGGCAGGAGCCGCCGATGACCGGACGGTCCGTCATTGGGGTCGCGCAGAGCGGCACAGCGAGGTGTGGCGTGTTTCGCTGGCCGATCGTCTGCGCAGCGCCGTGCGGTGCGCAGAGGACGAGACCGCCATCGCGGTGCTCGACACGGCGATCTCTACCGGCCAGGTGACACGCCACGGGCTGCGACGGGTGTTCGCGGATGAACCGCATCGGTCCAGACGTCTCGCCGAACGTGCGCGGCCCGGTTCGGACTCCGGTGTCGAGTCCTTCCTCCGGCAGCGTCTCACGGCTCGCGGTCGCATCGTCGAGCAGCAGTTGGCCGTCGACGGAGTGGGGCGCGTCGATGCCCTGGTGGATGGGGTGCTCTATCTGGAGATCGATGGATTCGAGTTCCACGCCGATCGCGAAGCGTTCGAGCGCGATCGCCGCCGCGATGTCGCCATGACACTGCAGGATCTGCCGAGGTTGCGGCTGACGGCGCGTCAGGTACTTCGGAGCCCGGACGCGACGGTGGCGACCATCGAGGAGTTGCTCGGGTCGCTGGAAAGGGAGGAGTTGCGTCGTGCGGCGGCGGGATGAGGCGCGAAAGGGAGGAGCTTCCGCCCGAATGTCGGCGGTGCTCCTCCCTTTCGCAAGGTGGTTGGCGGCGCGTCGGGCGCGCGTTATGGCGCGACTCGCGACGCGGACGCCGGTGTCGGACGATGCGGTGGTGCCAGACGATGCGGTGGTGTCAGACGATGTTGAGCAGCAGGTGGCCCGACGAGACGGTCTCGCCGACGCTCGCGTTGATGCCGGAGACGGTGCCGTCCTTGTGGGCGGTCAGCGGCTGCTCCATCTTCATGGCCTCGAGCACCAGCACCAGGTCGCCCTTGACGACCGGGTCGCCGTCGGCCACGGCGACCTTCACCACGGTGGCCTGCATCGGAGCGGTGACGGAGTCGCCGGTCGCGGTGTCCACCGCGTGCGCGGCGCCGCGGCGACGCGGAGCGGGGGCACCGGACGGCTCGCCGGCACCACCGCTGAGGAGGCGCGCGGGGAGGGAGACCTCGATGCGCTTGCCCTCGACCTCGACGACCACGTTGCTGCGGCGCTCCGCGGCCGGCTGGTCGCCGAGCTCGCCCGACCACGGCTCGATCTCGTTGACCCACTCGGTCTCGATCCAGCGCGTGTAGACGGAGAACGGCTCGCCGTCCTGCGGTGCGAAGGCGGGGTCGCGCACGATGGCACGGTGGAAGGGGAGGACGGTCGGAAGGCCCGCGACCTCGAACTCGTCCAGCGCGCGGCGGGAGCGCTCGAGGGCCTCCTCGCGGCTGGCGCCGGTCACGATGAGCTTCGCCAGCATGGAATCGAAGGAGCCGCTGATCACGTCGCCCGCCTGGATGCCGCTGTCGACGCGGACGCCGGGGCCGCTCGGGGCCTTGAACACGTGGACGGGCCCGGGGGAGGGGATGAAGCCGCGTCCCGCGTCCTCGCCGTTGATGCGGAACTCGAACGAGTGGCCGCGGGGAGCCGGGTCGTCGTAGTCGAGCTCGCCGCCCTCGGCGAGTCGGAACTGCTCGCGGACGAGGTCGATGCCGGTGACCTCCTCCGAGACGCAGTGCTCGACCTGGAGGCGCGTGTTCACCTCGAGGAACGAGACCGTGCCGTCCTTGCCGATGAGGAACTCGCACGTCCCGGCGCCCTGATAACCGACCTCCTTGAGGATGGCCTTGGACGACGAGTAGAGCTTCTCGGTCTGCTCGGGGGTGAGGAACGGCGCGGGCGCCTCCTCGACGAGCTTCTGGTGCCGGCGCTGCAGCGAGCAGTCGCGGGTGGAGACGACGACGACGTTGCCGTACGCGTCCGCGAGGCACTGGGTCTCGACGTGGCGCGGCTGGTCGAGGTACTTCTCGACGAAGCACTCGCCCCGGCCGAAGGCGGCGATCGCCTCACGCGTGGCCGACTCGAACAGCTCCGCCACTTCCTCGCGGGCGCGGGCGACCTTCAGGCCGCGGCCGCCGCCGCCGAACGCCGCCTTGATGGCGACCGGAAGCCCGTAGACGTCGACGAAGTCGAGCACCTCGGCCGCGTCCTTGACCGGGTTGAGCGTTCCGGGGGCGAGCGGCGCCCCCACCTTCTCGGCCACATGACGTGCGGAGACCTTGTCGCCCAGGCGCTCGATGGCCTCCGGGGACGGGCCGATCCAGGTCAGCCCGGCGTCGATGACGGCGCGGGCGAAGTCCGCGTTCTCGGCGAGGAAGCCGTAACCCGGATGCACGGCGTCGGCACCCGAGCGGCGCGCGACCGACAGGAGCTTGTCGATGACGAGGTACGTCTCGGCGCTCGTGGTCCCGTCCAGCGCGTAGGCCTCGTCGGCGAGGCGGACGTGGAGGGCGTCCCGGTCCTGGTCCGCGTACACGGCGACGGAGGCGATCCCGCTGTCCTTCGCCGCACGGATGACGCGGACGGCGATCTCGCCGCGGTTGGCGATCAAAACCTTGGTGATACGTGGCACAGTTCCCTAGCCTATTGCTCGAAATCGGAGTGGATTTGGGTGATCCCCACAAAAATGGGCGACCGAAGACTCCGGCAGCCTACAACGGCTTGCGTCAGTGCCCGCGGTTCCAGAGCGATGTCCACGGCACGCCGAGCTCGCGCACGAGCTCTCGCAGCGTCGAAAGGGAGAGGCCCACCACCGTGCTCGGATCGCCGTCCACCCGGGTGATGAAGGGTCCGCCCAGGCTGTCGATCGTGAAGGAGCCCGCCACCTCGAGCGGCTCGCCGCTCGCCACGTAGGCGTCGATCTCGTCATCCGTGACGTCCGCGAACGTGACGGAGGCGACGGCGGTCGCGCCGGCCGCGGCGTTCTCCCGACCGTCGCGATGGTCGATCAGCCAGTGGCCGGAATGGAGGGTGCCCGTGCGTCCGCGCTGCTGAATCCAGCGCTCGCGGGCGACCTCGGGGAGGTGGGGCTTGCCGTGGATGGCGCCGTCGATCGCGAAGGCCGAGTCGCCGCCCAGGATCAGCCCGTCGATTGGCTCGCCGTCCAGGGTGCCGCGCACAGCCTCCGCCTTCAGCCGCGCGAGGAGCTGGACCATCGCGTCGGCGCTCAGCGGACCGTGCTCGGCCTCCGCCGCGGCGACAGCGGCCGGTTCGTCGACGTGCGAAGGAACGACCACCGGCTCGACGCCGGCGGCGCGCAGCAACGCGAGGCGGGCGGGCGAGGTGGAAGCGAGGTAGAGGCGCATGGTCACCTGTGGGATGCTCGAAGGATGCCCCAGAAGGACGAGGTCGAGCTCGACATTACCAACGTGGCCCACGGCGGGGTGTTCGTCGCACGCCACGAGGGCCGGGTCGTCTTCGTGCCCGACACGATGCCGGGCGAGCGTGTTCGCGTCCGCATCGCGGACACCAGCCACGAGCGCTTCTGGCGCGGAGAGGTCGTCGAGGTCGTCGAGGCCGCGCCCGAACGGCAACCGCACGTGTGGAGAGCCGCCGCCATCGAGCGCCGGCCCACCGAGCGTGCGGGTGGCGCCGAGTTCGGGCACATCCGGCTCGACCACCAGCGCGAGCTGAAGCGGCGCGTGATCGAGGACGCCCTGCAGCGCACCGCCAAGCTGCCCGCCGACGCGATCGCGGCAGCCGGGGTCGACGGCTCCCCGGTCCGCGTCGAGCCGGTGGAGGGCGAAACGGGCGACGGCACGGGATGGCGCACCCGCGTCCGTCTGCAGGTCGACGGCGCCGGCCGCCTCGGTCCGTACGCGCAGCGCTCGCACACCGTCATCCCGGTCACCGACCTGCCCCTCGCGACCGACGCCGTCCAGGAGGCCACCCCGTTCGGGCAGCAGTTCCCCGGAGCCGAGTCGGTCGACGTCGTCGCCACCGGGCTCGGCGCCTCCCACGTGCTCGTCAACGACAAGCCCGTGCGCTCCGGACGGCGGAACGTCCGACCGCGGCGCCGTCCGGTCCCCATCCGCGAGCGTGTCGGCGACCGCGAGTTCCGGCTGGATGCGCGCGGCTTCTGGCAGGTGCACCGCGCCGCTGCCCAGACCCTCACCCAGGCGGTGCAGTCCGCCGTCGACGAGGCGCTCTTCGACCCCCGTGCGGCGAACCTCGACCTGTACGGCGGTGTCGGCCTCCTCGCCGCCGCGCTGGGCGACCGCTTCGGCTCGACGCTCCGCATCACCTCCGTCGAGAGCGACGAGGCCGCGACCGACGACGCAGCCGAGAACCTCGCCGACTGGGTCGGCGCCTCGGCGATCACCGACCGCGTCGAGCGCTACGTCACCCGGCTCGCCGGAGAGGCGTCGGCGGCGGAGCGCGCCCGGCTGCGGGCCGCGACGGTCGTCCTCGACCCGCCCCGCTCCGGTGCCGGCCGCGAGGTCGTCGACGCGATCGCCTCCCTCTCCCCCGCTCAGGTGGTCTACGTTGCCTGCGACCCCGTCGCGCTCGCCCGCGACCTCGCCTTCTTCGCCGGCCACGGCTACGACCTCCGGGGAATGCGCGCTTTCGACCTCTTCCCGAACACCCACCACGTCGAAGCCGTCGCCTCCCTCACCCGCTGATGGGCTGACGGGTTGACGGGTTGACGGGCTGACGCGCGGGCGCGAGTCGACGACCGACACGCGCCCACACGGACGCGCTGACGTCCGGACGACCCTCCGCATGCATTCACCCCCTACGATGGTCAACATGGTGCGGGTGGCAATCGTCGACGATCACGAGTCCGTGCGTCTCGGGCTGAAGGCGGCCTGCCAGGACGCCGGCTATGACGTGGTCCTGACCGCTCCGACGGTGGACGACTTCGTCGCCCAGCTCGGCTCCCAGGAGTGCGACGTCGTCGTCCTCGACCTGTCGCTCGGCGACGGCTCCAAGGTGACCGACAACGTCAAGCGGGCCCAGGCGACCGGGGCCGCAGTGCTGGTGCACAGCATCGCCGATCGCGTGGCCAGCGTCCGCGAGGCGCTCGCCGCCGGAGCTGCAGGCGTCATCCCGAAGTCGTCACCCACGACGACGGTCATCAGCGCCATCGCGACGGTGGCCCGAGGCGACGTCCTCAACAACCTCGAATGGGCGACGGCGATCGACGCCGACAGTGACTTCGCCAAAGCGCAGCTCGGGCGACGCGAACGCGACGTCCTGCACCTGTACGCCTCCGGCCTCCCTCTGAAGGCGGTCGCCGCCCAGCTGGGCATCGCGAACTCCACCGCCCGCGAGTACCTCGACCGCATCCGCGTCAAATACGTGGAAGTCGGGCGGCCGGCGCCGACGAAGGTGGACCTCCTCCGACGCGCCGTGGAGGACGGCATCCTTCCCGGGCTCGACCCCGAGACAGGCAATGAGCGCTCCTAGCGGGGTTCGCCCCGGGGCGCCGCTCGAACCGGCCAAGCCCCGCAACCCCCTCAGCCGGGCGCGGATCGAGCGCATCGCCGACCGCACGGTGTCCGCCTTCGGGCTCGTCTTCGGTCTGCAGACCCTCCCGACGGCACTCGGCCAGCTCAGCGCGCTCCGCGAGCCGTGGGGCGCCGTCTGGATGATCGGGATCTTCGGCGGCCTCGCCCTCACCGTGATCCTTGCGGTCGTTCAGCGCGGGGTGAAGATCGCGATGGGCGTCCTGTCGGTTCTGTACCTCGCGGCGATCGTCACCTGGCCGCTGCTCGTCCGCGACCCGAGTGCGTTCAGCTCCGACAAGCCGTGGGTGTGGTTCCTGTGTTCCGTCTTCACGGCCTTCGCGGCTGTCGCCTACCCGCTCTGGCTCGCGATCGCCTACACGTTCATCGCGCCCATCGCCTACGGCGTCGTCCGGGCGCTTCCGGCCGGCGGCGGCGTCGGATTCGAGTTGGGTGCGCTCGACGCGATCTACGCCATCATCCTCGGCGGTGTCATCCTCGCGATCATCGCGATGATGCGCCAGGCGTCGAGCGCGGTGGATGCGGCCCAGAGCCAGGCGCTCGCCCGGTACGCCACCGCGGTCCGCCAGCACGCGACTGAGGTCGAGCGCGTGCAGGTCGACGCCATCGTGCACGACAGCGTGCTCACGACCCTGCTCTCGGCCGCTTCCGCGAGGACACCGGAGCAGAAGGAGCTCGCGGCGGCGATGGCCGCCGACGCGATCGGGCACCTGCACGCAGCCGAGGCATCCACGCCTGAGGACCAGTCCCTGGTCGGCCTCAACCAGCTCGCAGAGCGCCTCGTGACCTCCGCCAACGCGTTCTCATCGCCGTTCGAGGTCGAGGTGCGCGACGTCGAGGTGCACATGCTGCCTGTGAACGTCGCCGAGGCGGTCTACTCGGCCGCGGTCCAGGCGATGGTGAACAGCATGCAGCACGCGGGCGGCCCGGAGGTGCACCGCGGCCTGTCGATCCGCGGCGGCGGACCGGCGGCCACGGTCGAGATCATCGTCGGCGACGACGGACGCGGGTTCACCGAGGCGGAAGTGCCGGCGGAGCGGCTCGGCCTGCGCATCAGCATCCGCGACCGTCTCGCCAAGGTCGGCGGTCGCGCGGACATCCGCTCCGAACCGGGCGAGGGCACGACCGTCACGATCCTCTGGCCGTCCGCCGAACCGCAGCCCGTCGGCGCCCAGGCGCCCGGGGCGGCCCGCTTCGATCAGCAGGGTCCTTTCGCGCCGGGCGAGGCGCGAGAGACGGAGGCGGCGGAGTGATCACCCTCAATCGCGTCCTCTTCCTCATCCTCGGCGCTCTTTTCTCCGCCTATCACCTCTTCCTCGCGCTGTCGTCGCTGTGGATGCCGCGCACGGCAGGCCCGATCGTCGTCGCGATGGTCTTGTACGGTGTCGCGACGGTGATGAGCCTGTGGCCCACCAGCCCGACCAAGATGCCGCTCTGGCTCGCCGCCTTCGACCTCGCCGTCTGCGTCGTCATCCCGATCCTCGTCACGAGCCAGCTGGATCCGTCCAAGGACAACGGATACGCCACCTGGTACGTCGCCGCCGTCGGCACGCTGATGACCATCTGCGCGGTCCGCCGGCAGCAGATCGTCGCATGGGCCGGCGTCGCCTTCCTGGCCGTGCAGACGGTCGTCTGGGCCGGTCTCGGCGCGCTCGCCGGGCTCGGCGTCATCGGCTCGGTCGTGTGGGTCGGTGTCGCCGTCGTGATCTCCGGCTCGCTCGCGAAAGCCGGCCGCGATGCCCTCCAGTTCGCCCGTGCCGAGCGCGAGGCGACGGAGTGGCAGGCCGCCCAGGAGGCGCACGTCATGGAGCGCCAGCTGCGGCTCCGCCAGACCTACCGGGTCGCCGCTCCGATGCTCGCCGAGATCGTCCGCCGCGGGGGAGACCTCACCGAGGCGGAGCGACGTGAGTGCCGGTATCTGGAGGGCGCGATCCGCGACGAGATCCGCGGCCGCCGCCTGCTCAATGATGACGTCCGGCGCGAGGTGATGGATGCGCGCCGCCGTGGCGTCGTCGTCAGCCTGCTGGACGAGGGCGGCATCGACGACATCGACCAGCGCGGGCTCGAGACCGTGCTCCGGCGGCTGGCCGACGCCATCCGCGGGACGACGACGGACAAGCTGATCATCCGGACCGTACCCCGGTCGTCGAAGACCGCGGTGACCGTCGTGGGCCTGCGCATGTCGGACGATGGCGCGGCGAATGCCCTCGGCGCGGAGTCGGAGGACGACGAGGTCGACCTCTGGTTGGAGATCCCCCGGCCGGTCGGCTGAACCTCGCCCGAGTTCGGTCGTCCCTGCCCGTGACGGGGAGAACGGCCCTTAACGAGGAGAAAGGGGCCGACACCCGAATTGTCGGCCCCTTTTCAAACCCCGAGTCAGGGCGACAACCCGAATATCGCCCTGACTCGCCCCCAAAGCACTCGCCCGCTTACCCTAGTCGGCGAGTGATTGGCGGTGTGACTCACGAGGAGAGACACCTAGCAATATCTATAGTGGCTGCGCTCCCAGAAAATACATAGTCGTCATTTTGGAGGACACCTGGGGGACATATCACGACCCCCGTTCGCGGGACATGCCGATGAATCCGCGTGTCCCTTACTCGGGGGACGCCCGGATCGGGGTACATCTCAGCCCGAGAACGACCGCCAGGCACCCGCTCCGGGCCGGAGCTCGCCGCGCAGGTTCCGCTGCGTGCGTGCCCAGGCATCCGGGCCCTGCTCGGCCCTGGCCTCCCGACCGGCGGCCGCCTGCTCGGCGGCAGCGGCGGTCAGGACGGCGGTGACGGCCGCGATCTCCTCCGCGGTCACGCCGCGGGTGAGGAACCGCAGCTGCGACGGATCGAGCGGCGCACCGCTCTGGGCCTCCTGGCCGGTCACAGCGGGATGTTCCCGTGCTTCTTCGGGGGCAGCGTGGCCCGCTTGGTGCGGAGCGCGCGCAGCGCCTTGATGACCGACACGCGCGTCGCCGCGGGCTCGATCACGCCGTCGAGTTCGCCGCGCTCGGCCGCGAGGAACGGGCTCGCGACGTTGTAGGTGTACTCGTTGGCGAGCTTCGTGCGGACGGCCGCCACATCCTCGCCGGCCTCTTCCGCGCGCTTGATCTCGCCGCGGTAGAGGATGTTCACGGCACCCTGGCCGCCCATCACTGCGATCTCGGCGGTGGGCCACGCGAGGTTCATGTCGGCGCCGAGCTGCTTGGAGCCCATGACGATGTACGCACCGCCGTACGCCTTGCGGGTGATGATGGTCACGAGCGGCACGGTCGCCTCGGCGTAGGCGTACAGCAGCTTCGCCCCGCGCCGGATCACGCCCGTCCACTCCTGGTCGGTGCCGGGAAGGTAGCCGGGCACATCCACCAGGGTGAGGATCGGGATGCTGAAGGCGTCGCAGAAGCGGACGAACCGGGAGGCCTTCTCGCCGGCGTCGATGTTCAATGTGCCCGCCATCGCGCTCGGCTGGTTCGCGACGATGCCCACCGACCGGCCCTCGACGCGGGCGAACCCGATGACGATGTTGGGGGCGAACAGCGGCTGGATCTCGAGGAACTCGCCGTCGTCGACCACGCCCTCGATGATCGTCTTCACGTCATAGGGCTGGTTGGGGGAGTCCGGGATGATCGTGTTCAGCCGGCGATCGGCGTCGGTGATCTCGAGCTCCGGCTCGGCCTGGAAGGTCGGCAGCTCGGCGAGGTTGTTCTGGGGCAGGTAGCTGAGCAGGGTCCGCGCGTAGTCGAGCGCGTCCTCCTCGTCGCTGGCGAGGTAGTGGGCGACGCCGGAGACCTTGTTGTGGGTCAGCGCGCCGCCGAGCTCCTCGAAGCCGACGTCCTCGCCGGTGACCGTCTTGATGACATCCGGGCCGGTGACGAACATGTGGCTGGACTTGTCGACCATGATGACGAAGTCGGTGAGGGCGGGGGAGTACACGGCGCCGCCGGCTGCCGGGCCCATCACGATGGAGATCTGCGGGATGACGCCCGAGGCCGCGGTGTTGCGGCGGAAGATCTCGCCGTACTTGCCGAGGGCGACGACGCCCTCCTGGATGCGGGCGCCGCCGGAGTCGAGGATGCCGATCATCGGAACGCCCGTCTTGAGCGCGTGGTCCATGACCTTGATGATCTTCTCGCCGGCCACCTCCCCGAGAGAGCCGCCGAAGATGGTGAAGTCCTGGCTGAACACCGCGACATTGCGGCCGTGGATGGTGCCGACGCCGGTGACGACCGCGTCGCCGTACGGGCGCTTGGCCTCCATGCCGAAGGCGTGGGTGCGGTGGCGGACGAACTCGTCGAACTCCACGAAGGAGCCCTGGTCGAGCAGGAGGTCGATGCGCTCACGCGCGGTCAGCTTGCCCTTGGCGTGCTGCTTCTCGATGGCCGCCTGACCGCTCGCGGTGACGGCCTCGTGGAACCGTTCCTTCAGGTCGGCGAGCTTGCCGGCGGTGGTGGTCAGGTCGGGGAGCTGATCGGTCTGACGAGGTTCGGTGTCGGTCACGTCGTTCACTCTACCGGCCAGCCGAATGGCCGTGCCGTTGACGAAACCCTACAAATCCACCGGCCTGCGCTGGCAGACTGGCCCAGTGCGAGAGACTGACCCCGTGGACTTCCGACGCAGCCGAACCATCGTCCCCGTGCTCGAGGTGCTCCCCGAGGCGGGTTCCACCAACGACGTCCTGAGTGCCCGGGCGGGCGACCTCCCGGACCTCGCGGTGGTGATCACGGGCAACCAGACCGGCGGTCGCGGCCGGCTCGGCCGGGTGTGGGTGACGCCGCCCGGGAGAGCGCTGGCGATCTCCGTTCTGCTCAAGCCGGTCGGCCTGCCGCCGGAGTCGTTCGGCTGGTTCCCGCTGCTCGGCGGCCTGGCGATGAGCCGCGCGCTCGGCCGGTTCGTCCCTGGCGGCGTGCAGGTCAAGTGGCCCAACGACGTCCTCATCGAGGGCGACAAGGTGTGCGGCATCCTCGCCGAGCTGCTGCCCGGGATGTCGGGGCTGGTGATCGGCGCGGGAGTCAACCTCACGCAGACCCGCGACGAGCTCCCGACCGAGACCTCGACCTCGCTGGCACTCGCCGGCGCGCACGATGTGGACGCGGATGCCGTGCTCTCGGCCTACCTCATCCAGTTGACGACGCTGTACCGCGAGTTCCTGGCCGCCGACGGCGATCCGCTCCGCAGCGCGCTGCGCGATGAGGTCGCCGAGGCCTGCCACACCATCGGCCGGCCGGTCCGCGTGCAGCTGCCGTCGGGCGACGACCTCCTCGGCACCGCCGTCGGCATCGACGAGAGCGGGAGGCTGATCGTGGAGTCGGATGCGGGCCGCACCGCAGTGGCGGCGGGCGACGTGACGCACCTGCGGTATTAATGGAGCATGAGCAGCAGCCCGGACGGGATACCCGCCCAGCCGCCCGAGCGCGTGGTGGCCCGGCTGCGTTCGAACGCCCGCCGGCTGTTCTTCCCGAGCCTCGTGCTGATCGCGACCGCCGGCGCGGTCGGGTACCTCGCGGGCCGGGACGGTGAGGTCTGGGAGATCGTCCTGCTGTGGTCCGCCGCGGCCGCCGTCGTGCTCCTGCTCTTCCTCCTGCCGCTGGCGGCGTGGCTGAGCCGCCGCTACACGATCACCAACCGCCGTCTGATCATCCGGCACGGATTCTTCGTGCGCGTGCGCCAGGAGCTGCTGCACAGCCGCGGCTACGACGTGAGCGTGCGGCGGACCTGGCTGCAGAGTATGTTCCGGTCCGGCGATGTGCTGATCAACTCGGGTCTCGACCATCCCGTCGTCCTGAAGGATGTGCCGAAGGCCGACCAGGTGCAGCGCGCGTTGTCCGAGCTGATGGACCACTCGCAGACCGTCGTGGCCGTGCGGCGTCAGCAGGCGCAGTCAGTCTCCGACGAGACCACGGTCTGGGGCGCTCGCTAGGGTCGAGCCGGTGATCGGCGCCTTCTCGCGGCCGCGGGCGGGCACGTGCCGGCTGTCCGAGACGGCGCCACGACGGCCGGAGCGAGCGATCGCGCGGTCGGGCGAGAACACCCACCAGCGGTAGAACGCGAACCGGAAGACCGTGCCGAGCGCGAGACCGACCACGTTGTTGGAGATGTTGTCGGCGAGCAGGCTCTGGTAGCCGAGAAGGTAGTGCGACACCCAGACGCAGAGGAGCGGGATGGCCATGCCCGCCAGGCTGACGATGAAGAACTCGATGCCCTCACGCGTGGCGTTCTCGTTGCGGTTGCCGGAGAACGCCCAGTAGCGATTGCCGATCCAGTTCGTGCCGATGGCGACCAGTGTCGCGATCGCCGTCGAGAAGAGCGTCTTGTGCGGCACGTTCACCAGCACGAAGAGCATCAGCACGTTGAACACGAGCAGATTGACCACGAAGCCGACGGCTCCGACCGCGCCGAACTTGATCAGTTGCGGGAGGAGCCGTGCGCGTCGCGCCGGTGTGCTGGTCTCGGTCGTCATGCCCCTGCCTGAGATGCGGGAAGATGGTCAGTACGTTCGTCACAGTACGCGGACCAGGTTTCGCGTTCCTGTGAGTCTTCCCGGCCAGCATGAAAAGTATCAGAGGAGCGGA
Source organism: Leifsonia sp. 115AMFTsu3.1 (assembly GCF_004362795.1). Lineage (NCBI taxonomy): Bacteria > Bacillati > Actinomycetota > Actinomycetes > Micrococcales > Microbacteriaceae > Leifsonia > Leifsonia sp. 115AMFTsu3.1. The sequence continues at coordinate 1,147,129 of NZ_SNYB01000001.1, forward strand.
TGGTCCATGGCTAGTCACATCGTCGGAGTGATCGGCGGAGGTCAGCTGGCACGGATGATGATCCCCCCGGCCATCGAGCTCGGGGTCGACATCCGCGTGCTCGAGGAGGCGGAGGGCATGAGCGCCGACATCGCCGCGTCGGGCGTCGGCGACTACCGCGACCTCGACACCGTGCTCGCGTTCGCCGAGACGGTGGATGTGATCACCTTCGACCACGAGCACGTGCCGCAGGCGATCCTCCGCGAGCTGGTGTCCCGCGGCATCCCCGTGCACCCGGGACCTGACGCGCTCCTGTACGCGCAGGACAAGCTGCAGATGCGGGCCAAGCTCAGCGAGCTGGGGCTGCCGGTGCCGGACTGGGCCGCGGTGGAGTCCGCGGACGAGCTGGGCGCCTTCCTCGCCGATCACGGCGGCCGGGCCGTCGTCAAGACGGCGCGGGGCGGCTACGACGGCAAGGGCGTCCGCGTGGTGTCCGACGCGAGCGGGGCTGACGATTGGTTCCTGGCGCTCGCCGAGGACGGCCGCGGCGGGGCGCTTCTGGTCGAGGAGCTCGTGCCGTTCCGGAGGGAGCTCGCACAGCTCGTCGCGCGCCGTCCGTCGGGGGAGATCGCGGCGTGGCCGGTCGTCGAGACCGTGCAGCGCGACGGCGTCTGTGCCGAGGTGCTCGCGCCGGCCCCCGGCGCAGCCGGCCGGGTGGCGGAGGCCGCCGCCGACATCGCCCGCCGCGTGGCGGACGGACTCGGCGTCACCGGGGTCCTCGCCGTCGAGCTGTTCGAGACGACGGACGGGCGCGTGCTGATCAACGAGCTGGCGATGCGGCCGCACAACAGCGGCCACTGGTCGATCGAGGGCGCCGTCACCAGTCAGTTCGAGCAGCACCTGCGGGCCGTCCTCGACCTTCCGCTCGGGTCGACGGAGCCGCGCGCCGACTGGTCGGTCATGGTGAACATCCTCGGCGGCCCGTCGGAGGGCAGCCTCCAGGACCGCTACCCGGCCGCGCTCGCCGCGCATCCCGAGGCCAAGTTCCACGGCTACGGCAAGGAGCCGCGGCCCGGCCGCAAGGTCGGTCACGTGACCGTCGTTGGCGGTGAGGACATCGAGGACGTCGTGTACCGGGCCCGCGCGGCCGCAGCGTTCTTCGAGGGCTGAGCAGGCCGAGCAGGGCTGAGCCGAGGGCGGCGGGCCGCCGGTCAGCTCCCCTTCGGCTTCGCCGTCGCGGGGTTCACCGCCTGGCGCACCAGCTCCTGGATCTGCGCATAGTCCGGCTCGGTCGGGTCGATCGTCGGCGGCACCAGCTCCAGCTGTTGCACGGGCAGCTTGCGCGTCTTCATGCCCAGGTCGACGAAGTAGCCGAGCATCGACTGCGGGATGTCGGTCTTCATGACCTGCGCACCGGCGGTCGCGATGCCCTGGAACTTCGATACGACGTTGACCGGGTTGACCTGCTTCAGGATGGCGTCCTGCAGCTGCCGCTGGCGGGCCATGCGGTCGTAGTCGCTGGAGCCGTGGCGAGCGCGGGCATACCACTGGGCGTGGTAGCCGTCGAGGTGGCGCTTGCCCGGCTCGATCCACTCGGCGACCCCGTTGAGGTTCTCGTCGCCGCCGATCGGCACGCGGTCCGTGACGGTGACGTCGACGCCGCCGAGGGCGTCGATCAGGTCGGCGAAGCCCTGCATGTCGATCAGGACGTAGTACTGGATCTTCAGGCCGGTCGCGCCTTCGAGGGCGTCGCGCATGGCCTCGATGCCCGGCTCGCTCTTGTTCTTCTTCGCGTTCGGGTACAGGTCCGGCTTGTACAGCTCCACCTCGGTGTAGATGGAGTTGAGCTGGCAGACGTCCACGTCGCAGCGGTCGTTGTAGCCGTAGCCGTCCGGATACTCGGCGTGCAGGGGGGACGAGGCCGGGAACGGCACGGGGTCGAGGTCGCGTGGCAGGCCGATGGTGACGGCCTGACCCGTGTTCGCGTCGATGCTCACGATGGACATACTGTCCGGGCGCAGGCCGTCGCGGTCGGGACCGGCGTCGCCACCGAGCAGCATGATGTTGTAGCGGCCGTCGACGGGAGGCTGTGACGGCCCTGCCGAGAAGATGTCGCCGAGCGCACCCCGGGCGGAACCGGCGACGACCGACGCGTAGCCGGCGGTGCAGGCGAGGCCGACGAGGACGAGCACCGAGAACGCGGCGATCCAGCCGCGGGCGTTCGGTGCGGTGCGGATGAGGCGCACGAGACGGAGAGTGTCCAGGGTGAGCACGACCCAGAGCACCGTGTAGACGATCAGCAGTGTCTGGACGAGGGTCAGGCTGCCCGCCTGCGTGAACAGCGTGTAGATCGACGACGGCGAGACCAGGTAGACGACCAGCGTCACGATGCCGAGCAGCCAGAGCAGCAGGGTGGCGAGCACGCCGACCCGGCCGAGGACACGGTTTCCAGCGACGACCTGGGCGGAGCCGGGCAGCAGGATGTTCATGGTGACCAGCCACCAGCCCCGCTTCGTCATCGTCTGGGACGAGGAGGCGTCGGGGTGGCGCAGCGGCGTGGCGATCGTCATCGGGCGGTTCTCACAGCTGGGCTTGCAGGGCCCGGTTCTTCTGCTCGACGCTCGCCTCGAGGTCGGCGGCGAAGCGCGCGAGAGCCTCGGCGAGGGCGTCGTCGGAGGTGGCCAGGATCTTGACGGCGAGGAGTCCGGCGTTGCGCGCGCCGCCGATGGAGACGGTGGCGACCGGCACCCCGGCGGGCATCTGGACGATCGAGAGCAGGGAGTCGAGCCCGTCGAGACGGGCGAGCGGCACCGGGACGCCGACGACGGGGAGGGTCGTGACCGCGGCCAGCATGCCCGGGAGGTGAGCTGCGCCGCCCGCCCCGGCGATGATCACCCGGACGCCACGCCCGGCGGCCTCCTTGCCGAACGCGATCATCTTCTCCGGCGTCCGGTGGGCCGAGACGACCTCGACCTCGTGCGCGACGCCGAACTCGGTGAGAAGGCGCGAAGCCTCCTGCATGACCGTCCAGTCGGAGTCCGATCCCATGACGACGGAGACCAGCGGTGACGTGGATGCAGGCATAGCGAACATGCTAGGTGCCGCCCCGCGCATGACGGCGCCGCCACGCGGATGACCGCTCTCACGCACCCAGCTGACCCCTGAACGGGTCACAGGAACTGCCCAGGGCGCATGGGTACCGTCGCCCGCCTATGACGGGTACAGGTGTAACGGTGGCAGAGAAGACGAAACAGACGACGGGCGGCCGTTTGGCCGCGCTGGACGGTCTGCGCGGCATCGCCGCGGTGGTCGTCCTGCTCCACCACGCCGTGTACACGAACCCGGACTTCCCGGGCGCGCCCGGCACCGGATCCGCGCCGACGGGCTCCGCGATGTGGTGGATCAGCTACACGCCGCTGAAGCTCGCGACCGCCGGTGTCGAGTCGGTCATCGTCTTCTTCGTGCTCTCCGGGCTGGTGGTCACGCTTCCCGTGATCCGTCACCGCGGCTTCGACTGGATCGCCTACTTCCCGCGCCGCGCCGTCCGGCTTCTGGTGCCGGTCATGGCGTCCGTCGTACTGGCGGCCGTCTGGGTGATGGCCATCCCGCAGGTGTCCACCCAGCCGAAGGGCACCTGGCTGAGCAGCTCCTCCACCCCGAACTTCAGCTGGGAGTACATCGTCAAGGCGTGGGACCTCCTCGGCGGCGACGGGCAGATCAACAACCCGCTCTGGTCGCTTCGCTGGGAGCTGCTGTTCTCGCTCGCCCTGCCGATCTTCGCGGTGGCGGCCCTCGCCGTGCGGAAGTGGTGGATGGGCGGCCTGGCCGCCGCGTGCGCCCTCACCTACTTGGGCGTGCACGCCGACTCCGGTGCGCTGCAGTACCTCCCTGCGTTCTTCGTCGGCGCGGTCATCGCGGTCCGCCTCGAGGCGGTGCGCAACGTCGCCGACCGCATCAACACGCACTGGTACCGACACCCGCTGTGGGCCGGGCTCACCGTGGCCAGTCTGCTGCTCCTGATCGCTCCGTGGCTGGTCGGGCCGAACGTCGGCGAGATCCCCGAACTCGAGCCGGTGCTGAAGGGCCTGGTGCCGCTCGCCGCGGCCGGGCTCGTGGTGGCAGCGCTCGGCTGGAAGCCGCTCCGCGCCGTGCTCGACACGCGCCCCGTGCAGTTCACCGGGACCATCTCGTTCAGCCTGTACCTGGTCCACGTGCCGATCCTGATCTTCAGCACCTACCTCTTCGCGGACGAGCCCTGGTACGTCCCGCTGCTGTTCGGCATCCCGGTCGCGGTCCTCGTGGCCGTCGGTTTCACCTGGCTGATCGAGAAGCGCAGCCACGGCTGGTCGAAGGCGGCCGGGAAGTGGGCGTCCGACCGGTACCGCACCTGGTTCGGTCGCGACGAGGAGGAAGAGCGTGCGTCGGGCGCGAAGGCCGACGAGCGCACTCCGCAGGAGGCGGGTCAGAGGTCGGCGTGAAGCTGCCAGACCCGCTCGGCGGAGTCGCGCCAGCTGAACGCCCGCGCGCGGTCGGAGGCGAGCACCCGCAGTCTGGCGCTCAGCTCGGCGTCTGAGAGCACACGGCCGATGGCGGCCGCGAGACGCTCGGCGTAGGGCTCGTCGTCCTCACCCGGTGCCGGACGCTCGACGACGACACTCGCACCCGCGGCGACCTCGACGAGGGCGGCGTCGTCCGAGTGGATGACGGGCAGACCGAACTTGAACGCCTCGACGATCGGGAGGCCGAACCCTTCGGCGATGCTCGGGTACACGAAGAGGGTGGCGCGGTCGAGGGCGACGGCAAGGTCTCCGTCGTCGAGACGGCCGAGCGCGCGCACGCGGTCCTCCGGAAGCCCGGCCGCTGCGGCGACCCCGGTCGCGGAGCGCTCGCCGACGCGGTCGCGGCCGGCGATCAGGAGGGGGATGCCCTGTGCCTCGGGTCGGGCGATGGCGCGGATGAGAGGAGCGATCCCCTTGCGCGGCTCCACCGTCCCCAGCGTGAACGCGTAGCGCTCGGGGAGGCCGAGGCGCTCCGCGCGCTCATCGGCGTCCGGCGGCAGGCGCAGAGCGGTCGCGGGAGCCCCGCCGATGACGCGAACGCGATCGCCGAAGTCGAGGAAGTCACCGAGCCGGTCGGCGACGGCGTGGGTCGGAACGACGATCGCGTCCGCGTGCTTCCTGGCTCGTTTCGCCATCGTCTTCGTCCAGATCGTCGCGGCGGAGCCGAGCGATTCGGGATGCGTCCACGCCAGGGTGTCGTGGATGGTGACCGCGATCTGCTGCGGGGTATCCAGCTGCACGTGCTTCCGCAGCGGCGCGAGGAGGGTCGGAGCGTGCAGCATCCCGGGCGGGCCGCCCACCGAGAGGCCCGACTGCCAGGCCAGGGCCAGCTCCCGCCGGGCGAGAGGCAGGCGCGTGACCGCCGCGACGCCCGGCAGGCGGTCGCGGACCGCCTGCACCTGCTCGTCGCTCACGTTCGAGATGACGGCCTCGACGACGCAGTCGCGCGGCGCTGTGGCGATCAGCTGACGGGTCAGCTCCTCCGTGTACCGGCGCGCGCCGCCGGGCTCGTCTCCGACGAGCTCGTCGACGATCACACGGAGAGTGGTCATTCCGCGAAGAGGCCTTCCGCCGTCGCCGCGGCGAGGGCGTCCTCCCACGGACGCAGGGGAGCGAGGCCGGCGCGGACCCAGCCGTCGTGGCCGAGCACCGAGTACGAGGGGCGCGGAGCCGGCCGGACGAAGGTCGTGCTGTCCGTGGGCTTCACGCGCTCCGGGTCGAGTCCGGCCTGCGCGAAGACCGCACGGGCGAACCCGTACCAGCTCGTCTGGCCCGAGTTCGTGCCGTGGTACACCCCCGCCGGGGCGTCGCTGTCGAGGAGCGCGACGATCTGCGCGGCGAGGTCGCCGGTCCACGTCGGCTGGCCGAGCTGGTCGTCCACCACGCTGACGGTCTCGTGGCTGCCCGCGAGCTTCACCATCGTCTTGGCGAAGTTCGGGCCGCCGGCCCCGTAGAGCCAGGCGGTGCGCACGACGAACGTGCCGTCGGGATGCGCCGCGAGTGCAAGCTCCTCGCCCGCGGCCTTCGTGCGGCCGTAGGCGTTGATCGGGTCGCGCGGTGTGTCCTCGGCGTACGGCTCCGTCGCGTGGCCGTCGAAGACGTAGTCGGTCGAGACCGTGACGAACCGTGCGCCGTTGCGTTCGGCGGCGACCGCCAGGTTCTCGGTGCCCAGCGCGTTGATGGCGTAGGCGTCGTCCTCGTGCGTCTCGGCGTCGTCCACCTTGGTGTAGGCGGAGGCGTTGACGATCACGTCGTGGCCGGCGGCGGCCGCCAGCACGGCGTCGCGGTCGGTGACGTCGAGGTCGGCACGGGACAGTGCCGTGACGTCACGACCGGCCAGAGCCTTCTGCAGGTCCTGGCCGAGCATCCCGGCCGCGCCGGCGATGAGGATGCGCATCAGTTGTCGAGCGCGGCGCGGGCCTTCAGCGGCTCCCACCACGCGCGGTTGTCGCGGTACCACTGCACCACGTCGGCGAGACCCTGCTGGAACGGCACCAGCGGCTCGTAGCCGAGCTCGGACTGGATCTTGGAGATGTCGACCGAGTAGCGGAGGTCATGGCCGAGCCGGTCGGCGACGCGGTCGACGTATGACCAGTCCTTGCCGGTGGCGTCGAGCAGCAGCTGGGTGAGCTCCTTGTTGGTGAGCTCGGTGCCGCCGCCGATGTTGTAGATCTCGCCCGCGCGGCCGTTCACGAGCACCATCGCGATGCCGCGGGTGTGGTCGTCGACGTGCAGCCAGTCGCGGATGTTGTTGCCCTCGCCGTAGAGCGGGACGTGCTTGTCGTCGATCAGGTTCGTGACGAACAGCGGGATGACCTTCTCGGGGAAGTGGTACGGCCCGTAGTTGTTCGAGCAGCGCGTGATCGAGAGGTTGAGCCCGTGCGTGCGGAAGTAGCTGCGGGCGAGCAGGTCGCTTCCGGCCTTCGACGCCGAGTACGGCGAGTTGGGCTCGAGCGGGCGGTCCTCCGCCCACGAGCCTTCGGCGATCGAGCCGTAGACCTCGTCGGTCGAGACGTGCACGAAGCGCTTCAGGTTGTTGCGCAGCGCCGCGTCGAGCAGCTGCTGGGTGCCGAGCACGTTGGTCTCGACGAAGATGGAGGCGTCGCGCACCGAGCGGTCGACGTGCGACTCCGCCGCGAAGTGGACCACCGCATCCACCGTGGGGAACAGCTCGTCGAGCAGGCCGCCGTCGCGGATGTCGCCCTTCACGAAGGTGTAGCGGGGCGAGTCGGCCACCGGCGCCAGGTTGGCGAGGTTGCCGGAGTACGTGAGCGCGTCGAGCACGACCACCTCGGCGCCCTCCAGGCCCGGGTAGGCATCCTGCAGGGTGCGACGGACGAAGTTGGAGCCGATGAAACCGGCGCCGCCGGTGACGAGAATCTTCATGGGGATGTTGGGTGCCTTCTCCTACGATGGTCGCGAGCAATCCTAGCGAAAGTGTTCCCGGGCCACCTGAGACTCTGCAGCGCACCCCACGACGACTTGGAGACCGATGACCCGCCGCGTCGACCTGATGGACATGCTCGCGCTCTCGCGCGACTTCCTGCGCGACCCCGCGAAGCGGCAGGCGCTGCGGGCCGCGGCCGCCGCGTACGACGCGCAGCGGGGCGCTCCGGACGCGCCGGTGCCGGCCGTCGTCGTCGAGGAGACTCCGGCCGCTCCCGCGCGCCCGTCGTCGCCGTATCGCGGGCTGACGCCGTTCTCGGAGTCGTTCCTGCACTGCACCATCGCCGACGCCGACGCCGCGCTCGACCTCGTGCTGCCCGAGCTGCATCCCGACGGCATCTTCGCCGGGGTGAAGACGGCGCTCGAGTTCGCCGCGGCCCTCGGCCGGCGTCTCGGCCTGCCGGTCCGGATCGTGCTGCTCAAAGCGACGGACCAGGCTGACGCGATCCGCGCGCGCCTCGATGCGTTCGGGATCGGCGACGCCGCCATCGTGTCGGGCGACGAGATCGACTCCGCGACGTTCTCGCGGTCCGACCTCTGGGTCGCGACGCACTGGTGGACAGCGCACGCCCTGGATGTCGCCGCGCGCACGGGCCGGATCGCCGCGTCCGACGTCGTGTACCTCATCCAGGACTACGAGCCGGGGTTCGTGGGCTGGTCGACGGACTCCGCGGTGGCCGAGTCGACCTACCGGGCCGGGTTCGCTCCCGTGGTGAACTCGACGCCGGTCGCCGCCTACCTCGCCCGCAGCGGAGCGCCCGAGGTGGATCCGGACTTCGTGTTCGCGCCCTCCTTCGACCTCGACGCCCTGCGGGAGACGGCCGAGGCGCGTCGCCGGGCGGACACCGTGCGCATCTTCTTCTACGGCCGCACCGCGCGCCCGCGCAACATGTACGGGCTCGGACTCGCGGCCCTGCGGTACGCCTCCCGTCGGCTGGCCGCCGAGGGCATCCCCGCGTCGTTCGTCATGGCCGGTGAGGACGGCCCCGATGTCGACCTCGACGGCGCCGTGCTGGTCAACCGCGGCGTGCTGACGCGCGACGACTACTTCGCCCTGCTCTCGGAGGTGGATGTCGGCCTGAGCCTGCAGGCCAGCCCGCACCCGAGCCACCCGCCGTTCGACCTGGCGATCTCGGGGGCCGTGTCCGTCACCAACGACGTGGACGGCGCGCGCGGCGGCCTCCACGAGCGGCTCCGTGCGGTCGAGGCGCGACCGGACGTGCTCGGGGAGGCGCTCGTGACCGCCGCCCGGCAGGCGCTCGCCGAGGAACCGGGGGAGTGGGCGGCGCCCGCAGCACTCGGCCGTCCCTTCGCCGAGGTCGTCGACGCCGTCGCCGCGGCGCTCGGCGACCGCCTCGGGCGGAGCGCTCAGGCCGTCGAGGTCGAGGCACCGGTGCCCGCGAGCGAGTCCGTCCCGTACCGGCCCGCGGCCGGTGCCGACGATCGCACCGCCGGGTCGACCACCGTGACCGTCGACCCGAGCCGGGGATCCGGCGACTCGTGGGCGTCGGAGGCCAACCGCCTGCTCTCCACGGTCTCCACGCGCCACGCGCTCCTTCTCGACCCCGCCGTCCGGCTGGGCGACGACGCGGCCGCCGAGGTGCTGCGCGTTGCGGTCTCGACCGGCGCCGCGTTCGTCCAGCCCGTGATCGTACGGGAGTCGGGGACCGTCGTCGACGCCGGAGCGGTCTTCGCCTCACGCGGCGCCCCGCCGCTCCGACTGTTCGAGGGGCACCTCCCCGCCGACCTGCCCGCGGGCGAATCCCTGCCCGCGCGGGTGGTCGTCTCTCCGGCGGTCCTCGTCGACCTCGCCGTGTTCGACGGGTTCGCGCCCGGAGCCCCGGCCGACGTCGCGCTCGCCCGGGCCAGCGTCGGGAGCGGCGCCGTCGTCGCCCTGCGCGCCCGCGCCGAGATCGCCGACGCCGACAGCCGCAGGCTGGCCGCATCGCCCTCCAGCCGTACGGCCTGGAGCGGGGTGCCGAGCGAGAGCCTGGTCGAGCCGACGCCGTCGGCGGTCTACGGCCATGCCGGCCTCGCCCTCGTCGGGCTGGCGGGCGATCCGGTGCCCGACCTGCGGCGCCGTATCGTGCGCAACGACTTCGACGATGTGGCGCGCCGCGCCCGGCCGATCCTGGTGCGTGAAGCCGAGCAGGGGCCGGCCGACGCATCCCGTGCGCTCCGCTGGTCGATCCGCAGCGGCGCGCCGCTCGGTCCGGAAGGGCGCGTCTGGGGAGACACCTACTTCGCGGAGGACCTCGCCGCGGCCCTGCGCGAGCGCGGGCAGCAGGTCGTCATCGACACCCGGGAGTCGATGGTGCGGCCGGACTCCGACCACCTCGACGACGTGTCGATCGCGCTGCGAGGGCTCTACCGCCTGCCGACCAATCCGGCGGCCGTCAACATCCTCTGGGTCATCAGCCACCCCGAGCTCGTGACGCTCGACGAGATCGAGAGCTACGACCTGGTCTTCGCCGCCGGGCCGCGCTGGGCGGAGCGGATGGATGCGCTGTCGGCGGTTCCCGTCCGACCCCTGCTGCAGGCCACCTCGCCTACCCGTTTCGGGCCGGAGCCCTCGGACCCTGCTCTGGCGTCCGATGTGCTCTTCGTCGGGAAGACGCGGAACGTATTCCGCCCCGTCGTCCGCGATGCCGTCGAAGCCGGCGCCGACCTGGCGGTGTACGGCGACGGCTGGGAGCGGTTCATCGACCCGTCGTACATCCGCGCCGAGTTCCTGGACAACGACCGCGCCTCCGCCGCCTACGCCAGCGCGCGGATCGTACTCAACGACCACTGGCACGACATGGCGGCGGAGGGATTCCTCTCGAACCGCTTGTTCGACGCGGTCGCCAGCGGGGCGCGCGTCGTGACCGATCCGATCGACGGTCTCGAGATCTTCGGGGGTGCCGCGCGCGCCTACACCTCGGTGGACGAGCTGCGCGGGCTGATCGGCTCGGACGCCGGCTGGCCCGACCGGGAGGCGATGGTCGGTATCGTCGAGAGCATCCGGCAGCACCACTCGTTCGGTGCCCGCGCGGACGTCCTGATCGAGGCCGCCCGCGAGACGGCGCGGGTGCTCAGGAGGCCCTTGCTAGACTCCTCGGGTGCAAATCCGCGAGCTCTCCATCCCTGACGCCTACGAAGTGACGCCGCAGCAGCATGCGGACGACCGCGGCGTCTTCTTCGAGTGGTACCGCTTCGATCGGCTGGAGGAGGCGGTCGGGCACCCCCTGAACCTGCGCCAGGCCAACAGCTCGGTCTCCAAGCGCGGTTCCGTGCGCGGCATCCACTTCGCGGACATCCCGCCGAGCCAGGCGAAGTATGTCACCGCCCCCAAGGGCGCGGTGCTCGACTTCATCATCGACATCCGCGTCGGGTCGCCGACGTTCGGCAAGTGGGACAGTGTCCTGCTCGACGACGTCGACCGCCGCGCGGTCTACGTGGCCGAGGGCCTCGGGCACTGCTTCGTCGCCCTCACCGAGGGCGCGACCGTCAGCTACCTCGTCACCGACACGTACAACCCGACCCGCGAGCACGGAATCAACCCCCTCGACGCGGACATCGCGCTGCGCTTCCCGGACGAGGCGGGCGAGCCCCTGCTCTCCCCGAAGGACACCGACGCCCCCGGCCTGCACGAGGCCGCCGAGGCGGGACTCCTCCCCACGTGGGAGGCCGCACGCGCCTTCTACGCGTCACTCGACCAGGCAGCGAACCAGGGAGGCAAGTAACCCATGCGCGGAATCATCCTCGCCGGCGGATCCGGCACGCGGCTCTGGCCGATCACCAAGGGCATCTCGAAGCAGCTGATGCCGATCTACGACAAGCCGATGATCTACTACCCGCTGTCGACGCTGATGATGGCGGGCATCCGCGAGATCCTCATCATCACGACGCCGGAGTACAACGAGCAGTTCCAGGCGCTGCTCGGCGACGGGTCGTCGCTCGGCATCCGGCTCGAGTACGCGGTCCAGCCGTCGCCGGACGGCCTTGCGCAGGCCTTCATCATCGGCGAGGAGTTCATCGGCGACGAGTCCGTCGCGCTGGTGCTCGGCGACAACATCTTCCACGGCGCGGGCCTCGGCTCGTCGCTGCGCAACCACAACGACATCGACGGCGCGCTGATCTTCGCGTACCACGTGAGTAACCCGAGGGCGTACGGAGTCGTCGAGTTCGACGACAGCTTCACCGCGCTCTCCATCGAGGAGAAGCCGACCTCGCCGAAGAGCAACTACGCGGTCCCCGGCCTCTACTTCTACGACAACTCGGTGGTCGAAATCGCCAAGACGATCACCCCGAGCGCACGTGGCGAGCTGGAGATCTCGACCGTCAACGAGCGCTACCTCAACGCCTCGAAGCTGCAGGTGCAGGTGCTCGACCGCGGCACGGCGTGGCTCGACACCGGCACATTCGAGTCGATGATGCAGGCGTCCGAATACGTGCGCGTGATCGAGGACCGCCAGGGTTTCAAGGTCGGCTGCATCGAGGAGATCGCCTGGCGTGCCGGGTGGATCGACGACGAGCAGCTCGCCGAGCTGGCCAAGCCGCTCGTGAAGAGCGGCTACGGCACGTACATCATGGCGCTGCTCGCCGCGGAGGCCTGAGGCCGTCCTTCCCGGCCTTCGGCGCAGGCCGCCTCAGGCGCGACGCCGAAGACGGCCGACCCATTCGGCACCGGCCCGCAGGGGAGCGGTGATCCGCCAGGACGAGCTGGCCTCCATGCCTGCGACTCGCTTGCGCAGGTCGGCGGTGATCTGGTTGCGCTGGGAGATGACCCCCCGGACGCGATCCGCAGCCGGGTACGGCGCCCGCACGTAGCGAACCAGCGGTTCCAGGGTGGTCGACCAGTGCATCCGACCGGCGAACGCCTGTACGTTCTCGCGGATCCGCTCACGCTCGGCGTCATCGAACAGGAGTTCGCCGAGCGCTGCCTCCAGCGACTCCACGTCCTGCGGCGGCACGATGCGCCCCAGCCCGTTTTCGCGGACGAGCGGCGCGAAGGTGTCCCCGTCGGTGGCGACGACAGGCAGGCCCGCCCACCAGTAGTCGAGCACCCGGGTGCGGAAGCTGTAGGCCGTCTCGATGTGCTCGAGGTGGGTGCTCACGCCGAGGTCCGCATCGAGCAGGAAGTCCGCCCGCTGGTCGTAGGGCACCCAGGTCTCGTTGAAGAAGACCACGGAATCGGTCAGGCCCAGCTCGTCCGAGAGGCGGCGCGCTGCGCGCTCCATCTCCATCTGCGGCACGTCCGGGTTGGGGTGCTTCACCCCGAGGAAGAACAGCCGGACTTCGGGATGCTCCTTCGCGAGCCGGCCGACCGCCGAGATCAGTGTGAGCGGGTCGAACCAGTTGTAGACGCCGCCGCCCCACAGGATGACCTTGTCGTCCGCTCCGATGCCGTCGACGACACCGCGGATGCCGTGGGCCTTCTGCAAGGGAGGGGCGTCCTGAATACCGAACGGAGCGACATCAAGCAGGTTCCGGAGGGTGGGGTCGGCCGCGTACGTTGCCGGGTTCACCCGCGTCATGGCCGCGAGCTGGCCGAGCCAGAAGTCGCGCTGCTTCTCCGAGGCGCACACCATGAAGTCGGCGCGCTCGATCTGGTCGTTCATGACCTCGACGGCGTCGATCGTCGATGCGTAGTAATCGGCTTCTGGGAGGTCGCGGCCCTGTTCCAGCCATTCGAGATGGACGGGATCGTAGATGTCTGCCACGAGCAATCGGTCCATTGCCTTCATCCACGGGTGGGTCCGGAGGATGTGCCCCTGGAAGATGATAACGTCAGCCCACTCTGCATGAGGCTTGAGCGCCTCGCCACCGGCGTGAATGATAGAGAACCCTGGCGCGGTCACGGTCGCACCGACCGTGGACGCCAGCCGGACCTCGCCCACCTCGGTCAGCGCTTCCGAGATGTGCCAGGCACGGATCGCCGGGCCGGCCATTCTCTCCCCGATGGTGTCCGGGGTGACCACGAGGATGTGCGTACGGGTTTCGGGCATCAGTCGGATCCTTCTCTCATCGTGTGACCCACCACTGCCGCACACGGAGGCCGACCCACAGGACCACACGGACAGGCAGCAGGTACCAACCGGTGTATTTGCGCGACAGGTAGCGGTACGCACTCTCGTGGTGGACGGCCTCCATGCGTCGGGAGGCGGTGCTCGTCGAGTGGGCTCCGGTGTGCACGACGCTCGCTGTCGGCGCGTAGAGGTTGGCCCAGGCGGCCTTGCTGAGGCGGGCGCCGAGATCGACGTCCTCGAAGTACATGAAGTACGACGTGTCGAAGCCGCCGATCTGCTCGTAGGCGTCACGACGCACGACGAGGCAGGCGCCGGACAGCCAGCCGACCGGACGGACGGCGTCGCTCTCGTAGTCGACCCCGCGGTAGCGTCTCGTCCACGGATTGCCCGGCCAGATGCGGCCGAAGATCGCGTGCCCGATGCCCGTGCGGAGCGAGGGGAGGCTGCGGGCGGACGGGTATACGGTGCCGTCGACATTCAGGATACGCGGCCCCGCGGAGCCGGCGGCAGGCCGCTCACGCAGCACGCGCACCAGCTCGTCCACCGATCCGCGGGAGAACTCCACGTCGGGATTGGCGATGACCAGGAACTCGGCGTCGGGCGATCCGTGCCGGACGCCCTCCTCGATACCGCCGCCGTAGCCCAGGTTCTCGTCCAGCGCGAGGAACTCCGCGCCGAACTCGGCGCACGCTTCCCGCTCGACGGTCGTGTCGGCCGAGGCGTTGTCCACGACGACGATCTCGGTGGGCGCAGATGTCGCGGTCCGTGCTGACCGCAGGAAAGCGCGCAGCACCTCGCCGGTGTTGTGCGTGACGGTGACGATCAGGATGGGCGGGGAATCGGCTCCGGGCATCTCAGCTGCGAAGCCTCAGTCGCCGACGATCGAGAAGGTCGGCTTGGCGTAGAGCATCCCGACGGTCGTCGGATCCTGTGCCACGTCGAAGCTGGTCGCCTGCGGAAGGTCAGCGAAGTGGCGGCCCGTCGGGTCCATCAGAGACACATTGACGAAGTACTTGCCGGACCCGAATTGCGGCCGCTCGAGCTTCAACTGGACCGTCTGCGGTCCGGTTGTCGCGGGAAGCTTCATACCCGCACGCGGTGTCGAGGTGCCGAAGGCGACCTGGCCCATCGCATTGTCAATCTGGATGCCGCACGTCCAGCCCTCGACCGCCTGATAGTGGTCGATCTGCACCGTGATCACGAGGTTGTCATCACGCTCCAGGGGCGTGCCGACCGTACGACCCTCGGGCTTCGCCGACACGACGTTGATGCGCGCCTCACGGTCCGGCGCCGCCGGGCGACCCTGCGCATCGACTTCCGAGACGCGACGCTCCTCGAGGAGGTCTCGGAACTTGGACACGGCGTCGCGCGGCTCCCCGTCGAAGACCATCTCGCCCTTGTTGAGCAGGATGGCGCGGTCGCAGAGTTCCACGACCTGGCTGAGGTTATGCGTCACCAGCACGATCGTCCGGCCCTCCTCTTGGAAGGAGCGGATCTTGTCGAGGCATTTCCGCTGGAAGGCCTCGTCACCGACCGCCAGCACCTCGTCGACGAGAAGAAGGTCGGGGTCGGTGTGGATCGCGACGGCGAACGCGAGCCGCACATACATCCCCGACGAGTAGAACTTGACCTGGGTGTCGATGAAGTCGGCGATACCGGAGAACGCCACGATGTCGTCGAATTTGGACTCGGTCTCCGCGCGGCTGAGCCCCATGATGGACGCGTTGAGGAAGACGTTCTCGCGACCCGTCAAGTCGGGGTGGAAACCGGCGCCGAGCTCCAGGAGAGCGGCGAGGCGTCCACGGCGGCTCACCGTTCCGCTCGTCGGGTCGACGATGCCGCCGATCACTTTGAGCAGCGTCGACTTACCGGAGCCGTTGTGACCGATCAGAGCGACGGTGTGGCCGGCGGAGATGGTCGCCGAGACATTGCGGAGGGCCCAGAACTCCTCGCGGTGCTTCCGGCCGCGGCCGAAGGCGACGAGACGCTCCTTGAGCGAGTTGTCCTTGCGCAGAACGAAGCGCTTGGAGACGTCGTCGATCACTACGATCTCGGGAGAGGACTCCGCTGCCGTCGACTCGTGCTGCTTGGTCAAGTTGTCCGTCATACCGTTTCCTAGAGAGCCTGCGCGAAGTTGCCCTGGAGGCGCTGGAATACCCGCTGGAAGACCACGAGCAGCACGAGGCCGATGACAAAGGCGATGCCGAGCCTCAGCCCCAGGCCAGCAGGGTATTCAGCGACACCCTGGCCGCCCATCCAGAAAGCCTTCTGGAACCCCAGGACGGCGAGCGTGATCGGATTGTTCGTGTAGATCTGGAGAGCCAATCCGTTGCCGAGGATGCCCTTCACCATGCCCCACGAATACACGATCGGCGAGGCCCACAGCAGGAGGAGGAGCAGCACCTCGACAAGGTACTGGATGTCGCGCAGGTACACGTTGAGCGCCGAGAGCAGCAAACCGAAGGCCGTGCCGTAGACCAGCAGTACCAGCAGCGCCGGGAAGAAATAGAAGAAGTCGGGCGACCACGGGAAGGAGCCGACGATGGCCGAGAAGATCAGCAGGATTCCGAGCTGAATGGCGAAGTTGAACAGCGCGGAGCCGACGCTCGCCAGCGGGAACACCTCGCGCGGGAGGTACACCTTCTTGATCAGTCCGGCGTTGCCCACGATCGACGCCGTTCCGCCGCCGATGATCTCGCTGAGCAGCCCGTAGGCCGTCAGACCGGTGAAGACGTAGACCGCGAACTCGGGGATGCCGCGCTCGGCCTGAAGGAACTTGCCGATGACGATGTAGTAGATGAACAGCTGCGTCAGCGGCCGGATCAGCGTCCAGACGAAGCCGAGGGCGCTGTCCTTGTAGCGGGACTTCAGGTCGCGCCGGACGAGGAGCGCGAGCATCTCGCGGTGCGAGAAGATCTCCTTCAGCGCGGCAATCGATCGTCGTCCGGTGGGCGAGGCGGCTCCGACCGGCGCCAGTTTCTGGCGGGAGAGAGCATCGAATCGCGCCTGGGCTGACATGCACTTCTTTTCGTCGGGGGCGGGGGACCTCGCAAGTATAGTCGGCCGTTCGCCGAGGGAGCCGAGCGGTCGCTGAGTACGCTCGGTCTCGAATCAGGCGCGGTCGCGGCGCGTGGAAACGCCCCGGACGACGCGGGCGATTTTGCTGGAGAGGCGCTCATCGGCGCGCGTGCGGGCCTCCTGCAGCGCAGTCGACAGCTCGCCGATGCGGGCGTTCAGGTCGTTGACCTGATCGCTCAGGTCGAAGATCATGTCACGCTCGCGCACGCCTTGGCGCTCCAGTTCACGGATGCGTAGCTCCGAGGCCCCGAGCTCCCGGCCGTAGGCGTACTCCTGCGCGTACGCCTGCTCGTCCACCGGCTCGTCGGCCACGGGTGAGGGCCAGCGGTCGGCGATGCGCCGCTCCAGCCGGAAGGAGCCGTCGGCGAGTCCGCGCTCGAGCTCGTCGGCGGTCGGATTGCGCACCAGGTACGACGCAAGCAGGGTGCCGGCGCGGAGACGGCGGTAGTCGCGCATCCCATGATGATTCGGGCTCGGCGTGAGTTCCGGGTTGCTCTCGTACGCGAGCCCGGCATTCTCGACCTTGTGCGCGAATTGCCGCCATGACCGCCACGGGAAATGGAGCACCTCCACCGCATAGGCGGGATCGGGCTCGCCCCCGCTCTCGAGGTTCACGAAGTGGTTGCCCTGCGCGACCTCGATGCCGGGCTCGCCGACGTGCACTGCGTCTGGCGTGGAGTGGGCGTGCAGGCCGACGGCGTTCAGCTGCTCGACCGTCCGCTCGTCGCGGTAGATCAGCCGCTGCAGACCGGTGCCGTCAAGCGCTGCCGGGCCCGCCATGTCGACGACCGGAACGGTGAACGCGCGGAGCGCCGGGTCGATGTGCTCGAACGCCTGCTTGAGCGTGAGCGCAGGGTCGCGGGTGATCCAGAACTCGTCGGCGTCGGCGTTGATGACCCAGTCCGCTCCATAGCGGGTTGCCGCGTCGCGCGCCATTCCCGTCACGACGGAGCTCTGCTGCTTGCGTTGCACGGGATCGTGCCGCAGGTCGATCAGGCCGCTCGCGGCGAACTCGCCGAGGATCTCGGCGGTGCCGTCGACGGAGCCGTTGTCCGTCACGATCAGGACGTCGACCCCCTGATCGAGATGGTGCTCGATCATCGGCCGGATGATGTCCGCCTCATCGCGGACCATCACCGTCATAGCGAGTTTCACGGGTTTCCTTACCTGAGGAGCGCATCCTTCACGGCGAGCAGGAACGTCCGGCCGAAGCGCTGCGACGGTTCGAGCACAGCAGACTCCGCCCACTCGTTCCATGCGTTCACGAAGACGATGCGATGTTCGGGTTCACGGTCGGCGATGGCGGAGATAGTCGAGTTCAACCAGCGCCGGAACGTGTACGGATTGGAACCATACCAAAGATCAGGGCGCCACTGGCGCCGGGCGGTGTTGTCGAAATTGACCATCACGCCGGGGTACCGCGTGGGTTCGACCGGGTGGGCGAGGACGAGTTCGGAGTTGCGCGCCATCTCGGGATAGCTCATCACATGACCCTCGAAGCGGCTGTCGATCCCGTCGAGATCGGCGGGATTGAGCAGGCTCCAGCGTCGGTTGTGCGGTGCGAATTCGAGGAAGGCATCGATGTCGTACTCGCTCAGCTCGTCGACGCCGTCGAGCTCGCGGCCCACGTCGACCGTCACGATGAAGAGACCGGGGAGCCCTTCGCTGATCGCACGCTCCCGCCAGTGCGCCAGGGTGGCGTTGATATCCGGAAGCTGCGCGATCTTGTAGACGGCGATGAGCGGCTTGCCGTCGACCCGGATGTACCGGGGGTCGAGGAGCAGGTGCATCACGTCGTCGATGAACTGTTCGGGAGGCACGCTGTCGTAGTCCTGGGCGATGAGGATGCTGGCGTCGCTGCCGTCCCACCGCCGCGACCAGTTCTCGTTGGCCCACATCAGGCAGAAGGGCTGGTCTCCGTCGGCGGCGTGCAGCCGCTCCAGCGGGAGGTCCATGAGCTTCTTCCCGGAGAACCAGTAGTAGTAGTACATGAAGCCCTCGATGCCGGCGGACCGGGCGAGGTCGTACTGCCGGTCGCGCACACCCTCCACCGAGAGGTCGTAGAAGCCCAGCTCCGACGGGAGCAGCGGCTGGTTGTGCCCTTCGAAGACGGGCCGAGCCGCCGTGACGTTCGACCACTCGGTGAAGCCCGGTCCCCACCATTGGTCGTTCTCGGGGAACGTGTGGAACTGCGGCAGGTAGAAGGGGATGACGCGGGCGCGCGGAGTGCGGTCGGCGTCCAGCTCGAAGTGCCGCCAGCCGTCGTCGGCGGGGGCATCGACGGTTCCGCGGCCGGCGATCCGGTAGCCCGCCTCGAGCGTCACCAGCCCGAGCGCTCGCTCGACCGCGTGCGCGGTCGTGCCGTCGACCTGACCGGCCTCGGGCTCGAAGTCCTCCGCATCCATGGCGAACGCGCGCAGCCCCTGGAGCAGGAAGCCGCGGATCCAGTACACCGAGCCCGAGGCGAAGCGGAGGTCGTGCTCGCTGACCGAGAGTTGCAGACGGCGCATGAGGGCTCGCGTCCGCTCCAGGTCGCCGCCCCAGAACTCCGTGCCGACGATGTCCTCGTCCGCGGTGACGATCCCGATGCTCGGGTCTTCCGCGAAGGCGCCGAGCACGGTCTGCACGTTGTCGGCCGAGCCGAGCACGGTGCCGTAGAGAGAGGAGCGCCAGTCGTCGCCCGTGCCGGACAACTCGGCGTGCTCCTCCCGCCAGGTGCTCTTCTTCGTATGCACCTTGAGGACGAGCTCGTACGGGTCGAGGAGTCCCGCGTTGACGACCTCGATCATCGGCAGGATGTCGCGGCCGTGATTCGCGACGGGCAGCACGGCGACGTGCCCGGCCAGCGGGACGTCCTCCAGGGGAAGGTCCAGCTCCTCGCCGCTCGCGTTGGTGACGATGAGGTCGAACGGCACAGGGATGTTCCGCAGCTGTTCGCACAGCTCGGGAACCAGATCCGTGTAGAAGACGTGCATCAGCACGCCGATGCGGGCCGGCGCCGACGGGTACTCGTAGAGTCGGGACCACGCGTCGGGGAGGGTCGGGCGCAGCTTTCCGCTACGTCGATCGACCCACGCTTCGTGGTCGGCCGGGTGCGGCTTCGGCGGGGTCACCACCTCGTGCGGAGCGATGCCGCTTGCTGCGATCTGAAAGACGGCGCTGAGGTTCCGTCGGATCTGTCGTGCTCGCGACACGGGTGCCGCTCCTTCCTCGTCGCTCACAGCCAGTCGGCGATGTCGACGCCGAACCGCTCGCGGATGATCTCGGGGGCCCGGCGTGCGTCATGTGCGACAGTCGGGTTCTGGATGATCTCGCGCTTCACGAACGGGAAGCCCAACTCGACGAGCTTCTGCCAACCGTTGATGACCGGGTTGTCCGTCGGAGCGACGACGCGCTCGGAAGCGAACCACGCGCTCGATGTGAGGCCTTCGGCACGGAGGAGGCCGCTCAGCCCGAGTTCGTAGTCGCTGATGATTCGCGACTTGTCCTCCAAGTGATGGATCGAACGCCAGAATTGGCGCACGGCCGGATCGGCGAGGGCTCCATCGCGGAACCCCAGGAAGTAGCTCTGAAGGTGCGGTGCATATTGGAGAGTGCTCGTCGCACCCCAGACGTCGCTCGTGGATGCCTCAAAGGATGCGCTCATCTCGTCGAGGGGTGCGAACGGGCCCACCATGGAGTCATTCGCCAGGATCACGTGACGGCGCTTCGTGATGGACGGGAACATGTCGAGGGCGACGGCCCAGGAGCCGAAGTCGTAGCCGATGTTCGGCTTCCGTACGACGATCGTCGACGATGGCGGCGCTTCCGGCCATCTCAGCGGCGAGTGGTCATCGCTCGCCCTCACGACGATGACCGGATATCCGACCGCGTCGAGGGATCGGACGAGCTCCGCGAGTGACAGGCTGACCTGACCGTTCTGCCCCCAGCTGGCCACGACCGCGACTCGGTCGCCACGAGGGGGCCGCGAAGGCCCGCGCTCGATCGTGACATTTCCGCGGACAAGGCGAAGGACGCGCTCGGAGGCGCGAGGCTCAGCCATGCCGTCAGCCCCGGCGCCGCGACAGCATACGCAAGGGCTTCGTGATGCGCCAGGAGAGGGATGAGCGCAGTGCGGTGATCTGTCGTTGATACCGCTCGGCCTGTTGCTCGGCCGCCGTTACCTGTCGGCGCAGATCGTCGATCAGAGGGGCGCTCTCGGCGAGTGCGGATCGGAGCGCCCGGATCTCCTGCCTCGCTGCGGCGAGTTCGTTGTCCAAGAGCGGACGGGTTTGCGGGGAGGCCATGTCAACCGTTCTCTCTACGTACGTGCATCCATAGTACCGACCGCATCGTCGGAGCGGCAATTACCAGAAATGTTT
The DNA here is from genome assembly GCF_004362795.1 of Leifsonia sp. 115AMFTsu3.1. Lineage (NCBI taxonomy): Bacteria > Bacillati > Actinomycetota > Actinomycetes > Micrococcales > Microbacteriaceae > Leifsonia > Leifsonia sp. 115AMFTsu3.1. Next base: position 1,168,063 of record NZ_SNYB01000001.1, read on the forward strand.
CATACGATACCGGTATGGAAACCACATGTGTTAGTAAGCGCGCTTCCCTTCTGCGTCGTTCGGCGCTGGTGTTCGCTGCATCCGCATCCATTGCCGCGAGTCTCGTCGGCTGCGCCGAAGGTGGGTCCGTCGCGTCTAGCAAACCGTCGGTCACGACGACTGCTTCTCCGCGGCCTCACGTCCCGTCGGCGTCGGCGCGACCGAGTACTCCGCAATCGACGAAGCCGACGTCGTCGGCCAAGTCCGAAGGAGGACCCACTGGGGCTCCCGTCACTGGGGAGTCCGCCGCTGAGCCGGCTCCGGCTGTGCGCCAATACGCAGCTGATGCTTGCAAAGCGCTGCTCGACTCCGGCATGGAGTTCGAGAAATTGCCCGGAGCGTACTCGCTGGCCGTCGACTTGAGCGACCGGGCGGCCGCCGGCGACGGGGCCTGGCGATCATTCGCGCAGGTCGTGCGCGCATCGAAGAGATCTTTCGAAAAGGTGTCGGACGGCGCGGCGAGCGATGCCGAATTCCAGGCCTACCAGCGCGACGCCGCGTCGCTGGACTCTGCCTGTGCCGAGCTCGGTATCCGGCTTTTGGAGAACTAGCCATAAGCATGTAAAACGAAGATATGAAGTTATTTAATCGAACACTCAGTATTTTAGGTGTGAGTGCCGTCCTGACAAGCTTTGCCGTACTGGCCCCGAGTGCCAACGGCGAGCCTGCGAGCGCCGCGACGACGACCTGCACTGACGCTGCCTGCGCAGGAATCCCCGGTGATCGGGTAGGGGTCGCTCAGCTCCTGATGAGCTTCACTCAGGGCACGGCGGGCGTGCCTGGCCTGTCGGGCCTGTATCCGGGCATCATCCCGACCATCAGGGATATCGCGTCGGGCAAGACGCCCCTCGGTGGCGGGTGCGACGTCGATCTTCGCTCGCTGCAACTGGTGGCGATCGTGGCCAAGAAGTACGGCAGTGTTCAGCTGACCGACCTCAACCGCAACTGCGCAGGCGATTCGGGCGCGACCTGCGACGGAAAGACCATCTCCGTCAGCCCGGTCCATTGCGTGGAGAAAATGTCTCCCCCGCAGGGAATCGACTTCGGCTGGATCGGAGGCTTGGGGTCACCGTCGAAATCCACCTCGGAGAAACTGCTGACCTTCCTATCGGGTGTTGTTCCGGAGGGCTCGCGGGCGGAGACGAACTGCGAGTCAGCTGGTTACACCAACTTCTCGCGATTCGCGGCGACCGGTTGCAACCATCAGCACGTCGACTTCCTGAACTCGCAGGGCGCTGCCTTGAGAATTCCTGCGGCCTCTGCGCCAGCGCCCGCATTCCCCGCCCTGCGTAACAACTTCACCATCGGATACCAGACGTCCGCCGGAACTCTGCAGACGGTCAACAGCAGTGTGCAACTCAGCAACTGGGCTCGTCCGATGGCCCCGAAGACCAGCCCGTCGATCGCCTATCTGACGAAAGATACGTGGCAGATGGCGTACATCGGCAGCGATAGCACGCTGTGGATGCTCAACTCGGCCGGTCAGCTCGCTCATCCCGGAATGGCCGTAGCGCCGGGGACCAGCCCTTCGATCACGGTTCTCCCCAACGGCAAGTGGGTCGTTGCTTTCGTTGGTAGCGCCTCGGTTCTGTACACGCTCGACAGCGACTCGAATGTGCAGAATCTCGGGAGACCGATGGCGGCCGGCACCAGTCCTTCGATTGCGGCGCTTGCCGATAACCGATGGCTGGTCGCGTACCAGACCAACACCGGAACGCTCAGCATGGTCTCTAGCTCGCTCGAGATCAGCGCGTACGGCATCGGCATGGCGAAGGATTCCAGTCCCGACATCGCAGGTATGTCCAACGGCACCTTCGCGCTGACGTTCGTGGGGGCCGACAACGCGCTGTACGTCATCAACCGGTCGGGGCTCTCGAAGTTCGGTCATTGGATCGCTGGGGGGACGAGCCCGTCGATCGCGGCAATGCCCAACTCCGAGTTCGTCATCGCGTATCAGAACGCCGACTGCACGATCAGCGCGCAGACCAGCTCCCTGAAGATCGCTAACTACGGGATCTGCATGGCGGCAGGTTCGAGTCCCTCAATTCAGATGAGTTCCGACGGTAGGTGGTTCACCTCGTTCGTCACGAACACAAACCTCCTCTACGTTGTCGACAGCAACCAGAGCCTGTCGAACTTCGGCCGGCAGATCGCGCCAGGATCGAGCCCGTCTATCAACTAGGGTCGGGCGACCGCGAGTCTGGGATCCCCCATAAGGGGGGATCCCGGATATTGCAGCCACACGCTCCAGCTCCTCTCCTTCTGCACGAACCTGTCGTAACCTGAAAAACAGATGTGCATCCGACCTGCACGTCCGGGTCCCTGACGTCAGCCGCTGCAAGCGTCTCGGGCGACTCTCCGCCGATCGAGGAACCCCCACAATGAAGCGTGTCCTCTCCATCCTTGGTGCGCTGGTGCTCGCCGTCGCCGTTCTGGTGCCAGTGACCCAACTGTCATCGCCATCCCCGGCGCAGGCGGTCAGCGGAAGTGACTTCCAGGCCGGCAACATCATCAGCGACGGCAACTTCTACAACCCGGCGGCGATGACGGTTGCAGACATCCAGAATTTCCTGAACGCCCGGGAGCCGAGCTGCCAGTCGGGGTACACCTGCCTCAAGAGCTACACGCAGAGCACCTATAGCCGGGGCGCAGACCCCATGTGCAAGGCGTACGGCGGTGCCTCGAACGAGTCCGCGGCTCAAATCATCTTCAAGGTTCAACAGGCCTGCAGCATCAGCGCCAAGGTCATCCTGGTCACGCTCGAGAAGGAGCAGGGTCTCGTCTCCTCGACCGCCCCGTCGGCGGGCAGGTACCAGATCGCGATGGGGTATGCATGCCCGGACACCGCCCCCTGCGACTCCGAGTACTTCGGCTTCTACAACCAGGTGTACAAGGCCGCGTGGCAGTTCAAGCGCTACGGGAACCCGGCCGGAACCAGCCAATTCTTCACCTGGATCCCGGTCGGCGGCACCGCGAACATCCAGTACAACCCGAACGCAGCGTGCGGCACGAAGCCCGTGCAGATCCAGAACGCTGCGACCGCGGCCCTGTACTACTACACTCCGTACACTCCGAATGCGGCTGCGCTCGCCAATATGTACGGAACGGGCGACGGATGTTCGTCGTACGGAAACCGCAACTTCTTCCGCATGTATACCGACTGGTTCGGCCCGACGATCGCACCGTATTCCGGCGCGCTGGACACCGCTGTCGGCGTCTACAAGGGCATCCAGATCAGCGGCTGGTCGTACGATCCTGCGGTCAAGCAGTCCGGCGGCTACGTCTGGGTCAACATCGATGGTCAGGGCGGCCCCTACAACGCGAACAAGCCGCTCAGCTGGTTCAACAACATGTTCCCCGGCTGGGGCAACAATCACGGATACTCCGAGACGATTCCCGCCTCATCTGGTCCGCATCAGGTCTGCGTGTACAGCATGCTGGCCAGCACGAGCCCGCTGATCGGCTGCAAGGACGTCGTCGTGCCTTACGGCGACGGTCACTTGGACACCGCTACCTGGACCTGGGGCGGCGTGCGCGTGACCGGCTGGTCGGTGGACTTCAGCACGACGGCTCCCTCATACATCTGGATCAACGTGGACGGCCAGGGCGGCCCGGCGAACGCCAACCTGCCGACTTCGTGGGTGAACAACTATCACCCGGGGTCCGGCGTGAACCACGGGTTCGACACCACGGTGAAGGCGTCGCCAGGAACTCATCGCATTGACGTGTACGGCATGTTCGGTCCGGCGAGCGGAACTCTGCTCGGCTCCGCCACCGTCACGGTGCCCCGCGGTACAGGAGCTTTCGATTCGGTGACGGCAGTGCCGGGTGGATACCAGGTGACCGGATGGTCCGCCGACTACACGTCGCCCGATCAGTCCTACGTCTGGATCAACCTCGACGGATACGGCGGCTTCTACAAGACCAACAAGGCTCTCAGCTGGCTGCCTAATTACCTGCCCGGCATCGGTGCAGGCAGCGGATTCGACATCTTCATCCCCGCTTCGAAGGGCACCCATCAGTTGTGCGTCTACGGTGTCGGTGGCACGGTCAATCTGGGCTGCAAGAGCGCCACAGTGACGCAATCGGATGCCGGCGCCCTCGACGGGGTGGAGGCGGTCGCCGGAGGTCTCCGCGTGCACGGGTGGGCGGTCGACCTGACCCAGCGCAGCGTGCCGTCGTACGTCTGGATCGACATCAACGGCACGGGTACCGCGGCCAAGGCCAGCATCCCGCTGAGCTGGTTCAACGGCTTCTACGCCGGCGCCGGACCTAACCACGGGTACGACGTCACCATCCCGCGGCCACCGGGGACATATCAGGTCTGTGTGACGACCATGTCGGCGTTGACTCCGCTCGGCTGCCGCTCCGTGACCGTCCGCTGACAGTCGCGGCGCAGCCGTCGCCGAGGGGCCGATTGCTAAGATCGGTTTCCGCAAGCGAACAGGAAGGCCTCTATGCCGAACCTCCGTCCCGGCGTCGTCTCCGTCGTTCTCGTGAACTTCCGCGGGACCGACGACACCCTCCAGGCGATCCGTCATCTGCGTGAGCAGGACTGGCCCGCCGAGCGTCTCGAGATCGTCGTCGTCGAGAACGGTTCGGGGGACGACAGCGCCGAGCGGCTGCGCGCGATCGAGGGGATCACCCTGATCGTCTCGAAGAAGAACCTCGGCTTCGCCGGCGGGTGCAACCTCGGCGTGCGGTCGTCCTCCGGCGACATCGTCGCGTTCCTCAACAACGACGCCCGCCCGGATGCGCGATGGATCGCGGCCGCCGTCGAGCGCTTCGGCGAGAGCAGCGCGATCGGCGCCGTCGCGAGCAAGGTGCTCGACTGGGACGGCGAGCTGGTGGACTACATCGGCTCAGCCCTGACCTGGTTCGGTCAGGGCTACAAGCCGCTCACCGCCCAGCCCGTGCCCTCCAGTGCCGACGAGCCCGCCGACGTGCTGTTCGGCACCGGATCCGCGATGTTCGTCCGCCGCGATGTCTACGATGCGCTGGGCGGATTCGACGAGCGCTACTTCATGTTCTTCGAGGACGTCGACCTGGGCTGGCGGCTCAACCTGCGGGGCTGGCGCTACGTGTACGAGCCGCGTTCGCTCGCGTATCACAAGCACCACGCCTCGATGAGCAAGTTCGGGGCGTTCAAGGAGACGTACCTGCTGGAGCGCAACGCGCTGTACACGCAGTACAAGAACCTCGGAGATGAGGCGCTCGCCGACGCCCTGCCCGCCACTCTCGCGCTGGCGGTCCGTCGTGCGGTCTCCAAGGGCGACCTCGACTCCGCCTCCTTCGACCTCCGTCGGGGGATCGACGACGCGCCGACGCAGGAGGTGTCGCGCGAGACCCTCGCCGGCGTCTTCGCGATCGACCAGTTCGTGGAGAACCTTCCGTCGCTGGCCGAGTCGCGGCGCGAGATCCAAGCGTCGCGGGTCGTCTCGGACGCGCGACTGTGGTCGTTGTTCGGCGAGACGGACGCACCCTCGTTCCAGAACGACCACTACCTCGAGGGCTACGACAAGCTCGCGACCGCGTTCGCCGTCACCGAGCCGCCGCAGGTGACCCGTGTGCTGATCATCACCGGCGACCCCATCGGCGAGAAGATGGCCGGTCCCGCCATCCGGGCCTGGCACATGGCCGAGGCGCTCTCCGCCGACAACGAGGTCACCCTGGTCTCGCTTGCCGGCGTCGAGCCGGTCTCCGCGCCGTTCCGCGTCGCGCATGTCCGCCCCGGAGACGACCGCGCGATGAAGCCGTTCGAGCGCGAGGCCGACGTCATCGTCTTCCAGGGTCTGGCGATGGCGTTGTTCGACAGCATCCGCACCACCGACAAGATCATCGTCGCCGACATCTACGACCCCATGCACCTGGAGCAGCTGGAGCAGGGCCGCGAGCTCGGCGCGGCGCAATGGAAGAAGCAGGTCGGCGACGCGACGGACGTCCTCAACGAGCAGCTGGAGCGCGGCGACTTCTTCCTGTGCGCGTCAGAGCGCCAGCGCCACTTCTACCTCGGCCAGCTGGCGGCCCTCGGCCGCATCAACCCGTCCGTCTACGAGACCGACCCCGACCTCGAGCGGCTGATCGATGTCGTGCCGTTCGGACTCTCCAGCACGCCGCCGCGGCACGAGCGCGAAGTGCTCAAGGGCGTCCGCCCCGGCATCGGCGTCGACGACAAGGTGCTGCTCTGGAGCGGCGGGCTCTACAACTGGTTCGATCCGACGTCCCTGATCCGGGCTGTCGCCGCACTGAACGAGACGCACCCCGACGTCCGGCTGTTCTTCCAGGGCACCAAGCACCCGCATCCCGGTGTCCCGGAGATGGGCATCGTCGCGGAGTCGCGGACGCTCGCGCGCGAGCTCGGCGTGCTCGACAGCGCGGTGTTCTTCAACGACTCGTGGGTCGACTACGCCGACCGGCAGAACTACCTCACCGAGGCGGATGCTGGCGTCAGCACGCATTTCGCCCACATCGAGACGACCTTCTCGTTCCGGACGCGCATCCTCGACTATCTGTGGGCCGAGCTGCCCATGGTGGTCACCGAGGGCGACCACTTCGCCGACCTCGTGCGCGAGGAGAAGCTCGGCATCGTGGTCCCGTCCGGTGATGTCGCCGCCCTGCGCGATGCGCTCGAGAAGATCCTGTACGACGAGGCGTTCATCAAGGCCGCGAAGCGCAACATCCGTCGCGTGCGCGAGCGGTACTTCTGGGAGAACGTGCTGCGCCCGCTCACCGCGTTCGTCTCCGACGCCCGGCACGCGCCGGACCTCGTCGAGAGCGGTGCAGTGCGGTCGGCGCGACCGGTTGCCGGGCGCCCTGCGCGTCGCAAGAAGCACGGCATCCGCCACGACGTCGGGCTCTTCTTCCACTACCTCAGCAACGGCGGACCGAAGGTCGTCGCGAAGAAGATCACCAGCCGGGTCAAGCGGTCGCTGTGACCGGGCCGTCGGTCTCGGTCGCGCTGTGCACGTACAACGGCGCGGCCTTCCTCGATGCACAGCTGCGGTCGATCCGGGCGCAGACTCTGACACCGACCGAGATCGTGCTTTCGGACGACGGGTCCGACGACACCACGGTCGCCGTAGCAGGGAGGGCGCTCGCGGGGTTTCCCGAGGCACGACTGCTGCGCAACCCTCACCCGCTCGGCGTCGTCCGCAACTTCGAGCAGGCCGTGACCGCGACGCACGGCGAGTTGATCGCGCTGAGCGACCAGGACGACCTGTGGGCGCTCGAGAAGCTCCAACGGATGGCGGCGCGGTTCGCGGACGATCCTCGGCTCCTCCTCCTGCACACGGACGCCCGGTTGATCGACGGTGTCGGCGCGCCGTCCGGCGCGACGCTTTTCGGATCCCTCGAAGTCACCCGTACCGATCTAGACGCGGTGCACGCGGGCGACGCATTCCGCGTGTACCTCAGGCGAAACCTCGCTACCGGCGCGACCGTCGTGTTCCGGCGATCCCTGCTGGAGGCGGCCCTCCCATTCCCGGAGGAGTGGGTGCACGACGAGTGGCTGGCGATCATCGCCGCTGCACTGTCGGGTGCCGACGTACTCGAGGAGCAATTGACGGACTACCGCCGCCACGGTTCCAACCAGATTGGCGTCGCCGACCCGACGCTGCGCGGCAAGGTCGCTCGCGTGCTGCAGACGCGCGGCGATCGGAACCGTGGTCTGGCCCGTCGAGCCGCGCTTCTGGTCGAGCGGCTGGAGGCCCTGGGTGACCGCATCCCGCCCGCGACGCTGGATCTGGCGCGTGACAAGCACGCCTTCGAGGCGACCCGCGCAGCGATGCCCGCGATGCGGCTCGCCCGCCTCCCAGCGGTGGCCCGGCTGGCGCTGCTGCGCGACTATCGGCGGTTCGCCAGCCGCGGAAACGCTGACATCGCGCGCGATCTGTTGCAACCGGCGTGACGTTCCGGGTGATGTGCAGGTGATTGCTAAGCTGGCCCGCGACGAGCTCCGGTCGCCCGACGACACAGTCCGCCCGATGCCAGGCCCGCCTGCTGGGATTCCCGATTGACCGCAGCCAGGACACAGGAAGCGACGGATGGCGAAGTTCTCAACAGTTTGGCGCGCTACGAGAATGGCGCGGGTGGTGCTCGTTCCCGTGCTCGCGCTGGTGGTGCTCCTGGGCTGGGCGCTCGCGTCCCCGATCGAATCGAGTCCCGACGACGGCTTCCACCAGGCGAGCATCTGGTGCGCCGGCGGCGAGCAGAAAGGGATCTGCGAGGCCGTCCCCGGTCATCCCGATCAGCGGGCTGTCCCCGGTGAGGTCGAGGGCAACGGCGCCCCTTGTTACGCTGCCAGGCCCGACGTCAGCGCGTCCTGCCTGGCGCCGACGACGCGGGACGGGATGGTCCCGACCGAAAGGGTGAACTCGCGCGGTCAGTACCCGGTCCTCTACTACACCGCGATGCGCTTGTTCGTGTCGCCCGATGTGACCGTATCGCTCATGATCATGCGGGTCGTGAATGCTCTGCTCTTCGTCGGGCTGTCGACCCTGGTGTGTCTCCTGCTGCGCGGGTCGCGCCGGACGACGCTGGTGTGGGGATGGTTCATCTCCATGGTCCCGCTGGGGATCTTCCTGATCCCATCGGTGAACCCGAGCTCGTGGGCTCTGACCTCGGCGGGGCTGTTGTGGATCTCGCTGGTCGGCTACTTCGAGACGCGCGGATGGCGTCAGGCGGCCCTGGGAGCGCTGGCGGTGATTGCAGCCCTGATGGGCGGAGGAGCCCGGTCGGACTCGGCTCTGTACTCGATTCTCATGGTCGGAGTGGCGATGTTGCTGGCGGTCCGGTGGAAGGATCGGCGGTTCTGGCTGCAGTCGATCCTCGGCTTCGCCATCGCGGTCATCTCGTTCCTCCTCTACCTGACCGCGCAGCAGAGTCACAGTCCCCTCGGTCAAGGCGATTTCGTAGGGAGCCGGGTCGACCTGGCGTTCCACGACCTCATCAACATGCCGCTGCTCTGGGCGGGCACAGTGGGTCAGGAAGGACTCGGCTGGCGTGACACGCCCCTGCCGACGTCGGTATGGGTGATCGGGCTTGTGGCCTTCGGCGCCCTGACCTTCGGCGGTCTGCGGGCGATGAACGTCCGCAAGGGGCTCGTACTCGCAGGCGGCGTGGTCGTCCTCATCGTCCTGCCTCTCTACATCCTCGTATCGATCCGATCCGTGGTCGGGCCGTGGCTGCAGCCGCGATACCTGCTGCCCCTGATCATCGTGGTGGCCGGTGTCGCGTTGTTCCAGATCGGCAAGCACCGCATCGGCTTCACCCGCGTGCAATGGGCAGTCCTGGGCATCAGCTTGATCGTCATGCAGACCGTGGCGTTGCACGAGAACATTCGCCGCTACGTCACCGGCAACGACGTCTGGGGCTTCAACCTCAGCGCCAACGTCGAGTGGTGGTGGCACCTGCCCTTCGGGCCCCAGGCCCTCTGGGCGTTCACGAGTCTGGCCTTCGGCGTTCTCGTCGTGTTCGCGATCACCGAGTTCCGTAGCTGGACGCCCACGTCGGGCGTCGACGAGCCCGAGCTCGCCGGCCGCCGCGACGTTCTCGCATGACCGGGAGGCTCGCCGACGCCTGGCGTGCGACGCGGATCGCCAGGATCGTACTGGTGCCTCTGCTCGCACTGGTGGTGCTACTGGGGTGGGCGCTCGCGTCCCCGGTGCTGGCGAGCCCCGACGATGACTTCCATCAAGCCTCGATCTGGTGCGCCGGCGGGGAGCAGAAGGGTGTCTGCGAGGCCGTGCCGGGCCACCCGGACCAGCGGGCCGTGCCGCCCGGTGTGAGCACCAACGGCGCTCCATGCTACGGACACCTGCCCGCGGTGAGCGCCTCCTGCCTGGCCGCAACCACGCCCGAGGGTATGGTCACCACGGACCGCGTGAACTCTCACGGCCAGTACCCGGTGCTGTTCTACGCGACCATGCACTTGTTCGTGTCGAAAGACGTGACGACATCCGTCCTGATCATGAGGGCGGTGAATGCGCTGTTATTCGTCGCACTGTCGACGGCGGTCGCCCTGCTGCTGATCTCCTCGCGCCGCACCACGCTGGTGTGGGGATGGCTCATAACGCTGATCCCGCTGGGGATCTTCCTGGTGCCGTCCGTCAACCCGAGTTCATGGGCGCTCACCTCGGCAGGGCTGCTCTGGATCTCGCTCGTCGGCTACTTCGAGACGCGGGGCTGGCGCCAAGCGGGCCTCGGCGCGCTCGCGGTCGTGGCGGCCGTCATCGGGGGAGGTGCGCGGTCGGATTCCGCCCTGTACTCGATTCTGAGCGTCGGGGTCGCCATGCTGCTGACCGTTCGCTGGAAGGACCCCCGGTTCTGGCTCTCGTCGATCCTCGGCATTGTCATCGCCGTCATCTCGTTCGTGCTCTACCTCACCGCGGGCCAGAGCCACAGCCCCCTGGGACGGGGCGGATTCACAGGCAGCCTGCTGACACTCGGCTTTCACAACGTGCTGGACGTACCCCTCTTGTGGGCGGGCATCTATGGCGTGAACGGCGGGACGGGGTGGCTCGACACCACGATGCCGGCCTCCGTGTGGGTGATCGGCCTGGTCTGCTTCGGCGCGCTCACATTCGGCGGTCTGCGGGCGATGAACTGGCGTAAGGGACTGGTGCTCGCCGGCGGGGTGGTGGTGCTGGTCGCGCTGCCCGTGGCGATGCTGACCGCTATCCGGTACACGATCGACCCCATCCTTCAGCCGCGATATCTGCTGCCGCTCATCATCGTCGTTGCCGGTGTCGCGCTGTTCCAGATCGGCAGGCACAGGATCGGATTCACCCGGGTGCAGTGGGCGGCAGTGGGCGTGAGCCTCTTCGCTATTCAGGCGGTCGCGCTGCATGAGAACATCCGTCGCTACGTGACGGGGACCGAGGTCTGGGGGGCCAACCTCAGCGCGAATGTGGAGTGGTGGTGGCATCTGCCGTTCGGTCCGATGGCGATGTGGGCCGGTATCACTGTCGCCTTCGGGCTGCTGACCTTCTTCGCCGTCTCCGAGTTCCGGACCTGGACACTGCCGTCGCGCGGAGGGGAGCCGGCTACGGCGGCGACACCGCGCACTGAGGCACCGGTAGAATGATCGATCGTGCGTGCTGAACGGAGGAGGGGACGATGACGGCTGTGGTCCTCACGGGAGCCCGCGGCTTTCTCGGGTGGCATGTCCGGTGCGCGCTGCGAGCGAAGGGCTCCGATTCGCGGCCCATGGCGGTCGGTGACGGCTTCGACCTGATCTCCGCTACGGAGGCCCTGGAGGGTGCCGACCGGTTCATCCACATCGCCGGTGTCAACCGAGGCAGCGACGAGGAGGTGGCGCAGGGCAACCTCCGGTTCGCCCGTCAGGCGGCCGAGGCTCTGCGGGCGGCCACGACGCCGCCGTCGACAGTGGTGTTCGCCAACTCGACCCAGGCACTCGGCGACTCCGTGTACGGCTCGGCGAAGGCTCGGGCGGGCGAGATCCTGCGCGCGGCGGCTGACGCCGTCGGTGCCGACTACGAAGACGTCCTCCTGCCGAACCTGTTCGGCGAGCACGGGGTTCCGTTCTACAACTCCGTGGTCGCGACCTTCAGCCACCTCCTGGCGACCGGGGGCGCCCCGACCATCCAGACGGATCGCGAGCTCGACCTCCTGCATGCGCAAGATGCGGCAGAACTGCTCATCGGTACCGTCGCGTCTGTCGACGAGCGTGTCACCCGCGCGTCCGTGAGTGCGGTCCTTGCGAAGCTCACCGAGATCTCCGGGCTCTATCGGTCGGGCGAGATCCCCGACATCGGGCGAGCGTTCGACCGCGACCTCTTCAATACGTACCGTTCGTTCTCCTTCCCGGTCGACGGCCCCTTCGAATTGCGCGCGAACGCGGACCAGCGGGGGTCGTTCTTCGAGCTCATCCGGGCGGGTGGCGGAGAAAGCCAGGCGTCCTTCTCCACCACGGTGCCCGGCGTGACGCGCGGAGATCACTTCCATCGACGCAAAGTCGAGCGTTTCGCTGTCGTCGAGGGCGATGCTGTGATTTCCATGCGGCGGCTCTTCACCACCGAGATCCTCCGGTTCCCGGTCTCAGGATCCCATCCCGTAGCAATCGACATGCCGACGCTGTGGTCGCACAACATCGAGAACACCGGCAAGACGACCTTGGTAACCAGTTTCTGGGCGAACGAGCTGTTCCGCCCCGAGAGCCCCGACACGATCGCGGAGGCCGTGTGAGCACGCGCAAGAAAATGAAAGTCCTGACAGTCGTGGGGACGCGACCGGAGATCATCCGGCTCGCGGCGACGATCAAACGGTTGGAGCGGGAGACCGAGCACGTCCTGGTCCACACTGGTCAGAACTACGATTACGAGCTGAACGAGGTCTTCTTCGAGGACTTGGGGCTGCGGCGTCCTGACCACTTCCTGGAAAGCGACACCTCGTCACTCGGCGCCGTGCTCGGCTCGGTCCTCAGCCGGATCGAACCCGTACTCCTCGAGGAGCGACCGGACGCGATGGTCGTCCTCGGCGACACGAACAGCTGCATTTCCGCTGTCATGGCCAAGCGGCTCCAGATCCCCGTGTACCACATGGAGGCGGGGAACCGTTCGTTCGACGAGAACGTGCCCGAGGAGGTCAATCGCCAGCTGGTCGATCATGTCGCCGACTACAACCTGGTGTACACCGAGCACGCGCGGCGGAATCTCCTCGCCGAGGGCATTCAGCCGGCCCGGATCATGCTGACCGGATCGCCGATGCGCGAGGTCCTCGATGCCAACCGAGCTGGGATCGACGCGAGCGACGTGCTCCAGCGGCAGGGGCTGACCGAAGGAGAGTTCTTCCTGGTGAGCATGCATCGAGAGGAGAACGTCGACAACCCGGAACGTCTTGCTTCGGCGCTGGCGGCCCTTCAGGCGCTGGCCGCCGAGTACGAGGTTCCCGTGCTCGTCTCCACCCACCCGCGCACGCGAAACCGGCTCATCGAGCAGGGGGAGGACGCCAAGCGTGGCCTCATCTTCCATCCACCGTTCGGCTTCCACGACTACGTCCATCTGCAGAAATCGGCGAAGCTGGTGCTGTCGGACAGCGGGACCATCAGCGAGGAATCCGCCATCCTCGGCTTCCCGGCTGTCTCCTTGCGCGACGCCATCGAGCGGCCGGAGGCCATCGACACGGGGGTGACCATCACCGCGGGCGTCTCCACTGAGACGGTGCTGGATGCCGTTGCGATCACTCTCGCACAGTTCGCCGAGGATGGGCCGGCCTCGGCTCCCTTCGAGTACGACATCGATGACACCTCGCGTCGTGTCGTCAATTTCATCCGGTCGACCGTCGGGACACACCACGGCCGGCGCGCCATCCGCCGGAAGATCTAGGATCCCTTCTCGTGCGCATTCTCTTCATCCATGAGGTCAACTACCTCAATAAGGTGATCTTTGAGATGCACGAATTTCCTGAGCTGCTTGCTCTCAAAGGTCATGACGTCTCGTTCTTCCACTATCCGGAGGCTCCCGACGAGCCGGCGGTCTCCTGGCGGACAACGCGGACGACAATCGAGGGACGCGTTCATCCCGATGCCCGCATCCATCTCATCACTCCACCGACGTTCGGCGGTCGGGCGCTGGAACGGTATGTCGCGCCCATTCTCTCGACCCCGGCGCTGAGGCGCGAGATCCGCGACGGCCGGTACGACGTCGTGGTCCTCTACGCCGTCCCCACAACAGGCTGGCAGGCAGTTGCGTTCGCCGCGCGTGCCGGCGTTCCGATCGTCTACCGCGCACTGGATGTCTCGCATCAGATTCGCGCGAACGTGTTCTCCCGGATCATTCATCGGGCCGAGCGGTTCGTCACCCGCCGCGCGACCTGGGTCTCCGGAAACAATCCGGCGATGACGGAATATACCAACCAGATCTCCGGGCGGACGGGCCCGAGCAGCACGGATCTTCCTCCCATAGACCTGTCGCACTTCGAGCAGCGTGCGCCACAGGACATCCGGGCGACCATCGGGTTGTCGGCGTCGGACAAAGTCCTGCTCTACATGGGGACGTTCTTCGAATTCTCCGGTCTCGACGTCCTCATCGAGGACCTGACGGAGCAGTTTGCGGCACACCCTGAGCTGAAGCTCGTGCTCGTCGGCGGTGGAGAACTGGACGCGTCATTGCGTGCGATGGTCGCGGAGCGCTCTCTCGAGGACCGGGTCATCTTCACGGGAGTTGTCCCGTATGCCGCGCTTCCCGGTTACCTCGCGGCCGCGGACGTCGCCGTCAACCCGTTCCGCCAGGAACTGGTGACCAACGTCGCCCTGCCGCACAAGGTGCTGCAGTACATGGCGGCCGGCGTCGCCGCGGTGTCCACAGATCTTGACGGCCTCCGCGGCGTCCTCGGCACCGACTCGGGAGTCACGCTCGTGCCGGACCAGCGCGACGTAGCGAGGGTCGCGACGCGCTTGGCCTACGAGCCGGAGGCGGTGCGTTCCGCTATCACCACACGGCAGCGGGCGTACGTAGACCGCACTTTCTCCAAGCGGTTGGCGGTCGACGCCTTCGAGCGCACACTCGAATCCGTCGTCGCAGAAGCAGCCCAGTCGGCCCGCTAGAGCACTGGCGCGGAGGCTCAGCGCTCCGAGACGATCTTCTGGATCTCCGGGAGGGTCAACAGCAGCTTCTCTACTCCGGCGACGTCCAGACGCTCGGTGTTGTGCGAGGTGTACGACTCAAGGGTCGCGCCGTGGTCGGCGCCCTCCTCGAAGTACGGGCGGTAGTCGAGCGTCCGGGTGTCGAGCGGGACCCGGAAGTAGGCTCCCCGGTCTTCTGCGTTCGCCATCTCCTCCGAACCGAGCAGCGACTCGAACAGCTTCTCGCCGTGTCGCACCCCGATCGTCTGCACCTCCGGCTCGGGCATGCCGAGAACGTTAGCGACGGCCTGAACGAGAACGCCGACGGTGCTCGCGGGAGCCTTTCGAACGAACAGGTCACCCGTCACCGCCTGCGTGAACGCATACTCGACCAGGTCCACAGACTGCGCGAGCGACATCAGGAAGCGTGTCATGTTCGGGTCGGTCACGGTCACGCTGCCGCCCGAGGTCAACTGGTTGACGAACAGGGGGATCACCGAGCCGCGCGAGTACATGACATTGCCGTAGCGAGTCACGGAGATCACGGTGTCGGAGTCGAGCGAGTCGCGGGCCATCGCGAACGCCGTCTTCTCCATGACGGCTTTCGTCATCCCCATCGCATTGATCGGGTAGACCGCCTTGTCCGTGCTGAGGCAGACGACGGATGAGACGGAGCGGTTCACCGAAGCGCGGATGACGTTCGCGCTGCCGTTGATGTTGGTCGCGACCGCCTCCAGGGGGAAGAATTCCGCCGAAGGAACCTGCTTCAGCGCTGCTGCGTGGAAGACGTGGTCGCTGCCGCGGATCGCGCGGTCGACGCTCTCGGCGTCGCGCACATCGCCGATGTAGAACCGCAGACGCGAATCCTTGATGGCGTGACGCATGGCGTCCTGCTTCGACTCATCGCGACTGAAGATCCGGACCTCCCCGACGTCGCGAGTGAGCAGATGCCTCGCCATCGTGGAACCGAACGACCCGGTCCCGCCGGTGATGGTCACAACGGAATCTTTGATCTGTCTCTGCTTCATCTGCTTCTTTCCCCGCGAGGTGTCGCGGCGACGAAAGTGTGTGGGCGCGCGACGAAATCCATCCGAAATCCTATCGCACCGTGTCGTCCCGCCCGGTCAGAGCCGCGGTCGTACGCCGGCGTCGTCGACGAGCGCATCGTCCGTGCCGCGTGGCGGACGCGGCCAGGCGGCGACGGCGAGCAGAATGCCGGACCCGAGCATGACCAGACCCGCGATGACGAGCCAGAGGATCGTCCCGCCCGGAGGCGACCACGGAGAGCCCCCGAAGAGGAACTCGCCCGCCGTACCGTTCGATCCCACCGCGTAGCGGCGCAGTGTCGCTTCGAACGCCCACCACTGGGCGACGACGGTGACGACGATGGCGAGAAGGATGAGCCGCCTCCAGGTCGTCGCGGACAGACGCTCGGCCCTGCCTCCCAAGAGGGCAGCCGTCCCGACGACGAGGGTCAAGAAGAGCGGGAGGTTGTACCGCCCCTGCCAGATCAGCCCGCCGCCGTGGATGTAGGCGGCCTGCACGAGCGCGGGAAGCAGGAGGAACGAGCCGAGGAGGAGCAGGAAGGCGAGGAGCGATCGCGCCCGCAGCACCACGAGCGCGACGGCGACGAGGGCCGCGACCCCTGATCCGTAGGCGTACAGCACCACATCGGGAGCCGGGGTGTCCAGCCAGCCGAACAGCCCGATCAACCCCTGGCCGTACCCGACCGTCCCGAGAAGGATGCGGGTGAATCCGGTGACGGGGGAGGACCCGACACCGGGATAGTGCAGTGCGAACTGGGGGTTGGTGATCGCGTTCGACAGCGAATTGGATCCGAGAGTCCAGGCGAGCGCGAACGCCACAGCGACCGCAGAGACGGAGATGGCGATGATCGTCGCGCGGCGCTTCACGAGGTCGACGAGCCGGCGACGTTCGACCAGGATGAGCGGAGCGACGATCGCGACAGCGAGCCACAACGGTGAGAGTCCTCTCGCGCTCGCCCCGATGGCAACCCCGATCGTGACCAGAGTGAGGTTGCGGCCCAGTCTCGTGTCTTCCCGATTCAGGGCGATCGACAGCATCGCGATGAACACCAGCAGGGTTGCAGCTGCCTCGAGCGAATTCGGGTTCACCGTGCCGCCGAGAAACAGCATCATGGGCGTTATCGCCAGGGCGTAGGCGAGGGTCGCCAGACGGCTGCTCGGAAGACCGCGCGTCACGACGAAAGCCAGGGCTAGGAGCAACGTCGTCAGAAGCGCGCTGACCACCCGCATGGCGTAGATTCCGGCTGTGTCCTGGAAGATCAGAGTCGGCCATCCGACCGCGAGGTAGTAGACGGGGTTGTAGAGTCCCGCGCTGGTCACCGAACGGACATCGGCGAACGGACGCGCGGGTTCGGGAACATCGCATTCAGCGTTCCGCGCCGGGTTGAAGGCATAACAGGTCACCTGCTGGGATCGGGCGATGTACGCCGGTACGGTGACGGTGTTCCCGCTCGACGACGGGGCTCCGATCCACTCGCCGCGCACGACGCTCGCCGCTTTGACGATGTGTGCAGGCTCGTCGGGCGAGGCGGAGAGGGGGGTGGCGAACGCCCAGCACAGGCACAGCGCGAACAGCGCGGCCCACGACGCGAAGAAGGTGCGGAGGTCCAGCCGGCGCTGCGGGACATGATCGTGCGTGGCGTCCCCATGGGGAGGGCTCGGTACACGGTTCTGCTTCGTTGCGCTCATGCTGCTGGGTGCATCCTTTCCTCACGAACACCCTAGGCGACGCCGCCCCGGCCACGTCGCGCACCGGCGGCGAGATTTCACGGAAGGACTCGGTTAGTCTGCCCAGGTGACCTACGCCGCGACACCACCGAGCACGCGCGACCGCGCTGTCTCTTCGGGAAGCGGGACCGCAGAGACGGCGTTCGCCGCACTCCTCCTGTTCACGCTCTTCGCCGGAGAGTTCTGGCGCAACCTGATCAGCTGGCCGGGGTACTTCGTCCTCGCGGCCGTCCTCGCGGCCGGCTCCGTCGTGTTCGTCGTGCGTTCCCGTCCATCATTCCGTTGGCGCCGCACGCCGAAGACGCTCGTTCTGTTCCTCGCGCTCGCGGTCGTATCGATCGCCTGGTCCGCGTACCCCGGGGCGAGTGCCCTCGGCGTCGTCGCGCAACTGGCGACCACCGCCGGCGGAGTGTTCCTCGGACTGAGGCTGAGTCGAGAGGCTCTTCTCGGGGCGCTCTCTCACGCCTTCCGGTGGATCCTCGGGCTGTCCCTGCTCTTCGAGCTGATCGTCGCGGTCTTCGTTCGTCAGCCCATCCTGCCCCTCACCCCCGCCGAGGCGGAGCCGGCCGGCCGGGTGCCGCAGGCCTTCTACTGGAGCCGTGACCTTATATTCCACGGTGGCCCGATCCAGGGCATCGTCGGAAACAGCAACCTGCTCGCCATGATCGCATTGCTGGCTGTCATCGTCTTCTCCATCCAGGTGGCCGACCGCCGGCGCCGCCGCGGATCGGCGGTCGCGTGGCTCGTGATCGCCGTTCTCACGCTCGCGCTCACGCGGTCTGCCACGGTCACGGCGGCGATGCTCGCGGTCGTCGTCGTGCTCGCGTTCGCGCTCTGGGCCCGCCGCGTCGGCGCTGAACGACGAATGCCGGTCTATGTCGTGGCGATCGTCGGCCTCCTGGCGCTCGTCGCGCTCGTCTCCGGGTTCTCCTCCCGCATCCCTGCGCTGTTCGGCAAGAGCGAGGACCTCACCGGGCGGCTCGACATCTGGGACAAAGTGATCGGGCTCGCCCAGCAGCGACCCGTGTTCGGCTGGGGCTGGGTGAGCTACTGGGCCCCCTGGGTGAAGCCGTTCGATGGCCTTGCGACCCGCAACGGCGTCGAGTATCTGCAGGCACACAACGCGTGGCTCGACGTCTGGCTTCAGCTGGGCATCGTCGGACTGATCGTGTTCATCCTCCTGATCCTCAGCACCCTCGGCCGCGCGTGGTTCATCGCCGTGGACCGGCCGCGCGCAGGTGTGACCGACGACCGTCCCTACACCGCGACGACTCTCCTTCCGCTCCTGCTCCTGGCGGCCCTGCTGGCGCAGAGCTTTGCCGAGAGCCGCATTCTCATCGAAGGAGGCTGGGCTCTACTGGTCGCGCTGGCCGTCTCGACGAAACGTGCGAGATGACCTCGGCCGGCGGGGTCGCTCGCGTGCCCCCTCTCGCGTGAGCGCTCGGCGCCTGCCGCCCCATAGACTCGGGGCATGGCAACGCCCGGTCGCAACTCGGTGCCGCCCGCGGTGACGGAGTTCCTGGGGTCCGCCCGATTCACGTCGACACTCGCCCTGCTTGCGGTGGTCACCGCATTCTCCACGCACGCGATCCGCGGACTCATCGGCTGGCCGGGCCTGATCGGAGCGCTGGGAGTCCTCGTCGCCCTGGCCTCGCTCTCGTTCGCCGCACAATGGCGCCTCATCGAGTGGCATGGTCTGCTTCCGGTGTCGGCGCTGCTTTTCGTCGGATGGTGCGCGCTGTCGATCCTCTGGAGCCAGTACCAGTGGGCGACGCTCGGCGCGGTGATCTACCAGCTGATCTTTGCTTTTCTGGCCGTATACATCGCTCTCGTACGCGATGCGATCCAGATCGTGCGCGTCGTCGGCGATGCGCTGCGTTTCTTGCTGGCCTTGTCGCTGTCGCTGGAGGTGTTGAGCGGCTTGCTCCTCGACGCCCCGATCCGGTTTCTCGGGATCCAGGGCAATATCGCGCTCGGCGGCCCTATCCAGGGGCTGTTCGGCACGCGCAACCAGCTCAGCATCGTCGCCCTCATCGCGTTCGTGACCTTCTTGGTCGAGGTGCGCACGCGCTCGGTCCGGCCACCGATCGCGGCGTTCTCCATCGCACTGGCAGGGCTGTGCCTCCTGCTGGCCCACTCGCCGGTCGTCGCGGCCGTATCCGTCGTCGTCGGGCTGGCCACGCTCGCGCTCTATCTGATGCGAAAGGCGCCCGTCCATCAGCGGCTCTACTACCAGTGGGGGCTGGCGGTCCTCGCCGTCGCCGCCCTCGTCGCCGCGTACATCTATCGCACTCGCGTGATCGACCTGTTGAACGCGCGCGCGGACTTCCAGGTGCGCTACCAGCTGTGGATCCAGATCTGGCAGCTCATCCCCGTGCAGCAGACGATCGGCTGGGGCTGGGTGGGCACGTGGCCGACCGATCTCTACCCCTTCACCGCGATCCAGCAGGCCACCGGCGTATATCACTCCAACGCTCTGAATGCCTATCTCGACGTCTATCTGCAGGTCGGCGTGATCGGGCTGCTGCTCTTCGTCTCGCTCATCGCTCTGGCCTTCGGCCGGTCGTGGCTGCTCGCATCCAATCGACGCAGCGTGGTTTACGCGTGGGCGCCGCTGGTCCTGGTTGCGCTGCTGGTCACGAGCGTGTTCGAGAGCTCGATCCTTGTCGAGGTCGGGTGGATGCTGCTCGTCATCTGCACGGTCAAGGCGTCCCAGGGGATGAGTTGGCGGCTCCGGCTGCCGCATCGCGACGCGAGCTGACCGGCGCGAGGCCGAGCAGATGCACGGCGAGGCCGACCGCCGGCCCGAGCGCGAGCGCGAGCGCCGACCGGCCCGCGAGGGGCAGCGGGACGAAGAGCATCGCGAGAGTGACCACGGACGCGACGACCCAGCCGAGGGCGTACAGGGCGTGGCGATTCTGCGCGAGCACGGCCGAGCCGCTGACGAACAGTGCCCCGATGAGCCCCGACGACGCGATGAGGGCGACGAGTACGCCGGCCGAGAGATCGAAGCCGCTTCCGAAGACGAGGTGCATCACGGGCTCGCCCCAGAGCCAGGCGGCCCCGCACAGGACGAGGATGGCCACGGTGATCGCCGCCATCAGGAGGCCGAGAGTCCGGCCCATCGATTCGGGATGGTGGGAGAACCTGCTCACCAGGAAGCTCGACAATGCTGTCAACGGAACGAGGATCGGGGCGCGGGTCAGCGTGACGGCGAGCACTAGCGAGCCGAGTTCGGCATGGTTGTCGGGGCCGGCGAAGAAGGAGAGGATCAACGGGAACCCGTTGATCAGGACAGCCGTCGCCGATGCCGCAAGCATCGTCCGTCCCGTGTTCGCGATCAGGGCGCTCAGCGAGAAGCCGACCCGGGCCTTTTCGATCAGGGTCCGCGGTGCAGTGAGGAAGACGATTCCCAGGGCCACAGGGAACGGAAGGATCACAGCGACAGCGAGGGCAACGATGTCGTCGGTCACGGCGAGCACGGCGGTAACGCCCGTCACGCGGATGATGCCGTCGAGGGTGACCACGGCAGCCAGCTGGCGCCACATCCCTGCACCGGCCATCACACCGGATCCGACGGCGAGGAGACAGTTCAGGGCTGCACCGGCGGCCACGAGCCAGGCGAGGCCGGCGTTCGCCGCCCCGAGGGTCGGAGGCGCCCACAGGGAACTGCTGGCGATCGCGAGAACGCCCGTCACGAGAGCGACGAGACCACCGAGCATCCACAGCGACGTGCGGGTGCGCGGGCCCTCGGGAGCGACGATAGTCTGGGCGGTGGCCCGGGTCGACTCCTGCTGGAGACCGAATAGGATCCCCACGACGAGGAAGAGCGCCGACCAGAACACCGCGAAGACCCCGTATCCGGCCGGCCCCGTTTCCGTGAAGACTCGCCAGGTGACCACATATCCGGAGATCCCCGAAATGGCTGTCGATCCGAGGATGAGCACGACAGACGACCGGGCCGAACGAGGAGACGGTGAGCGCTCGACGTCAGGAATGGGCTCGTTGAGCGGTTCGAACGCGGTGATTGGGACTCCAGATAATGCATGCAATGATGGTGGAAACCGCGGATCGCGGCACGCCCACCCTATGACGAAAGTCCGCCCGTAGTGACGATCGACATCATGATGCCGTTCTACGGCGACCCGAGCCAGTTCCGGGAGGCTGTGGAGAGCGTTCGCTCCCAGTCGGACCCGGACTGGCGACTCGTCGTGATCGACGATTCGTACCCTGATCCGCGACCGGGCGAATGGCTCCAAGCGCTCCGGGACACACGCATCCACTATGTGCGCAACGAGACGAACCTGGGCGTGAACGGCAACTTCGCGAAGTCGCTCAGCCTGGTCCGGGCCGATTACTTCGTGTTGATGGGATGCGATGACCTGATGGAGACCGGCTACGTCGCCGGGCTCCGCTCTGCCATCGCGACGTATGCGGGAGCCAGTTACTTCCAGCCCGGAGTCACGGTCATCGACGACGACAGCGCGGAAGCCTGGCCGCTCGCCGATCGCGTCAAGGGCTGGTACAGCCCTCGCGTCGCTGGACCCGTGGTGCTTCGCGGGGAACGTCTGGCGGTGAGCCTGCTCCGCGGCAACTGGACGTACTTTCCCGCCATATGCTGGAAGGCCGACGTCGTGCGCCGCTTCGGCTTCTCCGCCCAGTACGAGATCGTGCTCGATCTGGCGCTCCAGCTCGAGATCGTCCTGGCCGGGGGGAGCATGGTCCTCCTTCCTGAGCGACTGTTCCGCTACCGGCGTCATGCGAACAGCGTCTCGTCGTACAGCGCAGCCGACGGTACGCGGTTCGACGAGGAGCGAATGTTCTTCATGGGGATCGCGGCGCGGCTTCGGCAGTTGGGATGGCGAAGAGCCGCACGCGTCGCCGTCGCGCACTGGACGTCGAGACTCAACGCCGTCACCAAGGTGCCGGCGACCGTCGCGAATCGCGATCGTGCGGGGATGAGGGCCCTCAGGCATCACATCCTCAGCGGGTGGAGATGAGGATCCTGATAGAATACGGTTCCGTGCCCGTTTCGCTCGAACAGACGCTCATCGTTGTGCCTGCGTACAACGAGGAGGCGTCCGTCGGAGCGGTCGTGCGCGAGATATTCGACACGCTGCCCGGGGTCACCGTCCTGGTGGTCGATGACGGCTCTGTCGATACGACGAGCGCCGTCGCCGCGGAGAGCGGAGCAACCGTCGCGACGCTGCCGTTCAACATGGGGGTCGGCGGCGCTATGCGGCTGGGCTTCAAGTACGCGCTGGAACACGGCTTCAGTGCCGTCGTCCAGATCGACGCAGACGGGCAGCACGACCCGAGAGGCGTTCCAGCGCTCCTCGCATCGCTGAACGAAGCGGACCTCGTCATCGGAGCGCGGTTCGCGGGTGCCGGCGACTATTCGGTACGCGGCCCTCGTAAGTGGGCGATGCGCATGCTGTCCCTCGTGTTGAGCCGCACCGCCGGGACGAAGCTCAGCGATACGACGTCCGGTTTCAAGGCGAGCGGCCCGCGAGCGGTCGCGCTCTTTGCGAGTAACTATCCGGCCGAGTACTTGGGGGACACGATCGAAGCGCTGGTCATCGCAGCACGGGCGGGATGCCGAATCGCGCAGGTACCGGTCGTGATGCGTCCCCGGGCCGCCGGCGTCCCCTCGCATAACCCGGTGAAGGCGGCCACGTACCTCGGGCGTGCGTTCCTCGCACTCGGCTTCGCTCTCTTCCGGCCGATCGCGCCGGCTCAGGGAGAGGTGAACCCGTCATGAGCGTGACCCTCTACGTCCTGGGGATCCTGGCCGCGCTGCTCACTCTCGGTGTCGTCATCGAGATGATGAGACGCAAGCGGTTGCGGGAACGCCACGCGATCTGGTGGTTGCTCGCCGGGACGCTGGCACTCATCGTCGGCATCTTTCCGAGCATCCTCGACTGGGCGGCCGGCGTCATCGGCGTCGGCGTCCCGGTCAACCTGGTGTTCTTCGTGACCATCGCGGTCCTGTTTCTGGTGTGCATCCAGGCGAGCTCGGAATTGACGACGCTGGAAGACAAGACCCGATCCCTGGGCGAGCAGACCGTGCTGCTCCAGCTCCGCCTGCAGGAACTCGAGCGGAGGTTGGCTGCGACCGAGGGAGCGGCCGCATCTCCGGAGGGCGTCCAGGAGCGGCGGGACGACGCGCTCGAGCAAGACCACCAGGGGATCGTCACTCACCGACCGGACGCCAAGAGGCCACCCGCCGCGTAGGCTCGGCCGCTCGGGGCGTCGAATGCCGGTCGCTCAGCTGTTTGCGTGGGCGATGAACACCGTCCCGACGCCGGACAACGTCACTTCGGCCTCATCAACAATGGCCGCTGCATTTCCGCGTGAAAGCGCAAGCGACGCCGACGAACCGCGGAGCGAGACGGAACCCTCCGTCAGCAGCGCGATTGCGGTCCCCGGCAGTACGACGGTGGCGGAGGGGTTCTCTTCCGTCAGGACGATGTGCTCCAGGGCGAAGTCGGGCACATCCGGCCGGAAGGTCTCCACCCCGGGGGTCGGGTGCTCCGGGGCGAGCGGAGTGGCCTCGATCGGCGTGAAGTCGAGCACGCTCACCAGCTCGGGCACGTCGATGCGCTTGCGGGTCAGTCCGCCACGGAGAACGTTGTCGGACGCCGCCATCAGCTCGATGCCGAGACCGCGGAGGTAGGCGTGGATGTTGCCCGCGGGCAGGTAGAGCACCTGGCCCGGGCGCAGGGTCGCACGGTTGAGCAGCAGGGCGAGGACGATCCCGGGGTCGCCCGGGAAGGCCTCGTCGAGCATCCGCACCGTGTCGGCGTCGCGGTCGTCCGGCAGGGCGCGCGCCGCGCGGACCACCTCTGCGACGAGCAGGTCGACCTCCGGGTCCTCGCCGAGCAGCCATTCGGTCGCCCGCCGCAGCACGGCGCCGGGCTCGCCGACGAGGGTGCGGGCGAATCCGGCGAGCACTGCGCCGCCGGGGGTGGCGGCCGCGAGGCGCTCGAAGGCCTGGCGCGACTCCTCCGGGTCACGGAACCCGCACAGGGCCTCGAAGGGATCGCTCAGCGCGAAGATGAGCTCCGGCTTGTGGAACGGGTCCTTGTAATTGCGCTCAGGAGAGTCGGGCGCGAGCCCTGCCGCGTTCTCCCGCTCGAAACCGGCACGGGCCTGCTCCGGCGAGGGATGCGCCTGCAGCGACAGCGGCCCTGCAGCGGCCAGCACCTTCAGCAGGTACGGGAGGTCGCTCGTGCGCTCCCAGGCGGCCAGATCGTGCGCGCCGCCGGCGAGGGCGGGGTCGAGCACCCGGGCGGGGGAGCCGGGATGCGCACCGAGCCACAGCTCCGCCTCCGGTCCGCCGCTCGGCTCCGTGCCGAGGAGGCCCGCGATCGCGGTCGTGGAGCCCCACGCGTAGTCGCGTGGGGTGTTGCCGATGCGCACAAACATCCGTCGCCATCCCTTTCGTTCCGTTGGACCAAACTACCAATCGCTTTGTCCGCGCCGCGCGCGTTCCTTAGGCTGACGGCGGCCCGACCATCCCTGTGGACGCAATGGAGCAGACATGCCCTTCGAGACCATCGCCGGCGACTTCTACGGCTTCGAGAACCTCCTCTCCGACCGCGAGAAGGACTTCATCACCACGCTCCGCGCGCAGCTGGAGTCCGAGGTGAAGCCGATCGTCAACGAGTACTGGGAGAAGGCGGAGTTCCCGCACCAGATCATCGACGTGCTGCACAGGAACGGCGCCATCGGACTCGGATTCCCGGAGACCGCTCCGTTCGAGAACTCCGCGGTGTTCCGCGGCTGGGTCGCTCTGGAGCTGGCACGGGTCGACGCCTCGGTGAGCACCTACGTCGGCGTGCAGAACGGTCTCGCCCTCGGCGCGATCGGCGTCTGCGGCTCGGACGAGCAGCGCGCCGAGTGGCTTCCGAAGCTGGCGAGCGGCGAGGTGCTCGGCGCCTTCGGCCTCACGGAGCCGACCTCGGGCTCCGACTCCGCGCAGGGCCTCAAGACCGTGGCGACCCGCGACGGCGACAACTGGGTGCTGAACGGCTCGAAGCGCTGGATCGGGAACGCCACGTTCAGCGACATCACCGTGATCTGGGCGAAGAGCGCGGAGGACGGCCAGGTCAAGGGCTTCATCGTCCCCACCTCGACGCCGGGCTACACGGCCACGAAGATCGAGGGGAAGCAGTCCCTCCGGATCGTGCAGAACGCCGACATCACGCTCGAGAACGTCGTCGTCCCCGAGTCGCTCCGCCTGCAGAACGCGAACAGCTTCAAGGACACCGCCCGGGTGCTCCGCCTCACCCGCGCCGAGGTCGCCTGGGCGGCCGTGGGTGTCGCGGTCGGCGCCTACGAGGCCGCCCTGCGCTACACGAAGGAGCGCGTCCAGTTCGGCAAGCCGATCGCCTCCCACCAGCTCATCCAGGACCTCCTGGTCAAGTCGATCGGCAACATCACGGCCTCGATCGGCCTGTGCACCCGCGTGTCGCAGATGCTCGACGACGGCGAGCAGCGCGACGAGCACTCGGCCCTGGCGAAGGCCTTCGCGACGGCGCGGATGCGCGAGACGGTCGCCTGGTGCCGCGAGGCCCTCGGCGGAAACGGCATCGTGCTCGACTACGACGTCGCCCGCTTCTTCGCGGATGCCGAAGCCCTCTACTCCTACGAGGGCACGCGCGAGATGAACACGCTCATCGTCGGCCGCGCGATCACGGGGCAAGCGGCGTTCGTCTGAGGTCTTCCGCGGCTGCTGTCCTCAATCAGCGGCCGGGGCGCTCGGCTCGCTAGTCTCGCTCAGACACATTGACGAGACTTCACGCGACCCTGTTACAGGGCTCGGCGGGTAAAGCACGAAAGAGCCGGTGGCGGTGGGCCTGATCTACGATTCTGCCGACTCGAGCGGCATGATGACGGCCCTCTCCGCGAATCTGTCGGCTGCTCGGTCGATGGTGGAAGACACGGAGAACGCCTGTCACCATCTGGTGGGCGCTCTGGGCACCGGCGAGCTGTCCGGGAAAGGCTATGCGGCAGTCGGATCGTTGTTCTCGCAGGCCATTGTGCCGACTCTGACGACGACACAGGGTCAGCTGGCATCCCTCCAGAAGGACCTCGAGACCTACCGGTGGGAAGACTCGAAGGTCAGCCGTTTCGGTGTGCTCAAGGAGGACGAGCTGACGGCGCAGCTGAAAGCGACGAAGGCGCAGCGGGATGCGACGGAAAGCCTCATCGAGCTCAACAGCGAGGCAGCGACTGCGCTGTCTGCTGTGCCTGCGTTGGGCGAGGCGTTGGGGGTGGCGAATCGCCGGTTGGAACTTGCGCTGGGGCAGCTGGAGAACGACATCCGAGACCTGGAAGACCGGCTGCTCGCTTTGCGGGCCTTCG
This sequence comes from Leifsonia sp. 115AMFTsu3.1, assembly GCF_004362795.1. Classification (NCBI taxonomy): domain Bacteria; kingdom Bacillati; phylum Actinomycetota; class Actinomycetes; order Micrococcales; family Microbacteriaceae; genus Leifsonia; species Leifsonia sp. 115AMFTsu3.1. The sequence continues at coordinate 1,194,826 of NZ_SNYB01000001.1, forward strand.
ACGCTGCGACCAAAAGGCTCTTCCAGAACGACCTGGTCGACACCGAGTCGCGCCGGCGGTCGCCACGCGGCGCCAGGGTAGGAAGTCCGCAGAACGGAAGCGTCCAGCCGGCGTCTCTGGTCGCGCCCGCACCGGGGGCCAGCGCCCAGCAGATCGCGCAGTGGCTGATCACCGGGGCTTACAGTATCGGCGCCCTCACTACAGCTTGCGGGGGAGCGGCCGTCATGGCCGCAATCACACTCATCACGATGACCGGTTCCGCCAGCGGGTCACGGTTCTACACGCCGGAAGAGCGAGTCCGGCGTGCGCGGCTGGACATCTACTACCGGACGCACAACCTGGACGGCAGTGTGCGGCAGCACATCGGGCCGATCTCGCCGTTTGACCAGTACCTCAACGAGTCGCCGACCTTCGAGGACGTTGGCGCGATCCTCAAGGAGAAAACCCGAAAAGGCAAGAACTCCGGCGTACGAGAAGTGGACACCCCCGAGGAAGTCCGCGACGTGTACGACGAAATCACTGGCGGCAGCGAAGCCGTCGAGGACGTCGGCACTTACAAAGGCGAGAAGCGCAGGCTTCCCGACGGCACGGAGATCGGAATCCGAGACGAAAGCAAGTCGGGCGGCCTCACCATCGATATCAAGTCGCCCAAAGGCCCGGAAATCAAAGTGCACTTGCCGAAGGGATGGGGAAAGTGAAGATCGAGCCGGACACTTTGGAACATCTGGTCCTCTACCTGGCCGAAGACGATTGGTTGCCAATCGGTAACGCCAGCGCCCACGCAGCCGCCTTCGAATCGGACATCCCGAAGAGGAAAGCTCGCCTCCTGGCTGTGATAAGAGCCTTGGCGGCGGAAGGCTATATCCGCATTGGTGATCTTGAGTATCGAAATTCGGTGACGAAGACAGGCCTTCACTGGGCGGAGTGGCCGGGCACCTTGGGGGACCGAATGGAACGGCTCGAGGAGGTGTATACGCCCGAGGTGAAGGACGACAAACACTGGTACTACGGGTGCTGGCTCGATCTCACCGAAGCTGGGGAGCAGGTACTCGAGACGCTCCCTGCACCCGATGGCCGCTTCTTCGAGGGTCTCGTCTAGCCGCCAGCATCGAACGCGTTCCCGAACCAGGAATATCGACGGGCCCGCCGGTCAATATTTCAATGACGGTCAAAGCGCCGAAGAGCTGGATGCGATCCTCAAAGAAAAGACGAGCAAAAGTAAGAGTCGAAATGTTCGCCAAGTGGACACTCCGGAAGAGATTGAGGAACTCGGGAATGAACTCATCCAAAGGGCAGATAATACGGACGCTTGGGGGGATTACGACGGCAGGGTCTACGAACAGCCTGGTGGCACGCAGATCGGCATCAGGAACAAGAGCAAGTCCGGCGGGCTTGAGATCGACATCAAGTGGCCCGGCGGTACCGAGACGAAAGTGCATCTCCCGAGAGGATGGGGGAAATGATGGTCGAGCCGAACAGTTTGGCGCATCTGTATCTCAACATGGCAGGTGATGACTGGCTTAATATCTCTGCTGCCGACAGCGAAGCGAGAGAATTCTTCGAGCCGGACCCGGACGAGCGAAAGTCGCTCGTTCTGGACTCCGTACGTTCCCTGGCTCAAGCTGGCTATATCAAGATCGGCGTGCTGAAACGTCCGGACCCGGAGAGACCGATCATCGACTTCTTCGAGTGGCCCGGAACGGTGGATGACCGGCTTGAGCACCTCTCTCAGGTGTACACGCCGGAACAGGACTCGAACGCGTGGGGTTGGTCCTGCGTGCTGGAGATCACGGACGAGGGGCGCCAGGCGGAGGCGTTGCTCCCAGAGCTCGATGAGCGGTTTAGAGACTGGTGAGCGGTGAGAATGCAGGTTTCGCGACATCGGGCGGCCTGAACGTCGAATTGGACGGATTGGCACATTTGGTGCTTCATCAGGCAGACGATGACTGGCTTGAGATAGGCAATCCGAACTACTACGCGGGCTTCTTTGAGCATGACCTGGAACGCCGAAGCGTGCTTGTCCTCAGTGTCGTCCGCGCGCTCGCCGAAGCTGGCTACCTCAGGATCGGCGAACTGAGCCGGGATTCCGACCACCTTGAGAACAGCGGCTGGGTGGAGTGGACAGGAACACTCGACGAACAGATGGATCGCCTGGCTGAGGTTTACAAGGCTGACGGTCCCGAGGATGACTGGTACTGGGCATGCTGGCTCCAGATCACCGACGCTGGACGCGCGGTTGTCGAAGTTCTCCCGAATCCCGCTGGCCGCTTCTTTCGAAAGTTGTAGGACAGGACGAACGCCCCTGATTGTCTGGAGAGGAACCTCGCGGGCCGCGCTCATTGCGATGGAGCGAGCGGATGTCCTCAATGACCGGTAAGCCTTGGGGGATGCCTAGCCTCGTCTGAGCTCCTCGGCGGCCTCCAGCCGCATCGTCAGCAGGTGGGCGAACAGCAGAGGGATGACCCCGAAGACCCCGAACGACATGTCGATCAGCTGCCAGCCGATCGGGATGCCTCGCACAGCACCCGCGATCAACGCGAGCGGGATGACGCCGGCGCAGGCGATCATCCCGAACCGGATGACCCAGATGTTGCGGACGGGATCGATCAGCGGCCCGATGAACGCCACCGCGATGACGAGGTGCGCGAACGCGAGCCAGTCCGTCCCGTAGGCGAGGAACGGGTAGCGCGTCCCAGTGTCGGTGAGCGCATCGCGGACGCGGTCCACCCAGTGGACGAGGTCGGGCAGCAGCGCGGGCGCCGAAGTGGAGTGCAGGGCCTGCGACGCCCAACGGAGCTCCGCCTCCAGCGGAAACGCGGTCAGTCCGCTGAGGACGAGTCCGACGACGAAGACGACGAGCCAGACCCGGACGGCCGTGATGGTGCGCATGCTCCGACCGTAGGACGGGGCGGGCGCCCGTCGCGTCCGTCGAGCGGACGATAGTCTGGCGGCATCCCGTTGACGAACGATCAGGAGGACCGCCGTGGCGTGGTTGGTGACCGGAGGCGCAGGCTACATCGGAGCGCACGTCGTGCGGGCGTTCCGCGACGAGGGGATCGACGTTGTCGTCGTCGACGACCTGTCCAGCGGTCACGAGGAGTTCGTGCCGGCGGATGTGCCGTTCTACCGGGGCACCATCCTCGACGGCGAGCTGCTGTCGCGCATCTTTACCGAGAACAGGGTCTCCGGCGTCGTGCACGTCGCCGGCTTCAAGTACGCCGGTGTGTCCGTTCAGCGGCCGCTGCACACGTACGAGCAGAACGTGACCGCCACCGCGGTGCTGCTCGCGGCGATGCAGGATGCGGGCGTCGACGCCATCGTGTTCAGCTCGTCCGCCGCGGTGTACGGCACGCCGGATGTCGACATCGTCACCGAGACGACGCCCAAGAACCCCGAGTCGCCCTACGGCGAGTCGAAGCTGATCGGCGAGTGGCTGCTGCGCGACCAGGGCGTCGCCGCGGGCCTCCGCCACACCTCCCTGCGCTACTTCAACGTGGTCGGGTCGGGTGACCCGGCGCTGCGCGACACCAGCCCGCACAACCTGTTCCCGCTCGTCTTCGACGCCCTGGTCGCCGGCCGCACCCCTCGCATCAACGGGAACGACTACCCGACCCCCGACGGCACCTGCGTCCGTGACTACATCCACGTCGCCGACCTGGCGGTCTCGCACGTCGCGGCCGCGAAGCGCCTCGACGCCGGCGAGGCGATCGAGCCCGTCTACAACCTGGGGAGCGGCGACGGCGTCTCCGTCGGCCAGATCATGTCGACGGTGGCCGAGGTGACCGGAATCGCCTTCACCCCAGAAGTGGGGCCTCGACGCGCAGGGGATCCCGCGAGGATCGTGGCATCGGGAGAGCTCGCAGCGCGCGATCTCGACTGGAGGATGCGTCACTCGCTCGAGGACATGGTGCGCAGCGCCTGGGAAGCACGCCAGGCGGCGTCCTGACACCGTTCCCGACAGGCCCGGTCGACCGGGCGTGTCGGGATTGTTGTCGTTCTCCGGCGCGTCGCGAACTCTCGACCTGCGGTCAAGGCTTTACGATTCGCGACTTGACGTGAGCGAATGACAACGGTGTAATTAGGGCAACGCGGGAATCTCGTGTTTCAGCAGTTCATGGGTGGGGAGACCGATATGCCAGTTCCTGAATATCGTTCTGGGGTACCCGACGACTGGTTCATCGACCCGGTCCGCCTCGGGGTCCCGGGCGTCCGACCGGCGGAGGTCGAAGAAGACAACCCGCTGGCCTGGCAGACAGACGCTCTGTGCGCTCAGACCGATCCGGAGGCGTTCTTCCCCGAGAAGGGCGGCTCGACCCGCGACGCGAAGCGCATCTGCACCTCGTGCGAGGTGCGGTCGCAGTGCCTCGAATACGCTCTCGCCAACGACGAGCGGTTCGGGATCTGGGGCGGCCTCTCCGAGCGCGAGCGCCGCAAGCTCCGCAAGCGCGCCGGCTGACTCGTTCGCTGAAACCGCGCCGCGCCCGACCCAAAGACGGGATCGGCGCGAGCCCGACCTAGGCTGACTGGCGATGTATCCGAGAGTCACCGCCATCGTCGTCGCCCACAGCGGCGGCCCCCGCCTGCAGCGCACTCTCGACGCCCTCGCGGAGCAGACCCGTCGACCGGACGCCGTGATCGCCGTCGACTGTGCGACCTCCGACGACGCCGCTCGTCTGCTCTCGGAAGCCCAGCCCACCCAGCTGCTCAACGTCCCCGAGAAGCTCCCGTTCGGCGCCGCGGTCGCGACGGCCGTGCGTGTCCTCCCTCCCGCTTCCGACTCGGGCCAGCTGCTCTGGCTCCTGGCTCAGGACACCGCCCCGGAGCCGGAGGCATTGGAGGCGCTTCTCGCGGCGCTCGAGGTGTCTCCCTCGGTCGCCGTGGTGGGCCCGAAGCTGGTCGACTGGGACGACCCGGCTCTGATCCGCGAGTTCGGCGAGGCGATGACCCCGTTCGGCGCCTCCGTGCCGCTGGTCGAGAACGAGCTCGACCAGGCCCAGCACGACGGCCTGAGCGACGTCCTGGCCGTGTCGAGCGCCGGGATGCTCGTTCGCCAGGCGCTCTGGGAGCGGCTGGAGGGCTTCGACCCCGCGCTCCCGACCGTCGACGACGGCCTCGACTTCTGCACGCGAGCGCGCCTGGCCGGGTTCCGCGTCACTCTGGTTGCTCAGGCGCGCATCGCCATCGCGGGCGACGGCGTCGCCGGGCCGAACCTCTCGTCGAAGTGGACGGTGCGCCGTCGTCTCTCAGGCGAGCGGCGCCGCGCTCAGTTGCATCGCCGGATGGTGTACGCCCCCGGATGGGCTGTCCCGCTGCACTGGCTGACCCTGGTGCCGCTCGGCATCCTGCGCGGGATCCTCCGGCTTCTGCGCAAGGAGCCGGGCTCGGTGGGCGGTGAGCTCGGGGCTGCGTTCCGTGTCGCCTTCTCCGGCCTCGCGGTGAGCAGCGCCCGGCGGCGGCTCGCAGCCGCCCGTGAGGTGAGCTGGACCGCAGTCGCCCCTCTGCGCATCCCGTTCGCCGAGGTGCGCCGCGCCCGCGCGCTGAAACGCGAAGCGGCGATGGTCCGCCAGCAGGGCGAGAAGCAGGACCTCGACTTCTTCGGGACCGGCGGGGGATGGGCGGTGCTCGCCGCACTCCTCGTCGGCGTCGCCCTGTTCTTCCCCCTCATCGGCTCCGGTGCCCTCTCCGGCGGCGGACTCCTGCCGCTCGATTCGTCGGTCGGCCAGCTCTGGGCGGACCTCGGCTATGGGTGGCGCGACACGAGCCTCGGGTTCGTCGGCGCCGCGGACCCGTTCTCCGCCGTGCTCGCGGTGCTGGGAACCCTCACGTTCTGGCAGCCGTCGCAGTCGCTCGTGCTGCTCTGGATCCTCGCCGTGCCGCTCGCGGCGCTCGGCGCCTGGCTCGCGGCCGCACGACTGACGACCCGGGCGACGCTACGTGCGTTCGCCGCGCTCGCCTACGCGTTGGCACCGACCTTGCTGGTGGCTCTGCAGGGCGGGCGCCCGTCGGCGGTGCTCGCGCACATCCTGCTGCCGTGGCTGTTCTTCGCCGGCCTCGCCGCCCGCCGGTCCTGGGCGGCCAGCGCCACCACGGCCCTGCTCGCCGCAGCGACGGCGGCGTGCGCCCCGATCCTCATCCCGGCGCTCGTCATCGCGTGGATCGCAGCCCTGGTCTTCGCCGGCCGTCGCGCCGCGCGGATCGCGTTCATCCCGCTGCCCGCCCTCGTGCTGTTCGCTCCGCTCGTGGTGCAGCAGGGAGCACGGGGAGCCTGGCTCTCGATGTTCGCCGACCCGGGCGTCCCGCTGGACGCACGGCAGACGCCGGCCTGGCAGCTCGCGCTCGGATTCCCGGACGGCACCCTTGGCGGCTGGCATGCTCTCGCCACCGCCCTGCAGCTGCCGACGGCGTCGGCCAACCTGATCGTCCCGATCCTGCTGGCCCCACTCGGCGTGCTGGCGATCCTCGCTCTCTTCCTGCGGGGCACGGTCCGGGCGATCGTCGCCCTCCTGGTCGCACTCGTGGGCTTCCTGACCGCCGTCGCCGCCCTCCACGTCCAGGTCGCGGTCTCCGGTGGCACTGTCGTCCCGATCTGGCCGGGCACGGCGGTGAGCCTCTACTGGCTCGGGCTCATCGGCGCCGCCGTCCTCGCGTTGTCCGCCATCGGACGCGCCGCCGTCTATCCGGCCTGGGTCGCGATCGTGACGCTCGCGATCGCCGTCGTGCCGGTCGGGATCGTCAGCCTCACCGGTCACGCCGACGTCGCGGAGAGCGACGGCCGCACGATGCCCGCGGTCGTTACGGCCAAGGCGGCCACGCAGCCGCGCACCGGGACGCTGCGCATCATCCCGCAGGGCGAGGGCGGCATCCGCGCCGAGATCGTGCGGGGCAGCGGTCAGACCCTCGACGACCAGTCGACGCTCGCGGACACGCAGCGCACCCTCACGGCCGACCAGCGCGCTCTGGCACAGCTGGCAGGCAACCTCTCCTCCCGCAGCGGATACGACGCCTCGGCAGAGCTGAAACGCCTCGGCATCGACTTCGTGCTGCTGACGCCTCCGCAGACCGCTCTGCCGGGGCAGGATGCCGCAGCAGGCGACGCCACACGCACGCGCGCCGCCGTGGCGATGGATGCGAACCCGCTGCTCGCGCCGGTGGGCGTCACCTCCACTGGCCGGCTCTGGGCGTTCGACCGCGGAACATCCGATGTCCCGGCCGCCGCGCAGATCCCCGCGGACGCCGGAGGTATCTGGCGCGTCATCGTGCTTCTCGTGCAGGGCATCGTCATCGGCCTCACGGTGCTGATGGCCATCCCGACCACCCGGTCCGCGGACCGCATCTCCGAGCTCTCCGCCCGCCGGCCCGACCGTCGACGCCGCGAGGAGGCCGCTGTCGAGCCCGACGACGAGCCGGAGAAGCCGGCCGCCGCCGACAGCGTGGCGGACGAGAGCCTGGATGAGTACGAGGCCGAGCCCGACGACGAGGCGATCGTGGAGTCCGCCGAGGAGGAGGACGTGCCCGAGGTCGAGCCGGTCGCGGAGAGCGAGCCGGCTGTGGAGAGCCAGCCAGCGTTGGAGAGCGAGCCGGCTGTGGAGACCCAGCCGGCCCTGGAGAGCGAGCCGGTTGTCGAGAGCGAGCCAGAGCTGCCGTCCGCGTCGGATGGCGAGCCCGAATCGAGCCGGGACGAGACCGTCGACGCCGCCCTCGACGACACCGATCGCCCCTTCGAGCGCGAGACGGAGCGCGTCACGACGCCCCCGTCGCCGACGACGCTCGAAGACGGACTGGAGGAGACCATCATCCGACCACGACGCAGCTTCGAGGGAGGCGACCGTGGCTGACCGCAGAGGCATCGCCCGCATCGGTGCACGCGCCGTCGGCGGCTTGGTGGGCGTCGGCATCGCCGTCGTGGCGGTCGCGGGAGCCACCCTGCTCCCCCTTCCCGACTTCGCGATCGGAGCACCCGCTCAGGTCGTGACCCCCGTACCGGCGGATCAGCAGCGCATCTGCCCCGGGCCGCTGCTCCAGCTGGCGGCCGACGCGGGAGAGGCCACCCGTCCGAGCGCGGTCGGCGCCCCGACCTACACCTCCCACGCGGAGGGCGCGGAGGTGCGCACGAGCACCCTGAAGCCGGACGCCGACACGTCCTCGTCGGAGGAGTCGCCGCTGGTGGCTGCCGTCCCCACTCCGCAGGGCGCCACGAAGCCGCCGCTGTTCGCCGCCGCCCAGTCCCAGACGGCCGCCGCGGACGACCTCTTCGGGCTGGCCGCCGCTGCGTGCGCCGAGCCGAGCGCCGACACCTGGCTCGCCGCCGGCTCGACCTCCCTCGGCCAGACGAGCCTCGTACTGCTGTCGAACGCGAGCGAGGTCGACGCGACGGTCGACCTGACGCTGTACACCGAGACCGGCCCGGTCAGCGCACCGGGCGCCGCCGGCATCCTGGTCCCGGCCGGATCCCAGAAGGTCGTCCCGCTCGCCGGGCTCGTGCCGTCGGCCGCGGCTCCGGTCGTCCGTGTGCAGACGACCGGCGGCGAGGTCGCCGCATCGCTCCAGCAGAGCTTCGAGCAGGGCATCCAGCCGCGCGGAGCCGAGCTCGCCGGGCCGACCGGCGCCCCGGCACGCCAGCAGATCATCCCAGGGGTCACGATCGCCTCGATGGCGGCGGTCCAGGCGGAGCAGTCGGCGGAGGGCGTCGGATTCACCTACCCGGTCGTCCGCCTCCTCGTCCCCGGCGACACCGACGCCCAGGTCACGATCGGCGCCGTCGGCGAGGCCGGCACGGCAGCGGGCGACTCGTACGCGACCACCGTCAAGGCGGGAACGGTCGCCGAGGTCCCGCTCGACCACCTCAAGGACGGCAACTACACGGTCAGCGTGAACGCGAACGTCCCCGTCGTCGCCGCGGTCCGGACCTCGGTCATCGGGACCAGGACGCGCGACTTCACCTGGTTCTCGTCGGCCCAGCCGCTCCAGAAGGATCTGCTCGCAACCGTACCGAAGGACGGCGCTGCCACCTTCCACTTCGCGAACGCCGGCGAGGCCGATAAGACGGTGACGGTGCAGGGGCTGGCGCCCGGCAGCAAGCCCGCCACACTGACGGTCCCCGCGGAGGGAGGCGCGCTGTTGCGCGTCGCCCCGGGCAGTTACCGCATCACCGGCGCGGACGGCCTGCGCGGCAGCATCAGCTTCGCCGCGGACGGCCGCGCGAGCAGCTTCGCGCTCACTCCGCCCGGTCCGCTCGCCGCACCGATCACGGTCTACCCGAACTGACCGGAGGGGCGGATCGCCCCTCGCCGATCAGACGTGCCGGATCAGAAGTGCCGGTAGCGGTCGGGGGCGAGGTCCCACGGGTCCTTGCCGAGCAGCTCGGCGACCGCGCGGAAGACGCATCCCTCGATGTACATGCGGCGGTGCAGCTCGTCGTCGTGGTGCAGCTTGGTCAGGCGCTGGATGGGCACCCGGTAGAGCACGATGCGCCGGTGCGCCGCATCCACCCGCCAGCGGTCGACGCCGTCGGCGCCCGAGTTGCCGATCGGAGTCGCTGCGACCTCGAAGTGCACGTTCGCCAGCTCCTCCGGCCAGACGCCCTTGAGGTAGTCGGCGGTGGATGCGACGGTCATGTCGAAGAAGTCGATCCGGTTCTGCAGCATCGGCAGGTGCGGGCCGGTCACCGGACCCCGCGCGCCTCGGCCGTGCCTGCTCCGCCAGCGGCTGGTCGCCGGGGTGGGACTGCTGGTGCGGCGGTTGCGGGGCATGTCGCCATCCTACGTCGGCCGCCGTCGGGTAGTCTGAGCCCGATGTTGAGCCGACCCTGTTCCCGTGTCGCGTGTCCTCGCGACGCCGTTCAGACGCTCACCTACGTCTACGCCGACTCGATGGCCGTGCTCGGACCGCTGAGCCTGAAGCACGAGCCGCACTCGTACGACCTGTGCGCCATCCACGCCGAGCGGCTGTCCGCGCCGCAGGGCTGGCAGATCGTCCGGCACGTCAGCGTCGCCGACGCCTGACTCCGGCGCCTGACTCCGGCGCCCGGCTCCGGCATCCAGGGCGGCCGTCGCGATAGGTTAGGGGCCATGAGCATCACCGACCCGCGTCTGCAGTCCGTCGTCAAGACCTACGACATCCGTGGACTGGTCGGGAAGGACCTCACGGAGGAGGTCGTCGAGGCCATCGCCGCGGCGTTCGTCGACGAGGTCCAGGCCGCGGGGACCGACGTCATCGTCGGCCACGACATGCGCGACTCCTCTCCGGCTTTCGCTGCCGCCTTCGCCCGCGGCGCGCAGGCGCGCGGTGCCGACGTCGTGTCGATCGGGCTGTGCTCCACCGACGAGTCGTACTTCGCCTCCGGCTACCTGCAGGCGCCCGCCGCGATGTTCACCGCGAGCCACAACCCCGCGACCTACAACGGCATCAAGCTCTCCCGTGCCGGCGCCCAGGGCCTCAGCATGGACACCGGCCTCGGCGCGGTGCGCGACCGCGCCGCCGAGTACCTGCGCGACGGGATCCCGGCCGTCGACCGCCCGGGGACCTTCCGTGAGGAGGACGTGCTCGAGCGCTACGCCGCGTACCTGCGCTCGCTCGTCGACCTGAGCGGCATCCGGCCGATCACGGTCGTCGTCGACGCGGGCAACGGGATGGGCGGCCTGACCGTTCCGGCCGTGCTCGGAGAGGCCGCCGGGCTCCCCGCGCTGCCCATCACCGTCATCCCGCTGTACTTCGAGCTCGACGGGACGTTCCCCAACCACGAGGCCAACCCGCTGGAGCCGAAGAACATCGTCGACCTGCAGCGCGCGGTCGTCGAGCACGGCGCCGACCTCGGTCTCGCCTTCGACGGCGACGCCGATCGCTGCTTCGTCGTGGACGAGCGCGGTTCGGCCGTCACGCCGTCCGCCGTTGCCGCGATCGTCGCCCTGCGGGAGATCGCGCGGGCACGAGCAGAGGATCCGGACGCGGAGATCACCGTCATCCACAACCTCATCACGTCGAACATCGTCCCCGAGACGATCGAGGCCGCGGGAGCCGTTCCGCTGCGGACCCGCGTCGGCCACACCCTGATCAAGGATGCGATGCGCCGCTCCGGCGCCGTGTTCGGCGGCGAGCACTCGGCGCACTATTACTTCCGCGACTTCTGGAGCGCCGACAACGGGATGCTCGCGGCGATGCACCTCCTCGCCGAGTTCGGCGCGCAGGACCGCCCGCTGTCCGAGCTGTCCGCCCGGTACACGCCGTACGCGATGTCGGGGGAGATCAACTCGACCGTCGCCGACGTGCCCGCCGCCTTCACCCGCATCGTGGAGGCGTTCACGCCGCGCGCCGACTTCGACGAGCTCGACGGGCTCACGGTCACCGGCCGGGTCGGGCAGGACGAGCCGTTCTGGTGGTTCTCGGTGCGCCCGTCCAACACCGAGCCGCTTCTCCGACTGAACGTCGAAGCGGCCGACCAGGCGACGATGGCGCGCATCCGCGACGAGGTGCTCGCGCTCATCCGCGCCTGAGCGTCATCCCCGGGACGCAGCGGGGAGGGCATGCCACAATAGAGGCCATGCCTGCTAGTGCCACCACCGCCCTGCCGTTCAAGGTCGCCGACCTCTCCCTCGCCGCCGCCGGGCGGCACCAGATCCGGCTCGCCGAGAACGAGATGCCCGGGCTGATGGCCCTCCGGGCCGAGTTCGGCGACGCGAAGCCGCTCGCCGGTGCGCGCATCGCCGGCTCCCTGCACATGACCGTGCAGACCGCCGTGCTGATCGAGACCCTGGTCGCGCTCGGCGCCCGGGTGCGCTGGGCCAGCTGCAACATCTTCTCGACGCAGGACGAGGCGGCCGCCGCGATCGCCGTCGGTCCGACCGGCACGCCCGAGGCGCCCGCGGGCGTCCCCGTGTTCGCCTGGAAGGGCGAGACGCTGGAGGAGTACTGGTGGTGCACCCAGCAGATCTTCGATTGGTCGACGGAGGCCGCTGCCGACGGAGCCGACTACCTCGGCCCGAACCTGATCCTCGACGACGGCGGCGACGCGACCCTGCTCGTCCACAAGGGCCGCGAGTTCGAGCTCGCGGGAGCCGTGCCGGAGGACGCCGCGTCCGACAGCCACGAGTACCGTGTCATCCTGGCGGCTCTGCGCGAGTCGCTCGCCGCTTCCACCGACCGCTGGACCCGCATCGCCGCCGACATCCTCGGCGTCACCGAGGAGACCACCACGGGCGTGCACCGTCTGTACGAGCTGGCCAAGGAAGGCCAGCTTCTGTTCCCGGCGATCAACGTCAACGACTCGGTCACCAAGAGCAAGTTCGACAACAAGTACGGCATCCGGCACTCCCTCCCGGACGGCCTGAACCGGGCGACCGACGTCCTCATCGGCGGCAAGGTCGCGTTCGTCGCCGGCTACGGCGACGTGGGCAAGGGCGCGGCGGAAGCGCTCCGCGGCCAGGGCGCCCGCGTCATCGTCAGCGAGGTCGACCCGATCAACGCGCTGCAGGCTGCGATGGACGGCTACCAGGTCGCCCGGCTCGAGTCGGTGATCGACCAGGTCGACATCCTCATCACCGGAACGGGCAACGTCAACGTGGTCACCCTCGACCATCTGCTCGGCCTCAAGCACCTCGCCATCGTCGCCAACGTCGGCCACTTCGACAACGAGATCGACATGGCGTCGCTGGAGGCGCTGCCCGGTGCCGAGAAGGTGGAGATCAAGCCCCAGGTGCACGAGTGGCGCCTGCCGACCGGTCGCAGCATCCTGGTGCTCTCGGAAGGTCGTCTGATGAATCTCGGGAACGCCACGGGTCACCCCAGCTTCGTCATGAGCAACTCGTTCACCAACCAGGTGCTCGCGCAGCTCGAGCTGTACGTGTCGCCGGAGAACTACCCCATCGGCGTGTACGTGCTCCCCAAGCACCTCGACGAGAAGGTCGCGCGCTTGCACCTCGACGCCCTCGGTGTCGAGCTGACGACGCTCACCGACGAGCAGGCCGCCTACATCGGCGTCCCGGTCGACGGTCCCTACAAGGTCGACCACTACCGCTACTGATGGCCCTCCACTTCGCCGACCGGGAGCTCCCCGGCGGCCTGATCCTCCGGGTGCGGAGAGAGCAGGACGCCGGGGCGCTCGCCGCCGCCTACCAGCGCAATCGCGGGCACCTGGCCCCGTGGGACCCGACCCGCACCGAGGACTTCTTCACGGAGGCCGGGCAGCTCGCCCAGACCCGTGAACTGCTGGCGTTGCGCGATGTGGATGCGGCCCTCCCGCTCGTGATCGCCGACGGCGACCAGATCGCCGGCGGTGTCACGCTCAGCCACCTCGTACGCGGCGCGTTCCAGTCGGCGAACGTCGGCTACTGGCTCGACCGCGACCACGTGGGCCGAGGGCTCGCCTCTGCGGCGCTCGGTGCGCTCATCGATGCGGCGCGGGACGAGTACGGCCTGCACCGCATCCAGGCGGCGACGCTGCTCGCCAACCACGCCTCGCAGTCCGTCCTGACCCGCGCCGGATTCGAGCGGATCGGGGTCGCCCCGAACTACCTCAAGATCGCGGGCCGCTGGCAGGACCACGTCCTGTTCCAGCGCATCCTGCACGACTGAGCGCGCTCGCGCGTCACTCGGCCGTCGGCAGCTCCGCGAAGGCCCGCACGGGGAACGTACCGAACCCTTCGACCGCGGGCGGCGCCGCCGTGAACAGGGCACCGCGCTCCGGAAGCGCGCCGAGCCCGGTGAGGTGCTCGACGACGTGGATGCCCGCGGCGAGCAGGATGCTGTGCGCCGGCCGGCTGCCGCCCGACTCCGTGTCGTCGATGTTGAGCGAATCGATGCCGACGAGCGCGACCCCGGCATCGGCGAGCAACCGCGCGCCCTCCTCGGTGAGGAAAGGCGCGCCGGCGGCGTACGCGGGCGTCCCGAAGTGCGCATCCCAGCCGGTGTGCAGCAGCACCGCGGAACCCGGCTCCGCTCGGCCCTCCAGCGCGGACGCCGGGATACCGCGTTCCTCCCGCCCGGTCAGGTGGACGACCTCCGCCGGCAGACCGACGAGTGTGTCGAGGTCGAGGCCGGCGAGATCCGAGCCGTCCGCATAGCGGTGGAAGGGGCTGTCCAGGTAGGTGCCCGTGTTGCCGATCATGGTGATGACATCCATCGCGAACTCGGTCCCCGCGGCGTAGACGGACCGGGACGCCTCGCGCGTCAGGTGCGGCTCGATCGTCGGCGCCGGGAGTCCGGGATACGTCACCAGACCCGCGTGGATGCAGTGGCTGAGGTCGACGATGCGGCGGCGGTGCGTCATGGCGTCTCCAGTCGGTGGTCGGGCGGCGACGGGGCGCGCGGTCAGCGGTCCGGGAAACCGTGGGGGAGGGCGCCGAGTACCGGGTCCAGCCGGTCGAGCCGCTGCTTCTCGAGCTCCAGCCCGCGGGCATCGCGGTCGCGGCGCAGCACGGCGACCGCGACGAGGAAGGTCTCGGCATCGACCGCGGGCAGCGGAGAGACGTACGGCGCGGCCTCGCGGGCGAGCTCGGTGCTGAGCCCGTGACGAGCCGCAGGGGTCAGATCGGGCGCCTGGCGGACGAACTGGGCGATGCGGCGCGACAACCGGTCGGGCAGGCGGGCGACATCCGCGGTCGCCGCCCAGGCACTCAGGTGCGGCGCGAGGTAGAGGGGGAGCGGTGTCGGCCGCGGCACACGGACGAGCTGGCTGTACGTGCCCGCGAGGAGGTCGCCGAGGCGCTTGGAGCGGCTGTTGAGGAGTCCGGTCAGTGCTGCGATGGACCCGAACGTCAGGAAGATCTCGAGCACGCCGACCAGGGCGCGGATGAACGCGTGACGGAACCCGGTGGCCCCGCCGTCGTCGCGGACGATCCGTGCCCCGACCGCCAGCTTGCCGAGGGATCGGCCATGCGACAGCAGCTCGACCGTGGTGGGCAGGATCACCATCCCGAACACCAGGATGAGGATGATCAGCGCTCGCGCGAGGGCCTCATCCAGCCCGCTGCCCGTGGAGACGAGAAGCATGATGCACCCGAACATGACGAGCAGGTACGTGAGCCAGTCGATGATGGTGCCGGCGGCCCGGAGGATGTAACTGGCGGGCTTCACGTCGAGTGCGACGGCCTCACCCGTGACCAGTTCGCGGTCGTCCTGGGACACGTTCCCCGCCCCGGCCTGCATCATAGATATCATCTAAGCAGATGGACCTCGACGCCTACACCGCCGCGCGCAGCGCCGACTGGGAGGAACTCTCCCGGTTGGCGTCGAAGCGACGTCTCGACGGCCCTGAGGCGGACCGCCTGATCGATCTCTACCAGTCGGGAGCGGCCGACCTGTCAGCCATTCAGACGAGCGCCGGCGCGACGGCCGCGGGCGACCGGCTGTCGCTCGCGCTCTCCTCCGCGCGGCTGCGCTTCACCGGCGCCGGAGCCAACCTGTTCGCGCAGCTGCCCCGCTTCTTCGTGCTCCAGCTGCCCGCCGCGCTGTACCGGCTGCGGTGGATCGTGCTCGCGGTGGCAGTCGCCACGATCGTGATCGCGACCCTGTACGCCCTGTGGATTACCGGCAACCCGGATGTGCTCCGCAACCTGGGCGACGACGCGAACCTCCGTAAGTACGTCGAGCACGACTTCATCGACTACTACTCCAACAACCCGGCGGCGTCGTTCGCCGGGCAGGTGTGGACGAACAACGCCTGGATCGCCGCCCAGTGCATCGCCTTCGGCATCACCGGGCTCTACGTGCCCTACGTGCTCATCCAGAACGCCGTGGGCGTCGGCACGGCCGCCGGCGTGATGTTCGCCTACGGGCGTGGCGACGTGATGTTCTCGTACATCCTGCCGCACGGCATGCTCGAGCTCACGAGCGTCTTCGTGGCGGCCGCGGCCGGCCTCCGTATCTTCTGGGCGTGGATCGCCCCGGGGGCGCGAACGCGCGGACAGGCGCTGGCCGAGGACGGTCGGGCCCTCTTCACGGTCGCCGTCGGCTGTGCGATCTCGCTGTTCGTCTCGGGGCTCATCGAGGGCTTCGTGACGCCGTCCGGCCTACCCGTGTGGGCGAAGATCAGCATCGGCGCGCTCGCACTCGCGGCGTTCCTCGCGTACATGCTGGTGCTCGGCCGGCGCGCGGTGCGCGCGGGGGAGACCGGCGACCTCGAGGAGTTCGAGGCGGGCGCACGCCGCATCGTCGCCGCCTGACGACGGTCGCGTTTCAGAGCCGGCCGGCCGCCTTCAGGGCCAGATAGCGGTCAGCCAGTGCGGGCGGCAGATCGGCCGGCGAACCCGTCACGACGTCGCCGCCGAGGCGCTTCACCGCCGCGGCGACCCGGCTGAGATCGAGCAGCGAACGCTCCGCCGCAGCGGCGCGGTACACCTCGTTGCGGTCATGGCGCTCGCTCGTGGCCGCAAGTGTGTCCGGATCCGTGACGCTGGCCACGACGACCAGGTGCTTCGCCGTGAGCTGCGGGAGGACCGAGAGCAGCCCCCGCGAGCCCCCCGGGGACTCGATCGAGGTGAGCAGCACGACCAGTGAGCGCTGCGAGGTCAGGGCGGAGACCTGTGCCGGGATGGCGGACCAGTCCATCTCGATCAGGGCCGGCTCGATGCCGGCCATCGCATCCACCATCCGTGAGAGCAGCTCCGGACCCGTCGCGCCCTGCACGCGACCGCGCACCATGCGGTCGTAGGCGACCATGTCGACGCGGTCGCCCGCGCGCGTGGCGAGGGCTGCGAGGAGCAGCGCCGACTCGAACGCGGTGTCGATGCGCGGCTCGTCGGCCACCCGAGCGGCGGAGGTCCGGCCGGAGTCGATCACGACGATGACGCGGCGGTCGCGCTCGGGGCGCCACGTCCGTACCATGACGCGTGCGCCGTGTCCGCCGTTGGGGTCGTGCCGCCGTGCGGTGGCTCGCCAGTCGATGGAGCGCACGTCATCGCCGCGCACGTACTCGCGCAGCGAGTCGAACTCCGTGCCCTGGCCACGGAGGAGGACGCTCGTGCTGCCCTCGAGCTCGCGCAGCCGGGCCAACCGGGACGGCAGGTGCTTTCTGGCGGTGAACGGCGGAAGCACGCGGATGCGGCCGGGAGCGTCGAGGGTCGCCTGGCGCGCCCACAGATGGAGGGGGCCCCACGACCGGACGGTCACGTTCCTCACGCGACGCTCGCCGCGACGCCACGGGCGCAGGGACGCCACGATCCGGCGCCGCTCGCCCGAGGGGATGTCGACCTTCGTCCGCGTCGGTTCCGCGGCGCCCGACGGCTCCCAGGCGTCGCGGACGGTTCCGCGCAGCGTCCGTCGGCCGGTGTTCGTCACGTACAGCTCCGAGACGGCCTCGGCGCCGAGACGCACCCGGCCGGGCAGGGTGCGCTCGACCGCGACCGCACGCGGGGACGCTGCCAGCAGGAGGTCGAGCAGCCCGAGGATGACGCAGAGCAGCAGCCAGCCGCCGAGCGCGGCGTACGCCATCCCCGTCGCACCGCCGAGCAGCACGACGGGAAGCACGCCGAGCGCGAGCAGGGCGACGAAACGTCCGGATACGGTCACAGCGGGGCCTAGATCGGAACCTGGACCTGCTGCACGATCGACCGCAGGATCGCGTCGGCGCCCACCCCTTCGAGCTCGGCCTCGGGGCGGAGCTGGATGCGGTGGCGCCACACCGGCACGAGCATCGCCTGCACGTGGTCCGGGGTGATCGAGTCGTAGCCCGAGAGCCACGCCCAGGCCTTGGCCGCGGCGAGCAGAGCAGTGGTGCCGCGCGGGCTCACGCCGAGGCGGACGGAGGGGCTGCGGCGGGTCGCGCGCGCGAGGTCGACGATGTAGGCCAGCACGTCGGCGTTCGCACCGACGCGGGCGGCGGACTCGCGGGCCGCCTGGAGCTCGGCGGCGCTGAGCACCGGCGTCACCCCGGCGGCAGCCAGATCGCGCGGGTTGAACCCGGCGGCGTGGCGGCGGAGCACCTCCACCTCGGTGTCCCGCTCGGGCACGTCGAGCGTGAGCTTGAGCAGGAAGCGGTCGAGCTGCGCCTCGGGCAGGGAGTACGTGCCCTCGTACTCGATCGGGTTCTGCGTCGCCGCCACGATGAACGGGTCCGGCAGGCGGCGGCTGACGCCGTCGACGCTGACCTGGCGCTCCTCCATGGCCTCGAGGAGGGCCGACTGGGTCTTCGGGGGCGTCCGGTTGATCTCGTCCGCGAGCAGGATGTTCGTGAACACCGGGCCCTCTCGGAACACGAAACCGCCGGTCTGGGCGTCGTAGACAAGAGAGCCGGTGACGTCGCCCGGCATCAGGTCGGGGGTGAACTGCACGCGCTTGGTGTCGAGGCTGAGCGCGTGGCTGAGCGAGCGGACCAGCAGGGTCTTCGCCACGCCCGGCACGCCTTCCAGCAGCACGTGGCCGCGCGCCAGGAGAGCGATCATGAGCCCGGTGACCGCGCCGTCCTGGCCGACGACCGCCTTGCCCACCTCGGTCCGCACGGCGGAGAGAGCGGAGCGGAGGCGTGCCGCGTCAGCGGGTGCGCCGGGGGAGGAGGGGAACGCCGTCCCCGTCGTGACGTCTGTCATTCATCCATTCTTCCGGTCGGGCCCGTGGAGGGCGTAACGGCGGATGCGGTGGCTCTCTCGAGCTCCGCGAGTTCGTCGGACAACGCGATCAGGTCGCGGTCGGTCTGGGGGATGCGCTCGACCAGAAGGTCGCGGACGGCCAGCCGGTCACGGCGGGTGAGCGCGGCGACGGCGTCGGCGACTTCCGGCACGGTCGCCGTACTCGGCAGACCCGCGAGGGCGGAGAGTCGGCCGATGGTGCCGACGCGCAGAGCGTCCACCGCACGGAGCCGGGCGGACGACCGCTGGTAGAGCCGCGCCCTGCCTTCGCGGGTCTCGCCGGCGCGCACCACCACCGGCAGACTCTCGACGACGAGCGGGCCGAAGCGGCGGCCGCGCCAGATGGCCGCCGCGATGAACACCACGACGAGCAGCAGCATCACCGGGGTCACCCACCCGGGTGTGAGCTCGGCGATGTCCGGTGGTCCGCTGACCGGGCGGTCGTCGAGGGAGGGCAGGTACCAGACCAGAGTGCTGTGGCCGCCGAGGAGGTTGAGGGCGAGCGCCGCGTTGCCGAGGCGGTCGACGCCGTCGTTGGTCAGCACGGCGGCCGACCCGAGCAGGTAGACGGGTGAGGCGTTGAAGGAGGTGCGCACGAGCGAGGCGCGACCGCCGGTGTCCGAGAAGCACGCGGCTGCATCGTCGGCCACCCGGAAGGTCCCGGGGACGACGACATCCTCCGTCGTGGACGTGGTGCGCGGGTCGATGCGCTCGGCGCGCTCTGCGGCCGGCACCGTGCAGTCGGCGGGAGCGGGCCCGCGGGGTGCGCCCGCCGCCGTCACATCGCGATCGAGGGTCTGCAGCGCCTCGAAGTCCGGTTCGACGACGACCAGCGTCCGTCCGTCGCCGGTCAGGGCGCGATAACCGTCCGAGGTCAGGTTGCCGAGCGGGTCGTAGACCAGCACGGTGGCACCGTCCGCCGCGGCCGCCGTGGCGCGGTCGAGTGTCGACACGTTCCGCACATCCACCCCCTGCCCGCGCAGGACCTGCGCGACGGCCTTCGCTCCGGCGGGCGCGGGGTTGGTCGCGTCGAGCGTCGTGCCCGGCGCGACGCGTCCGCCGGTGAGCAGCGCGCCGCCGAGGGCGATGACGATGGCGATCACGGCGAGCACGATCCAGGGGAGCGCTCGGCGTGCGGTCTGCCGGACCGTCAGGGTCTGTGCCGTCGCCGCCTGTGGTGTCGCCTGGCGGTCGCGCATCGTCTCGGGCTGCGCCGTCTCCGGGCCTCGGACGGGTGTCGGTGCGCTCATGCGTTCACCGCCGGCAGGGGGACGCGCACGCGCTGGAGCCGCTGATCCAGCGCGACGAGGTTCTGGTACGCCGCCTCGGTGCCGGGTCGGTCGAGGTAGCGGACCTCATCGAACGCGCGGGCGGCCTGCCGAAGCGCTTCGCCCTCGTCGGTCGCGATCCGGGCGGCATGCACGGCGAACTCGTTCGCCGTCGTTCCCGGCGTCACGTGGACGAGTGTGCGCTCGTCGAGGGAGACGGCGATCGCACGGAACTGCTCCTCGACAGCGGTCACCCAGTCGCCCTGACGTGCCGCCTGTTCTGCGGATGCACGCAGGTCGGCGGCGCTGCGCGCCTCGTCCGCTCCGAACAACGCGCGCCGATCGAGAGCGGAGCGGCGGTTGATCCGTGGCCGGCCGAAGAGGAAGAATGCGGCCACGATCAGGCCGGCGATCACCACGACGACGACCAGGAGCAGCACGGGCGCGGCGTCACCGCCCGCGCCCTGGAACAGCGACCCGATCCAGTCCTGCACCGCTTTGGAGGCGAGATCGAACCACGTCGGCTTGGCCGACTGGTATTCCGGGCGCGACAGTTCGTCGCGCAGCCAGTTCTGCGCTTCCGGCGAGCTGGGGTCGACCGGGACGTCGAAGCGGATCACGGTCAGGCGTTCGGCCACCCGGCGGGCGGCTGCGGAGGCTGGTGCTGCTGCGGTTGCTGCGCCTGCGGAAGATAGGGATCGGGCAGGTCTTGACCGGTCTGCCGCCCCTCGACGAAGCGCACCAACTGCAGGTCGAGTCCCTCCTTGCGCATACGGAGGTCGATGTAGAGGAGGGCGACGGCCGCCGTCTGGATGACGCTGCCGATCGCTCCGATGATCGACGTCACGATGCTGGAGAGCACGTTGACGCTCAGCTGCGTGACGAGGACCTCCTGCATGGGATCCGCCGAGGTCGCCGACGTCGGCGCGAACACCCCGCCTGCGAGTCCGCCGATCAGGCCGAAGGGGATCGCGACGGTCTGCGTGATGGCGTAGACGATCACCCACACGAGCAGGATGATGCCCAGCGTCCGCCAGAAGTAGCCGGTGGTGAGGCGCCACGACCGTGCGACCGCCTGCGTCAGCGGCAGGCGTTCGAGCACGATCACGCTCGGCACCATCGCGAGCTTGGTGTTGATCCAGAAGGCCAGCGGGATCAGGGCGAGGCCGCCGACGACGCCGACGAGTACGGCTCCGATGGCGCCGGCGGAGCCGCCCAGGGCACCCAGCGCGACCACGACGGCGACCACCAGGGCGATCGCGACGATCCAGGCGAGGGCGTAGAGCAGCGTCCAGCCGATCAAGGCCCCGATCCGACCGCGCACCAGCTGCCATAGCGCTCGGAACGTCAGCTTGTCGCCCAGGGACTCGCGGGCGACGTCGCCGACGATCACCCCCTGCAGCAGGGCGCTGAAAACCGTCGAGATGACGAGGGAGAGCACGCCGAGCAGGATCGCGCCTCCGACGAGGCCCGCCCGGAGCGCCGGCTGGTCTTGGGCCTCGCCCGAGAAGACGCGGACGGCCAGCAGCCCGATGCCGCCGGCGAGCACGACGCTGACCAGGATGGACGGGATGCCCTGCAGCAGCAGCGCCGAACCGACCGTGATGCGCGGGTTGCGACGCAGTGCCTGGAAGGGAGCAGCGAGGAGCGGACCGAGAGTCAGCGGCCGCAGCGGGATCAGACCGGGCTTCGGCGGAGGAGTCCATGCCGGCTGCGCGCCACCCTGCGGGTAGGCCTGCTGCCATCCGGGCTGGCCCGCCGGCGGCTGCTGCCATCCCGGCTGCTGACCGTACTGCCCGTACTGCGGCTGACCGTACTGCCCGTACTGCGGCTGCTGCTGCCCGTACTGCGGCGGTTGCTGCTGCCCGTACTGCGGCGGTTGCTGCGGCCCGCCCTCCGGCGTAGACCCGTTCGAGCCGGGCGCCTGCCAGTTCTGTTCGTCGCTCACGCCGTACCTTTCGTTCCCCCCGTGCGTTGCTCCCATGCTGGCACAGTGCTCTCGCGCGCGCTGTCCCATCCACAGGGCACGTAATGGTTTCATTCAAGCTGGTAGCAGACTGCTCCATTACGCTGGTCATGTCACTTCACGGCCAGAGGCCGCTCGAGAGGGGTTCGGGGAACTTCGCACATGACTAGTCGCATCCTGGTTGTCGACGACGACACCGCGCTTGCGGAGATGATCGGTATCGTCCTCCGCACCGAGGGATTCGACCCCGTCTTCTGCGAAGACGGATCCCTCGCAGTGGACACCTTCCGGTCGTCCAAGCCCGACCTCGTCCTTCTCGACCTGATGCTCCCCGGCCTCGACGGCATCGAGGTGTGCGGTCGCATCCGGGCAGAGTCGGGCACCCCGATCATCATGCTCACCGCGAAGTCCGACACCGCCGACGTCGTGAAGGGGCTCGAGTCCGGGGCCGACGACTACATGGTGAAGCCCTTCAACCCGAAGGAGCTGGTCGCCCGCATCCGCACCCGGCTGCGGCCCGCGCCCGCCACCCCGCCGACCGATGAGTTGACCGTCGGCGATCTGGTCGTCGATGTCGCCGGGCACGAGGTGCGCCGCGGAGACACCCGCATCGCGCTCACGCCGCTGGAGTTCGACCTCCTGCTCGCGCTCGCCTCCAAGCCCCAGCAGGTCTTCACGCGCGAGATGCTGCTGGAGCAGGTCTGGGGCTACCACTACAAGGCGGACACGCGTCTGGTGAACGTGCACGTGCAGCGCCTCCGCGCCAAGGTGGAGCAGGATCCGGACAACCCGAAGATCGTCATGACCGTGCGCGGTGTCGGCTACCGCGCCGGCGCTGCGGCCTAGCGACCGGAGCCACGGATGGGCGCGCGGTGGCCGACTCGGGACTGGTGGCGCCAGGCGCCCACCCGCCTCGCGCGCCTGTGGCGCAGTTCGCTGCAATTGCGGACCGTCGCCATCACGCTGCTGCTCACCGGCGTCGCCATCCTCGTCACCGGCGTGTACATGTCGCTGAGCATCAGCAACGACCTGTATCAGTCGCGCCTCGACCAGGCGCTCCGCGATTCCAGCCGCGCGACCACCACCGCGCAGTCGACTCTGAACGCCTCCGACGTGTCGTCGGGGGATGCGGGCAAGAACCTGCTCAACACCGTCCTGCAGAGCGTGCAGGCCTCGACCTCGAGCCGCCTCGTCGCGGCATACCGCGTGCCCGGACAGGACACCGGCATCCTCGCCCCTCCCGACCGCGGGAGCCCTGCCATGAACTCGGTCATCTCGCCCGAGCTGCGCGAGAAAGTGCAGAACGGCGGATCGAAGCAGTACTACCAGTCGGTCGCTCTGCCCGCCGCGGGCGACACAGACCCGGGGATCGTGGTCGGATCCCAGCTCACACTCCCGTCGTACGGCAAATACGAGCTCTACATCGGCTACAACCTGCGCGACTCGGAGAACACGCTGCTCTTCGTGCAGAACACGCTGCTGCTGGCCGGCCTCGCCCTCATCGTGCTCATCGGCGCCATCACCTGGGTCATCGTGCGGTTCGTGGTCGAGCCGATCCGCGTCGCGGCGCGCACCAGCGAGCGGCTCGCCGCCGGTGACCTGGCCGTCCGCATCCCGGAGCGCGGGGAGGACGTGTTCGCGACCCTCGCGCGGTCGTTCAACGGGATGGCCGACAGCCTCCAGAGCCAGATCAACCAGCTGGCGACGCTGTCGCAACTGCAGCAGCGGTTCGTCTCGGACGTGTCGCACGAACTGCGCACCCCGCTGACGACCATCCGGCTGGCCGGTGACGTCATCTTCGACCAGCGGGAGGGGTTCGCCCCGGCCACCGCCCGGACGGCCGAGCTGCTGCACACCCAGATCGAGCGGTTCGACCGCCTGCTCTCCGACCTGCTCGAGATCAGCCGGTACGACGCCGGGTCGGTCGTGCTCGACGCCGAGCCGACAAACCTGGTGCGGCTGGCTGAGGACTGCGTCGACGAGCTCCGGACGCTCGCCGAGCAGAACGGCTCCGAGCTGACGCTCGACGCGCCCGGCGGCTACTTCGACGTGCCGATGGACCCCCGCCGCATCCGCCGCGTCGTGCGCAATCTGATCGGCAACGCGATCGAGCACGGTGAGGGACGCCCGGTCGTCATCACGGTCGACAGCAACGAGAGCGCGGTCGCCCTCACCGTGCGCGATTACGGCATCGGGATGAGCCCGCAGGACACGGGGCACGTGTTCGACCGGTTCTGGCGGGCCGACCCGTCGCGCAAGCGGACCCTCGGCGGCACCGGTCTCGGACTCGCGATCTCGCTGGAGGACGCGACGCTGCACTCCGGCTGGCTGCAGGTCTGGTCGGCACCGGGAGCGGGCTCGTGCTTCCGGCTGACCCTTCCGCGCGTCGTCGGACGCGAGATCACCGCGTCGCCCCTGCCGCTTCCCCCGGTGGACGCCGGTGCGACCATGCCGGCGGCGAACCCGGCCACGACCGGGAGCGAGGCCCACGCATGAGCGGGCGCAGGCGGTCATGGGGCGTGCGTGCCGCGGTGGCGTCGGCGACGGCACTGGTGCTGGTGGCGCTCGCCGCGTGCGCGAGCATCCCGGACTCCGGCCCGGTGCGTCAGGGAGCGCCGGTGGCGCAGGTCAACGACCCGCTCGACCTGGACTTCAACCCGTCGCCGCCCGAGAAGGGCGCGACCCAGCAGCGCATCGTGCAGGGCTTCATCGATGCCGCCTCGAGCCCGAAGAACAACTTCGCCATCGCCCGCGAGTACCTGACCCGGTCCATGGCGGCCAACTGGAACCCGGACGAGTCGGTCACCGTCGACGACGGGCGCAACCGCAGCTACGACGATCAGGGCACGCTGTGGCGCGTGGATGTGACCCCCGTCGCGAACATCGACGCCGTCGGTGCGTTCCACCCCGTGGGGAGCACGGCCCCCGTCGGCCTGAACTACCAGCTGGTCAAGGAGAACGGGGAGTGGCGCATCTCCGTCGCTCCGAACGGTGTGGTGATCGACGATCCCACGTTCCGGGCCGTCTACACGCAGCAGACCCTGTACTTCTTCAGTCCCGGCTACGCCTACCTCGTCCCGGACGCGCGCTGGTTCCCGGCGCGTGTGGCATCGGCCGCGACACGCGTCGCGAGCTCCCTGCTCGCCGGCCCTGCGCCGTGGCTGACGGGGGCGGTGACGACCGCGTTCCCGAAGGGGACCCAACTCACCGTGCCCTCGGTGACGACCGCGGGCGGAGTGGCAAGGGTCGACCTCAGCTCGGAGGCGGCCCAGGCCGATCCCACCCAGCTGCAGCGGATGCAGTTCCAGCTCGAGCAGTCCCTCGGCAGCCTGGCTCAGAGCGTCCAGCTGTCGATCGAGGGCAATGTCCAGCAGGTCCCGTCGCTCAGCGCCGCCGCTCTGCCCATCCGAAATCCGTCCGTCGACTCGCATCCGTTCGTGGACCGCGGAGACGTGTTCGGCCCGCTCAACGGCGACACCGTGAGCGCGTTGAGCGGCCTCAGCGACAAGGTCGCGGCGCTGCACCCCTCGGCGATCACCCTCAGTGCCTCGCACGATCAGGCTGCTGTGCTGTCGCAGGCCGGTGTGTACTCGGTGCGCAAGAACGGCGATCCAGTGCGGGTGGATGCGCGGCCCGGCCTCATCGGACCGTCGCTCGACGCCGACGGCTGGGTCTGGTCGGTGCCCGCCGCGACGCCGAACGCCATCCAGGTCGCCACGGCGACCGGCGCAGAGCCGCATGCCGTGACGGCCGTCTGGCCGAACGCGACCGCCATCCTATCGCTCGCGGTCTCTCGGGACGGCACGCGGATCGCAGCGCTCCTCAGGACCCAGACCGGCTATTCGCTCATGGCCGCGGGGATCGTGCGAGGGGGCAACATGTCGCCCACTTCTCTCACCGAACCGGTCGAGCTCGCGGTGCCGACGTCGGAGCCGCGATCAGCTGCCTGGACCTCCGATCTCACCATCGCGGTGCTCACCTCGACGAACGGTGAAGCGACCAGCATCGCGCAGCAGACGGTCGGCGGCGAGCAGACGACGACCTCGGGCCCGGCCGGCGGGCGGACGATCGTCGGAGCGTCGGGCCTGGCTCCCTACGTCGTCCTCAGCGCGGACGGCACGCTTCTGGCGCCGACCGGCACGGGCTGGCAGGCGCAGACGGACAAGGTGGGCGCCGTGGCGGTGCAGCTCGGTCAGCCGTAGGCCGACCATCACGTGCTCACAGCCTCGGCGACGCGGGGGTTCTCCACAGATCGGGTGGTCGGAGGTCGGCCGACACGGCATCACCGGGATGCTCGAACCATGACAGCTCACACCCTGGTCCGTGAATCCCTGCTCGACGCCGCCGCGATCGTCCTCCCCGTGCGATGCGCCGGTTGCCGCCGCCCCGATCGCTCGCTCTGCGACGAGTGCGAAGCCGAGTTGAGTCCGGTCACTCGGCTCGACGCCGTCGGCGACATCCCGGTCTGGTCGGCGCTCAGCTACGAGGGCGTCGCCCGACGCGTGCTCCTCGCCTACAAAGACGGAGGGCGAGTGGATGTGGTGCGAGCGCTGGCGCGCGCCCTGCGGTCCGCGGTGGCCGAGGCGCAACGGCAGGCCGCCCGTGGAGCCGGTGATGCAGCAGGCGCTGCCGCCGCCGGTGCGGCGCTGCTGCCGGTGCTCATTCCCTCCACCCGATCCGCGTGGCGCCGGAGGGGCTACCACCCGAGCCGTTCGGTGCTCGCCCGTGCGCACATCCTGGTCCCGCCGCTCTGGCGAGCGCTCCGGCTGTCGCGTCAGACGGCCGACCAGGCCGGGCTGAATGCAGCGCAGCGATCCGGCAACCGGCGGGGCAGTTTCGTGGCTTCGAAGAGGTTGGCGGGCCGCACCTGCCTGATCGTGGACGACATCGTCACCTCCGGGGCGACCATCGCCGAGGCGGCCAGAGCCATCCAGGCGGCTGGTGGCCGCGTAGCGGGTGCGGCAGCGATCGCGCGGACGCCGCTCCGAGCCGGAGGACGTCTTCAGGGAGCACCCAGAAGACCCAGGGGGGATGCCGTATGTTTTCCGGTTTCTTAATGAGGTCGGCGGCACTACGGTAGTCGAAAAGGTGTGGTCGATCCGCCCTTCGTGATCCGGGCGGTCGTCACGCCGGAACAGGGAGGTCTCCATGGACATCAACATCATCGGACGCAACCTGGGTATCACTGATCGCTTCCGGGAGTACGCCACCGAGAAGTCTGAGAAAGTGGCGCACCTGGCCGAACGGGCGATCTCGTTCGAGATCAAGGTCAGCAGGCACAACGAGAAGCTGGGCAGCCAGAACGGCGACGACCGGGTCGAGCTGACCCTCGTCGGCCCGAAGGCGGTCGTGCGGTCGGAGGCGACCGGACAGGACAAGTACGCGGCCTTCGACATCGCGCTCGGCAAGCTCCTCGAACGGGTGCGCAGGGCGAAGGACCGACGGAAGGTCCATCGCGGTCAGCACAGACCGACCTCGTTGCGTGAGGCGAGCACCGACGGCTTCAGCGCGGTCGGCCTCGCGGCGGCTCCCGTCGCGGTGCTGGACCAGGTGAGAACCGGCGCACTGCCCGCCGTGTCCGATGAGACGGAGGAGAAATCGGAGGCTGAGGAGGAGTACTCCCCTGTCGTCATCCGTAAGAAGGTCTTCGCCTCCGTACCGATGACCGTGGACGACGCTCTGTATTACATGGAGCTCGTCGGTCACGACTTCTACCTGTTCGTCGAGCAAGAGACCATGCGCCCGAGCGTCGTCTACCGACGCAAGGGCTGGGACTACGGCGTGATCTCTCTCGACGAGGCGGCCGAAGAGCTGCAGGAGGTCGCGACCGCGGCACGCAAGCTCGGCTGACCGCGGCGAATCCGCGGGAGCGTCGATGGCGGCCGCCCGGGCGGCGGCCGCCATCGACTCCGTCACGGCTGCGGCGTCACAGCCCCAGCACCGTCGACAGGACCTTCGCGGTGTCCGCGACCAGCGCGTTGTCGTAGGCGGCGTCCTTGTCCGCTTTGCGGGAGAGTACGACCATCACGACCGGCGCATGGCCCGGTGCCGTCAACACGGCGATGTCGTTTCGCGTTCCGTAGGACGCGGCGCCCGACTTGTCGGACACGGTCCATCCGGTCGGCGCCCCTGCCCGGATGAGCGGGTCGCCCGTGGCGTTCCCGGTCATGTCGTCCACGAGGAGCTTCCGCCTGTTTGCGGGGAGCTCCTCGCCGAGGGCGTACGCGCGCAGATCGGCGGCGAGGGCGCGGGGGGTGCTCGTGTCGCGCGGGTCGCCCGGAGCGGCTTCGTTGAGGGCGGGCTCCGTGCGCTCGACCTCCGTCGTCTCGTCGCCCAGCGCGCGGAGTGACTTCTCGAGTTCGGCCGGCCCGCCCAGTTGACGGAAGAGCAGGTTCGCCGCGGTGTTGTCGCTCTTCTGCAGCGCCGCCGCGATGACGTCGCGCAGCGGCATCCCGGCGCCCGCCATGGTCTCGGTGATAGGAGAGTAGGAGACCAGATCGTCGCTGGTGTACGGCACCACGGCATCCAGCTGCTCGTCCGACGACCGCGCGAGCACTGCGCCGGCGAGCAGTACCTTCGAGGTCGACGCGTACGCGAAGCGGTCGTCCTGGCGGTAGCCCACAGACCGGCCCGTGCCGGTGTCCACGGCATACACGCCGAGGGTCGCCCCGTACTGCGACTCCAGTTCGGCCAGCGCGCGCGCCGCCGCCTCGGAGCGTGGATCGGCGGCGCGCGTCGACGTCGAGTGAGGCGACGCCGGGTGGGGCGACGTCGACGGCGACGCGACACCGGTGGTGGAGCAACCGGTGAGCGCGACGACGGCGATGACGAGCGCGGAGAGTGAGCGGATCGGGCGACGGATCATGACAAAGAGTCCTTTCACGGGAGGTGCTGCTCCCAGGCAATCGCAGCCCGGCCGACGGCGCTCAGACGCCCGCGCGCAGTTCGATGACGATCTGGCATGAGTCGCCGCCGACCTCTGTCTGCTCCCACGAAGCCCCGCTCGCTAGTATCCGGCCCCATGGATATCGTCGCCGCCTGCCGCGCGTTCGTGAGCGTCAGCGACCGCGGCAGCTTCACGGTCGGAGCCGCCGCCGCGGGGATGCAGCAGTCGGTCGCGAGCAGACGCATCGCCGCGCTCGAGGCACACCTCGGTGAAGCGCTCTTCGACCGCTCGACCCGCCGTCCGCAGCTGACCCCGTTCGGACGGGGTGTGCTGGGCGCCGCACGGCAGGTCACGGCGGCGGCCGGCGAACTCGAGGCTCAGGCGCGCCGCTCGCGCGCATCCGTTCTCCGGATCGCAGTCCCCGAGGACTGCGCGTCCACCGCGGTCGGCGCCTTCATCGCGGCGAGCCGGGGGAGCGGCGTTGCGGTGGAGACGATGTCCGGAGATCCCGACGCGCGGGCCGACGCCTTCGGATCGGGGGCCGTCCAGGCGGCCGTCCTGTCCGGGCCCCGGGAGGAGGCGCGGTGGCGCGTCCGACTCGGGGTCGCCTCGGCGCACGCGGAGCCCCGCCCCTTCTTCTTCGGCTCGATCCGTCCTCGGCGGTCGGACACCGCCGCCCCGACGCGCCTGCTCTACGGGGCCGAGGACGACATCCCGGCCATCCGGGACCCCCTCACCGCGCTCCGGGACGCTCACGCGCTCCTGCCGCACCAGCTCGGGAGGGCCGGGTCGCTCCCCAGCACGATCGCCGATGTCCTCGCCGGCGACCTGCTGCTGAGCACCGAGGCCCGCGCGGCGGAACTCGGGCTGTCCTGGAGCCCGCTCGCCGAGCTCGACCTGGAACGCGGCTACGGCTTGGCCTCGGACGAGCCAGACCTCATCGGCCGCCTCGGTTCACGTGCCGAGCGTGCGCTGGCACGCGCCCTCGGGGAGGACCGCCCGTGATCGACGAGCAGCAGCTCATCGATCGGCTGGTCTCGCAGCTGCAGGCGGGCGGGTTGAGCGGCGGGTTCCTGGTGCGCGACCTGGCCACCGGAGACGAACTCGCGATCGACGCCGATACACCGCGTCCGATCGCGTCGCTGGTCAAGATCCCCCTCGGCATCGCGACCCTGGAGCGCATGCGGCGCGGGGAGCTCGCGCCCGACCAGCCGGTCACCGTGCCGCCCGGCCGCGTGTCCACACCGGGTCCGACCGGGATCTCCCGGTTCCGGCATCCCGCCACCGTCGCCCTCGAAGACCTCGTCTACCTCAGCGTCGCCCTGAGTGACGGGTCCGC
The DNA here is from genome assembly GCF_004362795.1 of Leifsonia sp. 115AMFTsu3.1. NCBI lineage: Bacteria > Bacillati > Actinomycetota > Actinomycetes > Micrococcales > Microbacteriaceae > Leifsonia > Leifsonia sp. 115AMFTsu3.1. Next base: position 1,224,839 of record NZ_SNYB01000001.1, read on the forward strand.
CTCCGACGCCCTCTTCGCCCTCACCCCGCCGGAACGAGTCGCTGAACTCCTCGCCGAGCTCGGCCGTCCTGGGCTGATCATCCGGCACGATGCGGGGGAGCTCTCGCGGACGCTGGCGGAGCAGCTCCCGCCGACGGATGCGCACCTCGCGCACCGGCTCGCCATCGCTGGCCGCACGCCCGGCGGGGGGAACACCGTCGCCCGTCTCGGCGCCGCCGACGCCACGCGTGCGAGCGCACGCGATCTGGCCGACTGGCTGGAGGACCTCTGGCGTCCCCGCGTGCCGGAGGCCGTCGCGTCGCGGATGCGCGAGCTCATGGCCGCGAACGTCCACCGCTCGCGCCTCGCACCCGAGTTCGTGTCGGACGCGTCGACCTGGTGGTCCAAGACGGGCACGCTGCTCACCCTGCGCCACGAAGCAGGCGTCGTGGAGCACGCGGACGGCTCGGCGTTCGCCGTGGTGGCGCTGACCGAGTCGAGCGTCGCCGCCGTGCAGCAGCCCGCCGCCGAAGCGCTCCTGGGGCGCGTCGCCCGCGAGCTGCATGACGAGCTCCGTCGACGCGCCTGGAGCTGACTCATCCCTTCGGCATAGACGACGTCGAGATTGCAGCCGACGCGCACGGTTTCCTACGATCGTGGTCAGCGACCGGTCGAACGGCACTCTCCACCATCCACAACAACCGGAAGGGCGTGCATGCGAATAGTCATCGTGCCGGGCATCGGAGGCTCGGATCGCGAGCATTGGCAATCGATCTGGGAGTCCCGTCATCCCGGGATGCGCCGCATCGAGCCGTCCTCCTGGGACGAACCGGATGCGGATGACTGGTCCCGTGCTCTCGATCGGGCGGTCGGCGGGGCCAGGGCGGTCCTGGTCGCCCACAGCCTCGGCTGCCTGCTCGCAGTCCGCTGGGCGCATCTCCATCCGGAGAACGTCGCCGGCCTGTTCCTGGTGGCAGCCCCAGATCCGGCAGGTCCCCGGTTCCCCCGGGAACCCGAGTCGTTCTCGGCAGGGCTCGATGTCACGCCCGCCGCCCCTGTCCTCATGATCACCAGCAGCGACGACCCGTACTGCTCGCCGGAGCGCGCGGAGCAGTTCGCAGCGCAGTGGGGTGCCGCCAGCGTCTCGCTCGGCCCACGCGGACACCTCAACTCGGCCAGCAACCTCGGCGACTGGGAGGAAGGAGCGCACCTCCTCACCGCGTTCGCCGCCGGCATCCAGAGTCCTCCCAGGCCGGGCAGGTCGAACGTCAGGGCGGAACAAGTAGCATGTCTCTAGCGTCGGCGGAGTATGCCGTCCGGCGTGCGTCCGCCGGGGCGCCGGGCTGTCAGCCCGACCGAGCGTAAGTGGAGTGCATCAGTGGCCTCAGTTCTGGAAAAGGTCCTCCGTGTTGGCGAGGGCCGTACCCTCCGTCGGCTGGAGGCGTACGCGAAGGCGGTCAACGCCCTCGAAGACGACTTCAGCGAACTCACCGATGAGGAACTCGCGCACGAGACCGTCGAGCTGCGCGAGCGCTACGGCAACGGCGAATCCCTCGACGACCTGCTCCCCGAAGCTTTTGCGGCCGTCCGCGAGGCGGCCAAGCGCACCCTCGGGATGCGTCACTTCGACGTGCAGATCATGGGCGGCGCGGCCCTTCACCTCGGCAACATCGCGGAGATGAAGACCGGTGAGGGCAAGACCCTCGTCGCGACCACCGCGGCCTACCTCAACGCGATCGCGAGCCGCGGCGTCCACATCGTCACCGTCAACGACTACCTGGCGAGCTACCAGTCCGAGCTGATGGGGCGCGTGTTCCGCGCCCTCGGGATGACGACCGGCGTGATCCTCGCCGGCCAGACCCCGGAGGAGCGCCGCGAGCAGTACGCGGCCGACATCACCTACGGCACCAACAACGAGTTCGGCTTCGACTACCTGCGCGACAACATGGCCTGGCAGGCGAGCGACATGGTGCAGCGCGGCCACTTCTTCGCGATCGTGGACGAGGTCGACTCGATCCTCATCGACGAGGCGCGCACACCGCTCATCATCTCCGGTCCGTCGTCCGGCGAGGCGAACCGCTGGTTCAACGAGTTCGCCAACCTGGCGAAGCGCCTCACGCCGGACGTGGACTACGAGGTGGATGAGAAGAAGCGCACCGTCGGTGTGCTCGAGCCGGGCATCGAGAAGGTCGAGGACTACCTCGGCATCGACAACCTCTACGAGTCGGCCAACACCCCGCTCATCTCGTTCCTCAACAACGCCATCAAGGCGAACGCGCTGTTCAAGCGCGACAAGGACTACGTGGTGATGAACGGCGAGGTGCTGATCGTCGACGAGCACACCGGCCGCATCCTGGTCGGCCGCCGCTACAACGAGGGCATCCACCAGGCGATCGAGGCGAAGGAGGGCGTGGAGGTCAAGGCCGAGAACCAGACCCTCGCGACCGTCACGCTGCAGAACTACTTCCGCCTCTACAAGAAGCTCTCCGGCATGACCGGTACGGCCGAGACCGAGGCCGCCGAGTTCATGAGCACCTACAAGCTCGGCGTCGTGCCCATCCCGACCAACAAGCCGATGCAGCGCATCGACCAGTCCGACCTCGTCTACAAGAACGAGAAGGCGAAGTTCGACCAGGTGGTCGAGGACATCGTGAAGCGTCACGAAAAGGGCCAGCCGGTGCTGGTCGGCACCACCTCGGTCGAGAAGAGCGAGTACCTCTCGCGTCTGCTCGCCAAGCGGGGCGTCCGACACGAGGTCCTGAACGCGAAGAACCACGCGCGCGAGGCCGCGATCGTCGCCCAGGCCGGGCGTCTCGGCGCCGTGACCGTCGCCACCAACATGGCCGGCCGCGGTACCGACATCATGCTCGGCGGCAACTCCGAGTTCCTCGCCGTCGCCGAGATGAACGCCCGCGGTCTGTCGCCGGTCGAGACGCCGGACGAGTACGAGGCCGCCTGGGAGGGCGTCTTCGAGAACGTCAAGGCGCAGGTCGCCGAGGAGGCCGAGAAGGTCATCGAGGCCGGCGGTCTCTACGTGCTCGGCACCGAGCGCCACGAATCCCGGCGCATCGACAACCAGCTCCGCGGTCGTTCCGGCCGTCAGGGCGACCCGGGCGAGAGCCGGTTCTACCTGTCGCTCACCGACGATCTGATGCGCCTCTTCAACGCGGGCGCGGCGGAGAGCCTCATGGGCCGCAGCAGCGTCCCGGACGACATGGCCATCGAGTCGAAGGTCGTCAGCCGCGCGATCCGCAGCGCGCAGTCGCAGGTCGAGGCCCGCAACGCCGAGATCCGCAAGAACGTGCTCAAGTACGACGACGTCCTGAACCGCCAGCGCGAGGCGATCTACAGCGACCGCCGTCACGTGCTCGAGGGCGACGACCTGCACGAGCGCGTGCAGCAGTTCCTCACCGACGTGATCGACGACATCCTCGACCAGCACACCGGCGAGGGGAGCGGCGACGACTGGGACTTCGACGCCCTGTGGGCCGAGCTCAAGACCCTCTACCCGGTCGGTGTCAGCATCGACGAGGTGATCTCGGAGGCCGGCAACAAGGGCAAGATCAACCGCGAGTTCATGCGCCGCGAGATCCTCTCGGACGCCCGGATCGCCTACCAGCGTCGCGAGGAGTCGCTGGGGGCTCCGGCGATGCGCGAGTTGGAGCGCCGCGTCGTGCTCTCGGTCATCGACCGCCGCTGGCGCGACCACCTCTACGAGATGGACTACCTGAAGGACGGCATCGGCCTCCGTGCGATGGCTCAGCGCGACCCGCTGGTCGAGTACCAGCGCGAGGGCTACGCCATGTTCCAGCAGATGATGGGCGCCATCCGCGAGGAGACCATCGGCTTCCTGTTCAACCTGGAGGTCGAGGTCAACCAGGCCCCCGGAGAGGTCGAGGCTCCTGCCGTCGCCGCGAAGGGCCTCGCGCGGGGCGAGAGCGACACGAAGCTCAGCTACTCGGCTCCCGCCGAGCAGGGCGGCGTCGAGGTGCGCAACCAGCGCGGTCAGCTCGAGCAGGCAGCGACCGCCCGTGCGCAGCGCGCTCAGCAGCAGGCCGCCCCGGCCGCTCCGCCCGCGCAGGCGTCCAACCAGCGCGGTGCCTTCGGCCAGCGCGTCGAGTCCTCGGACGAGGCCCCCGCGAACCGCGCAGAGCGTCGCGCGCAGGCGAAGAAGCGCTGATCGCGCAACCGATCACCATGACGATGGCGGCCCTGCGGGGCCGCCATCGTCGTCTTCCCGGCTAGAGGACGTTGATGGCCGTGGCGCGCCAGCGGGCGCGGTGTCGCTCCAGGCGGATCGCCACGGCGCGGGAACGAGCGGGCTGGTGGACCATGACGACCGCTTCGACGACGCCATCGACCGGGAACGCCAGGACAGGATCGCCGATGGTCATGCGCGGTCGCAACGGGTTCTCGGCCGCCGTGGTCCGCGCCTGGACGGTGAGCATGGTGCGTCGCAGCAGATGGACGTAGACGGAGTCGCTCACCCAGCGGCCGATCTGATCGAGCGGACGCGCGCCCGCGAGGATCTCCACGACCGATCTCGCGAGGTTGGAGCATAGCGTCCCCGGACTCGGCTCGTCGCCCGTGGGGAACTCGACGATGGTCCCTTCGCCCGTGCGCGTCTGCCCGAATCCGGTGACCGCAATTGGCGTGCGGCGGTCAGAGCGGCCCGGCGTCAGCCGCCCGGCAGGGTGTTCGTGCGGCAACGCGACAGCGGCCTCGGGCATCCCGGGACGGGGAGCGGGATGGGCTCCGGAGCGGTCTCCGGGTCGGATGCCGGAACGGCCGGGATCCGCGGCCCGATCACCGGGAATTCCGGCGGTGGACGGGGTCGCGGGTGCGAGGGCGAGGTGGTGCATTTTTTCTCCCGAGGGGGTGTGTCGGTGGTCGGTGCTGAAATAGACCCGTGATATGTACGATGCCTCACTCAAACAGGTCGGCGCGCGGCGGACCAGGGCATAAACGCGTTGTGGATAACTCTCGTCATGCCCGTCGGAGCGCCGTTTAGGATGGGGTGATGTCCACCCTCAGCGATCTCGTCCACGCTCACGGCCGCTCCTCGGAAGAGGACGTCGAGTGGCTGCACGGCCTCGTCGGCGACTGGCAGTTGCTCGCCGACCTCGCCTTCGCGGACATCGTGCTGTGGGTGCCGACCGCCGATGACGACTTCGTCGCGGTGGCGCACGCCCGTCCGTCCTCGGCGGCCACGCTCTTCTACCGCGACTTCGTCGGTCAGCGCATCAAGCCGGAGTGGCGCCAGCAGGTGACCGACGCCTATCGGTCGAAGCAGATCATCGACACGTCAGCGCCGGATTGGTACGAGGAGACCCCGACCCGGGTGCGCGCCGTTCCCGTGATCCGCCGCCTGACCGTCCACTCCCCGGACACCGCGCCTGAGCCGGTGGCGGTGATCACGCGCCACACCAACCTGAGCGAGGCGCGTACGCCGAGCCGGCAGGAGCTGACGTTCAACGAGTGCGCCAACGATCTCTTCAACATGATCGCGACCGGAGACTTCCCGGACCTCGGTGCCCCGGCCGCGCCTCGCCGAGGGGCGCCTCGCGCGGCGGACGGTCTCATCCGCCTCGACGTCGACGGGGTCACCACATTCGCCAGCCCCAACGCGCTGAGCGCTTTCAACCGGATGGGCTTCACCGGCGAGCTCGAGGGGGAGTCCCTCGCCACGGTGACGACCGGTCTGCTCGCCGGCACGATCACCGTCGACGAGTCGCTGCCGCTGGTGGTGACCGGCCGCGCCCCCTGGCGCACCGACATCGAAGCCCGCGGCGTCACGGTGTCGCTCCGCGCCATCCCCATCCGGAACCGCGGTGAGCGCGTCGGGGCCATCGTGCTCTGCCGCGACGTCTCGGAGCAGCGCCACCAGGAGCGCGAGCTGATCACGAAGGATGCGACCATCCGCGAGATCCATCACCGGGTGAAGAACAACCTCCAGACCGTGGCATCCCTCCTGCGAATCCAGGCGCGCCGCACGCACTCGGAGGAGGCGCGCGAGGCTCTCAGCCAGGCCATGCGCCGGGTCGCGGCCATCGCCGTCGTCCACGACACCCTGTCGACCGGGCTCGCGCAGATCGTCGACTTCGACGACGTTTTCGACCGCGTGCTGCTGCTGGTGGCCGAGGTCGCGGCGAGCCACACCACGACCGTGCACCCGAAGAAGTCGGGCACCTTCGGCCAGCTGCCGTCGGAGTACGCGACGCCGCTCGCACTGGCGCTCACGGAGCTCGTGACCAACGCGGTCGAGCACGGGCTGGCCGGGCGCGAAGGAGAGGTCGAGATCGTCGCCCACCGGTCCGAGGAGTCGCTGACCGTCAAGGTCGTCGACAACGGCTCGGGCCTCCCGGAGGGCAAGGTCGGGACCGGCCTGGGGACCCAGATCGTCCGCACGCTCATCCAGGGCGAGCTCGGCGGTGCGATCGACTGGCACACGATGATGGGGCAGGGCACCGAGGTGACCATCGAGGTCCCGTTGCGCTACCTCACCAAGATCTGACCGGCGACCAAGCCGCGTAGGAATCCGGGCATGAAAAATGCCGAGGGGCGCTCGATGCTAGGTGTGTGAGCGCCGCCTCGGCTGTGTCGGACGCGCGGGAGGGTATGGCCCGCGCCGACGAGTGGAAAAGCGGGTGGAGCGTCAGGACGCGCGGCGTGCGCGCGCGGCGCGGCGCTTGAGGGCGCGGCGCTCGTCCTCGGAGAGCCCGCCCCAGACACCCGAGTCCTGACCGGTCTCGAGGGCGTACTGAAGGCAGATCTCGGTCACGGTGCAGCGTGCGCAGACCGCCTTGGCCTTGTCGATCTGGTCGACCGCAGGGCCGGTGTTGCCAACCGGGAAGAAAAGCTCGGGGTCCGCGGTGAGGCAGGCGGCTTTGTCGCGCCAATCCATGAAGATGTGCTCCTTATTTACTGGGGTTCCTGACCCGAGAGGGCCATAGAATGCAGATAAGCAGTCGGGTTGCAGGGTGCTTAGATCCGTGGGGAATCAGACCTGCCCACGACCCTGTGAGCGTTAACTCGACCGTTGAATATGCTCCCATAGCGGTTATTGCGAATCAATAGTTTTGTATGGGATAACGCTGAGAACACGAGCCGGAAACGTCAGGATGCTATAGTGCCCGACCCCCAGAACGCCCCGGAGGCGGCCACGGAGCGCCGCCCGTCGCGTCCGCCCCTCCTCACGGTGCTGACCGTCATCCTCGCCCTGGAGACGGTCCTCGTGGTCGGTGTCGCGTGCTGGCTGGTGTACGAACTGCTCACGCAGAAGCCGGAGTCGTACCCGTCCGCGGTCGCGATCGTGGTCCTCGTCCTGCTCGCGGCGGCCTGGCTGATCGCGACGCTCGTCGGCATCCTGCGGCTGCGGAGCTGGGCGCGCGCGTCGGCGCTAACCATCCAGATCCTCCAGCTCGCCGTCGCCATCGGATGCTTCCAGGGGTTCTATGCGCGGCCGGACGTCGGCTGGGCGCTCCTGGTGCCGGCGGTCGTCGCGGGCGTCCTCGCCGTCTCCCCGGCGGTGGTCCGGGCCACGGCCCGCAACATGGAGCAACACGAATAGCGTCCACCGGGAACAAGGCGGAGACTCGGATGGTTATGTCCGGCATCGTGACTGATATCTCCACACAGACCTCCGCTTCCTCCGCGACCATCGAGCGCGCCCGCGCAGGCTGGGACGCCTGGCGTGCGAGCCGCCTGAGCAGCGTGACAGCGCCCACCGGCAACCTCGCTCTGATCGAGACGCGGTGGCTGCAGGAGGGCGACACCACGACTCCGGAGGAGGCCCTGGCCGGCCATCCGGCGACGGTCACCGCGACAGAGCTCACGCGCCGCAGCCTGGAGACCGGAGAGGTCGAGCGCGGCATCCGGCTCTGGGATGCGGCATCCCCAGCCGTCCAAGACTTCGAGACCATCGAGGTCTTCCCCTTCGACCCCAGCTGGGTCATCGAGGCGACGTTCACGCCCGTCAGCGACGACCGCACCATTCCGTTCGAGCACATCCGTGACAATGGGCTGACACGGGAGCTGGTGGTGCCTGGCGACATCACGTTCGAACGGGACGGCATCGCGTACACGTTGAGCGCTTTCGACGACGATGGGACGCTGCTCCTGGTGTTCGGCGACCCCACCAACGGCGCCGAGGGGGAGGACGGGACCTACGCGTCCGGCCGCTTCCTCTTCGTCGAGCACGTCGACGACCACGTCGTCCTCGACTTCAACCGCGCCTTCGTGCCGCCGTGCGGGTTCTCGGACCAGTACAACTGTCCGCTGCCGCCGCGCAACAACCGCTTCCCCGTCGCGGTCACCGCGGGGGAGAAGCGCGTGACCTTCCGCGGCGGCGCACAGCACTGAGCGGGCCGAGCGCCCGAAGCACCGAAGCATCCACCCCCCCACAGCACTGGAGAATCACCGTGAGAAAGACCCCATTGTTCGCTGCGCTCGCGATCGGCCTGGCGTCGGCCTTGACGCTCGCGGGCTGCGCGGGCGGCTCGTCGTCCGCCGGCGGTGACGGCGCGACCATCGCGATCGGCTCGCTCTATGAGCCGGTCAACCTCGACAACACCGCCGGAGGCGGCCAGGGCGTCACCGAGGCGCTCAACGGCAACGTCTACGAGGGGCTGTTCAAGCTCACCGACGAGGGCAAGGTGGAGCCGCTGCTCGCGACGAAGTACACCACGAGCGCCGACGGCCTCACGTACACGTTCACCCTGCGTGACGGGGTGAAGTTCCACTCCGGCAAGCCGCTCACCAGCGCCGACGTGAAGCGCAGCATCGAGCGCGTCACGTCCGACGACTCCCAGTCGGCGCGCAAGTCGCAGCTCGAGGTCATCAAGAGCATCGACACCCCGGACGACAAGACGGTGACTCTCACCCTGTCCTCGCGGTCCATCTCGCTGCCCTACAACCTCAGCTACGTGTGGATCTACGGCCCGGGCACCTCGAATTACAAGACTGCGGAGGACGGCACCGGCCCGTACACGCTCGGCACCTGGAAGCGCGGCAGCTCGCTCAGCCTCGAGCGCTGGAGCGGCTACTGGGGCGACAAGGCGAAGAACAAGGAGGTGGAGTTCGACTACTTCACCGACGCCTCCGCCCTGTCGAACGCGCTCCAGACCAAGCAGGTCGACATCGTGACGAGCATCCAGAGCCCCGACGCCCTCAGCACCTTCAAGGGAAACAAGGACTTCACGATCTCCGACGGCAAGTCGACGACCAAGGAGCTCTTGGCGTTCAACGACAGGGTGGCCCCCTTCAACAAGGTCGAGGTCCGGAAGGCGGTCTACTCGGCGATCGACACCAAGAAGCTGCTCAACTCGATCTGGGGCGATTACGGAACGCTGATCGGCTCGATAGTGCCGCCGAGCGACCCCTGGTACGAGGACCTCACGAAGGTCAACCCGTACGACGTGAACCTCGCTAAGAAGGAGCTGGCCGAGGCCGGTCTCGCGAACGGGTTCGCCTTCACGCTCGACACGCCCACGTACGACCCGCACCCCGCGGTCGCCGAGTTCCTGAAGAGCGAGCTGGCGAAGGTCGGCATCACTGTGAACATCAACTCCATCTCGGCGGACGAGTGGTACACGAAGGTGTTCAAGAACCACGACTTCACCGCGACGCTGCAGGAGCACGTCAACGACCGCGATGTGGTCTGGTACGGAAACCCGGACTTCTACTGGGGCTACGACAACCCGCAGGTGACCGCCTGGGTGAACGAGGCCGAGCAGGCGAGCACGACGGCAGATCAGACCGCCAAGCTGAAGCTGGTCAACGAGCAGATCGCGAAGGATGCGGCCAGCGCCTGGCTGTACCTGTACCCGCAGATCGTCGTCGCTGACAGCGACGTGAGCGGCTACCCGGTCAACGGACTGAACTCGCAGTTCTTCGCGTACGACATCGTCAAGAAGTAGGCCGGTTCTCCACAAGGACCGCTCTTCCACAACCCTGATGCTCGGGGAGCCGACCGGCTCCCCGAGCATCTACGCTGAAAACCACCATGGCTCTCTACCTCCTGCGTCGCACCGCGTTCCTCGTGGTGTCGCTGCTGCTGGCCATGGTCGTGCTGTTCTTCCTGCTCCGTGTGCTGCCGGGCGACCCGTCGAACGCGCTGCTCTCCGTCGGAGCGACGAAGGAGCAGATCGCGGCGGCGCAGCACCAGGTGGGCAGCGATCAGCCGCTGCTGCAGCAGTTCTTCTCGTGGTTCGGCAGCCTGGTGTCGCTCGATCTCGGCGAGTCGTTCATCAGCTCGCTGCCGGTCGGCCCCGAGATCGCCGCGCGGCTGTCCGTGACCATCCCGCTGACGCTCCTCTCGTTCGTCCTGGCGCTCGTGCTCGCGCTGCCGATCGGCTTCGTCGCGGCGTGGAAGGCCGACCGCTGGTACGGCATGCTGCTGTCCGCGTTCTCGCAGCTGGGCATCGCTGTCCCGGTGTTCTGGGTGGGCATCCTCCTGGTCGATGTCTTCGCGATCACCCTCGGGTGGTTCCCGTCCGGCGGATTCCCGCGTGACGACTGGTCCGATCCGGCCGAGGCCCTGACCTCCCTCGCCCTGCCGGTCGTGACGATCGCGATCGTGATGAGCGCCTCCATCTCCCGCTATGTCCGGAGCGCGACGCTGGATGTGATCGGCAGCGACTATCTGCGCAACGCCCGCGCACTGGGGTCGGGCTTCGCGGGAGCGATGTGGCGCCACGGTCTGCGCAATGGCGCTGTGCCCGTGATCTCCGTGCTGGGGATCGAGCTCGCCACGACGTTCCTCGGAGCGGTCGTCGTCGAAAGCGTCTTCACCCTGCCCGGGCTCGGCAGCATGCTGCTGAAGGCCATCGAGCAGCACGACTACCCGAACATCCAGGGCATCCTGTTCGTTTCGACGCTGCTCGTGCTGATCGTCGGCTTCCTCGCCGACATCGCACAGCGGCTCGTCGACCCGCGCCTCCGTCGCAGCATCTCGGGGAACACATGAGCGCGATCGTCGAGCAGGCGGCCGAGGCGGCCGCACCAGAAGCGCGGGGGCGGCGCCGCGCCCGCCGTTCGCTGACGCTCGGCATCGGGCTCGTCCTGGTCGGCCTGGTGGTGATCGTCGCCGTCGTGTCGTTCTTCTGGCTGCCGTACGCGCAGTCCGACACCTCCGGCACACGGCTCGAGCAGCCGAGCGCGGCGCACTGGCTGGGAACGGACCGATTCGGGCGCGACCTGGTGACCCAGCTGATGATCGGGGCGCGCATCGCCTTGGCCGTCGGCCTCGGTTCCGTCGCGATCGGTGCGGTGGTGGGCGGCACCCTCGGCCTGCTCGCCGCGTTCGCGACCAAATGGCTGGACGACACGCTGTCGGCCGTGCTCGACATCCTGATCGCCTTCCCCACATTGCTCCTGGCGATGCTGATCGTGGCCGCCCAGGGGGCGTCGCTCGGCACGGCCATCGTCGCGATCGGGCTCGCCATGTCGGCGGTCGTCGCCCGGCTGACGCGTGTACTCGCCAAGCGGGTGCTGTCGCAGCAGTACGTCACGGCCGCGCGCACCTCCGGCACCTCGTGGCCGGGGATCATCGCACGGCACATCCTGCCGAACATCTGGCCGACGCTCAGCGTGAACCTCGCGCTGCAGTTCGGAGTGGCCGTGCTTGCCGAGGCGAGCCTCTCGTACCTGGGGCTCGGGGCGCCGCCGCCCAACGCCTCCTGGGGGCGCCTGCTGCAGGAGGCTCAGGGGACGGTGTCCACGGCTCCTGCCGGTGCGATCGCCCCTGGCGTGGCCCTGGTCGTGCTCGTGATCGGCGTCAACCTGGTGGCCGACGGTCTTCGGGATGTGGCCGACCCGACCCGCAGGAGGTCGCGATGAGTGGCCACAACAATGCGGCGCGCGGCCTCCTCGAGGTCGACGGCCTGAGCATCGCGACACGGGACGGCGACGTGCTCGTACGCGACGTGTCGTTCCGTCTCGACGCGGGGGAGCGGCTCAGCCTGATCGGCGAGTCCGGCTCGGGCAAATCGCTGACGTCGTTCGCCCTCACCGGTCTACTGCCCGAAGGACTGCACGCGACCGGCAGCATCCTGCTCGACGGCGTGCCGGTCATCGGCGCGCGGGAGCGCGAGCTCGTCGCGCTGCGCGGCCGGGTGGCGTCGACCGTCTTCCAGGAGCCGATGACCGCCCTCGACCCGCTGATGCGTCTCGGGCGTCAGGTGGCCGAGCCGCTCCGCCGGCACCTCGGGCTGCGCGGCGATGCCCTGCGTCAGGCGGTGCATGGCGCGCTCGCCGAAGTGGGCCTCCCCGAACCGGAGCGCATCGCGCACGCCTACTCCTGGGAGATCTCCGGGGGTCAGCGGCAGCGCGTCGCGATCGCCGCGGCCCTCGCCTGCCGACCGCAGCTGCTGATCGCCGACGAGCCGACCACGGCGCTCGACGTGACCGTCCAGGCAGACGTGCTGGCGCTGCTCGAACGCTTGGTTGCAGAACGCGGGATGGCGCTCCTGTTCGTCAGCCACGACCTCGCCGTCGTTTCCCGTATGGCGCAGCGGGCGCTCGTGCTGCGTCAGGGTCGCGTCGTCGAAGAGGGTGCGATCGACGGCCTGCTGTCCGACCCGCACGACCCGTACACCGCCGAACTCGTGCGGAGCGCCCGCGAGCTCGATTCCGCGCTGGAGCTGCCATGACGCCCATCCTCGAACTGCGCGACGCGGGCTTCCGGTACCGCCGGTCGGCGAGCCCGGCGCTGGACGACGTCTCCTTCGCCGTGGAGGCGGGACGGAGCCTCGGCCTGGTCGGCGAGTCCGGGGCGGGCAAGACGACGGCTCTTTCGCTCCTCCTGGGGCTCACGACGCCCACCAGCGGCAGCGTGCTCTTCGACGGCAGGCCGCTGAACCCTCGCGATCGCACCCAGGTGCGCGACTTCCGCCGGAGCGTACAACCGGTCTTCCAGGACCCGTACTCCTCCCTCGACCCGCGGCAGAGCGTCGGCCGGATCGTCGGCGAACCCCTCGCCTCCCTCGGCCTCGCGGCCGGCGAGCAGGCGCGGGAACGTGTCGCGCAGGCGCTTCACTCCGTCGCCCTTCCTGCCGACGCGGCGCGTCGCTACCCGCACGAGTTCTCCGGCGGCCAGCGGCAGCGCATCGCCATCGCCCGGGCGATCGTGTCACGGCCGCGCGTGCTGCTGGCCGACGAGCCGGTGAGCGCGCTGGATGTGACGACGCGCATCCAGATCATCGACCTGCTCGGCGAACTGGCGGCGAACGAGGGGATGACCGTCGTCATGGTCTCGCACGACCTCAGCGTCGTCGCAGCCCTCTGCGCTCAGACGGTCGTGCTGCGCGGCGGGCGCGTCGTCGAGCAGGGCGCCACGAGCGAGGTGCTCAGGACGCCGCGCGACGACTACACCCGCCGCCTGCTGGCGTCGGTGCCCCGCTTGCCGGCTTAGGCGTCGATCCCCAGCTTCTTGCGCAGCGAGGCGACGTGTCCGGTCGCCTTGACGTTGTAGAGCGGCAGGCGGAGCGTGCCGTCCGGGTCGACGACGAACGTCGACCGGATGACACCCTCGACGGTCTTGCCGTAGAGCTTCTTCTCGCCGTAGGTGCCGTACGCGCGGTGGACGGCCAGGTCTTCGTCGGACAGCAGAGGGAAGTTGAGGCCCTCCTGCTCCTGGAACTCCTTATTTCTCGCCGGCACATCCTTCGAGATGCCGATCACCTGGTATCCGGCCGACTTGAGCGAGTTCAGGTTGTCGCGGAAGTCACAGGCCTCCGTCGTGCACCCCGGGGTCATCGCCGCGGGGTAGAAGTACACGATCACGTTCTCGCCGGCGAAGTCGGAGAGCGAGACGGCGGTGCCGTCCTGGTCCGTGAGTGTGAAGGCGGGTGCCGGAGTGCCGGCCTCGAGTCGAGCATCAGTCATGGGTCTATTCTCCTGCCACGGTGGTCTCGAGCGCGCGGTACCGGAAGCCGCGCAGCGCGTTGCGGCGTGCAGTCGAGAGCCCGAGCACCACGGCCGCCGCGACCGCGACGGCGAAGGCGAGGGCACCGAGCACCCACATCTGCATCGGCAGCACGGGGATGGGCCACCACCAGACGACCCCCGAGTTCAGGTTGAGGTACTGCGCATCGGTACCTGTCGTGTACCGGTGGATGTTCGTGTACAGCGCGATTCCGTTGGCCGTGATGAGCAGAACACCCATCACGATGAGCTGCAGGCGGCTGAGGCCGAGGTCGAAGCGGTTCAGCCCGTAGAGGCAGAGCCCGACGAGAAGGATCAGCAGGGGGTAGATGTACCGCGGTTGAACTCCCGTGCCCACATGGATCTGCTCGCGCATGAGGATGTACAGCGGCACGAACACGACCGCTACCGCGGAGATGGCAAGCACCACCACCTTGCGGCAGGTCATCCGCCCCAGCCCCCAGAAGCCGAGTCCGCAGACCACGAGAGTGACGGCACCCCAGACGCTCACCGGCATGAAGGTGTCGAGCCAGCCGATGGGGCCGTGGCCGAAGGAGCTCGCGTAGAACCACGGCAGGTCGAGCAGGTTCTTCCACAGCAGCCAGGCGAACTCGTACGGCGGGAGAGCCGAGTGCGGGCGAGTGATGACTCCGCCCTGCGAGGCGCTCAGGTAGAGCAGGACGCTGACGATCGCGAGCCCGACGGGCAGCAGGGAGCGCAGGAGGAAGGCACGACTGCGCTCCGCCTTGAGCACGACCACGAGGATCATCGCGAGCACGCCGTACGTGGCCGCGTCCGCTCGGGCGCCGGCGCCGATGACGGTGCTGATCGCGGCGACGACCCCGAGCCCGATCAATCGTCCTCGGCTCGTCGCCTCGTAGTAGCCGAGCAAGGCGAGCCAGAGCGTCGTGGCCGACAGCACCGCCCATCCACTCGGATTCGCGCTCGCGACGAGGAACAGTCCGAGCGGGATGAGCGTCGCCAGCGCGGACCACACGAGCAGACCGCGTCGCCGCGCCGGGAGAAGCAGGAACAAGGCCGTCAAGAGAGCTACATAGAGGAACGCGTTGAACACGCGGATCGAGATCACGGCGGTTCCCAGGTGCGGGGACGCGAAGACGCTCATGACGGCGTAGTAGACGGGCGGATAGCCGTGATCGTTGAAGTTGCCGCGGTCGGTCGGGACCAGCGCCTCCGCGTCCGGGATCGCGCATGTGCCAGGGATCTCGGAGCGGTGGGCGAAGCACAGCGAGGAGAGCGTCATCGCCCGGGGGACCGAGCGCTCGTCGGG
Organism: Leifsonia sp. 115AMFTsu3.1; assembly: GCF_004362795.1. NCBI lineage: Bacteria > Bacillati > Actinomycetota > Actinomycetes > Micrococcales > Microbacteriaceae > Leifsonia > Leifsonia sp. 115AMFTsu3.1. The sequence goes on from NZ_SNYB01000001.1 coordinate 1,240,032, forward strand.
CTTCGGCCCCGGCTCGCAGAGACCTGCTCGCTCACCTTGAGCGCACCAGATGCTCGTCAGGTGATAGTCGTCATCAGGCGCGGCACCCACCGGTGAGGCGAACGCCCATGCCACCAGCCCGAAGAACAGGGCGACGGGCATCAGAACCGCGACGACGATCCGCCACGGCCTCCACGCCGCCCTCATCGGCCCGAGCCGTTCCCGGCGAGGCGGCCCGCGAGGGCGCTGGGCAGCGTGTCAGGGTCGACTTCGATCTCGCGCTGTTCGTCGGCCGACCGCATGACGGCTTCGGCCACGGCGAGAGTGGTGAGACCCTCGTCCATCGTCACGATGCCGGGTCGGCCGTGGAGGATGGCGTCGCGGAAGGCTTCGTGCTCGATGCGCAGCGGTTCGCGCTTCTTCAGCGCGAACCGGATGACGGATCCTTCGGCGACCCCCCGGAAATTGGAGACGGCATCCCACTCGGTCGCGTCGGTGCCGTTCTCGTAGTACGTCAGGTCGCCGCTGAGAGTGTCGGCGACGAACGCGCCGCGCTCGCCGGTGACGACCGTGATGCGCTCCTTCATCGGCGACAGCCAGTTCACCAGGTGGTTGGTGATGATCCCGTCATCGAGGCGGCCGTTGAAGGCGACCATATCCTCGTGCGGTCGGCCGCTCCGCCGGGAGGTATTGGCGTGCACGGCCCGGAAGGGACTCTGCGCCAGCCAGGAGGTGAGGTCGATGTCGTGCGTCGCGAGGTCTTTGATGATGCCGACGTCGGCGATGCGGATCGGGAAGGGACCCTGTCGGCGCGTGGCGATCTGGTACACCGAGCCCAGCTCGCCGGCCTCGACGCGGCTCCGCAGGTTCTGCAGGGCCGGGTTGAACCGCTCGATGTGGCCGACCGCTCCGACGAGACCGTTCCGACGGAAGGCATCCGCCATCCGGCGCGCCTCATCCAGATCTGTGGCGATCGGCTTCTCGACGAGGGCGTGGACGCCGGCTTCGGCGAGCTCGAGTGCCGTCGACTCATGCAGCGTCGTGGGAACGGCGACGACGGCGGCGTCTACGTCCGCTTCGATGAGTTCGGCGACCGACCGGTAGACCGGGGCGTCGATGGAGGCGGCGCGCTCGGGGGCCGTCTCCACGACGCCGGCGAGCTCGAAGCCGTCCAGCTCGCGGACAACCCGTGCGTGGTGCGATCCCATCACTCCGAGGCCGACGACGCCGACCCGCAGCGCGGCCATCAGCTTCCCGCCTTCGCGAGCGTGTTCACAGCGGAGACGATGCGGTCGAGGTCCTGCTCGCTGAGCGACGGATGCACCGGGAGCGAGAGCGCCTCCCGAGCGGCCCGTTCGGTCTCCGGCAGGTCGAGCTCCAGCCCGAAGACCGGGAGCCGGTGCACCGGAGTGGGGTAGTAGACGCCGGTGCCGATCCCGTGCTCCTCGCGAAGCGCGCGGGCGAACCCGTCGCGGTCCTCCGCGACGCGGATCGTGTACTGGTGGTAGACGTGCTCTGCACCCTCGGCGACCGGGGGTGTGACCACGCCCGTCAGCTCGGCGTCGAAGCGGGCAGCGTTCCTGCGCCGCTGCTCCGTCCAGCCGGCCAGCTTTCGGAGCTGGGCACGGCCGATCGCGGCGTGCAGGTCGGTCATGCGGGCGTTGAATCCGGCGATCTCGTTCTCGTACGGCCGGGCCATGCCCTGGTTGCGGAGCAGACGGACGCGCTCGTCGGTGGCAGCGGAGGCGGAGACGACCATCCCGCCCTCGCCCGAGGTCATGTTCTTGGTCGGGTAGAGGCTGAACATCGCCCAGTCGCCGAAGGTGCCGACCTGCCGTCCGTCGAGGGTCGCGGCGTGGGCCTGCGCGGCATCCTCGAACAGGGCCAGCGAGTGCTCGGCTGCGAGGGCGGACAGGCGGCCCATGTCCGCAGGGTGGCCGTAAAGGTGCACGGGCATGATCGCCGCGGTGTTCGGACCGATCGCTCGAGCCACGGAATCGGGGTCGAGGTTGAACGAGTCGGGCTCGATGTCCGCGAACACCGGAACGGCGCCTGCGAGGACGACGGCGTTGGCGGTCGCGGCGAAGGTGAAGGAGGGGACGATGACCTCGTCGCCCGGGCCGATGCCCGCGGCGAGCAGGCCGAGGTGGAGACCGGACGTGCCGGAGTTCACCGCCGCCGTGGGGCGGCCCGCGACGAGAGCGTCGGAGAACTCGCGCTCGAAGGCGGCGACCTCGGGACCCTGCGCCAGCATCCCGCTCTGCAGTACGGCGTCGACCGCCGCGCGCTCCTCGTCGCCGATGAGCGGCCGGGCGGCCGGAATGAACTCCAGATCGGTCACGCGACCACCTCGAGCGTGCCGTCGTTCTCGCGATAGCGTTCGCCGGTGGCCGGGCAGACCCACCCTTCCGTGTCCTGCACCAGCGGGACGCCGGCGCGGCCCACCCAGCCGATCTTCCGTGCGGGGACGCCGCCGACGAGAGCATGGTCAGGTACGTTCCTGGTCACCACCGCACCCGCCGCCACCATCGCCCAGGATCCGATGACCACGGGAGCGACGCACACGGCGCCGGCGCCGATCGAGGCACCGCGCTCGACCACGACGGCGGCAGGCCTCCAGTCGCCTGTTGTCTTCCGCGCTCCATCCGGAGTCACAGCCCGCGGGAAAGGGTCGTTGGTGAGCACGGCGCCGGGGCCGACGAACACACCGTCCTCCAGATCCGCCGGCCCATAGATCAGCGCGTGGTCCTGGATCTTGCATCTGTCTCCCACGGTCGACCCAGCGCCGATGTGAGCAGCCCTGCCGATCGTGCAGTCCTCACCGATCCGTGCGCCTTCGCGCACCTGTGCGTGATCCCAGATCACTGTCCCGTCGCCGATTGTGCATGTGACGGCGATATCGGCTTTGTCGGCGATGAACAACGTGTCCTCCTCTCGACGCTGACGCGCCGGCTCGAACGTGGTACCTCAGTCGCGGAGATGTGAATGTAACATCGATCACCCCAGGCACATCCCGGAAAAAGGTCTCAACACCTCAAAATGATCACTTTCATCTACGGAACGACGGCGGAGGCCATCAAACTGGCCCCGGTCATCCGCCGGCTCCGTGAGCGAGGTGTTGCGACCCAGCAGTGGGTGACGATGCAGCACACAGAGGCTCTGATGACCGCGATGGAGCAGCTGGGACTCGGTACTCCCGATCAGGTCATCGCCCACGGTGCCGCAGGCAAGCCGCTCCGGGGCACCGGCGACGTCGTCCGCTGGGGTATGACATTGCTCGGCTGGCTGCGGAAGAACCGCAAGCGGGTCGCGGCATCGCTGCCGAAGAACACGGTCATCGTCGTGCACGGCGACACCATGACGAGCGTCGTCGGCGCCTGGATCGCCAAGCGCATGGGCTTCGACTGCGCCCACATCGAGGCGGGTCTCCGCAGCGGCAACTGGCGGCACCCCTTCCCGGAGGAGCTGGACAGGCGCATCGTCGGGACCATGGCGACGGTGCACTACACGCCGTCGATCGAGGCGACCGAGAACCTGAAGAAGCGTTCGAACGTCGTGTACACGCACGGCAACACGGCCCTCGACGCTGTGCTCGACCACGGGATGCGCGCTGCCGGCACGGATGGGCCGTACGGCGTCGTGCTGCTGCACCGGTTCGAGTTCGTCTCCAACAGCCAGCTCGTCGACGACACCCTCGAGGTTCTCGCGACCAGCGAGGTCCCGTTGCGGCTCATCGTCGACGCCTACAACAGGGAGACGCTGGAGAAGCTGCTCGCCAATCAGGGCGGCGACCGCATCACCGTCCTCCCCAAGCTGCGGCACGACGAGTTCGTCGCCCTGCTGGAGAACGCCGCGTTCGTGGTCACGGACTCCGGCGGAATCCAGGCCGAGTCGGCGCTGCTCGGCGTCCCGACGCTCATCCACCGCAAGACCACGGAGCAGGGTGAAGGCATCGGCCGCAACATCGTGCTGTCCGAATGGGACCTCGGCCGGCTGCGTTCGTTCCTGAGAGATTACGAATCCCTCCGGCACGAGCCCGACCGCCCGGAGCGGTCGCCGTCGGACATCATCGTCGACGACCTGATCAGCCGAGGGTATGCCGACTAGCGGGGGCGGCGAGCAGCCGCAGCGTCGAGCGCCGGGGATGATCAGCCGTCACGGTCGCGCGCTCGCCGAGATCGCCGGCGTCAGCATCGTGGGGATCGTGGCGACGACCGCGTTCCAGCTCATCACGATCCGCGGTCTCGGGCCCGCTTCGTACAGCCTCCTCGCTGCGGCCCTGGCACTCATCAACGTTGCGGCGATCGGGAGCTCGGCGCTCCGCAACTCCGTCGCGGTCACGACGGCCGAGGCGCTGCACGCGCCGCGCAGCATCCCCGGCGATCGCGTCCGCCGGGTGGACGGCGCCCTGGTCGAGGCGCTCGTGCTCGGCGGGATCGGGACGCTCGGCGTCTTCGCCCTGTCGTCGACCCTCGCTGCTCCCGGCGCCACCGGTGTCCTGACCGTCGTCCTCACGGCCGCTGCGATGATCCCGAACTTCCTGTTCGCGCTTGCTCAGGGGCGCCTGCAGGGGGCAGGCGACTCCCGCTCCGTGGTCTGGTGGTCGACGGGTGCCCAGGTCGCGCAGGCGGTGCTCGCCCTGATCGCCATGCTCGCCTACGCGGGCTCCGCGGCCATCCTGGCCATCCTCGTCCTGACCGCCCTCACCGGCGCGATCGGCGCAGGTGCCGTGGCCCGTCGCCGCTCCCTGGCGGTCGGCCGGTCGCCGTTCACGATGCAGAGCACCGTCGTGCTGCTGCTCACCGTCGGGTTCGCGTGGCTCACGAACGCCGACGTTGTGCTGGTCCGGGCCGGAACGCCGGAGGAGCTGGCCGGAGCGTACGCAGCGGCCGCCGTGCTGGTGAAGACGACCCTCATCATCCCGGCGACCTTCTCGCTCTATCTGCTGCCGCGGTTCGTCCGCTCCAAGGGCAACGCCGCACTGACGAACCTCGGTGTGACCGTGATCCTCGGAGTGACGCTGCTGACCGGGGTGGCGATGTTCCTCCTGGTCGTGCCGTTCGGGCCGTGGATCGTCGGCCTGCTGTTCGGCTCGCACTACGCCGCGACGGCGCAGATCGTGGTCGGCTTCTCTCTCGCCTGGATCCCGTGGGCGCTGGCCCAGGGTGTGCTCGTGCGCATCACGGCCGCGGCGTCGAAGGCGGCGCTCGCCGTCTTCCTGCTCGCCGCCGTCGCGCAGTGGCTCGTCGCCTCCGCGACCCTGCCCGACGTCGATGCCTGGCTGGTCGGCAACGGCCTCATCGGGCTGGTGACCTTCCTGGCGCTGTACGGCATCCACTGGGCGCTCCTGCTCCGCAGCAGGCGCACCGGGCGGGAGGCCGTCGTCGAGGAGCAGCCCGCGCCATGACCTCGCCTGCCCTCAGCATCGTCATCGCGTCGTACAACTCGGCGCCCTGGCTCCCCACCACGATCGGATCGCTGACGACCGCCCTCGGCAACAGCTCGGTTGAGGCGGAGATCGTGGTCGTCGATGACGGCTCCACCGACGACACCGCCGCCGTGCTCGCGGGCATCGCGGCGTCGTCCCCTGTTCCGCTCCGCGTGATCTCCCAGCCCAACAAAGGGCGGTTCCTCGCGCGCTGGGAGGGCGTCCAGGCTGCGCGGGCCGACCGCATCCTGCTGTTCGACTCGCGGCTCCTGATGGCTCCGGACGCATTCGCCTACCTTGAGAGCGTGGACGCGCTCCGCCCGGACGCCCGCGCGTGGGTCGGGCACGTGCCGACGGACCCTGCGGCACCGCTCGTCGGACGTTTCTGGGAGGTGCCCACCCACGTCTTCTGGGGTGGATACCTGGCGCATCCCGCGCCGACCGACATCACTCCGGAGAATTTCGACCGCGTGCCGAAGGGCACCGGGTGCCTGGTGATCGACCGTGCCGCCTTCGCCGACGCCTGCCGTGCGGCCTGGCCCGAGGAGAACGCCGATCTCGTATCGGACGACACGCGGCTGCTGCGGTACATCGCCGACCACGGCGCCCTCCGCATCGACCCGGGCTTCCGTGCGCTCTACCGGCCGCGCATCACGGTGGGCGGCTTCCTCCGTCACGGTTTTGTGCGGGGCACGTTGTTCGTCGACAGCTACGCAGGCACGGGCCTCCTCCGCAATCTGGTCCTCGTCGCTCTGGTCGTCGCACCGGTCGTCGCGCTCATCCTGCTCGTGCTCGCGATCGCGTTCGGCCTCTGGTGGCTGGTGATCGTCGTGCTGGCCCTGGCCGTCTCTGGCATCCTCGCCCTGGTGCTCGTCTCGGCGGCGCGAGCGGCGGCGGGGCGCGCCGTGCTGTCGTTCCTGCTCTACGTCATCCCGTTCGGTGCGGTCTTCTGGGCCGGACTCGCGCGCGGCGTCTGGGTACACCGCGCGGCGTTCCGCGGATCGCGGACGGACGCTCAGTCCAGTTCGACGCCCTGAGTCGGCGGTTCAGCGCGCGAAGGTCTCCAGCAGGCGCTGCAACGAGTCGAGGCGCGCGCGCCCGGCCTCGCCGAGCTTCCCGGCCTCGACGGCCTCGATGATCGCGCAGTCCGGCGCATCGGGAAGGTGTGTGCACCCGCGCGGGCAGTCCTCGGCGAGCTTCGCGAGATCGGTGAAGGCCTTCAGGATGCTGTCGGTGTTCACATGCCCGAGCCCGAACGAGCGGACGCCCGGGGTGTCGATGACCCAGCCGTGGCGTCCCTCGTCGTCTTCGACGCGGAGGGACACGGTCGACGAGGACGTGTGCCGTCCGCGACCGGTGACCACGTTGACGTGACCGGTGGCGCGGTGCGCGCTCGGGACGATCGCGTTGACCAGGGTCGACTTGCCCACCCCGGAGTGCCCGACAACGACCGTGTCGTGCCCGATCAGCGCCGCCGTGATGTCGTGCAGCGGGATGTCGTCCTGGCGGCTGGTGAAGACGGGCAGGTCGAGGCCGGCGAAGTTCGACAGGAACGGCTCGGGGTCGGCCAGGTCGGTCTTCGTCACGCACAGCATCGGGTCGATGCCGGCGTCGTAGGCGGCGACCAGGTAGCGATCGACGAGGCGTGTGCGCGGCTCCGGGTTGGCTGCTGCCACGACGATGAGCATCTGGTCGGCGTTGGCGACGACGATGCGCTCCACCTCGTCCGTGTCGTCGGCGCTCCGCCGGAGCAGGGTCGTGCGCGGCTCCACCCGGACGATGCGGGCGAGGGTGCCCTCCTCTCCGGTGGTGTCTCCGACGACGGCCACGCGGTCGCCGGTGACGATCGGGTTCCGCCGCAGCTCGCTGGCGCGGGCAGCGGTGACCTGCCGCTCCTCCGGGGTGTCCTCGTCGAGCAGCACCGTGTACCGGCCGCGGTCGACGCCCAGCACGCGAGCGATCTGGGCGTCGGCGTGCTCCGGCCGGGTCTTCGTCCGCGGGCGGTTGCCCTTCGGGTTCGGGCGGCTGCGGATGCTGGACTCGTCGTAGAGGTCGAGCTCGTCGTCGTCCTCGTCGTCGTCCGCCCACCAGGAGCCGCTGTTGTCCGTCACGCGACGTCGGCGCCCTTCTGCAGCATCCGGACCCACAGCTGGGTGAACTGCGGGAGCGTCTTGGCCGTCGTGGCCACGTTCTCGATCTCGACGCCGGGGACGACGAGCCCGACGATCGCGCCGGCCGTCGCCATGCGGTGATCCTCGTAGCTGCGCCAGACGCCGCCGTGGAGCGGGCGCGGGTCGATGCGCAGGCCGTCCTCCAGCTCCGTGACGGCGCCGCCGAGGCCGTTGATCTCGGCGGCGAGGGCAGCGAGGCGGTCCGTCTCGTGATGGCGGATGTGGCCGATGCCGGTGATCTCACTCGGGCCGTCGGCGAGGGCGGCGATCGCCACGAGGGCGGGCGCGAGCTCGCCGCCCGTCGTGAGGTCGAGCGTGATGCCCGTCGGGCGGTCGGGCCCGGTGACGGTGAGGCGGTCGCCCTCGCGCGTGACCGTCGCGCCGAAGAGCGGCAGCAGGTCGGCGAGATCCGCACCGACCTGCGTGGTGGACGCGGGCCACCCGGTGATGGTCACCGTCCCACCCGTCACGACGGCCGCGGCGAGGAAGGGGGCGGCGTTGGAGAGATCCGGCTCGATGTCGACGTCGCGGGCGGCGATCGTGCCAGGCGAGACGATCCAGCGGCCGACCTCCGGCGACTCGACGGTCACACCGCGGGCGGCGAGGGCCGCGATCGTCATCTCGATGTGGGGGAGGCTGGGGAGCCGCTCGCCGGCGTGTGTCAGATCGAGACCGTCGTCGAAGCGGCTGGCCGACAGCAGGAGCGCGCTGACGAACTGGCTGGAGCTGGACGCATCCACCTCGACCGCGCCGCCCGCGACCCGGCCGGTGCCGTGAACGGTGAACGGGAGGGAGCCGCGGCCGTCGTCGTTCACGTCGACGCCGAGCGCGCGCAGGGCGGCGATGATCGCGCCCATCGGACGGCCGCGGGCCGAGTCGTCGGCGTCGAACATGGTCGGACCGAGCGCCAGCCCCGCGATCGGCGGGACGAACCGCATCACGGTGCCGGCCTGACCGCATTCGATCGTCGTGCTGCCGAGCAGCTCCTCCGCAGGCCTGACGAGCAGGTCCGCGCCGAACTCTCCGTCGCCCGGCTTCTCCTCGACCGTCACGCCCAGGGCGCGGAGGGCCTCCACCATGTTGGCGCTGTCGCGCGAGTGCAGAGGCGCCCGCAGCAGCGACGGTCCGTCGGCGAGGGCGGCGAGCACCAGCTCCCGCGCGGTCAGCGACTTCGAGCCGGGCAGGGACACGGTCGCGGCGACCGGACCGCCGGCCACCGGAGCGGGCCAGAGCGTGTTCGGCTCCTCGACGCGGTTGTCGCCGTAGGGGTCGAAGTCGGGGGCGGAATATTTCGAGATCAGCATTGTTGTCCAGATTATCCGTGTTCCCGGTATCAGGAAGGATCCGCCCGTGGCCGCCACCGCCGTGCTCGACGCCCCCAGCGTCGCATCGCACGACCTCGTCGACCCCGAAGGCCTTCTCAGCGCGTCGCTGGCGTCGCAACTAGACTGGCCGGTGATGAGCACCGAGACCGAGGATCTGGGCCACCTCTTCGAGGATCAGGCCCTGCCTTTCATGGACCAGCTGTACGCGGCTGCCCTGCGCATGACACGCAACCCGTCCGACGCGCAGGACCTCGTGCAGGAGACGTTCGTGAAGGCTTATGCGGCGTTCGGCCAGTTCCAGCAGGGCACGAACCTGAAGGCGTGGCTGTACCGCATCCTCACCAACACGTTCATCAACACGTACCGCAAGAAGCAGCGTGAGCCCTACCAGGGGACGATCGACGAGCTCGAGGACTGGCAGCTCGGCGGCGCGGAGTCCATGTCCTCGTCGTCCAGCCGCTCGGCCGAGGCCGAGGCGATCGACCACCTGCCGGACAGCGCCGTCAAGGACGCGCTGCAGGCCATCCCGGAGGACTTCCGGCTGGCCGTGTACCTCGCCGATGTCGAGGGATTCTCCTACCAGGAGATCGCAGACATCATGAAGACCCCGATCGGCACCGTCATGAGCCGCCTCCATCGCGGCCGCCGGATGCTCCGGGAGCTTCTGACCGACTACGCGCACGAGCGCGGTCTCTCCGCCGTCCAGGGGGACCGGGCCGTGCAGACCCCCAGGAGCAAGAGATGACCGACTGCGGTTGTGAGAAGGCCAAGGCCGAACTCGAAGAGTACCTGCGCAACGAACTGTGCAGCGAGGATGCTGCCGACGTGCGCGAGCACCTGGCGAACTGCACCGGGTGCTCCGACGAGGCGCACCTGAACGTGGTGCTCACCGAGGTGGTGCAGCGGGCGTGCAAGGAGACGGCGCCCGAGACGCTGCGCACCGAGGTGCTGCTGCGCATCCGCTCGTTCCAGGCGAGCGTGCACTGAGCGCTGTCAGCGCGGTGCGCCCGGCTGCGATCGCCTAAGCGGAGCCGCCCGTCCCGACCTCGTGGAGGAAGAACAGACCGCCTAGCGGGTCGGTGACCTGCGCGAAGCGGCCGAACTCGCTGTCCCACGGATCGCGGATGACGGTCCCGCCCAGCTCGATCACGCGCTGTGAGGCGGCCGCCGCGTCCGCGACCCCGAAGTAGACGACCCAGTGCGACGGGACACCCGGCGGGAGCATCCCGTCCGCGTCGTAGACGCCGCCGGCGGGCGAGTCCGGGTCGCCGAAGGTGACGTACCGGAAGTCGGCGGTGTCGCCGAGCACCTGCGTCCTCCAGCCGAAGACCCGGGTGTAGAAGTCGACCTGCGCAGCGTAGTTGCGCGCGTACAGCTCGTGCCAGGCGATGCCCCCGACCTCGGCGACCAGTTCGAAGCCGCGGTGCTGCTCGGGATCCCACAGCCCGACGACCGCTCCGCCCGGGTCGGCGATGACCGCGAGCCGGCCCTGGTCGCCGACCGTCATGGTCGGAGCGATCACCTGTGCGCCGGCTTGCAGCGCCGCCTTCTCGGCCGTGTCCGCATCCTCGACGAGGAGGTAGGTGAGCCACGTGTTCGCCTGGGCGTCGCCCATCGTCGGACCGAGGCCCGCGACCGTACGTCCGTCTCGCCGGAACGTCACGTAGCCGCCGTACTCCTCGCCGGCGGTCTCGGCCGTCCAGCCGAACAGGCTCGTGTAGAACTCGGTCGCGCGCGGCACGTCGGAGCTGGTGTAGTCGACCCAGCAGGGCTCGCCGAGGCGGTGGGTGGTGACGACGGTCATGCGCTCACCATACGCCGCAGGCCGCCGGACCGGCCAGCGGTGACGGCGGTCTGTCCGCGAGCCTCCGGGGTCGATAGCGTGAGGCCATGGACGACATGGTTCCCCTGCCGGGCGGACGGTTCCGGATGGGCTCCGCCGAGTTCTATCCGGACGAGCAGCCCGTCCACGAGCGCTCTGTCGCCGCGTTCCGCATCGACCGGTTCGAGGTGACGAACGCCGACTTCGCCGCGTTCGTCGCCGACACCGGCTACGCCACTGTCGCCGAACGTCCCCTCGACGCGGCGGAGTTTCCTGAGCTGCCCGACGACGACCTCCTCCCGGGTGCTCTGGTGTTCACGGCGACGGACGGGCCGGTCGACCTCTCCGACTGGCGGCAGTGGTGGCGATGGGAGCCGGGAGCGGATTGGCGGCATCCCGAGGGGCCGAGGTCCGGCATCGACGAGCGGATGGACCGGCCGGTCGTTCAGGTCGCCTATGAGGATGCGGCCCGCTACGCCGCCTGGGCCGGGAAGCGCCTCCCGACCGAAGCGGAGTACGAGTACGCGGCCCGAGGCGGCGTGGACGGCGCGCGCTTCGCGTGGGGCGACGAGGCCTACCCGGGCGGGGAGGCGCAGGCGAACTCGTGGATCGGGCACTTCCCCTACGACAACCAGGGACGCTTCGGGGCGACCCCGGCGCCCGTCGGGTCGTACCCGGCGAACGGCTACGGGCTGCACGACCTGATCGGCAATGTGTGGGAGTGGACGAGCGACTACTACGCGCCGCGGCATGTCATCCCCGGCCAGAGCGCACCGGACACTGGCGGACGGCTGAACCTGCTCGGGGCGAGCAGTGCGGAGCCCGGGTCGGACATCCCTCGTCGGGTGCTGAAGGGCGGCTCGTACCTGTGCAGCCCCGAGTACTGCCTCCGCTTCCGGCCGGCGGCACGGTCGCCGCAGGCGGAGGACACGGCGACCACCCATATCGGGTTCCGCTGTGCGGCCGACGTCTGAGTCGCCGGCACGCGGCGCAACGACGGGAGCCCCGGTCCTGATCGGACCGGGGCTCCCGTGACGCGCGTGCGGACTACAGCGTGAGCGCCCGCTGGATCAGCACCTGCTGCTCCTGAGCGTGACGCTTCGCCGACCCGGCGGCGGGCGACGCCGACGGCGGACGCGACACCACACCGAGCGGGCGCGGGCCGAGCTTCGACGTCTCGAGGATCATGAACGGCCAGGCGCCCTGGTTCTCCGGCTCGTCCTGCACCCAGACCAGTTCGGCGTTCGGGTACGAGTCGACGACCGCCTTCAGCTCGGCGGCGGGCAGCGGGTAGTACTGCTCCACCCGCACCAGTGCGATCTCCGGGTTGGGATTCTTCTCGAGCTCGTTGAGGAGGTCGTAGTAGAGCTTCCCGGCCATCAGCAGCACCCGCTTCACCGAGCCCTTGTCGCTGATGCGCGCATCGTCGATCACCGGCTCGAAGCGGCCATTGGTGAAGTCCTCCACGTTGCTCGCCGCGCCGCGCAGTCGCAGCATCGCCTTCGGGGTGAAGACGACGAGCGGCCGGCGCGGACGGGCGTACGCCTGGCGGCGCAGCAGGTGGAAGTACGACGCGGGCGTCGACGGACGCGCCACAGTCATGTTGTTCTCGGCGCACATCTGCAGGTAGCGCTCGATGCGGGCGCTGGAGTGGTCCGGTCCCTGTCCCTCGTAGCCGTGGGGGAGGAGCAGCACCAGCGACGAGCGCTGGCCCCACTTCTGCTCGGCGGAGGAGATGAACTCGTCGATGATCGTCTGGGCGCCGTTGGCGAAGTCGCCGAACTGCGCCTCCCACAGCACGAGGGCGTCCGCGCGCTCGACCGAGTAGCCGTACTCGAAGCCCATCGCCGCGTACTCACTGAGGAGCGAGTCGTAGATCCAGAACTTCGCCTGGTTGTCGCTGAGGTTCGCGAGCGGCAGCCACTCCTGGCCGTTGACCCGGTCGTGCAGCACCGCGTGGCGCTGGACGAAGGTGCCGCGGCGCGCATCCTGTCCGGCGAGGCGCACCGGGGTGCCCTCCACCAGCAGCGAGCCCAGGGCCAGCAACTCGCCGAAGCCCCAGTCGATGCCGCCGTTGCGGCTCATCTCGCTGCGCTTGTTGAGCAGCTGCTGCAGCTTCGGGTGGACGGTGAAGCCGGCAGGCGGGTTGTTGAACGCGTCGCCGATCATGCCGATGACCTGCTCGCTGACCGCCGTCGTCTCCGGCTCGCCGACGTTGTCGTTGGCGTCCGACTGCGCCGGCTTCTCCAGGTCCGCGGACTCGTCGGAGTCGAGCACCGGCGTGGAGTTCGTCTGAGCCGCGTGCGTCTCCATGAACGCGCGCTCGAGGCGGTCCTGGAAGTCGCGGTGCGCCTGCTCGTACTCCTCCTCGGTGATGTCGCCGCGGCCGACGAGCGCCTCGGTGTAGAGGCGGCGGACGGACCGCTTCGCCTCGATGAGGCTGTACATCAGCGGCTGGGTCATCGAGGGGTCGTCGCCCTCGTTGTGACCGCGGCGGCGGTAGCAGACGAGGTCGATGACGACATCGCGCTTGAACTCCTGGCGGTAGGCGAACGCGAGTTCCGCGACGCGGACGACGGCCTCGGGGTCGTCGCCGTTCACATGGAAGATCGGCGCCTGGATGGTCTTGGCCACGTCGGTCGAGTACACCGAGCTGCGGGCCTCGCCGGGAGGGGTCGTGAAGCCGACCTGGTTGTTGATGTTGACGTGGATGGTGCCGCCGGTGCGGTACGCCCGCAGCTGCGACATCTGCATGGTCTCGACCACGACGCCCTGACCTGCCATCGCCGCGTCGCCGTGGATGAGGATCGGCAGGGTCAGGAACGTGCCTGCGGGGCGGCGGTCCTGCTTCGCGCGGACGATGCCCTCCAGGACGCCGTCGACAGCCTCCAGGTGCGAGGGGTTCGCGGCCAGGTAGACAGGGATCTCCTCGCCGCCGGCACCCTTGAAGGTGCCTTCGGTGCCCAGGTGGTACTTGACGTCGCCGGAGCCCTGGACGGTCCGCGGGTCCTGCGTCCCCTCGAACTCGCGGAAGATCTGACCGTAGGTCTTGCCCGCGATGTTGGTGAGGACGTTGAGGCGGCCGCGGTGCGCCATCCCGATGGCGACCTCGTCCATCCCGGCCTCCGCAGCGCCCTGCAGGATGGAGTCGAGCAGCGCGATCGTGGACTCGCCGCCCTCCAGGCTGAAGCGCTTCTGGCCGACGTACTTGGTCTGAAGGAAGGTCTCGAACGCCTCGGCCTCGTTGAGCTTGCCGAGGATGCGCAGCTGCTCGTCGTGTGTCGGCTTCTCGTACGGCCGCTCCAGCTTGTCCTGGAACCACTTGCGCTGAGCCGGGTCCTGGATGTGCATGTACTCGATGCCGACGGTGCGGCAGTAGGAGTCGCGCAGCACGCCGAGGATGTCGCGCAGCTTCATCTTGCGCTTGTCGCCGCCGAACTGGCCGGTGACGAACTCACGGTCGAGGTCCCAGAAGGTGAGGCCGTGGCTCTCGATCTCGAGGTCGGGGTGCGACCGCTGCTTGTACTCGAGCGGGTCGATGTCGGCCATCAGGTGGCCGCGCACGCGGAACGAGTTGATCAGCTCCTGGACACGGGCCGTCTTGTCGACGGCGCTGGCCAGGTCGACGCTGATGTCCGGGTTCCAGTGGATCGGCATGTAGGGGATGCGCAGCTCGGCGAAGATGTCCTCGTAGAAGTTGCGCTTCCCGATCAGCATCTCGTGCACGATCTTGAGGAACTCGCCCGAGCCGGCGCCCTGGATGACGCGGTGGTCGTAGGTGCTGGTCAGCGTGATCGTCTTGCCGATCGCGAGGCCGGCGAGTGTCTTCTCGCTGGAGCCCTGGAACTCGGCCGGGTACTCGAGGGCGCCGGCGCCGATGATGCAGCCCTGCCCCTTCATGAGACGCGGGACCGAGTGGACGGTGCCGATGCCGCCCGGGTTCGTGAGCGAGAGCGTGGTGCCCGCGAAGTCGCCGGCGGCGAGCTTGTTGTTGCGGGCCTTGCTGACGAGCTCCTCGTACGCGGCGAGGTACTCGCCGAAGCGCATGGTGTCGGCCCGCTTGATGCTCGGGACGAGCAGAGCGCGCGTGCCGTCGGGCTTCGGGATGTCGATCGCGATGCCGAGGTTGATGTGCGCCGGGGCCACCACGGAGGGCTTCCCGTCGACCTCGTCGTAGTAGACGTTCTGGCTCGGGAACTCCTTGAGCGCCTGGATGAGCGCCCAGCCGATGAGGTGGGTGAAGGAGACCTTGCCGCCGCGGGCGCGCTTCAGGTGGTTGTTGATGACGATGCGGTTGTCGATCATCAGCTTCGCCGGGATGGTGCGGACGCTGGTCGCGGTCGGCACCGTGAGCGACGCATCCATGTTGGTGGCGAGCGTCTTGGACATGCCGCGCAGCGGGGTGACCTTGTCCTCTTCGGCGGCCTCGACGGTCGCGTTCGGGGCGGTCACCGGGGCGTCGGCGGGAACCGGCTGCGGCTTGGGCGCGACCGAGGTCGTGCGGGCGACGGGCTGCTGTCCGATCACCGGGATGGGCGTGGTGACGGGCTTCGGCTCGTTCGGGTGCGGAGCCGGGGCACCGCCCGCCGGGGGAGCCGGTGTCGACGGCTCGGACGGGCCGGGCGCCGTCGGCTCCGACGGGGTCGGGACCGTCGGCTCGGCCGGGCTCGGGGCCGTCGGCTCCGACGGGGACGGGATGGTGGGCTCCGACGGCGTCTCCGTGGGGGTCTCACCGGGCGACGGGATCGATTCGTCCTTCACCGCCGGGTGGTAGTTCTCGAGGATGGGCCACCACGACCTGTCGACCGAGTTCTTGTCGTGCACGAACTGCTCGTACAGCTCGTCCACCAGCCATTCGTTGGCTCCGAATTCGCCCGCGGCGCCGTCTTCGGTCCCTACTCCGGTCAATTGGCTCGACACAGCCGATCGCCCACTCTCTCCATCGATTTCGTCGTGACCGGGCGGCCTGTCACCGCCCGCTTCCATCCGATCCTCAAGCCTAATCCCATCGGTACTCGCGTGCGGGCGCTCAGCCGAGCGGGATAGCGTTATTCCCATGCAGTTCTATGGAACATCGCCGCGCCACGATCTCACCTACTCGGATGTCTTCCTCGTGCCGTCGCGGTCGAACGTCACGAGCCGTCTCGACGTGTCCCTCGCCCCCAACGACGGCACCGGCGCGACCATCCCGATCGTGTCCGCGAACATGAACTCGGTCACCGGGAAGCGGCTCGCCGCCACCCTCGCCCGTCGCGGCGGTCTCGGCGTCCTCCCGCAGGACATGCACCTGCAGGACCTCGACGAGGCGATCCGCTGGGTGAAGGCGCAGCCGGTGATGTTCGACACCCCGTACGAGGCCCACCCGGATGAGAGCGTCGCCGACGTGCTCCGCCGCATCCCGGCCGTCGAAGGGCACGGCATCGTCGTCACCGGCGACGACGGCGCGTACCTCGGCTGCCTTGCGGCCGTCCAGCTCGGGTCGGCGCTCGCCGACGCGCGGGTCGGCGACCTGCTGCACGGCGCCCTGACCTCGCTCGACGCGGAGGACCTCTCCGACGGGCGCGCGGCGTTCCAGGTGATGGATGCGGCCGGCATCGACTTCGCGCCGGTCCTCGACCACGGCCGCGTCGTCGGAACGCTGTCGAAGCGCAGCGCCCTCCGCTCCACCATCTACACGCCGGCGCTGGATGCGCACGGCCGGCTCCGCGTCGCCGCGGCGGTCGGCATCAACGGCGACGTGGCCGGCAAGGCGAAGGCGCTCGCCGCAGCGGGCGTCGACGTGCTCGTCATCGACACGGCGCACGGCGACCAGGACGGCATGATCCGCGCGATCCGCACCGTCAAGGAGCTGGGTCTCGGCCTGCCGATCGTCGCGGGGAACGTCGTCACCGAGCAGGCCGTCCGCGACCTCGTCGCGGCGGGCGCCGACATCCTGAAGGTCGGCGTCGGCCCCGGCGCGATGTGCACGACGCGCATGATGACCGCCGTCGGCCGCCCGCAGTTCTCCGCGGTGCTCGAGACCAGCGCCGCCGCGCGCGAGCTCGGGGCGCACGTCTGGGCGGACGGCGGTGTGCGCTACCCCCGCGACGTCGCGCTGGCGCTCGCCGCCGGTGGCGCATCCGTCATGATCGGCTCCTGGTTCGCCGGGACGATCGAGGCGCCCGGAATGCTCGACCGCGACGCGAACGGCGGCCTCTACAAGGAGAGCTGGGGCATGGCGTCCACGAAGGCGGTGAAGGGCCGGTTCGAGCGACTCGACGCCTACGAGCTCGCCCGCAAGGAGCTCTTCGCCGAGGGCATCTCGAGCTCGCGCATCTACCTGGACCCGCTGCGGCCGTCCGTCGAGGATCTGCTGGACATGATCACGACCGGTGTGCGCAGCTCGTTCACGTACGCCGGCGCGCGCACCCTCGCGCAGTTCCACGAGCGTGCGCTGGTCGGCATCCAGTCCGCCGCCGGCTACGAGGAGGGCAAGGCGCTCCCCGTCAGCTGGTAGCCCCCGGCGCCTCCCCCCCCACCCCCCCACCGTCGAGTACGCACAAACTGCACGCCGAGCGTGTGGCTGGCGTGCAGTTTGTGCGTACTCGACGGAGGGTCGGAGGGTCGGAGGCCGGAGGGTCAGTTGGAGCGGGAGCGGACCAGTGCAGTGATCGCCGCACCGACGACCGCGAGAACCGCGGTGCCCAGGAACAGCAGGAGGAATCCGCCGGCGGCGGCGTCGGACCCGCTGCTTCCCGCGTCCAACAGCGTGGAGGTGCGGGCGGAGGCGATGCCGCCGAGGACGGCGAGGCCGAGCGCGCCGCCGATCTGCTGCGCGGTGTTGACCAGACCGCTGGCGAGGCCGGACTCCGACTCCGGCACACCACGGACGGCGAGCTGGGTGACAGTGACGAAGGAGGCGCCCAGACCGAGACCGATCACGATGCTCGGCAGGATGAACCCGGCGATGAATCCGGTGCTCCCGGCGAGGGCGAACCACACGACCCCGGCGGCGAGCACGACGAGCGCACCGGCGAGCGTCGTGCGCAGGCCCACCCGGGCGACGACGGCCGGGATCACACCGGCGATCGCGACGAGCGCGATGGCGAGGGGCAGCTGGCTGAGTCCGGCGGACAGCGCATCCAGGTGCAGCACCTCCTGCAGGTAGACCGAGAGCGCGAAGAACAGCGCGACCGTGGCGCCGCCGACCAGCAGCATCACGATGTCGCCGGCGAGGGCGTCGCGATTGCGGAAGAAGGAGAACGGCAGCAGGGGGTGGGCGGTACGGCGTTCGATCAGCACGAACGCGGTGAGGAGGACGACCGCGGCGGCAGCGAGCCCCAGGACGATCGGGTTGGTCCAGCCGAGCGCGCCGCCCTCGCTGAGGGCCGCGACGGCCGCCGCGAGTCCGAGCGTCGCGGTCGCGGCTCCCGCCGCATCCATCCGCTCGGCATCGCCGGCCGGGTCGCGGTTGATGAGGAACGGGATGACAGCGAGCACGAGGATGCCGACGGGCACGTTCACGAAGAAGACTGCGGACCAGCCGAAGGCCGCGGTGAGGACACCGCCGAGCAGGACGCCGGCCGCGCTGCCCATCCCGGCCACCGCACCCCAGAGGCCCAGTGCCTTCCCGCGCGCCTCGGCGTCGGGGAAGAGCTGCGTGAGGAGAGCGAGGGATGCGGGCGCCAGCAGGGCGGCGAACGCGCCCTGCACGGCCCGTGCCCCCAGGAGCATGGTGCCGTTCACGGCGAGACCGGCCGCGAGCGACGCCAGTGCGAAGCCGGCGACGCCGATGAGGAAGACCCGGCGGTGCCCGAACCGGTCGGCGAGACGTCCGCCGAGCAGGAGGAGACCGCCGAAGGGCAGGACGTAGGCGGTCACCACCCAGGCGAGCGCCGCGGTGTCGAGACCGAGGGCGGTGCCGACGGTCGGCAGTGCGATGTTGACGATGGATGCGTCCAGCACCACCAGGAACTGTGCGAGGGCGAGCACGCTGAGTGCCCACCAGCGGTGCGTGCTGCGGGGAGTGGTCGCGGCGGCAGGTGCCGCTGCGGTGGCGAGAGACGTTTCCATGGGACTGTCCTTTCGTTGTGAGTGATCGATCAATCACTCTTGGGAGCCGGGTGATGGCGGTGGGGTCGAAGGGGGGATCAGGGGTGCTGGATGCCGTTCGTGAGCGTTCGTGCCCATTCCTCGGGCACGTCCTCCAGGCCCGCTGTGACCACCAGGTGGCACAGCTGCCCGTAGGCGATGAAGCGCTGGACAGCGTCGGGCTCTGCGCCCGATCGGATCGTGGCGAAGCGGGTGATCCGAGCGAGTCCGCGCCGGAGCGCCTCCCGGATCTCCGGGACGTCCGAAGCGGACTGGGCGTGCACCTGCAGCATCAGGAGCGAGCGGTCTCCGATGAGCTCCGCGTACGCGTCGCCCATCCGGTCGAGGACCACCGTCGGCGTCTCGCCGTCGGCGCTCCGGGCGCCGGACTCCAGCGCGTTCTCGATCCGCTCGAAGCAGCGCTCCAGCGCAGCCACGAACAGACCCTCCTTGCTCGGGAAGAGCTTGAAGACGTATGCCGGGGAGATGTCCGCGTCCTTGGCGACCGCCGCGATGGGGGTGCCCAGGTAACCGCCGACGGCGAAGACGGCGATGGCGCTGTCGAGCACCGCCTCGCGGCGGTCGTCTGCGGTGGAGAGCGTTCGTGCCATGTGAGTGACTGTACACTCACTCTGTCGACGAGGTCAAGAAGTTTGTGGGGGAGAGCCGGCTCAGGTGCGCCGGGTCGCGTCCTGGACCTCGCCGACGAGCTCCTCGATGATGTCCTCCAGGAACAGCACTCCGGCGGTGGCGCCCTCCGCGTCGACGACCCGGGCCAGGTGGCTGCCGGACCGGCGCATGGTGGGCAGGGCGTCCTCCAGGTCGCTGCCGGCGAAGACGGTCACCAGGCGACGGATGCGCTTGGCCGGCACGGGGAGCTCGAAGCCGGTCTCCTCCAGGTCGAGCACGTCCTTGAGGTGCAGGTAGCCGGTCGGCTCGCCGTCGGCGTCCGGGACGACGTAGCGCGAGAAACCGTGCTTGGCGACGGCCTTCTCCACGTCGGCGGGAGTCGGGGCGGACGGAAGGGTCACGAGCGCGTCGAGCGCGACCGCGACATCCCGCACCTTCTTCTCGGTGAACTCGAATGCCGCCGTCAGGGCGCCGGTGCGGTCCGTCAGCACGCCCTCACGGGTCGACTGCGACACGATCGTCGCGACCTCATCGAGGGTGAACGTGCTGGCCGCCTCGTCCTTCGGCTCCACCCGGAACAGGCGCAGCACCGCGTTCGCCGTCGCGTTCAGGGCGACGATGATCGGGCGGACGGCACGGCCGATGCCGACGAGCGGCGGAGCCAGCAGCAGCGCGGCCTTGTCGGGCATCGAGAACGAGATGTTCTTCGGGACCATCTCGCCGAACACGACGTGCAGGAACGACACGACGATCAGCGCGACGATGAACGCGATGGTGCCGATGACCTCCTCGGACCACCCGGTCGCGTGCAGGGGCACCTCCAACAGGTGGTGGATCGCCGGCTCCGAGACGTTCAGGATCAGCAGCGAGCACACGGTGATGCCGAGCTGCGTCGTGGCGAGCATCAGCGTCGCGTGCTCCATGGCGTACAGAGCGGTCTTGGCGCTGCGCTTCCCGCGCTCCGCCAGGGGCTCGATCTGGGAGCGGCGTGCGGAGATCACCGCGAACTCGGCACCGACGAAGAAGGCGTTGACGGCGAGCAGCACGACCAGCCAGGCGATTCCGGCCCAGTCACTCATGAGCCGCCCCCTCTCCGTTCATGCCCTCGGTGACGGGCACCGGATCGGGCGTGTAGCGGATGCGGTCGACCCGGCGGCCGTCCAGGCGCTCGACGCGCAGGGTGCCGCCGTCGATCACGACCTCGTCGCCGACCTTCGGCAGCCGGCCGAGCTCGTTCATGACGAAGCCGGCGACGGTCTCGTACGGCCCCTCCTCGGGGACGGTGACGCCGGCGCGCTCCTCCAGCTCGTCCGGGCGCAGGATGCCGGGGAAGGTGATCGAGTCACGCCCGCGGATGACGCCCGCGCGCGTGCGGTCGTGCTCGTCCGCCACCTCGCCGACGATCTCCTCGACGAGGTCCTCCAGCGTCGCGATGCCGGAGGTGCCGCCGTACTCGTCGACGACGACCGCGAGCTGGTAGCCGCGGGCGCGCAGCTCGCCGAGCAGCGTGTCGAGACCCATCGTCTCGGGAACGCGCAGCGGGTCGGTCATCAGCGCGGAAGCGGGCACACGCGAGCGTCGCTGCCGCGGGACGGCGACCGCCTGCTTGACGTGGACGACGCCGAGCACGTCGTCGATGTCGTCGCCGATCACCGGGAACCGCGAGTATCCGGTCTTTCTCGCCAGCTCGCTGACCGCCTGGGCCGGATCGGTGCGCTGCACCGCTTCGATACGGGGCCGGGGTGTCATCACATCCGAGGCGGTGCGGCTCGAGAAGGCCAGCGTGCGGCTGAGCAGGGTGGCGGTGTCCTCCTCGAGGACGCCGGCGCTCGCCGACCGGCGCACCAGCGACGACAGCTCGTCGGCCGTGCGCGCACCGGACAGCTCCTCCTTCGGCTCGATGCCGAGCAGACGGAGGATCCCGTTCGCGGTGCCGTTCAGCAGGGCGACGAACGGCCGGAACACCGTCGTGAACACCGTCTGGAACGGGATCACCAGCTTGGCCGTCGCGAGCGGAAGGGCGAGGGCGAAGTTCTTGGGCACGAGTTCGCCGAGGATCATCGAGAGCAGCGTCGCGACGGCGATCGCCACGACGGACGCGATCGGCGTGACGGTGCCCTCCGGCAGCCCGGTCGCCGTGAGCGGTCCGCGCAGCAGCGAGCTGATGGCCGGCTCCATCGTGTAACCGGTGAGCAGCGTTGTCAGCGTGATGCCGAGCTGTGCGCTCGACAGGTGCGTCGAGGTGATCTTCAGCGCGGCGATGGTCATGCTGAGGCGCGACTCGCCCCGCTCGCGACGTGCCTCCAGGTCACCGCGATCGAGGTTGACGAGGGCGAACTCGCTGGCGACGAAGAGCCCGGTCCCGACCGTCAGCAGCAGGCCGACGGCGAGCATGATCCACTCATAGAGCACGGCCGTCACCTCGCTCGCATCCCAGCGGGCTCGACACGGGCAACGGGCTGGCAGAGGGAGGGTCGTCCATTTGCCCGCCAGTATATCGAGGCGGAGAGCGCTGGAGCCGGGGTTTCCGGGGCGGATTCCCAGGCGGCGTAGACCCGCGATTCCAGTGGCCCCGAACGCGTCGCACGCGCGTATGGTGCCGCCTGGATGAAGGAGGATCCCCATGTTGGAGTCTTATGTGACGTACTCCGTCCTTCCTGCTTCCGACCTGCAGCGGGCCATCGAGTGGTACCGCGACAAGCTGGAACTCGAACCGGAGCGGACGACCGAGGGCGGTGTGCTGTACGGCACCGGGTCTGAGGCGAAGATCTTCGTGTATGAGACCGGGAACGCCGGCACCGCACAGAACACGGCGATGTGCTGGCTGACGCCGGACATCGAGGCCACGATGGCCCACCTGAGGGAGCGGGGAGTCACGTTCGCGGACTACGACTTCCCCGGTCTGCACACCGAGAACGGGATCGCGACGGACGACATGGGCCGGTCGGCGTGGTTCCAGGACAGCGAGGGCAACTACCTCTGCCTGACAGAACCGGCCTGACCGCCGACGCAACGACCGGCGCGAACGCCGGCGCGCAGCTCAGCGCCAGCGCGCGCGGAGGTACTGCGGCGGCCAGTAGCCGATCTCGACGCCGAGCTCGTGAGCGGCCCGCAGCGGGAAGTGCGGGTCGCGCAGGAGTTCGCGCGCCAGCATGACCGCGTCCGCCTGGCCGCTCTCCACGATCTCCGCCGCCTGCTGCGGCGAGGTGATGAGCCCGACCGCGCTCACATCCACGTCGGACGTGCTGCGCACGTGGTGGGCGAACGGCACCTGGTAGCCAGGGCTGAGCGGGATGCGGATGCCGGCCTGGATGCCGCCGCTGGAGATGTCGAAGAAGTCGGCTCCGGCCTCTTCGGCCCACGCGGCCACTGTCGCGGTCTGGTCCTCGTCCCATCCGCCCTCGGTCCAGTCGCTCGCGGAGAAGCGGACGAAGAGGGGCGCGTCCGGCGCCTCCTCGCGGACGGCCGCGATGATGCGAAGGAGCAGCCGTGCACGGTTCTCCAGCGATCCGCCGTACTCGTCGGTCCGCCGGTTGGAGATCGGGGAGAGGAACTGGTGCAGCAGGTAGCCATGTGCCGCGTGCAGCTCGATCACCCGGAAGCCCGCCTCGACCGACCGGCGCGCGGCCGAGCGGAAGTCGTCCACGATCGTGTCGAGACCGGCCGCATCCAGCTCGTCGGGAGTGTCGAGCCCGTCGAAAGCGATGGGAGACGGTGCGACCGTCCGCCAGCCGCCTTCCGCCTCGGGCACGGAGCCGGTGCGGCCCTCGAAGCCCCACGCCGGCCACGACGACGCCTTGCGGCCGGCATGCCCCAGCTGGATGCCGGGAACGGCGCCCTGACTCTCGATGAACGCGGTGATCGGCTTCCAGGCGTCCCGCTGCTCGTCCGTCCAGATGCCGGTGTCGCGCGGGCTGATCCGCCCCTCCGGGTTGACCGCGGTGGCCTCGGTGAAGACGATGCCGCTGCCGCCGGTCGCGAACGATCCCAGGTGGATCAGGTGCCAGGTGCCGGGGACGCCCGACTGGTCGAGCACCGAGTACTGGCACATCGGCGAGGTCCAGATGCGGTTGCGGGCGGTGACGCCGCGCAGGGTCAGGGGATCGAAGAGAGAGGGCATACCTCCATCTAAGCGCCGAGACCTTCCAGATATGCCCGGAGGCCGCTCGGCGATGTGAACACGTGTCCGGAGATCCCGAGCGCTTCGGCGCCGCGGACGTTCGCCTCCTTGTTGTCGATGAAGACCGTCTGCTCCGGCGTCACCCCGAGTTCGGAGAGGACGTGCTGGAAGATCTCCGGGCTGGGCTTGATCGTGCCGAGCTCTCCGCTGACGAACACCTTCTCGAACAGGTCGCCGAGGGTCCCGTGACGGAAGTAGGAGCCGAAGTCGCGGCCGGCGTTCGAGAGCAGCGCCATCCGCGTACCGCCCTCCTTGAGGTCGAGCAGGACCTGGAGGGTGTCGTGGTCGATCGTCAGCCAGCTCCGGAAGTCGGCGAGCCACAGCCGGTGGATCTTCGCGTCGCCCCAGTTCTCGCCGAGCTCGCGCTCGATGCCGCGCCAGTACGACTGGATGCTCAGTGTGCCCTGGTCGAGCGCATCCCGGTGTCGCCAGTACGCCGGCCAGAACACGTGCGGGTCGCCGCCTGCGAGTTCGGTCAGGGCGGCGCGGTCCTCGTCGGACGGGGTCACCGAGATGACCTCGCCGTAGTCGAACACGATCACCTTTCCGGGGATGCTGATCGCCATGCTCACAACCTATCGTGAGGTCGGTAGGGGTTCGATGGGCCTGGGCCGGTGTGCGGCCGACAGGAGTGACGACGGGAGGCGCCGATGACCGACTGGCAGAGCTGGGACGAACGGGATGCCGCGGCATGGATCGCCGTGCCGCAGGAGTCGAGTGACAAGTATTCGCGCGGTGTCCTCGGGGTGGTGACCGGATCCGACCGCTACCCCGGCGCGGCGGTGCTCGGGGTGGAGGGCGCTTCGCGCACCGGTGTCGGCATGATCCGCTACCTCGGCGCCGACCGCCCGGCCGAGCAGGTGATGCGCCGCCGACCGGAGGTCGTGACCGCCCCCGGACGCGTGCAGGGCTGGCTGATCGGCTCCGGCATGGATGCGGCCAGCCGTCCAGCGGACGACGCGCAGCGCCTGCGTTCGGCCCTCCGCGACGGGACGCCGCTCGTGATCGACGCGGGAGCGCTCGACCTCGTCGGTCGCGCCTCCGCGCCGGTCGTCGTCACGCCGCACTTCCGCGAGTTGGCGACGGTGCTCGCCGCCGGGGCGGACGACGACTCGGATGCGGTGACCGCCGACGACATCGCGGCCGACCCGGCCGGCTGGACCATCCGTGCCGCCGAGAGCCTGGGCGTGACCGTCCTGCTCAAAGGACACACGACGTACGTCGCGGCGCCCGGTGGGCCGCGGTACGCCGTCACCGCCGGTCCTGCCTGGCTTGCGACGGCCGGGAGCGGAGACGTGCTGGGCGGCGTGCTGGGCGCCCTCGTGGCGACGCATGCCCGCGAGATCGACGAGGACGGCCACACGGCGCTCGCCGCGCTCGCCGCGACCGCCGCGTGGGTGCACGGTCGGGCGGGGGAGCGGGCGTCCGACGGCGGGCCGATCGTCGCGCTCGACATCGTTGGGGAGCTCCCCGGGGTGGTGCGCGAGCTGGTGCGGGCGGCGGGCTGAGAGACCGCGCAGCGCGGTTCAGGAAGGCGCCCATCGCATCCCCTAGGATGTGGCGCTATGGGGATGGATGCGGTGCCGCTGAGCGCCGCGCCGACCCCTCGGGCACAGCCCGGCCTGCTGCAGCGGGTGGCCTACAGCCCGCTGTCGCTGTGGATCGCCTTTCTCGCCGTCCACCTGATCATCAGCGGCCTCGCCCTCGACCAGGGCAAGGGCCTCGGCGACGTCTTCCTCGTCTACAAACCCTGGGCCCAGCTCGCGGCGCAGGGCACCCAGATCGTCGGCGTCGACTCCGACTGGGTGTATCCCTTCGGCGCGATCGTGCCGGTCATGCTGCCGCTGCTGTTCGGCGCGGACGGCTATGTCTGGGCGTGGCTCAACATGGTGCTGCTGCTGAACGCGGCGGCCTTCGCCGTGCTGATCGTCGGCCGCGAGCCGCGCCGCCTGATCGCGGCCTGGTGGTGGCTGGCCTTCCTGCTCCTGCTGGGGCCGATCGCCGTCGGGCGCCTGGACTCGGTCTCGGCGTCGCTGGCGATCGTCGGGCTGCTCTGGCTGACGCTGCACGAGCGCGCCGCGGTCGTGGTGCTGACGGCGGCGACGTGGATCAAGGTCTGGCCGGCCGCCATCCTGCTCGCGGCCGTCGTCGCTCTGCGGTCCCGCTGGCACATCGTGCTCGTCGCCGTGACCACCTCACTCGTGATCGCGGCGGTGCCGCTGATCTTCGGCGCAGGGTGGCACATCCTGAGCTTTATCACCATGCAGACCGATCGCGGCCTGCAGATCGAGGCGCCGGTCAGCACGTTCTGGATGTGGCAGGCCGCCTTCCACGTGCCGGGTGCGGAGGTCTACTACGACCGCCAGCTGCTCACGTTCCAGGTCAGCGGTCAGGGGACCGCCGCGGCCGGCGCGCTCATGAACCCGCTGTTCGCGGCGACCGCGATCGTCGTTCTGCTGATCGGCGTCCGGGCGTACCGGAGGGGCACCCCGTACACGCGCATCCTCCCGGAGCTGTCGCTCGCTCTGGTGACCGCATTCATCGCCTTCAACAAGGTCGGCTCGCCGCAGTACGTCGTGTGGCTGGCCGCACCGGTCGTCATCGGGTTGGTCTATCAGGGCCGGGGGTTCCGCATCCCGGCGCTCCTGGTGTTGGTCACCGCGGGGCTCACCCAGGTCTTCTATCCCTTCCTGTACGACTGGCTGCTCGTGCCGGACCCGGGGATGGTCGCCGTGCTGACCGTGCGCAACGTCATGTACTTCGTGATACTGGGGTGGACCGTTGCGGCGCTCTGGCGCCGGCGTCACCGCCAGGAGGCGGCCGGCGACCTGGTTCCGGCCCACGCGTGGCCGTTCCGCTCGGCCCCGGGAGCGCATCCCGAGCCGGTCGGCGGAAGCGCACGCTGAAAGAAGGAGGAAGACATGCTGGTGGCGTTCTCTGTCGCGCCGAGCGGCGGTGAGGGAGCGGACGCGTCGGTGCACGACGCGGTCGCCGCGGCCGTGCGCGTGGTGCGCGAGTCGGGCCTCCCGAACCGTACGGACGCGATGTTCACGACGATCGAGGGGGAGTGGGACGAGGTCTTCGACGTCGTCCGCCGTGCCACCGAAGCGGTCGGCCGGTACGGGTCGCGGGTCTCCCTCGTGCTGAAGGCGGACATCCGTCCCGGGTACTCCGGCGAGCTCGACGGCAAGGTCCAGCGGCTCGAGGCCGCGCTGGAGCGAGGCGACTGACGTGGATGTCGACACCCTCCTGCTCCTGCTCTTCGGCCTGTTCGTGCAGTTCGGACCCTTCCTGATCATCGTCGCGGTGCTGGTGGGCGGCGTCCTGCTGGGCTGCGTCGTCGTCGCCATCGTCGGCGCGGTGCGGGCCGGGGTGTCGAAGCCCGAGGAGACCCGCGACGTGGATGTCGCCCAGTTCTTCGAGGAGCAGACGGCCGCCGCCGGCGACCGCCGCGCCTAGCCTCCTCCTCCTTCTCCTCCTCCTCCGCCTCCTCTCCCGCGGTCGCGACATTCGTGCCGAATGTGCGCTTTGCGCCGCGCATTCCGCACTTTCGTGCCGAATGCGCGAGGGGGACCGCCGCGGGTCGAAACGATTCGATATAGGCTGGTGCGGTGACCCCGCTTATCGACGGGCCGACGAAGCTGTCGTCGGCCCGTATCCGTCTTGCGCTGCTGGCGCTCGCCCTCGGTGGATTCGGCATCGGATCGACCGAGTTCGTCGCGATGGGCCTGCTGCCCAACATCGCGCACGATCTGCTGCCGCAGCTGTACGCCGCCTCGCCGACCGACGCCAACGCGAAGGCCGGCTGGATCATCTCGGCGTACGCGCTCGGCGTGGTCGTCGGCGCGCCGACGATCGCGGCGGTCGCCGCGCGCTGGCCGCGTAAGAAGCTGCTGCTCTGGCTGCTCGTGGCGTTCACCGTCGGCACTCTCGCCTCGGCGGTCGCCCCCACGTTCCAACTCGTGATGCTCGCGCGCTTCATCTCTGCGCTGCCTCACGGCGCCTACTTCGGCATCGCATCCCTTGTCGCCGCCTCGCTGATGGGGCCGGGCAAGCGCGGGCGCGGGGTCGCCTTCGTGCTGTCGGGCCTGACGATCGCCAACGTGATCGGCGTTCCGACGATCACCTGGATCGGCCAGCACAGTGGATGGCGCATCGCCTACCTCGTCGTCGCCGCGATCTTCGCGCTGACGTTCGTCGCCGTCGCGCTGCTGGTGCCCTGGCAGGCGGGCGACGCCAAGGCGACCATGAAGAACGAGCTGCGGGCGTTCACCCGGCTGCAGGTGTGGCTCGCGCTGCTCATCGGCGCTGTCGGCTTCGGCGGCTTCTTCGCCGTGTACACGTACATCGCGCCCATCGTCACGACGATCACCGGGATGCCCGAGTCGACTGTTCCGCTGGTCCTCGTGCTCGCCGGCCTCGGAATGACGGTCGGCAACATCCTCGGCGGGCGTGCGGCCGACCACAGCGTCCCGCGCAGCATGCTGCTGTTCTTCGCGATCCTGCTGGTCGGCCTTGCGGCCCTCTGGCTGACCGCATCCACCATCCCCGGCCTGCTGATCTCGGTGTTCGTCGTGTCCGGAGCGTGCTCGGCGCTCTCGCCGACCATCCAGACCCGGCTCATGGATGTGGCGCGCGACAGCCAGTCGATCGCCGCGGCGCTCAACCACTCGGCGCTCAACATCGCGAACGCCGCCGGAGCGTTCTTCGGCGGCCTGACGATCGCGGCCGGTCTGGGTTACCTGTCGCCGGTCGTCGTCGGCGGACTGCTCGCTCTCGGCGGCATCGCGCTGGCGCTGATCTCGTTCGGCATCGACCGCTCGCGCATCCGGCGCGGTGTCGCCACCGGTTCGGTCGCGGCTCAGCGGCCGGAGCGGACCCCGGTCTCCGCGCCCGTCGACTGACGGACGCGGGTTCCGTCAGTCGTTCTGCAGCAGGATGCCGTCTTGGATGGCGCGCTTGCGCAGGGCGACCTTGGTGCCGACGTCGTAGCCCGCCACGCGGTACTTCTCGCGGATGCGCTTGAGGTAGCTCTTCGCAGTCTCGTCCGAGATGCCCAGCTGGAAGGCGACCGCCTTGACCGGCTCACCGGCGCCGTAGAGCGCCATGACGCGACGCTCCTGCGCGCTCAGCTTGGGGGCGCCGCCGACCTCGCCGGCGTTGAGCGCCAGGTCGAGTTCGGCCGAGATGAACGACTCGCCCTTGCGGGCGGCTCGGATCGCCTCGACGATCATCTCCGCATCCTCGCTCTTCACCAGGTAGCCCATCGCTCCGGCGGCCAGCGCCTCCCGGACCACCGCGGGCTCCGAGTAGGTGCTCATCAGCACCGTGGCGACACCGGTCGTCTTGAGCGTCGAGAGCTTCAGCGAGATCGGGATGTTGTCCTTGAGGTCGAGGTCGAGGAGGACGACGTCCACCGGGAACTCGGGATGCGTCAGCAGCTCCGGCCAGCTCGCGACGGCTGCGACCATGCTGATGTCGTCCGCTGCACTGCGGATCCACTCGGTCAGTGCTCCCAGCAGCATCTTGTGGTCGTCGACGATCGCGATCCGGATCGGGGGTTCCTCGGCCATGGGGTGCCTCTCTCTGTATCGAACCAGCTGGGTCAGACCAGCTCGGCTGATGTGTCGCTCACCGTCGTGATCTCGATGCGCAGGGTCGAACCCGAGAACGACTCGACGTAGCGGCCCACTTTACGGATAGCTTGCCATGCCGCGGGGTCTACCCCGTTTCGCGGCACACCGCTGGTCGAGATCACGATAGCCATTGTGGCCCCAGGATTCGCCGTTCTCGGGTAGGTGCCGACCGGTCGTGTCAGATCGAGCGTCAGCGTCCGCGGCTGGCCGGCCCCGCTGCGGACCGGGTCGCTGATGAGCAGCCAGACCGCGGTGAGGAGGCCGTCGCGTTGCTCGCGGTTGAGGCCGGCGGCGAGACCGTCCGGGTCGGTCAGCGTCACCGACGGCCCGAGGAGGGCGGACTCGGTGACGGCGTGGTACAGCCACGTCTCCCGGCGGCCCTGGATGAGGTGGAGGCGCAGCTCCGTCGCGATCGAGGCCGCGGCGTCGGCGGTGTCCTCGTCGAGCGGCAGCGCCGTGCGGCCCGTGGCGACGCCGTCGAGCAGGCGCTCGGCGGCGAGATCGAGACGGGCGAGCTCTTCGGAGGCCAGCATCCCGATGGCGTAGCCGGGGGAGACCACGGTGCTCTGCACCTGGACGAGGTCGAGCTCCAGCTGCACCAGTGTGCGGAGCGACCGCACGATCTGCACGCCGACGAGCGGAGGCGCGACCGCGATGGCGACCGTGACCAGACCCGGGCCGAGGAGCTGCAGGTTCGGCAGCGACCGCCAGATCTCGACGACGGCGAGCACAACCCCCAGCACCGCCGTGGCGAGGACGATGTCGCGCGCCGGGCGCACCGGAACGCACAGCAGCAGCGTCGGGCCGACTGCGGCGGCCGCCGTCAGGGGGACGATGGCCCCGCCGATCGGCCAGGTGCCCGCGATGTCCAGCGCCACAGCGGCGGCCCAGACGCCCAACGCACCGAGGAAGAGCCACGACGGCAGCTCGTCGGGCAGCCGGAAACGGAGGACGAGGGCGGCCACGAGGGTCACGGCGACGAGCACCCAGGCGGTCACGGTGAAGCCCAGCAGCGGGTACTCGGCGATGTTCAGGCCGAACAGCGTGAGCAGGAATGCGATGAAGGCGACCGTCGCCACGTTGAAGCCGAGGTCGAGGCGTGCGCGGCCGAGCGCATCCCGCTCGTCCCCGGCGGCGCCGCGCGCCAACGGGCTGCGGGGAACGGTCCGCTCGTCGACCCGGGTCACTTCGGCACCTCCAGCACGACGGTCGTCCCGCTGCCGGGCGACGAGAACAGGCGGGCGTTGCCGCCAACATCGCGGAGGCGCGCCACGATCGACTCGGTGAAGCCCAGCCTCCCGGTGTCGATGGAGGCGACGTCGAACCCCTTGCCGGCGTCCGTCACCATGGCGCGCACGTTCGTCTCGTCGTCCGTGATCGTCACGTGCGCCTCGAGAACGCCCGAATGCCTGCGTACGTTCTCCAGGCACTCGCCGAGGGCGAGGAGGAACGCGTCGAGCACGTCGCTGGGGAGCAGCACCTGACCGGCGCCGTGCCAGTTCACCTCGAGCCCCATGCGGCGGAAGCGCTGCTTCACCGACTCGAGCGTGTTGCCCAGCGTGGACTCCTCGACCGGCTTGAGCTTGTAGTCGCCGGACCGGGCCGGGTCGGGCGTGAAGCCGAGCCGCAGCTGCCGGAGGAGAGCCGCATCCTCGGCGGCCTGCTCGCGGAGGGCGCCGTGGCTGACGCCGACACCGGAGTGCGCGAGGAGCGTGAGGGTCGCCAGCACCGTGTCGTGCAGCAGCCGCGCGCTCTGGCGACGGCGGGCCTCCGTCTCGCTCGCCTGGCGCTCGACCCGGTAGGCGCGGCTCATCGTCGAGATGCGCTTGAGGGTCCGCGGGACGGTGCGTGACAGCCAGACGCCGGTGGCGGTCAGGGCGATCCACCCGGTCATCGTGAACACGAGCGTCTCGACCATGCGGGACTGGGTCACCCCGAGCGTGACGCCCTGCGCGGTCACCGTCACGGCCGCGGCCGCCACCAGCAGCACGAGCCGGCTGCGGGAGCTCACGCCGACAACGCACACGCACGCGACCGATGCCGCGCCGATCACGCTGACAGCGCTGATCGCGGACGGCCCGAGGGCGGTTCCCGGCAGCAGGTGGATGAGGATGAGCGCGACGCCCGCGACCACGATGACCCACATCCACAGGGTCAGTCGCAGCAAGCCGGCCAACTGCCACTGCGCGTAGCCGAGGCACACGATGAGCACCAGCGACGCCAGGTACAGGGGGAGCGGAAGCGAGCCCGGGATGCTCAGGCAGAAGAGCGCTGTGACCGTGGCCGTCAGCCCGACGGTGCGGGCCGTCGCAGCGAGGAGTCGATCACGCTCCTTCTGGATGCGCGACATGCCCCTCCGTCCTCCGTCACACGTCGAGCAGCCGCCTCAGCTGGGCGCTGACGGCGTCGTCCTCGATCAGGAACCCGTCGTGGCCGAAGTCCGACCGGATCACCACTGGAACTCTACCGTCCAGCGTGACCGGAACATGGTAGGCGATCTGCTCCTGTCCCTCGACCGGGAACAGGCGGTCGCTGTCGATGCCGACGACGAGGGTGCGCGCCGTCACCCGCGACAGCGCTGCGGCGAGGCCACCGCGCCCGCGTCCGACGTCGTGGGAGTTCATCGCCTCCACCAGCGTGATGTAGCTGTTCGCGTCGAAGCGGCGCGTGAACTTGTTGCCGTGGAAGTCGAGGTACGACTCGACGGCGAACCGTCCGCCGCCGCCGAGCGGGCTGATCTCGCTCTGCCATGCCCTCTGGAAGCGCTCGTTCAGCTCGGACGGGCTGCGGTAGTTCAGCAGAGCCATCCGCCGGGCGAGCGCGAGCCCGCGGTGCGGACCGTCGCCGTCCTCCGCGTCGTAGTACTGGCCGCCGCGGAACAGCGGATCGGTGCGCACCGCCTCGATCTGGACCGAGTTGAGGGCGATCTGGTCGGCGGTCGAATACGGGGGAGCGGCGATCACCGCGAGCCGCTCGACGCGCTCCGGGAACATGACCGCCCACTCCAGCGCCTGCATCCCGCCCATCGAGCCGCCGACGACCGCAGCCCAGCGGTCCAGCCCGATGGCGTCCGCGAGAGCGGCCTGCGCGGCGACCTGGTCGCGGATGGTCGTGAACGGGAAGCGGGCGCCCCACTCGGCGCCGTCCGGGGCGAGGGAGGCGGGACCGGTCGTGCCCTGGCAGCCGCCCAGCATGTTCGGCGCCACGACGTACCAGCGGTCGGTGTCGATCGCCTTGCCGGGGCCGATGATGCCCTGCCACCAGCCGGCCGTGCGGTGTCCGCGGCCGGCGGGCCCGACCGCGTGCGAGTCACCCGTCAGGGCGTGCAGCACAAGCACGGCGTTGTCGCGCTCCGGCGACAGCGTGCCCCAGGTCTCGTAGGCGACCCGGACGAACGGGAGGGTCTCGCCGCTCTCGAAGGAGAACGCGCCGATCCCGGCGAACTGCCGGTCGCCGGCCGGATCGGACTCCTTCCAGGCGCCGCTCGCCGGCGGCTTCCCGAGCAGCGTCCTCGCCTGCGCCTCCGTGATGAAACTCGACGGCGCCGTGTCGGCGGATGTCTGCCACTCCATACCGCTCATTCTCCCGGACGTCGCGCTCCGCCCTCGCTCTGTTACGCCGCGCACTCCCGCCCACCGTCGAGTACGCAAAAACTGCACGCGAAACCGGAGTCTCGCGTGCAGTTTTTGCGTACTCGACGGTGCGCGCCGAGCGGAGGGGCGGAGGGTTACGCGCGGGCGGCCTCGGCGACGGAGCGCGCGGCGGCGAGACCCGCGGAGAGGTCCGCCTTCAGGTCGTCGACGTTCTCCAGACCCACCGAGAGGCGGACGAGGCCCGGGGTGACGCCGGCGGTCAGCTGCTGCTCGGGCGTGAGCTGCGAGTGCGTGGTCGACGCCGGGTGGATGACGAGGCTGCGGACGTCGCCGATGTTCGCCAGGTGGCTGAACAGCGAGAGGTTGTCGACGAGGGCAGCGCCCGCATCCACACCGCCCTTGAGCTCGAACGAGAGCACCGCGCCGACACCCTTCGGGGCGTACTTGTTGGCCGTCGCGTACCACGGGCTGGTCGGCAGACCCGAGTAGTTGACCGACGCGACATCGGGGTGCGACTCGAGGAACTCGGCGATCTCCTGCGCGTTCTGCGTGTGACGCTCGACGCGGAGCGACAGCGTCTCGATGCCCTGGATGAGCTGCCAGGCGCTCGCCGGTGCGATCGCCGCACCGAGGTCGCGGAGCAGCTGCACGCGCGCCTTGATGATGTAGGCGAGGGCGTCTCCGACCGCTGCGGTGTAGCTGGCGCCGTGGTACGACGGGTCCGGCTCGGTGAGGCCCGGGAACTTCTCGACGTTCTTCGACCACTCGAACGAGCCGCCGTCGACGATGATGCCGCCGATGACCGTGCCGTGACCGCCGAGGAATTTGGTCGCCGAGTGGACGACGATGTCGGCGCCGTGCTCGAACGGGCGGATCAGGTACGGAGTCGCGATCGTGTTGTCGACGATCAGCGGGACGCCCGCCTCGTGCGCGACCTCGGCGACGAGGGCGATGTCGAGGATGTTGATCTTCGGGTTGCCGATGGTCTCGGCGAAGAACAGCTTGGTGTTCGGGCGGACCGCGCGACGCCACTCCTCGGCGTCGTCCTGGTTCTCGACGAAGGTGGTCTCGATGCCGAGCTTCGCGAGCGTGTACTTGAACAGGTTGTACGTGCCGCCGTAGATCGAGCTGGAGGAGACGATGTGGTCGCCCGCCTGCGCGATGTTCAGCACCGCGAAGGTCTCAGCGGCCTGACCGGAGGCGACGAGGAGGGCGCCGGTGCCCCCTTCGAGCGCGGCGACGCGCTCCTCGACGACCGCCTGGGTCGGGTTCTGGATGCGGGTGTAGATGTTGCCGAACTCGGCGAGGGCGAACAGGTTCTTCGCGTGCTCCGCGTTGTTGAACACGTACGACGTGGTCTGGTAGATCGGGGTCGCGCGGGCGTTGGTCACCGGGTCGGGAGCAGCGCCGGAGTGGATCTGCTTGGTTTCGAACTGCCAGTCTGCGGCGTCGGTCATGGCGTCTCTCCTTCGGGTCTGTGAGCGCATGATGCGCAGGGTCTGCGAGCGGTCGGCCACCGCCGTTGTCAGCAGGCTAGACGCGCCGTCCCGCGCGGGCAACGTATCCGAAACACGCCGTAACCCGCGACAATGAGGGCATGAGCAGACGTGTGGTCGTGACGGGAGCGAGTTCGGGCATCGGGGCGGCGACGGTCCGCGCCTTCCGCAGCGAGGGCTGGGACGTGGTGGCGGTGGCCCGCCGGGAGGACCGCCTGCGGGCGCTGGCCGACGAGACCGGCGCCGAGTTCGTCGTCGCCGACCTGACGAAGCAGGATGACGTGGATGCGCTCCGCGACCACCTGGCGTCGACCGGCGGCATCCACGCGCTCGTCAACAACGCGGGAGGCGCGCACGGGCTCGACTCCGTTGAGGCCTCCAGCGTCGACGACTGGGTGTGGATGTACGAGATCAACGTCATCGGCACGAAGCGGGTCATCTCCGCCCTCCTCCCGCTGCTGCGGGCCGGCGCGACCGAGACGGGTCACGCGGACATCGCCGTGGTCACCTCCATCGCCGGCCTGACCACGTACGTGGGCGGTGGCGGATACAACGCCGCGAAGTTCGCCGAGCACGCCCTGACCGAGGTGCTGCGGCTGGAGCTGAACGGGGAGCCGATCCGCGTCGTCGAGATCGCTCCGGGGATGGTCGCGACGGAGGAGTTCTCCCTGGTCCGTTTCGGCGGCGACAAGGCCAGGAGGGATGCCGTCTACGAGGATGTGCCCGAGCCGCTCTCGGCCGAGGACGTCGCCGACACGATCGTCCACGCGCTCACCCGCCCCCGCCACGTCGACCTCGACCTGATCGTGGTCAAGCCGGTCGCCCAGGCGGCGCCGTACCGGCTGCACAAGGGCGAGCTGACGGTCCGCGGCTGACATGACCGACGAGGACGACGCGAAGCGCCTCCGCTGGGAGCGCGCGACCGCCTGGCCCGGAATCGCCGCCAGCGCGCTCTTCCTCGTCGCCTACTCGTGGAACATCCTGGACGAGTCCCAATCGACCGCCGTGCACGTGACCCTGCTGGTGGTGCTCGTGGCGGTGTGGCTGTTCTTCTTCATCGACTACGTGATGCGCCTGCTGCTCGCCAAGCACAAACGTGAATTCATCCGCCGGAATCCGGTGGACCTGCTGTCGGTGTTCATCCCGATGGCGCGACCCTTCCGCTTGCTGACGGGGCTCCGTCATCTGAACGGGCTGCAGGGCAACAGCGGGTCTCACCTGCGGCGTCGCATCGTCATCATCGCGTCGAGCTTCATCGTCATGTTCATCTACGTCATCGCGCTCGCCGAGTTCCAGGCCGAGCGCTACGCGCCTGGGTCGAACATCCGCTCCTTCGGCGACGCCGTGTGGTGGGCATGCGTGACCATGGCGACGGTCGGTTACGGGGACTACTACCCGGTCACCATCCCGGGCCGGGTCCTCGCGGTCGTCCTCATGATCGGCGGCGTCGCGATCGTCGGCACCGCGAGTGCGACGATCGTCAGCTACCTGAACGACCGCACGCAGCACCTGCGCCACCACGAGCCGCGGCCGCACGACGCGCATCCCGGCCCGGAGGAGGAGAACGACGCCCCGAGCTGACGCGGTGGCCCAAGCGCATCAGCCGTCAGCGACGGCCACGCACGCCCGCAGCAGCTGGATGGCCTGGCGCGCGTCCTGCACCGAGAACTCCTGACGCTCGCCCGCCCGGTCGCGCACCGCCCGCTCGAGAAGCTCGGCGTGCTCCGGCCAGCGTTCGGCGGCGAACGCGGCGGCGGCGGTCTTCGAGAGCACCTCGCCCGTCTCGATGGTGGCGACCAGCCGGATGGGGCCGAGCGCCACCCAGCGCACGGTCTCCGCGCGCACAGGGCCGTCGTCCGGCCGGTCGGCGAGCTCGGCTTCGAGGCCGTCGCCGATCCGCTGCCAGTAGTCGAGCAGGTTGTCGCGCGAGAACGCGACGACCCCCTCCGCGGTCTGCGGGTGGCGGTCGGCGACCGGCGACCAGATGACGTCGCCGCCGTCGACGATGCCCTGAACACCAGACTCCAGCTCCCGCCAGGTGATCCAGCTGAGCTGCGCGCCCGCGAGCGCGGAGACCAGCACGCCTTCGACCACCTGGGGAGCGGTCTGGACCACATCCGGCCCGCGTGCGATCTCCGACTCGGTCAGGTACACGCCGTCGATGTGCGGCTGGGAGGAGGCGTGAAGCTCAGCGAGCGCGGGCAGGTCGTCGACCGGGTCGCGGGTGACGACGAACACGACATCGATGTCGCTTACTCCCGGATGCCAGTCCCCGGCGACCGCGGATCCGGTGACGATCGCGCGGCTCACGAGTCCGGGCGCGAGGCGTCTCTGCTCCAGGAGGAACGCGGTGAGCGCGTCGGCGACGGCGGGCGGGAGCTGCTGCTCGGACATGGTCACTCCAGGGCGGGTTCGGGATCCGCGAACGCGAGCCGCGGCACGAAGAAGAGGAGCACCGCGGCGACGAGCGCGCCGAGGCCGCAGATGGTCCAGACGAGCATGTAGCCGAAGAGGCTGGCGGCCGTGGCCGTCACGGTGGCGGCGCCGGCGAGCAGCACGACGCCGAAGACGGCGGACGCGAACGATCCGCCGATGGTCTTGGTGGTGTTCGTCAGGGCGGTGGCGACGCCGGTCTGCCCGCGCGGTGCGGCGGCCGCGGCCGCTGCGGGCAGCGCGCCGACGAGCGCGCCGGAGCCGATTCCTGCGATCGCCATGTTGGTGAACACCTCCCAGGTCTGGAGGTGGAACGGCAGGAACATCAGGTAGCCGATCGCGACGAGGAAGGCGGCGCCGATCAGGGTGACCCGCGGCGTCAGCCACGACGACACGAGCGGGAACAGCAGCGCTCCGACGATCATCGAGATGAGGTACGCGCCGATCAGGATGCTGCGCTGGCCGGCCGAGAGCCCGAGCCCGTAGCCGTTCGCCGGATCCGTGCCCGCATACGTGCTGAGCGGCGCCTGCGCGCCGAGGAGGCTGATCCCGATCAGGCCGGCGGTGAGCTGCACCGGCCACATGGTGGGGCGGCGGAGCACGCGCAGGTCGATGGCGGGGTCGGCCTGGCGCAGCTCCCAACGCCCGAACGGGAGGAACGCGAGCACGCCGACCGCGATCAGCACCCACACCCACCACGTCCCGACACCGTTGAGGCGGAGGAAGGTGAGGCCGGAGGTGATCAGGAGCAGGCCGAGCGCCAGCAGGGTGAAGCCGACGCCGTCGAGGCTGCGGCCGGGGACGGGCTCCGACTCGGGAACGCCGAAGAGGATCGCGAAGAACACGAGCGTGACCGCCACCGCCGGCACCAGGAGGGTGAGCGTCACATCCCCGCCGAGGGCCTCGAAGAGCAGTCCGGCGCCCACCGCGCCGACGATCGCCCCGGCCTCCAGGGCGACGACGAGCAGACCGGCGGCGCGTCGCGTGCCCGACGCGGCCGTCCCGGTGCGGCGTCCACGGTCGAAGATCAGGGCGACCTCCAGCGGAAGCCAGACCACGTAGAACCCCTGCAGCGCGAACGCCAGCAGATAGGTCGTGAAGTCGCCCGCGAAGGCGAGCCACCACGTCGAGAGGGCGGTCACGGCGGTGGCGATCAGCAGGATCCGCTTGTGCCCGAACATGTCGCCGAGCTTCGCCAGCACGGGCACCACCAGGGCGGAGACGAGCAGCTGGGCAGCCTCGAACCAGTTGTAGTCGGCGTCGTGGATGCCGAGGTGCTTCACGATGTCGGAGATCAGCGGGACGTAGTACCCCTGCAGGATGCCGCTGGTCAGCTCGACGAGGGCGAGCCAGCCGATCAGGCCCGCCGTGGTGCCGATGACGACCGCCGCCCGGCGTTGGGCCGACGTCTTCTCCGAAGTCATGCGCGGATGCTAACACCCGGGTGGCCCCGGTACGGTAGAGCAATGGCC
Organism: Leifsonia sp. 115AMFTsu3.1; assembly: GCF_004362795.1. Lineage (NCBI taxonomy): Bacteria > Bacillati > Actinomycetota > Actinomycetes > Micrococcales > Microbacteriaceae > Leifsonia > Leifsonia sp. 115AMFTsu3.1. Next base: position 1,278,267 of record NZ_SNYB01000001.1, read on the forward strand.
AGCGAACTCGACGATTCCGGTGCAGACGTCCTTCAGGAGGCGGAACGGGAGGTCCTCGGCTGGTTGGAGTTCGGTGAAGCATCACGTCATCTGGCCGGCGAGGTCGTCGAGTCCGGGTTCGAGCCGGACATGGTGGTCGCGATCGCCCGCGGCGGCCTGCTGCTCGCCGGAGCCATCTCGTATGCCCTCGGCATCAAGGCGTGCGGCGCCCTGAACGTCGAGTTCTACACGGGCGTCGACACCCGTCTCCCCGAGCCCGTCGTCCTCCCGCCGATGCTCGACTCCGCGGCCCTGCAGTCCAAGCGCGTCCTGCTCGTCGACGACGTGTCCGACTCCGGCCGGACCCTCGCGATGGTCGTCGACCTGATCGCGGCCTCCGGCGCGGACGTCCGCACCGTGTGCCTCTACTCCAAGCCGCGGACCGTGCTCGAGCCCGACTTCGTGTGGCGACGCACCGACCGCTGGATCACCTTCCCGTGGTCCGCCCTCCCGCCGGTGACGGCCGCGACCCACTGAGCGGGACCGTGCCGAAGACGCTGGCGGAGCTGGCCGCCGACGGTTCGATGGACCCGGGATGGGCGGCCGCCCTCGAGCCGGTCGCCGACCGCATCGCCGCGATGGGCGACTTCCTCCGCGCCGAGGTGGCCGCCGGCCGCCCCTACCTGCCCGCCGGCGACGCCGTCCTGCGGGCGTTCCGCGCTCCGCTGGCCGACGTCCGCGTTCTGATCGTCGGCCAGGACCCGTACCCGACGCCCGGGCATCCCATCGGGCTGTCGTTCGCCGTCGACCGGCACGTGCGCCCTCTGCCGCGCAGCCTCCAGAATATCTACCGCGAGCTGCGCGACGATCTGGGCGTGGTGCCGCCGCCGCACGGCGACCTAGGCGCGTGGTCCGACCACGGGGTCATGCTGCTCAACAGGGTGCTCACGGTCCGGCCGGGGGAGCCGGCCTCGCACCGCGGGAAGGGATGGGAGGCCGTGACGGAGCACGCCATCCGCTCGCTCGTCGCGCGCGGCCGGCCGTTCGTGTCCATCCTGTGGGGGAGGGATGCGGCGACGCTCACTCCGCTGCTCGACGGCAACCCGGTGATCGAGTCGGCGCACCCCAGCCCGCTGTCGGCGTCGCGCGGCTTCTTCGGGTCGAAGCCCTTCTCGCGCGCCAACGCCCTGCTCACCAAGCTGGGCGAGAAACCGGTCGACTGGTCGCTCGAACCGTAACCCGCACGCAATACGCGCGACGTAGGCTTAACGGGTGCTGGAAGAGGAATACCAGGAACGTCGGGTGCTGCCGCGGCACCTGCGGAAGCCCGCGCCCACCGAGGCGCCGTTCGAGTACGCGATCCGCGAGGCGCGGCCCGAGGATCTCCCGCACATCCGTGAGATCTACAACCACTATGTGGCCAACAGCACCGTCACCTTCGACGAGGATGCGATGACGCTGCGCGAGTGGAAGAGCAAGTACGCGTACCTCAAGAAGCTCGGGATGCCGTTCATCGTGGCCGAGTCGCCGTCCGGGCAGATCCTCGGCTATGCGCTGGTGCAGCCGTGGAAGCAGAAGCGCGCGTACCGGTTCACGGTCGAGAACTCGATCTACCTGGGCGCCGCATCCACCGGCAAGGGCCTCGGTCCGGTCCTGATGCAGGAGCTGATCGACCGATCCAAGGCGGCGGGACTCAAGGAGATCATCGCGGTGATCGCCGACAAGGGCGCGGAGGCGTCCATCCGGATGCACGAGAACTTCGGTTTCACCGAGATCGGCCGGATGGGCCGCGTCGGCTACAAGTTCGATCGCTGGCTCGGCACGGTGCTGATGCAGAAGTCGCTGAAGTAACGCTTCGGCAACGCACGGTATCACGGGCTCGGGCATCCACTACCGTTCTCCTGAGCGCCCGTTCCGGGCGCATGCCGAGGGGGGAATATGAACGGGCGCATTGCTCGAAGTCTCGTGGTGTCCGCTGCGCTGGCGCTGGTCCTGACCGGATGTGCACATAGTGTTCCCGGGGCTCAGCCGACGCCGCATACGGCGTCGCCCACTCCGACGCCGACCCCGGTCATCACGACGCAGCCCGTCCGCGTCCCGACCACATGCGACCAGCTCGTGCCGGCGGGAGTGCTCGCCCGGATCGGTACGGGTCTCGTTCCCGAGGAGGCGTCGCACACCCCGTACCTGTCGTCGTGGATGAACGAGCGCGTCGGTGCGCTCACCTGTTCGTGGTCGAACGGTGCCGACGTGTCCAGCGCCGATCTTCTGCGACTCGTCGTGACGGTCGGTCCCGAGGTCACGCGCGAGGGCTTCGAGGGGTTCCTCAACGGCGAGCAGGGCGCAGGGATCCACTACCCGGCGGGCGGACCGGACTCGTACACGTTACGGGTTCAGGACAGGCCCGTCGGCTTCTTCTTCCTGACCCCGCACTACGGGGTCGCCGCGAATCTCGTGGCCGGGCTGGGCGCACATTTCCCGTCCGACGCGGACGCCATCGCCCTTAATCAGGTCTCCGGCGTGGTCTCGGCTCTCGCAGCCCCTGGTCCGCTGTGGACGCCGTCCCCGACGCTCACCGGTGCGACGGGATGCGACGGGCTGGCGACGGCGGACCAGCTCGGTTCTCTCGGCGGCCTGCCTTCCGCGCGGGAGGTCAAGAGCGACGCCGGGGAGTACTCGCTGTCGGTGTTCGACATCGACCGCCAGGTCGGCGGGTACTGGTGCACGTGGGTGTCCGACGATGCATCGGACACCGCCTCGATCAGCGCCGGCGTACTGCCCGGAGGGGCCGAGTATGCGAAGAAGGTGCGCCCAGCGGGATCCGTCGACGTTCCGGGAGTCGGGGCATCCGCGTACCGGAGCCCGGACGGCGAGCTGAATGTGATCGCGGACGGCGGCTGGGTACAGGTGCACGGCTACGACGGCGTCACGCCCGAGCAGCAGACGGCGTTGGCGAAACAGGTGCTCCTCAACGTCGGCTACAGCGGCTGACGGGCGCTAGGCTCGCCGCGTGAGCACCGTGACCCCTGGAACCGCGACGAGCGGAGTCGCCACCGCACCGGTGACGCCCGCCAACCTGCCTCTGCGCAAGCGTCCGGTCGACATCTTCTTCATCGTGATGTTCTCGCTGTTCATCGTGACCTGCATCATCAGCGATGCGATCCCCACGCTCGGGATCCCGCAGACCGCGACGACGACGAACATCCTGGCGCAGTGGAACTACACGTACTCGTCGCAGTACGACCCGCTCTACATGCAGGAGCCGCTCTGGCTGCGGTTCATCACCGGGACGAGCGCCTTCGTCTATCTGCCGTTCTACGTGCTCCTGGTCGTCTGCCTCGTGAAGGGTTTCAACTGGATCCAGCTGTTCGCGGTGATCTACGCGACGATGATCATCAGCCTCACGGCCATCCCGATCTTCGGGGTCGAGTTCTTCGGTCCGGTGGGGCAGCGCACGCCCAACCCGGTCGTCTTCCTGCTCTACAACGGGCCGTACGTGCTGGTGCCGTTGCTGCTGCTCATCCGGATGCGCAAACCGCTGCCGTTCACGAGGAGGTTCTGATGCCGCTGCTGGAAGACCTGACCGTCTACGAGGACGGCGATCGCTACGACGTCTACGACCACTCGTTCCCGGACGAGGATGCGGAGCTCGGCCGCGGCCGGCTGCTCGGCGCGGTGACCGTCACGCCGGAGGGGGAGTACATCCCGGCCGGGGAGGGCGCCCGCTACGAGTACATCGCCCCCGCCCGGACGCTGGACGAGGCGCTCGGCGCGTTCGTCGGCTCGGCCTGACCGACCGCTAGGCCGGGTGCTTCGCGCCCAGTTCGAGCAGTCCGACGCCGCCGATCACGAGCACAAGTCCGGCGATCTGCACCCAGGTGAGCGACTCCTTGAAGAACACCCAGGAGATGATCGCGATCGCCGCGACACCGACGGCCGACCAGATCGCGTACGCGATTCCGAGGGGCACGCCGCGGCCGAGCGCCAACGACAGTGCGAAGAACGACGCGACGTAGCCGACGACGACGATGACGAACGCCCACCACTTCGGGTTGTCGCCGGAGGTGAACTTGAGGAACGTCGTCGCGACGACCTCGGTCGCGATGGCGACGGCGAGAAACAGGTAGCCCAGCACGGAAGACACGCTAGCGAACGGTGAGCGCGTTCTCGCATCCCGCTATGAGTTCACCGCACGTTCTGTCGCGCGTCGCCGGCGCGGCTTAGCCTGACCTCGACGACATCGTCGGACGGCGTGGAGACCGCGCCGGCCGAGTGAGGCCGATGGCATGAAACCGTGGCCGGGAGTGCGAGACTCCCGGCCACGTCCATGCCCGGCATCCGCCGGTCCGCTCAGCTGCGCGGGGTCGCCCGCCCGAGCACCGCGTACCCGGCGATCGCCGCCACCGCGGTAGGGAGCAGCAGCCACGCCGAGACACCGAGGGGGCCGTTCGCGGCGAACCAGTCGCCCACAGCCGGCCAGCTCTGCGTGAGGGTGATCAGCGCGATGGCGCCGACCACGAGCAGGATGAAGACCGCACCGGCGGCGAGGATGCCGTTCATCCGCCAGCGCATGAAGAGCGCAGCGGAGAACGCACCGACGGCGAAGAAGAACAGCATGGTGGCGAACACCGTGAAGAGGCGGCCGCCGAGACTCTCCCCGTCGAAGTAGACCGACGTGAACAGGTGGCCGCCGAGGCCCCAGCCGTTCGTCCACTCCTCGATGGCCGAGAGCAGGGTGAACCCGACGGCGTAACCGGCGGCGAGCATCAGGAAGGTCAGCCCGGAGCCGAGGGCGAAGTCGCGCCGGGTGGTGCTGTAGCCGAGCGCGAAGGGGAACGTCCCCGTGATGACCTGGATGCCCACCACGAGCATGTAGACGAAGATGTAGAACGCGCCGCCGCTCCACTGCGTGCCGTCCATCGCATCGGCACGGTCGGCCGGGCTCGTCGCCGCCCAGATGATCCACCAGATCAGCCAGTTCACCAGCCCGATGAAGAACATGATCATGGCCGGGATCCAGATCACGGTCCACTTGTTGACGAGGTTGAGGCGCACGACGCGCCAGACGCGGCGCCCCAGCGGGGGAGCGGCGATCAACGCGGGTGCGGGGTTCGCGACGGTCATGCGGTCTGCTCGATTCCTGTCTCACGGACGTCGGTCTTCCGGACGATCAACTGCTGGAGGGACACCGGCGCGAGTTCGAGCCCCGCCGCCGCTGCCTGGGAACGGTCGGAGGCGCTGAGGCCGGCGACGGTCACGGAGGCGAGGCCGCCGACGCCGTCGCGGTGCAGCACCTCGCGTGCGCGGACGAACTCGTCGACGGCTCCGCGCGGGCCGACCACGGTGGTGGCGGAGGTGCGCAGGGTCTCGGCATCCTCATCCATCAGGATGCGGCCCTGGTCGATGACGATGACGTGCTCGAGGAGGTTCGCCACCTCGTCGATCAGGTGGGTCGAGAGCACCACGGTCCGTGGATGCTCGGAGAAGTCCTCGAGGAGGCGGTCGTAGAAGAGCTGGCGCGCGACGGCGTCCAGCCCGAGGTAGGGCTCGTCGAAGAACGTCAGCGGCGCGCGCGACGCCAGTCCGACGATCACGCCGATCGCCGAGAGCTGTCCGCGGGAGAGCTTCTTGATGCGCCGGTTGAGGGGCAGCCGGAACTCGTCCACGAGCTGCTCCGCGTACTCGGCATCCCAGTTCTCGAAGAACCAGGGCGCGCTGCGCAGGACGTGCTTCGGCTGGAAGTCCTCTGGGTACCGCTGGCTCTCCTTGATGAAGCAGATGTTCTGCAGCACGCGCGGGTTCTCGGTCGGCTTCTCGCCGAAGACGTGGATGTCGCCCTGTGTGGCGAAGTCCTGCCCGGTGATGAGCTGCATCAGCGTCGTCTTGCCTGCGCCGTTGCGGCCGAGGAGGCCGTGGATGCGGCCCGGCTTCATGGTGACGGACACGTCGTCGATCGCGGTGAACGATCCGAACCGTTTGGTCAGTCCCGACACCTGCACCGCCGGGGCGATGGAGGTCGGGGCGGGGGCGGCGCTCATGCGCTCACTCCTTTCGACGGGGACGCCGTCGGCGTCGTCTGGATGTGCGGGGTGGCCGGTCGCTCATCGGCGGCCGTCTGGATCATGCGGGTCAGCTGCTCTGCGCCGATGCCGAGCTTCGCGGCCTCGGCGAGCAGCGGGCGGAGGTACTCGTCGCTGAACGCGTCGCGGCGCTTGGCGACGAGCCGCTCGCGGGCGCCGTCGGAGACGAACATTCCGATGCCTCGTTTCTTGTATAGGATTCCGTCGTCGACCAGGAGGTTCACGCCCTTGCCCGCCGTCGCCGGGTTGATCCGGTAGAAGGCGGCGAACTCGTTCGTGGACGGCACCTGGGTCTCGGCGGGGTAGACCCCGTCGATGATGTCGTCTTCGATCTGCTCGGCGATCTGGACGAAGATCGGCTTGCCTTCGTCGATCACGTGAGCTTCACCGGTTCATTACTCATGTAACTAACCAACCAGGCTGATCGCGCGATGTCAAGAGCCGATTCCGCGTCACGAAGCGGCACCTCGTCTCGTCCCCCGGGTATGGGGTGGATTCTCGTGGCCGTCGCAGCGGCCGGCCTGCTCTGGGCCGGCGGGCTGTGGTGCGTCCGGCGTGCCCGAGTCGCGCTCGCGCGTGCAATCGTCGCGCCCGGCCCGCGGCCGCAGACCCGCATCCACGGCAGCACCGACACGACCGTCACACTCGAGGCCGACCGGCGCACGCTCCACCGGGGCCAGTTCGGCCTCTGGTTCGGCGACGGCGGGCACGCCGTCGTCGGTCACGCCGTCGCCTACGACCGCGACGCGGGAACCGTCGCCCGAGAACTGCTGGAGGTCACCGGCGACCTGTCCGCGGCGGACGAGGGGGTGTGGACGGGACACCTCCACCCCGATCCGGCCGCGCTTCGGCGACGATATGGGGAGGTTATGCTCCCCGTGTTGGGCGGAGCGGCGCCGGCGTGGGTGATCGTGCCGGAGGCGTCCGGGCATCCGGTCACCTGGGCCATCCACATCCACGGGCACAACAGCACGCGCGTGACGGCCCTCCGCTCCGTGCCGGCGACGGACGCCCTGGGCATGACCTCCCTCGTCGTCTCGTTCCGCGGCGACGGGGAGGGGCCGACCGTGCCGGGCGGTGCCTCCCAGCTCGGCCAGCGCGAATGGGAGGACGTGGATGCGGCGATCGCCTTCGCGCTCGCGCACGGCGCCGAGCGGGTGGTGCTCGTCGGCTGGTCGCTCGGGGGAGCGCTCGCACTGCAGCTCTCCGAGCGGAGCGCGCACCGGGCGGCCATCGATCGGCTCGTGCTCGTCGCACCGGTCACCGACTGGCGCGCAGCGATCCGCAACGTGGCAGCCGAGCGCGGGCTTCCCGGGTGGGTCGGGTCGCTCGCGATCCGGGCGCTCGCCGATCCGGTCACGGCCGCGAAGGCGGGCCTGCCGGAGCCGATCGACTTCGACCTGCTCGACTGGTCGCGACCGGGGAGGCTCACCGTCCCGACGCTCGTGCTGCACTCCGATGGCGACCGCGAGGTGCCGCTGTCGTCGTCCCTGCTGTTCGCCATGGCCAACCCGCGCCTGGTCCGGCTCGTAGAACTCCCTCCCGCCGAGCACACCTGGGAGTACAACGTCGACCCCGCGGCGTTCAACGCCGCCGTGATCGAGTTCCTGCAGCCGGCGCGGGAGGACGGCGCGGTCGGCTAGCCTGGCCCCATGGCCGACCTCCACGAGCTGACGGCGCTCGCCCTCTGGCAGGAACTCCAGTCCGGGCGGGTGTCGCCCCGGGAGCTCGCCACTCACTACCTGGACCGCATCGAACGCCTGAACCCCGAGCTGGGAGCGTTCGTCACCGTCACCCGCGAGCGGGCTCTCGAGCGGGCCGACGAGGTGGCCGAGCGTGTGCCCAAGACCGCCCCGCTGTGGGGGCTGCCCTCCGGCGACAAAGACCTGTGGATGCGCGCCGGCGTTCCCACCGGGTTCGGCTCCCGCGCGATGGCCGGCTTCGTTCCCGATACCAGCGACGAGATCGTCGAGACCCTCGATGCGGCGGGCGCGGTGAGCCTCGGCAAGACGAACGCGCCCGAGTTCGGGCTCCCGGCCTACACGGAGTCGCTCGCCGCGCCGCCCGCCCGCAACCCCTGGAATCCGGACCTCGGCGCCGGCGGGTCGAGCGGAGGGGCGGCGGTCGCGGTGGCGGCCGGGATGCTGCCCTTCGCCCCGGGGTCCGACGGAGGCGGCAGCATCCGCATACCCGCCGCCGCGTGCGGACTCGTCGGGCTGAAGCCCTCCCGCGGACTGGTGCCCGCCGGCAGCGGGATCGAGTCGCTCGCGGGGCTCGTGGTCGACGGGCCGATCGCGCGAACCACGGCCGATGCTGCGCTGCTGCTCGACGGGATCATCGCGAAGCGCAACGGCCGGATCGACCACCACTACACGCTGCGCGCGCCCTACGACGACGATGGTCCGTTCCTGGGGACCGCCGTGCGCGGGGAGGGCAGGTTCCAGCTGGGCGTGATGACGACGTCCGCCTGGGACAGCGCCTATGACATCCGTATCTCGCCAGAGGCGCGCGAGGCGCTCGCCGTGGCCGTCGATGCCGTCTCCGCTCTCGGGCACGGCGTCGAGGAGACGGCGCTGGAGCCGGACGATACGTACGCTCCGGCGTTCCGCACGATCTGGCAGGCGGGCGCGGCGCGCATCCCGGCCGAGGGGGAGACGCTCGCGCTGCTCGAGCCGTTGACGGCGTGGCTGGTCGGGCGCGGCCGCGCGCTCAGCGCCCGCGAGCTCAGCGAGGCGCTTTCGGCGCTCACCGCGTACGAGCGGTCCTTCATCCGTCAGCTGTCGTCGTTCGACGCCGTGCTGACGCCCGCGATGGCGCTCACCCCGCGCCCGGTCGGCTGGTACGACCAGGAGGACGGGGAGCGCAACTTCGAGCAGCAGGTGCAGTACACGCCCTTCACGTCCATGCTGAACGTCACCGGCCTCCCGGCGATCGTCCTCCCGGTGTCGCAGACCGCCGACGGCCTGCCGATGGGTGTGCAGCTGATCGGGCGCCCCGGCGGCGAGCGGACGCTGCTCTCGCTGGCCGCGCAGCTGGAGCGCCGCCTCCGCTGGACGGATCGCCGCCCGCCCGTCTGGTGACGAGGCGCTCGACGGCGCTGCATTCGGCCCCCGAAACGCAGCATCAACGAGCTCCTCGGGCCGCACTAGCATGCGCGTGTGACTGATCCGGAGGGATTTCGGGAGCCGCTCGACGAAGCGGTGCGGTCGGCGGAGCGTTGGCTCGACGGCATCCGCGACGGGCGCATCCCGCCCGAGACCGACGTGGAGCGGGTGAAGGATGCGCTGGGCCGCACCCTGCCCGACCGCGGCCCGGCCCCCGTCGAGGTGATCCGCCGGATGTCGGCGGCGATCGAGCCGGGGCTCATGCGCATCCACTCGCCCCGGTTCCACGGCTGGGTGATGGGAGGCGCGCAGCCGGTCGCGCTGGCCGCCGACTGGCTGACGTCGGCGTGGGATCAGAACACCGGTCTCCGCTCTGTCACGCCCGGTGTCGCGGGCGCGGAGGAGCTCGCGGCCGAGTGGCTCCTCGACCTGCTCGCCCTGCCCGAGACCGCGGAAGTGGGATTCGTCACGGGCGCGACGGTCGCGAACGTCGTCGGACTGACCTGCGGCCGCGACGTGCTGCTGCGACGGGCCGGATGGGACCCAGGCGACGGGTTGGCGGGGTCGCCGCGCATCCGCGTGCTGGTCGGCGCCGAACGGCACGGCTCGGTGGACAGTGCCGCCCACCTCGCCGGGCTCGGCCACGGCAGGATCGTGGCGGCCGACGCGCAGGGGCGGATGCTGCCGGAGGCCCTGCGCGAGGCCCTGGCGGACGGCGATGGTCCGGCACTCGTCGTGCTGCAGGCGGGTAACATCCACTCGGGCGCGTTCGACCCGTTCGCGGAACTGATCGAGATCGCGCACGACGCCGGCGCCTGGGTGCACGTGGACGGCGCCTTCGGGCTCTGGGCGGCCGCCGCCCCGGGCCTGCGCGCGCTGACCGACGGCATCGAGGGCGCGGACTCGTGGGCGACGGATGCGCACAAGACCCTCAGCGTCCCCTACGACTGCGGCATCGCGGTCGTCGCCGACCCCGCCGCCCTGCACGGTGCGATGGCCCAGCACGCGGCGTACCTCGCCTCCTCCGCCGACGTGGCCGACCCGAGCGACCGCGTCCCGGAGCTGTCTCGCCGCGCCCGGGGGCTGACGACGTACGCGACGCTCGCGCAACTCGGCCGCCTCGGCGTGGCCGAGCTGGTCCAGCAGCTGGCGGACGCGGCGACGGTGATCGCCGGCGGCATCCGCGGCATCCCCGGTGCGGAGGTGCTCAACGAGGTCGTCTACACGCAGGTGTGCGCGTCCTTCGGGAGCGACGACCGCACTCGCGCGGTCGGGGCGGCGCTCCTCGTCGACGGCGCCGCCCTCGCCTCCCCGTCCACCTGGCAGGGCCGGGCCGTGCTGCGCTTCTCCGTCAGCAACTGGCTGACCGACGCGGAGGAGGCGCGCCGAACGGTCGCCGCCGTCCGTCGCGCGGTCGAGGCCGCGGCCTGACGCGCCAGGCTGTCAGCGACCGGCGGCGTAGCCCTGCTGGCCGCGCGGGTTGGCGGCGGCGCTCAGCACGCCCGTCTGCGGGTCGCGACCGACGGACGACAGGCGGCCCAGCGTCCACTCGCCGGCGCGGGTGACCCGGTGGCCGCGCGCCTCCAGAGCCGCGATGACGTCGTCGCCGAGGCGGTCCTCGACCACGGCGCCGGCGGGAACCCAGGTGCGCGGCCAGAACGACTCCGCGATGGAGGTGGTGTGCAGCGCCGGGGCGTCGACGGCCTGCTGCGGGGAGTAGCCGCCCACGATCGTGCGCAGCAGGTACAGCAGCTGCCACTGATCCTGCTGGTCGCCGCCGGGGGAGCCGAGTGCGGTCACCGGGACGCCGTCGCGCAGCACCAGGGTCGGCGTCAGCGTCGTGCGGGGCCGGCGGCCGGGCGTCAGGGTGGACGCGGAGCCCTCCTCCAGCCAGGTCATCTGCAGGCGGGTGCCGAGGCAGAACCCCAACTCTGGGATGGTCGGGGACGACTGCAGCCAGCCGCCGGACGGCGTCGCCGAGACGATGTTGCCCCAGCGGTCCACGACGTCGATGTGGCAGGTGTCTCCGCGCGTCTCGCCGGTCCGCGACACCGTCGGCTCTCCGACGCCCTCCGCCGCGACGCCGGACGGCGGGGTGTACGCCGTGCGCAGTGCCGGTGCGAAGGGCTCGCGGCCGGGGAGCACCCCAGGACGGAACTCGGCGGACGCCCGGTCGCCGATCAGCGCGCGACGCTCGGCCGCATAGGCGGGCGAGAGCAGGGTGCCGAGAGGAACATCGTCGTCGCCGAAGTAGGCGTCGCGGTCGGCGTAAGCGAGCTTCTGCGCCTCCAGCACCGTGTGCGCGCCGAGCTCGGTCGACGGATCGAGGCGGTCGTCGTCGAAGCCGTCCAGGATGGCGAGGGTCGCGAGCAGCGCCGGCCCCTGGCTCCACGCGGCCGTCTTCGCGATGGTGTGCCCGCGGAACTCGAGGGTCACCGCCGACTCGTACGACGCCCGGTACCCCGCGAAGTCCGATGCCGCGATGACGCCGGCATGGTCGCCGCCGTCGGAATGGCGGTGTGGAGTGCGCACGAACTCCTCGACGGCCCGGGCGGCGAATCCCGTCGCCCACTCCGTGCGCGCCGCCTCGATCCGCTCCTCCCGGTTCGCTGCGCCGTCGCCCGCGGCGATGAGGCCGCGCAGCACCCGCGCATAGGCCGGGTCGACGATCAGCTCGCCGGGCACCGGGATGCGGCCGCCGGGCATCCAGCGCTCGGCCGACGTCGGCCAGTGCTCGGTGAACAGGGGTGCGACGCGTTCGATCGTCGCGCACACCCGCTCGAGTACGGGATGCCCACCCTCCGCGTAGCCGATGGCGAACGCGAGCACGTCGGCGAGCTCCCAGGTGCCGTGGTCCTTCAGCAGCAGGAGCCACGCATCCACGGCGCCGGGGACGGCCGCGGCCAGCGCGCCGGAGCCGGGCACCAGTTCCAGCCCTTCCGCGAGGTAGTGCTCGCGGGTCGCCCCGGCCGGCGCGGGGCCCTGGCCGGACAGCACGACCGGCGTCGAGTCCTCCGCCGTGGCGAAGAGCGCCACGAGGTCGCCGCCCGGGCCGTTGAGGTGCGGTTCGACGACGTGCAGCACGAAGGCGCCCGCCGCTGCCGCATCGAAGGCGTTGCCGCCGCGCTCCAGCACGGCCTGGGCAGCCGCTGTCGCGAGCCAGTGCGTCGACGCGCTCATGCCGAACGTCCCCCGCAGGGTGGGACGCGTGGTGAACGCGGGAGGCGGCGTGAACGCCATGGTCAGCTGACCGGGCCGGTGTACTTCTCGCCGGGGCCCTTGCCGATCTCGTCCGGGATCGCCGACGCCTCGCGGAAGGCCAGCTGCAGCGAGCGGAGCCCGTCGCGGAGGCTCCTGGCATGCTGGTCGCCCACGTGCGGCGCGCTCGCCGTGACGAGGCCGGCGAGGGCGTCGATCAGCTTGCGCGCCTCGTCCAGATCCGTCTGGTGCTCCGGGTCGTCCGCGAGGCCGCACTTGACGGCGGCGGCACTCATCAGGTGCACTGCGGTGGTGGTGATCACCTCGACGGCGGGCACCTCGGCGATGTCACGGGTGGCCTCGGCCACACCATCCTCGTCGTGGCCGGAGTCGTCGAAGGTGAAGGATGTGTCGCTCACTGCATTCCTCTGTTAGAATCGTTCGGGCTCCGGGACTTCTGTCCCGGTACGAAAGTGGAGATTCCTCCCACCCGCGCTTGACCGTTTTATAGGTTACCGGGTCGTTGCACTCCGCCACCGCGTGCGAACGCGAGGGTAGTCAGGGTGCTGTACCAGGCCTGTGATCGTCAGATCGCAGGCCACGCTGGTGCGTGGAACCTCCTCTTTCGCCGGACCGTCACCGACGGCCCGTGGCTCGCGAAGAATCGCTTGATCAGAGGAGACAGACATCAGCGAACCCCGTACGAATGACCGTATCCGCGTCCCCGAAGTACGACTCGTCGGCCCCAGCGGAGAGCAGGTCGGTGTCGTCAAGATCGAGGTCGCATTGCGACTCGCGCAGGAGGCCGACCTCGACCTGGTCGAAGTCGCGCCCAACTCCAAGCCGCCGGTCGCCAAGATCATGGACTACGGCAAGTTCAAGTACGAGGCTGCGCAGAAGGCCAAGGAGGCCCGGCGCAACCAGGCGAACACGATCCTCAAAGAGGTCCGTTTCCGCCTCAAGATCGACAAGCACGACTACGAGACCAAGCGCAAGCGCGCCGAAGGCTTCCTGAAGTCCGGCGACAAGGTGAAGGCCATGATCCTCTTCCGAGGCCGCGAGCAGTCGCGTCCGGAGCAGGGCGTGCGTCTGCTGCAGCGCTTCGCGGAGGACGTCGCCGAGCTCGGCACGGTGGAGTCCAACCCCACGATCGACGGGCGCAACATGGTGATGATCATCAGCCCGGTGAAGAACAAGTCCGAGGCCAAGGCCGAGGCCAACGCAGTACGTGCCGCTACCAAGGCGCGCGCCCAGGGGCGCGACCAGGACGCGGTTGCTGAGACAGCCGACGCTGCTCAGTCCGACGAGAGTTCGCCCGCCCAGGCGACGAACGAGGAGAAGTAATGCCCAAGCAGAAGACCCACTCCGGCGCCAAGAAGCGCTTCAAGATCACCGGCAGCGGCAAGGTCATGAAGCAGCAGTCCGGCATGCGCCACAACCTGGAGCTCAAGTCCAGCCGTCGCACCCGCCGGCTGAACCAGGAGCAGGTCGTCCCCGAGGTGGACGCCAAGGTCATCCGCCGGATGCTCGGCAAGTAACCCCCGACACGCACTTAAGAAGGAAATCGACTAATGGCAAGAGTGAAGAGGGCGGTCAACGCCCACAAGAAGCGTCGGGTCATCCTCGAGCGCGCCGAGGGCTACCGCGGTCAGCGGTCGCGCCTGTACCGCAAGGCCAAGGAGCAGGTCACCCACTCCCTGGTCTACTCCTACAACGACCGCCGCAAGCGCAAGGGCGACTTCCGTCGTCTGTGGATCCAGCGGATCAACGCGGCCTCCCGCGCGAACGGCCTCACCTACAACCGCTTCATCCAGGGCCTGGCCCTGGCGGGCGTCGAGGTGGACCGTCGCATCCTCGCCGAGCTGGCCGTGAACGAGCCCGCGACCTTCGCGGCCCTCGTCGAGACCGCCAAGAAGGCACTGCCGGCCGACACATCGGCCCCGAAGGCGGACGCCGCGGCGTAACACACGCATCCACGAACGGCCCGGTCGACTCATGTCGGCCGGGCCGTTCTGCGTGCCCGTCACGCCGGTGGGACGCAACACGCCGTTATGGCCCGGCCATAACGGCGTGTTGCGACCCACAGGCGCGGGGCCGTCCGCCCCTAAGCTGGTGCCATGCTGGACAACCCGCGCTCACCGCGCGTCAGGGCCGTCGCCAAGCTCGCCAAGCGCCCGGCCCGTGCCGAGACCGGGCTGTTCCTCCTGGAGGGGCCGCAGGCCGTCGAGGAGGCACTCGCCTTCCGTCCGGAACTCGTCGTCGATCTGTTCGCGACGCCGACGGCGCTCGAGCGGTACCCGGAGATCGCTCGCGCGGCGTCCGACGCCGGGATCGAGGTGGAGTTCGTCTCCGAGCACGTGCTGGATGCGATGGCCGACACCGTCACGCCGCAGGGCTTCGTGGCCGTGGCGCGGCAGTTCCCGACCTCCATCCGAGACATCTTCGCCGGCTCGCCGCGGCTCGTCGCCGTGCTCGAGGAGGTGCGCGACCCCGGCAACGCGGGCACGATCATCCGCGCGGCCGACTCGGCGGGGGCGGATGCGGTGGTGCTGAGCGGCCGCACGGTCGACCTCTACAACCCCAAGGTGGTCCGCTCGACGACCGGATCCCTCTTCCACCTGCCGGTCGCGGTCGGAGCCGACCTGGCCGACGTCGTCGGACGGGCGCACACCGCGGGCCTGCAGGTGCTCGCCGCCGACATCAAGGGGGAGGACCTCCTCTCCGCCCGACGCGACGGGGAGCTGGCGCGGCCGACCGCGTGGGTGTTCGGCAACGAGGCGCACGGGCTCGCCGACGAGCTGCTCGAGCTCGTGGATCGGGTGGTCACCGTCCCGATCTACGGCAAGGCCGAGTCGATGAACCTGGCGACGGCCGCCTCCGTCTGCCTGTACGAGTCGGCGTTCGCACAGCGCTCCTGAGCGCGTTTTCTCCACAGGCGGGCTCCATCCACAGGCCGGTCGCCGCGCCGAGACCGCGGGCTCGCGCCGACTAGACTGGGTGACCGTGTCAGATTCCACGGAGATCACCGAATCCGCGGTCGAGTCGGCGGTCAGCGCGGCGCTCGCCGCGATCGACGCCGCACACGACTCGGCGGCCCTGAAGGCGGTGCGCCACGACCACACGGCCGAGGGTTCGCCCCTCGCCCGGCTGAACGCGAGCATCCGTTCGCTCCCGGGCGATCAGAAGGCGGCCGCGGGCAAGCTCGTCGGCGGCGCACGCGCACGCGTCAACCAGGCGTTCACCGCCAAGGAGGCCGAGATCGCCGCGGCGGAGGAGGCGGCTCAGCTCACCGCCGAGGCCGTCGACGTCACGGCGCTCCCGTCGCGCTGGACCCCCGGCGCCCGGCACCCGCTCAGCCTGCTCCAGGAGCGCATCGCCGACGTCTTCGTCGGCATGGGCTGGGAGGTCGCGGAGGGCCCGGAGCTCGAGAGCGAGTGGTACAACTTCGACGCGCTCAACTTCGACGCCGACCACCCGGCGCGCGCCATGCAGGACACCTTCTTCGTCGAGCCGACGGACGCGCACCTCGTGATGCGCACGCACACCTCCCCGGTGCAGCTGCGCGCCCTGCTCGGAGACGACCTGCCGGTGTACCGGATCGCCCCGGGCCGGGTCTTCCGCACCGACGAGTTCGACGCGACGCACCTCCCGGTGTTCCACCAGACGGAGGGCATCGCGGTCGACAAGGGCCTCACCATGGCCCACCTGCGCGGAACGCTCGACCACTTCGTCAAGACGCTGTTCGGCGACGAGGCGCGCGTGCGCCTGCGGCCCAACTACTTCCCGTTCACCGAGCCGAGCGCGGAGCTCGACCTGTGGCATCCCACGTTCAAGGGAGGCGCCCGCTGGATCGAGTGGGGCGGCTGCGGCATGGTCAACCCCAACGTCCTGCGCTCCGCCGGCATCGACCCGGACGTCTACTCCGGCTTCGCGTTCGGGATGGGCGTTGAGCGGGCCCTGATGTTCCGTAACGACGTCAAGGACATGCGCGACATGGCCGAGGGCGATGTCCGGTTCTCCCAGCAGTTCGGAATGGTGGTCTGATGCGCGTCCCCCTGAGTTGGCTCGGCGAGTTCGTCGATCTGGAGCCCGGCACGACGCCGGAGGAGGTGCACGCCGCCCTCGTGTCCGTCGGACTCGAGGAGGAGGACATCCACACCTTCGACCTGAGCGGCCCGATCGTGGTGGGCCAGGTGCTCGAGTTCGTCGAGGAGCCGCAGAGCAACGGCAAGACCATCCGCTGGTGCCAGGTGCGCGTCGCCCCCGAGGGTCAGAGCGCCGCCGACGGCGGTGCCGACGTGCGCGGCATCGTCTGCGGCGCCCGCAACTTCTTCGAGGGTGACAAGGTCGTCGTGACCCTGCCCGGCGCCGTACTGCCCGGGCCCTTCCCGATCGCCGCACGCAAGACCTACGGGCACGTCTCCGACGGGATGATCGCCTCGGCCCGCGAGCTCGGCCTCGGTGAGGACCACGACGGCATCCTCCGCCTGTCCACGCTCGGGCTCGACCCGGAGGTGGGGACGGACGCCGTCGCCCTACTCGGGCTCGACGACGCCGCCGTGGAGGTCAACGTCACGCCCGACCGCGGGTACGCGTTCTCGATCCGCGGCATCGCCCGCGAGTACTCGCACGCGACCGGCGCGGCCTTCCGCGACCCGGCCGATGCGGTGCCCGTCGGCTCCGTGGCCGATCACCCGAGCGGCTTCAGCGTGACGGTCGACGACACCGCGCCCATCCGCGGCCGTGTCGGCGCGAGCGTCTTCGTGACCCGCGTCGTCCGCGACGTCGACGGGTCCCGCCCGACCCCGCCGTGGATGATCGCGCGCCTCAAGCTCGCCGGCGTCCGGTCGATCTCGCTCATCGTCGACATCACGAACTACGTCATGCTCGAGCTCGGCCAGCCGATCCACGGCTACGACCTCGACAAGCTGTCCGGCGGCATCGTCGTGCGACGCGCGACGCCGGGAGAGAAGCTCGTCACCCTCGACGACCAGACCCGCACCCTCGACCCGGAAGACCTCGTCATCTCCGACGACTCCGGCGCGATCGGTCTGGCGGGCGTCATGGGCGGCGCCTCCACCGAGATCGGCGACGGCACTCGCAACGTGCTCATCGAGGCCGCCAACTTCGACCCGGTGTCGATCGCGCGGACGGCACGCCGTCACAAGCTGCCGAGCGAGGCGTCCAAGCGCTTCGAGCGCGGGGTCGACCCGCAGGTCGCCGTCGCCGCGGCGGCACGCGTCGTCCAGCTGCTCGAGCAGCTCGCCGGCGGCCGCGCGGACGACCTCGGCTCGCTGCTGGACGCCTCGGAGACCGCCGAGGCCATCCGCCTGCCGAAGGGGTACATCGCCTCGCTGATCGGCGTCGACTTCACCGACGACGAGGTGCGCGGAGCGCTCGCCGAGATCGGCGGGACGGTGACCGAGTCGGGCGACGACCTGCTGGTCGTGCCGCCGACGTGGCGCCCCGACCTCCGCGACAAATCGGATCTCGCGGAGGAGGTCGCCCGCATCGTCGGCTACGACCGCATCCCGTCGGTGCTGCCGGTGGCGCCTCCCGGCCGCGGGCTCACGCGCGAGCAGCGTCTCCGTCGTGCTGTCGCGCAGACGCTCGCCGACAACGGCGCGACCGAGGTGCTGTCCTTCCCGTTCGTGAGCGAGGCCCAGAACGACCTCTTCGGCTCCGCCGAGGCGGGCGGCGTGCTCGCCGTACGGCTGGCGAACGCGCTCGACGCCACCGCGCCGTACCTGCGTACGTCGCTGCTCCCCGGCCTGTTGGATGCCGCCAAGCGCAACCTCGCGCGCGGGCTCGTCGACCTCAAGGTCTACGAGCTGGGCACCGTCTTCCGCCCCTCGGAGGGGTCGATCGGCAGCGAGACGCTCCCGCCGGGCGCCGCGCTTCCCGGAGCCGACATCCTCGCCGGGCTGAACGCGGGCATCCCGGCGCAGCCGCGCCACCTCGCGGGCCTCGTCGTCGGCAACGCCGTCGAGAAGCAGCCGGGCCTGACCGCCGTGCCGGCCGGACTGGTGGATGCGCTCGACATGGTGCGGCAGACCGCCGCAGCCGTCGGCGTGACGGTCGACCTCGTGCAGTCATCTCACCAGGCGCTGCACCCGGGCCGCACGGCGCGCCTGGTCGCCCTCGGCGCCGACGGAGCCGAGGTCCCGGTCGGCTACGCCGGAGAGCTGCTCCCGGCCCTGGCCCACGACCTCGACCTGCCACGCGTCGTCGCCGTGTTCGAGCTCGACCTCGACGCTCTGATCGCCGTTGCACCGGTCGACATCGTCGCCGGTGTCATCGCGGGCTTCCCGGCCGCGACGCAGGACCTCTCGCTCGTCGTGCGCGAGGACGTCCCGGCAGGAGAGCTGCTTCGCGCCGTCCGCGCGGGTGCCGGTGAGCTGCTCGAAGACATCCGGCTGGTCGACGACTATCGCGGCCCAGGACTCCCGGACGGGCACAAGAGCCTGACCTTCGCTCTGCGCTTCCGCGCGGACGACCGCACCCTCACCGCCGCCGAGGCGAGCGAGGCCAAGCTGGCCGGAGCCGCGCGCGCCGGCGAGCTGTTCGGCGCCACGATCCGCGAGTAGCTGTCACGCGATCCAGACGCGACACACCCGACCGGTCCCGGACCGCGGCGAGACACATCCCCTCGCCGCGGACCCGGACCGGTCGCGTGCATACCGGTCGCGTGCATCCCGGCCCGGATTTGGTGACCGCCCGGGCAGGAGCGCTAGGGTTGTCCCATGCTTTCCGTCCGGTGCACCGTTTCGACGCGTGCGGCTCTCGCCGCCCGCGCCATGCGCCGACGCCTGCGCGACCGCCGAAGCTAGGCGGCGTTCCGGGCGGTCCTGACCAGTGGATCGACGTGGGCGCCGCCGTCGCCGAGACAACCGTCGTCCACTCGAACAAGGAACAAGCATGACTTTCTCGGTCGCCGTCGCAGGCGCTTCCGGATACGCGGGCGGTGAACTGTTGCGCATCCTCGCCGGGCACCCCGATTTCGAGGTCCGCACCGTCACCGCGCACCAGAATGCGGGCCACCCGCTGATCGCGCACCAGCCGCACCTGCGCTCGCTCGCGCACCTCACCCTGCAGGAGACGAGCCCGGAGACGCTCAGCGGGCACGACGTCGTCTTCCTGGCGCTCCCGCACGGCACGTCCGGCGAGATCGCGGCGCAGTTGCCGGACGACACGGTCGTCGTCGACTGCGGCGCCGACCACCGGCTGGAGGATCCGGCCGACTGGGCGGCGTTCTACGGCGGTGAGCACTTCGGCGCCTGGGCATACGGCGTGCCGGAGCTGCCCGTTGGCAGTGGCGCCGCAGTGTCGGGCAAGCAACGCGACAACCTCGTCGGCGCACGGCGGATCGCCGCTCCCGGCTGCAACGCGAGCGCGGTCTCTCTCGCCCTCGCTCCCGGCATCCAGGCCGGGCTGATCGATGACGAGGACATCGTGGCGGTTCTCGCGGTCGGCCCGTCGGGCGCGGGCAAGTCGCTGAAGACGATGTATCTGGCCAGCGAGATTCTCGGCTCCGCCAACCCGTATGCGGTGGGCGGAACGCACAGGCACATCCCCGAGATCCAGCAGAACCTGCGGAAGGCGGGCGCCGGATCGCCGACGCTGTCGTTCACGCCGGTGCTGGTGCCGATGTCACGCGGCATCCTCGCGACCTCGACCGCGCGGGTGAAGCCCGGCGTCACCGCCGCGCAGGTCCAGGCCGCGTGGGAGGAGGCGTACGCCGGGGAGCCGTTCGTGCAGGTGCTGCCCGCGGGCGTGGTTCCGCGCACCTCCGACGTGCTCGGAGCGAACACCGTGCTGATCGGGGTGGCGCTGGATGCCGCAGCGGGCCGGGTCGTGACCGTGCTCGCGATCGACAATCTGTATAAGGGGACGGCCGGAGCGGCCATCCAATCCGTCAACATCGCCCTCGGACTCGACGAGACCGCGGGCCTGACCGTGAACGGAGTCGCACCGTGACGCGAACGTTGAGCCCTGCCCAGACGGCGGAACCGCCGGCGACGGGAGCACACTCGTGAGCGTCACAGCAGCCTCCGGGTTCGCCGCGGCGGGCGTCGTCGCCGGCCTCAAGGCCAGCGGGCGGCGCGACCTCGCCCTCGTGAAGAACCTCGGCCCGCTGAACGCCGCGGCCGCCGTCTTCACCACCAACCGGTGCAAAGCCAACCCGGTGCTCTGGAGCGAGCAGGTCATCCAGGACGGCGTGGTCTCCGCCATCGTCCTCAACTCGGGCGGGGCCAATTGCTACACCGGCTCGCAGGGCTTCCAGGTGACGCACGCGACCGCGGAGGCGGTCGCCACCGAACTGGGCGTCTCTGCCGGTGACGTCCTCGTCTGCTCGACCGGTCTGATCGGCGATCAGTTGCCGCTGGACAAGCTGGTCGCCGGTGTCACGACGGCCGCCAACGCGCTCGCCCGCGATGCCGGCCTCGGCGCGGCGGAGGCCATCATGACCACCGACACCCGCGCCAAGGAGGCGCAGTTCCGCTCGCCGAACGGCTGGACGGTCGGCGGCATGGCGAAGGGCGCCGGGATGCTCGCGCCCGGTCTCGCCACCATGCTCGTCGTCATCACGACCGACGCCGTGCGGACCTCTGACCAGCTGGATGCGGCCCTCCGCCGGGCGACGCACGTCACGTTCGACCGCCTCGACTCGGACGGCTGCATGTCGACCAACGACACCGTCGCGCTCCTCGCCTCCGGAGCGAGCGGTGTCGAGCCGGGTGACGACGAGTTCGCGCGGGCGCTCACGGACGTCTGCCGCGACCTCGCCGAGCAGCTGCAGGCCGATGCGGAGGGCGCCTCGCACGACATCGCGATCGAGGTCGTGAACGCCGCCAGCGAGGACGACGCGGTCGTCGTCGGCCGGGCGGTCTCGCGTAGCAACCTGTTCAAGGCCGCGATCTTCGGCAACGACCCCAACTGGGGCCGCGTGCTCGCCGCCGTCGGCACGACCGACGCCGAGTTCGACCCGTACGGGATCGACGTCGCGATCAACGGCGTGCAGGTGTGCACGGCGGGCGAGCCCGACCAGCCCCGCGAGCTGGTGGACCTGACGCCGCGCGCGGTCCACATCCTCATCGACCTGCACGCGGGCGAGGAGACGGCGACCATCCTGACCAACGACCTCACGCACGACTACGTGCACGAGAACAGCGCGTACGCCAGCTGATGACCGCGACGGACGACATGGACACCGACCAGACCGAGAGAGACCTGGCTGCGGACGAGGCCGAACGCGACCACGCGGCCGCTGCGGCGAAGGCCGAGACCCTCATCGAGTCGCTGCCGTGGCTCAAGACCTTCCACGACCGCATCATCGTGGTGAAGTTCGGCGGCAACGCCATGGTCAACGAGGAGTTGCAGCGCACCTTCGCCGAGGACATGGTCTACCTGCGCTACGCCGGTCTCCGCCCTGTCGTCGTGCACGGCGGCGGTCCGCAGATCTCCGCCATGCTCGACCGGCTCGGCATCGATTCGGAGTTCCGTGGCGGCTACCGCGTCACGACCCCGGAGGCCATGGAGGTCGTCCGGATGGTGCTGACCGGGCAGATCAACCGCGACATCGTGGGCAACATCAACAAGCACGGCCCGCTCGCTGCGGGCCTCTCGGGCGAGGACGCCGGGCTCTTCCAGGGCCGGCGCCGCGCGGCGGTCATCGACGGCGACGAGGTCGACCTCGGCCTCGTCGGAGACGTCGTCGCCGTCGATCCCGAGGCCGTGCTGGCGCAGCTGGCCGCCGGACGCATCCCCGTCGTGTCGTCGATCGCGCCGGACATCGACGACGCGGCCCAGGCGCTCAACGTCAACGCGGATGCGGCGGCGGCGGCGCTCGCGGTCGCGCTGGGGGCCGCCAAGCTGGTGATCCTGACGGACGTCGCCGGGCTGTACAGCGACTGGCCGAACCGCGACTCGCTGCTGTCGAAGATCGGCGCGGACCAGCTCCGCGACCTGCTGCCGTCGCTGGAATCGGGCATGATCCCGAAGATGGCGGCGTGCCTCGACGCGGTCGACGGCGGAGTGGAGAAAGCGGCGATCATCGACGGGCGGGTGCCGCACTCGATCCTGCTCGAGGTGTTCACGCAGTCCGGCATCGGGACGGAGGTGGTGCCCGCGTGAGCGAGGACCAGGAATGGAACAGGACCATGACGGAAGAGCCCGAGAGCCCGGCGCCCGGAGCGCAGTGGCGCGACGGAGCCTGGCGCACGCCGTTCGGCGAGACCATCATGCGCACGCTGGCGACGCCCAAGGTGATGCTGTCGCACGGCCAGGGCTGCCGGGTGTGGGACGTCGACGGTAACGAGTACCTCGACTTCCTCGCCGGGATCGCGGTCAACTCGCTCGGGCACGCACATCCGGTCCTGGTGGATGCGGTCAGCCGTCAGGTCGCGACGCTCGCGCACGTCTCCAACTACTTCTCGACCGCTCCACAGCTGGAGCTCGCCGGCCGTCTGCGCACCATCACGGGCGCCGGCGACCGCGGCCGGGTGCTGTTCGGCAACTCGGGCGCGGAGGCCAACGAGGCCGCGTTCAAGCTCGCCCGCCTGAATCGTGGCCCGCACGGCCGGAAGACGCGGGTGCTGGCTCTCAACAACGCGTTCCACGGCCGCACCATGGGGTCGCTCGCGCTCACCGGCAAGCCGCCGATGCGGGAGGCGTTCGAGCCGCTGCCCGGGGGAGTGCAGCACATCGACTCCACGATCGCGGCGCTCGAAGCGGCCATCGACGATCACGTGGCCGCGCTCTTCGTCGAGCCGATCAAGGGGGAGGCCGGGGTCCTCGACCTGCCCGCGGGCTTCCTGAAGCGGGCGCGCGAGCTCACGGAGCAGCACGGAGCGCTGCTGATCATCGACGAGATCCAGACCGGGGTCGGCCGCACCGGCGCGTGGTTCGCGTACCAGCACGAGGGCATCCTTCCCGATGCCGTCACCGTCGCGAAGGGCATGGCCGGCGGTGTGCCGATCGGCGCCCTGGTGACGTTCGGCTGGGCGTCCGACCTGTTCACCCAGGGTCAGCACGGATCGACGTTCGGCGGCAACCCGCTCGCGACCGCGGCGGGCAACGCCGTGCTCGCCGAGATCGAGCGCTCCGACCTGGTCGGCAACGCCGCCCGGCGCGGGGAGGAGCTGAAGGAGATCATCCGGTCGCTCGAGTCGCCTCTGATCGGAGATGTGCGCGGCCACGGCCTGCTCATCGGCATCGGCCTCACGGACGGCGAGGCGCACCGCCTCTCCGACGCCGCGCTCGCCAACGGTCTCATCATCAACGCCCCCAACGAGTCGAGCATCCGCCTGGCTCCGCCGCTCATCGTCGGCGACGCCGAGCTCGCGGAGTTCCGCGACCGCTTTGCTCGGGCTCTCGCCACCCTGTAACTCCGCGCCGTACCACCCCCGATCCACGAAAGGGCCAGCATGACCCGGCACTTCCTCCGCGACGACGACCTCACGCCCGCCGAGCAGGCGGAGATCCTGGACCTCGCAGCCGCGTTGAAGCGCGACCGCTTCTCGGCGAAGCCGCTCGCCGGCCCGCAGACCGTCGCGGTGATCTTCGACAAGACGTCGACGCGCACCCGCGTCTCGTTCTCCGTCGGCATCGCCGATCTGGGAGGCAGCCCGCTGATCATCCAGAGCGGCGAGAGCCAGCTCGGCGGCAAGGAGTCGCTGGCCGACACCGCCCGGGTGCTGGAGCGCATGGTCGCCGCGATCGTCTGGCGCACCTACGCGCAGGCGGGACTGGAGGAGATGGCCGAGGGGACGCGCGTCCCGGTCATCAACGCGCTGTCGGACGACTTCCACCCGTGCCAGATCCTCGCCGACCTGCTCACCGTCCGCGAGCACAAGGGTCGTACGGCCGGGCTCACCATGAGCTACTTCGGCGACGGAGCGAACAACATGGCGCACTCGTACCTGCTGGGCGGGGCGACCGCGGGCATGCACGTGCGTATCGCGGCGCCGGCGGACTACGCGCCCGCCGAGGCGATCGTCGCTGATGCGCGCGCCATCGCCGAGGGCACGGGCGGCTCGGTGACGGTGCTGACCGACCCGGCCGAGGCCGCGGCGGGCGCGGACGTCATGGTCACCGACACCTGGGTGTCGATGGGCAAGGAGGACGAGAAGGCGGAGCGCGTCGCCGTCTTCGGCGACTACACGGTCGACGAGCGACTGATGGGGCTTGCCGCACCGGACGCCGTCTTCCTGCACTGCCTGCCCGCCTACCGCGGCTACGAGGTGAGCG
Organism: Leifsonia sp. 115AMFTsu3.1; assembly: GCF_004362795.1. Taxonomy (NCBI): domain Bacteria; kingdom Bacillati; phylum Actinomycetota; class Actinomycetes; order Micrococcales; family Microbacteriaceae; genus Leifsonia; species Leifsonia sp. 115AMFTsu3.1. Next base: position 1,302,877 of record NZ_SNYB01000001.1, read on the forward strand.
CCGAGGTGCTCGACGGCCCGCAGTCCGTCATCTGGGACGAGGCGGAGAACCGTCTGCACGCGCAGAAGGCGCTGCTCGCGTGGCTGCTCGCGAAGAACGAGGAGACTGCAGCATGACCGACACGGGCGAAACAGGCGAGACCGGCGGCGTCGGCCGCACCGGCGAGGGCTCCCTCTGGGGCGGCCGCTTCGCCGGCGGTCCATCGCCCGAGCTGGCGGCGCTGAGCAAGTCGACCCACTTCGACTGGCAGCTCGCCGCGTACGACATCGCCGGGTCCCGGGCGCACGCCCGGGCGCTCGCCGCGGCGGGGTACCTCACGTCCGAGGAACTCGACGGGATGCTGGCCGCTCTCGACAAGCTCGACCGCGATGTCGCGTCCGGCGCCTTCGTCGCGGCCGAGACCGACGAGGACGTGCACGGAGCCCTCGAACGCGGACTGATCGAGCGGGCGGGGGCGGAGATCGGCGGCAAGCTGCGCGCCGGCCGCAGCCGCAACGACCAGATCGCCACGCTCGTCCGGATGTACCTGCGTGACCACGCCGGCGTCATCGCCGAGCAGCTCATCGCGCTGATCGACGCCATCGCCTCCCAGGCGGACGCGCATCCCGCCGCCATCCTGCCGGGGCGCACGCACCTCCAGCACGCCCAGCCGGTGCTGCTCGCGCACCACCTGCTCGCGCACTGCTGGCCGCTGGTGCGCGACCTGGAGCGTCTGGCCGACTGGGACCGCCGGGCCGACGTCTCTCCGTACGGCTCCGGCGCCCTCGCCGGTTCGACCCTCGGACTCGACCCCCTGCTCGTCGCGCGCGAGCTGGGCTTCGCCCGCAGCTCCGAGAACTCGATCGACGGCACGGCGGCACGGGATGTGGTGGCCGAGTTCGCGTTCGTCGCCGCCCAGATCGGTGTCGACCTGTCGCGGTTCGCCGAGGAGATCATCCTCTGGAACACTCGCGAGTTCGGGTTCGTCACCCTCGACGACGGCTACTCGACGGGCTCGTCGATCATGCCGCAGAAGAAGAACCCCGACATCGCCGAGCTCGCGCGCGGCAAGGCCGGTCGCCTCATCGGCAACGCCACGGGCCTCCTCACAACCCTCAAGGGACTGCCGCTCGCGTACAACCGCGACCTGCAGGAGGACAAGGAGCCGGTGTTCGACTCGGTGCGGACGCTCGAGACGGTGCTTCCCGCCTTCACCGGCATGGTCGCCACGCTGCGCTTCCACACGGACCGGATGGCGGAGCTGGCACCGCAGGGCTTCTCGCTCGCGACCGACGTGGCCGAGTGGCTCGTCAAGCAGCACGTCCCCTTCCGCACCGCCCACGAACTGAGCGGCAGCCTGGTGCGCTTCGCCGAGGAGAACGGGCTGGAGCTGCACGAGGTGGACGACGAGCAGCTGGCCGCGATCTCACCCCTGTTGACGCCCGAGGTCCGCTCCGTGCTCTCGGTGGAGGGATCGGTGGCGAGCCGCGACGGCGTCGGCGGCACCGCGCCCGACCGTGTCGCCGAGCAGCTGGCGGCTCTCACCGACCATGTGAGGAAGGCCGCGCTGGCCCTCCGCGCATCCAGAAGGGACCTGGTCTGATGGCGCGTTTCGAACCGGAGCGGAAGCGACCGTGGATCATCCCGGCCGTCGTGGTGCTCGCCGTCGCCGTCATCGTGATCGGGCTGGTCGTCGCCGTCGCCGCGGGCGGCCGGATCTTCTGACGTGACGCTGTACCGGCCCGAGCGCGACGTCTTCCTGGCGTCGTCGCTCGAGGTCGCGCCGCAGCTGCTCGGCGCCGTGCTCCGGCACGAGACGCCGGAGGGGACGGTCGGGCTCCGGATCACGGAGGTGGAGGCGTACATCGGCGACGGCCTCGACCCCGGGTCGCACGCCTTCCGCGGCCGCACCCGCCGCAACGCCGTCATGTACGGGCCGCCCGGGCACCTGTACGCCTACTTCACGTACGGGATGCATGTGTGCGCCAACGTCGTGTGCTCTCCCGAGGGCGAGGCGACCGCCGTGCTGCTGCGCGCGGCGGAGGTGATCGAGGGGGAGGACCTCGCCGAGCTGCGGCGCGTCGGGGGCAGCGGCCGCCGCATCCCGCACCGCGACCTCGCGCGGGGACCGGCACGACTCGTCGTCGCCGCCGGGATGAGCCTCGCCGACGACGGCGCCGACCTCTTCCGCCCGCCGTTCGAGCTGCTGCTGCCGACGGAGCAGGCGGAGTACTCGACCGGACCGAGGACGGGAGTCTCCGGGGCGGGCGGCGGACTCGCGTACCCGTGGCGCTACTGGCTGACGGGCGACCCCACCGTTTCGCCGTACAAGCGGCATCCCAAGTCCGACGACTGACGGGATGCCGTGGCGGCGCGGTTCAGCCGGCCACGATCCGGAAGACGGCCGCGCAGACGCACGCCCAGATGATGCTGGTCAGGGTGCCGATGATGAAGCGCTCGCGCGCCTCGGCCTCCTCGAGCTCCGTGAAGCGGCCGACGCCCTTGATGGCGACCAGCACGGCCAGCCCCTCGGGGAAGCCGGCCATGATCGTCCCGGCCGCGGCCAGCCGCTCCAGCAGGCCGATGGTGGTGCCGCCTCGGAGCACCTCGCGGGTGGTCGTGCCGCCCTCCGGCGTCACCGCTCGCACCAGGATGCCGCCGTGGGCGCTCGGCTCGGTCGTGCTTCGCGTGGCCAGCGCGAGGACCAGTTGCGAGACCGGCCAGCCGCCGAGCACCGCCAGGGCGAGGGCGGCTGCACCGATCAGCAGTCTGAGCACGAAGGGCGCGTGCTGCGCCGAGATGAGGACGATCACCAGAGAGGCGGCCAGCAATGCGGTCGCGCAGTAGACGAGCGGGCGACGCGGTGTCCGCAACGTGGCCACGATGCAGCCGAGTGAGGCGAGCAGCAGGAGGAGGGCGAGCACCCAGAGCGCGTGCGGCGCCACCTGATTCAGCAGCACCGGCACCGGCGGCCACGTGGTCATGCGTCCTCCTCGGGTGTCCGCCGATCGGCCTGGGCCGCGTCGGCACGTGCCAACAGCCTAGTCAGGGCCGGGATGGCCGCCAGTTCTGCACGGAGCGCCCCGGCCCGCGCACGATCGCTGGCCGACTGCGGGGTGATGCCGAGCCGGGCGCCCGCCTCGGCCTGGGTGAGTCCGGACGAGACGAGGTCGTAGAGCTCCCAGCCGGCGGCGGTGCGCCCCTCGCGGAGGGTCAGCAGCAGGGTGAGCAGCGCCTCCGCATCTGCTGCGGGCTCCTCGGCGGCGACCGCCTCGACGGCGAATCGGGCGGGGGCGCGTTTTGCGCGGGTGACCGCCGCGCGCGCCGCGATGAACGCATCCCCGGTAGCCTCCCGGGTGTTGTCCGGCAGGGGGAGGCGCACGTCGCCCAGTCCGAGCCCCACACTCCAGGCCCCGTCACGGGTGAGATCGAGGACGAGGTCGAGTGCCGTCGCCGGATCCGCCGTCAGCGCCTGGAGCTCGTCTCCGGCGTTGCGGTCCGGTGGCAGGGCGAGACGCTCGCCGTAGCGCTCATGGATGGCGTCGAGCGTCGGGGCGACGATGTCGGCGCGCCGTCGGCTGTCGACCTGGTCGGCGGTGATCACGAACATCCGGGCCTCCTTCATCAGGGCCGTGGGCCTGATGAGCATGATATCAGGTCTCTCAGCCTGATGACCAGTCCATCAGGTCTGCTGCCCTGATCGCGGGACGCCCGCCGCGCTGCATCCGCCCGGACACCCGCTGATAACCTGAACGCGTGTCAGAAACCGCCCTCTCCCGCGATCCGAGCAGCAGCGCAGACAGCGTCCGTGCGCACGGCCTCGCCGCACAGGCCAACGACGCGTCCTTCGACGACGTCTGGGACGAGCTGAAGTGGCGCGGACTCATCCACGTGTCGACGGATGAGACCGCCCTCAAGGAGCTCCTGGCCGGCGGCCCGATCACGTACTACTGCGGCTTCGACCCGACCGCGCCGAGCCTCCACCTCGGCAATCTGGTGCAGCTGCTCACCATGCGGCGCCTCCAGCTCGCCGGCCACCGGCCGCTCGGGCTGGTCGGCGGTTCCACCGGCCTGATCGGCGACCCCCGGCCGACGGCCGAGCGCACCCTCAACACCAAGGAGACCGTCGCGGAGTGGGTCGGCTACCTGCAGGCGCAGGTCACCCGCTTCCTCTCCGACGAGGGCGACAACGCTGTCCGGCTGGTGAACAACCTCGACTGGACGGCGCCGATGTCGGCGATCGACTTCCTGCGCGAGATCGGCAAGCACTTCCGGGTCGGCACCATGCTCAAGAAGGATGCGGTGGCCGCGCGCCTCAACTCCGACGAGGGCATCTCGTACACCGAGTTCAGCTACCAGATCCTGCAGGGGATGGACTTCCTCGAGCTCTACCGCCAGTACGGCTGCGTGCTGCAGACCGGCGGAAGCGACCAGTGGGGCAACCTGACCAGCGGCACCGAGCTCATCCGCAAGGTCGAGGGCGCGCACGTTCACGCCATCGGGACGCCGCTGATCACCAACAGCGACGGCACCAAGTTCGGCAAGAGCGAGGGAAACGCCGTCTGGCTCGATCCGACGCTGACGACGCCGTACGCGATGTACCAGTTCTGGCTGAACACCGACGACGCCGACGTGATCGACCGGCTCAAGATCTTCACCTTCCTGTCCAGGGCCGAGATCGAGGAGCTGGCGCAGAAGGTTGCCGACGAGCCGTTCAAGCGCGAGGCGCAGCGACGGCTGGCGTTCGAGGTCACCTCGCTCGTGCACGGCGTCGCGGCGACCGAGGCAGCCATCGCGGCCTCCCAGGCGCTCTTCGGCCAGGGCGAACTGGCCGACCTGGACGCGGCGACGCTCGAGGCCGCCCTCCGCGAACTCCCCAACACGACCACCACCGCGCCGTCGACGACGGTCGCACAGGCGCTCGTCGACACGGGGCTGACGTCGAGCCTCGGCGAGGCGCGGCGCGCGGTCGCCCAGGGCGGCGTCTCCGTCAACAACGCAAAGGTCGAGGACGCGGAGCAGCCCATCGGCTCCTCGGTGCTGCCCGGCGACATGGTGGTGCTGCGACGCGGAAAGAAGACCCTCGCGGGTGTCTTCGTCGCGTGAGGCGCTGACGTACGGTTGAGCCATGTCCGATGAACCGCAGGGATCGGTCGACGAGGGCGGCCTCGTCGACCGGCTGGATGTGATCGAGGAGCAGCCGCTGGCCGCACGGGCCGACGCCTACGCGAACCTCCACGAGCAGCTCCGTCGCACCCTGGAAGGCGACGACGACCATGGCCGGAGCTGAGCAGCGGCTCGACGTCGCCCTGGCCGAGCGCGGCCTCGCCCGCTCTCGGTCGCACGCGGCCGCTCTGATCGCGGAGGGGCTGGTCACCGTCGACGGGCAGCCGGTGGTCCGCGCGGCGGCGAAGGTCGGCGACGGGCAGGAACTGCGGATCGCCGGAGCCGACCACTACGTCAGCCGCGGCGCTCACAAGCTCATCGCCGCCCTCGACGGCTTCGGAGTGGACCCGGCGGGCCGGATCGCTCTCGACGCCGGCGCATCCACCGGGGGCTTCACGCAGGTGCTGCTGGAACGCGGCGTCGCCCGCGTGATCGCCGTCGACGTGGGGCACGGCCAGCTGTCGCCCGCGCTGGCGGGGGAGGAACGCCTCGAATCGTACGAGGGCGTCAACGTCCGCTCCCTCTCGCCCGAGGTGCTCGCCGGTCTGACCGGCGACGACGTGCGCCCGGACCTCGTGGTGGCCGATCTGTCGTTCATCTCGCTCACGCAGGTGCTTCCCGCGCTGGTGGCCACGGCCGTCCGCGGCGCCGACTTCCTCCTGCTCATCAAGCCGCAGTTCGAGGTCGGGCGGCAGGGCATCCGCGAGGGCGTGGTCCGGGATGCGGGCCTCCGGGCCGACGCGGTGTCCGACGTGCTGTGGGCGGCTCACGACGTCGGCCTCGGAACGGCGGGCCTCATCCCGTCGCCGATCGCCGGAGGGCACGGCAACCGCGAGTTCCTGGTCTGGTTGCGCTCGGGCGCGCCGGACCCGTCCGGACTGCGCGACGAGGTCGTGCGACTTTCGCGCTAGGTGAACGTTCTCCACAAACCTGGCCGCGTGGCCTCGCCCTGCGCGTGAAAACAGACAGAATGGGAGAACGGCTTTTCGACAGGAGGGAACGTGACACTGATGGGTGCAGCGACGCGGTACATCCTCGTCGTCGCGCACACCGGTCGTCAGGACTCCCTCGAGGCGGGTGTCCGGGTGTCCCGGCAGCTGCTCGACGCGGGCGTCGTCCCGGTGCTGAGCGCCGATGAGCGACGAGATCTGCTGGAGGCCGATCCGTCGCTCGACGCGGTGGCGGTGCTCGGCGACGACGTGGCTCCGAGCGAACTGGAGCTCGTCATCGTCCTGGGCGGCGACGGCACCATCTTGCGTGCGGCCGAACTGGTGCGCGGCTGCTCGGCCCCGCTCCTCGGCGTGAACCTCGGCCATGTCGGGTTCCTCGCCGAGAGCGAGCGGGACGACCTCGAGACCGCGGTCGCCCGCGGGCTGGAGAAGGACTACGAGGTCGAGGAGCGCATGACGCTGTCGGCCCGGGTGAAGGTCGGCCGTGAGGTCGTCTACGAGAGCTGGGCTCTCAACGAGGCCACGGTCGAGAAGGCCAGCCGCGAGCGGATGCTCGAAGTCGTGATCGAGGTCGACGGCCGCCCGATGTCGAGCTTCGGCTGCGACGGCGTCGTCATGTCGACGCCGACCGGCTCGACGGCGTACTCGTTCTCCGCGGGCGGCCCGGTGGTCTGGCCCGGCGTCGCCGCGCTGCTGCTCGTGCCGCTGAGCGCACACGCCCTGTTCTCCCGGCCTCTGGTGGTGGATGCGGACTCCTCCCTCGCGGTCGAGCTGCTCGACCGTGCGGGCGGCGCCGGAATCCTCTGGTGCGACGGCCGCCGTCCGTTCGACCTCCCGCCGGGTGCGCGTGTCGTCGTGCGGCGCTCGCCCATCCCGGTGCGGCTGGCTCGGCTCCACCCTGGGCCCTTCACCGACCGTCTTGTGCACAAGTTCGACCTCCCCGTGACGGGTTGGAGGGGGCCGGTCGGTCGTGACTGACGCACGCGGAGGCATCGAGGAGATCTCGATCAAAGACCTGGGCGTCATCGCAGACGCCTCCCTCCCGCTCGGCGCGGGATTCACGGCCATCACCGGAGAGACCGGCGCGGGCAAGACCATGGTGGTTTCGGCGCTCGGCCTGCTGCTCGGGGAGCGTGCGGACACCGGCGCGGTCCGCCTCGGAAGCCCGCAGGCCTGGGTGGAGGGCCGTTGGCGCGTGCCGTCGTCGGGAGAGGTCGTCGCGCGTGTTCGCGACGCGGGCGGCGACGTCGACCCGATCGACACTGCGGAGGCGGAGCTCGTGCTGAGCCGTTCCGTCTCGGCCGAGGGCCGCTCGCGCGCCGTCGTCGGCGGGCGCAGCGCGCCCGTCTCGGTACTGACCGAGCTCGGCGAGCAGCTGGTGGTCGTCCACGGGCAGTCCGATCAGATCCGGCTGCGCTCGGCGATCGCCCAGCGGGCCGCCCTCGACCGGTTCGCCGGTCCGCAGTTCGCGGAGCAGCTGGCCACCTACGAGCAAGTCTTCCACCGCTGGCGCGACAACCGCGCCGAACTCGACGAGCTGATCGCCGATCAGGACCGCCGCGCACGTGAGGCGGAGGACCTGCGGGTCGCGATGGCCGAGATCGAGTCCGTCGCACCGCAGCCGGGAGAGGACGACGAGCTGGCCGAACGCGCCGAGCGCCTCACCAACCTGGAGGACCTCCGGCTCGCCGCGGGCGCCGCCCGGGAGCTACTGAGTGCCGAGGAGTCCGAGGGCACGGACGCCCTGGGCCTGCTCGACAACGCACGCCGCCAGCTGGAGCGCGTCGCACCCCACGACAGCGCCCTCCAGCCGCTCGCCGAGTCGGTCGCGGAAGCGAACTACCTGATCTCCGACATCGCGGCGCAGCTGTCGACCTACCTCGCGGCGCTCGACGCCGACGGAGCCAACGAGCTGGAGGTGGTGCAGGAGCGCCGCTCGGAGCTCGCGATCCTGATCCGCAAGTACGGCCCCACCCTCGACGACGTGATCCGCACGCTCGAGACGGGCAGCCTGCGCCTGCTGGAGCTCGACGGCGACGCCGACCGCATCGGAGAGCTGACGCAGGAGGTCGAGGCGGATGCCGCGCTGGTCGCCGAACTCGCCGCCGGCCTGAGCGCCGAGCGCACGGCCGCCGCCGCACGCCTGTCCGAAGCGGTCACGGAGGAGCTCTCCGCGCTGGCCATGCCCGACGCGCGCATCGTCGTCGAGGTGACGCAGCGCGACGACGCAGACCCGCAGGCCTACACCGCGAGCGGCCGCGACCAGGTCGCCATCCTGCTTCAGCCGCATCCCGGCGCCGAGCCCCGCCCGCTCGGCAAGGGCGCATCGGGCGGCGAGCTGTCGCGCGTGATGCTGGCGATCGAGGTCGTCATCGCGGGCAGCGACCCGGTGCCCACCTTCATCTTCGACGAGGTCGACGCCGGCGTCGGGGGCGCCTCCGCCATCGAGATCGGCCGCCGCCTCGCGCGGCTCGCCGAGACCGCGCAGGTCATCGTCGTCACGCACCTGGCCCAGGTGGCCGCGTTCGCCACCAACCACCTCACCGTGGTCAAGGGGAGCGACGGCGCCGTGACGGAATCGTCCGTGCGGCGACTCGACGGCGACGAGCGCATCGCCGAGATGGCCCGCCTGCTCTCGGGCCTCCCGGACTCCGAGAGCGGCCTCGCCCACGCCCGCGAGCTGGTCGACATGGCGTCCGCCGCGCGGCGCTGACGGTCAGCCAGAGCCCGGGCGGGTGATAGGCTATAAGCCCGTGGTGGATTATTCAGACGCGGGCACATCGAACGGCACTACCAAGCACATCTTCGTGACAGGTGGTGTCGTTTCTTCGTTGGGGAAGGGCCTCACGGCAGCCTCCCTCGGCAACCTTCTGACGGCCCGCGGTCTCCGCGTGGTCATGCAGAAGCTCGACCCCTATCTCAATGTTGACCCGGGGACGATGAACCCGTTCCAGCACGGTGAGGTCTTCGTCACCGACGACGGTGCGGAGACCGACCTCGACATCGGGCACTACGAGCGCTTCCTCGACATCAACCTCGGGCAGTCGGCCAACGTCACCACCGGGCAGATCTACTCCAACGTCATCGCGAAGGAGCGCCGCGGCGAGTACCTCGGCGACACCGTCCAGGTCATCCCGCACATCACCGACGAGATCAAGCGCCGGATGCGGCTGCAGGCGCAGCCCGGACCGGACGGAGAGCCCGCGCCCGACGTCATCATCACCGAGATCGGCGGCACCGTCGGCGACATCGAGTCGCAGCCGTTCATCGAGTCGGCCCGCCAGGTGCGCCACGAGCTCGGCCGCAAGAACTGCTTCTTCGTGCACGTCTCGCTCGTGCCGTTCATGAACGCGTCCGGCGAGCAGAAGACCAAGCCGACGCAGCACTCGGTCGCCGCCCTCCGCTCCATCGGCATCCAGCCGGACGCGCTCGTCCTGCGCAGCGACCGCCCGGTGTCCGACAGCAACAAGCGCAAGATCGCGCTGATGTGCGACGTGGATGAGCAGGCCGTCGTGAACGCCGTCGACGTGCCGAGCATCTACGACATCCCGACCATGCTGCACGAGCAGGGCCTCGACGCGTACATCATCGATCAGCTCGGCCTCGACAAGGCCGCCGACGTCGACTGGGACGGCTGGGCGCGCCTGCTGGAGTCGGTCCACGACCCCAAGCACGAGGTCACCATCGGCCTGGTCGGCAAGTACATCGACCTGCCCGACGCCTACCTCTCGGTCACCGAGGCCCTCCGGGCCGGCGGGTTCGCCCACCGCACCAAGGTGAAGCTGAAGTGGATCGCCTCCGACGAGTGCCAGACGCCGGAGGGCGCCGCGGCGCAGCTGTCGGACGTCGACGCCATCTGCGTGCCCGGCGGCTTCGGCGTTCGCGGCATCGAGGGCAAAGTCGGCGCTCTCCGGTTCGCGCGTGAGAACGGCATCCCCGCGCTCGGCCTGTGCCTGGGCCTCCAGTGCATGGTGATCGAGTACGCCCGGCACGAGGCCGGTCTCGGCGGCGCGTCGTCGTCGGAGTTCGACCCGGACACCGAGTTCCCCGTGATCGCCACCATGGCCGAGCAGGTGGACATCATCGCCGGCGGCGACCTCGGCGGCACGATGCGCCTGGGCCTGTACCCGGCGAACCTCGCCGAGGGCTCCCTGGTCTCCGAGCTGTACGGCTCGAACGAGGCGTCGGAGCGTCACCGCCACCGCTACGAGGTGAACAACAACTACCGGGAGCAGATCGCCGACGCGGGCCTCTGGTTCTCCGGCACGTCGCCGGACGGCCACCTGGTCGAGTACGTCGAGCTGCCGCGCGACGTCCACCCGTTCTACGTTGGCACGCAGGCCCACCCCGAGCTCCGCTCGCGCCCGAACCGCGCGCACCCGCTCTTCGCCGGGCTCGTCGGCGCCGCCCTCGACCGCCAGAAGGCGAGCCTCCTGTTCGAGGTCGCCGAGGCGGACGCCGAGATGGTCGCCGAAGCCTGATGACGGAAAATGTCGAGACCGCTGCAGCCGAGCTGAACGACCAGCCCTTCCGCCCGGAGATCGTCTCGTCCGAGATTGTCTTCGAGGGTGCGGTGTGGGATTTGCGCCGCGATGTCTTCCGCTACAACGGCGAAGAGATCACGCGCGAGTACGTCGATCACACAGGGGCCGTGGCCATTCTCGCCATGGACGACGACGGGCGTGTGCTGCTGATCCGGCAGTATCGGCACCCCGTGCGTCATCGCGACTGGGAGATCCCGGCCGGACTCCTCGACATGTCCGGGGAGAGTCCGCTCGCAGCAGCGAAGCGGGAGCTGAGCGAGGAAGCCGACCTTCAGGCGGACGAGTGGAATGTGCTCGCCGACATGTTCAGCAGCCCCGGCGGCAACGACGAGGTGGTGCGAATCTATCTGGCTCGCGGGGTCAGCTCGACCGGCTCCGCGTTCGCCCGCGAAGCCGAGGAGGCCGACATCGAGGTGCGCTGGGTGCCCCTCGACGAGGCGGTGGAGGCTGTGCTGCAGCGCCGCGTCCACAACGCTCCGCTGATCATCGCCCTGCTCGCCGCCCGCACCGCGCGCGACGGCGGATGGACCACGCTCGGCTCGGCGGACGAGCCCTGGCCGAGCCACCCCAAGCTCGCGAGATGACCGTCGCGGCCGATGTCGACGCCTTCCTGAGGCATGTCGCCATCGAGCGCGGCCTCTCGGCGAACACCGTAGCCGCCTACCGCCGCGATCTGGTCGTCTACGCCTCCTGGCTGGAGGAGCAGGGCATCGGGGATGTGTCGGTCGTCACCCCGGCAACCCTCTCCGAGTTCGCCGTGCACCTCGGGACGCGGGAGGAGTCGCCGCTGACGGCGTCATCCCTCGCCCGGATGCTGTCCACGGTCCGCGGGTTCCACCGGTTCCTGCTCGAGGAGGGGCGCGTGCAGGCCGACGCGGCCCGCGACCTGCGCCCGCCGAAACTGCCCAGCCGCCTGCCGAAGGCGATCACCGTCGACCAGGTGGCCGCGCTGCTCGCAGCGACGGACGGCGACGATGTCGCGGCACTCCGCGACAAGGCGCTCCTCGAGCTGATGTACGCCACGGGCGCCCGCGTCAGCGAGGCCGTCGACCTCAACGTCGATGACGTCATCGACACCGACGTCGTCCGTCTGACCGGCAAGGGCAGCAAGCAGCGCATCGTGCCGCTGGGCGGCTACGCCCAGGCCGCGCTCTCCGCCTACCTGGTGCGCGCCCGGCCGGTGCTGTCGGCGAAGGGACGGGCGACCCCCGCGTTGTTCCTCGGCATGCGCGGGGCGCGGCTGTCGCGCCAGAACGTCTGGCTCATCATCCGGGCGGCCGCGGAACGGGCGAAGCTCGACCTGGAGATCTCGCCCCACACGCTGCGGCACTCGTTCGCCACGCACCTGCTGGCCGGGGGAGCGGACGTGCGGGTCGTGCAGGAGCTGCTCGGCCACTCCTCGGTCGCGACGACGCAGATCTACACGCTGGTGACCGCGGACACCCTCCGCGACGTCTACACCGCCTCCCATCCCCGCGCACGCTGAACCCCGCGAGCCGCCCTCCGTCCCGCAGTAGGGAGTCGCGAGATTTGGCGCAAATCGCGGTTTTGGCGCTGCGATAACCGCGATTTGGCGCAAATCTTCGCCTACGGAGCCGTGCGATGCCGGCGGCGCGGGGCCCGGCAACGCAGCCACACGAACACGGAGCGTGCGTCCCCGCCGGCGCGGCGCGTCCCAGCGAAGCCGAGCTTCGCGAGCACACCGAACGAGGGCGCGTTCCACGTCGCCACCGTCGCCCACAGGGTCGGGAACCCCGCGTCGAACGCCGCGTCCGCGACGGCAGCCGCGGCCTCGGTCGCGTAGCCGTGCCCGACATGGCCCCGCAGCAGCTCGTAGGCGATCTCCGGCTGGAATGCGCTGGCCCGCCCGACCACGAGCCCGCAGTACCCGACCGCCTCACCCGTCGAGGCGAGCTCGATCGCATACAGGCCGAAGCCGGATTCCTCGAACGTCGCGCGCTGCGCATCCAGCCGCTCCCGCTCGTCCTCCACCGAGCCCGGAGCCCGGCCGAGGGGATGCTCGGCGAGCAGTGCGAGGTTCCACTCGGCATCGCGCCCATCGCGCGGGCGCAGACGCAGGCGCGGGGTCTCGAGGGCGGACGGCATCGGCTGCACGCCGCCAGCGTACCGAACCGCCGGGCGCGCGCCCCGCAAGCGGGGCACGGCGCGGATAGACTGTCCCCTTGAAAGACCGGCCACGAGAGGGACGAGGAACACCCAGGTGACGCGCAACGACGAGGTCGAGACCGAGCTGCCGGGCATGGATGTCGCATCCATCGCCACGAAGCCCGGACCCACCGGCCGTCCGCAGCGTGCGTTCCCGGTGCCCGCTCCGCTGAAGCAGCACGGTCCGGCGAAGATCATCGCCCTCTGCAACCAGAAGGGCGGCGTCGGCAAGACGACGACCAGCATCAACCTCGGCGCTTCCCTCGCCGAGTACGGCCGTCGCGTCCTCGCGGTCGACTTCGACCCGCAGGGTGCGCTGTCCGCCGGCCTCGGCGCCCACACCCACGACGCGACGACCATCTACGACCTGCTGCTGAACCGCAACGCGGACGTGCAGGGAGCGATCCAGACGACGTCGACGCCCGGGCTCGACATCATCCCGGCCAACATCGACCTCTCCGCGGCCGAGGTGCACCTCGTCAACGAGGTCGCCCGCGAGCAGATCCTCGCCGGCGTGCTGCGCAAGGTCGCCAACGACTACGACGTGATCCTGGTCGACTGCCAGCCGTCGCTCGGCATCCTGACCGTCAACGCGCTCACCGCCAGCCACGGCGTGCTCATCCCGCTCGAGTGCGAGTACTTCGCCCTCCGCGGCGTCGCCCTGCTCATCGAGACGATCGACAAGGTGCGCGAGCGGCTGAACCCCGCGATCGAGCTGGACGGCATCCTCGCCACCATGTACGACTCGCGCACGCTGCACTCGCGCGAGGTACTGGAACGCGTGGTCGACGCCTTCGGCGACCGCGTGCTCGAGACGGTCATCTCGCGCACGGTGAAGTTCCCGGACGCGTCGGTCGCGGCCACCCCGATCACGCAGTTCGCGCCCGAGCACCAGGCGGCGGAGGCGTACCGCCAGCTGGCGCGGGAACTGGTGTTCCGTGGCGCCGTCGCCTGATACGAGCGAACCGGGGACGACCGAACCGGCGGCGACCGAACCGGCGGCGACCCTTCCCGCCGAGGAGTCGTCCGGTTTCCGTGTCTCCCTCGGCGACTTCGAGGGCCCGTTCGACCTGCTGCTCTCACTGATCACCAAGCACGAGCTCGACATCACGGAGATCTCGCTCAGCCGGGTGACGGACGAGTTCATCGCCTACCTCCGGCAGCTCGACACCGACGAGAGCCTCGACGAGGCCAGCGAGTTCCTGCTGGTCGCGGCGACCCTGCTCGACCTGAAGGTGGCCGGTCTGCTGCCCCAGGGCGAGCTGGTGGATGCGGAGGACGTCGCCCTGCTCGAGGCCCGCGACCTCCTCTTCGCGCGGCTACTGCAGTACCGCGCTTTCAAGGAGGCGTCCGCATGGTTCGCGCAGCGGCTGGAGGCCGAGGGCGCCCGTCATGCCCGGCTGGTGCGCCTGGAGGACAAGTTCCGCCAGCGCACCCCGGAGCTCGTCTGGACGCTCAGCCTCGACGACTTCGCGGCCCTCGCCACCTTGGCGATGACGCCGCGCGAGGTCCCCGTCGTCGGGCTCGACCACCTGCACGCGCCGCTCGTCAGCATCCGCGAGCAGGCCGCCGTGGTCGTCGGGATGCTGCGCCACGGCGAGCCGATGAGCTTCCGGCAGCTGGTGGCCGGCGCCGAGCAGAAGGGCGTCGTCGTCGCGCGGTTCCTCGCCGTGCTCGAGCTGTACCGGCGAGCGGCGATCGCCTTCGAGCAGCTGGAGCCGCTCGGCGAGCTCACGCTGAGGTGGACCGCCGAGCACTGGTCAGAAGAGAACCTGTCGAATCTGGGAGCCGACTATGACGGTTGAGAACACGGACGTCGCGGACGCGACCGAGACGACCGAGGTGACCGACACCACGGAAGTGCCCGCGCCGGTCGAGGACGCGCAGATCGAGCGCGCCCTCGAGGCGATCCTCATGGTCGCGGACGAGCCGATGAGTGTGGTCACGCTGGCCACGGCCGTCGGAGCGCCGGTGAAGCGCGTCCGGGCGGCGCTCGCCACGATTGTCGCCGACTTCGACGGCGAGGGCGGCGGTGTCCGCCGCGGCTTCGAGCTGCGCGAGGTGGGCGGGGGATGGCGCATCTACGTCCGCGAGGAGTTCGACCACGTCGTGGCCGACTACGTGCTGCAGCAGAACCCGACAAAGCTCTCGCAGGCGGCACTGGAGACCCTTGCGGTGATCGCGTACAAGCAGCCGATCAGCCGCGGCGCCATCGCATCCATTCGAGCCGTCAACGTGGACTCCGTGGTGCGGACGCTGCTCGGCCGTGGCCTGATCACCGAGCTGTTCACCGACAGCGAGACCGGCGCGATCAACTACGGCACCACCGACCTGCTGCTCAGCCAGCTGGGCATCAACTCGATCGACGAGCTGCCCAAGATCTCGCCGCTGCTCGCGGACGGTGCGGACGGGTTCGAGGGCGATGTCCGCTGAGTCGATGCAGGGCGAGCGCCTGCAGAAAGTGATGGCGGCCGCCGGTGTGGCCTCGCGCCGGGTGTCGGAGGACATGATCGTGGCGGGCCGCGTGACGGTCAACGGGAAGGTCGTCCGCGAGCTCGGAACGCGGGTCGACCCGGAGGTGGATCAGGTGGCGGTGGACGGCACGGCCGTCCAGCTCGACACCTCCCGCCGGTACGTGATGCTCAACAAGCCGGTCGGCGTTGTGAGCTCGATGCGCGACGAGCAGGGCCGGCCCGACCTCTCGCGCTTCACGGCGGACTACCCGGAGCGGCTGTTCAACGTCGGCCGGCTGGATGCGGAGACCTCCGGGCTGCTCATCCTCACCAACGACGGCGAACTGGCGCACGTGCTCGCGCATCCATCGTTCGGGGTGACGAAGACCTACATCGCTCGTGTGCGCGGCGTCGTCACGCCGCAGACGATCGGGCGGCTGACGAAGGGCGTCGAGCTGGAGGACGGCCCGATCGCCGCCGACAGGGCGAAGCTGCTGCAGTCGAACCCGCGCGGCGACGACTCGCTCGTCGAGATCACCCTGCATTCGGGCCGCAACCGCATCGTCCGGCGGATGCTCGCCGAGGTCGGGCACCCGGTGGTCGAGCTGGTCCGGCGGCAGTTCGGGCCGCTGCACCTCGGCACGCTGAAGTCCGGTCAGCTGCGCGACCTCACGAAGGCGGAACTGGGCCAGCTGCTCACCATCTCGCGCGAGAACCGCTGAGCGCTCTCCCGCTCATCCCCGCGGCGGCCTCGGCGGGAACGGAGGAGGTTCGGCGCGTGCGCGCCGCAACGACCTCCGTTCGTCGTCGCGCGCCGGCGTGTCGGCCAGGGACTCCTCCGTTTGCGCGTACCCGCCTCAGCTGTGGCGAACGGAGGACTTCTCCCGCGCCGCGCCGGGCGCACGCCGAAAACGGAGGGGATCCGTGACGGATATCGACGGAGCCTCCTCCGAGACCGGTCGAGTGTGAAAACGGGCGGCACGCGCTGGCTAAGGTGGACGGGTGACTGAGATCTCCGCCCGCCTCTCCGGCCCCGTCCGCGTCGTCGGCGCGGGGCTGCTCGGCGCATCCGTCGGACTCGGGCTGCGCGCCCGGGGCGTCGACGTGCTGCTCGCCGACGCGTCGCCCGCGCACCTGCGGCTGGCGGCGGACTATGGGGCGGGTCGGCTCGACGACGGAGGAGCGGAGCCTGCGCTCATCGTGGTCGCCGTGCCGCCGGACCTCACCGGGAAGGTCGTCGCGGAAGAGCTGGCCGCGCATCCCGATGCCATCGTCACCGATGTCGCCAGTGTGAAGGTCGCTCCGCTCGCCGAACTGCAGGAGGCCGGCGTCGACCTCGCCCGCTACGTCGGGGGCCACCCGCTCGCCGGGCGGGAGCGCGGTGGGCCCTCGTCCGCGCGCGCCGACCTGTTCATCGGCCGGCCCTGGGTCGTCGCCGCGCGCCCTGAGAACCCGCGACCGGCCGTGAGCCTGGTGGAGGCGCTCATCCTCGACCTCGGCGCCACCCCGGTCGAGATGGATGCGGCCGAGCACGACGCCGCCGTCGCTCTCGTCTCGCACGCGCCCCAGCTCGTCTCCTCCCTCATGGCGAAGCGCCTGGCGGACTCACCGGACACAGCCCTCGCCCTCGCGGGGCAGGGCGTCCGCGACGTCACGCGCATCGCCGCGAGCGAGCCGGAACTGTGGGTCCAGATCCTCGGGGCGAACGCGCCCGCCATCGTCGAGATCCTCCGTGCCTACCGCGACGACCTCGACCGCGTGCTCATCGCCCTCGGCGACGTCGACGCCGCGGGAGCCCGCCGCACCATCGCGGAGGAGATCGCGGGCGGCAACATCGGGGTCTCCCGGCTCCCGGGCAAGCACGGCCAGGACCGGAAATATTCGCGCTTCGTGGTGATGGTGGAGGACCGCCCGGGCGAACTGGCGCGCCTGCTGAACGAGCTCGGCGAACTCGGCGTGAACATGGAGGACCTGCGCCTGGAGCACTCGCCCGGCGCGGCCTTCGGCCTCGCCGATATCGCCGTGCTACCCGAGGTGCTGCACCGCACCGTCGAAGACCTGACCGAACGTGGATGGAGGATCACCGGATGACCGAGACGATCGTGGTCGCGGTCGACGGACCGGCCGGCAGCGGCAAGTCGAGCGTGAGCAAGGCGGCCGCCAAGCGGCTCGGCTGGGCCTACCTCGACACCGGCGCCGCCTACCGCGCGCTCAGCTGGTACGTCGTGGAGCGGCAGGTCGACCCGACGGACGCCGCGGCGGTGATCGACTCCCTTCCCGACTTCGACTACCGGATCGGCACCGACCCCGACACGTACCACGTGTTCGTCGGCGACACCGACGTGACGGAGGCCATCCGGACGCCGGAGGTGACCGCCGTCGTCAGCGCGATCGCGCGGGTCCCCGAGGTGCGCGAGTTCCTCACCGGGCTGTTCCGGCACATCATCCGCACGACCGACCGCGACGGGATCGTGGTCGAGGGTCGCGACATCACAACAGTCGTCTGCCCGGATGCGCCGGTGCGCATCCTGCTGACCGCCGACGAAGCCGTTAGAATGGCCAGGCGTTCCGCCGAGCTGGCCGGCCATTCCGCCGCCCACGTCGGCGAGGCACTTCGGAGACGCGACGAGGCCGATGCCCGTGTCGTCGACTTCATGAACGCCGCGGACGGTGTGACCACCGTCGACTCCACCGACCTCGACTTCGACCAGACCGTCGACGCGGTCATCCAGGTCGTACAGAAAGCAGCACATGTCTGACATCGAAAACGAGCCGACCGGCGACGACGACCTCGTCACCCGGCTTTCCGAGCTCGACGAGGAACTCGCCGTCCAGCGCGCCAACGCGCTGCGCAGCGGTCTCGAGGAGTACGAGCTCGACGAGAGCGACCTCGACATCCTCGAGGTCGCCGGCGAGGACGTCGACGGCATCACCTACCTGCCGGCACTACCGGTGCTCGCGATCGTGGGGCGGCCGAACGTCGGCAAGTCCGCGCTCGTCAACCGCATCCTCGGCCGCCGTGAGGCCGTCGTCGAGGACACTCCGGGTGTGACGCGCGACCGCGTCTCGTACCAGGCGGAGTGGAACGGTCGCCGGTTCACCCTGGTGGACACCGGCGGCTGGGAGCCCGACGCCCGCGGGATCGACGCCTCGGTCGCCGCGCAGGCGGAGGTCGCCATCGATCTCGCAGACGCGGTGCTCTTCGTCGTGGACGCGACGGTCGGCGCGACGTCGACCGACGAGCACGTCGTCCGGCTGCTCCGCAAGACCAAGAAGCCCGTCTTCCTCGCCGCGAACAAGGTCGACGACGCACGCCAAGAGCCATACGCGACCGAACTGTGGTCGCTCGGGCTCGGCGAACCGCATCCCGTCTCCGCCCTGCACGGCCGCGGTGTCGCGGACCTGCTGGACGAGCTCCTGAAGGCGCTGCCGGAGGTGTCGGCCGTCGCCAAGCAGGAGGTCGGCGGTCCGCGCCGCGTCGCGATCCTGGGCCGGCCGAACGTCGGCAAGTCGTCGCTGCTCAACAAGGCCGCGGGGGAGGAGCGCGTCGTCGTCAACGAGCTCGCGGGCACCACCCGCGACCCGGTGGACGAGCAGGTCGAGCTCGGCGGCCGCATCTGGCGATTCGTCGACACCGCCGGAATCCGCCGCCGCGTGCACCTGCAGCAGGGCGCCGACTTCTACGCCTCGCTCCGCACATCCACCGCGCTCGAGAAGGCGGAGGTCGCCGTGGTCGTGCTCGATGTGAGCGAGCCGATCAGCGAGCAGGACGTCCGGATCATCGACCTCGTGCTCGAGTCGGGCCGCGCGCTCGTGCTCGCGTTCAACAAGTGGGACCTCCTCGACGACGACCGCCGGCGCTACCTGGAGCGGGAGATCGAGCAGGACCTGGCGCACGTCTCCTGGGCGCCGCGGGTCAACATCTCCGCGCGCACCGGACGCCACCTCGAGAAGCTCGTCCCTGCGCTGGAGCTCGCGCTCGAGTCGTGGGACACCCGCATCCCGACCGGCAAGTTCAACGCGTTCCTCGCCGAGCTCACGGCCGCGCATCCGCACCCGGTCCGTGGCGGCAAGCAGCCGCGCATCCTCTTCGGCACGCAGGCGACGAGCCGGCCGCCGACATTCGTGGTGTTCACGACCGGGTTCCTCGACCCGGGCTACCGGCGGTACATCATCCGCCGCCTCCGCGAGGTCTACGGCTTCGAGGGCACCCCGATCGTCCTCAACATGCGCGTCCGCGAGAAGCGCAAGCGCTGACCCCGCCCCCCGTCGAGTACGCAAAAACTGCACACAAAACCGCCCCGCGGTGTGCAATTTGTGCGGAGTCGACGGTGGGGCTGTGGGGCGGAGTGGCGGCGCGGAGGGGCGACGTCAGCGCTGGCGGGCCACGTCGAGGATGGGGTCGAACGCATCGGGGTCGTGGACGACCACGACCGGGGCGGTCCCTCCCGGGAAGAGGCGGCGCACCGCATCCGGATCGGCGCGGTCGTCGACCGTGATGTCGATGGACTCGCGCCAGCGCCCGTCCGAGAGCCGCTGCACTGTCGCCTCCCAGGTGATCCCGGGCGTCGACCGCGCCTGCAGCCGCAGGTGGATGCCGACAGCGCGCCGCCGCGCGAGCAACGACAGCAGCCCGCGATACACCGCGGTGCGCCCGGCGGCGATCAGCCACGGATCGAGCTCGCGGACCAGCATGTCGGCGTTCCACAGGATCGTCGTCGCGAACCCGCTGCGCGACTGGTAGACGTCCACCGCGATCACGCCCGGCAGTCGCCGAACGGTCTGCCGAAGCGTCCCGCGCGTGATGCCCTCCTCGACCGTGCTGTGCAGGTAGAACGGGACCGATGGCCGCGGCGGCAGTCCGCCCGCACGCACGGCGGCGCGGTCGTGGATGCGCTGGCCCGGCCCGAAGAACGGCGCCAGCCCGGCGAGCAGCAGGGCGACCGACGGATCCGGCGGGTCGGCCTCCACCATCGCCGCCGTGTCCGCGTAGGCGGTCGACTGGTGCAGCGCTCCGATGCGGAATCCGAGCGACAGCGGCGGCCGCGCCTTCACCGTCAGGAAGGGCGCCCCGAGCGACCCGCGAAGCGGATTCTCGCGCCCTTCGATGCGCGGAACCGGGTCGAGCACATGCTCCAGCGCCAGCACGCTCACCGTCGGCGGCACGACGATCCGCCCGAGCGGCGAGCCCGCCACCACCAGATGCGTGACGTCGAGCCCGTCGGCGACCGCCGAGGCGGCGATCTGCGCGGCGACCATCCCGCCCAGGCTGAACCCGGCCAGCAGCACGGGTTCGCCCGGCCGGATGCCCGCCTCCCGCATGGCCGCCAAGCTCGCGCGCGCCACGGTCGGCTCGTCGCCTGCCCCGATCAGCAGGTCCGCCGTGAGGTCGTTGGGCGCCGCGCCGGCCCGCGGATGCCAGGACTTCGTGCTCGCGAACTGCACGATCCAGCGCCGGCCCGAACGCCCGGACCGCGGCACCTCCACGATCCGTACGGTCGCGACGTCGGCGCGGTCGTCGAGGTCCGGGTCGCAGAGGTCGTCGATCTCCCGCTGGCTGAGCAGCACATCCCGCAGTGAGCGGATCGACCGGCGACGCATGGCTCCGGCGGCGATTCCCGGCTGCCCGAGGGGATCGGGGGAGGGCCCCAGCGGCAGCCCCAGCAATCCCGCGGGCACGTCGGGCAGTCCCGGCGTCGGTGTGTAGTCGTCGCCGGCGAGCGGGTCGTTCCACCAGTCGAGGACGTCACGGATGAGCGGGAACGCTCGCCCGAGGAAGTCGTCGTAGTCGGTCAGCACCGCGTCGTGGCCGTCGCGCAGCAGCCCGCGTCTCCGGCCGAGGTTGACCACCTTGCGCAGCAGCGAGGGCAGCGTGAACACCGCGAGGTAGGGTTTCGCCCGCCACCGGGGGAGGAACAGCCCGACCAGCGACACCAGCAGCGCGAGCGGCGAAAGCAGCCACCCGGTGACGCGTGCGACGCCTCCGACGGTCCGCGGCACGAGCGACAGGTACAGGCCACTGAGCGCGACGCGTCGGTTGCGTCGGGTCGTGGGCGGCGGTGCGCCGAAGGGATACGGGATGCGCCGGGTGCGCTGCACCGCGTACCAGACCCACGCCGCCGCTACGGAGAGCAGCCAGCCGACCGCCGCGAGGACACCGCCGAGCACACCGAGGGCCAGGAGCAGCATCCCGAACAGCAGGGCCACGGGGATTCCGACCACCAGGCCCACGATCAGGAGCAGAGTTCCGGCCGGGCTGCGCCCCCGCCACAGCTGCGGTGACGGCTGCGACGGCATGCGGCCAGCCTAGACCGCACCCTCCGACACGCTCCCGACCTTTGATGCATATGCATGGAGATCGGTCAGCGCAAGCGCGACACACCGGCCGGATCTGAGAAAGGAGACAGGGAAGCCACCCCAAAGAGGGGGCGACCCTAAAAGGGGTATTTGTACCCCGGATTGTCCTCACTAGTGTGGACAACCGGGAGCCACCCGACCGTGCCCACCCGAGGGCCGGGCTCCCGTCTTCTGAAGGACGCATACCCGATCATGAGTTCTACAACCGCATACACCCCTGCCCGAAAGCGCCAGCTCGGCTCCGAGAAGCGCACAGAGCCGCTCCCGACGGTCCACCCGAAGCCCTCCGACCGGAAGATCACCTGGAGCCGCGTCGCCATCGTGCTGACCGTCCTCTTCTGGGCGATCTACGTGGTGACCACGATCATCCGCCAGTTCATCGACAGCGGCAGCCAGAACTTCCGCTTCACGATGGAGGCCATCGGCTACACCGTCGTCGTCACCTTCCTCACCTTCTCCGCCCTCATGTATCTGGTGGCCCGGCAGGGAGCGCTCCAGCGCTTCCAGAAGCACGTCCGCGTGCCGCGTGCCGAGCTCGACCGCCACTTCGCCGACAACCAGCCGTCGATCACCGTGCTCGTCCCGTCGTACGCGGAGGAGCCCGAGGTGGTGCGGATGACGCTGCTCTCCGCCGCCCTGCAGGAGTTCCCCTCCAAGCGGGTCGTGCTGCTCCTCGACGACAACCCCGACCCGCGCGACCCGGATGTTCGCGAGCGCCTCGACGCGACCCGCGACCTCGCGCACGACATCAGCGCGACGCTGGCCGAGCCCCGTTTCCGGTTCTCCGACGCACTGATGCGGTACGAGCTCGGCGACACCGGCGTCTACGCGACCGACGAGGCCGCGCGGGAGCTCGCCGATCACTACCGCTGGGCCGCCCAGTGGCTGTACGCCCAGGCGGACGCCCACACCGTCGAGGACCACGTCGACGTCTTCTTCGCCGACCAGGTGCTCCGCGCTCTCGGCGACGACCTGGCGCTGACCGGCGAGGCCGTCTCGGCCGCGATCGCCGAGGGCGCCTCCCTCACCAGCAAGCGCGTCGCGCAGCTGTACCGTCGCCTGTCGTGGACGTTCGACGCCGACCTCGCCGTCTTCGAGCGCAAGAAGTGGGCGTCCCTCTCGCACGAGGCGAACAAGGCGATGAACCTCAACGCCTACATCGGCCTGATGGGCGGCACCTACCGCGTCGAGGAGACGCCGGAGGGACAGATCCTCAGCCCGGTCGCCGCCGGTCAGCGCCGCCCCGGTGACATCGAGATCCCGGACAGCGACTTCCTGCTGACCCTGGATGCCGACTCCATCCTGCTGCGCGAGTACTGCCTCCGGCTCACCTACTTCCTGCAGCAGCCCGACAACGCCCGCGTCGCTGTGACGCAGACGCCGTACTCGTCGTTCCGCGGCGCCGGCACCCGCATCGAGCGTCTCGCCGGTGCGACCACCGATATCCAGCACATCCTGCACCAGGGCAAGTCGTACTACGGCGCGACGTTCTGGGTGGGCGCGAACGCGGTGATCCGCAAGAGCGCGCTGGACGACATCGTCGAGACCGAGTTCGTCGGCGGCTTCGAGGTGCGCCGCTACATCCAGGACCGCACCGTCATCGAGGACACCGAGTCGAGCATCGACCTCGGCACCCACGGCTGGACGCTGTCCAACTACCCGGAGCGCCTCAGTTACTCCGCGACCCCGCCGGACTTCGGTTCGCTGATCGTGCAGCGTCGCCGCTGGGCGAACGGCGGTCTGCTGATCCTCCCGAAGCTGTGGCGTCAGGTGAAGGAGCGGAAGCGCCGCGGCGAGACCGTCTCGCGCATCGAGCTGCTGCTGCGCGTCAACTACATGGCGTCGATCAGCTGGGCGAGCTTCGGCCTGATCTTCCTGCTGGCGTACCCGTACGACGGCCGGCTGCTCAGCCCGATGGTGCTCCTCGCCGCGCTGCCGTACTTCATCAGCCAGGCGGCCGACCTGCGCTACAGCGGGTACAAGGCCACCGACATCTTCCGGATCTACGGCTTCAACCTCATCCTGCTGCCGGTGAACCTGGCCGGTGTGCTGAAGTCGATCCAGCAGTCGCTGACCGGCAAGAAGATCCCGTTCGCCCGCACGCCGAAGGTCAAGAACCGCACGGCCTCGCCGCTGCTGTACGTGATCGCGCCGCTCGCGATCGTCGCCTTCTCGCTGTTCACGCTGTGGCGTGATGTCAACGCGCAGAACTGGGGCAACGCCGCGTTCGCCGCGTTCAACGCCACCCTGGCGATCTGGGCGATCGTCGCCTACATCGGCATCTGGAACACCATCGTCGACATCTGGATCGGGATGACGAAGCCGCTGTACGTGGACAAGTCGCGCCGCCGTTCGACCGAGGAGGCCGCGCCGCAGACCGCATCCATCGACTGGCGTTCCGTGCTCTACCACGGCCACGCGGGCGGCGAGGTACCGCACCTCGCCCGGGTGGGCGCGGTCGTCGACGCGCGGACCGAGGACGCCGAGGTGCCGCTGCAGGGTTCGGAGGTCCCCGTGAATGGCGCTGCCGCCCAGGCGGTGGAGGCGTCCGGCGCCGAGGGCTCCGAGGCAGCGGCCGCCGCGAACGGATCCGCTCCGGCCGAGTCCGTCTCTGGCGAGAGGCAGGCCGCCTGATGGCTCGCGCATCCCAGAAGAAGATCTCGGCGGACGCCGTCGAGCGCGCACAGGCTCCCGAGTCCGCGAGCGGCCGCCGCCTGTCGCCGTGGCGCGTGATCGGCGCCGCCCTCGTCGCCATCGTCGTCGTGTCCGCCGGCGCGGTCGGCCTGCAGTGGTGGAGCGCCCGCGCGGCGGTCGACGCGAAGCCGTGGTTCGCCTCCTACGTGGATGTGACGGCGACGCCCCGGTTCGCATTCGAGAACCTGGGCGGCACGACGACGAAGGATGCCGTCCTCTCGTTCGTCGTGTCGTCGCCGTCGGACCCGTGCGCGCCCAGCTGGGGCGGTGCCTACTCGCTCGACCAGGCTCGTGGATCCCTGGATCTTGACCGCCGCATCGCGCGCCTCCAGCAGCAGGGCGGCACCGTCGCGGTGTCGTTCGGCGGCCAGCGGAACGACGAGCTGGCTGTGCACTGCGTCGACCCGTCCGCGCTGAAGAACGCGTACGCGTCCGTCGTCGACCGCTACAAGATCGGCACGATCGACCTCGACCTCGAGGGCGGCGGACTCGCCGACAAGGACGCCGCCGCCCGCCGCGCCGAGGCGATCGCCGCACTGCAGCAGGAGCGCCGTGCCGCGGGCAAGAGCCTCGCCGTGTGGCTGACCCTGCCCGTGGCGCCCACCGGGATGACCTCGGACGGCACGGATGCGATCGCCGCCATGCTGAAGGCGAAGGTCGACATCGCCGGCGTCAACGTGATGACCATGGACTTCGGCGACGCCAAGGACGCGAAGACCTCGATGGCCAAGACCGCGGAGTCCGCCGTGTCCGCCGCCCAGCGCCAGCTCGGCATCCTCTACGACCGCGCGAAGCTGCACCAGAGCGACCCCAGCCTCTGGGCGAAGCTCGGCGCCACCCCGATGATCGGCCAGAACGACATCGAGGGCGAGGTGTTCACGCTTGCGGACGCCGCCTCCTTCAACAGCTGGGCGGTGTCGAACGGCCTGGGGCGCATGTCGATGTGGTCGGCGAACCGCGACAAGACCTGTGGGTCGAACTATGTGGATGTGACCGTCGTCTCCGACGCCTGCAGCGGCGTCGACCAGGGCAAGACGTCGTTCGCGACCGTCCTGGCGAAGGGCTTCGACGGACACATCGCGCTGGGGGAGGGCGCTGTCACGACGGCCGAGCCGACCTCCACGGCGACCGCGGACGACCCGGCCCACTCGCCGTACCCGGTGTGGGCGTCGAAGAACTCGTACCTCAAGGGCACGAAGGTCGTCTGGCACCACAACGTGTACCAGGCGAAGTGGTGGACGAAGGGCGACGTGCCCGACAACCCCGTGCTGAACGCGTGGGAGACGCCGTGGGAGCTCGTCGGCCCGGTGCTCCCGGGCGAGACGCCCATCCCGCAGCCGACCCTGCCCGCCGGGACGTACCCGACCTGGGCCGGGACCAGCGCCTACGACAAGGGGCAGCGCGTCCTCTTCGACGGGGTACCCTACGAAGCTAAGTGGTGGACGCAGGGCGACAGCCCCGAGGCCGCCAGCGCAAACCCCGACTCGTCGCCCTGGACCCCGCTCAGCCAGGACGAGGTCGACCAGATCATCGGCGGCTCCAGCCGCTGAACCCAGCTCGGCGGCGGGACGCTGACTCCCCCCACTCGCGCCCCGTCGCCGACTCATACCTGGACACCCGCTGCGGGGCGGGGCGGTCCGGGCGCCCGTTCGCACAGGTCATTCGGCCGGTGCGACGGCGCAGTGCCGGCGGGGATCCGTGTG
Organism: Leifsonia sp. 115AMFTsu3.1; assembly: GCF_004362795.1. Lineage (NCBI taxonomy): Bacteria > Bacillati > Actinomycetota > Actinomycetes > Micrococcales > Microbacteriaceae > Leifsonia > Leifsonia sp. 115AMFTsu3.1. Next base: position 1,328,889 of record NZ_SNYB01000001.1, read on the forward strand.
CCTTCGGGTGGCGCACCGCATCCCTGCCGGCACGAAAGACAGGCGATGACGCTCGCGGCGGGGGCCGACACCGACGGTGACCTTGACGTCGACTGCCACCGCGACGCCGGCTCCGGCCACCGCGTCGCCCGACGACCCGCTCGACGCGCAGGCCGCGTGGTCGTCATCTGTCACCTCGGCGGCACCCTGGGCTCGCCGAAGCTGATGGACTGGGTGACGAAGGACATCTGACCCGGCGTGCGCGGGGCACCTCTCCGACACGGTAGGATGGTCGAGTTGCCCCGCGCGGAGCCTCGGCTCGGGCGGCGACAACGGGCTGTGGCGCAGCTTGGTAGCGCACTTGACTGGGGGTCAAGGGGTCGCAGGTTCAAATCCTGTCAGCCCGACGCAGTGAAAAAGCCGGTGGGCACGAGGTCGCTTCGCGACCGACGTGCCCACCGGCTTTTTCACTGCTCGCTGCTGTCTATTGGGGTCCCCGCGCGCGAGGGGCTCCGGGCGCCGACCCGAGCGCAGCGAGAGCCGGCGTTTGGGGGAGCGGGTGGGGCGCAGCCCGACGCAGGGCTCGACGGGGCAATGGCTCTCACGCAATGCAACATGTCGTTGCTCTCTGTAAAGCTTCGCAGGCGAGCGAGCTTGTTGATCAATTCGTCGAGTCGATAGCGTTCGAGAGCGAGCGGCGAATGACGCCATTCGACGGGGTCCGTCGGCAGTGTTGTAGCGGACCATGGCCCGACCGGCCCACGTAGGCGATGAGGGAGATGCAAGAACGGTTCGGAATCGAGCTTGACGGCGCGGTAACGATGGACCTCACCGAGGACTTCCGGCCAATCAACCAGACGATTCCCGCTTTGTTGTCCCAACTTGACGGAAGCAACTCGTTCGCCGTGCTGGTCTGGAAGCTACCCGAGGGTGTCAAGAGCGTAGCTGACCTGAGTGCTGATTACTTCCCGGAGAGTTTTATTCAGTGTGCGGGCGCAGCCGACAAGCTGACCGTTGAAGTGCGACTTCAGTTCGATGGCACCGGGCGTCTCTTCACGGTCGGGAGGCGCTCGCGTAGCGAGGGCAGTGCCTCGAAGGTACAGGTGCAGTGGTCGAACTTTGAGGTACAGGTCGAACAGAGCGAAGCCTTCTCCTATCAAGAGGCCTCAGATATTTTCCTCGCTCACATCGAAAGTGGCGCGATCCCTCCCGTTTACGAATTGAGGGGCCACTGATGCGGCCAGCAAACGGGCGCCTAGGCGCGTCTTGCCGCCCTTCGACTCTCGGGTCGAGGGCCAAGTGGATTGGTGCTGAGAGTGAAACCTAGCGAGGCTCTACCCGATCTGGTAATGAAGGTTCGATTCCTTAGCACCGAGGAGGGGGGTCGCATGACGGACATAGGCGGGAATGCCGACCACTACTCCTGCCCGATCGGTCGTGGTGACCCGACCATGTACGACTGTCGCGTTTGGCTCCGCGGAAGGGTCCTGCGGTTGGGTCAGACCTACGATGTGGAGGCTTCGCTGCTGGACCCGGATGCATGGCTCGATCGCTTTTCCGTAGGCGACGTCATGGCACTCTGGGAAGGTCGGGCGATTGCGACCGGTGAAGTGGTGGCCGTCCGCGCGCACAAGACCGATAAATCATTGCCGAAGTAGGAGGTGTCAGTCGACGTGTCCCTCTCGCGGTCCACTGTGATTGAGCTCGTAACTCGGGCTGTCGAAGGTCTCCGGGGAGATGATCGGTTGCTGAGCTCACAGCTCCCCAACCTTGATGTGAGTGGCATTCACGGTACGGACAGTTTCCGATTGACTCCGACTCAGGGTGTGCAGTTGGGCGATGTCCGTGGAGTCTTTGCGGATGCGGAGGTCGCCGATACCGATGGGGTGTTCATACATCTCTTGCTGCATGTCGTGAACGGCAAGCTAGCGGAACTAGAGGTCTACCGAGATGATCTCGCGCCCGTCAGAGCACGTATCTCCGCGGATGACATCGCCTTCTACATCCATGGACCGTCGGAGGCGTAAGACCTCACTTACGTGACGAGGTTCTCTCCGAAGACGGTCACGCCCGCGCCGACCCGCGCAGCGCGACCGCGTCTTCACTGGGCGACGCGCCGAACTCGCGCCGGTACTCCCGGCTGAACTGCGACGGGCTCTCGTATCCGACCGCGTAGGCGGTCGCGCCGATGTCGCCCGGGTTCGCGATCAGGCGCAGCCGCGCTTCCTGCAAACGGATGCTCTTCTGGTATTGGATCGGGCTCATCGAGGTGACCGCGTGGAACGCTCGGTGAAACGCTGAGGGGCTCATCCTCGCGCGTTCGGCGAGCTCGTCGACGCGGAGCGGCTCGGAGAAGTGCTCCCGTATCCAGCGAACGACGTGGCGGACGCGGCTGAGGCTGCTGTCGGCGAGTCCCAGCTGTCGCACGGTCGCGCCCTGGTCGCCCGACATGATCAGCCAGAGGATCTCCCGTTCGATCATGGGGGCGAGCACCGGGATGTCCCGGGGGTGGTCGAGCAGTCGCAGCATGCGGATGGTCGCGTCCAGCAGCCGCGGCGAGGTCTCTCCGACGGCGATCGCCGGAGGGGATGACTCCCCGCGCGACGGCCGCGGGAACTCTGCCGCGGAGGCGGTCAGCATGAGTTCGGCGATCACTTCCGAGCGCAGCTCCAGACCGAATCCCAACGCGGGATGCTCGGGGGTGGCGTCGGTGAAGTGCCCGGAGACCGGGAGGTCCACGGAGGCGACCAGATATTGCCCGGCTCCGTAGTCGTGGACTGTTCCTCCCACCGAGAGTCGTTTGGTGCCTTGCGCGACGATGGCGAGGATCGTGCCCGTCGTGGATTCGTCCTGCGAACCGCCGTGGTCCATCCGCGACACGACCACGCCGGGGATCGCCGTCGGACTGACGCCACCCGGGGCGTGTTGCGCCACGAGGGCGCGGAACTCATCGAAGGACATGGGAAGAGTGAAACATCATCCCTCGAGGAAGGCATCCATTCCTGTCGAAGATGACAGTTTTGTGCAAGGAGTCGATGGGATTCCCCTAACTCGCCGCAGGGGGCTGACGGTTGTGTTGAAGCATGAGCGAACAGACATCCGACCAGAAGATCGTCGTCATCACCGGAGCGAGCTCCGGCATCGGGCGCGGCGCCGCCATTGAGATCGCCGCCCGCGGAATGGGCGTCGTCATCACCTACAACGCGCGCCCAGAGGGCGCTGAGAGGACCGTCGAGGAGATCCGGGAGAACGGAGGCACGGCGGTCGCGCTTCCGCTCGACATCAGCCGCACGGACACCTTCGCCGACTTCGCGAACACGCTCACCCGCGTGGTGAGAACGGAGTGGGGAGCGGATGGCATTCATGCGCTGGTGAACAACGCCGGTTTCGGCGGCGGGATGGGCTTCGAGGAGATGACGGAGGACGCGTTCGACGCCTACTACCGGGTACTCCTGCGCGGTCCGTACTTCCTCACCCAGGCCCTCCTGCCTCTGATCGAAGACGGCGGCGCGATCGTGAACACCTCCAGCAGCTCTGTGCGCCCCGGCGACACCGAGCCCGGCTACTCCGGGTACGCGGCGATGAAGGGCGGTCTCACCACGGCCACACGGTACCTGGCCAAGGAACTCGCCGGCCGGTCGATCCGCGTGAACTCCATCAGCCCCGGCCCGACCCGGACGCGCCTCGGCGACAACGCCTTCGAGCGCTTCCCCGAGGTGATCGACGGGCTCGCAGCGAAGACCGCCTTCGGCCGCATCGGCGATCCGGCCGATGTCGGGAAGGTCATCGCGTTCCTCGTCTCCGACGACTCGGCGTGGATCACGGGCGAAGACATCCTGGCGACCGGCGGGTACGCACTGTGAGCGCCGGGTTCGGGACGGTCGTCCTCACCGGGGCGACCAGCGGCATCGGCGAGGCGACCGCCCTCCGACTCGCCGGCATGTCGACCATCCTGATCGCGCTCGGCATCGAATCGGAGCGGGATGCCGCTCCCGCCCTCGAACGGATCCGCCGTGCGGGTAACGCCGAGGTCCACTACATCTCGGCGGATTTCACCCGCCTGGCCGACGTCGTCTCGGCAGCGGAGCGGGTCGGCACGGTGGCACGATCGATCGATCTGCTCATCAACGACGCGGGTGTTCCTGGAGCTGCGGAGCGGATCGTCACCCCCGACGGATTCGAACGCACATTGCAGGTCAACGCACTCGCACCGGCGCTGTTCACCCGCCTCCTCATCCCCCGACTCGCCGAGGGCGCTCGGATCGTCAACGTCGGCTCCTCGGCGCACCGCGTCGAGCACTTCGACTTCGACGACGTCGACCTGGAACACGACTACACCCCGATCGCCGCCTACGCGCGGGCGAAACTGGCGATGGTGACGTGGTCGTCGCTCCTCGCCGAGGAGGAGGCCGCCTCGTCCCACGATGTCGTCGCACTGTGCCCGGGGCTCAACGACACCCCGCTCAGCGCCGCGATGATGGGTCGCATCGGCGGCCCTGCGTCGCGCGGCGCGCAGCTGGTGCTCGCTGCGAGCCGCGCAGCTGTTCCGTCGGGCAGCTACCTCGAGAACGGCCACGTCGTCCGTCCCAGCGCTGACAGCCTCGATCCGGGCAACCGCGCCCGGCTCGCCTCAGTGTTCCGGGAGCGGCTGTCGCCTTTCGTCGTTCGCGGCGATGTCCGGGCCACGCCATGAGAGGGCGCCAACAGGGTTCAGGTGATCCGCTGATCCGAGCCGTCACCAGTCGCGAGGGCGACCGCGTCACGACGCTCGAACTCTTCTTCGACCTCGCGTTCGTGTTCGCCTTCACTCAGCTCAGCCGCCTGATGGCGCAGCAGCACGATGCCCTCGGCATCCTTCAGGCGCTGGTCATCCTCGCCCTGCTGTGGTGGGCCTGGACCGCCTACGGGTGGCTCTCGAACATCGCCCACGCCGACCAAGGCGTGGTCCGCGTGGCCATGATCATCGGCATGACGGCGATGTTCGTCGCGGGCATCGTCGTCCTGGAGGCCTACGACGACCTGCCCGACGGCCTGTTCGGCCCCCTCGTGTTCGTCGGCGCCTACCTCGTCGCTCGGATCACCCACGCGATCGTCTTCGTCTGGCTCGCCGCCCCCGAGCTCCGCCGACGCACGCTGATCACCGTCACTCTCTCCGTCGTTCCGTCCGGAGGACTGCTGGTCGCCGGAGCCCTGCTCGGTGCCCCGTGGCAGATCTGGTGCACCATCGCCGCGGTGGTGATCGAGCCGATCGTCTCCTACCGCACCAGCGTCGGCGTCGCCTGGCCGGTGCGCTCCACCGCTCATTTCACGGAGCGACACGGACTGATCGTGATCCTCGCCCTCGGCGAGTCCATTCTCGGCATCGGCACAGGGGCCTCAACCGAGCCGATCAGCCTCGCCATCCTTCTCGGCGTGGTGTTGTCGATGCTGATCTGCATCGCTCTGTGGTGGGCCTACTTCACCCGGCTCGCCGGCGACGCCGAGCGGGCTCTCATGGCTGTCCCCGTCGTCGACCGCGGCCGGGCTGCCACCGACGCGTACACCTACCTCCACCTGGCCCTGGTCGGCGGCATCGTGCTCGCGGCGCTCGGCCTCGAGGTCGCGATGGCACACGCCGAGTCGAACGAGGGCTTCGGACTGTTCGGCGCCGCCGCGCTCAGCGGGGGAGTCGCCTGTTATCTCGCGGGGACCGCAGCGTTCGCTCGACGCCTCCTCGGCCGCTGGAATGTCGTCCGTCTCGTGATCGCCGCGGCCTTCGTCGCTCTCGCGCCCGTGCTCGGCATGCTCTCCCCTCTGATCGCGCTTGCGAGCGTGGTGGGCGTACTCATCGTGTTGTTCGTCGCAGAGCGCAACCTGCCGGCTCTCGCGCCGAGTGGCGAGCGCTAGAGTCCCGTCGCCACCACCAGCCGGCCGCCGTCCCACGCCACCGGCAGGGGATCCGTGATCTCGCCCACGAAGGGTGTGTGCTCTCCTGTGAGGCGGAAAGCGAGCATCGCCCACGAGCCGTCTCGGAGGCGGGCGAGACGGCCGCTGTACAGGTTCGCGTCCGTGATCGGGTAGGTGGCATCGATGTCGAACGAGCCGACGAGTCCGCCGGCCGGCGCAGCCCACACGCCGCCGGTGTGCTCGCGACGCGCGGCGCTCGCGTGTTCCGCCAGACACGAGAAGATCAGCACCGACTGACCCTCCACCGACTCGGTCTGAGTGACCTCGAGCTGCCCGAAACCGTGGTCGACGGGGGAGGTCAGCGGAGGCTGCAGAACCCAGCGGTCCAGGTCCGTGGAGGTCGCGTGTCCCACGACCCCTCGGCTGAACGGGTCGCCGGTCTTCGCGCGCGCGGTGATCAGCATGTGCCACCCTTCGCCGGCGGGATCCCGGAACACCCAGGGGTCGCGGAACGCTTCGTCGTGCCAGTCGGGGGAGAGGGTCTCGTACCATCGCGGGTCGGCGGTCAGAATCGGGTTCGCGGCCGATTTCGTCCAGTCGCGCAGGTCTTCGGAGGTGGCGACGCCGATCGACTGGATGTTCTTCACCCCATCCGGTGCAAGCGTCGACCCGGTGTAGAACATGCGCCAGAGGCCATCGTCGCCGCGGACGATGGACCCCGTCCAGGTGGCGAGGTCGTCGAACGCGGGTGCGTCCGATCGCACCAGGGCGTCCTCCACACGGGTCCAGTCCGTCAGGTCAGTGGACACCGCATGCCCGATGGACGCCCGATAGTGGCGGGCTTCGGGATCTTTCAACGCGCGCGATGCGTAGAGGAAGAACAGGTGGTGCCGCTCGCCGTCGTCGGCCAACCAGAAGTCCCACACCCAGGAGTCCGGCAAAGAGAACATCGTGAACCTTTCGTGACATCGTCGTCTGCTTAAACGCTTGACCAGGATTGTAGCCTGAGTTATCGTGAGCTGGTCAAACGCTTTAGCAGGACTCGCTGGTGGGTTCAGAAAGGTCATCGACGCCGATGCCACGCCCCGTCTTCTTCCGCCCGGCCAACGGCTGGGTAGGAGACATCATCCCGTTCGAGAAGGACGGCAGGTTCTTCCTCTACTACCTCCATGAGCTCCGGGAGACGCCGAAGCCGGGGACGCCGTGGAACCTCGTCGTGACCGACGACCTCGTGACTTTCCGCGACCGCGGTGTCGCTCTTCCGGCCGGCAGCGCCGAGGATGCCGATTTCAACGCGTACACGGGAAGTGTCGTGGAGGGGCCGGACGGGCTCGTCCACCTGTTCTACACCGCACAGAACCCGCACCGGCTGGGCGCGGACGGGCTTCCGCTTCAGCTGGTCGCCCACGCGACGAGTTCGGATGGGATGGCGACGTGGGAGAAGCATCCCCGGCTGACGTTCGGTGCTCCATCGGGCTACGAGCCCGCTGATTGGCGTGACCCGTTCGTGTTCTGGGATGACGGAAAGGGGCTGTGGCGGATGCTGGTCGCCGCCCGTCACGCGGACGGCGCGGAGCGTCGCCGCGGCGTCATCGCGGAGCTGCGATCGACGGACCTGTACACCTGGACGCCGACAGCGCCGTTCTGGGATCCGCGCCGGTACATCACCCACGAATGCCCTGACGTGTTCCAGTGGGGTGACTGGTGGTACCTCGTCTACTCGGAGTTCTCGGAGTCGTTCACCACCCGGTACCGGATGGCCCGGACCCCGGACGGCCCGTGGGTCGTTCCCGATCACGACAGCATCGACGGCCGCGCGTACTACGCGGCGAAGACGGCGGAACGGGACGGCCGCAGGTTCTTCTTCGGGTGGATCGCCACCAAGGAGGGCGACGTCGACGACGGGCCCTGGCAGTGGGCCGGCACCATGTCGATCCTCGAGGCGACGCAACGTGGTGACGGGACGCTGGGCTTCGGATTCCCGCGGGAGCTCGTCGACAGCTTCGATGAGGAGGTTCCGCTGCGTTTCCCGGAGCCGCTGCCGGTCGGCTTCTCCACACCGGACGGGTACGCCGACACGGTGTCCATCGATGAGCTCCCGGACACCTTCTACGCTCGTGCGGAGATCGACATCGAGCCGGACACGACGGAGACGGGCTTCCTGCTGAGGGCGACCGAGGACGGCGACCGCTCCTACGTCCTCCGGTTGGAGCCCCGCCGGAACCGCGTCGTGTTCGACCGGTGGCCCCGGGAGCAGACCGGCGATGCTCAGTGGCACATCTCCGGCGACGTCCCGTTCGAAATCGAGCTGGAACGGCCCTGCACGCTGGAACCCGGTCGCCACACCGTGGAGATCATCGCCGACGACGACATCCTGGTCGCCGTCATCGACCGGGCGGTGTCGCTGAGCACCCGCATCTACGGCCACCCGGACGGGCGGCTCGGATTCTTCGCCGGAGAGGGCGGCGCGACCCTCCAGGCGCTTCACGTGTACCAGCGCGCCGACACCCTGCACCAGTAACCCGAACCGCCTAGCGATTCCAATCAAAGAAGATGGAGACACCATGAAGAAACTGCTCGGGACCATCGCCGCGACCGCGGCGGTCGCCCTCGCGCTCGCCGGTTGCAGCGGCGGAGGAGGAGGCAACGCCGGCAACGTGAACCCCAGCGGGGAGATCAAGCCGCGACAGATCTCCTGGCTGCTGTCCCGCCCTGCCGACGGCGGCGTGATCACCACTATGAAGCAGATCGCAGCCGACTACGCGAAGAAGCACCCCGGCTTCTCGCTGAACCTGATCACGACCCCGGATCGCCCCTCCTACATCCAGAAGTACGAGACCCTCGCTGCAGCCAACAAGCTTCCCGAACTGTTCGACACCGACGCCACCCCGTTCGCGGCGAAGCTGGCGAAGCAGGGCAGGATGATCGACGCGGAGAAGCTGCTGAAGAGCCTCGGCCTGTACGACGACTACCGGCCGGCTGCGCTGAACTATCAGCGTTTCGACGACGGGTCTCTGTACATGGTTCCGTTCGAGTTCCAGCTGGAGTTCTTCTGGTACAACAAGGCGCTGCTGGAGAAGGCGGGCGTGGCCGTGCCGACGTCGCTGGATGACATCCCGGCCATGTGCACCGCCCTGCGGAAGGCGGGGATCACCCCGATCGCGCTCGACGGTCAGGACCAGTGGCCGCTGGAGCGGTACATGGCCTATCACCCGTTCCGTACCGCCGGCCCCGACTACATCACCAAGCTGAAGAAGGGTGACGCCAAGCTCAGCGACTCCACCGGCACCGCCGCTGTCGACTGGCTGAACCAGCTCGGCCAGGCGAAGTGCTTCGAGGACGGGTTCTCCTCCACCGGCTACTCGGATGCGCAGGGTCTCTTCACCTCCGGGAAGGCGGCCATGTACAACATCGGCACGTGGGAGCTGGGCAGCCTCGCGACCGACAAGCTCGACCCGTCGGTCCGCTCCGACGTCGACTACTTCACGCTCCCGACCACGAAGGACTCGGTGACCGCGGCGAACGAGTACGTCTCTCCCTCCGGCATCGGCATGGCCGTGAACGCGAAGACTTTCGACCCGCTCGTGCGCGACTTCCTGAAGTACGCGCTGACCGAGTACCCGAAGCGGTACGCCGCGACCGGTGCGCTGTCTCCGACGTCGAATGTGGAGACGACCATCCCGGACAATGCGACCCCGTTGTACAAGAAGGCGGTCGACCAGGCGAACGATCTCGGTGACAAGATCGCCATGCCCTGGGACACGCAGCTCGACCCCACCTCCAACACCCGGTTGCAGCAGGAGCTGACCCTCCTCGTGCAGGGGAACATCAAGCCGGAGGAGTTCATCAGCACGATGGATCAGACGATTCAGCAGAACGGTCCGAAAGCGTTCAAGTAACCCGAGCTCGGTGAGGGCGGCGCATCCCCGGTGCCGCCCTCACCAGCCCTGAAAGGCATCCCATGCTTCCCAGCCGCTCCCGGCTCTCGGTGCTGGTCTTCCTGATCCCACCACTGGCGCTGTACTGCATCGCCGTGCTGTTCCCGATCCTGCAGTCGCTCTTCCTCTCCTTCTTCGAATGGGATGGGATCAGCGACCTCCAGTTCGTGGGAGTCGAGAACTACGTCCACATGTTCACGGGCGACACGGTGTTCTGGCGGGCGTTCTTCAACGCGCTCGGCTACCTGTTCATCTGCCTCGTGCTCCAGCTCGGCGGTGGCCTCGTCGTCGCCAGCCTGCTCACCTCCCTCCGCCGGGGACGGGAGTTCGTGAAGACGCTCTACCTGCTGCCCGCGGTGATCAGCACGGTTGCGATCGCGTTCCTGTTCGCCCGCATCTACTCGTCCGACCCTGTCGGCCTGCTGAACCAGGTGCTGCAGTGGGTGGGACTGGGCGACCTGGCTCGGCCGTGGCTGTCCGATGTGAACACGGTGCTGGCCGCGGTGTCCATCCCGGAAGGCTGGCGGTTCACCGGGCTGTATGTGCTGATCATCTATGCGGCTCTGATCGCTGTACCCGCCGAGCTGGAAGAGGCCGCCCGGCTCGACGGCGCGAACGCGTGGCGGATCTTCACCAAGATCCGGTTCCCGTACATCCGGCCGGTGTGGATCACCACGGTCATCATGGCGACCACCTACGCGTTGCGCGGCTTCGACATCCCGTACCTGCTCACCAACGGTGGTCCGGGCCAATCCTCCGAGCTCCTGACCACCTACATGTACAAGACCGCCTTCACCAGCACCAATTACGGATACGCCAGCAGCATCTCCGTCTTCATCGTCGTGGAGTGCCTGGTGGCCGTCGGTCTGATCTTCGTACTGCTTCGTCGAAAGGCCGACGCATGACCGCCCAGCTGACCCGCCCCGCTCCGTCACCGATCGCGACGGCGGCGCCGCGCCGACCGGTCCGCCGGCGGCGCCGGCCGAACATCTACCGCAGCCTCAACGGCGTGATCATCGCCGTCATCGTTGTCGTGCAGGTCTATCCGCTGGCCTGGCTGTTCCTCACCAGCGTCCGGACCGAGCACGACTTCACGACCGGAAACCCGTTCGCCCTGCCGACCTCGTTCACCCTCGACAATTACGCGCGCGCGTTCGGCACAGGCAATCTGGGCCTGAACATCCTCAACAGCTTCATCGTGACGATGGGCGCCAACATCCTCATCGTCATCTTGGGGATGATGGCCGCCTACGCCATCCAGGTCCTGGGATTCCGGTTCAGCCGGGCGGTGCGCGGGCTGTTCCTCATCGGGATCATCGTGCCGGTGCAGATCGCCCTCGTGCCGCTGTTCATCGACTATTCGTCGGTGAACCTGCTGGACACCTATCAGTCGATGATCATCCCGCTCGCCGGTTTCGCCCTGCCGATGTCGGTGTACCTGTTCTCCTCGTTCTTCGAGTACATCCCGCGCGAGACCTATGAAGCGGCATCCCTCGACGGCGCCGGCCCGTACCGGATCTTCGGCCAGATCACCTTCCCGCTGTCGGTGAACACGATCGTGACAGTGGTGCTGGTCAACAGCATCTTCATCTGGAACGACTTCATCTTCGCGAACACGTTCGTCCTCTCCGACGGGTTGAAGACGATCCCGCTGGGGCTGCAGAACTACATCGGCGCGATGGGGAAGGTCGATTGGACGGCCACGTTCGCCGCGGTCTGCGTCACCATCACCCCGCTGCTCCTGGTGTTCCTGGTGCTCAACAAGGCGATGCGGTACGGCTTGGAGAGCGGCGCGACCAAGGGGTGACGGCGTGCGCGTCGCTAAGCTGAAGCAGGAGGGGGCAATGACGTCCGAGACAACCCAGCATTCCGGGCATCCGGTGACGATGCGCGACGTGGCCGAAGCAGCCGGCGTCTCCATCGCGACGGTGTCGCTCGTGATCAACGACAAGAAGAACGCCCGCATCGGCGACGACGCTCGCAGGCGCGTCCGTGAGGCGATCCGCACCCTCGGCTACCGGCCGAATGCTCTCGCCAAGAATCTCGTCAGCGGGCATTCGAAGTTCATCGGCCTGGTCGCCGACGCGATCGCCACGACCCCGTTCGCCGGCCAGATCATCCACGGCGCTCAGGACGAGGCGTGGAAGCACGGGTACGTCCTCCTGGTCGCCAACACCGACGGCAACGCGGACGCCGAGCGCGAGGCGATCGGAATGATGCTCGAGCACAAGGTCCGCGGGATCCTCTACTCCACCTGGTACCACCGGGCGGCGGCCGTTCCTGAGTCGCTCCGTGAGACGGACTTCGTCCTCGTCGACTGCTTCTCGCCCGACGGCGACGCACCCGCCGTCGTCCCGGATGAGGTCCAAGGGGGTCGGGCAGCGACGCAGCTGTTGATCGACAGCGGTCACACGCGGATCGCCATCATCAACACGACGACACCGTCGCCGGCGCATGAAGGGCGCCTCCTCGGGTATCGCGAGGCGCTGGAGGATGCAGGCGTCGCTTTCGATCCGTCCCTGGTCTTCGACGCGCTGCCGGAGCAGGAAGGCGGATACGACTCGGTCGACGCCCTCCTCGCGAGCGGTGCGACCGCGGTCTTCTGCCACAACGACCGCGTCGCGATGGGGCTCTACGACGGTCTGCGCCGCCGGGGGCTCTCGATTCCGGAGGACATGGCCGTTGTCGGCTTCGACAACCAGGAAGTCATCGCCGCTCACCTGCGCCCCCCACTGACGACGGTCGCGCTCCCGCATTACGAACTGGGCGCAAAGGGTGTCCGGATGCTCCTGGGAGTGGACGAGCACCGACGCGACGAACTGGTGACCGTCGCGTGCCCGCCTGTTCTTCGCGAGTCGATCGGCGAAGCCCGCCGCGTGCCGACGGCGTAGCGCAACGCTCTCGCCCGACCTCGCGAAACTTCGCGCGGTGATTAAACGCTTGACCGCGCAATCTTGTGTCGACTAGAATCTGGTTAAGCGTTTAACCAGTTCATCGATGAACGGAAGCCCATGCGTGTCAACGAGCCCTCTCGCCACCTGATCACTCCACGACGCATCGTCAGCGGACTCGCAGCTCTCGCCGCGGCGGCAGCGCTCGTGATCGTGCCGGCAGCCACCTCCACCGCAGTGAATCCACCGGACCAATCGTTGCGGGCGCAGTACCATCTCACCCCGCCCGATCACTGGCTCTCCGACCCGCAGAGGCCGGTCTGGGCAAACGGAAAATACAACCTCTACTACCTGTACAGCAGCCCGAACAACAGTCCCGGGGGTTGGCGTCACGCCACGACGGTGGACAACGTCGTCTTCAAGGATCAGGGAGTCGCCATTCCCCTCGGCGGGGGTGGCACCTTCCCCGTATGGACCGGCTCGGGTGTGGTCGACACGAACAACACAGCCGGGTTCGGTGCCGGCGCCGTGGTCGTGCTCGCCACTCAGCCTCCCGGCGGTGACCGGTATCAACAGTCGCAGTACCTCTGGTACTCCACCGACGGTGGGGATACCTTCACCGCCTACGGGGCGCCGGTCATCGCCAACCCCGACGGCAATGACTGGTTCCGTGACCCGAAGATCGTGTGGGACAGCGCGCACAACACCTGGGTTGCCGTGATCGGCCGGCAGCAACAGCTGTGGTTCTACACCTCTCCGGACCTCAAGAACTGGACGTACAAGTCGCAGTTCGGATACTCGTCCCCGAACATCGGCGGCTTCGAATGCCCCGATATCTATCAGATCACTGCAGACGACGGTACGAGTCACTGGGTGCTCGCCGGCAGTATGCAGGGCGACTACTCCGGGCAGCCGGACACCTACGCCTACTGGACCGGCACCTGGGATGGAACGAATTTCATCACCGACGCCCGCGACCCGCAATGGCTCGACTACGGCTCCGACTGGTACGCCGCCGTCTCCTGGCCTGACCATGACAACCCGGACACATCCCGCTTCGCCCTCGGCTGGATGAACAACTGGAACTACGCGCCCAACGCCGTTCCCACCGATGCAAGCGACGGGTACAACGGCCAGATGTCGATCGTCCGCAAGCTCAACCTCGCGAAGAAGGGGACGACGTACAGCCTGATCTCGCAGCCGACCGCCGGCCTCGACGACATCGTCACCAAGACCGTGCATCCCGCCGACGTCACCGTGAACGGGTCCGCGGACCTCGACTATCACGGCTCGGCCTACGAACTCGACGCCGACATCTCCTGGCAGCAGCTGAACAACGTCGGCATTTCGATCGGTCAGTCCGCCGACGAGAGCAGGCACACCAACGTCGGTGTCTACCAGGGGAACGTCTACGTCGACAGGTCCGGCTCGAACCAGGCGGCGTACAGCTTCGGCTCAGCATTCCAGCACACTCAGGCTCCCATCGACCCGACGGCGAAGAGCGTCCACCTGCGCATCTTCGTCGACAGATCAAGTGTTGAAGTGTTTGTGAACGACGGCGAGCGCGTGCTTTCCAACAACGTGTTCTTCCAGTCTTCCGACCGTGGAGTCTCCCTGTACACCGACGGCGGCTCCGCCACCTTCTCCAACCTGACCATCAAGGAGTTTGCGAACACCTCCACCGCCGCCGCGCCGACAGCTCCTTTCGCAGACTTCGAGGGCGGCAGCTACGGCGCCTGGACAACAACCGGTGCCGCGTTCGGGAGCGGACCAGCCTCCGGCACTCTGCCCAACCAACAGCCGGTGAGCGGGTACGCGGGGAACAGACTGGTCAACAGCTTCAACGGCGGCGACGCCTCTACCGGAACGCTGACCTCACCGGCCTTCAACATCAACAAACCCTTCCTCAACTTCCTCGCCGGCGGAGGTGACCATCCAGCGCCGTCGTCCCTCTTCGCGGACTTCGAGGGGAGCACCTGGGGTGCCGGATGGACCGCAACCGGCGATTTCGCAGGGCAGGGCCCGTCCACTGAGACGCTTCCCGGCCAGGTCGGTGCGAAGGTGCTGGATACCTATGTCGGTGGTGGTGACGGATCGATGGGCACCATCACGTCGCCTGCCTTCACCATCACCCGGGACTACATCGACCTCCTGGTCGCAGGCGGGAACCATCCGTGGGGCGCCCCCGGTGCGACAGCGGTCAACCTCATCGTCGATGGCGCCGTCCACCGAACCGCAACAGGTGCCAACAGCTCCACCATGACGCCTGTCAGCTGGGACGTGCACAGTCTCATCGGCCACACCGCGCACATCCAGATCACCGATCAGACAACCACCGGATGGGGCCACCTCATGGTCGACCAGATCCTCGTGAGCAGTAGGCCAGGGGCGACAGTCGGGGAGCCCGACGACCAGACGACGGTGAACCTCATCGTCGGCGGAAAGACCGTTCGCACCAGCACAGGGCAGGACAGTGAGCACCTTGCCTGGTCCACCTGGGACGTGACAGACCTGCAAGGGCAGAACGCGACCGTTCAGATCATCGACCACAACACGGGAAGCTGGGGCCACATCGACGCCGACCAGTTCACGCTCGCGAACACCCCAGCCAACTGAGGTCGCCAGCGATTGCACGGTACGGTGAGGAGCCGCCTCGACGAAGGCGAAGGTGAAGAGGGGGCATGCCGGTGTTCAGCGAGACGGACCTGAGTCGCGCGGTGACCCATGCGTTGCGTCATGCGCCGGGCGAGTACGGGCTTGCGGTGGACAACGATGGCTGGGTGGAGATGCGGTCATTGGTGAATGCGCTGAGCGCGGCCGGCTTCGATGGTCTGACGGAGGACGCGGTGCTTCGGATGATCGCGAACTCGTCGAAGGTCCGGCACGAAGTCGTGGGCGACCGGATTCGCGCGACGTATGGTCATTCGATCCGCATTGCGGATGATCTCGTCAACCAGGAACCACCGGTGGAGCTCTTCCACGGCACGGTCGCCGAAGCGGTCAGCAGCATCCTGGAGGCGGGAATCCTGCCGATGAAGCGCCAGCATGTTCACCTCTCGCCGGATTCGGCAACGGCGCACGAGGTTGCTCGTCGGCACGGGACGGACACGGTCCTGCTGACCGTTCGAAGCCGCGAAGCGTTCGAGGCCGGTGTTCGATTCCAGCGGCGTGGAGAACTCATCTGGATTGCCGACGCCATACCGCCGGCATATGCCAGCCGGACAACGAGCGGACTCCGTGAAGAGAAGCCAGGCGGATGACTCCGTCCACCTTTCCCTACGACGCCTGCTCCCGCATCACCTGACGCAGCGCACGGCGCAGCTCGGCCTCGATGACGCGCGCCTGCTGCGCAGTGACGCCCTCGTTCTGGCTGCGGCGCTCGGAGCCGGCGCAGCGCTCGCCGTTCCCGGTGAAGTGGATCGCCGTCCGACCGTCCGCAAGCACCGGCTGCTGCTCGCCGCAGTGTGCGCATTCCCTGAACGTGAACGAGGTCATGAGACCACGCTACGGAGGGGGTATTTCGGCAGCGTTGCGCGTTGAAGAAGAGACGATGACGGGGTGAGCCCAATGTCGGTGGATCGCGCTACCGTCCACCCATGGACCTGCGCATCGAAGAGCTGTCGACGTCGAACCTGCGCGGGCTGCGCGACCTGCGGCTCGCGCCCGGCCAGGAGCGGTTCGTCGCGCCGGTCCTCGAGTCGATCGCCGAGGCGTACGTGACGCCGACGGCGTGGCCGCGCGCCATCGTCGGTGACGGTGAGGTGGTCGGCTTCGTGATGGCGAACTGGGATCCGGACAGCGAGCTGGAGGCGTTCCGCGCGGGCATCTGGCGGCTCAACGTCGACGAGAAGGCGCAAGGTCGCGGAGTCGGTCGGTTCGCCGTCAATGAGGTCGCCGCGGAGGCGCGGCGGCGCGGCATCCCGCGCATCACCGTGCTCTGGGAGCGCGGCGACGGCGGCCCTGAAGCCTTCTACCTCGCCTGCGGATTCGTCCCGACCGGGGAGGAGCTGTTCGGCGAGGTCGTGGGTGTGCTCGATCTGACCTGAGGTCGCGATGAGTCGCGCGCTGGATGTTCGCTCGGAACCGCGTGAATCGCTTCCCGTCGAAGCGTCAGCGATATATCGTTGACTATCGCTACCTGATCGAGGAGGCACCATGTCCAACTCATTCCCCACCGGCGGGTTCGGCGCCCGCATGGACCCGGACGCCATGTGGCAGGCGTTCGAACAACTGCGGTCGACGTTCGAGAAGAAGGTCGGCACCCGCATGGGCCGCGGCGATGTGCGCGCGGCCGTCCTCTCGCTGCTCAGCGAGAAGCCGATGCACGGCTACCAGATCATCCGCGAGATCGAGGAGCGCAGTGGAGGCAGCTGGAAGCCCAGCGCCGGCTCCGTCTACCCGACCCTGCAGCTGCTCGCCGACGAAGGGCTCATCTCGGCCGAGGAATCCAACGGGCGCAAGACCTACGCGCTGACCGAGGCGGGGCGCGAGGTCGCCGCCGCCGAGGCATCCACACCCTGGCAGACCGGCACGAGCGACTCCGGAACAACGACCGGAGAACGTCGCGGAGCCAACCTCCCGAAGGCCGGCGTCGAACTCGCCCAGGCGGCCGCGCAGGTGCACCGCAGCGGGACGGCCGAGCAGGTCAAGGAAGCCGCCGACGTGCTCGACGAGGCACGCCGGAAGCTGTACGCGATCCTCGCCCAGGGCTGACCGGGGTGACGTCGGACCAGGCGCCCGCCGCGCCGTCGAAGGCTCCGGCGGGGACGCCGGCCACCCGCGCGCGCTACCGCCGCATCCTCCGCTTCGCCGGCTGGAATCTCGCCGTGACCTGGTGGTACGAGCTGTTCCTGCCACGCATCGGGCTCGCCGGCGTCGCCGCGCGCAGCCGGTCGCGGCGGATGCGGCGGTTCGCGCAGCGGTTCCACGGGCTGGCCGTGGAGCTGGGCGGCCTGATGATCAAGGTCGGGCAGTTCATGTCCTCCCGGCTGGATGTGCTGCCGCCCGAGATCACCAGCGAGCTGGAGGGGCTGCAGGATGAGGTGCCGGCCGTCCCGTTCCCGGCGATCCGGGCGCTTGCGGAGGCCGAGCTCGGCGTGCCGCTGGAGAGCGCGTTCGCGTTCATCGACGAGACGCCGGTGGCCGCCGCATCCCTCGGGCAGGCCCACCGCGGGCGCCTCACCGCCGAGGTGGCGGCGGAAACCGGGCAGGACGCCGTGGTGCTCAAGGTGCAGCGTCCCGGCATCGACACCATCGTGGATGTGGACCTCGCCGCCCTGCGCAGGGTCGGGCGCTGGCTCAGCCATGTCCGGCTGGTCTCCGACCGCGTCGACGCACCCGGACTGGTGGAGGAGTTCGCGCGCACCAGCCTGCAGGAGATCGACTACCTGCACGAGGCCGCGAACTCCGAGCGGTTCGCCGAAGAGTTCGCCGGTGACGACCGCGTCGCCGTCCCTGCCGTGGTCTGGGAGCGGACCACCCGCCGGGTCCTCACCCTCCAGGACGTGACGGCGATCAAGATCACCGACGCCGACGCGTTGCGCGCCGCGGGCATCGACCCCGCCGAGGTCGCGCCGGTGTTCGCCGAGGTGATGTTCGACCAACTCTTCACCAACGGGTTCTTCCACGCCGACCCGCACCCGGGCAACATCTTCGTGACGCCGCGGCCCGCGGTGGCGGGGGAGCGACCCTGGCTGCTCACGTTCGTGGACTTCGGGATGATGGGCGAGGTTCCGGCGGGCACGCGCAGCGGCCTCCGCAAGCTGCTCATCGCCGCCGCCTCGCGCGACGGCAAGGGCCTGGTGGATGCGATCCGCGACGTGGGCGTGCTCCTCCCGACCGCCGACACGGCCGAGCTCGAGCGCGCGATGACCCACCTGTTCGCCCGGTTCGGCGGCATGGGATTCGCCGAGCTGCGCGAGGTCGACCCTCGCGAGTTCCGGGAGTTCGCGGTCGAGTTCGGCGACGTCGTCCGCTCGTTGCCGTTCCAGCTGCCCGAGAACTTCCTCCTCATCATCCGGGCGATGTCGCTGACCTCGGGCGTGTGCAGCGCGCTCGACCCGGCGTTCAACCTGTGGGACTCGGTCGAGCCGTATGCGGCCCAACTGCTCCGGGACGAGCGCGGCAACCTGGTGCAGGACCTCGGGCAGCAGGCGCTCGAGATCGCCGGGATCGCCTGGCGGTTGCCCAAACGATTGGATGCGCTGGTCACCCGGGTCGAGGACGGCACGGTGGCGGTCACCTCGCCTCGGCTCGAGCAGCGGGTCGGCCGGCTCGAGCGCGCGGCGCGACGTCTCGTCGCAGCGGTCGTCTTCGGAGGTGCGATCATCGCCGGAGCGATCGTGCACGCGTCGGACGCGGTGCTCGGCTCGGTGCTGATGATCGCGTCGGTCGTGCCTCTCGCATTCACCGTCTTCACAGGCCGGCGGGGGAGCTGAGCCGGAATACTGCCTGGTGAGCTTGCGTTTCATCCACCATGGCAACCACAGAGATCACGTCGACCAACCACGACCAGGCCGTCGCCGACGGCATCGTGCTTCTCGACTTCTGGGCCGACTGGTGCGGCCCGTGTCACATGTTCGCCCCGATCTTCGAGAAGGCGTCCGAGCAGCACTCCGACATCACGTTCGGCAAGATCGACACCGAGGCCCAGCAGGCCCTCGCCGCTTCCTACGGCATCCAGTCGATCCCGACCCTCGTCGCGTACCGCGACGGCATCCCGCTGTTCTCGCAGGCAGGCGCCCTCCCGGGCGAGGCCGTCGAGAACCTCATCGAGCAGATCCGCGCCCTCGACATGACCGAGGTCCGGAAGCAGTACGACGAGCTGAAGGCGGCGCAGCAGCAGAGCTGAGCGCGGCGACAGCCCCGGGCGCGGCCCCGTCATCCGACGGGGGCCGCGCCTTCGTCGTTTCGGAGGCGGTTCGCGCGGCACGGGATGGGGAATGCCTCCGTTTCCCGCTCGGCGGCGGCGTGTCGAGCCGGAAGTCCTCCGTTTCCGTCGCGGTGGGAAAGGGAGGACGCGGCGGCCGACACGCCGGGCGTGAGCGCGAAAGGGAGGGGCCCGTGGACCGAGCGGCCCGGGAGTCCTCCGTTTGCGGCGCGAGGGAAAGGGAGGTCGCGGCGGGCGACACGCCGGGCGGACGCGCGAAAGGGAGGAGCCGGCGGAGTGAGCCGCCCGGGAGCCCTCCGTTTGCGGCGCGAGGGAAAGGGAGGACGGGGCGAGCGACACGCCGGGCGCGGCCGGTACCGGCGGACTTGGGCTGGCCGGGGAGGCGGGACGTCCTTCCTTCGCGGCGGTCTGGGCCGGTGCGCGCCGGTCATTCCTCCGAAAGAGCGCGCTCGAGATCCGCGATCTCGCCGTCGAGCCCGTTGGCGCCTCCGATGCGGAAGCGCCGGAGTTGCGCCGAGTAGACCGCCCGAGCGGAGTCGGTGTCGCACTCGAGCAGAGCGGCGATACGGGAGACGGCAGCCCGGTCGTCCGGGGCGTCCGCGACAGCGTCGACCACCTCTGCGATCGCTTCACGGGCGCTGCGCAGCGCCCGCAGCATCCGCAGGCGCTCGGCCGTGGTCATGCCCGGATGGGGCGGGGCACCCAAGGGGTTCGTGCGCGGACGATGCGCCTCGATCACCTCGGCTGTGAGGTCGACCCGCAGCGGCTCGGACGTCAGCCGAAGATCGGGGGTGTACGCCACGATGTCGTGCGGCCCCGGCTTCAGGTCGCGCCACCGGCCGCTCTCGATGCGTGCGGTCACCCGTGCGTAGTCGCCGGGATCGAGCGGTACCGTGCCGCCATCACCGGTCCAACCGAAGTAGAGGTCGCTGACACCGCCGACGGCGGGCACGATCGACGCGAACGTGTTGAACGTGTCGCCGGTGGGCAGCCAGCGGGTCGACCCCTCGTTGACGATGTCGATCGACAGGCGATCGACGTCGGCCAGCTCGCGCGTCACTGCCGGCCAGCGGAGCACCAGGCCGCCGCGGCGTTCGGCGACGCTGGGGCGGACCGGCAGCGCATGCGGATAGAACGAGACTCGCGCGGGAGCCCCATCCCGTGCGCCATACACCTGCCCAACCGACCACGACCGATGGTCGCTGGAGACGGGTGCGCCGATCAGCAGGGGAACCCGCGCGGCAGGCGGCGGGCCGAGAACGCGCCAGCCGTTCGGCACGACGTCCCCGCCCTCGGACTCGGAGACCCCGAGCCGCGCCAGCAGCCCGACAAGCGGTTCGCCCTCGCCCGTGAGCGCCTCCGCGTCGACGTCGTACGAGCCGATCTGCGGCGACGTGTCGTCCCTCACTCGACCACCCTGTCGCTCGCGGGCGAATCGCCGGACGCGCCCCGCGCATCCCGGATGCCGTCCGCCACCCCGCGGCGGACCACCCAGTAGAGCGCGTACAGAGCAGCGCCGGAGAGGGTAACGGTCAGAGCGAAAGCGCTGAACGGATCCACGTCAGCTCTCCGGGACGCCGGTTTCGTCGGCTTCCGCATCCGCGCGCATCCCGAGCAGGCGGGCGATGTACGCCATCACCACCGAGGCGGCGATCAGGGCGATCCCGAGCGGCAGCAACGTCTGCCGGATGAGGTCGAGCACCACAGTCAACGCCGTGAGCATCCCCTGGTCCACACGGGTGGATGCATTCACCTGCACGGTGAGCGCATAGCCGACCTGCGGCAGCAGCATGTTCAGGAGCAGTCCCGCCGCAGCGAGGCCGATGCCCCACCACAGCACCACTTTCGGTCGCAGCCTGGATTCGGTCACGAGCGTCCCCCTTCGTCGCGGCGTCCGTGTCGAGACTAGCGGGCCACGCGCCTGTCGCGGCAGAACCGTCGGGACGAACGCGTTACTCGGCCGCGTCCGCCGAACTGCTCCCGCGCACGACGAGCTCCGGCTGGTACAGCACATGTCGGGGCTCGAGCTCCGGGTCCTGCGCCTCCTCGATGAGGATCTCGACGCCGGTGCGACCGATCAGAGCGCTGGGCTGCCGGATGGACGTGAGCGGCACGACGGACGCGCTCGCGAACATGATGTCGTCGTAGCCGACGAGCGAGATGTCCTCGGGGATGCGGATGCGGCCGTTGATGAAGAGCCCCTGCAGCAGTCCGACGGCGATGAGGTCGTTGGCGGCGAAGACGGCGTCCGGGCGGCGGTTCGCGCTCCGCTGGACCAGCTCCTCTCCGGCCCGTCGTCCCTCCAGCACGGTGAGGGCGTCGACCGGGACGACTTCGAGGGAGACGCCCGGGTGCTTCTCGACCTCCTGCCGAGCCCCCGCGAGGCGGTCGCTCACCTGGCGGATCTGCAGGGGGCCGCCGACGAACGCGAGCCGCGTCCGTCCCGATCGGATGAGGTGGGCCGCCGCGAGAGCGCCCCCGGCCACGTCGTCGACCGAGACGGAGCTGAACGAGTCGTCGCTGCTCACGCGGTCGACCAGGACGGCGGCGATTCCGCGATCCCGCAGCTGCCGCAGCCGGCGTGCGGGGTCGCCGACGGGGGAGAGCAGCACGCCGCGCACACGCAGCTCTTCGAACAGGTTGAGGTATCCCGACTCGCGGGTCGTGCTCTCGTTGCTGTTGCCGACGATGACGCTGTAGCCGGCGTCCGCGGCCGCATCCTCCGCCGCCGTGGCGAGGTCGGTGAAGAACGGGTTGCCGCCGCTCAGTGTGACGAGCCCGAGCGCCTGGCTGTGCCCCAGCCGCAACTGTCGCGCGGCCTCGTTGCGCACGTAGGAGAGCTTCTGCATGGCCGACATCACGCGCTCGACGGTCTCGGGCGCGACGATCTCCGGACGGTTGAGCACGTTCGAGACGGTGCCCACCGAGACCTGCGCCAGTGCGGCGACGTCTTTCACGCTTGCGGAAGCCATGCGATTCCTCCCTGGCTGCGATCGTAGCGGATGGATGCATTGAATCGATCAATCCTGCAGGATCAGAACGCGTGTCTTGAATCGTTATATTCCGCGCTTGACGGGAGCCGACGAATGCATTTATGGTCAGTGAAGCGTTTCAAGCGGACCCGAAAATTCCCCCGGGGCGTCGACGCTCACAAAATACAAGGAGGTATTTGATGTTCTCTCGGAGGACGGCGACACGGGTCGCCGCCACGCTCGGCGGCGTCGCGCTCATCGGCGCTGCTCTGGCCGGCTGCAGCTCATCCGGCGGGTCCGGCAGCACCACCATCTCCCTGCTCGCCGCAGGCAACGACCCGGCCAGCACCAGCTTCGCGAAAGACCTGTCCAAGGCATTCCACAAGGCCAACCCGTCCATCACCGTCAAGGTCGAGACCCGCCCCGGCGGAACCGACGGCGACAACCTGGTGAAGACGCGCCTGTCGACGGGAGACATGAACGACGTCTTCCTGTACAACTCCGGATCGCTGTTCCAGGCTCTTCGCCCGGACAGCCAGCTCCAGCCCCTCACCGACGAGTCGTGGGCGAAGGATGTGACGGACGACTTCAAGAACTCCGTCAGCACCGACAAGGGTCTGTACGGAGCGCCGACCGGCACCACCTTCAACGGCGGCATCATGTACAACAAGAAGGTCTACGAGAAGCTCGGGCTCACCGTTCCGAAGACCTGGAGCGAGTTCATCTCGAACAGCGAGAAGATCAAGGCCGCCGGAATCGCGCCGATCATCCAGTCGTACGGCGACACCTGGACCAGCCAGCTCTTCGTGCTCGGCGACTTCGCCAACGTGAGCGCGCAGGACCCGAACTGGGCGAAGGATTACACAGCCAACAAGGCCGACGCCAAGTATTCGAAGGAACCGGCGTTCGCCGGGTTCGAGCACACCCAGGAGGTCTTCGAGAAGGACCTGCTGAACAAGGACTACGCGTCGCTCACCAACGTGAACGCCCTGAAGATGCTGGCGACCGGTGAGGGCGCGCAGTATCCGATGATCACCGCGGTCATCAGCAACGTGCTGCAGAGCAACCCGGACCAGATCAACGACATCGGCTACTTCGCGATGCCCACCGACGCGGGCGAGCCGCACGCGACCGTCTGGGAGCCCACCGCGGCGTACATCCCGAAGTCGACGTCGGGCGACAAGCTGACGGCCGCGAAGAAGCTGGTGGCCTTCATCAACACGTCCGAGGGATGCGACATCCAGAACAGCGCGGGCACCCCCGCCGGGCCGTTCGCGATCAGCACCTGCACGATCCCCGACGACGCCCCTGCGCTCGTCAAGGACGAGCTGGCCTACCAGGACGCCAAGAAGACCGGGCTCGCGCTCGAGTTCCTCTCGCCGATCAAGGGCCCGAACCTGGAGAAGATCCTGATCCAGGTCGGCTCCGGAATCTCCTCGGCCAAGGAGGGCGCCGCCCTCTACGACCAGGACGTCAAGGCCCAGGCCCAGCAGCTGGGGCTCAAGGGCTGGTGAACCGCCCGGCCGGGTCGGCGGATGACGTCGGCCCGGCCGCAGGCACCACCAAACGGCCACACGAGACACTCGACGAGGAGCGGACATGTCGACGGCTACCCCTTCGACCGCGGCACAGGCGGCCGAGATCCTGACGGACGTGAGGAGTCCAGGAGGGAGGAGGCCCGGCGGGCGGAAGTCCGCGCGCAAGGCCATGCGGTCGCACTACCCGACCTGGTTCTTCATCCCGGCGCTGGTGCTCTACGCGGTCTTCTTCGCCATCCCGTCGCTGTCGTCGTTCTACTTCTCGCTCACGCGGTGGTCGTTGTTCGACGCCCAGTTCATCGGGTTCGCGAACTACGTCCAGTTCTTCCAGGATCCGCAGCTCTACACCAGTTTCATCCACACGCTCGTGTACGCGGTCCTCACCTCCGGAGCCAAGGTCATCATCGGCTTCTTCCTCGCCCTGCTGCTGACCTCCCCGGTCGTCGGCCGCGGCTACCTCCGGGCGATCGTGTTCTTCCCGGTGCTGCTGTCGACGATCGGCGTCGGCATCCTGTGGAAGGCACTGCTCGACCCGTTCCACGGCATGGTCAACGGGGTGCTCGGGTTCTTCGGGCTCCCGCAGCCCGGCTGGTTCACCGACCCGAACCTGGCGCTCTACACGATCGCCGGCGTCGACATCTGGAAGGGCGTCGGCATCGCGACGCTCATCTTCATGGCCGGCATCGTCGCCATCCCCGGCGAGTACTTCGAGGCGGCGAGGATGGACGGGGCCAGCGGCTGGCGCATCCTGCGGGACATCACCATCCCGCTCAGTCGCGGTGCGACAGCGACGGTCATCATCCTCTCGCTCATCGGCGGGCTGCGCTCGTTCGACATCATCTGGGCGACCACCGGCGGCGGTCCTGGCTTCACCAGCGACGTGCTCGCGTCGGTGATCTACAAGCAGTACCAGGCGGGCTTCTACGGCCTCTCGACCGCCGGCAACGTCGTGCTGTTCCTGGTCGTGACGATCATCATGGTGCCGCTGTCGTACTTCCTGAACAGAAAGCAGGTGGAGCTGTGAAGCGGCAGCGCATCCGTTCCTGGACGATCGGGATCATCGCGATCGCGGTCTCCGTCATCGTCTTCCTGGTCCCGCTCGCCTTCGTGCTCCTGCAGGCGGCGAAGACGCCGGACGACGCTTCCAGCCTCGCCTTCACCTGGCCGAAGGAATGGAGCTTCTTCCCGAACCTCGTCGCGGTGCTGGAGAGCGGCGACGGCCTCATCTGGCGCGCGTTCTTCAACTCGGCCGTCCTGACCGTCTTCTCGGTCACGCTCATGGTGATCATCGCGGCGATGGCCGGGTACGTACTCGCCCGCAAGCGCAGCAAGTGGGGCCCGGTCGTCAACTTCTTCGTCCTCGCCGGCCTGATCGTGCCGCCGGCGGTCGTGCCCACGATCTGGGTGCTGCAGGGGCTCGGGCTGTTCAAGACGATGCCGGGCATGATCCTGATCGAGACCACCTTCGGGCTGTCGTTCTCGATCCTGATGTTCCGCGCGTTCTTCGGGACCGTCCCCCGCGAGGTCGACGAGGCCGCCGTGCTCGACGGTGCCGGACGGGTGCGGATGTTCTTCCAGGTCATCCTCCCGCTGCTCCGGCCGGTCATCGTGACGGTCATCGTCGTGCAGTCGGTGTTCGTCTTCAACGACTTCCAGAACCCGCTGTACTTCCTCCCCGGCGCCGACAACGCGACGGTCCAGACGACGCTGTACAGCTTCGCGGGGCAGAACCTGAGCTTCTACAACCTGCTCTTCATGGACTTCCTTCTCATCACCATCCCGCCCCTCGTCGCCTACATCTTCTTCAACCGGCAGATCATCGCCGGCATGACGAGCGGCGCGGTCAAGGGCTGACCGCCATGCCCGCCGACGCTGCTATGAGCACAGACACCGCCATGAGCACCGCATCCGCGAACGACACGACACAGAACCGGAGAGACAACGCAATGAACTGGCACGCCCGCATGATCGCCGCTGGAGAGACCTTCGACGGAGCACCGCTGCTCCGACGCGAGTTCGCGCTCGAGACGGGACACGGGGCGGTGACGCGTGCGACGCTGCACCTCACCGCGCACGGCATCGTCGAGGCCTGGATCAACGGCCGCCCGGTGTCCGGAGACCTGCTCACCCCCGGCTGGAGCGCCTACGAGTGGCGCCTCCGGTACGCGGACTACGACGTGACCGAGCTGCTCGAGGACACGTCGGTGCTCGGGCTCGCCCTCGGCAAGGGCTGGTTCGGCGGCCGCCTCGGCTGGGCCGGCGGCGGCTCGTACTACGGCGACAGCCTCGGTGCGTTCGCCCAGCTGGAGGTCGAGTTCGCCGACGGCACGACGCAGCTCGTCGTGACCGACCAGGAGTGGACCTCCGGCCCCAGCGCCGTGCTCGCCAACGACCTGTACGACGGCGAGACGATCGACGCCCGCCTGCGCGACGACGCGTGGAAGCGCCCCGGCTTCTCGGGCGACGGATGGACCGGCGTGCGCGAGCTCGAATTCGACACGACGTCGCTGACGCCGTACATCGGCCCGCGGGTGACCCGCTGGGCGGCGCTGCCCGTGCAGGAGATCACGACCTCCCCGTCGGGCAAGACCCTGATCGACTTCGGCCAGAACCTGGTCGGCTGGATCAAGCTGCGAGTGCAGGGCGAGGCCGGAACGGAGATCGTCGTCCGGCACGCCGAGGTGCTGGAGCACGGCGAGCTGGGCACCCGTCCACTGCGCAGTGCGAAAGCCACCGACCGCTACATCCTGAGCGGCGGGGTCGACGAATTCGAGCCGACGTTCACCTTCCACGGCTTCCGCTACGCCGAGATCGAGGGATGGCCGGGCGAGCTGAAGGCGGAGGACCTGACGGCGATCGCGATCGGCTCCGAGCTGACGCGGATCGGCGAGTTCCGCACCTCCGACCCGCTGCTCAACCAGTTCCACGAGAACGTGGTGTGGGGGATGCGCGGCAACTTCGTCGACGTGCCCACCGACTGCCCGCAGCGCGACGAGCGTCTCGGCTGGACGGGCGACATCGCCGCGTTCGCGCCGACCGCGGCCTTCCTCTACGACGTCGACGGCTTCCTCTCGGACTGGCTGGTCGACCTCGACCTGGAGCAGCAGCACCACGACGGGATCGTCGGCTTCGTCATCCCCGACATCCTGAAGATGATCGACCAGCCGACGGACTTCGGTCCGGTCGATTCGACGGCGATCTGGAGCGACGCAGCGGTCTGGGTGCCGTGGACGCTGTACCAGGCGTACGGCGACGACGCGGTCCTGCGGCGGCAGTTCGGCTCGATGGCCGCCCACGTCCGCCGGGTGGAGTCGCTGCTCTCGCCCGCCGGCGTCTGGGACACCAGCTTCCAGTTCGGCGACTGGCTCGACCCGGACGCGCCGCCGGAGGACCCGGCTAAGGCGAAGGCCGACACGGGCGTCGTCGCGACGGCCTGCGCCTACCGCTCGGCGACGATCGTCGCCGAGACCGCGAAGCTGCTCGGCCGCACCGAGGAGCAGGCAGAGTTCGAGGCCCTGGCCGCGCGCCTGCGTCAGGCGTTCAACGCCGAGTACGTGCGCGACGGCGTCGTGAAGAGCGACTGCACGACCGTGTACGCCCTCGCCATCGTCTTCGGGCTGCTGAGCGTCGCGGACGAGGAATTCGCCGGCACCCGGCTCTCCGAGCTGGTCGCCGAGGCCGGCTACCGCATCTCGACCGGATTCGCGGGCACGCCGTTCATCACCGACGCCCTCACGCAGACCGGCCACCTGGATGACGCCTACCGACTCCTGCTCGAGCGCGAGTGCCCGTCGTGGCTGTACCCGGTGACGATGGGTGCGACGACGGTCTGGGAGCGCTGGGACTCGATGCTGCCCGACGGCACGATCAACCCGGGCGAGATGACGAGCTTCAACCACTACGCCCTCGGCGCCGTGGCCGACTGGATGCACCGCGTCGTCGGCGGCCTGTCGGCCCTGGAGCCCGGCTACGCCCGCGTGCTCGTCGCACCGCAGCCCGGCGGCGGTCTGACCGAGGCAGAGACCTCGCTGGCCACCCCGCACGGCACGGTCAGCGTGCGGTGGTCGCTCGACGGCGACGACCTCACCGTCGAGGCCGAGCTTCCCGACGGCGTGGAGGGTGTGCTCCGGCTCCCCGGACGCGACGACCAGACCATCGGCGCCGGGCGCACGACCGAGACGACCGCCCTCCCGGCGGTCGCCGACGTGGCCCGCTGACCGGCGACCGCTCCGACCACAACCGCGGCCGCGCATCCCGCAGCGGCAGAGAGAAAGCGAAACTCCCATGACCCTCCCCGTCGAGATCCGGGACCAGCTGGCGCTGCAGGCGATCGAGCTGCCGAGCTGGGCGTTCGGCAACTCGGGCACGCGGTTCCGCGTGTTCGGGACGCAGGGCACTGCGCGTGACCCGTTCGAGAAGATCTCGGATGCCGCGCAGGTGCACAAGCACACCGGGCTCGCGCCGACGGTCGCGCTGCACATCCCGTGGGACCGGGTCGATTCGTACGCCGATCTGCGTAACCACGCGGAGGACAACGGGGTCGAGCTGGGGACGGTGAATTCGAACACGTTCCAGGACGACGATTTCAAGTTCGGTTCGGTCACTCACGCGGATGACCGGATCCGGCAGAAGGCGATCGATCACCATTTCGAGTGCATCGATGTGATGAACGAGACGGGGTCGCGGGATCTGAAGATCTGGTTGGCGGACGGGACGAACTATCCGGGGCAGGATTCGATGCGTGCCCGGCAGGATCGGCTGGCGGACAGTCTGCAGAAGATCTACGAGCGGATCGGTGAGGGTCAGCGGCTGGTGCTGGAGTACAAGTTCTTCGAGCCGGCGTTCTATCACACGGATGTTCCGGACTGGGGGACCAGCTTCGTTCAGACGCAGGCGCTGGGCGACCGGGCGGTGGTGTGCCTGGACACCGGCCATCACGCGCCGGGGACGAACATCGAGTTCATCGTGATGCAGCTGCTGCGGCTGGGGAAGTTGGGGTCGTTCGACTTCAACAGCCGGTTCTACGCCGATGACGACCTGATCGTGGGCGCGGCGGACCCGTTCCAGCTGTTCCGGATCATCTTCGAGGTGATCCAGGGCGGCGGATACGCGAACCCGGAGGTCGCGTTCATGCTGGACCAGTGCCACAACCTGGAGGCGAAGATCCCGGGCCAGATCCGGTCGGTGCTGAACGTGCAGGAGGCCACGGCGAAGGCGTTGCTGGTGGACACCGAAGCCCTGGCCGCCGCGCAGGCCGCGAACGACGTGCTGGCCGCGAACACGGTGTTCATGGATGCGTTCAACACGGACGTGCGCGCCGACCTGGCCGCATGGCGGGAGTCGCGCGGGCTACCGGCCGACCCGATGGCCGCGTACAAGGCCTCCGGGTACCAGGAGAAGATCGAGGCCGACCGCGTCGGCGGCACCCAGGCCGGATGGGGGGCCTGAGCATGACGAACGACGCTGTCGCATCCCTGCTGGCCCGTTCGAACCGGCTGGGGTCGGACCCGGCGAATACGAATTACGCGGGTGGGAACACGTCCGCGAAGGGGACTGAGATCGACCCGGTGACGGGTGAGCCGGTCGAGTTGCTGTGGGTGAAGGGCTCGGGCGGTGACCTGGGCACGCTGACCGAGACCGGGCTCGCTGTGCTGCGGCTGGACCGTCTCCGCGACCTGCAGAACGTCTACCCGGGCGTGGAGCGTGAGGACGAGATGGTCGCCGCGTTCGATTACACGCTGCACGGGAAGGGTGGTGCGGCGCCGTCGATCGACACGGCGATGCACGGGCTGGTGGATGCGGCCCACGTGGATCACCTGCACCCGGATGCGGGTATTGCGATCGCGACGGCGGCGGACGGGGAGGAGCTGACCGGGAAGGTCTTCGGCGGCCGGGTGGTGTGGGTGCCGTGGCGGCGTCCGGGGTTCCAGCTGGGCCTGGACATCGCGGCGATCAAGGCGGCGAACCCGGAGGCGATCGGCACCATCCTGGGCGGGCACGGCATCACGGCGTGGGGGGACACGAGCGAGGAGGCGGAGGCCAACTCGCTGTGGATCATCCAGACCGCGGCGGACTACATCGCCGCCAACGGGCGTCCCGAGCCGTTCGGGCCGGTGCTGCCGGGCTACGAGCCGTTGCCGGAGGGCGAGCGGCGGGCGAAGGCGGCGGCGTTGGCTCCGCACCTGCGCGCCATCGCATCCACCGACCGGGTGCAGGTGGGGCACTTCACCGACGCGGACGTGGTGCTGGACTTCCTGGCGTCGGCGGAGCACCCGCGGCTGGCGGCGCTGGGCACCTCGTGCCCGGACCACTTCCTCCGCACTAAGGTGAAGCCGCTGGTGCTCGACCTGCCGGCCGACGCATCCATCGAGGAGTCGGTGACCCGGCTGGAGGAACTGCACGAGCAGTACCGGGCCGACTACCAGGCCTACTACGACCGCCACGCGACCCCGGACTCGCCCGCGATCCGTGGGGCGGACCCGGCGATCGTCCTGATCCCCGGGGTGGGGATGTTCTCCTACGGCAAGGACAAGCAGACGGCCCGGGTGGCGGGCGAGTTCTACGTCAACGCGATCAACGTGATGCGCGGGGCGGAGGCCGTGTCGTCGTATGCGCCGATCGATGAGGCGGAGAAGTTCCGCATCGAGTACTGGGCGCTGGAGGAGGCCAAGCTGCAGCGGATGCCGAAGCCGAAGCCGCTCGCCGGGCGCATCGCCCTGGTCACCGGGGCCGCGTCCGGGATCGGGAAGGCCATCGCGACCCGGCTCGCCGCCGAGGGCGCGTGCGTGGTCATCGCGGACCTCGACCTGGTCAAGGCGCAGGCCGCCGCGGCCGAGATCGGCAACGCGGATGTCGCGATCGGCGTGGCCGCGGACGTGACCGACGAGAAGGCGGTCGACGCATCCATCCGGGAGGCGCTGCTCGCGTTCGGCGGGCTCGACCTGGTGGTCAACAACGCCGGCCTGTCGATCTCGAAGCCGCTTCTGGAGACCACGAACGCCGACTGGGACCTGCAGCACAACGTCATGGCCAAGGGGTCGTTCCTGGTCTCCCGGGCCGCCGCGCGCGTGCTGATCGATCAGAAGCTCGGCGGGGACATCGTCTACATCTCCTCCAAGAACTCGATCTTCGCCGGACCGAACAACATCGCCTACTCGGCGACGAAGGCCGACCAGGCGCACCAGGTGCGGCTGCTCGCTGCGGAACTCGGCGAGCACGGCATCCGTGTGAACGGCATCAACCCCGACGGGGTCGTCCGCGGCTCCGGCATCTTCGCCGGCGGCTGGGGCGCCAAACGCGCCGCCGTCTACGGGGTGCCGGAAGAAGAGCTCGGCCAGTACTACGCCCAGCGCACCCTGCTCAAACGCGAAGTGCTGCCCGAGCACGTGGCCAACGCCGTATTCGTGCTCTGCACCAGCGACCTCGACCACACGACCGGCCTGCACATCCCGGTGGATGCGGGAGTCGCAGCCGCCTTCCTCCGATGAACGCCGCACCTCCCGGGGTCGGCACGGTCGCCGCCGTCGACCTCGGCGCGACCAGCGGACGCGTCATGCACGCCCGCGTCGGCGCGAACACGCTGGAGCTGACCGAGGCCGCCCGGTTCCCGAACACGCCCGTGCGGGTGTGGGAGGGTGACCGTGAGGCGCTACACTGGAACCTCGTCGGGCTGTACGAGAACGTCCTCGACGGACTCGCCTCCGTCGCGCGGTCCGATCCGGCGCTCGCGAGCATCGGCGTGGACGCGTGGGCCGTCGATTACGGCCTGCTGCGCGACGGGCGGTTGCTGGGCGAGCCGTACCACTACCGTGACGAGCGCACGGCGGCCGGGGTCTCTACGGTGCATGCCGCCGTCGAGCCGGGGGAGTTGTACCGCGAGGGCGGACTCCAGTTCCTGCCGTTCAACTCCCTCTACCAGCTGGCGGTGGATGCGGCGAGCGGCTCCCTGGAGCGCGCGGACCGCTTCCTGCTCGTCCCCGACCTCCTCACCTTCTGGCTGACCGGGGTCGCGCAGGCCGAGCGGACCAACGCCTCCACCACTGGGCTGCTCACCGCCGACGGCGCGTGGAACGACGCCCTCATCGCGCGGCTCGGGCTTCCGCGGTCCGTGTTCCCGCCGCTCGTGGATGCGGGGACGCCGGTCGGGCGCCTCCTGCCGTCCCTGCGCGGCGATCTGCCGTTCGACGGCGAGGGGCCGGTCGTCACGGCGGTCGGCTCGCACGACACCGCGTCGGCGGTCGTGGCCGTGCCGATGGACGCATCCCGCGCTGCGTACATCTCCTGCGGAACCTGGGGGCTGGTCGGTGTAGAGCTTCCGCAGCGCGTCGTGTCGGAGGAGGGCCGGGCCGCGAACTTCACCAACGAGGGCGGCGTGGATGGGCGCATCCGCTACCTCCACAACGTCATGGGCCTCTGGCTGCTGAGCGAGTCCGTGCGTGAGTGGCAGCGCCGCGGGCTGCGGGTGACCCTGGAGTCGCTGCTCGCCGAGGCGGCCGAGCTGCCCCGGCCGTTGGACCTCTTCGACCCCGACGACCCGCGCTTCATGGCCCCGGGCGACCTTCCGTCGCGCATCGCCGAGTGGTTCGCCGGGCACGGGTCGACCGCACCGGCCTCGCCGGCCGGGATGGTGCGCGTGATCGTCGAGAGCCTCGCTGCGGCGTTCGCCGACGCGGTGCACCGCGCGGCCGCACTGACGGGCGTGGGTGTGGACACCATCCACATCGTCGGCGGGGGAGCCCGCAACGCCCTGCTCTGCCAGGCGACCGCCGACCGCAGTGGGCTGCCGGTGCTCGCGGGCCCCGTGGAGGCGACCGCGATCGGCAACGTGCTCGTGCAGGCTCGCGCTGCCGGCCTCCTCACCGGCGACCTCGAAACGCTGCGCGCCCTGGTCGCCCGCACCACTCAGATCACGCGCTACGACCCCGTTAGGATCCTTGCCCATGGTTGATCGCCAGTTGCCTCGTCCGGCGGAGTTGTTGGAGTTGATGCAGTTCCGGAGGCCGGAGCTGAATGGGAAGAAACGGCGGCTGGAGTCGGCGTTGACGATCGAGGATCTGGCCAGGATCGCGCGTCGGCGGACGCCGCGTGCCGCGTTCGATTACACGGAGGGTGCGGCGGAGGGGGAGCTGTCGTTAGCGCGGGCGCGGCAGGCGTTTCAGGATGTGGAGTTCCATCCCTCGATCTTGCGGGACGTGTCGCAGGTGGATACGTCGTGCCGAATTTGGGGTGGGCCGTCGGCGTTGCCGTTCGGGATCGCCCCGACCGGGTTCACCCGGCTGATGCAGACCGAGGGGGAGACCGCGGGGGCCGGTGCTGCCGGGGCGGCGGGGATCCCGTTCACCCTGTCCACGTTGGGCACCACCTCCATCGAGGGGGTGAAGGCGGCGAACCCGCACGGCCGGAACTGGTTCCAGTTGTATGTGATGCGGCAACGCGAGATCTCCTACGGCCTGGTGGAGCGGGCGGCGGCTGCCGGGTTCGACACGTTGTTCTTCACCGTGGACACCCCGATCGCCGGGGCCCGGTTGCGCGATAAACGGAACGGGTTCTCGATTCCACCGCAGCTGACCCTGGGGACGATTCTGAACGCGATCCCCCGGCCGTGGTGGTGGTACGACTTCCTCACCACCCCGAAACTCGAGTTCGCGTCCCTATCCTCCACCGGCGGCACCGTCGGGGACTTGCTGAACGCGGCGATGGACCCGTCGATCAACTACGACGACCTGAAGATCATCCGGGACATGTGGCCCGGGAAACTCGTGATCAAAGGCGTGCAAACCCTGGAGGACGCTCGCACTCTTGTCGACCATGGGGTGGACGGGATCGTGCTCTCCAACCACGGCGGCCGGCAACTGGACCGGGCCCCGATCCCGTTCCACCTGCTCCCGTCCGTGGTGCGCGAGGTCGGCCGGCACACGGAGGTCGCGATCGACACCGGCATCATGAACGGCGCCGACATCATCGCCGCCTACGCCCTCGGCGCCAAGTTCACCCTCATCGGACGCGCCTACCTCTACGGGCTGATGGCCGGCGGCCGGGCGGGTGTCGACCGCACCATCCAGATCCTCACCGACCAACTCACCCGCACCATGAAACTCCTCCAAGTCACCTCCCTCGCCGAGCTCGGCCCTCACCACGTCACCCAACTCACCCGCTTGCAGCCCCTCCGCCCCGATGCCGCGCGCGAGGACGCCGACACCTGATCCCCTCGCGAGATTTGCGCCAAATCGCGGCAACGCACGCCGCCTCCGCGTGAGATTTGCGCCAAATCGCGGGAATGCGGCGCCCAAACCCGCGATTTGGCGCAAATCTCGCCGTGACGTGACGCCCAAACCCGCGATTCGACGCAAATCTCACAGCGACGTGACGCCCACACCCGCGATTGGGCGCAAATCTCGCGCCGCGGAGTCGGGACGAACGCTGTAAGGGCGCCCACATTCGTGCCGAATGTGCGCTTTGAGCGCCGCATTCCGCACATTCGGCACGAGTCTCGCGGAAATCAGCGAGAGGTGCGCACTCGGAGACGACGGATCAGCCCCAAGGATTTGCGCCAAATCGCGGGAATGCGGCGCTCAGAACCGCGATTTGGCGCAAATCTCGCGGAGACGTGACGCGCAGAACCGCGATTTGGCGCAACTCTCGCGCCGCAGAGACCGGGCGAATCGCCGTAAGGGCCCGCGCAGATTCGTGCAGAATGTGCGCTTTGCGCGCCGCATTCCGCACATTCGGCACGAATCTCGGGGGCGTCAGCGCGGGGTGTACTCGTAGACGACGGCGGACCAGTGGTCGCCGAGCTCGTCCCACGACTCGGGGCCGTGGAACGCCAGCCGATACTGCACGTTGAGCAGCGGGCCGAGCACATCGAGCACGTCCGGCTGGAACGGGGTGCCGGCCGGGAAGCCGAGGCCGAAGCTGTGGATGATGCTGTCGTCCGCCGCGCGCAGCCACACACCCCAGCCCTGGGAGACCGGCATCGCGACCACGCGGAAGACGTGGGCGGGGTCGTAATCGGCGGGGAGGGCGTCGGGCAGATCGCTCATGATGCAACGCTACAAGGCGCGCGCCATGGCGGGAACAAATCCACTCGGCCAGCGGTTGATTGACACGTCAGCTATCCGGCTGGCGTGATCGAGAACGAGGACCGCATGACCCCCACTGCAGCCCCTGAGCGACTCACCGACCGTGAACTCGCCGTGTGGCGCTCCCTGCTCGACACGACCGGCGAGCTGCGCCGGCTGTTGTCGTCCGAGCTGCAGCGCGTGGAGCTCTCGACCGGCGACTACGCGGTGCTGCTCGCGCTCACGGAGGCGGCCGACCGCACGCTGCGGTCGTCCGAGCTGGCCGACGCGATCGATTGGGAGCGCAGCCGGGTGTCGCACCACCTGGGGCGCATGGAGAAGCGCGGCCTCATCCGCCGCACCGAGTGTCCCGGCGACAACCGCGGGGCGCTCGTCGTCCTCACCGAGGACGGCTACGAGGCGATCCGCCGCGCGTCCGGCCCGCACCTGCGGGCCGTGAAGCGGCTCTTCGCCGACGCGCTCCGCCCCGACCAGCTCGACGCGCTCGCGGGGGCGCTCGAGAGCATCCAGAATCACCTCGACCGCGCCGCGGCCGACCCTGACATCAACACTGACACCAGCACCAACACCGACACGACAGAAGGACACCGCCGATGACCACCACCGCTTCCGTGCGACCCCGCGTCGCGATCCTCGGCGTCGGACATGTCGGCTCGGCGCTCGCGCGCATCCTGCTCGACGCCGGCTACGAGGTGGAGGTGGCGGCCTCGGGCGACCCGCAGCGCATCCAGCTCGTCGCCTCGGTCGTCATGCCGGGCGCCCGTCCGGCGTGGGCCGCGGAGGCCGTGTCCGCGGCGGATGTCGTGATCCTCGCCATCCCGCTGCACCGGTTCTCCGGACTCGACCGCGGGATGCTCGACGGCAAACTGGTCATCGACTCCATGAACTACTGGGCGCCGACCGACGGCGTGCAGCCCCTGTTCGAGGACACGGCCCTCACCAGCAGCGAGATCGTCCAGCGAGAGCTCCCGAACTCCACCGTCGTGAAGACGTTCAACCACATCGGCTACCACGAGATGGAGGAGGACCGCCGCCTCGCCGGAGACCCGGACCGCCGCGCTCTCGGCGTGGCCTCGGACGACCCGGAGGCCGCGGCACTCGTCGCCTCCCTCATCCAGGACGTCGGCTACGACACCGTGCTCGTCGAGAGTCTTCGCGACGGCGTCGCGTTCGAGCCGGGCGGCCCGGTCTTCGGTGCGCGCCTCGACGCGGGCGGCTTCCGGGCCGCCGTCGCGGGCGAGAGCGCGCCGGAGCTCGCCTCCGCCGAGGCCGCCGCCTGACCCGGCGGCGACCGCATCTTTTCCCTCGCATCCACACCCGAAAGCACACAAATGAACACCGCACCCCAGAGCTTTCCGCTCACCTTCGGCCTGAACACCTTCGGCGACGTCACGAGCGACGCCGACGGCCGGCCCATCTCGCACGCCCGGACCATCCGCGACCTCGTCGACCACGGCGTCGCCGCCGAGCAGGCGGGGATCGACTTCTTCGGCATCGGCGAGCACCACGTCGACGACATGCCCCTCTCGGCGGCCGACATCGTGCTGAGCGCGATCGCCGCACGCACCGAGCGCATCCACGTCGGGTCGGCGGTCACCGTGCTGAGCTCGGACGACCCCGTCCGGGTGTTCCAGCGCTACTCCACCCTCAACGCGGTGTCGGACGGCCGCGCCGAGATCATCCTCGGCCGCGGTTCGAGCATCGACTCGTTCCCGCTGTTCGGCTTCGATCTGTCCGACTACGAGCAGCTGTTCGAGGAGAAGACGAACCTGTTCGCGCACCTGCGTGAGGGCGGACCGGTCACCTGGGAGGGGAGCACCCGCAGCGGACTCCGCGAGCAGGATGTGGTGCCGCACCTCGAGACACCGCTGCCGACGTGGATCGGCGTCGGCGGCAGCCCGGAGTCCGTCATCCGCACCGCCCACTACGGCTTCTCGCTCATGCTGGCCGTGATCGGCGGACCGGCCTCCCGCTTCGCGCCGTACAGCGAGCTCTTCCACAAGGCGCTGGAGCAGTTCGGCCGCGAGCCGCAGCAGATCGGCCTGCATTCGCCCGGCCACGTGGCGGCCACCGACGAGCAGGCGCGCGAGGAGTTCTGGCCGCACTACCGCGACATGATCACGAAGGTCAGCGCGACGCGTGGCTTCGCGATCCCGACCGAGGCGTCGTTCCAGCGCGAGCTGGGCCCCGACGGCAGCCTCTACGTGGGCTCGCCGGAGACGGTCGCCGCGAAGATCGCCGCCAACCTGCGCGTGGTCGGCGCCAACCGTTTCGACCTCAAGTACGGCATCCCTGGGATGACGAACGAGTCGCTCCTCGCGGCGATCCGCCTGTACGGCACCGAGGTCGTCCCGCGCGTCCGCGCCCTCCTCGCCTGACCGCCTCCCTCGCGGATCCGCCCACCGTCGAGTCCGCACTTTTTGCACACTCCGACGGCGCGTCGCGTGCAAAGTTCGCGGACTCGACGGCTGCTAGCCTGCACCCAACCGACACACCGAGCTCAGGAGGACGCATGACGACGCACGCCGACAAGACCTACGCCCGCATCACCGGCTCCCCGGCGCCGCGCGACCTGGAGTGGACCGAGTTCATCAGCTTCTGGCAGGACCGCGCCGACCAGGTGGAGCAGGAGACCGGCGATCGTCTGGCCGTGAAGCTCAACGGGCACCGCGAGGTCTTCCGGCGTCAGCACGACGGCCGCGTCTCCATCGAGGACATCGAGCGCGCACGTCACCTGCTGGCGGCGACCCCGGAGCCGAAGGGCCACGGCGACCTGCTCGCGGTCGCGATCGACGCCGAGCACGCCCGCATCTTCGACTTCGACCTGGATGCGCGCACCGTCAGCGACTCGGAGCACACCGTCGCCGACGAGGACCGTCGCGCCCACCACCTGCGAACGGTGGAGCGGCACACCGGTCACGACGACGAGCGCGACCTCAAGCACTTCTTCGACGCCGTCGCCGAGGCGCTCCGGTCGACCGCCCCGGAGCGCTCGTTCGTCGTGATCGGGCACGGGTCGGGCAAGGCGGATGTCGCGGCCGAGTTCGTGGAGCGGCTGCGGGCGGCCCACGCGGATGTCGCGGCTCGCGTGACCGCGCTCACCGAGCTCGATCTCAGCGCGGCGAGCGACGCCGACATCGAGGCCGCGGCCCAAGCGGCCGTCCGCCTCTAGCCGCCCGCGCATCCCGTCCCATCCCGTCCCCTCCACCGTCGAGTCCGCAAACTTTGCACGAGACGCGCCGTCAGAGCGTGCAAAGTTTGCGGACTCGACGGTGGGGGATGGGGCGAGGGGTGGGCGCTACTGGTCGAGGGGGGTGCGGCTCAGGATGAGGAAGCGCGCGCCGTAGGCGGGGACGCTCACCGGGAAACTGGCCAGGTCATCCACCGTGCCGACCTCGCTGCCGTCGGCGGCATCCGTCACCGTCGCCCGATGCGGCAGTGCCTCCGAGCGGACGGTGCCGTCGACCGCCGAGTCGGTCATGTTCAGCACGGTCAGCTGAACGATGGGCAGCTCCTGCTCGTCGAGCGTCTCGAGTTCGTGCACCATGACGAGCATGCCCGGGTGCGCGACATCCGGCACGTCGACCTGGCGCGCGCTCGCGATGCCCCAGCGGTCGCGGATGCGCAGCAGCTCCCGAAGCCGGTTCGCGAACGAGTCGCGGTTGCGCAGCTGCTGGGGGAGCGGCCCGTACAGCGAGCGCGCCCGCGGCATCCCGTACGCGGAGCGCTCGGCGTCGGGGGCGGACCCCAGCAGGTCGTGCGCTCCCCGCTCGACCCAGCGCGTGTCGCCCTCCGCGATCAGGTCGGCCACCTCGCCGCGGGGCACGGTCAGTGCGCCCAGCAGGTCCCATCCCGACAGCGCGAAGACGCCCGGCTGCCACGCGTTGAACGCGGCGAGCAGCAGGTGCGCGTCCCGGATCGCCGGGATGTCGTCCTCGGTGATCGAGTCGAGGGTCGCGTGCCCCTGGGTGGCGGCGATGAGGGAGGCCGACGTGCAGGCGATCCCGTTGGTCGTGAACACCAGGTTGTAGTCTGCCGTCGGCTCGGTGATCGCCTCGACGAGGTCGGCGCGGATGCGCTGGGCCAGCTCGCCGCCGCTGATCTCCTCGCCGCGGAACGTGTAGAGGTCGTTCTGGTGCAGCGTCGCCCAGTGGACGAGCTCGTAGGTCAGCTCGTCGTGGTTTTGCATCCCGTGCACCAGGCTCACCGGCTCGACGCCCAGCTCCAGTGAGGTGCGCAGCGTGAGCCGCAGGAACTCGGTGTCGCCGGTTGCGAGGGCGTGGTGGTACGCCGGGCGGTTGATGAAGTCGTAGGAGAGGTCCGCGCCGACAGCGCCGGTGTCGCGGATGTCCTCCACGGTGAGGTTGAGCTCCTGGAAGGTGAAGCCGCCGACCTTGCGCACCATCCCAGCGATGATGTGGTTCGCGGCGTGCGACAGCGGGTGCCCCTCCGACCAGGCCGGCATCCCCTCCGCACTCTTCTCGACCCCGAGGAAGCCGTTCGCATCCAGTCGCAGGGCGCTCGTGCCCAGGTCGCCGAGCGAGTGCAGGGCGTCGCCGATGACCAGGCGCATGCCCGAGAACGTCGGGTCGAGCCAGTTCACCGACGGCTGGCCCTCCTTGAAGTAGTGGAGGTACACCCAGCGTCGGGTGATGCCGTCGACGCCGATGACGGGAGCGGTGGCGCTCCAGTTCGTCTCCTTCACGCCGGGGGCGTAGAAGATGACGCGCTGCAGCTCGCCGATGATGTAGCCGCGCTCGGCGAGCGCCGCCTCCGTCGACTCGTCGAGGTTGACGGAGTCGCGGCCCTCGGGCACCTCCGGCAGCAGGTGCCACTCGTCCGGAGGGATCTCGACCATGTGGTAGATCCCGGGGTAGTCCTTGTAGGCCATCTCGGCGAGGCGGAAGTCGGCGCCCTTGCCGGTGTGGCCCGGCACGATGTCGTCGATGACGCTGCCGCCGTGCTCCTCGGCGACGTCGGTCAGCCGCCGGAACGTCTCCTCGTCGCCGAACGCGGGGTCGATCTGGGTGCCGATGCGGTCGAAGTGGCCGTCGACGCTCGGGGTCTCCTGCCAGCCGCGGATGCCGCCGGCCCGCTTGACCGGACCGGTGTGGATGCCGTTGATCCCGATCCGCTGGAACGCCCGCCACAGCTCCGGGTCGGCGAGCGCCGTGAGGAACGACTCGCCCGGTCGCGTGATCAGCGAGATCGGGTACGCGGTGAACCAGACGTCCGAGGTGGAGACGGCGCGGCGGGCGTCCGGCCGGGCGTAGGGGTTGCGCCACATGCTGGGTGAGCCGGACAGCTGCCGGCTGAGCACGTCCGCATCCTTCAGCATGGATTGGCGCACCAGCCACTCGACGTAGGCCGGGTTCTGGCCGTTGGCCGCCCGGGGGTCGGAGAACGTGCGGCGGATGCTGCCGCCGCGCAGGTTGGCGCGCGGGCGCAGCCGGCGGGGCCGGGCGGGGTAGAGCTGTTCGTCGTAGGTGATCTCCTCCGGCGCCGCCTGCTCTTCCGCAGCTGCCTCGTCGGGTGCCGTCACCGCGTCCTGCTCCGTCACCTCGAGTGCCTCGTCGTCCACCTGGTCTCCTTCCGTGACTGCAAACGTAACCCCCGAAACGGTCCGCGTCTGCCGAACGGCGCGGTGGGATTCACCCGGTCATTCGCTGAGGCGCTCGATCAGCTGCCCTTTGGTCAGCCGGGAGACGTTCAGGAGGCCGCGGGCGCGTGCCGCATCGCGCAGGGCCTGCACGGTCAGCTGGTCGAGTTCCGGGTCGTGCGTGACGGATGTGGTGACCGACCCGGCGAACTCGACCGTCGCCTCCACGGTCTCGTCGCGGACGGAGGGGAGCGGCGGGGTGAGG
Organism: Leifsonia sp. 115AMFTsu3.1; assembly: GCF_004362795.1. NCBI lineage: Bacteria > Bacillati > Actinomycetota > Actinomycetes > Micrococcales > Microbacteriaceae > Leifsonia > Leifsonia sp. 115AMFTsu3.1. Next base: position 1,369,924 of record NZ_SNYB01000001.1, read on the forward strand.
TCGAGGTCGGCCGTGTCCGCAGCGCTGTCGGCGTGCTCGGCCGTGCTGCTGCCGGCGAGCGTCGCCAGCTCCTGCTCCAGGGTGCGAACACGCTTCTTCGCCTTCTTCTTGTCGAGCTTCTCGGCCGCTCTCCTGGCGTCGGCGACGGCCGCCTCCGCCCGCTCGAACGCCTTCTTCGCCGCCTTCTCGAGCTTCTTCTGCTTCGCCATGCGCGCTCCGTTCCGTCCCGTTCACCGTGCACGCTGCCACGTGTCCGCGGAAGGGGCAAGGCATGCCTACGTCATATCAGTGAGCGGTGATATCATGCACCCATGAACTCGTTTGCGGTGCTGGCCGACCCGGTCCGTCGCCGGATGGTGGAACTCCTCTCCGAGGTGGAAGCGCCCGCCGGTCGGATCGGCGCCGTCGTCATGGCGGAGTTCGGGATCGGCCAGCCGGCCGTCTCGAACCAGCTGCGCGTGCTCCGGGAGGCGGAGATCGTCTCGGCCGAGCGCCAGGGATCGCAGCGCATCTATCGCATCGTCCCCGGCGCGCTGGACGATATCGCGGCCTGGGTGGACCGGTACGGGCGGCTGTGGTCTCAACGGCTCGACGCCCTGGAGACCGAGCTCGCCCGCGGGAGCAGCGGCGGACACGGGAGCGCACGGCCCGACGGGGGACGATGATGGATGCGCGCACGATCCGCGCTCTCGTCGGCACCGACGACCATCCCGAGCTGATCCTCCGCCACGAGTACCGCTCGACCGCCGCGGAGTTGAGGGACGCATGCACGTCGCCGGAACGACTGTCCCGCTGGTTCGGCGTCGTCGCGGGCGAACCGTCGGGTGTCGGGTCGGAGTTCACCGTGCAGCTCGACGAAGACACCCGAGCGCAAGGCCGGGTGCTGCAGTGCGGCACGGACGCCCTGCGGGTGTCCTGGATCGTCGACGGGGAGCCGCCGAGCATCGTGACCGCCGAGTGGAGGGACACCGCCGACGGACGCGCCGAACTGACCCTGCACCATGGGCTCGCAGGGCGAGAGGAGATCGTGACGGCGGGCGGCGGATGGGATGACGCGCTCTCCGTGCTCGACGGGGTGCTTTCGGGCCGAGAGGATGACGCAAGCGGTTCTGCCGGGCGCGCGGCCGGGCGAGATGTCTGGCGGACGCTCGCCTCGCATCCCCTCGAACTGACGCGCACGATCGACGCGGACCGGTCCCGGGTCTGGAGCGCCATCGCCTCGGCCGACGGACTGCGCACGTGGTGGTGGCGGCACTGGCACGACGTGTCGATCGTCGCGGACGTGCGGGTGGGAGGCGCCTACCGGATCGTCGCACCAGGCGCGGGCATCGTCGTGGAGGGGCACTATCTCGCGGTCGAGCCGTTGGAGCGCCTCGCGTTCGAATGGAGGTGGAGCGACGACGACGGGCCCACCGCCGACGAAGCCGTGGAGTTGCGGCTGACCGACGAAGGCTCCGGCACACGGCTCGTCGTTCGCCACACCGGGCCCTGGACGGATGCGTCGCCCGCCGAGTCGTACCGGCAGGGCTGGGACTTCACCCTCGGCGAGCTCGCGGCCGTCCTCGCCGCCGAGTGACCGCGGGCGCGGGAGTCGCTAGAGTTTTTCCGTGACCACCCCGCTCACGCTCATCCAGCGTTCTCCCGACCCGGAGTCGGCCGGGCAGTCGCGCGACCGCCGGCCGAGCATCGCCGAGCGCTTCCGCTCGATGGGCCGGAGCCGGATCGGCGCGCTGCTGCTCGTCGCGGCGACGCTCGTCGCGATCGTGTGGGCGAACATCTCGTTCACGGGGTACGAGCAGTTCTGGGACACGCACCTGATCGTCGGGGTCGGCGACCTGCAGCTCGACTTCACCCTCCACGCGCTCGTCAACGACGCCCTGATGGCGATCTTCTTCTTCACCGTCGGCCTGGAGGTGCGGCGCGAGTTCGCGATCGGGGAGCTGACCAGCTGGGCGCGCGCCGTCGTCCCGGTGGTCGCCGCCGTCTTCGGGCTCGCCGTCCCCGCGGTCATCTTCGTGCTGTTCACCCTCGGGACGGGCATGGAGCACGCGTGGGGAGTCGTCATCTCCACCGACACCGCGTTCCTGGTCGGTGCCCTGGCCCTCATCGGCCCGCGCGCGTCTGGCCGTCTCCGGGTGTTCCTCCTGGCGCTCGCCGTGGTGGATGACATCGGCGCCTTGAGCATCATCGCGCTCGTGTACACGGAGAACTTCAACCCGTATCCGCTGATCATCGCCGCGGTCGGCCTGGTCGGCGTCTACTTCACCCGCTACCTGCGCGGCGGCCGCGGCCCGGTCTACGCGACCCTCGCCATCATCGTCTGGCTCGCGTTCCTCGCCTCGGGCGTGCACCCGACGCTGGCCGGTGTCGCGATCGCCCTGCTCGTGCCCGTCTACCGGCCCAACCGGCGGGATGTGGAGCACGCCCTCGATCTCGCCCGCACCTTCCGGCAGTCACCGAACACGGAGTACGCGCGGGCGGCGGCGAACAGCCTGCGCGAGTCCATCTCCATCAACGAGCGGCTGCAGTCGGCGTGGGGTCCGTACGTGGCGTATGTCGTGCTGCCGCTGTTCGCCCTCGCCAACGCGGGCGTGCGGCTGGACGGCGACATCCTCGCCGGCGCGCTCGTCTCGCCGATCGCGTGGGGTGTGCTCGCCGGCCTCGTCGTCGGCAAATTCGTCGGCGTGTTCGGCTCGGCCGCGGTGCTGCGCCTGCTCAAGATCGGCGACTTCGGGCCGGGGCTCACCCTCGACCGCCTGGCCGGCGGAGCGGCGCTGTGCGGCATCGGCTTCACGATCTCGCTGTTCATCGTCGACCTGGGCGTCCCGGATGAGGCGGCGCAGAACGCCGCCCGCGTCGGCGTGCTCGCGGCGACGATCGTGGCGTTCGTCGTCGCGACCATCGTCTTCCGGATCTCCGACGCGCGCCGGCCGAAGGAGGAGGCGGGCCTAACGCTGGTGCGCCCGGTGGACCCGGCACGCGACCACATCTTCGGTGCGCTGGACGCGCCGTACGAGATCGTCGAGTACGGCGACTTCCAGTGCGGCTTCTGCCTGAAGGCGACGGGTTCGGTGTTCGAGGTGCAGCGCGAGCTCGGTGACCGGCTGCGCTACGTGTGGCGGCACGCGCCGCTGACGCGATACCACCCCAACGCGCTCGCCGCGGCGGAGGCGTCGGAGGCCGCGTCGCGCCAGGGCAAGTTCTTCGAGTTCGAGCGTGCCCTCTTCGCCGACCAGGAGCACCAGCTGCCGTCCGACATCCTGCGTCGTGCCCAGGAGCTCGACCTCGACCTCGATCGCTTCGAGGCCGACCTGAGCTCGCCCGAGGTGGCCGCGCGCGTCCGCGACGACATGCTGGATGCGGAGGCGATGGACATCACGGCCGTCCCCACCTTCTTCATCAACGGCCGCCGTCACGTCGGTCCGTACGATGCCCAGTCGCTGATCCGCGCGCTGCAGGCGACCGAGGACACCGACACGGCCGCGACCGCCCAGCCCTGAGCGCGCCTGCCCGTCCCTGATCGCGACTGGCCGGGCCGGCATAGCGGCCACGCCGCCGCCCGGCGTCGGCGGTCGCCCCTACGATCGGGGCATGGCCGACGACCCGCAGCGAACAGCTCCCGAACCCCTGGTGGTCGCCGACCAGGCGGCGTGGCGCGCCTGGCTCGACGAGAACGAGCAGACCTCCGACGGTGTGTGGTTGGTGCTCGCCAAGAAGGGCGTCACCGACCCGACATCCCTCGGCTATCAGGAGGCCCTGATCGAGGCACTCTGCAGCGGCTGGATCGACGGACAGCGCCGGTCCCGCGACGACACGACCTTCGTGCAGCGGTACACCCCGCGACGCAAGACCTCGCTGTGGTCGGAGCGCAACATCGGCATCGTCGAGACGCTGATCGCCGAGGGGCGGATGCGGCCGGCCGGGCAGGCGGAGATCGATCGGGCCAAGGCGGACGGTCGTTGGGAACGCGCGTACGCGGGCGCCGGGCGGATCGAGATGCACGAGGATCTGGTGGCCGCGCTCGAGGCCTCACCGGCGGCAACGGCCACGTTCGAGCGGCTCAACGCCCAGAACCGCTACGCCGTGCTCTGGCGGGTGACCACCGCACCGAACGCCACCACCCGCGGCAACCGGCTGGCGAAGCTGATCGGGATGCTCGAACGCGGCGAGACGCCTTACCCGCAGTAGGCGTGCCAACACAAGCGTTGTCCTGACGGCCCGGTCGCCCCTAGCGTGACGGTGACACAACACCATCGACAGGGAGACCCGCATGCCCACGACCTCGCCGCACGTCGCTTCGCTCACCGATGCCACAGACACCTACGAGAACGACTTCGGCAGCATCTCGCAGCTCACCGCCGACGACTTCCCGATCCTGAAGCGCATGTCGCTCAAGCGCATCGTCCTCGAACCGGGCGGCGTCCGCGAGCCGCAGTGGAACGTGAACGCGAACCAGATCGCCTACGTGGTGCGCGGGACGGTGCTGGTGTCGATGCTGGCGAACGCGGACGAGTTCGCGTCATTCGTCGTGACGGCGGGGCAGATGTACCACGTCGCGTCCGGCGCGATCTACCACATCGAGAACGTGGGGGAGGAGACCGTGGAGATCATCGCCTCCCTCCGCACCTCGCGTCCGGCGCACTTCTCGCTGCAGAACAGCTTCAATGCGATGACGGATGCGGTGCTCGGCAACACCTACGACCTCCCGTCGTCGGCGTTCGCCGCCTTCGACCGGCACGACGCGCAGCAGATCGTGCGTCGGGAGGGCCCGGCCCGCATCCCGGACACCGCCGGCCTGCCGAACGCCCACCTGTTCGATGCCGCGGGGCAGAATCCACCGCTCTCGTACGCGTACGGCAGCGCGCGGCTCGCCCGTAAGCAGTTCTGGGCGGCGCTCGACGACCTCTCCATGTACTCGCTCGAGATCGCGAACACCGGGATGCGCGAGCCGCACTGGCATCCCGTCACGGCCGAGCTCGGGTACGTACAGAGCGGGCACGCGCGGATGACGGTGCTCGACCCGGACGGCTCGCTCGACACGTACGAGCTGGAGCCCGGGAACGCCTACTTCATCCCGCGCGCGTACCCGCACCACATCGAGGCGTTGGGCGACGAGGGCATCCACTTCCTGATCTTCTTCGACCAGCCGACGCCGGGTGACATCGGATACCGCGCCACGGCATCCGCCTTCTCGCGGGAGGTGCTGTCGTCGGCGTTCGGCGTGCCGGAGGCGCAACTGCCGCAGTTCCCGTTCACACCGGTCGATCCGCTGATCGTCGGGCGCACCAACCCCGTCGACCCGGTGAAGTAGGCGCAGCGGGTCAGCCGCCCGAGCGGGTCAGCCGCCCGACCGGGTCAGGCCGCGGAGCTCACCGGTCGATGATCCGAAGTCGATGTGGATGTGCGTGCAGTAGTCGGCGAAGCGCGAGATGTTGCGCAGCGGCGGCATCCAGTACGCCCCGCAGCCGTCGGCCCCCGAGGCCTGCCCGGCGCGCGATCCGGCCGGCAGGAAGGAGTCGAGGAACGGGAGCAGGATGTTCGTCGGACCGTCGTTGCCGCGCGTCCTGGCGGAGCCGATGTAGGTGAGGTCCATCGCGTTGGGGGCGCCCGGCGGCGTGCAGTGGCGGGAGGTCGGGTTGCTCGCGCAGGTGGCGACGCCGTCGTTGGCGCAGTGCCGGTTGAGGTCGCTCACCTGCACCGAGCCGTAGTTGCGGATGATGATCACCAGCGTCTGCAGCGTCCGCTTGTCGATGTTGCACTGCGGCGTCTGCCCGATGGTGCCGTTGGCGATCGGCTGCAACTCGTTCGGGATGATGGCGCGCTCGGCCCATTCGATGATGAGCGTGCCCTGGTTGTAGTCCTCGAGCAGCTTCTGTGCGGCGGCCTGCGCCGTCGCGGGCACATCCACGCACGTCTCGACACAGGTGCTCTCCGCCGGCTGTGCCAGGGCGGCTCGGGCGGAGGGCGCGGGCGCTGCGGCGGAGAACCCGGCGACCACGAGCACCGCGATCAGCGCGAAGGCGACGCGGAGGGACGTTCGGCGGAGGCGGCGCATGTCAGTCCTGACTCACGGTGACGCCGGCGAGCGTGAAGCAGTCGCGTGCGACGGCGGAGGAGTCGTCCACCGTCTTCTGCGGGCCCGCGCCGGTCTCCGGATTGATGGGGTTGGCATTGATGAAGGCGAGATTCGCGGCCAGCGGCTTCCAGACGCCGTCCTTCTCGGCGGCAGCGGCGGCGAGGGGCGTCGCGGCGGCGACTCGCGTCGCGGCGAAGCCGTCGGCGACCTGCTGGCACGCCTGCACGGCCAGCGCCTTCGCCCCGGCGGTGTCGACGGGCGCCCCGGTCGGTGCGGGGGCGTCCGGCGCGTCTGTGGCATCCGGGCCGGTCGTCGGCGCGGGAGTCTGCGTCGCGGGGGCCGTCGGCGTCGGCGTCGGGCTGGCGGTGAGCGTCGACGTCGGGAACGGCGTCTGGGTCCCGGCGTCGGCGCCGGACTCCGGCGCGCAACCGGCCAGCGCCAGCGCGAGCACGGCCGCCGCCACGGTGAGCGCGCGCACGCGCCCGAGCTGCGAGACCATCGGAACCACCCCATCCCCGAACGGGCGTAAATACTTGCATAGGCTACGGCGTCGGTCGCGCCGATCGGCGGAGTGACGCGCGCTCTGCGGGGAACGGCTGCCGGGTCAGACGCCGGTCTTCCCTGCCTTCTTGCGGGCACGGAGGTCGACCAACCCGACGACGAGGGCGACCGCGAGCAGCGCGAGGGTGACGAGGTAGCCGTCCCGGACCGCCTGGTGGTACTGATCGATCGGATGGTCGCCGCCGCCCGGGACGGTCGCGAAGAACACCGCCGTGACCAGTGCGACGCCGACGGCCGTTCCGACCCGCTGGCCCAGCTGCGCGATCGACCCGGCCGCGCTGCCCTCCTCCGGCGGCACCTCCGAGAGCGTCAGCGTCTGGTTGGGGGAGATGACGAACCCGCCGCCGATGCCGCCGACCAGGGTGGATGCGGCCATCAGCCATTCCGCCGCGGCCGGCGGTGCCAGGGTCGCCGAGGCGAGCAGGGCGCCGATGCCCACGATCACGATGACGAGCCCCACGACGACGAGGGCGCGTCCGAAGCGCTGGACGAGACGGCCCCCGATGAACGCCGATACCGCCGCGCCGAGGGCGAAGGGGACGCTGACCAGTCCGGCGGCCAGCGGCTGAGCGTGCAGCCCCTCCTGGAGGAACAGGGTGGTGACGAGGAAACTCGCCGGAAGACCGGCGAAATACACCGCGGCGATGAGGATGCCGTTGCGGTACGACGCCAGCCGGAACAGGTCGAGGTGGACGATCGGCGAGAGCCCGCGCTTCGCGTAGCGGCGCTCCCAGAGGAGGAATGCCGACCCGAAGGCCGCGAACGCGATGAGCCACAGCCAGCGGAGCGGGTCGTCGGTGGGGGAGCCCGTGGTGAGCAGGAAAGGCAGCATCAGGCCGAGGATGGCCCCGGCCAGCAGGATCAGCCCGACCGGATCCAGCTGCGTCCCTCCCGCGGGCCTCTCCTGCCTGCGCGGCAGGAACCGCAGAGCGAAGAAGAGCGCGACGGCTCCGCATGGCACGTTGAACCAGAAGAGCAGCCGCCAGCCCTCCTCCGCGCCGCCGAGCGCGATCAGGGAGCCGGCGAGGCTCGGGCCGATCGCCGTGGCGATGCCGACCATCGCACCGAAGACCCCGAACGCACGCCCGCGCTCGGGTCCGCGGTAGAGCTGCTGGATCATCCCGAGCACCTGGGGCATCTGGACGCCGGCCGCGGCCCCCTGCACGAAGCGCGCGATGGTCAGCCAGAGGATGTTCGGGGCGAGCGCGCAGAGGGCGCTCGCGAGGCTGAAGCCGACGAGGCCGATGACGAACATCGCCCGGCGTGATCGGGTGTCACCGAGGCGCCCGGAGGGCACGAGCGTGAGACCGAAGGCGAGCGCGTAGCCCGCGACGATCAGCTGCAGCTGCGTCGAGTCGGCGTGCAGGGAGCGCTGGATGGACGGCAGCGCGACGTTCACGCCGGAGAGATCGAGGATGGTCAGTGCGCCCACGGCGATGCAGACCGCGAAGGCCGGACCGCGCGCCGCACGGGTTCCCTGAGCGGTGTCCTCTCCGGAGGGGCCCTGTGAAACGTCGGTCACGCCGACACCGTACGCCCCGCTCAGTCGGCGAGCGCTCCGGTCAGGTATGCGCGGAGGATGCGGCGGAGCCGTGGCTCCAAGTCGATCAGCGCGTGCCCGAGCCGCGGGTCGGTCCGGTAGAGCTCGGCGATCTCCGGCGGCGGGGTGGAGATCTGCCAGAAGGTGCCGGCGAGGGAGGTGGCGGCGGCGACCAGATCGCGTGCGGCGGTGTCCGAGAGGGCCGGGAGCGCATCCCGGACCGCGTCGCTGATCGCCGCGAGGCTCTCACCGCTCGTGAGCTTGTAGCTGCGCACGGCCTCGACGGAGACGTTGCGCTCGAGGTTCAGGGGCGCCTGCGCGAGCAGGTCGCAGAACGCTCCGCGCGCGGCGAGGGTGGAGGCGAAGGCGGCGGCGACGCCGTCGGCGGTGGAGGCGCGACGGACCCGCTCGCACAGCACGGGCGTCCACTCCCTCCACGCCTCGGCGGTGAGCCGGAGGAAGATCTCCTCCCGGGTCTCGAAGTACCGCAGCATGGCCGACTTGTGCATCCCGACTGCGTCGGCGATGTCGGTCAGAGTGACCGTGCGGATGCCACGATCGCGGCCGAGGGCGCGGGCGGCGTCGAGGATCGCCTGCTCGCGGGCGGCTTTCGCCTCGGGGGATCGGGCTCGTCGCTGCCCGCTCTCTCGCGTCTCCTGCTGGGTCATGCCGCCAGTTTAGCGCAACCGAGTTGCATTATTTAAAGAAACGGTGTTTCATTAACGTCATGGAACAGACATGGTTCATCACAGGCTCCTCCCGCGGCTTCGGCCGCTCCCTCGTCGTCGCCGCGCTCCGCGCCGGTGACCGCGTCGCCGCCACCGCCCGTCGCCCAGAGCAACTCGACGACCTCGTCGCCGAGTTCGGCGACCGCATCCTGCCGCTCCGGCTCGACGTCACCGACCCCGCCCGCGCCGCCGAGGCGCTCCGCGAGGCGCACCAGCGCTTCGGTCGGCTCGACGTGATCGTCAACAACGCCGGCTATGCGAACGTGTCGCCGATCGAGACGACGGACGACGCCGACTTCCGCACCCAGTTCGAGACCAACTTCTGGGGCGTGTACAACATCAGCAAGGCGGCCATCCCGCTGCTGCGTGCGCAGGGCGGCGGGCTCGTCATCCAGTTCTCGTCGGTCGGCGGGCGCGTCGGCGGGTCGCCCGGCATCGCCTCCTACCAGGCCGCGAAGTTCGCGATCGACGGCTTCAGCCGCGTGCTCCGGACGGAGACGGCTCCGTTCGGGGTGAAGGTCCTCGTCGTCGAGCCGAGCGGTTTCCGCACCGACTGGGCGGGCTCGTCGATGGAGGTGCGCGAGATCCCCGAGGGATACGAGAGCACCGTCGGCGCGATGAACCGCCGGGTCCGTCAGTCCGACGAGGGCCCGGCCGGCGACCCGGACCGCGCGGCCGAGATCCTCGTCCGCCTCGCCAAGAGCGACGACATCCCGCAGAATCTCCCGCTCGGGGTGAACGCCACCGAGATGAGCGTCGCGCAGGACCGTCGCCTCTTGGCCTCCGACCTCGCGTGGGCGCCCGTCTCGCGTTCCGCCGACGCCGCCGAGCCCTACCCCGTCCCCTTCCCGCCCGCGGCCTGACCCTCGCGCGCCTCTCGCGCCCCACCGTCGAGTCCGCGAACTTTGCACATCCCCGCGGCGTTCCGCGTGCAGTTTGTGCGTACTCGACGGTGGGGCGGAGGGGCGGGTAGGGTTCGCGTATGACGGCGGCGTCACCGGAGCGGGGCATGCGCACCTTCGCGCAGGTGCTCGTCAACACGGCCGTGGCCAACGTCACGACGAGCTACCTCTGGTTCGCCCTGACCTTCTGGGTCTACCTCGAGACCCGGTCGGTGCTCGCGACCGGCATCGTGGGCGGCGCCTACATGCTCCTGGTCGCGGTGTTCTCCATCGTCTTCGGCACGATCGTCGACCGGCATCGCAAGCAGTCCGTCATGATGCTCGCCTCGCTGCTGACGCTCGCGTCCTTCTCGATCGCCGGTGTGCTCTACCTGATCTTCCCCGAGGAGACGCTGCTCGACCTGGGCGGCCCGATGTTCTGGATCTTCGCGGGCATCATCCTGTTCGGCGCCGTCGTCGAGAACCTCCGCAACATCGCCCTGTCGACCACCGTCACCCTGCTCGTCCCGGTCGAGCGCCACGCCAACGCCAACGGTCTCGTCGGCACGGTCCAGGGTCTCGCCTTCATCGTCACCAGCGTCTTCAGCGGCCTCTCGATCGGCCTGCTCGGGATGGGGTGGACCCTCGTCATCGCGATCGTCCTGACCGGGCTGGCCGCCTTCCACCTGCTCATGCTGCGCATCCCCGAGGAGCTCCCGGAGCGCGACGCGTCGGCGTCGGCCGTCGACCTGCGCGGGAGCATCGCGGCGATCCGCCAGGCGCCCGGACTGTTCGCCCTCATCATCTTCTCGACGTTCAACAACCTGATCGGCGGCGTCTACCTCGCGCTGATGGATCCGTACGGTCTCGAGCTCTTCGCCGTGGAGGTGTGGGGCATCGTCCTCGGTGTCGCCTCCACCGGGTTCATCATCGGCGGGCTGGTCGTGGCGAAGTTCGGCCTCGGCAAGAACCCCATCCGGACCATGCTGATCCTGGTCGCCATCATGGGACTGCTCGGCGCGACCTTCACCCTCCGTGAGTGGTGGCTGCTGTACGCGGCCGGCATCTGGGCGTACATGGCGCTCATCCCGGCCGTGGAGGCGTCGGAGCAGACGGTCATCCAGAAGATCGTGCCGTTCGCCCGGCAGGGTCGCGTGTTCGGTTTCGCGCAGGCGCTGGAGTCGGCCGCGGCCCCGATCACCGCGTTCCTGATCGCGCCGGTGGCGCAGTTCCTGATCATCCCGTACATGGCGTCCGAGTCGGGCTCGGCGACGTGGGGCTGGCTCCTCGGCGACGGCAGCGCGCGGGGGATCGCCCTGGTGTTCCTCGTCTCCGGCCTCATCATGGTCGCGCTGGCGCTCGGCGCCTTCCTCACCCGCTCCTACCGCCTCCTCTCGGCGGAGTACCGGGGGAGCGCCACCGATGCGGTGATGACGATTCGGTGAACAGGCCGAGTCGGGTCTGCCCCGTAAGCTGTGGACTGGCTATGCTTCGGATCGTTCGGGGGGAAAGGCCATCCGGAGGGGGAAGGGCCATGTACGGTCTGTCATCGGCGGGAGCATTCGCCGCAGCGGTCGCTGTCGCGGCGATCGTCCTGCTGCTCGCGCCCGTGGGCGAGGCGGTGTCGCCTGTCGTCCAGGCGGTGGATCTGGTGGTCGCCGGGGTCGCGGGGGCGGCCGCAGCGACGTTCTTGAGCATCGCGGGAGGTCAGCGGCACCGCCGCCGACGCGCCCGCTAGCGCCACACCCCCGTTCTCCGCAAGGGGTCCCTCAAAAGTTGACAACCCAGCCTGGCGTGGGAATCATCACGAAGGTGACGTTGGTGGACGGGACCCTCGAGGACTTCGCCCGCGATTTCGAGATCGCGCTGGCGCAGCGCCAGGTCACGGCCGCCTACCAGCCGCAGATCGACGTCGCCGACGGCACGGTCGTCGGTGTGGAGGCGCTCGCCCGCTGGACGCATCCGGAGCACGGTGAGGTCGCTCCCGACGTCTTCGTCGACGTCGCGCAGAAGACCGGGCTGCTCCCGCTGCTGACGGCTCGGATTATCTCCGACGTGACGTCGGAGTACATCCCGGGCTGCACCATCGATGTGGCGGTCAACGTCTCGGCGACCCAGCTGGAGGATCCCTCCCTCTACGACATGTTCGAGGGCGCCTTCGCGACCGGCCGGTGCGACCCGGAGACGCTCATCGTCGAGGTGACCGAGAGCTACAGCATCGAGCATCCCGAGCGGGTCGCTGCTCCGCTGGAGGCGCTCGCCGCGGCCGGCGTCACGATCTCGGTGGACGACTTCGGGACAGGGCATTCGTCGTTCGCGCGGGTCGAATCCCTGCATGCCAGCGAGCTGAAGCTCGACAAGAGCCTGGTGCAGGCGGATGACCGGGTTCACGAGGTCGCCCAGATCATCGGCGAGGCGCACCGCCGCGGCATCCGCGTCGTCGGCGAGGGCGTCGAGAGCCGCGGGCAGCTCGACCGGCTGGCCGCCGCGGGCTGCGACCGTGCCCAGGGGTACTGGATCGCACGCCCGCAGCCGGCCTCGTCGCTGCTGTCGTGGTACCGGATGCGCACCCGCGAGTCCTGACACAGAACGCGCCCGGCCTGTGGTCAGGCCGAGCGCGTCCAGGTCGTCCGGTGAGCGGTGCTCAGAGTGCGTCGAACGAGTCGATGTCGACGCGCGACTCCTCCTGACGGGGAGCGGGCGGGTCGACCTCGATCTGCGCCCAGGTGACCGGCATGCCGGGGGAGAAGAGCACGTCCACGCCGGGGCCGCCGCGGAGTGGGGGGATGGTGACGTAGCCGCCGCCGGCTCGTACGGCCTCGAGGATCTTCCCGCGCAGGTCGTCCACCGGATCGGGGAGGAAGTAGTCCTTTCCATCGACCGTGAGGCGGTGAACGATCATGCGGTGATCCTTTCCGTGGGGATGATGTAGAAGACTATCGCGCGGTCACGATACACCTGTATTCCGGACGGGTAAGCTCGCAGCAGCGCCGCAAGGCGCCACGAACGACCAGAGGAAAGGCATCCGTGGGCACACTGCGCTACGACGGCGAAAGCTACGAACTCGACGACCGCCTGCTGTTCCACATGCAGATCGCGATCAGCACCAAGCTCCGCCGCGGGGAGAACTTCTTCCTCACCTGGCCGGTGCCGGCCGAGCTCGGCAGCGGTCGTCACACCGTCTGGGTCGACAACGGCGTCCCCCTGCACATCTTCTTCTCCGGCTCCAAGGTCCCGACCCTCAACAAGGACTGGATCGAGGCCATGATCCAGACCGCCAGCAGGGCCTCCGGGATGATCGTGATGGAGGAGTCCGAGATCCGCCCGAACCAGGGTCGTTGACGCTGGCCCAGCACTTATAGCGGAAGCGTTTCACGAAAACAAGGCCCCCCGATTTTCTTGCTTCACCGAGCGGGTAGTTCGATCATCTAACTAGATCTTCGAATCGCCCCACGACGGAAGAGAAGTAAGGAAAGAGCCATGGCCGAGTCCCTCGCAGAAATCGTCGACCTGCCCACCGAGTACGTCTCGTGGCACTCGCCGGCGGCCGCCCTCTGGGTCGCCTCGACGCCGACCGCGTACGTGGGCATGGTGGACCGCAACCACGACGGTTTCGTCGCCACCGACTGCACCGGCCGCGAGCTGGGCGTGTACGGGACGCTGGAGTCCGCGCGCGTCGCCGTCTACGGCGCCTGGGTCGCCCCGGCCCCGGCCGAGGAGCAGGCGCTCATCGCGTGACCCCCTGAACCATCCTGGCCGGCGTTTCGGGTGCGCCCACCGGGATTCGACGGAGCCCCGGCACCTCCTCTGGTGCCGGGGCTCCCATCGTTGACGAGCGCTCAGTTCAGGCTCGGCTCCGCGAGGGCTTCGGCGACGGCCTGTTCGACGCTGAGCTCGCGACCCTCGGACACCGCGGCGGCCAGCCGCCCGGCCGGCGCGACGGAGGCGAGGCGGTCCAGGTACCGCTGGTGGAAGGTGAACGTCGGACCGTTGTGGGTTCCCGACCGCTCGCGCAGTGCGTGCGCCGCCCCGGCGAGGCGTCCGGCCCGCTCGACATCGCCGGCGAGGGCGGCCACGGCCGCAAGGCCCTCCAGCCCGTACGCGATCCCCTCGATGTGTCCGAGCGACGTGGACAGGGTCACGCTCAGCGAGAAGTCCTTCCTGGCGTCCTCGGGCGAACCGAGCAGGAGGTGCGCCCAGCCCAGGTGGTAGGAGGCGATCCGGCCACCGACGGCATCCCCGGCCCGCTGCGTGAGGGCGAGGGACTCGTCGAACCGCTCGAAGGCGGCGTGCAGCTCCTGCCGCAGCAGCGCCACCCGGCCGAGGAGGACGAGCGCCATCGCCTCGCCCCACACGTCGCCGGTCTCGCGGAACAGCCGCAGGCTCCGCTCCATCACGTCGGATGCGCGGTCGGTGTCCGGCTTCTCGCCGGCGAGGAGCGCGAGGGCGAGGGAGATCTGCGCCATCGCCTCGCCGGAGCGGTCGGCGCAGCGGCGGAACAGGTCGGCGCTCTCCGCGAGGTCGGCGGCGACGCGCCCGTCCGGGTCCTTCCAGAACCGGATGGTCCGCGTGAAGTAGAGCGCGACCGCGCGCGTGCGGTCGTGGAGGGCCTCACCCGACTCGAGCGGTTCGTCCATCCACGTGCGCACCTCGCCGAGCAGGCCGATCACCCAGAAGTACAGGAAGAGGTTGAAGGCGAGCTCGGCTGCCCGGTCCCAGTCGCGGGCGTCCAGCAGGTAGCGCTCGGCGGCGCGGAGATTGTCGCGCTCGTCGCCGAGCCGCTGCATCCACTCGCGCTGCCCTCCGCCTTTGAGGGGCAGCCGCGCCCGTGCGCCGAGGTCGATGAAGTAGCGGGCGTGGGCGTCGCGGGCGCTCTCGAGCTCGCCGTCGCCGTGGAGCTGCTCCCTGGCGTACTCGCGGACGATCGCCTGCATCGTGAAGCGCGGCCGGTCGTCGCTGTCGTGCTGGGCGACGAGGCTGGAGTCGACGAGCACGGCGAGATCGGACAGCACGTCGGCATCGTCGCCGTCCGCGCCGACGAACTCCGCCGCCTCCAGGGTGAAGCCGCCCTCGAACACTCCCAGCCGGGCGAGCAGACGGCGCTGCTCCGGCGCGAGCAGCTGCGTGCTCCATTCGATCGTGCGGCGGATGGTCTGTTGCCGTTCCGGGAGGTCGCGCGACCCGCCGACGAGCACCGAGAGTCGCCGGTCGAGGCGGTCCAGCAGTTCGGCGGGGGAGAGCACGCGGATGCGCGCGGCCGCCAGCTCGATCGCCAGCGGCACGCCGTCGAGCGCCGTGCACACCCGGGCGACCGCATCGGCGTTCTCCGCGGTGATCTCGAAGTCGGGCTTCACGGCGTGCGCCCGCTCGACGAAAAGGTTGACCGAGGAGTCCTCGGCGAGCGGTCCGACGTCGTAGCTCTGCTCGGCACTCACCCGCAGCAGCGTCCGGCTGGTCACCAGCAGTGCGACGCCGGGTGCGGCCGCGAGCAGACCGGTCAGCAGGGGCGCCGCATCCAGCACCTGCTCGAAATTGTCGAGGACCAGCAGGATGCTGCGGTCCCGAAGCGCCGTCGCGAGGTTGTCGAGGATGGGCGCGTCTCCGGTGTCGCGCACGCCCAGGGCCTGCGCGATGCGGTTCGGCACCCGCTGCGGGTCGTGCACTGCCGAGAGGTCGACGAACACCGCGCCGTCGTCGAAGTGCTGGGCGGCGGCGCGCGCAGCCGCGATCGCGAGCCGGCTCTTCCCGATGCCACCGGGGCCGACCAGTGTCACGAGGCGGGTGCCGCGCGCGAGCCGATCGCCGATCGCCGTGATGTCCGCCTCCCGCCCGACGAGCCCGGTCAGCGGGACCGGCAGGCGCACGGGCTCAACGACGCGGTCGGCGTCGCTCGCCACATCGGCGGTGATGAGGGCGCGGCTCTGGTCGAAGCGCTCGGCGAGCAGCGTGGCGAGGTCGTTCTCGATCAGCTGCGCGAGCTCCTTGGGCGTCTCGAAGTACTTGTACGCGGCACGGTCGTCGTCGCGGATGCGCGCAAGCAGCGTGGCGAGGCGCGGCTCGCGGTTGTCGGCCGGGCTCTTGACGTAGAGCAGGCGAGGCAGCTCGGTCGGGCAGAGGTTGTACTCGTCCTCGAGGCCGGAGACCTCCTCGTCCGGGGCGACCCAGCCGTAACGCTCCCAGTACAGCCCGAGGAAGACGTCGCTCTGTTCCAGGTAGGCGCGGTAGAGCTCGCGCGGAGGATGCGGCCGGGCGCCCAGTTCGAACATGACGGGGGCGAGATGCAACCGCTCGATGGCGGTCCGCGCTGCCCGGCGCTCAGCGGCGAGCTCCTGCAGCGTGGAGGAGACGAAGATCCGCAGCCTCTGGTCCGGCGTGCGGATTACATGAGGGTGGCTCATGTAACGTCATTGTGTTGCGTTCCTGTGCAAATGTACAGAGGGCGTGCCGCGCGAGCCTTGTAGCACTCCCCATCGGTCCTGCGCAAGGAGGTTCAGAGGATCCGCGATCGGAGGTTAGCTAGGAAGGTGAAGGAAATCGCGTGGTACGTACTGGGCTTCGCGCTGGCGGTCTGCGCCATCGCTGTGGGGCTGCTCCTGTCGCCTGACGCCGCCGACGCCACCGAGGGTCCGGGCGGCCTGCTGCAGCATCTGACCCCCACCGAGTGGGCGGATCTCGTGGTGGCTCTGGTGTTCGCCGCGATCGCGTTCGTCAGCGGCAGCTACCTGTCGTCGCGTGCGGCTGCGGAGGCCGACGACGCCGCACTGACGGTGGAGCTCGTCACCGCGCAGCGCGCGGGCTGACGGGCCGGGGCGCGACGGGATGACGCGCCCCGGCTCTTGTCACATGTCGCGGTAGCGCTTCGCGGCGGCGAGCGCCTCACGCAGGCCGGCGGCGTCGTAGCGGCGGACGTAGGCCGGTGTGTCGCGCTGAGCACGCCATCCCTCGGACAGCTCGCCGACGTCGACGGTGTCGAATCCGAACTCGTCGATCAGCGCGGCGACGCGCTCGCGGGCGGCCGGGTCGTCTCCGGCGACGATGAGGGCGCGGCGGTCCGGGGTGCCGGCGGGGAGGCTCTGGCTGGTCAGCTCGGCGGCGCCGATGTGGTTGAAGGCCTTCACGACGTGCGATGTCGGCAGCACCTTCTGCAGGCGCTCGGCGACGGTGGTGGACTCGTCGTCCAGTTCCGCGATGTGCCCGTCGCGCTGCGGGTAGTAGTTGTTCGTGTCGATGACGATCTTGCCGGCCAGCTCCTCGACCGGCAGCGTCGCTTCGGCGGCGAGCGGGGTCGTGACCACGACGATGTCGCCGGCGGCGGCCGCCTCGGCGGGGGTGGCGGCTCGGGCGTGCTCGCCGAGCTCGTCCACGAGGCCGCTCAGCGTCTCCGGGCCGCGCGAGTTGCTGAGCACGACGTCGTAGCCGCGGGCGACCGCGAGGCGGGCGAGCTGGGAGCCGATGTGTCCTGAACCGATGAATCCGATTGTCGTCATACCTGCCGGAACCGGAACGGGCTCTGGATGATTCCCGCCGGTCGCATCCCGGTCAGCCGCAGAGCCCGACGCCCGCCGAGGTGAGGATGACGGTGCGGTTCTGCTCGGCGACGGCGTCCGAGTACGCGCCGGACGCGTCGGTCTCCTTCTTCCAGCCGCACCATTCGAAGCCGACCCCCGCGGTCTGGAGCAGCGTGGCGGGCACGCCGAGACCCACCAGCGCCGCCTTGACCGCATCCGCCCGCTTCAGCGAGAGCGCGGTGTCGGCGGTGTTGTCGGTCGCCTGGTCCTTGGACGCGGTGCCCGTGATGGTCACCGGCTTGCCGTTCTGCTCGATCGCGGGCACGAGCGTCGCGAGCACATTCTGGGCCGCGGCCGGGTCGGAGAAGTCCGCCGTGTCCTTGGTGAAGAGCAGCTCGCTGTTGCGGATGACGACGGGCTTCGACCAGTCCGTCTTCGTGGCGACCGGCTCGATGGTCACCGGGGTCACGGCCGGGAGACCGGCGGCCGCGTTCCCGGAGGCCGGCTCGGGCAGCAGGGAGAGGGTTCCGCCGGCCGCCGTGATCACGGCGGACCAGATCGCCTCCAGGTTGCTGCGCGCGGGGACGGTCAGCGGCTGCTGCGCGCCCGCGGTGTCGCCCATCCCGGACCAGTACACGGTGACGCCCTTCAGGTCCGTCGGGAGCAGCTTTCGGGAGGTCAGGTCGGAGACCACCTGCGCCGGGTCGGCGTAGAGCAGGCCGGTTCCGGCGAAGTTCAGCGGATCCGTCGTCTGCAGCCCGCTGCCGACGACGATGGCGCCCATCGGGTCGCTGCCGAGGTTGCGCGACGCCTGGTCGATCGCGCCCAGGTAGTCGACCTCCGGCGCCGACGCCTTGAGGCCGTCGATGTAGGAGGTGATCTGCGTGAGCTTGGTGCGCTGGTCGTTCTGGCAGACGATCGCATCCTGAGCCGACGACCCGAGGGCGGTCGTGCCCATGACCTGCGGGGTGCCGGACGGCACGACGACGGTCACGCTGCCGTTCGTCTTGCCTGCTGCCTGCAGCTGGGCGGACGCGGATGCGGGGATGCTCACGGCCGGCGCATTCGCCGTGCTCCCGGCGACGACCCCGAGGTTGCGCTTGTGCGACTGGTCGCACGCCTCGCCGGATGCCGTCGCCGGCGCGCACGCTGCGAGTCCCGCGACGACCGCCACGACCACCCCCGCAACCGCTCCCGCCCGCACGCCGCGCTTCCCCCACCGTCGAGTCCGCGAAGACTGACCGCTCTCGTGGCGCGTCGCGTGCAATTTGTGCGTACTCGACGGGGGGAGGTGGGGCATGTGGGGGCCTTTCACGCGGTGGGGGAGGTCGGGGAGGTCGGGGAGGAGGGGGCGGTGGGGGATGCGGAGGCCCCGGGCGGCAGGGGTGGGGCGAGGTCGGGGGATTCGACGCTGCGGCGGGCGCGCAGCTCGCGGATGATCTGGCTGGTGCTCTCCGGGTCGCGCTCGCGCTGAGCTAGACGGGTCGCGAGCTGGGCGCGCACCACATCCATCCGGGAGTGGAACGTCACGCGGGCGCCGGTGTAACGGACGGCGTCGTGCGCATCGAGCTGCAGGGCCAGGCGCGTGCGCTCCTCTGCGGCGACCGCCTCGCCGTGCAGCCGGTCGCGGAGCAGCCGCAGCCTGGCGGCCTGCGCGTGCGCCTTCTCGGCCGCGGTGAGGAGCGGTTTCGTCGTCAGCCACGCCACGACGAAGCTGAGGGCGCCGGAGGTGGCCAGCACACCCAGCATGAGGAACGCCATGATCGTGTCCGGCGCTGTCCACGAGAACCCGGCGGGCGCGGCCGTCTGTTCGCCGCCCACGAGCCCGGTGAGTCCGCCCGCGTTCTGCGCGTCGATGCCCGCTTTGATCCGGGCGATCGTGATGGCGGCGAGGATGGCGGCCCAGACCAGTCCGAGCACGACCGAGGTGATGATCCACCTGCGCGACATGACGCCCGCCTGGACGCGGCGGAGCAGGATGGCCACGACATGCGGCAGCGTGACGACCGCGAGCGAGATGCCGAGCGTGATGACGTACATCTGCAGCCCGATCAACCCGTACTGGCTGTCGTTGCGCAGCAGAAGGGTCAGTGCCTGGGCGAGCAGGATGTAGTCCACCGCGATCATGGCGACGAGCAGCACGTAGACCATGACGTGGGCGAACGGGGAGACGTGGCCGACGTGGGGACGCAGGCGCGGAGGGCGGGTGACGATGTCGCGAGCCATGGGCGGCCTCTCAGGCGTAGGAGTGGAAGTCGGGGTCGTGACCGGCCAGCTTGGCGTCGAGCCGCTCGACGTCCTGGTCGGCCCGGCGGATGTCGTCCTCGGCCCGTTGCAGCGCCCGGCGGATGAGCTCCTGCCGCGCCTGCGCTTCGGCGACGCGGGCCGAGGCCGCTGCGACGTTACGGGTGCGCTGGCGCTCGAGCTCGGCGACCCCGGCACGCTCGAACGCGGCGAGCTCGTGCTCGAACACCTCCAGGGTCTCGACGTCGACGGCGTGGCGCATGCGGCGCAGCCGTCGGAGCAGCCGTCGGCGGAGGCCGCCGGTGGCGGGGACGCGGTAGTCGGTCAGTCGGTCACGCCGAGGCATCGGTCCTCCTGTGGTGGTCGTCGTTGCCGGCGGCGGCGACGCCGGCGGTCTCCTCACCCGCTGTGCGGGCTGCGGCGATGGGGTGCAGAGCGTCGACGGCGGTGCCGCGGGAGGTGAGCCAACCGGAACGCTGCAGCGCGGGTGGATGCGCGGACACGCGTCCCGATGTCGCCTGGCGGAGGGCGCCCCAGTACACGGCGGCCTTCTCGTCGGAGCGGTCGAACATCCGTGCCGCCCGCAACTGCGCCGCAGTGAACCGCGCGTTGATCAGGGCGCTGAGCTCGTCGCTGCGCCGGTGTGCCCGGCGGATGCGCCGCTCCAGCCGTCGCAGCTCCTCGAACGCGGTGCCCTGTCCTTCGGCGATGCGGAGCCGGTCGCCCTCGGGAAGCCGGTCGATCCGTTCCTCGTACGTGTCGAGGTCGGAGCGGAGGGCGGAGGTGAGGACGCGGTGCTCGGTGAGCTCGCGTCGCATGCTGCGGAAGAAGCGCTGCTCCTCGCGGCGGGCGAAGGCATCGGCCCTGGCCTGCAGGGTGGCGACGGTCGGCGATGTCCGGTCGCCCGCATCCACCTCGGTGTCGTGGACGGTGGCCGCGTCGCGGCGCGCCAGCCGGACCAGGCGGCGTCGGGCGAACGGCCCGAGTCTCAGCGGCTGCGTCGTCATAACGGGCGAGCGTAGGGAGTCGGCCTGTGCGTCCCCTAGGTGTAGGTCGAAGGAAGCCCGAACGTGACCCAACTGTGACCGCGGTCAGCGGTCGGCCGCCAGCGCCTCCAGATAGCCCGCGTACCCCTCCGGCGCCCGCCCGCGGAGCCGCGCGGAGGTGACGACCGGCTCATGCTCGGACGACAGCATCACGATGCCCGATTCCCGCAGCCGCGCGGCAAGGCGGACGTCCTCCGCGGTGGCGAGTGGCGGGAAGCCGCCGGCCCGGCGGTAGGCGGATGCCCGCATCCCCAGGTTCGCGCCGTGCACGTGGCCGAGGGTGGCGCCGGGGGGATGCCGGTCCTCCCAGACGCGGCGGCGCTCAGCGTCGAGGTCGTCGAGCACCGGGACGACGGCGCCGGTGTAAGCGTCGGCGTGCCGGGCCGCGCGCAGGTGCTCGGCGAGCCACCCGCGCGGAACCGTGCCGTCGGCATCGGTGAACGCCAGCCACACGCTCTCCGGGCGCTGTCTGCCGCCGGCGAGCGCCGTCTCGACGCCGAATGCACGGCTGCGGCCGACGTTCCCGAACTCCACGGTCACCGTGCGAACAGCAGGATGCCGTGCCGCGATCGCCGCCGAGCCGTCCGTGCACGCGTCGAGCACGAGGACGATGTCCGTCGGCACGTCGACGATCGCGCCGGCGGCCTCGACCGACGCGAGGCACGCGTCGAGTGTCGGAGCCTCGTCGCGGGCCGGGATCACGACGACCGCTCGACGGATCGCGGGCCTCATCGCAGAACCTCCAGCACGAACTCCTCATCGCGATGCACGACCGCAGTCCGTAGACGGGAGCGCTCGCGGAACCGGTCGTGCGCTGCCTCTCCTGACTGGGCGAAGTCGTCGGAGTCGCCCGTCCAGTGGCAGAGCAGCACCTCGCCGCCCGGCGCGAGGGAGCCGACGATGCGGTCGATGACGGCATCCCACTCGTCTTCGGCAAGGTAGTACGCCAGCTCGGAGACGATCACGAGGTCGGTGCCGTGGTCCGCGGCCACCGGCCACTGCTGCGGGACGCGCATGCGCTCGACCACGACGCTCGGCCGGTCGCGCAGCCGCTCCGCCGCGGCCTCCACGGCCGACGCGGAGCCGTCCACCGCGATGAGCTCATCGCACCGATCGGCGAGCACCAGGGTCGTCTCCCCGATCGAGCAGCCGAGCTCGACTGCTCGGCCATACCGCTCACGGGGGAGGGAGGCGGCGAGCACCGCCCGTCGCCGCCGTTCGTACCAGCGCGTGCGGACACGCCACGGGTCGTCGCGTTCGTGGTGCATCCGCTCGAAGTGCTGATCCGCCGGCTCGGGCGGCTCGATGACGACCTCGCGGCCGTCGGCCGCACGCGCCACGAAGCCCGGCTCCAGCACGCCTCCCGGGTTCTGCGAGGTCCGCAACTGCGAGGCGAATGCGGCGAGAGCTGTGCGCTTGCTGGTCCGCTCGCCGGCGTCGAGGACGACCTCGCGCACCCGCCGCCACGGGACGTCGGCCGGAGTGCCCCACTGCCAGAGCCACACCGGGTAGAGCAGGATGCGCAGCCCGCGCTCGCGGGCGGCCGCGACGACCTCCCGCCCGAGGGTCCGGTGGTCGCCGTGCCGGTCGCCGGTCCACGGCGCGAGCACCAGGCGGTTCCGCGCCTCCGACGCCGCGTCGAGGATCTCCGCGATCGCGGCGCGGAGGTCAGCCGTGTGGTGTTTCAGGGCGCCGTCGGGCAGACCGAGCGGCACGACGGGCTGCGCCGCGGGAGTCGTGGGGAGGCCGAGGGACGCGAGTGCGGCATCCAACTCATCCAGCCTTCCGTCATCGCACGCGGCGGCGACCACGACCCGGGCCGGGATCCCGGCCCCGGCGGCACGCGCGAGCAGACCACCGACGCCGAGCGTCTCGTCGTCGGGGTGGGCGGAGAAGACGATCAGTTCGTCCGGCTGTTCGTCGAACGCGGGGACACCGGACCACTGCTCCAGCGCCTCCCACGCTTCCGGGGCCGTTACGGCGGTCCGCGGGTCGAAGCTCACCACCAGACGGACCGCGCATCCAACTGGGCGAGCCGCTTCGCGAGCGACTCGTCGTCGCGGCCGCGGTGGTACTGCGACACGTACAGTTCGAGGTCGGCGGCGCGGCGGGCGTGCGCCTCGTCGAAGGCGAGGGCCGCCGGTCCGAGCAGGTCGCGCACGGCCGCGAGGGTCAGCACGACCGCGTCGGCGACCGTTCCGCGCACGGTGTGGGCGAGCGCCGCCGCATCGTCGCCTCCCGCTCCGGCGTCGATCAGGCCGGCCGCATGCTCCAGCTGGATGCGCCCCGACTCCAGCGCGCGGTACAGCTCCCCGACCCGTGCGGCCAGGAGCGGATTCCCGGGGGCGGCGGCCCGCTTCGTCAAGGCGCGGAACAGCGGGAGGCAGCCGCCCCACCAGCACGCGGCGACGCCGATGCCGCCCCAGCGGAATCCAGGTCGATCCAGATACCAACCGGCCGCGCCCACCGGTTCAGCGGCGGCCTTCTCGAAGCGGAGCGGACCGCTCTCCACCTCGGCGAGCCCGCGCGCGACCCAGGCTGCCGGCTCGGCCGTCACGGCGTCCTGGCGCAGGTCGACCGCGAACATCCTCCGCTCGTCGGCGACGCTCGCGGTGACGAGACCATGGGTCAGGCGACCGCCGAGCGAGCACCACGGCTTGACGCCGTCGAGCGTCCATCCGTCGGCACTCCGCACGGCTTCGAGGACCGTGCCGGGGGCCTCCGCCGCGAACACGCCCCACGTCGTCCCTGTCGCGGGGTGTGGGAGCCCGGCCTCAGCGAGGATCGCGAGCGCATCGAGGTGCGGTTCGAGCACCCGCGCGGCCGTCAGGTCGATCGCCGCGATCTGCGAGAGCGTGCCGAATCGCTCCGCCGTCCGCCCGCCGCCGGGCAGAGGGACCGCATCCGGTGGCACTCGCGAGAGGGCCTCCAGCAGCGGGACCACCCGGCCGGGCGACTCCGCCGCGACCTCCTCGTATCCGGCGAGGGCGGTCGGCGTGGGGGTCGTCATATCCACACCGTCGCACGATGCGGGCATGCGGACGAGTCCCTTGACGGCGACCGGGTGGATGCGCAACGCCCTCGCCGCCCAGGACAGGGTGCTGCCCCGGATAGGGTGAATCGGTGACCCCGACCGCCGCAGACAGCGTCCTCGAACTCCGCGATGTCACGTTCCGCCGTGACGGCACCCAGATCCTCGACGGGATCGACCTCACGGTCCGGGCGGGAGAGCACTGGGCACTGCTCGGGCCGAACGGCGCGGGCAAGTCGACGGTGCTCGGGTTCTGCGGCGCCCTCACCTTCCCGACCTCCGGGACCGTGGATGTGCTGGGCCGCCGGCTGGGACGCGTCGAGCTGCAGGAGCTGCGGCGGCACATCGGGCACGTCAACCCGCGGCACCCCGTCCGGTCGCCGCTCACCGTGACCGAGGTCGTGCTCACCGGCATCACCGGCACACTGGAACTGCCGATGCGGTGGGAGCCGACCGAGGAGGAGGTCCGCCGTGCGCACGATCTCATCCACTCGGTCGGTCTCGACGAACGCCGGGAGGCGCGCTGGCCCACGCTCTCGCAGGGCGAGCGCGGCCGCTCACTGATCGCGCGGGCCCTCATCTCGGAGCCCCGGCTGCTGCTGCTCGACGAGCCGACGACCGGCCTCGACGTGGCGGCGCGGGAGCAGCTGCTGGAGACGATCGGCGGGCTCGCGCACACGGCGCCGGAGCTCGCCAGTGTCCTGGTCACCCATCACCTGGAGGAGCTGCCGGAGACGACCACGCACGCCCTGCTGATCGCGCACGGACGCATCGTGGCGCGCGGCGGCATCGACGAGGCGGTCACGACGGAGACCGTCACGCGGGCCTTCGAGCACCGCATCCGGGTCGAGAAGGCCGACGGCCGGTGGAGTGCGCGCGCGGTGCGGGAGCGCGCGATCCCCGCATGAGCAGCTTCGCGACCGCCGACGACGGAACGCCGATCGCCTTCGACGAGCGCGGCGTCGGGGTGCCGGTGCTGCTGATCGCCGGGCAGGCGACCGGGATGCACGGCTGGGGCCCGTTCGCCGACGCGCTGGCGCAGGACTTCCGCGTCATCGTGTTCGACCATCGCGGGATCGGGGCCAGCGGCGAGGGCGACACCTCGCGTTACACGACGCGCGAGTTCGCCTCCGACGCGATCGCCGTGCTCGATGCCGCAGGCGTCGCCGCCGCCCACGTCGTCGGCCACTCGATGGGCGGCCGCGTCGCGCAGTGGATGGCCGCTGAGGATCCCGCGCGTGTACGGCGGCTGGTCCTCATCGCCACCTCCGCCGGCGACCGCACAGCGCAGCGCCGCGATCCCTCGGCGATCGCCGACCTTCTGAGCGGCGACCGCGGCCGCATGCTGCCTCTGTTCTTCGACGATGCGTGGGCGGCCGAGCATCCTGGCGACGTCGACCGCTTCTTCTCGCGCGTCGCCGGCCGTCCGGCGCTCCGCGGGCACTTCGCCGCCAGCAGGGACCATGACGGGACGGGCGCGCTGGCACGCATCCGCGCCGAGACGCTGGTGATTCACGGCACCCGGGATGTGCTCACCCCGCTGGAGCACGCGCGCCTGCTCGCGGGCGGCATCCCGAACGCGACGCTGCTCGAACTCGACGCCCGCCACGGCCTCCACCTCGACACCCCGGCGGTCGAGGATGCCGTGCGGGCATTCCTCGACCGTGGCGCCGCGGGACTCCGCCCCGCCGTCAGTTGACCGCGAAACCTCCCGCTCGGGCGACCTCGACGAACTCGCGGTAGTCGGCCTCCGCCTGATCGGCGTATCGCTCCGCCCACGTCGTCGCGGCGTGGGCGAACGCCGGTCCGGAGCCGAGGTAGCCGGAGACGAATGCCGACTTGGGGGAGCGCGCGTGCGCCCGGGCGAGCACGACGGCGCACACCCGGGCGTAGTCCGAGAACTGTGCGGCGTTCATCGACGGGATGTCGAACGACGCGTTGCGGTTGCGGAACTGGCGCAGGTAGAAGGCGAATCCTTCGACCCGGATGAAGCCGAGGAACGGGTCGGACACCGCCTGCAGGATGCGCTGGCACGCGACGACGCGGTAGCCCTGGTCGTCCGGGAGCAGGGAGAGGTCGAGGTAGCCGGGGAGAGGTGCCACCCCGCCGAACCGTTCGACGACCGAGGCGCTCGCCTCCTTCAGCTGCAGGATCACCGGCTCGCCGATCGGCCCGCGCAGCGCGATCACGAAGCAGCGCGTGCCGACGCTGCCCACCCCGACGACGCGCCGGGCCACGTCGTCGACGCGCAGCTGCGAGGCGAGGAGGGCGGTGTTGGGCGGCAGCGTGCGGCGGTAGCGGTCGTACGCATCCTGGGCCAGGGCCTGGATCTCGGGCTCCGCCCGCCGCAGGATCGGCGGCCGGTCGACGAAGCGCAGCACACCGTCCTCGTCGGCGCGGAGCGTGCGTCGGGCGGCATGCTCGGTCGTCCGCTTCTTCGACTCCTTGGTGACCTGGCGGATCAGCTGCTCCATGTCCGCGCTGAGCCGTCCGTGGCCGGACGTCACGGAAGTCGGCGTGAAGTAGCGGGCGGTCAGCGGCTCGGTCAGCGCCTCCTGCAGCCAGCGGCGGTAGGCCTCCCCGGCCGACCGCGTCGTGTCCCGCACGAATTCGGGCGACATCCCGAGCGACCGCCCGGCGAGGACGATGCTGGTGAGCATCCGCTTGACGTCCCACTCCCACGGCCCGACCGTCGACTCGTCGAAGTCGTTGATGTCGAACACCATCGCGTTCTCGGGTGAGCGGTACATGCCGAAGTTGGAGATGTGGGCGTCCCCGCAGACGACGACCTCCGCCCCCGTCGTGGGCGGCGCCGCCAGGTCGGCGGCCTGGATCGCCGCCGTGCCCCGGTAGAAGGCGAACGCGTCGGCGCTCATCCGCTCCACCCGGAGGTCGACGAGGTTCTGCAGGCGGTCCTCGTGCTGGGAGCGGAGGATGCCCATCGGGTCCCGCCCGGGCGGGGGCGCGTAGTCCGCGTGGGCGGAGCGCGGCAGCGTGGCTCGGGCTGCACGCCCGGCCGCCGCCAGCTCCTCGGGAGTGAGCGGGGTCTCCGCGCGCTCACCCGCTTCTGCGACATCCAGAGTCATGCCGCACCTCCTTCGGGAGCGACGTGCCCGCCCTCGCCGTCGGCTCTTCCGGCGAGCACGCGCTCATCATAGGTCGCGGTCTGCCGCTACGGTAAGCAGGATGCGGGAACAGATCGAGCAGGAGTGGATCGAGCACCGCCGTGAGGACGGCGAGCGCGTGGGCTGGCTGCGCCCGGACGGCGACGGCTTCGTGCCGATCGACCTCCTCGGACGCGAGCTGTCCGGCCCGACCGACTGGCTCACCGGCGAGGAGATGCTGGAGTCGGCGGGCATCGGCTACCTCGCCGACCGCTACCAGCTGCGCCTGGACGACGGCCGGTGGATGCGCGTGCGCATCACCGAGGTCTCCACTGACCGGATCGTGGTCAAGAAGGACGACTTCGGCGCCATCGACGCGCCCCAGATCGTCTACACGCTGCCGTTCCCCCTCCCGGAGAACCTCCGCCCGGAGTGAGGGGAGGCCGCCGGATTCCGGTCTGTCCGCGACGGGTGGCCCCGCGCTAGCATCGGCGCCACGCGGACGGGACACGGCCGCAGAACGGGGGACGAGCCGGATGATCCCGCTCACTGTCGGCACCACGGTAGATACACCGGAACGACCCGCCATCATCGACGGCTCGCGCTTCAACAGGCACACGTTCTGGTGCGGCCAGAGCGGCTCGGGCAAGACCTACGCGCTGGGCGTGGTGCTGGAGCAGTTGCTGCTCCACACCGAGCTGCCCGTTGCCGTGCTCGACCCGAACGCCGACTTCGTGGAGCTGGCGCACACACGCGACGGATCCGACGGAGACGCGGCCGAGCGGTGGGAGGGCTTCGACATCCGCGTGCTGCACTCCAGCACGCCGCGGGAGCCGCAGGTGCGCATCCGCTTCATCGACCTCAGCGTTCGCTCGAAGGGAGCCGTCGGCCGGCTCGACCCCATCGCGGACGCGGAGGAGTTCAACGCGCTGCTGCATCTGGAGGCGCGGCCGGAGCACTTCGAGCGCGGGACGTTCCTCAGCTCGCTGCTCGAGGCGGACGACCCCGCCCACCGGCGGCTCGGGCTGCGCATCGACAACCTGCAGATCCTCGACTGGCCGCTGTGGGCCATGGGCGGTGGATCCGCGGCCTCGGTCGTCGACGAGCGGCCGCGCGCCACCGTGCTCGATCTGGGCGGCTTCTCTCACCCCGGGGAGCCGCAGGCGGCGGCGCTCGGCATCCTCGAACAGCTGTGGGAGCGTCGGATGGAACGGCGGCCGCTCCTGATCGTCATCGACGAGGCGCACAACTTCTGCCCGCCGGTCGCTCGCACCACGGTGGAGGCGCAGCTCACCGAGCAGCTCATCCAGATCGCCGCGGAGGGCCGCAAGTTCGGGCTGTGGCTGTTCCTGTCGACGCAGCGGCCGACCAAGATCCACCCGAACGTGCTCTCCCAGTGCGACAACCTCGGCCTGATGCGCATGAACTCGCCGCGCGACCTCGCGGAGCTGGCCGAGGTCTTCGGCTTCGTTCCGCACCACCTGCTGGAGCAGTCGCCGACCTTCCGCAAGGGCGAGGCGCTCTTCGCGGGCGCGTTCACCGAGGAGCCGCAGCTGGTCCGCATCGGCCGTCGCCTGACCGCCGAGGGCGGCGGCGACCTGTCCGTGCAGGGCAGCGGGGTCTAGCCCGGCGTCTCGTCCCCGGGGCGTCGCGGGTTCGCGACGCCCCGCTCCCCACTACTTCTGCGCGTGCTGCTGCTTGCGCTCCGTCTTCCGTTCGACGGCTTGCTCCTTCATCAGCTCGCGCGTGTGCGTGAGGTCGCCGATGATCGGCCGCCACAGGCGGGATCTCGGGTCGGAGTCGACGAGCACCGCGCGGACGAGCAATGTCAGCGGGATCGCCAGGATGGCGCCGATCGGGCCGAGGACCACGGCCCAGAACAGCACGGAGAAGAAGGTCAGCGTCTGGCTGAGGGCGACGGCGTTGCCGACCACCTTCGGCTGGACGATCGACTGCACGACGGCGTTGATCACCCCGTAGATCACGATGATGGCCACGACCGTGCCCCACCCGCCGGTCAGGAACCCGAAGACGAGCGGCGGCACGATGGCGATGAAGTAGCCGACGTTCGGGATGAAGCTGCATAGGAAGGACAGGATCGCCCACAGCAGAGCGGCCGGGACTCCGAGCAGCCACAACGCCACCCCGTTGATCACGCCCTGCACGATGCCGAGCAGCGTGGTGACCACCATGTACCGGCGCACCGAGTGCGCGAAGCCGCCGAACGCGTAGACCAGGTTCGGCCGGGTCGGCTGCAGCTGTCGCAGCAGGGTCGGCGTGTATGCGGCATCCGCCGGCATGAGGATGAGCATCGTCAGCACGATCACCAGGAACGCGACCAGCCCCAGCGCATTGCCGAGGAGGCCGCCGAAGAACGACAGGAAGGTTCCCGGATCGAAACCCGCCTTGATCTGCTGCACCTGCTGCTGCCCGACGCCGATGCTCTGCAGCCAGTTCGTGAATTCCGTCCCAAGCTGCTGGAGCTGCGGCTTGTACTGCGGGAGCATCCCGATGAACTGCGCGGTCGCGATCCACAGCACGGCGATGAACCCGGCGAGGAGGGCGAACACGGTCAGGCCGACCGCGCCCGTGGCGAGGCCCTGCGGGGTGCCGTGGCGCTCCAGCCAGACCCGCACCGGCTGGGCGCAGATGGTCAGGACGAGCGCGAGCAGGGTCGGGGCGAGGATGCCGCCGATCGCGGCCATCCCGAACGAGATCACCACACCGGCCGCCAGGCCGAGCAGGATGCGCACGCCGCGCCCCATGCCACCGGCCGGCCCCAGTTCGGTGTCCGGGTCGACGGGTTCCGCCGGTGCGACGGGGTGCTTGCGCCTGCGCGAGAAGGGCCAGCGGGTCCGGTGGTCGGGCTCCGCCGGGGCCGAGGGCGGTGCCGGGATGGGGGCATCCTGGGTCATGAGCCGCTCCATTTCTGCGTCAAGAGCCGCGAAGCGGCCCGCGTGTGCGCCGGCTCATCCGCCGGGAGGGCGTGGCCGGACCGGACGCGACGCGGCAGTCGTCTGGCGACTGCTGCGCCGCGCCCGTTCGTCACGACGAACGCCCGACCGCGGGGGTCAGACCGTCGGCGCTGCCGGCGGCGGTGTCGCCGGTCCGGCCGGTGCGGCGGGTGCCGCGGGTGCCGCTGCGGAGGCGGCCGGAGCCGACCCGCCCGTCGCACCGTGGCTGCTGAGTGCGTGCGCCTTCAGGTGCGCGAACTCCTCGGGAGTGATCGCGCCGCTGTCGAGCAGCGCTTTCGCCTTGGCGATCTCGTCCGCTGGGCTCGATCCGGCGACCTGCCGGATGTAGTCGTCCGTGGCCGCTTGATACTGCCTGGCTTCCTTCTGGTTGCGCTCCGCCATGCCGGGGCCGCGGGCGATCAGGTACACCAGCGCCGTCAGGAAGGGCACGAAGATCAGGAAGATGATCCACAGCGCCTTCCACCACCCGTTCAGCTTGTGATCACGGAACAGATCGCTGATGATCGCGAACAGTGCGAACAGATAGGCCACGAAGGCGAAGCTCCAGAAGAAGAGCCAGATGACGCTCCAGAAGTTGCTCCAGTCCATGTTCGGTTTCCCCTCTCCACTCCAGCTCGGCGAGCCTGGATGTGGGCTGAGAGTAACGCCGCACCTGTTCGCGCGGCTAGACATATTCCGCGGCTGATGCCGAACTGCCGCCGGGGTCAGGAGAGGGCGTCGAGCTCCACGGTGAGGCGGTCGACGATCTCGGAGGCCAGGTAGCCGAGCCGGCCGACACTCGCGGCGAGCGAGTCGCCCGCCGAAGCGTGCAGGTAGGTGCCCCACACGGCGGCCTGGAGAGGGTCGGCGCCGCGCGCGGCAAGCCCGGCGATCGCGCCGGCCAGCGCATCCCCGCTGCCGGAGGTGCCGAGGCCGGGGTCCCCGTTGCCGACGGTCAGCAACCGGCCGTCGGGGGAGGCGACCCGTCCGAAACAGCTCACGGTCGCGCGGTAGCGGCGGGCGAGTTCGAAAGTGTCGGCATCCAGGTCGTCGGTGTCCCGGCCGAGCAGCCGCGCCGCCTCCTCGGTGTTGGGAGTGAGGATGCGCGGGACGTTTCCGACCAGCCGCGGATGCCCGGCGAGGGCTCCGAGGGCGTAGGCGTCGAGGACGAGCACGGTGTCGTGGCCTGCGGCGTGTGCGGCGCGGGGCAGCATCCGGGCGGTCTCCGCAGCGTCGTCCAGTCCCGGCCCGATGAGGACGGCGTCTGCGGACGCCAGGTCGGCGGCCGCGGCGCGGACACCGGCACCGCGCACGCTTCCGGACGAGGTCTCGGGAAGGGGCACGACGCCGCACTCCGGCAGGGCCACGGCGACCGGGGCGGCGACGGACGCGCCGACCGCGAGCGTCAGCCTCCCGGCTCCGACCCGCAGGGCCGCACGCCCGGCGAGCAAGGCGGCGCCGGGGGAGCGCAGGGCACCGCCGACCACGAGCACCTCGCCACGGGACCGCTTGGATCCGGACGGCTGGGGCAGCGGCCAGGCGCGCAGCAGCTTGGGGGTGACGCGCTCCGGTGCGGGCGTCGTCGTGCGCTCACGCATCGGTGCGCGCCTGGCCGGGGTGCTGGGTGGCAGGGAGCCCGGCCACCGCGAGGTGGGCGTCGTCGGCGAATGCCCGCAACGTCCACTCGGCGCCGTCGCCGGTCAACTCGGTGACCGAGGCGTTCGCGACGGGATGCGTCAGCAGGTGCTCGGCGAGCTGCCCCTCGGTCATGCGCAGCAGCACGTACAGGAAAAGACTGACCACGGCGTCGTGGGCGAAAACGACGACCGTGCCGGTCTCCGGGAGATCGCGCAGGAACGAGCGGATGCGCAGCGCCACATCCGTCCACGCCTCGCCGCCCGGCGGGCGGTAGTAGAACTTGCCCGCCCAGCGCCGGCGCTCGGCCTCCAGCGGAAGCCGCCGCTCCACCCCGAGGGCGGTGAGGCGGTCGAGGATGCCGAGCTCGCGGTCGCGCAGGCGCTCGTCGAGCCGCAGCGGCACCTCCTCGCCGAGCGCGAACCGGGCGGTCTGGATGGCACGACGGTAGGGCGAGCTGAACAGAACGGCGTCCGACGGGAGTGCGTCGCGAAGCCGGGCGCCGAGGGCGGCGGCCTGCAGCTCGCCGAGCGGCGAGAGCGTGATGTCGGGGTCGCGCGCCTCGACGGAGATCACTTCGGCTCCGGCCACCTCCGCGGCGGCCGCGGCGACGTTCGCCGTGCTCTCGCCGTGCCGGATCAGGAGCAGGGTGCGAGCGGTCATGCCCTGGACTGTACGCCCGCCCAGTCGAGCACGCGCAAGGCCCGCAGCGTGTTCCAACGGCTGGGCTCGCCGATCTCCTCGAGCGGGATGGCCGGCCGTCCCGGCAGCAGCCGTTCGAGCGTCCAGCGACCGTCCGGTCCGCGGCGGGAGAGCACGGCCTCGACCGCTTCGGCGATGCGCTCGGCGATCCAGCCCTCGGCCGTGAGGCCGGAGGCGCGCAGGTGGTCGAGTCCGCGCAGCACGTCGTAATGCCAGTAATAAGGGAAGGAGAAGCGCAGCCACTGCTCGTCGATCAGCTCGCCGGTGGACCGGCGCCGCATCATCCCGCGCACCAGCAGGTAATCCTGACCGCGCTTCAGCGGATCGTCCAGATCGGTGCGCCCGGTCGCATCGCGATAGGCGGCGAGGCCCTCCACGACGCAGATCGTGCTGTGGAACGAGCCGGGCGCATCCTTCGTCTCGGCGTAGCAGTTCCACCCGCCGTCGGTCTGCTGGCCGTCGAGCAGCTTCTCGACGAGAACGTCCGCGGGCCGGCCGAGCGCCGCCGCCGCGGTGAGCACCCGGCCGTTGATGCACGGCTCGACCTCTCCGTCGAAGAACGGGCTGTCATCCCACTCCTCGCCCCAGTCGACGTTGGCGGCCACGCGGTCGATGGCTTCGCGCGTCCGCTCGCCCTCCGCGCCGAACAGCCCGAGCAGCAGCACGATGCTGTCGGTGGCGTCGCGGTCCTCCGGCTTCCACACCGTGCCGCCCCACGTCCCGCGGTCGTCCTGGCGGCGCAGCAGCTCGGCGCCCCAGCCATCCCGCTCGACGCGGGAGCGCTCCTCGGCCACCTCGTCCGCCGGCGCTCCGAGCAGATCCTGCAGTGTCTGCCAGCGGATGGCGGGGTCGCCCTCCAGCAGCCAGCGGATGACCGCGTCGTCCCGGCTCCATCGCGCTTCGCCCACGCGGCCAGGCTACTCCCGCGGTGTCGCGGCGGCGAACGACTGGGTGCCCAGCACACCGAGCAGCGCCAGCTTCTCGGCGGCCTCGGTGCGCGGAGCGGCCGTCAGCACCAGCAGGCACTGCGACTGGTCCTCGGTGAACAACGCCTGGCAGTCGAGCTCGATCGCGCCGAGTTCGGGATGGAGGAGGGTCTTGTGGTCCTCGAAGCGACGGGCGACCTCGTGACGCTCCCACAGCTCCGCGAACTCCGGGCTCTCCGCCAGCAGCGCCCGGACCAGCTCGCCGGCGCGCGAGCGCGGACCGAGCGCCCCGTACGCATCCCGCAGCGAGGCGACCTGTGCGCGGCTCTGGCGGGCGCGGTCCTCCTCCGGGTACTGCGCTCGCGCGTTGTCGGGATCGGTGAACCAGCGGTAGTACTCGCTGCGGGCGAGACCCGTGTAACCGGAGCGGTCGCCGAGCAGCGCGACCGCCATGCGGTTCTGGACGAGCGTCTCGCCGAGATTGGAGAGCACCAGCGCGGGGGTGTCCTCGAGCCGGTCGAGCACACGCTGCAGCGCGGGGGAGACGTGGCCGCCGCCGGAGAACCGGTCGGGGGTGTTGTGACCCGCGACCCGGTACAGGTAGTCGCGCTCGTCGTCGGTGAGGCGGAGCGCCCGGGCGAGCGACGACAGCATCTGCTCGCTGGGCTGCGGGCCTCGGCGCTGCTCCAGGCGCGTGTAGTAGTCGGTGGACATCGCGGCGAGCAGGGCGACCTCCTCGCGACGGAGCCCGGGCGCGCGACGGCGGAGTCCGTTCGGGAGTCCGACGTCCTCCGGGCGCAGCGTCTCGCGGTGGCGGCGCAGGAAGTCGGCGAGTGCAGCACGGTCCATCCCTCCATGATGACGCCGACCGCTGCCGCGAACCAGGGATCGGCGATCCCTGGATGACCGCTCCACTTCCTCGCCTGGCACGGCGCTCGCACAGTGGAGGCATGAACATCACAGGGAACACCGTCTTCATCTCCGGCGCCACCAGCGGCATCGGGCTCGCCCTCGCCGTGGCTCTGCACGAGCGCGGCAACTCCGTCATCGTCGGCGGCCGACGCACCGAGCTGCTCGAGCGGATCGCCGCGGAGCACCCCGGCATCGACACCGTCCGGATCGACACCGCGGACGCCGAGAGCATCCGCACCGCGTCCGCCGAGGTGCTGGCCTCTCATCCCGACCTCAACGTGCTGATCGCGATGGCCGGAATCATGCGCGTCGAGGACTGGCACACGCCCGCCGGATTCCTCGACTCCGCCGAGTCGGTCGTGACCACCAACGTCCTCGGGCCGATCCGGCTGATCGCTTCCTTCGTCGAGCACCTGCAGACCCGCCCGGATGCGACCATCATCACCGTGTCGTCCGGTCTGGCGTTCACGCCGCTCGCGGCGACGCCCAGCTACAACGCCAGCAAGGCAGCCATCCACATGCTCAGCGAGAGCATCCGGCTGCAGCTGGCCGACACGTCCGTGCGGATCGTGGAGCTGGAGCCTCCGGCGGTGCGCACGGGCCTCCTGCCCGGTCAGGAGGAGAGCGAGTTCGCCATGCCGCTCGACGAGTTCGTCGGCGAGGTCATGACGCTCATCGAGACGCAGCCCGACGCGAAGGAGCTCCAGGTGGAGCGCGTGAAGTTCCTGCGCTACGGCGAAGCGCGCGGCGACTACGACCGTGTGGTCGAGGTGCTCAATGCATCCGACCCGCACGGCAAGGACGCGGCGGCCTGACCGGGCGCTGGCGGGCGGTCAATCGCGGGTGACCGTCAGCCCCAGCCACGCGGCCAGGTCGTCGATTGCGGCATCGACGGCGTCGCGCGTGCTGGGGCCGAACGGCTCGTCCTCGTGGACCGCGGCGACGCGCAGCACTCCGGCCTTCCGGTCCGCCGCGGCGTCGAGCTTGCCGACCAGGCGGTCCTCGTGCAGGATCGGCAACGCGAAGTAGCCCCAGCGGCGCTTCGCGGCCGGTTTGTACATCTCCAGCAGGTACTCGAACCCGAACAGCTCCTGCGACCGCACCCGGTCGTGGATGAGCCGATCGAAGGGCGACAGCAGCGCCGTGCGGCCGGCGAACGGGTGCCCGACAGCGGCGGGATCGACCCGCCACTCCCGGTCGCTGCCCTCGACGCGCACGGGGACGCCCGCGTCTCCGACGAGCTGCGGACGGGCGATGCCGAGCGCGCGCAGGCGGCGCTCGTCGCGCAGCCGGGTCGCCTCCGGTTCCGGGATGACGTCGATGCCGGTCGGGTACACCCGTTCGGCGAGGTCCCACGTGCGCTGGCGGCCGATCCGCCCGGCGACGGCGACCTCGCCCAGACCCTGCAGCAGTTCCAGCATGTGGGTGACGTTCTTCTCGTGCGTCCATCCACTCGACTGCCAGGGCACCTCCGCCGTGTCCGGGATGTCCTTCGAGAGCAGGGGACCCGCGTCGCGCAGCCGGTCGAGCACGTCGCGCCGGAACCTCGGGTTCGCTTCGAGCCACGCCCGCCACCCGCGGTGGATGGGACCGGCCGCCATCCGGTCCAGGTTCAGCCCGAGATCGGTCACCGGGCGGACCATGGCGAACGGAGGCTGCACAGGGTCGTCCTGCGCCTTCAGCTCATACAGGGTGCGGTCATGCTCGACCGCCTCGGCGAGTTGCTCCGGTCGATACGACGCCCCGAGTCGCGTGAAGGCGATCAGGTCCGCACTCGGGGCGATGGCGGCGGTCGGGTCGAGCTGCAGGAAGGTCAGGTGCTCGACCAGCGGGACGAGGCCGACCGGCCGTTCGGCGTCGAGCCGTTGCGCGCGCACCGCGATGCGGCGCGCCTCATCGCGATCCAGCATCTCCGTCATGGCTACGGCGATCTCGCAGCGCTCAGCGGTCCGCGAGCTCTGCCAGGAGCGCGCCCAGCTCCGACGGCCGGGTGAACATCGGCCAGTGCCCGGTCGGCAGTTCCACCACGTCCCAACATTCCAGGCGGCCCACCTCGGCCACGGCCGGCTCGCCGCCATCGATCCACGAGCGCAGGTCGGCAGGAGTGAACTCGCACGCGACGATGGTGGCCGGCACCGCGCGCCGGTGGGCGTCGTCGGCGAGCTCGATCGGTCCGGCGACGACGTCGGCCGGTTCCGGCACGGCTATCCGGCGGAACTCGTCGCGCTGCTCGTCGGTCAGGTCAATGAGGTCGGCGTCCTCGAAGTCCTCCCAGTCGGGAAGCTCGACCTGGCCGTCGGCCGCCGGTAGGTCGGGTGCGACGGTCCCGCCGGGCCCGAGCGGCCAGGAGTCGACGTACACCGTGCGCGCGATGCGATCCGGACGCTCGCCGGTCGCCGCATAGGCCAGGGGACCGCCGCCGGAATGACCGACGAGCACCACATCCCGCTCGTCGCCGCCCAGCTCGTCGATGGCGCGCACGATCGCGTCCACATGGTCGCGCACACGGATGCGGCTGCGGTCGGTATCGCGGGACTCGAGGCCGGGAAGCGTCAGCGGATGCGCCGTGTGGCCCGCACTCTCGATGGCCGGGATCACCTCCCGCCATGCGTCGGCGCCGAGCCAGAAACCGGGGACGAGAACCATCTGCATGGGGCGACGCTACCGCGGGGCACCGACATAGGGGCAGGGGCCGCGCATTCATAGCAGGGCGAGCCGCCCCACGATCTTGTCGACGCGGTTTCGCGGACCCACAACGCTCACGGCGTAGTAGGGGAGGGCGTCGGATGCTGTCCCGGCGACCGTCTCGAGGTACTCGTCGTAGACCCGCGTCAGCTGCGCGGCGGCGGGCATGTCCGCAACGAAGACGCCCTCCGATGCGGCCGCCTTCGCCCGGATCGCCGCCAGCTGCTCACCGCTTGCGCGAAGCACCGAGCATCCCGCCCAGGGGAGCCCGGGATGCGTGCTGCCGTCCGCATCCACCGCGTCCGGTCCGAGCAGCCCGGTGACGCCCGCAGCCGTCGCCGCTGCGGTACAGATCGCCGCGTTGGCCGCGATGCCCGTCGGAAGGGACTCGTCGACGACGACGACCCACTTCAGGCGCGCCGCGCGCGTGGGCGCCGCCGTGTCCACTTCGTCGGGCTGGAAGCCGACCTGATCCGCCATTCGTTGTCCTTTCGTTCGGTGGGATGGGGCCGAAGCTACAGAATCCAAGGAGGCAGCGCTTGAACTCCGAACTTCGTTCGGCGAGTGCTCTATCTTGGGCGTCATGGACGAACTTGATCGGGCGATCCTGCGCGAACTGCAGTCGGATGCACGGAAGAGCAATCGCGACGTCGCCGCGGCCGTCGGCGTCTCGCCGAGCACCGCGTTGGAACGGACGCGGGCGCTCCGGCGCAGGGGAATCATCCGCGGGGCCGTGCTCGATGTCGACCTCGCATCCATCGGACGGCCCGTTCAAGCACTCATCGCCGTGCGCATCCGCCCGCCGTCCCGGCCGGTCATCGAGGGGTTCCGCGACTGGGTGGCGTCCCTACCGGAGACCCTCGGCGTCTTCGTCACGAGCGGCAACGAGGACTTCATCGTCCACGTCGCCGTCGCCGACAACGACAGCCTGTATGCGTTCGTGATCGACAGGCTGACGCAGCGCCGGGAGATCGCCGACGTGCGCACCAGCGTCGTCTACGAGCACCTCCGTAACGGGAGCCCGGAGCCGGTGGACTGAATCCGCGCGCGGGCTACGATGTGCGGCACCGCATCCTTCCGAGAGAGGAACAACGCATGCCCGCACTCACCGACACCTTCACCCTGTCGAACGGCGTCACCATCCCGAAGATCGGGTTCGGCACCTGGCAGATCCCGGACGGCTCCGAGACGTACGACTCGGTCCGCACCGCTCTCGACGCGGGCTACCGGCACATCGACACCGCGCGCGCCTACGGCAACGAGGCCAGCGTCGGCCGCGCGGTCCGCGACAGCGGCATCCCGCGCGAAGAGCTCTTCATCACCACCAAGTGCCCCGCCGAGGTCAAGGATGCGGACGGCGCCCGGCACGCCTTCGACCGGTCCACCGCGCTGCTCGACCTCGGCCCGGTCGACCTCTATCTCATCCACGCGCCGTGGCCGTGGAACGCGATCGGCAGCGACCACCGGGCCGGGAACATCGAGGTGTGGAAGGTCTTCGAGGAGCTCTACGAGCAGGGGCGCACCCGCTCGATCGGCGTCAGCAACTTCGAAGTCGCCGACCTCGAGTCGCTGATCGACGCCACCGAGGTGGTGCCGCACGCGAACCAGATCCGCTGGTTCGTCGGGAACACCCAGCCCGAGACGACGGCGTACAGCAAGGAGCACGACATCCTCGTCGAGGGCTACTCGCCGCTCGCGACCGGGCGCCTGCTCGACAACCGCGACATCAAGGAGATCGCCGACAAGTACGGCAAGTCGGTGGCCCAGGTGAGCATCCGCTACCTGCTGCAGAAGGACATCCTGCCGCTGCCGAAGTCGACGACCCCCGAGCGCATCCGCGAGAACGCCGACGTCGACTTCGAGCTGTCGGCAGAGGATGTGGCCGCGCTCGACGCCCTCGATTCGGGTGAGTGACGCGTCGGGGAGGCTTCGGGCATGACGGAAACGGACACACGGGAATAAGGCCGTCCCTCCTGCGTTGGACTTGAGTGCACAAGGCTCAACTTTCAGAAACAGGAGAACACGTGCCTGAGAACTTCACTCCCGACGGTGACGGCGCCAACTCGTTCGACGAGTTCCTCGCCCGGTACCTCGCGGGTGAGCGTGCGCGTAACGCACGCTCCATCGACATCAGCCGCTTCCTCAGCCGGCGCACCCAGGAGATCCTGGCGGAGGCCGGACGGTTCGCGCTGCAGCACGGCCACAGCGAGCTCGACGCGCTGCACGTGCTGCGCGTGATGGCCGAGCAGGAGCCGGCCGCCGACGCCATGCGCCGCATCGGCGTCGACCCCTCCCGGGTGGCCGAGGCCGCCGAGTCGCGCCTGCCCGCCGCGGGCGACGTGATCCAGGCGGACGGCGCCTCCATCACCGGGCCGCTCCAGCGCGCCCTCTTCCACGCGTACCAGGTGGCGCAGGCCTCCGGTTCGACCTACATCGACCCCGAGCACGTCTTCTTCGCGCTCGTGATCGGGCGGGACGCCCCGGCCGGTCGCGTGCTGCAGGCCGCCGGCGTGACGCCGGAGGCCCTCACCGAGGCGATGCGTCAGAGCACCACCGTCGGCGCCGGCCAGCCCGGCGACCCGGACGCTGCGCAGGACGACTCGCAGACCCCGATGCTCGACCAGTTCGGCACCGACCTGACCGCGCTCGCCCGCGACGGCAAGCTCGACCCGGTGATCGGACGCCTGGACGAGATCGAGCAGACCGTCGAGATCCTCTCCCGCCGCACCAAGAACAACCCGGTGCTGGTCGGTGAGGCCGGCGTCGGCAAGACCGCGATCGTCGAGGGCCTCGCTCGCGCGATCGTCTCCGGCGACGTGCCCGAGCAGCTGCAGGACAAGAAGGTCGTCTCGCTCGACCTGGCCGGCATGGTCGCGGGGACCCGGTACCGCGGCGACTTCGAAGAGCGGCTCACCAAGCTCATGGACGAGATCAGCGACGGCAAGGACGAGCTGATCGTGTTCATCGACGAGTTGCACACCGTGGTCGGCGCCGGAGGGTCCGGCGAGTCCGGCGGGATGGACGCGGGTAACATCCTGAAGCCGCGCCTGGCCCGCGGCGACCTGCACCTGGTCGGCACGACGACGCTCAAGGAGTACCGCCGCATCGAGAAGGACCCGGCGCTCGAGCGCCGCTTCCAGCCGGTGACGGTCGGCGAGCCGTCGGTGGAGGACGCGGTCCTCATCCTCGACGGCCTCCGCGGCGCATACGAGGAGCACCACGGCGTGACCTACACGGCCGACGCGATCCGCGCCGCCGTGGAGCTCTCCGACCGGTACATCTCCGACCGCTTCCTGCCCGACAAGGCCATCGACCTGATCGACCAGGCGGGCGCGCGTCTGCGCCTGTCGCTGGGCAAGCGCGTCGACACGTCCGCTCTGATGGAACGCCTGGCCACGCTGGAGTCCGAGAAGAACTCCGCCGTCGCGGCCGAGCACTACGAGGAGGCGTCGCGTCTGCGTGACGAGATCGAGGCCGTACAGCGTTCGCTGGACGAGCTCGGTTCCGCTCCGCGGGTCGAGGCCGTCGTCGGCGAGCCCGAGATCGCGGCCATCGTGTCCCGGTCGACCGGCATCCCGGTGTCGCGCATCGGTGAGGCCGACCGTGAGCGCCTCGCGCGTCTCGAGTCGGAGCTGCACCACCGCGTGATCGGTCAGGACGACGCGGTCGTCGCGGTCGCGAAGGCCGTCCGCCGCAACCGCACCGGCCTCGGTGACGAGCGCCGCCCGGTCGGCAGCTTCCTCTTCCTCGGCCCGACGGGCGTGGGGAAGACCGAGCTGGCCAAGTCGCTCGCGTCGTCGCTGTTCGGCGACGAGAAGGCGATGCTGCGCTTCGACATGAGCGAGTTCGGCGAGCGCCACACGGTCGCGCGTCTGGTCGGCGCCCCTCCCGGGTACGTCGGCTACGACGAGGCCGGTCAGCTGACCGAGCGCGTGCGCCGCAACCCGTACTCGGTGGTGCTGTTCGACGAGATCGAGAAGGCTCACCCGGACGTGTTCAACCTGCTGCTGCAGGTGCTCGACGACGGCCGCCTCACCGACGGCCAGGGCCGGACGGTCGATTTCCGCAACACGGTCGTCATCATGACCTCCAACCTGGGTTCGGAGTTCCTGGCGTCGCGGAGCGGCGCGCTCGGCTTCGTCCCGGCGGGCTCTGACGGCTTCTCCTCGGAGAAGGACATCCGCGACCGGGTCATGGGCAAGCTGCGCGAGGCCATGCGCCCCGAGTTCCTGAACCGCATCGACGAGATCGTGCTGTTCCGGAAGCTGGATGCCGAGCAGCTCCGCGACATCGTCCGCCTGCTGCTCACCGCGACGGCCTCCCGGCTGTCCGCCCGCGACATCGCCTTCGAGGCGACGGATGCGGCGGTCGCCTGGATCGCCGACGCCGGCTACGAGCCGGAGTACGGCGCCCGCCCGCTCCGCCGCGTCATCCAGCGCGAGGTCGACGACCGCATCGCCGAGCTCATGGTCAGCGGCGAGCTCTCCGGGGGCGGCCGCGTGATCGTGGACGCCGAGGCCGGCGACCTGCGGGTCGCCGCGGCTCCCGCGGCACTCCCGCTCGCGGCGTAACCCGCCCCGCACCGACAGAAGGCGCCGACCCACCCGGGTCGGCGCCTTCTGGTTGAACCGGGCAGCCTACGCGTAGCGCCGTACAGAGGCGCGGATGTCCTCGGCGTAGCCGTAGATCTCGTCCAGAGACGCCAGCTCATGGCGGCTTTCGTTCTTGTCCTCGTCAAAAAGCCCGAGGTACTTCTTGGACTTCCCGTTGAAGTGAAGCCTCGCGATGGGCTTCCGGTTGTTGTCGTCGAGGAGGACCGCGAAGTACGACTTCGAGTCTCTTTGCGAAACTCGCTGCGGCTTGACTTCGCTGCACGCGATGGCCTTGATGATCTGGTAACCCTCAAGCTCTTCGAGGGTGGTCTCAATCTCGGTGTCGCGGTTCAGGTCGTCCTCTGCCGCTGGCTGGCTCGAGACGCTCTCGCCCGGAGCTGGCTCCACAGACGCATAGCTCGCGCCCCCGAGTGCCGTCTTCAGGCGCTCGTTTGCTTGGTCGTTGAGGAACTGCTTCGTGGCTTTCGTCACGAGTGGGGTGAACTGGTCGCGCACGCGCTGGGTGATGACCCCGTCGTAGACCCGGCTGATGAAGAACCGGATCCACTCGTCCTCCGGCTCGCGGAACTGCGTGGCAAGCACGCGCTTGATCTGACCGATGTACTTGAGTTCGCCCGCCGCGTTGATGACGGACTCCAGATCGAACGAGTCTTTTGTGAGTTTCCGGAGCTCGGCGATAAGCGTCTCGTCGATATCCAGCAGGTCGAGTACCAGGAACGGCTTGTCGTCCATCCGGTTCGGAGCGTCGAGGTCTGTGTAGAACTGGTAGACCTGGCCGTTCGTCAGCACTGCGACTCGTGCGTTGGTCACCGCGAAGTAGCGGAAGAGCTGTGATGCATTTTCGATCGTCAGCGGCTCTGTCGATTTCTTGGCTTCGATGAGCATCTGCACTTCACCATCTCGAACGATGGCGTAGTCGATCTTTTCGCCCTTCTTGATTCCGACGTCGGCCGTGAACTCCGGGACGACCTCCAGCGGGTCGAAGACGTCGTAGCCCAGCACGTTCGAGATGAACGGCATGACGAACGCGTTCTTCGTCGCTTCCTCTGTGTGAATGGCCTCTCGTTGGTTGGCGACCTTCTGCGCCATCGCAGCCAGGACTTCTGCAAACTCCATGTGGAACTCCCCGATTGAATCTCACAGAGACACTAGCGATGGGCAGCCCGCGGGCGGACTTACGTGGCCCTATTGGCACCCCAACTGGGGGCGACTCGCCCGAAGCACGCGCGATCCCACCCCGCCACGACATCCAGTTGACGCAACACGCCGTCCGCCTCTCTGGCGCTACGGCGTGTTGCGCCAACTAGGGGCGGCGGGGCGGGATGTGCGCATCCTGAACGTCTCCAAAGCGACGCACATCCAAACCCCTGGACTCATCCAGGGTCGGCTGGTTTGTTGGAAGGCGTGCCCGCATCCGATCGACCCCGCAATCCCCGCCTGGCCGCCATCGACGAGCGGCTGGAGCCCGTCAAGCGCTTCGAGTTGAAGCCTGCACGCACCCGCGGCGGGCTCATCGCGCAGTTCCTCGGCCTCGCGCTCGTCGCAGCCGTGCTCAGCTCCCTGTTCGTGCTGC
Source organism: Leifsonia sp. 115AMFTsu3.1 (assembly GCF_004362795.1). Taxonomy (NCBI): domain Bacteria; kingdom Bacillati; phylum Actinomycetota; class Actinomycetes; order Micrococcales; family Microbacteriaceae; genus Leifsonia; species Leifsonia sp. 115AMFTsu3.1. Next base: position 1,412,643 of record NZ_SNYB01000001.1, read on the forward strand.
CCGGTTTCCTGGGAATCGGCGTGACGGCGGCGGCCGGCGCCAGCGACTTCAACGCGCTCCCGGCGGACCTGCACATCCAGCAGTTCGCGCAGAACTCGACGGTGTACGCGAAGCAGGGCGGTCAGGATGTGCCGATCGCCACGTTCTACGCCCAGAACAGGCAGGACGTCACCTGGGACCAGATCGCCCAGACCGTGAAGGATGCGACCGTCTCCGCCGAGGACCCTCGTTTCTACACCGAGGGGGCCGTCGACATCTGGGGCACCCTGCGCGGCGCCGTCTCCACGGTCGCGGGCGGTGACGTGCAGGGCGGGTCGTCGATCACGCAGCAGTACGTGAAGAACGTCGAAGTGGAGAAGTGCGAGGCGCTCACCAGCCAGAAGAAGGTGCAGGCCTGCTACGCCGACGCCGCCGGAGTGACCCTCCAGCGCAAGGTGCAGGAGATGCGCTACGCGGTCGAGGTGGAGAAGACCTACAGCAAGAAGGACATCCTCACCGGCTACCTCAACGTCGTCGGCTTCGGCGGCCAGGTGTACGGCGTCCAGGCCGCTGCCCAGTACTACTTCAACACCACCGCCGCCAAGCTGGATCTGGCCCAGGCGGCCACGCTCGCCGCCATCCTGAACAACCCGGCCAACCTGCGCATCGACCAGCCGGACAGCAAGGACAACGGCGCCGCCAACGGCTACAAGCTCACCAAGGAGCGGCGCGACTACGTGCTCGACCGCATGTACATCACGCACACGATCACGAAACAGCAGCGCGACGCGGCGAAGGCCACGCCCATCCAGCCGGCGATCACGCCGACGACCCAGGGATGCGCGGCGGCGCAGCAGTACAACGCCGCGTTCTTCTGCGACTACGTGCGCGACGTGATCCTCACCGACCCCGCGTACGGCGCGACGGCGGACGACCGCTGGCAGACCCTCAACCGCGGTGGCCTGAAGATCTACACCACCCTCAACCTCGACCTGCAGCAGGTGGCACAGGCCTCCCTCAGCAAGTACATCCCCGGCTCCCGTCCGGGCATCGACCTGGGCGCGAGCAACGTGGCGCTGGAGCTGGGCACCGGCCGCATCGTGACCATGGTGCAGAACCGCAGCTTCAACAACACGGACACACCCATCGACGGCACGACGGCCGTGAACTACAACACGGACGAGGACTACGGCGGATCGCAGGGCTTCCAGACCGGGTCGACGTTCAAGGCCTTCGACCTCGCGGCGTGGCTGGAGGCCGGGCACAGCCTCTACGAGACGGTGAACGCCTCGCAGCACGTCTTCCCGACCTCCGACTTCACCAACACCTGCGCGAACATCGACGGCCCCGACTGGCCGGTGACCAACGACGAGGGATCGGCCAGCCGGCTCTCGGTGATGGCCGCGACCGCCGAATCGGTCAACACCGCCTTCGCCGAGATGGGCACGAAGGTCGACCTGTGCTCGATCGTGAACGCGGCGAAGGGGCTCGGCGTGCATCCCGCCTCGAAGAGCAACCCGTGGGTACAGACGCCGTCGATGATCCTCGGGACCAACTACATCTCGCCGCTGACGATGGCCACCGCGTACGCGGGCATCGCCAACAACGGCGTGGTCTGCACGCCTGTTGCGATCGACCGGGTGGTGAACGCCGACGGCAGCGACCACAAGGTCAGCAAGACCACCTGCACGCAGGGCCTCAAGCCGGAGATCGCAGCGGGCGTGACCTACGCGCTGGAGGGCGTCATCAAGGGCGGGGGGACGGCGGCGAGCGCCAACCCGTACGACGACATCCCGATCATGGCCAAGACCGGCACCACCGACGACTCGCTGGAGAACTGGCTCATCACATCCACCACCAAGGTCGCGACGGCCACGTGGGTCGGGAACGTCTCGGGCTCGACGCCCCTCCGCTCGCTGTACTTCAAGGGCATCGGGGGCGGCAACGTGAAGTTCTCGATCGCCAAGCCGATCCTGAAGGCCCTGAACGCGGCGTACGGCGGCGGCGACTTCACCGAGCCGACGGACGCCGTGCTCTACGGCGAGCAGATCACGATGCCGGATGTGACGGGCAAGGCCCCGGACGTCGCGCAGAAGCTGCTCGAGGGCCTCGGTCTCGACGTGACCGTCGACTCCGCGCCCGTGCCCAGCGACCAGCCGGCCGGGACGGTCGCCTCGAGCGACCCCGCCGCCGGTGCATCGCTCGAGGACGGGGACTCGGTGACGCTTACGATCAGCAACGGGCAGGGCGGTGCCGCGACGGGCAACCCGACGCCGGGTGGCGGCAGCACGCCGACGCCCACGTCGCCGGGGAAGAAGAAGGGCGGCTGAGCCGAGACCTGAGAGGCGGCCGGGGTGGATGCGTTCAGCCGGCCGGGCGTGCGGGGTCGGGCGCGGCCTCGGCCTCGTCGCCGCGCCACGCGGTGAGGATGCGGCCTCGCAGCGCATTCGAGCGCTCGGCGAATGCGCGCTGCCGACGCACGTATTCGGCCTTCCCCTCGGGCGTCTCGATGGCGACCGGCTCGGCGCCCCACGGCCGCATGTCGTAGGGCGAGGCCTGCATGTCGAGAAGCCGGATGTCGCGGGCCAGCTCGAACGCATCGAGCAGCAGCTCACCGGGCACCAGCGGGCCGAGCTTCATCGCCCACTTGTAGACATCCATCCCGGCATGCAGGCATCCCGGCTGTTCCAGCTCCGGCTGCGTCTCGCGCGTTGGCGCGAACCGGTTGAGCGGCACCGCGTCCGGGGTGAAGAAGCGGAACGCGTCGATGTGGGTGCAGCGCAGCTCGTGCGAGTCGACCACGGCATCCGTCGCATCCTGGCCGAGACGCAACGGCACGGGATGCCGGTGCTCGTCCTGCCGGTAGACCATCGCCCACTCGTGCAGACCGAAGCAGCCGAACCGTCCCGGCCGCGCGGCCGTCGAGCGGAGGATGCGCTCGACGCCGCGCAGCAGTGTCGCCTTCTCGTGCTCCAGGCCGACGCGGTCGACGACGAGTGAGCCGGGCACCGACCCGGCTGTGTACCAGCGCCAGGCGGCACGCGGATCCTGGTCCGCTCCCTCCAGCTCGACACCCGGGCCCGGATGCCAGCGGCGCAGCTGCGCAGGCGCGTACGAGTAGTAGGTGAACAGGAAGTCCCACACCGGGTGCTTCTCGCCGCGTGCCGCCCGTTCGCGGTGCGCGGCGGTCAGCGCGTCGGCGCGCTCGATGTGCGCCTTCTCGCGCGACCGCCACTCCGACTCCGCCAGCCGGGTGGGCGGCAGCGTCGGGCGCTCGGCGAGGGAGAGGGTCACCCTTCGAGAATACGTTCCAGCGGGTTGTCGCGGAGCTTCCGCTGCACCCCGCCGTCGACGAGCCGGCGGGCCGACGTGTCCGGCTTGCGCTCGGCCTGGTCGGCGACGCACGAGCCGAACTCGGCGGCCAGCTCCAGCCGCGGGTACGCGGTCACCACCTCGCGCAGGAACTCCGCCGGAAGCTCACCGTCGCGCGCCCCGGAGATGTCGAGGGCGGTCGCGATCTCGAGCAGGTGCCCTTCGACATCCATCGCCGGGTCGACCTCCGGCCAGTTGTGCCGCACGATGACCTCGTGGGCGCGCACGCGGCGGTCGGCCGGCCATCCCGCGCCCGCGGTGAGGGCGATGGCGACGTGACCGGCGGCATCCTCGTAGGCGAGCGTGTTGTTGTCGAACTCGGGCGCGATGCCGAGGTCGTGGAGCAGTGCCGACACGTAGAGCAGCTCGTGATCGGGCTCGAACCCGCGCACGGCCGCGAACGCCTCCGCCCAGAGCCACGAGCGCTGCACGTGGTTCAGCAGCGAGGGCGTGTGGTACTCGGTCGCGATCTCGAGGGCCGCGCGGGAGGCGTTGGTGTCGGGGCGGGGGAAGTCGGCGATGCGCATGTGTTCATCCTGCCGGATGGCAAGCGGATGCGGGCCACCGGCGTCACGATCGCCCACTTTCACCGTCGGTACGTGTGTACAGAACTTTTCATGTATGCAGACGAGTAACGGAGAGCGGTAGAGCCATGGAACACGAAATCACGACACGGGGACCGCGCATGCGAACGTTGTCCCTCTGGTTGGCGATCGGAGTTCTCGTCGCCGCCGCCCTGCTCGGGTCGATCTTCATCATCCTCGGCGATCAGGCCGAGATCGCGGGGCGTGCCTGGCTGACGCTGCTGCTCGCCGCTGCGTTCGCCGGTGCCGTCGTGCTCGACGCAGGGATGGCCCACGGCCCCAACCGCTGGTATCTCCCCGTTTCGACCGGCGTCAACGCCCTCCTCGTGCTCGTCGGGCTCTTGAAGACGTGGGGTGGATTCTTCCAGCCGGAGGACACCGGGAGCGGCGTCGTGTGGTCCGCGCAGCTCTTCCTCTTCGTCTGGATCGTGATCCTGCTGCGCGCAGCTCTCATCGTCACGCAGACGTATGGCCGGCGGTTCGTCGCCCACGCCACCTCGCAGGCCACGAAGGTCTTCGCCGCGATGGCGCTCGTCTTCATCTGGGTCATCGCGGTGCTCTTGGCGTTGCCGCCCGCGCTTCCCGAGGTGCAGTGGCCCGATGTGTGGTGGCGAATCGCGGGTGCGGCGACACTGGTCACGGCCGTGCTGTTCCTGATCCCCATCATCGTCTTCGCGTTCGAGCCGAAGAAGCCGACGTCGCCGTCGCCGGGGGTGTTCGTGCGCGGGCAGGACATCGGAGCGGCGAGCGCGCATCTGGCGCCCGTCGCGGCGGCTCAGGGTGGGGCCGCCCGCGGCCAGGAGTGGGCGCCGCCTGTCGGGGACGACCCGTTCGCTGGCGCCGTGGACGCCGACGGGTCGGAGGTTGAAGGTGCCACCGCGCCGTCAGCGTGACCGCGAAACGGAGGCGATTCCTGTCCCGCGGCGTTCCAGCGCCTCCGTTTCCCGCCTGAACGGGCGGGGTGAAGCCGGATCGCCTCCATTTCCGTCCTCGCCGGACCGGTTCCTGAGGCGGGGACGGCCGCGAGGACGGCGCCCGCGGGTGGTGGGAAACGGAGGGGATCCCGCGGGACACGCCGGGCCGGCGCGGGAAAGGGAGGACGCGGGCGGCTGCGGGCCGCTCGGCTCCTCCCTTCGTGCGGGCAGGTCGTGCGGAGCCGCCGCCGGCTCAGCCCGCGGGGTGCAGCACCGCGATGCCGATCGGCGGCGCGGTGTCCGCCGTTTCGAGCAGGTGCGCGGCCTCGGCGAAACCGACGGCGCCGCCGACGAGCTGCTGCGGGGTCAGACGACCCGCGGCCACCAGGTCGAGCATCTCGGGGTAGGCGGCTGCGGCCATGCCGTGGCTGCCGAGGATCTCGAGCTCCCATCCGATGACCCGATCCAGCGGGAGCTCGGGCACGGCGGCGGCCAGCAGCCCGACCTGCACATGACGGCCGAGGCGGCGCAGCGAACGGACGGCGGTCGTCGCGGTGTCGGGGGAGCCGACCGCGTCGATCGTGGCGTGCGCACCTCCGCCGGTGAGGTCGCGCACGGTCTCGGCGGTGTCCGCTGCGGCGACGACCGTGTGCTCCGCTCCGAGACGCGCGGCCAGGTCCAGGGCGGCGGGGGAGCGGTCCACGGCCACCACCCGCGCGCCGAGCGCCGAGGCGACCATCACCGCGCTCAGGCCGACGCCGCCCGCGCCGTAGACCGTGAGCCACTCCCCAGGCTGGATGCGCGCCCGAGCCGTCACCGCCCGGTACGCCGTGGCGAACCGGCAGCCCAGGCTCGCGGCGGCGTCGGCGGAGAGGCCGTCCGGCACGCGCACCAGGTTGGTGTCGGCGGCGCGCACGGCGACGAGCTCGGCGTGCGATCCCCAGTGGGTGAAGCCGGGCTGCGTCTGCTGCGGGCACACCTGCGCCTGCCCGGCGCGACACCATTCGCACTCGCCGCATCCGTTGACGAAGGGAGCGGTGACGCGGTCGCCCGGCCGCCAGCGCGAGACACCGCTGCCGACCGCCTCGACGACGCCCGCGAACTCGTGACCGGGGACGTGGGGGAGGGCGACCGAGTCGTCGTGGCCCGCCCACGCGTGCCAGTCGCTGCGGCAGAGACCGGACGCTTCGACCCGGATGACGGCACCGCCGTCGGGGACGGCCGGGTCGGCAAGCTCCGCGACCTCCACCGGCCCGCCGAAGCGTTCGTAGTACAGGGCTCTCACGTGACCTCCCGGGTCAGTACGGCGACGGCGGCGAGGTCCGCCTCCGCCCAGTCGAGCTCGCCGAGACGCTCGACGGGCATCCAGCGCAGTTCGTCGTGATCGGTGCTCGCGACCGGTGCGTCCCCGTCGAGCCGGCAGTCGAAGCAGGCGAGGTCGATCGCGCGGCCGCCTGCGCGCGCGGTCACCGTGCGGTCGAGCAGCGCACCGACGTGGATGCGCACCCCGAGTTCCTCCGCGATCTCCCGCGCGAGCGCGGCCTCCGGCGACTCTCCGCTCTCGACCTTGCCGCCCGGGAACTCCCAGCGTCCGGCGGCATCCTTCCCGGGCGCCCGACGGCAGGCCAGAACGCGGTCACCGTCGCGGACGACGGCCGCGACGACGACGAGGGGCTGCACCACTCCATCCTGCCCTGCGCAGCGATGGAGGATGGCACCGCTAGCATCCAGGTATGTCGCAGAGCGCGCCCGTGCGGCGGCCGTGGGTCGTCCTCGGCCTGGCCGCGAGCCTCCTGGCCCAGCTGGCGATGATCGTGGTGGGCGTCTGGCTCTATGTCGAAGAGGGTGACGACGGCACCACGCTCGAGCTCCTCGCCATCTGGTGCGGCATCGGTACGGTGTACCTCATCGTCGTGCTCATCGTGCTGGGTCGCGTCGCCCGGCGCCCTGCCCGTCCCGGCGGTCGCCCGGCTCGCTGGGAGACCGGACGACTCGCCCGCATCGTCTCGATGTCAGCGACTATCTTCTCCAGCCTCATCGGTCTGGCCGCCGCGATCCAAGTGCTCGGATTACACAACGACCCCGAAGTCGGCACCGCAACCGACTTCGTCGGCGTCTGGTCGATGCTGCTCGCCTGGGGGTTCCTGCACTGGGGCTTCTCGCAGATCTACTACCAGCGCTACTTCGCCGCCGCGGAGCCGATGCTGCGGTTCCCGCATCCGGACGGCGCCCCGGCGCCGGTGCCGCGGTTCGTCGACTTCGTGTATTTCGCCTTCACCATCGGCACGACGTTCGCGGCATCCGACGTGGAGGTGCTCAGCACCCGGATGCGCTGGACCATCGTCTGGCACTCGGTGCTGAGCTACTTCTTCAACGGGCTGATCATCGTGCTCGCGCTGAACACGATCATGTCCGGCGCGCGGTAGCGCTAGAGCAGCGTCTCGACGCCGATCCGCACCCGGTCGCCGAGCTCCACGCCCTCCGCCCGCCGCACGGCGCTCTTGATCGGCACGACGTACGTGCCGTCCGCCTGCGGGAAGATCGACGTCGACCAGCGCGAGCCGCCCAGGGTCACCGACACCTTGACGGAATCGAAACCGGCGGGCGGATGCGGCTGCAGCCGGATCTCCTCCGACACCTCCTCGGGGAGCTGCGCGAAGACCCACAGCTCCCGGCGGGAGGCCCAGCGGAACAGCTCCGCCTCGAACTCATAGCGATAACCGGCCATATCCGCCAAGCTACCGGTGAAGCGCCCGGGCGAGAAGTGCACCGCGGCGGAGTGGAGGGGTCGGCATGGCGGTACGTCCCGGATCGGTCACGTTCGTGGCCGTCCTCACCTACATCAACGGCATCCTGAACGTCATCGGCGGGGTGATCCTGCTGATCACGCGCGATCAGGTGGCCGGCTCGGCGGGCGGAGGTGTCGCAGGCATCACGACGGCGGCCATCATCTCGATCCTGCTCGGCATCATCGTGATCATCGTGGCGCGCGGACTGCTGCGGGGCAGCCCCGGCGCGCGCGTGGTGGTCACGGTGGTGATGATCGTCGACATCGTGAACGGCGTCATCCTGCTCTTCTCCGGCCAGCTCGCGAGCGGGATCGTCCAGATCCTGTGGTCGCTGCTGATCATCGTGCTGCTGTTCACGCGCCGTGCGAACGGGTTCTTCACAGGCCGCTGAATCCCGGGAGCCGATCGGCCAGAATGGGAGGACGGCGTCGTACGGGCGCCGGGTTCGAGGAGTCCCATGCGCTGGCCGAAGTGGTTCCGCAGGCGTGTCGAGAAGACGACACGCACGCGTCCGTTCGACGAGCACGCCCTGCCCGAGCCGCCCGCGCCGAGCCTCGAGCAGTCCGTCGAGGAAGGCATGCTGCTCGCGGAATACGCCACGCGTATGGCGGTCAAGAACCACATCGTCGTCGACACGATCCAGTACGGCAACTCGTACGACCCGGCGATGCATGCCATGGAGGCGGCAGCGATGCTGCGCGAGCTGGCCTCCGAGCAGGGCGTCGCGGCCGGGCGGATCGAGGAGGAGCTGGAGGCGGCCGAGAAGCTGAGCGGCGACGCCGAGCACCCGCACGACTACCGCCGGGTCGATGCCGACAACCTGCGGCTGCGACGGGATGCGGCCATCCAGCTGGCGGCGGCGCTGCGGGCGAAGGCCGACTCGGAGGAGGAGCTGCTCGCCCTCGTCGAGCGCGGCCGGCAGGATGCGTGGGACGAGGTCGGGCGCGCCATCGAGGCGGGGCTGGACGCGTTCTCGGGCGCCGAGGCGCTGAAGGCGGACTACGAGCGCGAGAGGCCGGCGCGGCTCAAGCTGCTCATCTGGCGGGATCTCGCCAAACTGGAAGAGGAGCGCACCGGCTACTGACCGCTGCGCAGGCTCACCGGCGGCACCAGGTCGCCGACCTCTGACCGCACCCACACGTCGCCCGTCTCCCGCTTCTCGGCGTGCGTGCTGAAGCGGTACAGGAACATCCGGGCGCGGATCGCCCGCGGCGGCTCCCCTCCGAAAGGATCCTGCCGGAGCAGCTTCAGGGTCGGCCGGTCCGCCTCGAGCAGACGCAGCAGGAGCACCTCGAACCAGGGCGAGTCGCGCGAGCCGAGCGCCAGGAACCACATCAGCCAGTCGAGCCGCAGGTGGTACGGCGCGAACTGGCGGGGGATACGGTGCACGTCGCCGGGCTTGCCCTTGAAGGCGTACTCCAGCCAGCGCGCATCCGGGTCGCTCGGGTCGTCCGTCGTTCCCTCGACGACGACCTCGTAGCGTTCCTTGGTGACACTGCCGAACGCGCCGTAGGCGTTCACCAGGTGCCAGCGGTTGAAGCTCGCGTTCATCAGCTGGCGGCGTGAGAACAGGTTCTTCAGCGGCGGCCAGCTCAGGACCACCAGGAACACGGTCGCCGCCACGGCCACCACGGCGTACCAGAGCGGGACGTCGGCGGCGCCGATCCCCCCGACATCCGCTCCACCGAACAGCCACGAGAACACCGGGTCGCTGATCCCGGCGAACGCGAGCACGATCGTGATCCAGTTCAGCCACGCGAAGTTGCCGGTGAGCACCAGCCACAGCTGCGTGAGGATCATGACGGCCGCGGCGACGCTCGCGACCGGCTGCGGGAAGAACAGGAACCACGGGACGATCAGCTGCGCGAAGTGGTTGCCCAGCACCTCCACCCGGTGGAACCACTTCGGCAGCAGATGCGCCGAGCGGCTGAGCGGGTTCGGCATGGGCTGCGTCTCGTGGTGGTAGTACAGCGCGGTGAGGTCGCGCCACGATCGGTCGCCGCGCATCTTGATCATGCCGGCGCCGAACTCCAGTCGGAACACCAGCCAGCGGACGAAGAAGACGATCGTGATCGGGGGAGCGGTGTCCCACGCGCCGAGGAAGGCGACGATGAACCCCGCCTCGCAGAGCAGGCTCTCCCAGCCGAAGCCGTAGAAGGTCTGCCCGATGTTCACGATCGAGAGGTACAGGAACCACACGATCAGGAAGACGGGGACGAAGACGTAGGTGGGCGCGAGCTGCACCACCCCCGCGACGATCAGCGCCGAGAGCGCCGCGCCCGTCCAGGCGACCGTGCGCAGCAGCCGGTCCGAGTACCGCCAGCGGAACAGCGTCGGCTGCTTGCGGGCGTAGGGATGCCGCAGAAAACGCCGGGCGGGCAGCAGCCCGTTGTCGCCGAGCAGGGCGGGGAACTGGTTCACCGCCGACACGAACGCCACCAGGTACAGCGCGGCGACGCCGCGCTGCAGGATCTCGCGCGCGATCGTGTAGTCGTCGCCGGCCAGCCAGGCGGTCAGCCACGCGGGGAACTCCATCGACACCACCCCAGTCGTCGAACGCCCTCACCGTACGCCCGGGGCGGCGGGACGACGAGTCCCCGCCGGGTCAGAGGGGAACGGATGCCGCCTCGGCCACCCCGAACAGCTGGCCCGGGTAGCGGAGGCCGTCGAAGTACCGGTTCGTGTGCGCCACGATCTGCTCACCGGTGAGCTCCACGCCGTCCCACTCGCTGTCGGTGGTCGTGTGGGCGTCGGAGACGAGCACCACGTCGTAGCCCCGCACGGCCGCGCTCTGCGCCGTGGTCCGCACGCAGTAGTCGCTCTGCGCTCCCGTCACGACGAGGCGGCCGACGTCGAGACGCTCCAGCACCTCGTCGAGGTCGGTGTCGGCGAAGGAGTCGCGATAGTGCTTCAGGATGCGGGGCTCGCCGTCGACAGGGACGAGCCCGTCGGCGAGCTGCCAGGGCTCGCTGCCCTCCTCCATCCCGTCCTCCTCATGCTTCACCCAGACCACCGGCGTGCCGGCGGCACGGGCGCGGTCGACGAGCTGCCGGACGCGGGAGAGCACGCCGTCGGCGTCGAAGCAGCCGGGGAGGACGCCCTTCTGGAGGTCGATGACGAGCAGGGCGGAGGGCACGGTGTCGGTCACGTCACCATCCTGCCAGCGGTCGGCGCCGTCAGGCCGCGAGCTCGGCGTCCAGCCGGATGGGCCGGTGGTCCGAGGCGCCGGCGGGCAGCACATCCACCCGCTCGATCTCGAAGCCGGTCGACGTGACGAAGTCGAAGTAGCCGGAGAAGAACTTGTAGCGCAGGTAGGTCGGCTGTGTCGTGCGCTTCAGCGTGTAGCCGGAGGTCGTGAGGTGCCGCTCCAGGCCCCGGATGAACCAGGGGTAGTTGAAGTCGCCGACCATGACCGCGGGGGTGTCGGGGGCGAGCGAGCGCATCCCGTCGTGGGCGGCGGCGATCTGCTTGCGCCGCAGCGAGTTCAGCGCGGTGAGGGGCGCGGCGTGGAACGACCCCACCAGGATCTCCTCACCGTTGTCGCGGTCGCGGAGGTGCACGGCCAGCAGACGCTCGTTGGCCGGCGCCAGCACGCGGTCGTGCAGCGACTTCTGCACGGCGAACACCTGGCTGTGGAGGATCTCGTAGCGGTCGTCGCGCACGTAGACCGCGAGGCCCAGCCGGTTGGCCCGGGTGGTGTCGGCGAGCACCAGGTGGTGCAGGCGTTCGGGAAGGGCGTCGCTGTCGCATTCCTGCAGGCACAGGACGTCGACGTCGTACGCCTCCGCGATGCCCGTCAGCTCCCCGCTCGCGGCGTGCTTGCGGAGGTTGTAGCTCACGATCCTCAGGGTCATGCACCTCTTCTCGAAGGACCTCGTACGCGGGCGGCACGGATGCGCGCCCGCTCTGCCATTCTGTCCCACTTGTGAGACCGCTCAAGCGACCACGTGTGATCCCACAAGGAATTCACATCACGGACACCGGCGGTTCGGGCGGTACGGTGGTCGCATGGCAGGCGGCGCTGTAGTCCTCACGGTCCCGGGTCCCGATGGCGACAGGGAGGTGCGGATCTCGAGCCCCGAGCGGGTGATCTTCCCCGAGGCCGGCATCACCAAGCTCGATCTCGCGAACTATCTCGTGGAGGTCGGCGACGCGTTCGTCCGCGCGAACGGCGACCGGCCGGTGTCGCTGCAGCGGTTCCCGGAGGGGATCGACGGGGAGCAGTTCTTCTCGAAGAACCCGCCGCGCGGGGTGCCGGACTACGTGCGCTCCGTCACGGTGACGTACCCGAGCGCCCGCTCGCATCCACAGCTCGTGATCGACGAACCGGCCGCCGCCGTCTGGGCCGCGCAGATGAACACGGTGGTGTTCCACCCGTGGCCGTCGCGCGCCGAGGACTCGGACAACCCCGACCAGCTGCGCATCGACCTCGACCCGCAGCCGGGCACCGGCTTCGCCGACGCCGTGCCCGCCGCCATCGAGCTGCGGAAGGTGCTGCAGGAGGCCGGGCTCACGGCGTTCATCAAGACCTCCGGCAACCGCGGGCTGCACGTGTTCGCGCCGATCGTGGCGCAGCGCGAGTTCCTCGACGTCCGGCACGCCGTGATCGCCGCCGCGCGCGAACTCGAACGACGGATGCCGGACCGGGTGACCACGGCGTGGTGGAAGGAGGAGCGCGGGGAGCGCATCTTCGTCGACTTCAACCAGGCCAACCGCGACCGCACGATGGCCGGCGCCTACAGCCCGCGGGCGCTCCCGCACGCCTCCGTTTCGGCCCCGATCACGTGGGAGGAGCTGGAGCACGTCGACCCGCGCGACTTCACAGTGCTCACCATGCCCGAGCGACTGCGCACGGTCGGCGACCCGTGGGAGCACTTCGGTGCGGAACCCGGCACGATCGACGTGCTGCTCGGCTGGTGGGAGCGCGACCTGTCGAACGGCCTCGGCGAGCTGCCGTTCCCTCCGGACTACCCCAAGATGCCGGGGGAGCCGCCGCGCGTGCAGCCGAGCCGCGCGAAGAAGGCGTAGCGGGTCAGTCCGCGCTTCGCCGCCATGTCGCCGAGGAACTAGGTCAACACGTCGCCCAGGTCGTACGCGATCGGCCGGTCCAGCTGCTCGAAGGTGCACGACCGCGCCTCGCGGTCCGGCCGCCAGCGCTCGAACTGCGCCGTGTGACGGAAGCGCATCCCCTCCATCTGGTCGTACCGCACCTCGAGTACGCGCTCCGGCCGCAGCCGCACGAAGGACACGTCCTTGCTGCCCGAGAAGCGGCTCCGGTCGGTCTCGCCGGTGACGGCCGCTCCGCTCTCGTCGCGCTCCACCAGCGGCTCCAGCTCGTCGATCAGGGACAGCCGCTTCGCGTCGGTGAACGCCGAGACGCCGCCGACGTTGCGCAGCTGGCCGTCGTCGTCGAACAGCCCGACGAGCAGGGAGCCGACACCGCGGCCGCTGGTGTGGATGCGGTACCCGAGCGCCACGACATCGGCTGTCCGGTGGTGCTTGATCTTGAGCATCGTGCGCTTGTTCGGCGCGTACGGCCCGGCCAGCGGCTTGGCGACGACGCCATCCAGCCCGGCGCCCTCGAACTCGACGAGCCAGCGGCGAGCGAGGTCGACATCCGTCGTGGTGCGGGTCAGCTGGATCGGAGCGGGCAGGTCGCCGGCGAACTCCTCCAGAGCCGCCCGCCGATCGGCGAACGGCCGGTCGACGTACGAGTCGTCGCCGATGGCGAGCAGGTCGAAAGCGACGAAGGTGGCCGGCGTCTGCTCCGCCAGCAGGTTGACGCGACTGGCGGCCGGATGGATGCGTTGCGACAGCGCCTCCCAGTCGAGCCGCTGCTTCCCGGGCTCGCCGGTCGGCACCACGATCTCGCCATCGAGCACGCACGGGCCGGGCAGGATGCTGCGGAACGCCTCCACGAGCTCGGGGAAGTACCGCGTGAGCATCTTCGAGCCGCGGCTGCCGATCTCGACCGACTCCACCGCGCCGTCGCCCTCGGCGTAGACGATGGCCCGGAAGCCGTCCCACTTCGGCTCGTAGCTGAGGCCGCCCGTCACGCTGTCGGGCTCCGGGACGGCGGGGACCGCCTTCGCGAGCATCGGGGCGATGGGGGAGGAGGCGGAGGGTCGCATGCTCCGATCATGCCGCGAACGACCGACCTCGGGAAGGGATGCGGTCCCGCGCGTCGCACGCTGAGGATGCGCTCACAGCCGTTGGTGCTTAGGTAAGGCTCGCCTATACTCGATCGCGAGATGTACCGTCCCGATCACGCCACCCACACCGCCTCGACCGCGCACCACGACGACCGCGTGCAGTTCCTGGTCGTCGGGGATGAGACCTCGCTCACTGAGCTGGAGGCCGAACTCGCGCTCCTCCCGCTGTGCGCGCGCGGCCGCGTGTTCGTCGAGGTCGGGGAGCCCTCGGAGGTCGTGCCGCTGGCGACGCCGATGCGCATGACGGTCACCTGGCTGATCCGCTCGCACCGCAGCGGTCGGCCCGGCACCGGCGAGCTGTGCGCCCGCGGCGAGGCCGGCGCCCGCGCCGTGCGCGCCTGGTGCGACGAGATGCTGTGCGACGGGCCGGGCGAAACGCGTGCGATCGTCACCGGCGGCTTCGCGCTCGCGACTGAGGTGCGCGACCACCTCATCCACACGGTCGGCATGCACGCCGAGGCCGTGGCGGCGCCGTCCTTCCGCTGACGCCGGGCGTCCGCCGTGTCGCCCACCCCAGGTCGGTGAGCTGGTTGACGCGACACGCCGCGACGCGTCCGTATTGCGCGGCGTGTTGCGTCAACTCGTCGATCAGGCGGGGACGTCCAGCCCCACCAGCGCCTCGCTCGCGGCCCAGAGGTCGCGCCCGAGCTGCGCGTTGCGCGCCTGCGGGTTGACGCGGCCGTTCACCGACAGGCGGTCGAAGTACGTGCCGCTCGGCGCACCGACCCGCGCCGGCCCGGCGAGGAACAGCAGAGGAGCGGCACCCGCCGCGACCGAGATGCCGAAGCTGCTCCGCGTCACCAGGTGGCCGAAGCGGATCAGCGGCGACGAGTTGCCGAAATTGGTGGCGATGGTTCCGGGATGGAACGAGTAGGCGCTCACGCCGGTCCCGGTCAGGCGCTCGGCCAGCTCGGCGGCGAACAGGATGGTCGCCAGCTTCGCCGTGCCGTACGCGCGCCAGCCGCCCTGCCAGGGGCGCCGCTCCCAGTCCAGGTCGTCGATGCGCAGGTTGCCGAACCGGTTGGCGAGGCTGGCGGTGGAGACCACCCGCACATCCCGTCCGGACGCCGCGGTCTCGACGAGTCGCGGCCGCAGCAGTGCGGTGAGCAGGAAGGGCGCGAGGTGGTTCGCCTGGATGGTCCGCTCGTGCCCATCCACCGTCAGCTCGCGGTCGTGGTAGAGCCCGCCGGCGTTGTTGGCGAGCACGTCGATCGTGTCGTACCGATCGAGCAGGGCCGCCGCAAGGGCGCGCACGTCGTCGAGGCGCTCGAAGTCGGCGAGGAACGGCGTCGCTCCGATGCGTTCCGCGACTGCGCGGGTGCGCTCCGGGTTGCGGCCGACGACCGCGACCTCGTCGCCGCCCGCCTTCAGCTGCTCGGCAGCCACTGCTCCGATGCCGGAGCTCGCGCCCGTGATCACGATGGTGCGCGTCATCGGTACCCGCCTTTCTCGAGGCCCGCCTCGATCTCGAATCGGTTGCGGAGGGGGTCGCGGCCGGCGACGAAGTAGAGCAGCGGGAACAGCATCCCGTAGCGCTGCCACTGCCGCTTGTGGATCGCCTCGTGCTCGAGCACGTCATCGCTCACGTTGTGGTCGGTGAGGTAGACGCCGCCCACGCACGACCCGCCGCGGCCGAAGGTCGCCTTCGGCATGCCGCGGAACACCGTGAGCCCGGCGCGACGCTCGATGCGCCCGGTGCTCCAGAGGAATCCCCAGGTGAGGCCGACCGCGGTCGCATAGAGGTATCCGGCGCGGCTCACCGGCGAATCGAGCAGGATGCGGCCGAGCGGCGTGCGGTCGAAACCGCTCACTTCTCGGGTCTTCCGTAGGTCTCGAGCAGCCGCAGCCACACCTCGCTAACCGTCGGGTACGACGGCACGGCGTGCCACAGGCGGTCCAGCGGCACCTCGCCGACGACGGCGACGGTGGCCGAGTGGAGGAGCTCGCCGACGTCCTGACCGACGAAGGTCACCCCGAGCACGACCTTGCGGTCCTCGTCGACGACCATGCGGGCCTTGCCCTCGTACCCGTCGGCGACGACGTGCGCACCGGAAACGCTCCCGATGTCGTAGTCGACGACCCGGATGCGGTAGCCCGCCTTCTCGGCGCGCGCGGCGGTCAGCCCGACGGATGCGACCTCCGGGTCGGTGAAGGTGACCTGGGGGACCGCCTCGTGGTCGGCCGTCGCGACGAAGGCGCCCCACGGCTCCAGCGAGACGTCGCGTCCCGTGGCGCGAGCGGCGATGGCGTCGCCGGCGGCGCGGGCCTGGTACTTGCCCTGGTGGGTGAGCAGCGCGCGATGGTTGACGTCGCCGACGCCGTACAGCCAGCCGCCGTCGACGGGCCGGCCGTCGGCTCCGAGCACGCGCATGCTGTCGTCGACGTCGAGCCAGGCGCCGTCCTCCAGACCGAACGCGTCGAGTCCGATGCCGAACGTGCGGGGGAGGCGCCCGGTGGCCACGAGGAACTCGTCGGTCTCGAGCACCGCGCCGTCGTCGAGGCGGATGCGGAAGCCCTCGTCGTCCGTGCGCTCCACCTGCTCGACGCCGGAATCGAGGTGCAGGGTGGCTCCGAGCTTCGTGAGTGACTCGGCGACCATCTCGCCGGCGAACGGCTCGTCGCCGCCCAGCAGGCCGCTGCGTGCGATCAGGTGCACCTCGGTGCCGAAGCCGGCGTAGGCCGTGGCCATCTCGGTGGCGACGACACCGCCGCCCAAGATCGCAAGGGAGACCGGCACGCGCTGGGCGCTCGTCGCCTCACGGCTCGACCACGGCTCGCTCTCGCGGAGCCCGGGGATGTCGGGCATGAGCGCCGCGGATCCGGTGGAGACCGCGACCGCGTGCTTCGCGCGCAGCACCGTGACCGTGCCGTCCTCCGCCGTCACGGTGACCTCGCGCGGCGCGGTGATGACGCCCCACCCGCGCACCAGGTCGATCCCGGCGCCGTTCAGCCACTCGACCTGGCCGTCGTCGTTCCAGTTGCTCGTCATGTCGTCGCGGCGCTTCAGCACAGCGGCCACGTCGAGCGGACCGGTGACCGCTTCGCGCGTCCCCCCGACCTTCTGGGCTGCGCGCAGCAGCGCCCCGCTCCGCAGCAGCGTCTTGGAGGGCATGCACGCCCAGTAGGAGCATTCGCCTCCGACGAGCTCGGACTCCACGATCACCGTCCGCATGCCGCCCTGAGCGGCCCGGTCGGCGACGTTCTCGCCCACGGCTCCCGCACCCATCACGATGACGTCGTAGTCCTTGATCTCGCTCATGTCTTCTCCCTGCCGCCGTTCCGGCCGCTGTCGATGGTGTGTCGGATGTGGTGCGTCGTGTCGTCCGTGGGGTTCGTCGCGCGCCCGCGGATCGGATGGCTAGCGTCCGACGAAGCGCGCCTCCGTGCGGGTCAGGAACGCCTCCATGCCGATCCGGGCGTCCTCGCTGCCGACGAGCCGGACGAGGGTGGGCTGCAGCTCGGCCTCCGCCGCGGCATCCCCGTCGCGCACGGCTCGCTTCGCGTTGGCCAGCGCGGCCTGCACCGCCAGGGGCGCCTGTGCGGCGATCCGCTCGGCCAGCTCCAGAGCGCGGTCGAACTGCTCGCCGTCCTCGACGACCTCCTGCACGAGGCCGATGCGGTGCGCCTCGGCGGCGTCGAAGAGGTCGCCGGTGAGGATGTAGCGCATCGCGTTGCCCCATCCCACCGCCCGGGGGAAGCGGAGGGTGGCGCCGCCGAACGGCAGGATGCCGCGGGTGACCTCGATCTGACCGAACCGCGTCCCGCGTGCCGCCACCGCGATGTCGGAGGCGAGGATGAGTTCGATCCCGAGGGTGAGGCAGGTGCCTTGCACGGCGATGACGACCGGCTTGGTCAGCTGCTGCCCCGAGACCTGCCACGGGTCGATGCCGTCCTCGCCGACGAAGGAGAGCCCGTCCTTCCCGATGCGCGGCCCGAGGTCGGCCAGGTCCAGCCCGGCCGTGAAGTGCTCGCCCACGGCGTGCACGAGACCGACCCGCAGCTCGGGATCGCGCTCCAGCTCTCCGTAGGCCAGTGCCAGCTGGTTCAGCAGCTCGAAGTCGGCCGCGTTCCGCTTCTCCGGCCGGTTCAGGCCGATCAGCAGCACGTGCCCGCGCCGCTCGGTCAGGATCTTGGGCTCGCTCATGGCTCCCAAGCTACCGCGCTCCGTCAGAGCCGGCCGCGGCCTGCGACGCGGTCGGGCCGGTCAGCGCACCGAGGATGCGGAGGATGACCGGGAGGTCGTGAGCTGCGGCGTCCGGGTTCTCCGGCGCGAACTCCATGAGGCCCGCTCCCGCGAGCTCGAACCGCCGGCGGAGTGCGCGGATCGCCTCGGTGAGCCGCTCCGGGAGCACGCCGAACGGCTCCGGGTAGCCGATCCCGTCGATGGTGGACGGGTCGAGCACGTCGAGGTCGATGTGGAGGTACACCGACGTCGCGCCGGTGGCCGCCACCGCGTTCACGATCGCCTCCGGGTCATCCAGCTCGCCGGGTGCGACGACGCGGATGCCGGCCTGGTCCACGAAGGCCGACTCGCCGTCGTCAAGCGCCCGGACTCCCGCGAGGGTCAGCTGACCGGGAGCGAGGACCTCCGGTCCAGTCGAGGCGAGCCCGTCCGGTCCGTCCCCGAGGAGCGCGCGCAGCACCATCCCGTGGAAGGCGCCGGACGGCGAGGAGTCGACGTCGTTGAGGTCGCCGTGGGCGTCGAACCACACGACCGCCACAGACCCGGCGGGATGCGCGGCGAGCGCGTGCTGGATGGGCGCGAGCTCCGCACCGCAGTCGCCGCCGACCGTGACGACCGGCGCCTCGAGCAGCGCGAGCTCGGCCAGCGTCGCCTCGCGGACGGCCGCGAGGGATGAGAACCGGTTGACACCGCTGCCGAGCGACTCGCCCGCGGCGGCGGGCACCGGCACCTGGTGGGTGCGGGTGCCCGGCAGGTCGCCGCGAATGGCGTCGGCGCCGTCGATCAGGCGCATGGCCCGCGACGAGCCCGACCCCTGCCACTGCGGGACGACGAGGAAGGACGCGCCGCTCACCCCTGGGCGCCCGAGGTCACGGCCCCCTGCGACCCTCCGCCGGACTTGAGCGCGGCGAGCCGTGCCTCGACCTCGGTCATCTCGCCGAGGTCGTCGAGCTGCTCGAACTGCGAGTCGAGGCTGGATGCGGCGAGCTCCTGCGCGCCCCGCACCTTGGCCTCCTCCCGGCGGATCTTCTCTTCGAAGCGGGAGACCTCGCTGGTCGGGTCCATGATGTCGACGCTCTTCACGGCATCCATCACCTGCGCCTGCGCCTGCGCGCTCTTGGCGCGGGCGATCAGCTCGGAGCGCTTGCTCTTCAGCTGCTCCAGCTTCTCCTTCATGGCGTTGAGCCCGGTCTTGAGCTTCTCGACCACCTCGGTCTGCGCGGCGATCTGCGGCTCGGCGGCCTTCGCCTCGTTCTCCGACGAGATCTGCCGCTGCAGCGCGACCTTGGCGAGGTTGTCGAACTTGTCGGCGTTCGCGGTGTCGCCCGAGGAGCGGTACTGGTCGGCCTGACGGCTGGCGGCGAGCGCCTTGTCGCCCCACTCGGCCGCGGCCTCCACGTCTTCGCGGTGGTCGTCTTCGAGCAGCCGCAGGTTGCCGATCGTCTCGGCGATGGCGCTCTCGGCGTCGGCGATGCTGTTGGTGAAGTCGCGGACCATCTGGTCCAGCATCTTCTCCGGGTCCTCCGCCTGATCGAGGAGGGCGTTGATGTTCGCTCGCAACAGTTGCGAGATCCGTCCGAAGATGGATTGCTTCGCCATGTGCTCTTCCTTTCGCTCCCGCCCCCGTTGGGCGCTTGTGAGATGTGTGCGGCGGTCAGAACCGTCCGCCGCCACGCCGGCTGCGGGTGCCCCCGCCGCCGAAGCTTCCTGCGCTGAAGCCGCCGCCGCCGCTCCGGGTGCGGCTGCCGCCTCCGCCGAAACCGCCGCCGCCGAAACCGCCGCCGCCCCAGTTCCCTCCGCCGCCGCCCATCCCGCCGCGCAGGACCGAGTCGATGAGGATGCCGCCGAGGATGGCGCCCATCGTGCCGCTTCCGCCGCCGCGCCCGGAGGTGCCGCCGCCGAAGATGTCGCCGAGGCCGCCGCCTGCTCCGCCCATCCCGCCGAGGTCCGGCTGGAATCCGCCCACGTCCTGCTGGGCGAGCTGTGTCGCCTGGTCGGCGAGCTCCGCCGCGCGCTGGGCCTGGGCCAGGGCCGACACGGCGTCGGTCGCCGCGGTCTGCTCGGCCTGGACCACGAGCCGGGCAGCCTCCGCCAGCCGGGTGCGCGCCTCGGCGCCGACGGCTCCGCGCCGGGCGGTGATGAAGTCCTCGCACGCCGACACGCGCGCTTTCGCGGTCATCAGGGTCTGCTGGAGTGCCGACTGGGCGCGCTGCGCCTGGGCGCGGGCATCGCGGACGCCCTGTAGCACCCCGTCGATGGATCGGTTGGCGGCGTCGAGCCGCTGGGCCAGTTCGAGAGGGTTGACGCGTCCGGCGGAGAGGGCCGCCTGCACGTCGGTCACGGTCTGCTCCGTGCCGGCGACCGCCGCGGCGACGGAGCCGCCGGGGTCGCTGGAGGCGGCGAGCGCGCGCGCCTCCGCCAGGTCGCTCCGCAGCTCGGCGAGGGTGCCGTCGAGCGACTGCTGCGCGGCGGCCAGGTCGGAGCCGAGCCGGTCGACCGCGTCGAGCAGCAGGCCCGCCTGGTCCGCCGACTCCTCGGCGGCGCGAACGCCCACGGCCGCGGCGCCTGCATCGCCGGCCGCCGCCTTCTGCGCGGCGCCCGCCAGCGCGGTGTCGGTGAAGTCGAGGCGCTGCGTCGCCTGGTCGATGTTGTCGTGAACAGTCCCGAGGGAGGCGTCGGTGTACCGCTGCGCCAGTCCGTCGAGCGTGCCGCGCGTCGCGGCGAGACGCTGCCGGAGGGCCGCGGCCTGGGTGGCGATCTCGGCACTCGCCTCGGGGATGCGCTTCTCGATCGCCCGCAGTTCGTCGAAGGCGTCGGCCTGCGCATCCAGTGCCTGATTGGCGGTGGCGCAGAGCTGGACGATCCGGATGTTCCACTCGCGGCGCTGCTCGTCGGTGTCGGGCTCCGCGTCGTCGAGCCGCTGCTTGAGCGTGAACGCCTCGCGCAGCTGCCCCTTCGCCGTGTCGAGGGCGGACTGGAACGGCACCACCGCATCCGCCCCGTACTGTGCGGTGGCGAAGCCGAGCTCCTCCTCGCTCGTACGGATGGCGTCGTCGGTCTGCACCAGCGCGGACCCGGCTCGCCGTTCGAGGTCGGGGAGGGAGATGGTCTGCAACTCGCTCTGCGGTGTCGTCGGCCCCGCGGCTGCCTTCTTCTTGCGGGAACCGCGTGAGCGGACCAGCAGGAACACGACGAGGCCGACGATCAGCACGCCGATGAGGAACACCCAGAAGAACACGGCGCCGCCACCGCCTCCGCCGACGGCGTCGCCGAGCCCGTTCGCCGCGGCGACGGCCGCCCCGGCCCAGTCGCCGTCGTGCAGCTTCGGTTCGATGTCGTTGCGCTCGATGGAGTCGAGCTGGTCGGCGCTCACCGGGCCGTTGTCGTCGCCCGACAGGTAGTAGGTGCGGCCCTCGGTGGAGACCGCGAGCAGGTAGTCGCGCTGCCCGAGTCCGTTGCGCGCGGCCGTCTCGTTGGCCCAGTCGGCGGCCTCGGTCGGATCGGTGAACCGGTCGACGTAGACGACGTAGAGGTCGATGCGGTGATCGTCGTAGAGCTTCTTCGCGGCCGCCGTGATCGTCGACTCGTCCGATCCGCTGAGCACCTGCGCCTGATCGACGACGTGGCTGGGACCGAGATCGACCGGGTCCTGTGCGGAGGCCGGCGGGGCCGTGAGCAGCGTCGGCCCCGCTACGAGTCCGAGCGCCAGCAGGGCTCCGGTCAGCAGACGTCGCAAGCGCATCCACCCACTCTCTCGGGTCCGGCTGATACGCAGCCGAGTCTATTGGTGCTCTCCGACAGTGTCACTGTTTCGGCCTGTTACGGCCACCCGTGCGCTCGACGGACCCTGCTGGTGGGATGGGATCATGTCCGAGCAGCCGACCCTCGCCGTCGTCGAGGCCACGCGCTTCCGCGGCCATGATCCGGCCTATCACGACTACGTCCAGCTGCTCGTCGGCAACGTCATCGCCGAGGCCGAGGCGCAGGGCTGGAGGGTCGACCGGCTCGCGGCGGACCGCGGCGCCGACGCGCTGCTCGCCGAGACCGAGCCGGCCGACGCCGTCGTCATCGTCGGCGGCGAGGACATCCATCCCGACTTCTACGGCGGCCGGACGGGCTACCCCAACGAGTCACGGCACCTGCCGGCGGCGGACGCCGCGCAGATCGCGCTGGTGCACGCCGCCCTGGTGCGCGGCACTCCGCTCCTCGGCATCTGCCGCGGGCTCCAGATCGTGAACGTCGCGCTGGGCGGCACGCTCGTCCAGGATCTCGGCGAGGAGTGCGCGCACGTGAACCGCGGCGTCCCCATCCCGCAGGTGCTCACCACGCACACCGTGCAGGTCGAGGCGGGCAGCCGCGCGTCCGATCTCCTCGGAGCGGGGTCGCTCGAGGTGCGCAGCGCCCACCATCAGGCGGTGGATGCGCTCGGCGCCGACCTCGTCGTCACCGCCCGGTCGCACGACGGCCACGTCGAGGCCATCGAGCACGCCGACGCCCCGCTCCTCGCGGTGCAGTGGCACCCCGAGGACATCGCCGCCCCGGCCGGGCAGCTGGCCGCGCTGCTCCGAGCGCTGAGGGTCGCCGTCCCGGCCCGCGAGGTCGTCGCGGCCTGAGCGGTGCTCAGTCCCGGGACGGCCGCACCGGCCAGCCCTGCTCACCCAGCAGGGGCACGAACGCCACACCACCGAGATTCGTCTCGTGCAGCGACCCGTCGTCGCCGCGCGTGAACGCGGCCAGGTGCTGCGCGCCTCCGGGACGACCGACCGGCATGACCACGCGTCCGCCCAGCGCGAGCTGCGCCCGCCAGGCGCCGGGCACGGCTGGACCTGTCGCGGCCGCCAGGATCACGTCGTACGGAGCGCCGGACGGCCAGCCCAGCGTGCCGTCGCCGGTCACCACCTCCACCCGGTAGCCGAGTGCGTCCAGCGTCGCCGCAGCCCCCACCGCCAGCCCAGGATGCCGCTCGATGCTGACCACGCGATGCGCGAGCAGAGAGGCGACGGCTGCCGCGTATCCCGAGCCGGTTCCGACATCGAGCACGACGTCCTCCGGGCCGATCCGCGCCGCCTGCAGCATCAGCGCGACGATGTACGGCTGCGAGATGGTCTGGCCGTCGCCGATGGGCATCGGATGGTCCTCGTACGCGTACGGCTCGGCCGACGGCTCCACGAACAGGTGCCGGGGCACACGTCGCATCGCATCGAGGACGCGCTGGTCCTCGATCCCGCGCGGGACGAGCTGCTGCTCGACCATCCGCGCCCGCTCCAAGTCGTGATCGTGGTCCGTGCGGCTATTGAACCACCGCGGCGGGTCGCTCCTCCAGAGTGCGTCGGGCAGCGTCCAGCGCGGCCGGGTCTGCTCCGGCCGACTCCAGTGCCAGGAGGGCGGCGCCGAGGATGGGCGCGGCGGTGACGAGCTCCATCCGCGCTGCCGGCGCCCGCTCGGCGAGCAGCCGTTCGATGGTGCCGAGCAGCCGCTCGTCGCGCCCGCCGATCACGCCGCCGCCGAGGACGACGGGGACCGGCCGGTCGAGCAGGTCGAGTCGGCGCAGCGTCGTCACCGCGAAGGTGGCGATCTCCTCCGCCTGCTCGTCGATCAGTGCCGCCGCTATGGCGTCCCCGGCGCGCGCGCTCGCGAACACGGTCGGTGCGAGCAGCGCGAGGTCGCGGTTCGGGAGGCGGCCGAAGTGCAGCGCTTCGATGACCGCCTGGACGCTGTCCAGGCCGAACGCCGCGGGGACCGCCCGCGCGAGCTCCGTCGCCGGACCGCGGCCGTCGACGGCGCGTGCCGCATGCCAGAGCGCCCGCTCGCCGAGGTGCCAGCCGCCGCCCCAGTCGCCCGAGATGGTCCCGAGCGACGGGTAGCGGACGACGGCGCCGTCGGCGCGGACGCCGACGCAGTTGATGCCCGTGCCGCAGACCACGGCGACCGCGTCCGGCTCGTCGGTTCCCGCCCGGAGCAGGGCGAACAGGTCGTTGTCGACCGCCGCCGCCGCCCACGGCGTCCCCGCGATGCTCGCCCGGAAGTCGTCGATCTCGGTGGGCAGGTCGAGGCCCGAGAGGTACAGGTTGGCGGCGGCGATCGGACGCGGACCGGTCTGCTCCAGCAGGCGGCCGATCAGTGCCGAGACGAGGTCGGCCGAGCCGCGCATCCCGATCAGGTGCGGGCTGGAGGTGGTGCCCCTGGCCTCGGCGACGACCGTGCCGTCGAGCTCCAGTGCCACCGCGTCCGTCTTCGATCCGCCGCCGTCGACGGCGATCACAAGCGGCGCGATGGGCGCGTTGTCGTCGGTCACTTGGCCCACTCCAGGTGGTCGCGGTTGTGAGCGATCAGCAGGTCGGTCAGTCGCTCGGCCCGATCGTACTGACCGACGAGGGGATGCGCGAGCATGGCCCGCAGCACGCGGTCGCGTCCGCCGTGCACCGCGGCGTCGAGCGCGAGCCGCTCGTAGCCTGCGACGTGGGAGATCAGCCCGGCGTGGTCGGCGGGCAGCGGGTCGATCGGGAGGGCGGTGACGCCCCGCGCATCCACCGTCGCGGACACTTCGATCACATGGTCGTCGGGGAGGAACGGCAGCGCTCCGTCGTTGCGCAGGTTCACGACCTGCACGTCGCCTCGGTCGCCGGTGAGCGAGGCGATCAGGTCGACCGCCGCCTCGGAGTAGAACGCGCCGCCGCGCTGCGAGAGCTGCTCGGGCTTGGTGTCGACCGCCGGGTCGCCGTACAGCTCCAGCAGCTCGCGCTCGACGCGCTGCACCGCCTCGGCGCGGGTGGGGGAGTCGAGCTGCTCGCGGAGGACCTCGTCGTGGGCGTAGTAGTAGCGCAGGTAGTAGCTGGGCACGTCGCCGAGCAGCCGGATCAGGGACGCGGGGAGCTCGACCTCCTCCGCGAGCTGCTCCAGCCGGGTGCCGAGCAGCTCGGGGAGGGCGTCGCGGGTTCCGGAGTCGTCGGTGACGAGGGCGGAGCGCTCCCACGTCAGGTGGTTCAGCCCGACGTGGCCGAGCTGCACCTGTGCCGGGGAGATGCCGAGCATCCCGGCGAACCGCCGCTGGAAGCCGATGGCGACGTTGCAGAGCCCGACCGCGCGGTGGCCCTCCTGCAGCAGCGCGCGCGTCACGATGCCGACGGGGTTGGTGAAGTCGACGATCCAGGCGCCCGGCTTTGCGTGCGTGCGGACCGCGTCGGCCACGCGCAGCACGACCGGCACCGTCCGCAGCGCCTTGGCGAAGCCGCCGGGGCCGGTCGTCTCCTGACCGATGCAGCCGCACTCGTGCGGCCAGGTCTCGTCGCCGTGGCGCGCCGCCTGACCGCCGACCCGCAGCTGGATGAGGACGACGTCCGCGTCCGAGACGCCCGCGACCAGGTCCGAGGTCGGCACGACGCGCCCCGGGTGGCCGGCCGCGCGGAACATCCGCTGGCTCATCCCGCCGACCAGGCGCAGTCGCTCCGGATCGGGGTCGACCAGCCAGAGCTCCTCGATCGGGAGCAGGTCGCGCAGCCGCGCGAACCCGTCGATGAGCTCGGGGGTGTAGGTGGAGCCGCCTCCGACGACCGTCAGTTTCACGTGTTTATCCCTTCACGCCGGTGAGTGTGATGCCCTCCACGAAGACGCGTTGGGCGAAGAAGAAGATGAGGACGACCGGGACGGTGACGAGCATCGTCATGGCCATGGTGAGCCCCCAGTCGGTGCCGTGGACGCCGCGGAACGACGCCAGGCCGTAGGCGACGGGCCACGCGGCCGGGTTCTCGGAGGTGTACAGGAGCGGCCCGTAGTAGTCGTTCCAGGAGGCGAAGAACAGGAAGATCGCGGTGGCCGCGATTCCCGGCTTCGCCATCGGGAGCACCACCCGCCAGAGCACCCCGAACTCGCCGTTGCCGTCGATCCGTGCCGCGTCGGCGTACTCGCTCGGGATGGTGAGAAAGAACTGCCGGAGCAGGAAGATCGAGAACGCATCGCCGAGCAGGTTCGGCAGGATGAGCGGCCACAGCGTCCCGGTGAGGCCCAGTTGCGACCACATCACGTAGATCGGGATGGCGGTCACCTGGGGCGGCAGCAGCATGGCGATGATGATCACGGTGAACAGGACGCCGGAGCCGCGGAACCGGATCTTGGCGAGCGCGTACGCGGCCGGAACGCTCGAGAGCAGCATGAAGGCCGTCGCGAGCACCGCGTACATCGCGGAGTTGGCGAACCACTGCGCGAGCGGCACCGTCGTGAACACCTTGACGTAGTTGTCCCAGTGGAACGGCTGCGGCCAGAGCGATGCGGTCAGTGTCTGCTCGCTCGACATCAGCGAGGTGAGGAACACGAAGATCACCGGCGCGATGAACAGCACCGCGAGCACGACGAGCACCGCGTGCTCGGCGATCCAGGAGAGGATGCGCCGGGCGCGGGCGGACCGCGGGGTCGGGATGCGGCGGGGCGGCAGGGCGGGACGGTCCGTCGTCGCCGTGCCGGGGGTGAGGGTTGCCGAGGTCATTGCGCGCCTTCCGGGGTGAACGCCTTGAAGCGGCGGAGCAGCAGGACGAGGATGACCGCGGCCACCACGAACAGCAGCACCGCGAGGGCGGAGGCGTAGCCGAGCTGGTAGGTGCCGAAGCCGCGTACGTACAGCCACTGCGTGTACGTGAGGAGCGAGCCGTCCGGGTAGCCCAGGTTGGAGCTGATGCCCTGCCCGACCACGGCCTTGCCCGACGCCACCGAGGAGGCCACGGCCGCCTCGGTGAAGTACTGGATGGCCGCGATGACGCCGGTCACGACGGCGAAGAGCAGCACGGGGGCGATCGACGGCATGGTCACGTAGCGCACCTTCTGGACGCCGTTGGCGCCGTCGAGCGACGCCGCCTCGTACTGCTCGCGGGGCACATCCAGCAGGGCGGCGAGGAAGATGATCATCACGTCGCCCATGACCCAGATGCCGAGCAGCACGAGGGAGGGCTTCGACCAGGCCGGGTCGTTGAACCACAGCGGTCCCTGGATGCCGAAGAAGCCGAGGATGTGGTTCACCGGTCCGGTGCCCGGGTTGAACAGGAAGACGAACGCGACGACGCTCGCGACCGGCGGCACCAGGGCGGGCAGGTAGAACACGGTTCGCCAGAAGCCGGATGCGCGGCGCGCCCGGGCGAGGAGCCCGGCGACGATGAGCGCGAACGCCGTCTTCACCGGCACCCAGATCACGACGAACCACAGCGTGTTGAGCGTCGCCAGCCAGACGTTCGGGTCCTGCGTGAACAGGTACTGGTAGTTGCGCAGGCCGATCCACTGCGGCGGCGACACGAGGTCGAACCGGGTGAACGAGTAGTAGACGGAGGCGATCAGCGGGTAGACGAAGAAGATCAGCAGCCCGAGGAGGGCCGGCGCCAGCAGCGCCAGCGTCACCAGGGAGCGCTTGCGGCGGGCCGGGGAGCGGCGCGTGGGGCGGGCGGTGGCCCGCCCCACGCGTTCTGCGGTCGCGGTCATGGCGTCCGGCTCACGGTCCGGTGCTCAGCGCGAGCGCGTCGTTGATCTGCTTGTCGACCGACTTCAATCCGGCATCGAGGTCGCCGCCCTGGCTCTGGTACTTGTTCCACCAGTCCTGGAGCGACTGCTGGTAGCCGGGGCCGAGGGGGCTCGGCGGCGTGGTCTGGACGTTCTTGTTCGACGCGATGTCGAGGAACGTCTTGAACTGTTCCGAGACCTCCAGCTTCGGCGAGGCGAGCGCATCCTTCGTCGTCGGCACGTTCTTGAGGCCGTTGGCGAGCTTCACGACGGCGTCCGTGTCGGTGGTCAGGTAGCGCAGCAGCGCCCAGGCGAGCTCGGGCTGCTTCGACCCCTTGGAGATGCCGATGATGTTGCCGGTGATGTAGCCGCCGCCGTACAGCTGCGTCTGGTCATCGGCGGTCGGGAAGGGCGCGGTGCCGTAGTGGAGGTCCTTCGCCTGGTCGTCGATGAACGCCGTGCGGTACTCACCGTCGAGGTTCATCGCGACCTGCCCGGTCTGGAACGCGTTGTCGGCCGAGAACTCCTGACCGAGCCCGGAGGTGAAGGCGTTGAGCTTGTCCCAGCCGATGGTGTCGACGAACTTCTTCTGCCAGGTCATCAGCTCCTTCCAGCCCTCGCTTGAGCCGACCGCACTGGTGCCGTCGGACTTCAGCCACTTCGCGTCGGCGGCGGGACCGACGTGGGCGGCCGAATTCTCGTACCAGCCCATGGTCGGGTTGAAGCCGAGGGTCTTGATGGAGCCGTCCGGGTTGAAGGTCGTCAGCTTCTCGGCCATCGACTCCAGCTCGCTGAGCGTCTTCGGCGGCGCGGTGTAGCCGGCCGCCTTCAGCAGGTCGGTGTTGTAGTAGAGGCCGTAGACGTCGGCGAGCATCGGCATCGCGCAGCGGGTGCCCTTGAACTCGGTGTACGACTTCACGGTGTCGGAGAACTGGCTCATGTCGACGCCGTCGCGCTCGATCACCTTGTTGAGGCTGCGGAAGGCGCCGTTCGAGCAGAAGTTCCCGACGATGTCGGTGGAGTACGAGAGGCCGACGTCGACCTTGCTGCCGGTGGCGATGGCCTTCTGGAGCTTCTCGTCGTCCTGGCCGGAGTGGACGTCGACCTTGATCTTCGGGTACTTCTTCTCGAAGTCGTCGACGACGGACTGGATGACCTTCGCCTCGCGATCGGAGAAGAAGTGCCAGAACGACACGGTGCCGCTGAGGTCCTTCGGGGTGCTGGCGGCGAAGTCGGTGCCGCCTCCGCCGCCGGAGCAGCCGGAGAGGGCGAGCGCGGCGGCGGCGGTGACCGCTGCCGCGGCGATGAGATGGCGGTGTTTCACGGGTGGCTCCCTCACTGTCGGTGGGTGCAGGTGTGGTGGTGCGGGATGTGGGTGGATGGGGTGGTGCGGGTGGATGCGGTGGTGCGGTCGCGGGTCGCTACGGTGCGATCCGCGACACTTCGGCGAAGAGCGCGTCGCGCACCTCGCCGATGAGGTGCTCCCTGGCTCCGCGGAGCACCGGGTGGGCGTCGACGCCGGTCGCGACGACGCTGCGTTCGCCCCAGGCGGGGCGGAGTTCGGAGGTGACGAGTTCGGCGAGCCGGTCGCCGCCCGCCGAGCCGGTGGGGCCGCCCAGCACGACCAGCTCCGGGTCGAGGAGGGCGAGGACGGGGACGACGCCGACGGCGACCCGGCTGGCCAGCTCGCCGAGGAACGCTTCGCGTGCGTCCGGGTCGCCGGCGAAGGCGCCGTCGCTGGAGACCCCGTGGCGGGCCGCAAGCCGGGCGACCGCCGGGCCTCCGATGAGGTCCTGCAGGTCGCCTGCCTCGGGGTCGAGCTCGGCGGCGGAGCGGGGGATGGGCAGGTAGCCGATCTCGCCGGCGCCCCCGGACGCTCCGCGGTGGACGCTGCCGCCCTGGTCGACCGACAGGCCGAGGCCGTCGCCCATCCAGAGCAGCGCGAAGCCGCCCGTGTCGCGCCCGGCGCCGTCGGTGCGCTCGGCGAGCGCGGCCAGGTTCACGTCGTTGTCGATGCGCACCTCGATGCCGAGGGCGTCGCGCAGCCGCCGGCCGATGCCCTGCTTGGGCCAGCCGGGGAGCGTCTCGATGTAGGTCAGTTCGTCGGTGCGCGGGTCGAGCGCGCCCTGCACGCCGATACAGACGGAGCGCACCTGCTGCGGGTCGGCGCCTGCCACCGCGCAGGCCGCCTCGATGGCCGCGCGCACATCCTCTTCGGGGGAACGCCCGGCGAGGGGCGTGACGGCGATGGGCTGCTCGGCGCCGGAGGCGTCGACGACGGTCGAGTGCAGGGCCTCGGCGTCGATGTCGATGGCCACGGCGAGCATCCGGTCGGTCCGCACCGCGTAGCTGGCGGCGTTCGGTCCGCGGCCGCCGGAGACCTCCCCGACGACGTGGATGAGGCCCGCCGTCTCGAGCCGCGCGACCATCTGCGCGGCGGTCGGCTTGGAGAGCCCGGAGAGCTCGCCGATGCGGTTGCGGGTGAGGACGCCGTGCTGCAGCAGCAACGACAAGGCGGTGCGATCGTTGGTCTCGCGCAGCCACCCGGGGGTGCCCCGTACCGGTCCGGTCATCCTCATCCCTTCGTTGGAACGATGCTCTCGCGGAAATGTATCAGGAAAGTTTCTTTATAGTAAAGCTCCTGTTTCCAGATGAGCGCCTGATGGTCCTCTCAGGAAGTGAACCATCCGCCCTTCGGGCAGCGTGCCATGGGTGGAAGGGAGCATCCGCTCATGAGAAACATCACCTCACCCACGCGCTTCGCGGCACTGGCGGCCGGAGCCGCCGCCGTCCTCCTGGCGCTCGCCGCCTGCTCGACCACGGGAGGCGGGGGATACTCGGCGCCCGCCTCGTCCAGTCCGTCGACGTCCACGTCGTCCGGAGCCTCTGCTGCCGGGGCGACCGCCCTGAAGACCGGCTCGACCACGCTCGGCACCGTGGTCGTCGACGGGAAGGGCCTCACCGCCTACGTCTTCGACAAGGACACCGCCGGTTCCGGGATGAGCGTCTGCTCCGGGCAGTGCGCCACCCAGTGGCCGGCCATCGAGGCCGGGAGCGACCACCCGACCGTGCAGGGCGTCACCGGCACCGTCGGAACGATCACCGGCGTCAACGGCAAGAAGCAGGTCACCCTCGATGGGCACCCGCTGTACACCTACGCCGGCGACTCCTCGGCCGGCGACGTCACCGGCCAGGGCTTCGGCGGCATCTGGTGGGTCGTCGCACCGGACGGCACGAAGATCACCTCCTCGTCGTCCACGCCGACCTCCGGCAGCGGCTACACCAAGTGACGCAGCGCGCCCGCGTGCTCAGCCGAGCGCGCGGGCGTGCTCCACGAGGCGGTCGAACGCCGCGTCCAGGTCGGGATCGACACGCTGCCGCTCCTGGTCGGCGAGGTACCACTCCACGATCTCCCCGGCGCCGCGGGCGAACGGCACCCGCGCACGGAACCCGGGAACCATCGCCTTGATCTTGCTGTTGTCGAAGTGCATCGAGTGCGCCTTGTCGCCGAGGAGGCCGGGGCCGACCTCGGGGATGACGGCGGCGATCGACTCGCTCGACACGTGCACGAGTTCGGCCTCGACGCCGAGCGCCTCCGCCAGGTAGCAGTAGATCTGATCCCACGTCGGGGCCTCGTCGCCGGTGATGTGGAAGGCGTCTCCGACGGCCTCCGGACGGCCGAGCAGTCCGACGAACCCCACCGCGAAGTCGGTGTTGTGCGTGATCGTCCACCGGCTCGTCCCGTCGCCGTGCACGACGACGGGGGCGCCTCGGCGCATCCGCTCGAGGTCGGTCCAGTGACCGGACGTCGGGATCATCGTGCGGTCGTAGGTGTGCGACGGCCGCACGATCGTGACGGGGAAGCCGCGGTCGCGGTACGCCTCCATCAGCGCATCCTCACAGGCGATCTTGTCGCGCGAATACTGCCAGAACGGGTTGCGCAGCGCGGTGGACTCGGTCACCGGCACGCGCGACGGCGGCTTCTGGTAGGCGGAGGCGGAACTGATGAAGACGTACTGCCCGACCCGGCCCTCGAACAGGTCGAAGTCGGTCGTGATGTGCTCAGGCGTGAAGGCGAGGAACTCGGCGGCGACATCGAAGCTCCGCTCGCCCAGCGCGCGGTGCACGCTCTCCGGGTCGCGGATGTCGGCGTGCAGCACCTCGACGCCATCGGGGAGGGGACGGGTCGAGCTGTTCCCGCGGTTCACCACCGTGACCTCGTGGCCCTGCTCGAGGGCCTCCGCCACGCACGCCGAACTGATGACGCCCGTCCCGCCGATGAAGAGTGTCCGTGTCGCTGCCATTCCCGCTCCTTTACGCGTCCTGCGTCGCCGATCGGCGGACGTCGCCCGAATGGCCAGGCTAGTCCGCTGGCCCCGCGCTTGCGAGGGCGGGTCGACCCTCCGGCGGTGCGCGCGTACACTCCTTCGCGAATTCGACCCCGAGGAGTCCTCCCACCCGTGTTCCCCCTCCACAGCTGGCCCGGCCTCGCCGTCGCCTGCCTCCTGGCCGTCGTCGTCGCGGTCGCCGTCACGGCCATCCTGGCGGTGGCGCTGCGTCTGATCGGCCGGAGGAGGCAGTGGCCCGAGCTGCTGATCCGCCACGTCCGCGTGCCGTTCCGGCTGTTCCTCGTCGTGATCGTGCTGTGGATCGCGGTGGCCGTCAGCATGCCGCCGGAGGTCACGGCGGCCTGGCGGAGCGGCATCAATCACACGTTCCTCATCCTGAGCATCGCCACCGGCGTCTGGTTCGTCGCCGCCTTCGTCGTCTTCGTGGAGGACCTCGGGCTCGCGCGCTACCGGCTCGACGTGCCGGACAACCGCTACGCGCGGCGCGTGCGCACCCAGGTGCTCATCCTGCGGCGGCTCACCATCGTGGCGGCGGTCGTCATCGGCCTGGGAGCCGTGCTGCTGACGTTCCCTGCGCTGCAGGCCGCGGGCGCGAGCCTGCTGGCCTCCGCCGGCGTCATCGGGATCATCGCCGGTGTGGCCGCCCAGTCGAGTCTCGCGAACCTGTTCGCCGGCATCCAGCTCGCATTCTCCGACGCCATCCGCATCGACGACGTCGTCGTGGTGGAGCAGCAGTGGGGCACCATCGAGGAGATCACGCTCACCTACGTCGTCGTGCATGTCTGGGACGACCGCCGACTCGTGCTCCCGTCCACCTACTTCACGACGAAGCCGTTCGAGAACTGGACGCGGCAGCACAGCGAGCTGCTCGGCTCGATCGAGTTCGACCTCGACTGGCGGGTGTCGACCGGTGGGATGCGCGCGGAGCTCAACCGCATCCTCGCCACCACGGATCTGTGGGACCACCGCACCGGCATCCTCCAGGTCACCGACGCCATCGGAGGGTGGGTGCGCGTTCGGGTGCTCGTCACCGCGAAGGACGCGCCGACGCTGTTCGACTTGCGCTGCCTGGTCCGCGAGCGCCTGATCGACTGGATGCAGCGGTACTCGCCCGCGTCGCTCCCGCGACAGCGGGTGGAGCTCGTCGAGCCGCCGGAACCGCGCGACCGGCCGGCGCGCGCCCGCAGCGAGGAGGAGGGCCGTCTGTTCAGCGGCAGCCCCGAGAACGAGCAGCGCGCGCAGCAGTTCACCGACGCCATCCCGATCATCCGTGACAGCGACGGCGACCTCGACGCCGACGCCGACGCCACCGCCGCGGCCGCCGAGGCGACGAGCGCGAGAGACGAGGAGAACCGATGACCGACGGACCCGACGAACAGCACACACGACCCGACGGCCTGGACGACGCCACGGTGGATGCGCTCGGCAGCCTCAGCGAGGCGCTCGAGGTGGTCGAGCATGCGCGCGGACTCCTTTACGGTTTCCACCGTCTGACCGGGAAGGCCGACTTCACGCTCGGCGAGGCCGTGGAGAAGCTGCGCGACGCCGGTCACGCCGACCTCGCCGACCGCATCGAGCGCGAGCTGGTCGGCCGGAACGTCATCGAGGGACGGTGGACGTTCCAGATCGTCGAGGACTACGACGACGGCTACTACGCCCTCTTCCGCGACCTCGAGCGCGAGGCGCGGGACCGGCTCGCCGGGGGCCGCCGCCACCTCTACGAGGCGGAGCTCAAAGAGCAGCGGCGCACCCACGGCGAACCGGGCCACGAGGCCCGCCCGTGACTCAGGAGAGGGATTCGGCCGCCGCGACGATCGTGCCGGTCACGACGTCCGGGGCGGCCAGCATCGACACGTGCCCGGCGGCCGTCTCGACTATCGTCGCCTGCGCGCGCTCGGACATCCGCCGCTGGAGCGCCGGAGGGATGATGCGGTCCTCGGTGCCGACGACGGACCAGACGGGGAGGCTCTGCCACGCGGGAGGGCCGGCCGCGATGACGTTGGCGGCGAGCGCGATCGGCCGCTGACCGGCGGCGATCAGGTCCTGGTCGGTCTCGGAGAGGTCCTGGGCGAAGAAATCGCGGACCGTCGATGCCTTCAGGTAGGCGTCCGCGTCGCCTTCCGGCGCCCCGGGGTAGCCGACGATGTCGAGCACCGTCGTCGGGTCGGGGACCTCGAGGGCGGACCCGGAGCCGGCGAGCAGACCGACGACGTTCTCGCCCTCGTCGGGGATGAACGCGTCCACGTAGACGAGGGCCCGCACATCGCCGCCGCCCAGCCCGGCGCCGCTGACGACGGCGCCGCCGTACGAGTGCCCGGCGAGAACGACCGGCCCCTCGGTGTGCTGCGCGAGGAAGGCGGCGACGTAGGCGGCATCCCCTGTCACCCCGCGGAGCAGGTTCGGCGGGGCGTAGACGGTGAATCCCCGCGCGCGGAGATCCGAGATGACGGGGTTCCAGCTGGAGGCGTCCGCCCAGGCGCCGTGGACGAGGACGATGGTGGGATTCGGCATGGATGTTCCTTCGCTCTGTGCTGTGAACGGGTGGGTGACGCTCTCGGAACGCCGCCAGGCTAGGGGGCGGCTTCGGCGCGCGTCTACCCCTTTCCGTTCGGCCTTCGCGCACTCGGCGAACTCACAGGATCAGCGGGACCATCCCGGAGTGCTCGGGTGTTCCATCTACTGACGGCGCCGCAGCCAGCGCGCCGCACGAGGAGGAAACGTGACACAGGACTACCGCAAGGACCCGGAGGCCCTCGCCCAGCTGACGCCGCGCCAGTACGCGGTCACGCAGGAAGCCGCCACCGAGCCCGCCTTCCGCAACGAGTTCTGGAACAACCACGAGGAGGGGCTGTACGTCGACATCGTGTCGGGGGAGCCGCTGTTCGCGTCCGTGAACAAGTACGACAGCCGCTCGGGATGGCCGAGCTTCACCGTTCCGGTGGAGCCCGCGAACATCGTCGAGAAGGTGGACCGCACCTACGGGATGGTGCGAACCGAGGTCCGCTCGGCCCACGGCGACAGCCACCTGGGTCACCTGTTCGACGACGGGCCCGCCGAGGCAGGCGGCCTGCGCTACTGCATCAACTCCGCCGCCCTCCGCTTCGTCCCGCTCTCCGAGCTCGACGCGGCCGGCTACGGCGACTACACGAAGCTCTTCGAGAAGTAAGGACACAGAAAATGACTGAGAAGGCCATCCTCGCCGGCGGATGTTTCTGGGGCATGCAGGACCTCATCCGCAAGCTCCCCGGAGTGACCAGCACCCGCGTCGGCTACACCGGGGGCGACGTCCCCAACGCCACCTACCGCAACCACGGATCCCACGCCGAGGCGATCGAGATCGAGTACGACCCCGAGCGGACCAGCTACCGCGACCTGCTCGAGTTCTTCTTCCAGATCCACGACCCGTCGACGAAGAACCGCCAGGGCAACGACGTCGGCACCAGCTACCGTTCCGCGATCTTCTACGAGAACGACGAGCAGCGCCGCGTCGCCGAGGACACCATCGCCGACGTGGACGCGTCGGGGCTGTGGCCCGGAAAGGTCGTCACCGAGGTGACCGCCGCCGGTCCCTTCTGGGAGGCCGAGCCGGAGCACCAGGACTACCTGGAGCGCATCCCGTGGGGCTACACCTGCCACTTCGTGCGCCCGGGCTGGAAGCTGCCGAAGCGCGAGACCGCGGCGAGCTGAGCGATCCGAGCGATCTGAGCGATCCGAGCGATCTGAGCGACATCACCGGCCGGTGGACACACGTCCACCGGCCGGTTGCCATACTGAGGCCGTGAGCAGCGACAGCGCGGTGACGGTCCGGGGGCTTCGGAAGTCCTACGGATCGTTCGACGCTGTGCGGGGGATCGACTTCGACATCCACGCGGGGGAGACGTTCGCCCTGCTCGGCCCGAACGGCGCCGGTAAGAGCACGACCATCGAGATCCTCGAGGGATACCGCGACCGGTCGTCGGGCGACGTGTCCGTCCTCGGCGTCGATCCGGCCAGAGGCGGGACGAAGTGGAAAGCACGACTCGGAATCGTCCTCCAGACCGGGGCGGAGGCGACGAACGTCACCGTCCGCGAACAGCTCACCCACTTCGCACGGTTCTACCCGACGCCGCGCGACGTCGACGAGGTGATGGCGGCGGTCGGGCTCTCCAACAAGGCCAAGGCGCGCGTCCGCAGTCTGTCCGGCGGCCAGCGCAGGCGGCTCGACGTGGCGCTCGGCGTCATCGGCCGGCCCGAGCTGCTGTTCCTCGACGAGCCCACCACGGGGTTCGACCCGGAGGCGCGGCACCAGTTCTGGGAGCTGATCCGTTCGCTGAAACGCGAGGGGACGACCATCCTGCTCACCACGCACTACCTCGACGAGGCCGCCCAGCTGAGCGACCGCGCGGCCGTGATCGCCGAGGGACGGCTCGTCGACATGGGCGCCATCCACCAGCTCGGGGGAGCGGCGGCGCGCGTCCCGATCGTGCGCTGGCGTGACGCGGACGGCATCCCGCGCTCCGAACGCACCGACACGCCAGCGGCCGTCGTCGCACGGCTGACCGCGGAGACCGGCGGCGAGCCCTCCGACCTCGAGGTCATCCGGCCGAGCCTGGAAGACGTGTACCTCGACCTCGTCCAGCGGGCGGGAGCGGAGTCGTGACCGCCCTCGGCCTGGGGATCGAGCGGGCCAGGTACGAGACGATCACCTACTTCCGCCAGCCGGACACGATCTTCTTCACCTTCCTGTTCCCGGTCGTGATGCTCGGCATCTTCTCCGTGGCGTTCCAGGGGATGGGGGACGTCGGAGCGGCGCCGGACGGCACGGGAGGGATCAGCCAGGCCGCCTACTACCTGCCCGCCATGATCGCGGCGGGCATCCTACTCTCCGGCGTCCAGAACCTGGCCGTCGACATCGCAGGGGAGAAGAGCGACGGCACCCTGAAGCGCCTCGGCGGCACCCCGCTGCCGGTGATCTCGTATTTCATCGGGAAGATGGGCCAGGTGCTCGCGACGAGCGTGCTGCAGATCGGCCTGCTGCTCGTGGTCGCCCGGTTCGCGTTCGACGTCGCACTCCCGACCGAAGCCGAGCTCTGGGTGCGGTTCGCATGGATCTACCTGCTCGGCATCGTGACGTCCGCCGTGCTCGGGATCGCGCTGTCCTCCATTCCGCGCACCGGTCGGAGTGCAACGGCCGTCATCATCCCGATCGTCCTGATCCTGCAGTTCATCTCCGGTGTCTACATCCCCTTCAACGTGCTGCCGACGTGGCTGCAGAACGTTGCCAGCGTGTTCCCGCTGAAGTGGATCGCCGAGGGGATGCGCAGCGTCTTCCTGCCGCCGGGCTTCGAGGCGCGGGAGCCGGGAGGCAGCTGGCAGCTCGCCGGGATCGCGATCGTGCTCTCGGTGTGGCTGGTCGTCGGTCTGCTGGCGAGCCGGATCACGTTCCGCTGGATCCGCAAGGACACCTGAGCGGAAGGACACCTGAGCGCACGGACGCCTGAGCGGACGCGTCGCTCAGCGGCGCTCGAGCAGCACGGCCACCTCCATGTGCCCGGTCTGCGGGAACATGTCGAGCACCCGGCCGGCCCGGACCCGGTACGACGGCATCCGTGCGAGGTCGTGTGCGAGGCTCTTCGGGTTGCAGCTGGAGTACACGACGCTGCCGACTCCGGATCCCTCGAGCCACCCGGCGAGCTCTGCTCCGATGCCACGGCGCGGCGGATTCACGATCACGAGCTCCGGCGCCGCCGCTGCGGACACGGCGAACGCCGTCGCGTCACCGGCACGGAACGCCACCTGCGGCAGTCCGGCGGCGGCCGCCGTCGCCCGCGCACTGCGCACGGCCTCCCGGCTGGTCTCGACGCCGACCACCCGGCGTCCGGGAGCGGCGACATGCAGGGCGAACCCGCCCACGCCGCAGTACAGGTCCCACACCGAGGCCGGGCCGATCTCGTCGACCCAGGCGGCGACCTGCCCGTAGAGGGCGGTGGCCACGTCGGTGTTGGTCTGGAAGAAGCTCTGCGGCCGGAGGCGCAGCGACACGGGTCCGAGACGCATCGTGAGGGTGGACTCCCGGGTGAGCACGACCTCCGTGTCGCCCTCCACGACCGCCTTGTGCTCGGGCTGCACGTTCACCGTGACGACGCGGGCGTTCGGCAGGTCGCCCAGCAGTCGGCCGAGACCGGCGCGGACGCGCGCGACCGTCTGCTCCGAGCGGGCGACGAAGCGCACCATGAGCTCGTGGTCCGGCGACTCGGTGACGAGCACGTACTTCAGCTCGCCCTGGCGCTCGGGGACGCGGTACGGCTCCAGCCGCTGCCGCGTGATGAACCGCGCGAGCACGGGCAGCGCAGCGCGGATGCCGGGGGAGCAGATGCCGCATTCGCGCAGGTCGACGCCGCGGCCGGCTTCGTCGAGGATGCCGATGGTCGGCTGCTCCACGGTGCCGCCGATCACCATCTTGGCCTTGTTGCGGTATCCCGCTTCGGCGCTCGCGACCGGCGCGAGCCAGGGGGCGTCGCCGTAGGGGGCGAGCAGGTCGCGGGCCAGGCGGTCCTTGCCGTCGAGCTGCTCCGCGTACGGGACGCCCATCAGCGTGCACGAGCGGCATACGCCGGCGTCGAAGTAGGAGCAGTCCATCGGAGTGTCGATTCTACGGGCCGCCCGCCGACGGCAACAGAAAACCACATCTGCATGTTGTTTTCTCTGTGAACGTGTTGTAACGTGTGGGAAACCAACGGAGGGACACCGCGTGTACGCAATGGAGCGCCAGGGGCTGATCGAGCGGATGCTGCTCGACGACGGCCGCGTCGCCGTCGTCGACCTCGCCCAGCGATTCGGGGTCACGACCGAGACCGTGCGCCGCGACCTGGACGCGCTCGAGCAGTCCGGTGCGCTCCGGCGGGTGCACGGCGGAGCCGTCGCGATCGACCGCGTCAGCACCTCCGAAGTGTCCGTCTCCGAGCGCACAGCGCTGCGGGCGGACACCAAGCAGCGCATCGCCGCGCGGGCGCTGGACATCCTCGGAGACGGCTTCCGCGGCTCCCTCTACCTCGACGCGGGTACGACCACCGCCGCCGTCGCCGAACTCCTGCCCGACCGGCTGTCCGGCACACGCGGCGAGGCCGAGGTCGTGACCCACTCGCTGGCCGTCGCGCCGGCGCTGGCCGGAACCGAGCGCGTGTCGCTGACCGTGATCGGCGGGCGCATCCGCGGGGTCACCGCCGCCGCGGTCGGCGCCGGGACCGTTCGGTCCATCCACTCGCTGCGCCCAGACATCGTGTTCGTCGGCGCCAACGGCGTCTCGGCCGGCTTCGGCCTGAGCACGCCGGACCCGGAGGAGGCCGCCGTGAAGGAGGCCATCGTCCGCGCTGCGCGCCGTGTCGTCGTCGTCGCCGACTCCAGCAAGTTCCAGCAGGAGTCGCTCGTCGCCTTCGCGCCGCTCGACGCCATCGACCTGCTCGTGACGGATGCGGCGCCGGAGGGCGCCCTGGCCGAGGCGCTGGCCGCGGCGGATGTCGAGGTGTGGTCCGCATGATCGTCACGCTCACCGCCAACCCGTCGCTCGACCGCTCCGTCACGCTCGGCGCCCCGCTGCTGCCCGGCGAGGTCCAGAGCGCGGTCGGGGCGCGGGAGGATGCGGGCGGCAAGGGCATCAATGTCGCCCGGGTGGTCGCCGCCGCCGCCGTCCCGGCTCTCGCCGTCCTGCCGCTCGCCGCGGACGACCCGTTCGGGGTCGCGCTGCAGTCGGCCGGTGTGCGCACGCGTCCCGTCCCCATCCACGGCCACGCCCGCGCGAATCTCACCATCACCGACCCGGCCGGCATCACGACCAAGCTCAACCTGCCGGGCACGATCCTCGAGCCCGCGGAGAGCGCGGCACTCGTGGCGGCCGTCGTCGACGCGTGCGCGGGCGCACGCTGGCTCGTCCTGGCCGGATCGCTCCCGCCCGGTGCGGGGGACGACTTCTACGTGACCGTGATCCGGGCGGTCCGTGATCGCTGGCGGGACGACGCACCGAAGATCGCGGTCGACACGTCGGGCGAAGCCCTGCGTGCCGCCGTCTTCGACGGGCAACCGGACCTGATCAAGCCGAACGAGCAGGAGCTCGCCGAGCTGACGGGCACGGGACGGCCGGATTCGGACGGGCTGGTCGACGCGGTCCTCACCGCAGCCGCCCCCCTCGTCCCGGAGACGGTCGGCGCGGCGCTGATCACGCTCGGCGCACAGGGATCCGTCCTCGTCACCGCCGACGGCGCGTTCGTCGCGGAGGCGCCGCGCATCCGGGTGCGGAGCACGGTCGGAGCGGGCGACAGCGCCCTTGCGGGATACCTGCTGGCCGACCTCGCCGACGCCGCCCCCGCGGATCGGCTCGTCAACGCGGTCCGCTACGGATCGGCCGCCGCATCCCTGCCGGGCACCCAGGCCCCGCGCCCCCTCGACCTGCCGCCGGGCGACATCCGCGTCGCCGCGCTGCATCCCTGAACCCATCCACCTGTCACCCCGAACCACCCTGGAGGACACCGTGTCATCGAAGACCATCATCCCCGAACTCGTCGAGCTCGACGTCGGCCATGCGGACAAGAGCGAGGTGATCCGCGAGCTCGCCGCGCACGTCGTCGCACAGGGGAGGGCGACGGACGCCGACGCCCTCTACGAGGACGCCTGGGCGCGCGAGCAGAAGGACGAGACCGGGCTGCCGGGCGGCATCGCGATCCCGCACGCGAAGAGCGCGGCCGTGACCGTGCCGTCCCTGGCGTTCGCCCGGCTGAAGCCCGGCGTCGACTTCGGCGCCTCCGACGGCCCGGCCGACCTCGTCTTCCTCATCGCCGCCCCCGCCGACGCGGCGGAGACGCACCTCGCGGTGCTCTCGAAGCTCGCCCGCAGCCTGATGCTGGAGGAGTTCACCGCCGGCCTCCGTGCCGCGAAGACGCCGCAGGATGTCGTCGCGCTCGTCGACGAGGCGATCGGCGAGGGGGAGGCCACTGTTGCGGCGCCCGCCGCCGCACCGCAGGCGGCCCGCCCGGATGCCGCCGTCGCCGACGGCCTCCTCATCGACGGCCGCCCGGCCCGGATCGTCGCCGTCACCTGCTGCGCGACCGGCATCGCCCACACGTTCATGGCCGCCGACGCGCTCACCGCGGCCGGCACGAAGTCCGGTGTCGACCTGGTCGTCGAGCCGCAGGGTTCGAGCGGCTACCAGGCGCTCCCGCAGAGTGTGATCGATGCCGCCGACGCGGTCATCTTCGCCAACGATGTGGATGTGCGCGAAGAGGCGCGCTTCGCCGGCAAGCCGGTCGTCCGCTCGGGGGTCAAGCGCGGCATCGAGCAGCCCGCGGCCCTCGTCGCGGAGGCGGTCGCCGTCGCGAAGGACCCGAACGGCGCCCGCGTCCAGGCCGGCGCCAACACGACGTCCGGGGCATCGTCCGCGCCGTCCCAGAACGTGTCGTGGGGCCGCAACCTCCAGCGCATCCTGCTCACGGGCGTCAGCTACATGATCCCGTTCGTCGCGGGCGGCGGGCTGCTCGTCGCGATCAGCTTCCTGCCCTTCCTCGGCGGGTACGGCATCGCGCTGGCGCACGGCGACTCCGGCGTGAACAACGCCGTGTACACGCTGCAGCACTTCGCGATCTGGAACCTCCCGCCGGAGGGGCTCGGCTACTACCTCGGCGCGATCGCGTTCGAGATCGGCAGCGTGAGCCTGGGCTTCCTGGTGCCCGCGCTGGCGGGATACATCGCCTTCGCCATCGCCGACCGGCCGGGTATCGCTCCCGGTTTCGTCGCCGGCGCCATCGCGGTCTTCATGAACGCCGGATTCCTCGGCGGCCTGGTCGGCGGTCTGCTCGCCGGATTCGCGGCGTGGCTGATCGGGCGTCCCACCGTCCCGCGGTGGCTGCGCGGCCTGATGCCGGTGGTGATCATCCCGCTCGGGGCGTCCATCATCGCGTCCGGGTTGATGCTGCTCATCCTCGGTGCCCCGATCGCCTGGCTGATGACCCAGCTGAACGGCTTCCTCAACGGTCTGAGCGGCGGCGGGGCGATCGTGCTGGGCATCATCCTCGGACTGATGATGTGCTTCGACCTCGGCGGCCCGGTCAACAAGGTCGCCTACGCGTTCGCCGTCGCAGGCCTGGCGCAGCAGACGGACGCCAGCTTCCAGGTCATGGCCGCCGTCATGATCGCCGGAATGGTGCCGCCGCTGGGCATGGCCCTCGCCTCCACCGTTCTGTACCGGCGCGGCTTCACCGAGGTGGAGCGCGAGAACGGCGCGGCCGCCTGGCTGCTGGGCGCCTCGTTCATCTCCGAGGGCGCCATCCCGTTCGCCGCGGCGGACCCGCTCCGCGTCATCCCCGCGAACCTCGTCGGGGGAGCCGTCGCCGGCGGCCTCGCGATGGCGTTCGCCGTCGAATCGCGCGCCCCGCACGGCGGCGTTTTCGTCTTTTTCGCGATCGACCCGCTGTGGGGCTTCCTGCTGGCTCTCGTCGCAGGAACGGTCACCACCGCCCTGATCGTGACGGCCCTGAAGCGGTTCACCGCTCCCGGCCGCCGGGTCGAGTCGGCGCCGGCCGACACCACCGCCGAGCAGCCGGTCCGCGAGACCGTGGCCGCGTAACCATCCGACACTCAGAACGAGGACACATCCCATGACCGAACGTCACGCCACCATCGCCAGCTCCTCAGGACTCCATGCCCGACCCGCCAAACTGTTCGTCCAGTCGGTGCAGGAGAAGGCCATCCCGGTCACGATCGCCGTCGGCGACGGACCCGAGCTGGATGCGCGCAGCATCCTCTCGCTCATGGGCCTCGCCGCAAGCAAGGGGACGGTCGTCACCCTGCGCTCGGACGCACCGGGCGCGGAGGGAGCCCTCGACGAGCTCGTGGAGCTGCTCGAGACGGACTTGGACGCCGTCTAGGAGAAACGCGAGGGGCCCGCGCCACGAAAGCGCGGGCCCCCTGACGTTAAGGGGCGCGTGCACACCCGTGTGGCGGGTCTTCATCATGTGTCCCGGCGCTCAGCGCACTTGGCGACGGCTCTCATCACCAGGCGCGGCGCGGGTCATCCTTGATCAACTGTCGCAGGGTGGAGCGCGCTGCGGCTAGCTG
This sequence comes from Leifsonia sp. 115AMFTsu3.1, assembly GCF_004362795.1. Classification (NCBI taxonomy): domain Bacteria; kingdom Bacillati; phylum Actinomycetota; class Actinomycetes; order Micrococcales; family Microbacteriaceae; genus Leifsonia; species Leifsonia sp. 115AMFTsu3.1. Next base: position 1,455,584 of record NZ_SNYB01000001.1, read on the forward strand.
AGGGTACGCAGGGTCGAGCTTGGCGAGCAATGAAAGCATGCCGTTGAGTCTGTGCTTCAGCGCCACTTCCAGCAGGTTGTCGTGGTGCGCAACTCGATTTCGGAGCCGACGGAGCGTGTCGAGTTGGTCTCCAATCGCGATTCGACTCATGTCATCGCTGGATGCGTGGGGGAACGCAAGAGACACTCCCGCGGCCCAGAGCCTCTGCTGTCGTGCCGGTGATTCTGTACGTGATACGGGCCGGATGACTTTCACCCACGAACCGAACATGAGTTGGGCGACGACGTCATCGTGGGTCGCGGCGACGCCATGGCGGCGATGGTTCGAGCCTCGTTCTCGGGCTTCGACATCGGCACGCCCGCGGGCGTCCTCAAGCTGCTTTCGCAGCAACGTGTACAGGGGGTCAGCCGTCCCTTGAGCCGCCGTCCAGTCCGCGCCGAATCCCCTCGCGGTGTTCCAGATCGCGAGTTGGGCGTCTATCGCATTTCGGACTGCAATCTCCACGAAGGAGATTTGTCCGTGCAATGCGCCTGATACCTGGGTGACCCATAGATACAGGTCTGCGGCCCGGTTCAGGTCGCCCTTGGCTGCCGTGAGGTAGGTCGCCAATCGCGCAGTACCCAGGAGGCGCTGCAACGCTGGTTGACTCGTCACATCAGAAGACCGTATCGTAGTTCTTACGAGCGCCGGGCTTGGACTGGCGTGCATACCTCGGAAGCCCCCCGCTGAGCGGGGGGCTTCCTGTTTGCGTCCGTGCCTCATCGCCCTTAGCGCGACTTCCAGGGAACGTCGGCTGGTGTCGCGTACTCATCAGGGCAGGGCGCGAGAGTGCGGCTGGTCCGCGGGGACGGCGCGGCTTGTGGATACATCCAACATGCGCCGCGAGGAAAGATGGTGCCCCCAGTAGGATTTGAACCTACGGCCTTCTGCTCCGGAGGCAGACGCTCTATCCCCTGAGCTATGGGGGCCAGGGTGTTCTCCAGGCTAGCATCCCGTCGGCCGCCGCCGCGAAATCGGCGGGGCCGGCGGGTGTTCGCTGAGAACGGGTGCCCGGTCAGGACGCGGGGATGTTCGCCAGCACGTTCTGCATCAGCGGTGCCGCGTCGCCCGGCTCGAAGAACGCGCCCGACTCGGACACGATCCAGTACGGGCCGCGGAAGATCTGCACCTGGCCGCTGCTGCCGGCCTTGAAGTAGCCCTCGATTTCCGGCGGGACGCCGTAGGTCGGCACCGGCTTCGCGTCGGTGATCGCCACGTTCTTCAGGTTCTCCATGGCGTCCGACGGCGGCTTCGCGACCGCGATCTGCACGACGTCGCCGCTGGTCTGGTTCTTCCAGGCGCACGAGACGCCTTGCCAGTCGACGATCTTCTTCTCGAGCGTGCCGTCCTTGGGCGCATAGTCCGGATCCGGGCCGTAATTCGGGTTGAACGCGTAGAGCTGGTCCGCGGTGAGCACCTGGTCGCAGGTGATACCGACGGGCGTCGGGGGAGCGGTCGGCGTCACCACCGGCACGGGCGTCGCCGTCGGCGTCTTGGTGGCCGACGCGGACGCGGTCGGCGTCTTCGACGGCGTGGGCGTCGGCGTGCAGCCGGCGAGCGCCGCGGATGCGAGGAGGCCTGCCGCGACGGTCGCGGTCAGAAGGGCGAAACGGCGGGTGGATGAAGGCATTCGGCTTTTCGTCTCTCTGTTCGGCACGCCGTGCGGGAGCGCGCGTCGCGATGACCCTATCAATTCGCGCGCCGCGAACCCGACGGCCCGCCGTGCCCCGCCGACGCCGTGCCCTGCGGCCGCCCGGTAGAATCGATCCTCATGACTCCCGCTGACCTCTCCGCCGCCCTCCTCGACATCGTGACGACGGTGGTCGAGCAGCGACGAGCGGCCGGCGCGGACATCCCCGAGTTCGCTCTCACGGTCGACGACGTGCCGCTGGAGCGCCCGAAGAACCGCGACCACGGCGACTGGGCGTCGAACGTGGCGATGCGCCTCGCGAAGAAGGTCGGGGCGAACCCGCGCGAGCTCGCCGAGCAGATCGCCGCGGCCGCCGCCGGCATCGACGGTGTGGCGTCCGCCGAGGTCGCCGGTCCCGGTTTCATCAACTTCCGCCTGGAGGCCGCGGCCGCCGGGCAGCTGGCCAAGACCATCGTCGAGTCCGGCGACGCGTACGGTCGCGGCGACGTCTACGACGGCCTGACCGTGAACCTGGAGTTCGTCTCGGCCAACCCGACCGGCCCCGTCCACATGGGCGGCGCGCGCTGGGCGGCCGTCGGCGACAGCCTGGCCCGCATCCTGCAGGCCGAGGGCGCCGACGTAACCCGCGAGTACTACTTCAACGACCACGGTTCGCAGATCGACCGGTTCGCGCGCAGCCTGCTCGCCGCCTACCTGGGCGAGCCGACGCCGGAGGACGGCTACGGCGGCGGCTACATCGGCGAGATCGCCGAGCGTGTGGTGCAGGGATTCGACGGCGACCTCGCCGCCCTTCCGCGCGAGCAGCAGCAGGAGGTGTTCCGCTCGGCGGGCACCCAGTTGATGTTCCAGGAGATCAAGGACCGCCTGCACTCGTTCGGCGTGGACTTCGACGTCTACTTCCACGAAGACTCCCTGCACGAGTCCGGCGCGGTCGACCGTGCCATCGCCCGACTCCGCGAGCAGGGCCACATCTTCGAGGCCGACGGCGCCATCTGGCTGCGCACGACGACGTTCGGCGACGACCGCGACCGCGTCATCATCCGCTCCAACGGCGAGCCCGCCTACATCTCCGGCGACCTCGGCTACTACCTCGACAAGCGCGAGCGCGGCTTCGAGCAGAACATCATCATGCTGGGCGCCGACCACCACGGCTACATCGGCCGGATGATGGCGATGGTCGAGGCGTTCGGGGACAAGCCGAACGAGAACCTGCAGATCCTCATCGGCCAGATGGTCAACCTGGTGAAGGACGGCGAGCCCGTCCGCATGTCCAAGCGCGCGGGCACCATCGTGACGCTCGACGACCTGGTGGATGCGGTGGGCGTCGACGCCGCGCGCTACGCCCTGGTGCGCTCCTCGACCGACTCGCAGCTCGACATCGACCTCGACCTGCTGACCAAGCGCAGCAACGAGAACCCCGTCTACTACGTGCAGTACGCCCACGCGCGAACCCGCTCGGTGGCGGCGAACGCCGAGAAGGCAGGAGTCGACCACAGCGCCTTCGCGCCGGAGCTGCTCACGCACGAGACCGAGTCGGCGCTGCTGGGCGGTCTGCAGGAGTTCCCGCGCGTGGTCGCCCAGGCGGCCGAGCTGCGCGAGCCGCACCGCGTCGCCCGCTACATCGAGGAGCTCGCCGGCCTCTACCACGCCTGGTACGCGGTCCGCGACGGCTCGACGCGCGTGCTGCCGCACGGCGAGGAGCCGGTGACCGACCTGCACCGCACCCGCCTCTGGCTGAACGACGCGACCGGCCAGGTGATCCGCAACGGCCTCGGCCTGCTCGGGGTCTCCGCGCCGGACCGCATGTAGCGAACGGATGACGACCGGATGAGCGACAACACCACCCAGGTGATCCCCGAGCCGCAGGCCCCGGCGCCCCGTCGCCGGCGTCCGCGGTGGCTGCGCCTCCTGCTCGCCATCGGCATCCCGGTCGTCGTGATCGTGGTGCTGCTCGTCGTGGTCGACACGGCCGCACGTGCCTACGCCGAGCAGCGGGTGTCCGACGAGATCGAGAAGAACCTGCCGGCCGACATCCGCGGCGAGGTGAGGACGCACATCGGCGGCTTCTCCGTGCTGCAGCAGTACCTGTCCGGCTCCTTCCAGAGGGTCGAGCTGGATGCGCCGAAGCTCGTCGTGCAGGGAGCCCCGCTGAGCGCGACCGTCGTCGCCACCGGCGTCCCGGCCGACTTCTCGAAGCCGATCGCCGACGCGACCGGTACCCTGCGCATCAGCCAGGAGTCGCTCAACACGCTCGTCAAGATCCCCGGCGCCACCGGCGACATCACCCTCGGCGACGGCACGATCGGCTACGACGGGAAGATCGACCTGCTCGGCCTCCCCGTCGGCTACACCGTGACAGCGACGCCCGAGGCGGCCGGCAAGCAGGTGCTGCTGAAGCCGGACAAGGCCAACCTGACGACCGGAGCCGGCGACGTCAACCTCAGCCGTCTGCTGCAGGCGCTGACCTCGCAGGGCCCGTTCCCGGTGTGCGCGGCGCAGTACCTCCCCGACGGCGTCGAGGTGTCCGACATCCAGGTGACCCCTGGCCACGCCACCGTCGAGCTGACCGCGAGCGACTTCGTCCTCGACCAGAAGTTCATGGCCAGCAAGGGGAGCTGTTCGTAACACGCACCGAGCGTGTCGTGCGGCCTGGATAGACTTCTGCTGTCATCTCCACCGGCTTCAGGGGCCAATCCGGGTCCGCTCGCCTAGGAGACCCCCACTCGTCGCCACCCGTGAGGTTCCCTATGGCTGATCCTGTCGCTGCGTCCAACCCGCTCGCCCCGCCGTGGCTGCACGTGCCCGCGGATGCGAACGCGCTCGCCCCGGGCCTCTGGTCCCGGACGGTCGATCGCGACGCGGGAGAGCTGGTCGTCGGCGGTCTCGCGGCGAGCGAGCTCGCCGCCCGCTTCGGCACGCCGCTGTACGTGATCGACGAGGAGGACGCCAGGGCGCGCGCCGTCGAGGTGCGGGAGGCGTTCGACCGCGCGTTCGCCGAGATCGGCACCGCCGCGAAGGTCTACTACGCAGGCAAGGCGTTCCTCAGCATCGAGGTGGCGCGGTGGATGTCGGAGGCCGGCCTCAACATCGACGTCTGCAGCGGGGGCGAGCTGGCCGTCGCGCTGGCCGCCGGCGTCGACCCGGAGCGGATCGGCTTCCACGGCAACAACAAGTCGCTCGCCGAGATCGACCAGGCGGTCGAGGCCGGCATCGGCGCCATCATCATCGACAGCGTGCAGGAGATCGGCCGCGTCGCTGCCGCAGCCGAGCGCCACGGCGTGGTCCAGAGCGTCCGCCTGCGGGTGAACAGCGGCGTGCACGCGCACACCCACGCGTTCCTCGCGACCGCCCACGAGGACCAGAAGTTCGGCATCGCGTTGGAGCAGGCGGCAGAGGCCGTGGCACTGATCCGCTCGCACGGCTCCCTCGCGTTCCGCGGTCTGCACTGCCACATCGGCTCGCAGATCTTCGGTGCCGACGGGTTCGCCGAGTCGGCCGCGCGGCTGCTCACGCTCCACAAGGAGCTCCTCGCGGGCGGCGACGTGCCCGAGCTGAACCTCGGCGGCGGCTTCGGCATCGCCTACACGTCCGCCGACGACCCCGCGCCGATCGGCGAGCTCGCCCGGCGCATCGCGGAGACGGTGGCGGCGGGATGCGAGGAGCTCGACATCCCGACGCCGGTCGTCGCGTTCGAGCCCGGCCGGTCGATCATCGGCACCGCCGGTCTGACGCTGTACACCGTCGGCACCACGAAGGACGTTCCGGTCGCGTTCCAGGACGACGGCGAGACCGCGGTCCGCCGATACGTGAGCGTCGACGGCGGGATGAGCGACAACGCCCGCCCCGCGCTCTACGGCGCCGACTACTCGGCCAGGATCGCGAACCGCGTCTCGCCGGCCGCTCCGGCCCTCGTGCGCGTCGCCGGCAAGCACTGCGAGAGCGGCGACATCGTCGTCGACGCAGAGTACCTGCCAGGCGACATCCAGCCCGGCGACCTGCTCGCCGTGCCGGTAACGGGCGCCTACTGCTGGCCGCTGTCCAGCAACTACAACCACATCGGGCGGCCTCCGGTCGTCGCGGTGCGCGACGGAGAGGCGCGGCTGATCGTCCGCGGCGAGACCATCGAGGACCTCCTCGCGCGCGACGCCGACTACACGGCGCCCGCATCCACCGTTTCCGCGTCGAAGGAGCGCAGCCAGGCATGATCGAGTACCGCAACCTCCGTGTCGCCCTGCTCGGGGCCGGCTCCGTCGGATCGCAGGTGGCGCGCCTCCTGCTCTCGCAGGGCGACGAGTTCGCCTCCCGCATCGGCGCACGCCTCGAGCTGGTGGGCATCGCCGTCCGCGACGTGGATGCGCCGCGCGACACCGACCTGCCGCGCGAGCTGTTCACCACCGACGCCTCCTCGCTGATCCTCGGCGCCGACATCGTCGTGGAGCTGATGGGCGGCATCGAGCCGGCCCGCGGCTACGTGCTGGAGGCGCTGAACTCCGGCGCCGACGTCATCACCGCCAACAAGGCGCTGCTGGCGACGCACGGCCCCGAGCTGTTCGACGCCGCCGAGCAGGTCGGCGCGCAGCTCTACTACGAGGCTGCCGTCGCCGGCGCCATCCCGATCATCCGGCCGCTGCGCGACAGCCTCGCGGGCGACCGCATCAACCGCATCCTCGGCATCGTCAACGGCACCACGAACTTCGTGCTCGACCGGATGGACGTGAACGGCGAGACGCTGCAGGACGCGCTGGCGACGGCCACAGACCGCGGATACGCCGAGGCCGACCCGACCGCCGACATCGGCGGGTACGACGCGGCGCAGAAGGCGGCCATCCTGGCCAGCCTGGCCTTCCACACCGTCGTGCCGCTGGAGCGCGTCTACCGCGAGGGCATCACGAGCGTCACCAAGGCGCAGGTGGATGCGGCCCGCGAGGCCGGCGCGGTCATCAAGCTCCTGGCGATCTGCGAGCGTCTGACCGACCCGGAGACGGGGGAGGAGGGCGTCTCGGCCCGCGTCTACCCGGCGCTGATCAGCCGCGACCACCCGCTCGCCGCCGTGCACGGCGCCCACAACGCGGTGTTCGTCCAGGCGGCCGCCGCTGGCGACCTCATGTTCTACGGCGCGGGTGCCGGCGGCGTCGAGACCGCGTCGGCCGTGCTCGGCGACGTCGTCTCCGCCGCACGGCGGCACGTGGTGGGCGGCCCTGGCGTCGCCGAGTCCACGCATGCCGACCTGCCGGTGCTCGACATCGGCCGCGTCGTCACCCGCTACCAGATCACCCTCGACGTCGAGGACCAGCCGGGCGTCCTCGCCGCGGTCGCGCGCATCCTGAGCGACGGCGACGTCAGCGTCGAGACCGTGCAGCAGTCCGTGCCGAACACCGCAACAGGACCCGTCGCGATCGCCGGAGCGGCATCCGCCGCGACCGGGCCGATTCACGGCGGCGGGACGGCCACCGCTACCCTGGTGATCGGCACCCACGAAGCCGAGGAGGCCGCACTCGCGGCCACCGTCGAGGCTCTCGCGGCGAGCGACGTCGTGACCGCCATCTCTTCCGTTCTCCGAGTCGAAGGATCGTAATGCCCCAGCCGAAGGCCTACAGTCGTCAGTGGCGCGGCGTCCTCCGCGAGTACGCGGACCGCCTGAACATCTCCGATGCCACTCCGATCGTCACGCTGGGCGAGGGCGGCACGCCGCTCATCCCGGCCCCCGCGCTGTCCGCGCGGACGGGCGCCGACGTGTACGTGAAGTTCGAGGGCATGAACCCGACCGGATCCTTCAAGGACCGCGGCATGACCATGGCGATCTCCAAGGCCGTCGAGCACGGTGCGAAGGCGGTCATCTGCGCCTCCACCGGAAACACCTCGGCGTCGGCCGCCGCCTACGCGACGCACGCGGGCATCCAGTCGGTCGTGCTCGTGCCAGAGGGCAAGATCGCGATGGGCAAGCTCAGCCAGGCCATCGCGCACAACGCCCAGCTGCTGCAGGTGCAGGGCAACTTCGACGACTGCCTCGACATCGCGCGCGAGCTGGCCACCAACTACCCGGTGCACCTGGTGAACTCCGTGAACCCCGACCGCATCGAGGGGCAGAAGACCGCCGCCTTCGAGGTCGTCGAGGCCCTGGGCGACGCCCCGGACTTCCACCTGGTCCCGGTCGGCAACGCCGGCAACTACACGGCCTACCACCGCGGCTACACCGAGGAGCTGCAGCGTGGCGAGTCCACCAAGCTGCCCCGGATGTTCGGCTTCCAGGCCGCGGGGAGCGCCCCCATCGTCCTCGGCCACGCCGTGAAGGACCCCGACACGATCGCCACCGCGATCCGCATCGGCAACCCGGCGTCGTGGGAGCTCGCACTGAACGCCCGCGACGACAGCGACGGCTGGTTCGGAGCGATCAGCGACGCCAAGATCCTCGAGGCGCACCGCATCCTCTCCGCCGAGGTCGGCATCTTCGTCGAGCCGGCGTCCGCGATCAGCGTCGCCGGGCTCCTGGAGCGCTCGGAGGCCGGAGTGATCCCCGCCGGCGCGACCGTCGTCCTCACCGTCACCGGCCACGGCCTGAAGGACCCGCAGTGGGCCCTCCGCACGGCCGACGGCTCGGACGTCCAGCCCACCGTCGTCCCGGTCGATACGACCGCCATCGCCGACGTGCTCGGCCTGGCGCCCGCCGGGCAGACCTCCGCCGCAGAGGCGACCGCGTGACCACGCCCGACCTCCGCGGCCGGACCGTCGCGGTCAAGGTCCCGGCGACGAGCGCCAACCTCGGACCGGGATTCGACACGCTCGGCCTCGCCCTCGCGCTGTACGACGAGCTCGAGGTCTCCGTCCGCGACGAGCCCGGTGCGACCGTCGAGGTCACCGGCGTCGGCGAAGGAGAGGTGGCGACCGACGAGAGCAACCTCGTCGTCCGCGCGATCGCGCACACCTTCGAGGCCGTCGGCATCCCGCTTCCCGGCCTGAACCTGCGGGCGCGCAACAGCATCCCGCACGGGCGGGGGATGGGCTCCTCCGGCGCCGCCATCGTCTCCGGCATCATGGCCGCGAAGGGGCTGCTGGAGGGCGTCGTCGACCTGGATGCGCAGACGCTGCTGGCGCTCGCGAACGACATGGAGGGACACCCCGACAATGTGGCGCCCGCCCTGTTCGGCGGCCTCACGATCGCATGGGTGACCCCGGAGGGCCCGCGGTTCAAGAAGCTCATCGTGCACCGCGGCGTCTCGCCGCTCGTGCTCGTGCCCGAGACGGTCATGTCCACCGCGCTCGCCCGAAGCCTCCAGCCGCAGTCGGTGCCCCACGAGGACGCCGTCTTCAATGTCTCCCGCTCCGCCCTGCTGGTCGCGGCTCTCATCCAGAGCCCCGAACTGCTTCACGCGGCGACCGAGGACAAGCTCCACCAGAGCTACCGCGCCTCCGCGATGCCCGAGACCGACCGGCTGATCACGCTGCTGCGCGAGAACGGCTTCGCCGCCGTCGTGTCGGGCGCGGGCCCGTCCATCCTCGTGCTCGGGAGCGACCCGAGCCAGCGTCTGGCCGCCGCGCGCCTCGTCGAGGAGTCGGCCGAGACCCGCTGGCAGCCGCTCATGCTCGCCGTCGACTTCAAGGGCGCGACGGTCAGCCGTGTCGCCGCCGAGGCCGCGACGACACGGACGGACACGCCAGCGGCCTAGCGTCGGACGGCCCCGCCGCAAGGTGGTAAACTGCAGTCGCACCCGTGAAGAACCCGCGTCACGAGCGAATTCCGCTTCCGGGTGATCTCCTAGCAATCATGCCGTCACTCCTGCCTGCCTTCCCGGCTCTCCCTTTCCGGAGAACCCGGGCGGCGACGTAGCGCGGATCCGAACGCAGCACGTTCCCGGCAGTTCATGTGACGAAGCTTCAGACGGCGCGTAAGGCGCGCCGGGGGAAAGGATCCTCTTCCGTGACTGATGTCGAACTCCACGCCGGGGGCGTGGACACCAGCGACCTGACCGGCCTCAAGGTGGCAGAGCTGCAAGCTCTCGCCGCCGGGCTCGGGCTCCAGGGCGCAACCCGGCTCCGCAAGGGCGAGCTGGTCGAGGCGATCGCCGCAGCGCGCGCCGCCTCCGCACCGGCTGACACCCTCGAGCTTCCCGAGACCGAGGAGCCGGCCGCCGAGCCGGCCGCCGCCTCCCAGGTGCTCACCGAGCCGCTCATCGCTGAGCCGCTCATCGCCGAGCCCGCAGGGGCCGAGCGCGTCGAGCCCACCGTCGGCGACCCCGTGCTCCCGCAGGCAGACGCCTCCGCCGAGCAGACCGGCGGACGTCGCCGCGGCTCGCGCCGCGTGTCGAGCCCCGACGGCACGGGCATCGCCGGTGCCACCGCCGGATCCGGCGTCGCCGCCGGATCGCACGTCAACTCCGGTGCCACGGGCGTCGAGTCGCTCATCCCCGATGTGGATGCGCTCCTCGACTCCGCACTCGCCTCCCGCGAGCAGGCGCGCGGCCAGAACGGCCAGGGCGCGCAGGACGAGCAGGGCAACGGCCAGAACCAGGGCGGCGGACGCCGTCGCCGCGGTCGCGGCCAGGGCGGTCAGAACGGCGACCAGGGCGCCGACCAGAACCGCGACGGCCAGCAGCGCGACGCGCAGCAGCGCGACGGCCAGCAGCCGCAGGCGGAGCAGGGCCAGCAGGCCGACGCGTCGCAGGGCGACGTCCAGCAGGGCGAGCAGGGCGACAACGCCGGCGAGCAGCAGGGCCAGGGCCGCAACCGCCGCAACCGCAACCGCAACAAGAACAACGGGCAGCAGAACGAGCAGGGCCAGGCGCAGGGCCAGAACCAGCCGAAGGACCTGCAGCAGGGCGGCCAGCAGGGCGACGGCCAGCAGAACCGCGGCCAGAACGCCCAGCAGCAGCTCGAGGGCGACCGCGGCCGCTACCGCGACCGCAACCGCAAGCGCCGCGGCGGCGCCCCGGGTGACGAGTTCGAGCCGGAGCTGTCCGACGACGACGTGCTCATCCCCGTCGCCGGCATCCTCGACGTGCTCGACAACTACGCGTTCGTGCGGACGACCGGGTACCTCCCGGGCGCCAGCGACGTGTACGTCTCGCTCGGCCAGGTCAAGAAGTACAACCTCCGCAAGGGCGACGCCGTCGTCGGCGCCATCCGCCAGCCGCGCGAGGGCGAGAACAACAGCCGCCAGAAGTACAACGCGCTGGTGAAGGTCGACTCGATCAACGGGCAGACCCCGGACGAGGCGGCCACCCGAGTGGAGTTCGGCAAGCTGACCCCGCTGTACCCGCAGGAGCGCCTGCGCTTGGAGACCGAGCCCAGCAAGGTCACCCAGCGGATCATCGACCTGGTCGCCCCGATCGGAAAGGGCCAGCGCGGTCTCATCGTCGCACCGCCCAAGGCCGGCAAGACCATCGTGATGCAGCAGATCGCCAACGCGATCACCGCCAACAACCCTGAGGTCCACCTCATGGTCGTGCTGGTGGACGAGCGTCCCGAAGAGGTCACCGACATGCAGCGCACGGTGAAGGGCGAGGTCATCGCCTCCACCTTCGACCGCCCGGCGGAGGACCACACCACGGTCGCCGAGCTCGCCATCGAGCGTGCGAAGCGCCTCGTCGAGCTGGGCCACGACGTCGTCGTGCTGCTCGACTCGATCACCCGCCTCGGCCGCGCGTACAACCTGACCGCGCCGGCCTCCGGCCGCATCCTCTCCGGTGGTGTCGACGCCTCGGCGCTGTACCCGCCGAAGCGGTTCTTCGGCGCCGCGCGCAACATCGAGCACGGCGGCTCGCTCACCATCCTCGCCTCGGCGCTGGTGGAGACGGGCTCCAAGATGGACGAGGTCATCTTCGAGGAGTTCAAGGGCACCGGGAACATGGAGCTCCGCCTGTCGCGCCAGCTGGCCGACAAGCGCATCTTCCCGGCCGTCGACGTGAACGCCTCCGGCACCCGCCGCGAGGAGATGCTCATGGGCCAGGACGAGGTCAAGATCACGTGGAAGCTGCGCCGCGCCCTCGCCGGGCTCGACCAGCAGCAGGCCCTCGAGATCGTCCTCGGCCGCCTGAAGGAGACCTCGAGCAACGTCGAGTTCCTGATGCAGGTGCAGAAGTCGATGCCGGCGCCGACCAACGGCCACGGCAACGCGCACTCGCACGGCCACGAGAACGACCACCGCTAGCTGCGATCAGCGCCCGCCCGCCGTGCCACCGTGCACGGCGGGCGGGCGCTTCGTCGTTCCCCGGCAGCACCCCTCCAGAAAGAAGACCCCATGTTCGAATCGGTGAACAGCCTCATCGCCGAGCACGACGACCTCCAGCAGCAGCTCTCCGACCCGGAGCTGCACAGCGACCCGGTCCGCTCCAAGCGCGTCAACCGGCGCTACGCAGAGCTCAGCCGGATCGTCGCCGCGTACAACGAGTGGAAGCAGCTGTCCGACGACCTCGACGCCGCCCGCGAGCTGGCGACGGAGGACGCGGCGTTCGCCGAGGAGGTCCCCGGTCTGGAGCAGAGCGTCGCCGAGTCGGCCGAGAAGCTGCGCCGCTTGCTCATCCCGCGCGACCCCAACGACAGCCGCGACGTGATCATGGAGATCAAGATGGGGGAGGGCGGCGCCGAGTCCGCTCTCTTCGCCGGCGACCTGCTGCGCATGTACCTGCACTACGCCGACTCCAAGCGGTGGAAGGCCGAGATCATCGAGCAGACCTCCAGCGACCTCGGCGGCATCAAGGATGTCCAGGTCGCGTTCAAGGGCAGCTCCACCGATCCCGCCGAGGGGGTCTGGGCGCACCTGAAGTACGAGGGCGGCGTGCACCGCGTCCAGCGCGTGCCGGCGACCGAGTCTCAGGGCCGCATCCACACGTCCGCCGCCGGCGTCCTGGTGTTCCCGGAGGTGGACGAGCCGGAGGAGGTCGAGATCAACCCCAACGACCTGAAGATCGACGTGTTCCGGTCGTCCGGCCCCGGCGGTCAGTCGGTCAACACGACGGACTCGGCCGTGCGGATCACCCACGTGCCGACCGGCATCGTCGTCTCGATGCAGAATGAGAAGAGTCAGCTGCAGAACCGCGAGGCCGCGATGCGCGTGCTCCGCGCCCGGCTGCTGGCCCGGCAGCAGGAGGAGGCGGACGCCGAGGCCGCGGAGTTCCGCAAGGGCCAGATCCGCACGATGGACCGCTCCGAGCGCATCCGCACGTACAACTTCCCGGAGAACCGGATCGCGGACCACCGCACCGGCTACAAGGCCTACAACCTCGACGCCGTCATGAACGGCGCCCTCGACCCCGTCATCGAGTCGAACATCGCCCTCGACGAGGAGACCCGCCTCGCCGACCTAGCCACCGACTAACCCCTTCCCACCCACCGTCGAGTCCGCAAACTTTGGACGCTGGGTGTGCTCCGAACGTGCAAAGTTTGCGTACTCGACGGTGGGCGCAGAGGGCGAGAGCTGAGGGAGGGCGCGCGGTCAGCGGAGGGCGGTGGTCGCGCGGTCCCGGGTCGTGAGGTCGCGGTGCGTCGCGGCAGCGCGCCAGCCGTCAGCGGTCAGGAGGTCGCGGATCGCCGCGCCCTGCAGCTCGCCGTGCTCGAGCACGAGGGTGCCGCCCGGGCGGAGCAGACGCTGGGCGACCCGGGAGATCGTGCGCACCACGTCCAACCCGTCCGGGCCTCCGTAGAGCGCGGCGTGCGGGTCGTGCAGCCGGACCTCGGGATCGCGCGGGATGCCGTCGTCCGGCACGTACGGCGGGTTCGAGATGACCACATCCACCGTCCCGTCGAGCTGCGGGAGCGCGTCGGCGAGGTCGATGAACACCGGCGTCAGGTTCGTGGCGCCGACCTCGTCGATGTTCCGGCGCGCCCAGATGAACGCCTCCGGCGAATTCTCGACCGCGTACACGCGTGCGTGCGGCACCTCCGTCGCGAGGGCCAGCGCGATCGCGCCGCTCCCGGTGCCGAGGTCGACCGCGACCGGCTCGGGCGAGGGGACGGCGCGGAGCGCGTCGATCGCGAACTGCGCCACCTGCTCCGTCTCGGGCCGCGGTACGAAGACACCCGGCCCGACGTTCAGCTCGAGCGAGCGGAACGGGGCGCGGCCCGTGATGTGCTGCAGCGGCTCCCGGGCGGCTCGGCGTTCGACGAGGGATCGCAGCGTCGCGGCGTCCTCGGGAGGGAGTTCCGCATCCATCACGACGAGTGCCTGGACGCGGCCACGGCCGACGCCGAGCACGTGCCCGACGAGGAGTTCGGCATCCACCTCCGGGTCGGGGACGCCCGCGCGCGACAGTGCGGCGACGGCATCGTCCCGGGCGGATCGGACGGAGACGGCGCCGGAGGACGCGGCGGGGGATGCGCCAGGAGCAGGGGTGGTGGGGGTCATCGCCAGAAGAGCCTAGCGGCTGGCGCACGGCGTCTAGAGTGGAGACGCGATCACGCATCCCCCTGTCGTCATCCACCGTACGAGAGCACGAGGAACAGGCCATGTCAGGTCACATCTACGAGAACGTCACCGAGGCCGTCGGCCGTACGCCGCTCGTCCGCCTCAACCGGCTGACCGAGGGCGTCGACGCGACGATCCTCGCCAAGCTCGAGTTCTACAACCCGGCCGGCAGCGTCAAGGACCGCATCGGTGTCGCGATCGTCGACGCCGCGGAGAAGGCCGGAGCCCTCACGCCCGGTGGCACGATCGTCGAGGCCACCAGCGGCAACACCGGCATCGCGCTCGCCATGGTCGGTGCGGCGCGCGGCTACAAGGTGATCCTCGCGATGCCCGAGACCATGAGCAAGGAGCGCCGTGTCCTGTTGCGCGCGTTCGGCGCCGAGATCGTGCTGACGCCCGGCCCCGACGGGATGCGCGGAGCGGTCGAGACGGCGCAGGACATCGTCGCGAAGACCGACAACGCCATCTGGGCGCGCCAGTTCGCCAACGAGGCCAACCCGGCCATCCACCGCGCCACCACGGCGGAGGAGATCTGGGAGGACACCGCCGGCGACGTCGACATCTTCGTCGCGGGCGTCGGGACCGGTGGCACGATCACCGGCGTCGGCCAGGTGCTCAAGGAGCGCAAGCCCGGCGTCACGGTGGTCGCCGTCGAGCCGCTCGACTCGCCCATCCTGAACGGCGGCAAGCCGGGACCGCACAAGATCCAGGGGATCGGCGCGAACTTCGTGCCCGAGATCCTCGACACCACCGTGTACGACGAGGTGGTGGACGTCTCCTTCGACGACGCGCTCGACGTGGCGAAGCGGCTCGCCAGCGAGGAAGGCATCCTCGCCGGCATCTCGTCCGGTGCGATCGTCTGGGCGGCTCTTCAGCTCGCGAAGCGTCCGGAGAACGCGGGCAAGACCATCGTCGCGATCGTCTGCGACACCGGTGAGCGGTACATCTCCACGCCGCTCTGGGCCGACCTGCTGGACTGAACGGGGTGCCGATCTTCCGAGCGCGCGAGGACATCCGCAACGCGCGCAGGCACGACCCTGCGGCCCGCACCGGGTTCGAGGTCGCCACGGCGTACTCCGGGCTTCATGCCGTGTGGTCGTATCGCATCGCGCACCGGATGTGGCGCGCGGGCCTGCGGACGCCCGCCCGGCTGCTGTCGCAGTTCACTCGCTTCCTGACCGGGATCGAGATCCATCCGGGCGCGCGCATCGGTCGCCGTTTCTTCATCGACCACGGGATGGGCGTGGTGATCGGCGAGACGACGTGGATCGGCGACGACGTCATGCTCTACCACGGCGTCACGCTGGGCGGCCGGGGGAGCGGGCACGGCAAACGGCATCCCACGGTGGAGGACGGCGTGATCGTCGGCGCCGGGGCCAAGGTGCTCGGTGCGATCACGATCGGGGCGCGCTCGGTGATCGGGGCGAACGCCGTCGTCACGCGGGATGCGCCCGCCGACTCGCTGCTCGTCGGCGTGCCGGCGCATCCCCGCCCCCGCTCGGGCCACGAGCAGATCGCGGGCGACGACTGGATCGACCCCGCCATGTACATCTGACCCGTTCCGCCCACCGTCGAGTACGCGAACTTTGCACACGACGCGCGGCGCGAGCGTACAAGGTTTGCGGACTCGACGGCGGGCGGAGGGGTGCGGCGCGGAGTGGGCGAGCGTCAGCGGGCGGCGCGTTCCGCCTCACGGGCGGTGCGCTCGCGGGCGCGCGCGATCGCCTCGCGCTCGTTCTTGCGGGCCTCGCGGAGCCGCGACTCCGCCTCCCGGCGCGCCTTCGCCGCCTCGCGAACCGCCTTGTCACGCGGGATCGGCTCCGGCCGATCCTCGTACGGGGTGACGGGCTCGCCGCTTCGCCGTGCGGCCATGTACGTCGCGATGCCGTCGAGGATGCGCTCCAGTCCGAACGCGAAGTCGTCCTGGTCGTCGGCGCCGTCGGAGTCCGCGTAAGCACCGGATGACACGAGCGGCGCCAGGTCGGGGAAGCGCTCGGGCGTCACCAGCTCGGCGAGCGCTGCGGTGAACGCCTCGCCGTGAGCGGGCGGAGCGTCGGCGGAGCGCGAGCGGCTCACATCGCGCTCGACGATGGCGACCGCGCGGGCGTACGACGACAGCAGCAGCGCTGTCGACATCTTCTCGGCGTCCGTGAGCGGGAGGCCGCGCATCTCACGGAGCCCCCAGTCCAACACGGCCAGGTTGTTGGGCATCAGCGGGATGCCGCTGATCGGGATGTCGGGGAACCACGGGTGCGCCTGGATCACCTCGATGCTCGCCATGGCCCACCGCCGCAGACCGGCGCGCCAGTCGTGATCCGAGCCGTCCGTGCGCGAGCCTTCCTGGCTGACAGTGTCGCCGCGCCGCGCCAGCTCATCGTCCGGCGGGATCGGGATGGCGCAGACCGCGTCCTGCATCAGAGCGAGGACGTCGTCCTTGCTGGTGACGTAGCGGTAGAGCGACATCGTCGTGAAGCCGAGGTCGCCGGCGATGCGGCTCATGGACACCGCGCCGAGGCCGTCGGCGTCCGCGATCTCGATGGCCGTGTCGACGATGCGCTCGATGCTCAGTTCGCGCTTCGGCCCCCGCTGCGGGTGTTCGGCGACGCCCCAGCTGAGCGCGACGGCGCGGGGGAGGACGTCCTCGACGTCGTCGGCCATGGTCCCGCCCTTCTCATCCCGTGTTCCCGGATCTTCGGGATCAGGTGTTGACACTCATCCTAGGACTGTGTATCACTTAAACAGTTGTTTACAGCATAAACAGTTTAGGCAGCACACAGAAGGGAAAGTCCGATGAACGGAACCGCGATCGAGGTGGTCGGCCTCCGCAAGTCCTTCGGGGAGCAGACGGTCCTCGACGGCATCGACCTGCGCGTGCGGTCGGGGAGCGTCTTCGCGCTGCTCGGGCCGAACGGTGCGGGCAAGACGACGCTGATCACCATCCTCTCGACCCTGGTCCGGCCCGACGCGGGAAGCGTCACGGTCGCCGGTCACGACGTGGTCGCCGAGCCCGAGGAGGTGCGGCGCGCGATCAGCGTGACGGGCCAGTCCGCGGCGGTCGACGGCGTGCTCACCGGGGAGGAGAACCTGCGGATGATGGCACGGCTCTCCGGCTTCACCGCCGCAGAGTCGCGCCGAAGGGCCGGCGAGCTGATCGACGCGTTCGACCTGGCCCCGGCGGCACGCAAGCGCGTCAAGACCTACTCCGGCGGGATGCGACGGCGCCTCGACCTGGCGCTCAGCCTGGTCGCGACGCCGCCGGTCATCTTCCTGGACGAGCCGACGACCGGCCTCGACACCCGCAGCAGGCAGGCGCTCTGGGACATCATCCAGGACCTGGCGCGCCGGGGAACCACCATCCTGCTCACCACGCAGTACCTCGAGGAGGCCGACCAGCTGGCCGACCGGATCGCGGTCCTCGACCACGGCACGATCGTCGCCGAGGGGACCGCCACCGAGCTGAAGGCGCGCGTCGGCGGCGAGGTCGTCGAGCTCCGCGACGCGCACGGCGAGATCGTGCGGGAGGTGCCGACCGACGGAAGCGTCGAGGCGCTCCGCGACGCCATCGACACGCTCGACGCCCTCCGCGTCCCCGGAGCCTCCATCGGCATCCGCAAGCCGT
The DNA here is from genome assembly GCF_004362795.1 of Leifsonia sp. 115AMFTsu3.1. NCBI lineage: Bacteria > Bacillati > Actinomycetota > Actinomycetes > Micrococcales > Microbacteriaceae > Leifsonia > Leifsonia sp. 115AMFTsu3.1. The sequence continues at coordinate 1,473,290 of NZ_SNYB01000001.1, forward strand.
CGCTCGACGACGCCTTCCTCGCCCTGACCGGGCAGTCCGTCCAGAACGTCCCCCAGAACACCTCGAGCGAGAAGGAGGTCGTCCGATGACCGCTCTCACCGTTCCTGTCCGCTCGGCGCGGCGGGTTTCGCCCCTCACGAGCACCCTCGTCTTCGTGGGCCGCAGCGTCCGTCACTCGCTCCGTGACGTCGACGCCCTCACCATGGCCATCGCGCTTCCGGTGATCCTCATGCTGCTGTTCACGTTCGTGTTCGGCGGCGCCATCGACCGCTCGGGGGATTACGTGCAGTACGTCGTGCCCGGCATCATCCTGCTGTGCGCCGGTTTCGGGGCGTCGAGCACCGCGGTGGATGTGGCCAACGACATGAGCGACGGCATCGTCGACCGCTTCCGGACCATGCCGCTGCGGTCCCGCGGCGTCGTGACCGGACACGTGGTGGCGAGCCTTCTGCGGAACCTGGTCGCGACCGGTGTCGTCATCGGCGTCGCCCTGCTGCTGGGCTTCCGCCCGACCGCGGATGTGGCGCAGTGGATCGGCGCGCTCGCGATCGTCGCCCTGTTCATCCTGGCGATCACCTGGCTGTTCGCCGCCATCGGCCTCGCCGCGAAGAGCCCGACCGCGGCGAGCGGGTACGGCTTCGCCGTGCTGTTCCTGCCGTACCTGTCGAGCGCGTTCGTGCCGACGGACACGATGCCGGACTGGCTGCGGTGGGTGGCGGAGAACCAGCCGATCACTCCGATCATCGAGACGATCCGCGCGCTGCTCTTCGGCCGCGACCCCGGCTCGGACCTGTGGTGGGCGCTCGGCTGGTGCGCTCTCATCGTCGCGGCCGCCTACGTCTGGGCCGCCTGGCTCTTCCGCCGCTCCGCCGGTCGCCGCTGAACCCCCTCCCACCCACCGTCGAGTCCGCACAAATTGCACACGCCCCCCGCGTGTCGCGTGCAAAGTTTGCGGACTCGACGGTGGGGGAGAGGAGAAGAGGGAGGGGTCAGCGGGCGGCGAAGGCGTGGAGGGCGTCGAGCATGCCGTCGGTGTCGAAGGTGCCGTCCTCGCGTTTGGCGAAGTGGTACGCGTGCATCCCGCACTCGCGGGCGCCCTCCACATTCGCGATCGAGTCGTCGAAGAGGATGGCGTCCTCCGGCCGCACCCCGAACCGCCCGAGCGCCCTGGTGTAGATCCGGCGCTCGGGCTTCCGTGCGCCGAGCACGGCCGAGACCAGGTCGTTGTCCTGCAGCACGTCGACGATCTCGGGCGTCAGCACCGGCAGCGAGTCCTTGAACGGGATGGGGTTGTTCGACAGCAGCGACACCGTCCCCAGCGTCGCGGCCTCGTGCAGCGCCGCGATCGCGCCGGGGATGGGCGTCATGGCCGCTTTCCGCGCCTCCTGCCACTGCGCGAGCGTCAGCCGGGCGCCGGTCACCTCGGCGAACGCCTCCAGGTACTCCTCGCTCGTGGCGTACTCGCCGATCTCGGCCGCACGCTCGTGTCCACCCGCCCACCAGCTGGATGCGAGCCGGTACTGGCTCACGCCTCCCAGCTCCGCGAGCTTGGGCAGCCGCTTGTGGAAGTCGTAGTCGTAGAGCGTCTTGTCGCAGTCGAAGAAGTAGACATCCATCCCCTCCAGTATCGTCCTCCCAGTCTGGGCTTCCGCGCCCCGGCTATCATTGAGCCGTCATGGCCTCCATCTACGACTGCTCCGTCGACTCCGAGCTGCTCACCGGCATGCGCCTCGCACGGGCCGCGATCGGGCGGGGCGAGCTCGTCGTCATCCCCACCGACACCGTGTACGGGGTGGCTGCGGACGCCTTCAGCCCCGCCGCCGTGCAGCGCCTGCTCGACGCGAAGGGACGCGGCCGCCAGTCGCCGCCCCCGGTGCTGGTCCCCGGCATCCCGACGCTCGCCGCCCTCGCCGAGCGGGTGCCGGACGAGGTGGATGCGCTGGTGAAGGCCTTCTGGCCCGGCGGCCTCACGATCGTCCTGCCCGCGTCGCCGTCGCTGGTCTGGGATCTCGGCGAGACGAAGGGCACGGTCGCCCTCCGCATGCCGAAGGACACGATCGCGCTCGAGCTGCTGTCCGAGACCGGTCCGCTCGCCGTGTCGTCCGCGAACCTCACCGGCCGCCCGGCCGCCCGCACCGCCGCAGAGGCCGAGGCCATGCTGGGCGACTCCATCTCCGTCTACCTCGACGGGGGAGAGGCCGGCTCCGACTACGAGCGCGTCGAGGGCAAGGACTCCTCGTCGACGATCGTGGACGCGACCGCTCTGGCCGCCGGCGTGGGCGGTCTGCGCATCCTGCGCCACGGCGTCATCTCGGTCGATCAGCTGCGCGAGGTCGTCGGCGACGCCCTGGACGAGCCGGCGGCCGCTGCGGACGCCGCACCGTGACCCTCCTCCTCGCCCTCGCACTGATCTCGGCCGTCATCACGTTCGGGATGTCGTTCGTCGTCTACAAGCTGGCGATGCGGTACCGCCTGTACCCGAAGATCCGGGCTCGCGACGTGCACACCCGCCCGACGCCCCGCCTCGGCGGCGTCGCGATGTTCCTCGGCATCCTGGTCGCCTTCGGCGTCTCGTGGCTGCTGTCGAGCCAGTTCGGCGTGCTGACGCTGATCTTCTCCGACCAGGGGCCGATCCTCGCGATCCTGGGGGCCTCCCTGCTCATCGTCGTGATCGGCGTCGCCGACGACATCTGGGATCTCGACTGGATGACGAAGCTGGCCGGGCAGTTCGTGGCCGCCGGCCTCGTCGCCTGGCTGGGCGTGCAGATCTACTCGCTGCCGATCGGCGGCCTCACCGTCGGCTCGCCGGTCATGTCGATCATCATCACGCTGTTCGCCATCGTGCTGGTGATGAACGCGATCAACTTCATCGACGGCCTGGACGGGTTGGTCGCGGGCGTCGCACTGATCGCGAACGGCACGTTCCTCGTCTACACCTACCTCCTGCAGCGCGAGATCAGCCCGCAGAACTACTTCAGCCTCGCCGGCGTGATCGCCGCGATCCTGGTCGGCGCCTGCGCCGGGTTCCTGCCGCTCAACTGGCACCCCGCGAAGATGTTCATGGGGGATGCGGGCGCGCTGCTGATCGGCCTGCTCATGGCGACCTCGGCGATCTCGGTGACGGGGACGATCAACCCGCAGGACCTGCAGACGCTCGGCCGGTCGTCGCTCGTCCCGGCGTTCATCCCGATCATCCTGCCGTTCGCGGTGCTCATCATCCCGCTGCTCGACTTCGGGCTCGCGGTCATCCGCCGCCTGCGCGCGGGCAAGTCGCCGTTCAGCGCCGACCGCAAGCACCTGCACCACCGACTGCTCGACATGGGTCACACCCACCTCCACGCGGTGCTCATCTTCTATGCGTGGACGGCCGTGCTGTCGATCGGCTGCCTCTTGTTCTTCTTCGACCCGTATTGGATGGCGATCGTCTTCGTCGCGATCGGGCTCGTGGTCTGCACCGCGTTCACGCTCGCTCCGCTGAGCCGCAGGAAGGCGAACGAGGCCGTCGCCGAGCTCGCACCGGCGGGCAGCCGCGAGGCCGCGGAGACAGCGCGCTTCGACCAGCTGGATGCGGCGAGCGAGAGCACGCCGGCCACGCCCGCATCCCCGACATCCCCGACCGCTCTGACCGAGGAGACCCGATGACCGACCAGCAGGACGGAGCCACCGCCCCGCGGCCGGCCCAGCCGCCCGCCCAGCCCACCTCGACGCCCGTGCTGAGGGATGTGCTGAAGTACGGTCTGATCCTGGCCGCGGGGATCGCCGTCGTGGGGATGCTGCTCGGCGGTCTGTTCGCCGGATGGGTCGGCGTCACGAGCGCGCTGATCGGCACCGCGATGGCGGCGGTGTTCCTGTCGATCACGGCGCTCAGCATCCTGATCGCCAACCGTTTCATCGGCACCGACCTGTTCGTTGGCCTGTTCTTCGGCATCGTCCTGGGCGGCTGGATCGTCAAGTTCGTGCTGTTCCTGGTGCTCGCGATCCTGCTGCGCGACCAGCCCTGGATCAACCCCGTCGTGCTCTTCCTCAGCCTCATCGCCGGGGTGATCGGATCGCTCGTGGTGGACATGATCGTGGTCTTCCGCTCCCGCGTTCCCTACGTCAGCGACGTGACGCTGCCGGGGGAGAAGCGCTGACCTGTATCCAATTCGTTATGGGCTGAAAACTCTTGTAGAGTTATGAGCGATCCCCCACCCCGTTCGCGCCCGAGAAACTCTGAGGTCGCGAGAAGTGCAGGGTGTCCCACCGTTCGTCGTCGCGAGAGCTGTTTCAGCTCGACGCCCCGAAACAGGAGATAGCGCTGTTAGCTAACGCTGTGAACCTGCTGGTCCAGGCCGCAAGCTCCGATGATGGAAGCTTCCAGGGTCCCTCGATCAACGAGTTCTTCCCCCCGACCCTGTTCACGATCGGTGACCTCGAGTTCAACCGCATCTTCGTGGTTCGCGCTCTCGCGACCATCGCGCTGATCCTCATCTTCTGGCTCGGCACCCGCCGGATGCGCCTCATCCCCGGCCGCTTCCAGTCGGTCGTCGAGATGGGTCTCGACTTCGTGCGCGTCAACATCGCGGAAGACCTGCTCGGCAAGAAGGACGGCCGCCGGTTCCTGCCGCTGCTGACCACCATCTTCTTCATGGTGCTGTTCTTCAACATCACCGGCATCATCCCGTTCCTCAACATCGCCGGCACCTCGGTCATCGCCGTGCCGCTGCTGCTCGCGATCGTCGCGTACATCGCCTTCATCTACGCGGGCGTCAAGAAGAGCCCGAAGAACTTCTTCAAGAACGCGCTCTTCCCGCCCGGCGTTCCGTGGTTCCTCTACATCATCGTGACGCCGATCGAGTTCGTCTCGACCTTCATCCTGCGTCCGATCACCCTGACGCTGCGACTCCTGATGAACATGGTCGTCGGGCACCTGCTGCTCGTCCTGTTCTTCCTCGCCACGGAGTTCTTCTTCTTCACGGCGGGCGGCTGGTGGTCGCTGTTCGGCGTCGGCACCTTCGCCTTCGGCTTCGCATTCACCGTCTTCGAGATCCTGGTCGCAGTCCTGCAGGCCTACGTCTTCGCACTGCTCACCGCTGTCTACATCCAGCTGGCAGTCGCCGAGGAACACTAAGAACGATCCGCGCACCCGCACGGATCGCCATCACGGAAGGAAACACACAACGTGGACATCGCTGCAATCAACGGCAACATCGCCACCGTCGGTTACGGCCTCGCGGCCATCGGCCCGGCCATCGGCGTGGGCATCGTCGTCGGCAAGACCATCGAGGGCGTCGCTCGTCAGCCCGAGCTGGCCGGCCGCCTCCAGGTCCTGATGTACATCGGTATCGCATTCACCGAGGCGCTCGCGTTCATCGGTATCGCTACCTACTTCATCTTCCAGTAATCCTCTTTTCCCTCAGTAAGGAGGAACCATGCTCAAGAGTGTGGTGATCGCAGCCTCAGAGGGGTCGCACAACCCGCTGATCCCGGAGTGGCCGGACATCATCGGCGCGCTTCTCTGCTTCCTGATCATCCTGTTCTTCTTCTGGAAGCTCGTGCTTCCGCGTATGAAGAAGCTGCTGGATGAGCGCGCAGAGGCGATCGAGGGCAACATCGAGAAGGCCGACGAGGCGCAGCGCAAGGCCGAGGCCCTGCTGGAGGAGTACACCGCCCAGCTCGCCGAGGCGCGTGCGGAGGCGGGCAAGATCCGCGAGACCGCCCGTGCCGACGGTCAGAAGATCGTCGCGGAGGCCCGCGAGGCCGCCGCGACGGAGGCCGCGCGTGTGACCGCCCAGGCGCAGGCGCAGCTCGAGGCGGAGCGCCAGACGGCGCTCGTCCAGCTGCGCGGCGAGGTGGGCTCGCTGGCGATCGACCTCGCGTCGACCGTCGTGCGTGAGGCCCTCGATGAGGACAAGCGCGCACAGGCGATCGTGGACCGCTTCCTGGCGGACCTCGAGGCCGACGAGAAGGCTCAGGCCGACCAGAAGGCAGGATCGGGCAACTGATGGGAAGCGCCACCAGAGAAGCATTGGCCAACTCCGTCTCGGCTCTCGCCGACCTGGGGTCCAAGGCCGATCTGGCGACGGCTGAGGACCTGTTCAGCGCAGGGCGAGTCGTCGCCGACTCGGCCCAGCTGCGGGCGGTCCTCGGCGACCCGACGGTCCCGGCGGAGGGCAAGACGGTGCTCGTGAAGCGCGTCTTCGCCTCGCTGTCGGCTCCGGCCGTCGAGCTGCTCACCGTGATCGCCGCTCAGCGCTGGTCGTCGCACGACGACCTGCTCGGGGCGATCGAGGAGCTCGGGATCCGCGCGATCGCCGGCTCCGCGCCCCGGAACGTCGACATCGTCGCCGAGCTGCTGACCTTCGGAGGCGCCGTGACCTCCGACGCGAGCCTCGAGCTCGCGCTGCGCAGCAAGCTCGCCTCGGCCGACTCCAAGGTCGCGCTGGTCGAGCGCCTGCTCGGCGGAAAAGCGTCGAAGGAGACCGTCGCCATCGTGCGCCAGCTCGTCGCCCAGCCCCGCGGCCGCAGCGTCCGCGAGTCGCTCCGTGCGGCCGCGCGCATGGTGGCCGCCCAGTCCGGGCAGACCATCGCGACGGTCTACGCCGCGTCCGCGCTCCCCGAGGCCCAGGCCGAGCGCCTGCGCACGGTGCTCAGCGCCTCCTACGGCGACCTCAGGATCAACCAGGTCGTCGACCCCTCGATCATCGGCGGATTGCGCGTGCAGATCGGTGACGACGTCATCGATGGAAGCATCGCGTCGCGTCTGGCCGAACTCCGGCTTCAGCTGGCGGGCTGACCGCCTCAAGATAGGAATCACTATGGCAGACACACAGATCAGCCCCGACGACATCCGCGACGCGCTCAAGGACTTCGTCAACACGTACGAGCCGGCGTCCGCACAGGCGACCGAGATCGGCCACGTCCTCGACGCTTCCGACGGCATCGCGCACGTCGAGGGCCTCCCGAGCGTGATGGCCAACGAGCTCATCCGCTTCGCGGACGGCACGCTGGGCCTCGCTCAGAACCTCGACGAGAACGAGGTCGGTGTCGTCGTGCTCGGCGAGTTCGACCACATCGTCGAGGGCATGGAGGTGACCCGCACCGGCGAGGTCCTCTCCGTCCCCGTCGGCGACGGCTACCTCGGCCGCGTCGTCGACCCGCTCGGCAACCCGATCGACGGTCTCGGCGAGATCGCCAGCGAGGGCCGCCGCGAGCTCGAGCTCCAGGCGCCCGGCGTCATGCAGCGCAAGTCGGTGCACGAGCCGCTGCAGACCGGCATCAAGGCCATCGACGCGATGATCCCGGTCGGCCGCGGGCAGCGCCAGCTGATCATCGGCGACCGCCAGACCGGCAAGACGGCCATCGCGATCGACACGATCATCAACCAGAAGGCCAACTGGGAGTCGGGCGACGTCAACAAGCAGGTCCGCTGCATCTACGTCGCGATCGGCCAGAAGGGCTCGACCATCGCCTCGGTGAAGGGCGCGCTCGAGGACGCAGGCGCGATGGAGTACACCACCATCGTCGCGGCTCCCGCCTCCGACCCGGCCGGCTTCAAGTACCTCGCCCCCTACACCGGCTCGGCCATCGGCCAGCACTGGATGTACGGCGGCAAGCACGTCCTCATCGTCTTCGACGACCTGTCCAAGCAGGCCGAGGCGTACCGCGCCGTGTCGCTGCTTCTCCGTCGTCCGCCGGGACGCGAGGCCTACCCCGGTGACGTCTTCTACCTGCATTCCCGCCTGCTGGAGCGCTGCGCCAAACTCTCCGACGAGCTGGGCGCCGGCTCGATGACCGGTCTGCCGATCATCGAGACCAAGGCGAACGACGTCTCGGCGTACATCCCGACCAACGTGATCTCGATCACCGACGGCCAGATCTTCCTGCAGTCCGACCTCTTCAACGCCAACCAGCGCCCTGCGGTCGACGTCGGCATCTCGGTCTCGCGCGTCGGTGGCGACGCGCAGGTCAAGTCCATCAAGAAGGTCTCCGGCACGCTCAAGCTCGAGCTGGCGCAGTACCGCTCGCTCGAGGCGTTCGCGATGTTCGCGTCCGACCTCGACGCGGCGAGCCGCCGTCAGCTGGCGCGTGGCGCCCGCCTCACCGAGCTGCTGAAGCAGCCGCAGTACTCGCCGTTCCCGGTGGAGGAGCAGGTCGTCTCGATCTGGGCCGGCACCAACGGCAAGCTGGACGAGGTCGCCGTCGAGGACGTCCTGCGCTTCGAGGCCGAGCTGCTCGACCACCTGCGCCGGAACACCGACATCCTCGACACGCTGCGCGACACCAACGTCCTCGACGACGACACGGTGGCGAAGCTCGACTCCGAGGTGGACGCGTTCAAGCTCGAGTTCCAGACCGGTGAGGGCAAGCCGCTCGCCTCGGTCGGACGCGAGGAGTTCCAGGCCATCGACGAGGACGAGGTCGACCAGGAGCGCATCGTCAAGGCCCGGCGCTGAGCGGTGAGGCCCTGAGAGACTAGGTAACAAGGAGAGACATGGGAGCACAGCTTCGGGTCTACCGGCAGAAGATCAGATCTGCCCAGACGACCAAGAAGATCACCCGTGCGATGGAGCTGATCTCCGCCTCCCGCATCCAGAAGGCGCAGGCGCGGGTCGCCGCCAGCTCGCCGTACGCCCGCGCGATCACGCGCGCGGTGTCGGCGGTGGCGACGTACTCGAACGTCGACCACGTCCTGACCACCGAGCCGGAGAAGATCGAGCGCGCCGCGATCGTCATCTTCTCCTCCGACCGCGGTCTCGCGGGCGCGTTCAACTCGAACGTGCTCAAGGAGTCCGAGAAGCTCGCGGAGCTGCTGCGCAGCCAGGGCAAGGAGGTCGTGTACTTCCTCGTCGGCCGCAAGGCGCAGGGCTACTTCAGCTTCCGCCGCCGTGCGTTCGAGCGGGTGTGGACCGGCAACACGGATGCCCCGGAGTTCGAGCAGGCCAAGGAGATCGCCGACGCGATCCTGGAGTCCTTCCTGCGCGACGCGTCCGACGGCGGTGTGGACGAGATCCACATCATCTACAACCGCTTCATCAGCATGCTCACCCAGGAGCCGCAGGTCGTCCGCCTGCTGCCGCTGGAGGTCGTCGAGGGCGTGGAGGAGCCGGACCGCACGCAGGTCCTGCCGCTCTACGAGTTCGAGCCGGATGTGGGGACGGTGCTCGACTCGCTGCTCCCCGTCTACATCGAGAGCCGCATCTTCAACGCGATGCTGCAGTCGGCCGCCTCCAAGCACGCCGCGACGCAGAAGGCCATGAAGGCTGCGAGCGACAACGCCGACAAGCTCATCACCGACTACACGCGTCTGGCCAACAACGCCCGTCAGGCGGAGATCACTCAGCAGATCTCCGAGATCGTCGGCGGCGCGGATGCGCTGAGCTCGTCCCACTGATCGTCCAACGAGAGAGATAACAATCATGACTACCGCTACCGCCGAAGCCCAGGCTTCGACCGCGCAGCCGGCCGGTGTGGGACGAATTGCCCGCGTGACCGGTCCGGTCGTCGACATCGAGTTCCCGCACGATGCGATCCCGGGCATCTACAACGCCCTGAAGACCACGATCACGATCGGCGAGGAGTCGACCGAGATCACGCTCGAGGTCGCTCAGCACCTCGGCGACGACCTGGTGCGCGCGATCGCGCTGAAGCCGACCGACGGCCTGGTCCGCGGCGGCGAGGTGCGCGACACCGGTGCTCCGATCAGCGTGCCCGTCGGCGACGTGACCAAGGGCAAGGTGTTCAACGTCACCGGTGACATCCTGAACCTCGAGCCGGGCGAGAAGGTCGAGATCACCGAGCGCTGGCCCATCCACCGCAACCCGCCGGCGTTCGACCAGCTCGAGTCCAAGACCCAGCTGTTCGAGACCGGCATCAAGGTCATCGACCTGCTCACCCCGTACGTCCAGGGTGGAAAGATCGGCCTGTTCGGCGGCGCCGGTGTCGGCAAGACCGTCCTCATCCAGGAGATGATCCAGCGTGTGGCGCAGGATCACGGTGGTGTGTCGGTGTTCGCCGGTGTCGGCGAGCGCACCCGCGAGGGCAACGACCTCATCCACGAGATGGAGGAGGCGGGCGTCTTCGACAAGACCGCGCTCGTCTTCGGCCAGATGGACGAGCCGCCGGGGACGCGTCTGCGCGTCGCCCTGTCCGCTCTGACGATGGCGGAGTACTTCCGCGACGTGCAGAACCAGGACGTGCTGCTCTTCATCGACAACATCTTCCGGTTCACGCAGGCCGGTTCCGAGGTGTCCACGCTGCTCGGCCGTATGCCGTCGGCCGTGGGTTACCAGCCGAACCTCGCCGACGAGATGGGTCAGCTCCAGGAGCGCATCACCTCGACCCGCGGTCACTCGATCACCTCGCTGCAGGCGATCTACGTGCCGGCCGACGACTACACCGACCCGGCGCCGGCGACCACGTTCGCCCACCTCGACGCCACGACCGAGCTCTCGCGTGAGATCGCGTCGAAGGGTCTGTACCCGGCGGTCGACCCGCTGACCTCGACCTCGCGCATCCTCGACCCCCGCTACCTGGGTGAGGACCACTACCGCGTGGCCACGACGGTCAAGCAGATCCTGCAGAAGAACAAGGAGCTGCAGGAGATCATCGCGATCCTCGGTGTCGACGAGCTGTCGGAGGAGGACAAGATCACGGTGTCGCGTGCGCGCCGGATCCAGCAGTTCCTCTCGCAGAACACCTACATGGCGAAGAAGTTCACTGGCGTGGAGGGCTCGACCGTCCCGCTGAAGGACACCATCGAGTCGTTCGACGCGATCGCCAAGGGTGAGTTCGACCACGTGGCCGAGCAGGCCTTCTTCAACGTCGGACCGATCTCCGACGTCGAGGAGAAGTGGGCGCAGATTCAGAAGGAGAACGGCTAACAATGGCTGTCCTCAACGTCAGCGTCGTCGCCGCCGACCACGAAGTGTGGTCGGGCGAGGCGAGCATGGTCGTCGCGCGCACCGTGGAAGGGCAGATCGGTATCCTGCCCGGCCACGAGCCGCTGCTGGCCATCCTCGCGCAAGGCGAGGTGCGCGTGACCCTGAACGGGGGCGAGTCGATCACGGCCAACGCCGATGACGGCTTCCTCTCCGTCGAGAACAACACGGTCACCATCGTGGCCCGTCAGGCCGAGCTGGTCTGACATGTCCGGGCAGCAGGGAGCCCCGCTGGAGCGCCAGTTCGGAGACGTCCGCGTCCCGATGCTGGTGGCGATGGCGGGGCTTCCTGGTTCCGGGAAGTCCACCATCGCGGAGATCCTGGCCGGGCGCATGGGCGCGACGGTGATCTCGGTGGATCCGATCGAGGCGTCGATCATCCGTGCGGGGATCGATTCCGACCAGCCGACCGGGCTCGCGGCCTATCTGGTGGCAGAGACCATGGCGGAGCAGGTGCTGCTCTCGGGTCATTCGGTCGTCGTCGACGCCGTGAACGCCGTGGAGCCGGCGCGTCTGCAGTGGCGCGATCTGGCGGAGCGGTGCGACGTGAAGCTCCGCGTGATCGAGACGGTGTGCTCCGACCCTGAGCTCCACGAGGAGCGGCTCGGCAAGCGCAGCGGTCTGGTCGCGGCGTACGCCGTCGAGCAGAGCACCGACGAGTACGACGAGTGGCGCGGAGCGTGCGGCACGCTGCCCCGGGTGACTCTGGACACCGCGGCGCCGCTGGGCGAGAACGTCAATACGGCACTAAACTTCGTGGAGGGCTAGCGTGCTCATCCTGCTCCCGCCCTCCGAGACGAAGAGGGACGGGGGAGCGGGGTCTCCGCTCGCCGTGGAGCGGTTGCGCTTCCCCTCACTGAACCCTGTCCGCCGCGAGGTGGTGGATGCCGTGGTCGAGCTCGCCGCGGACCACGATGCGGCGATCCGCGCGCTCAAGCTGGGGCCCAAGCAGGCCGGCGAGGTGGAGCGGAACCGCGGCATCCCGTCGGCTCCCACCATGCGGGCGCTGGAGCGTTACACCGGCGTCCTGTACGACGCGCTCGATGCGGAATCGCTCTCCTCTGCGGACTGGGTGGTCGCCGCAGAGACGGTCGCTGTGCAGTCCGCCTTGCTCGGTCTGGTCGGGGCGGACGATCCGGTGCCGGCCTACCGGCTGTCGTTCGACTCGCGCCTGTCGCTGCATCGCGGCGCGGCGTCGCTGAAGAAGCGGTGGTCGCAGGCGGGGGCCACAGCCCTGGCGGAGCGGAACGACCTCCTGCTCGATCTCCGCTCCGAGGGCTATGCGGCCCTTGCGCCGCTTCCCGAGCGCGACGGCGCCCACTACGTGCGCGTGCTCGCTCGCGACGAGTCGGGCCATGTCCGCGCGCTGAACCACTTCAACAAGCAGGCGAAGGGGCTGCTGACGCGCGCTCTGATCGAGGCGGGAGCGGGGTTCGAGACGACCGCGTCGCTTCTGGACTGGGCGGATGCCGAGGGGTACGAGCTGCGGCTCGCGGGGGATGGCTCCGCCGACCTGGAACTCGTCGTCCCGGAGGTGCGCGGTGCTCCTGGCAAGCTCATGGCGGCGCTGCGGGTCTGACGACACTCCCGGCCAACTTTCAGTGGTGCAGGAGTGAAAAGTGAGATAAGCTCACAACCAAGAGAGAGGATCAACTGATCCGAGGCGTGCGCGCACTGGTTGTGTGTCACCGTCTCAACAAGTCGGGCCGACGTGTGGTGGCCGACGCGTCATCCCCATGCGTCGTTTCCTTCGCCGGAGTGTGAGGCACCAAGATTCCGCCTGCGGTCGGGCACGAGCGGTACGCCCTCACCAGCGAGAATCCGGTGTCGGAGTCCATATCCGCCGTCGGCCCGACTCTCTCGGTCCTCTCTCGAGTTCCTCGACCGCGCCTGCATCGCTCACGCCGCGCGGAAGCAGCCTTCGAAATGGTCGTCGACCATCCCGGTCGCCTGCATGAGTGCGTACATCGTGGTCGGGCCCACGAATCGGAATCCCCGGCGCCGGAGCTCCTTGCTGAGCGCGGTCGACTCGACCGTCACGGCGGGGATCTCGCCCCATTCCCGCGGCCGGTGATCGGCACGCGGCTCGGGGGCGAAGCTCCACATGAGCTCTTCGAGCGGCACGTCGAGCTGCAGCACGGCGCGCGCGTTCGAGATCGTCGCCTCGATCTTGCCGCGGTGACGGATGATCCGTTCGTCCTGCAGCAGGCGCTGCACGTCGGCCTCCGTCATGGCGGCGACCTTTTCGGGGACGAAGCCGAGGAAGTCCTCGCGGAAGGCCGGCCGTCGCCGCAGGATGGTGATCCACGAGAGGCCGGCCTGGAATCCTTCCAGGCAGAGCTTCTCGTAGAGCGCTCGCGGGTCGTGCTGCGGGGTGCCCCACTCCTCGTCGTGGTAGCGGCGGTACTCCGGGTCGCTTGCCGACCAGGAGCATCGGGCGATGCCGTCCTCGCCGACCACGAGAGCGGAGCGGGCGGGGGTCGTCGTCGTGTCGCTCATGCGGCCAGCAGGATCCCCTCGTGCTCGAGGAGCCAGATCTTGGTAGGGATGCCATCGCCGCCGCTGTATCCGGTCACGCGACCGCTGGAGGAGAGCACGCGATGGCAGCCCACGATGATCGGCACCGGGTTCGCGCCGACCGCCCCGCCGATCGCGCGGCCATAACCCGCATGGCCGAGCGAGGCGCCGAGTTCGCCGTACGACACGAACGTGCCGAACTCGAGCGACGACAGTCTCTCCCACACCGCCTGGCGGAACGGGGTGCCCTGCAGCCGGACGGGCACGTCGAACGCGCGCCGCGACCCGGAGAAGTACTCCTCCAGCTGCGCGGCCGCGTCATCGAGCACCGGCGTGCTGCGTTCGGGATGGTCTTCGAGCGGGAGATGCCCCGACCGTTCGATGGAGAGGGACGTGACGGCCGTGCCGTCGCTGGTCAGTTCGAGCCGCCCGATGGGGCTCGTGGTGCGGAGGAGATAGGCGAAGGAACTGCTCATGGGACGACTCTAGGGCGCGCCACCGACGCGCACTCGCGGGAATCGGACATCGGGGGATAACTCGCTCCGGTCTCGGCCTGTGGACGGTTTCACCCCGTCGCCGTCGTATCAGCAGCCGTCCTGCGCCCTGCCTAGACTCGAGGCATGGCGAACATCGAATACCGCACTCTCGGCCCCTCCGGCCTCGTCGTCTCCACGATCGGTCTCGGCTGCAACAACTTCGGCCGGAAGGACACGCTCACCGAGACGCAGGAGGGCACCGACGCGGTGATCGGCGCCGCGATCGACGCCGGCGTCACGCTGTTCGACACCGCCGACATCTACGGCTCCGAACGCGGGCTGTCCGAGACGCTGATGGGCAAGTCGCTCGAAGGCAAGCGCGACCGCATCGTCCTTGCCACGAAGTTCGGGATGGACATGGCCGGTCTCAACGGGCCCGACTGGGATGCGCGCGCCTCCCGCCGGTACATCCGCCTCGCGGTCGAGAGCTCGCTCCGCCGGCTCCGCACCGATTGGATCGACCTCTACCAGCTGCACCGTCCCGACCCGGTGACGCCCATCGAGGAGACCCTCGCGACGCTGGACGACCTGATCACCGAGGGCAAGATCCGCTACATCGGGCACTCCAACCTGTCGGGGTGGCAGATCGCCGAGGCGGAGTTCACCGCTCGCCTCAGCGGGCACCCGAAATTCATCTCGGCGCAGAACGAGTACAGCCTACTCGCGCGTGATGTCGAGCGGGAGGTGCTCCCGGCCGTGAACCGCTACGGCCTCGGCTTCCTGCCGTTCTTCCCGCTCTACAACGGCCTGTTCACGGGCAAGTTCACGCGCCAGGGCGGCCCCGCCGACAGCCGGATCATGCACCTCCGCCGTCACCTGCTGGACGAGGCGCCGTGGGACAGGATCGAGCGCTACCAGGCGTTCTGCGACGAGCGCGGGGTCACGATGCTCGCGGCGACCTTCGCCTGGCTGCTCGCTCAGCCGGGACTGTCGAGCGTCATCGCGGGAGCGACGAAGCCGGAGCAGATCGTCGCCAACGCCGAGGCGGCCACCGCGTGGAAGCCGACGGCGGAGGAGGTCGCCGAGATCGGGGAGATCTTCGCTCCGGCGGGCTGAAATCGCCCACGAAAGACCTTGTGAGTGAGCACTCACTCCGGGTAGAGTCGCCGCGTGACGAACGACGCAGCGACAGAATCCCAGCCGCGCTCGCGCGCGCAGCCGATGGCGGTGGACGACCGTAAGGCGATGATCATCGACGCGGTCATCCCGCTGCTGCTCGAGCACGGGCGCGGAATGACGTCACGCCAGATCGCCGAGGCCGCCGGCATCGCCGAGGGCACCATCTTCCGCGCCTTCGGTGACAAGGAGACGCTCGTGCAGGCGGCGATCGAGAAGTACCTCGATCCGGAGCCGCTGCGCGAGGCGCTCCGCAGCATCGACCCCGCGCTCCCGCTGGAGAACAAGATGCGCGCGATCCTGTACCTGCTGCGTGAGCGCTTCCAGAGCGTCATGCGGATCATGCCGGTCATCGGCGCACAGCGTCCGCCCGTGCCGCAGGAGCGCGGGGAGTTCGCCCGCATCATCGCCCAGATCCTGGAGCCGGAGGCCGGTGAGCTCAACTGGCCGCCGGAGCGCGTCGCCCACCTGCTGCGGCTGATCAGCTTCTCCTCCGCGTTCCCCGCGCTCAACGAGGGCATCGAGTTCAGCATCGACGACCTCGCCCGGATGACGCTGGTCGGCGTCGCCGGGACCTCGCCCCACGTTCTCTTCCCGTCATCCGACACGGAGGCATCATGCTCCTGAGACTGCTCGGCCGGTTCCTCCGGCCGCACTGGCCGCTCCTGATCGGGGTGATCGTCTTCCAGCTGGCGCAATCGCTGCTCTCGCTGTGGCTGCCGACCCTGAACGCCGACATCACCGACAACGGCATCGCCAAGGGCGACACCGGCTACATCATGGCCGTCGGCGCCGAGATGCTCGGCGTGACGCTGGTGCAGGTCGCCTGCGCCATCACCGCCGTCTACTTCGGCGCCAAGGTCGCGATGCTGGTCGGACGCGACCTGCGCGAGGCGATCTTCCACCGGGTGGGGGAGTTCTCCGAGCGCGAAGTGTCGTCCTTCGGCGCGCCCTCGCTGATCACCCGCAACACCAACGACGTCCAGCAGGTGCAGATGCTGGTGATGATGACGTGCACGCTGCTCGTCTCGGCACCCATCCTCGCGGTCGGCGGCATCGTGCTGGCGATGCAGCAGGACATCGACCTGTCGTGGCTCATCGCCGTGAGCGTCCCGGCGCTGCTGGTCGCGGTGAGCATCATCATCGCGCGCATGGTGCCGCTGTTCCGGCGGATGCAGGACAGGATCGACCGCGTCAATCGCGTGCTCCGCGAGCAGCTGACCGGCCTCCGCGTGGTGCGCGCGTTCGTGCGCGAACGCGTCGAGACCGACCGGTTCCGGGTGGCGAACGACCAGGTGACGGAGACGGCGCTGAAGGCGGGCCGGTTGTTCGCGCTGATGTTCCCGATCGTGATGCTCGTGCTCAACGTGTCGAGCGTGGCCGTGATCTGGTTCGGGTCCTTCCGGGTGCAGGACGGCACGCTCCAGGTGGGCACGCTGACGGCGTTCCTGCAGTACCTCATGCAGATCCTCATGGGCGTGATGATGTCGACGATGATGGCCGTTCTCGTGCCGCGCGCGTCGGTGTGCGCCGACCGCATCGGCGAGGTGCTCGGCACGGAGCCGTCCGTTCGCGCGTCCGACACCCCGGTCACCGAAGTGGAGACGCGCGGAACGGTGGAGTTCGTCGACGTCGGCTTCTCGTATCCCGGCGCCGAGCATCCCGTGCTCACCGACATCACCTTCCTCGCCGAGTCGGGGCGGACGACGGCCATCATCGGCAGCACCGGCGCAGGCAAGACGACGCTGGTGAACCTCATCCCGCGCCTGTTCGACGCGACGAGCGGGATCGTGCTGGTCGACGGTGTGGATGTCGCCGACCTCGACCCGGAGGTGCTGTGGTCCCGCATCGGGATCGTGCCGCAGCGCCCCTACCTCTTCTCGGGCACGGTCGCGTCGAACCTGCGGTACGGCAATCCGGATGCCACCGACGACGAGCTCTGGCACGCGCTCGAGGTGGCGCAGGCGCGCGACTTCGTCGAGGCGATGCCGGAGGGTCTCGACGCGCCGATCGCGCAGGGCGGCACCAACGTCTCGGGTGGTCAGCGGCAGAGGCTCGCAATCGCTCGCGCACTGGTCAGGAAGCCGGAGATCTTCGTCTTCGACGACTCCTTCTCGGCGCTCGACACCGCGACCGACGCGCGGCTCCGTGCGGCGCTCGCGCGGGATGTGACCGACGCGACCATGATCGTGGTCGCCCAGCGGGTGTCCACCATCGTGGATGCCGACCAGATCATCGTCCTCGACGACGGCCGCGTGGTCGGTCGCGGGACGCACGACGAACTCCTCGAGAGCAACGAGACCTACGCCGAGATCGTCTCGTCGCAGCTCGCGGCTCAGGATGCGGCATAGGGAGAAGCGGGATGAGCGACAAGACGACGACCCCCGAGCGGCCGGCCGGCCCTCCGATCCGGCGCGGACCCGGCGGGGGAGGACCGTTCGCCGGTTTCGGCATGCCCGTCCAGAAGTCGATGAACTTCGGCCCGAGCGCGAAGCGCCTGCTCGGCCGCCTCCGCCCCGAGTGGCTGCCGCTCGCCGCGGTGACGCTGCTCGCGGTGGTGTCCGTGACGTTCGCGGTGCTCGGGCCCAAGCTGCTCGGCAACGCGATCAACCTCGTCTTCGCGGGCGCCCTCTCCCTGCAGTTCCCGAAGGGCGAGACCCAGGCGCAGGTCATCGCCGGCCTGCGGGCGCAGGGCCAGAACCAGTACGCCGACCTGCTCTCCGGCACGACCTTCACGCCCGGCGCCGGCATCGACTTCACCGCGGTCGGCCAGACCCTGCTGTGGGTGCTCGCGCTGTACATCCTGTCGTCGGTGTTCAGTTACCTGCAGGCGTACGTGCTCAACGGCGTCACGCAGCGCACGGTCTACCGTCTGCGCTCGGATGTGGAGGACAAGCTGCACCGTCTCCCGCTGAAGTACTTCGACGGGATGCAGCGGGGCGAGCTGCTCAGCCGGGTCACCAACGACATCGACAACATCTCGCAGTCGCTGCAGCAGACGATGAGCCAGCTGCTGACGTCCCTTCTGACGGTCGTCGGAGTGGTCGTGCTGATGTTCGTCATCTCGCCGCTCCTCGCGCTGATCGCGCTCATCACCATCCCGCTGACCCTGGTCATCACGACGGTCATCGCGAAGCGCTCGCAGAAGCTGTTCGTCGCCCAGTGGCGGCACACCGGCGAGCTGAACGGCCAGATCGAGGAGGCGTTCACCGGCCACTCCCTGGTCAAGGTGTTCGGCCGCCACCGCGAGGTCGAAGCCCGGTTCCGCGAGAAGAACCAGGAGATGTACCGGGCGAGCTTCGGCGCCCAGTTCATCTCGGGCATCATCATGCCGGCGATGATGTTCGTCGGGAACCTGATGTACGTCGCCATCGCGGTGGTGGGTGGACTGCAGGTGGCGAGCGGCGCGATGCAGCTCGGTGACGTGACGGCGTTCATCCAGTACTCCCGTCAGTTCACGCAGCCGCTCACCCAGCTCGGGTCGATGGCGAACCTGCTGCAGTCGGGCGTCGCGAGCGCCGAGCGCGTGTTCGAGCTGCTGGACGCCGAGGAGCAGTCGCCCGACCCGCGCGAGCCGGAGAGTCCAGCCGGCACCAAAGGCCTCCTGACGTTCGAGGACGTCTCGTTCCGCTACGTGGAGGACACCCCGCTCATCGAGGACCTGTCGCTGGTGGCCCAGCCCGGGCAGACCGTGGCGATCGTCGGGCCGACGGGCGCCGGCAAGACCACGCTCGTGAACCTGATGATGCGCTTCTACGAGCTGGACGGCGGGCGCATCACCCTGGACGGCGTCGACATCGCCTCGATGAGCCGGCACGACCTGCGGAGCCGCATGGGGATGGTGCTGCAGGACACGTGGCTGTTCAAGGGCACCATCCGCGACAACATCCTCTACGGCCGACCGGACGCGACAGAGGAGGAGGTGCTGGATGCGGCGCGCGCGACCTACGTCGACCGCTTCGTCCACTCGCTGCCCGACGGCTACGACACCATCCTCGACGACGAGGGGTCGAACATCTCGGCGGGGGAGAAGCAGCTGCACACGATCGCGCGGGCCTTCCTCGCGCGGCCGAGCGTGCTCATCCTCGACGAGGCGACCTCGTCCGTGGACACCCGCACCGAGCTGCTCGTGCAGAAGGCGATGAGCGCGCTGCGGGCGGACCGGACGTCGTTCGTCATCGCGCACAGGCTCTCCACGATCCGCGACGCCGACCTCATCCTGGTG
The DNA here is from genome assembly GCF_004362795.1 of Leifsonia sp. 115AMFTsu3.1. Taxonomy (NCBI): domain Bacteria; kingdom Bacillati; phylum Actinomycetota; class Actinomycetes; order Micrococcales; family Microbacteriaceae; genus Leifsonia; species Leifsonia sp. 115AMFTsu3.1. Next base: position 1,492,603 of record NZ_SNYB01000001.1, read on the forward strand.
ATGGAGGCGGGCCGGATCGTCGAGCAGGGCACGCATGCCGAGCTGTTGGCGCGCGGCGGAGCGTACTACTCGCTCTACAACGCGCAGTTCGCCGGGGCGGCGGACGAGTAGGAGCCTCTGCCGATCACGGCTCGGCGAGGCGGGACGCGTACGCGCGCACGCACCAGAAGACGCCGTACGCGATCAGGCCGAGCGCGATGAGGATGAGGAGGACGACGCCGAACGGGACCTCGGTGAGCGCCTTCAGGCTGCCGTCCAGTCCGCCCGCCTTCTCGGGGTCGGACGTGAAGGCGCCGAAGACGACCAGACCGCCGACGATCACCAGGGCGACGCCCTTGGAGACGTAGCCGACGCGGCCCAGCGTCGTCGTGACGGTCGCCCAGCGGTTCGGCGGGAGACGCAGGTCGCGCTCGAACTTGTGGGTCAGGCCGTTCACGGCGAAGACGACGCCGACGACCACGATCGCGATCCCGATGCCGGCGAGGAGGAAGACTCCGCCGGGCATCGCCAGCAGCTTCGCGCTCATCGACTTCTCGGAGGTGGACGCATCCTGCCGGCCGCCGGACGCGATGGAGATCGCGATACCGGCGAGAGCGGCGTACACGACGCACTTGGCGACCTCCGTCACCTTCTGGCCCGGCTTGTGCGCCGTGATCGCCTGCAGGATCTGCCAGGCCGCCAGGAAGATGAGCCCGACGATCACGGCCCACAGCACGAAGAGGCCGCCCGGCACGGCGACGAGCGCCTGTAAGGCACCCGACTGGTCGGCATCCCCGCCCGACCCGAACGCGACGGCCAGCGCGATGACGCCGATCAGGATGTGCAGGATGCCGATGGCGGCGAGGCCGACCCGGGCGAGGCCGCGCACGAGCGGATGGCGTTCGACCCGGGAGGCGACGCGGCTGGGGGAGGTCATGGCGTGAACGGTACGCGGCGTTCACGCGTTCGGGAATCTCGGGTACCGTAGAGGACTGAGTCCGCCGCGCCGTCACGCGGCGGCGAGATCTGAATAGAGGAGGCCGGCATGGACATCGACCTCAGCGTCTTGCGTCTCATGGAGCGCGAGAAGGAGATCCCCTTCGATGAACTGGTGCAGATCATCGAACAGGCCATCCTGACCGCCTACCTGAAGCACACGAACCAGGCCGATCACCGCCACGGTCACAGCGACCAGCCGCCGGCCGCACGGGTGCACCTGGACCGCAAGACGGGGCATGTCACGGTTTACGTGCCCGAGCGCGACGAAGAAGGCAACGTCATCGGCGAGGCCGAGGACAGCCCGAGCGACTTCGGCCGCATCGCGGCCTTCGCGGCCAAGCAGGTGATCAACCAGCGGCTGCGCGACATCGCGGACGACGCCGTGCTCGGCGAGTTCCGCGGACGCGAGGGCGACATCGTCGCCGGCGTCATCCAGCAGGGCCCGAACCCGCGCATGATCCACGTCGACCTGGGAACGGTGGAGGCCATCCTCCCGCCGGAGGAGCAGGTGCCGGGCGAGGAGTACACGCACGGTTCGCGCATCCGCGTCTACGTCACGAGCGTCACCAAGGGGCCGAAGGGTCCGTCGATCACCGTGTCGCGCACGCACCCGGCGCTCGTCCGGAAGCTGTTCGCGCTGGAGGTCCCGGAGATCGCCAGCGGTGTCGTCGAGATCGTCTCGCTCGCGCGCGAGGCCGGGCACCGCACGAAGATGGCGGTCCGGGCCACCGAGCCGGGAGTGAACGCCAAGGGCGCGTGCATCGGCGAGCTGGGTCAGCGCGTCCGAGCGGTGACCGCGGAGCTCAACAACGAGAAGATCGACATCGTCGACTACTCGCCGGACCTCGCGACGTTCGTGTCGAGCGCGCTGTCGCCCGCGAAGGTGACCAGTGCGTTCGTCATCGACGAGTCGCTCAAGGCCGTCCGCGCGCTCGTGCCCGATTACCAGCTGTCGCTCGCGATCGGCAAGGAGGGTCAGAACGCGCGTCTCGCGGCGAAGCTGACGGGCGCGAAGATCGACATCCAGCCCGATTCGATCCTCGACCGCGATTGAGTTCGTCTGTCGATCTTCGCGCCGTGCCGACGCGGCGGAGCCGTGGCGCCACGGTCGCCGCAGGCGCACAAGCACAGCATCCAGCCCGATTCGATCCTCGACCGCGATTGAGTTCGGCAGAGCGGAATGCCCAGGCATTCCGCGGCGTTGACTACGACGCGGGTTCCTGTCCGTTCGGCGCGCGCCGTCGGGAGGAGTAGGATGGAACCCGTCAGAACGTGCGTCGGATGCCGTTCTCGCGCTCCCCGGTCCTCTCTTCTGAGGATCGTCGCCCAGGATTCGGAACTCGTGGTGGACCCGTCCGCCACCCGGCCGGGGCGAGGTGCGTGGCTGCATCCGGTCGAGGAGTGTCTCGAACTCGCACTGAAGCGCCGGGCCTTCGGGCGGGCGCTTCGGGTGGAGGGGACGCTCGACACCGCGACCATCCGGTCGCAATTCATTAGAACAGGCTGAAGAAGTTGACTTCACATGAGTGACAACCGATGAGTGTCTCGAAATGAGATCCGTCCGCTATTAACGCCTGCCCCTGTCTGGGGTGGGCCCAGACAGGAGAATTGTGGCTGCAAAACCACGCGTACATGAGGTCGCGAGCGAGCTCGGCGTCGACAGCAAGGTCGCGCTCGCGAAGCTCAAGGAGATGGGCGAGTTCGTCAAGGGACCGTCCTCGAGCATCGAGCCCCCGGTAGCACGCAAGCTGCGTGCCGCGCTGGAGGCCGAGGGTGCGAAGCCGTCCGCCGAGAAGGCGACCGCTACCGCCCCGAAGGCGCCGTCCCAGGCGCCGCGTCCGGCCGCTCCGCGTCCGCCGCAGGCGCCCGCCGCCGCGACCGAGACGGATGCCGGGCCCAAGCCGCAGGCGCCGATGTCGGTCGCCGAGCGTCAGGCCGCGGCCGAGAAGGCCGCCGCCGAGAAGGCGGCGGAGAAGGCTGCTTCGAGCACGCCCGCCGCGGGCGCCCCGGCGACCCCGGACGCCGTCAAGCCGAGCTCCGCGCCCCGCCCCGGCGGCGGTGGCATCCCGCGCCCGAGCGCTCCGCGCCCCGGCAACAACCCGTACTCGTCGAACCAGGGCATGGGCCAGCGCACGCCGCGTCCGGGCAACAACCCGTTCTCGTCGTCGCAGGGCATGGGACAGCGTCCCTCGCCCGGCAACATCCCGCGTCCGACCCCGCCGCGTCCCGGTGCCCCGCGCATCGGCGCACCCGGTCAGGGTGGCGGCAACCGTCCCGGCCCGCGTCAGGGCGGCGGCGGTCGTCCCGGCTTCCAGCAGCGCCCCGGCACCGGTGGCGGTGCAGGAGCAGGCGCAGGCGGCGGCTTCCAGCGTCCAGGCGGCGGCTTCGGCGGCCCGCGCCCCGGTGGTGGCGGCGGTCGTGGTCGTGGACCGGGCGGCGGCACGGCCGGTGCGTTCGGCCGCGGTGGCGGCAAGAGCAAGGCCCGCAAGTCGAAGCGCGCGAAGCGTCAGGAATTCGAGATGCGGGAGGCCCCGTCGCTGGGCGGCGTGACCGTTCCCCGCGGCAACGGCGACACCGTCATCCGACTGCGTCGCGGCTCGTCCATCTCGGACTTCGCCGACAAGATCGACGCGAACCCCGCGTCGCTGGTCACCGTCCTCTTCCACCTGGGCGAGATGGCGACCGCGACCGAGTCGCTCGATGAGGCCACCTTCGAGGTGCTCGGCGAGGAGCTCGGCTACAAGATCCAGGTCGTCTCGCCCGAGGACGAGGACAAGGAGCTCCTGGAGGGCTTCGACATCGACCTCGACGGCGAGCTCGCCGGCGAGTCCGACGAGGACCTCGAGATCCGTCCACCGGTCGTGACCGTCATGGGTCACGTCGACCACGGTAAGACGCGCCTCCTCGACGCCATCCGCAACGCGAACGTCGTCGCGGGCGAGGCCGGCGGCATCACCCAGCACATCGGTGCGTACCAGGTGTGGACGGAGCACGAGGGCATCGAGCGTGCCATCACCTTCATCGACACCCCGGGTCACGAGGCGTTCACCGCCATGCGTGCCCGTGGTGCGCAGGTCACCGACATCGCGATCCTCGTGGTCGCGGCGGACGACGGCATCATGCCGCAGACCATCGAGGCGCTGAACCACGCTCAGGCGGCGAACGTGCCGATCGTGGTCGCGGTGAACAAGATCGACAAGCCGGAGGCCAACCCGGCCAAGGTGCGCCAGCAGCTCACCGAGTTCGGCCTGGTGGCGGAGGAGTACGGCGGCGACGTCATGTTCGTGGACGTGTCCGCGCGCAACGACATCGGCATCCAGGACCTGCTCGACGCGGTCCTGCTGACCGCCGACGCCGGTCTCGACCTCCGCGCCAACCCGAACAAGGACGCCCGCGGTGTCGCCATCGAGGCGAAGCTCGACAAGGGCCGCGGCGCCGTGGCGACCGTGCTCATCCAGTCCGGAACGCTCCGGGTGGGCGACGCGATCGTGGCGGGCACCGCCTACGGCCGCGTGCGTGCCATGGCCGACGAGAACGGCGAGGCCGTCTTCGAGGCAGCCCCGTCGCGTCCGGTCCAGGTGCAGGGTCTCTCCAGCGTCCCGCGCGCCGGTGACGTGTTCCTCGTCACCGAGGAGGACCGCACCGCCCGCCAGATCGCCGAGAAGCGTGAGGCCGCGGAGCGCAACGCGCAGCTGGCGAAGGCCCGCAAGCGCATCTCGCTCGAGGACTTCACCCGGGCACTGGAGGAGGGCAAGGTCGAGGCGCTCAACCTCATCATCAAGGGCGACGTGTCCGGTGCCGTGGAGGCGCTGGAGGAGTCGCTCATGAAGATCGAGGTCGACGATTCGGTCTCCCTCCGCATCCTGCACCGCGGCGTCGGCGCGATCACCGAGTCGGACATCGACCTGGCGACCATCGACAACGCGATCGTGATCGGCTTCAACGTCCGCCCGGACGTGAAGGCGCGCGAGCGTGCGGCCCGCGAGGGTGTGGATGTGCGCTTCTACTCGGTCATCTACAACGCGATCGAGGACATCGAGAACTCGCTGAAGGGCATGCTCAAGCCCGAGTTCGAAGAGGTCCAGTCCGGTGTCGCCGAGATCCGCGAGGTGTTCCGCTCCTCGAAGTTCGGCAACATCGCCGGTGTCATCGTCCGCTCCGGGACGATCACGCGAAACGCCAAGGCGCGGGTCATCCGCGACGGCGTCGTGGTGGGGGACAACCTCGCCATCGAGTCGCTGCGCCGGTTCAAGGACGACGTCACCGAGGTCCGTACGGACTTCGAGGCCGGTATCGGTCTCGGGAAGTACAACGACATCCAGATCGGCGACGAGATCGAGACGACCGAGCTTCGCGAGAAGCCTCGAGTCTGATTCGAGAGATGGCCGGTGGCTTCGCCACCGGCCATCTTGTCTGAAAGGAGCACAACCATGGCTGATCCGGCACGCGCGAGGAAACTCGCGGACAGGATCAAGGAGATCATCGCGAAGCGGCTCGATCGCGGTCTCCGCGACCCGCGCCTCGGCTTCGTCACGATCACGGACGTCCAGGTGACCGGCGACCTGCAGCACGCCACAGTGTTCTACACGGTGTACGGCACCGAGCAGGAGCGCGACGACAGCGCTGCCGCACTCAAGGCCGCCACCGGCATGCTGCGCAGCGAGGTCGGCAAGAACATCACCGCACGGCTCACGCCGACGCTGGAGTTCCAGCTCGACGCGATCCCCGAGAACGCCGCGCAGATCGAGAACCTGCTCCGCGAGGCGCGTCAGCGGGATGAGGAGGTCGCGGGACTCGCGGCCGGCGCGAACTACGCCGGCGACGAGGACCCGTACGTCAAGCCCCGCGAGTTCGAGGACGACGAGGACGAGGACGAGGACTTCGACGACGCCGACGAGGCGGACGACAAGCACTGACCGCCGCGCCGGGTCGGCTCTAGGCTGACGGCATGTTCGCCGTCACGTTCTACGATGCCGACCCGGACGCGTCTCCGGAGCAGTTCCAGCGTCTCGTCGAGACGTACCCCCGTCACAGGGCCTACCTCGACGAGTTCGCCGCGGGAGGCGAGGTGCTGATGATCGGCACCTTCGGCGACCCGGCCACGCAGGGCTCGATGGCGATCTTCCGCAGCCGGGAGGCGGCGGAGCGCTTCCTGGAGGGCGACCCCTTCGTCACCGAGGGCCTGGTGTACCGGACGCGCATCCAGGACTGGGACCCGCTCGTCTTCTCCGAGAGCTGACCCCCGACAGACTTACGGCAGCGTGTACCCGCCCTCGGCCGCGACGGCGAGACCGTCGGCGAGCAGCCCGGCCAGCGCACGGTCGCGCTGGGCGGCATCCGGCCACACGGTCTCGAGCTCGGCAGCGGTCACCGGGATGTGCGACGCCCGCAGCTCGGCGAGGATGCGCCCGCGCACCTGCCGGTCACTGCCCTCGTAGCGCTTCTGCACGGCCTTCTTCGGCCCGTCGTACGCGGGGTAGCCGGCCTGGCGCCACGCACAGCGCGACGCGACCGGGCACTCGCCGCAGCGCGGCGATCGGGCGACGCAGACGATCGCGCCGAGCTCCATCATCCCGGCGTTGAACGCCGCGGCGGCCGGCCGATCCTCCGGGAGCAGCGCCTCCATCGCGGCGAGGTCGCGCTTGCCGGGCGGGCCGGGTTCCGCCTGCCCGTCGATCGCCCGGGCGATGACGCGGCGGATGTTCGTGTCGACCACCGGGTGCCGGTTGCCGTAGGCGAAGACCGCGACGGCGCGTGCGGTGTAGTCGCCGATGCCGGGGAGCGCGAGCAGCGCATCCACGTCCTCCGGCACCACGCCGTCGTGCTGCTCGGTGATCGCTACCGCGGCCGCGTGCAGCCAGAGGGCACGGCGCGGGTAGCCGAGCGACTGCCAGGCGCGCACCGCCTCGCCGGGCGGCACGGCGGCGAGGGCGGCCGGGGTCGGCCAGCGGGTCAGCCACTCCTCGAGGCGCGGGATGACGCGGGAGACCGGCGTCTGCTGCAGCATGAACTCGCTGACGAGCGTGCCCCAGGCGGTGAAGCCGTCGCGTCGCCACGGGAGGTCGCGCCGGTTGGCGTGGTACCAATCCACCACCGTCCCGGCGAAGTCGTGCATGCATCGAGGCTAACCGGTGCGACGGCCTATGCTCGTCGCATGATGCTTCCTCCGACGCCGCGGGTGGTGTTCCTGCGCTCGCTGGTCGGTGACATCCGTGCGGTCTCGCCGGTCGGGCGGGTGATCGTCGTGGTCGACGGGGGAACCGTGGGAGGCCCGTTCGCCGACGACCTCGCGGCGGTGTTCCGGGAGTCCGGTGCCGACACGTTCCGGGCGCGGCTGGCGGACTTCCACAACTCGCGGTCGTACCGCACGCGCCTCGGCCCCGAGACGGAGGAGAGCTACTACCGCGACTCCTATGACTACGTGACGCTGCGGCGCGTGCTGCTCGATCCGTTCCGCCTCGGCGGCAGCGCCGGGTTCCAGACCGCGGCCTTCGACGAGGAGCGGGATCAGCCGGTCGAGGCCCGTTGGCTGACGGCCGGACAGGATGCGGTGCTCGTCGTCGACGGGGAGTTCGCCTTGCGTCCGACGCTGCGTGACGCCTGGAACGCCTCCATCCTGCTCGTGAACGCGCTGCAGGAGACCGTGTACCTCGACGATGCCCGTCCGCTCGCCCATGCCGACCACCTGGTCGACGATTCCGAGCCCGAGCTTCCGCTGCGTGTCGACCGCGCGCTCTGAGGCGGCCTTTCAGGCCAGCAGGGGACGCATCCGTTCGGCGACCTGGTCGGGCGTGAGGAAGGCGCCGGTGCGCTCCACCTCGTGCACGAGCGCGGTGATCGCCGCGTTGACCGGCGCATCGACTCCGGCGGTGTGGGCTTCGTCGACGACGGCGCCGTTCAGGTAGTCGATCTCGGTGAGCTGACCGCGGCGGATGCTCTGCAGCGTCGAGCCCGGGTTGGGCGTCGACCCCATCCTCCGCTTCATGAGCAGGGGGACGGCCTGGGCGGCCCAGCGCGGAGCCCGCGCGACCACGCGGAGGATGCGATCGTCGAGGCCCTGGATGCTCCCGTAGCGCACCCCGCGCGCATAGCCGACGCGGGTGGCCTCCTGGAGGCTCGCGGTCACGATGGGCCGCAACCGCCGGTCGCCGAGCACCTGCTGCGCACTCAGCCCGGTGATGGCCGGGAGGGCGTTGATCTGGTTGACCATGAGCTTCGTCCACTGTGCGCCGGTGAAGTTGTCGATCGCGAAGGCGGGCATCGCGGCGTCGAGGATGCGGGCGGCCTCGACGGCGGCGGCGGGCGGTGGGCCGTCCCCGGCGCCGAGGTAGGTGTTCGCGGTCGTCGTGACCGAGACGCGACCGGGGGAGAGATAGCTCGCGGCGTATAGCGCGAGGGCGCCGACGCAGTCGGATCCGGGCAGCAGCTGCTCCGCCTCGCGGAGGCCGGCGAGGCCGTTCTGCACGATCACGACGGTGATGCCGTCGAGGGCGGCCGCGTTGGCGCGGATCGCGGCGGGCGCATCCTGGGCCTTGGTGGTGACGAAGGCCAGCTCCGGGCGGGTCTGGAGGGTCTCCGCGGCGGCGACCCGCGCGGTGTGGACGCCCCAGCCGCCGTCGAGCCGGAGGCCGTCGTCGCGGATGACGGCCAGCTGCTCGCCGCGGGCCGTGACCTCGACCAGGTGGCCGACGCGATCGAGCAGCGCCGCGATCGTTCCGCCGATGGCTCCTGCTCCGATCACGCCGATACGCACGCGCTCCAGCCTAACGGCGGCGACCCCCTGACGATTCGTGCCGAATGTGCGTTATCGAAGCGCGATAACGCACATTCGGCACGAATCTGTGGTGGTCAGTCGGCGAGGACGGGGATGGGCTCGGCGTCAGCGAGGGCGGAGGCGGCCGACTCCGGCGCGGCGGCGGCGCGGGCCGCCGCTCGGCGGCCGGGTAGCGCCAGCGAGATCAGGGCCGCGGCGCCGAGCACCCCGGCGCCGACCCAGACGGCCGGGATCGCCGCATCCACGTATCCGGTCGGCGTGAGCGTCCCGCCCGCGCCGGTGAACACGGCGGTCAGGACGGCGACGCCGAGAGCGACCCCGACCTCCCGGAGCGTCGAGTTCGTACCGGACGCCTTGGCGTGGTCGGCCGGCCGCATGTTGGCGAGGACCGCCGTCGAGCTGGGCGCGAAGACGAGGCCCATGCCGATGCCGGCCAGGAGGAACGGGGGCCACATCTCCGAGTAGGGCAGCGTCGCCGACAGCGTCAGAGCGATCCAGCCCATCGACACCGCGAGGAGGGTCAGGCCGACGACCACCGGGAGGCGCGTCCCGGTCCGCGACGACAGCAGGCCGGTGAGCGGAGCGACGACCATCGGGGCGAGCGTCCATGGCATGGTCATCACACCAGCCTCGAGCGGGGTGTGGCCCTGCACGACCTGGAGGAACTGGATGAGGATGAAGATCGCCCCGAAGATGCCGAAGCTGAACGTTACACCGACGAGGTTCGCCACCGTGAAGCTGCGGTCGCGGAACAGCCGGAGCGGCAGCAGCGGCGCCGACGTGCGCGACTCCCAGAAGACGAACGCCACGAGCAGGGCCGCGCCGGCGATCAGGGGGATCAGGACTTCGGCGCTGCCCCATCCCGCGTCGTTGCCGCGGACGATCGCCCAGACGACCCCGAGCACACCGGGGGCGGCGAGCAGCAGGCCGACGACATCGGCGCGGACGCGTGCTCCGAAGCTGTTCGGCAGGGCGAGGAGCACCAGCGGGACGGCGATCACGCCGAGCGGGACGTTCAGCCAGAAGATGGCCTGCCAGTTCCATCCCTCGACCACGGCGCCGCCGATGAGCGGGCCGAGCGCGACGCCGAGGCCGGAGATGCCGCCCCAGATGCCGATGGCGGCGGGTCGCAGACGCTCGCTGACGCTGCCGGCGAGCAGCGTCAGCGACAGCGGCAGGAGGGCCGCAGCGCCGGCTCCCTGGAGCGCACGGGCGCCGATGAGCTGCCACGGCTCGGTCGAGAGGGCTGCCGCGGCGCTTGCGAGCGTGAAGATCGCGATGCCGCCGAGGAAGACGGAGCGGCGGCCGAGCCGGTCACCGAGGCCGACGGCCATCAGCATGAGCGTCGCGAAGGTGAGGGTGTACGCGTTGACCACCCACTGGAGCTCTTCGATGGAAGCGCTGAGGTCTTTGGCGATGACGGGCAGCGCGCTGGTGACGACGAGGTTGTCGAGGGTGGCCATGAACATCGGCAGCGAGGCGGCGACGATCGCCAGCCAGATCGGGATGCGCCGCGAGCGGGCGGTCGTGCCGCCGGCGTCGCGGGTGAGGGGAGCGGACATGCACGCCTCCAAGAAGTGTGGTTATCGGATGATTACAAGAGCTGACACTAGTAATCGGCTGATAACCTGTCAAGCGTGACAGACAAGATCAGCGAGAGGATCCCGTCGGCCGAGCGCCGCGAGCAGATCCTCGAAGCCGCCAGCCGGGTGTTCGGAGAGCGCGGCTACTTCGGCGCGACGACGGATCAGATCGCCAAGGCCGCGGGGATCAGCCAGCCCTACGTCGTGCGGATGTTCGGCGGCAAGGAGAACCTGTTCGTCGGCGTGCTCTCGCGGTCGCTCGACCGCCTGCTGGTCGCCTTCACCCGCACGCTGGAGGAGTGGAAGGCGGAGGGCTCGCCCGCTGCACCGGCTGCCGCCGTCGTCACGGACGGCACGCCCGTCGCCGGGGGACACGGCGAGATCGGCCGTCGCCTGGGCCTCGCGTACGTGAACCTGATCGAGGACCGCGGCCTGCTGCTGTCGCTGATGCAGGCGTTCAGCATGGGGCAGGACCCGACCATCGGCGCGAAGGCGCGCGACGGGTTCCTCGCGATCTACCGGCTGCTGCGCGACGAGGCCGGCTTCACGCCCGAGCAGGTGCGCTCCTTCCTCGCCGAGGGGATGCTGCTGAACACGCTCCTGGGGCTCCGGCTGCCCGACGAGTACGGCCGGGACGAGGCCGCGACGGAGTTGCTGGAGTGCACGTTCCGGACCAAGCTGGCGCTGGTGCTGGATGTCGCGGCCGAGAGCGGCGGAGGCGTTGCGTCCGCAGCCGCCTCCGCGCCCGTGGCGACGGCGAAGGCGCAGGGCGCATGACGGGCAGCGGTCTCATCCTCGTCGACAAGCCGGCGGGCATGACGAGCCACGACGTCGTCTCGCGCGTTCGGCGCGCGGCGGGAACCCGGAAGGTCGGGCACGCCGGGACGCTGGATCCGATGGCGACCGGGCTCCTCATCCTCGGCATCAACTCGTCCACGCGCCTGCTGACCTACATCGTCGGCGCCGACAAGGAGTACTTCGCGACCATCCGGCTCGGGGCCTCGTCGACGACCGACGACGCCGAGGGCGAGCTGGGGGAGCCGGCGCCGCAGGCCGCGCTCGACGCCGTGACCGCCGAGGCGATCGCCGCCGGGATGGCCGAGCTGACCGGCGAGATCGAGCAGATCCCCTCGTCCGTCAGCGCGATCAAGGTCGACGGCAAGCGCGCGTACGCCCGGGTGCGTGCGGGCGAAGCGGTGGAGCTGAAGCCGCGCGCGGTCACCGTCGCAGAGTTCGAACTGATCGGCACCCGTCGTAACGCGGGCGCGATCGACCTGGACGTGCGGGTCGTGTGCTCCTCCGGGACGTACATCCGCTCGCTCGCCCGCGACCTCGGCGCCGGTCTCGGCGTCGGCGGTCACCTGACGGCGCTGCGGCGCACCCGGGTCGGCACGTACAACGTGCGCGACGCCCACGACCTCGCTACGCTCGACGCGGAGGCCGCGCTGATCCCGGCGGTGGATGCGGCCGTCCGGCTGTTCGAGCGGCTCGACCTCACCGAACAGCAGGCGATCGACCTCACCCACGGCCGTCGCATCCACGTCGCCGACCGGGAGGATGGCGGCGGTGTGCCGGTCGCGGCCGTCGCCCCGAACGGAGCGCTGGTCGGACTCATCGAGTTCCGCGGAAAGGAAGCACGGACCCTGGTGAACTTCCCGACGGACGAAGCGGTCGGTCCCGCATGATCGAGTGGTTCGTCACACTCCAGGTGATCGTCGCGTGCGCTGCGGGCATCCTGTGCATCGTCCTCGGACTGATCGGGCGTCTGCCCGGCGACGTGTCGATGGGCGCCGTCGCGCTGGTGGAGGTGCTGCTGCTCGTGCAGCTGGTCATCGCGATCATCGCGCCCGCTGCGGGCAATCCGCCGTCCGGCAGCCTCGCCGAGTTCTACATCTACCTGATCTCGGCGATCATCCTGCCCCTGGCGGGCGGATTCTGGGCCCTCGTGGAGCGCAACCGGTGGAGCACCGTCATCCTCGGCGGCGTCTGTCTCGCGATCGCGGTCATGGTGTACCGGATGGGCCAGATCTGGTTCGTGCAGGGCGCGTGACCGCCTCCGCGGGCAAATAGAATCGAAGCGATGTCCCACCACACCATGTCCGCGCGCACCGACTCCGATCCGTCCTCCCCGAGGCGGCGGATGACGGGGGTGGGCCGGGTGCTCGTCTTCGTCTACGGCGTCCTGGCGCTGGCGGCGACCGGCCGCAGCGTCTTCCAGATCATCGACCGCTTCCACGAGGCGCCGGTCGCGTTCACGCTCTCCGGGCTCGCCGCCGTCGTGTACATCGTCGCGACCGTCGCGCTGATCGCGCCGGGCCGTGTCTGGTACCGCGTCGCGTGGGGCACCATCAGCTTCGAGCTCGCCGGCGTGCTCATCATCGGGACGCTGAGCCTATTTGCCCCCGCCGTGCTCGGCCTGCACGACATCGACCCGTTCGGCCGCGACGCCACGGTCTGGTCGGTATACGGGATGGGGTACCTGTTCATCCCGCTCGTGCTCCCGGTGCTCGGGATGCTGTGGCTGCGGAAGCATCGCCCGATCGAGCCGGTTCAGGACGCCACGTCGGGGGCCGCCTCGTGAAGGTCTTCCATTCCGTCGCCGAGGTGCCCGACGGATGGGGGCCCAGCGCCATCACCATCGGCAAGTTCGACGGGGTGCACACCGGCCACCGCGCGGTGATCGACCGGCTGCGCGCCGTCGCCGCGGAGCGCGGGCTCGTCTCGACGATCATCACCTTCGACCGCAACCCGCTCGAGGTGCTCGCCCCCGCGAAGTGCCCGCCGTCGCTGGTGAGCAACGCGCAGAAGCTCGACCTGCTCGCGTCGACCGGCGTCGACGCGACCCTCATGGTGGCTTTCGACCGTGCGCTCGCCGCGCTCGAGCCCGAGGAGTTCGTGCACCACATCCTCGTCGACCGGCTGCATGCCGCGGCGGTGCTCGTGGGCAGCGACTTCCGGTTCGGTGCGCGCGGCGCAGGTGATGTCGAGCTGCTTCGCCGGCTTGGCGAGACGTACGGCTTCACCGTCGAGCTCATCGACGACGTGCGGCCGGAGCACGGCCGGCGCGTCTCATCCACCTGGATCCGGGAGCTGCTCGCCGACGGCGACGTCGCACACGCGACCCAGTTGCTCGGCGCCCCTCCGACCGTGCGCGGGCTCGTGGTGCACGGCGCGGCACGCGGGCGTGAGCTGGGCTTCCCGACCGCGAACCTCTCGCCGGAGTCGGAGGGACTCATCCCCGCCGACGGCGTCTACGCCGGCTGGCTGACGGACGCGGGCGAGCGGTACCCGGCCGCGATCTCGGTCGGCAACAACCCGACCTTCGAGGGCGTCCCCCAGAAGCAGGTGGAGGCGTACGTGCTCGACCGCGAGCTCGACCTCTACGACCACACGGTCGAGGTCGCCTTCGTCGAGCGCATCCGCGGGATGGTCGCGTACACGGGCATCGAGCCGCTCATCGCGCAGATCGCGGACGACGTGAAGCAGGCGCGGCGCATCCTCGGCGTCGTCCCGGCGGCCGACGCTGACGAGCGCTCCTGATGACGGGCGCGAACCCGGCCGCCGACCGGCGGCCGCTCTGGCACGGGCGCGCGATCGCGCTGCTCGGCATCCTGCTGGTCGCGGCGAACCTCCGCACCGCCGTCGCCGCGCTGTCGCCGATCTTCGCCGAGATCCGCACCGAGTTCGACGTGTCGAGCATCGGCGTCGGACTGCTCGGGATGCTGCCGCCGGTGTGCTTCGCAGTGTTCGGCCTGGTCGCGCCGACCTTCACGCGGCGGCTCAGCCTCGAAGCCGTCGTCGTGCTCGCGCTCGGCGTCATGCTGGCCGGCCACCTCATCCGTGCGGCCGCGCCCTCGTTCGCGGTGCTGGCGGTCGGGTCGGCGGTGACCTTCGCGGGCATGGGCGTCGGGAACGTGCTGCTGCCCCCGCTGGTCAAGCGGTACTTCCCCGACCGGATCGGGCTCGTCACCTCGCTGTACGCGACCATCATGTCGGTGTCGACGCTGCTGCCCCCGCTCGTCGCGGTGCCGGTGGCGGATGCGGCCGGATGGCACGTCTCCGTCGGCATGTGGGCGGTGGTCTGCGCGCTCGCGATCGTGCCGTGGCTGCGCATCCTGATCACCCACCGGCCGGCGCACCCGGACCGCGACGTGGAGGTCGAGAAGGCGCAGCCGGCGATGGCCGGCCGGGTCTGGCACTCGCCGCTGGCCTGGGCGATGGCCGTGCTGTTCGCCGTGTCGAGCCTCAACGCATACGCGATGTTCGCCTGGCTTCCGGAGATCCTGCACGACGTGGCCGGGCTGACTCCGATCGAGGCGGGGGCACTGTTGTCGGTGTATGCCGGGATGGGCATACCGGCGGGGCTGCTGGTTCCGATGCTGGCCGCGCGGATGCGGAACGTCGCCTGGCTGATCTACGCCGGCGTCGCGTTCTTCGTCGTCGGGTACCTCGGTCTCATCCTCGCGCCCGGCGCCGCGACGTGGCTGTGGGTGGCGCTGGCCGGGCTCGGGCCGCTGCTCTTCCCGCTGTGCCTGGTGCTCATCAACATGCGGACGCGGACGCACGCGGGGTCTGTCGCGCTCAGCGGGTTCACGCAGGGCCTCGGCTACACCCTCGGGGCCCTCGGCCCCCTCGCGGTCGGCGTGCTCCACCAGCTCACCGGATCCTGGACGCTCGCCCTCGTGGTGCTGACCGCGACAGCCCTCGCGGCCGCCGCGGCCGGCGCCGTCGCCGCCCGCCCCAAGTACCTCGAAGACTGACCCCCGTCACGTCGGTTCGCCCCCCGTCGAGTACGCAAAAACTGCACGCCCAAGCGGCGCGTCGTGTGCAATTTGTGCGGACTCGACGGTGGGGGTTAGGGGAGGAGGGCGGCGCGGTGGATGAGGGCGGCGGCCCCGATGAGCGGACCCTCGGAGGAGAGGGCGGACGGGACGATCCGCACCTTGCGCACGAACGGGAAGTAGTGGTGCTCGATGACGTCGCGCATGTGGTCGAAGAGGTCCGGCGTCGAGTGCGAGAAGCCGCCGCCGATCGCGACGAGCTCCAGGTCGAGCAGTGCGGTCGCCGACGCGATCGCGCGGCCGACGGCCTCGCCGGTGCGGGCGATCGCCTCGCGTGCCACGAGATCGCCCGCGACGTACGCCGCCGCCAGCTCCTCACCGGTGACGCCCTCGAAACCCTGCTGCCGCGCCCACGCGACGGTGTGGGGCCCGGACGCCATGGCCTCCAGCGCATACGGGTTGCCGAACGTGTCCTCGCCCTTGATGTCGCCGACCTCGACGTGCCCGATGTGGCCCGCGTTGCCGGTCGGACCGGTGATCACGCGGCCGCCCACGATGAGCCCGCCGCCGATCCCGGTCGAGATGACCATCCCCATGACGTTGTCGACGCCCTGCGCCGCCCCCACCCAGTGCTCGGCCATGGTGATCGCCACGCCGTCCATCTCGAGGGTCACGGGCACATCGAGGGAGAGTTCGGCGGCGACGCCGGCGACGAAGTCGCGCATCGGGTAGTCGCGCCAGTGCGGCACGTTGAGCGGGGAGACCAGCCCGCGCTGCCGGTCGATCGGGCCGGCGCTGCCGATGCCGACGCCGATGATGGCGGCGTCGGACGGGAGGGATGCGGCGGCCGCGCGCACGACGCCGCCGACCGACTCCTCGAGCTCCGGGACGGTGGCGTTCCGCCCGGTCGGACGGCGGTGCCGGGAGCCCTCGACGAGGCGGCCCTCCGCATCCACCAGGGCGGCTTCGACCTTCGTCCCGCCGAAGTCGACGGCCAGGACGTAGGGGGTGGGGGCGGTGGCGGCTGTCAGCGAGGGGTCTGTGGGCACGACCCAACGATAAACGAAACGGCCTCTGCTCATTTGAGCATCCACCACACACATGTTGCTCAGGCGCGCACGCCCTTCCTAAGCTGGAGGGGTGGCCCTGAACGATTCGGACGAGATCCTCGCCGTCAAAGCCGCGGAACTGTACTACGAGGCCGGCAAGACGCAGGACGAGATCGGCGTCGCCCTCAACGTCTCGCGCTGGAAGGTCGGCCGCCTGCTCGTCGCCGCCCGTGAGCACGGCTTCGTGCGCATCGAGATCGTGCACCCCAGCGCCCGCCGGTTCTCGCTCGAACGCGAGCTCTGCGGCTTCTACGGCCTGATGGATGCGGTGGTCGTGCCCGCGGCGGAGTCCGACTCCGAGGTGCAGGGCCGGGTGGCGCAGGCCGCCGCTGACTACCTGACCACGCTCCGTCCCGTCCCGCGCACCCTCGGCGTGAGCTGGGGCCGCACGCTCCACGCCGTCGCCGCGCGCCTGCGGCCGGGTTGGGCCGTCGGGGTGAACCCTGTCCAGATCAACGGCAGCGTCTCCTCTACCCGCCAGGCCACCGCCGCCGCCGACACGGCCGTCGTCATCGCGCGCAAGGCGCAGGGCACCGCGACCCTGCTCCCGAGCCCCGCGATCTTCGAGCACGCCGCCACCCGCCGGGCGATCGAGGCCGACCGCTCGGTGCAGAGCGTCCTCGAACTCGCCCGCGACGCCAGCGCCTATCTGTTCAGCGCGGGCGTCGTCGACACCAGCTCGGTCCACGTCGACTCCGGCTACCTCTCGGTGGAGGATGTCGCCGCACTCGCCGAGAAGGGCGCGGTCGGCGACGTCGTCGGCCGCTTCATCACCGACGACGGACAGGTCGCCGACCCGGAGCTCAACTCGCGGACGCTGGGGCTCAGCCTCGACGAGCTCCGCTCGGCCCGCACCTCCATCGCCGTCATCGCCGGGGAGGCCAAGCACCGCGTCGCCCACGCCGTCGTCGCGAGCGGCCTCTGCACGACGCTCATCACCGACGAATCCACCGCCAACGACCTGCTCGGGCGCGCGGCGCCCGGCACCACCGCTCCGTAGCATCCGAGCTGCACCACCTGGAGGAACACGTGACCATCGAGACAACGCCGCCCGTGCGCACCCTCGCACCCGCGGCCCGCGCCGTCGAGGTGCTCGGCGGCGACCTGACGGAGGGATCGCTCCGGCGTTACCTCAACGGCATCCCGGGAGTGGATGCGGTGGGCCTGGAGCAGCGCGCGGCCGGCCTCGGCACGCGCTCCATCAAGACCACCAGCAAGAAGTGGGCTCTCGACACCGTCATCGAGCTGATCGACCTCACCACCCTGGAGGGCGCGGACACCCCCGGCAAGGTGCGGTCGCTCGCCGCCAAGGCACTCACCCCCGACCCGTCCGACCCGTCCACTCCGCGCCCCGCCGCGGTCTGCGTCTACGGCGACATGGTGCCGTATGCCGTCGAGGCGCTGGGCGCCGCGCACGCCGGCGCCGTCCGCCGGGCCGGAGGCACCGGGGGCGTCAACGTCGCCGCCGTAGCGACCGCCTTCCCGAGCGGACGCGCCTCGCTCAAGGTCAAGCTGGCAGACACGGCGGAAGCCGTTGCGGCCGGCGCGGACGAGATCGACATGGTCATCGACCGCGGCGCCTTCCTCTCCGGCCGCTACGGGCTCGTCTTCGACGAGATCGTCGCCGTCAAGGAGGCGTGCCGCCGCGAGGACGGCACGTACGCCCACCTCAAGGTGATCCTGGAGACGGGCGAGCTGAACACGTACGACAACGTGCGACGCGCCTCCTGGCTGAGCATCCTCGCGGGTGGCGACTTCATCAAGACGTCCACCGGCAAGGTGTCGCCGGCCGCGACGCTCCCGGTGACCCTGCTGATGCTGGAGGTCGTGCGCGATTGGCACCTGCTCACCGGCGAGGAGATCGGCGTCAAGCCGGCCGGCGGCATCCGCTCGTCGAAGGACGCCATCAAGTACCTCGTGACCGTGGCGGAGACGGTCGGCGAGCGGTGGCTGCAGCCGCACCTGTTCCGGTTCGGCGCCTCCAGCCTCCTGAACGACGTGCTCCTGCAGCGCCAGAAGCTGGCCACCGGGCACTACTCCGGCGCCGACTACGTGACGATCGACTGAAAGCTGACCAGACCATGAGTTTCCTCGAATACGCACCGGCTCCCGAGTCGCGGTCGATCCTGAACCTGCGCGACCAGTACGGCCTGTTCATCGACGGCGAGTTCGTCGACGGGCACGGTACGCCGTTCCAGACCATCTCTCCCGCGACGGAGGAGCGCCTGGCGACCATCGCCACCGCCGACTCCTCCGATGTGGATGCGGCCGTCGCCGCCGCCCGCCGCGCCTACGACCGCGTCTGGTCGCGGATGAGCGGCAGCGACCGCGGCAAGTACCTCTTCCGCATCGCCCGGCTCGTCCAGGAGCGCGCCCGCGAGCTCGCCGTGGCCGAGAGCCTCGACAACGGCAAGCCGATCAAGGAGAGCCGGGATGTGGACGTCCCGCTCGTCGCCGCCTGGTTCTTCTACTACGCGGGATGGGCGGACAAGCTCGAGCACGCCGGCCTCGGCCCTGCGCCCCGCGCGCTCGGGGTCGCCGCGCAGGTGATCCCGTGGAACTTCCCGCTGCTGATGCTCGCGTGGAAGATCGCTCCGGCCCTCGCCGCGGGCAACACGGTCGTGCTGAAGCCGGCCGAGACCACCCCGCTGACCGCGCTGCTGTTCGCCGAGATCGTGCAGCAGGCCGACCTCCCGGCGGGTGTCGTGAACATCGTCACCGGTGCAGGGGAGACCGGGCGCGACCTGGTCGCCCACCCGGACGTGAACAAGGTCGCCTTCACCGGCTCCACCGCCGTCGGGCGCGAGATCGCCCGCACGGTCGCCGGAACGTCCAAGAAGCTGACGCTGGAGCTCGGCGGCAAGGCCGCGAACATCGTCTTCGACGACGCGCCCATCGACCAGGCGGTCGAGGGCATCGTCAACGGCATCTTCTTCAACCAGGGCCACGTCTGCTGCGCCGGAAGCCGCCTGCTGGTGCAGGAGAGCATCCACGACGAGGTCGTCGAACGGCTGAAGAGCCGCCTGTCGACGCTGCGCCTCGGCGACCCGCTCGACAAGAACACCGACATCGGCGCGATCAACTCGGCCGAGCAGCTGCAGCGCATCCGCGAGCTGTCCGACATCGGAGAGGCGGAGGGCGCGGAGCGCTGGACGGCGGACTGCGAGATCCCCGAGAACGGCTTCTGGTTCGCGCCGACCATCTTCGACAACGTGTCGACCAGCCACCGTATCGCCCGCGAGGAGATCTTCGGCCCTGTGCTGTCGGTGCTGACCTTCCGCACACCGGCCGAGGCGATCGCGAAGGCGAACAACACGCCGTACGGACTGTCGGCCGGTATCTGGTCCGAGAAGGGCAGCCGCATCCTGGCCGTTGCCGACAAGCTGCGGGCCGGCGTCGTCTGGGCCAACACCTTCAACCGCTTCGACCCCGCGAGCCCGTTCGGCGGCTACAAGGAGTCCGGCTACGGCCGCGAGGGCGGTCGCCACGGTCTGGGCGCGTACCTCGTGCCCGGCCGCTCGCTGGCGCCCGCGTCGCCGCTCCGCATCCCCGCCGTCCGCCCGACCCGCAAGGGAGCCTCCAAATGAGCCGCCTGGCTGTTCCGAAGACCTACAAGCTGTACATCGGCGGGAAGTTCCCGCGCAGCGAGTCCGGCCGCACCTACGAGGTCGTCTCCGCGAAGGGCGCGTTCCTGGCGAACGCGGCCAAGGCGTCCCGCAAGGACGCCCGCGACGCGGTCGTCGCCGCGCGCGCGGCCGTGTCCGGCTGGTCCGGCGCCACCGCCTACAACCGCGGCCAGGTGCTGTACCGGATCGCGGAGCTGATGGAGGGGCGTCGCGCTCAGTTCATCGACGAGATCCAGAAGTCCGAAGGCGTGTCGACGTCTGCGGCGACCGCAAAGGTCGACGAGGCCATCGACCGCTGGGTCTGGTACGCGGGATGGGCGGACAAGTTCGCGCAGGTCGCGGGCAACGCCAACCCCGTCGCCGGCCCGTACTTCAACATCTCGGTCCCGGAGCCGACCGGCGTCGTCGCGATCGTCGCACCGCAGGACTCCAGCCTGCTCGGGTTCACCAGTGCGGTCGCCCCCGCGCTCGTCGCCGGCAACACGGTCGTCGTGATCGCGAGTGAGCGCTTCCCGCTCTCGGCGATCAGCCTCAGCGAGGTGCTCGCGACGAGCGACGTGCCGGGCGGAGTCGTCAACATCCTGACCGGGTCGCCGGCCGAGATCGCGCCGTGGCTGGCTTCGCACGCCGACGTCAACGCCCTCGACCTCGTCGGCGCGGGCGACCTCGACTGGGTGGACCTGCAGATCGCCGCGGCCGACACCCTCAAGCGCGTGCTGACGCCCGAGAACGGCCCGGACGCGGCAGCGCCCTCGCTCGACCGGATCGCCTTCTTCACCGAGACGAAGACGGTCTGGCACACGAAGTCGCTGCTCTAGGCCGCCCGAGCCCGCTTTCCTTCCCCTTGTCGCGGATGTGGGGGAGGATGGGGGCGAGGAACGGGGACACGGTATGACGGATGAGTGGAGACCGGAACGCGGTGAGCTGGCCCTCGTCGGCGACAGCCTGACGCAGGGAGGCGACTGGGATGCGCTGCTTCCGGGCGAGGCGGTCCGCAACTTCGGGATGGCCGGCGACACCACCGACGACGTGCTCGCACGGCTCGGAGACGTGATCGACACGCGGCCCGCTCTGGTGGCGCTCCTCATCGGGACCAACGACCTGGCCTGGCGCCGCTCGGTGGAGCACGTCGTGCGCAACGTCGAGACCATGCTCGTCACGCTGCGCAAGGAGTTGCCGGAGACGCGCATCCTCGCGCAGTCGGTGATGCCGCGGGGGCACGAGTTCGCCGACCAGATCCGCGACATCAACCGGCACCTCTGGCAGTTCGCGCCGACCGTGCACGCGGGCTGGCTCGACCTGTGGCCGGCGATGGCGCTGGAGGACGGCGAGCTGAATCCGGCATACACCGAGGACCGCCTGCACCTGAACGCCGAGGGCTACCGCGTGTGGGCCGGCGAGCTCATCCCGGCGCTGGAGCGCCTCCGCGAACTGCCTCCGTCGAGCCGCGCCATCACCCTGCCCGACCTCGGCGGCGCCGCCTAACCCCTCCCGCCCCTCCGCCCCTCCGCCCACCGTCGAGTCCGCAAACTTTGCACACGACGCGCCGCGTGGACGTGCAAAGTTTGCGGACTCGACGATGGGCGGATCAGCGGCGCAGCGCACGGCACGCGAGGTGCACGGCGAGGCGGGTCTCGGGGTCGGCCAGGTCGAGACCGAGCAGCTCCTGGGCCCGGGCCACGCGGGTGGAGACCGTGTTGCGGTGGAGGCCCAGCGCTTCGGCGGTCGCCGCGATGCCCGATTCGTGATCCAGATACGCGGCGAGCGTCTCGACGAGCTCCGGCCCGCGCGCGATCAGCGGGGCCAGCAGGGATTCGGCGGCCGGGACGAACGTGTCGCTCTCGGTCCACGACAGCAGCAGCTGCTCCAGTCCGAGCGCGTCGATCCGCACGAAATAGCCGGTCGCCGAGCGGCCCGCTGCGATGCGGGCGGCGTCCGACGCTCCGTCGATGGTGGTGACGAGGCCGGTCGCGCCGCTCTCGAGTGTCCCGACGCCGGTCGCGACGTTGAACACGCGGCGCGCGGCGGTGTGCACCGCCAGCAGCGCCCGGACGCTCTCCTCGACGCGGCTCGGCGGGGGAGGCGTGGCGAAGCTGAGCCAGCCCGTCACCCCTCGGCCGCTGGTGGCGGCGTGCGAGTCCACGGGAAGTGCCGTCAGCTCCCGCGCCACCAGCCGCAGCAGCTGGAGTGTGTCCAGGCGGGAGCGTCCGACCAGCCGGAACCCCAGGTGGTATCCGGTCGTGCGCCAGCCGCGCTCCAGCATCCGCTGCTCCAGATCGGAGTCACGGCTGTCGCGCAGCTCGAGGAAGTCGCGGAGCAGGCCCGAGGCGACGGCGGCATCGTTCACGTCGGCGACCTCGTCGATGAGGATGCGCGCCGCCACCGCCGGCATGGCGACCTCCGCCGCGACCGCAAGGGCGCTCAGCTGGACGGCCCCGAGCCCCTGCCCGAAGACGGCCAGCCGCAGGCCCGCCCGGCTGGGGCTGTCGACCCGCACCGAGGCCGCGGACCCCTCCGGCAGCTCGACCGTGCTGATCCAGGGACCGAAGTCGACTGCGGCGTGCACGACCGCAGGAAGCGATTGCCCGGCCTCCAGCAGCACGCCTTCGCTGTCGATCAGGGCGACACCGTGGCCGACGCTGGCGGAGAGGTGTCGCAGCAGGTCCGCGAGGTTGTCGGCGTGGTACTCGATCGACTGCGCGACGCGGCGCACGTACCCGAGGGTCAGCGCATCCCGGCCCTCGCGGAGCTCCCACCCCGCACGCGCGAGCGCCATCGGGTCGGTCGCGCCGAGGAGCGCGAGACCCAGACGCTCCGCGAGCGAGCGGGTGCCGGCGCCGAATCCCTCCGCCTCCGGGAGCACCAGCCCCCGGTAGCCGCGGTCGCGGACGCGGCGCACCAGCGCATCCTGCTGCCAGGGCGTCGCCGGTGGAGGGACCGTGAGCACCGCGAGTCGTCCGTCGCCGTCGGCCGGCAGTCCCGATTCGTCCGCCGCGACGACGAGCTCCCGCCAGACGACCGATGGATGCGCTCCGGCGATCCCGCGCAGCCCGCCGTTCGCGGGATGCGCGAACAGCGCGGCGAGGTCGAGTCCGTCGCTCACGCGGGCACCTCCAGCCCGCGCAGCCCGAACCCGGCGGGGGTGATGTGCCGTTCGCGGTCGGGGGAGGACGTCCACCACGCCGGGGCCCCCAGCGCCAGCACGATCACGTTGCGGGCGAGGGTGATCTCGTCGACCTGGAGGACGTCGCCCGAGACCGAGTCGAGCGCCACGATGATCTCGGGGCTCGCGGCGGTGGTCACGCCGTCGCGCACGACGGCCAGCAGCTCCGACCGCGCCACCAGCCGAAGGAGCGCGCCGCCGTCGTCGTCGAGCTGGATGGCGCTCACGTACGGGTCTTCGATCGAGGCCTCGACTCCGGCCACACGGCCCGTGCCGAGGAGCCGGGCGCCGAGCGCTTCCGCGAGTGCGGCCGGCGCCAGGCTCCGGTCGGCGCCGCCCCGGCCGAGACGGAGGGCCCGCGTCGGGGTGCCGAGCACGCCGTGCTCGGTGAGGTCGCCCACGGTGAACCCGGCGATGAGTACGGCTCCGGCGCCTCCGGCCTGCACGATGGCGGCGCGCACCTGGCTCTCGACGTCGGCGGGGCGGGCGGTGTCGATCACGACGACGCCACCGCCGGTGTCGCAGACCGCCACCACGCCGGGGACGGCGTCCACCAGCAGCGAGATCTGATCGAGCCGGGGGAGGGCGCGTCCCATCAGGTCGGCGTCGACGAGGTCCAGGCGGTCGGCCAGGAGCAGCGGGCTGAGCCCGTTCATCCCGGCACCTTCCAGCCCGCACACGGCCCGGGCGCGCACCCCGGTCCAGCGCTCGGCGGCGGCCAGAAGCGGCCCGAACGCGTCGGCGGCGGGAAGGCGCTCGGTCAGCAGGTACGTCGACCCGGCGAACGCAACGGCGACGCACGGCGTGGACGGGTCGAACTCCTCCGGCTCCCGCAGGGCGATCGGCCAGATCGGGGCGTCCTGCACCATGAGCTCCAGCATCGTGGTCGCCCCGCCGCCTCCGGAGCCGAGCAGGGAGAATCCCCGGGCGAGAGCAGGCAGGCTCTCCTGTCCGAGAGTTCTCATGCCCTCCAGAGTAGGCGGAGACCGCCGCGGCGACGGCGTCAGACCAGCGCCTGCGCCGTCTCGACGGGGACGAACTCCTCGGTCAGCCCGAACGCGCGCGGACCGAAAGCGGCGAGCGCTGCGGGAGTCCGCATCATCTCCGGGGTGGAGATGCCGAGCACGCGCACGCGCTGTCCGTAGCGCAGACCCTCCGTGGTGATCGGCTCTCCCGACTCGATGTCGGTGACGCAGATCAGGTCGGGCACGATCGCGACGAGCTCGCCGTCGCGGTGCGCCGTGAGGTTCTCGTTCTGGAAGCGGATCTCGAGCGTGCTGCCGGAACCGCCCGTCCCGTCCCTCGTCCCGTCGAGCGACGAGATCGTGGCCCGGCCCTTGGCGAAGCCCTCGGTGGTGCGGCGCTCCACGTCCGTCACCTTGCCGGCGAACAGCTCCCGCACCTCCGAGTACAGCGTGGTGGAGAGGGTCTGCGCGATCGCCTCGAAAGGCGAGCGGTGCTCCTCCCGCGCTTCCCGGATCGCCCGGCCGAGGGCGAGCGCCATCGAGAGCGTGCGCGGGACGGCGGTGCGCTTCACGTCGGCGCCGCTCATCGCGTACTCGGCGATGTGCCCGACTCCGCCCAGCCGGATGGTGATGCCGCGCGCCAGCCACTCCATCTGCCGGTCGTCGTCGCCGGTGTCGATGATGACGGTCTCGCCCCGCTCTCCGGCGAGCGCCAGGGGAGACCCGTGCACGCCGTACACGGCGAACGTCTCCATCGACAGCTCGGGGAACGCGCGGCCCATGCCGTCCGCATCCACGACCGGCAGTCCGGTCTCGGCGGCGACGATCAGCGGGATCATCGAGTTGATGCCACCACACTCGATCGGCATGGTGGCGTCGGCCGACCGGCCGAGGTGCGCCTCCAGCGTCCGCAGCGCGAGGGTCGGCTCCGTACCCGCCGGGATCTTCTCGATCATCACGGTCGGAGCGCCCATCTGCGCCGTCGGGATGACGAACGTGTCGTCCGCGAGGTCGTCCGGGTCGAGGATGGTGATGCCGCGCTCGCCGAGGCCGCTCTCGCTCAGCACGCGGGCGACGAGCATCTGACCGATGTAGGGATCGCCGCCGCCGCCCGTTCCGAGCAGTGTCGCGCCGCGGGCGAGGTCCGGGAGGTCGGCCGCGGTCAGCGTCCAGTTCACGCGGTCACCTCCTCGAGGGTGCGCTCGACGGTTCCGTCGAAGCGGTGCGACGGCAGGTCGTAGCCGAAGTATCCGGGGCCGACCATGGCGAGCGCCTCGGCGCTGTGCCAGCGCGGGTCGCTGGGCGCGGCGATCACCCGCACCCGCTGGCCGTACCGCAGGCCCTCGGTGGTGATCGGCTCCCCGCTCTCGGCGTCGAGCACGATGATCAGGTCGGGAGTGGTCACGAAGACCTCGTCGCCGGACCGCGCGATCAGATGCTCGTTCTGGAAGGCGAGGTCGAGCGACGACTCCGCGCCCTCGATGCGGGCGCGCCCGCGGGCGAACCCGGCGGTGGTGCCGCGTTCCACATCCACCACCTTGCCGGAGAAGAACTCGCGGCCGCCGAGCAGCTCAACGGTCGCCGCGACCGCGTCGGTCTTCGCCGCGCGGGCGGCGGTGATCCCGGAGCCGATGGCGAGGCAGTGCGTCAACGAACCCGGGACGAGCGCCTCCCGCGCGACGGCGCCGCTCATCGGGAAGCCGGAGATCATGATCGAGCAGCCCATCTCGACGCAGGCGACGCGGGCGATCCGCTCGGTCCAGTGGTTGTCGGCGGTGTTCAGCACGCCGACGTTGCCCTTCTCGTCGCCGAAGGCGAGCGGGGACGCCGTGACGCCGTACAGCGTCGGCAGCACCATCTGCAGCTCGGGGAACGCGCGGCCCATGCCGTCGGCATCCACCAGCGGCAGTCCGAGCGCTGCGGCCGCGGCCACCGGGATCGTGGAGTTGACCCCGCCGATCTCGGCGCACGCCACGTGGGTGACCGGCCGCCCGAGATAGGTGCCGAGGGCGTGGACGGGCGCGATCACCTCCTCGAGGCTGGGCAGCTTCTCGACCATGACGGTCGGGGCGCCCATCATCGCGACGGTGAGCACCAGGGCGTCGTCGGGCACCTCGTCGAGGGAGACGACGGTCACCGGTCCGTGCTCGGCGAGCGCCTGGGCGGCCAGCAGAGACCCGATGTACGGGTCTCCGCCTCCTCCCGTCCCGAGCACGGCGGCGCCGCGCGCGAGCTCGGCGATGCGGTCGGCGGTCAGCGTCCAGCTCATACCCGCACCTCCATCGCCAGGTCGCCGACGGCCTTGACCCGGATCCGGGTCGCGTTGCCGGGCAGGTACGGGATGGGCACCTCGTCGAAGTCGACGATCGCGACCGACGTGGGGGAAGCGCCGGCCGCGATCGCCTTGTCCACCGCCTCCGCCCGAACGGCGGCGATGGCCTCCTCGCGGCGGCCGGGCTCGACGGCGTACACCTTGTCGATCTCGCCCCCGACCTGTGCGATGGATGCGCCGATCGCGTTGGCGACGGCGTAGTTGTCGGGCCGATGCACGGCTCCGAAGATCGGCAGCTCGTCCGGCAGCAGGATCGAGCCGCCGCCCACCGCGACGACGGGGATGGGGTCGGGGGAGGTGCGCATCCGGTCGACGGCCTCTGCGACGCGTTCGGCGATGCGGTCGAGCACCCGCTGCACGAAGGCGGGGTCGAGGTGGGCGACCTTCGCGGGGTCGCCGATGTCGGCGCGGCCGGCAGCGACGGCGATGTCCGTCGCGGTCAGGGTCGAACCGCCGAAGACGAGGGCCTCGGAGGTCAGCCGGTAGCCGACCGACTCGGGCCCGACCTCCGCCGTCTCGGTGTCGACGATGGACCCGCCGCCGATGCCGATCGACAGCACGTCCGGCATCCGGAAGTTGGTGCGCACGCCGGCAACCTTGACCTCGTTGGCGGTCTCGCGCGGGAAGCCGTTGACGAGCAGGCCGATGTCGGCCGTCGTTCCGCCGATGTCCACCACCGCGCAGGTCTCGAGGCCGCTGGTGAGGGCGGCGCCGCGCATGGAGTTGGTCGGGCCGGAGGCGAAGGTCGCCACCGGGTAGAGGCGCACGTAGTCCTCGTCCATCAGCGTCCCGTCGTTCTGGCTGAGGAAGATGGGCGCGTCGATGCCCTGGGCGCGCACCGCAGAGGTGAGGCCGTCGACGATCTCGGAGGCGAGCTCGCGCAGCGCCGCGTTGATGATCGTGGCGTTCTCGCGCTCGAGCAGCCCGATGCGCCCGATCTCGTGCGACAGCGAGATGGCGACGCCGTCGCCCAGCTCGTCCGCGACGATGGCCGCCGCCTGCGTCTCGACGTCGTGGTTCACGGGCGAGAAGACGGATGAGATGGCCACCGACCGCACGCCGTTAGCCGCCATGTCGGCCGCGATGCCCTTGAGCTCGGCGACGTCGATCGGCGAGATGGGACGACCGTCGAACTCATAGCCGCCGTGCGCCAGATAGCTCCGGCCGCCGATCGCGGCGATGAGCGACTCCGGCCAGTCCACCAGCGGGGGAAGGGCCCGGGTGGCGGGCAGGCCGAGGCGGAGGGCCGCGGTGGGCGCGAGCCGCTTCGCCTCGACGAGCGCGTTGATGAAGTGCGTGGTGCCGATCATCACCGCCTGGATGTCGTCGCCCCGGAAGTCCCGCGCCGCCCGCAGCGCTTCGATCGCGCTCACGATGCCGCTGGTGACATCCGGGCTCGTCGAGTTCTTGACGCCGGCCAGGGTGGTCCGGCCGTCCATGAGCACTGCGTCGGTGTTGGTGCCGCCGACGTCGATGCCGATATGCATGTTGTGTCGCTTTCTGTGGTGATGGGGCGGTTCGGGAGCCGGGGCTCAGTTGGAGGCGACGGCCTCGGGGCCGGAGGGGGCGTCCGCCGCGGGTGCCGTCGTCGCGCCGTCCGCACCGGCCGGAGCCTGGATCGTCGTGGCACGGCCGACGCCGCGAACCCAGCCGAGCTTGCCGGCGACCGTGTAGAGCACGATCGAGAGCAGCAGCGACCAGATGGCGGGGATGCCCCAGGTCACGAAGTAGCCGACCAGCGAGGAGACCAGCCACACGAGGAGGGTGACGGGCACGATCCGCGGGGCGTGCTCCGGGAGGCGGCCGGAGGCCCGGGTGGCGTCGAGGTCGCCGCGCCACCGGCGGACGAAGAAGTACTCGGCGACCATGATGCCGGCGATCGGCGGGAAGGCGACGCCGAGGATCGTGAGGAAGCCGGTGAACTGGGCGAGGATGCCCGCGGCGGCGAGCACCGAGCCGACGATGCCGAGCACGATCGTCGTGGTCACGCGGTGCAGGTTCTTCGCGAACGCGGTGGAGATGAAGTTGACCAGTCCGAGCGTGGACGAGTACAGGTTCCAGTCGTTGATCTTCAGCGTTCCGGTGATGACGATGATCAGGCCGACGAAGCCGATCGACGAGGTCACGATGGCGACGATGTCGCCGCTGGCCGCCGCGTGGGCGAGCAGCACGCCGGCGAGGCCGATGACGAACTCGCCGAGCGTCACGCCCAGAACGGTCTGCTTGACGACGTCGGCCCGGCTGCGGTTGAACCGCGTCATGTCGGCGGTGATGATCGCGCCGACGATGAGACCGCCCGCGACGATTCCGGTGCCCTGCCAGACCGACATCGTCGGACCGGGTGCGGGCGACGTCATCAGCTCGCCGAGCGAGTGCTTGCTGAGCTCGCTGATGATCGACCAGCCGACGAGGATGAGGAACAGCGGGACGGTGATGTTCGCCAGCCACTGCATCCCGACGAAGCCGTACGCGACGATGGCGGTGACGGCCAGGCCGAACAGCAGGCTCCAGACCCACACCGGCATGACGCCGGGCATGAGCACGTTCAGGGATTGGGCGGAGATGGCGGACTGGATGCCGAACCAGCCGATGAGGCTGATGCCGATCGCGAGGCCGACGAGGGAGGCGCCGATCTCGCCGAAGCCGGTCCAGCGGGCCAGGAGGGCCGTGTTCAGCCCCTCCTTCTGCCCGATGATGCCGACGATGCACATGATCACCTCGAGGATGATCGAGCCGAGAAGCAGCGCGAGCGCCGCCTCGCCGAAGGTCATGCTGTAGCCCAGGGTCGCCCCGAGCAGGAACTGCGAGAGAGCCGAGACCTGACCGAAGCGCTGCACCGCGATCCCGAACCACGGCTTGCGCGCGTCGGGGGTCACACGGGAGAGGGCGAAGTCGTCGGCATGAGCTGTGCGTGCCATTGGATGTCCTTCATACGGGTGGAGGGGGACGGTTGCCCGAAACCGTAGCCAGCGCCCCCACCCGCACGGAATGTGCACCCCGCACGACTTCGACCCGACTCTGTGCACTTCGCACACCCCGGCTCATCTCTCCCGCCGCTCCGCCCCAGCCGTCGAGTCCGCAAACTTTGCACGCGCCGCGCGGTCGCGGCGTACAAAGTTTGCGGACTCGACGGTGGACGGAGTCCACGAAGGGGGAGGTCAGGAGGCGCAGGGGTCAGGAGGCGCGGAGGAGGTGGGCGTAGACGGCGATGCCGCGGCGCCAGGTGGCGACGTGGATGCGCTCGTCGCGCGCGTGCAGCGCGCCCCGCTCCTCGGCGCTCAGCTCGAACGGGGTGAACCGGTAGACCGCGTCGCAGATGCGGGTGAAGTGCCGGCTGTCGCTCGCGCCGAGCATGATGTACGGCGTCACAACGGCGTGCGGGTGCACGGCTCCGATCGCGGTCGCGAGGCGGTCCCACTCGGGACCGTCGGCGGGGGAGACCGGGGACGGCTCGCTGGCGTCGACCGCCTCCACCCGGACGGCGTCGTCGCGGATCGCCCGGCGGATGTGGTCGAGCGTCTCGGCGACCGACGAGCCGACCGCGATCCGGGTGTTGACCACGGCCTCCGCCGTCTCCGGCAGTGCGTTCGCGGCGAGGCTCCCGCGCAGCTGCGTCACGGCCGTGGTGGTCCGCACGATCGCGCGCGTCTCGTCGCTGTGCCGGCCGAATACGACGCGCAGCGCGGGCTGCAGTCGGCGCGCGCGCGTGAAGACGGCGCGCAGGGGACCGGTCGCGTGCGCACCCAGCGTCTCCACCATCCGC
Source organism: Leifsonia sp. 115AMFTsu3.1 (assembly GCF_004362795.1). NCBI lineage: Bacteria > Bacillati > Actinomycetota > Actinomycetes > Micrococcales > Microbacteriaceae > Leifsonia > Leifsonia sp. 115AMFTsu3.1. The sequence goes on from NZ_SNYB01000001.1 coordinate 1,522,677, forward strand.
AGGTTCGTCTCGGTCAGCCGGGCGGGGAACGGCCGGTCGTTGAGGCGGGTGATGGCGCGGGCGAGCCGGACCGTCGCGGTCGTCTTCGGGGGAGTGGATGCGTGACCGCCGTTCTGTTCGACGGTGAGCCGCACGCTGGTGATGCCCTTCTCGCTCACGCCGATCACCGCGATGGGCTTGCTGACGCCCGGGAAGATGCGTTCGACGACGGCGCCGCCCTCGTCGAGGACCAGTGCCGGGTGGATGCCGCGCCCGGCGAGCACCGAGGCGATCGCCCGCGCTCCCGAGCCGACGGTCTCCTCGTCGTGTCCGAAGCTCAGGTACACGTCGTTCGCCGGCTGGAAGCCCTCCTGCACGAGCGCCTCCACCGCCTCCAGGATCGCGACGAGCGCCCCCTTGTCGTCGATCGCCCCGCGCCCCCACAGCAGCTGCTGCTCGCCCGAGCCGGTCAGTTCGGCGGCGAAGGGCGGATGCGTCCAGCCCTCCGCGGTCGCGGGAACCACGTCGTAGTGCGCCATCAGGACGGTGGGCGCCTCGTCGCTCCGGCCGCGCCAGCGGTAGAGCAGGGAGTGTCCGTGCCGCTCCTGCTCCAGGGCGCTGTGCAGCGCGGGATACAGCTGCGGCAGCGTGGCGACGAACTCGTCGAACACCGCCCAGTCGGTCTCCTCGACGGCGTTGCGGGACATGGTGGGGATGCGCAGCAGAGCCCGGAAGCGGTCGAGCGCCTCCGCCGTCACTCGCCGGCCGCTTCCCGGAACGCGTCGAACGCCTCGTCGGAGAACAGGACGAAGCGCACGTGCTCGACCGAGCCGACACCGGAGGACAGCACGGCGCGGACGGTACTGATGGCGATGCGCGCCGCGTCATCCATCGGCCAGCCGTAGACGCCGGCCGAGATCGCGGGGAAGGCGACGGTGCGGGCACCGAGCTCGCGGGCGACGCGGAGGGACGAGCGGTAGGCGTTCTGCAAGAGAGGGGTGCGGTCCTCGCTGCTCGACCAGACCGGCCCGACCGCGTGGATGACCCACTTCGCCGCGAGGTCGCCCGCGGTCGTCGCGACGGCCTGGCCGGTGGGCAGGCCGTCCGGGAGGGTCGTCGCGCGGAGCTCGCGCGTGGCCTCCAGGATCGTGGGCCCGCCGCGGCGGTGGATGGCGCCGTCGACTCCACCGCCACCGAGGAGCGAGCTGTTGGCGGCGTTGACGATGGCATCGACGGTCTCGTCGGTGATGTCGCCGCGGACGATGTGGATGAGCTCTTCGCGGTCACTCATGCGCTGCGCCTAGCCGCGGTTGTTGGAGAGCTCGTACACCTTGAGCAGCTCGACGATCGCGTCGTCCCGTGCGCTGCCGCCCTCCTCGAACATCTCGGAGACGTGCGTGCGGAGGTGGTTCTCGACCAGCAGCTTGTTGAGCGAGCCGAGCGACTTCTGGATGGCGAGGGACTGCGTGATGATGTCGATGCAGTAGTCCTCGTTCTCGATCATCTTCTCGAGGCCCCGGAGCTGGCCTTCGAGGATGCGCGTGCGGTGCAGCGCCCGTTTCTTGATGTCTGCGATCACCCCCTCAGGATAGTCCCGGAAGGCTCATACCCGGCGGGGGTACGCCATCCCGTTCGCGCAGAGCATCTCGACTGCGTGTGCGCACGGTGGACAGACAAGTATCCCCCTAATAGGGGGCGTGTGTGGACATACCGGTGGGTCTATCCTCCACGTAGGGGTTGAGAAATATTCGTTTAACAGGAAAGGCCCGACTTTGCTGAAGAACCTCAGCCCGCTGCTGTCCGGTGCGCTCTTGAGCGCGCTCGACGCGATGCATGATGGCGCGACGCTTACCCTCGTCGGCAGCGGCTACCCGGAGGACAAGATAACAACGCCCGTCGTTCACCTCGGTGACGACGTCACGACTGAGGCCGCCGCCGAGGCGATCCTCTCCGTGTTCCCGCTCGACCAGGACGATGCATCGCCGATCGTGTTCCTCGATCTCGCTGACGAACCCTACGACGTACCCGACGTCGCGTTCGCAGTGAACGGGATCGCATCCGACGCCGAACTCCGTCGAGTCCCGATGACCCGCCTCGAGCTCGAACCGTTCCTCGAGCTCGCCCGAAACTCCAGCGTCACGGTCCGTGTCGGATCCGACGCCCCGCCCTGCGCATTCCTGTTCCGCCGCGGAGTGCTGTAACCGACAGCGACCCGCACCACACAGCGTCGCCCGCCCGACCGGAGAGAACGTCTCCGCCATCGGGCGGGCGCACCATTTCCGGCATCCGGACTGCGTAGAGTGGACTCCCGATGCCCGCACCTCACACTCCGCAGCAGCCCGCCTTCAACCGCGCCGCGCTGGTCCCCGGCCTGCTCGGAGCGATCGTGCTCCTCGCCGGTCTCGCCCTGATCGGCGGCGACTGGTACCTGTACGTGCGCTACGCGGTCAGCATCCTCGCGCTCATCCTCTGCGTCTTCGCCGGACAGGCGCGGATGTGGTGGTGGTTCGCGGGCCTCATCCCCCTCGCGGTGGTCTGGAATCCGGTCTGGCCGCTGCCGCTCGGCGGCGTCGCACTGCAGGGTCTGTCGATCGCGGGAGCCGTCGTGTTCGTCGCCGCGGCGGTCACGATCAAGATCCCCGCAGACCCGCGTCGCTGAACGGCCGCACATCCGGTAAAATGGGTGCTGCGCGGCCATCCTGCGTCGCGCTCCCGGCGTCACTCGCGGCGAACACGGTCCACTCGGTACCCGACCTCCCCGCCCCGCCGGCCTCACGCCCAAACGGCGTCGCACCCTCCGGCAGTGCGCGACGCCTCTCCTGGAGGACCATGTCTCGTTCCGGTCAGCGCACCAGCCCGACCAGGCCGCAGCAGCGGAAGAACCGGCACGCCAACAACGACGGACTCATCCCCGTCCTCGCCCGTAAGGTGCGCGAGGTCGAGGCGAAGGCCGCCGACGGCAAGAAGCTCGGGCCGACGAACCGCACCAAGTTCCAGGTGATCGCGTTCCTGATGCGCGAGGAGCGCGCCAGGGCGAAGTCCGACCCGGACCTCAGCGACGCCGCACGTGCGGAGCAGCTGAAGCGCCTCGACGGCATCGCGACCATCCTGGCGAAGACGGCGGCGCGCGACACGTCGCTGATCTCGCTGCTCGAGAGCGAGTCGCCCTCGACGGCCACCGCGCAGAAGATGCGCCGTGACTGGCTCCTGGAGTCGGGAACCGAGCTCTCGCCCGACGACCTGATCATCACGATCGAGCGCCCGGTGACCAAGCAGGACAGCGTCATCCCGCCCGAGCTGGCGGAGAAGCAGGTCGTCCCGCCGTCGGTGAAGGCGCGCCAGCTGTCCAACCCGTTCCTCGCGCCCGACTTCTCCCGTCTCAGCGCATCCGCGCCGACGCCGCGCCGCCGACTCGACTCGTGGGAGCTGCTCGGCCCGCTGTTCAAGTCGTTCGAGTACGGCGCCGGGGGCCAGGCGGCCAGCATGGATCTGCCGCCCGCCCCGCTGATCGACCGCTACTCGCCGCAGGGCCTCGAGCTGATGCACCACCAGTCGCGCTTCATCGAGAGCGTGCGCCTCGGCCACCGCAGCTTCCTGCTGGCGGATGAGCCGGGCCTCGGCAAGACGGCGCAGTCCGTCCTCGCCGCCTCGGTCGCCGGGGCGTATCCGCTGCTCGCCGTCGTGCCCAACGTCGTCAAGATGAACTGGGCGCGCGAGGTCGAGCGGTGGACTCCGCAGCGCCGCGCAACGGTCATCCACGGCGACGGCGAGGGCCTCGACGCCTTCGCGGACATCGTCATCGTCAACTACGAGGTGCTGGATCGGCACCTCTCCTGGCTGAGCACGCTCGGCTTCAAGGGCATGGTCGTCGACGAGGCGCACTTCATCAAGAACCTGCACTCCCAGCGTTCGCGCCTGGTGCTGGGGCTGGCCGACGCCATCCGCTCGACGACGCCGGACCCACTGATGATCGCCCTGACCGGTACCCCGCTGATCAACGACATCGACGACTTCAAGGCGATCTGGCAGTTCCTCGGCTGGATCGACGGCAACAAGCCGACCGCGACCCTCATGGAGCACCTGGAGGAGACCGGGCTGACCCCGGCCGACTTCGGCTTCTACGCCGCCGCCCGCGAGGCCGTCATCGACATGGGCATCGTGCGCCGGCGCAAGCTCGACGTCGCGGCCGACCTGCCGAGCCGTCGCGTCGTGGACCTGCCGGTCGAGCTGGACGACGAACTCGGGCGTTCGATCCGCCAGGCGGAGAAGGACCTCGCCGCCCGGCTCGTCACGCGCTACCAGCGCGCGGCGGCCGCCGGTCGGCCGGACGGCTTCGAAGGCGACGACGAGGCGCACAAGAAGCACCTCATCCGGCTGGTCGCGCAGTCCGAGCTGGAGGACTCGAAGTCGGCCAAGTCCGGCGAGAACGTCTTCACGATGGTCCGCCGGATCGGCCAGGCGAAGGCCGGCCTCGCGTCGGACTACACGGCCCAGCTCGCCCGCTCGGTCGGCAAGGTGGTGTTCTTCGCCAAGCACATCGACGTGATGGATGCGGCGGAGGAGGCCTTTGCGGCCCGCGACCTGAAGACGATCTCGATCCGCGGCGACCAGTCCGCGCTGTCACGGCAGAAGGAGATCGACGCGTTCAACAACGACCCGGAGGTCGCGGTCGCGGTCTGCTCGCTCACAGCGGCGGGCGTCGGCCTGAACCTCCAGGCCGCGTCGAACGTCGTGCTCGCCGAGCTGTCGTGGACGGCGGCGGAGCAGACGCAGGCGATCGACCGCGTTCACCGCATCGGTCAGGAGGAGCCGGTCACGGCGTGGCGGATCATCGCCGCGCAGACGATCGACTCGAAGATCGCCGAGCTCATCGACGCCAAGCAGGGACTCGCCGCGCGCGCCCTCGACGGCAGCGATGTCGAGGTCGGCTCGGCCGACTCCGTGCAGCTCGACGCCCTCATCCACCTGCTGACGGACGCCCTCGCCTGACCTCACCCCGCCGGCTCACACCGCCGGCTCCTGAGTTTTTCGCGTTCCAGACGCCGAATCGGCCGAAAAAGTCAGGAGCTGTCGGCTAGGCGATCTCGGCGTCGTCGGGGTCGATCGGCACCGGGCGGTCGTCGTCGGGGAGCAGTTCGTCGTCCTCGTCGTCGACCACCGGCACGTCCTCCGGGTCGTGGATGACGGGCTCCGGCTCGTAGTCGGTCTCCTGCGCCTCGCGGAAGTCGTCGAGGTCCTCGTCGTCTCGGTACTCACGTCCTCTGGGGTCGCTCATGCCCCCACGGTACAGCGGCCTGCTGCGGGCGTGAAGGGTGGTCTCACTCCAGCTCGAAGACGAAGAACGCGCCGCGGTCGTCGTGCTCGATCCTGGCCGCTCCCCGGAAGTCGGCGAAGTCGTCCGTCCCCGTGCCCGGCACGATGTTCCCGAAGGCCGAGCTGTCGCCAGGATGCTGCAGCGCGCCGTGGTGGACGGTGAACGAGCCTGCCCTCCCGTCCTCCAGCCGGCCGGTGATCCGCTCGGCGGCGAGGTAGCCGCGCCCGCCCTCCTCGGTGCCGGAGGAGACGAAGTGCGCGACGGATTCGCCCACCAGTCCCTCGGTGTAGGTCTTCCGCATGACGACGGCGCCCACCCAGTCGCCGTCGATGCCCGACAGGTCGGCCGGCTCCCAACCGGTGACGTCGAAGCGGGCGGTGATCGTCTCTGAGGTCATGCGTTCACCGTAGGGGCTGCGGCGGGCGGCTCGCTTGAAATTTCGCGACAGACGAATTGTGGGCTAGACAGGGGATATGCCCCACCACTCCCAGACCGAGATCGAGCGCAAGTACGACGTCGAGGCCGAGGCACAGCATCCTCAGCTCGTCGGCGTCGGCACGATCGCGGTGCAGGGGGAGCCCGAGCGGCACGAGCTCGTGGCCACCTATTTCGACACGGCCGATCTGGCGCTCGCCCAGCACAGGACCGCGGTCCGCGTGCGCCGTGGCGGCCACGACGCGGGCTGGCACGTCAAGCTGCCCGCCGAGGAGGGCCGCACCGAGCTGCACTGGGACCTCACGGAGGGCGACGAGCCGCCCGCCGAGCTGCGGCAGCACCTGCGCGAGCTGATCGGCGACGAACCGCTCGTCCCGATCGCCCGGGTCACGAACGAGCGCGACAGCGTCCTGCTGCAGGATGCCGCCGGCTTCGAGGTCGCCGAGCTCACCGACGACCATGTCCGGAGCGAGAACCTCCGAACCGGCGCGACGCAGGAGTGGCGCGAGTGGGAGGTGGAACTCCTGAGCGGGGCCCCCGACACCCGTCAGCGCCGCAACGCCCTCCTCGACGACATCGAGGAGCACCTGCTCGCGGCGGGAGCCCGGCCCTCGGCCAGCTCGTCCAAGCTGCAGCGCGCCCTCGGCCTCTGACACCCGAACGGTCTACCCGGCCCGTTTACCACCCGCCGCGCTCAGCGTCCAGTGCGATTTTGTGCAGGCCGGGGCATCCGGGCATGATTCAGGGAACGCCTTGAGAAACGGAGCAGCATGAAGATCGGCATCCTCACCAGCGGCGGCGACTGCCCGGGCCTGAACGCGGTGATCCGCGGCGCGGTCCTGAAGGGCGACCGCGTGTACCGCTCCGAGTTCGCCGGCTTCCGTTACGGCTGGCGCGGTGTGGTCGACGGCGACATCATGCCGCTCGACCGGCACAGCGTCCGCGGCCTGTCCCGCCAGGGCGGCACCATCCTCGGCTCCAGCCGCACCAACCCGTTCGAGGGCGACAAGGGCGGCCCCGAGAACATCCAGCGGATGATGGATGAGAACGGCATCGACGCGATCATCGCCATCGGCGGAGAGGGCACCCTGACGGCCGCACGCCGTCTCACCGACGCCGGGCTCAAGATCGTCGGCGTCCCGAAGACCATCGACAACGACCTCGCCGCCACCGACTACTCGTTCGGCTTCGACACGGCCGTCGAGATCGCCACCGAGGCGATCGACCGCCTCCGCACCACCGCCGAGTCGCACCAGCGCTGCATGGTCGTCGAGGTCATGGGCCGTCACGTCGGCTGGATCGCCCTGCACTCGGGCATGGCGGGCGGCGCCCACGCCATCCTCATCCCGGAGCAGCCGCAGTCGATCGAGCAGATCTGCGAGTGGGTCGAGTCGGTCCGCGACCGCGGCCGTGCGCCCGTCATCGTCGTGTCGGAGGGCTTCCACCTCGACACGATGGAGGAGGCGCACTCGCACAAGGGACTGGACGCGTTCAACCGGCCGCGCCTCGGCGGAATCGGCGAGATGCTCGCCCCGATGATCGAGGAGCGCACCGGCATCGAGTCGCGGGCGACCGTGCTCGGCCACATGCAGCGCGGTGGCGTCCCGAGCGCGTACGACCGCGTCCTCGCCACCCGCCTCGGTATGGCGGCGGTGGATGCGGTGTACGAGGGCCGCTGGGGCTCCATGGTGTCGCTGCGCGGCACCGACGTCGTCAACGTCTCGATCGCCGACGCGACCGGCGGTCTGAAGACCGTGCCGCCCGCGCGCTACGAGGAGGCCGCGCTCCTCTTCGGCTGAGCGCTCGCTGCACCTGTGGGCTCTCTCCCTGCTGTTCCGGGGGTGTCGGGGCTAGGCTCCGTGCTACCAGAGGGAAGGAGCCCGTCCGTGCCGCGTTTCGTCCAGTTCGATGAGTTCGGCTCCCGCGACTACCTGCACGTGGTGGAGCGGGAGAGACCGTGGCCGGGTCCCGGCCAGGTGCTGGTCCGCGTGATGGCGGCCGGGCTCAATCCGATGGATGTGAAGGCTTACCGCGACGAGCGGGCCGCCGCGCACATGGGAGTGACGCTGCCGAGCGGGATCGGACAGGACTTCGCCGGGTTCGTCGAGGAGATCGGCGACGGCGTGACGCGGTTCGAGCTCGGTCAGGCCGTGCTCGGCACGGCGCCGTTCTCCTCCATCGCCGACTTCGTGGTGGTGCCGGAGGACGGGCAGGTGATCGCGAAACCCGATCCGCTGACGTTTGAGGCGGCAGGTTCGCTCGGCGTCGTCGGCCGGACGGCGTTCGCCACGGTGCGCGCTCTGGGCATCCGCGAGCGCGACACGGTGCTGGTGAGCGCTGCAGCGGGCGGGGTCGGCGTGCTCGCCGCCCAGCTGGTCGTCCGCGCGGGGGCGACGGTGATCGGCACGGCGAGCGAGGAGAACCACGAGTTCCTCGAGTCGCTCGGCGTCATCCCGGTGACCTACGGCGACGGTCTCGCCGAGCGCGTGCGCGACGTCCTCGACGACGACCGTGTGACCGCGGTGCTCGACAACCACGGCCCGGAGACGATCGAGGCGGCGCTGGAACTCGGTGTGCCGATCGAACGCGTCAACTCCATCGCGGTCTTCGGGCCGGAGGCGCGCGGAGCGCAGAACGTCGGCGGGCACGCCGCCACCAACGACGACCTCGCCGAGCTCGCCGACCTGCTCGCCGAGAACGAGCTGGTCCTGCCGATCGACTCGATCTACCCGATCGAACGGACGGTGGAGGCGTACGCGCGGCTCGAGGGCGGCCACGTGCGCGGCAAAATCGTCATCGTCACCGACTGACCGTGAAGGAGCATCCATGATCGCAGAGGACATCGCCCGGCAGCTTCGCACCGCGGGGCTGCGCTGGCAGCCGGCGTCGGGCGACACGTTCGCCATCGACCGACCGGGCATGGAGGGGGAGCGCTTCACCGTCAGCGAGATGACGATCGAGCCGCACCACTTCGACACCGGTACCATCCTCGGCTTCAACGGCACGACGGAGTGGGCGCTCGACTCGCTCGCCGTCGAGGACGCCCTGTGGATCCCGCGCGAGGACCAGCTGCGCGAACTGCTCGGCGGCACCTTCCGCCACCTCGCGCGCACGCCCGACGGCTACCGGGTGACCGTGCTGATCGAGGGGGAGGAGCGGTACTTCGAGCACGATGACGCCGCCACCGCGTACGCGCAGGCGCTGCTATCGCTGATCGGGGCGTCGGTCTCCTAGCGGTGCCGGTTCGCCGGTGCGAGCTCGAGGTGGAGCAGCGGATACGGACGACCGGCCTCGTCGGTCGGGCTCCGACCGACGACCGCGAAGCCGCGGGAGCGGTAGAAACCGGCGGCTGACGCGTTCTGCTCGTTGACGTCGACGCGGACGACGCGGTGGTCGCGGATCGCGTGATCGAGAAGCGCCGTGCCGATCCCGCCGCCGCGCTCGGCCGCATCCACGAAGAGCATCTCCAGGGTGCCGTCGAGCACACCCGAGAAGCCGACAGGGCGGCCGTCCCGCTCGGCGACCGACAGCGTGACGGCGGGGAAGTAGTCGGATGCCAGCCGTGCCTCGATCTCGTCGCGATCGGTCGCCGAGAGGAAGTCGTGCGTCGCATCCACGGCTCGGCGCCAGATCGCCACGAGAGCCGGGTACTCGGCTACCCCGACAGAGGCCCGGATGCTCACAGCCGCCGCGGTGGATTCGGACATCAGCAGGCTCCCTTCGGCCGGTACCGGTCTTCCAGCCTAGTGAGCGACCGTCGCAGGCATCGGTGACAGGATGCTCGCGTCCAGCTCGGCGACGCTGCGGACGCCCGCGAGACCGAGGGTGATGTCGAGCTCGGCGATCGTGTTGCGCAGCAGCTCCCGCACGCCCGCCTCGCCCGCGACGGCGAGGGCGTAGGCGTACGGCCGGCCGATCGCGACGGCCCGGGCGCCGAGGGCGAGGGCGATCGCCGCATCCGCACCGCCGCGGATGCCGCTGTCGAAGATCACCGGCACCCGTCCGTCGACCGCCGCCACGACACCGGGCAGTGCATCGAGCGCCGCCACCTCGCCGTCGATCTGGCGGCCGCCGTGGTTCGAGACCTGGACGGCATCCACCCCGGCGTCGAGGGCACGGCGCGCGTCGTCGGGATGCAGCACGCCCTTCAGCACGATCGGCAGTCGGGTGCGCTCGCGGAGGAACGCCAGGTCGTCCCAGGTCAGCGACGGGTCGGCGAAGACGTCGAGGAACGTCTCGACTGCGGCGAGCGGCTCTCCCGACCGCAGCTTCTCACGCAGCGGCCCGGGATGGTGGCGCAGGATGCTGGCGAACGCCGCGACCGCAGCAGGCGTCGGCGTCGGGCGCGGCCCGGAGGCGACGGCCGCCCGCTCGCGGACCAGCTGCTGGAACACCGGATCGGAGGTGTACTGCGCGATCCCCAGACCCCGGCTGAACGGAAGGTAGCCGAGGGCGAGGTCGCGCGGTCGCCAGCCGAGCACATGTGTGTCCAGCGTGACCACGATCGCCTCGCATCCCGAGCGCTCCGCCCGCTCGACGAGGCTCGCCACCAGGTCGCGCGACGAACTCCAGTACAGCTGGAACCAGCGGGATGCGGCGGGCGCCACGTCCGCCATGGCGCCGACGACCTCCTCCATGGGCTGCGACGCCTGGTTCGAGAGCACGGCCGGCACGCCGAGGGCGGCGGCGGCGCGGGCTGCGGCCGCATCCCCTCCGCGCCGGGCGAGCTCCAGCACGCCGATCGGGGCGAGCAGCAGCGGCGTCGGCCGCCGGACGCCGAACAGTTCGACGGAGAGGTCGCGCGCCGACACGTCGCGCAGGACGCGCGGGACGATGCGCCGCCGCCGGAACGCCTCCGTGTTGGCGTCCGCCGTGCGCTCCAGGCCGGCGGAGCCGGCGATGTACGCGAACGCCGCGCGACTCAGCCGCCGTTGCGCCGCCCGCTCGAGCTGGGCGTATCCCACCGGGATGCGCGGGCGACGGCCGGCGACACCGTCGCGGTAGATCTCGGACTGGGCGTCGCGCCCGGCGCTGCTCATGCCTCCTATCCTCCGCCCGGACCCGATGCATCCGGTTGACGCAACACGCCGTCGGCAAGCGCCGCCGGGCGGCGTGTTGCGTCAACTCGATCGGCGGAGAGGGGTCAGCGGCGGCGGGGGCGCTTGCGGGAGGGCGGCGTGCGCTTGGCGGAGGGGGTGCGGCCGCCGGAGGGGGCGCGCGTGCCGGCGGCCTTACGGCCGTCCGCCGCCTCGCGCGCGGCGACCTCCGGGTTGCGTGAGCTGTGCGCCGTGCGCCCCCGCACGACGCCGATGAAATCGTCGACCAGTGGATGCTGCCCCTCGCGCGGCCAGGTCAGGCCGATGCGGCTCTGCGGGCCGTCCTCGAGGGGGAGGGCCGCCACGTCCTTCCGGCGGAGAGCCTTGGCGACAGATGCGGGCAGCAGTGCGATGCCGTCGCCGGCGGCGACACTCCGCATGAACGCCTCCGACGGCTCGCCGGCAACCCGGGGCTCGCCGTCGAGGTCGGCGAGGTGAAGGTGCTCCTCGAGGGTGAGCAGGTGCTCGTGGTGCACGACCACGACGACATCCTCCGCGTACAGGGGGATGAGGTGGCGGTCGTCGTCCGCCTCGGCGTCGCGGGCGAACACCATGTCCGCATCTCCGGCCGCGAGCACCCCGAGCGGATCGTCGCTGGGCCGCACCACCAGCTCCACGTCGGGGTGGCGCTGCTCGAACGCGCGCGTCCACTTGCCGACGGTGACACCGAGCGGGAAGGCGATCGCGAAGCGGGAGGACACCTGACGAGGGTAGCGAACGGTAGCCTGGAGCACATGAAGGCGCAGACCATGAAACCGGCCACAGCGGCCAAGAAGCTCGGCATCTACCTGCCGGCGGCGCCCGACGACTTCCGCGACCGCGAGATCAGCCGGACCGAGCTGGATGCGCTGAACGCCGAGCCGCCGGAGTGGCTGCAGACCCTGCGCGCCGAGGGTCCGCATCCCCGCGACGTGGTGGCACGCAAGCTCGGCGTCTCGAACTCGGGCCTCGCCCGCGGCGGGGTGACCGAGGCCCTGACCACCGCGCAGATCAAGGACCTCCTGGCCGATCCGCCGCAGTGGCTGGTCGACGAGCGGGCGACGCAGGCGGCGGTTCGCGCCGAGAACGCGCGGGTCAAGCAGCGCGACGCCGAGCGGGCGGCCCGGCGCGCGGCCGAAGAGGAGTAGGCGGGAGCGGCGACCGTCAGGCCCCGCGCGGCTCCGGGGTGCCGTCCGGCGTGCGGTTCGCCGAGCGGGCGGCTCGTGCGATGGTCTCCGGCCCGGTGACCAGCGCGCGCCGCCACGGCGCGACACCGTCGATCTCGACCTGCAGCGAGAAGCTGAGGATGGTGCGGATCAGCACGATGATCCCGAGCACCACCGCATCCGTCAGCGACGGCGTCGATGTCACGGTCTTGACCAGGTCGGCCGCGACGAGGATCTCGAGACCCAGCAGGATGACGCCGCCGAAGCTCTCCCGCAGCGTCCGGAACGCCGCAGCGCCGCTGCGCTGACGCCGCCAGGCGACCAGCGACAGGCCGATCGCGACCACCAGGCCGATCGCCATCGCGGCGACACCGGCGAACTCGAACGCCGTGCCGGTCGCTTCGAACAACGCGTGCGCATCCATGTGCTCATGGTGCCACGTAGAATTCTCCGGTGCCTCCCGAAACCCCGGCGTCCTCCGGCCTCGACCCCGACGAACTCGCCGTCACCCTCCGCGTCCTCGGACAGCTGCACGAGCTGGACCAGGAGCATCCCGACTACGTGACCGTCCGCCGGGCGACCGCGCACATGTTCAAGGCGTCGAAGCAGGCCAGGAAGCGGCAGCTTCGCGAGCAGGTGCAGGCGGCCGACCGCGCCGTCATCGCCGCGACCGCCACAGGCGCTCCGGACCGCATCGACGACGAGACGCGCGGGCGCGAGCTGACCTCCGGCACGACCGCATCCCACACCGCCGGAACCCTCATCACGCCGCGCGCCTGCTACATCTGCAAGCAGGACTACACGCAGGTCGACTGGTTCTACCACCAGCTGTGCCCGTCGTGCGCGGCCTTCAGCCACGCCAAGCGCAACGCGACCACAGACCTGACCGGCAAGCGCGCGCTGCTCACCGGCGGCCGGGCCAAGATCGGCATGCACATCGCCCTCCGGCTGCTCCGTGACGGCGCCCACCTCACCATCACCACCCGGTTCCCGCGGGATGCGGTGCGCCGGTTCTCGCAGCTGCCCGACGCCGGCCGCTGGATCGACCGCCTCCGGGTCGTCGGCATCGACCTCCGAGACCCGGCGCAGGTCATCGCGCTGGCCGACTCGGTCGCCGAGCGCGGACCCCTCGACATCCTGATCAACAACGCGGCGCAGACCGTCCGCCGCTCGCCCGGCGCGTACTCGCTGCTGGCCGAGGCGGAGACGCAGCCGTTGCCCGACGGTCCGCTGCCGGAGCTGGAGACGTTCGGGCACACGGCGGACCCGCATCCCCTCGCCCTGGAGCGCTCGGTCGCGGCGCACCCGCTGCTGTCGGCGGCGGACGTCCGCGGCACGATCGCCGAGGTCGCCGGTGCGGCCGCGCTCACAGCGGACGACCTGGCGGCGGTCGCGATGGCCGCCGGTTCGTCGTCCCTTGAGAAGCATGCGGACGGCACGGCCATCGACGCGGGCGGGCTCGTTCCCGACGTGGCGCACGTGAACAGCTGGACGCAGAACATCGGAGCGATCGACGCGCTTGAGCTGCTCGAGGTGCAGCTGTGCAACCAGACCGCCCCCTTCATCCTGATCGACCGGCTGCGTCCCTCCCTCGCCGCCGCCGGGCGGTCGTACATCGTCAACGTGTCGGCGATGGAGGGTGTCTTCGGCCGCCGCTACAAGGGGCCGGGTCACCCGCACACCAACATGTCGAAGGCGGCGCTGAACATGCTCACGCGCACGAGCGCCGGCGAGATGTTCGAGACCGACGGCATCCTCATGACGAGCGTCGACACGGGATGGATCACCGACGAGCGCCCGCACCACACGAAGGTGCGGCTCGCGGAGGAGGGCTTCCACGCCCCGCTCGACCTGGTCGACGGCGCCGCCCGCGTCTACGACCCGATCGTCCGCGGAGAGGCCGGAGAGGACCTGCACGGCGTCTTCCTCAAGGACTACCGTGCCTCGGCCTGGTGAGCGCTACGCTGACGACGAAGGCATGAGCGGAAGGATGCCGATGTCGAGCACTCCCGACCAGCAGCTTTCCCCCGTGCCAGGTCAGGCGCGGCCCACCCCGAAACGGGCGAAGGGCGGCGCGCTCCGGCACTGGCTGCTCACCGGCCTGGTGGATGAGCGCGGCACCCAGCAGGGACCGCACGGCCGCAACCCCGAACGCACCCACCCGTGGTGGCAGGTCATGTGCCTCACCGGTGTCGACTACTTCTCCACCCTCGGCTACCAGCCCGCCATCGCTGCGCTCGCCGCCGGCCTCATCTCGCCGTTCGCGACGCTGGTGCTCGTCGCCCTCACCCTGCTCGGCGCGCTGCCGGTCTACCGCCGGGTGGCGCGGGAGAGCTTCAAGGGCTCCGGCTCCATCGCCATGCTGGAGCGGCTGCTGCCGTGGTGGGCGGGCAAGCTGCTGGTGCTCGTGCTGCTGGGCTTCGCGGCGACCGACTTCATGATCACGATCACGCTGTCGGCGGCGGACGCCTCGGCGCACGCGATCGAGAACCCGTACGCGCCGGACTGGTTCCACGGCAACAACGTGCTGATCACGCTCTTCCTGCTCGCGCTGCTGGGCGCCGTGTTCCTCAGGGGATTCAAGGAGGCGATCGGCATCGCGGTGGTGCTGGTCGCTCTGTACCTGGCGCTCAACGTCGTCGTGGTCGGCGTGTCCATCGTCCAGGTCTTCGTGCATCCGACCGCCGTCACCGACTGGTCGGAGGCGCTGTTCCAACAGAACGGCAACCCGCTCGTCATCGTCGGGGTCGCGCTGCTCGTGTTCCCCAAGCTCGCGCTCGGCCTCTCCGGCTTCGAGACCGGCGTCGCCGTGATGCCGCAGATCAAGGGACGGCCGGACGACGATCCCGCCTACCCGAAAGGCCGCATCCGTGGCGCGGGGCGGCTGCTCACCACGGCGGCGATCATCATGAGCGTCTTCCTGATCACGTCGAGCTTCACCACGACGCTGCTCATCCCGCAGCGGGAGTTCCAGCCCGGCGGCCAGGCCAACGGCCGTGCGCTGGCGTACCTCGCGCACGAGTACCTGGGCAACGGCTTCGGCACGGTCTACGACATCTCGACCATCCTCATCCTCTGGTTCGCGGGTGCGTCGGCTATGGCCGGCCTGCTCAACCTGGTGCCGCGCTACCTGCCCCGGTACGGGATGGCGCCGCAGTGGGCGCGCGCGGTGCGCCCGCTGGTGCTCGTGTTCACCGCCATCGCGTTCCTCATCACGCTGATCTTCGAGGCGAGCGTGGATGCGCAGGGCGGCGCCTACGCGACCGGCGTGCTGGTGCTCATCACGTCCGCCTCCCTCGCGGTGACGCTGTCTGCGCGGCGCAAGCGGCAGCGGAAGCGCATGGTCGCGTTCGGCATCATCACGGCGATCTTCGTCTACACGACGGTGGACAACATCATCGAGCGGCCGGACGGCCTCCGGATCGCGACCCTGTTCATCCTCGCCATCCTCATCGTGTCGATCGTGTCGCGCATCGGGCGGTCGTTCCAGCTGCGCGCCACCTCCGTCACGTTCGATGTGACGGCGCTCGACTTCATCCTCGAAGACGCGGAGGAGGGCGAGATCCGGATCATCTCGCACGAGCCCGACGTCGACACGGACAAGGAGTACGCGCAGAAGAACAAGGACGAGCGGAAGTTCAGCCACATCCCGCAGCGGTCGCGAACCATCTTCCTCGAGGTGCTGCCGTCGGACTCCTCCGACTTCGAGGAGGACCTGGAGGTGCAGGGCGTCGTCAAGCACGGCTACCGGGTGCTGCAGGTGCGGAGCGGCAACGTGCCGAACACCATCGCGGCCGTGCTGCTGGAGATGCGCGACATCACGGGTGTCGTGCCGGCGATCTACTTCGAGTGGACGGAGGGCAACCCGATCTCGAACATGTTCCGCTACCTGATCACCGGCGTCGGCGAGGTCGCCCCCGTCACGCGCGAGGTGCTGCGGGAGGCCGAGAAGGACGTCAAGCGGCGCCCGGCCGTGCACGTGTCCTGAGCGCCACGTGTCCTGAGCGCCAGGTGTCCTGAGCGCGGCTACTCGACCGCGAACTCCAGCCAGGCGAGGCCGCGCAGGTCGAGACAGAGGCGGCCGGCGCGCTCCGACGCGACCGCCAGCACATCGCCGCAGACCGAGCAGCGCACGACGAGGCCGTGCTCGTCCAGGTAGACGCGACCGCGCGCGACGACCGATTCGTCGCCGCAGTTGCCGCAACAGCCGACCGCGGTGGTGACGTCGGCCGCGAAGACCTCAGACAGCATCCCGGCCGCGGCGTTCCCGTCGAGGAAGTCCTGATCCGTCATGGCGTGCCTCCGATGCCGCCGTAGCGTTCGGTGCGGATGCGCGCCGCCTCGTGACCCGCGTCGACGAGCCAGCCGGAGACCGCCTCGACGAACGGCGTGGAGCCGCAGATGAAGAAGGTGGGGGAGTCGGAGGCCGGGATGGTGCGACGCATGAGGCCTTCGGCGGTGAGGCGGGCGGGCGCCGGTGCGCCCTCCGGAGCCTGCCGCGTGTAGACGTAGTCGAGCTGGAGCGGCGATGCCGTGTCGGCGGCCAGCGCCGAGAGTTCGTCCGAGTAGTACCCGGAGGCGGGGGAGCGCAGCGAGTACAGCATCCGGAACGGTGCAGGACTCGCGGCGGCGGCGTGCGCCCGCGCCATCGACATGAGCGGGACGACGCCCGAACCGCCGGCGATCAGCTGCACCGGCGTCGTGTCGCCGTCGCGCCAGACGAACCAGCCGCCGACCGGTCCGCGCACCTCCAGCTGGTCGCCGTCGGCGAGGTCGCGGACGAGGTAGGGGGAGACTTCGCCGTCGGCGAGCTCCTCCACCGTCAGCTCCAGCTCGTCGTCGGGGAGGTCATGCGGTTCGATGGCTCCGCGACCGCCGCCGGAGGCGATCGAGTACGACCGGACCGCCTGGTAGCCGTCGGGCGCCGTCAACCGGATGTCGACGTGCTGCCCCGCGAGGTGGCCGTGCAATCCGGGGATGCGCAGCCGGATGGTGCGGGCCGTCGGGGTCTCCATCCGCGTGGCGACGACGTCGGCCACCCGCCATACGCTGCTCACCAGTAGCGCTGTTCCTTCCAGGGGTCGCCATACATGTTGTAGCCGTTCTGCTCCCAGAAGCCCGGCTGGTCCTGCGGGAGCATCTGCAGCCCGTTGACCCACTTGGCGCTCTTCCAGAAGTACAGGTGCGGCACGAGGAGCCGGGCGGGACCGCCGTGCTCGGGCTCGAGGTCCTTGCCGTCGAAGCTGTGGGCGACCCACGCCTTGCCGCCGAGCAGGTCGGCGAGCGGGACGTTGGTCGTGTAGCCGCCGTAGCTGTGCGCCATGGTGTACGCGAAGCTGGTGTCGACATCCTTGAACAGAGTGTCCAGCGCCACACCGCGCCACGACGTCCCGAGCTTCGACCAGCTGGTGACGCAGTGGATGTCGGTGCTCACGTCCTCCTGCGGGAGCGCGAGGAACTCATCCCAGCTCCAGCGGTGGACGTCGCCCTTCTCGGTGGTGATGGTGAACGCCCAGTCGTCTTTGGCGATGCGGGGCGTCGGCCCGGCCGACAGCACCGGGAAGCCCTCGGTCAGATACTGACCCGGTGGCAGGCGGGGGTCGTCGGCCCTGCGACGGCCCGAAAAGCCGGAGGAGATGATTCCCATGGGGGAAGCTTATTGCCGCGCATGCCACCGGGTCTACGACGGACTCGGTCTTGTCGGGAGAGCGGTCTAGGGTGATGACATGACCGCCGTCAACCTGGGGCTCCCGCTGAGTGCGCAGCGCCAGGCCGCGCCGCCGTCGACGCCCAGCACCGAGGGGCGGCCCGAGCATCCCGGGCTCGTCGACCGGTTCGGGCGCGTCGCCCGTGACCTGCGCGTGTCGGTGACCGAGAAGTGCTCGTTGCGCTGCACGTACTGCATGCCCGCGGAGGGTCTGCCGGCGATCCCGCGCGATGATCTGCTCAGCGCGACGGAGATCGCGCGGCTCGTCGGCATCGGCGTCCGCGACCTGGGCGTGCGTGAGGTGCGGTTCACCGGCGGCGAGCCCTTGATGCGCGCCGATCTCGCCGAGATCATCGGCCGTTCGGCGGCGGTGGCTCCCGGGGTGGACCTGTCGATCACGACCAACGGCATCGGACTCGACCACCGCATCCGCTCGCTCGTCGACGCCGGCCTCACCCGCGTCAACGTCTCGCTCGACACGGTCGACCGGGAGCACTTCGCCCGGCTCACCCGACGTGACCGCCTGCCCGCCGTGCTCGCCGGAATCCACGCCGCGCACGCCGCCGGGCTCACCCCGCTGAAGCTCAACGCGGTGATGATGCGCGACACCCTCGACGACGCCTCCGACCTCCTCGCGTGGGCGCTGGAGAACGGCTGCCGGCTGCGGTTCATCGAGCAGATGCCGCTCGACGCCGACCGGTCGTGGCTGCGCGAGAACATGGTGTCGGCCGAGGAGCTGCTCTCGGTGCTGGGCGAGCGCTTCGCCCTCATCGAGGCGGGTCGCGACGACCCGCACGCCCCCGCGGAGGAGTGGCTGGTCGACGGCTGGACGGTGGATGGACTCCCCGCCACGGTCGGGATCATCGCGTCGGTCACCCGCTCGTTCTGCTCGGCCTGCGACCGCACCCGCATCACCGCCGAGGGCACTGTGCGCTCGTGCCTCTTCGGAGACGATGAGACCGACCTCCGCGGGCTGCTCCGAGGCGGGGCGGACGACGCCGAGATCGCCCGCTGGTGGCGCGCGGCCATGTGGGGAAAGCAGGCCGGTCACGGGATGGACGCCGCTGGTTTCGCGCCGCCGGTGCGGAGCATGGGGGCGATCGGTGGCTGAGGTGCTGGTGCGGTACTTCGCCGCGGCGGAGGAGGCTGCGGGGCGGCCGGAGGAGCGCGTGGAGGTCGAAGACGCGACCGTCGGAGGTCTGCAGGCCGAACTCGTGTCGCGCTACGGCGAGCCGATGGAGCGCGTGGTGCGCTCAGGTTCGTTCCTCGTCGGCGGCGTCGTCTCGCGCGACCCCTCCCGCGAGCTGACCGCCACCGTCGACGTGCTGCCGCCCTTCGCCGGCGGCTGACCCCGTCCCTTCCCTTCCCTGTCGCGTGCGCTCGTCCGCCCACCGTCGAGTACGCATACTTTGCACAGAATCCGCCCTCCCAGCGTGCAAAGTTTGCGGACTCGACGGCGGGCGGAGGCCCGAAGGGGTCAGGCGGGGTAGACGGTTGCGGCGGAGGGCGGAACGTCGAGGGTGATGCGGTCGCCGACGCGGAGGCGGAGGTTGGCCACGTCGGCGGGCGGCACCAGCGCGTCGAGGCGGTCGGTGCGCACGCGGACGAGGTCCGCCTGCGGCTCCAGACCGGTCACCGTCGCGTGGATGCGCTCGGGCCGGTCGCTCCCATCACCGTCGGGCAGCACGCGCACCGCGGACGGACGTACCGCCGCCAGCGCCGGAGCGCCCACCTCCACGCGCTCGACCGCGGTGCCGCGTAGCCTCATCCCGTCGCCGGTGACGAGCCCGTCGGCCGTGCGGGCCCCGGCCACCAGCGTCAGCCCCGACAGCTCCGCAGTGAAGGGGTTCCGTGGCCGTTCGAGCACCTGCCGCATCGGTCCCTGCTCGACCACGCGACCCTCATGCATGACCGCTACTCGGTCGGCGAGGAGGTACGCGTCCAGCGCGTCGTGCGTGACGAGGACCGTCGTGCGCCCCGCCAGCACCCCGGCGAGCGTGCCTCGCAGCTCTGCGGCGACAGCGACATCCAGCGCAGACAGCGGCTCGTCGAGGAGCAGCAGCCTCGGTTCGGCGGCCAGCGCCCGCGCGACCGCGACCCGCTGCGCCTGCCCACCGGACAGCTCCGCGGGCCGCCGGTCGGCGAACTCCGCCGTCGCGGTCCGGCGCATCCACTCCTCGGCTCGCCCGGTGGCGTCGGCCCGGCCGGCACCCGACGACCGGGGCCCGAAGGCCACGTTGTCGCGGACGCTGAGATGCGGGAACAGCAGGGCGTCCTGCGCCAGCAGCGCGACGCCTCGCTGATGCGGCGGCCGCCAGGTGCCGGGGAGGTCGAACAGGGTCTGGTCGCCGAGCGTCGCACGGCCCTCGTCGGGTCGGACGAGCCCGGCCAGCATCCCGAGCACCGTCGACTTGCCCGCGCCGTTCGGCCCGAGCAGGGCGAGCGTCTCGCCGTCGGCGACGGTGAGCTCGACCGCGACGTCCCGCGCGGCGAGCGACGCCGCCAGGTGGAGGCTCACGCCGCCCTCGCGCGAACGTCGGCATCGGCGCTCACCCGGCGCGGTCGGAGCCCCTCGCCCGCTCCGTGGGCGACCGCGACCACGGCGATGGCGACGGCCACCAGCACCAGTGACAGCGCGACGGCGGCGTCGGGATCGTTCTCCCGCTGCAGGTAGATCTCCAGCGGCAGCGTCCGGGTGACCCCCTGCAGACTGCCCGCGAACGTCAGGGTCGCGCCGAACTCGCCGAGCGCCCGAGCGAACGACAGGATCGACCCGGAGACGATCGCCGGAAGCACCAGCGGCAGCGTCACGCGGAACAGCACGGTGGATGGCCGGGCCCCGAGCGTCGCCGCCACCGCCTCGTAGCGCTCCCCGGCAGAGCGCAGTGCGCCCTCCAGGCTGAGCACCAGGAAGGGGAGGGCGACGAACGTCTGCGCGATCACCACCGCGGGCGTCGAGAAGGCGACATCGAGCGCACCGCCGAGGAGTCCACGGCGGCCGTAGAGGGCGAGCAGCGCGAGGCCGCCCACGACCGGCGGCAGCACGAGCGGCAGCAGCACGACCGCCCGCACGACCCGGCTCCCCGTGAACGGCACGCGCGCGAGCACGATCGCCATCGGCACGCCGAGCACCAGGCAGGCGGCGGTCGCGAGCAGCGACGTGCGCAGGCTGAGGAGGAGCGCATCCACCGACGACGGCGAGGTGATGAGGGGGATGAAGTCCGCCCAGTCGACGCGGGCCGCCATCGCGATCAGCGGGAGCACGATGAACAGGCCGCCGACGGCGGCGACCATCACGATCCAGCGCGGAACCCCCAGCCGGATGCTCATCGCCGACCCGTGCCGGTCACGGTGCCCCGAACCCGGCGGCGGCGAGCACCGCGCGCCCCGCGGTCCCGGTCACGTACGCGACGAACGCCCTCGCGCCCGCGGCGTTCGGCGCCTGGGCCACGACGGAGATCGGGTAGACGTTGACGGTCTTCGCCGCCTCCGGGAACGGAACGGATTCGACCGCCGAGCCGGCGCCCTTCACGTCGGTGGCGTAGACGATCCCCGCGTCCGCCTCGCCCGATGTCACTTTGCCGAGGACGTCCGTCACCGACGACTCCTGGCTCACCGGCGTCAGGGTCACGCCGGCCGACTTCTCCACCTTCGCGGTGGCGGCACCGCACGGCACCTGCGGCGCACACACGACCGTCTTGACGGAGGGGGAGGCCAGATCGGCGAAGCCCGTCACGTGCGCCGGGTTGCCGGGCGGCACCGCGATGGCGAGCACGTTCGTCGCGAAGTCGACGGGCGAGCCGCTGGTGACCTTCGCATCCACCGCCTTCGTCATGTTCGCCTGATCGGCCGACGCGAACACGTCCGCCGGAGCGCCGGCGGTCAGCTGCGAGACCAGATCGGAGGAGCCGGCGAACGAGAACGTGACCTTCGTGCCGGGATGCGCGGCCTCGAATCGCGTGCCGAGCTCGGTGAACGTCTTCGTGAGCGAGGCGGCGGCGAACACCGTGATCGTGCCGGTCACGCCGTCCGAGGAGCGCGGAGCCGACGGCGTGGATGCGGCCGGGCTGCTGCATCCGGACAGAGCCAGAGCGACGACTGCGATGGCTGAGACGCCTGCGCTCGCCAGCCGGGCGAACCGACGAGGGCGCGCCTTCATCGGGCCACCGCCGGAGCCTCGACGATGACGTTGGTCGCCTTGACGACGGCGACCGCCACCGACCCGAGCTCGAGGCCCAGCTCGCGCACGGCCTCGCTGCTGATGAGCGACACCACGCGATGCGGGCCGCACTGCAGTTCGACCTGGGCCATCACCCGATCCATGACGATGTCGGTCACGAGCCCGACGAATCGGTTGCGCGCCGAGCCCGCGACGCCGGACGGGTCGCCGGGCAGCACCGCGTTCTGCTTGGCCAGCTGAGCGAGCTCCAGTCCGTCGACGACGGTGCGGCCGGCCTCGTCGCGAGCGCTCCCGAGCACACCGCCGTCGATCCAGCGGCGCACGGTGTCGTCGCTCACACCGAGGTAGAGGGCGGCGTCCTTGATCCGAATCTGCGGCATGGATGCCATCCTACGGCCGCAGATGCGGAAATCGAGCTACAGCCCCACCCACTCCGAGTCGCCGTCGGTGAAGTGCTGCCGCTTCCAGATCGGCACCCGCGCCTTGATGATCTCGACCAGCTCGGCGCACGCGGCGAAGGCCTCGGCGCGGTGCGGCGCGGCGACCGCGGCGATCAGAGCGAGATCGCCGATGGTGAGCGAGCCGACGCGGTGCTGCGCGGCCACCCGCAGCCCGGTCGTCCGTGCGACCTCCTCGCAGCACTCCCGGAGGAACGTCTCCGCCTCGGGATGCGCGCGGTAGTCGAGCGACACGACGCCCTTGCCGCCGTCGTGGTCGCGCACGATCCCCTGGAAGGACACGACGGCCCCGGCATCGGTGCGCCAGACGAACTCGTCGACGGTCGACGGCTCCAGCGGGTCGTCCGTGACGGTGGCCAGGATGTCGCTCATGCGTGGTCTCCTCCCCGCAGCTGGTCGAGCAGGTGCGGGAGCAGGTCGTCCAGCACCGCGAGCCCGTCGGCGACACCGCCGCGCGAGCCGGGCAGGTTGACGACGAGCGTCGGCCCCGCCACACCGACCACCCCGCGGCTGAGGGCGGCGAGAGGCGTGGCGGATGCGCCGCGCGCACGCAGGGCCTCGGCGACGCCCGGAAGCTGCCGGTCGAGCAGTGCGGCAGTGGCCTCGGGTGTGCGGTCGGTGGGCGAGACGCCGGTTCCGCCCGTCGTGATGAGCACGCGGGGACGCTCGGCGACCGCCTGGCGCAGGGCCGCATCCACCTCGGCGTCGGCGACGACTCGCACGTCGGCCGGGAGCCGGCGCTCCGCCAGCCAGTCGGCGATCACCGGGCCGGTGGTGTCCTCGTAGACGCCGGCCGCCGCGCGCGTGGAGGCCACGAGGACGATCGCGGGCGCGGCGACAGCCGGCTCCATGGATGCGGACTCAGCCGGCGCCTCCACCTCCTCGCCATCGCGCCGCCACTCGCCGCGCTTTCCGCCGCTCTTGGCGACCAGCCGGATGTCGGTGAGGCTGGCGGCCGGATCCACCGCCTTGACCATGTCGTGCAGCGTGAGGCCGGCGACCGCGACGGCCGTGAGCGCCTCCATCTCGACGCCCGTGCGACCGTGTGTCCGCGCGACCACCTCGATGTCGATCGCGCCCGCCTCGGCGTCGAGCTCGAAGTCGACGCGCACGCTGTTCAGCGGAAGCGGATGGCAGAGCGGGATGAGCTCGCTCGTGCGCTTCGCCCCGCCGATGCCCGCGATACGCGCGGTGGCCAGAACATCCGCTTTGGGCAGGTCGTCGGCGGCGACCAGGCGGATCACCTCGGGGGTGGTGACGAACCGGCCGCGCGCGACAGCCTCGCGGTCCGTCTCGGGCTTGCCGCCGACGTCGACCATGCGGGCGCGGCCGTCGGAATCGAGGTGGGTGAGCTGCGTCATAGTGTCCAGACTGTCACGGCGGCGCCGGCGTCGAGCGCCTCCGCCTCGGCGGGCACGTCGATGAGGACGTCGGCGCGGGCCATCCCGGCGACGAGGTGCGACGACGGACCGGAGACGGGGGACACGGCACCCGAGTCGTCGAGACTGCCGCGGAGGAACTGGCGCTTCCCGGGGACCGACCGCAGGCCTTCGCTCAGCGCGGCCTCGACCGGGGGCACGGCCGGAAGACCGGCCGCCGCGCGCAACGGGTCGCGGAGGAACACGACGAACGACACCTGCGTGCTGACCGGGTTGCCCGGGAACGCGAACACCGGGACGCCGCCCACCACGGCGGTCGCCTGTGGGCCGCCGGGCTGCATCGCCACGGTCGTCACGTCGGCGCCGTGGGGGAGCAGCACCTCACGGACGACCTCGTAGGCCCCGCGGGAGATGCCGCCGGAGGTGATGACGAGGTCGCTGCGGTGCAACGCGTCGTCCAGGATGCGTTCGAACGCCGCCGGGTCGTCGTCGCTGCTCGCGCGCACCGACACGGTCGCGCCCGCCTCCTCGACGAGCGCCGCGAGGGCGATGCCGTTGGCGTCGTACACCTGTCCGAAGACCGGGGTGCCGGAGCCGACGAGCTCCGTCCCGGTCGTGAGCACGGCCACGCGGAGGCGTGCCCGCACACGAACACTCGCGATGCCCGCGGCCGCGAGGGCGGCGAGGTGCCGGGGGCCGAGCCGGGTGCCTGCCGGGAGGAGCACATCCCCTCGGTGCACGTCGCTCCCGCGCTCGCGCACGTACTCGCCGGCGCGGCGCGACCGGCGGATCTCGACGATCGCCCCGGCCAGGTCGTCGTCGCGGCCGAGCACGAGTTCGGTGTCCTCCACGGGCACGATCGTGTCCGCGCCGGACGGCACGGGTGCGCCCGTCATGATGCGCAGCGCGGTGCCGGCGATCAACGTCATGGGGCTGGTGTGCCCGGCCGGGATGTCGCCCGACACCTCCAGTGCGACGGGCACCGACCGGATGTCGGCCGCGCGCACCGCGTAGCCGTCCATCTGCGAGTTGCGGAACAGCGGGAGGTCGACCTCCGACCGCACCTCGTCGGCGGTCACCCGGCCGAGCGCCGCCTCGAGCGGGACCGTCTCGGCGTCGGGCTCTTCGGAGAGCGGCTCAAGCATCCGCGCGATGATGCCGGCGTGGTCTTCGACGCTGCGCGGGTGCGCGGAGGGATCGCCTGTCATGCGTTCAGTATCCCGCGTCCGTCCGTCCCCGCGGCGTGCTGCTTCGCGGCGCACATTCGTGCCGAATGTGCGTTTACGAGCGCCCATTCCGCACATTCGGCACGAATCGCGGCGTCAGTAGCGGGGCATTCCGGGGTCGATGTCTCGTGCCCAGGCATCGAGGCCGCCGGCGAGCACCAGCCCGGGTCTGCCCGCGTCGGCGAGCAGGCGACGCGCGGTCTCTGCCCGGATGCCGTGGTGGCAGACGATCACGAGCGGCGCGTCGGGCAGCCGCTCGGCCACTCCCACCGCGTCCCGCTCCACGACGCCGAGCGGCACCAGCAGCGAGTCGGGCAGCTCGACGATGTCGGCCTCCCACGGCTCGCGCACGTCCAGCAGCGTGTGCGGCTCACCCGCCACGAGCCGCGCGTGCAGCTCGGCGGGCGACATCGTGTCGGTCACACCGCAGAACAGGTCGTAGTCGATCAACTCCGTGACAGGGGCCGCCTCCGGATCGCGCTCGTAGGTCAGCTCGCGGAACGTTCCGTGCAGACCGTCGTGGATGACGACCCGGCCGAGCAGCGGATCGCCCGTCCCGGTCACCAGCTTGATCGCCTCGCTGACCATCAGCCCGCCGATCACGCCGCACACCGACGGCAGCGCGCCCGCCTCGGCGCAGCTCGCCACGGTGCCCGGCGCGGGCGGCACCGGGAACAGGTCGCGGTAGGTCGGCCCGTGCGCGGCCCAGCTGAGCCCCGCCTGGCCGCCGGTCTGGTGCACGGCGCCCCACACGACGGGGATGCCCGCGAGCGTCGCCGCGTCATCCACCAGATACCGGGTCGGGAAGTTGTCGCTGCCGTCGAGCACCAGGTCGAACCCGACGAGGATGTCCGGCGCGTTCTGCGACGTCAGCCGCTCGGCGTACAGGCGCAGCTCCACCTCGTCGTCCAGGGCGCGCACGGCGTCCGCGGCGGACTCCACTTTGGCGCGCCCGACAGCGGCGGGCGTGTGGATGGCCTGCCGCGGCAGGTTGCTCGGCTCCACCCGGTCGTCGTCGACGATCCCGATCGTTCCGACCCCGGCCGAGGCGAGCAGCGGGAGCACCGCCGAGCCCAGGCCGCCGGCGCCGACGACGAGCACCCGCGCGGCCCGCAGCCGGCGCTGGGCGATCGGCCCGAAGCCGGGCAGCTGCGTGGTGCGGGCGTAGCGGGCCGTCCGCTCGGCGGACAGTTCGGGACCGGGTTCGACCAGAGGCGGGAGGGCCATACGCTCAGCCAATCACACCACCGTGACCCGCACCGAGTGCAGACCGGTCGCGCCGTCGGGCACGACGTCCTGTACGGCGGCCGTCTGCACCTTCCCCTTCGCGTCCGTCGCGCGGACCCGGAGGGTGTGGGCGCCCGGCGTCGCCTCCCAGGCGAACCGCCACTGCCGCCAGGTGTCGGCCGAGATGGCGTCCGCGAGGGTCGCCTGCTGCCAGGGCCCGTCATCCACCTTCACCTGCACCGCGCTGACGCCGACGTGCTGCGACCAGGCCACCCCGGCCACCGCGACGGTCCCGGCCTTCACCTGCCGGCCGGCGGCGGGGACGTCGATCCGGGACGACAGCTTCACCGGCCCGCGCTCCGACCAGCCGCGGTCGGTCCAGTACGAGGTGTGCCGGTCGAAGCGCGTGACCTCCATCGACACCACCCACTTGGTGGCCGACACGTAGCCGTAGAGGCCCGGCACGACCATCCGGACGGGATAGCCGTGCTCGAGCGGCAGCGGCTGGCCGTTCATCCCGACGGCGAGGATGGCGTTGCGCTCATCGGTCAGCGTCTCGATCGGGGTGCTCGCCGTCCACCCGTCCTGGCTGGTCGACAGCACCATGTCGGCGTCGGCGGACGGCTTGGCGCGTGCGAGCAGGTGACGGATCGGGTACCCGAGCCAGGTCGCGTTGCCGATCAGGTCGCCGCCGACCTCGTTGGAGACGCAGGTGAGCGTCGTCGTGGACTCCTCCAGCGGCAGCGCCAGCAGCTGGGCGAAGGTCAGCTCGACCTCGTTCTCGACCATGCCGGTGATGCGGAGTCTCCAGTCGTTCGGGTCGATCCCCGGGATCTGCAGCGCCGTGTCGATGCGGTAGAAGTCGGCGTTCGGCGTGACGATCGGCGACAGCCCCGGGATGTCGAACGACGCTCCGGCCGGGATGGGCGGGGCCGTCTCCGCCGGTTTCGGCAGCCGGATCGCCGCGCGGGTGGCGGAGGCCGCCCGGAAGCCGCCGGCCACCACCTGGCCGACGATCAGAGCGAGCGCTCCTCCGGCTGCGGTCGCGGCGGTCGAGCCGACGAACCGGCGGCGGGAGACCCGGCCGTTCGGCGCGACCCGGGTCGGCTCGGTGTCGCGCAGCATCCGCATGAGCCAGCCGAGAAGCAGGATGGCGACCCCGGCCGCGAGCACCGACGGCAGCGCATCCACGATGCTGTTCCCCGAGCGGGTGACCGCGGCCAGCACCCCGACCGCTCCGCCGAGGCCGATGAGGATGCGTCCGAGCGGCGGCCGCACCCGCTCCAGCCAGCCCGCGATCCCCGCGCCGACAACGACGACGACGGCCAGCGACACGATGAGGAACGCCTTGTCGCCGGTCCCGAACAGGCCGATGACGGCCTCCTTCAGCCACGGCGGCGCGAGGTCGATGAGCAGCGCGCCGACGGTGAGGATCGGGCTGCCGTTCTGCACGACGAACGCACTCACCAGCTCGGCGACGCCGACGCCCGCGACAACGCTCGCGACGCCGGCCCCGGCCGGCCGCCAGATGTCGGACATGGGGCAAACCTATGACCACCGCCTGAGCGCGCGCCACGAGCACGTCGAGCGCGCGCCACGAGTGGCCGCCGCGACGTGGGAGGCTGGGGGCATCATGTCCGATGCCTCGCCGTCCTCCGCCGCACCCCAGAGCCCCCGGCGACTCCGCCTCGAGGACATCCCCGGCTGGGCCGGCCCCGGCTCCGTCACCGAGGACGCCGTGTACGACACGTTCGTCGCCTGGGTGGAGGAGGGCGGCATCCGGCTGTACCCGGCCCAGGACGAGTCGGTGATCGAGATCGTCGGCGGCGCCAATCTCATCCTGAGCACACCCACAGGCACGGGCAAGTCGCTGGTGGCGGTCGGCGCCCATTTCGCGGCGCTCGCCCGCGGGGAGCGCACGTATTACACCGCGCCGATCAAGGCGCTCGTCTCGGAGAAGTTCTTCGCGCTCGCCGACATCTTCGGCGCAGAGAACGTCGGCATGACGACCGGCGACTCGGCGGTGAACCCCGATGCGCCGATCATGTGCGCGACGGCGGAGATCCTGGCGAACCTCGCGCTCCGCCACGGCGACGAGACGCCCGTCGGGCAGGTCGTCATGGATGAGTTCCACTTCTACTCCGACCCCGACCGCGGCTGGGCGTGGCAGGTTCCGCTGCTGACCCTCCCGCACACCCAGTTCGTGCTCATGTCGGCCACCCTCGGTGACGTGACCGCGCTCGCGGAGGACCTGGAGCGCCGCACCGGGCGGACCACCGCGACCGTGACCGGTGTCGAGCGGCCGGTGCCGCTGCACTACTACTACGAGGTCACGCCCGTCCACGAGACGATCGAAGACCTGCTGAGCACCGGTCAGGCTCCGGTCTACGTCGTGCACTTCTCGCAGCTGGCCGCGCTCGAGCGGGCGCAGTCGCTCTCCAGCGCGAAGATCGCCACCCGGGAGCAGCGGGATGCGATCGCCGAGCTGATCGGCGGGTTCCGCTTCACGACGAGCTTCGGCAAGACGCTGTCCCGCCTGCTGCGGCAGGGCATCGGCGTGCACCACGCGGGGATGCTGCCCAAGTACCGCCGGCTCGTCGAGCAGCTCGCCCAGCGCGGGATGCTGCGCGTCATCTGCGGCACGGACACCCTCGGCGTCGGCATCAACGTGCCCATCCGCACTGTGCTCCTCACGGCGCTCACCAAGTTCGACGGCACGCGGATGCGGCAGCTGAACGCCCGAGAGTTCCACCAGATCGCCGGGCGCGCGGGCCGCGCGGGATACGACACCGCCGGCACCGTCGTCGCCCAGGCGCCAGAGCACGAGTCCGAGAACCTGAAGGCGCTGGAGAAGGCCGGGGACGACCCGAAGAAGCGCCGCAAGATCGTCCGCAAGAAGGCGCCGGAGGGCTTCGTCTCGTGGGGCGAGCCGTCGTTCCGGCGTCTGATCGAGGCGGAGCCGGAGACGCTCACCTCCTCCATGCAGATCACCAGCGCCATGCTCATCAACGTGATCGGCCGCGGCGGCGACGTGTACGGGCACGTGCACGCGCTCGTGTTCGACAACCACGAGCCGTGGAAGCGCCAGCTCGCCCTCGCCCGGCGCGCGATCGAGCTGTATCGTTCGCTGCTGACCGCCGGCGTCGTCGAGGCGGTCAGGACCGGCGACGGCGTCGAGATCCGGCTGACCGTGGACCTGCAGCCCAACTTCGCCCTCAACCAGCCGCTGTCGCCGTTCGCGCTCGCCGCCTTCGAACTCTTCGACCGGGAGTCGCCGTCGTACGCGCTCGACATCGTCTCGGTCGTGGAGGCAACGCTCGACGAACCGCGTCCGGTGCTCTCCGCCCAGCAGTTCCAGGCACGCGGCGAGGCCGTCGCGGCGATGAAGGCCGACGGCGTGGAGTACGAGGAGCGCATGGAGGCGCTCGAGGAGGTGACGCATCCCAAGCCCCACGACGTGCTGCTCCACGAGGCGTTCGCCACCTACGCGTCCAGCCAGCCGTGGGTCGCCGACTTCGCGCTCAGCCCGAAGTCGGTCGTCCGCGACCTCTACGAGCGGGCGATGACGTTCGGCGAGTTCATCGCGTTCTACAAGCTAGCGAGGTCGGAGGGCGTGGTGCTCCGCTACCTCTCCGACGCCTACCGGGCGCTCAACCAGACGGTCCCGCTGGAGGCCCGCACGGAGGACCTGCGCGACATCATCGAGTGGCTGGGCGAGCTCGTGCGCCAGGTCGACTCCAGCCTCCTCGACGAGTGGGAAGAACTGGTGCACCCGGATGCGGCCAAGCACGCCGCCGAGTCCACCGAGCTCGCCCCTCCCGCGCCGCGGAACGTCACCACCAACCGGCGCGCCTTCTTCGTGCTGGTGCGCAACGAGCTGTTCCGCCGCATCCAGCTCGCCGCCCTCGACCGCGTCGACGACCTCGGCGCGCTGGAGGCCGAAGCGGCCGCGCTCGCCGGGGGTGCCGTGCCCTTCACGGAGGCGCAATGGGATGCGGCTCTGGAGGGCTACTACGCCGAGCACGACGAGATCCTCACCGACGCCTCCGCGCGCTCGGCACAGATGATCCTGGTGGACGAGAAGCCCGACGGAGCAGAGGGGATCTGGCGGGTGCGCCAGATCATCGCCGACCCCGAGGGCGACCACGACTGGGGCATCACCGCGGACGTCCTCCTCGAGGACTCCGCACGCGAGGGCGTCGCGGTGATCCGGGTCACGGGGGTCGGCCGGTTCTAGCCCCGCGAACGGGGTCGCAGCGGGTTTGACCTGACTGAGGCGTCGTGTGAGTATCGTCACGGTGTCGTAACGCGCCAGGTCCCTTGCATGAACCTCCGATGAACGTTTGCGTCGGGGGAGGCATCCCACACGAGAAAGAGAACGGTGGACCTCACCCTCATCGTCGTGCTGGTCATCGCGCTGGCGCTCTTCTTCGACTTCACGAACGGCTTCCACGACACGGCCAACGCGATGGCGACCCCCATCGCGACGGGCGCCATGCGGCCGAAGGTCGCCGTCGCCCTCGCCGCCGTGCTCAACCTCATCGGAGCGTTCCTCTCCACGGAGGTCGCCAAGACCATCTCCGGCGGCATCATCAAGGAGGGTGAGGGCGGCGTGCAGATCACGCCGGTGCT
This sequence comes from Leifsonia sp. 115AMFTsu3.1, assembly GCF_004362795.1. Classification (NCBI taxonomy): domain Bacteria; kingdom Bacillati; phylum Actinomycetota; class Actinomycetes; order Micrococcales; family Microbacteriaceae; genus Leifsonia; species Leifsonia sp. 115AMFTsu3.1. The sequence goes on from NZ_SNYB01000001.1 coordinate 1,553,455, forward strand.
CATCTTCGCCGGACTCGTCGGGGCGATCGTGTGGAACATGATCACCTGGCTGTACGGTCTGCCGTCGTCGTCCAGCCACGCGCTGTTCGGTGGCCTGATCGGGGCCGCGATCGTCGGCGCCGGGCTCCAATCGGTCGACTTCGTCGTCGTTCTGGACAAGGTCATCCTGCCGGCCATCATCGCGCCGTTCACCGCGGGCGTCGTCGCGTGGAGTGCGACCAAGCTGGCGTACTGGATCACACGGCGCTACGACGGGCGCCCGGACGGCCGCGGTGGCTTCCGGTACGGGCAGATCTTCTCGTCCTCGCTCGTCGCGCTGTCGCACGGCACCAACGACGCCCAGAAGACCATGGGCGTCATCACCCTGACGCTCATCTCCGCGGGCTTCCAGGAGGCCGGGTCCGGGCCGGAGGTCTGGGTCGTCATCGCCTGTGCGCTCGCCATCGCGATCGGCACGTACTCGGGCGGCTGGCGCATCATCCGCACCCTCGGCCGCGGCCTCACCGAGGTGAAGCCGGCGCAGGGATTCGCGGCGGAGACGAGCACGGCGGCCACCATCCTCGCGTCCAGCCACCTCGGCTTCGCCCTCTCGACCACGCAGGTCGCCTCGGGCTCGGTGATCGGCTCCGGTCTGGGCCGGCGCGGGTCGTCGGTGCGGTGGGGCACGGCGGGCCGGATCGCCATCGGCTGGCTGCTGACGCTGCCGTCCGCCGCCATCGTCGGCGCCGTCGCCGGGCTGCTTGCCAACGTCGGACCGATCGGTGTCGTCATCGACACCGTGGTCGGCACTGCCGTCGTCGTCTACATCTTCTGGCGTGCGCGCCGCAATCGCGTCAGCAGCGAGAACGCCGTCAAGCCGCTGCCGGTGCAGGGCAAGAGCGAGGTCGCGGCGTCCGGCAAGGTCGTCAAGATCGAGAAGGTCAAGCCGCTCAAGAAGGAGCGGCGCAGGAGGGAGTCCGCATGATCGACTGGGCGTCCTTCGTCGTCGTCTTCGGCGCAGCGCTGGTCGGCTCGTGCGTCGTCGTAGCTCTCTACGCGCTCGGGACGCGCCTCCTGGCCGCGGCCGGGCGCGCGCTGTTCGTCGAGCCGGTGGAGTTCACCGACGCCATCACCGTGCTGACTCCCGAGCGTGCGGCGAAGCTGCAGCGCAAGGCCGAGAAGGCGCAGCGCAAGAACCCGCTGAGCGCGGGGCAGAAGCGACTCGCGCTGACCGGTGCGTACGCGTGCTTCACGGGTTGCGCGCTGGCCGTCGTGTACGGGCTGTACCTGATCATCCCGTTCTTCCACCAGTAACGGCGGCCCACCCTTCTGGCCGAGGATCAGCCCGTCCAGGTGAGGGTCACGTGCCCATGCGGCTCGGAGGTCATGGCCTCCTTCACTCCGGTCAGCTCTGGCGTGACGTCGAGCAGGTCGTACGTCTGCTCCACGTGGCCGACGGGCGCGACGTTGCCGTATCCGACGTCCTGGAGGGTGAACGTGGTGCTCGGGGTTCCGAGCCGGACGGAGATCTCGACGAGCGTGTCGGACTTCCGCACAGCGGTATAGGTGTTGCCGTCCTTCGTGACCGTGGCGATGCCGGCGGCATCCCAGTTCAGTGCGACGCCGCGAAGGCTGTCGCAGCGTCGCGCTCCGCTGATCGAGACGATGCGGTCCGTGTACGTGAAGGCGATGACCGGGACCGCCGCGCGATAGGTATAGCCGTTCCAGTAGATCTTGCCGGGGGCGACGGTCGTGTTCTGGAACAGGTCGACGGTCTGGCCTCCGGAGAAGGCGACCGTCGTCCTGTGGTCGCCCCAGGTCACGGTGTTGTTGCCCTTCGGCGCCCGGGGCTGCGCATCCTTCCGGCCCGTCAGCTCGGACGTCACGTCGACGAACTCGACGCTGCGCTTGGCCCGACCCGTCGCCGCGCTGTTGGTGTAGCCCATCCCGGGCACGACGAGGGTGGTGGATGGTGCTTTGAGCGTCATCCGGACCTCGACCAGGGTGTCGCTCTTCCTCGTCAGCGTGACGGCGTTCCCGAGCCAGTTCACAGTGGCCGTGCCGCTCGCGGTCCAGGTGACCGGCTGGCCGTCGAACAGGTCGACGCGACGGACGCCGTCCACCTCGGCGAGCCGGTCCAGGTAGGTGAAGGCGGTGACCGGGAAGGCAGTGCGGTATCCGTAGCGGGCGAAGAACTGCTCGCCAGGCGCTCGCCGGTCGACGCGGTTGATGTCGGTCGTCTCGCCCCCGGAGAAGGTCGCCGCGAGGGTGTAGTCGCCCCAGGTGAGCTGCACGTGCCCGTGCGGTTCGGTCGTCACCTCCTCCTTCACACCGGTGAGTTGGGGGGTGATGTCGAGCAGATCGAATCTCTGGTGCACACGACCCGCTGAGGCGGAGCTGGCATAGCCGAGGTTCCGGACCACGAATGTCGTGCTGGGCGTCCCCAGCTGGACGGCCACCTCGACCAGCGTGCTGGACTTCTTCGTCGCCGTGTAGGTGTTTCCGCCATCGGTGACCACCGCCGTTCCCGAGGTGTCCCAGCGCAGCGGTGCGCCAGGCAGGCTGTCGACGCGGCGCGCGCCGTCGATGCCGACGATCTGGTCGGTGTAGGTGAAGCCCGTGACGGGGGTGGCAGCGCGGTAGGTGAACGGGCTCCAGATGGTGGTCCCGGGATTCAGGGTCCTGCTCTGGGTCAGGTCGAAGGTCTCGCCGCCCACGAAGGCGACCTTCGTGGGGCCGGGGGAGTAGACCAGCGTGATGTCTGTGGTCGTCCCGGTGCTGAAGGTCGCCTCCGGCGCGGCCTTCGTCGCCTTCGGGGCCACGCTGCGATAGCCGTCGATCACCGGGGCCGTGACCGTCAGCGGGTCGCCTCCCGCGCCGAAGGTGTCGACGTCGGGAGCGATGGGGCGGCCTCCCTCGTCCTGGAAATGGACGGTGGCCATCGCGGGCCTATGAAGGAACCGGGGGCTCACCGACCACATCTTCGGAAAGGCTCCCATCGGGATGCCGTCCGCGTTCACATTGCCGCTGAGGTAGTCGAGGTAGAAGGCGGCCCACTCGTTCCTCGGGTCGACGGTGTATCCGTACGCCGACGCGTTGTGCAGGTCGGGATAGGGGAAACCCTTCCGGCTGTAACTCATCTGGTGCCCGAGTTCGTGCAGGGCGTAGTTCGTGCTCAGCTCGATGTCGTTCGTCGGAGCGACGTCCGTGGGAGCCCCGGTTCGCGGGCGGATCGTGAAGTACTCGAATCCGGCTCCCCTTGTCGCGGTGTCGTTGTAGTACGCGGGCATGGTCACCCCGCCGTTTCCGCCTTTCGACATCAGCATGATCGAGTCGTACTCGGCCGGAGCGGACCATTCCGCGAAGCGGTCCGCGAACTCCCACTCATGCAGCCTCCGGTCCGTTTCGGTCGCCGTATGGGGTTCGTCGATCCACTTCACGGTCGCGGTCGCCCGCACCCCGGCCCGGCTCGTGAGGAGGTACACGAACTGATCGACCACATACTGCGTGTACTTCTTCTCGTCGGCCGTGACGATGTGACGAGCGGGGTCGCCCGGGAAGGTGACGTCCGATACCCCGACGAACAGGAACTTCCAGGTCGGCTTGGAGAGCGGAGCCGTGTAGTCCCGGGCGGCCCCCTGCCTCTTCGCCTGATCGACCGCGCGGCTGACGATTTCCGACGCCGCCATCGGGGTGGAGGCGGCACTCGCGGGAGCGACGGTGCCCAACGGGACCGCGGCGGCACCGAGGAGGATGCCGGCCGTGACGGCGGTCGCGACCGCGGCCTGCCTGAGGGATCGAGGAGATCGGGCCATGGTGCTCTCTGTTCGAAGGTGTGGCCGCGTCAGCGGCTTCCGGGCCGCCGGGTGTGGAGGCCTTCACCCTGCAAGACGTGCGTTATCCGCATTCGTGACGCGGGCACGCCGAAGGGCTGGAGGATCCGTCCGGATCCTCCAGCCCTCGTGGCCGGTGGTCAGCCGACCTGGCCGGCGCCCCAGGTGAAGTTCAGGTGACCCTTCGCCTCGGTCGTCTGAGCCTCTTTCGCCCCCGTCTGCTGCGGCGTGACGTCGAGCAGGTCCGTGGTCTGCTTGAGCGTCCCGAACGCCGCGGTGTTGACGTATCCGGCGTCCCAGGCGATGAACGTCGTGCTCGGGGTTCCGAGCTTCACCGACACCTCGACGCGCGTGTCGGACTTCCGGACGACGGTGTAGGTGTTGCCGTCCTTCGTCACGGTGGCGACGCCCGCGGCGTTCCAGGTCAGCGGGATGCCGGCGAAGGAGTCCGCCCGGCGCGCGTTCTGAGCGCTGTCGATCTGGTCGGAGTACGTGAACCCGGTGACCGGCGCCGTCGCGCGGTACGTCCAGTTGCCGGAGTGCGCCGTGTTCACCGGCAGCACCTTGGTCTGCGTCAGATCGGTCGTCTCACCGCCGAGGAACGTCACCTTGGTGGCCCACGTCACGGTGGAGATCGCCTTGGGCGCGGTCTGAGCATCCTTCGTGTTGTCGAAGCCGGATATCACGTTCACGAGCTCGAGCGTGCGGGTGCCGCGGCCCGTCGGCGCGCTGTTGACGGAGTCCATTCCGGTGACGACGAAGGTGCTGGACGGTGTTGCGAGCGTGACCGAGATCTCAGCGAGAGTGTCGGATTTCTTCACCACCGTGACGGCACGGCCGGACCAGACGAAGGATGCGGTGCCCGCGGCAGTGAACGTGATGGGCTGGCCGCCGAAGGAGTCGAGGCGCTTGACTCCGTCGGACGCGGTGAGCCGGTCGGTGTACGTGTAGCCGCTGACCGGGATGCCCGTGCGGTAGACGAAGGACTCGTTGAACGTCTCTCCCTGGCCACGCGTGCTGGCGCGCGTGATGTCGTTCGTCTCGCCGCCGACGAAGATGGCCTTGACCCTGTAGGCGCCCCACGTGATGTTCGTGTGTCCGTGCGGCTCGGTGGTCAGCGGCTCCTTCACGCCGGTCAGCTTCGGAGTGATGTCGAGCAGGTCGAACATCTGCTGAACCCGAGCCGTCGGTGCGACGTTTCCGTAACCCGTGTTGTAGATGGTGAACGTCGTGCTGGGTGTCTTCAGCTCGACGGAGATCTCGACGAGGGTGTCGGACTTCTTCCGCAGGACGTACCGATTGCCGTCCTTCGTGACGCCGGCGACCCCGTTGGCTCCGAAGGTGACGGAGACGCCGGGAAGGCTGTCGACGCGTCGGGCGCCGTCGTTGCCGACGATCTGGTCAGTGTAGGTGTAGCCGGTCACGGGGGCTGCCGAGCGATAGGTGTAGCTGTGGAAGTACACCCCGCCTGGCGTGGCCGCCTGGTTGTAGTTGAGGTCGACCTCCTGGCCGCCCACGAAGGCGACCTTCGTCGGGGTGGTCGAGTAGACCAGGGTGATCTCGGTGTTGGTGCCGCTGGTGAACTGTCCGTCGGCCGGGGCACTGCCGGACTTGACCGACACGGTCTTGTAGCCGTTGACCATCGGTGCCTTGATCGAGTAGGCGTCCCCGCCGACACCGAACGTGTTGATGTCCGGCGCGACGGTGCGGCCCGCCTCATCCTGCAGGTGCACGGTCGCCATGGCGGGGTTATGCAGGAAGCGCGGGCTGACCTGCCACATCTTCGGATAGGCGCCCTGAGGGACGCCGTTCACGTTCACTTTGCCGGTGAGGTAGTCGACGTAGAACTTGTACCACTCGTTCCACGGGTCCGAGGCGTACCCGTAACCGGAAGCGTTGTGAAGGTCGGGATACGGGAAGCCCACCGTGTTCATGGAGACAGCGTGAGCGAACTCGTGAATCATGATGTTGGTGTCACGAGAGATGCTCCCGGCCGGGAGGGAGGGGTACCCGGGGGTGCTGGTCTGCGGCGTGATGGAGACCCAGGAGTATGCGGCTTCGCGCGCGTTGGCCCAGTTCCATGCCCAGGTCAAACCGCCGTATGCGCTGCCCGGATTGAACCTCGACGCCACCATGATGCAGTCGTACTCTGCGACCCCGGAGACGCCCTTGAGGATGTCCGCCGTCTCCGACGGCGAGAGACCGCCGTCGGTGCTGGCGGTCGTGAAGGGAGCGTCGACCCACGTGACGGTCGGCGTGATGGTCACGCCGGTGTTCCGGCTCGTCGTGTCCACGAACTGGTTGATCACGTTCTGGGTGTACGTGCGGGCTGCCGTGTCCAAGGTTTGGCGCGATCCGCTCGGATACTTCACGTCGGCGACACCGACGAACAGCACCTTCCAGTTCGGTTTGCTGATCGGCGCTGTGTAGTCGCGGGCGGAGCCCTGCTTCTTCGCCTGGTCGATTGCCCGGCTGATGATGTCGGCGGCCGCGACCGGGCTGGAGGTTGCGGCGCTCGCCGGCGCGGCGGCGCCGAGCGGGACCGCCGCCGCACCGGCGAGGACGCCGGTGGTGATGACGGTCGCGAGCGCGGCGCGTCGGAGGGAACGATGGATTCGGGTCATGGTGCTCTCTGTTGGGGGAGGCGTCGCCCATCGGCGACGCAGGCGCACCCGAAGAGCGCGCCCACCCCTAGAGACGCGCGAATACCCGCATTGTGACGGAGCCGGACTCAGTCCGCCCGGAGCATCAGTCCGTCCCGCGCAGCCGCGCGATCGACGCCATCACGTGATAGACGACGATCGCCGCGATGGCGCCCAGTGCGATCCCGTTGAATGTGAGCTGACCGAGGTTCAGCGTGAAGTCGCCGACACCGATGATGAGCGCCGTCGCCGCCGTGAACTGGTTGACCGGCTTGGAGAAGTCGACCTTGTTGTCGAGCCAGATCTTCACGCCGATGATGCCGATCAGGCCGTACAGCGCGGTGGTCACACCGCCGAGCACGCCCGCGGGGATGGTGTTGATCACGGCGCCGACCTTGGGGGAGAGCCCCAGCAGCACGGCGACGATTCCGGCGACCCAGTAGGCGGCGGTGGAGTAGACGCGCGTCGCCGCCATGACGCCGATGTTCTCGCCGTAGGTCGTCGTCCCCGAGCCGCCAAAGAAGCCGGCGATGGTGGTGGCGACGCCGTCCGCGAAGAGCGCCCGGCCGGTCAGCCGGTTGACCGAGGGGTCGGTGAGCTGCGCGACACCGCGGATGTGCCCGACGTTCTCGGCGATCAGGACGAGGACGACCGGGAGGAACGCGGGCAGGATGCCCCAGGTCGCCGCGGGGGAGACGAACGGGTTCGCGGGCAGGGTGAACTGCGGGAAGCCGATCCACGGAGCCTTGGCGACGGCGTCGAAGTTCACCTGGCCGACGATCACCGCGAACACGTACCCGACGGCGACGCCGAGGAAGATCGAGAGCCGGCCGAGCATCCCGCGGAAGAGGACGGTGCAGAGGATGACCGCCGCCAGCGTCACCAGGGCCGTGACGGGCGCCTGGACGAAGTTGTTCTTCGCGGCGGGAGCCAGGTTGAAGCCGATCAGGGCGACGATCGCGCCGGCCACAACCGGCGGCATGAGCCCGTCGATCCACCCGGTCCCGGTCGCGATGACGATCAGGCCGACGACGGCCAGGAGGACACCCGTGACGACGATCCCGAACAGGGCGGACGGCATCCCGTCCGCCTTCGTCGCCGCGACGATCGGGACGATGAACGCGAACGACGAGCCGAGGTAGCTGGGCAGCCGGTTGCCGGTGATGACGAGGAAGAGCAGCGTGCCGACGCCCGAGAACAGCAGGGTCGTCGCGGGCGGGAAGCCGGTGAGCAGCGGCACCAGGAACGTCGCACCGAACATGGCGACGACGTGCTGGGCGCCGAGCCCGATCGTGCGGGGCCAGGTCAGCCGTTCGCCGGGCAGCACGATCTCGTGCGCGCCCACCTTCTTGCCATCACCATGCAGCGTCCAGGGCAGTGCCATGCGTGTCCTTCGGAGGTCGTGAGTCGGAATAGGCTTGGTGCTGCGCATTCGCGCATTACTCGACGAACCTGAGTCTTCGCCGTCCACCGCCCACCGATCCTACGGGAGTCCACCATTTCCGCATCGACCAGCGCGCCCACCTCCACGGGGCGCTTCGACCGCTTCTTCGAGATCAGCGCCCGCGGCACGACGTGGGGAACGGAGGTGCGCGGCGGCGTCCTCACCTTCGTCACCATGGCGTACATCGTCATCCTGAACCCGCTCATCCTGGGCGGGACGAAGGATGTGGTGGGCCACACCCTCGGGACGACGCAGGTCGCCGCCGTCACGGCTCTGAGCGCCGGTGTGATGACCGTGCTGTTCGGCCTGATCGCTCGGCTGCCGTTCGCGTTCGCGGCCGGGCTCGGCATCAACTCGTTCCTCGCCGTCAACGTGGTCAAGATCCTCACCTGGCAGGAGGCGATGGGCCTCGTCGTCATCAACGGCGTGATCATCGTGCTGCTCTCTGCGACCGGGTTGCGGAAGCTCATCTTCAACGCCGTCCCGGCGCCGCTGAAGACGGCGATCACGGTCGGCATCGGCCTCTTCATCGCGTTCATCGGCTTCGTCGACAGCGGCTTCGTCCGCACCACGACGCTCTCGTCGCCGCCCGTCCAGCTCGGTGAGGCCGGATCCATCGCGACTCTGCCGACCATCACCTTCCTCATCGCCCTCGTCATCATGGGCGTGCTGATGGCGCGCAAGGTGAAGGGCGCGCTGCTCATCGGCATCGTCGCCGCCACGGTCGTCGCGATCATCGCTGAGGCCATCTGGCACGTCGGACCCTCGATGGGCAAGAACCCGGCCGGCTGGAACCTCACGGTGCCGCAGCTGCCGACCTCGCTCGTCTCGCTGCCGGACCTCAGCCTCGTCGGCCAGGTGGACCTGTTCGGGGCCTTCGGCCGCATCGGCGCGCTCGCCGCGATCATGCTCATCTTCACGCTCGTCTTCACGAACTTCTTCGACGCCATGGGCTCGATGACCGGGCTGGCGCGCAGCGCCGGTCTGGCGAACGAGGACGGTACCTTCCCGCGCCTGCAGCCCGCGCTCATCGTGGAGGGTGTCGGCGCGATCGTCGGCGGTGGCACCTCGTCGTCGTCGAACACGGTGTTCGTGGAGTCGGCCTCCGGCATCGGCGAGGGAGCGAAGACCGGGTTCGCCAGCGTCATCACCGGCGCGCTGTTCCTGCTCGCGATGTTCTTCACGCCGCTGACCCAGGTGGTCCCGCTGGAGGTGGCCGCCGCCGCGCTCGTCGTGGTCGGCGCCCTGATGGTGGTGCAGATCAAGCACATCGACTTCACCGAGTTCTCGGTGGTGCTCCCGGTGTTCCTGACGATCATCGTCATGCCGCTCACGTACTCGATCGCCAACGGGATCGGGGTCGGCTTCATCAGCTGGGTCCTCATCCGGTCGCTCGCCGGCAAGGCCCGCGAGATCAGCCCGCTGCTCTGGATCGTCGCCGCCGGCTTCCTCATCTACTTCGCGCGCGGTCCGATCGAGGGGCTGCTCGGGCAGGTGTGACCTCACCGATTCGTGCCGAATGTGCGTTATGGCGGTGCCATAACGCACATTCGGCACGAACCTGGGGGTGGCCTCAGGGAGGAATCGGGGGGTACCCCGATAGTGCGGCAGTGGCGCGTATCGGTTGGATGGAGACATGACCACCACCAGCACCCCGTACCAGACCGCCACCCCCGACCGCACCCTCAGCATCACGAGCTTCGCGCTCGGGCTCGCCTCCATCGTCTTCGGCTGGACGCTCATCGCTCCGGTCGCCGGCCTCGTCGTCGGCATCATGGCGCTGAAGCGCGAGCCGCTGGGCAAGACCTTCGCGGTGTGGGGAATCGTCCTCAACGCCGTGATGCTCGCCGGCGCAGCGTTCTTCGCCCTCCTCGCCCTCGTGGGCATCGGGTTCGGCGTCCTGGCGCTGCCGTTCGCGTGGCTCTGAGTCGCCACGCGGTTCGTAGTTCGATCCCAGTGTCAGACGTCGGTCGCAGGCTCCCTCGGCGCTGGGGTCGCGGCATCGCTCCGCGCTGCTTTGAGCTCCACCGCGCGTGGCTCTGAGTCGATCGGGGACAATGGGGGGATGGAACCATCCCCCCTCGTCCGGCCGCGCAGCTTCGTGGTGCGCGGCCGCAAGACCGAAGCCCAGTCGCGCGCGATCGACGAACTGTGGCCGAGCTTCGGCGTCGACTTCGACGGCTCGCCGCTCGACCTGGACGCGATCTTCGGGCGCACGGCACCCCGCGTGGTCGAGATCGGCTTCGGCAATGGCGAGAACCTGCTGACCCTGGCGGAGCGCCACCCCGACCGCGACTTCCTCGGCATCGAGGTGCACGGCGCGGGCATCGGCCGGGTGCTCGGAGCGATGCGGGATCGTGGACTCACGAACATCCGCATCGTGCGGCACGACGCGGTCGAGGTGTTCGAGCGCGGGCTCCCCGCAGGCTCGGTGGATGAGATCCTCATCTTCTTCCCCGACCCCTGGCCCAAGGCGCGTCACCACCGGCGCAGGCTCATCCAGCCGGAGGTCGCCCGACTGCTCGTCGCCGCGCTGTCCCCGGAGGGCGTGCTCCGGCTCGCGACCGACTGGGAGCCGTACGCCGAGCACATGATCGAGGTGCTCGACGCCGAGCCGGGTCTCGTGAACCTCGCGGGCGATGCGCATTTCGTCCCGCGCCCGGACGACCGTCCGGTCACCAAGTTCGAGCGCCGGGGCGAGCGCCTCGGCCACGCCATCTTCGACCTCGCATACCGTCCCGTCGGCTGACCCGCCCGCCCGCTGACCCCATCCGTCCGTCCACGACGGAAAGGGAGGTCATCCGGTCGCGCATCCCGCCGGATCGCCTCCGTCTCTCGCGTCGAGCCGGCATGTCGACGGGAGTCGCCTCCCTTTCGTTCCCGCCACCGGACAGGACGGAAACGGAGGGGATCCGCATCCCACACCCGGCGCGCCGCAGGAAACGGAGGACACGGACGGCCTCCAGCACCGGATCGCCTCCCTTTCGGGGGCGCACGCCTCCGACCTGGGGAACCGCCCGGGTTCGTAGGATGGGCGCATGACGCATGCGCGCACGGTCGACGAGCTCCGGTCCGCTTTCGAACGAGGGGTCACCAAGCCGCTCGCGTGGCGCCTCGACCAGCTGCGGGCGCTGCGGCGCATGCTCACCGAGCGGTCCGCGGAGTTCGAGGATGCGCTGCTCGCCGACCTGGCGAAGAGCCCGACCGAGTCGCAGATCGCCGAGCTCGGGTTCGTCGTCGGCGAGATCGACCACACGCTCACGCACCTGCGCCGCTGGCTGCGGCCGCGCCGCGTGTCCGTTCCCGGAGCGCTGCTCCCTGCGCGCGCATCCACGATGCTCGAGCCGGTCGGCGTCGTGCTCGTCATCGCGCCGTGGAACTACCCCGTGCAGCTGCTGCTCGCCCCGCTGGTGGGCGCGCTCGCGGCCGGCAACGCCGTCGTGCTCAAGCCCAGCGAGCTGGCCCCCGCCACGTCCGCGGCGATGGCGCGCCTCATCCCGCTGTACCTCGATCCGCGCGCCGTCGCGGTCGTCGAGGGCGGCGTGGAGGACACCACCGACCTGCTCGCCCAGCGGTGGGACCACATCTTCTACACCGGCAACGGCCGCGTCGGCCGCATCGTCGCCGCCGCAGCGGTCGAGAACCTCACCCCGGTCACGCTGGAGCTGGGCGGCAAGTCGCCCGTCTACGTCGATGCCACGGTCGACATCGTCGCCGCCGCCCGACGCATCGCCTGGGGCAAGTTCATGAACGCCGGGCAGACGTGCGTCGCGCCCGACTACGTGCTCGCCGAACGCTCCATCGTCCCGCGCCTCGCCGACGCGCTGCGCGACGCGGTCCGCGACCTCTACGGCGACGACCCGGCGGAGAGCCCGGACTACGGCCGCATCGTCAACGACCGCCAGTTCGAGCGGCTGACCGGGATGCTCGGCTCGGGCACTGCGGCGGTCGGCGGCGACCACGACGCCGAGACCCGGTACCTCGCTCCGACCGTGCTCACCGATGTCGCGCCCGACTCGCCCGCGATGGCGGAGGAGATCTTCGGCCCCATCCTCCCGATCCTTCCCGTCGACGGCCTCGACGATGCCATCCGCTTCATCCGCGCGGGGGACAAGCCGCTCGCCCTGTACGTGTTCACCTCGAGCGCGACGACCCGCCGCCGCATCCTCACCGAGACCAGCTCCGGCGCGGTCGGTTTCGGTGTTCCGGCTGCGCACCTCGCGGTCGCCGGACTCCCGTTCGGCGGCGTCGGCGAGAGCGGCGCCGGCGCGTATCACGGCGAGCGATCGCTGCGGACCTTCAGCCACGAGAAGGCCGTGCTCAGCAAGCCGCTCAGCCCCGACACCATGCAGCTGATCTACCCGCCGTACACCGAGGCGAAGGACCGCTTCGCGCGCGGTCTGCTGCGCAAGCTGGGCTGATCCCGCAACCGTCCGCCGCGATGGACACCGTGTCGAAGGAGGGTGGAGATGGGCGACAGGTCGTCCAGTGGGCCTCACAGGCCCGGGGGTAGGCTCGGCACTGCCGGAGGCCACGAACGTCCGGCGCCCGAAAGACATGCCAACGCACAACGAGAGGCAACGGTGCCAACCGTGAACCCGACAGCAACCATGGACGAGTCGAAGACAGCCCCCATCCCCGTCGTCACCCCGTCCGGACTCGTCGTCACCGATGCGTCCGAGAACGTCTCCGACGTCCCGACCCCCAGCGCGGAGGGGCGCCCGACCCGCATCGAGACCGATTCGCTCGGCAGCCGCGAGATCCCGGCCGACGCGTACTGGGGCATCCACACCTCGCGCGCTCTGGAGAACTTCCCGATCGCCAAGCGCCCGATCTCCGTCTACCCGGACCTCATCGTCGCCCTGGCCAGCGTCAAGCAGGCCGCCGCCCGCGCCAACGCCGAGATCGGGGTGCTGGAGGCGCACAAGGCCGAGCTGATCGACCGCGCCTGCCAGCTCATCATCGACGGCCGGTACCACGACCAGTTCGTGGTCGGCGTGATGCAGGGCGGCGCCGGAACCTCGACGAACATGAACGCCAACGAGGTCATCGCCAACATCGCCCTCGAGCTCGACGGGCACGAGAAGGGCGACTACTCCCACCTGCACCCGATCGACGACGTCAACCGCAGCCAGAGTACGAACGACACGTACCCGACCGCCATCAAGATCGGTCTCACCTTCGCGCTCGGGCACCTGCTCGACGAGCTCGCGCTGCTGCGCGACTCGTTCGCGGCCAAGGCGGCCGAGTTCCGCAACATCCTGAAGGTCGGCCGGACGCAGCTGCAGGATGCCGTGCCCATGACCCTGGGCCAGGAGTTCCACGGTTTCGCCACCACGCTGACGGAGGACCACGCCCGCCTGACGGAGACGAAGTGGCTGCTCGCCGAGATCAACCTCGGTGCGACCGCGATCGGCACGGGCATCACCGCGGACCCGGGCTACGCCGCCGCCGCCGTTCGTCACCTGAACGCCATCACCGGCCTGAACCTCGAGACCGCCCCGGACCTCATCGAGTCCACAAGCGACGCCGGCGCGTTCATGTCGTTCTCCGGCTCGCTGAAGCGCAGCGCGATCAAGCTCTCGAAGATCTGCAACGACCTCCGCCTGCTCTCCTCCGGACCCCAGGCGGGTCTCGGCGAGATCAACCTCCCGGCCCGTCAGGCCGGCTCCAGCATCATGCCCGGCAAGGTCAACCCCGTCATCCCCGAGGTCGTCAACCAGGTGGCCTTCTCGGTCGCTGGCGCGGATGTGACGGTCACCATGGCGGCCGAGGGCGGCCAGCTGCAGCTCAACGCCTTCGAGCCGGTCATCGCGCACTCCCTGCTGCAGAGCATCACGTGGATGGCGCAGGCGTTCCGCACCCTCCGGATCAACTGCGTGGACGGCATCACCGCCAACGAGGAGCGCCTCGGCGCGATGGTCGGTTCGTCCGTCGGCGTGATCACCGCGCTCACCCCGCACATCGGCTACGCCGCCTCCGCCGCCCTCGCCAAGTCGGCGCTGCTGACCGGCCGCAACGTCGCCGACCTCGTCGTCGAGGCGAAGCTGATGAGCCGCGAGGAGGTCACCCGGCTGTTGTCGCCCGCCCGTCTGAGCGGCCTGGAAGTCGTCACGACGGCCATCCCGGTGATCCAGGCGGACGCCATCCGCGAGGCACGCTCCGATACCGAGTGAGAGCTGGGACTCCCCAGCTCCGTCATCGAACGCAGACTCGTTCGTCTACTCCAATGGACGGATGCTCGCCTTCCCGCTGGCCCAGCGGGTCGACGCGGCTCCGCCGGAAGGAGCGACGGATGCCGCGAGGCGAGAGACGGATCGTGGACCGCTTCCTGCGGTCGCTGGAACGGGTGCCGGGCGTCCACGTCGTGGATGCCGGCGCACTGCTGCTGCAGGTGCTGACCCCGGACCACCGGATCGTGGAGGTGCGGGTGGAGGAGGATGCGCTGCTCGCCAACGCCCGCCTGGTCGCCGACGACGCGGCCCTGCACGGGCTGTCCGGCACCGACAGCGTCGACCGGTCCTTCACCCTGTTCTTCCTCCACATGCAGGCGGCCGTAGGGTCCGGTCCGCTGCAGGGGGTGCGGAGGCTCCGCTACACCGCTCGGGGCGTGCTCCCGGACGGGCGCGCAGGGACGGACGTCCAGCCGCGCATTCAATAGCGGACATTGGTGTCTAGGCTTTCCGCCCCCGACCCGGGCAGGGTGAGCACAAGCCTGTATAGAGGTCGTTATGCCCGACATGACGACAAGGGTGCCGGCACCGGGGAATCTCGCTGCGCCGAGTGCCGGCACCCGACCTTCTCCGACTCCCGTCAGTCGGACGGCGCGGGACCGGCGGCCGGAGAATCGTCCGCCGGGAGCTCGTCCGTGCTCAGCGGCACGGTGCATTCGAAGCCGTACACCGCGCAGGGCGGAGTGCCCCGGAGCGCGGAGAACGCGTAGACATCGACGACGGCGGCGCCTCCGAGATGGGAGGGTCGGCGGATGCGGCTGGGCGGCGTTCGGGAGAGGGAGGGCACCGAGAGGGTGGTCTCGCTGCCGTCACGGGCGACCAGGACGCAGGTGAGCATCCATCCGTCCGCTTCGTCGGGGATCATGCTGCGACCCTAGGCTGTGCGGCCGCTCAGGTCGATTCCCCCGTCGGAGGGGAGAAGAAATCGGTGCCGTCCGCGGGGCCGATGTTCGGCCCGGCGGACGGCACCGGAAGAGAGTCAGTTGAAGGGCGCCCACTCGTCGAGGTCGTACTCGAGCTCGATGCCGTCGTAGAGGCGGACCCGCCAGACCTTGCTGTTGCCGCCGACGTACTGGCCGCGAGCGGTCTCCATCGACCACTCACCGTCGCCGACGCGCTGCCAACGGATCATGCCGACGTGTTCGCGGAGCCGCGGCGCGTGCGGCGGGTGAAGGAAGTCGTCTTCAGACATTTATCCATACCGTCCCCCTCGCTGCCCTCTCATCGTGGCCCAGCGTGAAGATGAGTCACTACCCCCAAATGTGGGGTCTAGGCTTTTCGGGCACCCGGCGAGGCGGGATCGCTCAGCGCTCGCGCGCCTCGGCCTCGCGGAAGAGGGCGATCATGTCGCGGCCCAGCTGGTGCGGGGCGGTCTCGCAGGGGCTGTGGCCGGTGCGGTAGACGGCGAGGTGGGCGCCGAGGGCCTTCGCGTTCGCGGCGTGCAGGTGGGTCGGCCAGAGATCGTGATCACCCGTGACGACGAGGAGCGGGATGCCGCTGGCGGCGACGCGCGCACGCACATCCGGCACCCGCTTCATCAGCCCGACGATGTCGTCGACGCTGGAGCGGCGGGTGAGCGCGAACCGCGACCGCACGAACGCCAGCCGGCTGTCGGACACCTTGTTCTTGTTCGTCGTGATGCCCCAGATCATGAGGCTCGCGCCGATGTGGGGCGTCGCGAACCAGCTGAGCGCCCCGATGATCCGAACGCCGCGGAACGACTGCCCGGGCTCGGGCGGCGCCGTCAGGAGGGTGAGCGACCGGAACAGCTCGGGATGCTCCACCAGCGCCAGCTGCGACAGGATCCCCGCGAACGAGTAGCCGAGGACGTGCGCCGGACCGCCGTCGCGCAGGAACGCGACGACGTCCGCCACGAGCAGTTCGTACGTGTAGTGGCCGCCGGGCACGGGGCCGGCATCCGCCGACTCGTACTGCCCGGCCAGGTCGAAACTCTGCACGTAGTAGCCGGCCGCGACGAGGATGGGCGCCAGGAGGTAGAAGTCCTCCTTGGAGCCGGTCACCCCGGGGATCAGGACGACGCGGGGATCGGCGGGATCGCCCAGCGCGGCGACCGCCAGCTCGCCGCTGGGAGCGCGGAAGCGCGAGAACACCGTGCCGACGGGCGCGACCGACCAGTCGATATCGGGCAGCGCGGCATCGAGGCGCGCAGCCTCGTCGTCCCCGCCCGTGACCGGACGCCTCTCTCCGATGGACACAGCCATTACGCTAACGCACCACGGCGCGCCCGGTGGGTCAGGTGACGCGGCAGTACGTGGTGAGGTAGCCGATCCCGCCGATGGAGACCGTGACGGTGGACCGGTCGCGGAGGAAGACGGGAGGGGTGCGCGAGTACCCCGCGCCGCCCGGGCTCCCGGTGGAGATCAGGGTTCCCGGCGGGATGGTGGCGGAGCGGGAGAGGAACTCGATCAGCTCCGGGACGCTGCGGACCATGTCGGCGGTCGAAGCATCCTGCAGGATTGCACCGTCGACGTTGGTGGTCAGCCAGAGGTCCTGCGGGTCGGGGATCTCGTCCGCCGTGACGACCACGGGCCCGGTGGGGGTGAAGCCGTCGAACGATTTGCAGCGCGACCACTGCGCCTCCGAGAACTGCAGGTCGCGGGCGGTGATGTCGTTGACCACGGTGTAGCCCCAGACGTAGTCGAGGGCGTCCTGCACGGAGACGTTCCGCGCCGGGCGGCCGATCACGACCCCCAGTTCGGCCTCGTAGTCCACCTGGGTGGACAGGTCGGCCGGCCAGGTCGTCGTGCCGCCGTGCCCGGCCAGGGAGTTCGGCCAGAGGTTGAAGACCGTCGCCGCCTTCTCGCTCCGCAGCTTCAGCTCCGAGGCGTGCGCGGCATAGTTCGCGCCGATCGCGATGACGTGCGGCGGGCGGAGCACAGCGGAGGCGTGGCGCAGCTCGTGCACCGGTGGCAGGTCGCGACCGGCGGCTTCGGCCTCGGCGGCCACCGCGCGCACCTCGGCGAGGCCGTCCTCGCCCCGTTCGATGAGCTCCTGCAGGTCCCGCGGCGGCCGGGCCATCACTTCGTCGAGGAAGAGGGCTCCGTCTCCGATGACGGCGGCCAGGCGGGGCCCGGGATCTGCGGCGTTGCTGAGGTGCGAGAATCTCACCGATCCAGGCTATCGGTTCAGGCGACCGCGCCCGGCGCGTCCCGCTCCCTGTCGTGCGCCAGTCGGCGGCGGGCGATGCGCCGCCGCCAGGGCGACTGGTCCGGAAGGTGCATGCTGAGCGTCGTGTACGCCCAGCGCAGCCGCCGCCCGAAGCCGCGCCAGGTGGAGAACGGGCGCGCCGAGATCCCGACGGTGAGCCGCTCGTCGTACCGGACGACGGTGTCGAGGCTCAGGTGGAAGGCGAGGTCCAGGTCGTCGTGGATGTCGCCACGGTCGCGGTGGACGCGGTCGCGCACATCCAGCCACACCTCGCGGCGCATGGCGAAGTTGGAGCCGAAGATGGGCGGGTTCCCCAGCCAGATCCCCATCGACCAGAAGTAGCCGCCGATGTAGAGCACCTGCCCGAGACCGGCGACGACCGTGTTGCCGTCGTAGAACACGCCGCGGCCGGTGAGCACGCCGACCTCCGGGGCGTCGACGAGTTCAGCCTCGATGTGGAGCAGCCAATCGGCCGGCGGGCGCGAGTCGGCATCCAGCCGCGCGATGATGTCGCCGGTCGCGGCGTCGTAGCCGGTGGATGCGGCAGGCCAGATCCCGCGCTGCGGCTGCTCGACGACGCGGGCGCCCGCGGCGCGCGCGACATCGGCGGTGCCGTCGCTGCTGCCGTTGTCCACCACGATGATCTCGTCCGCGGGTCGGAGCTGCGCGGCGAGGTCGTCCAGGCAGCGGGCGAGCATCTCGGCGTCATCGAGGGCCGGGATGACGACGGACAGGGAGGGCACGTTCCGATCCTAGGCCTGCCTGGCGGAGCGAGGCCTGCACGGCGGGGCTTCGTTCGCTATGCCCGCCACAGGTGCAGCCCGGCGTAGCTGCGCCACGGCGCCCAGCGTGCGCCGTACTCCGCGAGCCCGCGCGCATCCCCCGGGAGGCCGAGTCGCGCGGCACCCTGCCGGAGCGCCAGATCGCCGGTGAGCAGGATGTCCGGGCTGCCCAGCACCCGCAGGGCGACGTATCCGGCCGTCCACGGGCCGATGCCCGGCAGTTCCATCAGTCGGCGTTCGAGGTCGTCGCGCGACTCGCCGACGTCGATGCTGAGGCGACCGTCGGCCAGCGCCGCAGCGGCACCGACGATCGCGTCGATCCGGCGGGACGGCCCGCGGAGCACCTCCCGCCCGCGCTCGGCGATCGCGGCGGCGGTGGGGAAGAGTCGGGTGAGGGTGCCGCCTCCGGGCACCGGGAGGTCGATGGGCTCGCCGAGCGCGTCGGTGAGGCGGGTCAGCGCGGTGCGGGCTGCGGCGACCGACACCTGCTGTCCGATGAGGGCGCGGAAGACGATCTCCTCCGCATCCACCGCTCCGGGCACGCGGAGTCCGGGGGCGGCCGCGACGCTGGGCGCGAGTGCAGGGTCGGCGGCCAGCGCGGCGTCGATGGCCTCGGCGTCCGCGTCGAGGTCGAGCAGCCGGCGCACGCGCGCGACGAGAGGAGCCAGGTCGGCGACGTCGGCGAGGGACGC
The DNA here is from genome assembly GCF_004362795.1 of Leifsonia sp. 115AMFTsu3.1. Classification (NCBI taxonomy): domain Bacteria; kingdom Bacillati; phylum Actinomycetota; class Actinomycetes; order Micrococcales; family Microbacteriaceae; genus Leifsonia; species Leifsonia sp. 115AMFTsu3.1. The sequence goes on from NZ_SNYB01000001.1 coordinate 1,572,228, forward strand.
GTTGCACTGGACCGCGGGGGATTCGGGCGTGCCGGTGAGGGTCAGTCGCACCACCGCCGGGCCGTGGGGGAGCCGGAGAGCCCGGGCGTACCCGACGCCGTCCTGGCTCGCGTCCGCACCGGCGACCTCCATCCCGTCGATCGCGCGGGCCGCGAGGAAGCCGAGCACCGACGCGCCGTCGAACGGTGCGCGGGCGGGAAGCCGCAGGCTCAGCGTCACCGTGCCGGGCTCGCGGTGCGCGGCGGCGGGGGAGCGGCGGGCCGCCGTCCGGATGGCGCCGGGCGTCAACCGGTAGACCTCGGCCATGGTCTCGTTGAACTGACGGACGCTGCTGAAGCCGGCGGCGAAGGCCACGTCGGTGATCGGCAGGTCGCTGCCGGTCAGGAGCAGGCGCGCGGTCTGCGCACGGTGGGCGCGGGCGAGCGCGAGCGGGCCGGCGCCGAGCTCGGCGGTGAGCACGCGGTTCAGGTGCCGCGGGGTGTAGCCGAGCCGGCGCGCGAGGCCAGGGACACCCTCCCGTTCCACCGTGCCGTCGGCGATGAGGCGCATGGCGCGGGCGGCGAGGTCGTCGCGGACGTTCCACTCGGGTGAACCGGGCACGGCGTCCGGGAGGCAGCGCTTGCAGGCGCGGAGACCCGCCTCGTGCGCGGCCGCCGCCGTCAGATAGAAGGTGACGTTGCCGGGCTTCGGCGTCACCGCCGGGCAGCTCGGTCGGCAGTAGATGCCGGTGGTGTGCACGCCGGTGATGAACTGCCCGTCGAAGCGTGCATCCTTGGCGCTCATCGCCCGGTATCGCTCGGCGAACACCGGGTCGGCCAGCGGGCCGTCGGAGCCGGTGCCGGCAGCGTCCGTCGCCGGGCCGGTCGTCGCGACGGACGGGGGATGCTGCAGCGTGCTCATGTCCACCAGCGTGACACCCGCCGCCGACATCCGATGGCGGAAATCGGACATGACCGCGAGGCCGACCGGCCGCCCCGATCGCTAGCCTGGGGGCATGGACGTACTCGACTGGCTCGCGGCCGCGCTCGGCGAAGACGCCGCCGACGCCGGCGTGCTGACGACCGACCCCGCACTCCTGGACGCCGCCCGCACCGACCGCTCGGGATGGGTGGCCGAGGGCCGCCCGCTCGCGATCGTGACCGCGCGATCGGTGGCGCACGTGCAGGCGACGCTGCGGGCGGCGAGCGAGTTCCGCGTCCCGGTCGTGCCGCGGGGTGCGGGCACCGGCCTGGCGGGCGGCGCGAACGGCACCGACGGATCCATCGTCCTCGACGTCTCCGCGATGAACCGCATCGTCGAGATATCGGCCGACGACCAGCTCGCCGTCATCGAGCCCGGCGTCGTCAACAGTGACCTCAACGCGGCGCTGGAGCCGTACGGCCTGTTCTTCGCGCCCGACCCGGCGAGCAAGGCGATCTCCACCGTCGGCGGGAACATCGCGACCAACGCCGGCGGGCTGCTGTGCGCGAAGTACGGCGTCACGCGCGAGGCCGTCCTGGGGCTGGAGGTGGTGCTCGCGGACGGACGCCTCCTGCGCACCGGGCACCGCACGGTCAAGGGCGTCACCGGCTACGACCTGACCGCCCTGTTCGTGGGCTCGGAAGGGACGCTGGGTGTCATCGTGGGCGCCACCGTCCGTGTTCAGCCGATCCCGCCCGGGGAACCGGTCACCCTCGGCGCGCTCTTCCCGGATGTGACCGCGGCGGCGCAGGCCTCCGCCCGCATCACGGCGGCTCGGCTGCGCCCGGCCGTGATGGAGCTGCTCGATGCCCCGGCGCTCGAACGCATCTCCGCCTACCTCGGCCCGGAGACCATCGAGGACGCGTTCGGTGCGACCGGCGGAGCGGCCTACCTCCTCGTACAGTTCGACGGCGCGACGGCGGCGGAGGATGCGGCCGCCGCCGGTGGGCTGCTGACCGACACCGGCGGGACCGTCCGGGTCGCCGCGGATGCGGACGAGGGGGAGCGCCTGCTCGCGCTGCGCCGCGCGTTCCACCCGGCGCTGGCCTCCTCCGGTGAGGTGCTCATCGAGGACGTCGCGGTCCCGCGCTCGCGCATGCCGGAGATGTTCGCCGCGATCGAGCGGATCTCCGAGCGGTACGGCATCCCCATCCCGACCGTCGCCCACGCCGGCGACGGCAACCTGCACCCCAACTTCGTCTACACCGGCGACACGGTGCCCGACGCCGTGTGGGACGCTGCGAATGACCTGTTCCGGACCGCCATCGCCCTCGGCGGCACCCTCACCGGCGAACACGGCGTCGGCGTGCTCAAGCGGCGCTGGCTCGCGGACGAGGTCGGACCGGACTCCTACGAGTTGCAGGTGAAGCTGAAGTCCGTGTTCGACCCTCTCGGCATCCTGAACCCGGGCAAGGTCTTCGGCGGCGCCTGACTCCGCGGGCGGCGCACGAACCCTTAACAGACTCGACCCCCGGTGGTGCGGCGATGCCTGCAGCGCTCCCGGGGGATCGAGTTATGCGTCAAGGATGCCCCCGGCGGGCGGCGAGCGCAACCCCCGATCGCGGCTGCGCGGTGAGCGAACGCGCTTTGACGCCGCACCCCGGCACCGGTTGGATGGGAGGCATGGCAGAGAACACCAACCAGAAGCCGGAAGTCGACGCCCCCGAGGGACCGGCTCCCGAGACCCTCGAGATCGTCGACATCGTCGAGGGCACCGGCCCCGAGGCCACCCCCGGCGCGAAGGTCGACGTGCACTACCTCGGCGTCGAGTACGAGACCGGCGAGGAGTTCGACTCCTCCTGGAGCCGCGGTCAGTCGATCAACTTCCCGCTGAACAACCTCATCAAGGGCTGGCAGGAGGGCATCCCCGGAATGAAGGTCGGCGGTCGCCGCAAGCTCACCGTCCCGCCGGCGCTCGCCTACGGCCCGGCCGGCGGCGGTCACCCGCTGTCGGGCAAGACCCTGATCTTCGTGATCGACCTGCTCGGCGTCAGCTGAACGGATCACCCAACGGGCGAAGCGCTCCCTCGGCACGGCCGGGGGAGCGCTTCGTCATTCGGGGTGTCCCGTGCCGTGCGCGTCGGAAACGGAGGCGATCCCGGCCGAAGCCGACACCATCCCCTCCGTTCCCGGCGTTTCGGGGCCGTCAGCCGCCGGATCTCCTCCGAAAGCTGCAGTCGCCGCTCGACCGCGGGTCGGATCGGAAACGGAGGAGATCCGCCGTCGGCACGCCGCAGAATGCCGCGATCGGAGGCGGGTCGCCGGACTGAGGGGCGGAATGTCCTCCCTTTCCGGTCAGCGGGCGCGCGTGTGACGGCACCGGGTGGGACCGCACCCGGAGGACGGGGGCTTACAGTGCGGGCGGCTGCATCCGGGTCGGGATGGCGATGCGGTTCCAGATGTTGATGGTCGCGATGGCCAGCAGCACGTTCGCCAGGCCTTCCTCGCCGAACTCGTTCAGCGCCCGCTGGTACAGCTCGTCCGGCACGCCGTCTTCGTGGATGAGCGTCACGGCCTCGGTGAGCTCCAGCGCGACGCGCTCGCGGTCTGTGAACCAGGGCGACTCGCGCCAGGCGGAGACGGCGAACACCTTGCGGAGCGGCACGCCGCGTCCCTGCAGGTCGACCGAGTGCATGTCGACGCAGTAGGTGCAGCCGTTGATCTGCGAGGCGCGGAGCTTGATGAGGTCGCCGAGCGGCTCCTCGACCTTGCCGCCGACATAGCCGTCGAGGTTGATGACCTTCCGGTAGCCCTCGGGCACGATGGTGGGGAGTTGGATGCGTTCTGTCATGTCCTCCACGCTAGGAATGCGATTGGCTGCGGGTAAGATCCATTTCGATCGATTCCGATCAGGCCATTCGTCGAGGCTCGGAGGCATCCTGGACCTGCATGTCGCGATCGGCGATCGGGGCGACCGCGCCGACCGCATCTACCGCCAGCTGCGCGACGCCGTGGTGGATGGGCGGCTGCGCCGGGGTGAGCGGCTGCCGGCGACGCGCGAGCTCGCCGAGCGGCTGCAGGTCTCGCGGTCGACCGTCTCGACGGCGTACGAGCGGCTGACGGCGGAGGGCTATCTCGCCGCGCGGGTGGGCGCGGGCACATTCGTCGCCTACACCGGCGCACCACCGAGGGGACGGGGAGGCGCAGAACGGCGTCCCGCCGCCGTGGACACCCGACGCGGCGCCGCGCATCCGAACGCGACCTGGGCAGACCTCGACGACCCGCTGTGGACCGAGCCGCGCCCGATCGCCTACGACTTCAGCGTCGGCGCGCCCGATCCTGCTCTCTTCCCTCTGGAGACGTGGCGACACTACGTCACGGCAGAGCTCCGCGGCGGCTTCGCCCGCTCGACCCTGTACGCCGACCCGGCCGGAGTCGACCGGCTGCGCGAGGGGATCGCGCGACACCTCGGCCTCGCGCGCTCGGTGGACGCCGCCCCCGACGACGTGCTGGTGACCAACGGCGCCCAGCAGGCGTTCGACCTGCTCGCCCGCGTGCTGCTGACCCCGGGCGACACCGTCCTCGTCGAGGATCCCGGCTACCCGCCCGTCCGGCAGCTGTTCGAGACGACGGGCGCGCGGGTGCTGCCGGTCCCGGTGGATGAGTTCGGCCTCCGCGTCGACCTGCTGCCCCCGGCGCGGCTGCTGTACGTGACGCCGTCGCATCAATTCCCGCTCGGCGGGGTGCTCCCGCTCGAACGGCGGGTCGCCCTGCTGGAGTGGGCTGCGCGCAACGACGCGGTCGTCATCGAGGACGACTACGACAGCGAGTACCGGTTCGGCGCGCGGCCGCTCGACCCGCTTCAGCGACTGGATGCCGATGGGCGCGTCGTCTACGTCGGCACGTTCTCGAAGACGATGGCCCCGTCACTCCGGCTGGGTTTCGTGGTCGCGCCGCCGAGCCTCCTGCCCGCGCTGCGGCACGCCAAACGGCTGAGCGACTGGCACAACGACGTCGTCACGCAGCGGGCCATGGCGCGCTTCATCGACTCCGGCGGTTTCGCGCGGCACGTGCGGTCGGCGACCCGCGTCTACGAGCAGCGGCACGACGCGCTCGTCCGCGCGGCGGGGGAGCTGCTGCCGGACTTCCGGTTGGTGCCGTCGGTCGCCGGGCTGCACCTCGCGCTGCTCGCCGACGGGGCCGACGGCGACATCGATGGACGCCGGGTCGCCGAGCGGGCCGCGGTGGCCGGCGTGGCCGTGCAGCCGGTCTCCCGGTTCCGGCTCGTCGACGGACCGGACGGCCTCCTGCTCGGCTTCGGCGGCATCCCGGTCGAGCAGATCCCGGATGGCCTACGCACGCTCGCGCAGGCCGTCGAGCGCGTGCGGGCGTCGGCGCCGAGCGAAGCAATGCCATGATCGGAGGATGACCTCGGATGCGCCAGCGCCCCGCCGTCGCGGCCGGCCGGCCGACGTCGACCCTGAACGGGTGGCGCTGCTCGCCCTGCGGCACTTCGACGAGCACGGGTACGAGCAGACGACGATGGACGACATCGCCCGGCTGGCCGGGATCGGGCGGCGCACGCTGTTCCGTTACTTCCCGAGCAAGCCGGCGCTGGTGTGGGGCGGCATCGAGCCGGTGGTCGGGCGCATGCACGACGTGCTCGACGCCGCCGGGGACGACGAGCCCCTGCGGGATGTGCTGGCCCGCGCGGTGACCGATTCCCTGACGCTGAGCCCCGAAGCGGAGGAGGCCACCCGCCGGCGGATGGCGCTCATGGGGACGCATTCCGCCCTGGTCGGGTTCGGCCTGACGGCGATGGCGGCGAACCGTGGCATCCTCGTCGATTTCCTGGCCCGCCGGCTCGGGGCTGATCCGGAGGGACTGCGCGTCCAGGTGCTCGCCGACGCCATCGGGTCGGCCGACTTCTCGGCGCTCGTCTGGTGGGCGCGCCACGACGACGGACCGCCCGGCCCGGTGGTGGTGGCGGCCATGGACCAGGTGCTGCGGGGCGTCTGAGCGCATCCGGCTGTTCGCGCCGGTGCGGTCTGACTCTCGCCGTGCTGCTCGGCGGCGAGTAGCGTGAGCGCATGCCGATCGAAGACGCATTCCCGCAGGGCACGCCGGCCTGGGTCGACCTCCAGAGCCCGGACCAGCCCGCCGCCGCCACGTACTACCGGTCGCTGTTCGGATGGGAGGTGTCGGCGCCGTCGGCCGACTCCAACGGTTTCGCGCTGGCCAGCGCACGCGGCGTCCCCGTCGCCGCGCTCGGACCGCTGCCGTCGGACGACGTCCCGACGAGCTGGACGGTCTACTTCTCCGTCGACGACCTGACCGCTGCGGCGCAGGCCGTGACGGGCGCGGGAGGAACGGTGCTGCTGGAGCCTGGGGAACCGGTCGCCGGCATCCGGCTCGCCATCGTCGCCGATCCGGCCGGCGCCGTCTTCGGACTGTGGCAGCGGAAGGACCAGGGCGATCCCTGGCTGCGCGACGAGCCCGGCGCTGTGGACTGGCTGGAGCTGGTGGCCGCCGACCCCGCATCGACCTTCCCGTTCTACGAGTCGGTCCTCGGCGTCGGCATCAGCGAGATGCGCGTGGGGGAGGAACCCTACGGGCTGTTCGACGTCGGCGAGACGAGCGTGGCGGGCGCGTACCGGTCCGACGGCGCCGAGCCCGCCCACTGGCTGGTGTACTTCAATGTGGCCGACCTGGATGCGGCGATCGTGCGCGCGACGGAGCTCGGCGGGACGCTGCGCACCGAGCCGCTCTCCGCTCCCGGTGTCGGCCGGTGGGCCGAGATCGTCGACCCCCAGGGCGCCGGATTCGCGCTCCTCGAGCCGGAGCCGGAGCCGTCCTGAGCGGTGGCCGCGGGGCGGGAGCGCCCCGGATGCTCTGGTAGACTCTTCCAGTTGCCGTCTAACGGCCGCGGATCAAGAGAGCCCAGGCATCAGGCCCCGGGCACCGCGCAACGAGCAGAAAGGGGATCCCTCTATGGCGCTGGATGCAGACACCAAGAAGGCGATCATCGAAGAGTACGCAACCCACCCCGGTGACACCGGATCCCCCGAGGTCCAGGTCGCGATCCTGACCAAGCGGATCAAGGATCTCACCGAGCACCTCAAGGAGCACAAGCACGACCACCACTCGCGTCGTGGCCTGCTTCTGCTGGTCGGTCAGCGTCGCCGCCTCCTCGGCTACCTCTCGGACATCGACATCAACCGTTACCGCTCGCTGATCGAGCGCCTCGGTCTGCGTCGATAACCGCAGCCGGAAGCCGGCGTCTTCGATAGACACCGCGAACTTCTTACGGACGGGCCGTCACCTTCGGGTGGCGGCCCGTTCTGCGTTTCCCGCACGCATCACGATTTGCGCCAAATCTCGGTTATGGCGCGTCCATAACCGCGATTTGCGCCAAATCTCGGTTATGGCGCGTCTATAACCACGATTTGCGCCAAATCTCCCCATGCCCGCTGTGGTGCTTTCATGCTCTTGGCGGATCGTTTACAGCGCTGTAGCGTTAGGCGCACGTTCCGTCTCAAAGGAGAGTTGTGATCCCGCGCCGACTGTCTCTGTTCATCCTCTCCGCGATTACAGCGCTGGCCTTTTCCGCGGGAGTGATCGCGGCAGCTCCCACGCATCCAGCCGCCGCTGCGACCGTGACGTACAGCAATCCGCTGCCCCTCGACCTGGGCGGCGGGAAGCTCGCCGAGCAGTGCGCCGACCCGGACGTCATCCGGTCGGAGGACCCGTCCGATCCTGTGTGGTACCTGTACTGCACGCGCGACGTCATCGACTCGTCGCTGCGCAATCCCGACGGCTCGCTCGTCTTCTCGAGCATCCCCACCTACCGCTCCGCCGACCTCGTGCACTGGTCGTTCGTCGGCGAGGCGCTGCCCACCAAGCCCGCCTGGATCGGCGACGGCGACATGTGGGCGCCGGACGTCGCGTACGTCGGCGGCCGGTACCTGCTGTATTACACGGCGACGAACACCGTGGCGCCCGGTGGCGGCTCGGCGATCGGCGTCGCCACCAGCGCCAGTCCCGCCGGACCCTGGGTCGACTCAGGCGGACCGGTGGTGGAGCCGATGCCGTCACCCGGGAGCGCCGACCCGGCCGACCGACGCTGGGTGTTCGACCCGGAGCTGGTGACCGCGGGCGGCGAGCACTACCTGTATTTCGGGAGCTACTACGGCGGCCTGTCCGTGCGGCGGCTCTCCGCCGACGGCCTGCATTCCGACCCGGCCAGCCAGGTGCAGGTGGCCATCGGGAACCGCTACGAGGGCACGCACGTGATCGAGCACGACGGCTGGTTCTACCTGCTCGGCTCGGCGACCAACTGCTGCTCGGGGCCGCTGACGGGATACGGCGTGTTCGCGGGACGCTCGACGTCGCCCACCGGTCCGTTCGAGGACCGGACCGGCGCACTGCTGCTCGACCCGCGCGTCGGCGGCACCCCGGTGCTGCACCAGAACGGCAACCGCTGGATCGGCACGGGCCACGTCACCAGCGCGGTCGATGCGACCGGCCAGCGCTGGATGCTGTACCACGCGGTCGACCGTACCGACCCGTACGTCGCGGGCGGTGGCACCTACACCAAGCGTCCGGTGCTGATGGATGCGCTCGACTGGCAGGACGGCTGGCCGGTGGTGCGGGGCGGGGCGGGGCCGTCGGACTCGCCGCAGCCCGCTCCTGTGGTGACGGCGGGTGATCCGGCTGCGTATGCGCCGACGTTCGTCGCCCCGCTCAGCCGGGGAACGCTCCTCTCCGGGTATTCGGACGAGTTCGACGGTGCGGAGATGGACCCCGCCTGGACGTGGGAGCGCGACCCGGGCGCGGCGACGCGATCCCTCTCTGGTGGCGCGTTGCACTGGGACACCCAGGCGGCCGATCTCGGCCCCGACCCGGGAGCCGCCGGCCTTCCCCTCCGGCCGCTGCCGAGCGGTGACTACGTCGTCGAGACGCGCGTGTCGAGCACCGTGCCGAGCGAGGGATGCTGCCAGAACTACGCGCAGGGCGGCCTGGTCATCCACCAGGACGACGCGAATTTCGTGAAGCTCTCGGTCACGTCGATCTGGGAGACCCGGCAGACCGAGTTCGGCAAGCGGGAGACGGCGGAAGGTCCGGGGTATCCCACGTACGGAAACGCCGTCGGCGGCCCGGTGGCGGAGGCGACCGTTCTGCGGCTGAGCAGGACGCACACCGCGACCGAGAACGTCTACACCGCATCCACCAGCGTGGACGACGGTGCGACGTGGGACGAGGCGGGCGCCTGGACGACACCGCTGCAGGCGACGCCTCCCCGGCTCGGGCTGGTGTCGATGGCGGCGGGAGGGTTCACGACGACGTTCGACTATGTGCGGGTGTACGGGGCGGATGCGGCCACGGGTGCACCGGGTGGCGGCGGGGCTGCGACGGTCGGGGCTGGCTCGGCGACGTCGGACCCGACGGCGGAGCTCGCCGCGAGCGGGTCGACGGGGGAGCCCTGGATCGCGGGACTCGCGGCGTTGCTCGTGGCCGCGGGCGTCACTGTGCGATTCAGCGGTGCTCGGGGTCCGCTCCCGGCCGGACTTTCGCGTCGTCGCGCACGTCGATCCGGCGACGCCCCTCCGAGCCTTCGCTGACCTCGATCCGCGGGTCGGCGTCGCTCTCGTCGGCGGCGGGGGCGGTCGTCAGCTGGTCGGCGCGGTCGTCTCGGTGGCTCATGCACCGACTCTCCCGCGCTCGCCCCGCTCCGGCAAGGGGTGCCCCTCCCCGCACGATTTGCGCCAAATCATCGTTATGGCGCTCCCATAACCGAGATTTGCGCCAAATCTCCGGCGGCCTCCGCTCTCGGTGGGCGCGACGTTCGGCACGAATGTGCGCCGGGCTCAGTCGCGAGGTGACGGAGACGCGGGCGCGGAGGAAGGGACGGCAGCGCGGCGCGCCGCGACGGCCCGGTCGAACAGGGTGACCGCAACGAGGGCGGCCGCGACCAGCGCGATCCCGATCGTCACGCCGACGAGGCCGATCACCGGCGACGCAAGCGGCAGAAGCAGCACGAGTGCGATCGCGACGATCGTCTTGAGCGGCCGGATGACCACTTCCGACACCAGCGGAGCGTGCAGCACGTAGAGCATGAACAGGAACACCGCGACGGGAACGGCCATCGCGTACTCGACCGCCGTGTTCGACGCCTCCGAGTGCGCGGCGCCGGCCTGCACCGCCACCTCCAGCCCGGCCCCCAACGCCGCCAGCGACGCGAACACGAAGTAATGGCCGTACCCCCAATAGAACGACCGGTTGCGTCGCGACCGCAGTCCTTCGGCGGCCGGCTCCAGGAAATACAGCCACCACAGGGCGAACAGGAGCACCAGCCCGGCCACCGCGATCCACACCAGAGCGGCGCTGAATCCGGACTGCGCGAGCGCGTTCTGCACGCCGATCGCGGAGGCCGACACCGACTCGCCGAGGACGATGATCGTGAACAGCCCGTAGCGCTCCGCGATGTGGTGCGGATGCCAGCTCGTCATCCCGGGCCGCTCGGCCCACAGCGGCACCGCCAGTTCGAGCAGTGCGCCGAGCACGAAGGTCGCGACGGCGATCTGCGTCGGCAGGAACCCCCACGCCACCCACAGCACCTGGACCGCCGAGACGCCGACCGCATACCGGATCGCCGTCTTGCGCCCCTCCGGATACTCGATCGCCGCGCGCACCCATTGGCCGACGAGCGCGAACCGCATGATCAGGTAGCCGACGATGATCGCCGTGAAGTTCTCGTGGTCGAACGCCGCGGGGACGCCGGCCGCGAGCACCAGGACTCCGCCCATCTGCACGAGGGTCATCAGCCGGTAGGGCACGTCGTCGGTGTCGTAGGCCGAGGCGAACCAGGTGAAATTCATCCACGCCCACCAGATGGCGAAGAACACCATCAGGTAGAACGGCAGGTGCCCGAGGATGGTCCCGTTCTCGCCCGCGTGCGCCAGCTGCCCGGCGACCTGCGCGATCGCGACGACGAAGGTCAGGTCGAAGAGCAGTTCGAGCGGGCTCGACACCCTGTGGCGCTCGTCGGTGGAGCGGCCGGTCATCCGGATGCGGAACGCACTGGTCATGTGCGCCAGCATAGGAGGATGCGCCGCCGTCCCGTGCTCTCCGCCGTCACCGTCGCCTACCTGGCGGCTGTCGCGTGGATCACTCTGAACCCGGCGCCCGGGAACCCCGCGGGCAACCCGCTCCTGCGGTCGCTGCTGCGGTTCGTGTCGGCGGTTCCCGGCCTCGGCTGGGTGGACTACGCCGTGGCCGAGTTCTCCGCCAACGTGCTCATGTTCGTGCCGATGGGGCTGCTGTTCACCCTGCTGCTCGGCCGCTGGCGGTGGTGGCTCGCGGTCGCCATCGGCGTCGTCGCGACGCTGGTCATCGAGTTCTCACAGCTGTTCCTGCCCGCGCGCTTCAGCGACCCGAGCGACCTGCTCGCGAACACGCTCGGGACGCTCGTGGGCGTCGGGATCGCGTTGCTCCTTCCCACAGTCCGTGACGGTCGTAGGGTGGCCGCGTGGAGACGGTGACGAAGGAACGGGCTGACGCCCCCGACGCGTTCTTCGAGGCGGAAGCCGCCGGGCTTCGCTGGCTCGGCGAACCGGAGGCGGACGGAGGAGCGCGCGTTGTCGGCGTCGCGTCCGTTGGCCCGGGACGGATCGAGCTGGAGCGCATCCGCGAGACGCGCGCGAGCGCGGAGGCCGCCCGGGCGTTCGGGGCCGCGCTCGCGCTGACGCACGCGGCCGGGGCCGCAGCGTTCGGTGCGCCACCGGACGGCTGGGACGGGCCGCTGTTCATCGGGAAGCGCCCGCTCCCCATCGCGCACGAGTCCAGCTGGGGCCGGTTCTACGCGCGCGACCGCGTGCGGCCGTACCTGGAGATCGCGGTGGATGCCGGGAGCGTAACCACGGATCAGCTGCCGGTGATCCGTGCGGCCGTCGAGCGCGTGGAGTCGGGGGAGTTCGACGACGACGAGCCGCCCGCGCGCATCCACGGCGACCTGTGGAACGGCAACCTGCTCTGGGACGCGCGCGGCGGCGTGCTGATCGACCCGGCCGCGCACGGCGGCCACCGCGAGACCGACCTCGCGATGCTCGCGCTCTTCGGCGCACCGCACCTCGACGACATTGTCGACGGCTACGACGCCGCCCGGCCGCTGCGTGCCGGTTGGCGGGACCGCATCCCGCTGCACCAGCTGCACCCGCTCGCCGTGCACGCCGCCGGCTACGGGCCGTCCTACGGCCGGGCGCTCACCGACGCCGCGCGCGCGACGCTGGCGCTCTGAGCGGCACGCGGATCAGGAGGCGGGCGTCACCGTCAGGTCGACGGAGGCGAAGGGGAACGGGAAGATGTAGGTCGCGCTGCCGTTCCACGACTCCAGTGGGATCAGGCCGAACCACACGACGCCGATCAGCAGGCTGACCCCGGCGATCGCGGTGCCGACGAGCGCAGCGCGATCGAGGGTGCGGAGGGCGTCCGCCTCGGTGCGAGCACGCCGCAGCACGCGTCCGATCGCCACGAACACCACGAAGGCGAGTGCCGCGAACACGAACGGGCTCGGGTGGAGCTGGAGGCTGACGCAGCTCTCCGCCGCGGGTCCTGCGCCCGGGCAGAAAGCGCGGGAGCCGTTCGACAGGAAGCCGTAGCCGACGGCGACGAGTGCGGTCGCACTGATGAGCCGGCGCACCCGGATGAGGATCGTCGCTCCAGGAACGGCGGGCAGCAGCGCATCCCCCGAAAGAGTCGACGCGCCCGCCGACCGTGGTGTCTCGCCCATCGGAATCCCCCTCGTCCCGGCTCGCTGACGGCCTCCACCCATCCTGGCACGGGCTGCGACTGATAGGATGCTGGTGGTCGGCCGAGCGCCGTCCATCCAACTCAATACCGAGAAGGAACCCGGAGCAGGCTGGCAGGAGCTGGTCCTCGGTGGTGGTATCCGGATGCGGTGGCAGCGAGAGCGGCCCGCAACCGTGTATTTCTACTGATGGCCAGACGGGCTCAGCCCACGCGATCCGCATGGGATGCCGCGTACACACGACGTGTCGAACTGCCTGTTCCTGCTCCTTGAATGACAGTCGCGTCCACACGGGACAGCGACGTTAAACAAAGGAGACAGACCTCTTGGAAGGTCCTGAAATCAAATTCGCCGAAGCCGTTCTCGACAACGGCCGCTTCGGCACCCGTACCGTCCGGTTCGAGACCGGACGCCTCGCCCAGCAGGCGCAGGGCGCCGTCGCCGCGTACCTCGACGAGGAGACCATGCTTCTGAGCGCGACCAGCGCCAGCAAGCACCCGAAGGACAACTTCGACTTCTTCCCGCTGACCGTCGACGTCGAGGAGCGCTCGTACGCCGCAGGCAAGATCCCCGGCTCGTTCTTCCGGCGCGAGGGCCGCCCCTCCACCGAGGCGATCCTGGTGTGCCGCCTGATCGACCGCCCGCTGCGCCCGTCGTTCGTCGACGGCCTCCGCAACGAGGTGCAGATCGTCATCACCGTCCTGAGCATCGCTCCGGACGAGTTCTACGACGCGCTCGCCATCAACGCGGCCAGCGCATCCACGCAGATCTCCGGTCTGCCGTTCTCCGGCCCGATCGCCGGTGTGCGCCTCGCGCTCATCCCCGGCAACGGCACCCACGAGGACCAGTGGATCGCCTTCCCGAAGGCCGAGCAGCTCAAGGAGGCCGTGTTCGACCTCATCGTCGCCGGCCGCGTCCTCACCAACGAGGACGGCTCCGAGGGCGACGTCGCGATCATGATGGTCGAGGCGGAGGCCACCGAGAACAGTTGGAACCTCATCCAGGGTGGAGCGGTCAAGCCGAACGAGGAGATCGTCGCGCAGGGCCTCGAGGCGGCCAAGCCGTTCATCCGCCAGCTCGTCGGCGCGCAGAACGTCATCGCCGAGCAGGCCGCGAAGGCCATCGCCGACTACCCGGTGTTCCTGCCCTACTCGCAGGAGACCTACGACAACGTCGCCGGCCTCGCCTACGACGAGCTCGTGAACGTCTACCAGATCGCCGACAAGATCGAGCGCCAGAACGCCGACGACGCCCTCAAGGAGCGTGTCAAGGTCGCCCTCACCGAGAAGGTGGAGGCGGGAGTCCTGCCCGCGGAGACGCTGTCGCAGTTCTCGGCCGCCTACAAGTCGGTGTCGAAGGTCGTCATGCGCGGCCGCGTGCTCCGCGAGGGCATCCGCATCGACGGTCGTGGCCTCACCGACATCCGTCCGCTCGACGCCGAGGTGCAGGTCATCCCGCGCGTCCACGGCTCGGCGATCTTCCAGCGCGGCGAGACCCAGATCCTGGGCGTCACCACGCTGAACATGCTCAAGATGGAGCAGCAGATCGACTCGCTCTCGCCGGTGACGCACAAGCGCTACCTGCACCACTACAACTTCCCGCCCTACTCGACCGGTGAGACCGGCCGCGTCGGGTCGCCGAAGCGTCGCGAGATCGGGCACGGCTTCCTCGCCGAGCGCGCCCTCGTGCCGGTGCTGCCGAGCCGCGAGGAGTTCCCGTACGCGATCCGTCAGGTGTCCGAGGCCCTCGGGTCCAACGGCTCCACCTCGATGGGCTCCGTCTGCGCCTCCACCCTGTCGCTGCTGAACGCCGGTGTGCCGCTGCGCGCCCCGGTCGCCGGCATCGCCATGGGCCTGATCTCCGACGTCGTCGACGGTGAGACCCGCTACGCGGCGCTCACCGACATCCTGGGCGCGGAGGACGCGCTCGGCGACATGGACTTCAAGGTCGCCGGAACCAGCGAGTTCGTCACCGCGATCCAGCTCGACACGAAGCTCGACGGCATCCCGTCGTCGGTGCTCGCCGGCGCGCTGAAGCAGGCGAAGGACGCCCGCACCACCATCCTGAGCGTGCTCAACGCCGCCATCGACCGTCCGGATGAGATGGCCCCGACCGCGCCGCGCGTGATCTCGGTCCAGATCCCGGTCGACAAGATCGGCGAGCTGATCGGCCCGAAGGGCAAGACGATCAACGGCATCCAGGACGAGACCGGCGCCGAGATCTCCATCGAGGAGGACGGCACCGTCTACATCGGCGCCACCGACGGCCCCTCGGCCGAGGCGGCCCGCGCCCAGGTCAACGCGATCGCGAACCCCACCAACCCGGAGGTCGGCGAGCAGTTCCTCGGAACCGTCGTCAAGATCGCCGCGTTCGGCGCGTTCGTCTCGCTGCTCCCGGGCAAGGACGGCCTGCTGCACATCTCGGAGGTCCGCAAGCTCGCCGGTGGCAAGCGCGTGGAGAACGTCGAGGATGTGCTCGGGGTCGGACAGAAGGTCCTGGTCGAGATCACCAAGATCGACGACCGCGGAAAGCTGTCGCTCGCTCCGGTGATCGCGGAGGAGGCCGCAGAGGCCCCCGCCGAGACCGCCCCCGTGGAGGCTCCCGCCGAGGCGTAAGCTCTCGCACCTCACCGAAGGCCGCGTCGACTCTGTCGGCGCGGCCTTCGTGCGTCCGGCTCGGCATTCACGCCATCAGCTCCTGAGTTTTTCGGCCCGGATGCCGCGTGTCGACCCGAAAAACTCAGGAGCTGATGGAGCGGGTCAGGCGTCGCGGGTGAGGAGGGGGCGCAGGCGGTAGGGGATGAGCTCGCCCATGTCGAGGGACGTCTCGGCGCGGTCGACGCCATCCGTCGACTGGATGATGCCGGTGATGCGGAAGAGGTCCTCCGCGTCGACGCACACGACGCGCAGCAGCAGGTCGGACGGGCCGGACAGCCCGTGCGCCTGGACGATCTCGGGGATGGCGGCGAGACTCTCTACGACCGCCGCCAGCCGCTGCTGCCGCACGTGCACATTGACGAAGGCGGCCAGCGGATACCCGGCGACCCGGGCGGAGATGCGCCGCTCGAACGACAGGAACGCGCCGCTGCGCTCCAGCTCGGCGACCCGCGCCTGGACCGTGTTGCGGCTGAGGCCGAGCCGATCGGCGAGGGACACATTCGTCGATCGGGGGTCGTCCGCGAGGGCCAGAAGGATGCGGCGGTCGGTGCTGTCGAAGCTGCGCATAGTGTGAAACCTAGCAGCAGTGAGTCCGGCCGGATAGTGCATCCTGCACGGTCGACACGCCGATGGTTGTGCGCGCTGATCGCGCAGCGTAGCCTTCCACCTAATTCCGGCGAAGGGGCCGGAAGCCGGTCGTGCGCGCCACAAGCAGCGTCGGCCGGGCGCGAGAGTGAAGGTTGCGTGAACCGTGACGATCGACAATCAGCCCGCCACCCGTCGGGGCGGCTCCCACACGGACCTCGGTGCCATGGACGAGCTCCGGCTCGGCGAAGCCGGACTCGGTGATCTCGGGCTCGTCCGCCTCCTCGACTCCGACGGCGTCCGGCACGAGGACGACCGCTACGACGCCTGGGTCTCCGACATCGGAACCGACCAGCTGCTCGCGCTCTACGAGGACATGCAGGTCATCCGCCGCATCGACGCCGAGGCGACCGCACTGCAGCGTCAGGGCGAGCTCGGTCTCTGGCCGCCGCTGCTGGGTCAGGAGGCCGCCCAGATCGGCTCCGGGCGCGCGCTCCGCACCGACGACTTCGTCTTCTCCAGCTACCGCGAGCACGGCGTCGCGTACTGCCGCGGCGCCGGCCTGGTCGACCTGCTGCGCGTCTGGCGCGGCACGACCCAGAGCGGCTGGAACCCGTACGACATCAACATGGCCACCCCGCAGGTGATCATCGGCGCGCAGACCCTCCACGCGACCGGCTACGCCCTCGGCATCCAGGCCGACGGCACCGACGCCGTGGCGGTCGCCTACTTCGGCGACGGCGCCACCAGCGAAGGGGATGTGAACGAAGCGCTGATCTTCGCTGCGACCTACGCGGCCCCCGTGATCTTCTTCTGCCAGAACAACCAGTACGCGATCTCGGAGCCGGTGTCGCTGCAGGCGCAGCGACCCATCGCCGACCGCGCGCCCGGCTTCGGCGTGCCGAGCGTCCGGGTCGACGGCAACGACGTGCTGGCGGTGCTCGCGGTGACGCGCGCAGCGCTCGACCGCGCCCGCTCGGGCGGCGGCCCCACCTTCATCGAGGCGGTGACGTACCGGATGGGACCGCACACGACCGCCGACGACCCGACCCGCTACCGCGACGCGTCCGAACTCGACGCCTGGCGCGGCAAGGACCCGCTCGCCCGGGTGGAGGCGTACCTCGTCGCGCAGGGAGCCCTCACGGACGACCGCCGCGCGGCGATCACCGCGAAGGCCGACGCCGTCGCGGCAGAGATGCGCGCGGGCATCACCACGCTCGCCGACCCCGACCCCCTCACCGTCTTCGACAACGTGTACGCCGAACCGCACACCGGCCTCACACGCCAGCGGGACCACTACTCGCGCTACCTGCGCACCTTCGTGGGGAGCGACGGACGATGACCTCACTGAGCATGGCCAAGGCCATCAATGCCGGGCTCCGGCGAGCGCTGGCGGCCGACGACCACGTCGTCCTGATGGGGGAGGACATCGGCACGCTCGGCGGCGTCTTCCGCGTCACGGACGGCCTGCAGACCGAGTTCGGGCCGCGCCGGGTGATGGACTCGCCGCTCGCGGAGTCCGGGATCCTCGGCACGGCGGTCGGAATGGCGTACCGCGGGTACCGGCCGGTGGTGGAGATCCAGTTCGACGGGTTCATCTATCCGGCTTTCGACCAGATCGTGAACCAGGTCGCGCGGATGCACTACCGGACGCAGGGTGCTGTGCGCATGCCGATCGTGATCCGGGTGCCGTTCGCGGGCGGCATCGGGTCGGCCGAGCACCACTCGGACTCGCCGGAGGCGTACTTCGCGCACACCGCCGGGCTGCGAGTGGTCAGCCCGTCCGATCCGCAGGACGCGTTCACGCTCATCCAGCAGGCCATCGCGTCGGACGACCCGGTGCTGTTCTTCGAGCCGAAGCGCCGATACCACGCCAAGGGCGAGGTGGATGAGGACGCCCCGCTCGCCGACGCGCGCCCGATGGGCACAGCGCGGGTGCTGACGCAGGGCACGGACGTGACCCTGGTCACCTACGGTGGACTGGTGCAGCTCGCGCGCGACGCGGCCGTGGCCGCAGGCGACGAGGGCGTGTCGGTGGAGGTCATCGACCTGCGCTCGCTGTCGCCGCTCGACCTCGACACGGTCGTCGCGTCGGTGAAGCGCACCGGCCGTCTCGTGGTGACGCACGAGGCGGCGCTGTCGGGAGGGCTGGCCGCCGAGATCTCGGCGTCGATCACCGAGCGGTGCTTCTACCACCTGGAGCACGCGCCGGTGCGTGTGACCGGGCACGACATCCCGTACCCGCCGGCACGCCTGGAGTCGGCGCACCTGCCGGACCTGGACCGCATCCTGGACGGCATCGACCGCGCCATGGACCGCCCGAACTCGCTGAGCGGGGTGGAGGACTGATGGCCGTCCGCGAGTTCGCGCTGCCCGACCTCGGCGAGGGACTGACCGAGTCGGAGCTGGTCGCCTGGAAGGTCGCCGTCGGCGACACCGTGCAGCTCAACCAGATCATCGCCGAGGTCGAGACGGCCAAGGCGCTCGTCGAGCTGCCCGCGCCGTACGACGGGCGCGTCTCCCGCCTGTTCGTCGAGCCGGGGGTCACGGTGGCCGTCGGCGAGCCGCTCGTGGCGTTCGAGGTGGATGCGGGCGAGTCGGAGGGGGACGCGCCGGCGGCTCCTGCTGCTCCCGCGTCGGAGACGGGTCCGTCGGCGTCGGCGGACGGCCGCGAGCCGACGCTGGTCGGCTATGGCGCGCGGCCGGAGTCGGGTGCGCGCCCGGCGCGGAGGGCACGGCCGGGGTTGGCCGTGGCCGGAAGTGCGGCGGCGGGTGTTGGTTCGGTCGCGACGGCCCAGGTGGCCCAGACGGCCGTGACGGCCCAGACGGCCGTGACGAGTGTGGCTGCGCCTGCCTCAGCTGCCTCGCCGGCCCCGAACGCGGGCGCGACGGCGACCGCGTTGGCCGAGCGTCCGCGCGCGACCCCACCGGTGCGCAAATTCGCGCGCGAGCTCGGTGTCGACCTGGCGTCGGTGGCCGGCTCGGGTGACCGCGGGCTGATCACGCGTGGGGATGTGCAGCAGTACGTAGAACAGCGGGGGAGCGGCTCCGCGACAGCGGCCGGCGCGGCCACGGTGGTTGCGGGAGCGCGCGAGAAGCGCATCCCGATCCGGGGCGTCCGCAAGGCGACCGCCGACGCGATGGTCCGGAGCGCGTTCGGTGCGCCGCAGGCGACCGTGTTCCTGGCGATCGACGTGACGCCGACGATGGAGCTGATCTCGCGACTGCGCGCGCTGCCCGAGCTGGCCGAGGCGCGGCCGGGGCTGCTGGCCGTCGTCGCCAAGGCGCTGCTGCTTGCGGTGCGGCGAACACCGGAGGTCAACTCCCGGTGGGACGACGCCGCGAACGAGATCGTGCAGGCGGAGTACGTGCATCTCGGCATCGCGGCGGCGACGCCGCGCGGGCTGATGGTGCCGGTGATCCGAGACGCGGACGGCATGACGCTCGGCGGCCTCTCCGGCGCGATCCGCAGCCTCGCCGAGATCGCGCGGGCGGGTCGGACCGCCCCGGCGGACCTCAGCGGCGGCACGATCACGATCACCAACGTCGGCGTGTTCGGCGTGGATGCGGGGACGCCCATCCTGACGCCCGGAGAGGCGGCGATCCTCGCCGTGGGCGCGGTGCGTCGTCAGCCGTGGGAGCACGACGGCGGCATCGCGCTCCGCCAGGTGCTCACTCTCGCGCTGACGTTCGACCACCGGATCGTCGACGGCGAGCAGGCCTCCCGCTTCCTCGCCGACATCGGCCGCATCCTCGCCGATCCCGCCTCCGTCCTCACCCTCGTCTAGCCCCCCCGTCGAGTCCGCAAACTTTGCACGCGAAACGCCGCGCGAGCGTGCAAAGTTTGCGGACTCGACGGTGGGGGGAAGGGGGAGGGGGAGCGGGGGCTAGGCGTGGAGGGCGGCGTTGAGCTCCACGCCGGTGCCGTTGCGGCGGAGGACCTCCACGGCTCCCGTGAGGGAGTTGCGGCGGAAGAGGAGGCCGGGCTGGCCGGACAGCTCGGCGGCCTTCACCGTGCGGGGGCGGCCGTCGGCGGTCGGCGCCTCGCCGACCAGCACGACCTTGGTTCCTGCGGTCACGTAGAGACCGGCCTCGATGACCGAGTCGTCGCCGATCGAGATGCCGATGCCGGAGTTCGCGCCGAGCAGGGCCCGCTCGCCGATCGAGACGCGGTGCGTTCCGCCGCCGGACAGCGTCCCCATGATGGATGCGCCGCCGCCGATGTCCGAGCCGTCGCCCACGACGACGCCCTGCGAGATGCGGCCTTCGACCATCGAGGTGCCGAGTGTGCCGGAGTTGAAGTTGACGAATCCCTCGTGCATCACGGTCGTGCCGGGTGCCAGGTGCGCGCCGAGGCGCACCCGGGACGCGTCGGCGATGCGCACGCGCTCCGGCGTCACGTAGTCGAGCAGCCGTGGGAACTTGTCGATGCCCGAGACCTGGATGCCGGCGCGCTGCAGGCGCGGACGCAACCGGTCGAGGTCGGCCGGGTTCACCGGTCCGGCGTTCGTCCACGCGACGGTGGGCAGGTGCGCGAACACGCCGTCCAGGTTGAGGCCGTTGGGCTGCACCAGCAGGTGCGACAACAGGTGCAGGCGCAGGTACGCGTCGGGCGTGGAGGCGGGAGGCGCATCCAGCTCGATCTCGACCGTCACGATGTCGACGCGCACGGCGCGGCGCGGGTCGTCGCCGGCCAGCTCCTCGAGCTCGGCCGGGGCGATCCAGCGGTCGCGGCCTGCCGGCAGCCTGCCGAGTTGGGGCTCGGGGAACCAGGTGTCGAGTACGGTTCCATCGGCGGACACCGTCGCGAGCCCGTAGCCCCAGGCGGAACGGACGTCGGTGGAACGGACGTCGGTGGAGCGGGGCGCGGCGGAATTTTCAGGCACGGCAGAGGGCATGCCCCTAGGTTAGTAGGGTGCAGATCAGCAGTGTTCCCCTCGACCTGACCGCCTCGTCCATCGACCTCACACGCCAGCTGTGCGACATCGAGTCCGTCTCCGGCGGGGAGGGCACCCTCGCCGACGCGATGGAGGCCGCGCTGACCGGCCTGCCGCACCTGGAGGTCATCCGCGACGGCGACGCGATCGTCGCGCGCACCAACCTGGGCCGCGGCCGGCGCGCGCTGATCGCCGGGCACATCGACACCGTCCCGCTCAACAACAACCTGCCGACGCGGTTCGAGGAGCACGACGGCATCCGCTATCTGTGGGGCCGCGGAACCGTGGATATGAAGGCCGGCGTCGCCGTGCAGCTGAAGCTGGCCGCCGAGCTGACCGATCCCTCCGTCGACGTCACGTGGATGTGGTACGACCATGAGGAGGTCAACGCCGAGCTGAACGGCCTCGGCCGCCTCGCCCGCAACCGGCCCGACCTCTTCGTCGGCGACTTCGGCATCCTCGGCGAGCCGAGCAACGGCGTCGTGGAGGGCGGCTGCAACGGCAACCTCCGCGTCGAAGTGCGCACCTACGGCCTGCGTGCCCACTCTGCCCGCGGCTGGGTCGGCGACAACGCCATCCACAAGGCCGCGCCCATCCTGGACATCCTCGCGGGCTACCAGGCGCGTGAGGTCGAGGTCGACGGGCTCGTCTATAAGGAGGGCCTCAATGCGGTCGGCATCTCCGGGGGAGTGGCCGGCAACATCATCCCGGACGAGTGCATGGTCCACATCAACTACCGCTTCGCTCCGTCGCGCTCGTCGCACGAGGCCATCGAGCACATGCACGAGCTGTTCGGCGACTACGAGATCACGGTCGTCGACCGTGCAGACGGCGCCCGCCCGGGATTGGATGCGCCCCTCGCGCAGGAGTTCGTCGCCGCGGTCGGCGGTGTGGCGAAGCCGAAGTACGGGTGGACGGACGTCGCCCGGTTCAGCGCCATGGGCATCCCCGCGGTCAATTACGGTCCCGGCGACCCGCTGAAGGCGCACGCCGACGACGAGCGCGTCGACGTCGAGCAGATCGTCGCGGTCGAGGAGGGGCTGCGTGCCTGGCTCACCGGCGCCGGCGCGCGCTGACTCCACGGCGCTGCCGGATGCGGCGGGCGGCCGGGCGGTCGCCCGCGGCCCGTGGTGGACGCTGTGGTGGGTGCGGGTCCTCCTGATCTATCTGGGGGCGCGCGCGGTCACGACCGTGATCCTCCTGAGCTTCGCCGCCGCGGAGGGCGCGAACGCCTGGACGAGCGCGTCGCCCGACTACTTCTCGTTCGCGAACCTGTGGGACGGGCGCTGGTACGAGATCGTCGCCGGCTCCGGCTATCCCGCCGGCCTTCCGACGACCGACGGTGTGCATGTCGCCGAGAACGCGTGGGCGTTCCTCCCCGGCTACCCGGGGCTCGTGGATGCGGTCATGTTCCTGACCCGGCTTCCCTGGCCGATGGCCGCGGTGCTGGTGTCGTTCGCGGCGGGCGCCGGGGCGGCCCTGGTGTTCCATCAGCTGATGCGGCGCGTGGGCCTGGGCGCCTCGACCAGCCTGTTCGCGGTCGTCCTGTTCTGCGTCGCGCCCGTCTCGCCCCTGTTCCAGGTGGCGTACGCCGAGTCGCTGTACGTCCTGTTGCTCGTGACCGCGCTGCTGCTGCTTGTCGAGCGGCGATACGCCTGGCTGTTCCCTGTCGTCCTGGCGATGGCGTTCACGCGCCCGTCGGGGCTCGCGTTCGCCCTCGCCCTCGTGCTGCACGTCGGATACCGGTGGATGCGGCGGCGCGACGACCCGTTCCCGGTGAGCGAGCGCGTGCTCAGCGTCTCGCTCGCCGTCTTCAGCGGCCTCGCGGGACTCGCCTGGCCGGCGATCGCCGCGATCGGGACGGGCTCGCTCACGGCCTACACCGACACGGAGCTGGCCTGGCGGTCGGCGTACATCGGGTACACGCACCTGGTGCCGTTCACGCCCTGGTTCCAGGGGGCCGACTGGTGGGCGAGCGCGATGCTCGGCATCCCCGGCTGGGTGGGCATGGTCGCGCTGGTCGTCATCGTGGCGCTGTTCGGCATCCTGCTGTTCTCCCCGGCAGTGCGGAGGCTCGGCGTCGACCTGCGGTTCTGGGTGGCCGCGTACTCGCTCTACCTGCTCGCCGTGTTCTTCCCGCAGTCGAGCACGTTCCGGCTGCTGATGCCGCTGTTCCCCCTGCTCGGCGCGCTCGCCCTGCCGCGGAGCCGCGTCTACCGCGTGGCGATCGTCGCCCTGTTCATCGCCCTGCAAGTGGGCTGGGTCGCCGTCTGCTGGTTCATCAACGGATACGACTGGTCACCTCCGTGATCCCTCCGATTTCCGCACGTCGGCAACGATGTCGGATAATAGAAGGACATCCACGAAAGGGGAGCTGCATGGCGGCCATGAAGCCGAGGACCGGGGACGGGCCGATGGAGGCTGTGAAGGAGGGACGGCTCATCATCGTGCGTGTGCCGCTCGAGGGTGGGGGACGACTGGTGGTCTCCGTCAACGACGCGGAAGCCAAAGAGCTCCACGACGCGCTTGCCAGCGTCGTGACCTCCGCCTGACCATACGCTGTACCGAGAAGGGCCCCGATCGAATCGATCGGGGCCCTTCTCGCATTGTTGGCCCGTGGGCCGGTCGCCTACGGCGCGAGCTTGGTGATCTGCAGCAGCCCCTCGCCGGCCGGCGACAGGGCGCTGATGACCGCGCCGGACGCGGACGTCTCGGTGATGAGCGTGCGGAAGCCGGTCGCGACCTCGTCACGCGCCGCCGGGTCGGCGACACGTCCGCGCCAGAGCGCGCGGGCGACGAGCACCGTTCCGCCCGGGCGCACCAGGCGCAGCCCGTGCTCGACGTACTCGATGACGGACTGCGGGTCGGCGTCGATGAAGACGATGTCGTACGAGTTCTCGTTCATGCGCGGCAGCACCTCGAGCGCACGACCCGGGATGAGCCGCACGCGGTTCGACGGCAGCCCCGCCTCGGTGAAGAACGCGCGGGCGTGCTGCTGGTACTCGACCTCCACGTCGATGGAGGTGAGCTGTGCGTCCGTGCCGCCGGTGAGGAGCCACAGGCCCGAGACACCGACGCCGGTTCCGATCTCCACGACGTTCTCAGCGCGCGTCGCCGCCACGACGACGGCCGCCTGGGCGCCGGTCGCGGGCGAGATGGGGTCGATGCCCAGTTCGAGCGACTGCTGCCGTGCCCGGGCGATCACATCGCTCTCGACGACGATGTCGTCGGCGAATCTCCAGTTCGAGTCCTTGTCTGACACTGCACTCCCGTCGATCGGCCTCGGGCGCGGGCCTCTTCACAGGATACGGCGGGCTCATGCGGCATCCGTGCAGGCATCGCCGCGATACCCTGGAAACGTGTTCGGGCTGACCTTCGACAAGCTGCTGATCGTGGCGGTGATCGCCGCGTTCGTCATCGGCCCGGAGCGCCTGCCCGCGTACGCCGCGAAGCTCGGTCAGCTGGTGCGGTCGTTGCGCGACTTCGCCAACGGCGCGAAGGACCGGATGCGGGATGAGATGGGCCCCGAGTTCGACGAGGTCGACTGGAAGAAGCTCGACCCCCGCCAGTACGATCCGCGCCGCATCATCCGCGAAGCACTGCTCGAGGACGGCCCGGAGGCCGCCGGCGCGATCAAGCCGGTGACGCAGTCCGCGTACGCGCAGCGGAAGCTGCCGCTGACGGCCGGGGCGATCCCGCCGTACGACACCGAGTCCACCTGACGCGGCGCGGCGGGCTGCGCGGTCGCGCATCCACTACGCTGCGGACATGATCGCAACGGAGCAGTCGCTGAGCAGGGCGACCGTCGCGCGGTACGCCGTCGGGTCGCTCGGCACGGGCGGCTTCGCGACCCTTCCCGGGCTGGTGCTCGTCTATTACCTCACCGACTCGCTGGGTGTCGCCGCGATCGTCGCGGGCGTGGTCGTGACGGTGGCCAAGGTGTGGGATGTGGTGATCGACCCGGTGATCGGCGCCCGCAGCGACCGGATGCTCGCCGTGCGCGGCTCCCGCCGGCCGATGATGCTGCTGGGCGCGCTCGCGCTGCCGGTGTTCTTCCTGCTCACGTTCGCCGTCCCGCCCGGGACGCCGGCAGCGGCCGCCGCCGTCTGGGTGCTGCTCGCCTTCGTGCTGACGGCGACGGCGTTCAGCCTGTTCCAGGTGCCGTACATCGCGCTGCCGGCCGAGCTCGCATCCGGATACGACCAGAGGACGCGCCTGCTGACCTGGCGCGTGGTGGTTCTGACCTTCGCCATCCTGCTGTTCGGGGCCGGCGGGCCGGCGCTGCGGTCGCTCGGCGAGGGCAACGCCTTCGCGGGGTACTTCCTGATGGCGCTGGTCGCCGGTGTGACGATCGGCGCCGGGATGCTCGTCTCGGCGTTCGTCGCGCCGCGCGGACTGCCCGCTGCCGAGCCGCCGAGACGAGAGAGCATCGTCGCGACCGTGCGCTCGAACTACGCGGCCGGGGTGCGCGTGCTGCGCGACAGCCAGCCGTTCCGCGCCCTGCTGCTGACGTTCCTGCTGCAGGGACTGGCCACCGGCCTGATGCTCGCCGGGGCCAACTACGTCGCCACGTGGGTGCTCCACTCGGAGGACGCCGTCACGTTCCTGTTCGTCGCGCTCATCGGCCCCGCGCTCATCGTGACGCCGCTGTGGGGCGTCATCGCGCGCCGCATCGGCAAGGAGCGCGGCTTCGTGATCGCGAGCGTCCTGTTCGGGCTGGCGGCCCTGTCCATGGTCGCGCTGTTGTGGGCGCCCGGCGCGTGGGTCTACGCACCCGTCGCCCTGGCGGGAGCCGGGTACGCGGGCATGCAGTCCCTGCCGATGGCCATGCTGCCCGACGTCATCTCGCACGACGCGCGGCGCAACGGCGAGGGCCGGGCGGGGACCTTCGGCGGTATGTGGACGGCGGGGGAGACGACGGGCATGGCGCTCGGCGCGACCGTGCTGAGCATCGTGCTCGCGGTGAGCGGCTACGTCTCGCGCAGTGCGGCCGTGGCGGAGGCGGGCGCGTCTCAGCCGGCCAGCGCCGTCGCCGGGATCGCCCTGAGCTTCAGCCTCGTGCCGGCGATCATCATCGCGATCAGCCTGGTGCCGCTGGCGCGCTACCGGCTCCGAAAGGGAGACATCGATGTCGTCGTTTGACGCAGCGGCCATCCTCGGGCGCCTCGCCGCCTTGCGCGAGGCGGACGCCCCGACGCACGGCGGCCGGGTGCTGAGCTACGTGTACGACTCGGGGATGCCCGAGATCGACGAGCTCGCGGCCGAGGCCATGCGGCTGGTGCAGCCGGTGAACGGCCTGGATCCGACGACGTTCACGTCCGTCGCGGTGATGGAGCGCGAAGTCGTCGGGTTCGCGCGCGAGCTGCTGCACGGCGGGGACGACGTGGTCGGCTCGGTGACCTCGGGAGGGACGGAGTCGTGTCTGCTCGCCGTGAAGACCGCGCGCGACGTCTGGCGCGCCGCGGGCGGCACGGGGACGCCCCGGCTGCTCGCGCCGGTGACCGTGCACGCGGCGTTCCAGAAGGCGGCGGCACTGTTCGACCTGACGCTGGACCTCGTGCCGGTGGACGCGCGGACCGGGCGGCTCGACGCATCCCGTCTGATCGAGCGCATCGGTCCGGACGTTGCGCTTGTCGTCGTCTCGGCGCCCTCGTACCCGTACGCGACACTCGACCCGATCGAGGAGGTGGCCGCCGCGTGCGACGACGCCGGGGTGGCCTGCCATGTGGATGCCTGCATCGGCGGGTGGATCCTGCCGTTCTGGCGGGCGGCGGACGGATCGGCGCTGCCGGCGTGGGACTTCCGGGTGCCCGGCGTGACGAGCGTCTCGGCCGACCTCCACAAGTACGGCTACGCGCCGAAGGGAGCCAGCGTCCTGCTGCAGCGCGGGCGCGACCGTCAGCGGCGCCAGTACGTCGCGACGACAGGCTGGCCGGGGTATCCGGTCGTCAACTCCACCCTGCTCGGGTCGAAGTCGGCCGGGTCGCTCGCGGCATCCTGGGCGATCATCCAGGCGCTCGGAGCCCGCGGTTTCGCCGGCCTCGCCGAGTCGTGCCGTCGTGCCACCCGCGGGCTGCAGGACATCGTCGGCGACATCGAGGGGCTGCGCGTGCTCGGCGACCCGACCGGTCCGCTGCTCGCCGTCACGACCGACGACGCGGTGCCGCCGGAGCGCCGCGTCGACCCGCACCACTGGGCCGACCGGGTGCGGCGCCGCGGCTGGGTGCTGCAGCTGCAGCCGGGGCTGGTGCAGCCGGACGGCACGCGCCTCCCGCACACCACCCACCTCACGATCACGCCGGTGACGGAGGCGCGGATCGACGAATTGGAGGCGGCCCTGCGCGGTGCCGCCGACGAGGCACGCGGCGTGCCCCCGGTCGACGGGGATGCGGTGCTCGCCGCCCTGCCCGGGGACCTGCTGGCGGGACTCGCGGCGGGCGACGTCGAACTCGACTCGGCGACGGCCGCCCACATCCTGGGCTCGATCGGCCTCGCGGGAGGCGCGACCCCCGGCCTCCCCGACGATCAGGCGCCGCTGCTCGCGCTCGTCTCGGCGTTGCCGCGCCCCGTCACCGAACGCCTCCTCACCGAGCTGCTCGCCCGCGCCGTAGAGCCCCCCGACACCTGACCCGCTCCCGCCTCCCGCCTCCGTCCCACCGTCGAGTCCGCAAACTTTGCACGCTGAGGGGGCGTTGAGCGTGCAAAATATGCGGACTCGACGGCGGGGGGTTCGGGGTCAGCGGACGGAGAGACCGAGCTTGCGGCCGGCGAGGCCACGCGAGCGGGTCGCCAGGCGGTCGGCGACGGCGCGGATCGCAGCGGCGGCAGGGTCCGCGGGGTCGGTCACCACGATCGGCGCTCCGGTGTCGCCGCCGGCCCGCAGCGGGATGCTGAGGGGCACGCTGGCGAGCAGCGGCACCTCCTCCTCCTGTCCGGCCGACAGCCGTCGCGCGACCTCCGCGCCGCCGCCGGAGCCGAACAGGTCGAGCACGCTGCCGTCCGGCTGCACGAGCCCCGCCATGTTCTCGATGACGCCGATGACCCGCTGACCGGTCTGACGCGCGACGACGCCGCTGCGCTCGGCCACGTCGGCCGCGGCCGGCTGCGGTGTCGTCACCACGAGGACCTCCGCGCCCGGGAGCAGCTGGCCGACCGAGATCGCGACGTCCCCGGTGCCCG
Organism: Leifsonia sp. 115AMFTsu3.1; assembly: GCF_004362795.1. Taxonomy (NCBI): domain Bacteria; kingdom Bacillati; phylum Actinomycetota; class Actinomycetes; order Micrococcales; family Microbacteriaceae; genus Leifsonia; species Leifsonia sp. 115AMFTsu3.1. Next base: position 1,600,292 of record NZ_SNYB01000001.1, read on the forward strand.
GCGGGAGGTCGAGCAGCAGCAGGTCGAGGTCGCCGAAGTACACGTCCGACAGGAACTGCTGGATGGTGCGATGCAGCATCGGCCCGCGCCACGCGACGGCCGCGGAGGCCGAATCGACGAACATCCCGATCGAGACGACCTTCACGCCGTAGGCGACCGGCGGAAGGATCATGTCATCCACGCGCGTCGGCCGCGGCGCGACGCCGTTCTCGTCGGTCAGGCCCAGGATTCCGGGGATGGAGAAGCCGTGCACGTCCGCATCCACGATCCCGACCCGTAACCCGCGCTCCGCCAGGGCGACCGCGAGGTTGGCCGTGACCGTCGACTTGCCGACTCCGCCCTTGCCGCTCGTGACGGCGTAGACGCGGGTCAGGGACTCCGGGCCGAACTGCTGACCGCGCGCCGGTCGGCCCGCCCGCAGGCGGTCGGTCAGAGCTCGCCGCTCGGCGGGGGTCATCACGGAGACGTCGACGGCGACCTCGGTCACACCGGGGACGGCGGCGGTCGCCGCGCGCACATCGCGTTCGATCGCGTCGGCCGCCGGGCAGCCGACGATGGTCAGCTTGATGCCGACCTCGGCACGGCCCTGCGCATCCACCTCCACGCCGCCCACCATGTCGAGCTCGGTGATCGGCTTGCGGATCTCAGGGTCGAGCACCGCCCCGAGCGCGCTCCGGACGGCGACGGCGAGATCGGCTCCCGCGCTGTCCGGCTCAGGCACGGGCCTGCTCGCCCTCGCCCGCGTCGCCCCTCTCGAGGTCCTCGAGCAGCGAGCGGAGCTCGGCGCGGATGAAGTCCTTTGTCGCCATGTCCTTCACCGCGAGCCGCAGGGCGACGACCTCGCGCGCCAGGTACTCGGTGTCGGCGAGGTTGCGCTCCGCACGCTGCCGGTCCTGCTCGATCTGCACGCGGTCGCGGTCGTCCTGACGGTTCTGCGCGAGCAGGATCAGGGGAGCGGCATACGATGCTTGCAGCGAGAGCACGAGCGTCAGCGCGATGAACCCGAGGGCCGCGGAGTCGAACCGCCACGCGTTCGGGGCGAGCGTGTTCCACGCCATCCACGCGAGGACGAAGACGGTCAGACCCAGGATGAACCACGGCGTTCCCATCGCCCGCGCGATCCACTCGGTGAACCGGCCGAACCGGTCGCGCGACTCCAGCGGGCTGCGCCGCAGCACCGGCGTCCGGAGTCCCTTCGGGGCGTCGAGCCCCGCGTCCTGCCTACCTCCTGCCACTTCCGCCCCTCCTTCCGTTCACGATGCGGATGCTTCCGGTCTGGTCGGACGGCGCCGTGCGTTTCACGGGCTCGTCCTCGTCTTGACTTCGCCAGTCGTCGGGGAGCAGATAGTCGAGGATGTCGTCGATGGTCACCACCCCGACGAGACGATGCTTGTCGTCGACCACGGGGACCGAGACGAGGTTGTACGAGGCGAGGATGCGCGACACCTCCGCTGCGGAGGTGTCGGCGGTGACCGGCTCCAGGCTCGGGTCGAGCAGGGTGCCGAGGCGCACGTGCGGGGGATAGCGCAGCATCCGCTGGAAGTGCACGACGCCCAGGAATCGGCCCGTCGGCGGCTCGTACGGCGGCAGGGTCACGCACACCGCGGCGCCGAGCGCGGGCGCGAGCTCGTGACGGCGGATCAGGGCGAGGCCCTCCGCGACCGTCGCGTCGGCCGAGACGATGATCGGCTCGGTCGTCATCAGACCGCCCGCGGTGTCCGGGTTGTAGCTGAGGAGCATGCGGACGTCGTCCGCCTCCTCCGGCTCCATGAGCTCCAGCAGGTGCTCGCCGCGCTCGTCGGAGAGCTGGGCGATGAGGTCGGCTGCGTCGTCCGGCTCCATCTGGTCGAGCACGTCCGCGGCGCGGTCGTCGTTGAGCTGGGCGAGGATCTGCACCTGCTCGCTCTCCGGCATCTCCTCCAGCACGTCGGCGAGACGGTCGTCCGGCAACTCCTCCGCGACCTCCAGCATCCGCTGCTGAGGGAGGTCGAGGAGGGTGTTCGCGAGGTCGGCAGGCTTCAGCTCCGAGTAGGTGGCGATGAGCTGCTCGGCAGACTGCGCCTCGCCGAGTTTCTGCTTCTCGCGCACCTCGTTCCAGGTCACGAACGTCGTCGCGCCCTTGGCGAAGGGGGAGCCGCCCGCCTTGGGCTTGCGGACGAACAGCTGGCTGACCGCCCAGTCGCCGGTCTCTGTCTCCTCGATCGCGACGTCCTCGATGGTGGCCTCGCCGCCGCCGTCGGTGAACACGACCCGGCGGCCGAGGAGCTCGGCGATCACGCGCACCTCGCCGCCGCGCTGCTCGAAGCGGCGCATGTTGATGATGCCGTTGGTGATGATCTGCCCGCTGCCGATGCTGGTGACCCGCCCGATGGACAGGAACACGCGGCGCTTCCCGGGGATCTCGACGATCAACCCGACGACGCGGGGAGGGTCGTTCTTGCGGTACACGACCAGGACGTCCCTGACCTTGCCGACCCGGTCTCCGACGGGATCGAACACGGTCGTCCCGGCCAGGCGGGCGACGAAGACTCTGGGCGAACTCACCCTGTTAACCTAGCCCTCGCAGGTGAACGAAGGCTGTTTCCGTGCCCTCGCCAAGACTGGATGGAACAATGGGTGGATGAGCACACCTGGGCTGAACAACGGGCGCAACCGAATCCTCTTCCCGACCCTGCCGCGAGGCGAAGTGGTCGCCACCTTCGAGAGCTATCCCGAGGCGCAGGAGGCGGTCGACGTGCTGGCGCGCGCCGACTTCCCCGTCGACAAGGTCTCGATCGTCGGCAGCGACCTGAAGAGCGTCGAGCGCGTCACCGGCAAGCTCACCTGGGGCCGCGTCGCACTGGCGGGTGCGGCGTCCGGTGCGTGGCTCGGCATCTTCTTCGGCCTGCTGCTCATCATCTTCTCGCCGTCGGTCAGCCTCGCGTTCGTGCTCGCCGCGCTGCTCCTCGGTGCGGGATTCGGGATGCTGTGGGGCATCGTCTCCTACGCGATCAACCGGCGCAGGCGCGACTTCACATCCGTCCAGCAGGTGATCGCGACCAGCTACTCGGTGCTCGTCGACTCCGACCTCGGCAACCGCGCACGCAACCTGCTCGCGAGCGGGGGAGCCGAGGAGCCGGCCGCGGCCCCGGGATGGACGCCGCCCGCACAGCCGCAGCACCCGTCCGACCCGCCGCCCGCGCCTCCCGCGTCGGCACCGCCGGTCGCTCCCCAGCCGGGCGACGAGCGTCCGCCCGCACCCTCGGCCTGACGAAAGGCCCCGATAGGCCGGACGGCGCCGCCTCAGGGCGGCTCCGTTCCGCATTTCAGTGCGCGTTCGCCCTGCCAGAGGCACCGCACCCGCCTCCACGTTTGTCCCGGTTGAGGGGTTTCTCACCAAGAGACGTGGGCCTAGGGATCGCCTGCGCCCCTGAGGTTTGAACCTTGCGTGGGGCGAGCAGCCTGGCCGCAGGTTGGCCGCAACCAAAGTGCCGCAATGCCGCGAATCCCGCCAAACGACGGGAAATTGTCGAGCACGTATTCGCTCGTCACAGCTCGCAGCAGTCAGGCGCGCGATACGAGATAGTCAACGTTGGTTAGGGTCCGAAATTGGCATATTTGACGCCAATTAAGGATGGTTCACATGAACAAGCTTGCACGGGTTCTAACCGCAGGAGGACTGGCAGTCGGCCTAGTTCTGGGGGGAGCGACCGCAGCGAATGCTGCGCCCGCACACAGCGCGGGCGCTATCCACATCAAGGCAAGGGCTGCCGCTGATTGCGCTGGATACTCGGGCTTTGCGTCCGGGAGTCTCCTGCGAAAAGGCATCCGCTACACCAACTATGTTGCTTGCCTGAATGGCTGGATTCCAGCTAAGAAGTCGAGCCGCGATCGGCCCGGAGGCGGAAGCTTCTAGCGGTTAGAGGGTGGGCGCGTCTCGTCGTGCCCACCCTCTGGCGCCGCCAGGATCTGCCCGCTAGCCCATGCCAGCACCGCCGCAATCGCAGCGAACATCAACAGAACAAGCGCGTCGTGGTTGAATACCCCCTCGGCGAAGACGCGGGCAACCGCCACGGCGGCAAGGCTGACTGACACCGCAGCGAAAAGTAGAAACAGGCTCCGCCTCAATAGGATGCGCGTGGGGGTCTTCACTCGTCGTCCTCTGTTCTGATCTGCTTCGCCTCGAACACCGCTCTCTCGATTCTTTGGAGGACTTCGTCGCTGATCGCGCCCGTCTTCAGTATGTGCTCCAGATGATGCGCGATTAGGCTCAGCGCCTGATTCTGAAGTCGGAGCACTCCGATCAGTTTGGAAGATCGAGTAGTGACCGGTGCTCGCATGCCAAGGCTTTCCTCGATCGATTCGCGAACCCACTGTCCCACCTGGCTGCGACCGTCGTTGTACGCCGCTGTCTTCCAACGGACCAGCTCCTCGTCATCGAGGCGCACTGCGACGACGTTCTTGCGAGTGATGGGTGTCGTGGTCATTGGTCTTTCAAAGCTCGAACTGCATCATGCGCAGTGCTAGGTGGCGTTGCTAGCCTAGACGTTGCAGTAACTTTCGTGCAATGCAAAGTTGCGCTGGTGCCGCATCGGACGAACTCAGCGCTGCGAGAGCCGCCGCACCCACGCCTCCACATCGTCCGCGGTGCGCGGGATGTCGGCGGAGAGGTTCTCGGCGCCGTCCTCGGTGACCAGGATGTTGTCCTCGATGCGCACGCCGATGCCGCGGAAGCTCTCGGGGACGGTCAGGTCGTCCGGCTGGAAGTAGAGCCCGGGCTCGATCGTGAACACCATTCCGGGCTGGAGCACGCCGTCGAGGTAGAGTTCCCGGCGCGCCTGCGCGCAGTCGTGCACGTCGAGCCCGAGGTGGTGGCTCGTCCCGTGCACCATGTAGCGGCGATGCTGCTGGTTCTCGACCTCCAGGGCCTCCTCGGCGCTGACCGGGAGCAGCCCCCATTCGGCGGTGCGCCGAGCGATGACCGCCATGGCGGTCGCATGGATCTCGCGGAACCGGATGCCGGGCCGCACGATCGCGAACGCCGCGTCCGCCGCCTCCCGCACCGCCTCGTAGATCAGGCGCTGCGTCTCGGTGAAGGTGCCGTCGATGGGGAAGGTGCGGGTGATGTCGGCGGTGTAGTAGCTGTCCAGCTCGACGCCCGCATCCAGCAGGATGAGGTCGCCCGGCACCACGGGGCCGTCGTTGCGCGTCCAGTGCAGGATGCACGCGTGCGGTCCGCTCGCCGCGATCGTGTCGTAGCCGACCGCGTTGCCGTCGGCGCGGGCGCGGCCGTAGAAGACGCCCTCGACGAGCCGCTCGCCGCGCGGGTGCGCGGTGATGCGCGGCAGGTCGGCGATCACGTCGTCGAAGCCGCGGGCGGTCGCCGCGACCGCGGCGCGCAGTTCGGCGATCTCGTACTCGTCCTTGACGAGGCGCAGCTCGGAGAGCTCGCGGGCCAGCCGGTCATCCTCATCGTGGTCCTCCGGGTCGACATCGGTGCCGTCGCCGTCGCCGTCGGAACCGTCTCCCAGCAGCAGGCGCGCCGCATCCACGTCGTCCGTGATGCCGCGGTCGGCCTCGCGCAGCACGACGGTGTCGCCGTCCACCGCGTCGAGCACCGAGCGCACCTCGGCGATGCCGCGGGTGGCCAGCGCGAGGTCGCCGGCGACCTGCGCGAGCGACGGACGGGGACCGATCCAGAACTCGCCGATCTCGGGGTTCGCGTAGAACTCGTCGGAGTCGCGTCCCGCCCGCTCGCGGAAGTACAGGGTCGCCTCGTGTCCGGACGCCGTCGGCTCCAGCACCAGGACGCTGCCCGGCTCGGAGTCCGAACCCCAGCCCGTCAGGTACGCGAACGCCGAGTGCGCGCGGAACGGGTAGTCGGTGTCGTTGGAGCGCTGCGCGAGGCGCCCGGCCGGGATGATGAGGCGCTTCCCGGGGAACAGCTCGGACACGCGCGCACGACGGGCCGCCGCATACTGCGCCTGGCGGCGCGGCTCGGGCACGACCTCCGGACGCTCGGCCCATCCCGAGCCGATGTACTCGCGGAAAGCATCGGAACCGGGGGTCGTCGAGCGGTTCTGCGTCGCGCGCGGAGCCTCATCGGACTCGGCGGCGGCAGCCGTCTCGGTCGTCGTGGCGACCGCTGCGGCGGTCGGGTCGTCGACGGTGTCGGTCGCGGTGTCGGTCGCGATGTCGGCGTCTGCGGTGGCTGGCGTGGTCGGCTGGGAGGACATGGCGTCCATTCTTCCACCCGCTGGCCGCCATGCGCCCGGCCGGTCAGCGCCCTCCTAGGATGGTCACCATGGCTGATGCGCGGCGGTTCCGAGGTCCCGTCGACCTGCACACGCACTCCAGCGTGTCCGACGGGACGGAGACCCCGGCCGAGCTCATCCGCGCCGCTGCCGACGCAGGGCTGGGCACCGTCGCGCTCACCGATCACGACTCCACGGCCGGGTGGGCGGACGCCGCAGCCGAGGCCGCACGCGTCGGCATCACGGTCATCCCGGGGATGGAGCTGTCGACCCGCATCGAGTTCGCCAGCGTCCACATGCTCGGCTACCTCTTCGATCCGACGAACGAAGCGCTCGTCGCCGAGACCCGCCGCATCCGCGACGGCCGGATGCGGCGAGCCGAGGACATGGTGCGGCGCATCTCCGAGGATTACGACATCACGTGGGACGACGTCCTCGCGCAGGCGACGGAGGGCGCGACCGTCGGGCGCCCGCACATCGCTGACGCGCTCGTCGCGCGCGGGCTCGCCTCGGACCGCAGCGCCGCGTTCGCCGGGATCCTGCACTGGCGGAGCGGCTACTTCCAGCCGCACTACGCCCCGGAGCCGCTGACCGGCGTCCGCCTCATCCGCGGGGCGGGCGGTCTGCCGGTGCTGGCGCATCCCGCGACCGGCGGCCGGGGCCGCGTGATCCCGGAGGACCGGCTGCGGCGCCTGGTCGACGCCGGGCTCTTCGGACTGGAGCTCGACCACCGCGAGAACACGGCGGACGGTGTCGAGCGGCTGCGGGAGCTCGCGGCCCGATACGGCCTCCGCATCACCGGATCGAGCGACTACCACGGCGCGGGCAAGCCCAACCGGCTGGGGGAGAACACCACCGATCCGGCCGTGGTCGACGCGATGATCGAAGAAGCGACAGGCGCGGCGCCCTTCTACGCTCCGTGACCACCAGCACGTAGCCTGGACCCCGGACATGACGTCGGGGCGAGAAGGATGCGAGGTGCGCGAGTGAGACGGTTCTGGCGAGGATCGGCGGCCGCTGCCGCCCTGACGGCCGTCCTCGTCGTCGTTGCGGGCGTCACGCCCGCGAACGCCGACAGCTACCCGTCGTGGGACGACGTGCAGGCCGCGAAGAACAACGCGAGCGCGGCCCAGGCCGAGGTCGACCGGATCAACGGTCTGCTGACGGGTCTGCAGACCGCCGCGAACGCAGCGGGCGACCTCGCCGTCAAGCGGCTGGGGGAGTACGGAACCGCCGAGGCCGCCCTGCAGACCGCGACCGCCAAGGCGCAGGGTCTGGCCGAGAAGGCGCAAGAGGCATCGGCCCAGGCGGATGCGCTCAAGGCACAGAGCGGCAAGCTCGCCGAGCAGCTCACCCGCGCGGGCACCTCATCCGTGTCGCTCCGGTTGTTCCTCAGCCCGAACGCGACGCGCTCCGACTCCCTGCTGTACCAGCTCGGCGCGGTGTCGAAGCTCGCCGACCAGGCAAGCTCGCTGTACGCCAGGGCGAACGCCCAGAAGAACCTCGCCGCGTCGCTCAGCGAGCAGGCGACCAGCGCCCAGAAGGTGCGCGACCAGCTCGCGGTGGATGCGAAGAAGGCCCTCGACGTCGCGACCGCGGCGAAGCAGGCGGCCGACGCCCAGCTCGCCGACCAGAAGAAGCACGCCGACACGCTGTACGCCCAGCTGGCGACCCTGAAGAACACCGAGGCGTCTGTCGAGAAGTCGTACGCCGAGGGGCAGGCGGCGGCCGCGGCTGCCGCGGCCGCCGCCAACCCGGGCGGCGGGTCCGACGGGTTCGCCCCGCCTCCCGGCATGGTGGTCGACCCGGCGGGCGCCCAGGCGTACGCGGCGAGCCGCCTCCCGGCCTTCGGCTGGGGCGGCGAGCAGATGAGCTGCCTGATCAAGCTGTGGAACCATGAGTCCGACTGGCGGGCGGACGCCTACAACACGTCGAGTGGCGCGTACGGCATCCCGCAGGCCTGGCCCGCCAGCAAGATGGCGTCGGCCGGCCCGGACTGGCTGACCAACCAGAACACGCAGGTCAACTGGGGCCTCGACTACATCAACCGCGCCTACGGCTCGCCATGCGCCGCGTGGACCTTCGAGATGAGCCACGACCCCAACTGGTACTGAGCGCGTCCTCCGTCCCACGCAAACAGCTCCTGAGTTTTTCGCTCCGATCCTGACGAATCGGGCGAAAAACTCAGGAGCTGTTCGCGTGGGAGGTGGGTCAGCTGGCGGGGGTGGTGGCGGAGCCGCCGCGCGAGCGACGACGGCGACGACGCGGAGCGCTGTTGCCGTCGCGGTGCTGCGATCCGCCGCCGTCGTGCGTGCCGGCGGCCGGGACCTTGGCCTCGCCGCCCTCCGACGCGGATCCCTCAGGAGCCGTCGAGCCCTGCGATGCGCCCTGACCGGAGCCGCGCGTGCGGCGACGGCGGCTGCTGCTCGAACGCTCCCCGCTCTCCGGGCCGGTGGAGTCGGTGTGGCCGCCGCGCGGCGACTCGGTCGCCTTGACGGCCGGGGTGGGCTTGAGCCGGCCCTTGACGCCCTGCGGGATGTCGAGGTCGGTGTAGAGGTGCGGCGACGACGAGTAGGTCTCCGTCGGCTCCGGCTGACCGAACTCGAGCGCCTTGTTGATGAGGGCCCACTTGTGCAGGTCCTCCCAGTCGACGAACGTCACGGCGATGCCGGTCTTGCCCGCGCGGCCGGTGCGGCCGGCGCGGTGCAGGTAGGTCTTCTCGTCGTCCGGGATGGTGTGGTTGATGACGTGCGTCACGTCGTCCACGTCGATGCCGCGAGCGGCGACGTCGGTGGCGATGAGGATGTCCTTCTTACCCGCCTTGAACGCGGCCATGGCGCGCTCGCGCTGCTCCTGGTTGAGGTCGCCGTGCACGGCGGCGGCGTTGAAGCCGCGGTCGTTGAGCTCCTCGACCAGCTTGGCGGCCGCTCGCTTGGTGCGGGTGAAGATCACGGTCTTGCCGCGGCCCTCGGCCTGCAGGATGCGGGCGATGACCTCGTCCTTGTCGAGCGAGTGCGCCCGGTAGATCAGGTGCTTGATGTTCGCCTGGATCTGGCCCTCGTCGGGGTCGGTCGCGCGGATGTGGACCGGTCGGGTCATGAACCGGCGCGCCAGCGCGACGATCGGGCCCGGCATGGTCGCCGAGAAGAGCATGGTGTGGCGCGTGGCCGGCGTCTGCGCGAACAGCTTCTCGATGTCGGCGAGGAAGCCGAGGTCGAGCATCTTGTCGGCCTCGTCGAGCACCATCTCCTGGACGCTGCCGAGGTTCAGCAGGCGCTGACCGGCGAGGTCGAGGAGGCGCCCAGGGGTGCCGACGACGATCTGCGCGCCGCCCTTCAGCTGGGCGATCTGGCCTTCGTAGGCCTTGCCGCCGTAGATGCTGGCGATGGAGGTCGGGCGTCCGGCGGCGGCCGTCTCGAGGTCTTCGTAGACCTGGATGGCCAGCTCGCGGGTGGGCACGACGACGAGTGCCTTCACGCCGGGCTCGGGGTTCGGGCCGAGGCGCTGGATCAGGGGGAGGCCGAAGCCGAGGGTCTTGCCGGTTCCCGTCTTCGCCTGGCCGATGATGTCCTGGCCGGTGAGCGCGAGAGGGATGGTCTGCGTCTGGATGGGGAACGGCTCGATGATGCCCTTGGCGGCGAGCTGATCCACCATGTCCTGGTCGATGTTGAGTTCTGAGAAAGTCACTGGTGAATTGCCTGTCGATTCGATTGGAGTGTCCACGCCCTGTTTCTCTGTCGCAGGCGTAGGGCCGTCGATCCTGCGCCGACGGCGTCTCCAGCCTACTGGACGGTCCCGATACACTGCTGAGCGTGTCGACTTGGTTCACCCGGCGACGGCCTTCCGTCGAGCTCCCGCGCCTGACTCCGCGGGCGCGCACGATCCCGACCGTCCGCGTGGACCTGCACGAGGTGATGCCGGATCTGCTGCCGTATCTCGGCCAGTCCGCGTACCTCCAGCTGGAGCAGTTCGAGACGCTGTCGCGCGTCGCGGCCGAGGCGGAGGACCTGCACGCGAAGGGCCTCATCTCGGCGGCCGCCGGTCACGCCCTGTCGAAGCATCAGGGGATCGTGGCCGAGATCCGGCGCCGCGGGGACGACCCGGCCGACGCCATGAAGCCGTTCGCGGATGAGATCGAGGGCTTCAGCGCGCTCATCGTCGGCGCGGACTGGCGCGAGACGCTGCTCTCCGCCCTGGTGACGGGCGGCCTGCTCGACGACTTCTTCATCCGCCTCGCCGCCGGCCTTCCTGGCGACGTCGGACCGCGCCTCGCGCACCTGCTCGGCTCGGAGTCCGGTCAGGAAGGCGTGCTGGAGGTGCTGCGCGCGCAGATCGCGGGCGATCCGCTCCTCGCGTCACGGCTCGCGATGTGGGGCAGGAGGCTGGTCGGCGACACGCTGCTCGTCGCGCGCTCCGCGCTCCACCTCTCGGGCAATCGGATCGCCGACGATGCGCGCATCGAGCCGATCTTCACGGAGCTGATCGCGGCGCACACGCGCCGGATGGACGCGCTCGGGCTGACCGCCTAGCCCGCGACATTCGTGCCGAATGTGCGCTCAGCGTGGGCGATAACGCACATTCGGCAGGAATGTGCGCTCAGCGCGCGACGGCGCCCTTGGCCAGCGCGTGCAGCATGCGGTCGTCGTTCGTGGAGCGGACGCGGCCGATCAGCAGGTCGGCGACCGCGACGATGAGCGCGGTGCCGAGGAGCGTGATCCACCAGATCCAGCCGCCGTCCCACTTCAGGCCGGCCCAGGTGAGCGCCACCCAGAGCACGGCCGACGAGACGACGCCGATGGCCGGGATGAGCACGGAGCCGTGCGTGTGACGGTTCGGCAGCAGATAGCGTCCGGCTAGGCCGATGATGGCCCCGCCGAGGACGACGAAGAGCAGTTCCACGAGTGGGAGGCTAGCCGACGAAGCCGATGCGGCGCGACTCCTCGGTGCCGATCTCGACGTACGCGATGCCGGCGGTCGGGACGACGTAGAGCCGGCCCTTGTCGTCGGTCAGCTGCAGGACACCGGTGCCGCTGGCGAGTGCGGTCTGCACCTGCCCGGCGAGCTCTTCGGCCGACTGCGACGACTCGAAGTTGAGCTCGCGGGGGGCGTTGACGATTCCGATGCGGATCTCCACTGAGGTGCCTTTCGAGTCTGACCGGCGGGTGTGAGTTCAGACTACGGCACACGGCTCGCGGCCCCCGCTCGCGTTCTCTGTCGGCGGACGCCGATACCGTGAAGGACATGATCGCTCGAGGCTTCCGGATGCACGCCGCCGGCACCCTCGCATCCCCTCCCGCAGCGGGCGGCCCGGCGCTCGACGGCTCGCAGTCGGAGGTGCTCCTGCTGCCGGACGGCGCCTCCGCCGCCGTGCTCGGAGCGCCCGGCACGGGCAAGACCACGACGCTGGTGGAGGCCCTGGCCGAGCGCGTGCTCGACCGCGGCTACCGGCCGGACGAGGTGCTGGCGCTGAGCGCCTCGCGCACCGCGGCGACGGCGCTCCGCGACCGCATCGCCCTGCGCCTCGGCGTTCCCACGCAGGGGCCTCTGGCGCGCACGGCGACATCGCTCGCGTTCCAGCTCGTCGGCGAGCGGGCGCGACGCATCGGAGCAGAGCCCCCGCGCCTCCTCACCGGAGGCGAGCAGGATCAGATCATCGCCGAGCTGATCAGCGGCCACCTGGAGGACGGAACCGGTCCGGTCTGGCCGGAGCCGCTCGTCGAGGAGGTGCGGACGCTGCGCGGATTCCGTACCGAGCTGCGCGAGCTGATGGCGCGCTGCGCCGAGCGCGGCGTCACCCCCTCCCGGCTGTCCGAGCTCGGCGCGATCACCGGCCACGACGAGTGGCGCGCCGCCGCCCGCTTCATCGCCGAGTACCAGCTCGTGGTCGACAGCTACCGCGGCGGCTTCGTCGATTCGGCCGAGCTCATCGCGTCGGCGGTCACGGTCATCGCCGAGGGCAGCTCGCTCGACGGCCTGCGCGCCGTCTTCGTGGACGACCTGCAGGAGGCGACGGTCGCGACGCTGGCGCTGCTGCGGGCGCTGGCGGCGCGCGGCGTCGCGGTCGTCGCATTCGGCGACCCGGATGTCGCATCCACCACCTTCCGCGGGGCCCAGACCACGGCCCTGGGGCAGCTCGAGGGTCGCCTCGGCGTGCCGGTGACCCGCTTCGTGCTGACCACGGCGCACCGCCAGACGCCCGCGCTGCGCGAGCTGACCGCCCGGGTGACCGAACGCATCGGCACGGCCGCAGCCGGCGTCCAGCGGCTGGCCGCGGCCGGGCGCCCGGAACCGGAGCAGCCGGATGCGGCGCAGGTGGATGCTGACGATGTGGATGCGGCCGAGCGCCGCCCCGAGATCGTGCGGCTCGTCGCGGTGTCTGCCCCCGCCGAGGCGTCGCGGCTGGCGCGCAAGCTGCGCGAACGTCACCTGCTCGACGGCGTCCCCTGGAGCGCGATGGCCGTCGTGGTCCGTTCGGGCGCCCATGTGCCCGCCCTCTCGCGTGCCCTCGCGGTCGCGGAGGTCCCGACGACGACGAGCATCGCCGGGCGTCCGCTGCGCGACGATTTCGCCGCCCGCCAGCTGATCACGATCGCCGGCGTGCAACTCGGCGCGATCGAGCTGACGCCCGTGGTCGCCACCGAACTGCTTCTCGGGCCGTTCGGCGGGCTCGACAGCGTCAGCCTGCGGCGGCTGCGCCTCGCCCTCCGCCAGGAGGAGCTCGCGGGCGACGGCAACCGCCCGGGCGATGAGCTGCTCGTGGAGGCGCTGCAGCATCCCGCGCACCTGGCCACCATCGACGCGAGCCCGGCCCGCCGGGCGGCACGCCTGGCCGAGACGCTGCGATCCGGCCGCGAGAAGGCCGAGAACGGCGCCTCGATCGAGGAGCTGCTCTGGCACGTCTGGGAGCGCAGCGGCCTCGCCGCCCGCTGGCTGGAGCACTCGGAGCGCACGGGCATCGTCGCCGACGAGGCGAACCGGCACCTCGACGGCGTCGTCGCGCTGTTCACCGCCGCCCGCCGCTTCGTCGAGCGCTACCCGGAGCGTCCGGCCTCCGACTTCGTCGTCGAACTCCTCGGCGCGGAGGTCCCGGAGGACACCCTGGCCGCCCGCACGGCCGGCGATGCCGTGCTGGTCTGCACCCCGAGCGCCACCATCGGGCGCGAGTTCGAGGTCGTCGTCGTCGCCGGGCTCCAGGAGAGCGTCTGGCCCAACCTGCGCCTGCGTGGTTCGCTGCTGCACCCGCAGGAGCTCGCGGACGCGGTGGAGGGCCGCACCACCGAGACCGAGGACGAGCGGGCGGAGGTGCTCGGCGACGAGCTCCGGATGTTCGCGCTGGCGGTCTCGCGCGCCCGCGGCCAGGTGATCCTCACGGCCACGGCGAACGACGACGAGCAGCCCTCCCCGTTCCTGCGCCTCGCAGCCGACCTGGCCGTCGACGACGCCGACGACGGCGCCCATCCGCTCTCCCTCCGTGGCATGGTCGGCCGGTTGCGTCGCCGCCTCGCCACAACGGGCGCACCCGACGCGGCCGAAGCGCTCGCCCGGCTGGCGGACGCGGACGTCGAGGGCGCCGATCCCGCCACCTGGTACGGCCTGCTGGAGCCGTCGACGACCGAGCCGCTGGTCGACCTCGACGACCCGGAGGCCGTGGTCCGGGTGTCTCCGTCGCGGCTGGAGACGTTCGAGAAGTCGCCGCTGGCGTGGTTCGTGGACACGATGGCCGCCTCGCCGAACGGTCTCGCCGCGGGCATCGGCACCGTCGTGCACGCCGTGATGGAGGAGGCGAGCACGAGCGACGACCGCGACCTCAGCGTCGAGCGGCTGTGGCAGGGCATCGAGCGCCGGTGGGGCGAGCTCGCGTTCGAGTCGCCGTGGCTGGAGGAGAAGGAGCGGCGACGGACGCGGACCCTCACGGCCGGGGTCTCGGAGTACCTCCGCGACTTCGAGCGCGCCGGTGGCGTACTGCTCGGCTCCGAGGGCGCCTTCGAGCTGCGCCTCGGCCGGGCGCTGGTGCGCGGGACGATCGACCGGGTGGAGCGCACACCGGACGGCACGGTCGTCATCGTCGACCTCAAGACGGGCAACCGCACGCCCTCGGCGGCGGAAGCGGCCGAGCACGCGCAGCTGGGCGCCTATCAGCTCGCCCTGGAGCACGGAGCGGTGGAGCAGGCCGCGGACCTGCCATCCGGCGGGGCGAAGCTGCTCTTCGTCGCCAAGGGCGTCCGCGGGAAGGGCTACCGCGAGGTCGCTCAGGACCGCGTCGACGATGAAGGGCTCGACCGGCTGCGAGAGCGCGTCGCGCGGGCGGCCGACGGCATGGCGGGCGCGACCTTCGCCGGGGTCGTCGACCTGGGCGAACGCGACCCGCACGGGAAGTACGAGTACCGCATCCACCTGGTGCCTGCGGTGAGCGCGGGAGGAGGAGCATGACGGACGAAGCGACGCACGTCGACGACGAGAGCCTCCTGGAGTGGGCGACCGAGCAGGCGGAGCTCGACCTGGTCGAGCAGGCCTTCTCGCTGGCCGAGACGGAGGAGGAGCGGCCGCGCCCGTCGCGTGCGCTGAGCGCGGCGGACATCGCCGAGGCGCTCCGGCTGCCCATCCCGACCGCCCAGCAGCAGGCGGTCATCGAGGCGCCGCTCCGACCCGCGATCGTGGTCGCGGGAGCCGGCAGCGGCAAGACCGAGACGATGGCGAACCGGGTGGTCTGGCTGCTCGCGAACGGCCACGTCCGAGTTCCCGAGATCCTCGGCCTGACGTTCACCCGCAAGGCGGCGGGCGAGCTGGCGGGCCGCATCCGCACCCGTATCGAGCAGCTGGTCGCGTCCGGCGTGACCGAGGTGGAGTTCGACCCGTTCGACGCCCCGGCGGTCGCCACCTACAACTCGTTCGCGAACGCGATCTTCCGCGAGAACGCGTTGCTGATCGGCCGCGAGCCGGAGTCGGCGGTTCTCAGCGAGGCGTCGGCGTGGCAGCTCGCCCGCCGTCTCGTCGTTACCAGCACCGACGACCGCCTGGTCGAGCTCGACCGGGGCGTCGAGGCGGTCACGACCGCGGTCGTGACGCTGAGCCGGGCGCTCAGCGAGAACGTCGCCGACCCGGACGACGTCGAGCGGATGGTGGAGCAGTTCGGGCGCATCGCCGAGCTGCCGACGGGCAACGGGCGCGTGAAAGAGCTCTACGCCTCCGTGCGCTCGGCCGTCGACGCCGTCGGGTCGCTTCCTCCGCTGCTCGATCTCGCCCGCGCCTTCGCCGACGAGAAGCGCCGTCGTGGATTCGTCGAGTACTCCGACCAGGTGGCCCTCGCGCTGGATGTGAGCGAGCGCCTCCCCGCGGTGGTCGCCGACTACCGCCGGCGCTACCGCGTCGTGTTGCTCGACGAGTATCAGGACACCTCGGTCGTGCAGACCCGCCTGCTCTCGACGCTGTTCGCCGGGCAGCCGGTGATGGCGGTCGGCGACCCGCACCAGTCCATCTACGGCTGGCGCGGCGCCAGCGCGGCCAACCTCGGCCGGTTCTCCGCCGACTTCACCGGTCAGCGTGCTGGGGCGGAGGGCGGAGCGTCCGAGTACGCGCTGAGCACCAGCTGGCGCAACCCGACGCGCGTCCTGGATGCGGCGAACGCGCTCGTGGAGCTGCTGACGGCTGCCTCGCCGGTGCACGTCGAGCGCCTGCAGCCGCGCCCCGGCGCTGTCGCGGGGGAGCTGACGGCGGTGTTCGAGCAGACGGTCGCCGACGAGGCCGAGACGGCGGCGCGCTGGCTCGGCGCACGGCTCGGCGAGCGCGACGACGACGGCGTCCCGCCGAGTGCTGCGATGCTCTGCCGGTCGCTGAAGAAGATCGACGTGTTCACGTCCGCCCTCGCCCGCCACGGCATCCCGTATCACGTGCTCGGTCTGGGCGGTCTACTGGAGCAGCCGGTCATCGCCGACCTCGTCAGCGCCCTGCGGGTCATGCACGACCCGACCGCCGGCTCCGAGCTGATCCGGTTGCTCACAGGCGCGAAGTGGCGCGTCGGGCCGAAGGACATCGCCGCGCTGCGCGATGTCGCGTCGTGGCTCGCCGAGCGCGACCACCGGTACCAGCGGCTCGATCCCGAACTGCGCGACCGGCTGCGGCGATCCGTCGCGGGGGAGGAGTCGGCGTCCCTGGTGGATGCGCTCGACTTCGTCGTCGAGGCACCGCACGACCACGGACGGTTGGAGGGATTCAGCCCGGAGGGGCTGGCGCGGATGCGCGACGCCGGCCGACGGCTCGACCACCTGCGGTCACGGGTCGGGCTCGACCTGCTCGACCTCGTCACGCTGGTGCAGCAGGAGCTTCTGCTCGACATCGAGGTCGCGGCGAACGAGACCGCGCAGCTCGGTCAGGCGAGCCTCGACGCGTTCGCGGAGCAGGTCGCCTCGTACCTCGCGGCGGACGACCAGGCGACCCTCGGCTCCTTCCTGTCGTGGCTCGCGGAGGCGGAGCAGCGCGACAACCTGGCCCCGCGCAGCGAAGAGCCGGAGCCGGGCACCGTGCAGATCCTCACCATCCACGGCGCGAAGGGCCTGGAGTGGGATGTCGTGGCCGTCCCGCGCCTCGTCGAGGGGGAGCTCCCCGGGCCGCCGCAGAGCCGCAAGGGCTGGCTGGCCTTCGGGCAGCTGCCGAACGAGTTCCGCGGAGACTCTGCCGAGCTTCCGGTGATCGCCTGGCGCACCGCCGAGACCCAGAAGGACGTCAACGACTCGATCGCGGCGTTCGAGGAGGACAACCTCGCCCGGCACCTCGACGAGCAGCGCCGGCTGATCTACGTCGCCGTCACCCGGGCCCGGCAGCGGCTGCTGCTGTCCGGTTCGTACTGGTCGACCCAGACCAAGCCGCGCGGCCCCGGGTCGTACCTCCTGGAACTGCAGGAGGCGGGTCTGCTGCCGCCGGACGCGTTCCCGGACTGCGACGAGCCGGAGGAGAACCCGCTCGCGCTGACCGCATCCACCGTGACCTGGCCGCTTGAGCCGCTCGGCGCCCGCCGCACGCGCGTCGAGGCAGCGGCGGAGGCGGTCCGCCGAGCACGGGAGCGCGGGGCGGGCGACGGCGGTGTCTACGCGCGCGACCTCGACCTGCTGCTGGCCGAACGCGCCCGACGCGCAGAGGAGGCCGGTCTCGTCGAGCCGCCCGCGCGTATCCCGGCCTCGCGGTTCAAGGACTACGTGACCGACCCGGCATCGGTGGCGGCGACCCTGCGCCGGCCGATGCCCGAGCGCCCGTACCGCCAGACGAGGCTGGGGACCCTGTTCCACCGCTGGGTGGAGGAGCGCTTCGGCACGGTCGCGGGCGCGACCGACGTGCTCGACGCCCACGTCGCCGAACTGGACGACCTCGCGGGCGATGTGCTCGAGGCTGAGCGCTTCGAGGAGCTCCGTGCCACCTTCGAGCGCAGCCAGTGGGCCGGGCGGCGTCCGGAAGAGGTGGAGCTGGAGATCCACATCACCCTCGCCGGGCAGGTGGTCGTCTGCAAGCTCGACGCCGTCTACCGGGCGGAGGACGGCATCCACGACTACCAGATCGTCGACTGGAAGACCGGCAAGGCGCCGCGCGACGCGGACGACCTGGAGCGCAAACAGCTGCAGCTCGCGCTCTACCGCCTGGCGTTCGCCCGCTACGCAGGGATCGACCCGGAGCGGATCGACGCGGTCTTCTACTTCGTGGCCGACGATGCGGTCGTGCGGCCGGAACGCCTCTACGCGGAGGAGGAGCTGACGTCGCTCTGGTCGTCGGCGACCGGCTTCATCCCGCCCGAGCGCCCGTAGCCTCCGGGATCCGTGCGGTCGCCGGGGGTCCGGTCGAGCATGGCCTCCACATCGCCGACGGCCATGATCGGGCCGGTCGCCGTCGAGAGCGGGTTCATCGAGTTGCTGCGGACGCGGTCCACCAGGCCGTCGAGCATCTCGACCGCGTCATCCACGATCGTCTGGTCGCGCACCTCGCGGCCGTGGAGGAGCCACCGGGCCACCTCGAGCTCGGCGTACAGCATGGCGCGCTGGGTGAACTGGCGGTCGGTGGCGACCTGCCGCGTGGAGGCGTAGGCGCCCAGGGCGCCGTCGGTCGCCTCCGGGTTCATGGCGAGCAGCCAGTGCAGGTCGCGCGCCGGGTCGCCGACGCGGAGCGCCGACCAGCCGAGCACGGCGGTGACGACGTCGTCCTCGACGAGGAAAGAGTCCGAGGTGAGGGAGCCGTTGATGACGGTCGGCTGGAACTGCCAGATCGAGTGGTCGGCCGCCGCGTCCCGCCACCGGTCGCGCAGCGCGACGGGCAGGAGACCGGTGGATGCGGCCGATTCGATGACCGAGTTCGCCGCCGTGAGGCACTCGGCCGACGACATCACCGGCAGGCCGGCCTCGCCGACGAAGGCGGTGGGGAGCGCGTGGATGGCCGCGATGGCGTGCCCGATCGACCCGGCCAGGCCATCGCCCGGCGGCACGTCCTCCACCGCGATGTGCTCGCCGGGGAGGAAGTCGTAGACGACGGCGCGCGTTCCCGCGACCGGCGCCTGGCCGAGGTAGCGGGGCACCTCGAACGGGAGACGGCTGCGGATGCCGGTGGTGAGTGCGCGCAGCGCGACCAGATCGGCGCTCTGCTCGGTCTCCGCGATCTGGTTCGTCGGCACGCGCACGATGACGGTGGAGCCGTCCCTCGTCGACAGCAGCGCCGAGTCGAACTCGCCTGCGCCGCTCCTGGTATAGCTGCGGGCGCCGGAGACGTCGAGGTCGGGAACGGCCGAGGTGGCCAGCGCGGCTAGAGTGAAGTGGGATCTGGCCATGCACCTAGGCTAATTGGACCTCCCTGCGACGGCCGTCCGCCACGCCCCGAAAGGACCTCGATGTCGTCCGCCCCGACTCCCGCCCTTCCCCTCGCCGCTCTTCCGCTCTCGCGGCACGCGACCGATCGCGACCATGCCGCGCGATCGCGGCCTGCCCTGTTCGACGAGCTCTGGGAGGAGCCGACCACGCGCGTGCTCGCGCTGTGGAAGGGACGGGCATTGCTGACCGCGGAGAGCGTCGCGGCCGCGACCCCCGCAGCCGACGGCTGGTCGGCCCCGGATGCCGGACCGGCCGAGCTGGAGCTGCTGCCGGTGGACCGGGTCACCTCCGCGCTGATCCGCGTGTACCTCGGCCGCACCACGGTCGCCTCGGCGACCGAGCCCGCGGGCACCGCCGTGGTGCTGCAGGTGCTGACCGACGCCGCCGCGCAGGAGCTGGAGCCGGACGAGGCGCGCTGGGGCAACCTGCGTACGGTCGCCACCGCGCTGAGCGACCGCGACGCGGGCCTCTTCACCGAGGCGCTCGCGATGGCGAACTGGCACGCGACGCACACGCACTGCCCCCGCTGCGGATCGCCGACGGTGGTCGAGCAGGCAGGCTGGGTGCGGCGCTGCCTCGAGGACGGCTCCGAGGTGTTCCCGCGAACCGACCCCGCGGTCATCGTGACGGTGCTGGATGCGGACGACCGGCTCCTGCTCGGCTCCAACGCGATGTGGGAGAACTCCCGCTATTCGCTGCTCGCCGGTTTCGTCGAGCCGGGCGAGTCGTTCGAGGCGGCGGTGGAGCGCGAGATGTTCGAGGAGGCGGGCATCCGCGTCGTCGACGCCCGCTACAAGGGCTCGCAGCCGTGGCCGTTCCCGGCATCGGTGATGGTCGGCATGACGGCGCGGCTGGCCGATGATCAGGCCGCGAGCGCGCTCGATCCGGACGGCGAGGAGATCCTCGACGTGCGCTGGTTCACCCGCGACGAGCTGTGGGCGGCGCGCGAGCAGATCATCCTCCCGGGCCGCTCCTCCATCGCGCGAGCCCTCATCGAGGACTGGTACGGCGGCCCGCTCGACGAGCCGCCGGCGCCGTGAGCACCGCGCTCTCCGGCCCGGACGCCCTGCTGGCCGGGCTGGACGCGCAGCAGCGGGTCGCCGCGGAGGCGCTGTTCGGCCCGGTGTGCATCCTCGCCGGTGCCGGCACGGGCAAGACGCGCGCGATCACGCACCGCATCGCGTACGGCGTCGCCTCCGGCGCCTATGCGCCCGGTCGTGTGATGGCGCTGACGTTCACCGCGCGCGCCGCTGCCGAGTTGCGCGGCCGCCTGCGCCAGCTCGGCGCCGGGGGAGTGTCGGCGCGGACCTTCCACTCCGCCGCCCTCGCGCAACTGAACTACTTCTGGCCGCAGGTCGTCGGCGGCCAGTTGCCCTCCGTGCTCGACGGCAAGGGCCGCATCCTGGGGCATGCCGCAGAGCGGCTGAAGGTGAAGGTGGACACGGCCACCCTGCGTGACGTCGCCGCGGAGATCGAGTGGCGCAAGGTCTCTGGCCTGAGCATCGAGCAGTACACGGCCGCCGACCGGCCGACCCCCGGCTCGCTGACCGCGACGCAGGTCGCCGATCTGCTGCAGTCGTACGAGGACCTCAAGGACGAACGCAAGCAGATCGACTTCGAGGATGTGCTGCTCGCCTGCGCCGGGATGATCGAGTCCGAGCCGGCGGTCGCCCTGCAGGTGCGCGAGCAGTACCGCTTCTTCGTCGTGGACGAGTATCAGGACGTCTCGCCGCTCCAGCACCAGCTGCTCAGCCTGTGGTTGGGCACCCGCCGTGACCTGTGCGTCGTCGGCGACGCCAGCCAGACGATCTACTCCTTCGCCGGAGCCCGCAGCGAGTACCTGCTCGGGTTCGAGCACGAGCATCCCGGCGCGACCGTGGTGCGACTGGAGCAGAACTACCGCTCGACGCCGGCCGTGATCGACACGGCGAACCGGCTGATGCGCGGGAGGTCCGGCGCGCTGACCCTGCGCCCGGCCGAGGTCGCCGGTGGTGCACCGCACGGTGACCCCGTCACCGAGCCCGCCATTTTCGAGGACGATCGAGCCGAGGCCCGCGCCGTCGCCGGACGCATCGCCGCCGAGCTGACCGCGGGGGCACGGCCGGAGCACATCGCGGTGCTGTACCGCGTCAACGTCCAGGCCGCGGCACTCGAGCAGGCGCTCGGCGACCTCGGGATCAGCTACCAGATCCGCGGTTCGAAGCGCTTCTTCGACCTGCCGGAGGTGCGACAGGCCGTCATGTCGCTGCGGGCGGCCAGTCTCGCGGCCACCGAGGACCCGTTGTTCAAGTCGGTCAGCGACGTGTTGCGCTCGCTGGGATGGTCGGTGCAGCCTCCCGAGGCCCGTGGCGCCGTCCGCGAGCGCTGGGAGTCGCTGAACGCCATCATGGGCCTGGTGGACGAGCAGCCGCCCGGCCAGACGCTCCGCGGCTTCACCGACGAACTGCTCGCCCGGCAGGCCGGTCAGCACGAGCCGACGATGTCGGCCGTGACGCTCGCGACCCTTCACGCGGCCAAGGGATTGGAATGGCCCTCGGTCTACCTGATCGGCCTCAGCGAGGGACTCGTCCCGATCAGCTATGCGAGCACCTTCGAGCAGATCGACGAAGAGCGCCGCCTGCTGTACGTCGGCATCACCCGCGCACGCCGCAGCCTCCACCTCAGCTGGGCGGCGCGCGGCAACCAGCCCGGCAGGCCGCAACTCCGGCAGCCGTCCCGCTTCCTGGCGGAGCTGCGGCCGACGGTCACGGCGGAAGGCCGAGACACCCGCACTCCGGGTGCGGCTCCCAGGCAGCGCTGACCCAGTCGGCGCCGCCCCATCGCGCGTCGCTCCCGTCCGCGCTGCCCTTGTCCGTCCGGTCGCGGAGCAACCGCCAGCTCACCCCGACCGGTGGCGGAAGTACCGGCCGTCCGCGGGCAGCGCCGACGCCCGCGAGCACCAGCGCGGCGGCGCGGGCGGCGACAATGGCGGACGTGATCGCGTCCTCACCCGGCGGTGGCAGCGTGTGCAGCTGGGTGGCCATCACCGGCCACGCCGGATCGGCGGACGTGCGGTGAAGGTCGACGCACCGGAGGCAGGGCGCCGCTCCGGGTCGCACCCACGGCCCGACCGTGGCCCCGGCATCCCCGAACACGACCGCAAGGTGAGGGATGTCGCGCCGCAGCCAGCGGGCGGAACGCTGGGGCTCGATCGCGTACGAGCCGACGATGACCGCCGCCTCTGCCCGGTCGAGCGCCGGGTCGTCCCACGCGAGTCCGCCGCGCACCTCCGCGCCGGCATCGGTCAGCATCCGAGCGAGGTGCGACGCCGTCGGTCCCGCCGCATCGAGCACGATGAGCGGCGGCCGGCCGGGCGATCGCTCGTCCCGGTTCTCGCGTCCCTCATCGCGCGCCAGCACGGGCGCGACGCGCTTCAGCAGCGCCGTGGCCGCACCCGGCGGCGCGCCGGCCCTCTCCGCGAGCAGCTGCAATCCCTCGCGGGTCACGCCGCAGGCGAGCGCCGCGAGCATCCGCTCGTCGGCCGCACTGACGCCGTCGAGCACGAGCACCGGCTGCTCCACACCGAACTGCAGGCAGTCCGGAGTGCGCCAGACACGTTGGATGCGGGGGTCGAGTGCGAGGGCCATCCCCGCATCCTGCCGGACGCCGGGGCCCGGTCAGCGGTTGTCCACAGCCGCTGACCGCGCACCCCGGTCATCCACAGGTCAGGCTTCGGTCGGCCGGTCCCGGTCGTCGCGCAGGAGGTCCTCGATGGCCTGGTCGAGCGCATCCTGCTCGGGCTCCTGACCGGTCGCGGTGGCGGTGAGCCGTGCGACCAGCGCCGACGGGTCGTCGAGGTCGGACGACTGCGGCAGCAGGTCCGGGTGCGACCACAGGTCGTCGCGCGCATCCATGCCGACCGCCTCCGTCACGGCCTGCCACATCGCGGCGGCGTCGCGCAACCGGCGCGGTCGCAGCTCCAGTCCGACCAGGGTCGCGAACGCGGACTCCGCCGGACCGCCCGACGCACGCCGGCGACGGACCGTCTCGGCGATCGCGTCGGCCCGGGGGAGCAGGCGGGTGGCGTTGGCAGTCACCACGTCCACCCAGCCCTCGACCAGCGCGAGGACGGTCTCGAGACGCGCGAGCGCCTCCTGCTGCTCCTCGGTGCGCGGCGGGATCAGCCGGCCGCTCACCATCGCCTCGCGCAGCTCGTCGGGGTTGGACGGGTCGAAGTTCTCGGCCAGCGACTCCAGGGCATCGGTGTCGATGGTGATGCCCTTGGCGAAGGCCGTGATCTGCGTGATCAGCTGGAGGCGCAGCCACTTGGCGTGGCGGAACAGGCGCGCGTGTGCGAGCTCGCGCACCGCGAGGTACAGCTGGATCTGGTCATCGGGGATGTCGAGACCGTCGCCGAACTCCGCGATGTTCTGCGGGAGCAGCGCAGCGGTGCCGTCCGGCAGCAGCGGGATGCCGATGTCCCCACCGGAGACGACCTCCTTGGAGAGCTGCCCGACCACCTGGCCGAGTTGCATCGCGAACAGGGCCCCGCCGATGGAGCGCATGACCTGGCCGGCGTTCTGCAGCATGGCCTGCATCTCCTCCGGAGCCTGCTCGGCGAGGACGCGGGTGAGCGCGTCGGAGATGCTGAGCGCAACCGGTTCGGCCAGCTGCGTCCACAGCGGCATCGTCTGCCGGGCCCACTCGGCACGGCCGATCAGCTCGGGCGTGGCGCTGAGTCCGGCGACACCGGTCGCCTGGTCGAGCCAGAGTGCGGCCACGTGGAAGGCCTGGTCGAGCGAGGCGCGCTCGGCCGGTGTGACCGCATGGGCGCCGTCGGCGGCCAGCTGGCGCGCCTGCTGCTCGGCGATGTCCCAGTTGATGCCTCCGCCCGGGTTCATCAGCGCGTTCTGCAGCTGTCCGAGCAGCGCCTGGATGCTGGCGGGATCGTTGGGGAGGCCCGCGGCGCCGGCGAGGCGGCTCGGGTCGATCGATGCGCCGTTCCCCGACAGGAACTGGTTCAGCATGTCGCGGAACTCGTCGTCGTCCCGCTCCTCGTTCTGGTCGTCGGCCATCGTCGTTCCCTACTCCTCGAAGTGAGCCGGCCGTCCGGTGAGCAGCCGTCGGGCTCGGCTTCAGGCTTGTCATCTACGCTAGCCGCTGGCGCCGGGATGCCGGGTGGGAATTGCCCTATGCTCGCTTCCGGACCGTGCGCCTGTGGCGAACACGACCCTGACGAGAGGACGCCCCCGTGACGCTGTTCGGCGACGAGGACCCGACGCTGCGCACCCAGGAGCGCACGCGCATCGCGCCGCCGCGGCGCGTGATCATCGGATGGGTCGCCATCGGCCTCGCCGTCGTCCTCGGCCTGGTGCTCGCGCTGGTCCCCGCTCCGTTCGTGATCGAGCAGCCGGGCCCCGTCTACAACACCCTCGGCACCGACCAGCAGGTCGGCGCGACGGAGGGCGGGGACGCCAAGGAGCTCATCAGCATCTCCGGCCAGAAGACCTATCCGACGTCCGGGTCGCTCGACCTGCTCACCGTCTCGGTGGTGGGCAATCCGGAGCAGCGCCCGTCGTGGATGGAGATCGCGGGCGCGTGGTTCCAGCCGAGCAAGGCGGTCCTGCCGCTCGAGTCGGTGTTCCCGCCCGGCACCACCACCGAGCAGTCGAACGCCGAGAACGCCGCCCTGATGGTCGACTCCCAGCAGGATGCGATCGCCGCCGCCCTCAACGAGCTCGGCTACACCTTCCCCGAGAACGTGGCCGTGAAGCAGCTGATCAAGGGCACGCCGGCCGCCGATGTGCTGAAGGTGGGCGACGAGATCACTTCCGTCAACGGCACGAAGATCGCGAGTGTCGACGAGCTCCGGAGCGCGGTGAAGGAGAACGGCACCGGCAAGGCGGCCGAGCTCGGGATCGTGCGGGACGGCGCGCCGACGACCGTCTCGATCACCCCGACCGAGTCGCAGGGGCAGGTCGTCCTCGGCATCGGCGCCGGGATGGACTACACGTTTCCCTTCGACGTGAAGATCCAGCTCAACGACGTGGGCGGCCCGAGCGCCGGCCAGATGTTCGCGCTCGGGATCATCGACAAGCTGACGCCCGGATCCCTGAACGGCGGCAAGCGCATCGCCGGGACGGGCACGATCGACAACACGGGGCAGATCGGCCCGATCGGCGGCATCCGGCAGAAGATGTACGCCGCGCGCGAC
This sequence comes from Leifsonia sp. 115AMFTsu3.1, assembly GCF_004362795.1. Lineage (NCBI taxonomy): Bacteria > Bacillati > Actinomycetota > Actinomycetes > Micrococcales > Microbacteriaceae > Leifsonia > Leifsonia sp. 115AMFTsu3.1. The sequence continues at coordinate 1,625,557 of NZ_SNYB01000001.1, forward strand.
GACGGCAAGGCCGACTACTTCCTCGCGCCCGCCTCGAACTGCGACGAGGTGACCGGCCACATCCCCGCCGGTCTCCGCGTGTTCGCCGTGAAGACGCTGGACGACTCCCTCAAAGTCCTGAAGGCGGTGGAGGACGGATCGAGCACCTCCGGCCTCGCCACCTGCCCCGCCCGGTGAGCGCACGGTCGCGTAGCAGCGTTCTCCAAGCGTCCCTTGCCTAGGATGGTTCACATCCCCGCCACGCGAGACCAAGAAGGCCATACGTGAGTTCAACAGCAGCAGCTCGACCCGCAGGCCGCCGGCGCGCGGCCATCTGGATCACTCTCGGGGTGATCGTCGCGGTGGTCATCCTGTTCTTCGTCTTCGCAGGGCTGTACGCCGACATCCTCTGGTACGACCAGCTCGGCTACCTCCAGGTGCTCACCACGCAGTGGTTCGCAGGCATCGCCATGTTCTTCATCGGCTTCTTCGGGATGGCGTTGCCGCTCTGGCTGTCCATCCAGCTCGCGTACCGGCTGCGCCCGGTCTACGCCAAGCTGAACTCGCAGCTCGACCGCTACCAGCAGGTCATCGAGCCGCTGCGGCGCCTCGCGATGTACGGCATCCCGATCGTCTTCGGCATCTTCGCCGGCGTCTCGACCGCGAGCCGCTGGCAGACCGCGGCGCTCTGGCTGAACGGCACCGCCTACGGCAAGACCGACCCACTCTTCCACCTGGACATCGGCTTCTACCTCTTCGCGCTGCCGTTCTACCGCAGCGCTGTCGGGTTCGCGTCGGCGGTCGTGCTCATCTCGCTGCTCGCGACGCTGGCCACCACCTACCTGTACGGCTCGATCCGGGTCAGCGGTCGCGAGGTGCGCATCTCGCGCGCCGCGCGCGTCCAGATCTCCGTGATCGCCGCGCTGTACCTCCTCCTGCAGGGCATCAGCATCTGGCTCGACCGCTACGCCACGGTCACCGACTCCAACGTCAACGACATGATCAACGGCGCCGCCTACACGGACGTCAACGCGACCATCCCGGGCCGCGCGATCCTGGCGGGCGCCGCGGTGTTCGTCGCCATCCTGTTCGTGCTGACGGCCTTCATCGGTCGCTGGCGTTTCCCGATGGTCGGCACGGCGCTGCTCATCGTCGCCGCACTGGTGGTCGGCGCGATCGTGCCGTGGGTCGTCCAGCGGTTCCAGGTCGACCCGAGCCAGAAGACGCTGGAGTCGCCCTACGTGCAGAAGGGGATCGACTACACCCGGGAGGCGTACGGGCTCAGCGACATCGAGACGATCCCGTACAACGCGAAGACGACGGCCGAGCAGGGCGCCCTGCGGCAGGACGCGCAGACGACCGCGCAGATCCGCATCCTCGACCCCGCCGTGGTCAGCCCGTCGTTCCGCCAGCTGCAGCAGTTCCGGCAGTACTACGCGTTCCCCGAGAAGCTGAACGTCGACCGCTACGAGGTCAACGGCACGCAGCAGGATGCGGTGGTCGCGGTCCGCGAGCTGCAGCAGTCCGGCCTCGGCGGCACCCGCAACTGGTTCAACGACACCGTCGTCTACACGCACGGCTACGGTCTGGTCGCCGCCTACGGCAACCAGCGCTCTCCCGACGGCCAGCCGGTGTTCATGGAGTCGGGCATCCCCACCACCGGGACGCTCGGCACGTACCAGCCGCGCATCTACTTCGGCGAGCAGTCGCCGACGTACTCGATCGTCGGCGCCCCGAAGGGCTCCAAGCAGGTCGAGCTCGACTACCCGGGCGGCTCGGACGGCGCGCAGCAGACGTACACGACGTTCGACGGGAACGGCGGCCCGAAGCTCGACAACATCTTCAAGCGGCTGGTCTACGCGTTGAAGTTCCAGGACGAGCAGATCGTCCTCTCGGACGCGGTCAACAGCAACTCGCAGATCCTCTACGACCGCGACCCGATCAAGCGCGTGCAGAAGGTCGCGCCCTACCTCACCGTCGACTCGCAGGCGTACCCGGCGGTCGTGGACGGGCGCGTCAAGTGGATCGTCGACGGCTACACGACGAGCGACCAGTTCCCGTACTCGCACGTCGGCAGCCTGAGCGATGCGACGGCAGACAAGGACACACCGAAGCCCGCCTACGCCTTCGACGACATCAACTACATCCGCAACTCGGTGAAGGCAACCGTCGACGCGTACGACGGCTCGGTGACCCTGTACGCGTGGGACACCAGCGACCCGGTGCTCAAGACGTGGGAGAAGGTCTTCCCCGCCACCGTCAAGCCGGTGAGCGACATGAGCGCCCAGCTGATGAGCCACGTGCGCTACCCGTCCGACCTGTTCAAGGTGCAGCGGGCGGTGCTCGGCCAGTACCACGTCGACGACGCCGGCTCGTTCTACTCCCGTGAGGACGCCTGGACCACGCCGAACGACCCGACCTCGCCGTCGAGCAACCCGGCCCTGCAGCCGCCGTACTATCTCACGATGAAGATGCCGGGCCAGGACGCCCCCGCGTTCTCGCTCTACTCGACCTTCATCCCGGCGGGCACGAGCGAGTCGAGCCGGTCGGTGCTGAAGGGCTATCTGGCGGTGGATGCGGATGCCGGCGACACCAAGGGCAAGGTCGCGTCCGGCTACGGCAAGCTCAGGCTGCTGCAACTGCCCTCGAGCGACACCATCCCCGGTCCCGGCCAGATGCAGAACCAGTTCGACTCGGATCCGACCGTCTCGCAGCAGCTGAACCTGCTGCGACAGGGTAAATCGGAGGTCATCAACGGCAACCTGCTGACCCTGCCGGTCGGCGGTGGTCTGCTCTACGTGCAGCCGGTCTACGTCCGCTCCTCGGGTGAGACGAGCTACCCGCTGCTGCAGAAGGTGCTGGTGGCTTTCGGCGACAAGATCGAGTTCGAGGACACTCTCGACCAGGCGCTCGATGCCCTGTTCGGCGGCGACTCGGGCGCGTCCGCCGGTGACAACAACGTGCCGACCGAGGGTGGTGGCACCGGCGGTCAGACCGGCGGCGGCACCGGCGGCGGCGAGCAGACCGGGGGAGGGACCGGCGGCTCTGCCGCGGGTAACACGGCCCTCCAGGAGGCCCTGCAGCGTGCCAACCAGGCGCTCAGCGACAGCCAGGCCGCTCTGAAGTCCGGCGACTGGACTGCGTACGGCGAGGCTCAGAAGCGCCTGCAGCAGGCGATCTCCGACGCCGTCGCGGCGGAGGGGCAGCCCGCCGCCAAGTAGTCCGCCGCCTCGATCGGCTGAAACGGCCCGCGCGTTCTCGCGCGGGCCGTTTCGTATGCTCGGCCGCCGTGCGAAGTGCGGAATCCGACAAGACGAACGCGGAAAACTCTTGCGCCGACTTTGATTGTCAGCTTTACTAACAAACATGTCGATCGACCTGGCCAAGCGCACCACCGCCTCCGATCGGGGTGCGCCGTCCGACCATGGGCTCGTCCCGGGCCGGGCGCTCCGGCCCCGGACGAAGGTGCTGCCCGAGCATGCACGCGGCCACAACCGCTCGCTCGTGCTGCAGTCCCTGTACCGCTCCGGCCGCGCCAGTCGGGCGGATCTCGCCAGGACGACGGGACTGACTCGCGTCACGATCTCGGACCTCGTGGGGGAGCTGATCGCCGAAGGCCTGGTCGTCGAGCTCGGCCAACGCGACGATGCCCGCCCGGGCAAGCCCGCGGTGCTCCTCGACGTCAACCGCGGCGCGACGCAGATCGTCGGAGTCGACCTCAGCGAGCACGCGGTGTTCCGCGGAGCCGTCCTCGACATGGACGGCCGCATCCTGCAGACCGCGGAGGTCGAACTCGCCGGGAGCCGCGGCGAGGAGGCCACCGCCAAGGTGCTCGCGCTCGTCGACCGCCTGGTGGAGCTCACCTCCGCGCCGGTGCTGGGCATCGGCATCGGGTCGCCCGGCATCGTCGAGGCGGATGGCGTGGTCGCCACCGCCCCGAATCTCGGCTGGGTCGATGAGCCGCTGCAGCAGCGCATCGCGGAACGCACCGGGCTGCCCGTCTTCGTCGCCAATGATGCGAACGTCGCGGTTCTGGCGGAGCACGGCTTCGCCGACGCGCAGGGCGACATGATGCTCGTCAAGGTGGGCCACGGTGTCGGCTCCGGCCTGCTGGTTGCCGGTGCGCTGGTCTTCGGAAGCCGCTTCGCCGCCGGCGAGATCGGTCAGGTGATGGTCGGCACGGATGCCGGGCCGGAGGCCCCGTACGACCGCGAGCGGTGCCTGGAGGCCTGGCTGGCCGTCCCGCGGCTGGAGTCGCGCGTGGCGGCCGCCGAGGCCGCTGGGGCGTCGGCCGAGCCGGTGCTGCGGGAGGCCGGGCAGCGGCTCGGTGTCGCGCTCGCGCCGATCGTCGGTGCGCTGAACCTGTCGGAGGTCGTCCTCGCCGGTCCGGAGGAGCTGCTCGACGGCGTGCTGCTGGATGCCGTACGCGAGACCCTCCGCAACCGGACGATGGCCGGGTTCCACTCCGGCGTCACGGTCCGGATGACGAGCCAGGGCCGCGACATCGTGCTCCGCGGCTGCGTCGTGATGGTGCTCTCCGCGCAGCTGGGGGTGTCGTGATGACCCTGCTCGCCGATGCGGTCGACCTCGATCTGGACGCCTCGCGCGGGTTCCGGTTCGCTCCGGGCGTGCGCGAGGCATTGACGGCGTTCCGCGGCCGGTGCACGGTCGTCCGGCTGGCGACGCTCGACAACGACGTGCTGGGCGTCCCGCGCTGGTACACGCTGCAGGAGGCGTGGGCCGAGCCGGGGAGCGATGCCTCTGCATCCTGGTCCGGCAATCCGGTCGTCGCCGTCGGGCCGTCGGACGATCCGGAGCTCGTGCTCGCGACCGCGACGCCCGTCGTCGTGGTCGGCGCCGACAACGCGGCGTCCCGGTGGACCCGTCAGGTGGTGGATGCGGTACGCGCCACCTGCCGTTCGGTGCTGGTCGTCGACATGGGAGAGCGCCCGGATCCGTCGTACGCCGACATCGCGACCTACGGCCACGACCGCCGCCACGGCGCCGCACTGCTCGGACTGCTGACCGGCTGCTGACGCACCGCTGGCCGGGTCAGTGCGCCCAGGTGACGCCGAGCGCCGACTTCAGCGCGTACTGCGCCGCCCCGCGGTAGGGGTGCTCCTGGCCCACGCGGGCGTACCGGAAGCTCAGCGGCATGGCCGCCTTGACCGGATGCCGCGCCGCCTCGGCGCGCAGGTGTCCGATGAACTCGGGCCCGAGCCGAGGAGCCGCCCCGCCGATCACGATGTTCGGCACGTCGAGGGCGGCGGCGACGAGCAGCAGCGCGCGGGCGAGCACTCGAGCGCCGTCCGCGATGCGCTCGCGCGAGTCCGGAGCGGCAGCGAGGGCCGCGAGGTCGAGCGCCTCGAGGTCGGTGCCGTGGGGGAGGCCCAGCAGGCTCGTCACCGAGACGATCTCCTCGAGGCAGCCGCGGTTGCCACAGGCGCACAGCGGCGCATCAGGCCCGAACAGCACCGGGACGTGCCCGATCTCGCCGGCGCGATGCGCGGCGCCGGCGACGACCTCCCCGTCGATGATGACGGCCGCCCCGACACCCGTGCTCAGAGAGACGAAGAGCTGGTTGGCCCCGAAGTCGTCGGACGTGATCGAGTCGGCGATGGCCTCCGCGTCCGCGTCGTTGATCAGATGGATGGGCGCGTCCACGATCCCGGACAGCTCGCGCGCCAGGTCCACGTCGGTCCATCCGAGCTGAACCGATTCGCGGATCAGAGGGCCGTCCGCGATACCCGGCACCTGCACGCCCACCGCGACGATCCGTGCCGAGGTGGAGGCGACCAGCCGTCGCGCGACAGAGCGCACGTCTTCGAGGGAGCCCGGTGTCGCGGCGCGCTGCGTCACGGTGGCGAGCTCGTCGCCCAGCAGGTCGACGACCGCGCCGCGGACGAGTCCCGGCTGCACCAGCAGCGCCAGCAGGACGTGGTTCTTGGCGGCGACACGGAGGGTGGTGGCGCGCTTCCCTCCGGTGCTCTCGGCCAGCTGCCCCTCGATGACGAGCCCGTCGGCGATGAGCCCGGCGAGCAGGGAGGAGACGGTCGCGCTGGTGAGGCCGGTGCGGCGGGCGATCGCCGCGCGCGTCGCCGTGCCGTTCCCCGACAGCACGAGCTGCAGCGCGGTCGTGAGATTCCGCTCGCGGACGGCGGCCTGCGTCGCCTTGCCGTGCTCCTCAGCCACTGTTCTCCCGCCGTCCCGTTGCGTCACGACACTAGCGAATCCGGACTCCTCACGTTCACCCGTCGGGACTATCCTGGCCGCGCCGGCGGGGGCGAACCTCGGCGCGGCGACGGGATGGGGGACCGCATGGATGTTCTGGGCACCGACCGCAGCTTCGCCAGCCTCTCCACGGCGGACCTGCTCGAGGCGCGCGACCAGTATCACTGGCATCTGCTCAACAAGAAGAACGTGGTCGGCACCGCGGTGGGCCTGTACCTGATCCGGAAGAGCGATCCCTGGCCGGCCGGAGAACGCCCCGACTCCGGGAGCGCGCCCCGCACTGCGGCCCGCACTGCCGCCCGCGGCGAGCGGACCTTCGACAACTCCGAAGTGCGCGACTACTCCTGGCCGTGCATCCTCGTTCTGGTCGACCAGTGGATCCCCGCCGACCGGTTCGGCGTAGGAGCGGACCAGGAGTCGCCGGAGGAACTGGTGCCCCGCACCCTCTACCTCCCGGACGGTCGCACGGTGCCGGTGTGCGTCGTCCGGGTGACGGAGTCGGCACCGGATGCGTCGGTTCTCCCGCCACGCACCTGGCCGACCTCGCGGATCGGTGGCGGCTTCCCGCTCGTCAGCGAGAGCCAGGGTGTGCAGAACCTGGGCAGCGTGGGAACGCTGGTGACCGACGGTCACACCGTCTTCGCGCTGACGAGCCGTCACGTCACCGGGCCGGCGGGCAGCCCGGTCTCGAGCTTCCTCGGCGGCACCCTCGCGGAGGTCGGCCGTGCGAGCTCGCGCCACCTCACCCGCAAGCCGTTCTCGGACGTCTACCCGCAGTTCTCGGGGCGCCGCAGCTTCGCCACCCTCGATGTCGGCCTGGTGGAGGTGGACGACGTCACCGAGTGGACGTCGCAGGGCTACGGCCTTCCCGCCGCCGGAGAGCTCGCCGACCTCAACGAGCTCAACATCGGCGTGCGCCTGATCGGCGCGCGGGTCCGGGCGTTCGGGGCGGCTTCGGGCGAGTTGCGCGGGCGCATCGCCGCGCTGTTCTACCGCTACCGGAGCAGGGGCGGATTCGACGATGTGACGGACTTCCTGATCGCGCCGGACCCGGAAGCGCGACAGGATGGCGACGCCGGGCCGGTCGCCGCGCAGTCACGGCCCGGCGACTCGGGCACCGTCTGGTATCTGGTGCAGGCCGGCGATGCTCCGCTGCGCCCGATCGCCGTCCAGTGGGGCGGTCAGAGCTTCCTGGGCTCCTCCGGGGCGGCCTTCGACTTCTCGCTCGCCACCAGTCTCAGCAGCATCCTGCGCCTGCTGGACGTCGAACTTGTCGTCGACTACAACACAGGCCCGCAGCCCTACTGGGGGAAGACGGGTCATTACACGATCGCCACCTTCGCCTGCGAGAAGGTGACGGGCGCGAAGCTCCGCAGGCTGCTCGCGGCCAACACGGACCGCATCAGCTTCAGCCTCGCTGGCCTCGGCCACGGCTCGATCGACACGACGACCGTCCTCGCCAAGAAGAACGGCGGCTTCGTTCCGCTCGCGGATGTGCCCGACCTGATCTGGAAGAACCTGCCGAGCGCGGTGAAGGGTGGTCGGGACACGGCGTTCCGCAGCGGCCCGGAGCATCCCGCCCACTTCGCCGACATCGACCAGCTGCTCGACGGCGAGACGCTCCGGGCGCGCTGCGTCGCCGATCCGGCCGATGTCTCCGTGACGGTGTGGCAGGACTACTACACGCGCCTCGGCCACACCGAGCCCGACAAACGCGGGCTCCTCCCGTTCCGGGTCTGGCAGTTCTACGACGAGCTCGTGGCCGCGGTCCGAGCGAAGGACGTCGCGCGATACGTCGCGGCGGCCGGGCTCGTCGCCCACTATGTCGGCGACGCCTGCCAGCCGCTGCACGGATCGTTCCTGGCGGACGGACTGGAGGACGGCACCGGGAAGGGGGTGCACTCGGCGTACGAGTCCACCATGATCGACCGGCACGACGTCAAGATCGTGAGCGGGATCACGGCGGCGCTGTCGACGGCGACGCTCCCTCCCGGCGTCGCGTCCGGGCAGGAAGCCGCCGTCGCGATCGTGCGGTTGATGGACCGCTCGGCGAAGGCCATCGATCCACGCGCCCTCGTCACGGCGTACGCGGCCGTCGCGTCGAAGCCGGGCGACTCGAGCGTCCGGGTGACGGACGCGTTGTGGAGCGCGTTCGGCGAGCAGACGATCGGTCTGCTCGTGGACGGCGCGCTCACGCTCGCGATGATCTGGCAGAGCGCCTGGAAGGCGGCTTCGGGCGAGTCGGCGTTTTCGGCCACGGATCTGAGGGCGGTCGACACGGCAGCGCTCCAGCGGCTCTACGAGGACCCCGCCTTTGTGCCATCGCTCACGCTCGACCAGATCGGCCCGACGCTCGAGAAGGGCCCCGTGCGTCAAAAGAAGAAGGCCCCCTGATCAGAGAATCCCTGATCAGGGGGCCTTATCGGTTGCGGGGGCAGGATTTGAACCTACGACCTCTGGGTTATGAGCCCAGCGAGCTACCGAGCTGCTCCACCCCGCGGCACAAGAAGAAACTCTAGCACGGGATCCGAGGGGTGTGAAATCGCGAACACCGGCCCGGGCGCGTCCCCTCGTGTGGACCGGGCGTCCTACTAGAGTCGTTCCCAGATAGGGGATGCGATGGCGAGTGTCGTGACGAAGTACCGGGTGGTCGTGGTCGAGGACGACCCCGATGTCGCCTTCTTCATGAAGACCGTGCTGGAGAAGCGCGCGGATGCGGTCGCGATCGCGGTGACGAATCCCTCCATCGCCCTGGCGACGATCGCCGAGTTCGAGCCGGACCTCGTCATCACCGACATCGAGATGCCCGGCATCACCGGCCTCGACCTGCTCAAGGAACTGCGCGCCCAGTATCCGGGCATGCCGGTCGTCGTGATGACCGCGCACGTCTCAGTCGACTACGCGGTCTCGGCGCTTCGGGCCCAGGCGGACGAGTTCCTGAGCAAACCGGTCGCCTCGGCTGAGCTGGTCGCGATCGTCAACCGTCTCGCCGCAGAAGGGCGCGTCAAGCGAGCAGCAGCGCGCCGCCAGGTGGTGCTCGCGATCGGTGCTCACCCCGACGACGTCGAGATCGGCGTCGGCGGCATCCTCGCGGCGCACCGTGACGCGGGCAATGACGTCGTGATCCTCACGCTGTCGCGCGGCGCTCGCGGCGGCGACGCCGACGACCGGCAGCACGAGTCCCTCGCGTCGGCCGAGCTCCTCGGCGCCCGGCTGTTCCTCGAAGACCTGGAGGACACCCACATCTCGGCGGCGGATCCGACGGTGGGCATCATCGAGCGCGTCGTCGCCGAGATCCAGCCGGACATCGTCTACACGCACTCGTCGCACGACCGCCATCAGGACCACCGCGCGGTGCACGCCGCGACGAACGTCGCCACCCGGTCGGTGCGGACCGTCTGCTGCTACCAGAGCCCGTCCGCCACCATCGACTTCCGTCCCACCCGCTTCGTCCCGATCGACGGGTTCACCGAGACCAAGCTGCAGTTGATCGACTGCTTCCGCTCGCAGACCGAGCTGCGCGACTATCTCGAGCCGGACTTCGTGCTCGCGACGGCCCGGTACTGGTCGCGCTTCGGCGGCGGCAAGAACTGCGAGCCGCTGGAGGTCATGCGCGACACCGCCGACATCTCGGTGCCCGCCTCCGCCATACACTCCGACGCGCGCGTCGCGGGAAACCGACTGAACAGGACCGCTGAATGACCGATTCCACCCGTACCCGTGTCCTGGTGACGGGAGCCGGCGGCCCTGCCGGCGTCGCGGTGATCCGCTCGCTGCTGGCCCGCGACGATGTCGAGGTCTACGCGGCCGACATGGACGGATGGGCCAGCGGCCTGTATCTGGTGGAGGAGGGGCGCAGGCGGATCGTGCCGCCCGGGCGCTCGGACGGCTTCGTCGATGCGCTCATCGCCATGAGCCGGGAGGACGGCATCGACGTGCTGTTCTCGACGGTCGACGTCGAGCTCCCGGGGCTCGCCGCGCGCCGCGACGAGCTCGAGGCGGTCGGCACGAAGCTGGCCGCGCCCTCGCACGACACCCTGGTGACCTGCCTCGACAAGTTCGCCCTCGTCCAGCGGGTCGGCGACCAGGCGCGCGTGCCGGTCACGCGGCTGCTGAACGGGGAGGGCGTCGGCGCCGACTGGACTTTCCCGGTCATCATCAAGCCGCGCAGCGGCGCCGGATCACGGGGCGTCCGCCTCATCGCGGATCGCGGCACTCTGGAGGCCCTCGGCACCGACGAGAGCATCATCATCCAGGAGAACCTGCCCGGCGAGGAGTTCTCCGTCGACGTCCTCGCGGGGCTCGACGGCAACGTCATCGCGGCCGTCCCGCGGTCGCGGGAGCGCGTGGACTCGGGCGTCTCGATCGCCGGACGCACGGTGCGGCGGGCCGAGCTCTCCGACACCGCCGCGGCGGTCGCCCGCGCGATCGGCCTCACGGGCGTCGCGAACGTGCAGCTGCGGTACAGCACCGACGGCATCCCGGCGCTGCTCGAGGTGAACCCGCGCTTCCCCGGCGCCATGCCGCTGACCATCGCGGCCGGGGTCGACATGCCGTCCCTCCTGCTCGACCTGGTCCTCGGCCGGCCCGTGCCATCGGCCGTCGACTTCGAGGAGCTCGCCAACGTGCGGTTCCTGGAGGACGTCTTCCTCGCTCCCGGCGACGTGCTCGTCTCCGAGAACGCGGCGCACGCGGAGGGTCCGGAGGAGTGAGCGCGACGGAGGCCGGCCGGCTGCCCGCGCTGCTGCACGGCGACTTCCACGTCCACTCGACGTTCTCGGACGACGCGCGGAGCACCCTGGCGGAGAACATCGCCGCGGCGTCCGCCGTCGGCCTGCGGACGATCCGCCTCACCGACCACGTGCGCGCGTCGACGACCTGGGTCCCCGAGTTCCTCTCCGCGGTCGCGGGGGAGCGCGTCCCGGACGGTCTGACGGTGCTCACCGGGGTGGAGGCGAAGCTGCTGGATGCGTCGGGCGCCGTCGACATCCCACCCGGCCTGGTCGTCGGCTCCGGTGGGGTGGATGCCGTCGTCATCGGCGACCACCAGTTCCCCGGCACGGACGGCCCCTGGTCGCCCACGGCCACGCGCGAGCGGCTCGACGCCGGCCTGTCGGACGACGACGCGCTCGACCTGCTCATCGAGGGCAGCATCCGCGCGATGGAGCGCACTCCGCACGCGCAGCTGGCGCACTGGTTCTCGATCCTGCCGAAGGTCGGCCTCGATGAGACGCGGCTCGGGGAGCATCGACTGGCGGCCTGGGCTCAGGCCGCCGCGGCGACCGGGACCATCGTCGAGGTCAACGAGAAGTGGAACTGCCCCGGCCCGGACGCCATCGCGGCGCTGCTGGACGCCGGAGCGCGTATCGTCGCCTCCACCGACAGTCATGTCGCCGCCGATGTCGGGCGCTACGACCGCGTCCCCGCTCTGCTGGACGAAGCCGTCGCGCGGGTGGGCGCGGAGAAGGAGGACGCACGGTGAGCCCAGCCCGACACTCGTCCGGAGAACCCGCGGGGTATTCGGCCGAGCCCTCCGGTGAACTCCGCGAGCGCATCCAGGACGAGCTGGATCGTGACCGCCGCTGGGAGTTCCGCCTCCCGCTCTTCGGCGGGATCGCGCTGCTGATCTGCGCCGCGATCGTCGTCGTCCGGACGGTGTTCCTCCATGTCTGAGCGCAAGCGGGTCGTGATCGCGGACGACGATGACGACATCCGCGGGCTGATGACCATCGCCGCGAACCGTGCGGGGGTGGAGATCGTCGCGGCCGTCGACAACGGCTCCGCCGCCCTCGCCGCCGTCCAGGCGGGCGGGATCGACCTGGCCGTCCTCGACATCTCGATGCCCGGACTCAACGGCGTGGAGGTGGCCGAGGCGATCCGCGCGGACGACGGCACCCGCTCGACCCTCATCCTCATGGTGTCGGCGTCGGTCCAGCTGCTCACGGACCACGGTGTCGTGGCCGACCGGTCGGACAGCTTCATCGTCAAACCGTTCAGCCCGCGCGTGCTGTCGACCCGCATCCGCGAGATGCTCGAACTGGGGGAGCCCGCATGACCCTCGACCGGTGGCTCAGCCGCCTCCCGCTGGATTCGCCCTCGGCGTTCATGAAGCAGGTCCCGACGATCGTCGGCTTCGCGATCGCCGCGCTCATCGCCGCTCTGCCGAACGGCGTGCCCATCACGAACGCCCCGCTGTTCCTGGCCGGCATCGCCCTGGTGGTCGTCGCGACCGTGTTCTCGCTCATCATCCCGTGGCGGCATCTGCATCCGGAGTGGGCGGTCGTCATCCCGGTTCTGTCGTTGCTCGCGGTCGGGCTGCTGCGGCTCGGGACGGGCTCATCGGCCTCGCCGTTCGTCGTGCTGACCCTGCTGCCGTTCGTCTGGATCGCCTCCGAGGCGGGCCGGATCAACATCCTCATCGCCTCGCTTACGACGTTCGTCGTGCTCTTGGCGCCGCTCGTGGTGGACGGGGCCACCCGGTCGGCGGGCGACGTCGTCCGCGCGTTCTTCTCGCCGGTCATCTACCTGATCGTCGCGATCGTGATCAACGAGATCGCGCACAGGATGCGGGTGCAGCTGGCCGCGGCGCGGGAGGCCGGGGACCGACAGGAGACCCTGCTCGCCCAGGCCGTGCAGGCGCAGGACGAGCTGGTGCTCAACGAGGCGAGGCTGAAGACCGCGAACCGCCTCATCCAGAGCATCTGGAACGCCGTAACCGAGCAGTCCGTCATCGGCACCGACCTCGACGGACTCATCGACGTATGGAACCCCGGCGCGGAGAAGATGCTCGGCTTGACCGAGAAGCAGGTGCTCGACGGCAAGTACCACATCATCGACTTCCACCTGTCGTCCGAGCTCGCGGAGCGGCTGCAGGATATGGATGCGCGGTTCACGACCGTCTCCAGCACCGACGACTTCTCGGCCCTGGTCGACACCGTCCGTGCCGGATCGGCCGATGTGCGCGACTGGACGTACGTGCGGCCGGACGGCAAGCGCGTCGTCGTCCAGGTGGCGGCGACACCGCGCATCGACGAGAACGGCCACCGGGTCGGCTTCATCTTCGTGGCGACGGACATGACCGAGGCGCGCGAGTTCGCTCGGCTCAAGGACGAGTTCGTCGGGCTCATCTCGCACGAGCTGCGGACCCCGCTCAGCTCGATCCTGGGCTACCTGGAGCTGCTGCGCGACGATGACGAGGATCCGCTGTCGGAGGAGCAGCTGCAGTATCTGGCGGTCGCCGAGCGCAACGCGCACCGGCTGCTCCGTCTGGTCGGCGACCTGCTCTTCACCGCACAGGTGGAGTCGGGGCGGTTCCCGCTCGACATCAAGGACGTCGAGCTGAACACGGTGGTCGCAGCCTCCGTGGAGTCCGCCCGCCCGGTCGCCGCGAACGCGGGCGTGACCCTGGTCGCCGAAGTCCCCGACCACACCGTCGATGTCCGCGGCGACACGCTCCGGCTCGGCCAGGCGGTCGACAACCTGGTCTCGAACGCGCTCAAGTTCACGCCGTCCGGCGGCACCGTCACCGTGGCGCTGCGCCACGAGGGCGACGAGGCTGTGATCGCCGTGAGGGACACCGGCATCGGCATCCCCGCCGTGGAGTTGAGCCAGCTGTCGCAGCGCTTCTTCCGTGCGTCCACCGCGACCCGCAACGCGGTTCCGGGCGTCGGACTCGGCCTGACCATCACGAAGGCCATCGTGACCGCTCACGGCGGCCGCCTCGACATCGCCAGCGAGGAGGGGGTCGGAACGTCGATCAGCATCGTCCTGCCGGTGGAGACGCCGCGGCCCGTGACCGAGGCGATCCCGCACGTGGAGGTGGCGCCATGACCGACCGGCCTGCAGAGCTCACCGTCGACGACCGCACCATCGCGGTCGCGGTCGCCCAGTTCGCGCCGGGCGACGACCGGGTGCACAACCGGGATGTGGTCGCCGGCCTCATCGCGGTCGCGGCATCCCGCGGCGCCCGCCTCGTGATCCTGCCCGAGTACGCCTCGTACTTCACCGATCCGCTCGGGCCGTCGTTCGCCCGGAACGCCGAGCCGCTCGACGGCGACTTCGTCAGCTCCCTCTCCGCCGCCGCCCGCGAGCACGGGCTGTTCGTGGTGGCCGGCCTCGTCGAGCGCACCGATCAGGCGCACCGGTTCTCGAACACCCTCGTCGCGGTGGGTCCGTCGGGCGACGTGCTCGCGACGTACCGCAAGCAGCACCTCTACGACGCGTTCGGGGCGAAGGAGTCCGAGTGGGTCGTCCCGGGCGACCTGGACGAGCCGCAGACCTTCGAGGTGGACGGCGTGACCGTCGGCCTCCAGACCTGCTACGACCTGCGCTTCCCGGAGGTGACGCGTCGCCTCGCGGACGCCGGGGCGCTGCTGGTGGCCGTGCCCGCCGAATGGGTCCGTGGCCCGCTGAAGGAGTTCCACTGGTCGACGCTGCTCGCGGCGCGCGCCATCGAGAACACCCTCTACGTCGCCGCGGCCGACCACCCGCCGTCGATCGGGGTCGGCGCGAGCGCGATCCTCGATCCGATGGGGGTCACGCTGGCCGGACTCGCCGACACGACCGGTGTCGCCGTCGCCGACGTGTCGGTCGCACGGGTGCGTGAGGTGCGGGAGCGCAATCCCGCGCTCGCCCTGCGCCGCTACCGGGTGAGTCCGCTCTGATGGCGACGACGCACGACTTCTTCCTCACCGGCGACCACGAGCAGGGCCGCGGGATCGTCCTCGATGCCCTGCGCGGGCAGGGCTTCGCGGTGACGCCGGCGCCGAACGGCGCGTTCACCGTGCAGCGGGGGAGCACCGCCATGACCGTCCTCTTCGGCGGACTCGCCGGGTCGCAGCTGCGGATCACCTTCCTGCTGCGGTTCCAGGTCGATCAGGAGGGACGCCTGGTCGCCCGGCTGTCGCGCGACCAGGTGGGCGCGGCGGTGAGCGGCGGGGCGATCGGCGCCACCAAGGCCAAGGCCGTGTTCGAACAGTGCGTCGCCGACATCGGCGGCCGGCTTCGGGCGGCGCAGCTCTTCGCCGGCGAACTCCGCCAGTGACGGATCGGTCGATGCCGCTGCCGGTGTCGATCGCTCAGCGGGGCAGCGCGGCGAGTCGCCGTGCCGCCTCCTCGAGCACGTCGATGCGCTTGCAGAACGCGAACCGGACCAGGGATGCAGTCCGCGCCGAATACTCGCCCCGGCTGAACGCGCCGAGCGGCACCGCGACGACTCCGGCCAGCTCCGGCAGCCGACGGCACAGCTCGACGCCCTCCGGGAAGCCGAGCGGGGCTGCGTCGGCGACCACGAAGTAGGTCCCGTCCGAAGGAAAGACGCCGAAGCCGGCCGCGGCGAGCCCGGCGGAGAGCACATCCCGCTTGTGGGCCAGAGCCTCGGCGATGCCGGTGAAGTAGACGTCCGGGAGCCGCAGCCCCGCGGCGATCGCCGGCTGGAACGGCGCGCCGTTCACGTAGGTGAGGAACTGCTTCACGGCGAGCACCGCGGTGACGAGCTCCGGAGGGGCCGTCAACCAGCCGACCTTCCAGCCCGTCGTGTTGAAGGTCTTGCCACCGGACGAGATCGCGATCGTGCGCTCCCGGGCACCCGGCAGCGTCTCGATCGGGATGTGCTCTGGCCCGAACGTCAGGTGCTCGTAGACGGAGTCGGTGATGATCACGGCGTCGTGCCGCTCGGCCAGCTCTACGATCGCGGTGAGCGTCTCCCGGTCGAGCACGCTGCCTGTGGGATTGTGCGGTGTGTTCACGAGGATGGCGCGTGTGCGGTCGGTCACCGTCTCGCGCAGCCGGTCGAGGTCGGGGCGGAAGGCCGGCGGCTCCAGCGGCACGGTGCGGTGCACGCCGCCCGCCAGCGTGATCACGGCGCCGTACTCGTCGTAGTACGGCTCGAATGTGACCACCTCGTCGCCCGGTTCGAGCAGCGCGAGCAGCGTCGCCGCGATCGCCTCGGTCGCACCGGCGGTGATGAGGACCTCCCGGTCCGGGTCGAGCCCTATGCCGTAGAACCGCTTCTGGTGCTCGGCGACGGCGATGCGGAGGTCGGGGATGCCCATCCCGGGCGGGTACTGGTTCTCGCCGTCGCGGATGGCCGCCACGGCCGCCTCCAGCACCGCGGCGGGTCCGTCCTCGTCCGGGAACCCCTGGCCGAGGTTGATCGCGCCCGTCCGCGACGCCAGCGCGCTCATCTCGGCGAAGATCGTCGGCCGCACGGAGCCGTCGGCTCCGAGCAGTCCTGCACCCGTGGCGGCGCGCCGCCAGCCTCCCGTGATCGTCATAGGACAACGCTACGGCCTTACTCGCATCCAACCCATTGGGTACGTTGGGGAGAGTCATCGACACGCAGAAGGTCGCCCACAGCAACGGCAAATAGAACGCCCAGGTTCGCATCCCAAGCTGTCTGTGCTTGGAAGGAGCAACACCATGACCGACACCCCGAACACCCCGGAGCCCGCGAAGCCCCAGCACGACGCCGACACCGACGCGGTCGTGGATGCTGCCGGCACTGAGCGCACCAGCATCGAGCACACCGGCGCCGCGACCCCCGCAGCGCCGTCCGAGACCCCCGCCGCTCCGGCGGCGCAGACCCCCGCGGCCGAGACCCCGGCCGAGCAGGCTCCCGCAGCCGGCGCCGGATGGACCGCCCCGGCCGCGCAGAGCACCGGCGACACCGCCGCACAGCCGACGCAGCCGCAGCCCACCGCCGCGCAGCCGACCCAGCCGCAGCCCACCGCCGCGCAGCCGACGGTT
Organism: Leifsonia sp. 115AMFTsu3.1; assembly: GCF_004362795.1. Classification (NCBI taxonomy): domain Bacteria; kingdom Bacillati; phylum Actinomycetota; class Actinomycetes; order Micrococcales; family Microbacteriaceae; genus Leifsonia; species Leifsonia sp. 115AMFTsu3.1. The sequence continues at coordinate 1,642,513 of NZ_SNYB01000001.1, forward strand.
CCGCAGCCCACCGGCGCGCCGTACCAGGCGCAGCAGCACCAGCCGCAGCCGCAGACCTACGGGCAGCCGTACGGCCAGCAGCAGCCGCCGCAGCAGCCGCAGCAGCCGCACTACGGCAACGGCGCCTTCGGCCAGCCCGCCGGGTACGGCCAGCAGCCGCAGCAGCCCTACGCCCCCAACGCCCACCAGCAGGGCTACGCCGGCGCACCGGGCGCCGCGACCGCCACGGCTCCGGCGAAGCCCGCCAAGAACCGCAGCACCGGCCTCATCATCGCGACGCTCGCCATCGGCGCGCTCGTCGGCGGCATCGCCGGCGCCGGAGCCGGTGTCGGCATCTACGCCGCCACCGACGGCGGCAACGCGACGATCAAGACCGTCTCCGGCCCGCAGAACATCACGGTGAACGACTCCAACGACGCGAGCACCATCACCGCGGTCGCTGCCAAGGCGTCCCCGAGCGTCGTCACCATCTCGGTGAGCGCGTCGAGCTCCGGCGGCACCGGCTCGGGCATCATCCTGACCTCCGACGGCTACGTGCTCACCAACACGCACGTCGTGACGCTCGACGGCCAGGCGGCCAACGTCAACGTGACGGTCACCGACAACGACGGCAAGATCTACACGGCCAAGATCGTCGGAACCGACCCGACCACCGACCTCGCCGTCATCAAGCTGGACAAGGCCTCCGGGCTGACCCCGATCAGCTGGGGCGACTCGAGCAAGCTCAACGTGGGCAACACCACGGTCGCCATCGGTGCGCCGCTCGGCCTCTCCGGCACGGTCACCGACGGCATCGTCAGCGCGCTCAACCGCAGCATCAGCATCGCCTCCTCGGCCGCTCCGAAGGACGACTCGAACAGCGACGGCGGCAGCCAGAACCCGTTCAACTTCGACTTCCCCGACCAGGGCGGTCAGCAGCAGCAACAGCAGCAGAGCGCCGGAACGATCTCGCTCCCGGTCATCCAGACCGACGCGTCCATCAACCCGGGCAACTCCGGTGGTGCGCTGCTCAACAGCAAGGGCGAACTGATCGGCGTCAACGTCGCCATCGCCAGCGCGGGCGGCTCGAGCTCCGACGGCTCGCAGTCCGGCAGCATCGGCGTCGGCTTCGCCATCCCGTCGAACCTGGCCAAGCGCGTCTCCGACGAGATCATCAAGAGCGGCTCCGCCACGCACGGCCTGCTGGGCGCGTCGGTCGCCGACGCGAGCACCGACAGCAAGGCCACCACCGTCGGCGCACTGATCAAGAGCGTCACCAGCGGCGGCGCCGCGGCGGGTGCGGGCCTCAAGGCCGGCGACATCGTGGTGAACCTCGACGACACCCCGATCACCGACGCCACCGACCTGACCGCCCAGGTCCGCGCGCAGGCGGCCGGCTCGAAGGTCGACGTCACCTACATCCGCGACGGTCAGACCAAGACCGCGACCGTGACGCTGGGGTCCCTCCCCGCCGAGTGATCGCGCCGACCGAGCACACCGAGAAGGGCCGTCCCGCAGGCGCGGGGCGGCCCTTCCCCGTTCCCGGCTGCGCCGCAGACCCGGCTGATAGGCTCGACGCCGACCCGCTACAGCGAAGGACCAGATGCCGGACGACATCGTGAACACCCTCCCCGGTGTCTCGTACGTGATGCCCGTGCTCAACGAGGTCACCCACGTGCGGGCCGCCGTCGACAGCCTTCTGGCGCAGGACTACGCCGGGCCGTTCGAGGTCACCATCGCCCTCGGTCCGAGCATGGACGGCACGACCCAGCTGGTCGAGGAGCTCGCGGCCGTCGACAGCCGCATCCGGGTCGTCGACAACGTCGTGGGCTCGACGCCCGCCGGTCTGAACCTCGCCATCCGCGAGTCGCAGTACCCGATCGTGATCCGGGTGGACGCGCACAGCGTCCTTCCGCCGGACTACGCGCGCGTCGCCGTGGAGACCATCCTGGAGACGGGCGCCGACAACGTCGGCGGACTGATGGATGCACAGGGCACCACCGACTTCGAGCGCGCCGTCGCGCGCGCATACGGGAGCCGCGTGGGCCTGGGCGGCACGAAGCTGCATGTCGGCGGCGAGGCCGGTCCGGCCGAGACGGTCTACCTCGGCGTGTTCCGCCGCGATCGCCTGATCGAGGTCGGCCTCTTCGACGAGGAGATCAAGCGCGGCCAGGACTGGGAGCTCAACCGGCGCCTCCGCACCACGGGTGGCACGGTCTGGTTCACGCCGCGGCTCAAGGTCACCTACCGCCCCCGCCCGAACCTGTACCGGCTCGCCCGGCAGTTCTTCTCCACCGGTATCTGGCGGGGCGAGCTCGCCCGGCGCTTCCCGGCATCCAATGGCCTGCGCTACTTCGCACCGCCCGTGATGGTGGTGGGCGTCGCCGTCGGCACGGTGCTCGGCATCGTCGGCATCATCCAGGCCCTCCTCGGCGCCGCGCCGTGGCTGCTCTGGGGCTTCGCCATCCCGGCTCTCTACGTGGTGATCGTCGTGATCTCCGCGCTGCTCTGGGGGCGACGCGACGGTTTTCGCCCGTTCCTGTGGTTTCTCGTAGTCTTGCCGTGCATCCACTTCAGCTGGGGGATCGGCTTCGTCCTCGGATACCTGTCGCTCACCCGCAACATCACGGCCCACACGGGAAGGTAGGCATGACCGCACCCGGACCTGCGGCGCACGGCGCCCGTCCGTCCTCGATCGCCGAGCTGAAGGCCGTCGCGCAGCCCCCAGAGGTGCGCGGACGCCGCAACGCGGAGCACTGGACGGCCTCGCTGTACCTCCGCAACCTGTCGCCGTATCTGACGTGGGTGCTGCTCAAGACCTCGATCTCGGCGAACGGCGTGACCGGCCTGATGATCCTGACGGGATGGGCGACCGCCGCGGCCCTGCTCATCCCGGGCATCGCCGGCGCGGCGCTCGCGCTGGTGCTCGGCCAGCTGCAGATGCTGGTGGACTGCTGCGACGGCGAGGTGGCGCGCTGGCGCCGCACGTCGTCGCCCGCGGGCATCTTCCTCGACAACGTCGGCCACTACTCGACAGAGACGCTGATCGCGATCGTCCTCGGCATCCGCGCGGCGGGCTATCCGCTGGAGACGCCGGAGGACTTCCTCTGGACGAACCTCGGCACCCTGCTCGCCCTGGTGATCGTGCTCAACAAGGCGCTGAACGACATGGTGCGCGTGGCGCGCGCCAACGCCGGACTGCCGAAGCTCGCCGACACGCAGTCGGAGTACGCGCCGACGCACGGGCTCATCGCGACGCTGCGGCGTGCGGCGAAGTTCCTCCCGTTCCACCGGCTGTACCACTCGGTGGAGCTCACCATCCTGATCTTCGTCTTCTCCATCGTCGGCCTGTTCATCGGCGCGACGCTCGCCGACCGCATCTTGCTCTGCGCGCTCGTCCCGCTGTCGATCCTGGCGCTGATCGGGCACTTCGTGACCATCATGGCGTCGCGGCGGGTCCGTGGCTGAGCTGCCCGCGGTCGCGGTCGTGGTGCTCACGCAGGGCGCCCGGCCGGTCGAACTGCGACGCGGCGTGGAGTCGGTGCTCGCCCAGGAGGGCGTGACCACCGACGTCGTCGTGGTCGGCAACGGGTGGGACCCGGCCACCGCAGATCCGGCGCTTCCCGCAGGCGTGCACGTGCTCGCCCTGCCCGACAACGTGGGCATCCCCGCCGGACGCAACGCGGGGGTGCCGCTGGTGCACGGCGAGTGGCTGTTCTTCCTCGACGACGATGCGGACATCCCGTCGCGCACGTTCCTGGCGGACGCCGTCGCCAAGCTCCGGGACGACCCCGGCATCGGGATGCTGCAGCCCCGGCTTCGCGTGCCCGACGGCGCGCCGGCGCCCCGGCGCTGGATCCCGCGCATCCGCAAGGGCGACCCGGAGCGCTCCAGCAATGTGTTCGCCGTGCTCGAGGCCGCCGTGTTGCTGCCGCGTGCCGTCTTCGAGCAGGCCGGCGGCTGGGCCGATCCGTTCTTCTATGCGCACGAGGGCATCGACCTCGCCTGGAAGGTCTGGGACCAGGGCAAGCGCGTCTGGTACGCGGGCGACCTCGTGGCGGAGCATCCGTCCGTGTCGCCGACCCGGCACTCGTACTACTACCGGCTCAACGCGCGGAACCGCGTGTGGCTGGCCCGCCGTAACCTCCCGGCTGTGCTCATCCCGCTCTATGTCGGATCGTGGACCGGCATCCAGTTGCTGCGCTGGTTCCGCAAGCCCGCCGTCCTGCGTGCGTGGTTCGGCGGCTGGGCCGAGGGCTGGCGCACCGACCCGGGCGAGCGACGCCCGCTGCGGTGGAGGACCGTGGCGCGGATGACGGCAGCAGGACGGCCACCGATCGTCTGAACACCCGGTGGCGCCCCCTGGACGCGGTCAGCCGACCTGGCGCCGGCTTCCCGCCTCGCCGTCGTCTGCGGAGCCCTCAGCGGCGGTCCCACCGCCTGTGGGCGCGTCGGCCGGAGCGCCGGAGGGGCCGGACTCGATGACGTACGGACCCCGCGGCAGTTCGGACTCGATGGCCTCCGTCGGCGCATCCTTCCGCCGCCCGCGGCGGGGGAGTGCGCCCCGGAGCACGGTGCCCACCCGGACCACGCGCGTGCCGGTCGCCGTACCGAGGCGACGCACCGCTCCCGGGCCTTCGTTCGGGGTGAGGACCTCGGGGATGACGAGCGGTGGCGGGCCGAACGCGAGACGCGCGTTCTGCACGACGCGTCGCCCGAGGATGTTGTTGCCCGTGCCGCCGATGACGGCACCGACGCCGAACGGGATGGCGCGGGCGAGGATGCTCGCCCCGCCGCGCACCGCGAACTGGCGGATGAACGCGTTCTTCAGCCGGTCGACCAGCGGACCGACGACCATGCTCGGAAGCGTCGAGGTGACGAGCTCGCCCCAGTAGGCGGTACGGGTCACACCGCCCCCGCCGAACTGGCCGGCCAACTGACGCACGAGGTCGGATCCCTCTTTGCCGAGCATCATCGTGAGCACCAGGGCCCTGGCGCGCTCGGGGTCGTCGACGGCGATGCCGTGCAACTCGCTCATCGACTGCGCGTACAGGGCGGTCGCCTCCAGGAAACCGGCCGTCTCCAGCCCGGAGAGGGCTAGGGTGATGCCGGTGCCGATCGCCGGGATGACGGCGGTGGCTCCGACCGCGGCCCCACCACTCGTCACGGCGGCGAGGTACCGGCGTTCGAGGATGCGGGCCAGTTCGTCCGCGGACGCGTCCGGGTGACGGCGGCGGATGCTGCGCAGGTGGGCCACCACGACCGGCCGTTGGATGCCGAGAAAGCGGTCCAGGGTCGTGTTCACCGCGCGCGGGGTGTCTCCGCCGCGCGACGGTCCTCCGGTGACGGAGATGATCGGTTGCTGCTTCTTAGCCATCTCCTCAGAGTGTAGGCCGGTTCCCGATCAAGACGACCGGCGGCGCCGTTCCCGTGCGCTCAGGTAGTCGCGCGCCGACAGCACGCGGACGTCGCTCGGCAGGTGTTCGGTCGAGATGTCCTGCGTGAGCGTCGACACGTCGGTCCCGAGCACCGCCGCGATGCGCATCATCGTCAGCAGGCTGGGGTTCGCCCCTCCGCGTTCGATCTTGCCGAAGTTGGTCACGTGCATGGCGGCGAGGCTCGCGATCGCCTCCTGGCTGAGGCCCAGGCGGACACGGGCACGACGGATGCGTTCGCCGAGCAGGAGGGCGGCGGTCCCTGCGGGGTTCTTCATAGTTCATCAGTGAAGAGCCGAACGCCCCTTCTGCTCCAGAGCACGAGCACCCCGAACGTCGAACCTCACGCGTTGGTCACAGAAAATGCCGGTGATACCGGTATTCCGCGGGAGCCCTCCGGGCCGCGCGTGCGACCCGGAGAGCGCTCGTCAGAAGCTGATCTGCCAGAGGTACTCGCGGCCGTCCGGCGGGAACCACCGCACGACCAGCACGGTGTCGCGGGCCGGTTCCGGGCCGGACAGGCTCGCCCGGACAGCCTCGCCCGGTGGCACGGAGGTGGGCGCGCTGACCCGCAGCCGGGCGCTTCCGGAGACGCTCAGGGTCACCCCGTTGAGCGTCTCCTTCCCCGCATTGACCAGGCGGTAGTGGGGTGCCGCGGAGCGGTCGACCAGCCACGGGACGGGGTACGCCAGGCGGCGCGGACGAGGGGCGGGAGAGGGGCTGCGAAGAAACCGGAGACGATTCATGCGACGACGCTAACCAGCCCCTCCGACGCTCGACGCCCCGAAATCGGGCACGAACACCACTTCCGGGGAGAACCCGCCGAAATCTTTTCTGGGGACGGTTTCACGCCCTGGGGAGAACGCTCGAACTCAGGTGCCGTAGTCGGCGTTGTACAGCTCCAGGACATCCCCGATCGGTCCGTCGAGCACGAGCGCGCCCTTGTCGAGGTAGAGCCCGCGTTCGCAGAAGCGCCGCAGGTCCTTCTCGTTGTGCGAGACGAAGAACAGCGTCCTCCCGCCCGCCAGGAGCTCCTCGATGCGCCGATAGCACTTCTCCCGGAAGCCGCGGTCGCCGACGGCCAGCACCTCGTCGACGAGCAGCACCGGCTCCTCCAGCTGCGAGATGACGGAGAACGCGATGCGCACCTTCATGCCGCTCGACAGATGCTTGTACGGGGTGTCGACGAAGTCGCCGATCTCGGCGAAGTCGATGATCTCGCCGAACCGCTCGTCGATCTGGGAGCGGGTCATGCCGTGCAGGCCGGCCGTCAGGTAGACGTTGTCGCGCACCGTGAGGTCGTCGACGAATCCACCCGTGATCTCGATCAGCGGGGCGACCCCGTCGCGCACGGTCACGGTTCCCTCGTCCGGCAGCATGACGCCGGCGACGAGCTTCAGGAGCGTCGACTTGCCCTGGCCGTTGCGGCCGACCACGCCGATCGCCTCACCCGGCTGCACGTCGAAACTGACGTTGCGGAGCGCCCAGAAGTCGTCCGGGCGCACCCGGCGCTCGCGGGTGGAGAAGAGATCCTTGAACGAGCGGCGGGCTCCGCGATTGCGGCGGAAGCGCACGCCGAGACCGTCGACGGCGATGACGGGGGGCACTCAGATCTCCTTCAGGACGTCGCGCTCGAAGTGCTTGAAGACGAGCCAGCCGATCCCCAGCAGCACCAGTGACATCGCCGCGCTGACGCCGACCAGGAACCAGTCCAGCTCCTCGGCGAAGAACGCCGAGCGGTAGAGGCTGAAGATGCCGGTGAGCGGGTTGAACGCCGACCAGAAATGCAGCGAGAACAGCACGTCCGTCTGCGCGCCGGGATGGGCGGTGAGGTAGGCGGCGCAGTGCCGCGCGGCGATTCCTGCCCCGCACCCGCCGGGCAGGTCGCGGGCGCTGTAGATGATGGGGGAGGCGTAGAAGAGGAAGCGGAGTGCCAGCTTCACGGCGCGCTCCAGGTCGCGGAAGAACACGACGAGCGGCGCCACGATCAGCCCGACGCCGATGGTCAGCACCGTCTGGATGAGGATCGCGACAGGGAACAGCAGCACGTCGACGTTGAGGCGCGCGCCCGTGAGCACGGCGAAGAACGCCAGCACCGGCAAGGACAGCAGGAACTCGATGCCTTTGGACGCAACGATCCGGTTCACCCAGATGGTCCGCGGGATCATCGTCGAGCGGATCAGCTTCGCCTCGCGGATGAACGCCCGCGTGCTGTCCGAGACGGCGCCGTTGAACCACATCCACGGCAGCAGGGCGGCGAGCAGGAAGACGATGTACGGGTTCTCACCGACATCGCGCTTGAAGATGACCGTGAAGACGAACCAGTAGATCGCGCTCATCACGAGCGGATCGAGGATCGACCACAGGTAGCCGAGGACGCTCGTCGAGTAGCGGACGCGGAGGTCGCGCTTGGTCAGCAGCCAGAGCGAGTGCCGGTAGCGCGAGAAGCGCGAACGCTGCGCAGGGCGCACTTCAGTCGGGATACTGGTCACGAGAACCCATCGTATTGATCGAAGCCGCGTGAAAGCTCACGCCGACATCCGACTATACGAAAAGATTCGCGCGCTCCAGGTCCTCCTGGAAGTCGACCTCGACGGCGTACAGGTCCGAGATGTCCACCGGCTCGACCAGCAGGCGGTCCTGCTCGATCGCCAGCTCGATGCCGCGCTCGAAGTAGTCCTGGTCGCCGACGCGCTGCAGCTGACGCAGCAGGGCGGCCTTGTCGCCGGAGGAGATGTAGTTGATGCCGACCGCCTCGCCGAGACCGCCCTTGACGGTCTTGGACAGCTCCTGGATGTAGCCCTCCGGGCCGGTCGTGTACTTGACCTCCTCGTCCGCGACGGACGAGGTGTTCACGGTGACGAAGGTCTGGTCGCGGGCCACCATGGCGGCACCGCGTACGAGGACGGCCGGGTCGAAGACCACGTCGCCGTTCATCCAGAGCACGCCGCCGGGGCCCGATGCCTGCAGGGCGCGCATGAGGCTCTTGGAGGTGTTGGTCTGGTCGTACTGCTCGTTGTAGACGAACTGGGCGTCCGGGAACGCCTCGATGATGTGCTCCAGCTTGTAGCCGACGACGATCGTCACCTGGGCGTCCTTGCCGAACGCCGCGTGGATGTTGTCGAACTGCTGCTGCATGATGGTGCGGCCGTCGTTCAGTTCGGTCAGCGGCTTCGGAAGGCTCCGTCCGAGTCGGCTTCCCATGCCGGCCGCGAGAATCACTACCTGGGTCGTCACAATCATCTCCTTGTCCTACGCGGCCCGGCCTGTGCAGCGACTTCCTTCGTCGCCGCCGGCCTCGCCCGGGAGAGGCTCACCCAGGAATTCATCCGCGCTTACGCGTTTAGACACCCCTTCATGCCTCCCACAGACTACCGGGGGGCATACGCGGGGGGCAGGGGTTGACGGATGTCGTTGTTGGGTCGTTATGTTCCTCACAGGACATTCGGAGCAGACCGATCGCGTCACGCTCGTGCGGGGGGTACGCAGGCGCGTGGGTATTGGTACGTTAGCGGGGTGAGTTCCGAGCACGCGCGTCCCCAGAGCACTGAGCCCGAGGAGGGTCGGGCGACGGAAGCGGCGGAGACGGCGAAACGGGGATCACAGAGGGGGGACACCATGGCGGAGGCTGCAGAGCCGACGACCGCGCAGGGCGGGGCCGACACCGGCCCGGCACCACGGGCGAAGCGTGCCCCGGCGAAGACGGCTGCGGCCGCCGCCGGCACGAGCACTCGCGCTCCGCGGACGAGAACGACCGCGGCGAAGCCGCGGCAGAGCACACGCACGAAGACCGAGACGGCCGCGGCGGGCGCCGCCCCGACCGTCGTGCTGGAGGCGCCGAAACCGGTGGAGACCCGGCCGACGGTGCTGACCATCAGCGGTGTGCAGAAGCGCTACGGCGACACGGTCGCCGTCGACGGGGTGACCCTCGACATCGCGGAAGGGTCCTTCTACGGGATCGTCGGACCGAACGGCGCAGGTAAGACGACGACGCTCTCGATCATCACCGGGCTGCTCCGGCCGGACGCCGGCCGCGTCGTCGTCCACGGCGTCGATGTCTGGGCGGAGCCGGTCCGTGCGAAGCACATCATCGGCGTGCTGCCGGACAAGCTCCGGCTGTTCGACCGCCTCACCGGCGCCCAGTTCCTCCGTTACGCCGGCACCCTGCGCGGGCTGAGCGCCAAGACCGTCCGTGCTCGGACAGGCGACCTCGCCGCCGCGTTCGGGATCGAGGACGCCCTCGACCGCCTCGTCGCCGACTACTCCGCCGGAATGACCAAGAAGATCGCCCTGGCCGCCGCCATGATCCACTCGCCGCGGCTCCTCGTTCTCGACGAGCCGTTCGAGTCGGTCGACCCGGTGTCGGCGGCGAACATCATCGACATCCTGCAGCGCTACACCGCGGCGGGCGGAACGGTCGTCGTCTCGAGTCACGGCATGGACATGATCCAGCGCGTGTGCGACAGCGTCGCCATCATCGTCCGCGGGCAGGTGCTGGCCTCCGGGACCATCGACGAGGTGCGCGGCGAGCAGACGCTCGAAGAGCGCTTCGTCGACCTGGCCGGCGGTCGCAAGGCAGCGGAAGGCATGGAGTGGTTGCACAGTTTCTCGGACTGAAGCTGCGGATCATGGGCAACGCCTTCCGGCGGAGCCCGTGGCAGATCTTCGGCCTGGTGATCGGGCTGCTCTACGGAGGCTTCATCACCGTCCTCGTCGTCGGCTCGCTGGTCGCCGCACGGCTCGTCCCGGATGTCGCGGCGACGCACAGCGTCCTCGTCGTCATCGGGTCGGTGGTGCTCGCGGGGTTCGCCCTGCTCCCGCTGCTCTTCGGCGTCGACGACACGCTCGACCCGCGGGAGTTCGCGCTCTTCGGCATCCCGAACCGATCGCTCGCCACCGGCCTGCTGCTGGCCGGCCTGCTCGGCATCCCGTCGCTCGTGCTCATCATCTGCGCGGCGACCACGGTCGTCACGTGGTCGCAGAACCCCGGAACGGTGCTGGTCGCCCTGATCTGCGCGGTCGTGGTGGTGCTCACCTGTGTGCTGGCCTCGCGCGTCACGACCGCGATCGCCCACTCGATGCTGTCGACGCGCCGGTCCCGCGAGGCGGGCGGCGTCATCGGCATCCTGCTGCTCGTGCTCATCGGCCCGGTGCTGCTCCTGCTTGTCACGGTCGACTGGGGCCGCGACGGTCTCGGAGCCCTCGGCGGCGCGGCCGGCTGGCTCGCGTGGACGCCGCTCGGCGCCATGTGGTCGGCGCCCGGCGCGGCCGCGCAGGGCGACTGGGGCGCTGCCGTGCTGCAGCTGATCATCGCGCTCGTCACACTCGGCCTGCTCTGGCTCGGCTGGACGGCGCTCGTCGCCTACGTCGTCGCGTCGCCGGAACGCGAGCAGCGGTCGAAGGACTACCACGGCCTCGGCTGGTTCGACCGGCTGCCCGGCGGCCCGACCGCCGCGATCGCCGGGCGCTCGATGACCTACTGGGGCAGGGATGCGCGCTACTGGGTGTCGATCGTCCTCATCCCGGTGATCCCGGTCGCGGTGGTGGTCGCGCTCGCCCTCGCCGGGCTCCCGTGGCACTTCATCGTCCTCGTGCCGCTGCCGCTGGTGTGCCTGTTCCTCGGCTGGAGCATCCACAACGACCTGGCCTACGACAGCACCGCGATCTGGCTGCACCTCGTGTCGGGCACGCGCGGCATGGCGGACCGCGCCGGGCGGATGTTCCCGCCGGTCGTGGTGGGCATTCCGGTGCTCGTGGTCGGCTCCATCGCCACGACGATCGTCTTCGGCGACTGGGCCGTGCTGCCGTCGGTCGCGGCGCTGAGCGGGGCGATCCTGGTCATCGGGCTGGGCCTCTCCAGTATCTCGTCCGCGCTGTTCCCGTACCCGGCGACGAAACCGGGCGACAGCGCGTTCACGCAGCCGCAGACCTCGGGCGCCTCCGCGGCGCTGGTCCAGTCGCTGAGCTTCTTCGCCATCCTGATCCTCGCCTCGCCAGTGCTGGTGTTCCTGGTCCTCGGGATCACCGTCAACGCGTTCTGGCTGGCGATCGCGCCGGTCGCGGCGGTGCTGATCGGCTTCGCCACCCTGTTCTTCGGGATCTGGCTGGGCGGCCGGGTGTTCGACCGCCGCGGGCCCGAGATCATGGCCTTCGCGAACCGCAACGACTGAGCGGGCGCTTGTCGGGCATCCCCGACGCATCCACCCGTACGGCGTCTAAACTGGTGGCATGAACGAAGCGAGCATCTCCGAGCCGGGCGGCCAGCCGAGCGGCGGCGGGGCGACGACGCTCGACCGCGAGCTCGAAGAGCTCCTGCAGAACCAGGAGCCGGGCGACCACGAGCGCTTCTCGCACTACGTCAAGAAGGAGCAGATCCTCGAGTCGGCCCTCACGGGCAAGCCGGTGAAGGCGCTGTGCGGCAAGATGTGGACGCCGAACCGCGACCCCGAGAAGTTCCCGGTGTGCCCGACCTGCCGCGAGATCTACGAGGGCCTGCAGGGCGAGTAGCCCTCGGGCCACGTCGCCCGGCCGGGCTCAGCCGAAGAGCGTGGGCAGCACGGGGTCGCCGCGGCCCAGACGGAATGCCTCGTCCGGCAGCTCCGCCATGGCGAGCGCGCGGTGCTCGCGCGCCCGGCGCGTCCCCTCGACGCCCAGGTGCTCGCGGTGCACCTCGCCGTCCGTGATCAGCGGCACCAGGAGGTCGCGCCCGCTGTCGTCCGGCGTGTCTCCCTTCTCGACGATGTGCACCACCTCGGCCACCGCCGTCCCGCGCGCGTCGAGCCGGCGGATGGGGTGCTTGCGGCCGCCGATGCTGGCCTTGCCGTCCGACTTCTTGGCGACGGAGATCCACTCTCCGCCGTCGCCGCTGCGGTGGGCGACGAGCTTGTAGACCATGCCGGAGGCGGGATGCCCGGAGCCGGTCACGACGGAGGTGCCGACCCCGTAGGAGTCGACGGGGGAGGCGGCGAGGGCTGCGATCGTGAACTCGTCGAGGTCGTTGGTGACGGTGATGCGGGTCTTCGTGGCGCCGAGGGAGTCGAGCTGCTGGCGCACCTGCTTGACCAGCTTGGGCAGGTCGCCCGAGTCGAGCCGCACGGCGCCGAGCTCCGGACCGGCCACCTTCACGGCCGTCTCGATCGCCTTCTCGACGTCGAAGGTGTCGACCAGGAGCGTGGTGCCGGGGCCGAGCGCATCCACCTGTGCCCGGAAGGCGTCCTCCTCGGAGTCGTGCAGGAGAGTGAAGGCGTGGGCCGCGGTCCCCATCGTCGGCACGCCCCACGTGCGCCCGGCCTCGAGGTTCGACGTCGCCGAGAACCCGGCGATGAAGGCGGCGCGGGCGGCAGCGACCGCCGAGCGCTCGTTCGCACGGCGTGAGCCCATCTCGGCCAGCGGGCGACCGACCGACGCGGCGACCATACGCGCGGCGGCCGAGGCCACGGCCGAATCGTAATTGAAGACGCTCAGAAGGAGGGTCTCGAGGATGACGCCCTCGGCGAAGGGGGCGTCCACGATGAAGAACGGCGATCCGGGGAAGAACAGCTCGCCCTCGCGGTAGCCGCGGATCGTGCCGGAGAAGCGGTAGTCGGCGAGCCAGTCGATGGTCTCGTCGCGCACCACGTGGTTGTCGCGCAGGAACTGCAGCTCGGCATCCTGGAACCGGAACTGCTCGATCAGTTCCAGGAGCCGTCCTGTCCCGGCGAGCACGCCGTAACGGCGTCCATCGGGAAGCCGGCGGGTGAACGCCTCGAACACGCACTCGCGGTCGTGGGTGCCGGCGAGCAGCGCGGCGTCGAGCATCGTGAGCTCGTAGCGGTCGGTCAGTAGCGCGGAGGACGCGGCTCTCTCGGTCACGTCGCCAGCCTACTCACGCCGCCCGGCCTACTCACGCCTCCGTGCGCCACCGGACCGGTAGGCTGGAGTGCTGTGACGGATGCGCCGATTGGGATCTTCGACTCGGGTGTGGGCGGGCTGACCGTCGCCCGGGCGATCCGCGATCAGCTGCCCAACGAGTCCATCCTCTACGTCGGCGACACCGCGCACTCCCCGTACGGGCCGAAGTCGATCGCCGATGTACGCCGCTACTCGCTCGAAGTGCTCGACTTCCTCGTCGACCAGGGCGTCAAGATGCTCGTCATCGCGTGCAACACCGCGTCTTCCGCGATGCTGCGGGATGCGCGCGAGCGCTACGACGTGCCGGTGATCGAGGTCATCCAGCCGGCTGTCCGGCGTGCCGTCTCCGCGACGCGCACCGGCCGGGTCGGGGTGATCGGCACGGTCGGCACCATCGCCTCCCGCGCCTACGAGGACGCCTTCGCCGCCGCACCCACCCTCCAGCTGTTCACGCAGGCGTGCCCGCGGTTCGTCGAGTTCGTGGAGGCGGGGGTCACCAGCGGCGAGGAGGTGCTGCGGGTCACCGCCGAGTACCTGCAGCCGCTCCGCGACGCCGACGTCGACACGCTAGTGCTCGGCTGCACGCACTACCCGTTCCTGAAGGGCGCGATCTCGTACGTGATGGGGGAGGGCGTCTCGCTCGTCTCCAGCGACACCGAGACCGCCAAGGACGTCTACCGCACCCTCGTCGGCCAGGGGCTCGAGCGCCGCTCGCCGCTGCCGCCGACCATCCACTACGAAGCCACCGGCTCGGACGCCGACACCTTTCTGCGTCTGGCCCACCGGTTCATCGGCCCCGAGGTCTCGCAGGTCGACCTGGTGCACACCGGCGTCATCGACCTCCCGCTCTGACCATCCCATCCACGCCCACGAGCCATTGATCCCACCGAGGAGACCTGAGTGACCGACATCACCCGCGCCGACGGGCGCACCCCGGACCAGCTGCGTCCCGTGACCATCGAGCGGGGCTGGAGCCGCCAGGCGGAGGGCTCCGCACTCATCTCCTTCGGCAACACCCGGGTGCTCTGCACCGCCTCCTTCACCAACGGCGTTCCGCGCTGGATGTCGGGCAAGGGCCGCGGCTGGGTCACGGCCGAGTACGCCATGCTTCCGCGCTCGACGAACGAGCGCATGGACCGGGAGTCGGTCAAGGGACGCGTCGGCGGCCGCACGCACGAGATCAGTCGTCTGGTCGGGCGCAGCCTGCGGGCCGTCGTCGACATGAAGGCGCTCGGCGAGAACACGATCGTCCTCGACTGCGACGTGCTGCAGGCCGACGGCGGCACACGCACCGCCGCGATCACCGGCGCCTACGTCGCCCTCGCGGAGGCGCTCGAGTGGGGTCGCGAGCACCGCTTCATCGGGCAGAAGGCGACGCCGCTGATCGACTCGGTCTCCGCGGTCTCGGTCGGCATCATCGACGGGACTCCGATGCTCGACCTCGCCTACGTCGAGGATGTGCGGGCCGAGACCGACATGAACGTCGTCGTGACCGGCCGCGGCCTCTTCGTGGAGGTGCAGGGCACCGCCGAGGGCGCGCCGTTCGACCGTGGCGAGCTGAACTCGCTCCTCGACCTCGCGCTCGCCGGCACGACCGAGCTCGCGGGCATCCAGACGGCGGCCCTCGCCCCGGCCGCGGCGGCCGCGGAGGCCTGAGCGTGGTCCGCGTCGTCCTCGCAACGCACAACCAGCACAAGGCGCGCGAGTTCCAGCAGATCCTCGGGCGGGAGGTTCCTGGCCTCGAGATCGTCGCCTACGACGGCCCCGAGCCGGTGGAGGACGGGGTCAGCTTCGAGGAGAACGCGCTGATCAAGGCGCGCGCCGCCGTCGCCCACACCGGGCTCCCCGCGCTCGCCGACGACTCGGGCATCTGCGTGGATGTGATGGGCGGCGCTCCGGGGATCTTCTCCGCCCGCTGGGCGGGCTCGCACGGCGACGCGGCAGCCAACCTGCGGCTGTTGCTCGATCAGCTGGCCGACATCCCGGACGCCGACCGCGCCGCGCACTTCACGGCTACCCTCGCGCTCGTCACGCCGGGTGGCGAGCCCACCGTCGTCCAGGGCATCTGGCCCGGAAGCATCGCACGCGAGCCGCGCGGGGAGAACGGGCACGGCTACGACCCGATCTTCGTGCCGGACGGACACGACATGACGGCGGCGCAGCTGGAGCCCTCGGCGAAGAACGCGGAGAGCCACCGCGCCCGAGCGCTGTCGGCGATCGTCCCGGCGCTGCGGGAGCTCGGCGAGAGCTGAGAACGGCACTCATTCCCATCTAGGTCTGGGCCCTGGCGGTGGAGCGAACTTCTCCCTAGCGTAGAAGCTGAGATGAGTCACGACCACGGCCACACCGCCAACCGCAACCGCCTGCTGATCGCCATCGGCATCGTGGCGGTCGTGCTCGTCGTCGAGGTCGTCGGCGCGTGGGTGAGCGGCTCCCTGTCGCTGCTGGCGGACGCCGGCCACATGCTCAGCGACCTGGCCGGGCTCATCATCGCGCTGATGGCGACCATCGTGGCCGCGCGCCCGGCGACGGACCGGCAGACGTTCGGCTTCCGTCGGGCCGAGGTGTTCGGCGCGCTCATCAACGGCCTCATCCTGGTCGTCGTCGCTGTGACGGTCACCGTCGGCGCGATCGGGCGGCTGGTGGGCGGCGAGACCGAGGTACACAGCATCCCGATGCTCGTCGTCGCGGCGATCGGACTCGTCGCCAACTTCGGCGCCCTGCTGGTGCTCCGGCCCTCCGCCGGTCACTCGATCAACATGCGCGGGGCGTACCTGGAGGTGTTCGGCGATCTGGTCGGGTCGGCCACCGTCATCGTTGCGGCGGTCGTCATCCTGCTCACCGGCTTCACCCCGGCCGACGCGATCGCATCCCTGCTGATCGCCGCCCTGATCGTGCCGCGCGCGTTCGTGCTGCTGCGCGACGTCGTGCGGGTGCTGAGCGAGGCGGCGCCGGCGGACACGGATGTCGCCGAAATCCGGGATCATATCCTCGGCACACCGGGCGTGGTGGCCGTGCACGACGTGCACGTCTGGGCGATCACGTCTGGCGCGCCGGTGTTCAGCGCTCACGTCGTCTGCGAGCCCGCGGTGTTCCGCGAGGGACGGACGGGCACCCTGCTCGACGAGCTCTCCGGCTGCCTGACGACGCACTTCGACGTGGAGCACTCCACGTTCCAGCTGGAGCCGGCGGAGCACGCCGCGCACGAGGACGAGTTCCACCGCTGACCCCGCGGCGCTGACCCGCTGGCGCACGCACGTCGGCGCGGTCGGCGGCTCAGGCCTCCGGGTGCGTGGGCGCGGGTGCCGGCTCGTCGACGACCGCGGGAGCGGCGGCGCTCTCGGCGGCCTTCCGCTTGGACTTGCGCAGCGACTGGAAGTAGTGGAACAGCGTCGGCACCAGCGTGATGACGACCGCGCCGATCAGGATGACGTCGATGTAGCTCGAGACGAAGTTCGCCACCGGCGGGATGTACCCGATCAGATAGCCGAAGAAGGTCAGGCCGGCGCCCCACAGCAGTGCGCCCAGGGCGTTGTACAGCGAGTACTTCTTGTAGCTCATGTGGCCGACGCCCGCGGCGACGGGCGCGAAGGTGCGCACGATCGGCACGAACCGGGCAACGATGACCGCGAGGGCCCCGAAGCGCTCGAAGAACTGGTTGGTGCGCCGCACGTTCTCCATCGAGAACAGTCCGGTCTCCTTGCGTTCGAAGATCCGTGGGCCGGCCTTGTGCCCGATGAGATACCCCGCCTCACCGCCGAGGAACGCGGCGAACGCGATGGCGAGGCAGACCCACCAGATGTCGACCCCGAACACCAGCGAGGTGTGCGTCAGCAGCCCCGAGATGATCAGCAAGGTGTCGCCAGGCAGGAGGAAGCCGACCAGCAGACCGGTCTCGGCGAAGACGATTCCGCAGACCACCAGGAGCGCCCACGGACCCGCCGAGTGGATGATGGTGTTCGGGTCGAGCCACGGGATGAGGCCGGCGTGATGGATCACGGTTCTCCAGGAGGGATCGGTGGGAAAGCTGAGCCCGAGTTTAGCGTCGGCCATGCGCTGGAAGCTGCACGAAGCGTGCGAATTCGGATCCGCCCGGGAAGATCATCCTGGGGTCGTACACGGTGCGGGAGAAGGGACTCGAACCCTCACGCCGAAGCACAGGAACCTAAATCCTGCGTGTCTGCCAGTTTCACCACTCCCGCAGTGCGCTGGGCGCGGCTACGACATTAGCTCATGGACGCGCGGAGCGACCTCTGTGCCGTATAGCTCGATCGAGCGCATCAGGTCGTCGTGGGGCAGCGTCCCGTTGCTCATCTTGATGTCGAAGCGCGAGGCGCCGAGTCCCTTCGCGGCGTAGGCGATCTTCTGCGCGACCGTCTCCGGCGAGCCGACGACGAGCGCGCCGTCCGGCCCCGCCTCGTGCTCGAAGCGCGCGCGGGAGGCCGGCGGCCAGCCGCGCTCGCGGCCGATCCGGTTCGTCATCACCTCGTAGTGCGGCCACAGGATGTCCTTGGCCTCCTGGTCCGTCTCGGCGATGAAGCCGGGGGAGTGCACGCCGATCGGGAGGGTGGTGTCCTGTCCGAACTGCTCCAGCGCCTTGCGGTACAGCTCCGCCAGCGGCTGGAACCGCATCGGGCCGCCGCCGATGATGGCGAGCACGAGCGGGAAGCCGTAGTGCGCCGCACGCACCACCGACTCCGGGCTCCCGCCGACGCCGATCCACGTCTTCAGCAGGCCGTGCTCGACGTGCGGGTACACCGACTGCCCGTCCAGGGAGGGGCGCAGCTCGCCCGTCCAGGTGACCGGCTCCTGCTTGCGCACCTCGGCGAACAGGTTCAGCTTCTCCTCGAACAGCTCCTCGTACTTCGCGAGGTCGTACCCGAACAGCGGGAAGGACTCGATGAACGATCCGCGCCCGAGGATGACCTCCGCGCGGCCTCCCGAGATGCCGTCGAGCGTCGCGAACCGCTGGAACACCCGCACCGGGTCGTCCGAGCTCAGCACCGTCACGGCGGACCCGAGGTGGATGCGCTCGGTCTGCCCCGCGATCGCCGCGAGCACGACCTCGGGCGCCGAGACGGCGAAGTCCTCGCGGTGGTGCTCGCCGACGCCGAAGAAGTCGAGGCCGACGCGGTCGGCCTGCACCCCCTCCGCCACGACGTTGCGCAGCGTCTGAGCCTGCGACAGCGGCTTCCCGTCGGCATCCAGCGTCACGTCGCCGAACGTGTCGATCCCGAGTTCCAGCTTCCCGGCCATGTCATCCCTCGATTCATGCGTCTGCATGGATATGCAAGCGCGTCGTCGGCCAGGGTATTCCGTGTCAGGTGGGGCGGGGTCTGCGCGGGACGTAGCGCGGGATGTAGCGGGCCAGCATCCCGGCGCCGACCAGTCCGAGCACGCCCATGACCCCGCTCGCGAACGCGATCGAGACGAGCGCGGTCAGCAGCGACACGAAGAGGGGAGCGGCGGCCTGCCCGGCGTCGGCGGAGAACCGCCACGCGCCGAGGAACGGCGCGGGACGGTCCTTCGGCGCCAGGTCGGCGCCGAGCGTCATCACGATGCCGGAGCCGATGCCGTTCGCCACCGAGAGGAACAGCGAGACGCCGATGTACCACGCGACCGCCGAGCTCAGGTCGTGCGAGAAGGCGAGCACCAGGAAGCCGAGACCGAGGCCGAGCATCGACGGGATGGCGCTCCACATCCGTCCGAACCGGTCCATGATCTGCCCGCTGGCGTAGAAGAGCGCGAAGTCGACGGCCCCGGCGAGACCGATGATCAGCGCCGTATTCGACTCGCTCAGCCCGATGGACACGGCCCAGAGAGGCATCAGGACGGTGCGGGCGGAGCGGATCGCTGCGACGAGGGAGACGCCGGCGGCCATCCGGAGGAGCACCTCGCGGAACGACCAGATGGTGCGGAACAGCCCGTGGGTGCGCTCCTCGGCCTCCTCCTCGCCGGTGGTCACCTGGGCGCCCGACTCGTCGGTCACCCGCGCGGAGGGCCCGAACATCTTCTCCGGGTCGGGGAGCGCCAGGAGCACGACGACCGAACCGAGGCAGCTGATGATGAAGATCCAGAAGACGGACTGCGTCGACCCCGTCACGGCGATGACGGCCGACGCGATGAGCGGGCCGATGAACCATCCAGCGCGGAAGATGCCGCCGAGCGTCGACAGTGCCCGTGCGCGGTAGCGGGCGGGAACGTACGACGTCATGAACGCGTGCCGCGCGAGGGCGAAGACGGCGGTCGCGATGCCGACGAGGAAGATGCCGGCCATCAGCACCCAGTAATTCGGCGCAAGAAGACAGATGATGACGCCGACGATCGCGACGACGGCCGCGCCGATCATGGAGGTGCGCTCGCCGACCCGCGACACCACCCATCCACTTGGGATGTCTCCGGCGAGCTCGCCCAGCATCACCATCGAGGCGATGAAGCCGGCCATCGCGAGGCTCGCGCCGAGGTTGCCTGCGGCGATGGGGATGATCGGGATGATCGCTCCCTCTCCGACGGAGAACAGCAGCGTCGGGAGGAAGGCGGCGAGGGCGACGGAGCGGAAGCTGAAGGGGCGCTCTTCGGAAGTCATTTCGTTAACACCGTACAACTTCCGTTCGCAGGCGCTCGCCCGGGACGCAGGGTCGGCGTCGGGGGCGGCCCGGTAGGCTGGAGGACGACATGATCGAACTCGACCTCTCCTCCCAGATCGCCGACCTGCGGTCCACTTTCTCCGACATCACCGCGGTGGTCGACGTCGACCGCCTGCGCGCCGACATCGCCGACCTCAGCGAGAAGGCGGGAGCCCCCGACCTCTGGGACGACACAGCCAACGCTCAGAAGGTGACAAGCGCGCTCAGCCATCGCCAGTCGGAGCTCGCGCGCATCACCGCGATCGAGCGCCGCCTCGACGACCTGGAGGTGCTGGTCGAGCTGGCCAACGAGGCGGAGGACGAGGAGTCGGCGGCCGAGGCCCGTACCGAGCTGCAGTCGCTGCAGGCCGCGCTCGGCGACCTCGAGGTGCAGACGCTGCTGAGCGGCGAGTACGACAACCGTGCGGCCATCGTGACCATCCGCTCGGGCGCCGGCGGCGACGACGCCACCGACTTCGCCGAGATGCTCATGCGCATGTACCTGCGCTGGGCGGAGCAGCACAAGTACCCGGTGAAGGTCATGGACACCTCCTACGCAGAGGGCGCGGGCATCAAGTCGGCGACCTTCGAGGTGGATGCGCCCTACGCGTTCGGAACGCTGTCGGTCGAGGCCGGTACGCACCGCCTCGCCCGCATCAGCCCGTTCGGCTCGGCCGACAAGCGCCAGACGTCGTTCGCGGCCGTCGAGGTCATCCCGCTGATGGAGGAGGCGACCGAGGTCGAGGTCCCGGAGGGCGACATCCGCGTGGATGTGTTCCGCTCGTCCGGCCCCGGCGGCCAGTCGGTCAACACCACCGACTCCGCGGTGCGCATCACCCACCTCCCGACCGGCCTCGTCGTCTCGATGCAGAACGAGAAGTCGCAGATCCAGAACCGCGCGGCCGCCATGCGCGTGCTGCAGACCCGCCTCCTGCTGTTGCAGAAGGAGGAGGAGGCCGCGAAGAAGAAGGAGCTCGCCGGCACCATCACGGCGAGCTGGGGCGACCAGATGCGCTCCTACTTCCTCTACGGCCAGCAGCTGGTGAAGGACCTCCGCACGGGATACGAGTCCGGCAACCCCAGCGCCGTGTTCGACGGCGACCTCGACGGCTTCATCGCCGCGGGCATCCGCTGGCGCGCGGGCAACAAGTCCGGGGATTAATCCGGGGGCGTCCTGCGGTCGGAAGCGGAGGCGTTTCGGGACAGCACCGGTGCGTCCACCTCCGTTCTGTCCACTCCCGGGTCTCGACCGTCCGAAGTGCCTCCCTTTACCGCGGGGATGGCCTGGTCGCGTTAACGCAACTCGTCGCTTCCTGCGGTCGGAATAGGAGGCGTTTCCGACCGACGCGCCGTGCTGGGGCACGGAGGGGAGGAGTTCGCGCCGGTACCGCCGCAGGTCTCCTCCGTTCGCGCACGCGCTTCGCGCGGGTGCCGTTGAGTCTGGATCGCGGGATGCATCCATGACGGTCGAGGGTGGGTGACCGCGGGGTAGGCGTGGATCGGGCGTCCGGCTGGCTGTCAGGGTTGTGGCGCACGGGCATGTCGCTACTGCGGATCGGAGCGGGACTGCTTAGTCTCAAGGGGTCATGATCCGGTTCGAACACGTATCCAAGCAGTACCCGGGCACAGCGCGCCCGGCACTCAACGGCATCAACCTGGAAGTGCTGCGCGGAGAGTTCGTCTTCCTCGTCGGCGCCTCCGGTTCCGGCAAGTCCAGCTGCCTGCGCCTCATCCTCAAAGAGGAGAAGCCGACAAAGGGCAAGATCCACGTGCTGGGGCAGGACCTCGGCACGATCTCGTCGCGCAAGGTTCCCTACTTCCGCCGCAATATCGGTGTCGTCTTCCAGGACTTCCGGCTGCTGCCGAACAAGAACGTCTTCCAGAACGTCGCCTTCACCCTGCAGGTGATCGGCAAGTCGCGCGGCTTCATCCAGGAGGCCGTACCCGACGTTCTGAAGATGGTCGGCCTCGACGGCAAGGCGCAGCGCCTGCCGCACGAGCTCTCGGGCGGTGAGCAGCAGCGCGTGGCGATCGCCCGAGCGGTGGTCAACAAGCCGCAGGTGCTCCTCGCCGACGAGCCGACCGGAAACCTCGACCCCGCGACGAGCGCCGGCATCATGGCCGTGCTCGAGCGCATCAACGCCGGAGGCACGACCGTCGTCATGGCGACGCACGAGGCCGCGATCGTCGACCAGATGAAGCGCCGCGTGATCGAGCTCGTGGGCGGCCAGATCGTGCGCGACGAGCGCCACGGCGGATACGGCTTCACGGCCGCGATCCCCATCGCGCAGCCGCTCGAGCGCGACGAACCGGTCTCCGCCGCGACGCCCGTCTTCGCAGGAGCCGCTGCCGCGTCGGCGCCGGCATCCGCCGCCCCGATGACCCGGCCGAACGCGCCGACCTCGACGCCGACCGCCCCGGTGGCGGTGCCGCAGGCCGCTCCGCAGCAGTCCGCACCCCAGCAGGCGGTGCCGCAGCAGGCGGCGCCCCAGCAACCCGCTCACGAGCCGCATCCCGCGCATCAGCCGCAGCACGCGCAGCCCGCGCATCAGCCGCAGCACGCGCAGCCCACCGAGCAGCCGCAGCCCGCCGCCTACCCGGCGCCCGTGCAGTTCGCGACCGCGCCCGTCCCTCCGGCGCCCGCGTCGGAGGAGCTCCCCGAACACTTGAACTTCACGGCGAACCTCGACCTCAGCGGTCTGCGCGAGGACTCCGACCGTGACGGCGACCAGAATGTGGGGCCGACGAAATGAGATTCGGACTCATCTGGTCGGAGGTCGGCAACGGCCTCCGTCGCAACCTGTCGATGGTCGTCTCGGTCATCCTCGTCACGTTCATTTCGCTGACGTTCGTCGGCACGGCCGTCCTGCTGCAGATGCAGATCGGCCAGATGAAGACCTACTGGTACGACCGCGCGCAGGTCGCCGTGTACATGTGCACGACGACCGACAACTGCGCGAGCGGACCGGCCACCGACCAGACCATCGAGGCGGTCAAGAAGCAGCTCGAGTCGCCGGAGCTCGCCCCCTACATCCAGAAGTTCTACTTCCAGGACCAGAAGCAGGGCTACGAGCAGTTCAAAGAGCAGTTCAAGGGCAACCAGATCGCCGACTTCGTCACGCCGGACATGATCCCGCAGACCTTCTGGGTGAACCTGAAGGACCCGAACCAGTCGGCGGTGCTCACCGAGACGCTCTCCGGTTCGGCCGGCGTGCAGAGCGTGGTCGACCAGCGGAGCTATTTGGATCAGATCTTCAGCATCCTGAACGCTGCGAGCTACACCGCGATCGGCATCGCCGCGCTCATGCTCGTGGCCGCTGTGCTGCTGATCGCCACGACCATCCGGCTCTCCGCGTTCTCGCGAAGGCGGGAGATCGGGATCATGCGGCTCGTCGGCGCGTCCAACCGGTTCATCCAGACGCCGTTCATCATCGAGGGCGTGATCGCGGCCCTGATCGGCTCGATCCTCGCCTCCGTCGTGATCGCGCTCGGCGTGCAGTTCTTCGTCCGCGGCTACCTCAGCCAGCGCATCCAGTCGATCAACTTCGTCGGGATGGAGCAGGCCTGGCTGGTGATCCCCATCCTGGTGGTGATCGGCGTGTTGCTGGCCGCCGCGTCGGCCAACTTCGCGATCAAGCGCTACCTGAAGGTCTGACACCCGCCCGCAGACCGGCGGAGGGCGATAGACTGGTCCGCTGCCCGGCACCGTGCCGGGCGTCGACCATCGCCGATGTGAGGAGCGAGCTGTGCCGAAGGAACGGGGCCAGAAGGTCGTGGCCACCAATCGCCGGGCGCGCCACGACTACACGATCGAGGACACCTTCGAGGCGGGCCTCGTGCTCACCGGGACCGAGGTGAAGTCGCTGCGGATGGGACGGGCGTCCCTCGTCGACGGCTACGCGTTCGTCGATGGAGGCGAGGCCTGGCTCGACGCCGTGCACATCCCGGAGTACGCGGACGGAACGTGGAACAACCACGCCCCCCGGCGCAAGCGGAAGCTGCTGCTGCACAAGGCGCAGATCCTGAAGATCGAGAACAAGGTCAAGCAGGGCGGCTACACGATCGTGCCGCTGTCGATCTACTTCAACGACGGCCGGGCGAAGGTCGAGATCGCTGTCGCCAAGGGCAAGCGCGAGTACGACAAGCGCCAGGCGCTGCGCGAGCGTCAGGACCAACGTGAGGCGCAGCGGGCGATGTCCACGCGCGGCCACCTGGGCGAGTGAGCGCCCGGGCGGAGTGACAGCCCGGGCGGAGTGACAGACTGAGGGTATGGACTCGACCGCTCAGCGCATCCCGATCGAAGGCACGTACAACTTCCGGGATGTCGGCGGGTACCCAATCGAGGGCGGTACGACCCGGCGGGGCAAGCTGTACCGGGCCGACGCGCTCGGCCGCCTCGGGCCGGCGGGCCGCGACGCCCTGCGCGAGCTGGGCGTCCGCATCGTGATCGACCTGCGCGACGACTTCGAGGTCGCGGCGCTGCCGGACGCCCTGGACGGGCTCGACGTCGAGGTGCTGCACCTCCCGGTGTTCGAGGGGTCGGGCGCGTCCGCCTCCACCGTCGGGGCCACTATCGTGCACCTGTACGACAAGATCGTCTTCCAGCACACCGATGTCATCGTGCGCGCGCTGCGCGAGATCGCGGACACGGGGGAGGAGCCTGTGGTCGTCCACTGCACGGCCGGCAAGGACCGCACCGGCATCGTCGTCGCACTCGCCCTGCTGGCGGTCGGGGTCGACCGGGAGACCGTCGTGTCCGACTATGCGGTCACCGAGGACAACCTGCGCGGACCGTGGCTCGAAGGGATGCTGGAGCTCGTCCGCGGCTACGGCGTCGAGGTCACGCCGGACCTCCGGATCATCCTCGGCGGAAGCCCGCGCGAGGCGCTGGAGACCACGATCGACCGGATCGAGCAGCGTGCGGGGAGCGTGCGACAGTACCTGCTCGACGCCGGGCTGGACGAGGTGGAGCTCGCCAAGCTGCGATCCGTGCTGGTGGAGCCGGCCTGACGCTCTCCGATGCTGATGCTGCGACGCCGCGCTCTGGCGTTCTCAGGTCGGCGTCCGGATTCTCATCGGACCCATAACCGCCTCCCAGCGCCAACAACGCTGTCGGATGCTTTCATGTGACCATGAGCAACACGCCGCCCACCGATCCCACCGAGCCGCTGCCGCCCTACCAGGGCCAGACGCCGCCGCCCGGTCCTGCCGCGCCGGCGGCTCCGGCGGCTCCGGCAGCGCCGGCCGCGACTACGTCAGCGCCGGTCGTCGGTGAGCCGTTCTACAAACGACACGGTCTGGCGTTCGCGATCTCGACGCTCGTGCTGTCGATCGTCGTGCTGCTCGGCCTCGTCACGGCCGGCTCCTTCGCGGTCGCCAGCGTGGTGTCGCACCTGGGTGGGCACGCGATCTCGCACGTCCTCCCCGGTCAGGGCCACGGACAGCAGCCGGGTGTTCCCGGTATGCCGGGGCGTCCGGGTGACGGCGGCGGGAACGGTAACGGCGGCGGTCAGCAGGGTGGAGGGGAGGACCAGAAGGGGCGCGTCCTGCTCCGCGGCACCATCGCATCCATCTCGGGGGACACCTGGACGATCGACCGCGGGAGCGGTGCGTCGGTCGAGGTGCGGGTGACGTCGTCGACCGTCTTCGGCTCGCCGATGCAGTCGGCATCGAAGTCGGACTTCGCGAAGGGCGACGAGGTGATCGTGATCGCCAAGCGTGCAGACGACAGCGTGACCGCGACGCGCGTGCTCAAGCTGGATGCGTTCCCGACCCGTCCGCCGTCGACGCCGGGGACACCGCAGACTCCCGGTTCCTGAGGCTCTGGACTGCGGCTCGTCAGGAGGCGGAGAACCGCGCGTGCACCTGCACCGCGATCGTCAGCTCCTCCGGCTTGAGCGAGAGAGTGGAGCCCCCGGTGTCGGCAGACACCGCCCGGGCGAACAACGGCTGCGGCGGCTGACCGGGGGCCGAACCGTCGCCGAGCATGCCGGGGTCGCTGAGGGCGAGGGGCTTCACCGTCGTGAGTCCGAGGCTCGTCGCGTACACGGTCGCCTTCGCGACGGCGTTCTCGACCGCCCGTCGCCGCGCCTCCTGCGTCAGGCTCTGCCGGCGCGCCTCCGTCAGCGACCAGGTCACCCCGTCCACCGCGACGCCGTCGAGCAGCGACACTACGCCGACCCAATCGGACAGTGCGGCCAGGTCGTTGAAAAGGGCGTCGATCCCGACCTCGGCATGGTGCACGACGTCGAGCCGGCGGCCGTCGTTGCTCCAGGGTCGGTCGCCCCAGACCCGCAGCTGGTCGGAGGACCACTGGGTGACGGGTCCGCTCTGCGGGTTGTGGAGGTCGCGCAGCTCGCTGCTGAGCTGGAGCTGGCGCTGCGTCGTGAGGGCGAGCACCTCATCCCGCGACGGCCCCTCGTAGGAGACCCGGAGCCGCGCCGCTCCGCGCTCGGCCGGGTGCCGCAGCTCGTACTCTCCCTGGACGGTGATGATCGTGTCGGCCATTCCCCGATGGTGGCATAAACGGCCGCTCGACGATGTTGTACTATGAGTAGCTGCCCGCCCTGGCGGCGGCGCCAGTATCTGGACAACTCAACAGCGCGTGACAGCGACCCGGCCACTCGGCCGCGCATGGGGATGATCGGTTTCGACATTGTCTGCGTGACTGTGAGAAGCGGGTCGAGGATGCATGGTTATCTCGTTAACGATCCATGCGAAAAAATAAGTGCCAATAACAAGAGCACTGTCTCGGCCAAGGCCGACTTCGCCCTCGCGGCGTAAGTTCACCTCCGCCATTTGAGAGACCGTCAGACCGGGAATCGTCCTCTACCCGGATCCTGGCGTCAGCTAGAGGACTTGCTTCTGCATTGAGCATCAGGGTGCAGAGGGACTTCCACTGATACTGGGCCCGTCGGAGCAGGTGCCAGCGACAAGCTCCGGGGCCGAGAAAGCGATTTCACTGGCTACGCCCGTAGAAGGCACATGACCACAGCAGTGGACGGGGGTTCGATTCCCCCCATCTCCACCATCAGGTCGCTGTCACGTGTTGTTGTCGAAAGTCCCCCGGAATCCCGGGGGACTTTCGTGTTTCTGACGCGTCGCAAACACTGCCTGTCCGCGAGTGGACCCTCCCTGCGACACTGAGCCGGAAATGACCGGACCAGTGGGAGGTACACCATGACCGATGACGTTGAATCCGTCGCCCCGATCGACTTCGTGATCATCGAATTCCCGGCGGGGCAGCAGAACTTCTCGGGGGAGGTGATCGACGAACTGCTCGCTCTTGTCGACGCGGGCATCATCCGCCTGGTGGATGCGATCGTCCTCGTCAAGGACGAGGACGGCTCCGTCGAGGCCGTCGAGCTGTCGGAGCTGGAGGGCCCGTCGGCCCTCGCCACGCTCGCGGAGCAGCTGGCCGACTTCCTGGCGGAGGCCGACATCGCGACCCTGTCCGAGGCGATGGAGCCGGGCAGCGTCGCCGGCGCGATCGTCTACGAGAACCTGTGGGCGGCGCCGTTCGCGGCCGCCGCACGCCGGGCCGGAGGCAGGCTCATCGCCGACGGCCGCATCCACAGCCAGGACATCGCCGACGCCCTCGAGGCGGAAGCCGAACTCGAAGCAGCAGAAGAGCAGGAAGAGCAGGGAGTCTGAGATGTTGAGAGCAGCACGAGTCGGACGGGTCGGCGTCGTCCGCGCGCCCGTCGCGAAGGCGGCCGTGGTCACCCGCGCCGTCACACCGGGCCCAGCGCCCGTGGCCAAGGCGGCCGTCGTCGGCGCCGCCGTGACCCCGCGCCGCCGGCGCATCTGAGGAGGCGTCATGGCCATCGACCGCGCAGCCCGCAGCGTCCTGCCGATCCCGGACCGACCGTCGCCCGGACTCACCACGTATGACGCGAAGGACCCCGACACGTCGTATCCGCCGATCACCCCGCTGCGGCCACCGGAGGGTGCGCCCAACGTCCTGGTGATCCTCATCGACGACGTCGGATTCGGCGCATCCAGCGCCTTCGGTGGCCCCTGCGCCACCCCGAACGCGGAGCGTCTCGCCGCGAACGGGTTGACCTACAACCGTTTCCATACGACGGCGCTGTGCGCCCCGACCCGCGCGGCGCTGCTCTCCGGGCGCAACCACCACTCTGTGGGGATGGGCAGCATCACCGAGACGGCGACCTCGGCGCCCGGAAACAGCTCGCTGCGGCCGAACACCAAGGCGCCGCTCGCCATGACCCTCAAGCTGAACGGATACTCGACCGCGCAGTTCGGCAAGTGCCATGAGGTCCCGGTGTGGCAGTCGTCGCCGATGGGACCGTTCGACGCCTGGCCGTCCGCGGGTGGAGGCTTCGAGACCTTCTACGGGTTCATCGGGGGAGAGGACAACCAGTGGGATCCGGCCCTCTATGACGGGACGACCCCCGTCGAGCCGCCGGCCACCCCGGAGGAGGGGTACCACCTGACGGAGGACCTCGCCGACCACGCCTCCACCTGGATCCGGACGCAGAAGGCGCTCATGCCGGACAAGCCGTTCTTCGTGTACTTCGCGCCAGGCGCGACGCATGCGCCGCACCACGTGCCGAAGGAGTGGGCCGACAAGTACGCCGGGAAGTTCGCCGGCGGGTGGGATGCGCTCCGCGAGCAGACCTTCGCGCGCCAGAAGGAGCTCGGGGTGATCCCCGCGGACGCCGAGCTGACCCCGCGGAACCCAGAGATCCCGGCCTGGGACGACATGCCCGACGAGCTGAAGCCGGTGCTGGAGCGCGAGATGGAGGTCTACGCCGGGTTCCTCGAGCACACCGACCACCACGTCGGCCGGGTGCTCGACACGATCGAGGACCTCGGCATCCTCGACAACACGCTGATCTACTACATCATCGGCGACAACGGCGCATCGGCCGAGGGGACGCTGAACGGCGCCTTCAACGAGATGGCCAACTTCAACGGTATGGCCGCGCTCGAGACGCCGGAATTCCTGCTCTCGAAGCTGGACGAGCTCGGCAGCCCGAGCTCGTACAACCACTATGCGGTGGGCTGGGCCTGGGCGATGGACACGCCCTTCCAGTGGACCAAGCAGGTCGCCTCCCACTGGGGCGGCACCCGCAACGGCACCATCGTGCACTGGCCGGACCGCATCACCGACAAGGGCGGTCTGCGGTCGCAGTTCACCCACTGCATCGACATCGCGCCGACGGTGCTGGAGGCCGCAGGGCTTCCGGAGCCCACGTTCGTGAACGGAGTCCAGCAGTCGCCGATCGAAGGCACCAGCATGGTCTATACGTTCGACAGCGCGGACGAGCCGGAGCGGCACGACCTCCAGTACTTCGAGATGTTCGGCAACCGCGGCATCTACTTCAAGGGGTGGAGCGCCGTCACGAAGCACCGCACGCCGTGGAACCTGGTCGGCGGCACCGTCCCGGCCTTCGACGACGACGTGTGGGAGCTGTACGACGGGAACGTCGACTACAGCCAGGCGCGCGACCTCTCCGCCGAGCAACCGGACCGCCTCCACGCGCTGCAGAGGCTGTGGCTGATCGAGGCGGTGAAGTACAACGTGGTCCCGCTCGACGACCGCACGGCCGAACGGCTCAGCCCGCAGATGGCCGGGCGCCCCGTCCTCGTGCACGGCAACAGCCAGCTCCTGTACCCGGGGATGGGCCGGCTGTCCGAGAACAGCGTCATCAGCCTGAAGAACCGCTCGTTCTCGGTCACCGCCGAGCTGGAGATCCCGGACGGCGGAGCATCGGGCGTGGTCGTCGCGCAGGGCGGCCGCTTCGGCGGATGGGCCCTCTACCTGGTCGACGGCGTCGCGCGCTTCACCTACAACGTCCTGGGCATCCAGCTGTTCACGACCGAAGCCGGGGAACCGGTGCCGGCGGGGACACGGCAGGTGCGCGCCGAGTTCGCCTACGACGGCGGCGGCCTGGCGAAGGGCGGCGATGTCACGCTCTACTACGACGGCCGCGAGGTCGGCTCCGGGCGGATCGGGGTCACACAGCCCATGATCTTCTCGGCCGACGAGACGACCGATGTGGGCTACGAGTCGGGGACTCCCGTCTCGCCCGACTACACGACCGCCACGAGCCGGTTCACCGGGCGCATCCGCTGGGTGCAGCTCGATGCCGGGCTGGACGACAACGACCACTTCATCGACGACGACGAGCGACTGCGGGTGGCGATGGCTCGTCAGTGACGGGGTGGTGGTTCCGCGCCGGCGGACGACGGTCGGTCGTCCGCCGGCGCGGAGTGGTCAGGACTCTTCGTCCGCCTTCGGCTGAGCAGGACGTCGGCGGCCGGTGAGCACGACCACGAGCACGCCGATCAGGGCGAGCACCACGATCCCGACACCGATCCCGATCACCAGCGCGATGCTTCCGGAGTCCGAGCTCCCCGCCGCCCCGGCGGCGGGGGCCGGACTCGACGTCGCGGCGCCGGTGCTCTGTCCACCCGCTGTGGCCGCACCCGCCGCGCACGCCGGCGGGCCGTCGCTGCCGGGCGCTGCCGCGGTCCCTGCCGGAGGCTGGTAGGTGAACGGGATGGTGCCGGACACGGTGTGCCCGTCCGCCGAGACGATCTGCCAGGTCACCGTGTACGCCCCCGCTGCACCGAGGGCCACCGGAGCCGTGACCGTGCGGTCGGCGATGGTGGGGCAGCCCGTCTCGTAGTGACGGTTCGCAGCGTCGGTGACCTGCACCAGCGACGACGAGCCGTCGCCGCTGAGGTCGAGCACGCGGTCGTTGAACGTGAGGGATGCGCTCTCGAGCGGCGTCGCCTGGGTGGAGCCGGCCGACGGCGTGCTCTGCACGAGGTAGTCGTGAGCGCTGGCCGCCGCGGCGGGGACGACCGCCAGCAGGCACGCCAGCGCGACACCGGCGAGAGCGGACACGGCCGAGGGCCGCATCCGGGCGCGGGCTGTCCGGGTCACCGCGTCAGCCTCGCGGGCTCGTCGCCGTGCCGCGGCGCGTGAGGGCGAACACCGCCACGACCAGGGCGATCGCACCCAGCGCGAGTCCTCCGATCCCGAGACCGATCGCGACGGCGTCGCTGGCCGCGGACGACGCCGTCGGCGCAGGCGCGGCCGGTGTGCTCGTCATCAGCGGGCCTGCGGCGCCGTCCTCCGCGGGCGGCGCGTCCGTGACGTAGAGGGTCGGGGCCGGGTGCTCCGGCTCTTTCCCGTCGGCGGGGGTCTTCTCATCCCAGTCCACGACCGTGCCGTCGGAGTAGGTCTGCTGGGTAGGCAGCAGGATGCTGCCGGTGTCGGGGACCGCCCCCGCCGAGATGACGAACTGCTGGAACTCGCCCGGTGCGACCTGCACGCCGGGGTCCGCCGTCCAGATCACCTTCACCGGCGCCTCCGTGATGGTGCCGTCATCCGTCTTCACCGGCTTCGCGAGCTTCTCGGTGACGACCTGGGTCGTCCAGCCGGTGAGCGGCTGGTAGGAGACGGAGGTGAACGGGGTGGCGGTGGGCAGATCCACCTCCAGTTTGACCGTGCCGGCGGTGGCGGACTCGGTGGGCACCTTGAACGCCAGCGTGGCGTAGCTGCCCGGCTGAGCCTGGTCGGGATTCACCCGGACGTGGGCGCTGGCGGCGAGGGGGAACGAGAGGGCGAGGGCGGCGGCGGCCACGGTGGCGGCCGCGCCCGTGAGGAAACGCGTGTTCATGAGAAGGGTCCGATTCTCGACCGCGTGCTGCGGCCGGGTAGGCAGATGGGTGGGAGAACCGCGAGAGGCGGCAGACCTCTGCCCGGCGGGGGAGCGGAGAGCTCAGGCCGGGCCCATCAGCGCCGGAGGACCCCGGTGACGGAGGCGCCCGAGCACGACCGTGCGATCGGGGAGGATCACCGGGACCGTCTCGACCCGCGCCTGCGCTACCGGCACGTCGACGACGGCGACCGCGGTCAGCAGCCGCCGCAGCGAGAAGGCGGTGAACTCGGAGACCGCCACGAACACGCGCTCGCCGTAGCGGAGCGCTGCGAGGGTGAGGAGGGCGGCGGCGGCGTGGGCCAGCCACATCCACGATCCGCTGATCGAGATGCCGGGCATCGGCGTCGCTGCCGCACCGTCCGTCACCATCGTGAGGTGCGATCCGGGATGGAGGTGGCCGGTCGCTCCCGCGAAGTGCGCGGACGGGCTCAACGAGAACAGCGCGTGGAACAGGAACTGGCTGAGCGCGACCGACGAGGCCGACCGCCACAGCGTCGACCGCTTGCCGGCGAGGACGATGCAGCCGAGCCCAGAGAACACCAGGCTGAGCGTCAATGCCACCGCGCTCGGCGGCAGTCCTCCGCCCGCGACGTGGAACAGCGCGGCGACGAAGGTCGCGAAGCCGGCGGCAATGAGGCCGCGAGCCACACGTGCGCTGCGCGTAGACATGTCACTCCGTCGAAGGTGGGGGCAGGACGAGTCTACCCACAGGGGGTCGGGCCGGTCGGGCGCCGTCCGCGGTGGGTGGCTACGTCGACGCCTGGGCCAGCGCCCAGTCGAGCGTCACGCCGAGGGTCGTCAGCACCGAGATGTGGCCATCGCGCGGGCGGATCCACAGCTCGGCGTCGGGGAGGCGTTCGAGGAGGGAGGCCGCGTGCTGGGGTGGGACGACACGGTCGGAGCCGCCCTGCACCAGGAGGACCGGGGTCCGGACCGCACGCAGATCGAAGCCCCACGGCGAGACGTAGGCCAGGTCGTCGTCGGCCTCGCCCGCGGGTCCCTCCGCCGCTCCGGCGCCCGCGTCCGTCCCGAGGGGACCCCAGTCGGCATTCAGCGTGTCGTAGTCGCGCGGGGTGAAGGACTCGGGATCGAACTCGGCGGTCTCGGCGTACGCCAGCCGGGCCTCGCGGCCGGAAAGGGCGGCGCGGAGGGCGTCGGGGGACGCCATCCCGGAGAACCAATCGGGGGAGCCGTCGAACGGCGAGAGGCCGGCGAGCGTGACGATCGCGGCCACCCGTTCCGGTTCGAGGGCGCCCAGCGCGAGAGCGTGCGGGCCGCCCCCGGACGCGCCGACGGTGACGAACCGCTCCACGCCGAGGAGGTCGGCCACCGCGAGGATGTCGAGCGCCGCATCCGCGATCGAACGCCCAGGGCGGACATCCGAGCCGGGATAGCCGGGCCGCGTGACGGAGAGTACGCGCATCCCGCGCGCCTCGGCGGCAGCGGCCACCGGGGCGATCACAGCACCCGTCTGCGGCGTGCCGTGGTGCCAGACGAGCACGGGGGCATCCGGAGCGTCGCCGGTGTCGAAGAAGCGGAGCGCTCGGCCGTCGGCCGTGCGCACATCGTGCCGGGTCACGCGCGCCAGCCGTCCAGCTCGGCGAAGAGCTCCGCCTTGCGGGCGTCCGACGCGAATGACGCCTCGATCGAGGTGCGGGCGAACCGGCGGGCCTGATCCGCGGAGAGGCCCAGCGCATCCCGGACCGCGGCGAAGTTCTGCCCGACGTAGCCGCCGAAGTACGCGGGGTCGTCGGAGTTCACGGTGACGCGGACGCCCGCCGCATCCAGCCGGTGCAGGGGGTGGTCGCTGAGGTCCGGCGTCGCCTGCAGGCGAACGTTCGAGAGGGGGCACACGGTGAGCGGGATGCGCTCCTCGGCCAGCCGCGCGACGAGCTCCGGATCCTCGATCGAGCGGATGCCGTGGTCGATGCGCTCGGCATGCAGCAGGTCGAGCGCCTCCCGCACGTACGCGGGCGGGCCTTCCTCGCCGGCGTGGGCGACCGCGTGCAGGCCGGCGGCGCGGGCGCGGGCATAGACGCCCTCGAAGAGCGACGGCGGGTAGCCGACCTCGGCGGAGTCGAGCCCGACACCGACGATGCGGTCCGTGCGGCGGAGCCCGGCTGTCAGCGCCTCTTCGGCGGAGGCGACCGGCTGATCGCGCAGGAAACACAGGATGAGGCCCCCGGACATCCCGAGATCGCGCTCGGCCTCATCCAGCGCGTCGCCGATGCCGTCCACGACGTCGTCGAACGCGACACCGCGCGACGTGTGCGCCTGCGGGTCGAAGAACAGTTCGGCGTGGCGGACGCCCTGCGCGTGCGCGCGGCGGAGGTAGCGGCGGGTCAGCTCCGCGAAGTCCTCGCGGGTGCGCAGCACGGCCATCGTCGCGTAATACAGGTCGAGGAACGACTGCAGGTCGTCGAAGTCGTACTGCGCCGACAGCTCCTCGACCGTCGCGTAGGGGAGGTCGATGCCGTTGCGGGCGGCGAGCTCGAACGCGAGCTCCGGCTCCAGCGTCCCCTCGATGTGGAGGTGGAGCTCGGCCTTCGGGAGGGAGTTCAGGGCGTCGTCGGTGAGGGCGTCGTCGGTCATGCTCCGATCCTCCCACCGACGGACGGGGTTGCGCCGCACGGATGACGCGGCGGGAGCGCTGGTCCCGTTAGCCTCGCGTCATGAGACGTCGTATCGCGCTTGCCTGCGTCGGTCTCGCGCTTGTCGTCGTCGGACTCACCGTGGCGCGCGGGATGGACGGAGCGGTCGCGGCCTTCGTCGGCGACGCGCTCTACGCCGCACTCATCGTGGTCGTGATCGCGTTCCTCGCTCCACGCGCGTCCGCAGCGACTGTGGCCGTTGCCGCCTTCGCCGTGTGCGCCGCCGTCGAGCTATTCCAGCTGACCGGGGTGCCCGCAGCTCTGGCGGACTCCGTTCCGGCCGTCGCACTGGTGCTCGGAACGACCTTCCAGTGGACGGACCTGGTGGCCTACGCGATCGGCGCGATGCTGACGGGAGCGGTGGATGCGGTCAGCCGACGCGCAGCAGGATCTTCCCGCGGTGGGCCGACGACTCCATCCGCCGGTGCGCGGCCGACGCATCCTCCAGCGGGAACACCGAGTCGATGACCGGGCGCACGCGGCCGTCGGTCAGCAGCGGCCACACGTTCGCGCGCACGGCGGCGATGATCGCGACGCGCTCGGCGAGCGGCCGGGCGCGCAGCGTGGTGCCGTGGATGCTCGCGCGCTTCCGCATGAGCAGCCCCATGTCGACGGCGGCGGGAGTTCGATCGCGGACGGCGATGGACAGGATGCGGCCACCCGTCGCGAGAGCGTCCAGGTCGCGGGCGATGTACGCGCCGCCGACGATGTCGAGTACCACATCCACCCCGCGGCCGTCGGTGAAGGCCCGAGCGGCCTCGACGAAGTCCTGGGTGCGGTAGTCGACTGCGGCGTGCGCACCCACCTCCCGGCAGAACGCCGCCTTCTCCTCGCTGCCCGCTGTAGCGATGACATCCGCGCCGAGTGCGCGGCCCAGCTGGATCGCCATGGTCCCGATGCCGCTCGACCCGCCGTGGACGAGCAGGGCCTCTCCGGCAGCGAGCTTTCCGAGCGCGAAGACGTTCGACCAGACCGTTGCGGCGACCTCCGGCAGTCCGGCCGCCTCGACCAGGTCGACCGAGTCGGGCACGGGAAGGACCAGGCCGGCGTCGACAGTCACCAGTTCGGCGTAGCCGCCGCCCGGGAGCAGGGCGCAGACGCGGTCGCCGACCTGCCAGGCGTCGACGCCGTCGCCGACCGCATCCACGACGCCCGAGACTTCGAGCCCCGGCCAGTCGGGAGCGCCGGGCGGTGAGGGATAGTACCCGCGCCGCTGGCTCAAATCGGCTCCGTTGAGCCCGGCGGCCGTGACGCGGATCCGGACCTCGCCGGCCGCGGGGACCGGATCGGGCCGCTCGGCGATGGTCAGCGCGTCGGCGTCGCCCGGCTCCGGCACGACGACGGCGCGCATCAGGCGCCTCTCGCAGGCTGGGTCGGCTCGACGCGGTCTGTGCGGCGGCCCAACACATCCCGGATCCGCACCTTGCTCGAGTACTCGATCGATCCGTACCGGAACAGCCGGACGGCGATGCGCAGCACGATCACGGAGAGCACGAACAGCTCGACGATGATGATGATCGCCTGCCACAGCGGCAGCGACCCGAAGGCGTTCAGGATCAGCGCCGTGATGGGGGCCGTGTACGGGAAGTACGCCAGCAACTGCACGATCGGCGAGTTCGGGGAGCTGATGGCAAAGCCCGACGCGTAGAGCGGGATGACCACGGCGAAGATCACCACCGAGAACACCGGGGCCGCATCCTTCGCCGTCGGCATGACCGCGCCGACGGCCACCAGCGTTCCGGTGAACAGGGCGAACCCGCCGATCAGGATGAGCGCGCCGACGATCATCTTCTGCGGATCGAACACGAGCCCGCTGAGGTCGAAGTTCGGCAGTTGCAGCTGGTCCCGGAAGAACAGGTACCCGATGAGCATGGGCAGCGCGAACACCGCCAGCTGGATGATGCCGATCGCGAAGAGCGAGATGACCTTGCCGAGAAGCAGGTTCGTCGGGTTGATCGTCGTCAGGATCATCTCCGTGACGCGATTCTCCTTCTCTTCCAGCGTCGAGTTGAGCATCTGGTTGCCGAGGAACACGATGACGATGAAGAAGGCGGCCAGGAACACCAGGGCCGGGAGGATCGCCTCGAAGCCGGGTGCCCGCTTGCCGTCCGCGAACGTGGTGGTCGAGGTCTTCACATCCCCGCGGAGCACGGCGACATCGGTCGGGCTGTCCAGTTTCTGCTCGACGCTCGCCGAGAGGAGCGACTCGGCGACGGCCGAGTACTTGCTGTTCTGGAAGACGCCGGAGTCCTCGCCGTAGACGCGCACGGTCTGCTTCGCGGGATCGGCGGGGTATGCGAAGTAGGCGGGAGTCCCGCCGATCTGCACCTCCTCGACCCCCTCTGCCTCGGAGGCGATCTGGGTGCCGCCGTACTCCTTGGCGATGGTCGCGTCGATGAGACCGGAGTCGTCGGTGTACAGGAACTCGAAGCGCGAGTTCTTCTGCTGGTCGGCGGTGTTCGCGGTCGACACGTTCGAGGCGATGATCAGGCCGCCGAGGCCGAAGACGAGGATCGGGATGATGAGCGTGATCGCCCAGAACCGCCGCTTCGTGATGGTGCGGCGGAACTCGAACGAGATGACGGTGCTCAGATTGTGGCGGGCCATGCTCAGTCCTCCTCGCGGCTCTCGGCGCCGTAGACCTCGACGAAGATGTCGTCGAGCGACTTCCGGGTGGGGGAGAAGCGGGAGACGGGAACGCCCGCATCCACGAGTCCCCGTAGGATCGCGGCCGGGTCGACACCGTCGACGGCCTCCAATTCGGCATGGCCGCTCTCGTCGGACAGGATGCGGTACGAGGAGGACTCGGGCAGGCGGTCGGCGTCGTGGTCCACCTGGACGATCGTGCCGCCGAACTGCTCCTGCACCTCCTCGACCGTGCCGTAGGCGCGCGCGCCGCCGTCTTTCAGCAGGATGACGCGGTCGCAGAGACGCTCGACCTCCTCCATCTGGTGGGTCACCATCATGACGGTGGAGCCTGCGCGCTTCTGGTCGTCGATGATGTCCATCAGCAGGCGGCGGTTGACGGGGTCGAAGCCCTTGGTCGGCTCGTCGAGGATGAGCAGCTCCGGATCGTTCATGATCGTCACGCCCAGCTGTACCTTCTGCTGCTGGCCGCCGGAGAGCTTGTCGAGCCGCACCTTCTCCTTGTCGCCGATCCCCACGCGTTCGAGGTAGGAGCGGGACCACCGCCTGGCCTGCTCGGCGCCGAGGCCCTTGAGCCGGCCGAAGTAGACCATCACGTCGATCACGGACTCCTTCTTGTAGAGCCCACGCTCCTCCGGCAGGTAGCCGAGGCGCTCGCCGGCCTCCGGGCTGAACGGCTTGCCGTCGATGTGCAGCACACCCGCCGTCGGCTGGTAGATGCCGAGGAGTGCCCGGATGGTCGTGGTCTTGCCCGAGCCGTTGCTGCCGAGGAAGCCGAACGTCTCGCCGCGATTGATGTCGAACGACAGATCGCGGATCACCGTCGTGCGCCCGAAGTCCATCCGGAAGTTCGCGATGTGGACCAGTGGCTCCGTCGTCGTGGGTGTCTGTGCGCTCATCGTGGTCAGCCTAGGCGAGCGGCCCGGCGTCGGCGAGCGATTCCAGCAGGGCCGGGTGCAGCAGTCCGTTCGAGGCGAGCGACGACCCGTTGCCCGGGCCGGGCGTGCCGTCGACTGACGTGAACGTTCCGCCGGCCTCCTCCACGATCGGGATGAGCGCGGCGAGGTCGTACGTCTTCACGCCGAACTCGGCCACCGCATCCACCAGACCCTCGGCCAGCAGCATGTACGACCACATGTCGCCGTACGCGCGGTCGCGCCAGATGCGGCGGGTCAGGGCGATGAGGCGGTCGAGGTAGCCGGCTTCGTCCCACTGGGCGATGCTCTGGAAGCTCAGCGACGCGTGTTCCAGGTCGGCGACCCCGGAGACACGGATGCGGCGTGGCTCGGCGCCGGGCGCATCCGTCGTCCATGCGCCGCCACCGGTCACTGCCCACCAGCGCCGGCCCAGCGCGGGGGAGCTGACCACGCCGACGCGTGGGACGCCGTCGACGGCGAGGGCGATCAGCGTGCCCCAGACCGGCACGCCCCGCAGATAGTTGGCGGTGCCGTCGATCGGGTCGACGATCCACTGACGGGTCGTGTCGCCTTCCGTGCCGTACTCCTCGCCGAGGATGCCGTCCTCCGGCCGCTCGGCGGCGATCGTCTCGCGGATGGCGCGCTCGACGGCGAGGTCCGCCTCGGTCACCGGTGAGCGGTCGGGCTTCGTCTCGACGTGCAGGTCGCGGTCGAGGAAGTGCTCCAGCGAGATGCGGTCGGCCTCCTCTGCGAGCCGGAGGGCGAGGTCGAGGTCGGCGGCGAGGGCGGTGGATGTGGTGTCGGGCACGATCCGAGCCTAGCGTCGCGGCCTTGGCAGGGGACGTGGCCGAGGGTACCTGTGGAAACATGCGAAAGATCGTGTACGCAGGCTCAACGTTCTACACCGGGGATGCGCTCGCGGAAGCGCTGATGGACTACGCGCGGGCTCTCGCACGGCACGGCATCGCCGACACGGTCTTCGTGCCGGGCCGCACCATGCAGGGGGAGACCGACAAGGTGGAGCTGCTCGTCGGGCCCGCGAGCCAGATCGTGAGCGAACCGGTGGAGCTCGTGGGGGTCGAGATCGAAGACCAGGAGCTGGTCGCGCGGCTGCGGGAGATGACCGCGCAGTTGGCGCCGCGGAAACCGGCGGCAGAAGTGGCGGACGGTTCGACCGAAGAACGGGACAACCGCCCGTTCGACGACATGCTCTGACACCCGCCGGGTCCGTCGCCGGCGTCGCCTTCCCGCGCCGGCGCTTGTTGCCCGGCACCGCCTCCCAATACGCTCGCGGTAGCCCTGCGGGGCGGAGCGGAGGCACCATGCGTTTCATCCGGCGACCCGTGAGCGCGCGGGAGCGTGCCGCCGCCGCTGCTCCGGAGCCGCTCATGCGCCGCAGCCCGTTCCTGTTCGGCTACCTGATCGCGCTCGGTGCGATCGGCGCGGTCGCGACCGGCTTCATGCTGTACGGCCTGCGCTCGATCATCTTCTCCGTCTTCCTCGCGATGTTCGCGACCGTCGGGCTCGACCCGCTGATCCGCTGGTTCCAACGGCGCGGGATGCGGCGAGGCTGGGCGATCACCACCGTCATCCTCATCATCGTCGCCGTGCTGGTCGCGATCATCTGGGTGGTGGTGCCGCTCATCGTCCAGCAGGTCTCCTTCCTGGCCACGGCCGTCCCGCAGGAGATCACGAAGCTGCGGGCGGAGGGCTGGTTCGACACCGTCAACGAGGCGAGCAACGGGGTGGTCGGCCAGGTCGTCTCCTGGATCTCGCAACAGGTGCAGGACCCGCAGACCTGGGCGACCATCGGCAACGGGCTCGTCGGATTCGGCCTCTCTGTGCTGAACGCTGTCACGACCGGCTTCTTCATCGCCATCCTCACGATCTACTTCATCGCCTCCTACGACTCCACCAAGCAGGCTGCCTACCGGCTGGTGCGCCGCTCGCACCGCGACCGGTTCGAGAGCTACGCCGAGCGCATCCTGCAGAACTTCGGCAAGTATCTGAGCGGGATGGTGGTGCTGGCGTTCTGCAACTCGGTCTTCAGCCTCATCCTGCTTCTCGCCACCGGCGTCCCCGGTGCCTTCCTCATCGCGCTCGCCGCGTTCTTCATCACGCTCATCCCGCTCATCGGGACGGTGCTGACGACCGCCGTCATGTCGGTGCTCGCGTTCATCCACTCGCCCGTCAGCGGCGTGGTGGTGCTCGTGCTGATGCTCGTCTATATGCAGGTGGAGGCGTACATCCTCACGCCGCGGGTGATGGGGAAGGCGGTGCAGGTGCCCGGATCGGTCGTCCTGATCTCGGCGCTCGCCGGTTCGACGCTGTTCGGTCTGCCCGGAGCGCTCGTCGCCATCCCGATCTCGGCGGGCATCATCCTCATCATCAAAGAGGTCGTGATGCCCCGGAAGGAGCTCCGCTGACCCGAGCGATCCTCGATTGGCGAGAACCGCGAAACGGATGCTAATGTTGAGCCTCGGTTCGGGTAACCGGATCGGATGCGCCTCTAGCTCAATCGGCAGAGCAATTGACTCTTAATCAATGGGTTCAGGGTTCAAGTCCCTGGGGGCGCACCAAAGGAAAGCCCGGTCGCACGGAGAGTGCGGCCGGGCTTTCTTGTGCGTATTGCGCACCGCGTCCCCAACGCTGCCGTCACTCCGTCTTCGACGCGACCTGGCGCAGTTCCAGGAGCGGGCAGCTGAATGGGTCCTTGTCTCCGAGGCCGACCTGGTTGATGTGGCGCGTGACGATCGCGTACGACTGCAGGAGGCCCGTCTCGGTGTAGCGGGTGCCGTTCGCGTCGCAGAAGGCGCGGATCATCGGTGCGGCCCGGCGCAGGTGCGGGCGCGGCATCGAGGGGAAGAGGTGGTGCTCGATCTGGTAGTTGAGCCCGCCCATCAGGAAGTCGATGGTGCGTCCGCCCCGGATGTTGCGGCTCATCAGCACCTGCCGGCGGAGGAAGTCGAGCTTCATGTCGTGCGGCACCAGCGGCATCCCCTTGTGGTTCGGCGCGAACGACATCCCCATGTAGAAGCCGAACAGTCCCAGCTGGACACCGAGGAACGCGGCTGCCTTTCCCGGCGGCAGGACCAGGATCACGAGGGCCAGGTAGCCGAGGATGCGGACCGCGAGGAACGACACCTCCACGGCCCGGCGCCGCAGCTCACCGCGCGCGAACACCCGCCGAACGCTCGACGCGTGCAGCGACAGGCCCTCGAGAAGCAGGATGGGGAAGAAGAACCAGCCCTGGTGGCCGATGAGCCAATGCACGGGGCGGGAGCGTTTCGCCTCCACCTGCGCGGCCGTGAACGAGATCACCGGCAGCTCGATGTCGGGGTCGGCGCCCTCCTGGTTGGGATTGGCGTGGTGCCGGGTGTGCTTGTGCTGCCACCAGCCGTAGCTCATCCCGACGAACAGGTCGCCGACGATGAGGCAGATCCAGTCGTTCCAGCGGCCGGACCGGAAGATCTGGCGATGGGCGGCGTCGTGGCCGAGGAAGGCGATCTGCGTGAAGACGAACGCGAACACCACGGCGGTGACGAGCTGCCACCAGCTGTTGCCGATGATGACGAACGCCGCGATCATGGCCGCGGTGACGACGGGGACCAGG
This sequence comes from Leifsonia sp. 115AMFTsu3.1, assembly GCF_004362795.1. Classification (NCBI taxonomy): domain Bacteria; kingdom Bacillati; phylum Actinomycetota; class Actinomycetes; order Micrococcales; family Microbacteriaceae; genus Leifsonia; species Leifsonia sp. 115AMFTsu3.1. The sequence goes on from NZ_SNYB01000001.1 coordinate 1,683,969, forward strand.
ATGAGCTTGGTCCAGTAGTAGCCGTAGCGGCGGTGCAGGAGACCGGCCTCGCGGACCATCGTCGCGAGTTCGGAGTAGCCCCCGTCGCGTCCGGTCGAACGTGTGGCGGTCGAGCGTACGCCCGTGGGCTGGAGGTCCGTCGAGCGTGGAGACAGTTGCGACATTGCGGGCCCCGAATCGTTGCGAGTCGCGCCGGGGTCCGGGACGCTGTGTCGCCGATTCTACGCCGCCAATCACGATCGTGGCGGTATGGCGGCGACCTCTCAGGTGCGGTTGCGCTTGGCCAGCGTCGAGCGCCGGACCAGGCCGATCACCAGGGTCGCGATCACCAGCACGATGCCGATGATGCCCAGCCACAACAGCCCCTTGATGGCGAAGCCGACGATCGCGAGGATCAGCCAGAGCACGATGAGGACGATCACCAGGATGAGCATGCACCGAACCTACTCCGCGGGCGGCAGGAAGTAACCCGTCTCCGCGGGGGAAGGCTGGCTCACCCCCTCCCAGAGCGCCGACAGCTCGGCCGCCCAGTGGGCGGCGAGCGACCGCAGATGACTGTGCGTGAGACGGAATGACACCGGATGGCCCTCCTCGAACCGAACCTCCTCCGTTGCCCAGGGCGGCGCGCCTTCGTGGGCGAAGACAATGGTGATCGTTGCGCCGTCGGTATCCACCTCACTCCGTTCGAAGCGCAGCGCCGGCTCGATGAAGTCCAGGGAATCGGCGTGCGACGGATCGCTCTCGTCGACGCCGCCGGCCCCGGCAGCCGCCAGCCACTTCTCCAGCGCCCGTGCCTCCTGGATCGTCAGGCACGGGTCCGTGAACCGCCACTCTCGTCCATCGACGCCGCCGTGCCCGCGGATCACCAACCAGTCGCCGTCGCCGATGCCGTCGCCTGAGCCCGGGAGCAGATCCGGAAACTGGCGATCGTCGATCGTCAGCTCCACGAACCGGCCGTCGCCCTCGAACCTCACACTCGGCCGGTGACCGTCGCCGGGCCCGCCACCCGCGGACGCGCGACGAGGCGGTGGTGGAAGCGCCGCGCCAGTGGGCGCTCCAGCGCGAACCACGAGACCGTCGCCGCCGCCACCGTGAGGGGGAGCGCCAGCAGGAGGGTGATGTTCGGGTCCGGGGCGAAGCGCACCTGGAGCAGCAGGATGATCGGGTAGTGCCACAGGTACATGCCGTAGGAGATGCGGCCCAGGTAGTCGAACGGCGGCAGCGAGAAGATCCGGGTGAGCAGCGAGCTCTGGTGCGTCACGAGGAAGGCGATGAGCGCGCACGTCGCGATGCCGACGGCCGGGAGACCGATCGTGTAGTACAGGTAGACCTTCTTCTCGGCGCCGGCGACGTTGAACTCGGGGACGAGCACCGCGACCGCGGCGAGGTAGACGAGCGCCGGGCCGACCGCCCACGCGGAGACGCGGCGGAGGATGTTCCCGGCGCCCGCGTGGAACGCGACCGCCAGCAGAGCGCCCATCAGCAGCATGTCGACGCGGAAGGTCGTCGCGAACGTCTGGTACAGGTTGCTCGGGTCGAAGACGAGGAAGCGCGAGACCACCACCGCGAGCACCAGCACGCCGATGAGGATGGTGAGGGCGCGCAGCGGCCGGCGGAAGCGCAGCGCCAGGATGACCAGCAGCGGCCAGAGGATGTAGAACTGCTCCTCGACGGAGAGCGACCAGAGCGGTCCGAACGCGCCGAGCGCTCCGCTGTTGGTGATGACGATGAGCCAGTTGGAGAAGTAGAACAGCACGCCCGGCGTGGACGACAGCGTCGCCGGGGCGAGCGTCCCGAACCGACCGGGGAGGAACAGCGCGATGGTGTCGACGACCAGCACGAGCAGCAGGAGCGCGGGGACCAGGCGGAGGATGCGGCGGCCCCAGAAGCGCAACAGGTCGATGCGCCCCAGCTTCTCGTGCTCCCGGAGCAGCAGTGTCGTGATGAGATAACCGCTCAGGACGAAGAAGACGTCGACGCCGAATCCGCCGCCGTGCATCCACGAGACGTGGGCGTGCGCTGCGATCACCGCGAGGACGGCGAAGCATCGGATCCCGTCGAGTCCCTTGATTCTCTGCACAGGCAGAGAGTCTAGGTCACGTCGGCTCAGCGGTCGCGCGCGATCACCGAGAAGTCCTTGTCGCCGAGGCCCGCATCCGCGGCACGTTGCAGCTCGGCGGCGACGAGGGCGGCCGCCGGGAGCGGGGCGTCGGCGGTGGCGATCATCAGGCGGAGGTCCTTGGCGAGCAGGGAGGCGGAGAACTGGGTGTCGTCGAAGTCGCCGGACGCCACGACGGGACCCTTCATGCCGGCGATCGGGGCGATGGTGGTCAGCGGCAGCATCGAGAGCACCTCATCGGTGGACAGGCCGCCGGCGGTGCCGAGCCGGAGGGATTCGCTCAGCGCCTCCATCGAGATGGCCAGCGCCAGGTTGGCCACCAGCTTCGCGGCTGCCGCCTTCTCGGGGCGATCGAAGGTGCGGATCTTGTCCGGGTCCGCCCACAGGGCCACGACGTTGCGGCCTTCGCGGGCGGCGTCGTGCTCCCCGCCGATCAGCACCGCGAGGCTCCCGGCACGTGCCGGGGCAAGCGAGCCGACCACCGGCGAGTGGATGTAGCGCACGCTCGCATCCTCGGCCCACGCCGCGAAGTCGGCCGCGTCGGAGGGCGCGACGGTCGTGACGTCGATCCACAGTGCCCCCTCCGGGATCGGCAGGGACGGCTCGATCACGGTCTCGCGAACGGCCTCCGGGCCGAACAGGACGGTGATGACCGCGTCCGCCCCCTCGACCGCCTCGGCGGCAGAGGACGCGATGTGCGCGCCCCGGCGTCCGACCGCTTCGGCCGGTTCGGGGGACCGGTTCCACCCCGTGACGTGGTGACCGGCGTCGATGAGGTGGGTGACCAGCTCGCGGCCCATGCGGCCGAGCCCGAGGAAGGCGATGTCCATGTCATCCACTGTGCGCCTGCGGCCGCGCGCAGGGAAGGGGCGGGTCAACTCCGCCGGGTGAGCGCATCCCGTCGCGCGAGCAGGAACGTGCGCTCGGCGTCACCTCCGCACAGCGAGGCGGCGACGGCGTACTCGTCCGCGGCCTCGGCCGTCCGCCCGGCGCGCAGCAGGAGCCCGGCCCGGACGCCGTGGAGCAGGTAGAAGCCGGCGAGCGGTTCGCGCAGCGGCTCCAGCGCGGCCAGACCCGCATTCTCGCCCTCCACCTCCGCCACGGCGACTGCACGATTCAGCGCGACCACGGGCGTGGGGGAGGCGCGCAGCAGCTGGTCGTAGAGGGCGACGATCTGCGGCCAGTCCGTCTCGGAGGCCGTCGAGGCGTCGTCATGCACCGCTTGGATAGCCGCCTGCAGCTGGTACGGACCCGGCCGCCCGCGCGCCAGGCACAGGCGCACCAGCTCGTGGCCCTCGGCGATCTGCTCCGCGTTCCAGCGGGACCGGTCCTGCTCGGGGAGCGGGATGAGAGCGCCCGCCGCGTCGACCCGGGCCGCGCGGCGCGCATCCACCAGCAGCAGCAGGGCGAGGAGGCCGAGCACCTCCTCCTCGTCCGGAAGCAGGGAACGCAGTTCGCGTGCCAGCCGGATCGCCTCCGTGCACAGCTCCTCCCGCACGAGCCGGTCACCGGCGCTCGCTGCGTACCCCTCGCTGAACACGAGGTACACGACGGCCAGCACGGAGCGCAGCCGGGCGGGGAGGTCGTCGGCGGAGGGGATGCGGTACGGGATGTGCGCGTCACGGATCTTCGCCTTGGCGCGCGAGATGCGCTGCGCCATCGTCCGCTCGGGCACGAGGAACGCCCGGGCGATCTCGGCGGTGGTCAGGCCGCCGAGCAGGCGGAGGGTCAGGGCGACGCGTGCCTCCGGCGACAGGGCGGGATGGCAGCAGGTGAAGACGAGGCGGAGCCTGTCGTCGGCGATGGCGTCGGCAGCGGCGTCGGCGGCATCGGCAGAATCCGCACGGCCGTCGCCGGTCAGCTGCCGCAGCAGCATCGCCTCGGCTTCCTTCTCGCGCCCGACCGCATCCCGCCGCAGCCGGTCGATCGCTCGGCGGCGGGCGGTCGTGATGATCCAGCCGGCCGGCGCGGGCGGGATGCCGTCGCGCGGCCAGCGCTCGGCGGCGACGGCGAAGGCGTCCTGCACCGCGTCCTCTGCACGGTCGAGGTCGCCGAAGACGCGGTACAGCACGGAGACGGCGCGGCCGTACTGCTCCCGGAACACCGACGCGATCGCGGCGGCGTCCGGCAGCGGAACCGCCGCACCGTTCTCCATGCCGGGTGCTCCCGTCACTCCGCGAAGGGCCGCACCTCGATCGGCAGAGTGGTGGCCAGCGCGAGTCGCCTGCCCCACTCGAGCGCCGCATCCAGGTCCGGCGCCTCGACGATCGTGAAGCCGCCGAGATGCTCCTTGCCTTCAGCGAAGGGGCCGTCGGTGACGAGGACTTCGCCATCCTGCGGGCGCAGCACGGTGGAGGCCGACACCGGGAGCAGGCCGTTGGAGAACACCCAGGCGCCGGCCGCACGGATGTCGGCGTTCAGGGCGTCGAGGTCGCGCCCGATGGCGGCGAGCACCTCGGGCGGCGGGGCTGCTCCATCCGGCTGGTAGACGCTGAGCAGGTACTGGGTCATGGTCGTGTTCCTCTCCGGAGCGCCGCTGGGGAGGGCGCTCTCACCGTCTACACGAACACCCTGCCGCATTCTCGACAGCGGCGGCGGAATCCGCTCGCGTCTGTGTCCACCGGATCAGGCGAGCGTGCGACGGTGACGGTCCTCCGGCAGGAACAGTGCGGCGACGGGGATACGGTGCCGGCGATCGCAGGTCGGAGCGTTGATCCCGGGTGGACACGCTCCGCCCACCGTCCGGAGTTTGTCGTTCCTGCGCGAGGAGCGTTCTGGCCTGATCGTGACCGGAATCTAGGGGTCCGCGTTACGTGGTGGGCCCGCAGACTGGGCGCCGGACTGGGGACGCTCCTTCCAGGTGGTTACTGAAATCCACACTGTTGTTCAGCATGATTACACTGATGCCGTTGATACGGAATGTCTCATCAATATTCTCGATCACATGGAGAACGGGCCCCGTCGTGCTCTGAGGAGTTGGAGCGGTTGCGGCAGGAGAAAGCAGGAAAGTCGTGGGCTTGAACTATGACTCGGGCGACTCGGAAGCACTGAAAACCGCGCTCAAGGCGAACCTCGCAGCTGCGTCGGCAGTGCTGACGAAGCTGACGAGCGCATCCACCCGTCTGACCACCGCCCTGGGTACGGGAGAGCTATCCGGGAAGGGTTACTCGGCGGTCGATTCGTTGTTCGCGCAGATCATCGCGCCGTGCGTGACAGAGGCGCAGGACGAGATCGATGCGATTTCGGGCGAGCTGGAGACCTACACGAGCGAAGACTGCAAGGTGAGCACGTACGGGGTGCTCAAAGAAGACGAGTTGAACACGCAACTCACCGCGACGAAGAAGCAGCGCGACGCGACCGAACACCTGATCGAGGTCAACGCCAGCGCGGCGACCGCGGTGCCGGGGGTGGGTGATGCTCTGGAGCTGAAGAACGCCCAGTTGGAGTTGGTGCTGAACCAGCTCGAGAAGGACATCCACGAGCTGGAAGACAAGCTCACAGCGCTGCGCAGCTTCGCGTCGGCAACGACGGGGTTGTTCACGGAGAGTGTGAAGAAGTTATCTGCCGCCACCAGCGAGACCGTTGCTCTGCTCCATCAGCTCGCGTCCGGTGGTGACGGACGCGGCGCTGTGGCGGCCCGGATGAGGGCCGTCGGTTTCCTGGCCGAGCTGGGGTCGTCGAAGGACTGGACGTCCGCGACGCCGGAGGAGCTGTCATCCCTTCTGGACGAATTGTCCCCGTCACAGATGAAGACGATGCTGGCCGCGCACCCGGAACTCCTTCAGCGGTTCTGGGACCACCCTCCGGCACCGGAGAAGACGGCGGCATGGTGGAAGAAGCTCGACGCGACCCAGCGGAAGGAGTGGGCGAAAGCGGTCGCGAGGTTGGTCGGCAACCTGGACGGTGTTCCTCCGCGGGTGCGCTCGGACGCGAACCGTGAATGCCTGGTCGCGGACCTCAAGGACACGAAGAAGCGCCTCGCGGACGCGCAGGGCGATCCGGGCCTCACGTCGCCCCTCGAGGGGGTTCGCCAGCAGGCGCTGAATCGGCTCGCCGAGGCGCAGAAGCTGACCGAGACGCTCTCCCAGATCGACAAGGCCTACGGTAAGGGTCCGAAAGGAAGCCCCCCGCACGAGTTGTACGTCTACCAGCCCGGCGAACGCACCAAAGTCGCTGTCAGCACCGGACTGCTCGAAACCGCCGAGCACATCAGCGTCGTGGTGCCCGGCATGGGGACCACCGCCAACGACATCGGACAATACGGTAAAGCCGCCGAAGACATGCAGAAGCGACAGTCGAAGGCGTCCGGTGTTCCGCGTGGCAAGATCGCGGTGCTGTCGTGGTTGAACTACGACCCGCCCGGTGGAATGGATGTGTTGGGCGTCATCCGGAACGACCTCGCCAAGGCGGGGGCGGAACGCTTGGGCAGCACCCTGCGCGGGCTGACCGCGGTAAAGGGTTGGCCGGCGAATGCAGCAGGGCTCTCGGTCATAGCGCACTCCTACGGAACCAACGTCGCCACACTCGCTCTCGCGCAGAAGAGCGTGTCGGCGGGACACGTGGTGCTTCTCGGGTCTGCTGGTGTCGCGGGAAGCGTTCCATCGGCGGCTGCGCTTCACGTGCCGGGTGGGGAAGTGTATGCGGCGGAGGGTGTCCGGGACGAGTGGGCTGCTAAGGGGCGGCTCTTGTCCGGGCGCATCGACCCCACCAGTCCCGGTTTCGGCGCCCATACGTTTACCGCAGAGAGCACGACCCTCGATGGTTCCACGTTGGAGGGGATCACGAAGCACGGCCCTTTCGGCAACGGTCCGAAGAACCCAGATTCCTACAGTTACTTGGACAGTCGTACGTCAGCTCAGTACGCCACAGCCATGGCGACCATGGGGCGGGGTCAGGAGATCCCGACCGGCGGCACCCCGCAGGATCGTGGGACTGTGCCGAACCCGCAACCTCTCCCGTCTCCGACTCCGATGGGGGCACGATGACCACTACTACTACCCGTGCTGTGTTGCGTGCTATGGCCGTGGCTGCGTTGCTTGCCACCGGGGCGCTGAGCGGGTGTGCGCCACAGCCGAAGACTGCGAAGGAGATACAGCAGGTGGAAGACAGCGACAGATCCGACCGCGCCGCGGTCGAACGGGAAATCCAGCGTCTCTACGACGAGGCCACCGCACTGGTCGCTGACACCTGGCCGACCGTGCCTGACAAGAGCTGGCAGACCGGGTGTGGTGACTACGCGGATGGCACCCCGTCGGAGACTTGGAGCATATTCAACCAGTACTTCGGTCCGACGAAGTCGAGCCCTGAGGAGACGGCGGAGCGGGTGGCGAAGATGTGGACGGACTACGGGTTTCCGACGAAGGTGGTGGAGGATAACAGGATCAACCCGCCGCGGAAGGTCGTGTCCTACCCGCCGTATCTGACTGGGGTCCGGGAAGACGGGTTCGGGATCGAATTCACGATCGGTGAGAACTACGCCGACTTCGAGGGCAATAGCCGGTGTGCTCCGATCGACCCGGACGACCCCACGCTCCCGAAGAACTGGTGATGGTTTCGCCTGCTCCGCCCGGGCCCGCGCCGCGGAGGACCGTGGGCCATTCCCGCCTTGCACTGCGTGTTGTTGCCGTGGCCGTGTTGTTTGCCAGCGGGGCGCTGAGCGGGTGTGCGCCACAGCCGAAGACTGCGAAGGAGATTCAGCAAGTGGAAGACAGCGACAGAGCCGACCGCGCCGCGGTCGAACGCGAGATCCAGCGTCTCTACGACGAGGCCACAGCCCTGGTCGCCGACACCTGGCCCAACGCACCAGAGATGGAGTGGGGTTACGGATGTGGTGACTATGCCGACGGCACCGAGTCGGAGAGTTGGAATATCGCGAACCAGTACAAGGGTCCGACGAAGTCCAGTCCGGAGGAGACGGCGGAGCGGGTGGCGAAGATGTGGACGGAGTACGGGTTTCCGACGAAGGTGGTGGAGGATAACAGGATCAACCCGCCGCGGAAGGTCGTGTCCTACCCGCCGTATCTCACCGGGCTCCGGGAAGACGGGTTCGGGATCGAATTCACGATCGGTGAGAACTACGCCGACTTCGTAGGCAACAGCCGGTGTGCTCCGGTCGACCCGGACGACCCGAGGCGGCCGGAGAACTGGTGACGAGTCCGCCGGCGCCCGTCCGACGGCGACGAGGGTCGGGTGGTGAGGATCAGGCGAGCGTGCGACGGTGACGGTCCTCCGGCAGGAACAGCGCGGCGATCAGCCCGCCGACGCCGAGGATCGCCAGCACGGCCATCGCGGTGCCGTACGCCGCACCGCCCGCGTCGATGTTGGCGACGAGGATGGTGCCGGCGATCGCCGTGCCGAGCGTCGATCCCAGGTTGGACACGCTCCGTGACAGGCCGGAGATCTCGCCCTGCTCCTTCTCCGGGAACGCCGACTGCACGACGTTCACCGACGGCGTGAGCATCAGCCCGAGCCCGGCACCGATCAGGAACAGCCCGGGCACGAACGACCACTCCGTCGTGCTCACCGCCACCAGCCAGATCAGCAGCACGACGCCGGGGATGCAGAGCACGAACCCGGTCAGGATGAGGCCCCGCTGCGAGAAGCGCTTCGCCAACCTCCCGGCCACCAGCGATGTGAGGAGCAGTCCGACCGTCGCCGCGGTGAAGATGACGCCCGTCTCGATGGCGTTGTGGCCGCGAACCACCTGCAGGTAGGCGGACACCGTGAACGAGGTGCCCATCAGGAGCACCCACTGCAGGTTCTGGGTGATCAGCGCGATGTTCGACACCCGGTTCTTGAACAGGGAGGTCGACAGCAGCACCTCCTTGCCCGCGCGCTCACGGCTGCGCACCCACCAGAAGAACAGGAAGAGGATCACGATCCCGGCGAGGACGAGCCCGATCATCAGCGGGACGCTTGTGTCGGCCGCGAGGATGCCGAGCACCAGCACGAAGAGTCCGAGGGCGGAGAGCACGGCGCCGACGACGTCGAACGGCCGGTCGGGGTCGGCCGGCACCGGGTCGGTCAGACGCCGGCTGAGCAGCAGGATGATCACGATGATGAGCGCCTGGAACAGGAACGCGGCGCGCCAGCTGATCGTGCTGGTGATCAGGCCGCCGATCAGCGGACCGGCGGCGGCGCCGATGCCGCCGAGCGCGCTGATGATCCCGAACGCCCAGGCACGCGTCGCGATGTCGGGCAGGTAGAGGGTGGTCAGGATGTAGACCGGCGGGATCAGCAGCGCCGTCCCGATCCCCTCGAGGATGCTGTTGCCGAGGATGAGAGCCCACAGACCGGGGGAGAGCGCGCTGATGATCGCGCCGATCCCGTAGACGATGAGCCCGAGGGTGAAGCAGCGTTTCCGGCCGATCTTGTCGGTCAGCTTGCCCGCCGGGATCATCAGGGCGGCCATGGTCAGCAGGAACAGCGTGATGCTGACCTGGATGCCCTGGACCGTCGTGTCGAGATCGCGCGACATGTCGTTGATCATCACGTTCATGTTCGAGCCCGCGAAGCTGCAGATGAACTGCGCGAGCGCGAGCGGCGCGATCAGGCGCCGGACCGATGCGTGCGAGACGCCGACGGCTGCTGCGGTCATGGTGACCTCCGATCGGGAGGGTGACCTCCGATCGGGAGGGCGGACTCCGCCCGGATGGTAGCTCCGTGGGTGCGACCCCGGGTAGACGGCAATCCGTCCGGCCCGGAACATCTCTCTCGCCGGTCGGAGGGTCGCGGGGTTACCATCCGGCCATCGACTGGAGGGGACATCATCATGGCCGCAGACGAGCACGCCTTTCCGGATATCGCCGACCACGGACTGATCGGCGACCTGCAGTCCGTGGCCCTGGTGTCGACCGAGGGATCGATCGACTGGTTCTGCTCACCCCGCTTCGACTCGCCCGCGGTCTTCTCGTCGCTGCTCGACCGCGAGAAGGGCGGCTTCTTCCGCATCCGGGCGGAGGACGACGGGATGCGCATCAAGCAGATGTACTTCCCGCAGACGGCCGTCCTCATCACCCGGTTCATGTCTCCCTCCGGGGTCGGCGAGGTGATCGACTTCATGCCCGTCGCCGACGAGCCCACCATCCCGAGCGACAACCGCGTGGTGCTGCGCGGCATCCGGGTCGTCCGTGGCGAACTCGACTTCCATATCGAGTGCCGCCCGCGATTCGACTTCGGCCGCCGTCACCACACGGCGAGCGCGGCCGACGGCGGCGTGGTGTTCCAGGGCGACGCGGTCCGCGCATCCCTTACCGGGCTCACGGCCGACGAGCTCGCTGCACTGGACCTCTCCGGCGGCGATGTGGATGCGACGGTCACGGTCGCGGCGGGAGAGCTCCGGCTCTTCGTATTCCAGACCGCGCCGGCGTCCGGAGCCGAGCCGCTCACCGCGGACGCCGGGCAGGCGGCGTTCCGCGAGACCGTGGCGTTCTGGCGGGACTGGCTGCAGCGCAGCACCTACTCGGGCCGCTGGCGCGAGTCGGTGGAGCGTTCGGCGATGGTGCTGAAGCTGCTGCAGTACGCGCCGAGCGGCGGACTGGTCGCCGCACCGACAGCCGCGCTGCCCGAGCAGCTCGGGGGAGTGCGCAACTGGGACTACCGCTACACCTGGATCCGGGACGGCTCGTTCTCGGTCTTCTCGCTCCTCGCGCTCGGCTACACCGAGGAGGCGATCTCGTTCGCGCTGTGGGTCTCCGATCGGGTCGCCGAGCAGGCCGGCGAGAGCTCCGGCCCGCTGAAGATCATGTACCGGATCGACGGCTCCTCCGACCTGGAGGAGCGCGAGCTGGAGGACTTCGAGGGCTACGCGGGGTCGCGTCCCGTGAACATCGGCAACGGCGCCGCCGACCAGCTGCAGCTCGACATCTACGGCGAGGCGATGGACGCGCTGTACGCCACCGAGGGCTACCGGCCGATCGGGCACCCCGGCTGGAGCAAGCTGTGCCGCATCCTGGACTGGCTGGTGGCGAACTGGGACCAGCCGGACGAGGGCGTCTGGGAGACGCGCGGCGGCCGCAAGGATTTCACCTACGGGCGCATCATGTGCTGGGTCGCCTTCGACCGGGCCATCGCCATCGCCCGCGACCGCGGCCTCCCCGCTCCTCTCGAGTCGTGGATCGAGGCGCGCGACGCCGTCTACGAGCAGGTGTTCACCCGGTGCTGGAACCCGGACCGGCAGGCGTTCGTGCAGTACCCGGGCACCGACGTGGTGGATGCGATCACACTGCTCATGCCGCTGGTGGGCATGATCTCGCCGCAGGACCCCATGTGGCTGTCGACGCTCGACGCGATCACCGAGGAGCTGGTGACCGACAGCCTGGTGTACCGCTACAACCCGGCCGCCTCGCCGGATGGCCTGCCCGGCGCGGAGGGCACGTTCTCGCTGTGCTCGTTCTTCTACGTGAACGCGCTCGCGGACGCGGGGCGCATCGAGGAGGCGCAGTACGCCTTCGAGAAGATGCTGACCTACGGCAACCACCTGGGGCTGTTCGCCGAGGAGATCGACCCGGCGGGGCTGCAGCTGGGCAACTTCCCGCAGGCGTTCACCCATCTCGCGCTGATCCGCGCGGCGATCACTCTGAACGGTGCGCTCGACCGGCAGCAGAAGCGAGAGGCGGCCCCTCCAGGCGCCCCGCGGACGACCTCCGGCCGACCGCGCCGCTGACGCGCAGGTAGACGATCAGCCAGGCGAACACGACGACGCCGGCGACGAGTTCGGTCGCGGTCAGCACGTAGTAGCCGACGACGAAGAACAGCAGGACGGCCACGATCGTCGCGAAGAACACGTAGCCGAGCACGAAGAACGCGACGGGAGCCTCCGGCAGCGCCGCCCGCACCCAGAAGACGACGAGCGAGAACACCAGCACCATCCCGACCGCCGACACGTTGTGCAGGACCTGCGAGACGTTCAGCGGAAACAGCCCGACCCCCGCGAGAAGCACCCCGATGAGGATGAGTCCGACGCGGACCCGGATGAGCGCGGCACGCCGACGGTCGGCGACCGGATCGCCCTCCGACGCCGGGGCCAGGAAGCGCGTGTCCGTCGCGTAGCGCGCCATCGCCGTGACGATCACGCCGGCGATGATCAGGGTCAGGTTGAAGGAGAGCGAGGAGATCGACTGGGTCATGCCCAGTGCGCTCAGGTGCAGCATCCACCAGTGCGGGTCCGGCGCGCTCAGCATCGCCGTGAGGATGCCGACGATGACGAAGGCGGCGAGCACGGTGGACAGCCGCATCAGGCTCATGTTCACCGCCGACAGGAACACGGCGTACCCGGTGACGGCCGCCGCGGTCGCCGCGAGCGCGGACGCGGAGAGGAAGTACACGGTCGCGTCCCGGAACCCGTCCGCGAGCACCGTTCCGAGCACCAGCCAGCCCAGGAGCGCGATGACGCCGTGCGCGACGGCGATGGCGATGGTGTCGAACACGTCGACCGGGGATGCGCCCGCCCGCCGCCGCTCGCCGGGGGCGGCGAACGGGGTGAGGCCGTCGCGCATCCACAGCCTCCCGACCACGTACGCCAGCACGGCGACGATCCCGCCCGCGTACGCGACGAACTGGCCGACGGAGTCCGGGCCGGCGATCGGCAGGTCGCGACCCCAGAACAGCGGAAGCGCGACGATGCCCGCGAGGACGAACGCAGCGGCGCCCGCGACGATGGCGGCCCCCTCCGCCTTGAGCAGCGGAGTGCGCCGCATCTGCCCAACGGTGTCGCCCATGTCACCACCTCGCCGGCCGGGAACGCGCTCACTGTACCGCCGTGCGGAGCGCGGGCACCAGGCAGCGTTCCCGCCGAGTGCGAGGTGCGGGACGCGGGGGTGACGTCAGTCGGACGAGGGCACCCGCTCCAGCAGCGCGACCCCGATCTTCGAGTCCGCCATGCCGTAGAACACCCAGTCGCGGCCGTCCACCGTCTCGATGGCCGTCGGGAACACGACGTTCGGAACGATGCCGCTCCGCTCGTCCTCCGTCTCGGCCGAGAGCAGCGGTTCGGTGGTGCGGTCGAGCACCCGCCACGGCTCGTCGCCGTCGAGGATCATCGCGCCGGCGGCGTAGTTCACATTCTTCTGCTGCGCGACCCCCGACTCCAGCCGGCCGGTGACACCGTGGTGGATGAGCAGCCAGCCTTCGGGGACGCGTCGCGGCGCCGGGCCCGCACCGATCTTGAGCTCCTCGAACGGGAACTCGGGACCCGCGAGGAACCGGTTCTGCCGCCAGCGGGCGAGCTCACGCAGGTCGCGCTGCACAGCCTCGACGGGGATGAACGCGATCCAGATGCTGGGGCGGCTCTCGCCCGCGGGGGGATGCTCGCCCTCGCCCGGGCGGATCTCGCCCAGGTCCCACACCGGCCGGTGGAGCACGGCGAGGCTCGGGGTGCCGTCCGGCGCGGTGACCGGTTCGGGGAAGAACACGGTGTCCTTGTTGTGGAAGAGCGACAAGTCGATCCCCAGCTCGTCGTCGTACTCGAACGACACCGGGCCGAGCCGCCGCCAGGCGCGCAGGTCGTCGGAGACGGCGACCGCGGTGTGCGGGCCGAGCGGTCCGTAGGCGACATACGTCATCACGTGCAGCCCGAGCGACGGGATGAACGTGATGCGCGGATCCTCGACGCCCGCGTTCGAACGGCCGCGCTCGAAGGGGCGGTCCGGTTCGAGGACGACGCCCTGGCGTTCGACGGCGACCGGGACGCCGTCCTCCGTGATCACGCGGGCGAGGCCGACACGCGAGACGTTTCCCTCGGCGACCAGGCGCGGCAGCAGGTACAGGTCGCCGTCGGGGCCGTGGCCGGAAGCGGGGTTGAGGACCCCCTCCGCCTCGAGCGGGTCGCCCGCGACAGGGGTCATCACGACGCCCGCCCGCGAGAGCCGGTACGGGAACGCGCTCATGCGTCCACCTCCTTGTAGAAGTACAGTTCGCGGACCCCGGGTGGAGCATCCCATCCCTGGGCGAACGACCAGCGGCCGTCGAGCTTCTGGAGTCCGCCCCAGGCGAGCGAGCCGCCGCGGTTCAGCTCCAGTTGCGTGAACGGGTGGTCGAGCCGATACAGCGCCTGCGCTGCGGCGAAGTCGCCGTCGGCGTCGGCGTAGAAGAAGTCGAGCACCAGGTGGTCGCCGTCGACGACGGCGCAGGCGACCTCGAACAGCGTGCCGGGGAGCGGCGACAGGTCGAGGTAGGGCTGCACCTCGAAGCGCCACTCGAGGCCGTCGGTCGAGCGTCCGACCGTGGGCCGGCCGCCGCATCCCTCGGACAGGAACATGAGGTACTCGCCGCCGATGCGCACCGCCCGGCCCTGCGCGTCGCGCGGGATGACCGCTCCCTTCGCCCAGTACTCCGACACCTCGTAGGGGACGACGAGGCCCCGCTTCGTCCAGTGCTCGAGGTCGTCCGAGACCGCGCTCATGATGTCGACGGCGACGGATCCGTCGTCCCGTCGCCAGATCGCGTTGTAGAAGAGTACGTAGCCGGTGTCGAGGGCGTAGACCTTCGGGTCCTCGACGCCGAGCGTCTCGTTCGCGAGCGTCGGATACAGGATCGGGTTGGCGGGGGAGTCGTGCCACACGCCGTCCCGCCGGACCGCGTGACCGATCCGGCTGGCGGTCGACTCCTTGCGCGGCGACGCCCGGTAGAACAGGTGCACGTCGTCGCCCCGCTGGATGACGGTCGGGTTGAAGACCGAGTCGCTCGTCCACCCCACCCCGGTGGGGTCGTCCCACTGGCCCTCCGGGCGGAAGGTCAGCGCGTCGTCACGGACGAACGGTCCGATCGCCCAGTCCGGGCGCACCGGGTAGTGCGCCGAGAACTGGTCGGTCGAGATGCGGTCGGTGAGGGCGTTGGTGTGCGCGAGCGCCTCGCGGTAGCTCGCCAGCAGGGCGTCGTGCTCCGCCGGAGCGGTGTGGACGGTGTCCATGGTCTCCCGTGGTTCGTTTCTGTGGATGGACGGGTGGGTCAGCCCTTGACGGACGAACCCAGGTCGGTGGAGGTGAAATAGCGCTGGAACACGATGAACAGCACGACGACGGGCGCGGCCAGCACGACGGCTCCGGAGAGGATCGCGCCGTACGGGTTCGCGGTGGACCCCGCGACCGTCGAGATGTAGTTCGCCAGCGACACGGCCAGCGGCTGCAGGCTCGCCTCCTTGGTGATCAGGAACGGCCAGAGGAACTCGTTCCACGGGCCGATGAAGGTGAGCAGCAGCACCGTGACCAGGGCCGGACGCACCAGGGGCAGCGCGATCCGCCACAGCAGCCGGAACTCGCCAGCCCCGTCGACGCGCGCGGCGTCGAACAGCTCCTTCGGGAGCTGCAGGAAATACTGCCGGAAGATGAGCACGGCCGCCGAGTTGATCGCGAACGGCAGGATCATCCCGAGGTAGTTGTCGGCGAGCCCGTAGTTGCGTGCGATGAGCACGTACAGCGGGATCATCAGCAGCTGGAACGGGATGGTCTGCACCAGCAGGGCGAGGGCGAAGGTGACCCCGCGTCCGCGCCACTGCAGCACCGCGAGCGAGTACCCGGCCAGCACGCCGAACACGACCGTGCCCAGGAGCACGCCGCCGGTGAAGATCCCCGAGTTGACGAGGCCGGTCACCAGGTTGATGCGCGAGTTGATCTCGGCGTAGTTCTGCAGCGTCAGGTTGCCCGGGTTCGGGAAGGCGCCCGCGATCGTCGTGTCGGGGGCCGTCTGCAGCGACCCGACCAGCATGTAGTAGAAGGGGAACAGGAACGCGATGGCGCCGAGCGTCAGCACGATGCCCTGCAGGATCGCCTGCCCGCGGCTCAGCCGCCGCGGGGTGCCCAGGTCCCTCCTGCGCTTGGTCCGCGCCGGTGCGACGGCACGTGGGGTGGTCTCCGTGGTCATGACTCGTTCCTCCCTCCGACGAAGCGGTTCTGCAGCCAGCCGATGATGAGCACCCCGATGACGAGGATGACCCCGATCGCGGAGGCGTATCCCGGGTGGCCCTGCTGAATGCCCTGCTGATAGATCAGCAGCACCGGCGAGGCGGATCGGCCCTCCGGCCCGCCGCCACCGGTGAGCAGGTAGGGCTCGGTGAACAGGTTCGCGCCGGTGATCGTCGCGAGCAGCAGGACCAGCACGGTCGCCGGACGCACGCCCGGAACGGTGACCGACATGAACTGCCGGATCTTGCCCGCGCCGTCGGTGGCGGCCGACTCGTACAGCTCGGTCGGCACGTTCTGCAGCGCCGCGAGGTACAGCAGGATGTAGAAGCCGAGACCCTTCCACGTGACGTAGATCGCGATGGACGGCATGGCGAGCGCCGGGTTCGAGAGCCAGCTCGGGCTCGGCGCCAGCGGACCGAGGATCTGGTTGACGAGTCCGTTCTGGCCGAACAGGAACAGCCAGACGGCGATGGTCGCCACACTCGCTGTCACGTACGGCACGTAGTAGCTCACCCGCAGGAAGGTGCGGAACCGGACGATGCTGTTCAGCCCGGAGGCGAGCAGCAGCGACAGGATGACGGTGAGCGGCACGTTGATGATCAGGAAGATGCCGACGTTGACGAACGACTGCAGCACCTGTGGGTCGGTGAACGCCTGGATGTAGTTGTCGAACCCGACGAACGGGCGATCCACGTTCGCCCCGGGCGCCGCGAAGAAGTAGTCGAAGAACGACATGTACACCGCGAAGCACAGCGGGAACGCGAAGATCGCGAGCACGAAGACGAGGTACGGCGCGCTGAACAGCCAGCCGAGCGGGTTAGTGCCCAGGATGCGCTGCACGAGCGGCGGCCGGTGCGTGCGCCCCGACCCGGCGGCGGGCGAGGCGCCCGCCGCCGGCGGTGCGGTGTCAGAACCGCGGACGGAGGTGCTCATGGCTACTTCTGGGCCTGGAGCTTGTCGATCTTGTCGGCTGCCGCCTTGAAGACGTCCTCCACCGATCCGCTGCCGTTCACGACCGCCTTCGTGTAGGCGTCACGCAGGGCCTGCATCTGAGCGATGGTGTTCGTGCCGGTCGGGTCGTCCACCGTGCGAGCGCTCTGCGCACCGAACTCCTTGTACGCGGGGTGCGAGTCGAAGTACGACGCGTAGGTGGTGGCGAGGTCCTTGCGGATCGGCATCTGACCGCTGACGTCGAGCAGCTTGCCGTCCTGCTCCTGGCTGGTCGCGAACTTCAGCACATCCCAGGCCGTTCCCTGGTTCTTGCACGAGGTGTACATGCCGATGTTCTTCGCGTCCGGGAAGGTGTAGGTCTCGTCGGCCGACGTGCCGTCCTTGGTCGGGACGGGGACGGAGCCCCACTGGACCTTGTCGCCGTAGTACGCGATCGCCCATGGGCCGACGATGGCCATGGCGGACTTGCCGTCCTGGAACGCGTCGCCCTGGTACTGCTCCTTGCCGGCGAGCCCATCGCTGTAGATGGTCTTCCAGAAGTTGGCGACATCCAGCGAGTCCTGGTCGGCGATGGTGGCCTTGCCGTCCTCGATGAAGGTCTTGCCACCGGTCTGGGCGGCGAGCAGCGGCAGGTAGTCGAAGTTCACCTGGAAGAACTCGCTCGTCGGGGCCGGGTAGATCGCGTACGGAGCTGCGCCGGACGACTTGATCTTCTGCGCGGCGGCCAGGAACTTGTCGTAGGTCGACAGGTCGGGCTTCTCGGGGTCGAGGCCGGCCTTCTGGAAGATGGCCTTGTTGTAGAAGATCATGACGGGGTTCTGCTTCCACGGCATCTGGTAGTAGTCGCCGTCGGCCGACTTGTACTGGGCCGCGGCGTCACCGCTGCGGGCCTCGATGTACTTGTTCCCGTCCGGGAACTTCGACAGGTCGACGAGGCCGCCCTGCTTCTGCCACTGGCCGGTGGCCGCCGGGAGGTTGTTGAACACCAGGCACGGCGTGGTTCCCGCGGTGATGGCGGCGCCGATGACCTCCTCGGTGCTCTTGCCGGCAGGCACCTCCTGCGCCTTGATCTTCTCCTTCGGGTGCGCGGAGTTCCAGGCCGAGACCATCGCCTTGCCCCACTGCACCTCCTGGGTGTTGTTGGAGTACCAGATGGTGATCGGGCCGTGCGCCTTCATGGCGTCCGTGCTGCCGCCTCCGCTCGAGCCGCACGCGGCCAGGGTGCCGGCGACGATGCCGGCGGTGATGAGGGAGATGGCGATCCTGCGCTTTCGCATGTCTCTGCCTTTCGGTGGGTGTGGGGGTGGGGTCGATCAGCCGGCCGACGGCGGGGCGGTGGAGGCGCGCACCACCAGCCGGGCGGGCGGCAGCGCGACGTCGCCGGGTTCGCCGTCCTCCACCAGCCGCAGCAGCGCGGTGGCGGCGGCGGTTCCCCAGCCGGCCGGGTCGTTGTCGAGGGTGGTGAGGGAGGGGTAGACGAACGACCCGATGTGCGAGCCGTCCAGTCCGGTGATGGAGAGCTCGGCCGGGAGGTCGAGCCCTCGTTCATGTGCGACGCCCATCCCGGCGATCGCCATGGGGTCGTTCCCGTAGACGATCGCGGTCGGGCGGTCCTCTGTCTCGAGCAGGGCCTTCGTGGCCTCGGCGCCCTGCTCGGGAGAGAAGTCTGTGGTGACGACGACGGGGGAGATCCCGGCCGCCGCCGCGGCGAGCTCGAAGCGCTCACGCCTGCGGAGCCCGTGCAGCATCCGCTCGTCGCCCGAGACGTGGGCGATGCGGCGGTGCCCGAGCTGAACGAGGTGCCGGACGAGCTCGTCGATGCCGGAGTCGTAGTCGCGGGTGATGACGGGGAAGGGGCTGCCACCGGGCGGTTCGCCGAGCGACACGGCGTAGGAGCCGAGCCGCGAGATCAGCGGGATGCGCTCGTCCGCGGCGAGGAGGTCGGTGAGCAGGAACCCGTCGACGCGCTTGTCGGCGACGAGCCGCTCATATGCACGCTCCTCGGCGGCGCGGTCGGGCACGACGGTCAGCACGAGCACGTTGCCGCGTTCGGCCAGCACGGTCTCCACTCCGGCGATGAACGAGGCGAAGAACGGGTCCACCTCGATCGTTCGGGGTTCGCGCCGCAGCACCAGCCCGAGGGCGTAGGCGCGCCGGGTGCTCAGACCGCGGGCGCCGGGATGCGGTGTCCAGCCGAGGTCGCGGGCGGTCTGCAGGATGCGCTCCCGCGTCTCGCTCGCGACCCCCGGCCGCGCGTTCAGGGTCAGCGACACGAGCGACTTGCTGACGCCCGCGGCGCGGGCGACGTCGTTGATCGTGACGTTGGCCGGACTCATGCGTGGCTCACTTCGGGGTCACCGTGGTGAAGCCGCCGGGGAGGACCACGATGATGCCGTGGGCTCCGACGGTCTGCGTGCGGCCGACCTGGCGGCCGGAGGAGTCGTAGCTGGTCGCGGTGACCGGGCCAGTCGCATCCAGCTTCTGCGGCACCGGCAGCTTCGTCGCGTTGACGTAGACGTCGAGGCTGCTGCTGCCCGCGAGTCCGAGGTGCGACACGACGGGCTGGACGAGCAGGGCATCCAGCCGGGCGGTCCCGGAGACGCGCGCAGTCACTGTCGTGGCCTGGGCGGGAACGGGGATGGGCAGGGTCTGCGGCAGCAGGAACACCGGGCTGGGCGCGATGCCCTGCTCACCGGGGCGGACGTTGTCGGTCCGGCCGAGGGGCAGCGTCAGGCGGCCGACCGAGGCGGTCCACGAGGTCGTGCCCGCTCCGCCCGGACCGAGGTCGGCGATCGGCAGGATGCGCGCTGCCGGGTGGCCTGTGGGAAGCGTGACCGTGACGGTGGAGCGGTCGGAGGCCTGCAGGTAGGCGCCGGCCGACCAGTTGGCCGAGCCCGTCCAGGCTGACGGCGGCGTGACGGTGGTGACGGTGCCGGTCGTCGTGCCGGACTCCGCCTCGACCACCGTCAGGCCCTGGGTCGCCGTCGTGCGGGTGAGGGCAGTGGCGGCGCGGGCGATGGGGGGATGCGCATCCAGCGCGAGCATGCTCAGCTGGGTGTGGATCACCGACTCGGCTCCGCAGTTGCGGTTCACGGTGCCGTCGGCCGCGATGCCGTCGACGCAGACACCGGTCGCCGGATCGTAGGCCGGGACACCGGCGCGGTTGGCCCCGAAGTACCAGGCGGCCTGCGCTCCGGCCAGGGCGGCGAGCCCGCCGGCGCCGGTCGCGTCGGCCGCGGCGACGAGGCCCTCGAGTCGCGAGTCGACGCCGTACGCGATCTGGGTGCGGTCGGCCGGGGTCGGCGTCCAGCCGTTGTCCGGTCCGCCGGTCGCGAGCAGTTGCGCGGTGAACTGGGCGAGGTCGGTGGTCGCACTGCGCTGCAGGGAGGCGTCGCCGAGGGTCGTGGACGCCGCGGTGAGGGCGGCGGGCTGCATCCCGGCCCAGGCGTGCCAGAAGGTGGGGGAGTTCGCCTCGGGCAGGAGGGCGCCGAACGGCCACTGACCGATGCCGCCGCTCTGCAGCTTCGCGATTCCCTCCGAGTAGTGGGCGAGGGCGGTGCGCGCGGCTGTGTCCGCCGGACGGGCGGAGACGTACGCGCTCAGGCCGAGCACGGCCTCCGCCGTCGCCCCGGCGCTGCCGACGATCAGCCAGCCGGGGACGGTGACGCCGTTGGCGACCTGGGTCTGCGGGTACTGGGCGAGCGACTGGCGGCCGAGGGCACCGAGCGCCAGCTGCATCCGGTCGCCGAGGAACGACGCGAAGGCGGGGTCGGCGTCGCGGAAGCCCGCGTAGCCCTCGCCGAGCGCCCAGACGGTGCGGGCGAGCCAGAACGACTCGGCCGAGTCGGACGGGTCGGGCAGCTCCTTCGGGATGGCGGACGGGTTGAGCGTGCCGTCGTGCTGCTGCCAGAGCACCACGTTGCCGGCGTTCGGGCCCTCCGTCGTCTGCAGGTAGGTGAGCGAACGGAGTAGTTCGTAGGCCGACGTGCGGCTGGATGCCGTGCCGTTCTGCTTCCAATCGCGGAGGTAGACGACCGCGGCGCGGGAGATGTCGTCGGCGTCGTAGGCGCCCTGGGCGTACCAGCCGCGCGCGGCATCGGTGATCGGGCCGCCGCCGACGCGGTGGAAGGTGCCGTCGGACTGCCGGTCGGCGTACACCCAGGGGGCGCGGGCGACCGGCTCCTCTGCGGCTCGGTACGTGGTGTGGCCGGCGACGCCTGCCAGGAGCGGGACATCGTCGAGCAGGAAGTTGAGGTGGGCCAGATTGGTGAGCTTCGGCGGTGCGGCGTCCGCGGTGGCGGAGGCGCTGGGGACGGTCGCCGGAGCGGTGGTCGCGGCCTGCGCGGGCAGGGCGACGGCGGTCACCGCCAGCGTTGCGCCGAGCGCGAGAGCGAGCGCAGCCCGCGGTGTCTTCAGTTCTCGGTTACGCATCGTCGCGACCCCTCATGGTGGAGCGACCCCCGGGCGGGGGTCATCATCTAAACCGGTTTAAAGGACGGTAGGCGCGCTGACGGCAAAAGTCAACGTGAGTCTTGTGAAGGCCCCCGTCGCGCGACGAGACTGGCCGCACCGTACCGCGATCGACCACGCCATGACGGCGGGGCAGGAGGACTTCCGTGGAGTACAAGGACATCCCGACCCAGGCCGACGTCGAACGGATAGCCGGCTTCCGGCAACCCGGCTGCGTCAGCGTCTACCTGCCGACCGGGACGACCCCGGCCGAGGCCGACCGTGCCCGCATCGAGCTGAAGAACCACCTGGCGTCGGCCCAGCGGGCACTCGAGAAGCTCGAGGTGCCGCGGTCGCGCATGCAGAGCATCCAGGCCGAGGGGGAGCGGATCCTCGACGACCGCGACTTCTGGCGCTACCAGTCCCGATCGCTCGCGGTCTTCCTCGACGGCGAGCTGGCAGAGACTTTCCGCCTACCGAACCGGCTGACCACCGCGTGCGAGATCGCGGACCGCTTCTACGTGAAGCCGTTGCTGCGTGCGCTCACGTTCCCGCAGACCGCGCTCATCCTCGCCCTCGCAGGCAACTCGGTGCGCCTGCTGCGGATCACGCCCGACCAGTCGCCCGAGCGGATCGACGTGCCGGGGATGCCGACGGATGCGGCCTCGGCCGTCGGGCTTCCGTCGATCAGCGGACGGCAGGCCGACGGGCGCATCCAGGGCTCCGAAGGGCACAAGGTGCGGATGCTGGAGTACGTGCAGGCGATCGAGCGCGCCCTGCACCCGCTGCTCGCCAACTCGACCGAGCCGCTCATCCTCGCCGCCGCGGAGCCGCTGCTGGGCATCTTCAAGGGGGCGGGGGAGCATCCGCACCTCGTCTCCGAGGTGATCGGCGGCAATCCGGAGGACAAGACCGACGAAGAGCTCGCGGCGGCCGCGCGCGGCGTGCTCGACCGGCTGTACGCGAGCAAAGTCGCCGCGCTCCGCGAGACGTACGAGGCGCGCATCGCCGCCGGGACGGCTCTCGTCGATCTCAGCGACATCGCGCGCGCCGCGACCTTCGGCGCGGTCGAGTCGCTCGTCATCGACATCGACCGCCGCGTGCCGGGCACGGTCGACGATGAGACCGGCGTGATCACGTTCGGCGACGACGACACCCCGGGCGAGTACGGCGTGGTGGACGAGATCCTCCGCCGCGCGCTCGCTTCGAAGGCGAAGGTCTATGCGCTCCGGGCGGAGGACGTGCCGGGCGGCGGCGCGGCCGCTGCCGCGGTCCGCTTCCCGGTCTGACCGCGCTTCCGGTTCTCCTCCCTTTCCGACGCCGACGGAAACGGAGGTCATCGGGCCTGATCCCACCCGCATCCCCTCCGTTCCCGGCGAAAACACCGATCGACCGGGCATTTCTCCTCCGTTTCCGTCGGCGGCGGAAAGGAGGAGAAGGGAGACGACGCACCGGCGCGAGGAGGGAGACGGAGGCTTCCCGGACCGGGTTTCGCCCGCGTCCACCTCCGTTTCCGGCGGCGCGCGTCAGCGACGGGGGCGGACCGCCAGCACGAGGAACTCCTGCACCGCGGCCAGCCAGTCGTAGACCGCGCGCTGCATCGCCGACTCCTCGTCGTGGATGTCGCCCTCGTCGCCGTCCTCGTGGATGCCGAGCCGCGCCGCGAGGACCAGCCGGAGGTCGGTGATCGTCCGCAGCCACGCGCTCGCCTCGGCGTCGTCGAGCGCTACCTCGGTCCGTCTGCCGGCCGGCTCGCCGAGCGTCCGCGCCATCAGCCGCGCGTTGTGCTCCTTGCGGTCGGCGAGCCCCTCCGCGGTGAAGCGGCGGAACTCCGCTGACGACTCCGGGTCGTCCGGGTACGCGTCGGGCAGCAGGCGCCCGAGCGCGGGGTCCGTCTGCGGTCCGTCGGGGGTCGCGGCGGCACGCGCCAGCCCGGCCGCCTCGTCGGCGAGCGACAGCAGCAGCCGCGCTTCGTCCGTCGTGAAGGAGGCGACCACCCGACCGTCGCGCCGCCGCCGGTGGAACGGGATCACGCGTCCGCCTTCTGCAGCGTCGCCCACAGGCCGTACTCGTGCATGGCCTCCACGTGCCGTTCCATCTCCTCGCGGGTGCCCGTCGCGACGACCGCGCGGCCCTCCGTGTGCACCAGCATCATGCGCCGCTCGGCCTCTGCCTTGGGGAAGCCGAAGTAGGTCTGGAACACGTAGGTCACGTAGCTCATCAGGTTGACGGGGTCGTTCCAGACGATCGTCACCCACGGCGAGCCGAGTTCGAGAAGCTCATCCGTCTGCTCCCGCGTTCCGGTCTGCTCCAGCGTGCCGGCGTCCGTCATCCGGTCGCCTCCGCGATCGCGTCCGCCGCCCGCACCAGTGCCAGGTGGGTCAGCGCCTGCGGCGTGTTGCCCGCGTGGGAGCGCCCGTCGACGTCGTATTCCTCGGAGAGCATACCGACGTCGTTCGCCAGGCCGACCAGCCGGTCCATGAGCCGCGTCGCGTCCTGAACACGGCCGGAGCGGGCGTACTGCTCGACCAGCCAGAACGAGCAGGCCAGGAAGGGATGCTCCCCGGGCGGCAGCCCATCCACGCCGGATTCGGTGCGGTAGCGCAGCAGCAGGCCGTCGCGCACCAGATCCTCCTCGAGTGCTCGCACGGTGCCGAGCATCCGCGGGTCGTCCGCGTCGACATACCCGACCTGCGCCAGCTGCAGCAGCGAGGCGTCGACGGCGGTCGTGCCGTAGTGCTGCACGTAGGTGCCGCGGTGCGGATCCCAGCCGTTCGCCTCGATGTCGGCGCGGATGGCGTCGCGCTCGCGCTTCCAGCGCTCGACCGGGCCGTCGAGGCCGTACTCCTCGACGCCGCGGATGGCGCAGTCGAACGCCGCCCAGACGAGCGCGCGCGAGTGCGTGAACTGCTGCGGCTTGTCGCGGATCTCCCAGATACCGTGGTCCGGGTCGCGCCAGTGCTGCTCCAGGTAGCCCATCAGCGCGCGCTGTAGTGCCCACGAGAAGCGGGTCTCGGCGTTCCCCGCGCGGCGTCCGCGGTCGAGGCCGAGCATCACCTCGCCGATCACATCCGCCTGGAACTGAGTGGATGCGCCGTTGCCGATCCGCACGGGATGCGCGCCCTGGTATCCGGGCAGGCTGTCGATGATCCGCTCGGCGAGGTCGCGTTCCCCGGCGAGCCCGTACATGATCTGCACATCGCCCGGGTCGCCGGCGATCGCGCGGAGCAGCCAGTCGCGCCAGTGGTCGACGTAGTCGTTGTAGCCGTGATCGAGGAGCACGCCGATCGTGAGCGAGGCGTCCCGCAGCCACACGTAGCGGTAGTCCCAGTTGCGCTGACCGCCGAACGCCTCGGGGAGGGACGTCGTGGCCGCGGCGACGATGCCGCCGGTCTCCAGGTGCGAGAGCGCGCGGAGGAGGAGCAGCGACCGCACGACCTCGTCGCGGTACGGCCCATCGTGCGCACAGCCGCTTGCCCAGTCGGTCCACCACTCGCGGGTGTGCTGCAGCGCCTTCTCGACGTCGAGCGCGGGCGGGGCGTCGCGATGCGAGGGGAACCAGGTGAGCACGAGGTCGACGGTCTGGCCGGCGCGAACCGTGAACGACCCCTCATGCGAGTGGTTCGCCGCGTGCAGCTCGGAACCGCGCACGACGATCGCGTCAGGCCCGGCGACCGCGATGAGGGCGTGCGGCCGCTCGGACTTGTCCTGGCGGACCCAGGGGATGGCCGTCGCGTACCCGAACCGGATGCGCAGGTCCTGGCGCATCCGCACCGTGCCGCTGACACCGCGGACGCGGCGGATGATGTCGGCGCGGTGATCGCCCATCGGCATTACATCAACGACCTCGACCTCGCCGTCCGCGGTGCGCCACCGCGTGACGAGGATCATCGTGTCCTTCTCGTACTGACGCGTGCTGGTTGCCGAGGCGTCCTCCGGGGCGACGAGCCAGCGGCCGTGGTCCTCGGTGCCGAGGAGGGCGCCGAACATGGACTGCGAGTCGTAGCGGGGGAGGCACAGCCAGTCGATGCTTCCGTCTTTCCCGACAAGGGCCCCGGTGAAGCAGTCACTGATCAGGGCGTAATCCTCGATGGGGAGCGACATATTCCCAGTATGGACGTACTGTGAACGGCATGACGCAGTCCGTGGACACTCTTGTGATTCTCGGAGCATCCGGCGACCTCACGTCACGGCTCCTGCTCCCCGCCATCGGACAGTTGCTCACCGATCAGCCGGATCGCGCGTTCGCCCTGGTGGGTTCCAGCAGTGACGACCTCGACGACGACGCGTGGCGGAAGATCGTCACGACGTCGTTCGCGACGGTCGACGCGAAGGGGGATGCGGTGGAACGCCTGCTCGCCGGCACCCGCTATGTGAAGGGCGACGCCACAAGCGCGGACGACCTGAAGTCGCTTCTCGCGAGTGTGGACGGCGTCCCGGCGCTGTACTTCGCCCTTCCGCCGGCCGTGACGGCGAAGGCGTGCGACGCGCTCGGCATGTTCGACCTGCCCAAGGGTCTCACGCTGGCGCTCGAGAAGCCGTTCGGCACGGACCGCGAGAGCGCCATCCGCCTGAACGCGCAGCTCGCGAAGCTCGTCCCGGAGGACCAGATCCACCGCGTCGACCATTTCCTCGGGCGTTCCAGCGTGCTCAACATCCTCGGCGTGCGGTTCGCGAACAGCATCCTGGAGCCGCTCTGGGACGGTCTGCACATCGAGCGCGTCGACGTCGTCTACGACGAGACGCTGGCCCTGGAGGGACGCGCGCGCTACTACGACGGTGCCGGCGCCCTCATCGACATGATCCAGAGCCACCTGCTGCAGGTCATGGCGGTCCTGGCCATGGAGCCGCCGTCGACGCTGGGCGAGGCGGACCTGCGCGACGCCAAGCAGCTGGTGCTGCGTGCGACGAAGGTGTGGGGCGGCGACCCGGTCACAGCGAGCAGGCGCGCCCGCTACGCGGCGGGGGAGATCGACGGCAAGACCCTGCCGGCCTACGCCGACGAGAGCGGCGTCGACCCCAAGCGGGAGACGGAGACCCTGGCCGAGGTCACGCTGCAGGTGGACACGTGGCGGTGGAAGGGCGTGCCGTTCACCCTCCGGTCGGGTAAGGCCCTCGGCAGCCGCCGACGCGAGATGGTCATCACCTTCGTGCCGGCCCAGCACGTGCCGACCGGGCTGAAGGGCGCGACCGAGCCGGCCCAGCTGCGGCTGATGTTCGCCCCGGACTCGATGTCGCTCGACATCAACATCAACGGCACCGACAACCCGTACGAGCTGGAACGTGCCAGTCTGACCGCCGACTTCGGTCCCGGCGCGCTGCTGGCCTACGGCGAGGTGCTGGAGGGCATCCTCGACGGGGACCCGTCGCTGTCGGTGCGCGCGGATACGGCCGTGGAGTGCTGGCGGATCGTGGAGCCGGTGCTGACCGCGTGGCACGACGATCGCGTGCCGCTCGAGGAGTATCCGGCGGGGTCCGAGGGTCCGGAGGACTGGGCGCCGCTGGGTTGATCCGGGAGTGGGCTGAGCCGGGAGTGGGCGGATCCGGGAGTGGGCTGAGCCGGCCGGCTCAGGCCGCGGAGCGGTGCGAGACGACCGGGAACTCGCCGGTGACCGGCTTGCGGAGGTCCGTCCACTGCGTGATCGGCGCGGGCTCCCAGCCGAAGGCGGCGGGCTCGGCCTCCGGCGTCGCACCCTCCGCAGCTGCGGCTTCGACGACAGGTGCGGCGGGCGCGGTCTCGACGACCTCGGCCGTGACGACGACGGGCTCGTCGGCGACGGCCGCTGCCAGGTGCTGCGGCTCGGTCAGGCTCTCACCGGCCTCGAGACGACGACGGGCCTCTGCGATCGCGGCGGCGATGCCGACCGAGACCGACTGGGCGAGGATCGAGTGGAAGATGGTGTCGGTGTCGTCGTGAGCGCGGCGGACCACGGTCCACTCGCCCTTCTCGCCGATGAGCTCCGCCACCTTGGTGTGCACGAGCTCGAGGATCTGGGCGTCCGTCAGCTGCGGAACAGGAGCCGCCGGCACTGCCGCAGCGTGTCGCCTCCGACCAAACATCGCGCACCCCTTCCAGGTTCACCGTTGTATACAAGTGTCCTGGACACATGTGTTGCGACACGGCGCAACACGCCGGGGATTTCGGCGGAAATCAGCGGGTCAACGCCCTTTTCGCGAACCGAGGGGGGTGGATTCGCGCTCGGACGCCTCCTTCGACTCCTGCAGCACCGCTCCGATCGCCAGCGTCAGCGAGATCGCCGCGTTGATCCACATCAGCGGGATGCGCCAGTCGCGCGGTCCGCTCTTGGACGACTGGATGGTGGTCCACAGGCCGATCGCCGCACTGATCACGGCTCCGTTGAAGAGGTACTTGCGCATGCCGGTCCTTTCGGGGTCGTCCCGTAGCGTACGCTTCCAAAGTCGGGACCGGGAGGAGGAGGATGCGCACCGCGATCGTGGGCGCCGTGCTCCTCGTGCTCGGCGGAATCGCCGTGGCCACCGGGCTGCTGCCCGTCCCCGAGGCCGTCGAACTGTGGGACCGCGTGTGGCCCATCCTGCTGTTCGTCGTCGCCATCACGGTCGTGACGGAACTCGCGGCGGAAGCCGGCGTCTTCACCGTCCTCGCGCAGCAGACGGCGCGCTGGGGGCGGGGACGGGCCTGGGTGCTCTGGCTGCTGGTCGTCGTGGTCGCCGCGCTCAGCACGATCTTCCTGTCGCTCGACACCACCGCGGTGCTGCTCACGCCCGTGGTCATCGTCATGGCGCGGCACGCCGGGCTCAACCCGCTGCCGTTCGCGTTGACGACCGTGTGGATGGCGAACGCCGGATCCCTGCTGCTCCCGGTCTCCAACCTCACCAACCTGCTGGCCCAGCACGCCATGGGCGACCCCACCCCTGCGGCCTTCGCGGCCCTCATGCTGGCCCCCGCGCTGGTGGCGATGATCGTGCCGATGGTCGTCGTGTTCGTGATCGCGCGGAAGTCGCTGCTGGTCCGTTACGAGACGGGCGAGGAGGACGGCATCGAGGACCCGGTGCTGTTCTGGATCTCCGGCGCCGTGGTCGTCGCGCTCGTCCCGCTTCTCGTCTCGGGTCTGCCGGTGTGGCTGCCGACGAGCATCGCCGCTGTCGTCCTCGCGGTGGTGTTCCTGGTCCGGCGCCGCAGCGTGCTGCGGTTCGGCCTGGTGCCGTGGCAGCTGGTGCTGCTCGCCTCCGGCCTCTTCCTGTTCATCGAGGCGCTCCACGCGGCCGGCCTCGCCACGCTCATGGCGACGGTCTCGGGCACGGGGGAGTCGCCGCTGGCCCTGCTGCGCCTGTCGCTGACGGGGCTGGTCGGCGCGAACGCCATCGACAACCTGCCCGCGTACCTGGCGCTGGAGCCGGTGGCCGACACCCCTGCGCGGCTGGCGGCGCTGCTGATCGGCGTCAACGCCGGTCCGCTGATCACGCCGTGGGCGTCGCTCGCGACCCTGCTCTGGCACCAGCGGCTGACGTCGTTCGACGTGGAGATCCGCTGGAGCCGGTACATGCTCCTCGGCCTGATCGTTGCGCCGGTCACGGTCGTCCTCGCGACCCTGGCGCTCTCGCTGACCGTCTAGCCCCGGCCCCGACGGTCTGTGGGCCGCAACACGCCGTTATCGCCCGGCGATAACGGCGCGTCGCGCCCCACGGGTGCGGCTACTCGGCCGGCAGCAGCTGCGCGGCGCGCACGACCCGGCGTCGGGCGACGGCGATCAGCGCGAGGGCGAACCCGAATGCGGCCCACAGCAGGAGCCCGCCCAGGCCACGCCAGGCGTCCGCCGAGCCGTCGATCGCCCCCTGCAGCGCGGTGATGGCCGGCGCGGTCGGCAGCCAGGGGAGAGCGGCGTCGAAGAAACCGGGAGCGGTCGACACGATGCCCGAGGCGAGGGTCACCACGACGACCAGCATCGACAGGAACCGTCCGACACCGCCGAGGAGGGCGACCAGGCCGTGATTGACCGCGGCGAACGCGATGCCGGCGGCGGCGGCGAGTCCGGCGAAGCCGAACCAGTGGCCCGCGTCGACCGCGAGCGCCGGTGCCAGCACGGCCGCGACCAGCACGCCCTGCACGACGCCGAGTGCTGCGGCGGGGAGGAATCCGTCGAGCGCGATGCGTCCGGCCGCGCGCGAGGTCAGCAGCGCGCGGCGCGAGAGCGCCTGGAGCACGAGGAACGTGGCGAGCGCGCCGAGCCACAGCGCGACGGAGGCGAACAGCGGGATGCTCGCTGTGCCGAACGCGGTCTCGCCGGAGGCCTTCTGCGTGACCGGCTCGGCCGCGACCTTCGCGAGGCTGGTCCGCTCGCCGCTGTCGTAACTCGGGAGCTGCTTGACCGCCGTGTGCAGGCCCGAGGCGAGCGACGACGCGCCGGAGGCGGACTGGTCGGCGCCGGAGGCGAGGGCGGGGATGCCGTCGCTGAGCTGCTTCACCCCGGTCGCGAACTGCTGCGCACCGTCCGCCGACTGGGATGCGCCGCTCGCCAGCTGCTGCGCCCCGGACGCCGACTGCGATACGCCTCCGGTGTACTGCCCGAGCTGGCCGGCGAAGGTCTGCGTACCCGATGCGAGTCCGGCTCCATAGGCCTGCGCTGTGTTGAGGTCTTTCAGCTGAGCGGACAGCTGGGCGCACAGGGCCCCGACGGCGGGGTCGGCCGGCGGCGCGCAGTTGTGCGCGACGGCCGCGTTGATCCCGTTCGTGGCGGTGGTGAGACTGGAGGACATCGTGGCGGCCGTCCCCGCGAGCTGTTGTGCACCTCCGTCGACCGCCGCGCCGTTGGACGCGAGCGTGTTCAGTCCGTCGGCGAGCCCCGATGTTCCGTCGGACAGCTGGGAGATTCCGTCGGCGAGCGACGACGCGCCCGTCGAGAGCTGCGCTGCGCCGTCCGCGAGCTGGTGCGTGCCGCTCGCCAGCTGCGTCAGCCCGCCGGCGAGCTGGTCGGCGCCCGTCGCCGCTTTGCCGAGCTGCTCGCCGAGGGTGTTGAAGCCGACGTAGACGTTCTCGATGTACGTGGAGGTCAGCTGCTTGTTGAGCACGGAGGTCGCCGTCGTCGTGACCGCCTGGCTGATGGCCGGGTCGACCAGCTTCGAGTCGGGGCTGGTGCGGACGTCGATGGTGGCCTGCGTGGCGTCGGCCGCGGCTCCCGCCGTCGATGTCGCCGCCTTCGAGAAGTTCTCCGGGATGGTGACCACCGACACGTACTCGCCGCTGTCGATGCCCTTGTCGGCATCCTTCTTGTCCGTCAGCACCCAGGTGAAGTTGTCGTTCTTGGAGTCGAGGAGGCCGGCGGAGAGCTGACGCCCGAGCGGCACCGTCTGCCCGTTCACCGTGACGGGCTGGTCGAGGTTCACCACGGCCGCCTTGACGTCGTGCAGGCGCTCGGTCGGGTTCCACAGCGCCCAGACGAGCAGCCCGCCGATGGTGATGGGGACGAGCATGAGGCCGACGATCGTCAGCCAGGTGACGCGCTTGTCGGAGCGCATGCGCTCCAGCGAGAACAGCGAGCGCGGGCGGCGGAGGCGGGAGGAGGGGGTGGTCATCAGGCGTTCGTCTTCTCGAGGTGGGCGCCGTGCTCGGCGCGGTCGGGGTCGGTGAGGTCGGGAGCCGTGACGGCGCGCGGGCCGGGGCCGGCGGAGAGGTCGACCTCGGTCGGCTCGGCGCTCTCGGGCAGCAGATCGTCGAGGCCTGCGGGCTCGACGCAGCTGACGACGAGCGCGAACGGGCGCTCCTCGACCCGGGCACGGCTCAGCGCCGCGGTCAGTTCTGCCCGGATGCGGCGGCGTTCGATCGGGTCGGTGACGGAGTCGACGGCGTCGAGGGCCAGCAGCTGCGGGCGGCCGGCGAGCGCGTGGCGGAGGTCCTCCACCGGCGTCTCGGCCGCATCCAGCCGCACGATGGCGGTGCGCGAGCGGACGGCGGCGCCCCGGACGGGCAGCACCAGGCCCGCGACCTTGACGGTTCCGCCGTCGACCGGCGTGCGGCCGGTGATCGCCATGAGCAGTGCGACGGCTGCCGTCCGGTCGTCGCCGTGCACGACGAGCACCTCGCCGTCGGCGAGACGGAACGACACGTCGCCCACCAGGCGCCGCTTGCGCGTGCTGACCGTCAGCCCGTCCGCAGCGGCGACGAGGTTCTCCCCGCCCTCGGGCCAGTTCGCGAGCTCCAGCTCCTTCTGCAGGCCGTCACCCTCCACGTCGAACGAGGGGAGGATGCGGTCGAGCCAGCGCGGCATCCACCACGCCTTCTCGCCGAGCAGCTGCAGCACCGCCGGGACGAGCGTCATCCGGACGATGAACGCATCGACGAACACGCCGACGGCGAGGCCGAGCGCGATGGGTTTGATGGACGCGTCGCCCTCTGGGACGAAGGCGGCGAACACCGAGATCATGATGATCGCGGCCGCGGTGACGACCTTGGCGGAGCTGACGAACCCGCTCT
Source organism: Leifsonia sp. 115AMFTsu3.1 (assembly GCF_004362795.1). Lineage (NCBI taxonomy): Bacteria > Bacillati > Actinomycetota > Actinomycetes > Micrococcales > Microbacteriaceae > Leifsonia > Leifsonia sp. 115AMFTsu3.1. The sequence continues at coordinate 1,715,836 of NZ_SNYB01000001.1, forward strand.
GGATGGCGCGCCTGGCGTCGCCGCCGTGCACGTAGTCCTCGCGCATGCGGCTGACCAGGAACACCTCGTAGTCCATCGCGAGCCCGAAGAGCACGCCCATCAAGATGATCGGCATGAACGAGATGATCGGCCCGGTCTTGTCTACGTGCAGGAGGTCGGCCAGCCAGCCCCACTCGAACACGACCGTGACCGCTCCGAACGCGGCGCCGACCGAGAGCAGGTAGCCGAGTGCGGCCTTGATCGGGACCGCGATCGAGCGGAACACCATCGTCAGCAGGATGAGGGAGAGCCCGACCACGAGGATGCCGAAGGGCAGGAGCGCGCCGGCCAGCCGCGACGACACGTCGATCTGGGCGGCGGTGTTGCCGGTGACCTTGAGGTCGACGCCGTACTCGTCGAGGAAGTGCTGGTGCTTCGCGCGGATCTCGGCGACCAGGTCGGCGGTCTTCTGGTCGTTCGGCCCGGTGGTCGGGACGACCTGCACAATTCCGGTGTCGGCGGTCGCGTTCGGCGTGGCGAGCGGGACGGAGGCGACGCCGGGGAGGTCGGCGATCTCATCCCCGATCTTCGTCATCAGACCGACCGGGTCGGTGCTGGAGATGATCGAGCCGGTGACGATCAAGGGACCGTTGTAGCCGGGGCCGAAGTGGTCGGAGACGAGGTCGTAGGCGACGCGCGCCGGAGCGCCCTCGGGCTGCGAGCCGGCGTCCGGGAGGGCGAGCCGCAGCTGCAGGGCGGGCAGGGCGGCGATCCCCAGGGCGACGATGACGGCGACCACGGTGACGATCGGGAAGCGGATGACGGCACGCACCCAGCCGCGGAAGAACCCGGGCGGGATGTCGGCCTTCGCGGCGTGGGCGAACGACGGGGCGGACGCATCCACGGAGGCATCCACGGGTTCGGGGGAGTCCGCGGCGGAAGGAGCGGCCCGTGCCGTTTCGGCCTCCGTCGCGCCCTCGACCGCAGCCGCCGTCGCCCCGCGCTTCGCGGCGCGCGCCGCCTTCCGGCGACCCGGCGTGAGCCGCGCCCCGGCGAAGCCGAGCAGCGCGGGCGTCATGGTCAGTGCGACGAGCACGGCGACCGCCACGCCGACGGATGCCGCGATGCCCATGGTGGTGAGGAACGGGATGTTGGCGACGGCGAGGCCGGCCAAGGCGATGATGACCGTGATGCCGGCGAACAGCACGGCGGATCCGGCCGTCGCGACCGCGCGCGCGGCGGACTCCTCCGGCGGCACCCCCGACTTCAGCTGCGCCTGGTGCCGCGAGATGATGAAGAGCGAGTAGTCGATTCCGACGGCGAGGCCGAGCATCAGGGCGAGCATCGGCGTCGTCGACGAGATGGAGCCGAACAGCGTTGCGATGAAGATCAGGCACATCGAGATGGCGACGCCCAGGATCGCGGTGAGCACAGGCATCCCGGCCGCGAGGAACGAGCCGAACGTCAGGATGAGCACGACGAGCGCGATGAGCACGCCGACGAGTTCGATGACCGAGAGCGTCGGCAGGTTCTGCGAGAACAGCTGACCGCCGACGGCCGACTTCGAGCCGTCCGGCAGCTGCTTCGCGAGATCGGCCCCCGCATCCTTGACGGCCGTCTTGGTGGCGTCGGTGACCGTGGTCATCTGGCCCTTCAACTGGACCGTGATGATGGCCGCCGAGCGGTCGTCGGAGATCAGGTTCTTGACCTGAGTGGAGTAGGGCGAGCTGACGCCGGAGACACCATTGACGTCCTTCAGCTGGTCGACCGTGTCCTCGATCGGCTGCTTGATGTCGCCGTCGTCCACCGTCTGGCCGTCCGGCGCGACCACGACGATCTGGGCGGTGGTGCCGCTGACCTGCGGGAAGGTGCGGCTCAGCGTGTCGAGCGCCTCTTGCGACTCTGTGCCCGGAATGCTGAAGCTGTTGTCCGTGCCCTGATTGAAGAGGAGGGCGCCGCCGCCGAGGAGGGCCAGCAGGCCGATCCAGACGATGACGACGAGGGCGCGGGCGCGGTAGGCCCACCGGCCGACCGAATACAGGAGCGAGGACACGCGTTCTCCAGTGGATGAGTACCGAAAAGGGGTGAGGAGCGGTTCGATACACCTTTGTATCCGTACACGACCGTATCGGATACACTCCTGTATCGATAGCTCCTTCAGGAAGGTTTCAGCTTGGACAGCACGACTCTCAGCGAGGGCGTCGCCACCGGCGTTCCCGAGGACATCCCGGCCGAGTCGGCCCGGCGTCAGCGCACCCGCGCGCGCCTGCTCGACGCGGCCTTCGACGTGTTCGCGGAGCAGGGCGTCCGCGCCGCCAGCGTCGAGACGATCGCCGAGGCGGCCGGCTTCACCCGCGGCGCGTTCTACTCCAACTTCTCCAGCAAGGAGGAGCTGTTCTTCGCGCTGATGGAGCGCGAGAAGACCATGCGGCTCGAACAGCTGAACACCGGCGTCGCGCAGTTCCTGGCGCCGCTCGTCGGTGCCGGGGGAGCCCGGCTCTCCGACGAGGATGTGCTGCAGACCATCACGCACATCCTCGAGCTGCAGTCCGACGACCGGCGATGGTGGCTCGTGCAGGCCGAGTTCCAGCTCATGGCGCTCCGCGACCACGCCATCGCCGCCGACTACCTGCGCTATCACGACGAGTTCTTCGCCGACCTCACCGAGATCGTCGTCGAAGCGCTCGCGAGCGCGCGGCGCCGCTTCACGATCGCCCCGGAGGAGGCCGTCCGCGTGATCGCCGAGCTCTGCGCGAGCGGCGAGGCCCGCGCGGTGCTCGCCGGGGACGAGCGGACGTTCACCGAGCGGCTGTCGGAGTCGGTTCCCGCGATCCTGCTGGCGCTGACCGAGCGCGTTTGAGCGTTCGCCAAGCGTCGGCGACTACCCTCGATGGGATGCGACCCGAAGCATCCCGGACCTCCCGTGCGCCCCTGCGCGCGCCGCGCTCCTCGCGTGTGCTCCGCTCGGTCGCGCTGCTCGCCACGGCGGCCGTCCTCACGGTCCTGTCGGCGTGCTCGTCCGCGCCGACCAGCGCCGACACGCCGCATGCCGAGTCGACCGCCGTCCCGACGCCGACGGCGACTCCCGACCCGTTCCCCAAGGAGCCGCTCACCGCATCCACCCGGTACGTCGCCCTCGGCGACTCGTTCGCCGCGGGCATGGGCGGCGGCGACGAGAAGGGGAAGTGCCGGCTGAGCCCGCGCGCCTATCCCACCGTCTTCGCGCGCGACGCCGGCATCGACCTCGTCGTCAACGCGGCCTGCGCCGGAGCGACCACCTCCGACCTCCTGAAGCACCAGCTGATCGCGCTCGATGACCGTACGGACCTCGTGACCGTCAGCATCGGCGGCAACGACCTCGGCGTCGCCGCGATCGCGGGGGACTGCGCGGCGGGCAAGGCCACGGCGTGCCGCAACGAGGTCACGGCCGCCCTCTCGCTGCTGAACGTGCTGCCTGACCGGCTCGACACGGTCTACAGCGCGATCGCGCAGTCCGCGCCCAACGCGCGCATCGTCGTGACCGGCTACACCCTCCTGTACGACGCGTCCGACCCGAATGCACCCGACTTCGGTACGGCGGCGGCGATCAATGCCGCGACGCTCGGGCTGAACGAGGTGATCCGCCAGGCGGTCGACGAACAGAGGGCGGCCGGCAAGGCGATGACCTACCTCCCGGTCGACTTCGCCGGGCACGCGATCGGCGACCGGAGGCCGTGGCTCAACACGACCGGCCCGGACGTCTTCCACCCGACCGGCGCCGGCTACGCCGAGTACGCGAGCCGGCTCATCCAGCTGCTCGGGAAGGCCCACTAGCGGCGAACGCCCCCTGAGGGGGCTCCGAGGACGCTGGTACCCTGGCTGGTGTCCACGTCCCGACCCCTCGAGGGAGTTGACCCACCATCACCGCAACGCCTGAATCGACGACGACCGCCGCGAGCACCACCGAGAACGACGACACGTACGACCTGGTCATCGTGTCCAACCGACTGCCCGTCGACCGGGTGATCGACGAGAGCGGGAACGCCGACTGGCGGCCATCGCCCGGCGGTCTGGTGGCGGCGCTCGAGCCGGTGATGCGGTCGCAGGACGGCATCTGGATCGGCTGGGCCGGCGTCGCGGGGGAGGAGATCGAGCCCTTCGAGGCCGGCGGCATCAACATCCTGCCCGTCCCCCTCTCTGATCAGGACCTGCAGGAGTACTACGAGGGCTTCTCCAACGACACCCTGTGGCCGCTGTATCACGACGTCATCGCGCAGCCGAGCTACCACCGCGAGTGGTGGGAGACCTACGTGAAGGTCAACCGCCGGTTCGCCCAGGCCGCCGCCTCCGTCTCGGCGCCCGGCGCCGTCGTCTGGGTGCACGACTACCAGCTGCAGCTCGTCCCCGCGATGCTGCGCGAGCTGCGGCCGGACCTCGTGATCGGCTTCTTCAACCACATCCCGTTCCCGCCCTATGGCATCTACTCGCAGCTGCCCTGGCGCCGGCAGATCATCGACGGCCTGCTCGGAGCCGACGTGATCGGCTTCCAGCGCGTCGCCGACGCCGGCAACTTCTCACGCGCGGTCCGACTCCTGAAGGGCTTCGAGACGCGCGGCCCCATCATCGAGGTGCCGATCGACACGGACGACCCGGAGGCCGGCTCGCACCGACACGTCACCACCGACCGCCGCGGGGGCCTGGTGCGCACGGTGCTCGCCCGCGCGTTCCCGATCTCCATCGACGCCGACCAGTACCAGGAGCTCGCGAGGAAGCCGGAGATCCAGGCCCGCGCCCGTGAGATCCGCGAGGAGCTCGGCAACCCCGAGAAGATCATGCTCGGCGTCGACCGCCTCGACTACACGAAGGGGATCGGTCACCGGCTCAAGGCCTTCGGCGAGCTGCTCGAAGAGGGCCGGCTGAACGCGGAGGACGTCACGCTCGTCCAGGTCGCCAGCCCCAGCCGGGAGCGCGTCGAGACCTACCGGCAGCTGCGTGACGAGATCGAGCTGACCGTCGGCCGCATCAACGGCGACTACTCCACCCTCGGCCACACCGCGATCGCGTACCTCCACCACGGTTACCCGCGCGAGGAGATGGTGGCGCTGTACCTCGCCGCCGACGTCATGCTCGTCACGGCGCTCCGCGACGGCATGAACCTCGTCGCGAAGGAGTACGTGGCGACGCGGGTGGACGAGGACGGCGTGCTCGTCCTGAGCGAGTTCGCCGGCGCCTCCGACGAGCTCCGGCAGGCGCTCCTCATCAACCCGCACGACATCGAGGGCCTCAAGGAGACCGTGCTGCAGGCGCTCGCGATGCCGCGGCGCGACCGCACGCGGCGGATGCGCGCCCTGCGCAAGAAGGTGCTGACGAACGACGTCGCCCGCTGGTCGGCGTCCTTCCTCGACGCGCTGACCCGCAGCGCGCACGGCGACCACCCGCTGCAGAACCCGCCGGTCAACCGGCGCTGAACCGGCTGGCGCTGAGCCGCATCCCTCGCCCTACTCCCTGCAGGAAAGACGCATGACCGACACCGCTTCGCACCGCCCGCCCGCCTCCGCCATCGCCCTCGCGTCGGCCCTGCAGGAGCTGGCGCGCGCCGACCGACTGCTGCTCGCCCTCGACTTCGACGGGACACTGGCCCCCTTCGTGGACGTGCCGCGAGGCGCCCGAGCGCTGCCCGAGTCGAAGGCCGCGCTCGACCGGCTCGAGCACCTGCCGGACACCTGGGTCGCGTACGTCTCCGGCCGCCCGCTGTCGAGCCTCGAGACCGTCACGGAGGCGGACGAGGACGCGCTGCTGATCGGCTCGCACGGCGTCGAGATCCGCTTCGGCCGCGACGGCGTCTCCCTCGACCTGAGCCCGGAGGAGCAGGAGACCCTGGGGCGGCTCGGCGAGGCGCTGCACGCGCTCGTGGACGACATCCCCGGCACCAAGCTCGAGATCAAGCCGGTCGGCTTCGGCGTGCACTACCGCCTGGTGGCCGCCGAGCGCGGACCGGAGGTCGTCGCCCGCGCCCGCGAGGCCGCGGCGGCGGTCAGCGACGGCCTCACCATCCGCGACGGCAAGGACATCATCGAGTTCTCCGTGCGCGGCGCGAACAAAGGCGACGGCGTCGAGCGCCTGCGCGAGTACACCCACGCGACCGCGGTGCTCTTCGCCGGCGACGACGTGACCGACGAGGACGGCTTCACGGTGCTGCATCCCGAGCGCGGCGACGTGGGCATCAAGGTCGGGACGGGCGAGACGGCCGCGCAGTACCGGGTCGCGGACGAGCGCGCGATCGCCACCCTGCTGGGCCTGCTGGCGCAGGCGCGCGAGGCGCACACGAACTCGTCCACAGACTGACGCCTTCGCGAGCTCTCCCCAGGCAGGGGACGCATGGTCGGAGCGGCATTCGAGACGTCCTAGAGTTGTTCCATGCCAGAAGTCGATTGGAAGCCGCGTTCGCGCGTCGTCACGGACGGGATCGAAGCCACCACCAGCCGCGGGATGCTCCGCGCCGTCGGCATGGGTGATGAAGACTGGGAGAAGCCGCAGATCGGCATCGCCAGCTCCTGGAACGAGATCACCCCCTGCAACCTCTCCCTCGACCGACTCGCGCAGGGCGCCAAGGAAGGCGTCCACGCGGGCGGCGGGTACCCGCTCCAGTTCGGCACCATCTCCGTCTCCGACGGCATCTCGATGGGTCACGAGGGCATGCACTTCTCGCTCGTGTCGCGCGAGGTCATCGCCGACTCGGTCGAGACCGTCATGATGGCCGAGCGCCTCGACGGCACCGTCCTGCTCGCGGGATGCGACAAGTCGCTCCCCGGCATGCTGATGGCGGCCGCCCGCCTCGACCTCTCCGCGGTGTTCCTCTATGCGGGTTCGATCGCCCCCGGCTGGGTCAAGCTCTCCGACGGCACGGAGAAGGACGTCACGATCATCGACTCCTTCGAGGCGGTCGGCGCGTGCAAGGCCGGCAAGATGAGCGAAGAGGACCTCAAGCGCATCGAGTGCGCCATCGCCCCGGGCGAGGGCGCGTGCGGCGGCATGTACACCGCCAACACCATGGCCTCCGTCGCCGAGGCGCTCGGGATGAGCCTGCCGGGCTCGGCCGCGCCGCCCTCGGCCGACCGCCGCCGCGACTACTATGCGCACCGTTCGGGCGAGGCCGTCGTGAACCTTCTCAAGAAGGGCATCACCGCGCGCGACATCCTGACGAAGGAGGCGTTCGAGAACGCCATCGCCGTCGCCATGGCGTTCGGCGGCTCGACCAACGTCGTCCTCCACCTGCTCGCGATCGCGCACGAGGCCGAGGTCGACCTCACCATCGACGACTTCAATCGCATCGGCGACAAGGTGCCGCACATCGGCGACCTGAAGCCGTTCGGCAAGTACGTCATGAACGACGTCGACCGTCACGGCGGCGTCCCGGTCGTCATGAAGGCGCTGCTGGACGCGGGCCTCCTGCACGGCGACTGCCTCACCGTCACCGGCAAGACCGTCGCCGAGAACCTCGCCGAGATCAATCCGCCCGCACCGGACGGCGAGGTCATGCGCTCGCTCGACAACCCCATCCACCCCACCGGCGGCATCACCATCCTCAAGGGCTCCCTGGCCCCCGAGGGCGCCGTGGTCAAGACGGCCGGCTTCGACGCCGAGGTGTTCGAGGGCCCCGCACGGGTCTTCGAGCGCGAGCGTGCCGCCATGGACGCCCTCACCGAGGGCAGCATCAAGGCCGGCGATGTCGTGATCATCCGCTACGAGGGCCCGAAGGGCGGCCCGGGCATGCGCGAGATGCTCGCCATCACCGCCGCCATCAAGGGCGCAGGCCTCGGCAAGGATGTACTACTATTGACGGACGGACGATTCTCAGGCGGCACAACCGGCCTGTGCATCGGCCACATAGCACCCGAAGCGGTGGACGCAGGTCCCATCGCCTTCGTGCGCGATGGTGATCTGATACGGGTCGATATCGCGGCTCGCTCCCTCGACCTACTTGTCGACGAGTCTGAGCTGACCGCCCGCCGTGAAGGCTGGGCGCCTCTTCCCCCGCGCTATACCCGTGGCGTTCTCGCGAAGTTCTCCAAGCTCGTGCGCTCCGCAGCTGAAGGAGCCGTCACCGGGTAGGGGCCGTTCGCACCACCACCCACCACCGCAGTATGTAAGGACTGATGACAGGCATGTCCACGGATGCAACCCCCAGCAGTGTGTTGCCGTCCGCGACGCCGTCCAAGGCGTCGCCCGAGATACTGACCGGCTCGCAGTCGGTCGTCCGCACCCTCGAGCTCCTCGGCGTCACCGACGTCTTCGGGCTCCCCGGGGGTGCCATCCTCCCCATCTACGACGCGATCATGGACTCCACCCGGATCCGTCACATCCTCGTCCGTCACGAGCAGGGCGGCGGCCACGCCGCCGAGGGCTACGCGGTGGCGTCCAACAAGGTCGGTGTCGCCATGGCGACCTCCGGCCCCGGAGCCACCAACCTCGTCACGGCGATCATGGACGCGCACATGGACTCCGTCCCCGTCGTGTTCATCACCGGCCAGGTCTTCTCCACGCTGATGGGCACGGACGCGTTCCAGGAGGCCGACATCGTGGGCATCACGATGCCGATCACCAAGCACTCCTTCCTGGTGAAGGACGTCGAGGACATCCCCGCGACGATCGCGGCGGCGTACCACATCGCCGGCACCGGTCGTCCTGGCCCCGTCCTCGTCGACATCACCAAGGACGCGCAGCAGAACACCGCCCCGTTCGTGTGGCCGCCGAAGGTCGACCTGCCGGGGTACCGGCCGATCACCAAGGCGCACGGCAAGCAGGTCCTGGCAGCGGCCCAGCTGCTCGCCGAGGCCAAGAAGCCGGTGCTCTACGTGGGCGGCGGAGTGATCCGCGCCCGCGCGTCGCAGGAACTGTTCGAACTCGCCGAGGCGACGGGCGCCCCCGTCGTCACCACGCTCACCGCGCGCGGCGCCTTCCCGGACACGCACAAGCAGCACCTCGGCATGCCCGGCATGCACGGGACGGTGCCCGCCGTGCTCTCGCTCCAGGAGTCCGACCTCATCGTGTCGCTCGGCGCGCGGTTCGACGACCGCGTCACCGGCAACACCTCCCTGTTCGCGCCCAACGCGAAGATCGTGCACGTCGACGTCGACCCTGCCGAGATCTCCAAGATCCGTGTCGCCGACGTCCCCATCGTCGGCGATGCCAAGGACGTCATCGTCGATCTGACCGCCGCGTTCCAGGACGCGACCCGCTCGGGCAAGCCCGACCTCGTCGAGTGGTGGACCTACCTGAACGGGCTCCGCGAGGAGTTCCCGCTCGGGTACTCGGCCACCAGCGACGGCCTGCTAGCGCCGCAGTACGTCATCCAGCGGATCGGTGAGCTCACCGGGCCCGAGGGCATCTACACGGCGGGCGTGGGCCAGCACCAGATGTGGGCCGCCCAGTTCATCAAGTACGAGCGCCCCAACTCGTGGTTGAACTCGGGCGGAGCCGGGACGATGGGCTACTCGGTCCCCGCAGCCATGGGTGCGAAGGTCGCCCAGCCGGACCGCGTGGTGTGGTCGATCGACGGCGACGGCTGCTTCCAGATGACCAATCAGGAGCTCGCCACCTGCACGATCAACAACATCCCGATCAAGGTGGCGATCATCAACAACTCGTCGCTCGGGATGGTGCGGCAGTGGCAGACCCTGTTCTACGACGGGCGCTACTCAAACACCGACCTGAACACGGGCCACGACACCGTGCGCGTCCCCGACTTCGTGAAGCTGGCCGAGGCGTACGGCGCCCTCGGCATCCGCGTCACCACGGAGGAGGAGGTCGACGCCGCCATCAAGCTGGCGCTGGAGACCAACGACCGCCCCGTGGTGATCGACTTCGTGGTCAGCGCCGACGCCATGGTGTGGCCGATGGTCCCGCAGGGCGTCAGCAACAGCTACGTCCAGTATGCCCGCGACCACAGCCCGTCGTTCGGAGGGGAGTGACCATGAGCACGCACGTTCTGAGCCTCCTCGTGGAGGACAAGCCGGGTCTGCTGACCCGCGTGGCCGGGCTGTTCGCCCGTCGCGGCTTCAACATCCACTCGCTCGCGGTGGGCACGAGCGAGGTCGACGGCCTTTCGCGCATCACCGTCGTGGTGGACGTCGAGGACCTCCCGCTCGAGCAGGTGACCAAGCAGCTCAACAAGCTGATCAACGTCATCAAGATCGTGGAGCTCGACCCCGCACAGTCGGTGCAGCGCGAGCACCTGCTCATCAAGGTGCGGGTGGACAACTCCACGCGTTCGCAGGTGCTCGAGGCCGTGAACCTCTTCCGCGCCCGCGTCGTCGACGTCGCGACGGATGCGCTGGTGATCGAGGTCACCGGCGACAGCGGCAAGACGCAGGCGCTGCTTAAGGTGCTCGAGCCGTACGGCATCAAGGAGATGGCCCAGTCGGGCCTCCTCGCGATCGGCCGCGGCGGCAAGTCCATCACCGAGCGCGTCTTCCGGAACTGAGCCCGCCGCACGGCGAGCCGACCATTTCACGCACGAACCAACCAGCAAGGAGAAGCAGCAGTGGCTGAGATCTACTACGACAACGACGCGGACCTCTCGATCATCCAGGGCAAGAAGGTCGCCGTCATCGGTTACGGCTCGCAGGGCCACGCGCACGCGCAGAACCTCCGCGACTCGGGCGTCGAGGTCGTCATCGGCCTGAAGGAGGGCTCGAAGTCGAAGCCGAAGGCCGAGGAGGCGGGCTTCCGCGTCCTCAGCGCCTCCGACGCCGCGGCCTGGGCCGACGTCATCGTCATCCTCGCGCCGGACCAGGTGCAGCGTCACCTGTACGCCGACGACATCAAGGACAACCTGCAGGAGGGCAACGCCCTCGTCTTCGGGCACGGCTTCAACATCCGCTTCGGCTACATCGAGGCGCCCGAGGGCGTCGACGTGATCATGGTCGCCCCGAAGGGCCCGGGCCACACGGTGCGGCGCGAGTACGAGGCCGGCCGTGGCGTCCCCGTCATCGTCGCGGTCGAGAAGGACGCGTCGGGCAACGCCTGGCCGCTCGTGCTCTCGTACGCGAAGGCGATCGGCGGCCTCCGCGCCGGCGGCATCAAGACCACGTTCACCGAGGAGACCGAGACGGACCTCTTCGGCGAGCAGGCCGTGCTCTGCGGCGGCGTCTCGCAGCTCGTCCAGTACGGCTTCGAGACCCTGACCGAGGCCGGCTACCAGCCGCAGGTCGCGTACTTCGAGGTGCTGCACGAGCTCAAGCTCATCGTCGACCTCATGTGGGAGGGCGGCATCGCCAAGCAGCGCTGGAGCGTCTCCGACACGGCCGAGTACGGCGACTACGTCTCCGGCCCGCGCGTCATCGACCCGCACGTGAAGGAGAACATGAAGGCGGTGCTCTCCGACATCCAGGACGGCACCTTCGCCAAGCGCTTCATCGCCGACCAGGACGCCGGCGCGCCGGAGTTCCTGGCCCTCCGCAAGAAGGGCGAGCAGCACCCCATCGAGGCCACCGGCCGCGAGCTGCGCAAGCTCTTCGCGTGGAACGCGTCGAACGACGACGACTACGTCGACGGCGAGGTCGCGCGCTGATCGCAGCACGCACCACGCACTAGTCTCAGGGTGCCGCACGCGATGCGCGTGCGGCACCCTTCTGCGTCAGGAGACACATGGGCATCGCCGTCGAGATCGCCGTGCAGGACGTCGTCGGCGTCCGCGTCGCGCTGGCGGGGGGAGCCGACCGGGTCGAGCTGTGCAACGCGCTCGGGATGGGCGGGCTCACGCCCTCCGCGGCCCTGATCGCCGGCGCGGTCGCCGAGGCGCGCGACACGGGTCGTGACGGATTCGTCCACGTGCTGGTCCGCTCGCGCGGCGGCGGGTTCGTCTACGACGCCGACGAGGTGGCGCTGACCGTCGCCGATGTGCGGTTCGCCCGCGAGGCCGGCGCTGCGGGCGTGGTCGTCGGCGCGCTGAACGACAGCGGGGCCGTCGATGCGGAGGCCGTCGCGGCCATCGTCGACGCGGCCGGTCCGCTCAGCGTGACGTTCCATCGCGCGATCGACGTCGCGCCGGACCCGGTGCGTGCGGCGGAGCGGCTGGCGGAGCTCGGCGTCGCGCGCATCCTCACCTCCGGCGGCGCCGAGCGCAGTGTCGACGGCGTCGGGATGCTGCGGCAGCTGACGGACCGCGTGGGCGGCCGGGTGGAGGTGATGGCGGGCGGGGGAGTGCGCGTCGACGACATCCCCGAGATCGTGGCGACCGGGGTGGATGCGGTGCACCTGTCGGCACGCGACGCGGTGCACGGGTCGCCCAGCGGCCCGGGCGGAGGCGCGGCGACCTACGACATCACGGATGCCCGGATCGTCCGTGCGGCGGTGGAGACGGCGAAGCGTCGGCGCTGAGGCGCTCCGCTGAACGTGCGGCTACAGCGCGCAGAACACGCAGAGCGCGATCAGCACGATCTGCAGGATGAGGCGCGGGACGAGGGGCGTCGCGAAGACGCCGAACCGCTCGGTCTTGCCTGCGGCGTAGGCGTTCGCCGGGAAGACCGCCACCAGGAAGACCGCCAGGCAGAGGGCGGCGGGGACGCGCGTGGCCGGGATCAGGAGCCCGATGCCGCCGAGGATCTCGCAGACGCCGGTGAACGCCACCAGGACGCTCGGACGCACTACCCGCAGGGCCGGCGGGACCATCGCCGCCATGCCGCGAGCCGGTCCCGGGACGAAGTGCAGCGTCCCCATCGCGACGAACACCACCGCGAGCAGGATGCGGACGATGAGCTGTGCGATCTCCAGAAGTGTCACCATGCCATCCTCCCCTGCGGTTGTCCACAGGCGGGCGTAACGCGGCGAAAGGCGGGGGTGGCGTCCCGCTAGAGTTAAGCCGTTCCGCGCCCCACCGACCGTGGCGCAGTCCTCCCAAGCCAGCCCTCGCACTCTGTAAGGAACTGCCACGTGACAAAGCCGGTCGTCCTGATCGCCGAAGAACTCTCGCCCGCCACCGTCGACGCCCTCGGGCCCGACTTCGAGATCCGCTCGGTGGACGGGACCGACCGGCCGGCGCTCCTCTCGGCGGTCGCCGACGCCGACGCCATCCTGGTGCGCTCCGCGACCAAGGTGGATGCCGAGGTCATCGCGGCCGCACCGGTGCTGAAGGTGATCGCCCGCGCGGGCGTCGGGCTCGACAACGTCGACATCAAGACGGCGACCAATGCCGGCGTGATGGTCGTCAACGCGCCCACGTCGAACATCATCTCGGCCGCCGAGCTGACGGTCGGCCACATCCTGAGCCTCGCGCGCCACATCCCGGCCGCGCACAACGCGCTCGCGCAGGGGCAGTGGAAGCGCTCGAAGTACACCGGCGTCGAGCTGTACGAGAAGACGATCGGCATCATCGGCCTCGGCAGGATCGGCGCGCTCATCACTGCGCGGCTGCAGTCGTTCGGCACCAACGTCATCGCGTACGACCCCTACGTCACGAGCGCTCGGGCGCAGCAGCTCGGCGTCCAGCTGGTCACCCTCGACGAGCTGCTCGCGCAGTCCGACTTCATCACCATCCACATGCCGAAGACGCCCGAGACGACCGGCATGATCTCCGACGACCAGCTGGCGCTGATGAAGAAGACGGCGTTCATCGTCAACGTCGCCCGCGGCGGCCTGATCGACGAGGATGCGCTCTACCGCGCCCTGACCACCGGCACGATCGCCGGCGCCGGCCTCGACGTGTTCGTCTCGGAGCCGCCGCAGGACTCGCCGCTGCTCGCGCTCGAGAACGTCGTCGTGACACCGCACCTGGGCGCCTCCACCGACGAGGCACAGGAGAAGGCGGGCGTCTCGGTGGCGCGCTCCGTGCGGCTGGCGCTCTCGGGCGAGCTCGTGCCCGACGCCGTGAACGTCGCGGGCGGCGTCATCGACCCGTACGTGCGTCCCGGCATCCCGCTGGTCGAGAAGCTCGGCCAGGTGTTCTCCGGGCTCGCCAGCAGCCCGGTGACGAGCGTCGACGTCGAGGTTCGCGGCGAGCTCGCCGACTACGACGTCAGCGTGCTGAAGCTCGCTGCGCTCAAGGGCATCTTCACCAACATCGTCAGCGAGACGGTGTCGTACGTGAACGCACCGCTTCTCGCCGACCAGCGCGGCATCGAGGTGCGCCTCATCACCGACTCGGTGAGCGAGGAGTACCGCAACCTGATCACCCTGCGCGGCGCGCTCAGCGACGGCTCGCAGATCTCCGTGTCGGGCACCCTGACCGGGCCGAAGCAGATCGAGAAGATCGTCGGCATCAACGGCTACGACGTCGAGGTTCCGGTCGCCGAGCACCTCGTGGTGATGGTCTACGACGACCGCCCGGGCATCGTCGCGGTGTACGGCCGCGAGTTCGGCGAGGCTGCGATCAACATCGCAGGCATGCAGGTCGCGCGGACGTCGGCCGGCGGCAAGGCGCTCAGCGTCCTCACCGTCGACTCACGCGTGCCGGACGGCCTGCTCGAGAAGGTGCGGCTCGCGATCGACGCCGACCTGATGCAGGAGATCGACATCACCGAGTCCTGACCGGTGTCGCGGGTCTTCGGCCGCTGCGGTCGGAGGCCCGCCACGCGTCAGGCGGGGTGAGCGCCGCGTGCGCTCAGACATCGCCGGCGAACCGGCGGATCAGGGCGACCAGGTCGTCGATGTCCGTCTCGTCGCGCAGCACGTTGTTCGCTGCGGGGAGCAGCGCCGTGTTGTAGTACATCCCGTCGCCGATCAGCATGATGGTGCGTGCGACCAGCGGATCGCCCACCGCCTCCTGCAGCACCTCCAGCCAGCGGCGCTGTGCGCGGGCGAGCGCATCCCGGGCCTGAGGGTCGGCTGCCTGCGCGAGCCGGGCGATCGCCACGATCGCGCGCTCGAATCGCGAATCGGTGGGGATCGACGTCCGGAGGAAGTAGTCCACCGGGCCGTCCGGCGCTGCGCGCATCGCGGCGACGTCCTCGTCGATGAGCGCGGCGAAGCGGTCGAGCACGCCCGCCGCCAGGGCCTCTTTGGAGGCGAAGTGGTAGAGCAGCCCGCCCTTGGAGACCCCGGCGCGGGCAGCGACGGCGTCGAGGGTCGCAGCGCGTTCGCTCTGTTCGGCGAGCAGCTCCTCGAAGGCGTCGAGCACGCGGTCGCGGGCGGAGACTGGAGCGCCTGACGGCGTGATCGCAGCAGCTGCGGCGGCCGTGGCCGCCGTGGGCGCGGCGGACTCGCGCGGAGCGGGGGAGGAGGGCGCTGCGGCAGGCGGCATGACCCCATGGTAGCCGCACCGCCTTGATACTGTACCGTCCAGACGGTACAGTAGTGCGCATGTCCACGACACCGACCCTCCCGGCCCCGGCGATCACGCGTGCGGGCGTGCGCGGCTGGGCGGCGCTCGGCGTCCTCATGCTGCCGACGCTGCTCGTCTCCGTCGACAACACCGTGCTCAGCTTCGCCCTGCCCGCGATCTCCGAGGCGCTGCGCCCGTCGGCGACCGGGATGCTGTGGATCGTCGACATCTACCCGCTGGTCCTCGCCGGCCTGCTTGTGGCGATGGGCAGCCTCGGCGACCGCATCGGCCGCCGCCGTCTGCTGCTCATCGGCGCCACCGGCTTCGCCGCCGTGTCGGCCGTCGCTGCCTTCGCCCCGACCGCCGAGCTGCTCATCGCCGCCCGGGCCGCGCTCGGCGTCTTCGGCGCCATGCTGATGCCGTCCACCCTGTCGCTGCTGCGGAGCGTCTTCCTCGACCGCGAGCAGCGCCGCCTCGCGATCGCGATCTGGGCGTCCGGCTTCGCGGCCGGCTCCGCGCTCGGCCCGATCGTCGGAGGTGTGCTCCTCGAGCACTTCTGGTGGGGCTCGGTGTTCCTGCTCGCGGTGCCCGTCCTCATCCCGCTGCTCGTGCTCGCACCCCTGCTGGTGCGCGAGTCGCGCGACCCGGCGCCCGGTCCGGTGGATGTGCCCGGCATCGTCCTCTCGCTCCTGACCATGGCGCCCATCGTCTACGGCATCAAGGCGCTGGCGGTCGACGGCTTCTCGCCGGTCGCGGCGCTGGCGATCGCGCTCGGCGCCGGCTGCGGCTTCCTGTTCGTGCGGCGGCAGTTGCGGCGCCCTGTTCCGATGCTCGACATGCGGCTGTTCACGCGACCCGCCTTCAGCGGAGCCGTCGTGGTCAACCTGCTGAGCGTGGTGTCGCTGGTCGGCTTCTTGTTCTTCGTCTCGCAGCACCTGCAGCTCGTGATCGGGCTGACGCCGCTGCAGTCGGGGCTCGTGCTGGTGCCGGGCCTCCTCACGATGATCGTCGCCGGCCTCGTCGTCGTCCCGATCGCCCGCCGCATCCGGCCGGGTGTCGTGATCGCGGGCGGGCTGACGCTCTCCGCCGCGGGCTACCTGCTGGTCGCGCTGACCGGCGGGGGAGCGCCGTGGAGCATCCTCCTGGCCGCCTTCGTCCTCCTGGGCGCGGGGATCGGCGGGGCTGAGACGGTCTCGAACGAGCTCGTCATCTCGACCGCTCCCGCAGCCAAGGCCGGCGCCGCGTCGGCGGTGTCGGAGACGGCGTACGAGCTGGGAGCCGTGCTCGGCACGGCGACGCTCGGCACCCTGATCACGGCTTCGTACCGGGCGACGCTGGTCGTCCCGGAGGGCCTGACCGCCGCGCAGGCCGACGCCGCGGGGGAGACCCTGGGCGGGGCGGTCACCGTCGCGGCCGGCCTGCCGGGCCCGCTGGGCGAGCAGCTGCTGGCGTCGGCGCGCGCCGCGTTCGACAGCGGCGTCGGGGTCACCGCGGTGATCGGCATCGTCCTGGTGGCGAGCGCCGCACTCGTCGCCCTCATCACCCTGCGTCACGTGCGCTCCTGAGCGCGGGTGGATGTCGTGGCGCGGCGATAGGGTGGCACTACCGGTTCCGCCCATCGACCAGCGCAGGAGTGCCATGTCCCGTACCGTCAAGCTCGCCGTCATCCCCGGGGACGGAATCGGTCCGGAGGTCATCGCCGAGGCCGTCACGGTGCTCGACGCGGTGACGGAGGGGAGCGGGCTCTCGTTCGAGAAGACGCACTTCTCGCTCGGAGCGGACCGCTACCTGGCGACGGGCGACGTCCTGACGGATGCCGACCTGGAGTCCATCCAGGCGCACGACGCCATCCTGCTCGGAGCGGTCGGCGGTGTCCCGGGCGATCCCCGCCTGGCGGGCGCGAACATCGAGCGGGGGCTCCTGCTGAAGCTGCGGTTCTCCCTCGACCATTACGTGAACCTCCGCCCGACGACGCTCTTCCCGGGCATCGCCAGTCCGCTCGCGAACCCCGGCGATGTCGACTTCGTCGTCGTGCGCGAGGGTACAGAGGGTCCGTACGTCGGCAACGGAGGCGCGATCCGGCAGGGCACGCCCCACGAGATCGCCAACGAGGTCTCGGTGAACACCGCCTACGGCGTCGAGCGCGTCGTGCGCTACGCGTTCGAGCAGGCCGCGCAGCGGAGGGGGAAGCTGACACTCGTGCACAAGACCAACGTGCTCACCTTCGCGGGCTCGCTATGGAAGCGGATCGTGGACGCGGTGGCCGCCGAACATCCGGACGTCACGGTCGACTACCTCCACGTCGACGCCGCGACGATCTTCCTCGTCACGGATCCTGCTAGATTCGATGTGATCGTCACGGACAACCTCTTCGGCGACATCCTCACCGACCTCGCGGCCGCGATCAGCGGCGGCATCGGGCTGGCGGCCTCGGGCAACATCAACCCGGCCGGGGCCTTTCCGAGCATGTTCGAGCCGGTTCACGGATCGGCCCCCGACATCGCCGGCCAGCAGAAGGCCGACCCCACCGCCGCCATCCTCTCCACGGCGCTCCTGCTCCGCCACCTCGGCGAGAAGGAGCTCGCCGAACGCGTGGAGCAGGCGGTGACCGCCGACCTCGCCGCCCGCACGGGCGCTGCGCGAACGACCTCCGAGATCGGCGCAGCGATCGCCGCGCGAGTGGCGCAGAATTGATTCACCGTCGCATAAAGGACCTGTCATGACTTCGACCAGCATCTCCCTCACCAGCGGACCCACCGAGACCTCGGGCCTGCTCTGGAACGTCACCCGCAACGAGGCCGCCCGAGACGCGGCGACCCGGGCCGAGATCCTCGCGGACCCCGGCTTCGGCAACCACTTCACCGACCACATGGTCGACATCTGCTGGTCGGCCAAGGGCGGCTGGCACCGTCCGCGTGTCTCGCCCTACGGCCCCATCCAGCTGGAGCCGTCGGCCGCGGTGTTCCACTACGCGCAGGAGATCTTCGAGGGCCTGAAGGCGTACCGCCACGAGGACGGCTCGATCTGGGGCTTCCGCCCGGAGGCGAACGCCGCCCGCATGCAGCGCTCGGCCTATCGCCTCGCGCTCCCCGCGCTGCCGGTCGAGCACTTCCTCGACTCGATCAAGCAGCTCATCGCCGTCGACGGCGACTGGGTGCCGGACGCGCCGGAGACGAGCCTGTACCTCCGGCCGTTCATGTTCGCCAAGGAGGCGTTCCTCGGTGTGCGCCCGGCCAACAAGGTCGCCTACTACCTGATCGCGAGCCCGGCGAGCGCGTACTTCCCGAGCGGCGTCGCCCCGGTGTCCATCTGGCTGTCCGACCGCTGGTCGCGCGCAGGCAAGGGCGGAACGGGTGCGGCGAAGACCGGCGGCAACTACGCCTCGAGCCTGCTCCCGCAGTCGGAGGCGTACGAGCACGGTTGCGCCCAGGTGCTCTTCCTCGACTCGGTCGAGGGCAAGTACCTCGAAGAGCTCGGCGGGATGAACGTGGTGCTCGTGCGCAAGGACGGCACGCTGGTCACGCCCGAGTCCGACAGCATCCTCGAGGGCATCACCCTGGACTCGGTGCTGCAGCTCGCCCGCGACCGCGGTCACGCCGTCGAGCGCCGCAAGGTGACGCTCGACGAGTGGCGCGACGGCGTGGAGTCGGGCGAGATCGTCGAGGTGTTCGCGTGCGGCACGGCCGCGGTGATCACCCCGATCGGCGAGCTCAAGTCGGACACGTTCACCGTCGGCGACATCACCGCGCCTCCCGGAGAGCTGACGATGTCGCTGCGCCAGGAGCTGACGGACATCCAGTACGGCCGCGAGCGCGACCGCCACAACTGGATGTACCGCCTCGACGCATAGTTCTGAGTTGTGCGGACGGAGGAGTTCGCGGTCCGTCCGTCGGCGTTTCGCGTGAAAGGGAGGAGTCTGCGGCCGGTTCGCCCGCAGACTCCTCCCTTTCGCATACCGCCGGAACGCGATGCCCTCGGGCCGAACCCTGGCTAGCATCGAGGCATGGGTAACGGGACCGTGTTCGCCGTCGTCGGACCGGGCGCGGTCGGCGGCCTCCTCGCGTGGTTGTTGCACCGGGCCGGACACGACGTGGTCGCGGTGGGCCGCCCGGCCACCGTCGAGGGGATCCGGCGCGACGGCATCGAAGTGCGGAGCGAGCTGTTCGGCGACGGGGTCGAGCGCGTCCCGGCCGCGACGGAGGTGCCCGACGGTGCGAGCGTCCTGCTGGCGACGAAGGCCTACGGGCTGGATGACGTGCTCCCCGGCGTCGTGGCGGCCCGGCCCGCCGAGGTGATCTCCTTCCTCAACGGCGTCGAGCACATGGAGCCGCTGCGTTCTGCGCTTCCGGGTGTGCCGGTCGCGGGCGCATCCATCGCGGTGTCGGCGCTGCGCGCATCCACCACCGTCATCGACCACCGGAGCCCGTTCGTCCGCATCGAGGCGCCGCAGGCGGCGGCCGGCTTCGCCTCGGTTCTCGCGCTCACCGACGCCGGCCCGAGCGTCCGCATCGGCGGGAGCGAGGCGGAGGTGCTCTGGGCGAAGTTCCGCCTGCTGGCCTCGCTCGCCCTTCTCACCTCGTATTGGCGGCAGCCGGCCGGGCCGGCCCTCAGCGAGGACCCCGAGCTGACCGAAGGGGTCGTCCGTGAGGTGGTCGCCTGCTCGGCCGCCGAGGGGGTCCCCGCGTCCGAGCTCGACCTGGTCCGAGCCCTCCGCGGCGTGCCCGGCGGGATGCGCACCTCCCTCCAGGAGGACCTCGCCGCCGACGCCCCGAGCGAACTCGACGCCATCGGCGGAGCGCTCCTGCGCATCGGCGAGCGGCATGGCATCGCGACTCCCTCCCTTGCGCGCATCCTGTCGGCGCTAGGCTCGAACGCGTGAAGATCGCACGTTTCAGCCACACCCGCGAAGGCTCGTCGACGCCCGCCATCGACTACGGCATCGTCGACGAGGACGCCCTGGTCGTGCTCGCCGGCGACCCGATGTTCGTGGGATTCGAGACCACAGGGGAGCGCGTCCCGCTGGGCAAGGTCGGCTCGCTGCTCGCCCCGGTCATCCCGCGGTCGAAGGTCGTCGCGGTCGGTAAGAACTACCGCGAGCACGCCGCTGAGATGGGTGGAGAGGCGCCGGGTGAGCCGCTGCTGTTCCTGAAGCCGAACACGGCCGTGATCGGCCTCGGCGACGCGATCGTGGTGCCGCCGCAGTCCGAGCGCGTCGACTACGAGGGCGAGCTGGCCGTGGTGATCGGCAAGATCGCCCGCAACGTCCGTGCGGAGGACGCCGCCGGCCACATCTTCGGCTACACCGTCGCGAATGACGTCACCGCCCGCGACCTGCAGGAGAAGGACGGCCAGTGGACGCGCGCGAAGGGCTTCGACACCTTCTGCCCGCTCGGCCCGGTGATCGAGACCGAGCTCGCGCCCGACGCCGTGCTGCGGACCCGCCTCAACGGCGAGCTCAAGCAGGAGGCGCCGATCTCGGACATGGTCCACGACATCCCGTCGATCATCGCGTACGCGTCGAGCGTGTTCACGCTGCTGCCGGGCGACGTCATCCTCACGGGGACGCCGTCCGGGATCGGCCCGATGAAGCCCGGGGACACCGTCGAGGTGGAGGTCGAGGGCGTCGGGTCGCTGGTGAATCCGGTGCGCGCCCCGAAGTAGCCTCCCCGGTAGGATCGAAGATGTATGTCTGACTCGATCGCTCACCCGTTCTCCGAGGCCACCGGCGCCGATGTGCGCGTGCGCTTCTGCCCGTCGCCGACCGGTACTCCGCACGTCGGCCTGATCCGCACCGCCCTGTTCAACTGGGCGTATGCGCGCCACACGGGCGGGAAGATGGTGTTCCGCATCGAGGACACCGACGCCGCCCGCGACAGCGAGGAGAGCTACCAGCAGATCCTGGATGCGCTGCGCTGGCTGCGCCTCGACTGGGACGAGGGCATCGACGTCGGAGGCCCCGACGGACCCTACCGGCAGTCGCAGCGGTACGGCATCTACCGCGACCTCATCCAGAAGCTGCGCGATTCCGGCCACATCTACGAGAGCTTCGCGACGGCGGAGGAGATCGAGGCGCGCAACGTGTCGCTCGGCCGCGACCCGAAGCTCGGCTACGACAACTTCGAGCGCGACCTCACCGACGAGCAGAAGGCCGCCTACCGCGCCGAGGGCCGGGAGCCCGCCCTGCGGCTGCGCGTGCCGGACGACGATCTCAGCTTCGACGACCTGGTGCGCGGCGAGATCACCTTCAAGGCCGGCTCGTTCAGCGACTTCGTCGTGGTGCGCCCCAACGGCCACCCGCTGTACACGTTCGTGAACCCGGTCGACGACGCGCTCATGGGCATCACGCACGTGCTCCGCGGCGAGGACCTGCTGTCGTCGACCCCGCGCCAGATCGCGCTGTACCACGCGCTGATCGACGCGGGAGTGACCACGTTCGTCCCGCGCTTCGGCCACCTCCCGTACGTGATGGGGGAGGGCAACAAGAAGCTCTCCAAGCGAGACCCCGAGTCGAACCTGTTCCATCACCGCGACCGTGGCTTCATCCACGAGGGCCTGGTCAACTACCTGGCGCTGCTCGGCTGGTCGCTGACGCACGACCGCGACGTCTTCTCGCTGGAGGAGATGGTGGCGGCGTTCGACGTGAAGGACGTCAACCCGAACCCGGCCCGCTTCGACCTGAAGAAGGCGGAGTCGATCAACGGCGACCACATCCGGCTCTTGGATGTGGCCGACTTCGCCGAGCGCACCGTCCCGTACCTGGCCGCGGCCGGTGTGGTGGAGGAGCCGCTGACGCCTGCTCAGCACGAGGTGCTCGCGAAGGCGGCGCCGCTGGTTCAGGAGCGCGTGCAGCTGCTGGGGGAGACGCCCGGGATGCTCGGCTTCCTCTTCACCGACGCCGCCTCGCTCGTGGTCGAGCCCGACGCGCGCGCTTCGCTGCCGGACAACGCGGGCGAGGTGCTGGCCGCGTCACTCGGTGCGCTGGAGCTGGTGCCCGAGGCGGAGTGGAACCACGAGGCCATCGAGTCCGCACTGCGCGACGCCCTGGTCGAGGGGATGGCGCTGAAGCCGCGCGTCGCGTTCGGCCCGCTGCGGGTGGCGCTCTCGGGCCGCCGGGTGTCGCCGCCACTGTTCGAGTCGATGGAGATCCTGGGCAAGGCGGAGACCATCGCCCGGCTCGACCGGCTGTCGGCGGACCTGGGCTAGCGCGATGACCGGTGTGACCGCGCCGCCGGCTCTCGAGCCGTCCTACGAGGTCGTCGTCATCGGCGGGGGCCCCGCGGGCCTGTCCGCGGCACTCAACCTGGCCCGCGCCCGGCGCCGTGTGCTCGTGGTGGACGGCAACCGCCCGCGCCACGCTGCGACACTGCTCGCCCACGGGTTCCTCACCCGCGACGGGGTCAGCCCGCTGGAGCTGCGCCGGATGGGCCGGGAGGAAGTGGACGCGTACGACAACGCGACCGTCGTCTTCGCCCAGGTCGGCGCGGTCTCGGTGGAGGGCGACGGCTTCCGGGTCACGGCCCGCGGGGTGCGCGGAGGCTCTGACGTCGACGTACGCGCCGACACGGTGCTCATCGCGACCGGTGTGACGGAGACGATGCCGGCCATCCCGAGCATCCGCGCGTTCTACGGCACCCAGCTGCACAGCTGCATCGAATGCGACGGTTTCGAGTCGGCCGGTCAGCCACTCGCCCTGATCGGCGAGACCGACGACCTGGCCGAGCGGGCTCTGCTGCTCACGCAGTGGACGGACGACCTGATCGTCTTCACCAACGGCGTCGCGCCGATCGGCGAGGACGAGGAGCGCACGCTCGCCCGCCTCGGTGTGCGGGTCGAACGCCGCCCGATCGACGACGTGGTCGGCGAGAAGGGCGTCATGACCGGCGTCCGTCTCGCGGACGGCACCCTCGTCGAGCGGGCCGGCGGGTTCCTGCGCCCGGTGTGGTCGCCCTCCCTGTCATTCGTGGATGCGCTCGACCTCGATCGCGACGCCGACGGCTACCTGCTGACCGACGCGGACGGCCGCACGTCGCTTCCCGGCGTGTACGCGGCGGGGGAGACGTCGGCACCCGGACCGCAGCAGCTGATCGTCGCCGCGGGCTCCGGTGCGGTGGTCGCCGCGGCCGTCAACCGCGACCTCATCGGGCTCTCGCTGGAGGACGCCCCCGTTTTGTAGTCCGGCCTGCCGGTAGGCTAGAGTTGTTTCTCGTGCCCGGACTACGGTTCAGGCCGGTGGGGTATGGTGTAATTGGCAACACGGCTGATTCTGGTTCAGTTGTTCTTGGTTCGAGTCCAGGTACCCCAGCAAGAAGCGCCCCGGTTCTCCGGGGCTTTTTTGTTGCCTCGTGAGGGGTCAGGCGGCCCGTCCAGCCGCAGCGAGGATGAGGTCGGAGACCTCCGCTGGGTGCGAGACGAGCGAGACGTGGCTGGCGGCGAGCTCGATGGTGGTGGCGCCCATCCGTTTCGCCATGAAGCGCTCGAGGTCGGGGTTGATCGTCCGGTCCTCCGTCGAGACCGCGTACCAGCTGGGCTTGTCGCGCCAGGCGGCGTGCGTGGTCCTGCCGGAGAAAAGCGTGTCGGAGATCGGTCCCTGCACCGCACACAGTACCCGCGCCTCCTCCGGCGGGAGGTCGCCGGCGAAGTCGCGCAGGAACGCCTCCTCGGTGAGGCGGCCCCACCCCTCCGACCACACCACCCCGGCGGACGCGGGCGGCAGGGGGTAGGTCTTGGCGAGCGCGCCGTAGTCTTCGCCGGCGTCGGGGGCGCGAGCCGCGACGTAGACGAGCGCTGAGACAGCCGGGTCGACCCCGGCCTCTGTGACGATCATCCCGGCGAACGAGTGCCCGACGAGCACGGTCGGGCCGGGATTCAGGGCGATGGCGCGTCGGGTGATCTCGACGCCGTCCTGGAGCGTGGTGAGGGGATGCTGCACCGCCGTCACTCCAAGACCTGCGGCCTGCAGGCGGGGGATCACCTTCGACCAGGACGATCCGTCGGCGTAGGCACCGTGGACGAGGACGACGTTGGTGGCAGCTTCAGGCATTCCGACCTCTTTCAGCCGAGCGGGTGGAGCGTGGCAGCACGGTAGCAGGGAGGATCGCTGCGACAACAGGAGCAGATCGTGACGGATCTGGCGGGACGCGGGCGGAACCTGCTACTTTGACGGCCACCCGAACGAGCACCGCTCCGGCACCATCGCCCCAGGGGAGAGCGACCCATGACCGACGAACCGTCTCCGATCGGCCCGATGTGACCGGTACGCCGGAACTCGTCCAGTCGACGCATCCCGGACGGGTGCGCCGCATCCACCTGGCCCTGGTTCTGCTGTCCTTCTCGGCGGGCGCGGCCGACGCCTTCGCCTTCCTCGCCCTCGGCGGGATCTTCACGGCGAACATGACCGGCAACCTGATCCTGAGCGGTATGTTCACCCGGCCCCAGTTCGCGCTGACCCTTCTGACGGCTGGTGTGGCCATCGTCTCGTTCGTGGGCGTCCTATACGCCGCGTTCCGGCTCACGAGCGCCCCGACGACCGTCCCGGCGACGGCACGACGGGCGTTCCGTCGCCTGGTGCTGCCGTCTGCGGCCGTGCAGACCGTCGTCGTCGTGATCTGGATGGTGCTGCCCGGCGCCGACAGCACGGTGGAGCGTTGCGTGGTGATCGCTCTCTCCGCGGCTGCGCTGGCACTGCAGACCGTGGCGGCGAAGAAGCTCTCCGATGTGGATGGCGTGACCACCACCTACGTCACGGGAACGCTGACCACCACGATGCAGGACCTTGCGCTGCGCACCGCCCACGGCCAGGGCGTCCGGGTGCTCTCGGTGCTCGCTCTGCCGGTCGGCGCGGTGTGCGCGACCGCCACGCTGGCACTCGCGCCGGTCCTCGGCCCGGTCGTCGCGTGGGTGGCGGCTCTCCTTGCGACGGGCCTCCTCCTCCCCGGCCGCGGTTCGGACTTCGGCGAGTGACGATGGCTGACTGGGGTGTGTTCGCCACCATCGTCGGCGGCGCGGCGGCGGCGCTCCTCGGCCTGCTCTTCGTGGCCGTATCCATCCGGATCCAGGTCATCGCCGGGTCCACGGAACTGCGTCTCCGGGCGGCTCAGACGCTGAGCCTCTTCACCGCGATGCTGCTGGTGGCGGTGCTCCTCGCCGTGCCCGGTCAGCCTGCGAGGGTTCTCGGCATCGAGGTGATCGTCCTCGCAGTGCTGACGGCTGTCACGCTGCTCGTGCTGGACCGGCGGGCCACCGGGCCGTCGCCGACCCCGCTCGGGCGCGCGATCCAGCGGATCAACCCGAACGTGGTGACCTCCGTGACTCTGCTCGCGGCAGGCATCCTCATGGTCGTCGTCGGGGAGGCTGGCATCTATGTGCTCGTCCCGGCGGTGTTCGTGGCCTTCGTCGGTGGGGTGCTCAGCGCCTGGGTGTTCCTCATCCACGTCGACGCGTGAGTCGGTCGGCACGGCTCGCCGAGGTGCACGTTGTTGCTGTCTCGCACGGCGTGTCGACCGCAACAACGTGCACTTCGACGGAGGAAAGGAGGGGAGGCTTAGGAGGCGGCGGCCTCTTCGGCCTCCTCGCCGTGTTGGACGATGTCGCCGTGCTGGAAGAGGATGCCCTTCGCCGTCTCCCGCCACTGCGGCTTGGCCCGCAGCAGGAACTCGAGCTCCATACTGAAGTGCTTGTACTCCTCTGCGAGAGAGTCGAGCATGATCGCCTTCGCGACCTCGTCCTTCTCGACGGCGATGCGCTGCTCGTACCAGCCGATCGCCTCCGCCTCCTCGGACAGGCTCGCGCACATCCGCGCGAACGTTCGCGTCTCCTCGCTGAGCTCGCTCGGCGGCTCGTGGTACTGATCAGTCGACATCGCCTGTCGTCCTTTCGTCGTGGGACTCCATCCAATGTCCGGATGCCGGATCCCTCAAGGGCCACCCGCTGCGAATGCGCAGAGGCGCGGCGGGATCGTCGTCCGCCGCTCGATAGGGTTGCGGCATGGCAACGAGCGTGATCGTCATCGGTGCGGGTGTCGTCGGCGCGGCGACGGCCTGGTCGGTGGCGCGCGAAGGAGCGTCGGTGCTGCTGCTGGAGGCGTTCGAACGCGGCCACGATCGCGGGTCGTCGCACGGTGCGACCAGGATCTTCCGTCACGGCTACGCGGAGCAGGACTATGTGGAGCTGTCCGTCCGCGCGCTCACCGGGTGGAAGCAGCTGGAGCGGATCAGCGGCCGCACGCTGCTCGACGCGACGGGAGCGGTCGACCACGGCGATCCGGTGGTGCTGAAGGCGATCGCCGAGGCGCAGGATGCGGCGGGACTGCCCTACGAGTGGCTGACAGGTGCCGAGGCCGAGACGCGCTGGTCGGGCCTCCGGTTCGAGGACCACGTGCTGTTCAGCCCGGGCGGCGGCCGGTTGCGGGCGGCCGACGCCCTGGACGCCCTTCTCGATGCAGCCGAAGACGCTGGAGCGGAGCTGCGCTTCGGCGTCCGGGCGACGGGAGTGGAGGACTCCGGCGACAGTGTGACGGTGGTGACCGACGGTGGCACCCATACCGCCGACCTGGTGGTGGTCGCGGCGGGCTCGTGGACGCCGTCACTCCTGCGCCCCTGGCTCTCGGCTCACATTGTGGAGCTTCCAGAGGTACGCGTGACGGAGGAACAACCGGCGCACTTCCCGGTACTTCCTGGCCTGGCGGACACGGAGACGGCGTGGCCGAGCTTCGTGCACCACCCCACCCGTGACGGTGCAGCGAGCGCCTACGGACTGCTGACCCCGGGCGAGGGCGTCAAGGTCGGCTTCCACGGCATCGGGCCGGAGGTGGACCCGGACGGCCGCGATCGGCGCATCGATCCCGACAGACTGGAACAGCTGAAGCGGTACGTGGCCGAGTGGGTGCCGGGTGTCGATGCGACGCATCCCGAGGGCATCAGCTGCCTCTACGACAGCACCGAGCAGGAGGACTTCGTGCTCGACCGCGTCGGGAAGGTCGTCATCGCAACCGGGTTCTCGGGTCACGGATTCAAGTTCGGTCCGGCACTCGGCGATGTGCTCGCCCGTCTGGCGCTGCACGGCGAGCCCGCCGCACGGCGCTTCCGTGTGGCGGTCGCGCCGCCCGCCGCGTAGCCGCATCGTCCGCTCGTCGCCGGCCCCTCCCCGCGGAGCGCTCGATGGTGGAGAGGCCTGGTAGCGCAGAAGATGGCAAGATGAGCGGGATGCGACGCTTTCTGAACGGGTGTGTCCAGGCTTGGCAATCACCGCCAGTGGATTGCCCACAGGGCCAGGATCCCGTCAGTCGTCGAGCCAACGACCCATGCGGTCGTTGGGCGAAGCCCGCATGTTCCAAACGGTTTGCGTTGGCTGATCTTTCTGAGGCGGGAGCATGATCGTGGCGGGCGGCGGGCTAAGCGCCGCGTATGTACTTGCTGAACGCGGCCTCCGAGAGATATCGCCCACCGCGCTAGGGGCAAGCCTGCTTGGGTCAGGCGGACGCATGATTATGCTGCGGTACTTCGCCGATGCGGTAAGTCGTAGGGAAGTAGAAGAGCATGCGATTGCGATAGAAATGCAGTTGGACCTACACGATGCAGAGAGAACCCACAGAGAAGTATCGACGATCGGCTTGATGGGGCGATCGCGCGACGCGCTACACGTAACTCATATCGTCGCCGGGCCCAGGCTCTTGTTAATTTGTGTAGCGCAGATAGGTACTCTGCCTAGCTCATGGGACGATTCAGCACCGGCATTGGGAGAGTCCTCAATTCGATCCACGATTGTGCGGCAACTTCGATCAGTCCGGAACTCCGCAGATTGGGCAGGTGTTTCGGATGCAATCGCTTCCGAACTCGTTGAATCTAGTGTCCGTGTGGTCGATGCCACGTCAGATGCGATAGTTAGGGAACTAGCAGACACTAGCTCTAGCCGAGAATCCTCGCGAGGAGGCGCTTACGGTGCTGGCTTCCACTGGGCTATATCAAGTCGAGTCCGGCTTCAGCGGGCGCTCTTCCTGCTCAGGCATGAGGGAGTGCGCGACGATGCGACTATCGATCTTGAAGCGGCGATTTCCAGCACAGATGCGGCGATCGCGGCACTCGCGGGGGTCGCTAGCATCCGATTGAGTGAGCAGATCCAACAGGCGAACCGCACGCGAGAGCTCGAAGACCAGCGTGCGCAAGAGCGTGACCGCCTTCTTGCGCGCGTCGGGGCGGCGCTGTTACTTCCGTCGATATGGTTCTCCTACTTGGGTATCAATTTGTTGCCGACCAGCTTGTGGGAGCTAGATCTCAAGAAGTGGTGGGTAGCTGCCCTGGTGGCAGGCTCGGGCATTCTGCTCGCGTGGCTAGGTTGGCGGGCTGCGACCTGGATGACCGATAGAGCTAGAGCCAAGGAGAAGAAGTCGTGACCGAAGCGCCAGTAACTTTCGATGAGTTGGTTTCGATGGTTGGCTTGTCTAGCGCGCGCGCTTCGCTGCTCGCCGATGACCTGTTGGTTCGAGAGGGGCTGGACCACTTCATAGAGCCAACTTTTCTTGATCGGGACCCGATGGTAGGGCTGTCCGAAGGTCGGGTACTCCTCGTGGCAGCTCCGGCTGCGGTTGGGAAGTCGGTTCTAGCCCGCGAGCTAGGCCTTCGTACGCGGAATCCGTTGGTTGACCTAGCGGGCCGTCGAATCGGTGAGGCATTCTTCACAGGAGCGCTCGCACGTCAGTTGGGTGGTCAGCAGGCGCTGGAGCTTGTGGCAGAGGTACATGCAGGTCGAGCGACTCTCATAATTGATTCAGCAGACGAGGCCTTGGTCGGGAACGGTCCCCAGGACTACGGCGTGGCGATTCAAGATCTGGCAGAGCTGATCGGGGCGGGAGTTCACGGGCGCCCCTCGGCTGTGATCTTGGGTCGCCCCGACACGATTGACGAGACGGCCCGAGTGCTTGAACAGCGCCAAACTCCTGTGGCGCGCATCGACGTGGCTTTCTTCACAGAGCAGCAAGCGAGGGCCTTCGTGCGGCTGAAGGCACTTGGACTGAGCGGTTCGGGGCCCACACAGGAGCTTCAGGACTTCCTCGGCGCATTCTTCGAGCTCGTTATGGACGCACTCGGCGCGCAGGACTGGTTGCAGGCCGACTCTTTCGTAGGTTATGCGCCCGTCCTAGACGCGCTTGCGACCTTCTACGACCCGGAAGTGAACATGATGCGAGTCCTCCACGAGATCAAGCGTGCAGGGACAACCGAGCACGTCTGGGGTTTGTTGATCAGAATCATTGAAGAGGTGCTGGATCGAGAAACACAGAAGTTCGCGAGCAGTTTCGGGGCTGGAGACCCCGCGAAGGTAGAGTATGGGCGTCTTTGCTACACCAAGGAACTTCAGCTTTCCCTACTGCTGGCAGACCGTCCACTCGAGATTCCGATTACTCCGGAAGCAGAACCGGAGGAAGAAAGCTGGTGGGGCGAAATCGAGTCGCAGATCCGCGAACAGTTCCGCGTGCACCCGTTCGTGGCTGGAAGCCTTGAGAGCGAAGACAACCCACTTCTTCGATTCACGAATGCGGCTTTCCGCGATTATGCTGTGGCGTCGAGTTTGGGAAGCGCAGATGCGCTTCGCGCAAGAGTCATACGTGACAACTGGTGTGACCCTCGGGTCGCTCCTTCGCCAATTCTTATGAGACTCGCCCTTTCCGCAGAGATGGGGCTTGAGTCAGTGAATCCCACGGCGCTAACCCTGCTCGTCGCTTCACATGCCGCAGAGTTTCGCGATGATGTACTTCTATTGGTAGAGGAAGTCGAGTCTGAATCGCAGACTGACGGTGGTTCTTCGGTCAGGGCACGACTGGAAGAAGCGGGCGTCGAGTTGCACACAGTCACCGCCCAACTGTCTGCGGGAGAAGCCCTCTACCTGATGCAAGGAGTCGCACGTACGGATATCAATGCCCCATCTCTGCGGGTCGTCGCCGGTGAAGGGGCTCAGGAGTTCTCAGTCGGTCCACTCGCGGACATTACGTGTGATGAATTCGCCTCAGAAGCGCCGGAACTACGGCTTAGGCCAAGTCGCGACAGTCAGCCATCTTTTATCGAGGCGCGCCGAATTAGCGGAGTGACACGCCGCGTGGTGCCTTCGAATGCTGTACTGCTCAAGCTCATTGCATCGGAGACGTCTTATCCGTGGACATCGTTTCGTGCATCGAGGCCGACGGGCGATACAGGGAAGGAGCGGATCTGGACGGCAGCTACAGCCTTCCAGTCCAATGCACGCTGGTACATAAAGAAGTCCATGGTCAAAGGAGATCCGAACTATCCTGCGAACGTCATGGATACGATAGTTGCGAAAGGGCGTGCAAGCTGGGCTGCCCACGAGTTTGGCGTCGAACGCGGGGTCATCTCAAAGGAGGATGGGGTCTACTTTCTCCATCTCAGCGATTTTTCGGTTCGTGACATGGTGGACCTCAATATCGACAATCCGAGCTACCGGGGTTTTCTCGATGACTTCGTCGATTGGGTCGACGAGAATAATTTCTCTCTGTAGGACCCACTAAGCAGGTGTGGTGCTGGGGAACTCACTCAATAAGAGCGCTTATGGCACGTTCAATTCCGCGCTAGTTGTGTATCGACGTGAAGACGGGCAGCTTGCACGTCGTCGCGAACACAAGTCCCGCTCGTTGATCAACGTGATCTTCCTCCGTCTCGGTTCGAGGTCAAATACTCAAGCAGTCGAAGCAGTGTTCGGATGATTTGCGATCGAGCCGTTATGTGTCTCCCCAAGGGATTCCATGTGGTGGAGGATGTCGCGCATGACGGACACGGAAGGCGCCGGCATCGTCGGCGTCAGCACCATCGGCATCCCGGTCTCCGACCAGGATCGCGCGCTCGCGTTCTACCGCGATGTCCTCGGGCTCGAGGTGCGGGTCGACGCGCCGCTCCCGCAGCTCGGGAGCCGCTGGATCATGCTCGCACCACCCGGCTCCGCGGTGTCGGTGTCCCTGGTGCCGGCCCAGCCGGATGCTCCCGCGGGCGTCGAGACGGGCATCCGCTTCGAGACGCTCGACGCGGAGCGCACCCACGAGACCCTGGTTCGAGCCGGCGCCGACGTGGGAGAGGTGCTCCGTTGGCCGGACGTCCCGGCGATGTTCGCGGCGCACGACCCCGACGGCAACCGGTTCGAGGTGGTCGAGCGCGTCTGAGGCCCGCTCACTCCCCGTTGCGGAGGTCAGCGAGCCCGTCGTGGCGGAGCGCGATCCGGTCGAAGGTCGCGGTGCAGGTGTCGCCCATCGGTGCCTGCGACAGGAAGCCGACTCTCCAGGCGTCCGCGCCGGCGTCCAGCCGGAACAGGCGGACGAAGTCCCACTGGACGCCGTCCGTCGACGAGTGGAACGCCCACGCCTCCCCGACGCGCGCGACGCGCAGGAAGACCTCGCCGCTGGTGACGTGGGTGCTGTTGCAGTCGTCCGAGTAACGGTCGGTGACGACGCTCACCACCATCGGCTGACCCTGCGGCGAGAACTCGAAGCACAGCTTCGCCCAGTGGTCGTCGTCGCTCCACAGCACGAGGGCGCCGGCGTCGAAGGTCGTGCGGGGCTCCGCGACGCGAACCCGGGCGGACAGGGCGAAGTCGCCCGCGGGCGCCTCGAGCGTGAGCGCGGTCGCGGCGTGCTGCGAGTGCGCGCCGAGCGCGTCGTTCGACCAGTCGACCCCGGCGGCGGCCGTCAGAGTGAGCACCTCGGTCGAGGGGTCGACGTCGGCGTCGCCGGGAGTGTGGGTCCAGGAGAGTTCGGGCAGGGCGGAGATGCTGATCGGCATACCGAGAACGCTACGGCACCCTCTCCACCGAGTCGTCCTCCGGCACCACGCCGAGACTCGTCCTCCAGGCGCGCCGAGCACGTTTGGTGTTGGCCAGGACGAAGCCGGTCAGCGCCAGAAGCATCAGGACGGCGCCCAGAATCGCGAACTCCAGACGCCCGTCCACACGCCCATCTTGACCCGGCAGCACCCCTAAGCCCCACAGGAGGAAGACGACGCCGAACAGCAGACCGCCGAGAGGCGAGATGATCCGGAACCACAGCTCGACAGCCCGATGGAGGAAGACCATCAGCGCTTCCGATCCTGCTCGGCGGACCGCCGTCGCAGCCCGATCACGCCCACGATCGCCATGGCGAGGGCCGCGGCGACGATGAGGACGCCCACCGCATCCACTCCTCCCGATCCGGTGAGGAAGAGCAACGACAGCGTCTCGCCGACGGCGACCACCAGACCGATGACGACAAGCGCCACGAACTGGCTGCGAGGCCGACGCGGATTCATGCGGCGACACTACGCCCGCGCTCACGGGCCCGTCATAGGCTGGCGGGATGGGCGATATCGACGTGCGGCCGGCGCGGCCGACGGAGTGGGCGGCGGTCGGCGGGCTGCGCTGGGACTCGGTGTTCGAGTTCGGGGGTGAGGCCCTCGATCCACGCGAGGTGTTCGCGGAGCAGTTCGCCGAGTGGGCGAGCGACCATCAGGACACGCACGAGTGCTTCGTCGCCGTCGCGGACGGCGCGGTGATCGGGATGACGTGGCTGGCCGTCATCCCGCGGGTCCCGAGCGCGCGCGCGTTCGACCGCGCGTCCGGCGACCTGCAGTGCGCGTACGTCGCCCCCGGACATCGCAACCGCGGGATCGGCGGCCGGCTGATCGACGCCGTCGTGGACAGCGCTCGCGAGCGGGGGCTCGAGCGCGTGACGGTGCACTCCAGCCCGCGGGCGGTGCCCGTGTACGAGCGGCACGGTTTCAGCTCGGAGGGGCGACTGCTCCACGTCTACGTCGTGCATCGGGATGCGCCGGGGGCATCGGGCTGAACGACGGCCGTCGTCGCGTCAGCGGTTCGCCGGGTCGAGGGTGATCTCGACGTCGTACTTCAGCTGCGGTTCCGGGGAACCGAACAGGAGGGCGGGGTTCAGCCAGACGAGCTCGACCTCGGTGAGGCCGAAGCGACGCGATACGGCGAAGAGGGTGTCGTAGGGGTTGGGGACGTAACCGGTCAGCACGCCGTCCTTCACGATCGCCTTCCCCCGGGCAAAGGACACGGGGCCGTGGTCGGCGGCCTGGAGCTCCGGGAACGGGGAGGGCAGGGTCCACGTCAACGGCGCGGCCGCGATGACGCCGGAGCCGCCGACCGTCTCCTCGATGGAGTGCAGGTACGACGGATCGCCTTCGGACGTGAAGCCCGGCGGGATGGGCAGCACGAGCTCGCCGTCGGGCGTGACGCTGACGAGGTCCGAGTCCAGGCCGAACACCATGGGCTGCACCGGATCCGGCTTGCCATCGTGGCGGGCGTTCGTCACGAGGAGGGAGTAGCCGTGCAGTCGGGAGGCGTCGGCGCTCCCCGCCGGAAGCGGGGCGTCGGGCCGCACGTGCACCTCGACCCGGAGCCACGAGTTGACGACCACTCGCACCGCGCCGGTCAGCGGTGGCTCTGCAGGCATCCCGTCGCCGGGGTCGTGCTCCACGGCCTGCAGCTGACCCGTCGCGATGGTCTGCCCGGCCACGCGCAGGTCAGGGAGCTGCTGCGCGATGGGGACGGGATCCGGCGTCTCGGTCGGCGTCGACGTCGGGCGGGATGCGGCCGGCGCGAGCAACGAGCATCCCGAGACGACCGCGGTGACCGCCACGATGAACAGAGCCGCGGCGCCGCGACCCACCCCCCGATGAATCATGGCTCGACCCTAGCGCACGCCGCTGGCCCACGTAGAACCAGCGGCACGCGCACCGGACTACACCTGTGCGCCGAGCTTGAAGCCCTGCGCCTCTTCGCCCTTGCGGGTGTACGAGAAGCCGTCCGCGCCGATGGTGACCTCCATCTCGGAGTCGTCGGTGCGGCTCGTCAGCGGCTGCGGGTTGCCGTCGAGGTCGAGGACGGTCGACGCCTCCGTGTACCAGGACGGCACGACGGGGTTGCCCCACCAGTCGCGGCGCTGGTTGTCGTGCACGTCCCACGTGACGACCGGGTTGTCCGGGTCGCCGGTGTAGTAGTCCTGCGTGTAGATCTCGACGCGGTGGCCGTCGGGGTCGCGCAGGTACAGGTAGAACGCGTTGGAGACCCCGTGACGGCCCGGTCCGCGCTCGATGCAGTCGCTGCGGCGGAGGGCGCCCAGCTTGTCGCAGATCGCGATGATGTTGTGCTTCTCGTGGGTGGCGAATGCGACGTGGTGCATGCGCGGGCCGTCGCCGCCGGTCATCGCGGTGTCGTGCACGGTCGGCTTGCGGCGCATCCACGCGGCGTAGGTGGTGCCGTGCTCGTCCTGGATGTCCTCGGTGACGCGGAAGCCGAGGTCCTCCATGTACTTCACGGCGCGCGGCACGTCGGGGGTGACCTGGTTGAAGTGGTCGATCCGGACGAGCGTGCCGGGCGTGTACAGGTCGTAGCGCCAGGCGAGGCGCTCCACGTGCTCCACCTCGTAGAAGAACTCGTACGGGAAGCCGAGCGGGTCTTCAACGCGCACCGAGTCGCCGACGCCCTTCGTGAAGCCCTCGGCGCGACGCTCCACGCGGCAGCCCAGCTCGGTGTAGAACGCGACAGCGCGGTCCAGGTCCTCCGGCGTCCGCACCCGGTACGCGAATGCGGCGACGGCCGCCACCGGTCCCTTGCGCAGCACGAGGTTGTGGTGGATGAACTCCTCGAACGACCGCAGGTACACGGCGTTCTCGTCCTCCTCGGTGACGACGAGGTCGAGCACATCGACGTAGAACTCGCGGCTGGCGGCGAGGTCGGTGACGACGAGCTCCATGTAGGCGCACCGCACGACGTCCGGCGGGGTGGCCTTCGGCGTCGGGATGCGGTCGGTCGGCGCCGGGATGGGGTCGCTGCCGGTCACGGTGGGCTCCGGCGAGTCGGGGGTGATGGTCATGGTGGTGCGTCCTCTGCGTTGAGTCTGTGCGGGTTTGTGATGGATGCGGGGTCAGGCGTCGCCGGCGTCTTCGGCCGCTTCCGCCGCTTCCTCCGGCTGGTGCGCACTCGCACCGAAGCGGGCGGTGTGGACGGGGCCCAGCGTGATGTGCACGGCCTGCTGATCCGTGTAGAAGTCGATGGAGCGGTATCCGCCCTCGTGCCCCAGTCCGGAGGCCTTCACGCCGCCGAACGGCGTGCGCAGGTCGCGGACGTTGTGCGAGTTGAGCCACACCATCCCGGCCTCGACGTTCTGGGCGAAGGTGTGCGCGCGCTCCAGGTCGCTGGTCCAGATGTAGGCGGCGAGGCCGTACTTCACGCCGTTGGCGAGATCCAGCGCCTCCTCGTCCGAGTCGAACGGGGTGATCGCGACGACCGGGCCGAAGATCTCCTCCTGGAAGATCCGCGCGTCAGGCGCGACGTCGGCGAAAACGGTCGGCGCGACGTAGTTGCCGTGCTCGAGACCCTCCGGGCGTCCGCCGCCCGCGAGCAGACGTCCCTCCTGCTTGCCGAGCTCGACGTACGACATGACCTTCTCGAAGTGCTCCGGGTGCACGAGCGCGCCGACCTCGGTCTTCGGGTCGTGCGGGTCGCCGACGACGATGTTCCTCGCCCGCTCGGCGTAATGCTCCAGGAACTCGTCGTAGATCGGACGCTCGACCAGGATGCGGGAGCCGGCCGTGCAGCGCTCGCCATTGAGCGAGAACACGCCGAACAGCGTCGAGTCGATCGCCGCATCCAGGTCCGCGTCGGCGAACACGACAGCGGGCGACTTGCCGCCCAGCTCCATCGACAGGCCCTTGAGGAACGGCGCGGCGTTCGCGAAGATCAGCTGCCCGGTCCGGCTCTCGCCGGTGAACGAGATGAGCGGGACGTCGGGATGCTTCACCAGCGCGTCACCCGCCTCCTCGCCGAGACCGTTGACGAGGTTGAACACGCCGTCCGGCACGCCGGCCTCACGGAAGATCTCCGCCCACAGGCTCGCCGACAACGGCGTGAACTCGGCCGGCTTCAGCACGACCGTGTTTCCGGTGGCGAGCGCCGGGGCGAGCTTCCAGCTCTCCAGCATGAACGGCGTGTTCCAGGGGGTGATGAGTCCGGCGACGCCGATCGGCTTGCGGTTGACGTAGTTCAGTTGGCTGCCGGGGACCTTGTAGGCGTCGTCGGCCTGCGCCACGATCAGGTCGGCGAAGAAGCGGAAGTTCTCCGCGGCACGCTGCGCCTGACCGAGCGCCTGGGTGATCGGGAGGCCGGTGTCGAAGGTCTCGAGCTCGGCGAGGCGCGCATCCTGCTCTTCGACCGCGTCGGCGATGCGGTTAAGCACCCGCGCCCGCTCGCGCGGCTTCATCCGCGGCCACGGACCCTCGCGGAAGGCGCGGCGGGCGGCGGCCACGGCCAGGTCGATGTCCTCCTTCTGACCGGCTGCAGCCTGCGCGTACGTCTCGTTCGACACCGGGTCGAGCACGTCGAACGTCGCGCCCGAGACGCTGTCGACGAAGCGGCCGTCGATGAAGTGCCGGATGGTGTCCGGGAGGTTCTCGGGGATGTGGTGCTGCGCCATGCGCGGCCTCCTGTCGGTCGTAACGGTCACGGCTGCTGCTGTTCGCTCGCGGCCGCCTGCTCCTGGCGGCGGTGGAGGGCGTCCAGGGTGGCGAGCCGGTGGCGCCGGGCGGCGAGCTCGATCTCGAGCGGCTCGGCGCCGGATTCGATCAGCTCGACGATGTGCTCGTGCTCGTCGACGGACTCGCGGGCACGGCCGGGAACGAAGCTGAACGTCGAGTCGCGCAGCACGGTCAGGCGGTTCCAGCCGCGGTGCACCAGGTCGAGGATGTGCGGGTTCGGGCACTCCTCGAAGAGCACCGCGTGGAACTGCTGGTTGAGCTCGGTGAACCGGTGCGGGATGAAGTCGTCGAGGCACGCGATCATCTCGCGGTTGATCGCCCTGGCCCGCTCCAGGTGGTCGGTGGTCAGCAGGGGAGCGGACATCTGGGTCGCGGCGCCCTCGACGAGGGCGAGCGTCTCCATCGTGTACGTGTACTCGGCCTCGTGCAGCAGGGCGACCTGGGCGCCCACGTTCTTCTCGAACGTCACCAGCCCCTCCGCCTCCAGCCGGCGGATGGCCTCCCGCACGGGGACGACGCTGATGTCCAACTCGCCAGCGATCTGCCCGAGCACGAGCCGGAATCCGGAGACGTACCGGCCGTCGTCGATGCGGGCCCGGATGAACTCGTACGCGAGCTGCGACTTGCTCGGGGCCGCGGCCTTCAGCGCTGCGTCTGCCATGCGCGGTACCTCTCTCTCCACTCGGCGTTCATCGGGAACAGCCCGTC
Organism: Leifsonia sp. 115AMFTsu3.1; assembly: GCF_004362795.1. Lineage (NCBI taxonomy): Bacteria > Bacillati > Actinomycetota > Actinomycetes > Micrococcales > Microbacteriaceae > Leifsonia > Leifsonia sp. 115AMFTsu3.1. Next base: position 1,753,279 of record NZ_SNYB01000001.1, read on the forward strand.
GACGGGGTGGCCGGCCGCCACCTGCTCGGCGATGAACTCCTCTTCGCGCTCCTGCTCGATCGCGTCAGTGACGACCTCCTCGACCAGGGCGGGCGGGATGACCAGCAGCCCGTCCGCGTCGCCCACGATCACGTCGCCCGGCTGCACGGCCGCGCCGCCGCAGGCGATGGTCACGTCGGTGTCCCACGGCACGTGCTTGCGGCCGAGCACGGCCGGATGCGGGCCGTTGTGGTAGGTCGGGATGTCGAGGGAGGCGACCACCGCGAGGTCGCGCACGCCGCCGTCGGTGACGATGCCGGCCGCGCCGTTGACCTGCGCGCGCAGGGCGAGGACGTCGCCGACGGTTCCGCTTCCGCGCTCGCCGCGGGCCTCGATCACCAGCACCTCACCCGGCCCGACCGAGTCGAACGCGCGCTTCTGCGCGTTGTACCCGCCGCCATGCGAGGCGAAGAGGTCCTCCCGGTTCGGGATGTAACGGAGCGTGCGAGCGGTGCCGACGACCCGGGTGCCGGGCCGGGTGGAGGTCAGGCCGTCGATGGAGACGTTGTCGAGACCGCGCTTGCGGAGCTGGGAGCTGAGGGTGGCGGTGGCGACGCTCGCGAGCTTCGCTCGCAGCTCGTCCGTCAGGGTGAACGACGGCTCCGGGGGTGTGCCGTACGCCTCGGAGCGCTGATGGTCGTCGACGCTGGGTGTGGTTCCGAAGTCGCCGAACGGGATGCTGCCCTCGGTGATGCGGGTGACCAGGCGGCCGGTGGTCGGCGCGCCCGGCGCTGTGGGCGCATCCACTTCGACCTCGACCGTGTCGCCGGGGGTCGTCACCGACGAGCCCGCCGGGGTGCCGGTCAGGATGACGTCGCCGGGCTCCAGGGTCATCAGCTGGGAGAGGTCGGCGACAAGGCGGCCGAACGGGAAGAGCAGGTCGTCGGTCGTGCCCTCCTGCACCAGGTCGCCGTTGAGCCAGGTGCGGACGCGGAGGGCGTCCGGGTCGAGGTCGGCGGCCGGGAGGACCGCGGGGCCGAGGGGCGTGAAGCCGTCGCCGCCCTTCGAGCGGACGTTGGAGCCCTTGTCAGCGGCGCGGAGGTCGTAGAGGCCGAAGTCGTTCGCGGCGGTGACGCCGGAGACGGCAGCCCAGCCGTCCTCGGGGGAGACCCGGCGGGTCGGGCGGCCGATGATCAGCGCGATCTCGCCCTCAAAGGCGAGGAGCTCGGTGCCGGCGGGGCGCTCCAGCTCGCCGCCCGATTCGGCGATGGAGGAGGAGGGCTTGAAGAAGTAGGAGGGCTGCGCGGGGGTGCGTCCGCGCTGTGCGGCGCGCGAGCGGTAGTTCAGGTGTACCGCGATGATCTTGCCGGGGCGGGGGATGTCCGTCACGGGTGGTGCCTCCTCATCGTCGGGGACGGTCTGGGACCGTATTCGAGATCATATACAATCGCTGGAGCCTCTTCAAGCTAGTACGCGGCCGGAGCGGGAGAGTCGGGCGTCGCGCCGATGAAACGGTCCGCAAGTGCCTCCGACGCCCGCGCGAGCAAGGTGACGTCGGCGCCGACGAGCACATACGCGGCACCGGCGGCCGCATAGCGGTCGGCCGTCGCCGGGTCGAAGGCGTTCACGCCGACGGGGGTGCCCGCCGCGCGGCCGGCGGCGATCACGGACTCGACGGCTGCGACGACGTCGGGATGGTTCTGCTGTCCGAGCAGGCCCATCGAGGCCGCGAGGTCGGCGGGGCCGACGAGCAGCGCATCCACGCCGTCGACCGCCGCGATCGCCGCCGCCTGCTCGAGCCCTTCGGTCGTCTCGATCTGCACGGTAAGCGAGACGAGGTCGCTCGCGCGGGCGAGGTAGTCGGGGATGCGGCTCCAGCGCGAAGATCGTGCGAGTGCGCTGCCGACGCCGCGGACGCCGTGCGGCGGGTAGCGCACCGCGCGCACCATGGCCTCGGCGTGGGCGACGCTGTCGACCATCGGGACGAGGATGTTCTGGGCGCCCAGGTCGAGCAGCTGCTTGATCACGACCGGGTCGCCGATCGGGGCGCGCACCACCGGAACCGCCGGGTACGGCGCGACCGCCTGCAGCTGGGCGAGGATCGACTCGAGGTTCACGGGGGAGTGCTCCCCGTCGATCAGCACGATGTCGAGCCCGCTGCCCGCGCAGATCTCGGCGACCAGCGGGCTGCCCGCGCAGGACCACATCCCGAACAGCGTGCGGTCGGCGTCGCGCAGACGGTCGGCGAACGTCGGCGCGGCATCTAGACGAATCGGCATGTGACGGCTCCCAGGGTTCCGTAGTCGGCGTGGACGGTGTCGCCGCGTTCGACCCACATCGGGCGGGTGAACGAACCGGCGAGCACGATGTCGCCGGCCTCGAGTCGGCCGCCATGCTGGGCGAGTTTGTTCGCGAGCCAGGCGACGCCCGTGGCGGGATGGTCGAGCACCGCCGCGGCGACGCCGGACTCCTCGATGGTCTCGTTGCGGTACAGCAGGGCGGAGACCCAGCGCAGGTCCACCTCATCCGCCGCCACCGGCCGGCCTCCGACGACCATGCCGCCCATCGCCGCGTTGTCGGAGATGGTGTCGACGATCGTGCGGCCCTGCATCTCGATGCGCGACGACAGGATCTCGAGGGCGGGCACGACGTACCGGGTGGCGCTGAGCACGTCGAACAGGGTGACGTCGGGGCCTTCGAGCGGCTCGCCGAGGACGAACGCGAGCTCGACCTCGATGCGCACGTTCGAGAACTGGTCGAACGGGATGACGGAGCCCGTCTCGTAGACCATGTCGGCGAAGATCGCGCCGTAGTCGGGCTCGGTGATGCCGGTCGCCTGCTGCATGACCTTGGAGGTGAGGCCGATCTTGCGGCCGACGAGCCTGCGTCCCTCGGCGAGTCCGCGTTCGACCCACAGACGCTGGACCGCATACGAATCCTCGACCGTCATGTCCGGATGGCGGGCGGTGAGCAGCGGGACCGTCGTGCGGTCGCGTTCGGCGGTCGCGAGTTCGTCGGCGATGGCCTGGATGGTCGGGCGATCGAGCACTCGGAGTCCCTTCGACGTCGGAGGAGGGGCGCGATGCCCCGAGTGGATCGTATATCTTCCTGTACACCGCGGCCAGGCGCCCCGCCTGTGAATGCGCTCCGGCCGGGAGGCAGGGAAGGCGGTCAGGCCGTGGGGGCTGGGAGCGCCGCGCGGATGAGGACCTGGGCGGCCGCGCGCGCGTCGGCCGCGGCGTCGGGCGTCCCGGCGATCGCGGCCGTGGTCTGCGCGCCCTCGGCGAGGATCGCCAGCTGCGGCGCGAGCGAGGGCGACGCCCCCGCCTCGGCGGCGAGCTCGGCGACGAACGTCTGGAACGACTCCTTGTGCCGCCGGGCGGCCTCCGCCACGCGCGGGTCGGCCGCGCCGAGCTCGCCGAACGCGTTGATGAAGCCGCACCCGCGGAAGGTGTCCTCGATGAACCAGTCCGCCAGGTAGTCGTAGATCGCGAGCAGGCGCGCCTCGGCGCCGTCGACGGTCGCGACCCTCGCGGCGACGCCGTCGGTCCAGAGATCGTGACGCTTCGCGAGCACCGCGAGCACGAGGTCGTCCTTCGAGGGGAACAGCTGGTACAGCCGTCGCAGCGACACGCCCGCCGCATCCCGTACCTGATCCATGCCGACGGCGTGGAAACCGCGCGCGTAGTAGAGCGCGTCGGCAGCGTCCACGATCCGGGTCCACATCTCTTCATCCGCCATTCTCCGATTGTAGCTTGACTGAGAACGATAGTTCTCGCTAGAGTCGGATCACCGGCGAGAACGATCGTTCTCGCCCAGTCGAAGAAAGGATGCGACACGATGTCGTACATCACCGTCGGGACCGAGAACAGCACTCCCATCGAGCTCTTCTACGAAGACCACGGCTCCGGCCAGCCGGTCGTGCTGATCCACGGATTCCCGCTCGACGGCCACTCGTGGGAGAAGCAGACAGCCGCACTGCTCGACGCCGGCTACCGCGTGATCACGTACGACCGCCGCGGATTCGGCCGCTCCAGCCAGGCCACTACCGGCTACGACTACGACACGTTCGCCGCCGACCTCAAGGTCGTGCTCGACACCCTCGACCTGCGGGACGCGGTGCTCGTCGGCTTCTCGATGGGCACCGGCGAGGTCGGCCGCTACCTCGGGCTCTACGGCTCCGAGCGCGTCGCCAAGGTCGCCTTCCTCGCCTCTCTCGAGCCGTACCTGCTCAAGACCGACGACAACCCCGACGGCGCCGCGCCGCGCGAGTTCTTCGAGGGCATCGTGGATGCGGTGAAGGCCGACCGCTACGCGTACTTCACGCAGTTCTACAAGGACTTCTACAACCTCGACGAGAACCTCGGCACCCGCATCAGCGAGGAGGCCGTGCGCAACAGCTGGAACGTCGCCGCCGGCAGCGGGGCGGTGGCTTCGGCCGCGGCTCCGCTCACCTGGTTCACCGACTTCCGTGCCGACATCGCGAAGATCGACGTCCCTGCGCTCATCCTCCACGGCACCGCCGACAACATCCTCCCGATCGACGCGACCGCCCGTCCCTTCCACAAGCTCCTGCCGCAGGCGGACTACGTGGAGGTCGAGGGTGCGCCGCACGGCCTGCTGTGGACCCACGCGGCCGAGGTCACCGAGGCGCTCCTGACCTTCCTCCGGAAGTAACCCGCCCCACGGGCCAGGAGTGGCGCGGCGCGGACCTCGGGCGGTCCGCGCCGCGCTTCGTCGTGCGTGCGTCAGGTGCGCAGCCGCCTGCGCTCCGCCCACACGTAGAGCGCCGCGTAGACGACGAACGAACCGACGAGTCCCCAGACGAGCAGAGCGGCGGACGGCCGAGACCACAGCAGCTCGCCGCCGCGGAGCAGGAGGGCGAGCAGCATCAGCGCGAGCGCCACCAGCTGCGCCTGGAAGATCTGCCGGAACGCGCTCCACCGGGAGTCGCCCAGCATCCACAGATTGACCATGCCGGGCAGGGTCAGGATGGCACCGCACACCCGCGCGGTGAGCGGCGTCAGCGGCCAGGCCCAGATCGAGATGGCCAGCTGCGGAGCCACGAACAGCATCAGCCCGACGACCAGCGAGCAGAGCCCGATGAGGGCGAGCAGGATGCGCACCCAGCCGGGCAGGACGGCATCCCGCTGGTCGACCGCTCCGGAGTCCTCCCCGCGGTTCACGATCATCGCGGCCAGCACCAGGAACGGCGTGGTCACGTACAGCGTCACCCAGACGATGAACGACAGGTGCCCGAAATGGAAGCGGTCCCAGTGCAGGAACGTCGCGACCGCCAGCAGGGTGGCGAACAGCAGGACGGCGGGGAAGCCGTGCCGGACGGCGTGCCAGCGGTTCGGCCGAACCACGTGGACGAAGAACACGATGCCTCCCGCATAGGCGCTGCCCAGCAGCATCGCGGTGATCGGCGGGCGGATGGTCCACGCGAACAGCCGGTCGGTGGTGTCGGCCAGCGGATAGAGGAGCACGAAGGCGGCGACCAGGAACGGGATGATGATCGCGCCGACGACGCGCGTGTACGGGTGCACGCGGTCGCTCATGCGTCGTGTCCCTCCGCCTCGGCGACGGCGCGATCGGCGGGCAGGGACCGGCCCTCCCCGATGGCGGACTCGAAGGCGACGGCATCCGCGGGGGAGGCGGCAGCCAGCATCCGGTCGACGAACAGCTGATGGAAGGAGAACACGGGCACGTTGTACAGCCCGGTGCGCTCCCGCAGCGAACGCGACGCCCCGAGCAGGCGGCCGGCCCGGCGGACGTCACCGGAGAGCGCGGCGACCGCGACCATCCCCTCCAGACCGTAGGCGATGCCCTCGACGTGGCCCAGCCTGGTGGAGAGCGCCAGGCAGGCAGAGAAGTCGGATGTCGCCCCTGCTGCATCGCCGAGGAGTAGCCGAGCCCAGCCGCGGTGGTGCTGGGCGATCGTCACGCCCAGCTCGTCGCCGTTGTCGTGGGCGAGGGCCAGGCTCTCCTCGAAGTGCCCGAGTGCCGTATCCACCCGTTCGCGCAGCAGGGCGACCCTCCCGAGCATGACGAGCGCCATGGCCTGGCCCCAGCGGTCGCCGCGGCCGCGGAAGAGCCGCAGGCTGGTGTCCATCGCGTCGTCCGCGGCGGACGGATCCGGTTGCGGCGAGGCGAGCACGGCCAGCGCGAACGAGATGAGGGCGAGCGCTTCGCCGTCGGGGTCGTCGGAACGGCCGAAGAGCTCGGCGCTCTCGGTGAGGCCCGCGGCGACAGTGCCGCCCGGATCCTGCCAGAACGTGATCGCCTGGGTGAAGTAGAGGGCGATGGCGCGCGTGCGGTCGTCCAGCAGTTCGTCGGCGGCGAGGACCTCGTCCATCCATCCGCGCACCTCGCCGAGCAGGCCCGCGACCCACCAGTACACGTAGAGCGCCCAGGCCAGATGTGCGGCCCGTGACCAGTCCCTCCGGTCGAGGAGGTGCCGGACGGCGGCGCGGAGGTTGCCCGTGTCGGCGCCGAGCCGCACCACCCAGTCGTGCTGCGCGGCGCCTTCGAGCCCCGCGTCGGCCCGGTCGGCGAGCGCGAGGAAGAAGGCGGCGTGCGCGTCGCGGACGGCGGCGAGCGTGCCTTCCCGCTCCAGCTGCTCGATCCCGTACTCGCGCACGACGGCGAGCAAGGAGAAGCGCGCGGCGGCGGTGTCCTCGTGCTGGCGCACCAGGCTGTTGTCGACGAGGACGGCCAGGGCGGAGAGCACGTCGGGTGCCTCGCCGTCGGCGGCCACCGCCCCGGCGACGGACTCCGCCGCCTCCAACGAGAAGCTGCCCGCGAAGACGCCGAGCTGGGCGAGGAGGGTGCGCTCCGGCGGGTCGAGGAGCTGGGCGCTCCAGTCGATCGTGGCGCGGAGGGTCCGCTGGCGCTCCGGGAGGTCGCGGGCGCCTCCGACGAGCAACGGGAGGCGGTGGTCGAGCCGCCGCGCGAGTTCGGACGGCGGCAGCACCCGCACGCGCGCCGCGGCCAGTTCGAGCGCCAGAGGGACGCCGTCCAGCGCCGTGCAGACGCGGCCGACGTCGCCGCGGTTCGACGACGTGACCTCGAAATCCGGCCGGACGGCGTGGGCGCGTTCCACGAACAGCCTCATCGCCTCGTCGGGCGGGAGAGGCTCGAGCTCGTACCGCCGCTCGCCGCCGACGCGGAGCAGCGACCGGCTGGTGACGATCGCCGAGACGCCGGGCGCGGCAGCCAGCAGCGAGGTGATGATCGGTGCCGCGGGGAGCGCCTGCTCGAAGTTGTCGAGCACGAGCAGCACGCGGCGATCGCGAAGCGCGGTGGTGACCTTGTCCGCGAGCGGTGCGTCGCCGGTGTCGCGGACCCCGAGAGCCTGCGCGAGCGCGCCGACCACACCGGCGGCATCGTGCGCGGGGGAGATGTCGACGAACACCGCGCCGTCCGGGAAGCGGTCGCCCGGGTCGGAGGCGGTCGCTATGGCCAGCCGGCTCTTGCCCATCCCGCCGGGACCCGTGATCGTGACCAGCCGGGCGCCGCCGCCGAGCATCGCGCGGACCGCCTCGACGTCGGCCTCGCGCCCGATCAGGCGGGTCAGCGGCGACGGAAGGGCCGGCGTCGTGACGGGCGCGGTCGAGGCGACGGGATGCGGCGGAGAGGTCGCGAGCCTGCTCAGCTCGAAACGTTCGGCGAGGAGGGTGGCGAGGTCCGCCTCCAGCAGCACCTGCAGCTCCTGGGCCGACTCGACGTACTTGAAGGAGGCACGGTCGTCGGCACGGATGCGGTCGAGCAGCTCGGTCAGCCGCGCCTCGCGGGCGGGGGCCGGATCCTTGATGTAGATCAGGCGCGGCAGCTGCGGCGGGCACAGGTTGTACTCGTCCTCCAGCCCCGAGACCTGTTCGTCCGGCGCGACCCAGCCGTACCGCTCCCAGTAGAGCCCGACGAACACGTCGCTCTGGTCGAGGTAGGCGCGGTACAGCTCCCGCGGGGGATGCGGCCGGGCGCCGAGCTCGAACATGACCGGAGCGAGATGCAGGCGCTCGATGGCGGCTCGCGCGGCCCGGCGTTCCGGGGCGAGCTCTTTGAGGGTCGAACTGACGAAGACGCGCAGCCGCTGGTCCGGCGTGCGGATCACCCGCGGGACGCCGTTCATGCACGCATTCTGTTGCACGCACCCCGGGGTGCACCAGAGGTCTGTGCGGACGGCCCCGACAGGTCGGACTCAGCGCGAGCCGTGGGACGAGCGTGCGGGTGCGGGCTCCGACTGCGTGGTCGCTTGGAGGGCGGACGCCGACGCACCCAGCTCGCGCAGCGCTGCGGCGGACGCCGAGGCCGCCTCGGCGTGATAGATCACCAGCAGCTGCCCGCCCGAGTCGCCGATGGGCAGCTTCTGCCGGTTGAGCTCCAGCATCCCGACCCGGGGATGGGCGAGCCGGGCGGCGCCACCGCCGAGCCCCCGCACATCGTGCCGCGCCCAGAGCTTGCGGAAATGCTCGCTGCCCAGCGAGAGCTCGCCGACGAGCTGGGCGATGCGCGGGTCGTCGACGTCGCTGCCGATCGAGGCGCGGAACGACGCGATCAGCCCGGCGGTCGCCTGCTCCCAGTCCGGATACAGCGCCCGCTCGTCCTCGTCGAGGAAGAGGGAGCGCAGGCGGTTCTCGCCCGGGCGGATGCTGGGGGAGAGGGCGGTCGCGAGCGGGTTCGCGGCCAGCACGTCGAACATCCGGTCCTCCACGAACGCGGGAAGCTCGATCACCTCCAGCAGCTGGAGGATGCCCTTCGGCACCGTCCGACGGGCAGGGCGGCGGACGCGCGCGGGCTGCGGCTCGCCGAGACTCAGGAGGTACTCGGTGGCCGCCGCGTCGAGCGCGAAGACGCGCGCGAGCGCGGTCAGCACCTGCGCGGACGGGTGGCGGTCGCGGCCCTGCTCGAGCCGCAGGTAGTAGTCGGCGCTGATCCCGGCGAGCGTCGCGACCTCCTCGCGGCGGAGCCCGGGTGTGCGTCGGACACCCGTGACCCGGAGGCCGACGGACGCCGGATCGACGAGCTCGCGCCGGGCGCGGAGGTACTCGCCGAGGGAGTTCGGTTCGGAGCGGGAGGTGGCCACAGCGCGAGTCTAGGAGCGCGCGGTGAGCGCATCCAGGTCCTTCCATCCCCAGGATCGTCGCGGTACTGCCTGGCGCGCCGCCGAGGCCGGAGAGTGGATGCCATGACAGACATCGACACCACTCGCGCCGCCCTCCCCGGTGGCAGCTATCGCACCGGCGACCTCGACCTCACCCGCTTCGGATACGGCGCCATGCAGCTCGCCGGTCCGGGTGTCTTCGGGCCGCCGGCCGACCGCGACGGGGCCATCGCGGTGCTCCGAGCCGCTGTGGAGGCGGGCGTCACCCACATCGACACGGCCGAGTTCTACGGCCCGCACGTGACCAACGAGCTCATCCGCGAGGCGCTCGCGCCGTATCCCGACACGCTCCACATCGTCACGAAGGTCGGGGCGGAGCGGGATGCGGAGGGCAACTGGCCGCACGCGCGCTCGCCGCAGCAGCTGCGCGACCAGGTGCACCAGAACCTGCGCTCGCTCGGGGTCGACGCGCTGGATGTGGTCAACCTGCGCGTCGGCGGGTTCGACCGCCCGGAGCCCGGCTCGATCGCCGAGCAGTTCGGCGCCCTCGCCGACCTGCAGCGGGAGGGGCTCATCCGGCACCTGGGGCTGAGCACCGTCAGTGCGGAGCAGCTGGCCGAGGCACAGGCCATCGCCCCGGTCGTCACCGTGCAGAACTTCTACAACATCGCCAACCGGGAGGATGACGCGCTGGTCGACCGGACCGCCCGCGAGGGGATCGCGTACGTACCGTACTTCCCGCTCGGCGGCTTCACGCCGCTGCAGTCGGGCACGCTCGCGTCGGTCGCCGAGCGGCTCGGTGCGACGCCGCTCGCCGTGGCCCTGGCGTGGCTGCTCCACCGCTCGCCGAACATCCTGCTGATCCCGGGCACCTCGTCGGTGGCGCACTTGCGCGACAACATCGCGGGCGCCGGGCTGCAACTGTCGGATGACGCGATCGCCGAATTGGACGCGGTCGGCTGACCCCTGGGGGGATGTGCCCGCTCGATCTCACGGACCCCATTGCTTCGAATGCGAAATCGTATATCATTGGCGGATCGGAGCGCCGCTCCGGGACAACGATGTCGCAGCACTGGGAGTACACAACGATGAGCACATCCCCCTTCACGCCGACGGGCAGCATCCGCTCGCAGACGGATCGCCGCCGGGTCGTCTTCGCCACCGTCATCGGAACGACGGTCGAATGGTACGACTTCTTCATCTACGCCTCCGCGGCCGGCCTCGTCTTCGGCCAGCTGTTCTTCGCGCCCGCCGGGCCGCAGTTCGCCACGGTCCTGTCGTTCCTGACGGTCGGCGTGAGCTTCCTGTTCCGTCCGCTGGGCGCATTCCTCGCCGGACACTTCGGCGACCGCTACGGCCGTCGGCAGGTGCTCGTCGTCACGCTGATCCTGATGGGACTCGCCACCGCCCTCGTCGGCCTGCTGCCGACGTACGAGGCGATCGGCATCGCGGCGCCCATCCTCCTGGTGCTGCTGCGCGTGCTCCAGGGCATCTCGGCCGGCGGCGAGTGGGGCGGCGCCGTGCTCATGGCGGTCGAGCACGCGCCGACCGCGCGGCGCGGGCTGTTCGGGGCTTCGCCCCAGATCGGCGTTCCCCTCGGCCTGCTGCTCGCCTCCGGCGCGATGGCCCTGATGACGGTCATCGCCCCCGGCGACGCCTTCCTCGCCTGGGGCTGGCGGGTGCCGTTCCTGTTCTCCGTGGTGCTCATCGCGATCGGATACTGGGTGCGACGTCGCGTCGAGGAGAGCCCGGTCTTCACCGAGATCGCGGAGCGGCGCCAGCGCACCCGCATGCCGATCGTGCAGGTGTTCCGCAAGCACGCGTTGCTCGTGATCGTCGCCGCCCTGGTCTTCGCCGGCAACAATGCGGTGGGCTACATGACGACCGGGGGATACATCCAGAACTACGCGACCAATCCGGAGGGGCCGCTGAAGCTCGACCGCGGACCGGTCCTCTGGGCGGTCGCGGCCTCCGCCGTGACCTGGCTGGCCGCCACCTGGTTCGCAGGCTGGCTGAGCGACCGCATCGGCCGCCGCACCACCTACATCATCGGGTGGATCCTGCAGCTGGTCGGCGTGTTCGCCCTGTTCCCGCTGGTGAACACCGGGAACATCGGCCTGCTGTTCCTCGGCCTCGCCATCCTCACCATCGGACTCGGCTTCACGTACGGACCGCAGGCGGCGCTCTACTCGGAGCTGTTCCCGGCATCCATCCGCTTCTCGGGCGTCTCGATCTCGTACGCGATCGGCGCCATCCTCGGCGGTGCGTTCGCCCCGACCATAGCGACGGCGCTGGTGCAGGCCACCGGGAGCACCCTCTCGGTCACCTGGTACCTCGCCGGGATGACGCTCCTCGGTCTCATCGCGACCCTGCTGCTGCGCGACCGCACCGGCATCCCGCTCGGCCCCGATCACGAGGCGGAGCAGGCGGCCAGCCCGATCCGCGGCGTCGGCCGTCGCGCCGAGGCGCCGGAGCCGGTGCGCGGCTGACGCGCCACCTCGTCTCGCCCATCGGGCCTGAGATTTGCGCCAAATCTCGGTTATGTGCGTCCCAAAACCGAGATTTGCGCCAAATCGTGACGCGGGGGTGTCCCGGGAGGGCTGAGATTCGTGCCGAATGTGCGGAATGGCGCGCTGAAAGCGCACATTCGGCACGAATGTCGAGGGGTCAGCCCGCGACGAAGTGGATGAGGTGGGGCGCCACGGCCTCGCCCGACACGTCATGCGTCTGGCCCGCCACGATCGCGAACTCGCCGTCCTGGGCGGCAGCGGCCACGCCCTCCGCGCCGAAGCGCAGGAAGCCGGGGCTCTGCTCGCCCGCGAGGCCGAGCACCGGCACGCTGATCGCCTGCAGTAGGTCGTCCGGGATGCGGCTGTCGCCCATCGCGGCGTCGTCGTACGCGAGGGTGGGGGCGAGGGCAAGCGTGCTCTCCCAGCCGGGCGAGCGGCGCATTCCCTCGATCCCGGCGTCGGGCACACCGACGCGGCGGAGGAACAGTTCGACGGCGCTGGCGCGGTCGTCCGCCGCGAGCGCCGCCCCGAGCTCGCTCGTGTAGGCGGTCGCCGAGGAGAGCATCGGGTCGGGCAGGTACGGCGGCTCGTAGACGGCGGTGCGCGGGATGCGGTCCGGGCCGAGGGCTGCGGTGGCGGCCAAAGCGAGGGCGCCGCCCGACGACATGCCGAACAGCGTCGCCGAGCCACCCGCAGCATCCACGAGCGCGGCGATGTCCTCGATCTCGCGCGCGACCGCGTCCGCGCGTGCGGTCGGATCCGCGAGCCGATCCTCGCTGTCGCCGCGACCGCGACGGTCGTAGAGGACGACCGTGAGCCGGTCGCGGAGAGCGGCGGCGATCGGGCGCATAGGTCCGGCATCCCGGAAGCACATCGCGCCGTCGACGAGGATCACGGCTGGGCCTGTCCCGTCGATCTCGTACGCGATCGTGCTGCCGTCGGCGGAGGCGAGGGTGCTCATGGTGTGCAGCGTAGCCCCTGCCCTCACGAGTGCCGATGCCGGCGCGAGCCGACGAGCGAGACGAGCCCGAGCATCAGCGCCGCGATACCGAGCAGCCCCGCCGGAGCGAACGCCCCTGCATCCGAGCCGCTGTCGGCGAGCTCGACCGTCGCCGACGAACTCGTCCCCGCCCCGGGACCCGCAGGCCCGACGCCCGTCGGCGGCGGCGTGACCGGCGCGACGAGCGCGAAGTCCTGGTCGTCGACCGCCTCGCCCGCCGCGGTGATCGTGAACGTGCGCGTCGCCGCACCCGTGACGGTGTAGCCCGCGGGAGGCGTCACCGTGAGGGTGTAGGTGCCCGCCGGCAGGCCGCCGAGCGCGAAGGCTCCGTCGGTGCCTGTGGTGAACGCTGCGTTGACCGGGCCGGTCAGCTGCACCGCGGCGCCGGCAACGGGAGCGCTGCCGGCGCTCACCACGCCCTCGACAGCACCCGCTCTGGCGAGGGCGAAGTCCACGTCGCCGATGTCGGTGGAGGCGACCGTCACACTCTGCGACGCAGGGCCGACCACCGTCGTCCCTGGCGGGGGCGTGACGCTGATCGTGTACGAGCCCGGCGTCAAGCGCGGGAGCGTGTAGCTGCCGTCGGCGCCCGTCACGACGCTCACGGTGCCGCCGCCGGCGAGCACTGCGGTGACCACCGCACCGGCCACCCCGCCTCCCGCGTCGGTGACGCGACCGGTGATGTCCGGGTTCTCCTGGAGCACCGCATCCAGGCCGTCGATCGGGTCCTCACTGCCGATGGGCACGGCGAACGGCGGAGGCGGCACGGCCAACGTGTACCCGGCCGGGACCGCTACGGTCGCCGTGTGCGGACCGGTCGGCACCTCCTCGAACCGGTACACGCCGTCGGGGCCGGTGGTGGTCGTCGCGCCGGTGTCGAGCTGCACGGTGACTCCGGCGATCGGATCTCCGGCCGTGTCGCGCACGGTGCCGCCGACGCCGACCGGGATGATCACGTGGATGCCGAAGTCGGCCACCGCATCCTGCGTCGACAGGTCGGCGGGCAGGGTGACCGCGCCGTCGGCGATCGACCCGGCGGGTGGGGTGACCGAGACCGTGTAGCCCGCACTCGCCTGCACGCCCGTGAAGGCATAGGTGCCGTCGGCGAGCGGCGTCGTGGTCGCGACGACTTCGCCGTCCGCGTCGCGGAGGGTGAGCACGGTGCCGGTGATCGACCCCGTGGAGGCGGTGACGGTTCCGGTGATGTCGCGTGTCAGTGCTGTGAACCAGGTCTGGAACACCGGGAAGCCGGAGCGCTGCCGGTACACGAAGGTGAGAGCGCTGATCGGCGCGCTCGGCTCGAACCACGCGGCGGCACCACTGGTGTCGATCGCGGCTGCGTTGCCGGTCAGAGTCGTCGTCGCGGCGTCCCAGACGGGCACGTCGGTGGCCGACCCGGTGCAGGACGGCTTGCCGGCGAGTCCGGGAGCGCAGTAGTTGAAGCCGCCGCGGTAGCCCAGCTGCGCGGCCGTCAGCGCGATCCCATCCGGCCCGATCGCGCGTACCTGGACGGCGTCGGCGTCGATGTCGCCCAGCACGAAGGCCCAACCGCTGGTCGGCGTCGCTGCCGCGAACGCGTAGGTCGTCGTGGATGGCGCGGTCGGGGTGTCCGCCTTCGGCCGCAGGTTCAGGTACGGCTGGTTCTGGCTGGAGCCGTACTTCTGGCCGACCGGGGTGCCTGCGGCGAGCCAGGTGCTGGTTCCGGAGATCACACCGATCTGCCCGCTGCGGGAGTCGGTGCTGACGGTCGCGCTGAGGCGCGGAGTGTTCGCGACCTGCATCGTGTACGACCCCGGTCCGGTGGTGGACCAGGACGCCCACTGGGCGACGGTGGCCGCGGAGGCGGGGGAGGTCAGGAGGACCGACGCGGCGACGAGGCCGGCGGCTACGGCGCCGGCGAGGGCGGATCGGGCGGTGGTGCGCGTCGGACGGCTCACCCGGCGAGGCTAGCCGTTGGTCTCAAGCCGCGTCTAGCACCAGCGGAGCAGGCGCCGACGAGGACCTCAGCGCCCCTGCCGCCGCCGCACGCCGAAGCCGATCAGCACCGCGCCGCCGATCGCCACGAGCACGCCGGCGCCGCGCACGAGCCACTGCGTCTCTCCGGCCAGCGCATCCACCAGCAGCGGACCCGCGAGCCCGATGACGACGAGTGCGACTCCCAGGATGAAGAACCAGGGGGAACCGTTCGTCCGCTCGACCATGCTCCGAGCCTATCCGGGCGGGGATGGTTCGGTCACGGCCGAGCGGACGGCGGGTTACGGCAGGTAGTACGTCGGGTTCGGCAGCTTCACGGTCCGGTCGGCGTAGCCGCCGATCAGGTCGCTGAACTGGTCGCCGAAGTTGGCGACGATGTCGTAGCGGCCGCCGGAGGGTGACTCGATGTGCGCCCGCGTCTGCGACTTGTACTCGATGGTCGTGCACTTGGCGGTCGCGCAGGTGATGTACGACGGCTGCTGCGAGGCGCCGACGCCCGTCCACTTCGTGTAGAAGTTCTGCGCGGTGAAGCCGGTGTAGCCGACCTTCGCGAGATTGCCGAGCGTCGCGGCCTTCTGGTCGTCGTTGCGCCCGGTGAGGCCGATCAGCGTGCAGCCGGCCTTCTGGGCGACGGCCGCCAGGGTCGTCATGTGCGGCGTGGCCGGGAAGCGCTGCTGCTGCACCCACACATCCTGCTCGGCCGGGTCGAACTGGAAGTGCATGTCCGCGACCTCCATGTCGTACGTCCAGAGCGTGGTGTCGTCCGTGTCGAGCACGATCGCCGGGTTCTTGTGCAGCTTCTTCTCGACGAAGCAGGTCGCGGCGAGCACCGGCGCCTGGCGCAGCACGATGGAGCGGAGCTCACGGATGTAGGGCGAGTCGGCCTTGTTCGCGATGCCCGTGCCCGGGTCGCCGTAGTAGGTGGCGATGGTCTTCTTGACGGAGTCGATGTTCGGGATGCCCTCGCCGCCCTCGGTGGCTCCGCTCGACCCGTCGGGTGCCATGGTGAAGTGGGTGCGCGGGGCGAGCTGCGGCTCGGAGACGCCGGGCAGGTCCGGCGACGGCAGGTAATAGGTCGGGTTCGGGAGTTTGAGCGCCTCTTCCGCGTAGCCGCCCTGGAGGTCCGACCACTGGTCGCCGACGTTGAGGGTGATCGTGTAGCCGAGGTCCTGGATGTGCTTCCGCGTCAGCGCCTTGTATTCGACGGTCGTGCAGCTGGCCGCCGCGCACGTGATGTACGAGGGCTGCTGGGAGGCGCCGGTGCCGGTCCACTTCGTGTAGAAGCGGTCGGAGGTGAACGCGGTGTAGCCGACCTTGTCGAGGTTGCCGAGGGTGGCGGCCTTCTGGTTGTCGTTTCGCCCGGTCAGCCCGAACACCGTGTACCCGAGCGCGGCGGCCTGGTTCACGAAGTCGACCATTCCGGGAGTGGCAGGGAAGCGCTGACCCTGGACCCACACATCCTGCTCGGCCGGGTTGAACTGGAAGTGCATGTCCGCGACCTCCATGTCGTACGTCCAGAGCGTCGTGTCGTCCGCGTCGAAGACGATCGCGGGCTTCTGGCCCTGCTGCACGGCGCGGTCGTACTCGGCCTTGAGCTCCGCCTTCTCGCGGGCGAGGATGCCGCCGAGCTCGCGGATGTACGGCGAGTCGGTCTTGTTCGCGATGCCGGTGCCGGGGTCGCCGTAGTAGGTGGCGATCGTCTTCTTGTCGGAGTCGATGTTCGGGATGCCTTCGCCGCCCTGGGTCGCTCCGCTCGAGCCGTCGGGCGCCATGGTGAACGAGGTGCGCGGCGTGAGAGCCGTGTCGCCGTGGCCGTGTCCATTTCCGGGCCCCGGATCCCAGGCGAGCGCTGCGGGGGCGTCCGCCAGGCCGACGCCGAGCGCGAGCACGAGAGCGCTCGCGGCGCCGATGAACACGCGGCGGAACCGGGAGGGGGAGTGGAGGGAGTCGGACATGATCGCACCTTCGCCATCGGGCGGCCGTCGTGTGGCCTGGATGTCTGCCCCCATTCGGGGGCCGGGAGCAGCCTAGCGAAGGGTCGACGCGAGCGGAAGCGAAGGGACGTCGCCGGCGGTCGCGAACCGAACGACACACTCAGCGGGATTGAAGTCGGCGCCGGTAACGTTGACGCCCGTATGAGCACCGACACTCTCGACGCGGCCGCCCTCCGTGCGGACTTCCCGATCCTCTCGCGAGAGGTGAACGGGCACCCCTTCGTCTACCTCGACTCCGGCGCCACGTCGCAGAAGCCGCGCCAGGTGCTCGACGCCGAACGCGAGTTCGCCGAGCGCTTCACCTCTGCCGTGCATCGCGGGGCGCACACGGTGGCGGGCGAGGCGACCGAGCTGTTCGAGGACGCCAGGGCGCGCGTCGCCGGCTTCGTCGGCGCACAGCCGGAGGAACTGGTCTGGACCTCCAACGCGACCGAGGGCATCAACCTGCTGGCGTACGGGATGTCGAACGCCTCGCTCGGACGCGGTGGCGCGGCGGCCGAGCGCTTCCGTCTCGGCCCGGGCGACGAGCTCGTCGTGACGGAGGCGGAGCACCACGCCAACCTCATCCCCTGGCAGGAGCTCGCCGCGCGCACCGGCGCGACCCTGCGCGTGATCGGCCTGACCGACGACGGGATGCTGCGGCTCGATCAGGCCGCCGAGATTATCGGCCCGCGCACGCGGGTCGTCGCGTTCGCGCACGTCTCCAACGTGCTCGGCGGCATCAGCCCCGTCGCCGAGCTCGTCGCGCTGGCCCACGAACACGGCGCGCTCGTCGTGCTGGACGCCTGCCAGTCCGTCCCGCATCTGGCCGTCGACCTGCCCGCTCTGGACGTCGACTTCGCCGTGTTCTCGGGCCACAAGATGCTCGGCCCGACCGGCGTCGGCGCCCTCTACGGCCGCAGCGAGCTGCTGAACGCCCTCCCGCCCTTCCTCACCGGCGGCTCCATGATCACGCAGGTGACGCTGGAGGGCGCCGAGTACCTCCCGGCACCGCAGCGGTTCGAGGCCGGGACTCAGCGCGTGTCGCAGGCCGTCGCCCTCGCCGCCGCCGTCGACTACCTCGATGCGGTCGGAATGCCCGCGATCGAAGCGCACGAGGAGGCCCTGGGGGAGCGGCTCCTCGCCCGCCTCGACGGGGTCGAGGGCGTGCGCGTGCTCGGCCCGGGTGCCGGTGTGCCGCGGGTCGGCCTCGCGAGCGTCGTGGTGGACGGCATCCATGCGCACGACGTCGGCCAGTTCCTCGACGACCGCGGCATCGCGGTGCGGGTCGGCCACCACTGCGCGCAGCCCGTGCACCGCCGGTTCGGCGCGACCGCCAGCACGCGCATCAGCACCTATCTCTACAACACCGCCGACGAGGTGGATGCGGCCGTCGAGGCGATCGCGGACGCCCGCGCCTTCTTCGGCGTCACGAGCGGAGGAGTCCGATGAGCGACCTGCAGAACCTGTACCAGCAGGTCATCCTCGATCACGCCCGCGAGAAGCACGGCTACGGCATCGCGGGCGACGAGGCCGCGACCTCGCACCAGTTCAACCCCACCTGCGGCGACGAGGTGACGGTCGGCGTGCGCACCGCGGCCGACGGGCGCATCCTCTCGATCGGCTGGGAGGGGCACGGCTGCTCGATCTCGACGGCCTCTGCGTCGCTGCTGAGCGACCTGGTCGAGGAGGTGGACCGCGAGCGCCTGTCCGCATCCATCGCCGCCTTCCGCGAGCTCATGCACTCGAAGGGCGCACTGGAGGGCGACGAGGAACTGCTCGGCGACGCGGTCGCCCTCGCCGGCGTCTCCAAGTACGTCACGCGGGTGAAGTGCGCGATGCTGCCATGGGTGGCCCTCGAGGACGCGCTGCTCAAGTCCGCCTGATCGGAGCGGTCGCCGTCACGGCACCGGTGCCAGGTCCACCTCGTCGGCGATAGCCTCCAGCGCGGACGGCAGCGACGGGAACGTCGTGCCGTAGACGAGCCCCGAGGGGCCCGCGGCCGTCCACGCCTGGGCGCCCCGCGTGACGCGTCCCACGAGGTAGCGGCGATGGCCGCCCAGCACCTGCCGCTGAGCGAGCGGCAGGGTGAGCGGAAAGGCGTACACGTCGCCCTGCGGGCTGACGACCAGCTCCCAGCGGGCCCGTCCCGGACTGAACTTGCTCGTGAAGATGCGCGACATGATCGACCGTTTGTACCGCGTGGCCGGGCGCCGTCGCCATGAAGATGACGACCTGTTGCGAAAACCTGCGTCGCGTTACGCGGGAGGTGTGTCGGGGCGTCTTCCGCGGGTGCTTCCGGTACCGGTCAGGGCTCCAGCCGGGAGAGCCAGACGGTGAGGATGCGTTCGAGCTCGGCGGCATCCCGCGGGCTCAGCTCGTCGACCAGGCGGTGCTCGTTGGCGAGGTGATCCGTGAACGCCGCGTCGATCGCCTCGCGTCCGCGTGGGGTGAGCGCGACGACCCGGCCGCGGCCGTCGGTCTCGGAGACGCGGCGGGTGACGAGGCCGGCACGCTCCAGCCTGTCGATGCGTTTCGTCATGCCGCCGGTCGTGATCATGGTGTGGTCGGCCAGGTCGCCGGGGGTCCGCTCGTAGGGCGCGCCCGCGCGGCGCAGGGTGGCGAGCACGTCGAAGTCGCCCTCGGCGAGCCCGTGCGCCTCGTAGACGGCCACCAGCTCGTCGGTGAGCCGGGCGGCGACCCGGTGCAGTCGGCCGATGATGCCCTGCGGCGACGGGTCGAGGTCGGGACGCTCACGGCCCCACTCGGCCTGGATGCGCGCGACGGCGTCGGTCTGCTCTCCGGTTTCCTGCTCCATCCCTTCACAATACCTTCCTTGGAAGCTAAAGTAGCTTCCATGGAAGATAATCGGTTCGCCGCGACCTGGCGATGGATGCTCGTCACCGCCATCGCGCCCGTCGCGTGGGGCTCCACCTACGTCGTCACGCGGGCCGTGCTGCCCGACGAGGCGCTCTGGGGAGCCGTCATCCGGGCGCTCCCGGCAGGGGTGATCCTGCTGGCGATCAGCCGTCGCCGTCCGCACGGCGCGTGGTGGTGGCGGTCCGCCGTGCTGGGGGTGCTGAACACCGGCGGCTTCTTCGCGCTGGTCTACGCGGTCGCACAGCGGCTTCCCTCCGGCGTGGCCTCGACGGTCATGGCGGCGTCGCCGCTCGTGATGATGGCGGCCGGACGGGTCATCCTCGGGCAGCGGCCGCGCGCGCTGGCACTCGCGGGAGGTGCGGCGGGCATCGTGGGCGTCGCACTCATGCTGTTCGGGGGAGCGGACGCCGTCGACGGACTCGGTGTCGTCCTCGCGGTGACCGCCCTGGTCGGCTCGGCGATCGGCTACGCGCTCGCGACGCGCTGGGGAGCGGTCGATCTGGTCGCATCCACCGCCTGGCAGCTGCTGGCCGGCGGACTGCTCGTGCTGCCGGTCGCCGTGATCGTCGAAGGCACGCCTCCGGCCCTGGACGGCGCGGCGATCGCCGGATTCGCCTACGTCACGGTCGTGGCGACCGCGCTGGCGTTCGTCGCGTGGTTCGCGGGTCTGCGGCACCTGCCGGCCGGAACGGTCGGACTGATCGGGCTGCTCAACCCCGTCACCGGCGTGGTGCTCGGCGCACTGGTCGCGGGGGAGGCACTGAGCGGGCGGCAGCTGCTCGGACTCGCGATCGTGCTGGCCGGCATTGCGCTCGGTCAGCTGCCGAAGGCCGGTCAGCTGCCGAGGGACTCCAGGAAGCTGCGGGTGGGCGCGAAGAACGTCGAGCCGGTCGCCGCGGTCGAGAAGTCGAGGATGCGGTCGTAGCTGCCCTCCGGGTCGCCCACGAACATCCGCTCCAGCATCCGCTCGATCACCCAGAGCGCGCGGGAGTAGCCGATGAAGTAGGTGCCGAATTCGCCGTGCCCCGGGCGTCCGAACGGCATGTTGTCGCGCAGGATGTCGTGCTCGACCCCCGCCTCGTCGACGATCGTCGCGAGGGTCTTGTGCGACTTCTGGCCGTGCTCGGCGTCGTCCAGCTCGATGTTCTCGACCTTGGTGCGGCCGATCACGCCCTCCTGCGACGGCACGGGCAGCCGGTTCCAGGCGCCCAGGTCGTGCAGGTACTTCTGCACGACGACGTAGCTGCCGCCCGCGTGCTCCGGGTCCTCGTCGCCGACGACGGTCGCCTCCGTCATGTCGCCGCCCGCAGGGTTGGCGGTGCCGTCGACGAAGCCGAGCAGGTCGCGGGCGTCGAAGTAGCGGAACCCGACCACCTCATCCACGACCTCGACGGCGCCGGCGAGGGAGTCGAGGAGCTGACGCTCCAGCTCGAACGTGAAGTCGCTCCGCTCGGCGCGGATGTGGAACAGCAGGTCGCCCGGCGTCGAGACGGCCGTGTGGACCGATCCGGCGATCTCGCGGAAGGGGTGCAGCTCGCGCGGGAGGGGCGTGTCGGTGAGGCGCGGCCAGAGGGCGGCGCCGATGCCGACGTTGCACGAGAGCCGGGCACCGAGGTCGCGGAATCCGACCGTCTTCACCTGGTCGGTGATGCCGCCGAGCACGTCCTTCACGGTGGCGAGCGCCTCCGGCGTGTCGTTGACCGTCACCACGAGGAAGACGGCAGCGCGCGACAGGGGTGCGTCGACGCTCTGCGGATCGATGGGGACGCGCTGCCAGGGCTGGTCGCCGGTGTTCGCCATGCCGCCATGCTGCCGTATCGGGGCGTCGCGTCGCCACTCGGGCGGACGCGCGGGCGTGCCGTCTGCGCCGACCTAGGCTGGGGGGATGAGTCTGCCCTCCATCGACACCGCCGTCACCTATCCCGACGGCGACCTGACCTCCACCGGAACCGTCGTCCTCGTCCAGCCTCTGCCCGACGGCCGCTCGGCCGTGGTGCTCGACCGGACCGCGTTCCATCCCATCGACCCGGTGTGGCCGGATCAGCCCGCCGACGCCGGGACTCTGACCTTCGACGGGCGTGCCTACGAGGTGGTGGATGCGGTGGTCGGCGCGACCGACGGCACCACCCTGTACGTCGGTGACGCGCCGGTGCGCACCGGGACCGAGGGCTGGGCCTTCGTCGTGTGCCACCTGGTCGAGGATGCTGCGGGCATCGAGCCGGGAGCGGCCGTCGCCGTCAGCGTCGACCCGGCCCGACGCCGAGCCCTCTCCGCCGGGCACACCGCCTGCCATCTGGCGTCGCTCGCGCTGAACGACGCGCTCGCCGGCCTGTGGACGAAGGAGGTCGCCGTCGACGGTCGTGGTCGCCCCAACTTCGACCAGCTTGCGATCACCAGCTCGCGCATCCTCGGGGGCGGCTCGCTGGACGAGTACCGCATCGGCAAGAGCCTGCGGAAGAAGGGCTTCGCGGCCGCCGACCTCCCCGCGCACCTGGACGAGGTGACCGCCGCGGCGAATCGCACCCTCGCCGACTGGATCGCGAGCGGCGCCGCAATCTCGATCGTGCGGGAGGGCGCTCGCCAGGGTCTCGGCGACCGGCGCCGCTGGCGGGCCGAGCTGCCGGAGGGCGTTGTCGAGATCCCGTGCGGCGGCACCCACCTGCGGTCGCTCACCGAGCTCACCGGCGCCGACATCCAGCTCGACCTCGCCGAGGCGGAGGGAGCCGTCACTCTGACGATGCGCACGACCGCGCACCTCGCCTGACCCCCGCGGCGCCTCCCACACCAACGGCTCCTGAGTTTTTCGGCCTTTCTTCGTCGAAAACGCGGAAAAACTCAGGAGCTGTCGGCGTGGGACCGTCAGTGGGGGAGGAACGGGAGGGCGGCGGCGAGGAGGCCGAGGCCGGCGGCGAGGCCCCAGCCGGCGCGCACCAGCTGCGCGCTGCGCACCTCGCGCTCGATCGCGCCGAAGCGCTCCGCGGTGTCGCCCGGCGACTCGACGGCCCGCCAGCTGGCCGGGTCGTCGAACAGGCGAGCCGCCCGCGCGACGGTCTCGTCATCCAGAGCCGCCGGCCGGCGGGTGAGCCAGCGCACGAGCGACTCCGAGCGCACCACGGCGGTGCGGACCGGCTTGCGATGGAGGCGCACCTCCTTCGCGCCGACGACCACGATCACCGCGTGGACGGGCGCCTCGATCCCGGCACGCAGCAGAAGCCCGCGCACGCGCGAGGCCTCGAGATCGGAGTTGCGCAGGTACGGCTGCTTGACGCCGTTGACCAGCACCGACCGGTCGTACACCGCCAGGCGCGCGCCGCGGTGGTGCTTGGTGTTGACGACGAACACGCCGCCCGGGCCGACGACGAGATGGTCGACGTCCGCCTCGCCGGAGCCGACCGGGACGGCGTGGAACGCGCTCCATCCCTTGGGAAGCCGTGCGAGCGTCGCGCCGACCTGACGCTCTCCGAGCGCACCGGCGAACCACGGCTGGGCGTCGGCCGGCAGCGGGTCCATCCCGAACGCGCGGGCCAGCGGTGAGCGCGGCGGAGACGCCTCCTGCAGCCGCACAACCTGCTCCATCACGGCCGTCCCGGGGGCGCGGTCGCGCATCCGCTGTGTACTCATCCGGCCACGGTATCGAGCCGGCGGGCGGTGCCCCAGTCCCCGGTCGGGGACGGATCGACGCGGCTACCCCTGCCCGGGGGTGCCGTGGGTGCGGGGGAGGTCCCTGTTGTCCGGGAGGCGTTCCTCGAGCGACTCGTTCCGTTCCTGCACCGTCTCCAGGCGGTCGGTGTCGGTCTTGCCGAGGTCGCTGACGGCGTCGGTGAGCTCGTCGGCGTCGCGGGGTGCTGCGGTGTCATCCGATCGATCGGTCATGCCGCGCACTGTACCCGCGTCGGTCGCGCCGGCCCACGCCCGCCGCCCTGGCCCGCGCCCGCCGCCGGATCGGGAGCCGGTTGACGATTCGCAGCCGGGACGGGCTAGCATGCGGCACATGAGCCGCATTGAAACCGGGATCGTCTCCTACACGCTGTCCGGCGACTACTACGCGCGCGTCGGCGCCGACTTCGACACGGAGGCGGTGGACGACGCCATCCTGGCCGAGCTCAACCGGATGCTGCCGCGCGGGGTCGTCGTCGAGCGCTCCGGACGGGTGCTCGCCGACGAGGAGGTCGCCGACGAGGCGCGCGCGATCGACTGGGAGGCGCTGCTGCGCAGTATCGATGTGGACCAGATCCTCGCCGAGCACGGGCGCTGAGCGCTCGCTCGCGTCAGCGTGAGCGCTTGACCACGTCGTAGGCGGCGAGGGCCGCGCGACGCGTCTCCGCGAGGTCGACGATCGGCTCGGGGTAGTCGGGGGTGTCCCATTCGGGAACCCAGCGGCGCACGTAGTCGCCGCGCGGGTCGAACTTCTGTCGCTGCAGCTCCGGGTTGAAGATGCGGAAGTACGGCGCGGCGTCCGCACCGCTTCCGGCGACCCACTGCCAGTTGAAGGCGTTGTTGGCGGGGTCGGCGTCGACCAGGGTGTCCCAGAACCACTGCTCACCGTGGCGCCAGTCGATGAGCAGGTTCTTGATCAGGAACGACGCGGTCACCATGCGCACCCGGTTGTGCATGACTCCGGTTCTCCACAGTTCGCGCATCCCCGCGTCCACCAGGGGCACGCCGGTGCGACCCTGTTCCCAGGCCCGCAGCGCAGACGGATGCAGCCGCGGCCACGGGAAGGAGTCGTACTCGCGATGGATGTTCACGGTCGCCAGATCCGGGTGCTCGAAGAGCGTGTGGTAGGCGAACTCGCGCCAGCCGACCTCCGAGAGGAAGGTGGACGCGCTCTGCGCCGTCGCGCCCTGACGCTTCTCGATTGTCGCGTGCCACACCTGGTGGGGGCTGAGCTCTCCCCAGCGGAGCCGGGGAGAGAGCCGCGAGGTCGCGTCCACACCGGGTACGTCGCGCTGTTCGCGGTAGTCACTCAGATCGTCGGCGAGAAAGTGCTTCAGCTGTGCGTGCGCCGCCTTCTCGCCCGGCTCCCACGTCTCGCGCAGGCCGCCGGCCCAGTCGGGATGCGTCGGGAGCAGCCCGAGTTCGTCGAGCGTCACGGTCTCGAGCGACCGGGGCAGGATTCCGCCATGCACTCCCCGCGGCGCCGGCCCCGGCTTCCGCGGCGCAGGGGCCGCGAGACAGGTCCGCCAGAACGGCGTGTAGACCGAGAACGGGGTGTCCTGGCCGGTCCGGATCGTCCACGGCTCGAAGAGGAGGGTGGCGGCGAAGCTCGCCGCCACGACGCCGGAGGCACGCGCCGCGGTCTTCACCGCCTCGTCGATGCGTCGCTCCGCGCCGCCGTACCGCCTGTTCCAGAAGATCGCCGATGCGTCGGTCTCCCGCAGCACCGTCTCGATGACGGTCTCGCTCCGCCCGCGCAGCAGAACGAGCCCGGCGCCCAGGCGCTCCAGCGACTCGGTCAGCGACGCCAGGCTGTGATGCAACCACCACCGGCTGGCGGCGCCGGGAGCGCGGAGCTCCGGCGTCTCGTCGTCCCAGACGAAGACGCAGAGCACCGGGCTGCCCGTCTGGACGGCTGCGTGCAGGGCAGGGTTGTCCGCGACCCGCAGGTCGTCGCGGAACCAGACGACCGCGGGGCGTTCGCTCACAGGTCGAGGGAGTCGCCGGGCTCCAGCGGGTAGAAGGTGCCGCCGTTCTGCTCGGTCGCCCAGGTCAGGCGTCCGTTCGACATGTCCTTGCCGGCGCGCGAGAGCACCATCTCGTGGATGGGGAAGGCCCGCTTCGGTTTCACCGCGAGCACGTAGTCCATGGTCTCGGCGATCTTCATCCAGGGTGCGCCCGCGGGGGCGGCGAGCACATCCACCTCGACGCCCTCCGGCACCGAGAACGAGTCGCCGGCGTAGTAGAGCACGTCGTTGACGAGCACGCCGACGTTGTCGACCACCGGGATGCTCTCGTGGATGACGGCGTGGCGCCCGCCGAAGAAGCGGAGGGTGAACGGGCCGGCCTCCACCGTGTCGCCCGGGTGGACCACCGTGATGTCGAAGTCTGAGGCTGCGGCGGCCACGCCTTCCGGGCCGAAGATCGTCACGTCGGGGGAGAGGTCGAGAACGCGATTCAGCTGCTCCGGGGTCCAGTGGTCGGGGTGCTCGTGGGTGATGACCACGGCGACGGCGTTCGCGGTGTCGGTGAGGGGAGAGGTGAAGCTGCCCGGGTCGACGAACAGCTTCTGTCCGTCCTGCTCGAGGAGGAGGCCGGCGTGCTCGAACTTGGTGAGTCTCATGGTTCCCAGGAAATACCGGATGGGATGCGCATGCAAGGACGACACGATTGAGGAATATACCCCTAGGGGGTACTGTTGCGAGTGACATGGACGAGAAGAACGAGCACACGACGGTCCACGACGACGCCGGACACGATCACGAGCACGATCACGCTGCGCACGACCACTCCGGTCACGCGGAGCACGATCACGCGGCGCACGACCACTCCGGGCACGACCACTCCGGTCACGCGGGCCACGACCCCGCGATCTTCAAGCGGAAGTTCTGGTTGACGCTGGTCTTCACCATCCCGACCCTCGTCTTCTCGCAGGGTCTGCAGGAGATCCTCGGGCTCGACGGGCCACGATTCCCCGGCAGCCAGTACATCCCCGCGGTCTTCGGCGTCATCATCTTCTTCTACGGCGGGCTCGTCTTCCTGCGCGGCGCCGTGGACGAGCTGAGAGCCAAGCAGCCGGGCATGATGACCCTCATCTCGCTCGCCATCGTGGTCGCCTTCGGCTACAGCGTCGCCGTGACCCTGGGCCTCCCGGGCATGGACTTCTGGTGGGAGCTCGCCACCCTCATCCTGATCATGCTGCTCGGCCACTGGATCGAGATGTCCGCCGTCATGGGCGCGCAGGACGCGCTCGGCGAGCTCGCCAAGCTCCTGCCCGACACGGCCGAGCGGGTGTCCGACATCCACGCCGAGCCCGTCTCCGTGCCGGTCTCCGAGCTGCGCGTGGGGGAGCTGGTGCGCGTGCGCCCCGGTGCGGCCGTGCCTGCCGACGGCGAGATCGTCGACGGCCGGAGCGATCTGGATGAGTCCCTCCTCACCGGGGAGTCGAAGCCGGTGACACGCGGGCCGGGGGAGCAGGTCGTCGCCGGAAGCATCTCCGGAAGCGGTTCGCTCGTCGTCCGGGTCGGGCGCACGGGCGGCGACACCGCGCTCGCCGGCATCATGAAGCTCGTCGCGGATGCGCAGGCAAGCAAGTCCGGAACCCAGGTTCTCGCAGACCGCGCGGCGGCGTGGCTTTTCTACGTCGCGCTCGCCGTCGCCACCGTCACCCTGATCGTGTGGACGCTGCTGCGGCCGGGCGACCCCGCGTTCATTCTCGAGCGGGTCGTGACCGTGCTCATCATCGCCTGCCCGCACGCGCTCGGCCTCGCCATCCCGCTGGTCGCCCAGATCTCCACCGCCATCGGCGCTCGCAACGGGCTGCTGATCCGCGACCGGCACGCCATGGAGGACGCCCGCCGCGTTGACGTCGTGCTGTTCGACAAGACCGGGACGCTCACCGAGGGCCGCCAGGGCGTGGCCGCAGTGGTCGCCGACGACGGCGACGTCGACGCCCTGCTGGCGCTCGCCGCGTCCGTGGAGGCGCCGGCGGAGCACCCGATCGGCGCTGCCATCGTCCGCGAGTCGCGCCGGCGCGGCCTGACGATCGCACCGGTGTCCGGGTTCGAGGCTCTGGGGGGCCGCGGAGCCGCCGCGACCGTCGACGGCGAGCGGGTCGCCGTCGGCGCGCCCCGGCTGCTGACCGAGGGCGGCCTGACCCCGGGAGATGCCGTCCGCACGGCCGCCGATCGAGCCTCCACCGAGGGGCAGACCGTCGTCTACGTTCTGCGCGGCGACCACGTCGCCGGCATGATCGCTCTCGCCGATGTCGTCCGACCGGAGTCGCGGGAGGCCGTCCGGTCGCTGCGGGATCGCGGTGTCCGCGTCGCCATGCTGACCGGCGACGCGCAGGCCGTGGCCGACGCGGTCGCCGCCCAGCTGGGCATCGACGAGGTGTTCGCCGAGGTCCTGCCCGGGGACAAGTCCGGGACGGTGGCACGGCTCCAGGCGGACGGCTCCCGCGTGGCCATGGTCGGTGACGGCGTCAACGACGCGCCGGCCCTCGCGCAGGCGGACGTCGGGATCGCGATCGGCGCCGGGACGGACGTGGCCATCGAGTCGGCCGGCGTCGTCCTCGCCTCCAGCGATCCGCGTGGCGTCGCGAAGGTGATCACACTCTCCGCCGCGACCTACCGGAAGATGCTGCAGAACCTCGCCTGGGCGACCGGCTACAACGTCATCGCCCTCCCGCTTGCGGCCGGTGTCGCGATCGGGGTCGGCATCGTGGTGTCGCCGGCGTTCGGCGCGGTGCTCATGTCGCTCTCGACGATCGTCGTCGCGATCAACGCCCAGTTGCTGCGCCGCGTCCGCCTCTGACGGCCGGCCGTCTGCTCCGACGCACCGGCGCCCCGCCTTCGGCAGACGGGGCGGCCCCTGTGTCATCATCGGGACCGTGACCGCACTCCCGCGGGCCGTGGTCGTCGCGGTCAACCCCATGGCGTCCTTCGGCCATCGCCGCGAGGTCGGCCCGCGTGTCATCGAGCGTCTGCGCGACGCCGGTCACCGCGTCGTCGCGATGGGGGAGGCGAACATCGAGCTGCTCCGTCGCGAGACCGCCCGAGCGCTGGCGGACGGCGCCGACGCGCTCGTCGTGGTCGGCGGCGACGGGATGGCCAACCTCGGCATCGACCTCGTCGCGAACACGGGCACTCCGCTCGGCATCGTCCCCAGCGGCACCGGCAACGACCTCGCCGACGGCCTCGGCATCCCGATCGACGACACCGAGGCGGCCATCGACCGGCTGCTGGATGCGCTGCAGCGCGAGCCGCGGACGATCGACGCGGGGACGATCCGTCACGGCGAACTGACCACGTGGTTCGGCTGCGTCGTCTCTGCCGGTTTCGACGCGACCGTCAACGAGCGGGCCAACCTGATGTCGCGACCGCGGGGTCGCAGCCGGTACATCATCGCGCTGCTGCGCGAACTGGCGACGCTGACACCGCGGCCGTACCGCATCCACGCCGACGGCCGGACGATCGACGTGGATGCCATGCTCGTCTCGGTCGCCAACAACCGGTCGCTCGGCGGCGGGATGCGCATCGTCCCGGACGCGGACCTCTCCGACGGCCTCCTCGACCTCTTCGTCGTCGGGCCGATGTCGCGCGTGCGCTTCCTCCGCATGTTTCCGAAGGTCTTCCGCGGCGAGCACACCGGCCTTCCGGAGGTCAGCATCCTGCGCGTCTCGTCCGTCCGGATCGAGGCGGAGGGCGTCGTCGCCTACGCGGACGGCGAGCGGATCGGACCCCTCCCCATCGAGGTCTCGGTCGCCGCCGGCGCGCTCCGCGTGCTCGCCTGAGCGACGCGCCCGGGACGCCGTCCCCGTTTTGGCACAGCACGCCCATCTGTGGCATGATCTTCTAGTTGCCAGACGGCCCCATCGTCTAGCGGCCTAGGACGTCGCCCTCTCACGGCGGTAACGCGGGTTCAAATCCCGCTGGGGTCACCAACAGCCCGGATGCCAGTCACTGACTGGCGTCCGGGCTTTTTTCTTGGGTCAAACCGGGCCGTCGGGAGCTTCCCACGCATGGACCGGTGACTCGACGGCTACCGCAGGTCGACCGCCGGAGGCCTCTGAATCTCGGGGACCCCGATCCGGAGGATATCGGCGAGCATGTCGTACGCGCGCTGCGGCGGAAGCTCACCGGGGTACTGCGACTCGAACACCGCCTCCGCTTCGTCGATCGTGTCGATGTCGAGGTACGCGAGGAGCACCGCCACATCATCGTCGTCACGACCTCGTCACGCCGCCTTCAGCTTCATCGCGAGCAGGCACGGAGGTGTGGCCACCCACACGGAGACCGTGTCGTCATCGTGGATGGCCTCCCAGTGATTCTCGCCGGCGAAAGGGATGAATCCTGCCGCAGCGGTGTTCAGCCAGTCGAGCGGCCAGCCGTGGGCGTTTCCGATCGTGCGGACGATCTCTTCGAGATCGATGTCCGTGCTGATCGACGCGTCCACATCGGGGGTGATCCGACGGTCCTCGAAGTAGCGCAACATGATCGCAGCTCCGCCGACGATCCTGATCGTCGCGCGCGCTCCTCGGGCGTGGAGCTCATGAACGACCTGGCGCAACCCGACGATGATGTCCTCGCGACCGAGAGAGTTCACGTCACACGCTCCGCAGGGTGGCTTCGGGAATCAACACGCCTCGGCGCAGGAATGCGTCGGGAACCTCTTCCGCAGCTACGTGAGTCACGTAGCGCGAGCCGGCGAAGATGGTCGGCTCATCGAGCGTGGGCGCCTCTGCGACCCAGGGCGGGATCGGTGACCGCGTCTCTGACAGGCGATACTCGGTTATCGCGGCAAGGGCCGCGTCGAACAGGCTGCTGCCGGTCGGTTCGGGAGGAAACGCGGCGAGAACGACGCGATTGACGGCATCCTCGGCAGCGAGAGCGTCGTTGTAGGTGAGCCAGGCGCGGAACGCGGCGGAAGCGTCCGACCCCAGCAGTTCGCGGCGGATGGCTGCACTCGACTCGAGCGCACCGGGACGGATGGTCGGGATAGCGGCCAGCCGAGCATCCGACGCGCGCAGGATGCTGTCGAGCTTGTCGGCGCGCGGGGAGCGGCGGCCGTTCTCGATGACCGACAGGTTGGAGGCGGCCTCACCGGTTCGCGATGCGACGACTGTCTGCGGGATCCTCCGCGCGCGCCGCACCGATCCGGCGATCTCTGCGATCGACATCCGGCCTCCTTATCGTTTCCGATAAGTGTAACAGCCGGTGACCTACAGCGTGATGACGCTGACCTGGTCCTTGCCGCGATCCTTCGACCGGTACATCGCCTTGTCGGCGACGCGCAGCAGCTCCGGGCCGCTCAGGACGCGAGCGGGTCCCGCCGCATGCACGGTCACGCCGACGCTGGCGGTGATGACGCGCTGCCAGCCGTCGTCGTGGAGGGGCTGCTTGACCGCGACGCGGATGCGCTCGGCGATCGCGGAGGCGCGCTCGTGGTCCGTGTTCTGGCAGACGATGATGAATTCGTCGCCGCCGTACCGGCACACCAGGTCGTCGCCGCGGACCGCGGAGACGAGGCGCGCGGCGATCAGCTTGAGGACGGTGTCGCCGGCGGTGTGGTCGAGTTCGTCGTTGACGGACTTGAAGTCGTCCAGGTCCACGAAGATCAGGGCGAGCGGCTCCTGCCGTTCCATCGCCGAGGCGACACTCGCCGTGATGTGGCTGCGGAGCAGCACCCGGTTGGCGAGCCCGGTCAGCGGGTCGTGCAGGGCGATCGCGGCCAGCTGCGCCTGCAGCGTCAGGCGGGCGACGGTCTGCGCCGCCTGACGGCACAGCGAGCCGAGCAGCTCGACCGCATGCTCGTCGAGCTCCGGCGGCCGCGAGAAGTAGCAGGCCAGCGTCCCGATCGCCGCGCCCGCGTGCACGAGGGGAGCGGTCAGCATGGAGTCGAGGCGCGCTGCGCGGAGGGCGGTCGCCACGTCCGGGTGCGCCAGCTCATCCCGCACGGACCAGGTCGCGAGCGCGGGTCCGACCGCGCCGAGCGCAGGCAGTCCGCCGGGCAGCAGAGCGGCATCCAGCGGGACCGTCCCTCCGACCAGATGCGGTTCGTGGTCGTCGAGGAAGACGGCGGCCGCCATCGCGCCCAGACCCTGCTGCGCGCTCTCCGCCAGAGCCTGCGCCAGCATCTCCACGGTGTCGCTCTCGCCGAAGGCGGTGGTCGCGTTCTGGAGCACGCGGGTGCGCGCCTCCGACCCCTCCGCGATGCGGCGGGCGGCGAGCAGCTGGCGCTCGTAGTCCTGGCGGCGACTGGCGTCGAAGACGGCGACATGGATGAGCGGGCCGGCCTCGGCCTCGTCGACCACTGCGTTGACGAGTACGGGCAGGGCGTCGTCGTGGGTCGTGCGCAACGACAGGGCGACCTCACGCACCTCACCCTGGAGATGGAGGACGGGGAGGAAGCGGGTCTCGTAGAAGATCCGCGCTCCCGGCTCGAGCAGATCGGTGAGAGGCGCCCCGACGAGTTCGTCGGCCGGGCGACCGGTCCACGCGGCGAAGGTGGCGTTGACGCGCAGGATGCGGCCGCCCTCGGTCAGCGTGACGAGACCGCAGGGCGCGCGGTCGTAGAGCGCATCCGCGGCGGGTCCCTCGGACGTGATCTCCTCCGCCGTCATGCCAGCGAGCTCCGGATGGCCGCGGCCAGCTCATCGGGACCGGACAGGTTCGGGCAGTGGCCGGTGGCGTTCAGCTGGACGAACACGCTGCCGGGGATTCGCTCGTGAACGTAGCGCCCGACCGGGCCGGGGGCGATCGCGTCCTCCGCGCACTGGAGCACGACGGTCGGCACGGTCACGTCGGGGAGGTCGGCGCGGTTGTCGGAGAGGAAGGTGACGCGGGCGAAGTGGCCGGCGATCGCCGGATCGGTCCGGCAGAAGCTCGCGGTCAGTTCCGCGCCGAGCTCCGGTCGGTCGGGGTTGCCGGCGATGACGGGCGCGATCGCCTCCGACCACCCCAGATAGTTGTCGTCGAGGGTGTCGAGCAGGCCATCGATGTCGGAACGCGTGAAACCGCCCACATAGTCGCCCTCGTCGATGTAGCGCGGCGACGGACCGACGAGCACCAGGCGCCCGAAACGTTCGGGGGAGCGGTTGGCGGCCAGCACGCCGATCATCGCGCTGACGGAGTGGCCGACGAAGACGGCGTCGCGGAGGTCGAGGGCCTCGAAGATCTCGAGCACGTCGTCGGCGTAGCCGTGAAGCGAGTCGTACTTGGCCCGGTCGTAGGCGCTCACATCGGAGTCGCCCGCGCCGACGTGGTCGAAGACGATCACCCGGAAGTCGGACTCGAAATGCGGGACCACCCGCCGCCACATCTCCTGGCTGCAGCCGAAGCCGTGCGCGAAGACGATCGGGCGGCCGGACGGATCACCGGACTCGCGAACGCTGTTGCGACGTCGGACGTCGACAGCTTCGGTCGGTTGCAGCATCCCGGGTCCCATCTCGGTGTGAGGAACGGCCCCTCTCCGGCGTCACTGGGCCGTCTCCGCATCCCGAGCCTATCCGGGTTCGCAGGGGACCGGGAGCCGTGCCGGTCAGTCCTTCGCGCCGCCCGGCATCCACTCCTCCGGGTAGTGGTCGCGCACTGCGGCGTTGAAGTAGGAGCCCGCCGACTCGGCGCCGCGCAGCTCACGCCACACCCGCGCGGGCACGAGGAAGTAGCGGTACACCTCGCCGGACACGAACTCGACCTCGAGCGTCCGCACGGACGGGTCGTAGCCCGCCGTCGCGATCACCGTGCTGTCGAATGCCACCCGCTCCACGTCCGCACCCTACGCCGGACCTCCGACGGCACTAGGATGTCCGAAGCGAAGGGGAGTATCCCGGACGGCTCGGCGGCAGGTGAGAACCTGTGCCCGGTCGGCGCTGTGCACGTCAACACGGTCTGCGAGGCAGCGGACCCGGGCACAGCGGCACCCACGAGGTGCAGGAGAGACTTTCGGTGTTTTTCCGCGCCCTCCGAAAGGTCCCCCGTTGCACACCGCGCTTCCCCTCTGGTTCGAGATCGGCTCCTTCGTCGTCCTCCTGCTGATCCTCGCCTTCGACCTCCTGATCATCTTCAAGAGGCCGCACATCCCGAGCCCGCGCGAGTCCGCCCTCTGGGTCGCCTTCTACGTGGCGCTGGCGCTGATCTTCGCCCTGCTGATGCTGGTGGTGGGGGATGCGGAGCACGCCGGGCAGTTCCTCGCCGGGTGGTTGACGGAGTACAGCCTCAGCATCGACAACCTGTTCGTGTTCGTGATCATCATGGGCCGGTTCGCGGTGCCGAGGAAGTATCAGCAGGAAGTGCTGATGGTGGGCATCATCCTGGCGCTGATCTTCCGCGGGGTGTTCATCCTGCTCGGGGCCGGTCTGATCGCCAGCTTCAGCGCGATCTTCTACCTGTTCGGCGCGTTCCTGCTGTGGACGGCGTTCAACCAGGCCTTCGGCAAGCACGACGACGAGGGCGCGGAGGACTCCTGGTTCATCAAGTTCGCCCGCAAGCACCTGAAGGTGTCGACCCAGTACAACGGCAACAAGCTGCGCACGGTGGTGGACGGCAGACGGATGTTCACGCCGCTGATCATCGTGTTCATCGCCCTGGGCACCACCGACCTGCTGTTCGCCCTCGACTCCATCCCCGCCATCTTCGGCATCACCCAGAGCCCGTTCATCGTGTTCACGGCGAACGTGTTCGCGCTGATGGGCCTCCGGCAGCTGTACTTCCTGCTCGGGCACCTGCTCGACAAGCTGGTGTACCTCAAGTACGGGATCGCGTTCATCCTCGCCTTCATCGGTGTGAAGCTGGTGTTCCACGCCATGCACGAGAACGAGCTGCCGTTCATCAACGGCGGCGAGCACATCGAGTGGGCGCCCGACATCAGCACCTGGACCTCGCTGCTGGTGATCGTCGGCGCCATGGTTGTCGCTACGATTGCAAGTCTGGTGAAGCTGCGGATGAGCGGCACCAGCGTCGCCGAGGCCATTCACGGTGACGAATCCGACGAGGACGAGGCCGAGGAAACGGTCGCCGACGGCACGCAGGAGGACCCCCGCACATGAGCTCTCTCGTCGGCGTGACCGTCCGCAGCGACACGGGTGCGGTCCGGCACGTCAACGAGGACAGCGCTCTGGCGCAGGATCCGGTGTTCGTCGTGGCCGACGGCATGGGCGGTCACGCGCGCGGCGACCTGGCCAGCCGGACGGCCGTGGAGAGCCTCGCGCGCACGCTGCAGCCGGGCTCTCGGCCGACACCGGACGAGGTGATCCGCGCCATCGACGAGGCGAACGCCGCCGTTCGGTCGCTCTCGGGCGCCGATGAGTCGGGTGCTGCGGTGGCGGGCACCACGCTCGCCGGGATCGTCCGCGTCCGCGTGCCCGAGCTGGCGGCCGAGCAGTGGATGGTCGTCAACGTCGGCGACTCGCGCGTCTACGCGTGGGACGGCAGGCAGCTGCGGCAGCTGACCGTCGACCACTCCGCCGTCCAGGAGCTGGTGGATGCCGGCCTCATCACCGAGGCGCAGGCGGCGGTGCACCCGGAGCGCAACGTCATCACCCGCGCGCTCGGGGCCGAGGATTTCGTGGACACGGACAGCGGGCTCGTCGCCGAGACCGGCCGCCAGATCTTCCTGATCTGCTCCGACGGACTGACGCGCGAGCTCAGCGATCAGCGGATCGCCGAGATCCTCGCGCAGGGGCCGTCCGACCCGGCGTCCGCATTGGTGGATGCGGCGAACGAGGCCGGTGGCCACGACAACATCACCGTGATCGTGGTTGAATCGGTGACCGGGGAAGACGCCCCGGCCCCCGTCGACACGCGCGAACGCGCCGACGGCAGCGGTCGGGAGTTCGAAGACACGCAGCCGAGGGAGTAGGTCGTCCGTGTTCGAAGTGCAGCAGGCGGCAGCCGGGGAGTGGGCGGTCGTCGCGGGGGGTGCGCGGGCACTGCTGGTGGCCGAGTCCGACCCTGCGCGGCTGCGGGCGCTCTTCGAGGCGGTCCGAGCGGGCTTCGCCGAGACACTGGATGCGCTGGTCGCCGGTGGGCTGAGCCGCACGCCGTCCTTCGCGTTGCTGGACGCATCCACCGGTCCGGTGCTGCTGGCGGTGCGGGGTACGGCCAGCGCGACCATCGCGGACGGCGGACCCGAGCGCACCGTGCGGGCCTCCGGGGTGTCGTCGTGGGTCGAGACGCAGCTGACCGACGCGACCGCCGTGACGCTGGGCGCCGCCGCGGGGGAGACGCTCCCGCTCGTGGAGGGCGTCGTGCGGTCCGGCGGTGTGGTCTGGTCCGCCGCGGAGCAGACGGAGGATGTCGGCGCGACCGTCGCGGCCCCGCCGCGTCGCGAGCGCGAGACCGGACCGGTGGACGCGCTGGCTGTGGACACTGGCGCGGCCGGCTCCGAATCGGCATCCACCGAGCAGGTCGATCCTGAGCCGGTGATCGCCGGACCGGCCGTCGAGGCGTTCGAGCCCGCGCCCGCGGAGCAAGCGCCGGCCGAGCCCGACCCGCATACACGCGTCCCCGAGGCGACCTTCACCGACGTCCCGTCCGCCGACGCAGCCCCGGCGCCCGCGCAGCCGTCCGAGGCGCCCGGCTACGACCACCTCTTCGGGGCGACGATGGTGCGGAGCGTCGAGGACGCGGCCGTCCGCCCGGAGGAGGAGGACGCGGCCCCGCCGAAGATCGACCTCCCCGGCTTCATCACCGACTCCTTCCCGCCGGCCGCCGGCCGCCTCGCGGGCGATCACGACGGGCTAACCGTCATGAGCGGCGACCTGCCGCAGCGTGCGCGACCCACGGAGACCGAGCAGGAGCCTGCGCGCGAGCCCGCGCCGCAGACGTTCGCGGTGCTGCTGTCCGACGGCCGCCGGGAGCCGCTGTCGGCGCCGGTCGTCGTCGGCCGCGCACCGAGCGTGTCGGCCGTGCCAGCACTCCGCGGCGCACGTCCCGTCACGCTGACCACCGCCGAGGACGACATCTCGCGCTCCCATGTCGCCGTCGCGGTCGAGGGCGACAGTGTCGTCGTCACCGACCTGCACTCGCGCAACGGCACCATGATCGTCCTGCCCGGCAAGACGCCGCAGAAGCTTCGCAGCGGCGAGCCGACAACGGTCGTCCTCGGGACCGTGATCGACCTGGGCAGCGGGGCGACGCTGACCGTCGAGGCAGCCGGATGAGGCGCATGGCCTCGCAGCCGCCCGAGCTCGACGGCTTCCACTTCATCCGCCTGCTCGGATCCGGTGGCTTCTCGGACGTCTTCCTCTACGAGCAGCAGCTGCCGAAGCGCAGCGTCGCCGTGAAGGTGCTGCTGACGGATGGCGTGGACGAGTCGGCGCGCGCGCGCTTCGTCGCCGAGGCGAACGTCATGGCCCGGCTCTCCGCGCATCCCTACATCGTCACGATCTTCCACGCGGGCGTGGCCGGAGACGACCGCCCCTTCCTGGTCATGGAGTACTGCTCGGGGCCGTCGCTGGCCGACCGGCTGAAGCGGGAGCGGATCGGCGTCGAGGACGCCCTGCGCACCGGCGTCCGGCTGTCCAGCGCGGTCGCGACCGCCCACGCGGCGGGCATCCTGCATCGCGACATCAAGCCCGCGAACGTGCTCACCAACGCGCTCGGCTGGCCGGCGCTCACCGACTTCGGCATCGCCTCCGCGCTGGAGGAGCTGCCGGTGCACACCACGACGCTGTCCGAACTGCGGAGTTCGCCGTCGGACACCGCGACCTCCGGCAGCCGCAGCGTCGGTCTCAGTGTGCCGTGGTCGCCGCCGGAGATGTTCTCGGACGACCCGGATCCGGATGTGCGCAGCGACATCTTCTCGCTCGCCGCGACCGTGCACACCCTCCTCGCCGGGCGGACGCCGTTCGAGGTCCCCGGGCGCTCCAACGGCACCCTCGACCTGATGGGGCGCATCGAGCGCGGGATGATCACGCCGCTCGACCGGCCGGATGTGCCGGCGTCGCTCGCCTCCGTCCTGCGGCGGGGCATGGCGACCCGCCGGGAGGACCGCTACCAGACGGCCGTCGACTTCGCCCGGGCACTGCAGCGCGTCGAGCTGGAGCTCGGCCTCGCGCCGACCAGCATCGACGTGCCGAACCTCAGCGTGGGCGATGCTCGGCCGGGACCGTCCGCGGACGGCGGGGAGCAGGAGACCCGCGCGCGGTCGGTGGCCACGATCCGGGCGCAGCAGCCGGCGCCCGCGCCGAATACGGTCGACGCGCCCTCTGCCGAGCGCCCGCCCGCCCCTGCCGCGCCCGCGGCGCCCGAGCCCGAGCCCACCCGCATCCGCGGGGTCGTTCCCATCTCGGCGCAGCCGCCCGCGCGCTCCGCCACGACCGACGACAACCCGTCGGCCGAGCCCGTGCAGGAGCACACCATCCTCCGATCGCGCCCGGCCGCCGAAGAGGGCGACGGGACGGCGCGGTCCGGGGCGGAGGACGCATCCGGCCAGGACGCATCAACTGGTCCGCGCGACCCGCGTCGACGCCTCCTCACGTGGATCGGCGTCGGCGCCGCAGCGGTCGTCGTCCTGGCGGTCGCGGCGGCCGTCGTGGCCAACCTCGTCGCCGCTCCCTCCGCATCCACCGGCCCCGGAGCGCAGCCGAGCGACGGCGGCAGCATCGCTGTCACCGTCGTGCCGCCGCCAGTGCTGGTCTCGGCCGTCCGCGCCCCGGACGGCGCCAGCGCCACCTTCACCTGGAAGACGGCGGACGCGCAGAAGGACGACCAATTCACCTGGCAGCAGGAGGGCACGACCAACGGGCCGTCCGTCACGGCGGAGCGGAAGGTCACCCTCACGAATCTGACGCCAGGCGTCCCGGTGTGCATCGATGTCGCGACGGTCCGCGCCGGCCGCACCTCCGAGCAGCTGAAGGCGTGCACGCCGTGACCGCCGCGAAGCCGCTCACGGTCGAGTTCTGCGGCGAGCTCTACAGCGTCGAGCCGGGTACAGAGTTCGGGATCGGCCGCGAGGCCGAGCTCACCATCGACGACAACCCGTACCTGCACCGCCGCTTCCTCACCGTCGGGCACGATTACGGGATGTGGTGGCTGAGCAACGTCGGCACGCTGCTGACCGCGACGGTCACCGATGCGACGGGAACGATGCAGGCCTGGCTCGCACCGGGAGCGAAGCTGCCGATCGTCTTCCAGACGATGCACGTGATGTTCAGCGCGGGTGCGACGACGTACGACTTCACCATCTCGAGCGACGAGGACTACTTCAACACGGCGGTCCAGGTGGATGCGGCGGCCGGCTCCACCACCGTCCTCCCGGTGACGCTGACCACCAGCCAGCGCCAACTGATCGTCGCTCTCGCCGAGGGAGTCCTGACGCAGACCGTTCCCGGCCGCGGCACCATCCCGACCTCCGCCGAGGCGGCCGAGCGCCTGGGCTGGAGCATGACGACCTTCAACCGCAAGCTCGACAACGTCTGCGACAAGCTCGACAAACTCGGCGTCGCCGGGCTGCGCGGCGGCCGCGGCAAGCTCGCGACGAACCGCCGGGCGCGGCTCGTCGAGTACGCGGTGACGACGCGTCTGGTCGGCGTCGAAGACCTACCGCTGCTCGACCAGCACGACGACACCGATGCCCAGGCCGCACTTGACCGGACGGCATCCGGGGAGGACCGTGGCACCGACGACTGAGGCGCTTCCCGCGTGGCCCGGCGGGATCGGCCCGGTGTGCATGGGGAGTGCTCCCCATTCCGGACGCGTCGGGGGGTCGTGTTAGCGTAGACGCGTTTTCCGGCCCGAGGGATTGCAGAGTCTTGGTTTCAGTGAGTGCGTGGTTCCGGCAGCGGAAGACCGCCGCCGTCATCACCGCAGTCGCCGTGGTCGCCGGGGTCCCGCTGACGATCGCCGTCCTCCACAAGGGCTTCCCCGTCAACGCGGTCGAGCTCGACACCCGCGACGTCTGGGTCACCAACGGCGAGAAGCTGCTCGGCGGCCGGCTCAACCATCAGATCGACGAGCTGGATGCCGCCGTCACCGGCGCGAGCGCCGACCTCGACGTCCTGCAGGACGGCTCCGCGTACTTCCTCACCGACCTTCCGCACGGCACGGTGGACAAGATCGACCCGGCCTTCGTCTCGCTCGGTGGGCGCATCCAGGTTCCGGAGGACTCGCAGGTCGGCTACGGCGGCACGACGCTCTCCGTGCTGGCGCCGAACGGCAACCTCTGGGTGCTGGATGCATCCGGCCGTCTCGACTTCGACAAGTCCAAGACCAAGCCGGTCGTGAAGGCGGGAGCCGGCGCGAAGCTCGCCGTCGCGAAGTCGGGCACGACGTTCGTGGTCGCGCCGAAGGGCAAGCGGCTGATCACGGTGGACGGGCCGGGCGCGAAGCCGCAGACCCGCGACTTCGCGGTGCCTGGCGCGTTCCAGGTGAGCGCCGTCGGCGACCAGGCGGTCGTGCTCGACACACAGCGCAACCGGATGATCACCGGCGGCGGAACCACGGTCGACCTCCCCGCGAAGGGTCTCAGGCTCCAGCAGCCCGGGCCAGACGACCGCGCCGCCGTCGTGGCGACCGCGAACAGCCTCCTCAGCGTCCCGCTCGGCGGCGGGACCGTCACCGCGAGCCCCGCCGGCGCGACCTCCAAGGGCGGTGCCGACGCGGTGTCGGCCCCCGTGCGTCTCGGGACCTGCTCGTACGGCGCATGGTCCGGCTCCGGCCGCTATCTCTACGCCTGCGACGGCAAGAAACCGGTCGGCATCGACATCGACCAGCCGGTCGCGGGCGACGACCTCGAGTTCCGGGTCAACCACGGCGTCATCGCGCTGAACAACCTGCGCGACGGCAACGCGTGGGTCGTCTCCTCCAACATGCGTCTGGTGCAGAACTGGGCTCAACTGAAGCCGAACGACACCACCGTGCAGGGCGAGACCGGCGAGGAGAAGCCGGTCGTGCAGTCCTTCGCCGACACTCTGGCGCAGCGGACCGACCAGAACCGGCCGCCCATCGCCGTGAACGACACCTACGGCGTGCGCCCGGGGCGGTCGACGGTGCTGCATGTGCTCACGAACGACACCGATCCGGACGGCGACGTCCTGACGATCTCGGACGTCTCGGCGATCCCGGTGGATCAGGGCGTGCTTCAGCTCGTCGAGGGCGGCCGCGCCATCCAGTTCACGCCGAAGGACGGCCTCAGCGGCACGATCTCCTTCCGCTACTCGGTCGACGACGGCCGCGGCGGAACGTCATCCGCTCAGGTGGATGCCACGCTCAAGCAGCCCGCCGTGAACGAGGCTCCTGCATCCACACGGTCGAGCACCGCCCAGACCGAGGTCGGGCAGTCGGTCACCTACAACGTGCTCAATGACTGGACGGACCCGGACGGCGACGACCTGAGCCTGGTCGCCGCGTCCGCGACCACCGAGGACGACGTGCGGTTCAAGCCCAACGGCGACGTCACCTTCACCAGCAAGACCGGTCAGGCGGGCTCCAAGGAGGTGCGCGTCACCATCTCCGACGGGCGCGCGTCGGCCACGGGCAGCCTGATCGTGACGGTGAAGCCCGCAGGAACGCTCGACCCGGTCGCCGTGACGGACTTCGCCGACGGGTTCACCGGCCGTCCGGTCGTGCTGCATCCCCTCGACAACGACCAGTCGCCGTCGGGTGAACCCCTGTCGCTGGTCGGCGCGGGCCTCGACGGCGGCAGCGGCGCCCAGGTCACCGCGGACAGCACCCGCGGCACGATCACGGTCCGCAGCAACGCGCCGGGGGAGTACTACCTCGTCTACACGCTCGGGGCGGGGCCCAAGACGACGACGGGACTCGCGCGCGTCGACATCGCGCCGCAGGGTGCGAGCGAGGCTCCGCCGATCGCCGTCACCGACAAGGCGTACGTCCGGCCCGGCGAACCGACGTCCGTCGCCGTCCTCGAGAACGACGTGTCACCGTCCGGCCGGGTGCTCGCCGTGCGCTCGGTGTCGGTCGGCAAGGGCGCGGAGGACCTCAACGTGGAGGTGCTCGACAACGCCGTGGTCAAGATCACGGCGCCGACCGTCCTCACCCAGCAGGTGCAACTGTCCTACGTCGTCTCGGATGGGATCAACGAGGCGACCGCCGGCATCACCGTCGTGCCCGTCCCGCCGCTCGTGCAGCACCAGCCGCCGGTGGCCGTCGACGATCAGGTGCCGGTCCGCGCCGGCGACGTCGCGACCGTTCCCGTCATGGACAACGACTACTCGCCGGACAACGCACCGTTCACCCTCGACACGCAGCTGCGCGACGCGAGCGGTGCCGGTCAGGGCGCGACCGCGTTCGTCAGCGGCGAGACCGTCCGCTACCAGGCACCGACCACGCCGGGCCAGTACAACGTGGTCTACGGGATCACTGACAAGTACGGCCAGAAGGCGCAGGCGACCGTCACCTTCGTCGTCGGCGCCCCCGACAAGGGCTCCGACCGTGCGCCGCAGCCGCAGCCGCTCACCGTACGCGCCTTCGCGGGCTCGTCGGTGCCGGTGGAGGTGCCGCTCGACGGCATCGACCCGGACGGCGACTCCGTCTCGCTCTCGGGGCTCGCGACGCAGCCCACCCTCGGGCGGATCTCCGACTCCACCAGCCGCTCGTTCACATACCAGGCGTACCCGGACTCCGCGGGCACCGACACCTTCACGTACCAGGTGAAGGACACCTACGGGAAGACGGCCACCGGCACGGTGTCGATCGCCGTCATCCCTCGCCCGGACCAGGTACGGCCGCCGATCGCGGTCAACGATCCGGTGCAGGTGAAGCCCGGCCGGACCATCGCCGTCCCGGTGCTCGACAACGACTCCGACCCGAACGGGTACGCGA
This sequence comes from Leifsonia sp. 115AMFTsu3.1, assembly GCF_004362795.1. Classification (NCBI taxonomy): domain Bacteria; kingdom Bacillati; phylum Actinomycetota; class Actinomycetes; order Micrococcales; family Microbacteriaceae; genus Leifsonia; species Leifsonia sp. 115AMFTsu3.1. Next base: position 1,795,143 of record NZ_SNYB01000001.1, read on the forward strand.
TCGCCCTGCAGAAGAAGCTGCTGCAGGTGGACGAGGGTCTCAAGGCGTCCGTGCACGGCAAGATCGTGCTCGTCACGGCGCCCAAGGAGGAGGGCTCGTTCGTCGTCCGCTACCAGATCACCAACGGCCAGGGCGGCGTCGCCAGCGCGTTCATCCAGGTGACGGTGACCCCGAACGCGAAGGATGTGCCGCCGACCGCCGTTGACCACGTCCTGGAGCCGGACGAGGTGGCGAACAAGCAGAGCGTAAAGGTGAACGCGCTCCAGGGCGCGACCAATCCCTCCGGACTGGTCGACGACCTGAAGGTCGAGGTCACCGGACCGAACGCGTCCGCCGCCGAGGTGGGCCAGGACGGCTCCATCACGGTGAAGCCCGGCGAGCAGCGGATCGCGATCGCCTACTCGCTGACCGACACCGTCACCGGGCTGAAGGGGACCGCGTTCATCGTGGTTCCGCCGAAGGGCGACGCCACGGCACCGCCGCGGCTCAAGGACGGCCTGCCGCAGCAGATCGTGCAGGCCGACGGGTCGAAGAGCTGGAAGCTGTCCGACATCCTCACCGTCCCCTCCGGGCGCGACTACAAGCTCACCGGAGCTTCGGGCGTGAGCGCCACCAACAGTTCGGGTGGATCGTCGTACGGCGACGAGCAGACGCTCACGTTCACCGCCGCGAAGGGATACCGGGGACCCGCGGCCATCACCTTCAAGGTCAGCGACGGTCGAGAGGCCGGACAGAGCTCGGACCGCGTGACCACGCTGGTCCTCCCGATCACGGTCGGCGAGCCGGACCAGTCCGACGTCGCGCCGACGTTCACGTCGCCCAGCGAGAAGATCGAGCCGGGGGAGGCACCGCTCTCGGTCGACCTGCGGGCGTCGAGCTTCCACCCCAATCCCGAGATCCTCAACAAGCTGACGTACTCGGGCGGCACGTCGTCCAACCCGAAGATCCAGTCCGGCCTGAGCGGGTCCACGCTGACCCTCTCCGCGCCACTGGGCGTGCAGGCGGGGGAGACGGCGACGATCGCGGTGACGATCAGCTCGGGGACGCACACGATCTCGGGCACCGTCAACGTGCAGGTGGTGAGCTCGAGCAGGCCGGTCGCCACGCAGAAGAACCCGCCGCAGACGGCTGAGGTCAAGCGCGGACAGACCGCGACGGTCGACGGCGCGTCGAGCGACGCCCAGTGGGTGAACCCGTTCCCCGGGCAGCCGCTGACCATCACCGACGCGACCGCGCAGAGCGCGCCGGCCGGGGTGACGGTCACGCACACGGGGTCGTCGATCAGCGTCAGTGCGTCCTCCGGAGCCGCGATCGGTGCGGTCAACGTGGTCTACCACGTCGAGGATGCGACGAAGGATCCGAAGCGCACCGCGTCGGCCATCGGGCAGCTGCGTGTGACCATCCACGACGTCCCGTCGAAGCCGAGCGCGCCGTCCAACCCGCGCGCGAGCGACGGCAAGGTGACCGTCTCGATCAAGGCGCCGGCGGACAACGGGAAGCCGATCACGCAGTACGAGGTGACGGACGGCAATGGGCACACGGTGAACACGGCGTCTGTCGGGGATGTGACGATCGGCGGGCTGACGAACGGCAAGTCGTACTCGTTCACCGTGCGGGCGCAGAACGCGGACGGATGGAGTGAACGGTCGGCCGGGAGCACGCCGGTCACCCCGTACGGCACGCCGACGAAGGTGAGCGGTGTCTCCCTGCAGAGCAGCGGGAACGCCCCGAGCGACCTGACCATGAGCTGGAACGCGCTCTCGGACCCGAATGGCACGGGTGGCGGGCAGGCGACCTACCACTATCGACTCAACGGCGGCTCGTGGCAGACCACGACGGGCACGAGCGCGAAGGCGAACAACAAGGGCGCGGGAACGTACTCCTTCGAGATCTACGCGTCGAACGCGGGCGGCAAGGATGGACCGCACGCGACCTCCAACAGCGTCGAGGTCAAGGATCCGCCGCCGCCCTCGCCGTCGATCGACCTGAGCAAGGGCGACCTGAAGCCCGGTTTCGTCCACAGCTACACGTACGACGTGACTCTCCACAATTTCCCGGCGAATCGATCGTTCTCCATGCAGGTGCACTGCAATGGAGGGACGTTGTCCAACAAGTCCATCTCGACCGATGGCAACGGGTACGGCCACTACCGGGGCAACCCGGGGAGTGACCTCGACCCGTGGTGCGGCTACCCGGGCGCATACGTGGTCGTGAACGGCGTGCAGAGCAGTGTTCAGGACTGGTCCAAGTAAGGAGATGCAGCAGTGGCAGTGACACAGGAGCAGGCGGACTGGTTCGCCGGGGCGTTCGCGCAATTGGTGGCGAACGTCGACAAGGCGATCCTCGGCAAGGAGCACAGCATCCGCCTGGTGGTCACGGCCATGCTCTCGGGCGGCCACGTGCTGCTCGAAGACGTGCCGGGCACCGGCAAGACGGTGCTCGCCAAGGCGCTCGCCAACACGGTCGAGGGCACGCAGTCGCGCATCCAGTTCACTCCGGACCTGCTGCCGTCCGACGTCACAGGCGTCACGATCTACGACCAGTCCAGCGGCCGGTTCGAGTTCCATCCCGGCCCGATCTTCGCGTCGGTGGTGCTCGCGGATGAGATCAACCGGGCGAGCCCCAAGACGCAGTCCGCACTGCTCGAGGTGATGGAAGAGGGCGTCGTGACGGTGGACGGCGTCGGCCATTCGGTCGGCGCGCCGTTCATCGTGATCGCGACGCAGAACCCGGTGGAGCAGGCCGGAACGTACTCGCTCCCCGAGGCGCAGCTCGACCGCTTCCTGATCAAGACCTCGCTCGGCTACCCGGACCACGCGACGACCGTCGACCTGCTGCTCGACTCCTCCAACCGGTCGCGCGCGTCGGCCGTGCGTCCGATCATCGCGTCCGATTCCGTCACCACGCTCGCCCAGCTGGCGTCCGAAGTGCACACCGACGCCAGCGTCATGGGATACCTCAGCGAGATCGTCACCGCTACGCGCGACGATAAGGATGCTGCGCTCGGCGTGAGCATCCGCGGCGCCCTGGCGCTGGCGCGTGCGGCGAAGACGTGGGCGATCTCGGCCGGCCGCACGTTCGTGACACCGGACGACATCCGCGATCTCGCCCAGCCGGTGCTCGCGCACCGCGTCATCGTCGACCCCGAGTCCGAGTTCGCCGGGGTGCGCGCGGCCGACATCGTCGAGCGGGCCGTCGCCTCGGCCACCCCGCCCGCCTACCGCGCGGCCTGAGCTGCCGCCGCTCCCTTCTGACGCCGACCCGACAGGATCCTGCAGCCATGACCACCGACAGCCCCGCTCGCGGACGGCGTCGTCGCGCGCCCGGCGCCGACCAGGCGCGCATCGCGGCGGAGCTCGTCGGGGGAGCGGTCGCGCGCGCGGCCGGAGCGGTGACCTCGCGGGTCGCACCGTTCGGGCGCGCCGTCGGTCGTCGAATCGCGCCGGTGGTCGGCGTGGTCAGCACCCTCGGCTGGATCGTTCTCGCCAGCGCCGCGGTGTCGATCGCCCTGGCCGTCTGGCTCGGGTGGGCTGAGTTCGTCTACATCGCCGCAACGCTGCTCGCCGCCTTCGTGATCGCGGCCGCCTTCGTCTTCGGCCGCTCGACGTACCGCGTCGGAATCGAGTTGAACCCGCGGCGTGTCGTCGCCGGCGGGCGCGCCCTCGGGCGGCTGACCGTCGCCAACAGCGGAACCCGGCCAGTGCTGCCGACACGGATGGAGCTGCCCGTCGGGGAGGGACAGGCCGACTTCACGATCCCGCGACTCGCCCCCGGGGCCGAGACGGAGGAGCTCTTCGCCGTCCCCACCGAGCGGCGCGCGCTCATCCTGGCCGGTCCAGCGCTGTCCGTGCGTGGCGACCAACTGGGTCTGCTGCGACGAACGAACCAGTGGACCGAGCAGATCGAGCTGTTCGTCCATCCGAAGACGGTGCGGCTCGCCGCGACCGCCCGCGGCCTCGTCCGTGACCTCGAGGGGCAGACCACCAAGGTCATCACCGACAGCGACCTCGCGTTCCACGCGCTGCGGACGTACGAGCCGGGCGACGACATCCGCAACGTGCACTGGCGTACCTCTGCCCGCACGGGGCAGCTGATGGTCCGCCAGTATCAGGAGACCCGCCGCTCGCAGCTGCTTCTGGCGTTCGATGCTGAACGCTCGCACTTCGCCTCCGACGATGAGTTCGAACTGGGCGTCTCCGTCCTCGCCTCGGTCGGCTGCCAGGTCATCCGCGAGGAGACCGAGATCCGCGCGCTGTGGCAACGCGGGCCGATGCGCGTCGAGACGCCGACGGCTCTGCTCGACGACTCCTGCCGCATCCAATCGGTGGATGGGGTGCACCCGACCCTGCGCGAGTTCCTGCGCCAGGCGACCCTGAGGCTGCCCGCGCCGAGCCTGGCGGTCACGGTGGTCGGCTCGCAGGTCGACGCAGCGGAACTGCGCGGCGCGTCCGCCCTGTGGTCGGCCGACACCGAGACCATCGTGATCCGCGTCGACGAGTCCGCCGAGCCGCGCCTCACCCGGCTCGGGCGCTCGATGCTGATCACCGTCTCCGCTCTGCCCGAGTTGCCGTCCCTGCTGAAGCGGGCCGGCCGATGAGCGCGGCGACGGGCACCGGCTCGGGCCGTCGGCGGGACGCGCGACCGGCACCCGCGACGACCCCGCTGTTCGACTCGCTGCCCCGGACGACATGGATAGACGTCGCCGTCCTCACCGGCCTCAGCCTGCTCGCTGTCGCCGGATTCGAGCCGGCGTTCGGGCACTACGCCTTCGCTCAGGCCGCCATCGGCGGCATCGTGGTCGGCGGGGGAGTCGCGCTGCTCGGCCGGCTGCTGCGACTGTCGTGGCCGCTGACGACCGTTATCGCACTGGCCGCCTACTTCCTGTTCGGCACACCGCTCGCGCTTCCCGGCGAGGCGCTGTACGGGGTGCTGCCATCGCTCGACAGTCTGTCCGGGCTGGTCATCGGCGCCGTGTTCGGCTGGTCCGACGCGGTGACCCTCCAGGCGCCGCTCGAAGCGCCTCCCTACGTCGCGGTGGTTCCCTACGTCGCCGGGTGGCTGGTCTCCCTGGTCTCCGTGACCCTCGCCGTGCGCTGGCTGCCGCGCGCGCGGCGTCCGTCGGCGGGGCGGGCGGCCGTGCTGCTCGCCGGGCCGGCCCTCCTCCTGCTCGCGGCCATCCTGCTCGGTACGCGGGATGCGTTCTTCGCCGGGGTGCGCGGCGTCCTGTTCGCCGGGGTCGCCCTCGTCTGGCTGGCCTGGCGCCGGGCGCGCTTCGCCCGCGACCGGGTGGAGACCGACTCGGGAGTCCGACGCAGCCGCCTGCTCGGCGGAGCCGCGGTGGTGCTCGGTGCGGTGCTCGTCGGTGCGCTGGCCGGGTCGGTTCTCGCACCACCCGCCGCGTCGCGGTTCGTCGTGCGCGACGAGATCACGCCGCCGTTCGACCCGCTCGACTACCCGAGCCCGCTCGCCGGCTTCCGGAAGTACACGAAGGAGCTGCAGAAGACCAAGCTCTTCACGGTGACCGGACTCAAACAGGGCCAGGTGATCCGGCTCGCCACCATGGACAGCTACGACGGCATCGTCTGGTCCGTCGCGTCGCCGGGGAGCGACAGCGACGCGTCCGGAGCATTCGAACTGCTCGGCAGCACCATCCCGCGACCACCGCTGTTCACGCCCGGCGCCTCGTCGACGGCTGCCATCGACGTGCTCGGCTACTCGGACGTGTGGCTGCCGACTCTCGGTTACACGAACACGCTCACGTTCGACGCGCACACCGGGCAAGATCCGACGTCCACGGTGCGCGTCAACACCGCGACGGGAACGGCGGCCGTCACGAGCGGCGTGCGCAACGGCCTCGACTACACGGTCCGGGCGACGGCGCAGAAGATCCCGAACGATCGCGCTCTCGCGAAGGTCCCGCCGGCGAAACTCACGCTTCCGTCGGTCACCAACGTGCCCGACGTCGTGTCCGCCAAGGCCGAGGAGTACGCGGGATCGGCCGACACGGCCATCCAGAAGCTGCGCAACATCGAGCGGTCGCTCAAGTCGCTCGGCTACCTCAGCCACGGGCGCGCGTCCGACCCGGTGCCGTCGCGCGCCGGACAGGGCGCCGACCGCATGACCGACCTGCTGTCCAAATCGCCGATGGTCGGCGACCAGGAGCAGTACGCCAGCGCCTTCGCGCTCATGGCCCGTCGGCTGGGCTATCCGACCCGCGTCGTGATGGGCTTCGCACCGAAGGTCTCCGGCAGCACCACCACGGTCACCGGCGACGATGTGACCGCCTGGGACGAGGTCGCCTTCGAGGGCGTCGGATGGGTCCCGTTCTTCCCGACGCCGACCAAGACGGATGCGCCGAAGAACCAGACCACGAAGCCGAAGCTCGAGCCGCAACCCCAGGTCCGGCAGCCGCCGCCCGCCGACCCGCGCGCCGAAGACCTCTTGACGCCCGTCAAGACGAAAGACAACGACCCGAAGGATAAGGCGTCAGCGTTCCGCCTGCCCGTCTGGGCGTGGGTGGTGCTCGGTGTCATCGGTATCCCGCTTCTGGCGTACTTCATCCCCCTGCTGATCATCGCCGGCCTCAAACGCCGGCGACGGCGGAAGCGCGAGGGCGCCGGACCTCCCGACCGGCGCGCGGCCGGCGCCTGGGATGAGCTGACCGACGGATACGCCGAGCTCGGGCTCGCCGTCCCGGACCGCGCGACCCGGCTCCAGGCGGCCGCAGCACTGGAGGAGCAGTCCGCGGCCCAAGACCTCCCCGTTCCCGACGGCGGCCTGCGCGACCTCGCCCGGCACGTCGACGCCGCGGTGTTCGACGGCAGCGTCGTCGCGGAAGAGCGCGTCCAGCACGCATGGACGACAGCCGACGAGGCCCTGACCCGTGCCACGAAGGCGGCCGGCCCGCTCCGCTCGCGGCTCGCGGCGTTCCGCTACCGGCGCGCCCGCCGCGCGTGAGGCGGGCGCGCGCCGCAGACCCCTCGACCGGCCGCCCGGTTTCCGTATAGTGGGCGGCATGGACGACCGCGGGTTCATCGTTCCGCCACCGGGCCTCATCCCGTCACGTCCATCTGAGCCGACGCCCGCGCCCGCCGCCGAACGGATCGAGGCGGTCGCTCCCGGCCGGGCACTTCCGGCCTTCACCCCGCCGACCGGGCCGAACGGGCCCACGGCGCCCGCGCGCCCCGTCTGGCGGCTCCTCCTGCCCGGTGGCCGCGCCGTCCCGCTGACCCGGGCCGTGCTCCTGGGCCGCAATCCGTCCCGAGGCGCGCACGCCGGCGACGCCGAGCCGATCGCCCTCGACGACCCCACATCGACGGTCTCCAAGACGCACGCGCTGCTCGTCGTCGACGGCGACACGCTGACCGTCACCGACCTCTATTCGACCAACGGAGTCGTCGTCGACGGAACCCGCGCCGAGCCAGGAGAGCCCGCCGCCGTGCCCGACGGGGCGGAGTTGCTTCTCGGCGACCTCAGCATCCGCGCGGAGCTCGCCTGACAGAGGCCCGCCCGCGATCGGGTGATACCCTGTCAAACGTGTACGCGGGTCTTCTCCTCCTTAGCCGCCGCGGCGAGTCCTAGTCTCAGGCCACTCTCGCCGCGGAGTCCGTCGACGGCTGATCCGTTCACACGCTAAGGAGTTCGTAAGAGCATGAGCAACCCCACCGGGCCACTGACACTGGCCGAGAAGGTCTGGAACGACCACCTGGTCGCCAAAGGCGAGGAGGGCTCGCCCGACCTCATCTACATCGACCTGCACCTGGTGCACGAAGTCACCAGCCCGCAGGCTTTCGACGGCCTGCGCATGGCCGGCCGGCCGGTCCGCCGCCCCGACCTCACCATCGCGACCGAAGACCACAACACCCCGACGATCGGCATCGACAAGCCCATCGCCGACCTGACCAGCCGCACCCAGATCGAGACGCTGCGCCGCAACGCAGAGGAGTTCGGCATCCGCCTCCACTCGCTGGGCGACGTCGAGCAGGGCATCGTGCACGTCGTCGGCCCGCAGCTCGGCCTCACCATGCCGGGCATCACCGTCGTCTGCGGCGACTCGCACACCTCCACCCACGGTGCGTTCGGCGCCATGGCGTTCGGCATCGGCACGAGCGAGGTCGAGCACGTGCTCGCCACTCAGACGCTCCCGCTGAAGCCGTTCAAGACCATGGCCATCACCGTCGAGGGCGAGCTGCGCCCCGGCGTGACCGCGAAGGACGTCATCCTCGCCGTCATCGCCAAGATCGGCACCGGCGGCGGCCAGGGTTACGTGCTCGAGTACCGCGGCAGCGCCATCCGTTCGCTCTCCATGGAGGGGCGGATGACGATCTGCAACATGTCCATCGAGGCGGGTGCGCGCGCCGGCATGGTCGCCCCCGACGAGACCACGTTCGCCTACCTGAAGGGGCGTCCTCACGCTCCGGAGGGTGCCGACTGGGATGAGGCCGTCGCCTACTGGAAGACGCTCCAGACCGACGACGACGCGGTCTTCGATGCCGAGGTGTACCTCGACGCCGACGAGATCGAGCCGTTCGTCACCTGGGGCACCAACCCGGGCCAGGGCGTCTCGCTCAGCCAGGCCGTCCCGGACCCGGCCGCGATCGCCGACCCCAACGCGCGGGCCGCTGCCGAGCGCGCGCTGGAGTACATGGACCTGCAGCCGGGCACTCCGATGAAGAGCATCCCGGTGGATGCGGTGTTCATGGGCTCCTGCACGAACAGCCGGATCGAGGACCTCCGCGCCTTCGCCTCCATCATCAAGGGCAGGAAGAAGGCGGACGGCGTGCGCGTCATGGTCGTCCCCGGCTCGGCGCGCGTGCGCATCGAGGCCGAGGCCGAGGGGATCGACAAGATCGTCGAGGAGTTCGGCGGCGAGTGGCGTTTCGCGGGCTGCTCCATGTGCCTCGGCATGAACCCGGACCAGCTGGCTCCGGGGGAGCGCTGCGCGTCCACCTCCAACCGCAACTTCGAGGGCCGGCAGGGCAAGGGCGGCCGCACGCATCTGGTCTCGCCGCTCGTCGCGGCGGCCACGGCGATCCGCGGAACACTTTCGAGCCCCTGGGACCTCGAGGCCGAAGGCGGCGACACGCCGCGCGATGGCGGCACCAGCACGCGAATCGGAGAGAAGGTGGGCGCCTGATGGAGAAGTTCGAGACCGTCACCGGAACGGCCGTCCCGTTCCGGCGCTCCGACGTCGACACCGACCAGATCATCCCGGCGGTGTTCCTCAAGCGCGTCACCAAGACCGGCTTCGAGGACGCCCTGTTCTACGCCTGGCGCCAGGACCCGGACTTCATCCTCAACCGACCGGAGTACCAGGGCGCGACCGTGCTCGTCGCCGGGCCCGATTTCGGCACGGGTTCGTCACGCGAACATGCCGTCTGGGCGCTTCGCGACTTCGGTTTCCGGGTCGTGCTGAGCCCGCGGTTCGCCGACATCTTCCGCGGGAACGCGGGCAAGCAGGGGCTTCTCACCGGCATCATCACGGAGGAGGACGCCGAGCGGCTGTGGGAGGCGATCGAGGCCCAGCCGGGAATAGCGGCGACGGTTGATCTGGTTGCCAAGACTGCGACCGTCGGTGAGGTCCAGGTGTCTTTCGACATCGACGACTACACTCGCTGGCGTTTGCTCGAAGGGCTGGACGACATCGCCCTCACCCTGCGCGACGAGGCGCGAATCTCCGAATACGAATCGGGCCGCGCAAGCTGGCGGCCCACGACCCTCCCGGTGAAACTTTGACATCTCTTCTTCAGGACGCACAGGCAGCAGGAGCACGCGTGGGCCTCAAGGGCGATCGCATCACGATCAACGGCGGCCGGCCCCTCGAGGGCCGCATCGAGGTGCGCGGCGCCAAGAACTTCGTCACGAAGGCCATGGTCGCGGCGATCCTCGGCGAGAGCCCGAGCGTCCTCCGCAACGTCCCGGACATCTCCGATGTCCGCGTCGTCCGCGGGCTGCTCGAGGTGCACGGCGTGAAGGTGACCGACGGCGCCGAAGAGGGCGAGCTGCTGCTCGACCCCAGCGCGGTCGAGTCGGCGCACATGGCCGACATCGACGCGCACGCCGGCTCCAGCCGCATCCCGATCCTGTTCTGCGGCCCGCTGCTGCACCGCCTGGGCGAAGCGTTCATCCCCGACCTCGGCGGCTGCCGCATCGGCGACCGGCCGATCGACTACCACCTGGAGGTGCTGCGGAAGTTCGGCGCGGTCGTCGACAAGCTTCCCAGCGGCATCCGCATGACGGCCCCGAACGGCCTTCACGGCGCCAAGCTGGAGCTCCCGTACCCGAGCGTCGGCGCGACGGAGCAGGTGCTCCTCACCGCCGTGCGGGCCGACGGCATCACCGAGCTCAAGGGCGCGGCCATCGAGCCGGAGATCATGGATCTCATCAACGTGCTCCAGAAGATGGGCGCCGTGATCTCGGTCGACACCGACCGCGTCATCCGCATCGAGGGCGTCGACTCGCTCTCCGGTTACACCCACACCTCGCTGTTCGACCGCAACGAGGCCGCGAGCTGGGCTGCGGCCGCGCTCGCGACCGGCGGCGACATCTTCGTCGGCGGCGCACGCCAGCCCGAGATGCTCACCTTCCTCAACGTCTTCCGCAAGGTCGGCGGCGCCTTCGAGATCCACGACGACGGCATCCGCTTCTACCACCCGGGCGGCGAGCTCAAGCCGGTCGTCATCGAGACGGACGTGCACCCCGGCTTCATGACGGACTGGCAGCAGCCGCTCGTCGTGGCGCTCACCAAGGCGTCCGGCGTGTCGATCGTCCACGAGACCGTGTACGAGCAGCGTTTCGGCTTCGTCGACGCGCTCATCGACATGGGCGCGAAGATCCAGGTCCACAAGGAGTGCCTCGGCGGCCACCCGTGCCGCTTCGGTCAGCGCAACTTCAACCACTCGGCCGTCATCATGGGCCCGGTGGAGCTGAAGGGCGCCGACATCGAGGTCCCGGACCTTCGCGGTGGATTCAGCCACCTGATTGCAGCTCTGACCGCCGAGGGCCGCTCGACCGTGAGCAACGTCGGCATCATCAGCCGCGGATACGAGAACTTCATCACGAAGCTCCAACTCCTCGGCGCCGACTTCGTCCTCGAAGGCTGATCCCGCGAGGTTATCCACAGATCCCCTCCTGTATCACCCGTGATACAGTCCCCTCATGGAGACTGTCAGCGTGAGAGATCTACGAAACCACGGCGGGGACATCCTCGACCGAGTCGCCCGCGGCGAGCACGTGACCATTACACGAGACGGCGCGCCCGTCGCCGAGCTGTCGCCCCTGGCCGTGCCCCGCAGGGCGCTGTCGGTGCTCGTCGAGAGCCGGCGCAGCCTTCCCGCCATCGACCCGGCCGCGCTCCGGGCCGACATCGACGAGATGGTCGACCAGCGATGGTGATGCGTCCGGGGCTCCTCGACACGTCCACCCTGATCCTGCTGGCGCGAGCGGATCCGGAGGCGCTGCCCGACATCCCCTCGATCAGCGCGGTGACCCTGGCCGAGCTCTCCGTCGGGCCGCTCGTCGCACGCTCGGAGGAGGAGCGGGCGGCTCGGCAGGCGCATCTGCAGCTGGCGGAGGCCGACTTCGACCCGATCCCCTTCGATGCGGCGGCGGCGCGGGCGTTCGCCCGCGTGGCGCAGTCGTTCCGGGAAGCGGGGCGCAAGCCGTCGGCCCGCGCCTTCGACGCGCTCATCGCCGCCACGGCGATCTCGCGCGAACTTCCGCTCCACACCTGCAATCCGGCCGATTTCGTGGGGATCCCGGCGCTCGACGTCCGGCCCGTGCCCGTGTCGGCATGACGGGGCGCCGTGCGGCATGCTCGGTGCGGGATGCCCGGTCACCGATAATGGGACGGTGCCAGAAACCGCTATGCCCGTGAAGAAGCAGCGCTCGGAGAAGAGCAGACCGTCGGTGTTCTGGGTGCTCGCCGGCCTCATCGTGCCGATCGGGAGCCTGCTCGCCCGCTTCCGGATCGTCGACGGCGACAAGTTCCCGCGCACGGGGGCGTTCATCCTGACGCCCAACCACTACAGCGAGATCGACCCGGTCATGATCGGCATGGTCGCCTGGAAACTGGGGCGCTTGCCGCGGTTCCTCGCGAAGGAGAGCCTGTTCCACGTTCCGGTCCTGGGCTGGTTCCTGCGGCGGTCGGGCCAGGTCCCGGTGTCGCGCGGAGGCAGCGCACGCGGCTCGGCTCCGCTCGAGGCGGCGCAGAAGATCGCCGACGAGGGCAGGATCGTCGTCATCTATCCCGAGGGCTCGCTCAGCCGCGACCCGGACATGTGGCCGATGCGCGGCAAGACCGGGGCTGCCCGCATGGCTCTCGAGCATGACCTCCCGGTCATCCCGATCGCGCACTGGGGAACCCAGCAGGTGATGGCGCGCTACGCGAAGAAGATCAGCTGGTTCCCGCGCAAGACGATCGACGTCAAGGTGGGCGACCCGGTGGACCTGTCGGCGTTCCGCGGCAGACCCCTCGACAACTCCACCCTCACCGAGGCGACAGCGGTCATCATGGATGCGATCACCGCTCTGCTCGAAGACCTGCGCGGCGAGAAGGCTCCCGCCGAACGCTGGGACCCGTCGCAGCACAACCAGAAGGAGACCGGCCGCTTCGATGGCTAAAGCAGTGAAGGCTCCCATCGCGCGTCCCCGCCGCATCGCCGTCCTCGGCGCCGGCAGCTGGGGCACCACGTTCGCGAAGATCCTCGCCGACGGCGGATCCGATGTCGTGCTGTGGGCGCGACGGCCGGAGCTCGCCCGTGAGATCAACGAGGTGAAGCGCAACAGCGACTACCTCGAGGGCATCAACCTCCCGCGCAACCTCCGCGCCACCAGCCGGCTCGGCGAGGCGATGAGCGGAGCGGAGCAGGTGTTCGTCTCCATCCCGAGCCAGACCCTCCGCTCCAACCTCGAGGCGATGATCCCGTTCCTCGGACCGGAGACGGTCGTCGTCAGCCTGATGAAGGGCGTCGAGAAGGGCACCGGGCTGCGGATGAGCGAGGTCATCGCGCAGGGCCTTCCGATCGAGCTGGAACGGATCGCGGTGGCCTCCGGCCCGAACCTGGCGCTGGAGATCGCGCGCGAACAGCCCACAGCGGCCGTCGTCTCGTCCGCGAGCCTCGAGACCGCGCAGGCGGTCGCCATCGCGGCGACCAACCGCTACTTCCGGAGCTTCGTGAACACCGACGTCATCGGCACGGAGTTCGGGGGCGTCCTGAAGAACCTGATCGCCGTGGCGATCGGCATCGTCGACGGCGTCGGCTACGGCGAGAACACCAAGGCCTCGATCATCACGCGCGGCCTGGTCGAGATGACCGACTTCGCCGTGGCGTACGGCGCGAAGGCCGAGACGCTGTCCGGCCTCGCCGGCCTCGGCGACCTCATCGCGACGTGCGAGTCGCCGCTGAGCCGCAACAACACCGCCGGCCGGCTGCTGGGCCAGGGCTACGGCTTCCACGACGTCGTGAAGCAGATGAACCAGACGGCGGAGGGTCTCGCCTCCGTCGCGCCCATCCTGCACCTCGCCGAGGCCCGCGGGGTGGAAATGCCGATCGTGCGACAGGTGAGCCAGGTGCTCGCCGGTACGCTCGATCCGAAAGACATCGCACCGCATCTCACGACGGATTCGGACGAGCCGCAAGGCGAAAGGACAACGGATGACGGACAAGGTCGCGGTCGCACTTCTGTTTGGGGGTCGCTCAAGCGAGCATTCGATCAGCTGCGCGACGGCGGCCGGCGTCCTTGAGGCGATCGACCGCGACAGGTACGACGTCATCCCGATCGGGATCACGCATGACGGAGCTTTCACGCTGCAGCCGGACGACGCAACGCTTTTCGCGCTGAACGCCGAGAAGCTGCCCGAGGTCGAAGACAACGGCTCGCGCATCCTGTGGCCGGACAGCGTTGCCACCCGGGAGCTGACGGTCGTCGACCGCGACGGCGTCCGCTCGTCCCTCGGCGACGTGGACATCGTGTTCCCGATCCTGCACGGCCCGTGGGGCGAGGACGGCACCCTGCAGGGGATGCTGGAGCTCGTCGGCCTTCCGTACGTCGGCAGCGGCGTGCTCGCCAGCGCCCTGGGGATGGACAAGCATTTCACCAAGACCGTGCTGCAGCAGGCCGACATCCCCGTGGCGCCGTGGGTGACGGTCAGCGCCTACGAGTGGAACACCGATGCGGGCGCCGTGCGCGATGCCACGCGGGGGCTGGGGCTCCCGGCCTTCGTGAAGCCCGCCCGCGCGGGTTCGAGCGTCGGCGTGACGAAGGTGAAGGACTGGTCGGAGCTCGACGCCGCGATGGAGATCGCGCTGGCGGAGGACGACCGCGTGCTCATCGAGTCGATGGTCACCGGCCGCGAGGTCGAGATCGCCGTCCTGGGCGGCCGGCCCGGTGAGCCCGCCCGGGCGTCGGTCGCCGGTGAGATCGTCGTCAGCGGACGCGACTTCTACGACTTCGCGGCGAAGTACCTGGATGCGCCCGGCATCGACCTGGTGTGCCCGGCCGATCTCACGGACGCGCAGCTGGCGGAGATGCGCGAGCTCGCCATCCGGGGCTTCGACGCCATCGGCGGGGAGGGTCTCGCGCGCGTCGACTTCTTCCTGACGGCCGACGGCTTCGTCATCAACGAGATCAACACCATGCCCGGCTTCACCCCGATCTCGATGTTCCCGCGTTGCTGGCAGGAGTCCGGGCTGAGCTATCCGGCACTGATCGACGAGCTCATCCAGGTCGCCATCGCCCGCGCGGCCTGACGCGGGTCAGCCGTCAGGGGTAAGGGTCCAGCGTCAGGGGCTCGGCGTCGCCGTCGGGTCGGTGTCGAGCGTCGACAGGCACTTCTGCGTCTGCTTGACGGTGGAGACGGCGCTTGCGAATTCTGGCAGCACCGACGAGTCGGACACTCCCGACACGTGGTCGATGATGACCTCCGTTGCCGGCACGCGGCCGAAGGTCTGGTAAACGATCGTCTTGGCGGCCGGGTCCGTCATGAGCACCCAGTCGACGCCGTTGACGTTCACGCACGGCTTGGTGGTCGGCCCGATCGGC
Source organism: Leifsonia sp. 115AMFTsu3.1 (assembly GCF_004362795.1). Lineage (NCBI taxonomy): Bacteria > Bacillati > Actinomycetota > Actinomycetes > Micrococcales > Microbacteriaceae > Leifsonia > Leifsonia sp. 115AMFTsu3.1. Next base: position 1,810,185 of record NZ_SNYB01000001.1, read on the forward strand.
GGGACGCCACAGCGCAGGAGAACGACCGCCGGATCGCCCCATGCACCGGTCGCCTGCGCATCCGTCTCGCGTTTCGCCTTGTCGGCGACCGAGTCGGGCAGGCGCACACTGATCTCGGCACAGCCGGGCGCGTTGCTGTTCGCCGCGGGGTCGAGGGAGACGGTGGGCGCACAGCCCGCGAGGAGCAGGGCGGCGCCCGCGAGCAGGACGGCCGGGACGGCGCGGCGACGGGACTTCATCGGTTTCAGGCTACCGTTTCAGATCATGGGAATCTCTGGGAGCGACGCGGCCGGCATCACCATCGGGGAGGCGTCGGAGCGGGAGGCGCTCAAGCGCATCTTCCCGCGGCTCCCGGAGTCGGACGCCACGCTCGTCGGACCGGGTGACGACGCGGCGGTGCTCGCGGCCCCCGATGGACGTTTCGTCGTCACGACGGACATGATGGTCCACGGCCCGGATTTCCGGCTGGCGTGGTCGGGCCCCGTGGATCTCGGCTGGAAGGCCGCGGCGACGAACCTGTCCGACGTGGCGGCGATGGGCGCCGTCCCGACCGCCCTCGTCGTCGCGATCGCGGCGCCGCCCGAGACCCCGGTCGCGTGGCTGGAGGGCGTCGCCGACGGCTTCCGGCTGGCGTGCACTGAGCTGGCTCCCGGGTGCGGCGTGGTCGGTGGCGACCTGTCGGTGTCGCAGACGCTGACCATCGCGGTGACGGCGTTCGGCGATCTCGGCGGACGTCGCCCCGTGCTCCGGAGCGGCGCACGTCCGGGAGACGTCGTGGCCGTCTCAGGCGCTCTCGGGCAGGCGGCCGCCGGCCTGCGCACGCTGTTCACGGAGGCGGTGGATGCGGCGGGAGAGCCGGATGCCGCCCGTCTCGCGGCCGTCGTGGCCGCGCATCCCGGCACCGTCTCCGCACAGCTGCGGCCGCGTCCGCCGATCGCCGACGGACCGCTCGCGGCCGACGCCGGCGCGACGGCGATGCTCGACCTGAGCGACGGACTCGCGCTGGACGCCCGTCGCGTCGCCGAGGCGAGCGGCGTGGCGATCGACCTCGACCCCGCTGCTCTCGGCCCGGACCCTCGGACGGCGCTGACCGGGGGAGAGGACCACGGCCTCCTCGCGACCTTCCCGCCCGGCACCGCCCTCCCCGGAGGCTTCCGCCCGATCGGCACCGTCCGCGACGGCCGGGGCCTCCTCGTCGCAGGCACCCCCTTCGACGAGCGCGGAGGCTGGGACCCCTACCTCGAATGGGACGGCCGCCGCGGCTGACCCCCACCGCCCACCGCTGAACCCCCACACCCCCCACCGTCGAGTCCACAAACTTTGCACACGATCCATCCCGAGAGCGTGCAAAGTTTGCGGACTCGACGGTGGGCGGAGCCGCGAGAAGAGGGGCTAGGGACGGAGGGGGGCGAGCCAGTGGATGGCGGTCTCGCCGTAGGACTTGCGGCGCACGAGGGTGAGACCGGCGGGGAGGCTCGGATCCGGCGTGCGGGCGCTCCGCTCGACGCAGACCTCGGCGTCGTCGGAGAGCAGCGGCTCCAGGGCCGAGAGCACGGCGAGCAGTTCGGCGTCCGGCACGTCGTAGGGCGGGTCGATGAACACGACATCGAACCGCCCGCGCGCTCCGGAGAGGTAGGACTGCACCGTCGACGGCCGCACGTCGATCTCCGGAACGGGGACCCGCGCGGCCCGCGCTGCCGAGACGACCGCCGCGGCGTTCCGTTTGCAGACCTGCGCCGCCGCCGCGCCCTTCTCGACGAGAACGACGGAGACGGCGCCACGGCTGGCGGCTTCCAGGCCCAGCGCACCCGATCCGGCGTAGAGGTCGAGCACCCGGGCTCCGTGCAGAGCGTCGCGCGCATCCAAGGCGGAGAAGATGGCCTCGCGCACCCGGTCGCTGGTGGGGCGGGTGCCGCTCTTCGGCACCTGGAGGCTGAGCGAGCCGGCGAATCCGGAGACGATGCGGGTCATGGCCCCCCGAGCCTAGCGTCGGCACCCGGAGTGCCGCCAAGATATGGGGATGGAGGAACGCCTGGAGCAGGCAGAGCTCGACGCCCTGTGGCTCCCCGGTGACCCGATCGCCTCCGCAGAACGGCTGGCCGCGGCTGCCGCAGAACCGGACCGGTCGGAGGTCGTCCGGGCCGAGCTGCAGACCCAGCGCGCCCGCGCGCTCGGACTGCAGGGGCGGTTCGACGAGGCGGAGGCCCTCCTGGAGTCGTTGGAGCCGGCGAGTGGCGTGCTGGAGGTGCGCGTCCTGCTCGAACGGGGACGGCTCCGATCGGCCGCCGGCCTCGCCGGGGAGGCGGTGCCGGTGCTGGAGGCCGCCCTGCGCACGGCCCGCCGGGACGGTGACGTGGCGCTGGCCGTCGAGTCGGCGCTGGCGCTCGCCGATGCGGACCGCCCGCACACCTTGCAGTGGATCGACGAAGGCCTCTCCGACCTGTCGGCCACCGGCGACCCGCGCACCCTCCGCTGGGGTGTCGTGCTGCACGAGCTGCGCGGGTGGGCACTGCTGCGCGAGGGGGATGCGGCGGCCGCTCTGGTGTCGTTCGAGAACGCGGTGGAGCACGCCGAGGCGTACGGCACCCTGGATCAGCAGTTCGCCGCGCAGTGGGCGTTCGCGCGTGGCCTCCGTGAAGCGGGCCGGACCGCCGAGGCGCGCGAGATCCAGCGGCGGCTAGCGTCGGAGCGCCCGGACGAGCCGGCCGTCCTGGCCGAGCTGGAGGCGCTGTCCGACGCACCCGACGACGACGCACCCGAGGCGCGCGCACCCGACGACGGAATGCCGGAGGGGAAGCATACGATCGAGTCATGACCTCCGTCCCCGCCCCGGCCGGCTCCGGGTCCGCTGACGCCGGCACCGTCGGCCTCGATACCCGGCTGAGCGGCGTCCTCGGCGGCCGCACCGCGTCCGCGTTCGAGAAGGCGTTCGGGATGCGCACGGTCGCCGACCTGCTCAGCCACTTCCCGCGGCGCTACGCGAAGCGCGGCGAGCTGACGGCACTGGCGAACCTCCCGCTGGACGAGAACGTGACGATCATCGCCGAGGTGCTGCGAGTGCAGGAGCGCCCGATGCGGGCGCGGCGCGGCAGCATCCTCGAGGTGAAGATCTCGGACGGCGAGGGCATCCTCACTCTCACCTTCTTCAACCAGGCGTGGCGCTCCCGCGAGCTCCTGCCCGGCGTTCGCGGCATCTTCGCCGGCAAGGTGTCGGCTTACCGCGGCGCCCTGCAGCTCGCGCATCCCGACTACGAGCTGTTCGAGCCGGACGCGGAGAACGCTGTGAGCCCGGGCAGCGCGGCCGCGAAGGACTGGGCGCAGACGCCCATCCCGATCTATCCGGCGACGGGGACCGTGGCCAGCTGGCAGGTGCAGAAGGCCGTCGGGCTCGCCCTCGACGCGCTCGGGCCGGTGCCCGATCCGGTACCGGATGCGATCGTCGTCGAGCGCGGGCTGGTGCCGTATCGGGACGCGCTGGAGGGCATCCACCGGCCGCAGAAGGATGCGCAGTGGCAGCGCGCTCGCGACACGCTGCGGTTCCAGGAGGCCTTCGTCCTCCAGGCCGCGCTGCTGCAGCAGCGTGCAGCATCGCGGGAGGCGGCGGCGACGCCCCGCGTAGCCGTCCCCGGTGGGCTGCTCGAACGGTTCGACGCGGCGCTGCCCTTCGCCCTCACCGGCGACCAGGATGTGGTGGGAGGCGAGATCGCGCGCGATCTGGCCGATACTGCGGCGATGCACCGTCTGGTGCAGGGCGAGGTCGGCTCGGGCAAGACCCTCGTCGCGCTCCGCGCCATGCTCGCCGTGGCCGACTCCGGCGGCCAGTCGGCCCTGCTCGCACCGACCGAGGTGCTCGCCGCGCAACACGTGCGGTCGATCGCCGCGATGCTCGGCCCCGACCTCTCGGCCCAGCTCATGCCGACGCTCCTCACCGGCCAGCTCTCCGCCGCCGAGCGGAAGCGCGCACTGCTGCGGACGGTGTCCGGGCAGGCGCGCATCGTGGTGGGAACCCACGCGCTCCTCGGCGAGGCGGTGACCTTCTTCGACCTCGGACTCGTCGTCGTCGACGAGCAGCACCGCTTCGGCGTGGAGCAGCGGGAGGCCCTCCGCGCGAAGGGCGGCACCCCGCCGCACGTGCTGGTGCTGACGGCGACGCCCATCCCGCGCACGGTCGCCATGACCGTCTTCGGCGACCTGGATGTGTCGACCATCGCGCAGCTGCCCGCCGGCCGGCAGGGCATCGAGAGCTTCGTGGTGCCGCTCGCCGACCGCCCCGGGTGGGAGCGCCGGATCTGGGAGCGCGCCTCGGAGGAGATCGCGAAGGGCCGTCAGGTGTTCGTCGTCTGCCCGGCGATCTCCGGCAAGGATGCGGAGGACGACGGCGAGGAGCCGGAGCCCGACGAACCAGAGGGTGATGGCGTTCCGCCCCGGCCGATCGCCAACGTGGAGTCCGTCGCCGCGCAGGTGCGCGCCGATCCGCTCTTCGCCGGCTCACGGATCGGCGTGCTGCACGGCCGTCTTCCGTCGGATGAGAAGGACGAGGTCATGCGCGCGTTCGCCGGCGGCGACATCGACCTGCTGATCGCGACGACGGTCATCGAGGTCGGCGTCAACGTGCCGAACGCCTCGGCGATGGTGGTGCTGGATGCGGACCGTTTCGGTGTCTCGCAGCTCCATCAGCTGCGCGGCCGCGTCGGCCGGGGCGACATCCCGGGCCTCTGCCTGCTGGTCACAGCCGCGGAGCAGGGGAGCCTGGCGCGCGAGCGGGTGGAGGCCGTCGCGGCGACGCTCGACGGCTTCGAGCTGGCGAACATCGACCTGGAGCTGCGCCGCGAGGGCGATGTGCTCGGAAGCCGTCAGTCGGGCGGCCGGTCGTCGCTTCGGCTGCTGCGCGTGGCCACGGACGGCGAGCTGATCTCGGAGGCGCGGGTCGCCGCCGAGGAGATGCTGGAGGCGGACCCGTCGCTCGCGGCGCATCCTGCTCTCGCCGCGGCGCTGGCCCGCCGGCTCGACGAGAGCGAGCGGGCGTTCCTCGGCAAGTCCTGAGTCGCACGGACGAAACCCGTTGGTAACGGATTCACAACGAAATGCCGGGAACCGCGGGATAGTCTGGGGGTCTATGAACAGGATCGCCGTTGTCCCTGGATCGTTCGACCCGGTCACCCTCGGGCACCTCGATGTGATCGAGCGTGCTGCCGGTCTGTGGGACGAGGTCCACGTCGTGGTGGTCCACAATCCGGACAAGTCGGCCCTGCTGCCCATCGCGCAGCGGGTGGCCCTGCTGGAGCGGTCGATCGAGGATGCCGGCATCGTCGGCAACATCGTCATCGCCTCCTGGTCGGTCGGGCTGCTCGTCGACTACTGCACCGACGTCGGCGCCCACGTGCTGGTGAAAGGCATCCGCTCGTCGGTCGACGTCGCCTACGAGACGCCGATGGCCATCGTGAACCGCCACCTGGCCGATGTCGAGACCGTCTTCCTGCTGCCGAACCCGGCGAACGCCCACGTCTCCAGCTCGCTGGTGCGTCAGGTGTCCGCGCTCGGCGGCGACGTGAGCCCGTACGTGCCGCCGGCCGTGCACGAGTACCTCCAAGAGACCTAGCCGGGGGAGTCATGAACAGTTACGCGACGCGCCAGCCCACCGAATCCTCCGTCGCGCCCGAGGAGGAGGCGGGGGATGTCACCCGCATGGATCTCGACGAGCTGAGGCGCGCCGCGGAGCAGATCACCGCCAACGTGGAGTCCGTCATCGACGGCAAGCATGAGGCCGTGCAGACCGCGCTGGTGGTGCTGCTGGCCGAGGGGCATCTGCTGATCGAGGATGTTCCCGGTGTCGGCAAGACCATGCTGGCGAAGTCTCTGGCGAAGTCGGTCGACTGCACGGTCAGCCGCATCCAGTTCACCCCGGACCTCCTGCCGTCCGACGTCACGGGCGTCTCGGTCTACAACCAGGCGGAGCGCCGGTTCGAGTTCAAGCCGGGTGCGATCTTCGCGAACATCGTCATCGGCGACGAGATCAACCGCGCGAGCCCGAAGACGCAGTCCGCGCTGCTGGAGTGCATGGAGGAGCGCCAGGTCACGGTCGACGGCTCGACCTATCCACTCGCCGCCCCCTTCATCGTGGTCGCGACGCAGAACCCGGTCGAGATGGAGGGCACATACGCCCTGCCGGAGGCGCAGCGCGACCGCTTCATGGCCCGGATCGCCATGGGCTACCCGGACGAGGGCTCCGAGCTCGCGATGCTGACGACGCGGGATACGTCCAGTCCGCTGTCGCGCATCCGCCCGGTCGTCAGCTCCGACGAGCTGCGGGCCATGATGGTGACCGCTCGTGCCGTGTTCGCCTCGACGCCGGTCAAGCAGTACGCGGTCGATCTGGTGCGGGCCACGCGCGAGGACCGTGACCTGCGGCTCGGCGCGAGTCCGCGTGCCACGCTCCAACTGGTCCGTGCGGCGAAGGCGATGGCGGCTCTCGCGGGCCGCGACTTCGTCCTCCCGGACGACGTGGATGCGCTGGCCGTTCCGGTGCTCGGCCACCGGCTGCTGCCGACCAGCCGGGCGCTCGGGCACCACCACGAGAGTGCGCCGGTGATCGCCGACATCGTCCGGCGGATCGTCGCGTCGACGCCGGTGCCCGTCGGCTCCGGTTCTTCGGTCGGCGCCGGCGCAGCGGGCGCCACGGGACGCTGACATGCCCCCGGGCGGCCGTTCCTCGTCGCCGCTGAAGCGGCCGCGCCCGACCGCTCGCGGTTGGACGCTCGGCGCCGTCGGGGTGGTGGCGCTCGTCGCGTCGGCCGTCTTCGGGCGCACGGACGTGCTGTTCGTCGGGGTGTTCCTGACCGTGCTCCCGCTCGCCGCCATGATCTCCGTGACGGTGGACCGCCCCCGGCTGACCGTCACCCGCAGCTTCCATCCGGATGTCGTGGCGGCGGGGGAGAAGGCCACCATCGTCACGACGGCGCGCAATCAGGCGCCGCGCCCCAGCCCCGCTGCTCGCTGGCGCGAGTCCGCTCCCGCCGCGGTCGGCGTGCAGGACTCCGCGCCGTTCCCACGGCTCGGTGCGCACCAGCCCGACGGCATGCTGGGCCGCGACACGGTCGTCCTCCGGCAGGATGTCGTCCCCGAGCGCCGCGGTGCGCATCCCATCGGGCCGCTGGTGGTGAGCCGCACGGACCCGTTCGCGATCGCGTACGCCGAGTACGCGATCGGCCAGCCACGGCAACTGCTGGTGACGCCGCGCGTCGTGCCGTTGTCGCGCGGCGACCTGGATGTCGCCCACAGCGAGGGCACCGAGCACGAGCTGCTGCGCCACAGCATCCCGAGCGCCGACGAGCTGATCGCCCGCGAGTACCGCCCGGGCGACCCGCTGCGGCGCGTGCACTGGCGGGCCACCGCACGGCACGACCAGCTGATGGTGCGGCAGGAGGAGCAGCGCAGCAACCCCGAGGCGTGGATGCTGATGGACACCCGCCCGCTGCCCGCGCACGCGGAAGAGGCGGCCGACGAGTTCGAGACGCTGGTCGACCTGGTCGCCTCGATCGGCGTGCACCTGCTGGACGAGGGATTCGCGGTGAGCGTCGTCGAGACCGGCGACCGCCAGCTGTCCGGGCGCAGCGGCGCCGGACGGACAGGGACGATGGGCGCGACGACGGCGACCTACGACGTCGGGAGCGCCGACCGCATGCTCCTCGCAGACCTCGCGGCGGTCGAGACCAGTGTCACGGCCCGTGACGACGCCGTCGCCGAGCTCGGCGCCGGTCTGCGCCGGGCCGGACGCCCGGTCCCGGTCTTCGCCGTGCTGGCCGGTGCGCCGCCCGCGGAGCTCGGCGCCCTCGCCGCCCTGCGTTCGATGGGCGACCCCGCGGTGGCATTCGTCGGCGCCTCCATGCCGACCGAGACGGCCGAGGTGCTCGCGGACGCCGGATGGCTCTGCGTGACCTTCGCCGCGGGCGACGATCCCGCCGAGTGCTGGCAGCGTGCCCTCCGGCGACAGCGGGCGGGGGTGGTGGCGCGTGGCGACTGAGTCCGTGGCGTTCCCCGTCCCTCGCGTCGGTGTGCGACGGCGGGTCGGCTACTGGCGCATCACCGGAGCGCTCGTGCTGCAGGTTGTGGCGCTGAGCTACGCGCTGTCCGGGCTCATCCAGGGCATCGGCTGGTGGTTCGCCCTGGTGGCGACCGCTTCGGCGGTGCTCGTCACCGGGGCGGGACTCCGCAGCCTCGGCATCCCGAGGGGCGTCGTCCCCGTGCTGCTGCTGGTGGAGTCGGCGGCGATCATGACCGTCGCGTTCGGTCGGGGGTCGGGCCTGCTCGGCATCATCCCCACGCCGACGACCGTGACCAACTGGATGCAGTACCTCCAGCAGGCCATGCTCTCCATCTACCAGCAGGGCACGCCGGCGGAGGCCCTTCCCGAGTTCCTGTTCCTCGTCGTCGGCGGCGGATGTCTGCTCGCGCTCATCCTCGACACGTTCGCCGTGGCCATCCGGACGCCCGCCTTCACCGCCATCGGCATCGCCGCGGTGCTGGTCGTGCCGGGAGCGCTGCTCGGCGACGGGCTCGACCCTCTGGCTCTGGCAGCGTCGGCGGCTGCGTGCCTGTGGCTGCTGCGCTGCGATGTGCGCAGCAGACGCCCGGGCACACCGCGTCCGGGAGCCGCCCTGTCGGTCGGCGCCTCGGCCGTGACCATCGCGGTCGTCCTCGCCGGGACCGCGCCGGGCTTCGACCAGGGCGGTGCGACCTCCTTCACCGCCGGGGGGATCTCCATCGGCGGCACGGTCACGCCGCTGGTCGACCTCGGAAAGGACCTCCGCCGCCCCGCCGCGGTGCGCGCGCTCACCTACACGACGAGCGCGGCGAACGGGCAGTACCTCAAGCTCGCGTCGCTCGACCAGTTCACCGGCTCCGTCTGGAAGCACCGGGAGCGCGACACGAACCGGCTGAGCGACGGCGCCAAGATCGGACCGGTCGCCGGACTCTCCGACACCGTGAAGACGACCAAGATCACAACGACGGTCGCGATCGACAACATGACGAGCCGGTGGCTGCCGGCCCCGGCGCCCGTCCAGTCGGTGAAGGGACTGAACGGCACGTGGTCGTGGGATCCGGACGACCTCACGATCGGCGGCATCAACTCGACGACGCAGGGGCAGAAGTACACGGCGACCAGCCTCCTGCTCCAGCCGACGGCCGACCAGCTGAAGGCCGCGGGGGGCTTCGTCCCGGTGGAGGTGCAGCGCGACCTGTTCCTGCCGCCCAACCTGCCGTCGATCATCGAGGACACGGCGCTCACGGCGACGAAGGATGCGATCACCGAGTACGACAAGGCAGTCGCGCTGCAGGACTACTTCCGTGACAACAGCTTCGTGTACTCCACGCAGACACCGCTGAAGCAGGGATACGACGGCGACGGCGCGCGAGTGATCGCGAAGTTCCTCGAGGTCAAGAGCGGGTACTGCGTCCACTTCGCGTCGGCGATGGCGCTGATGGCGCGCACCCTGGGCATCCCGTCGCGCGTCGCGGAGGGCTACCTGCCCGGCGCGACCAGTGGAGGGACGGCCACCAACCCGGGCGAGTACACGGTGACGAGCGACGACCTGCACGCCTGGCCCGAGCTGTACTTCGCCGGAGTGGGCTGGGTGCCGTTCGAGCCCACGGTCGGCCGAGGGACGGTCCCGGACTACACCCGGCCGCAGACCGACCCCGCCGCGGCGCCCCCGAGCTCGGCCGCCACCTCCAGCTCCGCACCGCGGGCGCTCGTTCCGACCGACCCCGCCAATCCGGCCGGATCGGCCACCTTCACGCCGACATCGGGAGCCCAGCCGATCGCGACCGGCATCGGCGTCGCCCTCCTCGTCATCGGCGTCCTGCTCATCCCCGCGGTCTGGCGCAGGATGCGACGGCGCAGACGGCTGCGCGAGCTGACCGACGAGTGGGGAGGGGCCGCCCTCGTCTGGGACGAGCTGCGCGACACCGTCCGCGATCTCGGCTGGACGGCGCCGCCGACGGAGACCCCGCGCGTGTTCGCCGGTCGGGTGGCCACCGCGGTCGCCGGCACGCCGGCGGAGGATGCGGTCCTCCGGCTCCTCGGCGAGCTCGAACGCGACGCATACGGCCCGCCGACCCGCCGCTGGGCGGGCGGACTCTCCGACGACCTCGAGACGGTGCTGTCGGCCCTGGAGGCGCAGGCCGGCCCGGTGCTGCGGACGAAAGCGCTGCTCATTCCTGTGTCCTTGCTGCCAGCGGGCTGGCCTTCTGCCGTCCGTCCCCGTGGAGCGGCGTAAAATAGTCGCTCGTGACCCACAAGAACTCGTCGTACACCGTCAATGTGTACGACCTCATCCGCCGCCCAGGCACGATGCGCGAACAGCGCATCACCATCCCTGTTGCGGAGAAACTCGGCGAGGGCCTGATCAGCGTCCCGGAGGGCGAGACCATCGATCTCGACCTCCGGTTGGAGTCGATGCACGAGGGGATTCTCGCGACGGGCGACGCTCAGACGACCGCCATCGGCGTGTGCGGCCGCTGCCTGATCGACATCGAGCAGCCTGTCCAAGTCGATTTCCAAGAACTTTTCGCGTATTCTTCTGACGAAGCTTTCGATCATGAGGTTCACGACGACCACGTGGATCTTGAACCTCTGATCAGGGATGCGGTAGTGCTGGCACTGCCGTTCCAGCCGGTGTGCCGGCCGGACTGCCCAGGTCTCGACCCCGAGACCGGGGAGAGGCTGGCGGATGTACCGGACCGCGAGCCGTCGCAGATCGTCGATCCGCGCTGGTCTGCGCTTGCGGCCTTCCAGGCTTCCGACACCGATGAACCCCGACCGAACACAGAGAAGAGATAGTCATGGCCGTCCCGAAGCGGAAGCAGTCGCGCGCCAACACCCACGCCCGTCGTTCGCAGTGGAAGGCTGAGGTCCCCACGCTCGTCAAGACGATCGAGAACGGCAAGGTCACCTACAGCCTCCCGCACCGCGCGAAGGTCGTCGAGGACTCTGCGGGCACCGCCCTCTTCCTCGAGTACAAGGGCCGCAAGGTCGCCGACGTCTGATCGTCGCTGACGATCGGTGAACGCTGTGGTCGGAGAGAACGCTGACCGCACAGCACTTCTGGAGAAGCTCGGGGTCGTCATCGACCCCGAGCTTCTCGAGCTTGCGCTGACCCATCGCTCGTACGCGTACGAGCACGGCGGCATCCCCAATAACGAGCGTCTCGAGTTCCTCGGCGACTCCATCCTGGGGCAGGCGGTGACGGTCAAACTGTTCCGCGAGAACCCGGACCTCGACGAGGGCGAGCTCGCCAAGCGGCGGGCCAGTCTGGTGAGCTCGGTCGCACTGGCCGAGGTCGCGCGCGGCATCGGCCTGGGGGAGTACCTCCGACTCGGCCGCGGCGAGAACCAGAGCGGCGGTCGAGAGAAGGCGTCCATCCTCGCCGACACGGTCGAGGCGCTCATCGGCGCCACCTACCTGGATGCCGGGGGCGACGCTGCGACGGCGCTCGTCCTGCGGCTGATCGAGCCGCTGCTCGACGACCCGGACCGCTTCGGCGCCGCCATGGACCCGAAGACCAGCCTGCAGGAGGTCGCCGCCCACCGCGGCGCCGGCCTGCCGGTCTACACGGTGACCAACAGCGGCCCCGACCACTCCAAGACGTTCCACGCCACCGTCGAGGTGGGCAGCCTCGTCACCGCCACCGGCGAGGGGACGAGCAAGAAGCAGGCCGAGATGGCCGCGGCGCTGAGCGCCTGGACGGAACTGACGAGACGACGTGCCCGAGCTTCCCGAGGTTGAGGTCGTCCGCGCGGGTCTGGCACCCGCGGTCACCGGTGCGACCATCCTCGGCGTCGAGGTCTTCGAGCCGCGGTCGCTGAAGCGCCACGATCCGGTCGCCGGGGCGTTCGAGACGTTGCTCACCGGACGGGTGATGGAGCAGCCGGTCCGGCGCGGCAAGTTCCTGTGGATCCCGCTCGCAGGCGTCCCGCGACGCGCCATCGTGGCCCACCTCGGGATGAGCGGCCAGATCCTCCTGCGCGAGCCCGGAACCGAAGAGGCCGGCCTGCTCCGCATCCGGCTCCACATCGAGCATCCTCTGCACGGCGAGCTGTGGGTGCACTTCGTCGACCAGCGGATCTTCGGGTCCATGGCGGTCGATGCGCTCGTCCCCACGGCAGACGGCGCGCCGGGTGGCCTCGGAACCGACGAGCCGCTCGTGCCGACACAGGTGACCCACATCGCCCGCGATCCGCTGGATCCCGCCTTCGACGACGCCGGCTTCGCCGCCGCGCTCGCCCGAAAGAACACCGGCATCAAACGCGCCCTGCTCGATCAGACCCTGGTGAGCGGTATAGGCAACATCTACGCCGACGAGGCGCTCTGGGCCGCGCGCATCCACTACGCCCAACCGGCGAACTCGCTCACCCGCACGAAGGTGCGGACACTGCTCGCGGAGGTGCGCCACGTGCTCGAGAAGGCCCTCGCCGAGGGCGGCACCAGCTTCGACGCGCAGTACGTCAACGTGAACGGCGCCTCCGGCTACTTCTCGCACAGCCTCAACGCCTACGGCCGTCAGGGCCAGCCGTGCCCGCGCTGCGGCACGCCGATCGTGCGTGAGCAGTTCATGAACCGCGGCTCGCACTTCTGCCCGCACTGCCAGCGGCTCCGCCGGTCACCCTCCCTGCCTGCCGCGAGCTGACCGCCGGAGCGTCCGCGCCCATCCCTCGGTCGATCAGCCGAGGGTCTTCTGCCAGTGCCCTGTCAGGGCGTGCGGGCGGAAGCCGAACGCGCGGTTGATCGCCAGCATCGGGTCGTTCTCGTCGGCGTTCCAGGTGAGGATGCGGCGGATGTGCGGGGCACGACGGCCGAGCTCCTGGATGTTCCGCAGCTTGACCGCGGTGCCCAGCCGGTGACCGCGGTGGGCACGGGCCACGAGGGTGTCGTACTGCTCCGCTTTCGTGCCATCGGCGGGGACCGCCAGCTCGGTGTACGCCGCGATCTCGCCGGTCGTCTCGTGCACCGCAGCCGTCACGAGCAGCGGCTCGCCGCGGGCGACGAGCGTCCGCTCCTGTGAGCGCACCCGTTCGCCGTCCCAGTCCTCCGGGTCCACGGCGATGCCGCTCTGCGGGATGTCGGTCGACATCCGGGCCTTCATCGCGGCGAACCGCTCCAGCAGGTCCTCGGGGGCGGCACCCCACCAGGACACGAGGCGGAAGCCGTTCAGCGTCATGGTCAGCCCGGCCTCGCGCTCCGGCGGGAGCGGAAGGTGCAGCTCGCTCGACCGCTCGATCTGGCCCAGCTGGTAGCCGTGGCGCAGCGCGAAGCGCACATCCCGTGACGTCGCCGGCAGGCCGGCCGTGCCCGCGGGAGCCCGCACCAGGCGGTCGGCGCCCTCCAGAGTCCGGATGGGGTGCTCGGTGTAGGTCGAGATGATCCGGCGGCCGCCCTCCGCGGCGAGCTCCTCGCCCTTCTCGAGCAGCGCGGAGCCGATCCCGCGACCGCGCAGCGCCGGGACGACGTCGACCAGCAGCGACACCGTCTCGGAGTCCTCGTCCAGGGGGAAGATCGCCTCGACACGGCCGACGATCACGCCGTCCTCGATCGCCACGAAGACGATCCGGTCGACATAGTCCTGCTCACGATGGGCAGCCAGCGCCTGCTCGGCGGTCTCGACGAAGTCGTCGTCCCCCCACATATCGACCACGATGCCGTTGAGGACGCCGACCAGCTCCTCGAAGGCGGCGGACCCGGGGGTGCCGAGCTCGTCGGGGATCTCCAGCCGGGTCACACGCATCCGATCGGACACCTCCTCGAGCCGTTCCACGCCGAAGGATCAGCCTACCCAGGCGCGGAGCACCGTGTGAAGGATCCCGCACGGTTTGGTTTCGATCGTGTAAATCTGCGTTCCGATCGTGGTTGCAAAACGTTGCGAGCCCTGTATTCTCAGCACACATATTCGTGGCACGAACCGGCGAAAACGGCGAGTTCGTGACGGATTAACGTCGAGAGGCAAGAGATGCTACGGAAGAAAGTCACCATCGGTGCGGCTGTTGCAGCGTCAGTCGCACTGTTCCTCGCGGGATGTGCGAACCAGCCGTCCACGGGAGGATCCACCAACGGCAATTCGTCGAAGGTCGACATCCCGGCGATCACGTCGGTCGATGTACCCAAGGACGCGGTGCTCCCCGCGGGCGACGGAAAGGCCACCTGTCCTGCTGGCCTGACCATCGGCTACGTGGGCGCGGAGACGGGCCCGAACGCCCAGCTCGGTATCAACATCTACAACGGCATCCAGCTGGCCATCGACCAGCACAACGAGTCCAACAAGGGGTGCCAGGTCGGCTTCAAGAAGTTCGACACCGAGGGCGACCCGAACAAGGCCACCGGTCCGGTGACCCAGGCCGTGAACGAGTCGGACATCGTCGGCGTCGTCGGCCTCCCGTTCTCGGGTGAGTCGAAGGCCACCGGCAACATCTTCGAGCAGCAGGGCCTCGTCCACATCACCCCGTCGGCCACCAACCCGGGCCTGACGCAGAACGGATGGAAGACCTTCTTCCGCGGCCTCGGCAACGACGCCGTGCAGGGTCCTGCCGCCGCGAAGTTCCTCACGGACAAGCTCGAGGCCAAGAAGGTCTACCTGGTCCAGGACGACTCCGACTACGGCATCGGCCTCGGCACCCAGACCTCCAAGGCTCTCGGCGACGCGCTCGTCGGCACCGACAAGGTGACCACCGGCCAGAAGGACTTCTCCGCGGTGATCTCGAAGATCATCAACGCGAAGCCCGACGCGGTCTACTACGCCGGCTACTACGCCGAGGGTGCTCCGTTCGACCAGCAGCTGGTCAACAAGGGCTACAAGGGCACGTTCGTCGGCCCGGACGGCGTGAAGGACGACCAGTTCATCAAGCTGGCCGGTGACGCGTCCGGCAACGCGTACTTCACCTGCCCCTGCATCCCGGGCGAGCTGATCCCCGACTTCGAGTCCGCCTACAAGAAGCTCGCGAACGCCGAGCCGGGCACCTACTCGATCGAGGGTTACGACGCCGCCACCGTCCTCCTCGCCGGCATCGACAAGGGCAAGACGTCCCGCGCCGACCTGCTGTCGTGGGTCAAGGACTACGACGCCGACGGCCTGAGCAAGCACTACAAGTGGGACTCCACCGGTGAGCTCCAGGCGCCGGCCGTCTACGGCTACAAGGTCGAGAACGGCAAGATCGTGCCGATCGGCACCATCGGCTGAGGCGACACCTGAAGGGTGCCGCGGGACACGACGGCCCGCGGCACCCTCGTTTTTCGACTACGCTCGCTTTGCTCGCCGGATCAACGAAGATCCGACACTGAACCCTGGATGCTCGAATGCTCGAAACCCTCCTCCTTCATCCCGCCCTCGACAGCTCCTGGATCAATTTCGACGTCAACGCGCTGGTCCAGAACTTCTGGAGCGCAACGTTCGACGGGCTCACCTTCGGCGCTGTCTACGGCCTCATCGCCGTCGGCTACACGCTGGTCTACGGTGTGCTGAACCTGATCAACTTCGCCCACTCCGAGGTCTTCATCGTCGGCGCCTACGGCGTCGTCGTGACCCTCACGACGCTCGGTTTCGGTCCGAGCGCGCCGAATCTGAGCGCCGGCGCCATCGTCGGGGACCTCATCCTGGCCCTCATCGTCGGCGTGCTGGCCTCCGCCGTGACGGCATGGCTCCTGGAACGCGTCGCTTACCGGCCGCTGCGAAAACGCAACGCGCCACGCCTGGTGTTCCTCATCACGGCCATCGGCGCCTCGTTCGCGATCCAGTACGGGATCTTCCTGATCCGTGGCGCGAACGCCGAGCCCTCGGTGACCATGTTCATCCCGCAGCCGATCTTCGATGTGTTCGGGACGATCGTGAACAGCCAGCAGCTGATCATCGTCATCGCGTCGGTGATCCTCATGATCGCGACCGACTGGTTCATCCGACGCACCCGCACCGGCCGCGGCATCCGCGCGGTCGCGCAGGACCCGGACACCGCGACGCTGATGGGCGTCAACAAGGAGCGGATCATCCAGATCACCTTCATCACCGGCGGTATCCTCGCCGGCGCCGCGGCGCTGTTCTACGTGATGCTGGTCCCCTCCGGCGTGATCTACAACGGCGGATTCATCCTCGGCGTCAAGGCATTCGCCGCGGCCGTCCTCGGCGGCATCGGCAACGTCCGCGGAGCGCTGCTCGGCGGTCTGCTGCTCGGCGTCATCGGCAACTACGGCCAGATCCTCCTCGGTGACTCGCAGTGGACGGACGTCGTGGCCTTCGTGGTCCTCGTCCTGGTGCTGCTGATCAAGCCGAGCGGCATTCTCGGCACCTCGCTCGGAAGGAGCCGCGCATGAGCATGTCAGAAGGACCCAGGGTCCTGCCCGATGCTCGCGAAGAGCAGGCGGTCGACGCCCTCGAGGCGTCCCGCGGCAAGCGCAGCACCGGCCCGTTCGGTCAGCTCCGCGACCGCTGGAACAACCTCCCGCGCGCCGTGCAGTGGGCCTGGCTGCTCATCGTGGTGGCCCTCGCCTACGCCCTGCCGTATCTGAACTTCTTCCCGCTCTCCACCGCTCCCGGCAACGACTGGGCGCTGGCCTGCTTCTCGATGGCGGTCTACGCGCTCATCGCGATCGGCCTGAACGTGGTGGTCGGATACGCCGGCCTGCTCGACCTCGGCTACGTCGCGTTCTTCGCGGTCGGGTCGTACACGGCGGCGATGCTGACCAGCCCCGACTCGCCGTTCGTGAAGATCCCGTACCTGTGGACGATCCCGGTCGCCATCGCGGTGACGATGACGTTCGGCATCATCCTGGGTGTCCCGACGCTCCGCCTCCGTGGCGACTACCTGGCGATCGTGACGCTCGGCTTCGGTGAGATCGTGCGCATCCTCGCCACGATCATCCCGGCGATGAAGGGCCAGGTCGGCTTCCAGAACGTCGGCCACCCGCCGGGGGAGAACGCCGACGGCATCCCGATCTTCTCCAACTCCAACGGCGTGCCGTGGTACTGGCTGACGATCACCGTCATCATCGTGATCCTGCTGCTGGTCGGCAACCTGGAGCGCAGCCGCGTCGGCCGCGCCTGGGTCGCGATCCGCGAGGATGAGGACGCGGCGGAGATCATGGGCGTCCCGACCTTCAAGTACAAGGTGTGGGCGTTCGCGATCGGCGCCGGCGTCGGCGGCCTCTCCGGTGCGCTGTTCGCCGGTCAGGTCGGCTTCGTGAACAACCAGAAGTTCGACGTGCAGACCTCGATCCTGTTCCTCGCGGCCGTCGTCCTCGGCGGCGCGGGCAACAAGGTCGGCGCCATGCTCGGCGGCGCGATCGTGGCGTACATCCCGCTGCGGTTCACCGTCATCGCCGACTACAAGTACCTGATCTTCGGTATCGCCCTCGTGCTCATCATGATCTTCCGCTCGCAGGGACTGTTCCCGGCGCGGCAGAAGCTGCTGGCGTATGGCAGGCATGCGTATCGCCGGGTGGCGGACGCGGCGAAGGGACGTCCGGGCCCGCGGACCGGGGCCACTCCGGTCGTCGACAGCGGGGCATTGGATGCGGATGGCAGCGCGAAGGGAGGCGCACGATGACGGATGCACAGAACACGGTTCCGGAGGAGGAGCCGGCCCTCGGCGTGAA
Organism: Leifsonia sp. 115AMFTsu3.1; assembly: GCF_004362795.1. Classification (NCBI taxonomy): domain Bacteria; kingdom Bacillati; phylum Actinomycetota; class Actinomycetes; order Micrococcales; family Microbacteriaceae; genus Leifsonia; species Leifsonia sp. 115AMFTsu3.1. The sequence goes on from NZ_SNYB01000001.1 coordinate 1,827,817, forward strand.
CGAGGACGAACTGGAGGCCGCGGGCATCGACCTGGAGGTCGCCGAGGCTGCAGCGCCCGACCGCGAGATCGCGGTCGAGGTCGGCGAGAACATCGTCGAGGTGCGCAACCTCACGGTGAAGTTCGGCGGCCTGACGGCCCTCGACGATGTCACCTTCGACATCCGCCGCGGCGAGATCCTCGGTCTGATCGGCCCGAACGGCGCAGGCAAGACGACCTGCTTCAACGCCATGACGGGCGTCTACAAGCCGACCAGCGGCGACGTGCTGCTGGAGGGCCAGACGATCAAGGGCCGCAAGCAGCACCAGATCACCCGGCTCGGTCTCTCGCGGACGTTCCAGAACATCCGGCTGTTCGGTGAGATGACGGCGCTCGAGAACGTCGTGGTCGGACTGGATGCGCGGCACCGCACGTCGGTCCCCGGCGCGCTGCTCCGCCTCCCGCGGCACACGCGCGAGGAGAAGTCGTCGATCGAGCGCGGCATGGCCCTGCTCGAGTTCGTCGGCATCGCCGACCAGGCGGGTTCGCTGTCGCGGTCGCTCCCGTACGGCTACCAGCGTCGTCTGGAGATCGCCCGCGCGCTCGCGACCGACCCGAAGGTGCTGTGCCTCGACGAGCCGGCCGCCGGCTTCAACCCGGCGGAGAAGGAGGAGCTCATGGAGCTCATCCGCACCATTCGGGCCGACGGGTACACCGTTCTGCTGATCGAACACGACATGAAGCTGGTCATGGGAGTGACCGACCGGATCGTCGTGCTGGAATTCGGACGCAAGATCGCCGACGACACTCCGGAGGCCATCCGGAACGACCCTCGCGTGATCGCCGCCTACCTCGGGGAGCCCGAAGATGACGTTGCTTGAGCTGAAGAACATCAGCGTTTCGTACGGCCGGATCGAGGCCATCCACGACATGTCCTTCTCGGTCGATGAGGGCGAGATCGTCAGCCTGATCGGTGCGAACGGCGCAGGCAAGTCGACGACCATGAAGACGATCTCGGGCATCCTGAACCCGTCGAAGGGGTCCATCCTGTTCGACGGCGAGGACATCACCAAGATGAAGGCGCACATCCGCGTCGTCCGGGGCATCTCGCAGGCGCCGGAGGGCCGGGGCATCTTCCCGGGAATGACGGTCATGGAGAACCTCGACATGGGCGCGTTCGGCCGCAAGGACCGCTCGAAGATGGGCGAGGACTTCGACCGGGTGTTCGCGCTGTTCCCGCGACTCGCCGAGCGGAAGACGCAGGTGGGCGGCACGATGTCGGGCGGCGAGCAGCAGATGCTCGCCATCGGCCGCGCGTTGATGTCGAACCCGCGGCTCCTGCTCCTGGACGAGCCGTCGATGGGTCTGGCGCCGCAGTTCATCCGGCAGATCTTCTCGATCGTGACGGAGATCAACAAGCAGGGCACGACGGTCCTGCTGGTGGAGCAGAACGCGAATCAGGCGCTGGCCCGCGCGCATCGCGGCTTCGTCCTGGAGACCGGCGTGATCACCCGTGCGGGCACCGGCAAGGAGCTCCTCGCCGACCCCGCGATCAAGGAGGCCTACCTGGGCGTCGCCTGACCCACGCCTCCCACCGCCTCCCACCACCCCCGTCGAGTACGCGAAAACTGCACGCCATCCACTTCGATGGCGTGCAGTTTTCGTGTACTCGACGGGGGAGTCGTGCGGCGCTCCGGCGCGGCGGCGGCGTGAACGTCCGGTAAATTCGCCTGCGTGTACTTGAAGAGTCTGACGCTCAAGGGCTTCAAGTCGTTCGCTCAGCCGACGACGTTCGCCTTCGAGCCGGGCGTCACCTGCGTCGTCGGCCCCAACGGGTCCGGCAAGTCGAACGTGGTCGACGCGCTCGCCTGGGTGATGGGTGAGCAGGGCGCCAAGACGCTTCGCGGCGGCAAGATGGAGGACGTCATCTTCGCCGGAACGGCGACGCGCGGTCCGCTCGGCCGTGCCGAGGTCCAGCTCACCATCGACAATGCCGACGGCGCGCTGCCGATCGAGTACTCCGAGGTGACGATCTCGCGCACCCTGTTCCGCAACGGCGGCAGCGAGTACGCGATCAACGGGCAGTCCTGCCGACTTCTGGATGTGCAGGAGCTCTTGAGCGACTCGGGTCTCGGCCGCGAGATGCACGTCATCGTCGGCCAGGGTCAGCTCGACGCCGTCCTGCACGCCAGCCCCGAGGATCGCCGCGGCTTCATCGAGGAGGCGGCCGGCATCCTGAAGCACCGTCGCCGCAAGGAGAAGACGCTCCGCAAGCTGGAGGCGATGCAGACCAACCTGACCCGTTTGAGCGACCTGGCGGGCGAGGTGCGCCGCCAGTTGAAGCCGCTCGGACACCAGGCGGAGATCGCGCGCGAGGCGCAGTCCATCGCGGCCGTCGTGCGGGATGCGCGGGCGCGTCTGCTCGCCGACGAAGTCGTCACGCTGCGCCGTACCCTCGACGACCACGGTCGCACCGAGTCCGAGCGGCACAGCGAGCAGATCGTGCTGCAGGAGCAGCTCGAGCAGAAGCAGCTGCGCCGCACGCGACTCGAGCAGGCGCTGGTGGGGGATGCCGTGGATGCGGCCCGCAGCACCGCCTTCGCGCTGGAGTCGGTGCAGGAGCGCCTGCGCGGGCTGTTCACCCTCGCCAACCAGCGGGTCGCGCTGCTCGGCAGCCAGGGCGACGCGCCGGACGCGAACCCGAGCGTGACCCCGCAGAACGTGCAGGACGCCCGCGCCGAGGTCGAGCGCCTGCGCGGTGTGGTCGTCGAGGCGGAGGCCGCGTGGACGGCCGCGCAGGCGGCGACGCGCAGCGCGCGATCGCGTCTGGACGCGGTGGACGAGGAGATCGCGGCGCAGAGCGCTCTGGTGTCTCGCCACGACCTGGAGATCTCGAAGCTGAACGGCCAGGCCGACGCGGCCGCGCAGCGGCTGGCGGCGGTGCGTGGTGAGGTGCTTCGTCAGCAGAACGCGCTGGATGCTGCAACCGAGCGCCGGGAGCGCGCCCGTGCCGAGTTCGCCGCCCGGGAGGCCGAGGCCGCGACGGCCGACGTCGGAGAGGGCGACCTCGACGAGGCGTACGAGCTGGCGCAGGCCACGGTGTTCGAGGCGGAGGGCGAGATCGAGCGGCTCCGCGAGGAGCTGCACACCCTGGAGCGCGAGCGCGACGCGCTTGCTGCCCGGGTCAGCGCCCTCTCGCTCGCACTGGACCAGAAGGACGGATCGTCGGCGCTCGTTGCCGCGCGCCTGCCCGGCGTGCGCGGGCTCGTGGCGGAGCACATCCGCGTCCATCCCGGGTACGAGGCGGCCATCGCCGCGGCTCTCGGAACCCTCGCCGATGCCGTGCTCGCCGACGATCGGGACGCCGCCGTCGCCGCGGTGACGCACGCGGCCGCCGACGACCTCGGCCGGGTCGAGGTGGTCATCGCCGACGCGCCCGCCGCCGACGTCGACCTCAGCGGCGTCGCCGGCGTCGTCCCGGCCACTAGTGTGGTGGATGCGCCCGACGGTGTCCGCGGCATCCTCGCGTTCACGGCCATCGCCGACGACCTGGACTCCGCGCGGCGTGCCTTCGAGGCGTTCGGCGGCCGGGGGACCGGCGGCCCGATCACGATCATCACGACCACCGGCGACGTGCTCACCGAGCATGTGCTGCGCGGCGGGTCCGGCGCGAAGCAGAGCCGCATCGAGTTGATCGCCGACCGCGACGCCGCGCAGGAGCGGCTCACCGAGGTCACCTCGCTGATCGACCGGGCGAAGTTCGCCCTGGCCGAGCAGCGCGGTGTGCTGCAGGTCGCCAAGGAGCAGTCGCAGGCCGCGCTCGCGACCCTCCGCGAGTTCGACGCGAAGCTCGCGGCCCAGACCGAGCAGGTCAACCGGCTCAAGGTCCAGCTGGAGGCCTCCCAGGCCGAGTTCGACCGGCTCAGCCGGGCGCTCGAGCAGGCGGGAGAGCGGGTCGCCGAGGCGGAGCAGGCGGCGGAGAAGGCCAAGGCGGAGCTGGAGGCGGCGCGTTCGCGTCCCCGTCCCATCCTCGACGTCAGCGCCCGCGACGCGCTGTCGACCGAGCTCGACGCCGCACGCGAGGCCGAAGTCGAGGCACGCCTGGCGGTGGAGACCGCGAAGGAGCGCGTCCGGGCCGAGCAGGCGCGCGGCGAGGCGCTCGCCCGGCGGATGGAGGCCGAGCGCGCCGCCGCCGAGGAGGCCGCCCGGCGTGCGGTGATCCGTCGTCGCCAACTGGATGCGGCCCAGAGCGTCATCGGCGCCCTCCCGGCCGTTCTGGCATCCGTCGACCGGTCCGTGGCGCAGGCGCGGCTGGAGCTCGCCACCGCTGAGGCGGAGCGTGCCAGCCGCAACGACGAGCTCGCGACCCTGCGTCGCGACGAGAACGCGGTGCGCGAGCGCCTGCAGGCCATCACGGAGTCGGTGCACGGCCTGGAGCTGCAGATCTACGAGAAGAAGCTGCACCTGTCGAGCCTGCTCGAGCGGGCGGGCAGTGAGCTGGGCCTTGTCGAGGATGTGCTGGTCGCCGAGTACGGGCCGGAGGTGCCGGTACCGGTCGACCGTGCGCGCGACGAGGAACGCGAGCCCGACGCCGAGGTCGAGACCGTTCCGTTCTCGCGCGAGCAGCAGCAGAAGCGGCTGGCCGCGGCGGAGCGCAAGCTGTCGCAGCTGGGCCGCGTCAACCCGCTCGCGCTGGAGGAGTTCGCCGCGCTGGAGCAGCGCCACAAGTTCCTCACCGAGCAGCTGACCGACCTCACGAACACCCGCAAGGACCTGCTGACGATCATCGAGGACATCGACGAGCGGATGCAGACCATCTTCGAGTCCGCGTTCGCCGACACCGAAGAGGCCTTCACGAAGGTCTTCCCGATCCTCTTCCCGGGCGGCCAGGGCAGCATCAGCCTGACCAATCCGGACGATCTGCTGACGACCGGCATCGAGGTCTCGGTGAAGCCGGCAGGCAAGAAGATCGAGCGGCTCTCGCTGCTCTCCGGCGGCGAGCGGTCGCTGGCGGCGGTCGCGCTGCTGATCGCGATCTTCAAGGCGCGACCGAGCCCGTTCTACATCATGGACGAGGTGGAGGCGGCGCTCGACGACGCCAACCTCGGCCGCCTGCTCACGATCTTCGAAGACCTCCGCGAGAGCAGCCAGCTGATCGTCATCACGCACCAGAAGCGCACCATGGAGATCGCGGACGCCCTGTACGGCGTCTCGATGCGCCAGGACGGCGTCTCGGCGGTGGTCGGCCAGCGCGTGGCGCAGGAGAAGGCGAGCTAGGGAGCGAGCAGGCGCGCTCAGGGCTCGATCGCGGCGAGCTTGTCGTCGAGCCCGGCCAGGAGCTCCTCCGCCCTCACGTCGCACTCGGCGGCGAGGAGCGCGATCCCGGCGACGGCCGACGCACTGAGCTGCTGCTCGTCGGCCTTGTCGCGCAGGTGGCGTGCCAGGAGCACCAGATCGCGATGGTCGCCGAGCGCGTCCTGGACCGCCTCCGCTGCCGCGGCGATCCGCACCGCCTCCCGGCCGAGGTCGTCGACGACGGCCTCGGCCGCGTAGCGCAGCCGCCGCGCCGCCTTGCGCGTCTCGTGCCGCTGCTCCAGCGTCTGGCCGGAGCGCTTCCTCACGCGCCGCGCGGCTTTCGCGAGCCCCTTCCTGACCACCCGCCGCGGGTGCTTCCGTCCCGGCTTCGCCAGCGGGGGATCGGCGGCGAACGCCTGCAGGTCGGCCAGGAGGGTCCGGTGGGCCCGACCGTGCAGGTGCTCCAGCAGCCCCTCCAGCGCCCGATCGTGCTCGGCGCCGGCCTCCGCTGCCAGCGCCTCCACCGCATCCACCAGCTCGGGCGTCGACTCGGCGCCCAGCAGTCCGTCGAGGTCGCGCGCCCGCACCTCGGCGTCGCGCACCCGGCCGAGCCGCTCTCCGAGCCGCTTCAGGCGGGCACGCATCGCCCGCTGCTGCTCCCGGTCGAACGCCGAACGGTACACGCTCAGGATGCTGCGCAGCCGCCGCACGCGCGTGCGCGCCTGGTGCACCGCATCCTCTCCGCCGGTCTCGATCGCCACCAGCTGCTCGGCCAGCTCCGCCGAGACCCCCACGAGCGCGTACATGAGCACACCGTACAACCGCGGCTAGTCTGAGTGTCATGGCTGACCGCACCCCCTGGTCTCTGTCGGGCGCCCTCCGCGGGCTGTTCGCCAAGAAGACCATCGACGACGACACCTGGGACGACCTCGAGACGGCGCTCATCACGGCGGACTTCGGTCCGGACGTGACAGAGGCGGTCATCGACGACCTGCGCGCGAAGGTGGAGCGGTATCACACGACCGATCCGGCCGACCTGCAGCGGATGCTGCGCGAGACGATGGAGGAGCGGCTCTCGAAGCTCGACACCACGCTGAAGCTGAGCGACCGCCCGGCGATCGTGCTGGTCGTCGGCGTCAACGGCGTCGGCAAGACGACCACCATCGGCAAGTTCGCGAAGTTCCTGCGCACCTACGACCGCTCGGTGGTCGTCGGCGCGGCCGACACCTTCCGCGCCGCCGCCGTCGAGCAGCTGGCGACCTGGGCCGAGCGCGCGGGCGCCGAGATCGTCCGGCCGCAGCAGCAGGGGCAGGATCCGGCCTCCGTCGCCTTCCAGACCGTCGAGAAGGCCAAGCGCGACGGCACGGAGATCGTCATCATCGACACCGCGGGGCGCCTCCAGACCAAGGGCGGCCTCATGGACGAGCTCTCCAAGATCAAGCGCGTCGTCGAGAAGCAGGCGCCCATCGCCGAGGTGCTCCTCGTCCTCGACGCGACGACCGGGCAGAACGGCCTGGCGCAGGCGGAGGCGTTCCTCGAGCACGCCGGCGTGACCGGGCTGGTGCTCACGAAGCTCGACGGCTCCGCGAAGGGCGGGTTCGTGCTCGCCGTGCAGGAGCGCACCGGCATCCCGATCAAGCTCGTGGGGCAGGGCGAGGGGATCAACGACCTGACCGGCTTCACACCGCACGTCTTCGCACAGCAACTGGTCGGATAGGGGCGCGTCATGGCGATCGAGCACGATTTCTTCGGCCTCATCGACGAGACGGCGAGCGGTGGACTCGCCTGGGACGACACCGTCGAGCTGGGGGACCAGACCGTCGACGTCGAGCTCCTGGCCGACGACGAGAGCGGCGTCCCCGAGTTCGCCCTCGACTCTGCTGCTGCGCTCATCCAGGCGCTCGAGGGCTTCGACGCGCGGGCCAGGGATGCGCTGGTCGCCGAGCTGAGCTCGCGGCAGTCCGCGACCTCCAGCTACATCGACGAGCACGTCGACAAGCTGGGAGACAGCCTGGTCGACCTGCTGGTCTACAACTCGGGTGACATCGCCATCGACGTGCTGCGCTCCCTGCAGCTGATGAGTGTGATCATCCAGGCCGACCACTCAGACGAGGACGAGGTGTTCGCGACGTTCGACTACTCCATCGCCCCGGACGAGTCGGATGCGCTTCTCACCGTCGCCTTCGACGTGCGGGGCGACGTGGTCTCGGTGGAGACGTCGGGCGACTGACTGACCCTCACGGCGCTTAGCCGACGTCGCCCGATAAGATATACGGATCATGGCTACTTTCGGCACGCTGTCCGACCGTCTTGCGGACACCTTCAAGAACCTGCGCACCAAGGGCAAGCTGTCGCCGGCGGACGTCGACGGCACCGTGCGCGAGATCCGTCGCGCCCTGCTCGACGCCGACGTGGCGCTCCCGGTGGTCAAGGACTTCACCGCGAAGGTGCGCGAGCGCGCGCTGAGCGACGAGGTCAACAAGGCTCTCAACCCGGCCCAGCAGGTCGTGCAGATCGTCAACGAGGAGCTCGTCGCCATCCTGGGCGGCCAGCAGCGCCGGCTGCAGTTCGCGAAGCGGCCCCCGACGGTCATCATGCTCGCCGGCCTCCAGGGCGCCGGTAAGACGACGCTCGCGGGCAAGCTCGGCAAGTGGCTGGTGAAGGACGGGCACACGCCGCTCCTGGTCGCCGCCGACCTCCAGCGCCCGAACGCCGTGACCCAGCTCCAGATCGTCGGCGAGCAGGCGGGTGTCCCGGTGTTCGCGCCAGAGCCCGGCAACGGCGTCGGCAACCCGGTGAAGGTCGCCAAGGACGCCCTGAAGTTCGCGGAGACCAAGCAGTACGACACGGTGGTCATCGACACCGCCGGCCGTCTCGGCGTCGACGCCGAGCTGATGAAGCAGGCGGCCGACATCCGCAAGGCGACCGACCCTGACGAGGTGCTGTTCGTCATCGACGCGATGATCGGTCAGGATGCCGTCGCGACCGCGAAGGCGTTCCAGGACGGCGTCGACTTCACCGGCGTCGTGCTCTCCAAGCTCGACGGCGACGCCCGAGGCGGTGCCGCGCTCTCGGTCGCCTCGGTCACCGGCCGTCCGATCATCTTCGCCTCGACCGGTGAGAACCTCGACGACTTCGAGCCGTTCCACCCGGACCGCATGGCGTCGCGCATCCTCGACCTCGGCGACATCCTCACCCTCATCGAGCAGGCCCAGCAGGCCTTCGACGAGGAGGAGGCGCGCAAGGTCGCCGAGAAGTTCGCGACCGACAGCTTCACCCTCGACGACTTCCTCAAGCAGATGCAGCAGCTGCGCAACATGGGGTCGATCAAGAAGATGATGGGGATGCTGCCCGGCGCCGGCCAGATGAAGCAGCAGCTCGACCAGTTCGACGAGCGCGAGATCGTCCGGACGGAGGCCATCATCCAGTCGATGACGACGGCCGAGCGCACGAACCCGAAGCTGCTCAACGGGTCCCGCCGCCTGCGCATCGCGAAGGGCTCGGGCACGACGGTCACCGAGGTCAATCAGCTGGTCAGCCGCTTCGAGCAGGCCGCCAAAATGATGAAGACCGTCGCGAAGGGCGGCGTCCCGAACGTCCCCGGCATGGGTCCCATCCCCGGTGCCTCGTACGCCGGCCGCAAGCAGCAGAAGAACAAGAAGAAGGGCTCGCGTTCGGGCAACCCGGCCAAGCGCGCGGCGGAGAACGCCGCGCTGGCCACCGGCGTCAAGACGGCCGGTGCGCCGAGTGGAAGCGGGTTCGGGCTCGGTGGTGGCGCTGCAGCACCTCAGGGGGCGCCCGCGGGCGGGCCGTCCGAGGAGGAGCTGGCCGCTCTGCAGAAGTTCCTGGGTCGCTGACCCGGGACTCGCTGCGCTACAGCGCCAGGTTGAGCGGCTGGAGCTTCGACTCGATGGTCTGCGCCACGACCTTCTGACCGGCCGCGTTCGGGTGGATGCCGTCCGCCTGGAGCAGCTCCGGGTGCCCGACGAGCGGGAAGCCGATGTCGAGCCAGGTGCCGTCGACGCCGCGCACCGCGTCCCCGACGATGTCGTCGACGCGGGTCATGGTCGCTGGCGGCTGGTCGGAGCCCCAGATGCCGGTGATGCCGACGATCGTGGCGTCCGGGAAGCGCTCGCGCAGCTCTCGCAGCATCCGGTCGGCGTTTGCGGTCACCGCGGCCGGGTCCTGCTCGCGGTCGTTGCGCGTGGCGGCGAGGAGGATCACCTGCGGGTGGAGGCGGAGCGCCGCATCCACCTGCTGGCGGTAGGTCGTGCCGTTCCAGCCCGGCTTGACGAAGCCGGAGCCGGACACCGCGAGGTCCGTCAGCTGCCAGCCGTGCGCCTCCGAGACGAGAGCGGGCCACGCCTGATCGGCCGTCACGCCCTTGCCGAAGGCGATCGAGTCGCCGATCGCGACGGCGTCGACGATGCCGGAGGCATCCCGTCCGGCGCTGCCGGCGTCCGGGGCGGCGACGGCGGTCGCCTGAGCGGCGACGGGGTGTGCGGCCGGCGCGGATGCGCAGCCGGCGAGGGCGAGAAGTGCCACCGTCAGAGCCGCGGGCGCGAGCAGGGGGAGCCGGGTGCTCAGCGGGCGCGAGCGGCGTCGGGTGAGGGTGCGCACGGGTGCGAGGCTAAACGGTCCAACCTGCGAGAACGCTGTGTCTCACTTCTCGGCGTGTCGCGCCGGTGGTACCTGGGCGTCGTCAGCGGGCCACGAGCTGCGAGTCGATGCTCCGGACAACCGCGTCCGCGATGAGCTGCTGACCCTCGACAGTGGGATGCACCTGATCGCTGATCAGCAGCTCGGGATGCCCGGCGAACGGCTGGCCCAGCTCCACCCAGGAGCCTCCCACGTCGAGTACGGCCGCCTGCACGGTCCGGGAGATCACCGGGACCTGCGCGGGAGTGGGCTCGGAGCCCCACAGGGCGCTGACGCCGATGATGCGAGCGTGGGGGAGCGCTTCGCGCAGGCGATGGAGCGCTGCCGTCGCCGCTCGCTGCAGATCGGGCGTCGATGCGAAGACATCGTTGCGCGTCGCTCCGACGATCACGACATCCGGATGGAGGCGGATCACGGCGCTGACCTGATCGTCGAACGTGTGCGTGTTGAGGCCCTTCACGGTGAAGCCCGCCGCGCTCTCCGCGAAGTCGCTCAGGGTCCAGTCGAGCCGATCCGCGACCAGTAGAGGCCACGCGTCGTCGGCCGGGACGCCGTAGCCGATGGCGATCGAGTCGCCGATCGCGGCGGCGGTCACGGTGCGCGAGGAGGGCGTGGGGGATGGCGATGGCGCCGAGCTCGCGGACCTCGCCGGCTCGGTCGGCGACGCAGGGCCTGCGGATGTCGCGCACGCGCTGAGCACGCTGCCGACGACCACGACGAGGAGAGATGCGAGCAGAGCGGAACGGGGACGTCGGGACCTCACGCGCTCCACCCTAAACGTCCGGTCCGACCGCCTTTCACAGGCTCAGTTTCGCGGCGACCACTGCCGCGATCGCCTGCTGGCCGGGAAGGGTGGGATGCTCGTCGTCGTCCTGCACCAGTCCGGCCTTGCCGCGATAGGGCTGCCCGAGATCGAGCCACGTGCCACCGGCGTCGAGGACCGCCTGTCGCAGCGCCGCGTCGCCGCCGGCGAGCTCCTCGTCGCTCGCCTGACCGCTGAGGGCGTTGAACCCGGCGATCCGCGCATCCGGCAGGGCTGCCGCGAGACGGTCGACCGTCGAGCGGATGGCCGTGCTCAGCTGGTCGGGGTCCGTGCCGAGGTCGTTGTCGGACGCGCCGATGAGGACGAGGTCCGGCTGGGCGGCGATCGCCGCATCCACCTGGGCGGAGAAGTCGTGACCGTCGGACCCCTGGGCGACGAAGCCGGCACCGGGCACGCTGAGGTTGTCGAGCCGCCAGCCGTGGTCGGAGGCCACCAGGGCCGGCCATGCCTCGGAGGGATCGAGCCCGAGGCCGGACTCGATCGAGTCGCCGATCACCGCGACGTGCTCCGCCGTGGCTGCGGACGATGTGGCGGCGGACTGCTTCCCCAGAGCGGCGTTCGAGGCCGCGTTGGCCGACGCGCAGCCCGAGAGGGCGGTGAGCGCCAGCAGGGCGGCCGTCATCGCGGTGGCCGCTGCCGCGAGGGGGCGTCGGGCGAGCATGACAAACACGGTACGCCCGGAGGCTATGGATGGGCTTTGCCGGATCGGTGGATCGGCTCGGGGCCTGTTCGCTGATCGATCAGCGGGCGAGGCCGTTGCGCAGCTCGTGCGTCAGCGAGCTGACCACGGCCTGCAGGCTGCCGCCGTTCTGCTCCGCGACGGCGAGCTGGCGCTGGTAGCTGGCGCCCGTGTCGAGGATGGTGAGGACCGTCGCCAGCTCGTCGACGCATCCCAGTCGCTCGGCCTCCGGCTGGAGGTCGTCCACCAGGTCGCGGAGGTCGTCGGAGACGAGCCGCTCGCTGCCGTCCGGCGCCTGGATGATCTCGGCGTCGAGGCCGTACCGTGCGGCGCGCCACTTGTTCTCGCGGACGAACCAGGGCTGCAGCGTGACCGGCTCGACGCCCGCGTCCAGCTGTCCCGACATCCGGTCGGTCAGACAGTGGATCAGCGCGGAGACGGCGCCGACCTCGTCGGCCGTGGACAGCCCGTCGCAGGCGCGCATCTCGACCGTGCCCCATTTCGGCGAGGGGCGGATGTCCCAGCGCACCTCGGAGTGGTCCTCCACGACGCCCGTCGTGACCAGGTCCTGGACGTAGGCCTCGTAGTTTGCCCAGGTGCCGAATTGCCAGGGCAGCCCGGCGGTGGGCAGCTGCTGGAACATGAGCGCGCGGTTGGAGGCATAGCCGGTGCGGGCGCCCGCCCAGAACGGGCTGGACGCGCTGAGCGCCTGCAGATGCGGGTAATAGGTCAGCAGGCCGTTGACGATCGGCAGAGCCTTGTCGACCGAGTCGATGCCGACGTGCACGTGCACACCCCAGATCATCATCTGCCGCCCCCACCATTGGGTGCGGTCGAGCAGCCGGTCGTACCGTTCGTTCGGCGTCACCTTCTGGTCGAACCACTGGGCGAAGGGATGCGTCCCCGCGCACATCAGCTCGACGCCGAGCGGGTCGGTGACGCCCCGGACCAGGCTGATGAGCTCCTGCAGGTCGGTGATCGCCGCAGGCACCGTGCGGTGGACCCGGCTGACCAGCTCCACCGTGTTCATCAGCAACTCATGGGTGATCTGGGGATGCTCCCGGCCGTCGGGCGTGCCCAGCTCGCGCAGCACATCGTCGGCGATCTGGACCAGGTCGCCCGTCGAGCCGTCGACGAGGGCGATCTCCCACTCGATGCCGACGGTGGAGCGCTCGGACTCCGAGAAATCGATCTGCATGCGGTCGTTCCATCCGTCCGATTGTTCAAAGCAGCGCAGTATCTGACAGAATAGCTAGTTGAGTTCGACGTACCCGACCCTCTATCCGGTGCGGCGGACGAACATAGACCTCCTGCCGCGTGTGCCCCCACGCCCACGGCAGTCAGTTCGATACAACTCATCCACTCACACAGGAGAATCGTGGCTGTCAAAATCCGTCTGAAGCGCCTGGGCAAGATCCGCGCTCCGTATTACCGCATCGTCGTCGCCGACTCGCGCACCAAGCGCGATGGTCGCGTGATCGAGGAGATCGGTCTGTACCACCCGACCGAGGAGCCCTCGCGCATCGAGGTCGACTCCGAGCGTGCGCAGTACTGGCTCGGCGTCGGCGCCCAGCCGACCGAGCAGGTCACCGCGCTGCTCAAGCTCACCGGCGACTGGGGTCGCTTCAAGGGCGACAAGAACGCCGTGAGCACCGTCAAGGTCGCCGAGGGCAAGGCCGAGTTCGTCGCCGACGAGAAGAAGAAGCCGGTCCTCAAGCCCAAGGCTGAGAAGCCGGCCGAGGTCGCCGCCGAGGCGGAGGCCGTCGTCGAGGCCGAGGTCGAGCGCGAGGAGGCCGACGAGGCCAACGTCGTCGCCGAGGCCGAGGCCATCGCTGACGACGCGTCCGACGAGAAGGCCTGACGTCTTGCTCGCACCCGCGCTCACGCACCTGGTCAAGGGGATCGTCGATCACCCTGACGACGTCCACGTCGTGGCCAAGAGCTCTCCGCGTGGCGAGGTCCTCGAGGTTCGTGTGAACCCCGAGGACCTCGGCCGGGTGATCGGCCGGTCCGGCCGCACGGCGAAGGCTCTCCGCACGCTCGTTGCCGCGCTGGCCGATGGCCGGCGCGTCCGTGTCGACGTCGTCGACGACTGAGGTGGCGGACCACAAACTGCCTCGCAAGGAGGTCGCCCCCCGGCCCGGTCAGACCGAGCTGCGCGTCGGGCGCCTCACGAAGGCGCACGGCCTCAAGGGCGCCATCAAGCTGGAGCTCTACACGGACGAACCGGAGAAGCGGTTCGTCCCGGGGGCGGTGTTCACCCTGCAGGTCCCCACCGCGTCCAAGTGGCACGGCAAGACGCTCGAACTCCGCGAACTCCGCTGGTACAACGGCCACCCGGTCGGGTTCTTCGCCGGCGTCGACGACCGCACGGAAGCCGAGACGCTGATCAAGGCGATCCTGTGGGTCAGCCAGGACGCCACGCAGCTTCCCGACGAGGAAGACGCCTGGTACGACCACCAGCTGGTCGGCCTCGACGCGGTGCGCGACGGCGTGACGGTCGGACGCGTGGCCCGCGTCGACCATCTGCCCGCGCAGGACCTGCTGGCGATCGCGACGTCCGGCGGCGAAGTGCTCGTGCCGTTCGTGAAGGCGATCGTCCCGGAGGTCGATATCGCCGCCGGGACCGTCACGTTGACTCCGCCCGCCGGGCTCTTCGAGGAGCTGCCGGACGACGAGCCAGAGGCCGACGCCGAGCCGCAGGGCGACGCCGAGTCGGAGGCGGATTCGGAAGGCGAACCCGCCGCGCCTGCGTCCGACGACTGATCCACGACCCGAAGAGGGCGACCCGAACGGGTCGCCCTCTTCCTTTTGCCACCGGGTCGTGGACAGAATGCGGCATGACCGCGTACGTGATCGACGCTCCCGCAGCCGTCCGGCTGGCCGAATCCGGGTGGAGTGGATCTGAGGCGCTGCTGGCGCCGACGCTGCTGCGGTCGCAGACCTTGTCGCTCCTGCACGCGGACGCGCGCTCAGGGCGGCGTGAACCGGCGGAAGCCCGAACCCTGCTCACGGCCGTCGACCGGCTTCCTGTGCGCTTGCTCGGTGACCGCGTGCTGCGGCGCAACGCCTGGCTGGTTGCGGACGAACTGGGCTGGGCGCAGACGGAGGCCGCTGAGTATGTCGCGCTGACCCGATTGCACGGCGATGCCCTGGTGAGCGGCGATCCGCAGATCTATGCGGGCGCCGATGCACTCGTCCGGCTCGTACCTGTCACCGACCTCGTCGGCTGACGGTCAGGAGACGATCGCGAGTCCGCGTCCGCGCAGCGAGCGCGCATCGGCGCCCAAAGCGGCCACCAGGCGGTCATGGGTTCCGACGACGTGTTCATGGATGCGTGCAGCAGCCTCGTCCGCGCGACGCGCAGCGACCAGGGCGAGGATCTCCCGGTGCTCGCTCCCGGCGTCCTCATCGCGGGCGACCAGCCACCGCGCGCGGGCCAGGCGGGTCATGGCGTCGGCGACCGCATCCGCGAAGAACGGGTTGCCCGAGAGGGCGGCGAGCCGGACGTGGAACTCGGTGCCGGTCCTCACGGCGCCGTCCGGGGAGTGGTCTTCCGCCCACCCGTCCAGGTGCTCGCGCAGGGTGGCGATCGCGGCGTCCGTTGCGCGCGCGCAGCCGAGCCGGACGGCGGCGGTCTCGACCGCATCCCGGAACTCGCTCAGTCTGGCGATCTCCCCGAGGTCGATCGGCGTGACCTGCCAGCCGCGCCCGTCCCGGCCCACCAGTCCTTCGGACTCCAGCCGCATGAGCGCCGACCGCAGGGGAGTGCGAGAGGCGCCGAGTTCCCCCTCGAGTCCGCGCTCGGTGAGGCGCGAGCCGGGCACGCGGTCGAGGTCAAGAATCTCGGCGCGGAGACGGTCGTAGACGCGGGAGGCCTCGGCGACGGGCAGTTGCTCGGACATGGGGCTCCTTTGGTATACCGACTTGGTATACCGCTAGGGTATACCCATGTTCGCCCGATCCGTGCGCCGTCCCCGTCCGTGGCTCATGCTGGCTTTCGGCGTCCTCGCCCAGGCGAGCTCGACCGTCTTCGTCTCCACGCCGGCGTTCCTCATCCCGCTGCTGCACACCGAGCGTGGGCTGAGCCTGGCGCAGGCGGGGCTGCTCGCATCCGCTCCTACTCTGGGCCTCGTGCTCACCCTGATCGCGTGGGGAGCGCTGAGCGACCGGATCGGAGAACGCTGGGTCATCGCGTCGGGGCTCGCCCTCACGGCACTCGCGGCCGTCGCCGCGATGTTCGTCGACTCGTACGTCGCGCTCGGCGCGCTGTTCCTGGTCGGAGGGATGGCGTCCGCCAGCCCCAACGCGGCGAGCGGGCGCGTGGTCATCGGCTGGTTCCCGAAAGAGCGGCGCGGGCTGGCGATGGGCATCCGCCAGATGTGCCAGCCGCTCGGCGTGGCGATCGCCGCGGTCAGCGTGCCGCTGCTCGCGGCCAACGGCGGGATCGCCGCCGCGCTGATCGTGCCGGCCGTCCTCTGCGGCGTGTCCGCGGTGCTCTGCGCGATCGGGATCGTCGACCCGCCGCGGCCACCGCGTAAGGCCGCCGAGGGGGAGGGCGCGCATCCTCAGGCCGTGTGGCGGCCGTACCGCGAGACGTCGCTGCTGTGGCGCATCCACGCCGTCTCCATGCTGCTCGTCGTCCCGCAGTTCACGGTCTCCACCTTCGGGCTGGTCTGGCTCGTGTCGCAGCTGCACTTCGCGTCGCTGGCCGCGGGAATCGTCATCGGGGTGAGCCAGTTCGCCGGCGCCATCGGCCGCATCGGCGTCGGCGTGCTGAGCGACCGGGTCGGCAGCCACCTGCGGCCGCTGCGGTGGGTCAGCGTGTGCGCCGTCGCGGTCATGCTGCTGATGGCGGCGGCGTCCGCACTCGGATCCGTCGCTGCCGCCGTCATCCTCATCGTCGCGGCGATCGTCACGGTCGCCGACAACGGCCTGGCCTACACGTCGGTCGCCGAGATCGCCGGCCCCTTCTGGTCGGGGCGTGCGCTCGGGGCGCAGAACACCGGTCAGTTCCTCGCCGCATCGGTCGTCGGACCGGCCGTCGGGGCGCTGATCGGCTGGGCCGGGTATCCCGTCGCCTTCGCGGTCGTCGCGCTGTGCCCTGCGGTGGCGACGCCGCTCGTCCCGCGCGACCGCGAGTTGGCGGTCGTCCCGGCCTAGCGCCGGCGCCCTTCTAGACTTTCCCCATGCGCATCGACATCGTCACGATCTTCCCGACCTTCTTCGATGTGCTCGACATCTCCCTGCTCGGCAAGGCCCGGCAGTCCGGGCTGATCGAGCTCGGCGTCCACGACCTGCGCGACTACACGCACGACCGCCACCGGACGGTCGACGACACCCCGTACGGCGGGGGAGCCGGGATGGTCATGAAGCCGGAGCCGTGGGGCGAGGCGCTCGACGGCATCCTGGACGGCGCGTCCGATCCCGTCGTGATCTTCCCATCGCCCGCCGGCGAGGTCTTCACCCAGTCGATCGCGCGCGAGCTGGCCCAGGAGCAGCACATCGTGTTCGGCTGCGGACGCTACGAGGGGATCGACCAGCGCGTCTTCGACGACACCGCTGCTCGCGCCCGGGTGCGGTTGATGAGCATCGGCGACTACGTGCTCAACGGCGGCGAGGTCGCGACGATGGCGATGATCGAGGCGGTCGGCCGGCTCATCCCGGGCGTCGTCGGCAACCCCGAAAGCCTCGTCGAGGAGTCGCACGAGGACGGCCTGCTCGAGTACCCCAGCTACACCAAGCCCGCCGTCTGGCGCGGCCGGGAGGTGCCTCCCGTGCTGCTCTCCGGCAACCATGGGGCCGTCGACGCGTGGCGTCGCGAGCAGCAGCTCGAGCGCACGCGCGCCGTCCGCCCCGACCTCCTCCCGTAACCCCTTCCGCCCCCCCGTCGAGTACGCACAAATTGCACGCTCGCAATGTCATTCGCGTGCAGTCTTCGTGTACTCGACGGTGGGGTCAGGGGGCGGTGAGGACAAGGGGGCCGTCGTCGGTGATGGCGACGGTGTGCTCGGAGTGGGCGCCGCGGGAGCCGTCGGCGCTGCGGAGCGTCCAGCCGTCTCGGTCGGTGTAGATCTCGTGGGTCGTCTCCAGGAACCACGGCTCGATCGCGACGACGAGACCCGGGCGCAGGGGGTAGCCGCGGCCGGCGCGTCCGTCGTTCGAGATGTGCGGGTCGCCGTGCATCGTCCGGCCGACGCCGTGGCCGCCGAACTGCGTGTTGATCGAGTAGCCCTCCGCGTGAGCGACGGCGGCGATGGCGGCGGAGATGTCGCCGATCCTGCCGCCGGGCTGTGCCGCTTCGATGCCCGCCGTGAGCGCGCGGCGGGTGGTGTCGATCAGACGGAGGTCCTCGTCCCGGGGCGTGCCGACGACCAGGCTCACGGCCGAGTCGGCGACCCAGCCGTCCACGCTCGCGGCGAAGTCCAGGGTCAGCAGGTCGCCGTCCTGCAGCCGGTAGTCGTGCGGGAGGCCGTGCAGCACGGCATCGTTGACGGAGGTGCAGATCACCTTGCCGAACGGGCTCGCCCCGAACGACGGGTGGTAGTCGATGTAGCAGGACTCGGCGCCGCGGCGACGGATGAGGTCGTGCGCGAGCGCATCCAGCTCCAGCAGATTCACGCCGACGTGGGCAGCCGCAGCCGTCTGCGCGAGCACGTCGGCGACGAAGCGGCCGGCCGGCCGCATCTGCTCGATCTCGGCGGGCGTCCTCAGCTCGATCACGGTGGCTCCTCTCGGTGTCGTACCCCACCAGTCTCGCAGGTGGGCGTCCGGCAAACGCGCAGCCGCAGCACAGCCGGCCCCGGCTACGCTGGGCGCGTGATCATCCGCAAGGCGTTCTACTGGTGGCTCTTCCCGTCCGCCGTGGTGCTCCCGGCGTGGCTGCTGGTCGGCTGGGCCGCCTTCAGCCAGGGGAGCGGCTGGTCGTTCCTCGGCCTCCTGCTGCTCTGCCCCATCCTGTTCGTCGCCATGCTGGTCATCGGCGGCATCGTGATGGCCCGGCGCAGCGTACGCGAGAGTCGCGCGGTCTCCTGGTACGACGTCGGCCTGTTCGGCGCCTGGCATCTGGCGATCGTCGCGTTCGGGTTCTTCCCGGCCGGGTTGACCGGCTGGCTGGCCGTGCTGGGCATCCTGCTGTTCATCGCCATCTTCTGGGTGGTGCTGTGGGAGCTCCTGACCGAGACGCGGGCGCGTGTCGCCATGACGTTCGAGGCCTACCAGCGTGCCGCCCAGCCCCGCGAGGTCCCGCCGCCGCCCGGCGAATCGGTCGACGGAGGCGAGTACATCGTCATCGAGGAGCGCCGCGACCGCGAGTGACGACCCGCGCGTCGGGTGTGCTGTTTCGGCATCCGATTGCGTGCGCTTTGGCAAACAGGTGCCGCGCATGGCAGAATTGACCCTTGTGCCGCGGCCAGGCTCTGCCACGGGGGAGCCAGCACTTCTCGCGGACACCCACTTACCGAACCCAGACGGCCGACACTCCTGATCGGAGCCGGCCCCGAGTCCGTTCCCGACCTGTGGCGGGTACAGAGAGCGAACATCCATGCACATCCTCGACCAGCTCGACGCCGCGTCCCTCAAGCAGGACATCCCCGAGTTCCGCGCCGGCGACACCGTCAAGGTGCACGTGAACATCATCGAGGGCAACCGCTCTCGCGTCCAGGTCTTCCAGGGCGTCGTCATCGGCCGCTCCGGCGAGGGCGTCCGCGAGACCTTCACGGTCCGCAAGATCAGCTTCCAGGTGGGTGTCGAGCGCACCTTCCCGGTCCACTCCCCGGTCATCGACAAGATCGAGGTCGTCACCCGCGGTGACGTCCGTCGCGCGAAGCTCTACTACCTGCGCGAGCTCCGCGGCAAGAAGGCGAAGATCAAGGAGAAGCGCGAGAACTGATCTCCGCGCCCCCAAGCGTCGAGAGCCCCCGAATCCTGTATGGATCCGGGGGTTCTGTCGTTTCCGGAGCTGCTGGCCGCGTCGTGTACGAACGGCACCCGCCGATGAGTGACAATGGAACGCGAGGCTTCCCGCAGATCGAGAGGGCGGAGGACGAGGAACGCATGATGACCCCGGTGTCGCCGTCTCTGCGGTTCGAGAAGGCCCTCTATCGAGAGGGCGTGACCTCCATCGTCGCCGTCGACGAGGTCGGCCGCGGAGCGCTCGCGGGCCCCGTCGCGGTCGGGATGGTCGTCATCGACACGGCCGTGAAGCGCATCCCGCCGGGGCTGCGCGACTCCAAGCTCCTGCCCGAGCCTGTCCGGGAATCGCTCGACCCGCTGTGCCGCAAGTGGGCCATGCACCATGCGGTCGGTCTGGCGACGGCCGCCGAGGTCGACTCGCTCGGGATCATGCGCTGCCTGGGTTTGGCGGGAGCTCGCGCCCTCGCCCAGCTGGAGGAGCAGGGCGCCGTCGTGCACGACAGCACGCTCATCCTCGACGGCAACTACGACTATCTGAACCCGGCGCTGATGAGGCCGGCGAAGGTCGTCACGCGCATCAAGGCCGACCGGGACTGCGCCTCCGTCGCCGCCGCGTCCGTCATCGCCAAGGTGCATCGTGACCGCATGATGATCGCGCACGACATGGAGTATCCGGGCTACGGCTGGGCGAGCAACAAGGGGTACTCTACCCCGGAGCACTTCGCCGCCATCGCAGAGCTGGGCCCGAGCGCGCTGCACCGGATGACGTGGCTGAAGCAGCCGGCGCTGATCGACATCCCCGAGTGATCCGGCCCGGTTGATCCGTCGGTTCGTCCACAGCGTGACCGCGACCGGCGCGCGAGTCGTCCGAGCGGCATAGACTTGACGGACGATGGATGAAGACGAGTTCGACGACTACGACCGCGAGGTCGAGTTGGCTTTGTATCGCGAGTACCGGGACGTCGTCTCGCAGTTCAAGTATGTGATCGAGACGGAACGACGTTTCTATCTGGCGAACGAGGTGGAGTTCGTGCGCCGCGATACGGAGCACGACTTCTACTTCGAGCTGACCATGAACGACGTCTGGGTATGGGACGTGTACCGGGCCGACCGCTTCGTGAAGTCCGTGCGCGTCCTGACCTTCAAGGACGTCAACATCGAGGAGCTCTCCTCCAAGGAGTTCGAGCTGCCCAAGGAGCTCGCGCTCGACGAGTGATCGCCGTGCTCTCGTGAGCGACTGAGCGTTCACGCTCCACCTGTTCACAGCCCCTGCTACTCGCGGTCTTTCCACAGATCTGTCCTTCCCGCTCCGCCGACCGGCCCACCAGCCGAGGCTGGATGCGGAGGTTGACATGGCTGAGAAAGACGAATTGGGCCGTCGCGGCGAGCAGGTCGCTGCGGAGTGGCTGCAGGAGAACGGGTACACCCTCATCGACCGCAACTGGCGGTGCCCGTCGGGTGAGCTCGATCTGGTGCTGCGGCGCGGCACCACGATGGTGTTCGCGGAGGTGAAGACGCGGTCGTCGCTGACCTTCGGGCATCCGTTCGAGGCGATCACGTCGCGGAAGGCGGCCCGCCTGCGGCGACTGGCGGCCGCGTGGTGTCGCGAACGGGAGCCCGGGGCTGTCGCGGTCCGCATCGATGCGGTCGCCGTGACCGATGCGTGGAGCGACCGGCCGGTCGTCGAGCACCTGACCGGGATCGCCTGATGGCGCTCGCACGCACGTTCGCCATCGCTCTCGACGGGTTGCGCGGCCACGTGGTCGAAGTGGAGGCCGACATCTCGGCAGGACTGCCGGCATTCGTCCTCATCGGGCTGCCCGACACGGCGCTGGGCGAGTCACGGAAGCGGGTCGGAGCGGCCGCGGTGAATGCCGGTTGCTCCTTGTCGCAGAAGAAGCTGACGGTCAATCTGTCGCCGGCCGCGCTCCCGAAGCAGGGGTCCGGATTCGATCTCGCCATCGCGATCGCCTCGCTGTCTGCGGCGGGCGTCGTACCGCCGGCCTCGGCGGGGCGAGCGGTCCACCTCGGTGAACTGGGACTTGACGGGCGGCTGCGTCCGGTGGCGGGCGTGCTCCCGGCCGTCCTCGCGGCCCGCGAAGCAGGGTTCGAGCGGGTCCTCGTTCCCGCGGGCAACCTCGACGAGGCGTGCCTCGTCGAAGGCATCGAGGTGGTGGGGGTGACGGGATTGCGCGCCGCGGCGATCGTGCACGGCGCCGAGCTCGACCCGGTGGATGAGGAACCGGTTCTCCCGGCGGTGTCGGAACAACGAGCAGCACCGGAGCCGGACATGGCCGAGGTGTCCGGCAACGGCGAAGCCGTCGAAGCGCTGGTCGCCGCCGCGGCGGGCGGTCATCATCTGGCGATGGTCGGTCCTCCGGGGGCGGGCAAGACGATGCTCGCCCGGCGCCTTCCGTCCCTGTTGCCGGACCTGGCCGGTGCCGACGCCTTAGAAGCCACGTGCATCCGTTCGCTCACCGGTTTGGGCGTCGGCGCAGAACTGGTGCGGAGACCGCCGTTCGAAGCGCCTCACCACACGGCATCGGCCGTCTCGCTGGTCGGCGGCGGCAGCGGACGGATCACCCCCGGCGCGATCGTCCGGGCTACGCACGGGGTGCTGTTTCTCGACGAAGCGGCGGAGTTCCCGCCATCCGTGCTCGATGCGCTCCGGCAACCGTTGGAGAACGGCAGCATCACCATCCATCGTGCACGTGGTGCCGCGTCGTTTCCGGCGCGGTTCCAGCTGGTGCTCGCATCGAACCCCTGTCCGTGCGGCCACTACGGTTCGGCGGATGCGGAGTGCACATGCTCGCCCATGGCCCGAAGACGCTACCTCGCCCGCATGTCCGGGCCGCTGATGGATCGCGTCGACATCCGCCTCACCGTACGGCGATTGGGTCTGGCTGCCCTCCATGCGGCCTCGGACGTCCACGCCCCGGGCTGGACCAGCAGCGAACTCCGAGCTCGCGTCGAGTCGGCCAGGGCCAGCGCGCTCGAACGACTTCGCGGGACGGGCTGGGTGCGCAACGCCGACGTGGCCGGCAGCTGGCTGCGATCCGGCGAGCGCCGGCTCGGGGCGTCGGCGATCGCGCCGCTCGACCGGGCGTTGGAGCGCGGCGGCATCACGATGCGCGGCTACGACCGGACCCTGCGCCTCGCGTGGACCCTCGCCGACCTCGACGGCGCGGGGTCACCGGATGTGGACCACGTCGGCCGTGCGCTGTTCCTGCGGCGCGGGATCAGCGCATGAGCGCCGCGTGCGGCGCATGCGCGGTCTCCCGGCTTGCGACGGCTGGGCGAAGCGGGAGCGGGGCGCTGCCGGATGATACGGACGCGACGAACGGGCCGGCGTGCGACGGGGCGAACGCATCGGACGAGAGAAGGGCGGAGGTGCCGGGAGCGGTGGATGACCCGCCGGTCGGGGGCGCACGCACCGGCGTGCCGTCGCCACCTTGCGGGGGACGTCGCTCCGGATCCGTCTTCGCGGGCCTGTCTGATGGCGACGTGGCGCGCCTGGTTGCAGCGGTGTCCAGTTCGCCCGACAGGGGAGAGGAGTCGTCCGAGCTGAGCGCCGAGCGGTTCGCCAGAGCCGCGCTGACGACGGCGATCGAACCAGGAGACCTGGAGGCGGGGCGCCTGGTGGGTGCGCTGGGCGCGGTCGGCCTGCTCCGAGCGATCGTGGAGGGGCACGACGCGGAGCACGTGCTGCACCTCACGCGTCACGCCGACGCGGTGCCGCTCCCGCTTACGGAGCGCTTGGCGCTGTCTCTGGAAGGTGCAGGCGAGCAGTTCGGGCACCGGTTCGACACCGACAGCAGCGGGGGAGCAGCCGGCAGTTTGCTGTCGGCGTTCGAGAGCCTCTCGCCGGAGCGGCCGCAGGTCGATGCGCGGGCGGTTCGTCGGATCGCCGAATGCCTCGCGCGCTGGCGGGTGCGGCTCTCCCTGGAGGAGTCGTGCCGAGCCCTTGAACGGGCGGCGCGGCTGGGTGCGGTTCTGCTGACACCCGACACGGAAGTCTGGCCGGAGGGTTTCGCGGCGCTTGAGGACGGCGAACCGCTCGCGCTGTGGATCCGCGGCGATCCAGAGCGCTTGGCGCGGCTGGACCGTTCCGTCGCTCTCGTCGGGGCACGCGCCTCGACCGACTACGGGGAGCACGTGGCGATGGAGGCGGCGGCCGGACTGGTCGGGCGGGGGTTCGCAGTCGTGTCCGGCGGTGCATACGGGATCGACGCGGCGGCACATCGCGCCACGCTGGCGAGCGGCGGGCTGACCGTGGCGTTCCTCGCCGGAGGAGTCGACCGTCTATATCCGGCGGGCAACAGCGATCTGCTCCGCCGTGTCTCCCGGGAGGGTGTGCTCGCGGCCGAACTCCCTCCGGGAAACGCGCCGACCCGGTGGCGGTTCCTGATGCGCAATCGGTTGATCGCCGCAGCGGCGAGTGCGACGGTGGTGGTCGAGGCGGGGCGACGGTCCGGATCCCTCAACACCGCAGGTCACGCCGCCCAGCTCGGGCGACCGCTGGGCGCTGTGCCGGGAAGCATCCTCTCGCCCGCGTCGGCCGGGTGCCACCGTCTCATCCGGGAGTACGCGGCCATCTGCGTCACGTCGGCCGACGAGATGGCGGAGCTCGCAGACCCCCTGGGAACCGGCCCGACGGGCGAGCCGGGCGCGGCGGCCGTCGACACCGTCGAGGTGCCGCGGGAGGGCGGAGATGCGCAGGGCGCTGTCCTGTCGGCTCTGGCATCCGCGCGGGGCGCCAGCGCAGACGAGATCGCGGCGCGGTCGTCGTTGCCGTTCACGACGGTCGCCGCGATCCTCGGCCGGCTCGACCTCGCCGGCCGAGCCCGGGAGAGCGGCGGAGGTTGGTCGCTCAGCGAACGGAGGCACGCGTGACAGCCCGTCCGTGGACGAGAGGCAAGGTGGCTCCGGTCCGTCGCGTCTCGCAGAACGCGCGTCGCTGCCCACGCCGGAGACGGTCCGGGGTCAAGCTGGGGAGGTGAGTCTGGATGCGGCCATCGAGCAATACGAGCGGCACCTGCGGGTGGAGCGCGGGTACTCGCCGCAGACGATCCGCGCCTACCGCTCGGACCTGGGGGCGCTCGCCGCCTTTGCGGCGGAACGGGGCGTCGCGACCGCGGACGCACTGACTCTCGACCTCTACCGTGACTGGCTCTGGGAGGGTTCCAAGCGGGGCCTCGCGAAGTCGACGCTCGCGCGTCGGGCGGCGTCGGCCCGCGGCTTCAGTGCATGGGTCACGCGTCAAGGCGAGGGGCCCGGAAAGGCCGGCTCGACCGGTGGGGCGCTCGGTGGACGCGTTGCACCCGATAGTTCTGCCGGGACAGGCGACGGGATCGGGCCTGCGTCCGCGGCAAACGGCGAGCCCGCGGGGACGGCTCGGGATCAGGCGGTCGTGGCCCCGGCAGCGTCGGCTCCAGGTCGCGCGGCCCTGGATCCGGAAGCGGCCGGGACCGCAGCCGAACATGCGGTCGTGGACCCGGCCGCGCGGTTGCGGTCCCCGAAAGCGGACAAGACGCTTCCGAGAGTCATCACGCGGGAGCAGATGGACGAGATCCTCGCGGCGCTCGCCGCACGGGCAGAGGATGGGGACCCGGGTTCGCTGCGTGATGTGGCGGTGATCGAGTTGCTCTACGCGGCCGGGATCCGCGTGTCCGAGCTCACTGGGCTCGACGTCGACGATGTGGACCTCGGCCGACTGACCGTCCGCGTGATCGGCAAGGGGTCGAAGGAACGCGTCGTGCCCTTCGGGGTGCCGGCACTGCGGGCCATCCGTGCGTGGCTGTCGGGCGGGCGTCCGCGGCTCGCCGTTGCCGGGTCAGGGCCCGCGCTGTTCCTCGGTGCGCGCGGGGCGCGGCTCGGGAGCCGCGCCGTCTACGAGCTGGTCGCCGGTCTTCTCGCCGACGTGCCGGGGCGAGGGCCGTCCGGGCCCCACGCCCTCCGCCACACGGCCGCCACGCACCTGCTCGACGGCGGAGCAGACCTCCGAGCGGTGCAGGAGCTGCTCGGCCACGCCAGCCTCGGCACCACCCAGATCTACACCCACGTCTCGACCGAACGGCTCAAAGAGGCGTACCGGATCGCCCACCCGCGCGCCTGAACCGGACCGCTCCGCCCACCCGGGCGCCCCAACCGGGCCGCTCCGCCGACCCGGGCGCTCGAACCGGGCCGCTCCGCCCACCCGCGCGCTCGGCGGCCTGGGCGGGCTGGGCTGGCGGGGCCCGCCCTGCAAGCACATCCCCGACCCGCCCGGACCGGGCTGACAGGCCTGCCCCTCAAGCACATCCCGACCCACCCGGACCTGGCTCCATGGGCTGCCGCCAGGCGGAGCTCACCCGCCTCCGAGCGGCAGGAGGATGGCGGGCGGCACCCGCCCGAAGAACAGCATCGGCGACACGTACTCTCCGTTCATGCGGACACCCACGTGGACGCACGCCGTGCCGCAGTGCCCGCCCGACGCGACGACTCCGATGACCTCGCCTGGGGCGACCCGCGAACCCACCGGGAAGTCCGACGACGCCGGCTCGAAGCTCGAAAGAACCCCGCCGCCGTGGTCGAGAGTCAGCACCGGGCGATCCACGACCATCCCGGCGAAGCGTACGGTCGCGTCATCCGGCGCGATCAGAGGAGCCCCCGCCGTCGCCGTCAGGTCGATGCCGCGATGGCCCGCGGCGTACCGCGTCGGAGGTGCCGCATACGGCGCTGAAACCGCGGGGTCGGCGACGGGCCACATCCACTGCGCCCCGTGATCGGACGCCGCCGGCCGCTGTGCAGAGCCCGCCCGGTCGGCCACGAGGTCCATCGATGGACTGACGGAAACAGCCATCACGGCCGCACCGGCGGCCCCGGCCGGCAGGAACAGCACGCAGACGATGAGCACGCACAGCACGACACACCAACGCGACGGGGCCGCCCGCGATCGCCTTCCGCGCCAGCGCGCACCACGGTTGAGCCGCATGCCGCCAGTCTCTTCGTGCAATCGCATCCGTCCGCCTTCCGTCGAGCCGTCCTTCCACCCTCCCTGGCGCGGCCACCGGTCGCTCAGGCGCAGCCCGAACCAGTGGACAAGTCCGGGCGGGACCCGTCTGTGGACACGCCAGTGGCCGACGGTTCTCCCCGGCCCGTTCGCGGCGTACCGTGAGATTCGCCCTCGCCGCCCCCCGACCGGGAGCCGCGAACAGTGGGCCGCACAACCGAAAAAGGGATGACATGACTGAAGAGAGCAGGAACGCAGCCGCCACGAGCGACGAGAACGCACCACGGCCCACGGCGGCGATGCGGCGGAGAGTCACCGGACTGGCGATCGCAGCGGCGGTCGGCGGGTTCCTGTTCGGTTTCGACTCCTCTGTCATCAACGGCGCGGTCGACTCGATCCAGAAGAGCTTCGCGCTGAACGCCTTCGTCACCGGGTTCATCGTCGCCATCGCGCTGCTGGGCTGCGCCGTCGGCGCCTTCATCGCCGGTCGCCTCGCCGACCGCTGGGGGCGCCTCAAGGTGATGCTCCTCGGCGCGGTGCTGTTCCTCGCCAGCTCCATCGGAGCCGGCCTCGCGTTCTCCGCCTGGGACCTCGGGTTCTGGCGCGTCATCGGCGGTCTCGGCATCGGCATCGCGTCCGTCGTCGCGCCCGCCTACATCGCCGAGATCTCGCCGCGGCAGTCCCGTGGCCGACTGGCCTCCCTGCAGCAGCTGGCCATCACGATCGGTATCTTCGTGGCCCTGCTCTCGGACGCCCTCCTCGCCGGCGTGGCCGGGTCCGCATCCCAGCAGCTCTGGTTCGGGCTCGAGGCGTGGCGGTGGATGTTCCTGGTCGGCGTGATCCCGTCGGTCGTCTACGGCATCCTCGCCCTGACACTGCCCGAGTCGCCCCGCTTCCTGCTCGCCAACGGGCGCCACGACGAGGCACGGGAGATCTTCACCACGCTCGTCCCCGAAGAGGACATCGACCGCCAGATCGGCGACATCGAGCGCGCCATCCAGGAGGACAAGGAGGGCGCGAAGGCCACCCTCGCGGGCAACCGGCTGGGCCTCAAGCCGATCGTCTGGATCGGCATCATCCTCTCCGTCTTCCAGCAGTTCGTCGGCATCAACGTGATCTTCTACTACTCGACCACGCTGTGGAAGGCGGTCGGATTCACCGAGAGCAATTCGCTGCTCATCACCGTGATCACGTCGGTCACCAACGTCGTCGTGACGATCGTCGCCATCGTGCTCGTCGACCGCGTCGGCCGTCGCCCCATCCTGCTGACCGGCTCGGTCGGAATGGCCCTGTCGCTCGGCGTCATGGCGCTTTCGTTCGCCTTCGCGGTCAAGGTCGACGGCGCGGTGTCGCTGCCGAACCCGTGGGGCCCGATCGCCCTGATCGCCGCGAACATCTTCGTCATCTGCTTCGGCGCGTCGTGGGGACCGCTGGTCTGGGTGCTCCTCGGCGAGATCTTCCCGACCAAGATCCGCGGAAAGGCGCTCGGCGTCGCGGCGGCCGCGCAGTGGATCGCCAACTTCCTGGTGACGGTCTCGTTCCCGCCCATGGCCGACTTCTCGCTGCCGTTCACGTACGGCATGTACGCGATCTTCGCCGCCCTCTCGTTCTTCTTCGTCTTCTTCAAGATCCCGGAGACGAACGGGATGGCGCTGGAGCACGCCGAGACCCTCTTCCGCGAGGCGGGCGGCAAGCGCCGGGGTGTCCAGGTGCGCTCCAGCGGAGACTCCGCCTGACCCGCGCTTCCTGATAGCATGTCTGAAGCACTCCGCTCGTCGGAGTGACTACGCGTGCCCGTAGATCCTCGCAAGAGGCGCCTTTCACCGGGCGGGGCGCGCATCCACCGGTCTCCCACTCCACTCGACGGCCTCGCCGTGCGGGCGGTGGGATGCGGATGCGCGCGGGGCACCAGGAGTGGCGGCCGCCGGCCGTCGCAGACAACCGCAACCAAAGGAGAAACGGCAATGGCCGTCGTCACCATGCGCCAGCTGCTCGACAGCGGCGTCCACTTCGGACACCAGACCCGTCGGTGGAACCCGAAGATGAAGCGCTTCATCCTCACCGAGCGCTCGGGCAGCTACATCATCGACCTGCAGCAGTCGCTCGCGTACATCGACAAGACGTACGACTTCGTGCGCGAGACCGTCGCCCACGGCGGCACCATCCTCTTCGTCGGCACGAAGAAGCAGGCCCAGCAGGCGATCGCCGAGCAGGCGACCCGCGTGGGCCAGCCCTACGTGAACCAGCGCTGGCTGGGTGGCCTGCTGACCAACTTCTCGACCGTGTCCAAGCGCCTCGCCCGCATGAAGGAGCTCGAGGAGCTCGACTTCGAGGGCACCACCAGCGGCTTCACCAAGAAGGAGCTGCTGATCAAGAAGCGCGAGCTGGACAAGCTCCACAAGTCGCTGGGCGGCATCCGCAACCTCAGCAAGACGCCGAGCGCGCTCTGGGTGGTCGACACCAAGAAGGAGCACCTCGCGATCGACGAGGCCAAGAAGCTGGGCATCCCGGTCATCGGCATCCTCGACACGAACTGCGACCCGGACGAGGTCCAGTACCCGATCCCGGGCAACGACGACGCGATCCGCTCCGTCACCCTGCTGACCCGCATCGTGGCCGACGCCGCGGCCGAGGGCCTCATCCAGCGTCACCAGAAGCCCGAAGAGGGCGCCGAGCCGGCCGAGCCGCTCGCCGAGTGGGAGCAGGAGCTCCTGCAGCAGTCGTCCGACGAGGTGCAGTCGAGCGCCGAGACCACCAAGGCCGCTGACGCGGACCTGGCGGCCGCGAAGGCCGACTCCGCCGAGGTCGTCGCCGAGGGCGAGGCGGACGCTGTCGAGGCTGACGCCGTCGTGGCCGCCGAGGCCGACGCCGCCGAGGCCGAGTCGACCGTCGAGACCGACGCACCTGCGGACGCCGAGTCCAAGTAACCCGCGTCAACCAGAAGTCTTCGAGAAAAAGAAGGTTCCAGTCAGAACATGGCAAACATCAGCATCGCCGACATCAAGGCTCTCCGTGAGCAGCTCGGCACCGGCATGGTCGACACCAAGAAGGCCCTCGAGGAGGCCGGTGGAGACATCGAGAAGGCCACCGAGATCCTGCGCCTGAAGGGTGCGAAGGGCAACGCGAAGCGTGCCGACCGCTCCACCAGCGAGGGCCTCGTCGCCGCCAAGGAGAACGGCAACGGCACCGCCACCATGATCGAGCTCGCGTGCGAGACCGACTTCGTGGCGAAGGGCGACAAGTTCATCGCCCTGTCCGAGAAGGTTCTCGACGCGGCTGCGGCCGCCGGCGCCACCACCGTCGAGGAGGCCCTCGCGGCCCCCGCCGGCAGCCAGACCGTCGCCGAGCTCATCGGTGACGAGGCCGCCATCCTCGGCGAGAAGGTGGAACTCCGCCGCATCGCCGTCGTCAACGGCGAGAACTTCGCGATCTACCTGCACAAGACCTCCAAGGACCTGCCGCCGCAGGTCGGTGTCGTCCTCGGTTACACCGGTGACGACGCGGAGACCGCTCGCAGCATCGCGCAGCACATCTCGTTCGCGAACCCGACCTACCTCAACCGCGAGGACGTCCCGGCCGACGAGGTCGAGAACGAGCGTCGCATCGTCGAGGAGATCTCGCGCAACGAGGGCAAGCCGGAGGCCGCGCTCCCGAAGATCATCGAGGGCCGCCTCGGCGCCTACTTCAAGCAGGTCGCCCTGCTCGAGCAGGAGTACGCCCGCGACAACAAGCTGACCATCGCCCAGGTGGTGAAGGATGCGGGCCTGACCATCACCGGTTTCGCCCGGTTCAAGGTCGGCGCGTAACAGATCATGAAGGAGTCCGGATCGTGAACACGATCCGGACTCCTTTTCTGTGCGCGGGAGGATGTCCCTCTCCCGCGAGCACCCACTAGCTTTAACCAGAACCACGCACGGAAGGACGCTATTCACGCATGTCGGCAGCCACCCAGAGACATCCTTCACAGCGACGCAGGGTCCTTCTCAAACTCTCCGGCGAAGCGTTCGGCGGCGGACAGCTCGGCGTCAACCCGGACATCGTCAGCAGCATCGCGCGTGAGATCGCGCAGGCCGCACAGGACGTGGAGATCGCCATCGTCGTCGGCGGCGGCAATTTCTTCCGCGGGGCCGAGCTCTCGCAGCGCGGCATGGACCGCGGTCGCGCCGACTACATGGGCATGCTCGGCACGGTCATGAACTCGCTCGCGCTGCAGGACTTCCTGGAGCAGGCGGGTGCCGAGACCCGCGTCCAGTCGGCGATCTCGATGACCCAGGTCGCCGAGCCGTACATCCCCCGCCGGGCGGAGCGGCACCTCGAGAAGGGCCGGGTCGTCATCTTCGGCGCCGGCGCAGGGCTCCCGTACTTCTCGACCGACACGGTCGCCGCGCAGCGGGCGCTCGAGATCAGCGCCGACGTCGTGCTGGTCGCCAAGAACGGCGTCGACGGCATGTACGACGACGACCCGCGCACCAACCCCGATGCGCGCAAGATCGACCAGATCAGCCACCAGGAGGCCCTGCAGCAGAACCTGAAGGCGGTCGACTCGACGGCCCTCAGCCTCTGCATGGACAACGGGATGCCGATGCGCATCTTCGGGATCGAGCCGGCCGGCAATGTCACGGCTGCTCTGCTCGGCGCCGAGATCGGCACTCTCCTCGGCTGAACGGCCAGCGCTGGTCTTCAATGCCGCCGCCGGTCCGGCACCGGCGGCGGCGTGACCGCGCAATAGACTAGACAGCGACCCACCGATCTGAAGGAGAAACCGTGATCGCGGATGTGATTTCCGATGCCCGTCAGCGCATGAGCAAGACCGTGGACGCGGCGAGGGAGGACTTCGGCACCGTGAGCGCGGGCCGGGCCAACCCGGCACTGTTCCAGAAGGTGCTGGTCGACTACTACGGTTCGCCGACGCCGCTCGCCCAGCTGGCCGGGCTCCAGAACCCCGAGGCCCGCGTCCTGCTGGTCACGCCCTACGACAAGTCGGCGCTGAAGGACATCGAGAAGGCCATCGTCAACATGCCCAACCTCTCGGCCAACGTCGGCAACGACGGCGAGATCGTCCGGGTCACCCTGCCCGAGCTCACCGAGGACCGTCGCAAGGAGTTCGTCAAGATCGTCCGCGGCAAGGGCGAGGACGCCAAGGTCGCGCTGCGCAACATCCGCCGCCGGTCGAAGGACGACCTGGATGCGCTGAAGGGCGAGGTCGGCGACGACGAGCTTGCCCGCGCCGAGAAGGAGCTCGAGGCGATCACGCGCACTCACGTCGACGCGGTCGACGACGCCCTGAAGCGCAAGGAAGCCGAACTCCTCGAGGTCTAGCCGATGACCGACGAGAGCAGCCCCGGGGCGCCGACGCAGGGGGCGCCGACGCCGGGAGCACCGCTGCCTCCTGGCGGGCCCGAACTGCACGGTCGCAAGGGCAAGGCACGCTCGCGGGAGGAGTTCCGCGCCCAGGTGCAGGCCACCCGCGCCGACTTCGAGCGTCAGGTGCAAGCGCGGAAAGCGCAGCTCGATGCCACGAACGAGCGGATCGCCGAGCGCACGGGCCGCAACCTGATCCTCGCGATCGTGATCGGCCTCGCCGTGGGCGCGCTGGTCCTGGTGAGCCTGATCTTCATCAAGGAGCTTTTCCTGGTGTTCGGGATGGCGATGGCCGGATTCGCCAGTTTCGAGCTGGCGCAGGCGTTCCGCGGGTCCGGACGCCGTGTGCCCCGCATCCCGACCGTGATCGCCGCGGTCGGCATCGTCCCGGCCACGTTCTTCCTGCACGCGGGCGGCATGCTCGTCGCGCTCACAGCGGGCATCCTGCTCGTCGTCGTGTGGCGGCTGGTCGAGGAGCTGTTCGTGCCCGCTTCCCGGCGCGGCCCCGGCGCCCTCGGCCGGGACCTGCTGTGGTCGGTCTTCGCCCAGCTGTACGTGACCCTGCTGGCCAGCTTCGTCATCCTGCTCCTCGCGGAGCCGGGCGGCGAGTGGTGGGTGCTCGCGTTCCTCATCCTCGTCGTCTCGGTCGACACCGGCGCCTACGTGAGCGGCCTGTCGTGGGGCAAGCACCCGATGGCGCCGACCATCAGCCCGAAGAAGACGTGGGAGGGGTTCGCCGGCGCGGCCGCCGCGGCGATCATCGCGGGCGTCCTGCTGTCGGTGTTCATGCTGGGCGAGGTCTGGTGGTTCGGCATCGTCTTCGGCGTCGTCCTGCTGCTGACCGCGACGGCGGGCGACCTCGCCGAGTCGCTCATCAAGCGGGATCTGGGCATCAAGGACATGAGCTCGTGGCTGCCCGGTCACGGCGGTTTCCTCGACCGGCTCGACTCGATCCTGCCGTCAGCGGCGGCCACCTACGTCCTGTTCCTCATCTTCCGATGACAGAATGGGGGAGTGAGCACCTTCCCCCGCAGCCCCAAGTCCAAGCCGGGCTATGACGTCGAACAGGTGGATGAGTTCCTCAAGCTGGCGCGCCGGGCGTACGACGCCGACGAGGACGCTCCCTCGCTGACGGCCGCCGACATCCGCCACGCGGCGTTCTCGATGGCCAAGGGCGGATACTCCACGACGCACGTGGATGCCGCGCTGGAGCGTCTGGAGGACGCGTTCGCGGCCCGGGAGCGCGAGGCCATCCGCAGCCGCCAGGGCGATGCCTCGTGGTTCGAGGAGGCGCGCACGACCGCGCAGGTCGTCCTGAACCGCCTCGACCGTCCGCTCGGGCACCGGTTCGACAGGGTCAGCTTCCTCACGCTCGGCTACAACCGCAACGACGTCGACCGGTTCGCCAACCGGCTGGTCCGCTATTTCCAGGACGGCCGGCCGATGAGCGTCGAGGAGGTCCGGACGGTCACGTTCCGCGAGCAACGGGGCGGATACCGGGAGGTCCAGGTCGATCTGCTGCTCGACAGCGTCACCGATGTCATGCTGGCGGTTCGCTGAGTGCGGGCGTCGATTCTTGGTTCTGAGCCCGATGTCCGTTATCGTTCTGTGATCGTGGGTAGACGAGCAGCAGCAGCAGAGATCGTGCCGCTGACTCCGGCCAACCCGGTCGGCGTCGCGTTCAAGCGATCCCGGCGACCGCACATCCGGTCGCGAGCGACCCTTCTGGGCTTCGCGTTCACCGCCGCCGTGGGGTTCGCACTGGTCAATGTGGTCGATCCGTTCTCCGGCACGACCACGACGCCGGCGTACGCGGAGTCTCTGCAGGAGATCCCCACCACGCAGCGCTACGACGGCGCTCCCACCCAGAACCTGACGGCTCCGGATGCAGCCGGCCCGACCATCACGCGCGATGCGGTCACGGTCAAGGAGAAGCCGAAGCCCACTCCGACGCCGACACCCACCCCGAAGCCGTCCGCCAAGAAGTCGTCCGGCAGCAGTAACCCGACCGCTCCGATCCCCACGGCGGGCACGGCGCGTGACATGGGCTACCAAATGATGCAGGCCCGGGGCTGGGGCGACGACCAGTGGGGCTGCCTCGACTCGCTGTGGAGCCGGGAGTCCGGCTGGCGCGTGAACGCGGCCAATCCCAGCGGCGCGTACGGCATCCCGCAGGCGCTCCCCGGCAGCAAGATGGGTCCGGGCTGGGAGACGGACGCGTCGGTGCAGATCAACTGGGGTCTCGGCTACATCGCGGGCCGATACGGCACACCGTGCGGCGCGTGGGCGCACTCCGAGTCCTCCGGCTGGTACTGACCTGACGCTGAGGGCCGACGTTTAGACTGGACGTATGCCGCGCTCCAACCGTCCCCGCAGCCGCTCCGGCGGCCATCGGGAGGAGGAGCCGGACGGCCTCGACCGTCTGCTCGCCGGCTGGCGGCGAACGGAGATCCGTCGTGGCACCGAATGGAACGTGCAGCCGGTCTCGGCCGCCCAGGCGCAGAAGACGTACGTCTGCCCGGGATGCGGCCGCGACATCGTGCCGGGCACATCCCACCTCGTCGCGTGGCGCGCCGACGGCGTGCTGGGGGATGCGGCCGACCTGGCCGCACGACGGCACTGGCACGAGTCCTGCTGGAGGATCGCATGACGACCGAGAACGTGAGCACGCAGAACACTAGCGGCGAGCCCGTCGAGATCCGCGGAGGGGTCGAGCTTCCTGCCCGCCGCGAGGACATCGAGCTGCACACCGCCGACGGCCTCACGCTGGTCGGTGAGCTGGCGAGCCCGCTCGACCGCGAGCCGGTCGCGACCCTGGTCACGCTCCACCCGCTCCCGACCGGCGGCGGGTTCATGGACTCGCACATCCTGCGCAAGGCGGCCGGCCGGCTTCCTGCGCTGGCGGACATCGCCGTCTTGCGGTTCAACACCCGCGGCACCACCTCGCCGCGTGGACGCAGCCAGGGGTCCTTCGACCACGGTGTCGGCGAGCGGTTCGACCTGGAGGCGGCGATGGCGTTCGTCGCCCAGCGCGGCCTCCCGCATCCCTGGCTCCTCGGCTGGTCGTTCGGCACAGAGCTGGCTCTCATGTACGGACGCGAGTTCCCGGTCGACGGCGTCATCCTGCTGTCTCCGCCCCTGCACCGGGCGAAGCCGGAGCACCTGGCCGCCTGGGCCGGGGACCACCGCCCGATCGTCGCGCTGATCCCGGAACTGGACGACTATCTGCGTCCGGCGGAGGCGGCCGAGCGGTTCCGCCCGCTGCCGCAGATCGAGCTGGTCGATGTGGAGGGCGGGAAGCACCTGTGGGTGGGGGAGAACCAGACCCGCCGGGTGCTCAGTGAGATCGTTCAGCGGATCAACCCCGCCGCTCTGCCGCTGCCGACCGAGTGGCCGCCGCCCGCGTCCTAGAGCGTGAAGGTCGTCAGAGCTCGTTCTGACGCGGGATGACGACCTGCTTGACGATCAGCAGGATGGCGGCCGCGAACGGGATCGCCACGAGCGCTCCGAGAATGCCGAGCAGCGTGCCGCCGGCGAGAGCGGCGACGACGACGAGGGCGCCAGGAACGGAGACCGCGCGGTTCATGATGCGCGGGCTGAGCACGTACGCCTCCACCTGCATGTAGATCAGGTAGTAGATCGCCGCGGCGATTGCGGTCGGCGTTCCGGACAGGAAACAGACCGCGACGATGATCACGGAGCCGGTGATCGTTCCGACCAGCGGGATCAACGAGAAGAAGAACGCGATCGACGCGAGCAGGATGGGGAACTTCGCGCCGATCACCGTCAGGAAGATCGCGCTCAGGATGCCGTTGACGAGGGCCAGCAGGACCTGCCCCATGACGTACTTGCCGACGGAGTCCGTGATCTGGTCGCCCAGGTCGGCGAACCGCGCCCGGCGGGAAGCCGGCACGAGCTGGTAGGCGGAGCGCTTGATCGCCGGCAGCGAAGCCGTGAAGTAGATGGTCAGGATGACGACGATGATGACGCCGAACACGCCCTGGACGATGCCGACACCGGTCTGCAGCACCTTGGACGTGATGTCCGGCAGGTTCTTCTGCAGCCATTCGGTGACCGCGTCGATGTTCTGCTGGTTGACGATGCCGGGGAACTGATGCTGGAGACTGAGGAACCACTTCTCGGCGTCGCCGTTGTTCACCCAGGTGATGGTGTTCTGGACGAGCTGGGTTGCCTGGCTGATCGCGATCGGGACGATCGCCCAGATCAGGCCGATGAAGGCGCCGATGATCACCACGAGCGCGACGACGAGGGCCAGCCAGCGCGGGAACTTGCGGCGCTCGAGGAACGAGATCAGTGGCTCGATGCCGAGCGCCAGGAACAGCGCGGCACCGATGTACGTGATGATCGTCGCGAGACTCGTGATCGCGCTGAGGATGAGGATCCCGAGCCCGACTCCGAGGGCGCCGATGAGGCCGAGGCGGAACGGGTTCTGGATCTTCATGGTTCCCCCTGGGTCAGTCGCGGTCGGCAGTCACACTTTCGGCCTGCTGAAGGACGCCGCGCAGGTTCTCGAAGTACCCGGCCACAGCCTCGCGCTCAATCCTAATCTGGGCGAGGCGCTCTTCCGCGTCCGCCACGAGGCGTTGTGTACGCTCCTCCGTCTCCTCGAGCAGAGCCGCGGCCCGCTCCTCGGCGTCGTGGATGACCTGCGTGGCGGTCTCTTCGGCCTTCTTCCTCGCCTCGGTGACCGTGCGACGCGCCTCCGCCTCGAACGCCTCGGCTTCGGAACGCGCCTGGGCGGTGCGCTTGACGGCATCCGCCAGCTGCACGTTGGCCTCGTCGAGGTACTTCTGCGTCTGGGCGACCGCCTCCTGGTGCCGCGTGAGGTACTCCTTCTCGGCCTCGTCGCGGCGGGCCTTCAGCTCGACGTCCAGGTCGATGCGGGCCTGGGCGATCTCGCGCGTGCGCGCATCCAGTTCCTCCAGAGTGGAGGTGCGCAGCTGCGTGAGCTCGTTGTCGAGCGCGGCGCGGGCGTTCGCCGCCTCCTGCTCGAACTCGGCCGTGCGCTGAGCGATCTCCGCCTCGAGCGCCGTGCGGGCCTCGGCGGTCTCACGGGCGACCTCGGCGCGGGCCTCCGCGGTCTCCCTCTCGAGGGCGACCCTCGTCTGCTGGGCCTCGTCGGCGAGCGCGACGCGGGTGCGCTCCGCATCCCGTTCGAGCTCCAGCCGCTGCTGCTCACGCTGGTCGGCGAGCTCGTTCGCGGTCGCCTCGCGCTGGTCGGCGAGCTCGACCGTGGTCCGGCGCACGTCCTCCGCGAGCCGGCTGCGCGTCTCTTCGGACTCGGCGGCGAGCGCGGACTTCGTCTGCTCCACCTCGGCGGCGAGCGCATTCTTGGTCTGCTCGACCTCGGCGGCAAGCGCGGACTTCGTGGTGGTGACCTCGGTCTCCAGAGCGGACTTCGTCTGCTCCACCTCGGCGGCAAGCGCCTTCTTCGTCTGGTCGACCTCCGCGGCCAGCTCGGTCCGCGTCCGCTCCACCTCATCCGTCAGAGCGGACTTCGTGGTGGTGACCTCGGTTTCCAGAGCGGACGTGGTCTGCTCGACCTCCGCGGCGAGTGCGGCCTTGGTCGTGGTGACCTCGGTCTCGAGGGCGGACTTGGTCTGCTCGACCTCGGCGGCGAGAGCGGAGGTCGTCGACTCGACCTCCGCGGCCAGACGGGCGCGCTCGGCGGTGAGCTCGGCCTCGACGGCGCTCCGCTCGCGAGCGATCTCGTCGGCGAGCGAGGTGCGGGCGGCATCCACCTCGGAGGCGAGCTGTGCACGCAGTTCGGCGGCCTCGGCCTCCAGCTCGCGGCGCTGACGGTCGGCCTCCGCGGCCAGGCGGGCGCGCGTGCTGTCGACCTCGGCGGCCAGTTCGCTCGCCGTCTGCTCGCGGTCGGCGGCGAGCTGGGCCGCGGTCGCGGCGCGGTCGGCTTCCAGTCGTGCTCGCGTCTCCGTCGTCTCCTTCTCCAGGGTGGTGCGGGTCTGGAGGGTGTCGTCGGCGAGCTGCTTGCGAGTCCGCTCGACCTCTTCTGCGAGGGCGGATCGGGTCGTGGTGACCTCGTTCTCGAGCGCGGCGCGGGCGGAGGTCACCTCGTTCTCGAGCGCGGAGCGCGTCGTGGTGACCTCGGTCTCCAGCTCCGACTTGGTGCGCTCGACCTCCTCGGTGAGGGCGGAACGCGTGCGGGTGACCTCGTCGGCGAGCTCGGCCTTCGTGCGGTCGACTTCATCGGTCAGGGCGCTTCGGGCGCCGGTCACCTCGGCGTCGAGGGCCGAGCGGGTCTGCTCGACCTCGGCGGCCAGGGCGGCTTTGGTCTGCGCGACCTCGGCGGCGAGCGCCTTCTTCGTCTGCTCGACTTCGGTGGCCAGAGCGAGGCGGGTCGTCTTGTCCTCGTTCTCCAGGTCCGCGCGGGTCTGTGCGGCCTCGGCGGCGAGGGAGGAGCGCTGCTCCTCGACCTCTGCGGCGAGGTCTGCGCGCGCCTGGGCGGCCTCGGCGGCCAGCGCGTTGCGGGTCTCGGCCTCCTCGGCCGCGAGCCGGTCGGCGGTCTCGGCCACGCGCTTGTCGAGGTCGAGACGGATCTGCGCGGCCTCGCGCTCGAACGCGGCGCGGTCGTCGGCGAGGGCGTTCTCGAGCTCCGCCTTCCGGGCGGCGATCGTGCGGTCGAGCTCGGCCGCCTCGGCGCGGGCAGCCTCGGCCTCGCGCGACGCGACCGCTTTGAGCTCCGCCGCCTCGCGGTCGGCCTCGGCCCGGACGGCCGCCGCCTCGCGCTTGCTGGTGGCGCGCAGCTCGGCGGCCTCCGTCGCGACGGCGCCGCGGATGGCCGCGGCCTCGCGCATGGCGTCGTTGAGCAGGGTCTCCTTGTCCGAGCGCGTCTTGGCCAGCAGCTCGCCCGACTCGATCTGCGCATCCTCCAGCAGCGTGGTGGCGCGCGCCTGCGCGTCGGCCAGGATGCGCTCGGCCTGCGCGGCGGCCGCCTTCTTGACCTTCTCGATCTCGGCGGCGACGCCGGCGCGCAGCTTCTCGGCGTCGATGTCGGCCTGGGCGATCAGGCGGGTGGACTGCTCCTCCGCGACGCGCAGCGTGTTCTCGAGCTTGGTGCCGAGGCCCGAGTAGGTGGGGCTGCCGACCTCTTCGATCTCGGCGTTGAGGTCTTCGATGCGCGCCTGGAGCCGCTTGATCTCCTTCGCCGACTCCGCGGACTGCGTATTCGACTTGATGAGCTCGCGCCGCAACTCCTGCAGAGCCTTGTCGACCTCGTCCTTGTCGTAGCCGCGGAAGACCTGTGTGAAGTTGGATTCGTCGGTGGCCACTGTTGTTACTCCTGAGGGATTCGGGTCGACCCGCTGCGCGCGTGCCGGGTCGATCCTACAATTCGCGGGTCTACGCCCGCACGGGGGGCTGCGTGAGCGTCCAGACAAGGGTTAGCTGCCTTTCAGGCACGTCCGGTATCGTCGTGTGACTGTGCCCGCCCCCGAACTTCGGCACACGAGGAGTCCTGTTTGCGTTTCGTACTCGCCATCGTCGCGTTCGTCGTCGCCGCGGTCATGATCGTGGCCGGCATCGCGCAACGCACCGTCTTCGCTCCGCCGACCCACATCGAGGCCGGCACCTCCGTCTCCGGCGACCCTCGGTATGTGGTCGTCGACGGGTCGGTGCTGAACGCGCACCCGGGCCAGCAGACGCTGACCGTGACGGGCGCCCCCGACGGCGCGAAGCAGGTCGTGGCTTACGGCCGTACAGCGGACGTGAAGGCCTGGCTCGACGATCAGAAGTACGTCGAGGTCGGCTACCGCACCGCCACGGGCAAGCTGACGACCAAGAACGTGACGCCGAAGGCGGCCGACACGAAGGGCGACGGCACGAAGGATGACGAGGGCGCGGCATCCGGCTCGACCGCGACGCCGACTCCCGCTGCCACGCCGTCTCCGTCCGCCGGGGCCGCATCCGGGTCGACGAGCGGTGCCGCCGCGACGACCGCCGGACCCAACCCGGCCGGCTCCGACCTGTGGCTCGAGGAGTTCGACGGCCAGGCCGCCCAGGTCACCCGCATGAACATCCCCGACGACGTCAGCGTCATCGTCGCCTCCGACGGCACGAAGGCCGCACCGTCGCGCGTCACCGTCACCTGGCCCGTCGACTCCAGCACCCCGTGGGCGTTCCCGCTGATCATCGGCGGCATCGTCCTGCTCCTCATCGGCATCGCCCTCTACCTCTGGGGTCTCTACACGCACCGCCGCTCGCGCGGGCCCCGCCGCAAGAGCGGACCGAAGATGCCCAAGCTGCCCAAGGCCCCTAAGTACAAGCCCACCGCCATGATCGAGACCACCCCGCGCGGCCGCCGCTCGACCCGCCGTGCCCGCGTCATCATCCCCGTCGCCCTCGCCGGAGTCCTCGCGCTGACGGGCTGCACCACGGGTACCGACGCCGCGACGACGCCGACGAAGACCTCGACCCCTCTGGCCACGGAGGCGCCCGACGCCAAGGATCAGCTGCCTCCCGCCGTCACTGTGCCCCAGCTGGAGCGCATCGTGAAGCGCGTCTCCGAGTCCGCCGCGCAGGCCGACGCCAAGGCGAGCCCCGACCTCGCCAAGGAGCGCTTCACCGGTCCCGCCCTTCAGCTCCGCGAGGCGAACTACGCCATCCGCGCGAAGAAGGCCGACGAGCCGCCGCTGCCGGCCATCCCGGCGAGCCCGATCGTCCTGTCGCTCCCACAGGCCACCGACGCCTGGCCGCGCACGGTCGCCGCCGTCATCGAGACGCCGAAGGACGCGAAGGGCACCGCTCAGGCGCCGATCGCGATCACCATGGTGCAGGAGACGCCGCGTGACAACTATCAGGTCGAGTACGCCGTTTCGCTCGAGCCGAAGGCCAAGGTCCCGAACCTGGCGCCCGCGAGCATCGGCTCCGCGGTCGTGCCGCCCGACTCCAAGCTCCTCGCCCTGCCGCCGCAGAGGGTGGCCGCGGCCTACGGCGACATCCTGATGAACGGCGACAAGAGCCAGTACGCGAACCTGTTCAGCGCGGAGGGCGACACCCTGCGCACCCAGGTGGGAGCCGAGTGGAAGGCCAAGCAGAAGGCCGCCGTCCCCGCGACCGCATCGCTCGAGTTCACGAGCCAGCCCGGGGCAGGGACGGACGTGGCCATGGCCACCAACGACTCCGGTGCGATCGTCTGGACCGATCTGCAGGAATCGCAGGTGCTCAAGGTCGTCGAGGCCGGTGCCGAGGTGAGCGCGGGCGCGACCGCTGCGGCGCTGACCGGCGTCGCCTCGTCCAAGACCGGCATCGAGTCCACGTTCGGCTACCAGCTGGCGTTCTACGTGCCGCCCGCGGGCTCCGATGCGAAGATCACGCTGCTCGGTTTCTCCCAGGGCATGATCTCCGCCAAGCAGCTCTGATCCGTCCACCGTCGAGTACGCACAAACTGCACGCTTTCCCCCCGATGAGCGTGCAGTTTTTGCGTACTCGACGGGGGTGCGGAGGGTGCTGGGGCGCGCGCGGGCGGCAGGGACGCGAGTATCCTTGACTCTCGTGCGCACGCATCTGGAGGAACAATGAGCAACGTCCCGCCGCCGCCCACGAACCTGCGCGGAGCTGTCGATCTGAGCTCCCTCGTCAACCGTCCGCCCGCGGGCGAGGCGCCGGAGGGCCAGCCGCCAGCGGGGGCGCTGACCCTTCCGAGCCTCTACTTCGAGGGCACGGACGCGAACTTCAACGACTTCATCGACCTGTCCATGCGGGTGCCGGTGGTCGTCGACCTCGGCACCGAGCGGTCCGACCAGTGGAAGCAGTTCACCGCCCTCCTCGACCGCGTGGTCGCCGGCTTCGGCGGGCGTCTGGTGCTGGTGAAGGTGGATGTGGATGCCAACCCCCAGCTGGCACAGGCCTTCCAGGCGCAGTCCGTTCCTGCGGTCGCCGCGCTCGTGGCCGGGCGGCCCGTCCAGCTCTTCGTCGGCGCACTGCCGGAGTCGCAGATCACGGACGTGTTCGAGCAGCTCCTGCAGCTCGCCGCGCAGAACGGCGTGACCGACACTGTGACCGTCGAGGGCGGCGCGGCCCCCGATGCCGACGCAGCGGCGGCCGAGCCAGCGCCGGAGCCCCCGCTCCCTCCGCTTCACGCCGAGGCGTACGACGCCATCGAGCGCGGCGACTACGACGGAGCGATCCGCGCCTACAAGACCGCGATCGCACAGGATCCGCGCGACACCCTGGCGGTCGCCGGCCTCGCCCAGGTGAGCCTCCTGGCACGACTCAGCGGCCACACCGCCGACGAACTCCGCTCGGCCGCGGCGCAGGCGCCCGACGACGTGGATGCGCAGCTCGGCGTCGCCGACCTCGACATCTCGGGCGGCCACGTCGACGACGCCTTCGACCGCCTGCTCACGCTCTTCCCGAAGCTCGACGCGAGCGGCAAGGAGACCGTGCGCACGCGCATCCTCGACTATTTCGAGATCGTCGGCGTCGACGACCCGCGTGTGGGCAAGGCCAGGGCTAGGCTGGCTTCGCTGCTGTACTGAGCCCGTCCCCACCGGGCACCGGGCGGCGGCCCATCGTCGTGCCGGCGATCTCCGGCAGTCGAAGCTGAGGGAGTGACCCCGCATGTCCCGTGTGCTCGTCATCGGAGGCACCGGCCTGGCCGGACGCGCCGTGACCGCCGAAGCCGTCGAACGCGGCCACCAGGTGGTCGTCGCCGCCCGCCGCGTGCCGGACGACGACTCGGACCGGTTCGTTCTCGGCGCCACCTACGTCACGGCGGACATCGTGACCGGCGACGGGCTCGAGGAGGCGGTGGACGGCGTCGACGTCCTGATCGACGCCAGCAACGCGGTCGGCAAGCAGGCCGCCCACGTCTTCGCCACGGGAGCGCAGAACCTCCTGCACACCGCCGCCCGCTTCGGCGTGCAGCGTGCCGTGCTGCTCTCCGTGGTCGGCACCGACCGCTCGGCGTACGGCTACTACCGCGCGAAGGCGGCACAGGAGCGCGCCTATCTCGAGTCGCCGCTCGACACCCGGGTGGTGCGCGCGACGCAGTTCCATGACTTCGTCACCGCGATCTTCGACCGGGGGAGGCCGCTTGGCGCCATCCTGTCGCCGTCCGGTGTGCGGTTCCAGCCGATCGCGGTGACCGACGTCGCTCGCGTGCTCGTCGACGTCGCCGAGGGCGCAGGGGAGCCGGACAGCGTGATCAGCATCGGCGGACCCCGCGTGGAGTCGGCACGCGACCTGGCCGAGCAGCGCAAGCGGGCCAGCGGGAGCCGCCGCTACATCCTGCCCGTCCGGCTGGGCGGCGCCCTCGGGACGACATGGCGCGCCGGACGCAACCTGGCTCCGGAGCACGCCGTCGACGGCGTCGGCTACGGCACCTGGCTCGAGACCGGCACCTGATAGCCGCCGACCGGCGACCCGGCTAGCGGCGCGGCTTCAGCCAGAGGGCGCCGAGCGGCGGAAGCGTGAGCACCGCCGACGCGGGGCGACCCATCCACGGCTCGTCGAGCGCCGTCACAGAACCGAGGTTGCCGACCCCGGAGCCTCCGTAGGCCTCCGCATCGGTGTTGAGCAGCTCCTCCCACTCGCCGGCGAACGGCAGCCCGACGCGGTACCCACTGTGCGGCGCCCCGGAGAAGTTGAACAGCATCACGATCGGGTCGCCGTCGCGGTCCTTCCGGAGGAACGCGATGACGTTGCCCTGGGCGTCGGACCCGTCGATCCACTCGAAACCGGCCGGCTCGTTGTCCAGCGCCCACAGCTGCGGGTGCTCGCGGTAGAGGGCGTTCAGCTGCGAGACGAGGTTCCAGAGGCCCTGATGCGCCGGCTGGTCGAGGATCCACCAGTCCAGGCCGCGTTCCTCGCTCCACTCGGACGGCTGGCCGAACTCCTGACCCATGAACAGCAGCTGCTTGCCCGGGTGTCCCCACATGTACGCGAGGAATGCACGCACGTTCGCCAGCTGCTGCCAGTGGTCGCCGGGCATCTTGGTCAGCAGGGAGCCCTTGCCGTGCACGACCTCGTCGTGGCTGATCGGCAGCAGGAAGTTCTCGCTCCAGGCGTACACGAACGAGAAGGTGATCTCGCTGTGGTGGTAGCTGCGGTACATCGGGTCCTCGTGCATGTACTGCAGCGAGTCGTGCATCCAGCCCATGTTCCACTTCAGCCCGAAGCCGAGGCCGCCGGACGACGTCGGGGCGGTCACACCGGTGTAGCTGGTCGACTCCTCGGCGATCATCACGGTGCCCGGGTTGCGCTTGTAGGCGGTCGCGGTGACCTCCTGCAGGAAGCCGATCGCCTCCAGGTTCTC
Organism: Leifsonia sp. 115AMFTsu3.1; assembly: GCF_004362795.1. Classification (NCBI taxonomy): domain Bacteria; kingdom Bacillati; phylum Actinomycetota; class Actinomycetes; order Micrococcales; family Microbacteriaceae; genus Leifsonia; species Leifsonia sp. 115AMFTsu3.1. The sequence goes on from NZ_SNYB01000001.1 coordinate 1,871,812, forward strand.
GCGGCCGCCGTGGATGTTGGGCACCCACTCGCCGTCGGCACGCGAGTAGTCGAGGTACAGCATGGAGGCGACGGCATCGACCCGCAGGCCGTCGATGTGGAACTCCTCCAGCCAGTACAGGGCGTTCGCGACCAGGAAGTTGCGCACCTGCGAGTTGCCGTAGTCGAAGATGTAGGTGCCCCAGTCCTTGTGCTCGCCGCGGCGCGGGTCGGCGTGCTCGTAGAGCGGCTGTCCGTCGAAGCGGGCGAGCGCCCAGTCGTCCTTGGGGAAGTGCCCGGGCACCCAGTCGAGGATGACGCCGATGCCCGCCTGGTGCAGCCGGTCGATGAGGTACTTGAGGTCGTCGGGGGAGCCGAACCGGCTCGTCGGCGCGTAGTAGCCGGTGACCTGGTAGCCCCACGACCCGCCGAAAGGATGCTCGGCGAGCGGAAGGAACTCCACGTGCGTGTAGCCGAGGGCTCCGACGTAGTCGATCAGCTGGTCGGCTGCGTCGCGGTAGCCGAGTCCCGGTCGCCACGACGCGAAGTGCAGCTCGTAGACGCTCATCGGGCCCGCATGCGGGTCCGTCTCGGCGCGGCCGCGCATCCACTCGTCGTCCGCCCATTCGTGGCGGCTGACGGTGATGCGGGAGGCGGTCGCGGGCGGTGTCTCGGCGAACTGGGCCATCGGGTCGACCTTGCGGACCCAGCGGCCGTCCTGCGCCAGCAGGTCGAACTTGTAGATCTCGCCCTCGCCGAGGCCCGGGACGAACAGCTCCCACACGCCGGAGGCGCCCATGTTGCGCATGGAGTGGAGCGTGCCGTCCCAGCCGTTGAAGTCGCCGACCACGCGGACGGCGCGGGCGTGCGGCGCCCAGACGGTGAACGCCGTCCCGACGACGCCGCCGAGGTCGCGCACGTGCGCTCCGAGCGCCGTCCACAGCGTCTCGTGCCGGCCCTCGCCGATCAGGTGCAGGTCGAGCTGGCCGATGGTCGGCAGGAAGCGGTACGGGTCGTCGGCGGTCCAGGTGCTCCCGTCGTCGTAGCGCGCCTCGATCAGGTACGCCCCGGGACCGACGATGTCGATTCCCTGCCAGATGCCGTGGCCGACATGCGCCAGTTCGATGTGGGCGCCGTTGGGCAGCACCGCGAAGACCTCGGTCGCAAGCGGGCGGAGCGCGCGGATGACCGTGATCGGGTCGGCCACCCCCGGCGCCGCGACCTGATGCTGGCCGAGGACCGTGTGCGGGTCGTGGTGGCTGCCCGTCGCGACGGCCGCGAGCAGCGCGTCGTCCAGGGTGGGCAGGTCGACGGCGGCGGCACCTTCGGGGATCGGGGACATGGCGGTACTCCTCAGGTTGTCTTCTGGTCGGTCAGAGCGGTCGGACGGCCAGGATGTGCACGGGCTCGGTGAATGCGTCCAGGCGCACGTAGTCGTCGGCGCCCCAGGTCCAGCGCTGGCCGGTCACCCGGTCCTTCACCTCGAACTGGGAGCCGAGCGGGAGGCCGAGCGCGGTCACGTCGAGGTGCACGATCGTCTCGCGCACCGAGTGCGGGTCGACGTTGGCGACCACGATCACCGCATCCGGCTTGCCCGTGCGGGTGAATTTCCCGTCGAGGTACTTCGAGTAGACGAGGATGCTGTCGTCCTCGCTGTAGTGGAGGTGCAGGTTGCGCAGCTGCCGCAGCGCCGGGTGCTCGCTGCGCGCCCGGTTCAGCATGGTCAGGTAGCCCGCGAGCGAGCGGCCCTGCGACTGCGCCCTGGCGTAGTCGCGCGGGCGGTACTCGTACTTCTCGTTGTCGATGTACTCCTCGGCGCCCGGGCGGGCGACGTTCTCGAACAGTTCGTAGCCGGAGTAGACGCCCCAGGTGGGCGCTGCGGTCGCGGCGATGGCGGCGCGCACCTTGAAGGCGGCCGGCCCGCCGAACTGCAGGTACTCGGTGAGGATGTCCGGCGTGTTCACGAACAGGTTCGGCCGCAGATAGTCAGCGGTCTCGTGCGCGAGCGAGTGGAGGAACTCCTCGAGCTCCTCCTTCGTGTTGCGCCACGTGAAATACGTGTACGACTGCTGGAATCCGGCCTTCGCCAGGGTGCGGAGGAGTGCAGGGCGGGTGAACGCCTCGGCGAGGAACACCACATCCGGGTCCGTCGCGTTGACCGTGTGGATGAGCCACTCCCAGAAGTGAAGCGGCTTGGTGTGCGGGTTGTCGACGCGGAAGATGCGGACGCCTAGCGACATCCAGTGCCGCACGATGCGCAGCACCTCCTGCCGGAGCCCCTCGTAGTCGTTGTCGAAGTTGATGGGGTAGATGTCCTGGTACTTCTTCGGCGGGTTCTCGGCGTAGGCGATGGTGCCGTCGGGGAGGGTCGTGAACCACTCGGGATGCTCGGTCACCCAGGGGTGGTCGGGGGAGGCCTGCAGGGCGAGGTCGAGGGCGACCTCGAGACCGGCCTGCTTGGCCTTGCCGAGGAAGAAGACGAAGTCCTTCTCGGTGCCGAGGTCCGGGTGGATGGCGTCGTGGCCGCCCTCGGCGCTGCCGATCGCCCAGGGCGAACCGGGGTCGTTCTCGCCGGCGTCGAGCGTGTTGTTGGGACCCTTGCGGAACGTGCGGCCGATGGGATGGATCGGCGGCAGGTACACGACGTCGAAGCCCATCGCGGCGACCTCGGGGAGGCGCTTCGCCGCGGTGCGGAAGGTGCCCGACTTCCAGGAGCCGTCGGGCAGCTGCTTCGCGCCCTCGGAGCGCGGGAAGAATTCGTACCAGCTGCCGACCCCCGCGCGGGTCCGCTCCACCTGGATGGCGCGCGTGGCCGAGAGGGTGGGCAGGCTGACGACCGGGCGCTCGGTGAGGACCTGCTGGATGCGCTCGTCGACGGCGGCGGCGAAGCGCTCATCCACCGGCCGCTTGGTGTCCGCGACGACCTTGGCCGCCTCGGAGAGGTGGCGACGCTCTGCGGTGCTGCGGCGCTTGTCCTTGGACGCGGTGACCAGGAGGTCGTGGCCCATCCGCAGCATCAGCTCGACGTCGATCCCGGCCGGGACCTTCACCTCGGCGTTGTGGTGCCAGGTGGCGTACTCGTCGGCGTATGCCTGAACGCGGTAGCGCCAGAGACCGGTCTGGTCGAGCTGCACCTCCACCTCCCACCGGTCGGTACCGGCGGTCAGCGGGTGCATGTGGTGCTCGGTCTGCTGCCCCGCGGGGTCGAGCAGGATGAGGTCCACCCCGATCTTGTCGTGCCCCTCGCGGAACGCGGTCGCGCGGAACGGGATGACCTCCCCGCTGAACGCGGTCGCCGCCCAGAGCCCCTCATCCACCTGGGGGGAGAGCTCGAGAATAGGGATGCGGCCGAGCAGGGGCTCGTACGGGCCCGGTTCCGGGGCGCTCGGGGCCGCCTCCGTCGCGGCGGCTGATGACCTGGTCGCTGCGTTCTTCACCACGCACCCGACCGTACACTCATTAACCCGCCCGTCATGAGGCTCGTTTACAGTGGACCGAGTGAAGGCCATCCGAAGATTCACCGTCCGCGCCGTCCTCCCCGAGAACCTCTCAGCATTGGAGGAGATTGCAGGCAACCTCCGCTGGTCCTGGCACGAGCCCACCAAGGAGCTGTTCGCCCGCATCTCACCCGAGCTGTGGCAGCAGGTGAGGCATGATCCCATCGCCCTCCTCGGCGCCGTCGAGCCGTCGCGGCTCGCCGAGCTCGCCGCCGATCAGGGCTACGTCGACTGGGCGAACCACATCCGCGACGACCTGCGCGCGTACATCCACGACCCGCGCTGGTACCAGTCGCTCGGGGATGCCGCGCCGCAGACCATCGCCTACTTCTCGCCCGAATTCGGCATCGCCGCGACCCTGCCGCAGTACTCCGGCGGCCTCGGCATCCTCGCCGGCGACCACCTGAAGGCGGCCAGCGACCTCGGCGTGCCGCTCGTCGCCGCCGGGCTGTTCTACCGCTCCGGGTACTTCTCGCAGGCGATCACGCCCGACGGCTGGCAGCTGGAGAGCTACCCCGTGCTCGACCCGGACGGGCTGCCGCTCAGCGTCCTCCGCAACCCCGACGGCACGCCCGTCCAGATCTCGCTGGCCCTGCCGGACGGCGTGCTGCACGCCCGGGTCTGGCAGGCGGCGGTCGGCCGGGTGAAGCTGCTCCTGCTCGACACCGACATCCCCGACAACGAGGAGCGCCTGCGCTCGGTCACCGACCGCCTGTACGGCGGCGGCGGTGAGCACCGGCTCCTGCAGGAGCTGCTGCTCGGCATCGGCGGCGTCCGCGCCGTGAAGGCGTGGACGGAGCTGACCGGCGCACCCGAGGCGGAGGTGTTCCACACCAACGAGGGGCACGCCGGCTTCCTCGGACTGGAGCGCATCTCCGACCTGATCGGCGAGGGGCTCACCTTCGACCAGGCGCTGCAGGTCGTGCGCGCCGGGACCGTGTTCACGACGCACACGCCCGTCCCGGCCGGCATCGACCGGTTCGACAGGGCGCTGGTCCAGCGGTACTTCTCCACGTCCCTCCTCCCGGGCGTGAGCGCCGACCAGGTGCTGCCGCTCGGCGCGGAGGACTACCCGGGCGGATCGCCCGACGTGTTCAACATGGCGGTCATGGGCCTGCGCCTCGGCCAGCACGCGAACGGCGTCTCGAAGCTCCACGGCGACGTCTCCCGCCACATGTTCAACGGCCTCTACCCGGGGTTCGACCCGCAGGAGGTGCCGATCGACTCGGTCACCAACGGCGTCCACGCGCCCACCTGGACCGACCCGATGCTGCGCGCCCTCGCGCTGGAGCGCCTGGGCACCGAGGACACGACGCACGCCGACTGGGGCAACGCGTCGGCCGTCGGCGACGCCGACCTGTGGGGCGTCCGGACCCGGATGCGCGAGCAGCTGGTGCAGGACGCGCGGCGCCGTCTCATGGCGGCGTGGGAGGACCAGAACCCGGGCGGCATCGCGCCGGCGTGGATGAGCGACCTGCTCGACCCGAACGTCCTCACCATCGGCTTCGCGCGGCGCGTCCCGACGTACAAGCGGCTCACCCTGATGCTGCACGACCCGGACCGGCTGCGCCGCATCCTCACCGACCCCGAGCGGCCCGTGCAGTTCGTGATCGCCGGCAAGTCGCATCCCGCCGACGACGAAGGCAAGCGCCTCATCCAGAAGCTCGTGCAGTTCGCGTCGGAGGCGGACATCCGCCAGCGCATGGTGTTCCTGCCCGACTACGACATCGGGATGGCGCAGCTGCTCTATCCCGGAACCGACGTCTGGCTGAACAACCCGCTGCGACCGCTGGAGGCGTGCGGGACGTCCGGCATGAAGGCGGCCCTCAACGGCGCGCTCAACCTGTCGATCCTCGACGGCTGGTGGAACGAGTTCTACGACGGCGAGAACGGCTGGGCCATCCCGTCCGCGGATGCGGCCGGAGACGGCGCCGAGCGCGACGCGCTCGAGGCCGAGGCGATGTACGACCTGATCGAGCACCAGATCGCGCCGCGCTTCTACGAGCGCGACGGCGACGGGGTCCCGACCGCGTGGGTCTCGCGCATCCGCCACACGCTCGCCACGCTGTCGTCGCCGCTCTCGGCCGAGCGCATGGTGCGCGAGTACGTCGAGCGGCTCTACCTCCCGGCCTCGAACTACGAGAACCGGCTGAGCGAGAACGACTACGCCGAGGCGCGGTCGCTCGCCGCCTGGAAGCAGCGGGTCGAGGGCGCGTGGCCCGGCGTCGCGGTGACGCACGTGGACGCGGGCGGAGTGGATGCGGTGCCGCAGGTGGGCGACGAGCTGCACGTGCGCGCCCTGGTCCAGCTGAACGGGCTCTCGCCGGACGACGTCGAGGTGCAGGTCGTCTACGGCCGCAGCCAGGAGGGCGACGAGCTCACCGACGTGCACCGGCAGGCGCTGACGGTCGACAACGGCGTGCCGGGTACGCACGACGCGTCGGTCGCGCACGAGTTCGTCGGCACGGTCCGCCTGGGCTGGGCGGGATCATTCGGCTACACGGTCCGCGTGGTGCCGGTGAACGACCTGCTGCTCACCCCCGCCGAGCTCGGTCTCGTGACCACCGCCTCCTGACCCTCCGCCTCGTCCCGTCCGCCCACCGTCGAGTACGCACAAATTGCACGCTCACGCCCCATCCGGCGTGCAAAGTTTGCGGACTCGACGGTGGGCGGACGGGTCAGCGGGTCATGCGGACGGCGAGGATGGTGGCGTCGCCGGCGGGATGCGTCATGGTCGCGCCGTCGCGGGTGAAGCCGTTGCGGCGGTAAAAGGACTCGGCGCGGCCGTTGCCGTCCATGACCCAGAGGTACGCGGGTGCGTCGCCGATCGCGGCGTCGAGCAGCCGCTGGCCGGCGCCGGAGCCGTAGGCGCTCGCGAGCAGGTAGATGCCCTCCAGCTCGCGGTCGCGCGGCGCGTCGTCGTCGCGTCCTGGGCCTGCGGTCGCCCAGCCCACGATCGTGCCGTCGCGCTCGGCGACGAAGGCGTCCGTCTCGCCGCGCTCCAGGATGCGGGACCAGCCGGCGGCGCGACGATCGACATCGAGGGAGGCGAGGAAGTCGGCGGGCATCCGTTCGGCATACGCCTCGCGCCACGCCGTGACGTGCACCTCCGCGATGCCGCGCGCGTCGTCGACGGTCGCCCGCCGCACCGTCACCCCGGTCATTTCGCGATCGCCCCGAAGGTCCCGTCGGTCGCCCGCAGCAGGTCGGCGGGGGAGAGCTCCACATCGAAGCCGCGCTTGCCGCCGGAGACGAAGACGGTGTCGAACAGCTGCGCCGTCTCATCCACCACCGTGGTGTGGCGCGTCTTCTGACCGATCGGGCTGATCCCGCCGACCACGTATCCGGTGCGGCGCTCGGCGACGGCCGGATCGGCCATGGTCGCCCGCTTGGCGCCGACCGCGGCCGCGAGCGCCTTGAGGTCGAGCATCCCGGTCACCGGGACGACGCCGACGACGAGCCCGAGGTCCGTGTCGGCCAACAGCGTCTTGAACACGCGGTCCGGCTCGACGCCCAGTGCTTCCGCCGCCTCCAGCCCGAACGACGGCGCGGCCGGGTCGTGCTCGTACGGATGCGCGGTGAAGGGGAGGCCCGCGGCGGTCAGCGCAACAGTCGCCGGAGTCCCCGCCGGCGCCTTCTGCCGGGCCATCAGACGCGCGGTCCGTTCGCCCGGTACAGCTGCATCGACGTGCCTCCGACGAGTCGCGTGTCGCCGGGGGCGAACTCGGTCGCGTCCTCGGGGATCGGGACCTCGGTCGCCGAGTCCCACAACAGTTGGTACGAGGTGACGCCGGGAGCCGGAGGGAGCGACACCTCCACGTCGTCCTCCACACCGTGCACGATGAGCAGGATGCGGTTGAACTCCTCCTTGTCGGGAGTCGACGCCGCGAGGTACTGCAGCGTGCGGTTCTCGGGGGAGTTCCAGTCCTCGTCGTCCATGCGCTGACCTGTCGCGTCATACCAGTCCATGTGGCTGGCGTTCGGCGTCGTCTGCCCGTCGACGGCGTACCGGCTCGGGCGGAGCGCCGGGTTCTCGCGCCGCAGCTGCAGCAGCCGTTTCGTGGTGTCGTACAGCTCTCGCTGCTCGCGTGTGCGCAGCCAGCTCAGCCAGGTGAGCTCGCTGTCCTGGCAGTACGCGTTGTTGTTGCCGCGCTGACTGCGTCCGTACTCGTCGCCCGCGGTGATCATCGGGACGCCGGCGGAGAGCAGCAGGGTGCCCAGCAGGTTCCTGATCGCCTTGCCGCGCATGAGCAGGATGGCCTCATCCGTCGTCGGGCCTTCCACGCCGTGGTTGAACGACCGGTTGTTGTCGGTTCCGTCCCGGTTGTTCTCGCCGTTGCCGAGGTTGTGCTTGACGTCGTAGGCGGTGAGGTCGGCCATGGTGAAGCCGTCGTGCGCGGTGACGAAGTTCACCGAGGCGAGCGGTCCGCGCTCGGGCGAGAAAGTGTTGGAGGAGCCGGCCAACCGGGTGGCGAACCCGCCGATGCCGACCGGCGCCTGCCCGTTGCGGCGGGCCTCGGCGATGTCGGCGAGCCAGAAGTTGCGAACGCGGTCGCGGTAGCGGTCGTTCCATTCGGACCAGCCGGCGTGTCCGTCGGACGGCCCGGGGAAGTTGCCGGTCTGCCATCCGCCGAGCCCCACATCCCACGGCTCGGCGATCAGCTTGACCCCCTGGAGCGCCGGATCGGCGGCCGCGGCGACGAGCAGTGGATGGTCGCGATGGAACGACGCGTCCGTGCCGCGCCCGAGCGTCGCTGCCAGGTCGAACCGGAAGCCGTCGATCTGCATCTCGTTCGCCCAGTAGCGGAGCGAGTCGAGAACGAGCCGCTGCGGGACGGGGTTGCCGAAGTCGACCGTGTTGCCGCATCCCGTCACATCGATGTACGCGCCTGTCTCGTCGTGCCGGTAGTAGGTCGCGTTGTCGATGCCGCGGAAGCTGGTGCGCGGACCGCCCATGCCCTCTTCGGCCGTGTGGTTGTAGACCACGTCGAGGATCACCTCGATGCCGGCCAGGTGCAGCAGCTTGACCATGCCCTTGAACTCGGCGAGGACGGCCTCCGGGCCGGCCGCCTGCGCCGCGCGCGACGCGTACGGGCCGTGCGGCGTGAAGAAGTTCAGGGTGTTGTAGCCCCAGTAGTTGGTGAGGCCCTCCTGCTGCAGGCGCTGCTCCGACACGAAGGCCTGAACGGGCAGGAGCTCGACCGCGGTGACGCCCAGATCCTTCAGGTAGGCGATGGTCGACTCGTGCGCGAGCCCGGCGTAGCTGCCGCGCAGTTCTTCCGGCACCGACGGATTCAGCCGGCTGATGCCCTTCACATGCGCCTCGTAGATCACCGTGTGGTCGAGCGGGGTGCCGGGCTTGCGTGCATCGCCCCAGTCGAAGCCGTCGGCCACGACGACGGAACGCCAGCCGTCCGAGCTCACGTGCAGGAGGCCGCGCGCGTACGGGTCGATGAGCAGGGCCTCCGGGTCGAACAGGTTGCCGGGCGCCTGTGGGCCGGAAACGCGGACGGCGTACCGGCTGCCGACGGTGAGCGAGCGCGAGCGGCCCACCCAGACGTTGTTCGCATCCCGGGTCATCGGCACGGTCTTGACCAGCCAATCCGGGTCGTGCTGGTCGAACAGGCACAGCTCCATGGCATCCGCGTTGGCCGAGAAGACCCTCAGCTCACCCCCGTGCGGCCCGACACGGACACCCAGGTTGCGCAGGGGATCGGTCGAGGTCATGCGATCTAGAGTAGTGACACACGCCTGGATACTTCGGAGGGCACCGTGCCGGTCTACCTCGACCACGCCGCCACCACGCCGATGCGCCCGGAGGCGATCGCCGCCTACACCGAGGCCATGGGCGTCGTCGGCAACCCGTCGAGCATCCACAGTCAGGGGCAGCAGGCCAGGCGGATGCTGGAGGAGGCCCGCGAGACAGTCGCAGCGAGCCTCGGCGCCGACCCGATCGAGGTGGTGTTCACCTCCGGCGGCACGGAGGCGATCAACCTCGCGATTAAGGGCATGTTCTGGGCACGCAACGACGGGGCGCGCCGGCCGCGCATCCTGGTCCCCGGAGGGGAGCACCACGCCACGGTCGACACCGTCGAGTGGCTGGAGCGCGCCGAGGGGGCTGAGATCTCGTGGCTGGCCCTCGACGGTGACGGACTCATCCTGGTGCCGGAGCGGATCGCCGGAGACGACGCGGCTCTACTGACGTTCTTGGCGGTCAACAACGAGGTCGGCACCATCCAGCCCGTCTCGGCGCTCGCCGCGGTCGCGCGGTCGGCGGGCGTCCCGGTGCATGTGGATGCGGTGGCCGCGTACGGGCACCTGCCCATCGACTTCGCCGAACTGGGTGTGGATGCGCTGAGCGTCTCGGCCCACAAGATCGGCGGACCGGTGGGGATCGGCGCGCTCGTGCTGAGCCGCGCATCCACCGTCGTCCCGCTGATCCACGGTGGCGGCCAGCAGCGGCAGGTTCGCAGCGGGACCCAGGACGTCGCCGCGGCCGTGTCGTTCGCAACCGCCGCCCGGCTGGCGGAGGCGGAGCGCGAAGCGGAGACGGCGCGGCTCTCCGCGCTGCGCGACCGTCTGATCACGGGCGTGCGCGCGGCGGTGCCGGAGGCGGTGCTCAGCGGGCCGGATCCGGTGTCTGGGGAGCGCGTCGCCTCGAATGCGCACTTCACCTTCCCCGGGGCGCAGGGCGACTCGCTGCTGTTCCTGCTCGATCTCGCGGGCGTGTCCGTGTCGACCGGTTCGGCGTGCCAGGCGGGCATCCCGGAGCCATCGCACGTGCTGCTCTCGATGGGACGCGGCGAGACGGAGGCGCGCAGCGCCTTGCGGTTCACGCTGGGGCGGGGGTCGACGGACGCCGACGTGGATGCGCTGCTCGCGGCCCTGCCGGGCGCGTACGCGCAGGCATCGCGCGCGGGGCTCGCGGAGCGGGCGCCGCGCCTCGGCCGCTAGCGTCCGCCGTTCTCGTCCGTGTGGACCGAGATTTGGCGCAAATCGTCGTTATGCGGCCGCGATAACCGAGATTTGGCGCAAATCTCTCGCGTGGTGGACGGCGGGTAGAATCGGCGGGTGAAAGTTCTGGCGGCGATGAGCGGTGGTGTCGACTCCGCAGTGGCGGCGGCGCGGGCCGTCGAAGCGGGGCACGACGTGGTCGGAGTGCACCTGGCGCTGAGCCGGATGCCCGGGACGCTGCGCACCGGAAGCCGCGGCTGCTGCACGATCGAGGACTCGATGGATGCGCAGCGCGCCGCGAACATCATCGGCATCCCGTACTACGTCTGGGACTTCTCCGAGCGCTTCAAGCTCGACGTGGTCGACGACTTCATAGCGGAGTACTCGGCGGGCCGGACGCCCAACCCCTGCATGCGCTGCAACGAGCGCATCAAATTCGCGGCGCTCCTCGAGAAGGCGCTCGACCTCGGCTTCGACGCGGTCTGCACTGGCCACTACGCGGCCATCGTCGCCGACGAGCACGGCAACCGCGAGCTTCACCGAGCGAGCGCGTGGGCGAAGGACCAGTCGTACGTGCTCGGCGTGCTGACCGCCGAGCAGCTGGCGCACGCGATGTTCCCCCTCGGCGCGACTCCGTCGAAGGCGGAGGTGCGGGCGGAGGCCGCCGCGCGCGGCCTGAGCGTCGCGAACAAGCCGGACTCGCACGACATCTGCTTCATCCCCGACGGCGACACCCGCGGCTGGCTGGCCGAGCGCGTCGGCACCGCGACGGGCGACATCGTCGACCGCGAGGGCAACCGGCTCGGCACGCACGAGGGTGCGCACGCCTACACGGTCGGTCAGCGGAAGGGCCTGAACGTCGGCTACCCGTCTCCGGACGGCCGCCCGCGGTTCGTCCTGGAGGTGCGGCCGAAGGAGAACACGGTCGTCGTCGGCCCGCGCGAGGCGCTCGACATCGCCGAGATCGCCGGCTCCCGCTTCACCTGGGCCGGGATGCCCCCAGCCGATCCGTCCACGCCGTTCGCCTGCGAGGTGCAGATCCGCGCGCACGCCGACCCGGTGCCCGCCGTCGCGTCCGTCACCGGCGGCGAGCTCCTCATCCGCCCGGATGTGCCCCTGAACGGCGTCGCCCCCGGCCAGACCGCCGTCGTCTACGTCGGCACCCGCGTCCTCGGCCAGACCACGATCGACCGCACCGTCTCCGCCGTCCCCGCCTGACCCTCCGCCCCGCCGTCGAGTCCGCGAACTTTGCACGCTGCGACGGCGTTTCGCGTGCAAAGTTCGCGGACTCGACCGTGGGCGGAGGCCGCTGGGGAGACGGAGGGCGGAGGCCGCGGCGTCGGAGGTCGCGAATAAGCTTGGGGGGTGGCGATCGAGACGACGACCGACGACCAGCTCGCGGAAGCGCGAGCCGAGGCGCAGCAGCTGACGACACGCATCCTGGAGCTCCGGGACGCGTACTACGAGCGCGACACGGTGCTCGTCAGCGACGAGGAGTACGACCGCATGATGCGGCGGCTCGAAGAGCTGGAGCGGCTGCATCCGGAGCTCCAGTCGCAGGACAGCCCGACGCAGACGGTCGGCGGCCGCGCCCAGACGACCCTGTTCGCGCCGGTGCAGCATGCCGAGCGGATGCTGAGCCTCGACAACGTCTTCTCGCTGGAGGAGTTCGAGGCGTGGGCTGCGAAGGTCGAGCGTGACGCCGGCCGGCGCGTCGACTACCTGTGCGAGCTCAAGATCGACGGCCTGGCGATCAACCTGCGTTACGAGAACGGCGTGCTCGTCACGGCGGCCACCCGCGGCGACGGCGTGGTCGGCGAAGACGTGACCGAGAACATCCGTTGGATCCCGGCGATCCCGGCTCGCCTCGCCACCGACGACCCGCCGGCGCTGGTGGAGGTGCGCGGCGAGGTGTTCTTCCCCGTCGCCGAGTTCGAGGAACTCAACGCGCATCAGCAGGAGGCCGGTGAACGTGTGTTCGCCAACGCCCGCAACGCGGCGAGCGGGTCGCTCCGGCAGAAGGCCGAGGGCAAGAACCCCGCGCAGCTGGAACTGATGCGCAACCGCCTGCGCCGCCTCCACATGCTCGTCCACGGCATCGGCGCCTGGCACAACCCGCCCGTCGATGCGCAGTCGAAGGTGTACGACCTGCTGAAGGGATGGGGCCTCCCGACCTCTACGCACTACCGGGTCGTCGACGAGGTGAAGAAGGTCGACGAGTTCATCGAGTACTACGGCCAGCACCGCGGCGCGGTCGAGCACGAGATCGACGGCATCGTCATCAAGGTGGATGAGCTGGCGCTGCACGACGAGCTGGGCGCCACCAGCCGTGCGCCTCGCTGGGCCATCGCGTACAAGTACCCGCCGGAGCAGGTGAATACCAAGCTGCTCGACATCGTCGTCAGCGTCGGTCGCACCGGCCGGGCGACGCCGTTCGCCGTCATGGAGAAGGTGCGCGTCGCCGGGTCCGAGGTGCGCCAGGCCACCCTGCACAACCAGGAGGTCGTCAAGGCGAAGGGCGTCCTCATCGGCGACACCGTCGTGCTGCGCAAGGCGGGGGATGTGATCCCCGAGGTCCTCGGCCCGGTGGTCGAGCTGCGCGACGGCACGGAGCGCGAGTTCGTCATGCCCGAGAACTGCCCCGAGTGCGGCACGCGTCTCGCGCCCGCCAAGGAGGGCGACATCGACCTCCGCTGCCCCAACGCCGAGTTCTGTCCGGCGCAGGTGCGCGGCCGTGTCGAGCACATCGGCTCGCGCGGCGCCCTCGACATCGAGGCGCTCGGGGAGGTCGCGGCCGCCGCACTGACCCAGCCGCGCTTCCCGGCGGAGCCGCCGCTCCCGACGGAGGCCGGGCTGTTCGGGCTGACCCTCGCCGACCTGTTCCCGATCGAGGTCGTGGTGCGGGATTCGGAGACCGGGCTGCCGAAATTGACCGACGCGGGGGAGGAGAAGGTAGACACTCCGTTCCGCCGTCGCCGCCAGAAGAAGGACGGCGAGTTCGACCCGGCCGCGGAGGAGTTCTTCGGCGACGAACTGTACGTCCCGTCCAAGAACGCGGTCGAGCTGCTCGCCAACCTCGCTGCGGCCCGCGAGAAGCCGCTCTGGCGCATCCTGGTCGCCCTGAACATCCGCCACGTCGGCCCGGTGGCGGCCCGCGCGCTCGCGAACCACTTCGGATCGCTCGACGCGATCCGGTCCGCCTCGCGCGATGAGCTGGCCGCGGTGGATGGCGTCGGCGGCATCATCGCGGACGCCGTCCTCGCCTGGTTCGAGGTCGACTGGCACCGCGAGATCGTGGAGAAATGGGCCGCGGACGGCGTGCAGTTCACCACGCCGGGGCACCCCGGTCCTGGCCGAGCGGATGACGCGGGCGGCGTGCTCGCCGGCCTCACGATCGTGGCGACCGGGTCGCTCGAGGGCTTCACCCGGGAGGGTGCCCAGGAGGCGATCATCGCCGCGGGAGGCAAGGCGGCATCCAGTGTCTCGAAGAAGACGGATTTCGTCGCTGCGGGGCCGGGCGCGGGGTCGAAACTCGCCAAGGCGGAGGAGCTCGGCGTGCGCATCATCGACGCCGCCCAATTCAAGACGCTGGTCGAAGAAGGGCCCGCAGCACTCGATTTGTGACGTATTCGGTCCTCCTTCTCGCGGACAGGAGAGAAATTCTCCCCCTGAATCGGGGGTAGAACGGCTCGCCGTCGGCCACCCGTTCATGGGTAGAGTCGATATGTGCGCTCCCCCCGGACGCACACGCAAAAGGGCTTAGCTCGCTCGCTCTCGGAGGGACCCGGACGGAGTGCTGGTCGGCTTTGCAGCTGTTCTCACTGTTACCTCGGCGGTCTCCGGACTGACTGGGGTTTCCGTGCTGCCCGCAGACACCCCGGCGGCACCCATCTCGGCGGTCTCGTACGCGTCCGTCCCGGCCCTGAACACCTCCGCTTCCGGCCCCGTCTCGGACGTTCCCGCCGGCCCTGCGGCCCGCTCCGCGTCGACCGCATTCCTCGGCGCCATCGCCAGCGTGGACGCCTCGGCTCTGCCGTCCTTCCTGGACGCCAACCGCGCGAAGCTCGACGCGCTCCTCCTCGACGCCCCGGCGGCGGTGGATGTGAGCCGCCTCTGGAACCTGATCGACCCCGACAAGCAGAAGGCACTGATCCAGGCCGCACCGCACGTCATCGGCAACCTGGAGGGCGTCCCGTACGACGTCCGGGGTCGCGCGAACACCGTCGACCTCAAGCAGACGATGGCGAGCATCACCAAGACCCTCAAGACGGAGCACGGGCGCGCCGAGCGGGTGGCCCTGCAGCGCCAGCTCGACACCCTGCACAACGTCTTGACCGCGCTCTCGAAGCACGACGGGGTCAAGCGGACGTTGGTGACCCTCGACCCGTCGGCCGACGCGAAGGCCGCGATCGTCGTCGGCGACATCCGCACGGCGAAGTACGTGAGCGTGCTGGTGCCCGGCATGTACATGTCCGTCGGCGAGCAGATCGAGTCGTGGGCGAAGGTCGCCCAGGAGCAGTACGACCTGCAGACCGGGTTCCTGCGGCGCGTCCTCGGTCCGCGCGGCAACGGGGGAGCGCCGGGCGTCGCCGTCGTCGCGTGGATCGGCTACCAGACGCCCGTGCTCACCAACATCGGCGGGACCGCCTTGGCGGAGCAGGGCGCCGACAGCCTGGAGCGCACGCTCGAGGGCATCCGGGCGCTCCGCGGCGCCGACCAGCCGTACCTGAGCGTCTTCGCCCACTCCTACGGCTCTACGGCCGCCCTCATGGCGCTCGAACGGCACACCGTCACGGTGGATGCGCTGGCGCTGATGGGATCGCCGGGGAGTGCCGCGCAGTCGGTCGCCGGACTCGCGGTGAGCAACGGGAACGTCTTCGTCGGCGAGGCCCCGATGGATCCGATCGTCAACAGCGCCTTCTTCGGCAGTGACCCCGGCTCGCCGGGGTACGGCGCGAAGCCGATGGGGGTGGGCGGCGCCGTCGACCCGCTGACGCATGCGTCGCTGGCCGGGTCGACCGGTCACAACGAGTACTTCACCGCGGGGACCGAGTGCATGCGCAACCTGTCCATGATCGGCATCGACCGCGGCGACCTGGTGATCAGCGGGACGACGTCGGGCGCCTCGGACCCGAAGGCCGTCGCGGCGTCCTCCCGCTGACCGCATCCCGAGCCTCCGCCCTGTTGTCGGCGGCGCAGCACATAATGGATGGGATGCGACCGGACGACGACCCTTCCCCCACCCAGCGGGGATCGAGCCGCCGCGCCTTCCTGAAGGGCGCCGGCCTGGTGGCCGCCGGTGCGGTCGCGGGCGGCGCGGCCGGCGGTGCAGCGGGCGCGAGTCTCGGCGCGGCAGCGGGCCGCACCTCTCCGACCGCGGACGAGTCCGGCGAGGAGTACCCGCCACTTCCTCCGCGCGGCGACGGGCCGGGGTTCGACCACCTGGTCGTGCTGATGTACGAGAACCGCTCCTTCGACAACCTGCTCGGCCATCTCTACGACGAGGAGACCCTGCCGAAGGGCAAGCGGTTCGAGGGGCTGGCGTTCGGCGACTACAGCAACCCGGACCCGGCGGGCGGGCCCGACATCCCCGCGCACATCTACCAGGGCACGACCGACTTCGTGATGCGCCAGCCGTCGCCCGACCCCGGCGAGGTCTACCCGCACGTCAACACGCAGCTGTACGACGTCATCGACCCGCCGTCGAACGCCGATGCGCGGGTGCGCGAGATGCAGCCGCCCTACAACGCACCGCCTCCAGGCGCGCGGCCGGGCATGCGCGGCTTCGTACGCGACTACATGGGCGTGCTCCGCAAGGACACCGGTCGCGAACCGGCGGTGGACGACTACCGTCGCGTGATGGGCGGATTCTCGCCCGACATGCTCCCGGTCTTCTCGACCCTGGCGCGCCAGTTCGCGGTCTACGACGACTGGCACTGCGCCGTTCCCTCGCAGACGTTCTGCAACCGGTCGTTCTTCAACGCGTCCACCTCGCACGGCTACGTCGACAACGGTGGCGTCGAGGGCCTGCGCAAGTGGTTCGACCCGAAGAACGATGCGCCGACGATCTTCAACCGGCTGGAGGAGGCGGGCCGCAGCTGGCGGGTCTACTTCGACGACCGTCAGCTGATCTCCCTGACCGGCTTCATCCACGCCCCTGCGCTGGAGCCCTACTGGAAGACGCACTTCCGGACGATGTCGCAGTTCTACGCGGATGTGGCCGAGGGAACCCTGCCGGACTACGCCTTCGTCGAGCCGCGGCTGCTCTACGACCACAACGACATGCATCCCCCGGGCGGCCCGATGACGGGGGAGGACGTGGCCGGCGAGGTCGTCGTCGGAGGCGCGATCTCGGACGTCCGTGCGGGCGACCTGCTGCTGCACAAGGTCTATTCGGCCATCCGCTCCGCGCGCAGCGCGAAGGGCTCCAACGCGCTCAACACCCTGCTGCTGGTGACGTTCGACGAGCACGGCGGCACCTACGACCACGTCCCGCCGGGTCCGGCTACGCCGCCGGACGACAGCGGCCCGGGCGAGAACGGCTTCGGCTTCGACCGCCTCGGTGTCCGGGTGCCCGCCATCGCGATCTCGGCGTACACGGCGCGCAACACGATCATCCACGACGAGATGCACCACTCGGCGGTCGTCGCGACACTGTGCAAGAAGTTCGGGATGAGGCACCTCACCGAGCGCGATCGCGGCGCCAGGACGATCGACAACGCGATCAACCGCACGACCCCGCGGCAGCCGGGCACCTGGCCGGACACGCATCCCCAGTACCTCCCGGCGAACCCGGAGTCCGACGCGCCGGCGCCGGAGGACGAGGACCGTCCGCTCAGCCCGCCGGGCATCGGCCTCGTCGGTCTGCTGATGGCACGCTACGGCGCGCCGGGCGCGGCGGTGCCGCGGACCTACAAAGAGGCGTACCAAGCGGTCAACGGGCTGGGGCGCGGGCTGTTCGGCGCGCCCTAGAATCGATAGGGCGGGCCGCGACGCGAGCTCCCGTCACCCCAACACCGAATCCACGGAGACGCACCTTGTCTGAAACCAGCGCAAGCGAGATCAGCGCAGAGCAGGTCGCGCACCTGGCGAACCTCGCCAGGATCGACCTCAGCCCGGAAGAGCTCGAGAGCCTCACGAAGGAGCTCGGCCAGATCGTCGAGTCCGTCGCGAAGGTCCAGGAGGTGGCCGGGCCCGACGTCCCGGCGACCAGCCACCCGCTCCCGCTCACCAATGTGTTCCGGAAGGACGAGGTCCGGCCGTCGCTGACCGTGGAGCAGGCGCTGTCCGGTGCTCCCGAGCGCGAGGGCGACCGCTTCAAGGTGCCCACCATCCTGGACGAGGAGTAGGACGACATGACCGACCTGATCAGGCTCTCCGCCTCCGCCCTCGCCGAGAAGCTCGCCGCGGGCGAGGTCTCCTCCGTCGAGGCCGTCCGCGCCCACCTCGACCGCATCGAGTCCGTCGACGCGGACGTGCACGCGTTCCTGCACGTCGCCGGCGAGAAGGCGATCCGCACGGCCGCCGAGATCGACGGCCGCCGCGCGGCGGGCGACCCGCTCGGCCCGCTCGCCGGTGTGCCGATCGCGATCAAGGACGTCCTGGCGACGGAGGACATGCCGTCGACCTCCGGCTCGAAGATCCTCGAGGGCTGGATCCCGCCCTACGACGCCACCGTCGTCCGGCGGCTGCGTGAGGCCGACCTCGTGCCGCTCGGCAAGACCAACATGGACGAGTTCGCCATGGGCTCCTCGACGGAGCACTCGGCGTACGGTCCGACCCGCAACCCGTGGGACCTGGAGCGCATCCCCGGTGGATCGGGTGGAGGCTCGGCCGCGGCCGTCTCCGCCTTCGAGGCCCCGCTCGCGCTCGGCTCCGACACCGGCGGCTCGATCCGCCAGCCCGCCGCCGTGACCGGCTCGGTCGGCGTGAAGCCGACGTACGGCGGCGTCAGCCGGTACGGCGCGATCGCCCTGGCGAGCTCGCTCGACCAGGTGGGCCCCGTGTCCCGCAGCGTGCTCGACGCCGGCCTGCTGCACGACGTGATCGCCGGTCACGACCCGCTCGACTCCACCTCGCTCGCCGACACCTGGCCGTCGATGGCCGACGCCGCCCGCGCCGGACACCGGGACGGGGCGCTGAAGGGCGTCCGTGTCGGCGTCATCCGCGAGATCGCCGGCGACGGCTTCCAGTCGGGCGTCAAGCAGCGCTTCGACGAGGCGCTCGCCCTGCTCGAGTCCGCCGGGGCCGAGATCGTCGAGGTCAGCGCTCCGAGCTTCGAATACGCGGTCTCGGCGTACTACCTGATCCTCCCGGCGGAGGCCTCGAGCAACCTGGCGCGCTTCGACTCGGTGCGCTTCGGTCTGCGCGTCAACCCGGCCGACCCGCCGGTGACCGTCGAGCGCGTGATGGCGGCGACCCGCGACGCCGGCTTCGGCCCGGAGGTCAAGCGGCGCATCATCCTGGGCACCTACGCCCTGAGCGCCGGCTACTACGACGCCTACTACGGCAGCGCGCAGAAGGTGCGCACGCTCATCCAGCGCGACTTCTCCGCCGCGTTCGAGAAGGTGGATGTGCTGGTCAGCCCGAGCGCGCCGACCACCGCCTTCAAGCTGGGCGAGAAGATCGACGACCCGATGGCGATGTACCTGAACGACATCACCACCATCCCGGCGAACCTCGCCGGCGTTCCGGGCATGGGCCTGCCGATCGGCCTCGCACCGGAGGACGGGCTGCCGGTCGGCATGCAGCTGATGGCGCCCGCCCGTGCGGATGCCCGCCTCTACACGTTCGGGGCGGCGCTCGAGCAGCTGCTCGAGCAGAAGTGGGGCGGCACGCTGCTCAGCCAGGCGCCGGATCTGAGCGCCACCGAGATGTTCGCGAGCGAAGAGGGAGCCGTCTGATGGCGAACGCCACTGCCCACACAGCGGAGCTGATGGACTACGAGAAGGCGCTCGAACTGTTCGAGCCCGTTCTCGGCTTCGAGGTCCACGTCGAGCTGAACACCAAGACCAAGATGTTCTGCGGCTGCGCCAACGAGTTCGGTTCTGGCGCCAACACGAACACCTGCCCGACCTGCCTCGGGCTCCCGGGCGGCATGCCGCAGGTGAACGAGAAGGCCATCGAGTCGAGCATCCGGCTCGGCCTCGCCCTCGGCTGCGACATCGCCGAGTCGAGCCGGTTCGCGCGGAAGAACTACTTCTACCCGGACCTGGCCAAGAACTTCCAGACCTCGCAGTACGACGAGCCGATCGCGCACGACGGGTCGATCACCATCGAGCTGGAGAACGGCCGCGAGCTGACGATCGAGATCGAGCGCGCGCACATGGAGGAGGACGCGGGCAAGCTGACCCACGTCGGCGGCGCCACCGGCCGCATCCAGGGCGCCGACTACTCGCTGGTCGACTTCAACCGCGGCGGTGTGCCGCTGGTCGAGATCGTCACCAAGATCATCGAGGGCGCCGAGGCGGACGCGCCGGAGGTCGGCCGCACGTATGTGCGCGCCATCCGCGACATCGTGAAGGCGCTCGGCGTCTCGAACGCCCGCATGGAGGAGGGGAACGTGCGCTGCGACGCCAACGTCTCCCTGCGCCGCCGTGGGTCGACGGAGCTCGGCACGCGCACCGAGACGAAGAACGTGAACTCGCTGCGCTCCATCGAGCGCGCGGTCCGCTACGAGATCCAGCGCCAGGCCGCGATCCTCGAGGCGGGCGGCACCATCGTGCAGGAGACGCGCCACTGGCACGAGGACTCCGGCACGACGAGCGCCGGCCGCCCCAAGTCGGACGCCGACGACTACCGCTACTTCCCGGAGCCCGACCTCGTGCCGGTCGCCCCGGCCCGCGAGTGGATCGAAGAGCTCCGTGGCACGCTCCCGGAGCAGCCGTCGCTGCGCCGCAAGCGCCTGACCGCCGAGTGGGGCTTCACGGCTCTCGAGTTCCAGGACGTCGCCAACGCCGACCTTCTGGACGAGGTCGAGGCCACGATCGCCGCCGGCGCCGACCCCGCCGCCGCCCGCAAGTGGTGGACCGGCGAGATCGCCCGCCTCGCGAACGCGCAGAACGTTCCGGCGGGAACGCTGGTCAGCCCGCAGAACGTCGCCGAACTTGCCGCACTGATCGAGGCGGGGACGCTCACCGACCGCCTGGCTCGCCAGGTGCTCGAGGGCGTCATCGCGGGGGAGGGACGGCCCCAGGAGGTCGTCGATGCCCGCGGCCTCGCGGTGGTCTCCGACGACGGCGCGCTGATCGCGGCCATCGACGAGGCGTTGGCGTCGCAGCCGGATGTGCTCGCGAAGATCCGCGACGGCAAGGTGCAGGCCGCCGGAGCCGTCATCGGCGCCGTCATGAAGGCCATGCGCGGCCAGGCGGATGCGGCACGCGTGCGCGAGCTGGTGCTCGAGCGCGCGAGCGCAACGGAGTAGCCAGGCCCGTGGGCGGCATCCTCGTCGAACGGGTGACGGCGGAGAGTGCGGAGGCCGACGCCTCCGCACTGTCCGCCGTGCTCGCCGAGACGGTGGAGGGCGGCGCGAGCGTCGGCTGGATCGTACCGCCGTCGCCCGAGGAGGCGACCGCCTGGTGGCGCGCGCTGTTCGCCGATGCGGGAGCCACGACCTGGGTCGCCCGCGAGCCGGACGGGCGCACCATCGGCACGATCACGCTGCTGCGTTCCCCGAAGCCGAACGGCCCTCACCGCGGGGAGGTCGTCAAGCTCATGGTGCATCCCGCCGCCCGCGGCCGCGGTGTCGCTCCGGCACTGATGGCGGCGCTCGAACGGCACGCGGAGCAGACCGGGCTGACCCTCCTCGTGCTCGACACGGAGACCGGCAGCCTGGCGGAGACGCTGTACCGCCGGTGGGGCTGGAGCGCGGTCGGCAGCATCCCGGACTTCGCCGTCAGCCCGTCCGGAGTGCTCGGCGGCACGACGATCATGTACAAGCGTCTGGGCCCGGCGGCCCCGGCACCGGAGCTGTTTGCGGACTCCCAGGCGGCGCGTGCAGAGTAGGCGCATGGGCGTCTTCACTCTCGGCGGTCTGACCTCCGCACCGGCCTCCTCCCGCACCGACCTCCTCGCTCCGGCCACCCTCGAGGCGCTCGAGGCGCTCGGCTGGCTGGATGAGGTGGGCATCGTCGAGATCGACCCCGACGTGTCCGACACGTCCGCGACGCGCGATCAGTTCGGTCTGGATGCCGCCGACCTCGCCAACTGCGTGGTGGTCGCGGGCAAGCGCGAGGGCGTGGAGCGGATCGCCGCGTGCGTCGTCCTGTCGACCACCCGGGCGGATGTCAACAACACCGTCAAGCGCTTCCTGGACGTGCGCAAGGCGTCCTTCCTGCCGATGGACCGCGCCGTGGAGCTGACCGGCATGGAGTACGGCGGGATCACCCCGATCGGCCTTCCCGCCGGCTGGCCGGTGCTCGTCGACGCGCGCGTGATCGACGACGGCGTGGTGATCATCGGGTCCGGCGTCCGCCGCTCCAAGATCCTTCTCCCCGGCCGCCTGCTCGGGCAGCTGCCCGACGCGCAGGTCATCGACGGTCTCGGCCTCGAGATCCCGGGATGAGCGTGGCCGCATGACCGGAGCCGCCGTCGAACGGGTGCTCGCACCCGTCCGCTCGCGTCTGATCGAGACCCTGGCCGGGCGATCGGATGAGGTGCCCGTCTGGATCCTGCGGCTGGAGGACGGCGAGGACGAGGGTTTCTTCGGTCCCGACAGCGCTGCCTGGGCGGTGCACGGCGGCATGCCGACGCTCGTCGCCGGGGTGCGCGCCCTGCTGCTTCAGGCCCTGCACCCGGGCGCGCTGGCCGGAGTGCGCGACTTTTCCCGCTACCGGGAGGACCCGCTCGGCCGGCTTGCGGGGACCATCCAATGGATCCACACCGTCACGTTCGGCAGCCGGGGACAGGCCGTCGCGGGGAGCGAGATGGTGCGGTCTCTGCACCGCCGGGTCACCGGCACGTACGTCGACGGGCACGGCGTCGAGCGGCCGTACTCGGCCAACGACCCCGACCTCGCCCGCTGGGTGCACCTCGCCTTCACCGACGCGTTCCTGACGGCGCACGAGCACTGGGGCGGTCCCATCCCGGGCGGAGCGGACGGTTACGTGGCCGAGTGGGCCAGGGCGGCGGAGCTCATGGGGGTGCCGGATGCTCCGCGATCCGCAGCGGCGTTGCGGGCCGAGATCGACGCGGTCACCGACGCGGGGGAGCTGCGCGGTGGTCCGGAGGTCGAGGAGATCGTGCGGTTCATCCGCCGGGCTCCGCTCCGCCGCACGCTGCGACCGTCGTACCGCATCGTGTTCCGTGCCGCCGTGTCCACGCTCGAACCACGGCACCGCGACCTCCTCGGGCTGCCGACCACGGCGGCCGAGCGGCTGCTCCCGCTCCACGGCGCGACCTCCGCGGTGCTCGCCGGGGCCCGCACCCTGCTCGGTCCGCAGCCGCAGGCGGAGCTGGCGGCACGGCGACGGCTCGCGCGGCTCGGCGCAGCCTGACCCGCGCAGCCTGACCTGCGGGCGCCGCGCGTGCGAGGATGACGGCATGAGCGACGCCGGCGCCGACCAGACCCAGACCCAGACCGAGACGCAGACCCGCACTCGCACCGTCCACTGGGAGGACCCGGCTCCGGGCGTCGCCCGGATGCCCAGCATGACCGGGCTGGAGTACCTCCGGTCGATGCTGCGCGGTGAGCTGCCGCCGCCTCCCATCACCGAGCTGATGCGCATGACGCTGGTGGCCGCCGACCCGGGGACGGCCACGTTCGTGTGCGAGCCGGACGAGTCGCACTACAACCCGATCGGGACGGTGCACGGCGGGTTCGTGTGCACCGTGCTCGATTCCGCGCTCGGGTGCGCGGTGCAGACGACGCTGCCGCAGGGTCAGGGGTACACATCCATCCAGATCACCGTCAACTACCTGCGCCCGGTGCACGCGGGGACCGGTCCACTGACCTGCACCGCGACCGTGACGAAGCCCGGCAACCGCGTCGCCTTCGCCGACGGAGTCATCACGGATGCTGCGGGCAAGACGGTCGCTACGGCGACCGGTTCGCTGCTGGTGTTCCCGATCGGCGGCTGACGCCCGACCGCGCGGCTATTTCGCCTGTGCGGCGAGCAGCTGGTCGCGCACTTTGCGGCGGATGACCTTGCCGACGATCGAGCGCGGCAGCTCGTCCACCTGCACGACGTGCTTCGGGACCTTGTACGGGGTGAGGCAGTCGCGGCCGAATGCGCGGATGGCCTCCTCGTCGAAGGATGCGCCGGGCTCCATCACGACGGCGGCGACCACGTCCTCGCCGCCGCGGCGGTGGGGGAGCCCGACCACGGCGATGTCGGCGACGCCCGGGAAGGAGCGCAGGGCGTCCTCCACCTCGGTCGGCGACACGTTGAAGCCACCGGTGACGATGAGCTCCTTGATGCGGTCGACGATGCGGACGAAGCCGTCCTCATCCATCGTGACGATGTCGCCGGTGCGGAACCAGCCGTCGTCGGAGAACACCTTGGCGGTCTCGTCGGGCTTCCGCCAGTAGCCCGAGAACACCTGCGGACCGCGCGCGAGCAGCTCGCCCTCTTCGCCGAACGGGCGGTCCACCGAGGGGTCGTCCGGGTCGGCCACGCGCAGCTCCGTGCTCGGCAGCGGGAGGCCGACCGTGCCCTCGCGGCGGGTGGCGCCGACCGGGTTCGCCATCAGCACCGGCGAGCACTCGGAGAGGCCGTAGCCCTCGACGAGGTAGCCTCCGGTCTCGTGCTCCCAGAGGTCGACGATACCCTGCGGCAAGCTCATGGCGCCCGAGATCGCGATCTGGATGCCCGACAGGGACACGTTCCGCTTCTCGGCCGCCTGCACCAGCCGTTCGTAGATCGGGGGGACCGCGGGCAGGAAGGTCGCCGGGTGCTTCTTCACCACATCCAGCACCAGGTCGGGGTCGAACTTCGGGAACAGCACCAGCCGCGCCCCCATGCTCATCGCGAAGGTGAGGCAGAGGGTGAGCCCGTACGCGTGGAACAGGGGGAGGACCGCGTAGACGACCGACGTGCCGCGCTCGATGGTCGGCACCCAGGCGCGGGACTGCGCGGCGTTCACGTTCAGGTTGCCGTGACTGAGCATGGCGCCCTTCGGCACGCCGGTGGTGCCGGAGGTGTACTGGATGAGGGCCAGGTCGTCACGCTCCGGCCGCGGGGAGGACTTCGCGATCCGGCGGGAGGCGACCAGCGAATCCCAGGAGATGGTTCCGGACACCTTCGCGGTCAGCTGCTCGCGGGCCTTGCGCGCCGCCGGGACGGGGAGCCGCAGCGCGAACCGCTTGGAGGCGGGCATCGCGCGGGTGAGGTCGACGGAGATGACCGTGGTGACGCCGAGGTCGGCGGGGAGGTCCTGCACGGTGGCGGCGACCTTGTCCCAGACGATGGCGACGGTCGCGCCGTGGTCCTCGAACTGGTGGCGGAGCTCGCGCGGCGTGTACAGCGGGTTGTGCTCGACGACCACGGCGCCGAGGCGCAGGACGGCGTAGAACGCCGCGACGTGCTGAGGACAGTTCGGCAGCACGAGCGCGACCCGGTCGCCCTTCGAGACGCCGAGTCTCCGCAGGCCCTCGGCGGCGCGCGCGATCTGGTCGCCCAGCTCGGCGTACGTCGTGGTCGCGCCGAAGAACTCCAGGGCGACGTGCTTGGGGTATGTCTTCACCGACTCGTCGATGAGGTGCGAGAGGGACCCGGCGGGCATCTCCACGTCGGCCGGGACGCCGGGCGCATAGCCGGCGATCCAGGGCTTCGTACTGTACGGGAGGTGCTCGGCGCCCGCGGTCGCGGCTCCGTCGCTCGTCGCGCTGTCGGTGGTCACGGCGGCAAGCCTACGCGGAGGCGACCTGCGCCCGCACGGCGTCCTCGATGGGGGTGTCGCCGCCGATGACCTCCCACTGCCGGCCGATCGCCGCGGGCTCGTCGAGCACGACGGCGATGAGGGTGGCGACATCCTCGCGGGCGATGCTGCCGCGCGGAACGCTGTCGCCGAGCGTGATCCTCCCGGTGCCCTCGTCGGTGGTGAGGCCGCCCGGGCGGAGGATGGTCCAGTCGAGCCCGGAGGCGCGGAGCGCCGTGTCGGCGTCGCGCTTGGCCTCGACGTACGCCTTCCAGACCGGGTCGGCGTCGTCGACCGGAGCGTCGACGCCCCAGGCCGAGACCTGCACGAACCGCCGGATGCCCGCCTTCGCGGCCGCCTCCTGCGACTTCACGGAGCCGCCGTAGTCGACGGTCCGTTTCCGTTCGATGCCCGAGCCGGCTCCGGCCCCGGCGGTGAACACGACCGCGTCGCAGCCGCGGATCGCCTCGGCGAGGGTGTCGGCATCCGCCTTCTCGATGTCGACGAGCGCGCCGAGGCCGCCGAGGCGGTATACATCCTCGGCGTGCTCGTCGCTGCGGACGACGCCGACGAAGTCGTCTCCGCGGTCGTAGAGCACCCGCATGAGCTGCTGGGCGACTTTTCCGTGGGCTCCGATGATCGCGACTCGAGTCATGACCCCATCCTTCCACCGAGCGTCGGCGGGAGGCGACACGCGTCCGCCTCGCGCGAACGCTCTCGGCGTTCCGGCCGGGCTCTGTTACCGTCGTCTGCATGACCGCCCTGCTCGAGCTCCTCGGACGCGCTTTCGCGTCCGCGCTCGGCATGCTCGGCGGCGGCAGCCCCGCCGGAGTCGTCGCGCTGGCCGGTGTGGCCGGCGCCCTCGGCCTGGTTGCGGTCGTCGCTGCGGCGGCACTCCGGTCGGTGGCGGCTCTCGCCGCCTCCCTGCGGGTGCGCTCCGCGTGGTCCCGGCCGATCCTCCCCGTCGCGGGATGGCTCGCCGAGAGCCAGTCGGCTCCGGACGCCGACGGGCGGCCGCGCCCCAGAGCGCCCGGCGTCTCCCTGCCGGCCGCGTAACCGCACCCCCTATCCCGCCACCGGGCGGACGGCGGCGCCTTCGCGACCAGACGCGTCCGCATCCGTCCGAATCGCAGGGATCACACACTTATGGACTTCTTCTCCTGGCCGCCCATCGCGGCCCTCCTCGACGGGGCATACAGCCTCGTCACCGCTCTCTCCACCGCCGTCGAACCGATCGCCGGAACCGCCGCCGGCCTCGTCGCCGTCGTCGTCCTGACGATGCTCGTCCGCGTCGTCCTCATCCCCGTCGGCGTCAGCCAGGTGCGCGCCGAGTACAGCCGCCGGCGGATCGCTCCCCGCCTCGCCGAGCTGCAGCGCCGGCACAAGGGCGACCGCGAGACGCTCGCCCAGAAGACGATGGAGCTGTACCGCGAGGAACAGGTGTCGCCGTTCGCCGGGATGCTGCCGCTGCTCGCGCAGATCCCCGTCGTGACGCTGCTGTACGCCGTGTTCACGCATCCCACCATCGCCGGGCACGCCAACACGCTGCTCGGGGAGCACGCCTTCGGGGCGCCCCTCGGAACCAGCTTCGTCGGGCTCACCGGCGCGGGGGCCGGGGTCTGGCCGGGGATCCTCGTCTACTTCGGCGTCCTCGCGTTGATCGCGATCGTGACCACGGTGTCCCGACGGGTGCTGACGCTGCCGCAGCCGGAAGGGTCGACGGCGCCGGTCGGGATGCTGCGTGCGCTGTCGTTCCTGCCCTATGTGACCGTGGTCTTCGCGGCGTTCGTCCCGCTGGCGGCCGCCGTCTACATCCTTACGTCGACGACGTGGACGGTGGCCGAGCGGTGGACGCTGCGCCGGCTTCTCGACCCGGCGCGCCGCGCAGGGGGTTCGACGCGGCCGACGACGTCGCACTGACCGCAAGCACTGAGCGGTCGCACAGCCCGGGGGTGGCACGATGGACGGCATGTGGAGACGCGCATCCGGTGATCGATCGGCGACGGGCGGGAGTCCGGAGACAACGGGCCGCCGCAGTCCCGGGCTCGGTGTCGGAGTGCAGGTCTACGTGCGTGAGCACGACCCGGCGTCGTCGGACGACTGGATCGGCGAGCCGACGGGCGTGATCATCGCGCCGGGCGACCGCGGGCTGCGCAACGTCTACGGGCCGCAGGACGGCCTGACGACGTGGACGGTGTCGTTCTTCGAGCCCCAGCACCGACGCGACGGACGCGGACCGTACGAGACGGCGATCATCCCGGCGTCGCTCCTCGTGGCCGAGGAACCGTACGACCGCTGAGGTCCCGCATCCTGCCGCTCCGCTGAACCGGTTCGGCACCCACTACCTCCCGGCGCGCCGCGAACCTACAATGTCGGCATGTTCGTCGAGGGCACCCTTCGATGGCAGGTCACGGAGGACTGCCCGTGGGACCTGCTCGTCGCCCTCGCCGTGCGCGAGCTCGCCGGTCTCCACGGCCGGGTGGAGCCCGCGCTTCCGCGACTCGAGCCGACGGTGCTCCCGGTGCTGCATTCCGGGCGGGCGGAGGCGGTGGACGGGCGTAGTGCATCCGCACCGGTGCCGCGCACCCGACCGGCTCCGTTCATCCATCCCGCTCGTCCCGCCGGACGACCGGCTGCGCCCGCCGCCGACCCGGATGCTGCGCGGGAGGAGGGCGCTGCCGCCCTCGCCCGGCAGTGGGAGGCGTGGTTCGAGGCGGCGGC
Source organism: Leifsonia sp. 115AMFTsu3.1 (assembly GCF_004362795.1). Lineage (NCBI taxonomy): Bacteria > Bacillati > Actinomycetota > Actinomycetes > Micrococcales > Microbacteriaceae > Leifsonia > Leifsonia sp. 115AMFTsu3.1. The sequence continues at coordinate 1,899,818 of NZ_SNYB01000001.1, forward strand.
CGACCGGCACCGCCGGCTCACGGCGCCACTGCTGCGGCCTCCGCATTTCGAGGCGTTCGACCGGGTGATCGAACTGCAGGATGCGGTGATCGCCCACTACGAGGCGGCCGCCGAGTGGGCGACAGCGCGGCACGCCGAGTATCTGGTGGACAGCGCCGAGCACCACGCCCGCCGCGCCGCCGACATCGTGGACGTGGTGCGCGAGCGCGAGCACGAGCTCCGCCGTCAGGCCGGGTACTTCCGGCTCGACATCGACGTGCTGCCGCTCGCCGAGAAAGGCACCTGGATCGTCGGCCCGCACACCGTCGTGGTCAGCGCGTCGCTGCGAAACGACTCCGTCGCCTTCCGCGACTGGCTGCGCCCGCTTGTCGCCGCCCTCGTCTGACGCCCGAGCGGCGGATCAGGCCGGGCGCTTGGCGGGGGAGACGGTGAGCGCCGGGTCGGTCTGGGCGACATCCCCGACGGCCTCGTCGATGCGCGCCATGACGTCGCCGGACAGACGCACACCGGCGGCCGCGGCGTTCGACCGCACCTGCTCCGGGCGCGACGCGCCGACGATCGCGCCCGACACGTTCTGGTTCTGCAGCACCCACGCCACGGCGAGCTGCGCCATGGTGATGCCGAGCTCGTCCGCGATCGGCTGGAGCCCCTGAACCGCGGTCAGCACCTCGTCGCGCATGAATCCGCGGATGGCGTCGGCGCCGCCCTTCTCGTCGGCCGCGCGGCTGCCCTCCGGCGCCTGCTGTCCCGGCTTGTACTTGCCGGTGAGCACGCCCTGGGCGACCGGCGACCAGACGATCTGCGAGATCCCGAGCTCGCCCGAGGTGGGCACCACCTGCTTCTCGATGACGCGCCACAGCATCGAGTACTGCGGCTGGTTCGAGATGAGTTGGATGTTGAGCTCCTTGGCGAGCGCGTGTCCCGCGCGCAGCTGGTCGGCCGTCCACTCGCTGACGCCGATGTAGAGGGCCTTGCCGGCGCGTACGACGTCGGCGAACGCCTGCATCGTCTCCTCGAGCGGGGTCTCGTGGTCATACCGGTGCGCCTGGTACAGGTCGACGTAGTCGGTGCCGAGGCGCTGCAGCGATCCGTCGATCGACTCGAGGATGTGCTTGCGCGAGAGCCCGACGTCGTTGTGGCCCTTGGGGCCTGTCGGCCAGTAGACCTTGGTGAAGATCTCGAGTGAGGCGCGGCGCTGGCTCTTCAGGGCGTCGCCGAGCACCTGCTCCGCGACCGTGTTGGCGTACGCGTCCGCGGTGTCGAAGGTCGTGATCCCCGCGTCGAGGGCGGCGTGCACGCACTCGGTCGCCGTGTCGTTCTCGACCTGGGAGCCGTGGGTGAGCCAGTTGCCGTAGATGATCTCCGAGATCTTGAGACCGCTGTTGCCGAGGTACCTGAATTCCATGCCCCCAAACGTACGTCGCCGAGTCCGCGAAGTGCACGTCGTGGTCGCTATTCGCCGGTTTTAGGCGCCACGACGTGCACTTCGGCGGAGGAGTGTCCCGCGTGTCGGCGGCGGGTGAGAAGCTGGAGTCGTGGGACGAGCGGATGGCAGCCAGCGGCAGGTGAGCGCGGCCGACGTCGACGACTCCGAGTCCGCCATCCTGCATGTCGACATGGATGCGTTCTTCGCGTCCGTCGAGCTGCTGGAGCGCCCGGACGCCCGCGGCAAGCCGGCGATCGTCGGGCATGCGGGCGGCCGCGGCGTCGTCACGAGCGCGACCTACGAGGCGCGGCGGTACGGCGTGCGCAGCGCGATGCCCATGTCGCAGGCACTCCGGCTGTGTCCGAACGCGATCATCCTCCCGCCCCACTACGACCGGTACACCGAGTACTCGGCGAAGGTGATGGACATCTTCCGCGAGGTCACGCCACTGGTGGAGCCGCTCAGCATCGACGAGGCGTTCCTCGATGTCTCGGGCGCCCGCCGCCTGCTCGGGTCGCCGCGCCGCATCGCCGAGCTGATCCGGTCGCGGGTGCAGGAGGAGACCGGGCTGACCTGCTCGGTCGGGGTCGCGGCGACGAAGTTCATGGCGAAGCTCGCCTCGGGCCGCGCCAAGCCGGACGGCCTGCTGGTCATCCCGCGCTCCGAGACCCTCGCCTTCCTCCGCCCGCTCCCGGTGGGCGCGCTGTGGGGCGTCGGTGCGAGCACGCAGGCGTCGCTGGAGCGGATGGGGCTGCTCACGGTCGGCGACCTCGCGGACGCCCCGCTGCACGTGCTTCAGAAAGCCGTCGGAGACGCGAGCGGCCGCAAGCTCCACGAGCTCGCGAACGGCCGGGACGACCGCGGTATCGTGACCGAGTCGCGCGAGAAGAGCATCGGCCACGAGAACACCTTCGACACGGATGTCGGCGACCTCGACGTCCTCCGCCGCGAGTTCCTGCGCTTGTCGGGCCGGGTCGGCGAGCGGCTCCGCAAGCACGCGATGATCGCCCGCACCGTGTCGATCAAGGTGCGGTTCTCCGACTTCCGCACGATCACGCGGTCGCGCACGCTGGCGGAGCCGACCAACGTCGGCAGGCGCCTGTTCGAGGAGGCGTGGGATGTGTTCGGCGCCCTCAACCTCGACGTGCGGCAGACGCCGCTGCGGCTCATCGGCGTCCGCGCGGAGCAGCTGCTCGATGCGGGCGGCGACGCGGTCGCCCTGTGGGACCCGGATGAGGAGTGGCGCGAGACCGAGCGCACCCTGGACGCGGTGAGCGCGCGGTTCGGCCGCGGGATGATCGGACCGGCCTCGCTGGTGCGCCGTGCGCGCGACGCCGACGAGGAGGAGCGCGACGGCCGCAACCCGAAGTACGTGAGCGACTGAACGGGCCTGGTCGCACGGGAAGCCGGGGGCTACGCTCAGGCGTATGACGAACATCTCGCTCAAGCTCGCGGAGACGCTCAGCGCCTCCGGCATCAAGTCGGTCTACGGCGAGCCCGTCGTCGTCGACGGGACCACCATCGTGCCGGTGGCGGCCGTCCAGTTCGGTTTCGGCGCGGGAGTCGTGGGCGAGGGCGGCGAGGACGCCCCCGGCGGCGGTGGGGGCGGCGGATGGGCCGTGCCCTTCGGCGCGTACGTCTCCGACGAGACCGGGGTCCGGTTCCGTCCGAACCTGATCACGCTGCTGGCGATCGGCATCCCGTTCGTCTGGGTGGCCGGTCACGCCTGGTCGCGCGTGATCCGCGCGCTCAAGAAGTAGCACCGTGCCCTCAGCGGACTAGTATTGGGGGCGAACACGGGAGTCCGGTGAGCCGGGCTGAGAGGAGACTTCTCCAAGTCTCGACCGTCGAACCTGATCTGGGTCATGCCAGCGCAGGGAGGCCATCTCACATCCCGTGCCCTGTTTCGCTGAATGAAAGGGCACGTCCAGTGCATGCAACCATCACCTCCACGTCCACCGGCGCGCGTTCGCGCGTCTTCCGCTGGCGCGTCGTCGACATCGTCGTCGCCAGCGTCGTCGCCGTCGCGTCCGGCGTCGTCTTCTGGGTCTGGGGCATCGTCCAGAACCCGATCTCAGAGCCCGTGGGGGCCCTCCTCCCAGGGTTCCAGGGCATCCTGAACGGCCCGTGGCTGTTCGCCGGCGTGCTCGTCGCCCTGATCGTGCGGAAGCCCGGCGCCGCGCTGTTCGGCGAGGTCGTCGCGGCGACCGTCTCGGCGCTGATCGGTACGCAGTGGGGATTCGCGACGCTGCTCTCCGGTGTGGTGCAGGGGCTTGGAGCCGAGATCGTCTTCGCGCTGTTCCTCTACGCGAACTGGCGCCTCGTGCCCGCCCTCTTGGCGGGCGCCGGCGCCGGGATCGCCGAGTCGATCCTCGACCTCCTGTACTGGTACCCCGGGTCGAAGCCCGAGTTCGCGATCACGTACGCGATCACCACGACGATCTCGGGCATCGTGGTCGCGGGCCTCGGCTCGTGGCTGCTCGTCCGCGCACTCGCGAAGACGGGGGCGCTCAGCCGCTTCGCCGCGGGCCGCGAGTCGCGGACGGCGTCGCGGGCCTGACGGCCGTGGAGTCGGGACTGACCGCCCCAGCCGGGGTCCGGGTCGACGGGTGGGGCTGGCGTTACGCCGGACGGGACGCCTGGGCGGCCCGCGGGGTCGATCTGCGGATCGAGCCGGGGGAGCGCGTGCTGCTGCTCGGCGCTTCCGGCGCGGGCAAGAGCACGCTCCTCGCGGGCCTGGCCGGTGTGCTCGGCGGGGATGACGACGGCGAGGCCGAAGGGTCGCTGACCGTCGGCGGCCGACCGCCTGCGTCGGCGCGGGGGACGGCGGGTCTGCTGCTGCAGGATCCGGACGCCCAGGTGATCCTCGCCCGGGTCGGCGACGATGTGGCCTTCGCGTGCGAGAACCTCGGGGTGTCGCGCGACGAGTTGTGGGTCCGCGTTCGGCGAGCACTGAGAGACGTCGGCCTCGACGTGCCGCTCGACCGCTCGACGAGCCAACTTTCAGGAGGTCAGAAGCAGCGCCTGGCGCTGGCCGGCCTGCTCGCCATGCGGCCCGGCCTGCTGCTGCTCGACGAGCCGACCGCGAACCTCGACCCCGACGGGGTGCTGGAGGTTCGGGATGCGGTTCGCTCGGCCCTCGACGCCACGGGCGCCACCCTGGTCGTCGTCGAGCACCGCGTTGCGGTGTGGCGCGACCTGGTGACGCGCGTCGTGGTGCTCGGGGCCGACGGCGGTGTGCTGGCCGACGGCGAACCCGGCAAGGTCCTCGCCGATACGGCCGGAGAGCTGCGGCGCGCCGGCGTGTGGCTGCCCGGTACGCCGGTGCCACGCTCGCCGTCCGTCGCCGAGGGCGCCCCGCTGCTGACCGCGCGGTCGCTGGTGTTCGGTCGCGGGCCGGCCGTGACGCGGGGCTGGAAGCGCGGGCGTCCGCCTGTCGGCGTCCCGGTCGGCCGTCCGGTCGGCGCCGACGTCCGCGAGGGTTCGGCCCTGGCGCTGACCGGAGCGAACGGAGCCGGCAAGTCGACCCTCGCGCTGACCCTCGGTGGTCTGCTGCCGCCGCTCGGCGGCGCGCTCGTCGCCGAGCCGGAGCTGGCGGCCGGAGCATCCACCGACCCGGCGATCTGGCGCTCGCGCGAGCTGCTCACCCGGATCGGCAGCGTCTTCCAGAACCCCGAGCACCAGTTCATCGCCTCCACGGTGCGGGACGAGCTCGCCGCGGGGCCCCGCGCCCTGCGGCTGGCGGCCGAGGACGTCGAGCGCCGAGTGGACGAGCTGCTCGACGGGCTCGCGCTGACCGACGTCGCCGACGCCAATCCGTTCACGCTGTCCGGAGGACAGAAGCGCCGGCTGTCGGTCGGCACCGCGCTTGCGACCCGTCCGCGCCTCCTGGTGCTGGACGAGCCCACCTTCGGTCAGGACGCGCGCACCTGGGACGGCCTCGTGCGGATGATCGCCGACCTGCGGCGGGACGGTCACGCCATCGTCGCGGCGACGCACGACGCCGAGTTCATCGAGGCCGTCGGTGCCGCCGCACTCCGCCTCGACGTCGCGGAGGTGCGCGCATGACCCTGCTGCAGCCCCTCCGCACCGGCCCGCTCGCGACGCTCAATCCTGTCGCGAAGCTGGGCGCGGCGCTCATCGTCACGGTCGCCCTGCTCCTGTCGATCGACCCGGTCTCGGCCGGCGTCGCCCTGGGGCTGGAGCTCGTCCTGCTGACGCTCGCGCGCATCCCGCTCCGCTCCGTCGTCGTGCGGACCGCCCCGGTGTGGATCGCGGCCCCGCTCGCCGGACTCACGACCGTGCTCTACGGGCAGACGTCCGGCACCGTCTACGTGCAGTGGTGGGCGGTCGAGATCAGCGACGGCTCGATCGCCCTCGGCGTGGCGACCGCCCTGCGCGTGCTCGCCATCGGCCTGCCCGCGGTGCTGCTGTTCGTCACGATCGACCCGACCGACCTGGCGGATGGATTGGCGCAGCTGGTGCGCCTGCCCGCGCGTTTCGTGATCGGCGGGCTCGCTGCTCTCCGTCTGGTCGGACTGTTCGCGGAGGACTGGCGCGCCCTGACCCTGGCGCGCCGTGCGCGCGGCGTCGCGGAGTCGGGCGCCTTCCGCCGGTTCCTCGGGCAGTCGTTCGCCCTGTTCGTGCTGTCGCTGCGCCGCGGCACGAAGCTGGCGACGGCGATGGAGGCGCGCGGCTTCGGCGCGCCCGGGACGCGCACGTGGGCGCGCCCCTCCGTCTTCCGCGGGCGCGATTGGGCCGCCCTTGTCGTCGCGGCGCTGGTCGCCGGGCTCGCGATCGCGGCGGCCGTCGCAGCGGGGAGCTGGAATGCGCCGCTCAGCTGACGACCCGATCGCCGTGCTCCGCTCAGCCGTCGCACGGGCCGTCGCCGACGCGACGAGCGCAGGCCGGACCCCGATCGTGCTGATCGACGGACCGAGCGGCGCCGGCAAGAGCACCCTCGCCGACCTCCTCATCGCGCGCTGGCCGGCGGAGGGGCGCCCGCGGCTCGTGCGCATGGACGACCTGTACCCGGGATGGGACGGCCTCGACGCCGGCAGCGAGGCGCTCGGCCGTGACCTCCTCGAGCCGCTCCGGGCGATCGGCGCGGGCAGCTGGCAGCGCTGGGACTGGGCGGGCCATCATCCGGCCGGGGTCGAGCTGGTGGCCGGCGGCGAGCCGCTCGTGGTCGAGGGATGCGGCACCCTCTCGCGCCGGAACGCCGCCTGCGCGGACCTGACCGTCTGGCTGGAAGCGGACGACGCCCTCCGCAAGGAGCGCGCACTCGCGCGTGACGGTGAGACGTTCGCGGCGGAGTGGGACCGCTGGCAGGCGCAGTTCGAGCGGTTCGTCGCCCGCGAGCATCCACGTGCCGCCGCGAACCTCGTCCTGGACGTGACGGGACTCGACCTGCCGGGTGGGATCACCGAGGTCCGATCGGGTACTACGGTGGAGTCATGACCGACGCACGACAGGACCCCGAATACATCGTCGAGTACGCCGACGGGCCGCTCGTCGGCCAGAGCGACCGCCGCTTCCTCGTGGACGGCAAGGTGGACGAGCGCATCGGCGTGATCGCCGCCGTCGAAGGCCTGGAGTCGACGTTCTGGTACGTCGCGGGCGAGGAGCGCGAGGTCGAGGGCCAGAAGCTGGTGTCGTACCACTTCGACGCTCCGGACTCCGACCCGGTGGAGGCCGACAAGGAAGACGAGTCGATCTTCGGGAACGGCGCCTGACCTCCCGCTGATGCCGGCCTCCCGCTGATTCCCGTGGGCTACGCCGGCCGTCCTGGCTAAGCCCAGCCCAGCTCGTGCAGACGCTCGTCGTCGATGCCGTAGTAGTGGGCGATCTCGTGCACGAGCGTGATGTGGATCTCGTCGCGCAGTTCGTCCTCATCGGCGCTGATCGCGAGGAGCGGCTCTCGGTAGAGCACGATGCGGTCCGGCATCTCGCCGAAGCCGTACGTGTCGCGCTCGGTGAGGGCGACACCCTCGTACAGGCCGAGCAGGTCGAGGGAGCCGTCCTCCGGGCGGTCCTCCACGACGAACACGACGTTGTCGAGGCCGTCGACCATCTCATCCGGGAGTTGATCGAGCTCGTCCGTGACCATCGCCTCGAAGGCGTCCTGGTCGAGGTCGAGCGTCACGCGCGGCTCACCACGCCTCGGCGACGGCGGCGTGGAGGTCGAGCAGCCCGGCCGTGCGCTCGCTCGGGCCGCGGCCGAACCCGCACTCGGTCGCGACGCCGAAGCGGGGCTGCGCGGTCGCGGCCGCCTGCGCCCGGCGACGCGCGCCCTCCACGCCGTCCTCGTGATGCAGCAGCCCGAGGTACAGCTCGGTCTCCACGGGGACCACGACGTCGGCGAGCGGGGCGAAGTACGCCGCGTCGTCCCGCTCGATCGGCACCGGGAGGTGCACCCAGGTGACCGGGCGCGGAGCGGCGTCGAGGATGCCGCGGAGCACCGCGGCGAGTCGCCCGGCGTCGGTGGGCTGCACGAAGTGCTGCTCCTCCACATCGCCGTAACAGAGGTGATAGCCGAGCTGCACGTCGGCGGGCACCGCCGCGGCCTGCCGGACGGCGCGCTCCACGACGCCGGCGAGCACGTCGTCGCCGAACCACGACGGCATCCGCCCTTCGAGCAGCGCGAACTCGACGGCGGTGTCCCACTGGATCGCGAGGTCGTCGTGCGGGATGCCGTCGAGGATGCGCTGCAGCTCGCCGAAGAGTGCCCGCTCGTAGGCGGGTTCGACAGCGGCGCGGTCCTCCGGCACGATGAACGGCCCGACCACGCCGGCCGGTGTCGGCAGGGACACCTGGAAGCGCACGCCCGCCGGGATCACGCCATCCTCGCGGAGGCTGCGGAACACGCCGTACGAGTCGAGAGCCGCCTCCGCATAGCCGAGGTCGGGGAAGACGAGGTCGTCGGCGGACACGCCCTCATCGAGATGGAACGGACGCGGGTCGAACACGCCGCGCAGCAGCGGCGCATCACCGGGGATGCGCGAAAGGCCGCTCATCGTGTCGAGGCGGCCCGTCTGGAACTGCACCCAGTAAAAGCGTTCGCCCACCTCGCCGTCCGGGATGCGGCGCATCCGGTCGCCGAGATGGGCGTTCACGGTGCGGAACACCGTCTCGGCGTCCGGCAGGTTGACGCTGCCGACGAGATGGGCTCCGCGGATGGAGGGGGTGGCCGGAGAGGCGGGGACGTGCTCGGTGCTCACTCGCGCGAGTCTACCGGCGGCCGCCGGCCGCCTCCCCGGCTCTCAGGTCAGTACCAGTTGACGGCCTCGGAGTGGCCCCACGCGGCGCACGGAGTTCCGTACCCGCGGGAGATGTAGTCGAGTCCCCACTTGATCTGGGTGGTGGCGTTGGTCGCCCAGTCGGTGCCGAACGACGCCATCTTGCTGCCCGGGAGGGCCTGCGGGATGCCGGTCGCACCGCTGCCGGGGTTGGACGCCTGGTAGTTCCACTGCGACTCGCGCTGCCACAGCTGCTCGAGGCACTGGAACTGGTCGGCGCCCCAGCCGTACTGGCTGGCGGCGAGGCTCGCGGCCGTCGCCTTCGCGCCCGCCGGAGTGTTGGCGTTGGCGAGAGCGGCGGCGGCAGCAGCGGCGGCCTCGGCGGCACGGCGGTCGGCCTCGGCGCCGGCGGCGGCCAAGGCGTCGGACGCGGCCTGGGTCGCCACGATGCTGTCGCGGAGGGTGTCCTCGTCGAGCTTGGTGTATCCGCTCAGGCCGGCGATCGCGGTCTTCGCCGCCGACGCGTCGGCCTTGGCCTGGTTCGCGTTGACGGTGGCCTCTGCTCCGGTCAGCGTCGTCTTCGCCTGGCGCTCGAGACGGTCGCGCACGATCGAGTCGTAGACGGAGAGCTGCTCGTGGCGCATCCCGGTGGCCTCCGAGAGCTCGCGGGTCTTCCGCTCGCTCTCCTGCTGCTGGGCCATCGCGGGGGCGAGGAGGCTGGCGCTGACCAGCACGGCGGCGGCACCGGAGACGATGCGGCCGAAGGGGATGGGACTGCTCTTGAGGGTGGTACGGAGAGAACTCAGCATGCTTTTCCTGGATCGGGCTTCCCCGCCTGACGCATGGCGACGCCGTGGGCGTCCATGCGACCGGACCGTGTGTTTTCGGGTGGTCCTGCGGGCTGACTGCCGCGCGGCACGCGCGGAAGCGCCTCGTGGACCCGTGGTCCGGAAGGCGCGGCATGCGGCGCGGGTGTGCCGGGCGTGGGAAGGGCTGCGTGTCCAGGGCGACGCCGGGGGACGTCTCAGGTTGGGGGCCTTACGGGTTCGGGGCCTGGATGCGCGCCTGCGCGGCACGGACGGCTTTCACTGCCGTCGGTAAATGACCCTAGGCGCTGTTTCTGGACGGTTCGGGCATGGATCCTGGCAAAGTCGTGTACGCGTCAACGACCTGTCGGCGAGTCGGTCGGAGCCTCCGCGCGCTCCTCGGCCTCCACCTCGGCTTCTGCCGCATCCATGCGCCGGTCGGTGACCCAGAGCATCGGGATGAGCTGCAGCACGACCAGGATGCCCATCACGAGGAAGACCCAGCGCACGCCGAAGACCTGACCGATGAGTCCGCCGGCGAGTGCGCCGAGCGGCATCGTGCCCCAGGCGAGCAGGCGGTACGCGCTGTTCACGCGCCCGAGAAGGCGCGTGGGGGTGACGCGCTGCCGCAACGAGACGGTGATCACGTTCCAGATCGAGACGGTGACGCCTCCGATCAGCATGCCCGCCGCGATGACGAAGGGGTTCGTGGTGAAGAACGGCGTCGCGACGGTGAAGAGGGAGCCGACGATGGTCAATGCGAGGCCGCGCGCCCGTCCGAGCAGGCGCTCGGCGGGCTCCGCGAGGAAGGTGCCGAGCACGCTTCCGACGGCCGACGCCGTCAGCAGCAGCCCGTATCCCGGGTCGGTCAGCTTCATGGCCGACTGCGGGCCGACGGCGTACAGCACGAACACGGTGAAAACGGCGGAGCTGGCGAAGTTGAAGACGCCCACCATGATCGCGAGCGTGCGCAGCAGCGTGCTGCGGCGGAGGAAGCGGAGGCCCTCGGCGATGTCGGCGCGGATCGTCGTGCGCTCTGGGCGATCGGCCCGGTAATGCCCGCGGACGAGCAGCAGCATCCCGATCGCCGCGAGCCACAGCATGACGGGCGCGCCGAACGCGAGTGCGACACCGGTTGCCACCAGGAAGCCTCCGAGCGGAGGGCCGACGAACTCGTTCGCGGTCAGCTCTGCCGCGTAGAGGCGCCCGTTCGCCCGGGAGAGGCGGTCGCGCGAGACGAGCTGCGGCAGGATCGACTGGGATGACGTGTCGTACACGGTCTCCGCGACGCCGATGCAGATCGCCGCCGCGTACAGCATCCAGATGGACCCGATCCCGGTCAGCGTGGCCACCGTCAGGAAGGCGAGGAAGAGCGCGCGGGCCGCGTTCGCGACGAGCATCAGGCGCCGGCGATCCAGCCGGTCGGCGAGCGCTCCGGCCGTCAGTGCGAACAGCAGCCAGGGGAGGGTGAAGGCGAACGTGAGGCCGGCGATGATCGCGGGGGAGTCGGTGTAGCGGATGGCGACGAGTGGCAGTGCGACCTTCATCACGCCGTCGGCGAGGTTCGAGAGGCCTGCCGACGTCCACAGCTTCCAGTAGCGTGCGCCGAGTCCGTTCGCGGTCATACGGCAAGGGTTGCACAGTGATTGAGAAAACTCAATCGATGGATGAAACCCCAATCCGCGCTAGAGTCGGAGCGTGACCGACGAAGCCAGCGTTGACGCAGGACCGGACGCCAAGCGCCGCCCGGCGACGCCGCAGGAGCTCAAGGCCCTGTCGCATCCGCTGCGCGTGCGTATTGTGCGCCTCTGCGGCGACCGCGAGCTCACCAACAAGCAGCTGGCGGACCGTTTGGGCGTCGACCCGGGCACCGCGTACTACCACGTGCGCCAGCTGGTCGACGCGGGGTTCCTGGAGCCGGCGGAGGTGCGGACGGGGGCGACGGGCGCTCTCGAGAAGCCCTACCGCTCCACCGGGCGGACCTGGTGGCTGTCGGTCCCTCTGGAGGACCTCGACCTGAGCGACGGCTTCGCGCCGGTGGATGCGTTCCAGCAGGAGCTCGCCGAGGCCGGTCCCGCATCCATCGCGACGTACGCCCGCTTCTCTCTGCATCTCTCGCCTGAGGATGTGGCCGAACTCGACCGGCGCATCGTCGCCGTCATCGACGAGTACGTGGAGACCGACGCCGAGCGGCGGCACCTGCCCGCGCACGGCGGGCTGTTCCTGCTGCACAGGACGGCCTCCCCGGCCGACGATGAGGGAGAGGACGCGGGAAAGGCGCCCTAGAGCGCCGTCGCGGCGGCCGCGAGCACCTGCGCCAGGGTCGGCACGCCCTCCGCGCGGAAGACCTCCGTGCCGTCCGGCGCTTCGACGATCACCGTCGGGGTGGAGCGGATGCGGTCGTGCTCGGCGCGCTCCAGGTTGCGTGCCACATCCAGCTCGGTCACCACGATCCGCGGCGCGAGTCGCGTCGCCTCGGCGAGCACGGCACGCGTCTGCATGCACGGCTCGCAGAAGGCGGACGTGTAGAGAGTGAGCTGCGCCTTCCCGGTGACCTCCGGGACAACGGCCGGTGTCGAATCCACACCGTCAGTGTACGTCCGGGGAAATCGCGGCGACGATCGCGCGGTGCGGGCCGTCGGCGCCACCGCCGAGGGAGCGGGACCAACAGAATCGTCCCGTGAGCCGAACGACCTTCACGCGCTACGTCGCCCTCGGAGACTCGCTCACCGAGGGCCTCTGCGACCGCGCCCCCGGGCACGCGGACGCCTTCCTCGGCTGGGCCGACCGCCTGGCCGGCATCCTCGACGGCGACGCCCGGCTCGCCGGCGCCTCGCTGGAGTTCGCCAACCTGGCCGTGCGCGGCCGCCGCATCGCGGACGTGGTGGATGCGCAGATCCCGCACGCGCTCGACCTGCGGCCCGACCTCGTCTCCGTGATGATCGGCGGGAACGACCTGATGAGCCCTGCGGCCGACCCGGACGCGCTCGCCACCCGGCTGGAAGCGGGCATCCGCGACCTCCGGGCCGCGGGGACGACCGTCCTGCTCGCCAACATCTTCGATCCGCAGTTCGCCTTCTTCCTCAAGCCGTTCCGCGGGCGCGCGGCCGTTTTCAACGCGAACATCTGGAGCATCGCGCGGGATCAGCGCGCGATCGTGCTCGACGTGTGGGGCGTCCGCGAGTTCCGCGACCCGGCGATGTGGGCATCCGACCGCGTGCACCTGAGCACGCGCGGCCATCGGCTGCTCGCCTCGCAGGCCGCCCACGCCCTGGGGGTGCCGTACGCCGAGGTGAGCGGGCCGGAGACGACGGTCGCGCCGGAGGCGACGGCGCCGGTGCCGCCCGACTCGGTGCCGTTCCGGACCTGGCTGCGGGTGTACGCCATCCCGTGGATCGCCCGGCGGGTGCGGCATGTGTCGACCGGCGACGGGATGGGGCCGAAGCTCCCAGTGCCGCAGCGGGTCGACTTCGGGGCACTGGCAGCGGGTTCGGGTCTGTCCGGGGGTGTCGGGGGCCAGCATTAGACTCCTGTTATGGCTACTTCCTCGGATCGACTGGTCTGGATCGACTGCGAGATGACCGGCCTCGACCTCGAGGTCGATGAGCTCGTCGAGATCGCGGTGGTCATCACCGACTTCGAGCTGAACGTGCTCGACCCCGGTCTCAGCATCGTCATCAGGCCCGACGACTCCGCGCTCGAGAACATGGGCGACTTCGTCCGGCAGATGCACACTACCTCGGGCCTGATCGAGGAGATCCCGAACGGCAAGAGCCTCGCCGAGGCCGAGTACGAGGTGCTCGAGTACGTGCTGAAGTTCGCACCGACCGCTCGGACGGCCCCCCTCGCCGGCAACACGATCGGCACCGACCGCATGTTCATCGCCAAGTACATGCCGCGGCTCGACAACCACCTGCACTACCGCAACGTGGATGTGTCCTCGATCAAGGAGCTCGCCCGCCGCTGGTTCCCGCGCATCTACTTCAACGCCCCGGAGAAGAACGGCGGCCACCGGGCGCTCGCCGACATCCTCGAGTCGATCCGCGAGCTCGACTACTACCGCTCGGCCGCGTTCGTCGCCCCGCCCGGGCCCACCACGGAAGACACCCAGGCGCTGGCCGCGGGCGTGGTGGAAAAATGGGCTCCCCGCATGTACTAGAATCGATGAGTTGCTTCGGTCGATCCGCGTGATCGGCGAGGCGCCGTGGTGGGTATAGCTCAGTTGGTAGAGCGCCTGGTTGTGGTCCAGGAGGTCGCGGGTTCAAGCCCCGTTACTCACCCCACACAGGGCCGGACTCCCAAGTCCGGCCCTTTTTTCGCATCCCCACGCCCCCACCGTCGAGTCCGCAAACTTTGCACGCTCGGGGCGCCGAAAACGTACAAAGTTCGTGTACTCGACGGTGGGGGATGCGCAGAGGAGTGAGGGTGCCCCCGGCAGGAATCGAACCTGCGACCAAGAGATTAGAAGGCTCCTGCTCTATCCGCTGAGCTACGGGGGCGTCGAGTCAACGATACCGGAGCGCTCCGCTGCCGCCGCGTCAGAGCGTCTGGCCGGTCTTCCCCGCGCGGGTGACGATCGCGATCACGGGGCGCCGTCCGCGGAGGCCGAAGCGGAGGCGGAGGCTCGCCTGCCGGGCGATGAGCACGGCGACGACGGCAGCAGCCGCGGCGGGCACGAGCCCAGAGATCGCCATGGCGACGTGCGGGCCGACCTGCTCCACGATCCACCCCATCAGCGGGCCGCCGAGGGCCTGGCCGCCGAGCAGCACGAGGATGTACAGCGAGATCACGCGCCCGCGGATCTGCACGTTCGACGACATCTGCACCAGCGAGTTGGCCGCGGTGATGAAGAGCAGGTTACCGACCCCGATGGCGACGAGCAGCAGCCCGAAGGCCAGCTCGCCCGGCGCGAATCCGGCGAGTGCCTGCACGATCCCGAGGGCTGCGGCGGTTCCGACGACCATGGACAGCCGGACGCTGGTCCGCCGCGTCGAGGCGAGTGCGCCGGTGAGCGCGCCGGCGGCGACGAGCGCGTTGAACATCCCGTAGCCCTGCGCGCCGACGTTGTAGACGTCGTTCGCGTAGGCGGCGAGGAACACGGGCATGTTGAAGGCGAACACGGCGACAACGGCGACCATGACGATCGTCCAGAAGATCACCGGCTTGCGGCGCACGTACCGCATCCCCTCGGCGAGCTGCCCCTTGCCGCGGGGAGCCGCGGGCGACGCGTGCAGCTCCGACCGCTTGAGCGTCGCCACGGCGAACACCACGGCCAGGCACGCGACGGCGTTGATGGCGAACGACCATCCGCCGCCCACCGCGGTGATGAGGATGCCGCCGACGGCCGGCCCGATGAGCCCGCCGAGCTGGAAGATCGACGAGTTGAGGCTGATCGCATTGCGCAGGTAGCGCGGACCGACGAGCTCGTTGACGAACACCTGACGTGCCGGGTTGTCCACGACCGTGACGAGACCGAGCGTGAACGAGATCGCGTAGACGTGCCAGACCTCGATGGCGCCGGTCAGCGTGAGCACGGCGAGTAGCGCCGCCAGCGCGGCCGCGCACGACTGCGTGATGACGAGCAGCCGCTGCTTGGAGTAGCGGTCGGTGATCACTCCGCCCCAGAGACCGAAGAGCAGCATCGGCGTGAACTGCATGAACACGGTGACGCCGACGGCGGCGACGCTTCCGGAGAGCTGCAGCACCAGCCAGTCCATCGCGATGCGCTGCATCCACACCGCCGTGTTGGCGACCAGGTTGCTCGCCGCGAACCGGCGGTAGTTCGGCACCCGCAGCGAGGCGAACGTCTCGCGCCACGGTGGCCGGGTGGAGAGGACCGGCATGGGTCCGGTGGGCGGGGCGGCTGCGGGGGAGTGCGCCACTGCGTGTTACCTCGATGTCGTCGCTGGTTCCGTATGAAGTCTCCCTTCGACATTACGCAATCCGGACTATTCTTGGTGCCGATCACGGCTATAAGTCCCATTGGCTTTTCGAATGGATGCGGAATGTTCGACCCGGTACTGCTGCAGACCTTCCTCGCCGTTGCGGACACGCGGAGCTTCACCAAGGCCGCCGGGCGGCTGGGCATCAGCCAGCCGACCGTGAGCCAGCACATCCGCAAACTCGAGCAGGCGGCGAAACGTCAGCTCATCGCCCGCGACACGCGTGAGGTGCGGCTGACGGACAACGGGGATGCGATGGCCGGCTTCGCCCGCACCATCCTGGCCGCGCACGCCGAGGCGGAGAGCTACTTCAGCGGGTCGGCCATGCGCGGGCGCCTGCGCTTCGGCGCGGCCGACGATCTCGCGATCACGACGCTCCCGCGCATCCTGCGACATTTCCGCCAGCAGAACCCGCAGATCAACCTCGAGCTGACCGTCGACCAGTCCGGCCCGCTGCACCGCAAGCTGAAGGCAGGCCAGCTCGACCTCATCTTCATCAAGCAGACGCCGGGCACGACGGAGGGTGCGGTCGTGGCGACCGACGAGCTGGTGTGGATGGGGCAGGAGAAGACCGTGCTCGATCCGGACGGGCCCGTGCCGCTCATCTCGTACCAGGGTCCGAGCCTCAGCCGTCAGGTCGCGATCGACGCGCTGGAGGCCGCAGGACGTACCTGGCGGATCACGTGCAACACCCGCGAGGTGAACGGCGTGCTCGCCGCGGTCCGGGCGGGAATCGGCGTCGCGGTCTTCCCACGGTCGCTCATCCCCACCGATCTGATCAAGGTGACGAACCGCTTCGGGCTGCCGGAGCTCGGCCACGTCGACTTCACGCTGCTGTCCAACCCGTCGGCCGCTCGGGAGCCGGTGGATGCGCTGACCACCGCGATCCTGGCCCGCGCCGTCAGCCGCGTGGCCTGAGCCGGCTCAGCCTTCGATCGGCACGGCGTCCGGATCGGACGGCCGCACGCCGCCGTCCGCCGACTTTCTGCGGAGGGTCAGCGCGATCAGCGGGAAGAGCAGCACCGACAGCATCCCCGCTCCGACCAGGGCCGTCGCGGTCCCGACCTGCAGGTCGTGCTCCCGCACGCCGATCGCGGTCACCGCGACGATGATCGGCAGCCCGGTCGCGCTGAACAGCGTCAGTGCCGCCCGGTCGCGGAACGTCGAACCCGGTGGCACGAGGAACGACGCAGGGACACCGCGCAGAAGGAGCAGCAGGACGAGGAAGATCGGCAGCAGGATCAGTGCCCGCGGGTCTCCGAGCAGGGCCTTCAGGTCGAAGCCGATACCCGTGTTGATGAAGAACACCGGCACCAGCACGCCGAAGGCGACCGCCTCCAGCTTGCTCTCGATGTGATGCGCGTCCTCCGGCTTCGCTCCGGAGAGCAGGATGCGGCAGAGCACCCCCGCGACGAACGCGCCGAGCAGCATGTCGAGTCCGAGGGCGATGCTCAGCCCGACGAGGGCCGCGATGACGCACACCACGAACCGTACGGCGAACTGTCCGCTGGTGTGCAGCGTCGCCCGGACGAGACGGTGGAAGCGCTCGTGACCGCCGCGGGAGGCGAACCAGATCGCAGCGCCGGCGATCACGGCGAACCCGATCAGCACGAGCGCGGCGGCGAGCGGTTTCCGGCCGCTGAGGAACAGCGAGATCGCGAGCAGCGGGCCGAACTCGCCGACGGCGCCGACCGCGGTGACGACGCGTCCGAACGGCGTGTGCATCTCCCCGGCGTCGCGCAGCACCGGCATCAGCGTCCCGAGGGCCGTCGAGGTGAGGGCGATGCCGACGTAGACCCCGGGGACGATCGATCCGGCGATGAGCGTGGCGAGCACGATCGCGAATACGAGCGAGAACAGCCATCCCAGGGATGCTCGCCGCAGCGGCCGGCCGGCGATGGCCGGAAAGTCGATCTCGTTGCCCGCCATGAAGAACAGGAAGGCCAGGCCGAAGTTGGCGATCGCATCCAGGCCGGCCGTCTCCGGCACCCAGCCGAGGACGCTGGGGCCGATGATCAGGCCGAGGACGATCTCGAACACCACGAGCGGGATCTTTACGAACCGCCCGACCGCCGTGGTGAGGAGCGCGGCCAGGACGCCGAGGAGGGGGACGAGCACGACGCTCGATACGGCGGGTTCCATGGGCGCATGGTAGCGACCGGCACGGCGTTCGCGGCAGACCGTTCGTGGGAGAACGGGCGCGTTCACATGGGCGAAACCGGACGGGGATAATCTGACGTCATGCGCGAACTTCAGGCACAGATCATCGAAGAGCTGCACGTCCGTCCGGAGATCGACCCGGCCGCCGAGATCGAGCGACGCGTCGGCTTCCTGGTCGACTACCTCCGGTCGACGGGTGCGGCCGGTTTCGTCCTCGGCATCAGCGGTGGCCAGGACTCCAGCCTCGCCGGGCGGCTCGCCCAGCTGGCGGTCGAGCGTCTCGCGGCGGAGGGGACGGACGCCGACTTCATCGCGGTCCGTCTGCCCTACGCAGTGCAGCGGGATGAGGAGGACGCGCAGCTGGCGCTGTCCTTCATCCAGCCGAAGAACTCGGTCGTCTTCAACATCCAGCGCGGCACCGACGGCGTCGAGGACGAGTACGCGGATGCGCTCGGGGAGCCGATGACCGACTTCGTGAAAGGCAACGTGAAGGCGCGCATCCGCATGGTCGCCCAGTACGCGATCGCCGGCCAGCGCACTCTGCTCGTGATCGGCACGGACCACGCGGCCGAGGCGGTGACCGGTTTCTTCACCAAGTACGGCGACGGCGGCACGGACATCCTCCCGCTGAGCGGCCTCACCAAGCGGCAGGGCAAGCAGCTGCTCGCGCACCTGGGTGCGCCCGCCCGGCTGTACGAGAAGGCGCCGACGGCCGACCTGCTCGACCTCAACCCGGGTCAGACCGACGAGGACAACCTCGGGCTGACGTACGTCGACATCGACGACTTCCTGGAGGGGAAGGATGTGTCGGACGAGGTCGCGGAGGCGCTGGAGGCGCGGTACCGGGCGACCGAGCACAAGCGGCAGCCTCCGGCGAGCATGTTCGACTCGTGGTGGGGCGAGACCGCCTACAGCCGCTGAGCTGTCCGAGGAACGACGAAGGGCGCCGGCGTGATGCCGGCGCCCTTCGTGTCGGGTGGAGTGCGTTGCCGCCGAAGCGGAGGCCGTCAGACGGGCTGGCCCAGGCGGCTGGTAGGCGACGTGTCCTGCTGCTGAGCGCCGGCCGCCGCGGTCTGGACGAACGGGTTCGTCTCGGCGGTGTCATCCCGCGTGGGCGCAGTCGCTGCGGGAGCCGCCGCGGTCGCCGGTGCGGCGTACTGCTCGTGGTGCTGCTGGGCGACCCAGGCATCCTGTTGGGCGATCAGCGAGCGCTCGGTGTCGGTGTTCTCGAACCGCCACCGCTCGAGGTCGCTCTGGAAGATGCGGCGGGCGCGGCGCGGGTTGTTCTGCCACTCGAGCAGGCGGTCGCGGAACTCCGCGATCGCGGGATCGAGCTGGTAGCCGAAGGTGGCCGACGCGCGCTTCATCTCGGCGAGCTGGTGGCCCGCCCAGGTGGCCGCGAGGCCTGCCGTCTTGATCGGGAGCAGCCGGACCATGATGTCGGCCTGGCCGACGGCGCGGTCGGAGAGCACCTGCTCGGCCGGGGTGAGGGAGTTCCAGACGGAGGCCTCGGTCGCGGCGTCGACGAGCGCGGCGATCGCGGACGCCTTCTGCTGGCGGTCGGTGCGGGAGAGGAGTCCCTTGAGGGCGCCTCGGGCGATCCATGCGGAGATCAGGCCGGAGACGATCACGGCGACCGCGAGGACCGCCGCGTAGAAGATCGCCGGGCGCGCGGCCGGCGACGTGAGCCAATCGACGAAGTCATTCCACCACTGCATGCCGTGATGGTAGCCGCGGTTGTCCACCTCGCCGCGGACCCTCCCCGTCGTGTCGTCAAACGGGCACGGCGTCCGCCGCGCACGACCTCCGCGCCGCGCGGCAGAATGGAGACGACGATCGAAAGGGGACCCCATGCAGACCTTCGTGCTGGCAGGCGGATGCTTCTGGTGTCTGGATGCCGTGTACCGCGTGCTCCGGGGCGTGCGGGATGTCGTGTCCGGCTACACCGGCGGGACGACCGTCGACCCGACCTACGAGGAGGTGTGCACCGGCCGCACCGGCCACGCGGAGGCGGTGGCGGTCACGTTCGACCCCGAGGTCATCCCGCCGAGCGTCATCCTCGACGTGTTCTTCACGCTCCATGATCCGCGCCAGCTGAACCGGCAGGGCAACGACATGGGCACCCAGTACCGCTCGGCGATGTTCTACGACAGTGAGCACCAGCGCGAGCTGTTCGAGGGTGCGCGCGACCGCGCTGCCGAGTACTGGGACGGCGGGATCGTGACCACGATCGACCCGCTCGGACCGTTCTACCGCGCCGAGGAGTACCACCAGGACTTCTTCGCGAAGAACCCGGGCCAGGGGTACTGCCTCGCCGTCGCCCTGCCGAAGGTGAACAAGATCCGCGCCTCCTACGCGGACTACGTGGCGGCCTGAATCCGTCCACCACTTCCGGGTTCCGCCCGTTCTCCACAGATCCGCCGATCCCCGGCCGCCGACGTACGCGACCGGCGAGGCTGGGGCTGTGCCCGCCGCAGGAGCGGGCGCAGAGAAGAGGAGAACATGTCCGACACCGTGGCCGTCCGCGGCTTCGTCGCCACCGAGCCCCGTCACCTCGTCACCGAGGGCGGCGTGCCGATCACGAGTTTCCGGCTCGTCACCACGCACCGCCGCTACAACCGCCAGGCGTCCTCCTGGGAGGACGGCGGCAGCAACTGGTACACCGTGAGCGCCTTCCGGCGTCTCGCTCTGGGCACCGCGGAATCCATCACGAAGGGCGATCCCGTGCTGGTCGCCGGGCGGCTGTGCCTGCGCGAGTGGACGGGCGAGAAGCAGGGCATGACGGTCGAGATCGAGGCGGAGTCGATCGGGCACGACCTCACCTGGGGGCGATCGCGGTTCACGCGGGCGGCCGGAGCGGATACCGACGGTGATCCTGTATCGCCACCTCCCGAGGGAATCCCAGCGGCGGCACCCTAAGATGCCGGATATGCCGTCTTCCGTGGTCCGCCGGGCTGGTTCGCCCGCCGCGTCAGCTCTCACCCTGGTGGCCGGACTGACCGTTGCGCTCGCCCTCGCCGGGTGCACGGGCTCCACGCCGAAGGCGTCTGCGACGCCCACCGCGACACCGGTGGCGACCAGCACGGCCACGCCCACCGCGACCGCAGGTCTGGTGCCGGGCGGGACGGCGCAGGAGAACCTCGCCTACTTCGACACGGTGAACCACGCGACGCTCGCTGCGAACCCGAACGCCCAGGGTCGTGACTTCATCGACGCGCTCGTCAAGGCCGGTTTCACCAAGGCCGACATGCAGGTGACCGTCGACACGACGACCATCGGGCTCAAGGCGAACTCGATCCAGTTCTCGGTGCGGATGGGCGACAGCTGCCTGATCGGCCAGAACGGCGCCGACGCGGGCGGATACTCCAGCATGGTGACGCCCGTGCTGTCCACCGGGAACTGCCTCATCGGGCAGACCCGTCCGATCGACTGGTAGGGCCGGAGCCGCCCGGGAGGCGGCGCAGGGCCGGTATCCTCGAATACGGCAGTAAGCCGACGACAGGGAGTTGAAGAAGAAGAGTGGCCGAATACATTTACTCGATGGTGCGCGCCCGCAAGGCGGTCGGCGACAAGGTGATCCTCGACGATGTCACGATGGCGTTCCTGCCGGGAGCGAAGATCGGCGTCGTGGGTCCCAACGGCGCCGGTAAGTCCACCATCCTGAAGATCATGGCCGGTCTGGACACGCCCTCCAACGGCGACGCCAAGCTCAGCCCCGGCTACACGGTCGGCATCCTCATGCAGGAGCCCGAGCTCGACGAGGACAAGACCGTGCTCGAGAACGTCCAGGAGGGCGTCGGAGAGATCAAGCAGAAGGTCGACCGCTTCAACGAGATCTCCGGCCTGCTCGCCGACCCGGACGCCGACTTCGACACGCTCCTCGCCGAGATGGGCACGCTGCAGGAGCAGATCGACGCAGCCGACGCCTGGGACCTCGACTCCCAGCTCGACCAGGCGATGGATGCGCTCCGCTGCCCGCCGGGGGACTGGCCGGTCCACACGCTCTCCGGTGGTGAGAAGCGCCGTGTCGCGCTCTGCAAGCTGCTGCTGCAGAAGCCGGATCTCCTGCTCCTCGACGAGCCCACCAACCACCTCGATGCCGAGAGCGTGCTCTGGCTCGAGCAGCACCTGGCCAAGTACCACGGCGCCGTTCTCGCCGTGACCCACGACCGGTACTTCCTCGACCACGTGGCCGAGTGGATCGCCGAGGTCGACCGCGGTCACCTGTACCCGTACGAGGGCAACTACTCGACCTACCTCGAGAAGAAGCGCGAGCGCCTCGAAGTCCAGGGCAAGAAGGATGCGAAGCTGGCGAAGCGCCTCTCCGAGGAGCTCGACTGGGTGCGCAGCAACGCCAAGGGTCGCCAGGCCAAGTCGAAGGCCCGTCTGGCCCGCTACGAGGAGATGGCAGCCGAGGCGGAGCGCACGAGGAAGCTCGACTTCGAGGAGATCCAGATCCCGCCGGGCCCGCGCCTCGGTCAGATCGTGATCGACGCGAAGAACCTCGAGAAGGGCTTCGGCGACCGCAAGCTCATCGACGGCCTCACGTTCACGCTGCCCCGCAACGGCATCGTCGGCGTCATCGGCCCGAACGGTGTCGGAAAGACGACGCTGTTCAAGACGATCGTCGGCCTCGAGCCGCTCGACGGCGGAGACCTGAAGGTCGGCGAGACCGTGCAGATCTCCTACGTCGACCAGACGCGTGGCGGCATCGATCCCAACAAGAACGTCTGGGAGGTCGTGTCCGACGGGCTCGACTACATCCAGGTCGGCAAGACCGAGGTGCCGTCGCGGGCCTACGTCTCCACCTTCGGCTTCAAGGGACCGGACCAGCAGAAGAAGGCGGGCGTGCTCTCCGGTGGTGAGCGCAACCGTCTGAACCTCGCCCTCACCCTGAAACAGGGCGGCAACCTGCTTCTCCTCGACGAGCCGACCAACGACCTCGACGTCGAGACGCTGTCCAGCCTGGAGAACGCGCTGCTCGAGTTCCCCGGCTGCGCGGTGGTCATCACCCACGACCGGTGGTTCCTCGACCGGATCGCGACCCACATCCTCGCCTACGAGGGCACCGAGGAGAACCCGGCCGACTGGTACTGGTTCGAGGGCAACTTCGAGGCGTACGAGGAGAACAAGGTCGACCGTCTGGGCCCCGACGCCGCGAAGCCCCACCGCTCCGCGTACCGCAAGCTCACGCGCGACTGAGTCGGCCGGCCATGCGACTGCACGTCCCGATCAAGCTCCGCTGGAGCGACCTCGACGCCTACGGCCACGTCAACAACGCCGAGATGCTGCGCCTCCTGGAGGAGGCGCGCATCGAGGCGTTCTGGGCGACGGACGATTCCGATGGCGACGCCAACGGCGCGGCGGCGGGGAGCGGCGAGGCCGTCGGCGGGTCGACCGCGGTCCTCGACGGCCGTCCGGGTGCGGACACGCTCACGCTGATCGCGCGGCAGGAGATCGAGTACCTGGCGCCCATCCCGTACCTCCGCCAGCCGCTCGACGTGCAGCTCTGGCTGGGCCGCCTCGGCGGCGCGAGCCTCGAGGTCTGCTACGAGGTCTGGTCGCCGGAGGGCACGGAGCCGAAGACGCTGTTCTCGCGCGCGGCCACCACGATCGTGCTCGTCGACGCGACCACACAGCGGCCGCGCCGGATCAACGAGCGCGAGCGGGACGCCTGGACGCCGTACGTCGACGAGCCGGTGGCGTTCGCCAAGCGCTCCTAGACGACGCCCCGCTCCTCGCTCACGGGGCCGGCGTCGGCGCCGGGTTGCTCTGCACCGGGTTCGGGCTGAAGGAGTTCTCCCACACCGCCCGAGACCCCGCCTCGCCGATCACGATCACCTCGACGACCGTTCCGACGGCCAGCACGACCGCGATCACCGTCAGCACGATGATCGCGATTCGGCGCACCGTCACGCTCGGGCGGCGCGGCGACTCCGGCCGGTCGAAGAAGAAGAACCACGCCCACTGCACGACGGTGAACGCGAACAGCGCGATCACCCACGGCAGCAGCATCCGCCCGAGGGCCGCGTGCTGCTGGATCAGCGGTGTAACGGGCAGACGCGCCTGCAGCCACTCGCCGGCCTCCATGACCACGGGGACCAGGATCAGGTCCGCCAGCGCGAGCAGTGGCACCACGATCCCGAGCCGACGGCGTGCTGCCGGCCAGATCGGCACCAGCAGGGCGGCGATCGCCGTCAGCGGTACCAGAACGATGACGAAGTGGACCAGGAGGACGTGCAGCGGCAGTCCGTTGACCTCCACGGCGCGCCCTACGCGGTGACGGTGACGGAGTCGCCCGACACGGTCGCCTTCAGCTTCGGCAGCGGATCGCGCGCCGGGCCGTTGAGGACATCACCCGTCGTCGCGTCGAACTTCGAGCCGTGGCACGGGCAGTCGAACTCCTTGCCCTGCGGCGCGACCGTGCACCCCTGATGCGTGCAGACGGCGCTGAACGCCACCACCTGACCGGCGGACGGCTGCGACACCACGATGGGCTTTCCCGCGAGCGTGGCCGACACGGCGCCGCCGACGGGGATGGACGCGAGCGAGACCTCGGCCGTACCGCCGCCGCCCGCGGACGAGCCGCCGTCCCCGGACCCGGATCCGGATCCGTTCGCGTCCTGTCCGCCACCGGGTGTGCAGGCGGCGAGCAGGACCGCGCCGGCGGAAGCCCCGCCGATCGTGACGAGGGTGCGGCGGGTGAGCGGTGCGTGGTCGTTCATGCGGATTCCTCCCGTTCGGCGGATACGTCTTCTACGGTTATCACGAGACGGTCGCGCGGTCGGTTCAACCGTTCCGCATGAACCTTTCCGTCGGCTGCATCGTGTACGAGGTGGAGGTGAACATGCCGGAGGAGGACGCCCGCCTGCTGCGCGAGTTGCACGACCAGCACGCGCAAGCCGTATGGCGGTACGTCGTGCACCTCACCGGCGACCGTGCGATGGCCGACGACGTGGTGCAGGAGACACTCCTGCGCGCCTGGCGGAAGCCCTCCGTGCTCGACCAGTCGCAGCAGTCCGCGCGCACCTGGCTCTTCACCGTGGCCCGCAACCTCGTCATCGACGGCCGCCGCAGCGCCGCCCACCGGCACGAGTTCGGCACGGACACGCTGCCGGAACATCCAGCACCGGACAGCGAGGCGGACGCCGTCCTCGACGCCTGGCTGGTGTCGGACGCGCTGACGGAGCTGTCCGTCGAGCATCGCGCGGTCATCGTGCACGCCTATTACGGCGGACGCTCGATCGCAGAGATCGCACGCCAGCTCGACATCCCCGAAGGCACGGTCAAGTCGCGCCTCCACTACGGCCTGCGAGCCCTGCGGCTCGCACTTCAGGAGAGAGGGGTGACGGAACGATGACCACACACGACGAGTTCGCCACCTGGGACGCCGCGTACGTGCTCGGCGCGCTCTCACCGACGGAACGCCGCGCCTTCGAGGCGCACCTGCGCGAATGCGACCGGTGCTCGGAGGCGGTCGCCGAGCTGGCGGGCATGCCCGGCATCCTCAGCCGCGTCCCGCGCGAGCAGGCCGCAGCGCTCCTGGAGGAGCCCCTGCCCGCGCCGAGCGCGACCGACCGGCCCGAGCCCGGGGGACCGGGGCCCGACGTGCTCCCGTCGCTGCTGCACCAGGCACGCCGGCGCCGCATCCGCTCCCGCTGGCTGGTCGCCGGGCTGTCGGCGGCCGCTGCCGCGATCGTGGTGGGATTCGCCGCCTTCGCCCTGCCCGCGATCCTGCAGCCCGCATCCACGCCCACCGCAGCCGTGGTCATGAAGCAGGTCGAACCGAGCCCGCTCACCGCCGACCTCCGGCTGACCGCCGAGCCGTGGGGCACCCGCATCGACTCCGACTGCCGCTACGCCCACCTCGGGGGCGACGACGGCGACCGCGCGTGGACCTACGCGATGGTCGTCACCGACCGCTCCGGCAAGCAGCACGAGATCTCGACGTGGACGGCGGAGGCGGGAACCGTCGCCACCCCGGTCGCGACCACCAGCATCCCGATCGCCGACATCGCTTCGGTCGACATCCGCGCAGCAGGAGGCACGGTGCTGCTGCGGAGCACGTTCGACTAGTCGTCGGCGCGCGGAAGGCGGATCGTCGCCTCCTGAGCGACGCTCGCCACCAGGACTCCGTCCCGGGTGAAGATGCGGCCCTGCGAGAGCCCGCGCCCGCCACCGGCGGTGGGGGACTCCTGCACGTAGAGCAGCCACTCGTCCACCCGAGCGGGTCGGTGCCACCACATCGCGTGGTCCAGGCTCGCGGCCTTGAGCCCCGGCGTCGCCCAGGCGATCCCATGCCGACGCATGACCGACTCCATGATCGTGTAGTCGCTCGCGTACGCCAGCGCGGCGCGGTGCAGCCCCGGGTCGTCGGGCATGTCGCCGATCGTGCGGAACCAGACCGCCTGGTGGGCGACGCGATCGCCCTCCACCGAGAGGTAGATCGGCGAGGTGACGTGCCGCATGTCGAACGGGCGCTGGCTGGCCCAATACTGCGCGACGGGATGGCGCACATCCTCGAGCGAGGTGGCGGTCGACGGCAGGCTCTCCGGCTCCGGGATTCCCTCGGGCATCGCATCCTGGTGCTCGATGCCCTCATCCTCCGTCTGGTACGACGCGATCATCGACAGGATGGGCAGCCCGTTCTGGTACGCCTGGGTGCGGCGTGTGGAGAACGAACGGCCGTCGTGGATGCGGTCGACCGAGAACGTGATCGGGAAGTTCACGTCGCCCGGACGCAGGAAGTAGCCGTGCATCGAGTGGATGCTGCGGTCGTCCTCGACCGTCCGAGTGGCCGCAATGATCGACTGGGCGAGCACCTGGCCGCCGAACACGCGGCCCAGCGGCATCCACTGTGACGGGCCCGTGAAGATGTCCTCACTGGTGCGGGCGCCGGTGTCGGTCAGATCGAGCGCGGTCAGTAGGGAAGCCAGGGGCTCGGTCACGGTGCCTCCAAGTCGGTGGTGTGTTGGTAGTTTAGACATCCGATGAGCCAGTCGTTTTCTCTAGTCGATCTCCTCGCCGTCGCCGATCTGCAGACCTATCTGTCGCGGGCCGCCCGCGTCGAGGAGGGTTCCGTGCGCCTGATCGCCGGATCGGGGGTGCTGGCCGTCTATACGGCGATCCTGTATCCGCGCGGGCTGATGGATGAGACGCCGACCGTGCTGGGCCTGCGGACCTTCGCGACGGGCGCGGACGTGGAGTTCGACGTCGTCGTGCCCATCCGCTCGCTGCTCGACCGGGTCGCGCGGCTGCGCGAGAGTGCAGAGGCCGCCGAGTCCGAGGGCGCGGGCGCGGAGGGGGCCGCCGAGCCCATCGAGATCCGCCTGCCGCTCGAGGTCTCGACCGTGACCTGGGCGGGCATCTCGCCGCCGCGGGGCGGCTGGCAGAAGGTCGGAGAGACGTCGTCGGCGCTGCTGCAGTCGACCGCCAAGGCGGGAGTCGCAGAGGTCGCCGAGGCCGTTCCGACCGGCACAGGCGAACAGCTGGTGCAGCGTGTACGCGCCGAGGTGTGGGGCCGTCCGATCGACGACCTCGAGTACATCCCGGCGGGCGCCGCATTCGCCGCGGACAGCCTCGGTTTCGTCGGCGACGACGACACCGTCACCATCTACGAGACGGGCCCCTGGACGCGCCTCACCACGCGCCGTGGCCACACCCTCGTCCGCCGCCAGGCCTGGACCCTCCGCCGCTGACCCACACCCCCCACCGTCGAGTCCGCAAACTTTGCACGCTCCGCGGGTTTTCAGCGTGCAAAGTTTGCGGACTCGACGGCGGGCGGAGGGGCGCGAGACGGGAGGGACGAGACGGGAGCGCGCGTCAGGCGCGAGCGGCGGCTCGGCCGGCCTGGCGGCCCGAGAAGAGGCAGCCGCCCAGGAACGTGCCCTCCAGGGCGCGGTAGCCGTGCATCCCGCCACCGCCGAAGCCGCTCGCCTCGCCGACCGCGTAGAGGCCCGGGACGACCGCGCCGTCGGCCGACAGCACCCGTCCGTCGAGGTCCGTCTCGATCCCGCCGAGGCTCTTCCGAGTCAGGATGTGCAGCTTGACCGCGATCAAGGGTCCCGCCGCCGGGTCGAGGAGCTTGTGCGGCGTTGCGACACGGATCAGCTTGTCGCCCCGGTACCGGCGCGCCGCCCGGATCGCGGCGAGCTGCAGGTCCTTGCCGAACTCGTTGTCCAGCTGGCGGTCGCGCTCGTGCACGTGCCGTGCGACCAGCTCGGTGTCGAGCGGGACGTCCGCGATGCGCTGCATTCCGGCGAGCAGTTCGTCGAGCGTGTCGGCGACCACGAAGTCCGCGCCCTTCTCCTTGAACGCCTCCACCGGCCCTGGCGCGCCGGGAGCGACCCGCTTGGCGAGCAGCCGCACGTCCTTGCCGGTCAGGTCGGGGTTCTGCTCGCTCCCGGAGAGCGCGAACTCCTTCTCGATGATCTTCTGGGTCAGCACGAACCAGCTGTAGTCCGAGCCCGTCCGTCGCAGGTGCTCCAGCGTCCCAAGCGTGTCGAATCCCGGATATAGCGGCGACGGCAGCCTGTCGCCGTGCGCATCCAGCCACAGGGATGACGGGCCAGGCAGGATGCGGATGCCGTGCCGCTCCCACACCGGGTCCCAGTTCTGGATGCCCTCGGTGTAGTGCCACATCCGGTCGCCGTTGATCAGGTGCGCGCCCGCCGTCTCTGCGATCCCCAGCATGCGGCCGTCGACGTGGGCCGGCACTCCGGAGAGCATGGATGCGGGCGGCTCGCCCAGCCGCGCAGGCCAGGCGGCTCGGACGAGGTCGTGGTTTCCGCCGATCCCGCCGGAGGCGACGATGACGACCGGCGCGCGGAGCTCGAAGTCGCCGACGACGTCCCGATTGCTGGGCGCACCACGGCCGGCGACGTCGGGTGCGAGCACCGCGCCGCGCACGCCGACGACCCGGCCGTCCTCGACGATCAGCTCGTCCACCCGGTGCCGGTTGCGGATCGCCGCGCGTCCGTTCGCCGCCGCCGACTGCACCCGGCGGGCGAACGGCTCGACGACGCCGGGTCCCGTTCCCCAGGTGATGTGGAAGCGGGGGACCGAGTTGCCGTGACCGCCGGCCCTGCCGTCGCCGCGCTCCGCCCATCCCACGACGGGGAAGAAGCGGACGCCCTTCTCGTGCAGCCACGCGCGCTTCTCGCCGGCCGCGAACTGCAGGTACGCCTCCGCCCACTGCCGTGGCCAGTGGTCCTCGTCGCGGTCGAAGCCGGCGGTGCCGAACCAGTCGTCTCGGGCGAGCGCGAGGGAGTCGTGCACGCCCATCCTGCGCTGCTCGGGGGAGTCGATGAGGAAGAGTCCGCCGAACGACCACCACGCCTGCCCGCCGAACGAGGCCGACGGTTCCTGCTCCACGATCGTGACCCGGCGCCCCGCGTCCAGCAGTTCGGATGCGGCGACCAGGCCCGCAAGGCCCGCGCCGACGACGATCGCGTCGGGTTCGTAGGTCATCCGTGTCTCCTTCGGCACCGGGATGGCGGGAGGAGCGCTACTCCTCGAATGTGTTGACCATAGCGAACGCGGCCCGCTCCAGGTAATTCCAGAGCGTCTCCTCCTGCAGCGGCGGGAGCTCGAGCTCGCCGACCGCGGTCCGCATGTGGGTCAGCCAGCGGTCGCGGGCGTCCGGGTTCACCTTGAACGGGTTGTGACGCATCCGCAGCCGCGGATGCCCGCGCTGCTCGCTGTACGTCGTCGGACCACCCCAGTACTGCTCCAGGAACAGCGTCAGTCGCTCCTTCGCCGGCCCCAGGTCCTCCTCCGGGTACATCGGTCGTAGCACCAGGTCGTCGGCGACGTCCCGGTAGAACGCGTCCACCAGCCGGACGAACGTCTCGTGTCCGCCGATCTGGTCGTAGAAGCTCGGCTGAGGGCCGACGGGGATGCTCATCGGGCGGGTCCGTCCGCGTCGGGGCGGGCGTCGGGCGCGGCTTCGGCGTCCGGCTTCGGCGTCGCGGGCTTGCGGGGCGCGGGCTTGTCCGCCACCTTGTCGCCTGCCTTCTCCGCCGCCGCCTTCTCCGCGGCCGCCTTCTCCGCAGCAGCCCGCACCGACGCACCGCCTTCGACCGCCGGCGTGATCCGGATCGCGCCGGGATCCGCCACGCGTCCGCCCGCCGCCTGCTGCCGCTTCGCCGCCGCGCGCGCCTTGCGTCCCTTCAGCGGCGGCTCCGGCGTCACCGCCTGGCTCGGCCGGGTCCGCGGCGGCTTCGCGCCCGTGACGCTCCCCGCGCTGTCGAATCCGCTCAGCACGACGGCCGAGAGCGACGGGAGCTTCACACCCATTTCGTCGAGCGCCTGCTTGAGGCGGAGGCGCAGTTCGCGCGAGACGTCGTCCTTCGCGGTCGTGCGGGTCTTCAGCACGATGCGGATGACGATCGCGTCGGCCGAGATCGACTCGATTCCCCACAGCTCCGGCTTCTCGAGGATGCGCGAGCGCCATTTGGTGCTCGTCGCGAGCGCCGTCGCGGTCTCCAGCATCTTCGCTTCGACCGCCTCGACGTCGGCCTCGTAGGGCACGGCCAGGTCGATGATGACGCGCGCCCAGCCCTGCGACATGTTGCCGACGCGGAGGATCTCGCCGTTGCGGACGAACCACAGTGTGCCGTTCACGTCGCGCACCTGGGTG
The DNA here is from genome assembly GCF_004362795.1 of Leifsonia sp. 115AMFTsu3.1. Classification (NCBI taxonomy): domain Bacteria; kingdom Bacillati; phylum Actinomycetota; class Actinomycetes; order Micrococcales; family Microbacteriaceae; genus Leifsonia; species Leifsonia sp. 115AMFTsu3.1. The sequence goes on from NZ_SNYB01000001.1 coordinate 1,930,030, forward strand.
ACGCGGATGCCGACCGCCTCAACCACGCCCGTCGCGGAGCCGAGGTCGACGACGTCGCCGACGCCCAGCTGGTCTTCCATGACCATGAACAGGCCGTTGAGCACGTCCTTCACGATGTTCTGCGCGCCGAAACCGAGACCGGCGCCGATCGCGGCCGTGAGCAGGGCGAACGAACCGAGCACATCGGGAACGAAGACATTGAGGATGAGGATGATCGCGATGATGCCGATCGTCACGTTGACGATGTTGGTCAGCACCGAGCCGAGCGTCCGGGTGCGCTGCACGACGCGGACGGCCGCGAGCGGCGACGCGACGAGCGCCTGCGTGTCGCTGACATTCTGGCCCTTCTTGACGCCGCTGACGATCCGGCCGACCACCTTGCGGATGACGACGCGCAGGATCCAGCTGAGGAGGAAGGCGCCGGCGACGATGCAGACGGCGTTGACGATGTTCCAGCCGGCGTCGACCGCCCAGGATCCGAGATCGGTCCAGAAGTTCGCTTTGAGGATTTCCATACCCCGTCGAGCCTAGCGAGCCGCGCCTTGGCGGTCGCTGGAATCGGGGGCGCGGCGGTTCATCGCTCCAGCAGCCCGTGCTCGTACGCGAAGATCACGGCGTGGACGCGGTCGCGCAGCTGCAGCTTCGAGAGCACGCGCCCGACGTGCGTCTTCACCGTCGACTCGGTGAGGTAGAACCGCGCGCCGATCTCGCCGTTGCTCAGGCCTTCGCCGATGGCGAGCAGGATCTCGCGCTCGCGCGGGGTGAGGGCGGCCGCCGGGTCGTGCCCGGTCTGGTTCGGCGACGATCCCGATGGGAGCCGGTCGGCGAACATCTCAAGCATCGCCCTCGTCACCCGGCCGGAGACCGCCGCATCGCCCGCGGCCACCGCGCGCACGGCGCCGATCAGCTCGTCGGGGCGCGCATCCTTGAGGAGGAACCCGCTCGCGCCCGCGCGGAGCCCGCCGAACGCGTACTCGTCGAGGTCGAAGGTGGTGAGGATGATGATCCGCGCGCCCGGGTCGGTCTCGACGATCCGCCGGGTCGCCTCGATGCCGTCGAGTACCGGCATCCGCACGTCCATCAGCACCACATCCGGACGCACCTGTGCGGTGAGCCGGACGGCCTCGGCACCGTCGGCCGCCTCGCCGACCACGGCGAGGTCCGGTTCGGCCTCCAGCACCATCCGGAAGCCCATGCGGACCAGCTGCTGGTCGTCGACGAGCAGGATGCGGATGGGGGCGTCGGTCACGGGTTCTCCTTCGGGGTCGTCGCGGGGGCGGGCGTCGGAGTCATGTCTGCAGGCGGAGGCGGAGGTGGCGCCACCGAGGTGGGCGCTGCCGCACGGACGGCGTCGAACACCGCCCGCACCCGCCAGCCGCCGCCGGCTCGTGGGCCCGCCTCCAGCGTCCCGCCGTACAGTCCGACGCGTTCGCGCAGGCCGATCAGCCCGCGTCCGGAGCCCTGCCCGGCTGAGGGATGCAGCGCAGCGTCGTCGTCAATGGTCACGATGACCGTTCCCGGCTGGAAGACGATGACGACGCGCACGGCCGTCGCAGTCGGGGCGTAACGGAGGGCGTTGGTGAGGCCCTCCTGCACGACGCGGAAGATGGTGAGTTGCTGCCCGATGTCCTCCGGGGGCAGACCGGTGACGGTGATCCGCACGGGCAGACCCGCGGCACGGAACGTCTCGACCAGTTCCGCCAGCTCGCCGACGCCCGGTTGCGGTTCCCGGGCCGCGGCTCCGTCCTCGCCGTCGCGCAGCACCCCCAGCAGGCGGCGCATGTCGGCCAGGGCGCCGCGCCCCGTCTCAGCGACGAGGCGCATGGCCTGCGCCGACCGCTCGGCCTGTTCCATCCGCTCGGACTCCGGACGATCGGATGCCGTATCCGCCATCCGCGCGGAGCCGTCCGCCAGCGTGATCATCACCGTGAGGCTGTGCGAGACGATGTCGTGCATTTCGCGTGCGATACGGCTCCGCTCCGCCGCGGCGGCGATCTCCGCCTGCTGGTCCCGCTCGCGAGCGAGCTGACGGGCGCGGTCGATGAGGGCGTTGAGGTAGCGCCTGCGGTTTCCGACGTTGCTGCCGATCAGCACGGAGACGACGCTGAACGACAGCACCAGGATGCCCGACGGGATCGCCGCCGTCTCGAGCGGCGTGAACACCTTCGCCTGCGTGAGCAGCACCTGAACGATGATCGTGGAGACGGTGACGGCGGAGGTCACGGCGAAGGCCACCCACGCCGAGCGGATGGAGCGGTAGACCGCCAGCGCGTACAGCGCGAACAGGGTGGGCACCACATCCATGTCGCGGCCGAGGAAGACGCTGGTGCCGAGCAGCACGGTCGCGATCGCGAAGACGACCGCGGGCTGCTGCCGCCGTGCCAGCAGTGCAGCGCCGGCCACGGCCGACAGGACGAGGTGGATGAGTTCCTGCGGCGTCGGGTGGACGGCCGAGACGACGAGCGCCCCGACGACCGAGGGGATGAGGTAGAACGCCGCGACGAAGATGTCGACAGCGAGGGGATGCGCCCCGAAGAAACGACGCACGACCCCGGGCGGTCTCGGCAGTTCGAGTCCGTCCGGGGTCTGCGTGGTGGTCGCCTCCGAGGTCACGACGAGGGTCAGGCGTCCCTGCGTTGCAGCAGCACCGATCCGGCGATGAAGGCGACGACCGCCCAGACGAGCACGGTCACGACGTTCGCCCAGGGCTCGAGGTCGCCGTTGCCGACTCCGGCGAGGCCCTGTCCGGCGTTGCTGATGAGGTAATGCCCCGCGTCGGCCACCCACTGGGTGCGGGTGAGGCCGCTGACGAGGTTCGCGATGATCGGCAGCACGAGCAGCACGCCGAGGGCACCGGCGATGCCGCCGGCGGTCGACTTGAGGATGGCGCCGACTCCCAGCGCGAAGACGGCGACGAGACCGAGGTACGCACCGGCGCCGAGGATCGCCCACAGCGTGTCGGAGGACAGCAGGTCGCCCTCGTATCCCTTCCCGTTGAGGATCGGGACGGCGACCGCCCACGATGCGGCGGACGACACGAGGCCGACGAGGAACGCCACGACGAACAGCACGAGCGTCTTCGCCGCGAACACCGGGAAGCGGCGCGGGACGGCGGTGAACGACGAGCGGATCTGGCCCGTCGAGAACTCGCCGCTGATCACCAGCACACCCAGTACCGCGATCACGAGGGACGCGAAGGTCAGCCCGGCGGTCGCGGCGGTCGTTGCGAACGCCGCGCTCTGAGCCTCGATGGCGGCGCGCTGACCCTCAGGCACCCGGTCGACGAGCAACGATTTCTCGGGGATGGCCACCGCGACGAGGGCGGCGATGCCGACCACGAGCACGACGGCGCTGATCAGGGTCCAGAAGGTCGACCGGAGGGTGCGGAGCTTGATCCACTCCGACCGGATCACCCGCGGGAAGCTGAGCCGGCCAAGCGAGGTGTGCGGGTGCCCGACCGGGGTGGCGGGGGATGTGGCGGTGCTCATCGGCTGACCTCCGTGCGGTACTCGACGTCGTCCTGGGTGAGCTCGAGGTAGGCCTCCTCGAGCGATGCGCTGATCGGGGTCAGCTCGTGGAGCACGATCCCGTCGCGCGCCGCGGTCTCGCCGATCTGGGCGGCCGTGAGGCCGGTGATCTCGAGCAGCTGCGCCTCGACACCGGTGACGGCGACGTCCGCGCCGGCGACGGCCCGTGCGAGCTGCTCCGGCTGCGGGGTCCGTACGCGGACCGCGTGGCGGGTGGCGGCGGCGAGGATGCTGTCCACCGGGGCGTCCGCGAGCACGCGTCCGCGGCCCAGCACCACGATGTGGTCGGCGGTCTGCGCCATCTCGCTCATCAGGTGCGACGAGAGGAAGATCGTCCGGCCCTGCGAGGCGAGATGCCGGGCGAACTGACGAACCCAGAGCACGCCCTCGGGGTCGAGTCCGTTCACGGGCTCGTCGAGGATGAGCGTCGCCGGATCGCCGAGCATGGCCGCGGCGATACCGAGCCGCTGTCCCATCCCGAGAGAGAATCCGCCGACGCGCTTGCTCGCGACCGACTCGAGACCGGTCATGCCGATCACCTCGTGGACGCGGGACTTCGGGATGCCGTGGGTCGCCGCCAGCGACAGCAGGTGCGCGTAGGCGGTGCGGCCGGTGTGGATGGCCTTGGCGTCGAGCAGGGCGCCCACTTCGGTGAGCGGCGAGCGGAACTCGGCGTACCGCTTGCCGTTGATGAGCGCCTGGCCCCGGGTCGGGCGGTCGAGACCCATGATCATGCGCATGGTGGTCGACTTGCCGGCGCCGTTCGGGCCGAGGAAGCCCGTCACTTTGCCGGGCTGGATGGTCACGGTGATGTCGTCGACGGCGGTCTTCGCGCCGAAGCGTTTGGTGAGGTGATCGAGCTGGATCATGACTCCGAGACTAGGGGTGACGGGTCGGCTCGTCATCGTCCCGCGGTACGACGGCGGGTCGGCCCCGGGCACGGCACGAGGGGCCCCACCGCGGTGAGGCCCCTCGTTCCGTCCTTCGTCAGTGCGCGCCCGTTACTGCGCGTCCCGCTTCTGAGCGGCGAGCGCTCGCTCGACACCCGCGAGGTTCTCCACCACCATGCGGCGCAGCGCAGCCGGCTCCGGGTTGGCGTCGAGCCAGGCGCGGGTGGCGTCGCGCAGAGCCTCGTTCGCCAGCGGTGCCGGGTACATGCCCTCGACCAGGTACTCCGCGATCTTGTACGTGCGCGAGGTCCAGATCTGCTGCAGCGCGGCGAAGTACGGCTCGACGAACTGGGCGAGCACGCTCTTGTCCTTCGCCCGCTGGAAGCCGATGCCGGTGTACCGGACGATCGTGTTGGGCAGGCTGTCCGAGCCGAACACCGAGTCCCACGCCGCCTGCTTGCCCTCCAGCGTCGGGATGCTGGCCCGGGCCTGCGCCGCGAACTGGCCGCCGTTCGCGGTGTTGTCGGCGGCGAGGGCCGCGTCGATCTCGGCGTTGCCGGCCGCGCCGCCCGCCACGAGAGCGATGAGCAGCTCCCACGACAGGTCGGTGTCGATCGTCAGGCCCTCGAGCGTCACGGAGCCGTCGCGCAGCGCCGCGACCGTCTCCAGCTGCTCGTCGGTCGAGGCGAGCGCCGCGAAGAACTTCACGAACTGGAACTGCGCGTCACTGCCGGCCTCTGCGCCCTTCGCCAGCTCCCACAGCGCGGACGCCGCATCTTGAGCCGTCTGCTTCTGGCGCTCGGGCGCGACGTACGCAGACGCCGCGAGCACCAGCTGGTTGAGCGTGGTGCGGATGGTCGTCGACTCGGTCTCGGACGCGATGTTGCCGAGCACCAGGCGCACGTAGTCGCTCGCGCTCGTCTCGGCGTCGCGGGTCGCATCCCACACCGCACCCCAGACGAGCGAGCGGGCGAGCGGGCTCTCGATTTCGGAGAGGTGCTCGATGGCGACCTTGAGCGACTCCTCGTCGAGGCGGATCTTCGCGTAGGCGAGGTCGTCGTCGTTGATGAGCACGAGGTCGGGGCGGCGGGTGCCGACGAGGTCGGCGACCTCGGTGCGCTCTCCGTCGACGTCCAGCTCGAAGCGATCGTCGCGCACGAGCTTGCCGTTGTCGAGGTTGTACAGGCCGATCGCAAGGCGGTGCGGACGGATCGTCGGGTAATCGGCGGCCGCCGACTGCAGAACGGCGAAGGAGGTGATGGTGCCGTCCGCATCCACCGTCAGCTCCGGGCGGAGGGTGTTGACGCCGGCGGTCTCAAGCCACTTCTTCGACCAGTCGGTGAGGTCGCGGCCGCTCGTGGCCTCCAGCTCGACCAGGAGGTCCTTGAGCTCCGTGTTGCCGTGCGCGTGCTTCTTGAAGTACTGCGCGACACCGGCAAGGAAGTCGTCCTGGCCGACCCACGCCACCAGCTGCTTCAGGACGGAGGCGCCCTTCGCGTAGGTGATGCCGTCGAAGTTGACCTGCACGTCCTCCAGGTCGTTGATCGTCGCGACGATCGGGTGCGTCGAGGGAAGCTGGTCCTGGCGGTACGCCCAGCTCTTCTCCATGGCGGCGAAGGTCGTCCACGCCTCGGTCCACTCGGTGGCTTCGGCGGTCGCGAGGGTGGAGGCGTACTCGGCGAACGACTCGTTCAGCCAGAGGTCGTTCCACCACTTCATGGTCACCAGGTCGCCGAACCACATGTGCGCCAGCTCGTGGAGGATGGTGACGACCCGGCGCTCCTTGATGGCGTCGGTGACCTTCGAGCGGAAGACGTACGTCTCGGTGAAGGTGACGGCTCCGGCGTTCTCCATCGCGCCCGCGTTGAACTCGGGCACGAAGAGCTGGTCGTACTTCTCGAAGGGGTACGCGTAGTCGAAGCGCTCCTCGTAGAAGGCGAAGCCCTCGCGGGTCTTGTCGAAGATGTAGTCGGCGTCGAGGTACTCGGCGAGGCTCTTGCGCGTGTAGACGCCGAGAGGGATGGTGCGGCCGTCGCGGCTGGTCAGCTCGCTGTGCACCGACTCGTACGGGCCGGCGATCAGCGCGGTGATGTAGGAGGAGATGACCGGGGTGGGAGCGAACGACCAGACCTTCTTGCCGTCGCCCGCATCCTGCGGCTCGGGGGTGGGGGAGTTGCTCACGACGGCCCAATGCGCCGGGGCGGTGACCGTGAACGTGAACTGCGCCTTCAGATCCGGCTGCTCGAACACGGCGAACATGCGCCGCGAGTCCGGCACCTCGAACTGGCTGTAGAGGTAGACCTCGCCGTCGACCGGGTCGACGAAGCGGTGCAGGCCCTCACCGGTGTTGGTGTAGATCGCGTCGGCGACCACGGTCAGCTCGTTCTCCTCCTGGAGGCCGTCGAGCTGGATGCGCACCCCGTCGCTCACGGTCGCCGGGTCGAGCTCCGCACCGTTCAGCGTCACGCTGTGGACCGTCCGCGTGATCGCGTCGATGAAGGTCGACGCACCCGCGGTGGCCGAGAACCGCACCGTGGTGGTGCTGAGGAAGGTCTCCGGACCGGTCGTCAGGTCGAGGCTGACGTCGTAGCTGTGGGTGCGGACGAGCGACGCGCGCTCCTGTGCTTCGATGCGGGTGAGGTTTTCTCCGGGCAACGCTGACTCCTTCGAGGGGATCGGACGGGTGGATCGTGTCCACCCGTCCACCTTAGCCACCGGTTCCGACGCCGTCGGTGGCCGTCCCTAGACTGTGGATATGCGCATCCACATCGCCACCGATCACGCCGGACTCGACTTCAGCAGGCACCTGCAGGAGCATCTGACCGCTGCCGGTCACGAGGTGATCGACCACGGACCGGTCGAGTACGACCCCATCGACGACTACCCGGCGTTCTGCATCAACGCCGCCGCCGCCGTGGTGCGCGACCAGCAGGCCGGTGTCGAAGCGCTCGGCGTCGTCTTCGGCGGCTCCGGCAACGGCGAGCAGATCGCCGCCAACAAGGTCCGCGGCGCCCGGGCCGCCCTGGTCTGGAGCGAGTCCACCGCGCTGCTCGCCCGCCAGCACAACGACGCCAATGTCATCGCGATCGGCGCCCGTCAGCACACCGTCGAAGAGGCCACCGGCTTCATCGACGCCTTCATCGCCGAGCCCTTCTCGTTCGAGGAGCGCCACGTCCGCCGCATCGCCCAGCTGGCGGAGTACGAGGCGACCGGCGACATCGCGGGCAAGCACGTGGACCGCTGATGCCCGAGGGTCACTCCGTCCATCGCATCGCCCGGCAGTTCGCGGTCAACTTCGTCGGTCACCGGGTCTCCGTCTCGTCGCCGCAGGGGCGGTTCGCCGCGGATGCGACACGCATCGACGGCCACGTGATGACCGACGCCAAGGCGGTCGGCAAGCAGATGTTCCTCGAGTTCGACAACGGTCTCTGGCTGCGCGTCCACCTCGGCCTGTACGGCGCGTGGGACTTCGCGGGCGACATCAGCATCGACCCGACGATCGCGAGTGCGAACGGCCGGATGGGCCAGACGAACCAGCGCGGCACCGACCTGGAGCCCGTGCTGGACAGCGCGGGCGAGAACTCCCTCCACTCCATCGGCGCGCCCCGGCGCACGCGGCTGCGCATGGCCGAGTCCGAGAAGGTGGAGGCTGAGATCACGTCCTTCCCGCCCGAGCCGATCGGCCAGGTGCGTGTGCGGCTGCTGACCGACACCGCGGTCGCCGACCTGCGCGGGCCGACGGCCTGCGAGGTGCTCGATCCGGCGCAGGTGGATGCGGTGATCGCGAAGCTGGGGCCCGATCCCCAGGTCGACGACAGCCAGGAGGCGGAGGACCGTTTCGTCTCGATCGTTCGCCGCAAGCCGACCGCGATCGCGCTGTTGCTGATGGACCAGAGCGTCGTCAGCGGCATCGGCAACGTCTACCGCGCCGAGCTGCTGTTCCGCGCCAGGCAGAACCCGCACACGCCGGGCAAGCAGGTTCCGGAGGAGACGGTGCGGGCGCTGTGGCGCGACTGGGTGCATCTGCTCCGCATCGGCGTCGAGACCGGCCAGATGATGACGATGGACGACCTCGATGAGCAGTCCTACCGCAAGGCGATGGCGAACCGCGACGACCGTCACTGGGTCTACAAGCGCGAGGGACTGCCGTGCCGGGTCTGCGGCACGAACATCGTCATGGAGGAGCTGGGCGGCCGCAAGCTGTACTGGTGCCCGGTGGACCAGGCGTAGGAGGACCCCGTGCGACAGAATCCGAGCTTCACCCTGACCGACCCGGCCGAGCTGAAACGGCTCGTGCGCGAGAACCCGTGGGCCACGTTCGTGAGCAACACGTCCGCCGGGCTGGTCGCCTCCCACTATCCGGTGATCCTCGACGAGTCGCGGGAAGAGCTGACGCTGCTCAGCCATGTCGGCCGTCCGGACGAGCAGCTGCACGAACTGGGAGAGCATGAGCTGCTCGTGATCGTGCAGGGTCCGCACGGTTATATCTCGTCCGGCTGGTACGACGAGAAACCCGCGGTGCCGACCTGGAACTTCATCGCCGCTCACTTCTCGGGCGTTCCCGAGCTTCTCGGCGACGAGGAGAACCTCGACGTGCTGGCCCGGCTGGTGGATCACTTCGAGGACGAGCTGCCGGAGCCGCGCCGCATGCGCGGCACGCTGGAGGATGCGGCCTACGCCGAGCGCATCGTCTCGGGCACGGTCGGCCTTCGGCTGACGCCCACGCGCGTTGTCGCAAAGCAGAAGATGAGCCAGAACCGCCCGGACCACATCGTCGACGCGATCATGGACGAGCTCGGCGGCGACGGCCCGTACGCCAGCGCCGGCCTGCTGCGCGAGATGCGTCTCGTGCACGACCGGCGCCGCGCCGCACGATGACGCTGCTGCTCGCCGGCGCACGGCTTCCCGGGCGCGACGGACTGGTGGATGTGGTGCTCGACGGCGATCGGATCGCCTCGGTCGAGCCGACCGGGTCGACGGGCGGCCGTGCGGCGGGGGAGCGCATCCCACTCGACGGTCGCTGGCTCGTGCCGGGTCTATGGGATCAGCACGTGCACTTCACGCAGTGGGCGCAGACCGCCCGCCGCTTGGATGTGTCCCGGGCGGGGTCGGCCGCCGAGGCCGCCGGGCTGGTCCGGGAGCGCGCGTCGGCGGCGGGCGGAGCGTCGGCGACGGATGCGGCGGACGACGTGCTCGTCGGCTTCGGCTTCCACGACGCGCTCTGGCCGGACGTGCCGACGCGCGAGCTGCTCGATGCCGCCGCGGGCGACCGTCCGGTCGTGCTGATCGCCGGCGACCTGCACTGCTCCTGGCTGAACTCGGCCGCGGCCGCGCGGTTCGCGCCCGGCACATTGGATGCTGTGCTCCGGGAAGACGCGAGTTTCGCCGTGACCAGCCTCCTCACCGCCGCCGATGACGCGACGCTCGACCGCTGGGCGGCCGACGCAGCACGGGTCGCCGCGACGCGGGGCGTGGTCGGCATCGTCGACCTGGAGTACGGCTGGAACCTCGACGTCTGGCGGCGGCGCATCGCGGGCGGCGCATCCGGCTCCTCCGATCTTCGTGTCGAGTTCGGCATCTACGGGGAGCACCTGGAGCGCGCCGCCGAGCTCGGCCTGCGCACCGGCGACGTCGTGGACGACACGGCCGGCCTGCTCACGGTCGGCCCGTTCAAGGTGATCTCCGACGGCTCGCTGAACACTCGTACGGCGCTGTGCTCGCACGCCTATCCCGACGGCGGCCACGGCGTGGCGAACGTGAGTCCGGACGAACTGGTCGAGCGGATGCGGTTCGCGGTCGGACACGGCCTGGTGCCCGCCGTCCACGCCATCGGCGACGAGGCGAACCGTCGCGCGCTGGACGCCTTCGAGACCGTCGGCTCGGGCGGCAGGATCGAGCATGCCCAGCTGATCGATGCCACCGACATCCCGCGCTTCGCGCGCCTCGACGTGACCGCGAGTGTGCAGCCCGAGCACGCCATGGACGACCGGGACGTCGCCGACCACCTCTGGCCCGGGCGCACCGACCGTGCGTTCCCCCTCGCCGACCTGCACGCCGCCGGCGCCCGCCTCGCCTTCGGCTCCGACGCGCCGGTCGCGCCCCTCGACCCCTGGGCGGCGATCGCCTCGGCCGTCGGCCGCTCCCGTGACGGTCGCGCCCCGTGGCATCCCGAGCAGTCGATCCCGGCGGAGGTTGCGCTGCGCGCATCCACTCGTTCTACGATTACGCCGGGTCAGCCGGCCGACCTCGCGGTGCTCGACCGCGACCCCCTCACAGCGCCGCCCGACGGCCTCCGCACCATGCCGGTCGCCGCCACCTTCGTCGCCGGCCGCGTCACCCACGACACCCTCCGCTGACCGCCCCGCCCTCGCGCCTCTCGCGGCTCGGCAGGGGCACGATTTGCGCCAAATCTCGGTTTTGGCGCCGCCATTACGACGATTTGGTGCAAATCTCGCGCCGCGCGAGCCGACGCAGACCGCCGGCTACGCCTGAACGACGAAGGGACCGCCCGCATCCGCGGACGGCCCCTCGCGCCGAGAAACGGCAGTCGCTACTCGCTGACGTGCGCGAACAGGAACCAGCGGTCCTTGTCGAGCCCGCGGGCGATCTCGATCGCGACGTCCTGGCTGGTCTGGTCGAGCTCCGCGAGCTCGCGCACCGCGGTGTTCACCCCGGCGAGGGCCGCGTCGAGCTGCGCGATGACCTCGGCGATGGTCTCGTTGGAGGGGCGGAAGCCGGCGGTGAGCTCGCCGGTGGTGGTCTTGGCGGCGACGGTGCCGAGGCGGGCGTCGACCGGGAGGCCGAGGGCGACGATGCGCTCCGCGGCGAGGTCGGCCCACTCCTGGGCGTGGTCGACGATCGTGTCGAGCAGCTCGTGCACGCCGATGAAGTTGGCCCCGCGCACGTGCCAGTGCGCCTGCTTGCCGTTGACCACGATGGCGGTCAGGTCGATGACGACGGGGGTGAGGAACTGGGCGACCCCGGCGGCGACGTCCGGGTTCGAGACACTCTGGGTTGCGGCGATGTCCGTCATGATTGGCGTCCTTTCTTCTGCCTGCGATAACGCTACTCAGGCCCGCGAATTCCGCAACGAAGCGAAGGCTGCGCTTAGTTAGCCTGCCCTCTCATCCACGCGTCTCGGGTTAACCCCCGTACGGGTTCGGCGGCGCCCGGGATGGGGTGCTGAGCCGCGTGCGACGAGGCTCGAACCATGACATCCACACCGCCGCCGAGGCTCCGCCGCCCGCGAGCATCCCTCATCGCGCTCGGCCTGACGGTCGCCCTGGCGGTGACCTCGGCCGCGACGCTCGCCGCGTGCAGCGGGCTCGGCGCGGGAACCATCGACACCGCCGGAAAGGTCGACTTCGACACGCGACTGCCCGTCCCGGCCCTCGCCGTCCCGACCGTGGAGGCCGACGGCACCAAGACCTTCGAGCTCGACGCCCGCGCCGGTACGACCGAGTTCCTTCCCGGCACGAAGACGACCACGTGGGGCTTCGACGGCTCCTACCTCGGCCCCACCCTGGTCGCCGACCGCGGCGACGAGGTGCGCGTACGCGTCACCAACCACCTCACCGAGGAGACCAGCGTGCACTGGCACGGGATGCACCTCCCGGCCCGGATGGACGGCGGCCCGCACCAGATGGTGTCACCGGGCGAAGTGTGGGAGCCGCACTGGCGTATCGACCAGCCCGCCGCGACCCTCTGGTACCACCCGCACCTGCACGGGCGGACCGAACAGCACGTCCAGCTCGGGATGGCGGGGATGTTCCTCGTCCGCGACCCGCAGGAGGCGGCGCTCGCCCTCCCGCGCACGTACGGGGTCGACGACCTGCCGGTGATCGTGCAGGACAAGCGTTTCGGCTCCGACGGGCAGTTCACCGACTCCACCTCGGGGTTCATCGGCCCGATCGGCGACACCCTGGTCGTGAACGGGGCCATCGGGCCGTACGCCGAGGTGACCACCGATCGCGTCCGTCTGCGTCTGCTCAACGCCTCCGCCGCGCGCACCTACGATTTCGGCTTCTCCGACCGGCGGACCGTGCAGCTCATCGCGACCGACGGCGGACTCCTCCCGGCCCCGGTGGCTCTCGACCACATCCGGCTCCCTCCGGGCGAGCGGGCCGAGATCGTCGTCGCCGTGCAGCCGGGGGAGCGCGCCGTACTGCGGTCGTTCCCACCGGACCTGGGGCTGGACGGTCCGCTGCCGGGCATGAATGCGGGCACCGACACCCTCGACGTGCTGCAGCTCCGCGCCGCCGCGTCCCTCGAGCACCGCCCCGACGTGCCGGCCGCCCTGGCGCCTGCCGAGCCGCTGCCGAAACCGCAGGTCACACGGACCTTCCGTCTCGACGGCCACGAGATCAACGGCCGGAAGATGGAGTCCGGTCGCATCGACGAGACCGTCACCGTCGACACGGCGGAGGAGTGGGTCGTCACCAACACGATGGATCTGCCGCACAGCTTCCACGTCCACGACGTCCAGTTCCGCATCGCGTCGATCGGCGGCGCACCGCCGCCGCCCGAGCTCGCCGGCTGGAAGGACACCGTCTACCTGCCTCCGCAGACCGAGTTCCGGTTGCTGCTGCAGTTCGCCGACTACACCGACCCCGACGCGCCGTACATGTACCACTGCCACCTCCTCGCCCACGAGGACGCCGGGATGATGGGCCAGTTCGTCGTGGTCCGCCCCGGCGAGCACGCGGGCGTCGTTCCGGAAGACACCACCGCTCCGCATGGCGGAAGCGGCCCACGAAAGGACACCAGTCATGACCACTGAAACGGACACCGGGCAGCCCGGCGCCGCCCGACCTTCTGCCACGCTGGATGCTGTGACGCCATCCCAGCCCCACCCCGCCCGCGCGAACTACGGCTCGCTGTGGCGCGGTGTGCCGCGCGAGCTCGGCTTCCTGCTTTTGACGATGCCGATCGCGATCGTCGGCCTGTCGGTGCTGATGTCGTTGTTCTGGACCGGCGTCGGCACCATCGTGATCTACGTCGGCTTCTTCGTCATCGTCGCCGCCTTCTACACCGCTCGCGGGTTCGGCTTGGTCGAACTGACGCGACTGGACTGGGCGGGCCGGCCCTCCATCCCGCGTCCGGTCTGGGAGAAGCCGGGCACCCCGCGCACGTTCCTCCGCTCCGTGTTCGGGCCGTTCGCGAACGGCCACTACTGGCTGTACCTGCTGCACGGGATGCTCATCAACCCGATCGTCAGCATCGTCTCGTGGACGCTGACCATCGTCTGGGCCTCGGTCGCGCTGGGCGGGTTGACCGGGTGGATCTGGGAGCCGTTCATCCCGCAGGGCGACCGCGACTTCTTCCTCTCCCAGACGGTGGTGGATGCGGTGTTCCGCACCACGTCGACGTTCGACCCGACCGTGGGCGACCGCATCCTGTACCTGATCGCCGGCGTGCTGTTCGCCGCGACCCTGCCGTTCGTGACGCGCGGTCTGACGCTGCTGCACGAGGCGGTAGCGCGCGGCCTGCTCGGGCGGTGGCCGTCGGAGGAGTTGCAGCAGGAGGTGGCCGACCTGTCCGCCTCGCGCGGTGCGGCCGTCGCTGCGGAGGATCAGGCGCTGCGCCGGCTGGAGCGCGACCTGCACGACGGTCCGCAGCAGCGTCTCATCCGGCTGCAGATGGACATCGCCGCCGCCGAGCGCAAGCTCGCCGACGACCCGGAGGCCGCCGCGACGCTGCTCGCCGAGGCGCGGCAGCAGGCGGGCGACACCCTGGAGGAGCTGCGGGCCCTGTCGCGGGGTTTCGCCCCGCCGATCCTGCAGGACCGCGGCCTGGTCGCCGCCGCCGAGTCTCTCGCCGCGCGCAGCCCCATCCCGGTCACGGTGGAGTCGTCGCTGCAGCCGGGGGAGCGCTTCAGCCCCGAGATCGAGCGGAACGCCTACTACGTGCTCGCGGAGCTCGCCGCGAACCTGGCCAAGCACTCCGGCGCGCAGGCCGGCCGCCTCTTCCTGGAGCGGTCGGTGGATGCGTCGGGCGCCGCCTGGCTGACCGTCTGGCTGACCGACAACGGCCGCGGGGGAGCCTCCCTCGTCGAGGGTCACGGCCTGCGCGGACTAGAGGAGCGCGTGCGCGGTCTGCGCGGCGAGCTCGTGGTCGACAGCCCCGAGGGCGGCCCCACCCGCATCGGTGCGCGCATCCCGCTCGCCTGAGCCGCGGGCCGTGCCCGGCCCATCCAGTTGACGCAACACGCCGTCCGCCAGCCTGGCGCGACGGCGTGTCGCGTCAACCCGGTGCCTCGGGCCCGCGCTCTAGGCTGGGTGGGTGCCGAGCGAATCCGTCCCCCTGCGTGTCGTCGTCGCGGACGACTCCGTCCTGCTGCGCGAGGGCCTCATCCGGCTGTTCGACGAGGCGGGCTTCGACACCGTGGGCGCGTTCGGCGACGCGGACACGCTGCTGGAGGCGGTGCCCGACCTGATGCCGGATGTCGCGGTGCTCGACGTGCGCATGCCGCCGACTTTCCGCGACGAGGGCGTGCGGGCTGCGCTGCGCATCCGCCGCGAGCATCCGTCGATCGCCGTCCTGCTGCTGTCGCAATACGTCGAGGGCACGTACGCGCAGGAGCTGCTCGCCGGCGGCGAAGGCGGCACCGGCTACCTCCTGAAGGACCGCATCGCCTCCCTGGACGAGCTGCGGGATGCGGTCACCCGGGTCGCTGCGGGCGGCACGGTGCTCGACCCGCAGGTGGTCCGCGAGCTGCTGACCCGGCGGACCGACCCGCTGGAGCGCCTGACCCCGCGCGAGCGCGAAGTGCTGGAGTTGATGGCCGAGGGACGCACGAACGCGGCGATCGCCGCGCGCATGGTCGTCGGCGTCGGTGCGGTGGAGAAGAACGTCACCTCCATCTTCCAGAAGCTGGGCCTGGAGGACTCCGGCGACGACCACCGCCGGGTGCTGGCGGTACTGGCCTTCCTGCAGCGCTGAGGTGTTGGATGGCCGCATGGCTGGATTCGACGACATCACCAAGAAGGCGCAGGAGTTCCTGAACGACCCGAAGGTCAAGGACGCGCTCAACTCCGAACAGGCGGAAGACGTCAGCGACAAGCTCCTCGACGGCGTCGCCGGCGCCGCGAAGAAGGTCACGGGCGGCAAGTTCGACGACAAGATCGAGGGCGCGCGAGACGAGGCCGACAAGCACGTCGGCAACGAATAGCGGTCACGCGGTCGGTCGGATGGGCTGAAGCGACCTGATCGCGCGCCGGTAGATCGAGTAGCCCCACCGCATCGCCAGCGCCACCGAGGAGAGTGCGACGACGACGCCCACGACGATGGCGACTACCGGCGGCCCACCGAACGCCGCCGTCGCCCCGCCTGCCAGCAGGCCGAGCACGATCGACTCCACGACCGCGATGAGCATCATGGAGCTGCCGAATACCGAGCTCCCGCCGCGCTCGTAGAAGAAGTGGTAGGTCGTCCGGATGCCGGCCTCGTCGTCGTTCGCGGACGCGTACAGGTACCGGTCGAGTCCCGGATCGAGTTCCAGGTACGCCGCCCGCAGCCGGTTCATCGCGACCACGTACATCATGTCCTCGTCGGACGTGTTGAAGACGCGCACCATCGTGATCAGCCCCAACAGCGCGAGCACGAGCAGCACCCCGAGCGCCGCCAGCCCGAACCATCCCCGGAACCCGCTCGCCTGCCCGATGAACCCGAGCGTCACCAGCCCCGCCGACACGAGCGTCAAGAAAATCGCGATCCGCGTCAGCACCTCGCTCTGCGTCGTACTGCGCGACGCCAGCAGGCTCCAGTGCTCTGTCGCGAGCAGCTGCGCGCGCAGGCTGCGCTGCGCGTCCGTGAGCCCGTCAGGAGGGTCCGGTGCGGTCATGCCGACATTGTGCTGCGTCGGAGCGCTGGTTGGCACCAGCGACGAGGGCTGCAAGCGCAGCAGCTCGCGCACCGGCATCCACTTGCTTGGCCGCTTTCAGCGATGAAGGCGCGGGTTCACGCCCCGCGACTCAGGTCGCCGTCACACGCCTGCCAGAGCGGCGATCATGGAGGCGACGATGACGAGGAACCCGACTGCGAACATGATCCAACCGAGGACGAATAGGCGATGGAAGATCTTGCGATTGCGAGCTGCACGAGGGTGCGAAGGATCCGCAAAGAGCCTGAGAAGTATCGACTGGCTGATTCCAGCGTATGGCTCGCGGTGCGTCGTTGAGGAAGCGACCTCAGCCGCGGAGTCCGGCTTCGGACTGTTCGACGTAGCGTCAGCCTAAAGGGAGGCGTGTCCCGCTGTGCTGCGGAAGCTCCCGGCTACCGTCATCGCCGAGGCTCGGCTCGAACGAATCCGGTCAGGGGGCCATCTGTGGAGGGGATGACGGGAATCGAACCCGCGTAATCAGTTTGGAAGACTGAGGCTCTACCATTGAGCTACATCCCCGGCGCCGCAGGTGCGGCACGGTGGCCGCCCGATCTGTGCGGCGGCCGACGACCATCGTAGTACACGCGCGGGGGAGCACGCGTGCAGTAGACTTGCCCACGGTCTTTCGCACCGCTTCAAGCCGGGGCGTAGCTCAGCTTGGCTAGAGCGCCCGCTTTGGGAGCGGGAGGTCGCAGGTTCGAATCCTGTCGCCCCGACGAGGACCTCGTTCCTTGCGAGAAGACCATCGTTCGATCATTCAGGAGAACCCAGACATCGTGAAGACCACGGTCGAGAAGCTCAGCCCCACCCGGACCAAGCTCACCATCTCGGTGACGCCGGAGGAGCTGCAGCCTTCCATCAAGCACGCGTACGAGCACATCGCCGAGCAGGTGACCATCCCCGGTTTCCGCAAGGGCAAGGTGCCGCCGCCCATCATCGACCAGCGGGTCGGCAAGGCCGCCGTCCTGGAGCACGCGGTCAACGAGGGTCTCGACGGGTTCTACCGTCAGGCGATCGAGGAGAACGACGTGCGTCCCCTCGGCCGCCCGGAGGCCGACATCACCGAGTGGCCGAACGAGTCCGACTTCTCGGGCGACCTGCTCCTCACCATCGAGGTGGATGTGCGCCCCGAGGTGAAGCTGCCCGACTTCGACGACATCACCATCACGGTCGACGCGGCCGAAGTGGGCGTGGATGACGTGGAGGAGGAGCTGGACCGGCTCCGCAGCCGCTTCGGCACCCTCGTCACGGTCGACCGTCCCGCCAAGACCGGTGACTTCGCCCAGATCGACCTGGTCGCCGTGATCGGCGGCGAGGAGGTCGACACCGCCGCGAACATCTCGTACGAGATCGGCTCCGGCGAGCTCATCGACGGCATCGACGAGGCCCTCGACACGCTCACCGCCGGCGAGACCACCACGTTCGAGGCGCCGCTCATGGGCGGCGACCACGAGGGTGAGAACGCGCAGATCACCGTCACGCTGAACGCCGTCAAGGAGCGCGAGCTCCCCGAGGCCGACGACGACTTCGCCCAGATCGCCTCCGAGTTCGACACCATCGGCGAGCTGCGCCAGAGCCTGCGCACGCAGGTCGAGCGCGCCAAGGTGTTCGGCCAGGGCACGGCCGCCCGCGACCAGCTGGTCGACAAGCTCCTCGAGCTGGTCGAGATCCCGGTCCCGGAGCAGCTGGTCGAGGACGAGGTCCACCGCCACCTGGAGCAGGAGAACCGCCTCGAGGACGACGTTCACCGCGCCGAGGTGAAGGAGTCCAGCGAGAAGACCTTCAAGACGCAGATCCTCCTCGACGAGGTCGCGCAGGAGAACGACGTCAAGGTCAGCCAGGACGAGCTCACCCAGTACCTCGTGCAGGGTGCCGCCCAGTACGGCATGGACCCGAACGAGTTCGTGAAGATCCTCAGCGAGAACGGCCAGATCCCGTCGATGGTCGGCGAGGTCGCCCGCAACAAGGCGCTCGCGATCATCCTCGGCAAGGTGAAGGTCGTCGACACCGACGGCAAGCCGGTCGACCTGGCCGAGTTCACCGCCATCGCCGACGGCGACGACACCGACGCTGCGGACGAGGCTCCCGCCGCCGACGAGTCCGCCACAGAGGAGGCCGCTGCCGAGGAGGCCCCCGCCGCCGAGGAGAAGCCGAAGAAGCGCTCCACCAAGAAGAAGGCCGACGACAAGTAGGCCTCATTCATCTAGTTGACACGACACGCCGTCTCGTACTGTTGCGAGACGGCGTGTTGTGTCATGTGGACGAAGGAGAGCGGGATGGACGACTGGCGACAGCGAGTGGATGCGGTCTGGGCCGACGCGGACGACACGCGCGAGCAGGCCACCCTCGACGCGATCGACGCCCTCGTCGCCGAACGCCCCGCGAACGACCCGGAGGCGCTGTTCGAAGCGGCCAGCGGCCGTGACTTCGCCGGCCGCGAAGCCGACGCCGAGCCCTTCTACCGCGCAGCGCTGGCACACGGTCTGGCCGAGCCGTACCGCGGGCAGGCGATCGTGCAGCTGGCGAGCACCCTCCGCAACCTCGACCGTCCGGCCGAAGCACTCAGTCTGCTGCGCGACTTCCTCGGCGCGGAGCCCGAACATCCCCTCGCCGACGCGGCCCGCGCGTTCGCCGCGCTGTGCCTCTTCGACGACGGGATGCGTGCCGACGCGCTCCGCGAGGCGCTCGGTGCACTCGCCCCGCACCTGCCGCGGTACGGCCGCGCGGTGACCGCCTACGCGGCCGCCCTCGACGACGACTGACCCCCGCATCCACTCCGCGGCGCGCTGCTCTCTCTGCCGAGGGCGAACAGCGCCGAAATGCGCTCGGCGCTCCGATAGATTCGACACCAAGCGACAAAGGAAACGGAGCGAACATGGCCGATATGGGTATCCAGCCCAGTGTTTTCGACAGACTTCTCAAGGACCGGATCATCTGGCTCGGTTCGGAGGTCCGGGACGAGAACGCGAACGAGATCGCCGCGAAGCTGCTGCTCCTGGCCGCGGAGGACCCCAAGCGGGACATCTACCTCTACATCAACTCCCCGGGTGGCTCGATCACCGCGGGCATGGCCATCTACGACACGATGCAGTTCGTCCCGAACGACATCGTCACCGTCGGAATCGGAATGGCCGCGTCGATGGGGCAGCTGCTCCTCACCGCAGGCACCAAGGGCAAGCGCTACATCACCCCGAACGCCCGCGTTCTGCTGCACCAGCCGCACGGCGGCTTCGGCGGAACGGCGAGCGACATCCAGACCCAGGCTCAGCTCATCATCGACATGAAGAACCGCCTCGCGCAGATCACCGCGGAGGCCACGGGCAAGTCGGTCGAGCAGATCAACGCCGACGGCGACCGCGACCGCTGGTTCACCGCCCAGGAGGCGCTGGAGTACGGCTTCGTCGACCACATCCGGGAGTCGGCCCTCGACGTCTCGGGCGGCGGCGGGACCGAGCCGGAGTCCAAGTAGCAGGCCGCTGAAAAGGATAAGGACAACAGAATGAACACCCCCATGCTCGGCGGTCAGGCCTTCAGCGGCGTTCAGGCGCCCGGCGCCCGCTACATCCTCCCCAGCTTCGAGGAGCGAACGGCGTACGGCTACAAGCGTCAGGACCCGTACGCGAAGCTCTTCGAGGACCGCATCATCTTCCTCGGTGTGCAGGTGGACGACGCGTCCGCCGACGACATCATGGCCCAGCTCCTCGTGCTCGAGAGCCAGGACCCGGACCGTGACATCGTCATGTACATCAACTCGCCCGGTGGCTCGTTCACCGCGATGACGGCGATCTACGACACGATGCAGTACATCCGCCCGCAGATCCAGACCGTCGTGCTCGGCCAGGCCGCCTCGGCCGCCGCCGTGCTGACGGCCGCCGGCACCCCCGGCAAGCGCCTGGCGCTGCCGAACGCCCGCATCCTCATCCACCAGCCCGCCGTCGGCGAGGCCGGTCAGGGGCAGGCGTCCGACATCGAGATCCAGGCCAACGAGATCATGCGCATGCGCACCTGGCTGGAGGAGACGCTCTCGAAGCACTCCAACCGCTCGGTGGAGCAGGTCAACAAGGACATCGACCGCGACAAGATCCTGTCGGCGGCCGAGGCCCTCGAGTACGGCCTGATCGACCAGGTGCTCACCAGTCGCAAGTCGCTTCCGGCGCTGGTCAAGTAACCAGCCGCACCCGCAACGGGGTGGTCGTCCGCACGGACGGCCACCCCGTTCGTGTGTCCGGGGAGGCCATCTGCTGTGAGCAGAACCGCCGCGTGAACGAAAACGGCCGGGCTGCGCACCATTGTCGTCCGCACGGGTTAGGCTCGTCAGAACAGACCCGAAGAAGGAGGGGAGAGGGATGGCACGCATCGGGGAAAGCGCCGATCTGCTCAAGTGTTCCTTCTGTGGCAAGAGCCAGAAGCAGGTTCAGCAGCTCATCGCCGGTCCTGGCGTGTACATCTGCGACGAGTGCGTCGAGCTCTGCAACGAGATCATCGAGGAGCGGCTCGCCGAGGCGGGTGAGGAGGCGTCGAGTGAGTTCGACCTTCCGAAGCCCAAGGAGATCTTCGGGTTCCTGGAGGAGTACGTCATCGGCCAGGAGCAGGCCAAGCGCGCTCTGGCCGTCGCGGTGTACAACCACTACAAGCGCGTCCGTGCCCGGCAGAGCCTCACGGCCGCCGACACGATGGACGACGTCGAGATCGCGAAGTCGAACATCCTGCTGATCGGCCCCACCGGCTGTGGCAAGACGTACCTCGCTCAGACGCTGGCCCGGCGCCTCAACGTGCCGTTCGCCGTCGCCGACGCGACCGCCCTCACCGAGGCCGGCTACGTCGGAGAAGACGTCGAGAACATCCTCCTCAAGCTCATCCAGGCCGCCGACTACGACGTCAAGCGCGCCGAGACGGGCATCATCTACATCGACGAGGTCGACAAGATCGCCCGCAAGGCCGAGAACCCGTCGATCACACGCGACGTCTCCGGCGAGGGCGTGCAGCAGGCGCTGCTGAAGATCCTCGAGGGCACGGTCGCCTCGGTCCCGCCGCAGGGCGGCCGCAAGCACCCCCACCAGGAGTTCATCCAGATCGACACGACGAACGTGCTGTTCATCGTGGCCGGCGCCTTCGCCGGACTGGAGGAGATCATCTCCTCGCGTGCCGGCAAGAAGGGCATCGGCTTCGGCGCCCCGCTGCACTCCAAGGGCGACGACATCAACCTCTTCAGCGAGGTGCTGCCGGAAGACCTGCACAAGTTCGGGCTGATCCCGGAGTTCATCGGCCGTCTCCCGGTCGTGACGACGGTGACGCAGCTCGACCAGGAAGCGCTCATGCAGATCCTGACCGAGCCGAAGAACGCCCTGGTCCGCCAGTACCAGCGGATGTTCGAGCTCGACGGCGTTCAGCTGGAGTTCGACCACGCGGCGCTCGAGTCGATCGCCGATCTCGCGGTGCTCCGCAAGACGGGCGCCCGCGGCCTCCGCGCCATCATGGAGGAGGTGCTCGGCCCGATCATGTTCGAGGTGCCGTCCAGCTCCGAAGTGGCTCGTGTGGTCGTGACGAAGGAGGCGGTGCTCGAGAACGCGGCGCCGACTATCGTCCCGCACCGCCCGCGGCGCGAGGAGAAGTCGGCGTAAGCACCGGCTGCTTGATCAGCATCTCCGGCGCCTTCGTCACCAGCAGCCACGCGGGCAGCACGGCGAGGCACAGGATCGGCAAGATGAGCAGGTTCTGCGTGACCGCGACGCCGATGAAGATGGCGATCCAGCCGTCGCGCGCGATCGCCAGGGTCAGCCCGAGCACGCCGGCAGCGACAGCGATCTGAACCGGCACGGCCGGCACGAGCGCGTTCGCGAGCGTCCCGACAGCCGCGCCGATGAACACGGCAGGGAAGATGCGACCGCCGCGGAACCCGGCTCCGGCGGCCACCAGCAGTGCAGCCAGCTTGACCACGAGGATGAGCGCCAGCTGACCCGCCGTGTAGTCGCCCCGCGAGGTCACCAGCTGGTTCATCTGCGTCAGCCCTTTGAAGAGCGTGATGGGTCCGCCGAGCGCCCCCAGGCCTCCCAGCACCGCGCCGCCGATCAGCGTCATCAGCAGCGGGTGGCGGAGGGCGTGGAACCCGCGGTGGACCAGCGGGAACAGATACACCCCGACGAGCCCCACCGCGGTCGCGAGCACCGCGATGATCAGAGCCGCCAGCACATCCCACCCGGTGATCGTCGTATACGCGGGCATCGGGATGGCGAAATGCGGATGCGCCAGGAACGTCATCGTCAGCGAGCCGGCCGCCGCCGAGACCAGCGGCAGGAACAGCTTGTCCCAGAGCGCGCCTCCGCCCTTCACTGCCGCGACCATCCCGGTGAACACCAGGGCCGCGGCGACCGGCGTGCCGAACAGGGCGCCGATGGTGCCGGATGCGGCCATCGTCAGCACCAGCTGCACCGGCACGGCCTTCCACAGGCGACCGACCAGCGCGACCATCAAGCTGATGTTGATGGCGATGATGGGGTTCTCCGGGCCCAGGCTGACACCGCCGGCGAGGCCCAGGACCGCGGCCAGCGCCAGCGACGGCACCACCGCGGGGCGCAGGGGCGGGGCGACGAGCTCGGTCGTCGCAGAGTCGGGGCCCGCGTGGCCCGGTACCAGCCACACCGTCAGCCCGACCGCGGCGCCGGTCACGGTGAGGACGGCGAAGATCCACCACCCCGACGACGGGTCGATGCCGAGGGCTTTCGGGAGATTCGTCCACACGCCGTCCTCGATCAGGCCGGCCAGCGACTCGATCGCCCAGAGGGCGAGGGCGCTGACCACGCCGACGACGACGGCGGGGATGCTGAGGAGGACGAGTTGGCGAACGGACGGCGCTGCGAGTTCCGGCTGCGTGGCGGTCATGGCCACCCCCTCTCGGCAATGCTCAGCGTTCGAATGGGCTCAGCGCTGGACTGGGCTCAGCATTCGACTGGGCTCAGCGCTTGACTGGGCTCAGCGCTCGAATGGGCTCAGCGTAGAGGGTGGCCGGTGAGGCGGGCTAGGCTCAGTTGTCCAGCCCGCGGCGCTTCAGCAGCGGCTCGATCTCGGCGTCGCGGCCCCGGAAGTCGCGGTACGCCTCCAGGGGGTCCTTCGACCCGCCGACGCCCAGCAGCCGCGACCGGAACCGGTCGCCGTTCTCACGCGTGAGGCCGCCGTTCTCGCGGAACCACTCCACCGTGTCGGCGTCCAGCACCTCGCTCCAGATGTAGGAGTAGTACCCGGCGTCGTAGCCGCCCGAGAACGTGTGTGCGAAGTAGGTGCTCGCGTAGCGCGGCGGGACGGCCGGGTTGTCGAGCCCGACATCCGCGAGCGCACGAGCCTCGAACGCCGCGACGTCGTCGACCGTGTCGTCGGCGGTGATCCGGTGCCAGGCCTGGTCGAGCAACGCGGCCCCCAGGTACTCGCTGGTCGCGAAGCCCTGGTTGAAGCCCTCGGCGGCGTGCAGCTTGTCCACGAGCTCCTGCGGCATCCGCTCGCCCGTCTGGAAGTGCACGGCGTAGTTCTCGAGCACCTCCGGCCACAGCATCCACATCTCGTTGACCTGGCTCGGGAACTCGACGAAGTCGCGGAACACGTTCGTGCCGGCGAAGCGTGGATACGTCACCCGGGCGAAGAGGCCTTGCAGCGCGTGCCCGAACTCGTGGAAAAGGGTGTTCGTCTCGTCGTAGGTGAGCAGCGTCGGCTCCCCGGCGGCCGGCTTCGGCACGTTGAGGTTGTTCACGACGACCGTGGGGGTGTCCAGCAGGGCGGACTGCGAGATGAGGGGATTCATCCACGCGCCGCCGCGCTTCGAGTCACGCGTGTAGAGGTCGAGGATGTACAGGCCGAGCTCGGAGCCGTCCTCGTTGCGGGCCTCGAACACGCGGGCGTCGGGGTGGTAGGCGACGAGGTCGGGACGCTCGGTGAAGCTGATGCCGTAGAGCCGGTTCGCCGCGTAGAAGACGCCATCGCGCAGCACGCGCTCCGCCTCGAAGTACGGGCGCATGGCGGCGAAGTCGACGTCGAACTTCTCGGCGCGCACCTTGCCGGTGAGGTAGGCCCAGTCCCAGGCCTCCACGGTCTCGTCGTCGCCGAGCTGGCGTTGCAGGTCCGCCTGCTCGGTGCGGGCGTTGCGCGCCGCCGGCGGTGCCAGGCGGCCCAGCATGTCGGCGACGGCCTCGGGCGTGCGGGCGGTCTCGTCGGCGGTGACGTAGGCGGCGTGCGTGTCGAAGCCGAGGAGGCGTGCGCGTTCGGCACGCAGTCGGGTGATCTCCAGCACTAGATAGCGGTTGTCGTTGTCGCCGCCGCGGATGCCGCGGGCGCGGGATGCGGCCATGATCCGCTCCCGGCTCTCGCGCCGGGTGAGGTCGGCCAGCCACGGGTGGCCGGTGGGCAGGACGAGGGTGACGACGTACTTGCCGTCGAGCCCGCGTTCGGCGGCGGCCTGCGCTGCGGCGGACAGCTCGCCCTCGCCGAGGCCGTCGAGCTCCTCGGCGCTGTCGAAGACGACCGCGAGGTCGTTGGTGTCGGCGAGCAGGTTCTTCTCGAAGCGCGTGGTCAAGGTCGAGAGCCGCTGGTTGTACTCCCGCAGGCGCTCCTTGTCGGCGTCGTCGAGGCCGGCGCCCGCCAGGGTGAACTCGGTGTAGTAACGCTCGACGAGGTACTGCGACTCCGGGTCGAGGCCGAGCTCGTCGAGCTGCTCGTGCAGGGAGGCGATGCGCGCGTAGAGGGCGGGGTTCAGCCGGATGGCGTCCTGGTGGGCGGCCAGGCGCGGTGCCATCTCCTCCTCGAGGGCGTTCGTGAAGTCGGTGCTGTCGCTGGAGCTCTTGTTGAAGAAGACCTCGGCGACGCGCAGGAGCGTCTGACCGGAGCGCTCCAGCGGAAGCATCGTGTTCTCGAAGGTCGCGGCTTCGTCGCTGGCGACGATCGCGTCGATCTCGGCCAGCTGCTCCTCGAAACCGCGCTCGAATGCGGGCCGGTAGTGCTCATCCCGGATCTCGGCGAACGGAGGCAGCTGGTAGGGGAGGGTGCTGGGGGTGAAGAAGGGATTCGCGGTCTCGGCCATTGCTCCAGCCTAGACAACCCCTTGCGCTGAGCAAAGGAACGATTGCAAAGACGGTGTTGCAAAGACAGTATTGCAAAGAACTAGTTGCAAAGAAGTCTTTGCAGTCGTACTCTGGTCACATGACGAACGAGGAACAGCCCGAGCAGACCGCACCCGCTGCCGGCGTCGCGGGCGGCAGCTCCCGCTACGAAGACGCTCTGGGGATGGCGGCGCTGCGTGCGCTCGCCCATCCACTCCGCGTCGAGCTCATGAACGAGCTGTCCGACTTCGGGCCGGCCACCGCGAGCATGCTCGCCGAGCGCCTGGGGGAGTCGAGCGGGGCGACCAGCTACCACCTCCGTCAGCTCGCGAAGCACGACATCATCGTCGAGGACACCGAGCGCGGTTCCGGCCGCGAGCGCTGGTGGCGCATGGCGCCCGGCGGCGTGACCATCGGCTCCGCAGAGACACTGTCGACGCCGGCCGGGCGTGAGGCCAGCGAGCTGATCTCGCTCGGCTGGCAGCAGAACAACGAGCGCCGCCTCGCCTCCTTCCTCCGTCGCGGTCTCGACACGTTCGGGTTCGACTGGATGGAGTCGAGCACCCTGTCGACGTCGCACCAGGAGCTCACGCGCGAGCAGCTGGCCGAGTTCGGCCGCGAGTACTACGTGCTGCAGGAGCGCCTCCGCGAGAAGTGGAAGGCCGAGAACGCCGAGGTTGAGAAGGCCGGAGGCGAGGTCGCCGACCGCAAGCGGGTCCAGATCCAGTTCAACGCGTTCCCGCTGGTGGAGCAGGAGGACCGCTGATGTCCGCATCCACCTCCACGGTTGCCGCGGCGCGCACGCCGCTCGGCGCCGGCTTCGGCCGCTTGTGGACCGCCGCGATCGCCAGCAACCTGGCCGACGGTCTCGGTCGCACGGCCGTCCCGCTGATCGCCACGACCCTGACCCGCGACCCGGCGCTGATCGCGGGCGTCAGCGCCGTGACCTTCCTGCCGTGGCTGCTGTTCGGCATCCCGGCGGGCATGCTGCTCGACCGTGTCGACCGGCGCGTCGCCATGGCCGTGGCCAACTCGCTGCGGTTCGCGGTCGCCGCCGTGCTCGCCATCCTGGTCACCACCGACGCTCTGACGATCTGGCTGCTGTACGCCTGCGTGCTGGCGTTCGGGCTGGGGGAGACCGTCTTCGACAACGCGACCTCGACCGTCGTCCCCGCGCTCGTATCGCGGGATCAGCTGGATCGGGCGAACGGGCGGATGCAGTCGGCCGAGATCACCATCCAGAACTTCATCGCCACCCCGGTCGCGGGCTTCCTGTTCGCCGTGGCCATCGTGCTGCCCGTCTGGCTGACGGGCGCAGGCTTCCTCGTCGCGGGGATGCTGGCGCTGACCATCCCGGCCGCCGCGGCCCATGCGGCTCATCACGGGGAGGGGGGAGCGGCCGAGCCGCGGCCGACGCTCTCCGCGGTCGTCGGCTTCCTCTGGCAGCAGCGGTTCCTGCGGTGGATGATCCTGCTCACGTCGACCACGGCGTCCGCTCTGGCCTTCGCGCAGGGGAGCGTCGTGCTCCTGCTGCTGCAGACGTTCTCGGTGCCGGCCGCCCTGGTCGGCGTTGTGACTGCCGCCGTCGGGGTGGGTGCGCTCGTCGGCGCTCTCGTCTCCAGCCGCTTCGTCGAGCGCTTCGGCCGCGGCCGCGTGATGTTCTGGGCGATCCTCATCAGCGGCGTCGGCATCCTCGGCGTCGGCATCACCGCCAACGTCGTCATCGCGATCGCCGCCTACGCCATCGGCGCGTTCGGCGTCGCCGTCTGGAACGTGCCGTGGGGCGCGCTCCGCCATGCGATCATCCCGAACGCCATGCTCGGGCGCGCACTCGGCATCGTCCGCACGCTCGGCTGGGGGCTGACGCCCATCGCCACCGTCCTGGGCGGCTTCGTCGCCCGCATCGACCTCCGGCTGCCGTTCGTCATCGGCGGCGGGCTGGTGGTCGTCCTGACGCTCGTCGCGTCGCGCCTGATCCTGTCGGCGTCCGTGCAGACGCCGGCCCACGAACCCGTCCCGGAAGGACAACCCTCATGACCGCCGTCCTGGTCACGCCGTACCGCCCGTTCACCCACCGCGTCGCCCTGCGGGTCGGCACCGCCCTCACCGCGTGGGGCGCCCGTCCACTGCCGCGCGGCGTCCGGCACGCCGACCGCGTGGAGCTCATCGAGCGCACGCGCGACGCGGCCGCACACACCCTGCCGCAGCTGCCGCGCTGAGCGGCACGTGCTGACGGCGGGTCAGGCCTCGTCGTAGTCGGACGCATCGGCCTCGATCGTCTGCGTGATCGTGGCCGAGTCCTCCTGGGCGTTGTAACGGATCTCGGTGCCGTCGTCGAGCGTGACGACCGGCTTGCCCTCCAGCCAGGTGAGCGTCCAGCTCCAGCCGGTCGTCTCCACATCGGTGGCGACGAGCTCCTCCTCGACGGTCTGAACGGCGTACGCCACGACCTCCGGCAGGGAGGCGGGAGGCTGCTCGCCGACCGCCCAGCGCGTCCCGAGCTGCATCAGGCGCGTCCCGCCTCGACGCGGGCGGACGCCAGGTCGATCTCGTACGTCACCCAGGACGTCCGGCTCGCGACCTGGTCGTAAAGCTTCTGCGCGGTCGAGTTGTCCTGTGCGGTGATCCACTGCACGACACCGAGCCCGCGCTCCTCGGCGAGGGAACGGGCCTTCTGGATGAGTGCGCCGCCGACCCCCTTGCCGCGCTCCTCCTCGACGACGAACAGGTCGTCCAGGAACAGGCCGCGGTCTCCTTCGAGCGGGCGGGCGAACTCGCGCATGTGGGCGAGCCCGACGATGCGGTCGCCGTCGACGGCGACGTAGCCGTCCTCCTCGTGGTCGTCGGCGGTGAGCCACGACCACAGGACCAGGGCCTTCTGGTCCGTCAGCTGGGTGTCGTAGAACTCGGCGTACTTGGCGTACACATCGAGCCAGGCGAAGAAATCGCCGTCCTTGACCGGTCGAACCTCGATCGACATGGATTCCTCCGTTCGCGTTTCGCGCCCGGTCGCGAGACCGGTGCGTCCTCCGACCATATAACGGTCACGTTCAGGGGACGAGATCGTAGGTGACCCACTTGGTCTTCTCAGCGAACCTGTCGTAGAGGCGCCGAGCGGTCTCGTTGTCCTTCGCCGTGATCCAGCGGACGACCGACAGGCCGCGCTCCTTGGCGCTCTCGCGCAGGGCCTCCAGCAGGGCGGAGCCGGCTCCGGCACCGCGCGCGTCGGGGCTCACGAACAGGTCGTCGAGGTACAGGCCCTTGCTGCCGTCGAGGGGGCGGACGAACTCGCGCACATGCGCCAGGCCGATCGGCGTGTCCTCCTCGTCGACGGCGAAGTACGCCTCCAGCTCGTTGTCCGGGTCCGAGATCCAGCTCCACACGAGCAGAGCCTTCTCGTCGGTGACCGGTCGCTCGTAGAAGTCGCCGTAGCCTGCGTACAGGTCGAGCCAGGTGAAGAACTCGTTGTCTCCTACGCGCCGGACCGTCGCCGTCATCGTTCCTCCTCGCTCGGGGCTGCGGCGAGCAGGATATCGGTCACCTGCAGCTCGTCGGCGGAGGCGAACCGCAGGTCGGCGATTCTGCCCACAGAGCGGAGGTCGCCCGCGCCGGACTCGACAGCCGCGATCTCGTCGGCCGGGCCGGCGATGACGGCCGAGTCCACCGGCGTGCGCTGAGACGCCTTCGCGGCCGTCTTGGCGCCGCGGATGCCCGTCAGGGCGCGTCCGACGATGGCGAGGACCTCGCGGTCCGCGCTCCAGTCGAGCGCCACCTCCCGGGCCTCGGGCCACGGCGCCACGTGCACCGAGCCCTCCTCGGACCAGCTCCACGCCTCCTCGGCCGCGAACGGCAGCACGGGGGCGAACAGCCGGAGGAACGTGGAGAGCGCGACCCGGAGGGCGACGACGGCGGAGGCCTGCTCTGCGCCGGCCTCGCCGTACGCGCGCTCCTTCACGAGCTCCAGGTAGTCGTCGCAGAACGTCCAGAAGAACGGCTCGACGATCTCCAGCGCCCGCGAGTGCTCGTAGTTGTCGAGCGCGGCCGTCGCGTCCGCCACGACCCCGGCGAGGTTCTGCAGCATGCTGCGGTCGAGCGGGCTGGTCACCCGGTCGAGGTCGAGCGACTCGGGCGCGTCGAAGCCGAGGATGAACTTCGCCGCGTTGAGCAGCTTGATCGCCAGGCGACGGCCGATCTTGATCTGCGTCGGGTTCTGCGGATCGAACGCCGCGTCGGTGCCGAGCTTGCTGGAGGCCGCCCAGTACCGCACCGCGTCGGAGCCGTGCCGCTCGAGGATGTCGGCGGGCGTCACCACGTTGCCCTTCGACTTCGACATCTTCTTGCGGTCGGGGTCGACGATGAAGCCGGAGAGGGCGGCGTTGCGCCACGGAGCCACGTCCGCCTCCAGCTTCGCCCGCAGCAGGGTCGAGAACAGCCAGGTGCGGATGATGTCCTGCCCCTGGGGCCGCAGGTCGTACGGGAAGACGGCGTCGAACAGTTCCGGGTCGCGCTGCCACCCGCCCGCCAGCTGCGGGGTGAGGGAGGACGTCATCCACGTGTCCATCACGTCGTGCTCGCCGACGAAGCCGCCGGCCTGGCCGCGCTGCGCCTCGTCGAAGCCGGGCGCGGTGTCCGAGGACGGGTCGACCGGCAGCATCTCCTCCGTCGGGAGGATCGGCTCGTCGAACAGGGGGTTGCCGACCGCGTCGAGCGGGTACCAGACCGGGATCGGCACACCGAAGAAGCGCTGGCGCGAGATCAGCCAGTCGCCGGTGAGGCCGTTGACCCAGTTCTCGTAGCGAATGCGCATGAAGTCGGGGTGCCAGTCGATCTCGCGGCCCAGCTCGATGAGGCGGGCGCGCAGCACCTCGTCGCGGGCACCGTTCTTCACGTACCACTGGCGGGTGGAGACGATCTCGAGCGGCTTGTCGCCCTTCTCGAAGAACTTCACCGGGTGCTGGATGGGCTTGGGCTCGCCCTCGAGGTCGCCGGAGGCGCGCAGCAGCTCCACGACCGCCTGCTTCGCCGAGAACACGGTCTTGCCGGCCAGCTGGGCGTAGGCCTCCCTGCCGGCCTCCGACGTGATCGCCGCGGGCGGCTCGGGGAGGATGCGGCCGTCGAAGCCGATGATCGCCCGGTTCGGGAGGTCGAGCTCGCGCCACCAGGTGACGTCGGTGACATCGCCGAAGGTGCAGATCATGGCGATGCCCGATCCCTTGTCCGGCTGGGCCAGGTGGTGGGCGACGACCGGCACCTCGACATCGAACAGCGGGGTGCGGACGGTCGTGCCGAACAGCGGCTTGTATCGCTCGTCGTCGGGATGCGCCACCAGCGCCACACAGGCGGGAAGCAGCTCGGGGCGGGTGGTCTCGATGTGGACAGGGCCATCGGTGCCGTGGAAGGCGACGCGGTGGTAGGCGCTCGGCTGCTCGCGGTCCTCCAGCTCGGCCTGGGCGACGGCGGTGCGGAAGGTGATGTCCCACAGGGTCGGCGCCTGCGCCTGGTACGCCTCACCGCGCGCGATGTTGCGGAGGAAGGCCAGCTGGGAGGTGCGGATCGAGTCGCGCCCGATGGTGCGGTAGGTCTGCGACCAGTCGACGGAGAGGCCGAGGGTGCGCCAGAGCGCCTCGAACTGCTTCTCGTCCTCCTCGGTCAGCCGCTCGCACAGCTCGATGAAGTTGCGGCGCGAGATCGGCTTCTGGTCGGCGGCCTTCGTGCTCTTGTTGTCGCCGCCCTCGAACGGCGGCTGGAAGTCCGGCTCGTAGGGGAGCGACGGGTCGCAGCGCACGCCGTAGTAGTTCTGCACCCGGCGCTCGGTGGGCAGGCCGTTGTCGTCCCATCCCATCGGATAGAACACCTTCTTGCCGCGCATGCGGTGGAAGCGTGCGATCACGTCGGTGTGGGTGTAGCTGAAGACGTGGCCGATGTGCAGCGACCCGGAGGCCGTCGGCGGCGGGGTGTCGATCGAGTACACGCTGTCGCGGCCGGCCGCGAGGGCGGCGTCACGGTCGAACAGGAAGGTGCCGTCGTGCTGCCAGCGGTCACCCCACTTCGACTCGAGACCCTCCAGTGCGGGCTTGTCCGGTACGCGAGCGGCGGGCGTGTTCTCGCTCATAGGGGTCCTCCGAGTCGATATGTGCGGCACCGTGTCCACGGGGTGCCTGAGTGTGGGATCCCCTCCAGAGTACCGAACCTCGGGTACAAACGCGTCAGCACGGCACCCGGCCGGGTGTCCGGCCGGGTGTCAGACCTCGCGTCAGACCGTGCGTCAGACCTCGTCGATAATCGGCTTCCGGCGCGCGGCGAGCAGGGCCGCGACCAGGGTGATCGCCGACATGACCGCGAGCACGATGCCCGGGTGCCACCAGGCGTTGCCGGTGGCCTTGCCGAAGATGAGCGTGAGCGCCGGGACGAACGACGTGAGCAGCGCCGCGAGGCTGTAGGCGACCGACAGGCCGCTGTAGCGCACCTCGCTTGGGAAGAGGTCCGACATCAGCCCGCCGAGCCCCGCCCACGACAGGGTGGGCAGGATGCCGCCGATGATCATGCTGCCCACGAGGATCGCGAACGACGCGGACTGCAGCAGGAAGTACATCGGGAAGGCGACGATCAGCGTTCCGACCGCACCGATGGCGACGACCTTCGCCGAACCGATCCGCGTCGCCCAGAGGCCGAAGAGCGGGATGGTGACCAGCTGCAGCAGACCGCCGATGGTCGTGGCGACCAGCAGATCCTGGTACTTGAAGCCCAGCACCGACGTGCCGTAGTCGACCATGTAGGTGTTCATCAGCGAGTACGAGCCGATACCGAGGACGGCGGCGCCGATCCCGATGAAGAAGCCCGAAGGCGCCTTGCGGAACACGTCGATCACCGGGAAGCGGTCGCGCGTTCCCGTCTCGAGCAGCTTGCGGAACACCGGCGTCTCGTCGATCGACCACCGTAGGTAGAGCGAGACGAGCAGCAGCGGGAACGCCGTCAGGAAGGGGATGCGCCATCCCCAGGCCGCGATGTCCGCGGTCGACATGGTGAGGGTGAGGACGATGAATACCACCGCGCTCAGGATGGAGCCGACCGGCGAGCCCAGCTGGGGGAGAGCCGCGTAGAAGCCGCGCCGCTTCGGGTTGGCGTACTCGGTGGCCAGCAGGATGGAGCCGCCCCACTCGCCGCCGACCGAGAAGCCCTGCAGCAGACGCAGCAGCACGATCGCGATCGCTCCGAACCATCCGGCCGCCGCGTAGGTCGGGAGCAGTCCGACCAGGCCGGTGCTCAATCCCATGATGAGGATGGTGATGAGCAGCGTCGGGCGGCGTCCGATCCGGTCGCCCAGGTTGCCGAACACGACAGCGCCGATCGGGCGGATGACGAAACCGGCAGCGATGGCGAGGAACCCGGCCAGCGCTCCACCGAAGGCACCGAGCGGCGCGAAGAACAGAGGGCCGACGAAAAAGGCCGCGAAGTACGCGTAGAGGTAGAAGTCGTACGACTCGAGCGCCGTGCCGACGAACGAGGCGATGGTGACGCGGCGTGCGGTGCCGGGGGTGATGCCCGGGCGGTCGGTCTCGCTGCGGACGGGGCTGGTGGTGGTTGTCACGGGTGTCCTTCAGAACGGATTAATATGTGGACCGGGTCCAATAATGGCACGAGAGAGGAACGCACGATGGCGCTGCCGCATTCCCCGCGCTCGTCCGGCTCCGGTCGGCCGCGCTCCTCGTCCCGCGAAATGCTGGCCGAGGCGGCCGCCGAGCTCTTCCTCGAGCAGACGTACACCGGCACCACGGTCGACGACATCGCGCGCCGCGCCGGCGTCAGCCGGGCCACCTTCTTCAACTACTTCGGCTCCAAGAGCGCCCTGCTGTGGCTGGAGGTGGATGAGGCGCTCGCCGCATTCGACACGACACTCGCGTCCGTCCCGACCGAGCTGGAGCCGATGGATGCGGTGCTCGACGCGGTCACGCGCCTCGCCGACACCTTCGGCCCCGGGCGGCTGCCGCTCGCGGTGACCCAGGTGGAGCTGATGGGAACCGACGCGGAACTGCAGGCCTCCGCACTCCCGCGGTTCCTCGCGCTCGTCCGCAGCCTCCAGGCGTTCATCGCTTCCCGCGCGGCGCTCGGCGCCGACGCGCTCCTCCCGCGCGCCGCCGCCACCGCGGTCGTCGGAGCGGCCGTCTCGGCCGCAACCGCGTGGGCGCGCGCCGGCGTCCGCCGAGGGGCCCTAACCCCGCTCGTCCGGACGGCCGTCGCGCCGGTCTGCCGCGGCTACGCCTCCGCCCTCTGAGGTGCTCGGCCCCTCGCGATGCACTTCGTCGCGAAGTGCAGGTAGTTGCGGTCTCGGACGGCGTGTCGACCGCAACAAGGTGCACTTCACGGAAAGCCGGACGCGGAGGGGCGTGGAGCGGATAAGATGGAGGGCACAGACATGGATCCGGGTATCGCCGGGGAGTCTTCGGAAGAACGGCGGACGCGCGAGCGGCGCTCAGTAGAACCGAACGGGGCCGGCCCGTCACAGCCGAAGAATGAGAGGCCCTTTCCGCCACCGGCGGCGGGTGGGGCAAGCGGGGTGGTACCGCGACGGGCGTGCGAGCGTCCGGCGTCCTCGTCCAGCACGAGAACCTGCCAGGAGTGAGATGCCGTACCCCAAGTCCGCGCCGGACTCGCCGCACGACGGCGAGCAGCGCCCCGACGTCACGCCGAGTCCCGTCTTCCCGGAGATCGAGACCGACGTCCTGAAGTTCTGGGACAAGGACGGGACCTTCCGCGCCTCCATCGACAACCGCGCCGACGCCGAGGAGTGGGTCTTCTACGACGGCCCGCCGTTCGCCAACGGCCTCCCGCACTACGGCCACCTGCTCACCGGGTACGCGAAGGACGTCTTCCCGCGCTTCCAGACGATGCGCGGCAAGAAGGTGGAGCGCCGCTTCGGCTGGGACACCCACGGTCTGCCCGCGGAGCTCGAGGCGGAGCGGCAGCTGGGCATCACCGACAAGAGCCAGATCGAGGATATGGGTCTCGCCGCGTTCAACCAGGCGGCGAAGGACTCGGTGCTGCGGTACACCCGCGAATGGCGCGAGTACGTCACCCGCCAGGCGCGCTGGGTCGACTTCGACAACGACTACAAGACACTCGACACCACGTACATGGAGTCGGTGATCTGGGCGTTCAAGCAACTCCACGAGATGGGCCTCGCCTACGAGGGCTACCGTGTGCTGCCGTACTGCTGGCGCGACCAGACCCCGCTGTCGAACCATGAGCTGCGGATGGACGACGACGTCTACAAGATGCGTCAGGACCAGACCGTGACGGTCACCTTCCCCCTCGTCGGCGAGAAGGCAGAGGTGCTCGGGCTCACCGGCGTGCGCGCCCTCGCGTGGACGACGACGCCGTGGACGCTGCCCACCAACTTCGCGCTCGCGGTCGGCCCCGACATCGAGTACGCCGTGCTGCCCTCAGGCCCGAACGGCGCCGCCGATTCCAACGGCGGACCGGACCAGGAAGTCCTGAGCGGCCGTTACCTGCTGGCGAAGGATCTCGTCGGCAACTACGCCAAGGACCTCGGCTACGAGTCGCCGGCCGATGCGGTGGCGGCGATCACCGGGACGCTGCGCGGTTCCGAGCTCGCGGACGTCGAGTACGACCGGCTCTGGGACTACTACGCCGACACCGAGAAGTGGGGCACGCAGAACGCGTGGCGCATCCTCGTCGACGACTACGTCACGGTCGAGGACGGCACCGGCATCGTGCACCAGGCGCCCGCCTACGGCGAGGACGACCAGCGCGTGACCGAGAAGGCCGGCATCCCGGTCATCATCTCGGTGGACGACGGCGGACGCTTCCTCCCGGACGTGCCCGACGTCGTCGGCCTGCAGGTGTTCGACGCGAACAAGCCGCTGACCCGCCTGCTCAAGGAGCGGGGCCGGCTGCTGCGCCAGGCGAGCTACGAGCACTCGTACCCGCACTGCTGGCGCTGCCGCAATCCCCTCATCTATAAGGCGGTGTCGAGCTGGTTCGTCCGCGTCACCGACTTCCGCGACCGGATGGGCGAGCTCAACCAGCAGATCACCTGGGTGCCCGAGAACGTCAAGGACGGCCAGTTCGGCAAGTGGCTCGCCGGCGCCCGCGACTGGTCGGTGTCGCGCAACCGCTACTTCGGATCGCCCATCCCGGTCTGGAAGAGCGACGACCCGGCCTACCCGCGGGTCGACGTCTACGGGTCGCTCGAAGAGCTGGAGCGCGACTTCGGCCGCCTTCCCCTGAACGCCGCGGGCGAGCCGGATCTGCACCGCCCGTTCATCGACGAGCTCACGCGCCCGAACCCGGACGACCCGACCGGCCGGTCCACGATGCGCCGCATCCCGGACGTGCTGGACGTGTGGTTCGACTCCGGGTCGATGCCGTTCGCGCAGGTGCACTACCCGTTCGAGAACCGCGACTGGTTCGACAGCCACAACCCGGCCGACTTCATCGTCGAGTACATCGGGCAGACGCGCGGCTGGTTCTACCTGCTGCACACGCTCGCGACGGCACTGTTCGACCGCCCGGCCTTCAAGAACGTCATCAGCCACGGCATCGTGCTCGGCAGCGACGGCCAGAAGATGTCGAAGTCGCTCCGCAACTACCCGGACGTCAACGAGGTCTTCGACCGCGACGGCTCCGACGCGATGCGCTGGTTCCTGATGTCGAGCCCCGTGTTGCGCGGAGGCAACCTGGTGGTCACCGAGGAGGGCATCCGCGAGGGCGTCCGCCAGGTGCTGCTGCCGCTGTGGAACACCTGGTACTTCTTCTCGCTGTACGCCAACGCGTCCGGATACGAGGCGAAGCGCTCCACCGCGTCCACCGACGTGCTCGACCGCTACCTGCTCGCCAAGACGCGCGACCTGGTGGAGGCGGTGACCGCCGACCTGGATGCCCTGGACTCGACCCTCGCCGCCGCCAAGCTGCGCGACTTCGCCGACGTGCTCACCAACTGGTACGTGCGCCGCTCGCGCGACCGGTTCTGGGAGGGCGTCAGCGAGGACGGCAGCGGTACCGAGGCCTTCGACACGCTTTACACCGTGCTCGAGACCGTGACCCGCGTCGCCGCGCCCCTCCTGCCGCTCGTCAGCGAGCGCATCTGGAAGGACCTCACCGGCGGCCGCAGCGTCCACCTCACCGACTGGCCGGAGGCCGCCGAGTTCCCGGCGGACGACGCCCTGGTGGATGCGATGGACCGCATCCGCGCCATCAGCTCCACCGCGCTGTCGCTGCGCAAGCAGGCAGGCAAGCGTGTCCGGCTGCCGCTCGCCTCGCTCACCGTCGTGGCGCACGACGCCGCCGCGCTCGCCCGGTTCGAGGGCATCCTGCGCGACGAGCTCAACGTGAAAGCGGTCGAGCTGGTCGAGCTGCAGGACGACAGCGCTGCGCACTACGGCATCACGAGCAAGCTGACCGTGAACGCCCGCGCGGCCGGTCCGCGACTCGGCAAGCAGGTGCAGCAGGTCATCCAGGCCGCCCGGGCAGGCGACTGGTCGGAGACCGACGGTGTCGTCACCGTCGGCGGGGTTGAACTGGTCGAGGGGGAGTACGACCTGGTGCTCGAGACCGCGTCGGACGGCGACGGGACCTCGGCCCTGGCGCTGCTCGCCGGCGGCGGGTTCGTCCTGCTCGACACCGCGACGACCCCGGAGCTCGAGGCGGAGGGGCTTGCGCGCGACATCATCCGTGCCGTGCAGGACACCCGGAAGGCGGCCGGACTCGACGTCAGCGACCGTATCCGGCTCGCCCTGACGTTCGAGCACGAGGACGACGCGCGCGCGCTCGACCTCGCCGGAGACGTCGACATCGCTACCGAGACGCTGGCTCTGGCGGTGCAGGTGTCGGCCGCGGGAGCATCGACACCGGAGCAGCCCGCGTACGAGCAGCAGTTCGGCGCCGGACAGTTCGCCAACGCCGGGGCGTTCACCGTCGGCGTCACCAAGCTGAACGAGGAGGAGTCGTGACCGACGAGGACGACTACCGCGACCGCGCTGAGGCCGTCTACCAGGCGCTGCTCGCCCGCGTCGGCGAGGGAGCGCCAGAACGGCGGCTCGACGCCACCCGCCGTGCGGTGGAGCTGCTGGGCGACCCGCAGCGCGCGTACCCGATCATCCACGTCACCGGCACCAACGGGAAGACGTCCACCAGCCGCATCGCCGAGAGCCTGCTGCGTGCCTACGGGCTCCGCACCGGACTGCTCACGAGCCCCCACCTGGTGCGCTTCAACGAGCGCATCGTGATCGACGGCGAGCCGATCGAGGACGAGGCGCTCGTGCGCAACTGGGAGGACATCAGCCCGTACCTGGAGATCGTGGATGCGGAGCTGACGGAGGCGGGCAAGGCACCGCTGACGTTCTTCGAGGCGTTGACGGCCCTGGCCTTCGCCGCGTTCGCCGACGCCCCCGTCGACGTCGCGGTGATCGAGGTCGGCATGGGCGGCGAGTGGGACTCCACCAACGTCGGGGACGGCCAGGTGGCCGTATTCACCCCGATCGCCCTCGACCACACCAAGGCGCTCGGCGACACCGTCGAGGAGATCGCGCGCACCAAGTCCGGCATCGTGAAGCCGTCGGCCGACGTCGTGTCGTCGGCGCAGACTCCCGAGGCCGACCGGGTGCTGCGGGATGCCGCGCTGCTCACCGAGTCGACCTTCGCCGAGCAGCCGGGCGACTTCGATGTCGCATCGACCCGGGTCGCCGTCGGCGGACAGCTGGTGACGGTGCGTGGACGCGCGGCGACCTACGAGGACGTCTTCCTCCCGCTGTACGGAGACCACCAGGCGCAGAACGCCGCCGTCGCCGTTGCAGCGGTGGAGACGTTCCTCGGGCGCGGGACCCAGCCGCTCAATCCCGCCCTCGTCGAAGAGGGGTTCGCCACGGCCACGTCGCCCGGCCGCCTGCAGCTGATCGGCATCGAGCCGAGCATCCTCGTCGACGCCGCGCACAATCCCGCCGGCGCCGCGGTGCTGGCCGAGGCGCTCCGCAGCTACTTCGACTTCGACGAGATCACCTTCGTCGTCGGCATCCTGGGCGACAAGGATGCGCGCGGCGTCATCCGAGCGCTCGCGCCGGTCGCCACGCAGTTCTTCGTCACGCGTCCCGACTCGGACCGGGCGCGGGAGGCGGAGGACCTCGGCGAGCTGGTGCGCGAGGAGGTGGGCGACGAGGCGACCATCGTCTACTCGGATCCGATCGACGCGCTCGAGTCCGCCCGAGACTGGGCGGGCGAGGAGGGCCGCCGCGCGGTCGTCGTGGCCGGCAGCATCGTGCTGGTCGGCCAGGCCATGGCCTACGCCGCGGAGCAGGAGTGGAAGAAGGCGGCGACGTGACCGACGCCGGATCCGCGGGCGACGCGCCCGAGCAGCCCGCGAGCCAGGAGCGCGCCGGCCGCCCACGTCGTCAGCGATCGCTCCGCGAGCTCCTCGGGTCGATCGTCCTCGGCTTCGAGCTGCTCGTCGTCTTCCTCGGCGCGCTCGTGCTGTTCGGCCTGGGCTCGCTGCCCGCCGGCGTCGCACTGGGCGGGGGAGCGGCGCTCATCGTGCTGATGATCGTCGCGATCGGGCTGCTGCGGAACACCGTCGGCGTCGTCCTCGGCTGGATCGTCCAGGTCGTCATCGTCGCGGCCGGCCTCCTCGTCCCCGCCTTCTTCATCGTCGGCGCGATCTTCACCGCCATGTGGGCGTACTGCATGATCGCCGCCGCACGCATCGACCGAAACAACCGGGCCGCGGCTGCCGCGGCCGACAATGGAACGGAGAACCCATGACCAGTGCCGTCGAAGAGACCCTCGTCCTCATCAAGCCGGATGGAGTGGCCCGCGGGCTGACCGGCGAGATCCTGCGCCGGATCGAGGCGAAGGGCTACTCGCTCGTCGACCTGCGGATGCTGCAGGCCGACCGCGACCTGCTCGCGCAGCACTACGCCGAGCACGAGGGCAAGCCGTTCTACGAGCCGCTGGTCGAGTTCATGGAGTCGGGCCCGATCGTGGCCATCCGCCTGGCGGGCAACCGCGTGATCGAGGGCTTCCGCTCCCTCGCCGGCGCCACCGACCCGACGACCGCGCTCCCGGGCACCATCCGCGGCGACCTCGCCCGCGACTGGGGCCTCAAGGTGCAGCAGAACCTCGTGCACGGCTCCGACTCGCCCGAGTCGGCACAGCGCGAGCTCGGTCTCTGGTTCGGCTGAGCCGACAGCTACACGAAAGGGAGGCGCCCCCGGCCGCTACGGCCCCGGGCGCCTCCTTTTCGCGCATTCACCGGCGTGCCGGGTCGGATGCTCCTCCGTTTCAGGCGCCGATCAGACGAAGGCGCGGTGGATCCAGTCGAGCTGGATCTGAGCAAGGATCGCGACGATCGCGTAGCAGACGATGGTGATCAGCGGCACCCAGCCGTACAGGGTGCGGAACACGCGACGAGCGCGCTCCGGCACCGGGATGTTGCCCTCCTTGAGGTTGTAGAGGGTCACCGCCCAGAAGGTGGGGATGGTCACGAGCCAGGTCACCATGCACCACGGGCACAGCACGTTGAGCACGGTGATGGACTGGGTGATCAGGAAGATCACGAGCACCAGCGCGAGCAGCACGCCCACGTTGAACGCGATCCAGTACCAGCGGGCGAAGCGCGCACGATTCGCCAACAGGCCCGCGCCGACGGCGATCGTGGCCGTCCAGCCGCCGAGACCGAGGATCGGGTTCGGGAAGCCGAGCAGCGATCCCTGCCAGGAGTTGAGGTTCTTGGCGCACCCGACGAGAACGGAGAAGTTGCAGGAGAGCTGCGCGTTCGGATCTTCCAGGAGGTGGAACTTGTCCACGGTGAGCATGAACGCCGCCCAGACTCCGATGAGTCCGGCGACGATCAGGAAGACGGCGAGAGCGGTCGGGCGGCGGTAGGAAACCTCGGCGGGGCTGTCTGGCACCCTCGGATTATGGCATGACGTCTGCGTGTCGTCCTGGGAGGAGACTCGGGTGGGCCCGCGCCCGTGCGATAATCGTTGCAGCAGTCGTCCCGGCCGAGGCCGGGAGCACCGACAGAAGGCTTGAGGGCGCCCAGAGCGTCCGTGAAAAATGCCGGCCGTGATGGCCGGTGGAGAACATGAGCCGGATGCAGGCCGCGCCACGAGCCCGGCGGTATCCGAACAGGATTGAGGGAGGCGCCGCTCGCGCCGCCTCCCGACGGAGAGACCCGGTGAGCGGGCAACCGCCACCGGTCGAGGAGTGCACCAGCGATGGTGGATAACGAAAATATCGACAACACGGACAACAACGAGACGGAGACGGGAGGACGGAAGCGCAAAGGGCTCTTCGGCGCACGACGCGTCGTGAAGAAGCCCTTCCAGGCCGCACAGGCCGA
The DNA here is from genome assembly GCF_004362795.1 of Leifsonia sp. 115AMFTsu3.1. NCBI lineage: Bacteria > Bacillati > Actinomycetota > Actinomycetes > Micrococcales > Microbacteriaceae > Leifsonia > Leifsonia sp. 115AMFTsu3.1. The sequence goes on from NZ_SNYB01000001.1 coordinate 1,970,760, forward strand.
CGCGTTCCCGCCTTCCTCCGGACAGATAGCGGCCGAGCAGGCCGCCGGCGAGCCCACCGCCGAGCAGACGGTCGCCGAGCCCGAAGCGTCACAGGCTGCCACCGTCGAGGAGACGGCGCCCGCCGCCGGTGAGGCCGCGGCACAGCCCGCCCTCGCCGCCGACGGCGTGCAGCCCGCGGCGGGCCTCGAGCCGCCGGCGCTCCCGGACAAGCACGGCGAGGCGGAGGCGCCGGTCGTCGGCGCCGCCGCGCCCGGCCTGCCCCCGACGACCCTGCTCTTCCAGGCGCCGGACGTCCTGCCGCTTCCGCCGCTCCCCGAGGGCGACGAGGAGCCGGCCGGCGGTGTCCGCCGTCGGTCCCGCCGCCGCGCGGGCGAGTCGCGCGACAACGCCAACGACCCGGCCAACACCGTCGTCAAGGTGCGCACGCCGCGCGAGCCCGAGCTCATCACCGAGCCGCAGAAGGTCAAGGGGTCCACGCGTCTCGAGGCGAAGAAGCAGCGCCGCCGCGACGGTCGCGACGCCGGCCGTCGCCGTCCGGTCATCACCGAGGCCGAGTTCCTGGCCCGGCGCGAGTCGGTCGACCGGCAGATGGTCGTCCGCTCGAAGGGTGGCCGCATCCAGATCGGCGTGCTCGAGGACAAGGTGCTCGTCGAGCACTACGTCGCCCGCTCGCAGGAGGCGTCGCTCATCGGCAACGTCTACCTCGGCCGCGTGCAGAACGTGCTCCCCAGCATGGAGGCCGCGTTCGTCGACATCGGCCGTGGCCGCAACGCCGTCCTGTACTCGGGCGAGGTGGACTGGGATGCGGTCGAGACCGGCAACCAGCCGCGCCGCATCGAACTGGCCCTGAAGCCGGGCGACCGCGTGCTCGTCCAGGTCACGAAGGACCCGGTCGGCCACAAGGGCGCCCGTCTCACCAGCCAGATCTCGCTCCCGGGCCGCTACCTCGTGTACGTGCCGGGCGGATCCATGAACGGCATCAGCCGCAAGCTCCCGGACACCGAGCGCTCGCGCCTCAAGAAGATCCTCAAGGAGGTGCTGCCCGAGAACGCGGGCGTGATCGTGCGCACCGCCGCCGAGGGCGCGACCGAGGAGCAGCTGACGCTCGACGTCACCCGCCTGACCTCGCAGTGGGCCGACATCAGCACGCGTGTCGAGACCCAGCAGGCTCCTGCTCTCCTGCACAGCGAGCCGGACCTCCTGATCAAGATCATCCGCGACGTCTTCAACGAGGACTTCCAGAAGCTCGTCATCGCCGGCGACGACGCGCGCCAGACGATCGAGAACTACCTCCGCCAGGTCGCCCCCGACCTGCTCGACCGCGTCGAGCCGTACACGGGGGAGCGCGACGCGTTCGACGAGTTCCGCATCACGGAGCAGATCGAGAAGGCGCTGGAGCGCAAGGTGTGGCTGCCGTCGGGCGGTTCGCTCGTCATCGACCGCACCGAGGCCATGACCGTCGTCGACGTGAACACCGGCAAGTTCGTCGGCTCGGGCGGCAACCTTGAGGAGACCGTCACCAAGAACAACCTGGAGGCGGCCGAGGAGATCGTCCGTCAGCTCCGGCTGCGCGACATCGGCGGCATCATCGTCGTCGACTTCATCGACATGGTGCTGGAGTCGAACCGCGACCTGGTGCTCCGCCGTCTGGTGGAGTGCCTGAGCCGCGACCGGACGAAGCACCAGGTCGCCGAGGTCACCTCGCTCGGTCTCGTGCAGATGACCCGCAAGAAGCTCGGCCTCGGCCTGTTGGAGACCTTCAGCGAGGCGTGCGAGGTCTGCGCCGGCCGCGGTGTCATCGTCCACCACGACCCGGTCGTCAAGCACCGCCAGCCGCAGCAGCCGCAGAACGAGCGTCGCCGCGGCCGCGGTGGAAGCACCGGCGGCAGCAGCAACGGCGGCTCGAACGGGAACGGCAACGGAAACGGCGGAAACGGCGCAGGCGGCCACAACGGCACGCACGCCATTACCGACGACGCCAAGAACGCGCTGGCCAAGATCGCCGCGTCGACCATCCACCACGACGAGGAGGCGAAGGCGCAGGAGAGCGCCGCGTCGGCCGACGTCGAGCAGATCAGCGTGACCGAGGTGACGCTGACCGAGGTCACCGCCACGAAGAAGCGCCGCCGCAAGGGCAAGGGCGGTGCCGACCGGCAGCAGGCCGAGACCACGCCGTCCGAGGACACGGTCAGCGAGCCCGCGTCGGAGCAGCCGACCGAGGTCTCGGCGGAGGCTGCGCCCGAGGCTGGGGCTTCGGAGCCGTCGGCCGAGCCGATCCTCCCGCTCCTCGACCTCCCGGAGCCGGCGGAGGTGCGGCCGCCCGCGGCGCGTCCGTCGCCGGAGGAGGCCGAGCTCCTGCTCGACTCCGTCCTCGAGGCGCTGCCCGCGCCGAAGGAGCCGGGTCAGGGCCGCAACCGGAGCCGACGCGCGAGCACGGCGGTCATCGCCGGCGGTGAGCTGGCGCCGAAGGGCGAGTAGCCTCCACCACCGGGTTGGAGCGACCGGGACGCCGTCAGTGTCGGCGGCGGACCCGGTCGCGCGCCCGCACCCGCAACCCGCTGGCGATGAGCCGCGACACGAGCTCCTTGCCGGAGACGGGATGCGCTCCGGCCGCCACGAGCTCGTCGTAGCGCCGGTCGGGCACGTCGTAATGGTCGATGTCGAAGGCGCGGCGCTGGATGTCGTTCGCCTCGGCGAAGGCGTGCAGCTCGTCGAGCGACGCGTCGCTGACCAGATGCGACCACAACATGCCGTGGGCCGGCCATGCCGGGGGATCGATCAGGACCGTCATAGAATGATTCTAGGAACCGGTTCCGCAGTCGGAGCCGGACGGTCCCGAAGCCGGAACGGTGTCGCCACCGTGACGACGGCCGCTGAATTGACGGCCTGTCGGGCGTCGGGTAAAGTTGACCGTTGGTGTGTGCCGGGTGTGACCCGCGCAGCCATCATGGTTTTCTGAGAGCAGCCGGGAGCATGTCGCTACCGGCGGGACTCGCCAGTGACTTCCAAACAGTTGAAGAAGCAGGACCAGGTCCGCGGCAGCGCCGGGAACTGTTCCCCGACGAAAAGGTACGTGAAAGTGGTTTACGCAGTTGTGCGCGCCGGTGGCCGGCAGGAGAAGGTCGAGGTCGGCACCATCGTGACGATGGACCGCGTCAAGGCCGACAAGGACGGCAAGATCGAGCTCCTGCCGGTGCTGCTGGTCGACGGTGACAAGATCACCTCCGACGCCAAGTCCCTCGCGAAGGTCACCGTGACCGCCGAGGTCCTCGGCGACCTCCGCGGCCCGAAGATCGTCATCCAGAAGTTCAAGAACAAGACCGGCTACAAGAAGCGCCAGGGCCACCGTCAGGAGCTCACGCGCGTCAAGATCACCGGCATCAAGTAGCCGACGGCTCTCGAGGAGAAGACACCATGGCACACAAAAAGGGAGCGAGCTCCACTCGCAACGGCCGCGACTCCAACGCGCAGCGCCTCGGCGTGAAGCGCTTCGGCGGCCAGACCGTCAACGCGGGCGAGATCCTGGTCCGCCAGCGCGGCACCCACTTCCACCCCGGCGTGAACGTCGGTCGCGGCGGTGACGACACGCTGTTCGCCCTCGCCGCCGGCGCGGTCGAGTTCGGCACCAAGGGCGGCCGCAAGGTCGTCAACATCGTGGCGGCCGAGGCCTGAGCCTCGACCACGAGCACCACTCTTCCGGATGGGCGGGCTTCGGCCCGCCCATCCGCCGTTTCAGCACCACAAGCAGTAGGAGAGCACCATGGCGACGTTCGTTGATCGCGTGACGTTGCACTTGCGCGCCGGCAACGGCGGCAACGGGTGCGTCTCGGTCCGGCGCGAGAAGTTCAAGCCGCTGGCCGGTCCCGACGGCGGGAACGGCGGCAACGGCGGGGACATCGTCCTCGTCGCCGACCCGCAGGTCACCACGCTGCTCGGCTACCACCGCCACCCGCACCGTTCGAGTGACAACGGCGGCTTCGGCATGGGCGACCACCGCAGCGGCCACACCGGCGAGACCCTCGAACTGCCCGTCCCGGTGGGCACGGTGGTCAAGAGCGCCGACGGCGACGAGCTCGTCGATCTGTCGGAGCCCGGCATGCGCTACGTCGTCGCTCCCGGTGGCGTCGGCGGCCTCGGCAATGCCGCGCTGGCGAACCCGAAGCGCAAGGCGCCGGGCTTCGCGCTGCTGGGCACCCCCGGGTGGGAGGGCGACGTCCAGCTCGAGCTGAAGACGGTCGCCGACATCGCTCTGGTCGGATACCCCTCGGCGGGCAAGTCGAGCCTCATCGCTGCCATGTCGGCCGCGAAGCCGAAGATCGCCGACTACCCCTTCACCACGCTCCACCCGAACCTCGGCGTCGTGCAGGCGGGCGACGTCCGCTACACCGTCGCCGACGTCCCCGGTCTCATCGAGGGCGCGAGCGAAGGACGCGGGCTGGGCCTGGAGTTCCTCCGTCACGTCGAGCGCTGCTCGGCCCTCCTGCACGTGCTCGACTGCGCGACGCTGGAGCCCGGTCGCGACCCGCTGAGCGACCTTGACGTCATCCTCGGCGAGCTGGCCGCCTACCCGGTCCCCGAGGGGCAGACGCCGCTCCTCGAGCGTCCGCAGCTGATCGCTCTGAACAAGATCGACGTCCCGGACGCCCGCGAGCTGGCCGACTTCGTCCGCCCGGAGCTCGAGCAGCGCGGCTACCGCGTCTTCGAGATCTCGACGGTCAGCCATGAAGGCCTTCGCCCGCTGTCGTTCGCCCTGGCCGAGATCGTGGAGCAGGCGCGCGCCGAGCAGGCCGCGCTGGAGCAGGCACGACCCCGCATCGTCATCCGCCCGAAGGCCGTCGACGACTCCGGATTCGTCGTCAAGGTCGAAGGCGGCACGGACGGCCCGGTGTACCGCATCCTGGGCGCGAAGCCGGAGCGCTGGGTCGCCCAGACCGACTTCGCGAACGACGAGGCCGTCGGCTTCCTGGCGGACCGCCTCGCGAAGCTCGGCGTCGAGGACCAGCTGGTCCGCGCGGGCGCCGTCGCCGGCTCCACCGTCGTCATCGGCCGTGACAACGGTGTGGTGTTCGACTGGGAGCCCACGCTCACCTCTACCGCGGAGCTCATCACCTCGCCCCGCGGAAGCGACGTGCGTCTGGACACCAACGCGCGTCCGACCCGCGCTCAGCGCCGCGACGACTACTTCGAGCGGATGGATGCGAAGGCCGAGGCCCGCGAAGAGCTCCTGCGTGAGCGCGAGGCCGGGCTGTGGCAGGACGACAGCTACGACGACAACGTGGTGCGCAGCGCGGCCGACGGCAGCCGTGGAGACGAGGAGACCGCAGAGGAATGACCATCGACGACCGCAGCCAGATCCCCTCCGCCCGACGCATCGTCGTCAAGGTGGGCTCGTCGTCCATCAGCGGCGAGAACGCGGGGCAGATCGTGCCGCTGGTCGACGCCCTCGCCGAGGCCCACGGCCGCGGTACGCAGGTCATCCTCGTCTCGTCCGGCGCCATCGCGACCGGCACGCCTTTCCTGTCGCTCTCGGAGCGCCCCACCGACCTCGCGACGCAGCAGGCGGCGGCCGCGGTCGGTCAGACCGTGCTCATCTACCGCTACCAGGACAGCTTCGATCGCTACGACATCGTCGCTGGGCAGGTGCTCCTGACCGCGGGCGATATGGAGAACCCGACCCACCGCAGCAACGCCAAGCGTGCGATGGAGCGGCTGCTCGACCTCCGCATCCTGCCCATCGTGAACGAGAACGACACCGTCGCGACGCACGAGATCCGGTTCGGCGACAACGACCGCCTGGCTGCGCTGGTCGCGCTGCTCGTCGACGCCGACCTCCTGGTGCTGCTGTCCGACGTGGATGCGCTCTACACGCGTCCGCCGCACGAGCCCGGTGCCGAGCGCATCGAGGTCGTCGGCTGGGACGACGAGCTGGAGGGCGTCGAGATCGGGTCGACCGGTCTCTCCGGCGTCGGCAGCGGGGGAGCGGTCACCAAGGTCTCGGCCGCCCGTCAGGCCGCCGAGCGCGGCACCGCCGTGGTGCTCACCGCGACGTCGCTGGTATCGCAGGCATTGCGCGGCGAGCAGGTGGGGACCTGGTTCGCCCCGGCGCCCGACAGCCACGCATCCGAGACTTCCGTCCCCAGGTCCGGGCTCTCCACCGGTTCGACCGCAGCCGTCACGTCCGACGCCTCGGCGTCCTAGAATCGACGCATGTCCTCGTTGACCGGTGCGCTGCCCACGGCCGCGCTCTCCCTGCACGAACGGCTCGCCGCCGCCAGGACCGCGTCGCGCGACCTCGCGATCGCCGACACGGATCGTAAGAACCGCGCGCTGCGCGCCATCGCCGACGGTGTGCTCGCCGCGTCGGCCGACATCCTCTCCGCCAACGAGCTCGACCTGGCCAACGGCCGTGAGAACGGCCTCTCCACCGGCCTGCTCGACCGGCTGACGCTGAGCCCGGCGCGCCTGCAGGGTCTCGCCGACGCCGTCCTCGAGATCGTCGGCCTGACCGACCCGGTCGGCGAGGCCGTGCGCGGCAGCTCGTTGCCGAACGGTGTGAAGATCACGCAGGTGCGCGTCCCCTTCGGCGTCGTCGGCGCGATCTACGAGGCCCGGCCCAACGTCACGATCGACATCGCCGCGCTCGCGATCAAGAGCGGCAACGCCGCGGTGCTGCGCGGCGGCAGCGCGGCCATCGAGACCAACCGCGTGCTCGTGCACGTCATCCAGCAGGCGCTGGCGAGCGCCGGCCTTCCGTCGGATGCCGTGCAGACGATCGACGACTTCGGCCGCGAGGGCGCCGCCGAGCTGATGACGGCGCGCGGCTTCGTCGACGTGCTCATCCCGCGGGGGAGCGCCGACCTGATCCAGGCCGTGGTGACCCAGTCGACGGTGCCGGTGATCGAGACCGGCGCCGGTGTCGTTCACGTGGTGCTCGACGAGTCTGCCCGTGAGGACTGGGCCGTCGACATCGTCCGGAACGCCAAGGTCCAGCGGCCGAGCGTGTGCAACGCCGTCGAGACGCTGCTCGTGCACCGCGCCGCCGCCGAGCGGCTGCTGCCGCCCGTGCTCTCCGCGCTGCGCGCCGAGGGCGTCACCATCCACGCCGACGACCGCGCTCTGCCCTTCGCTCCGGATGCGGTGCCGGTGACGGACGAGGACTACGCCACCGAGCACATGAGCCTCGATATCTCCGTGAAGGTGGTCGACGACCTCGACGAGGCGATCGAGCACATCCGCCGGTACTCCACCCAGCACACGGAGTCGATCATCACGAACGACCTGCAGAACGCCGAGCGCTTCCTGGCCGAGGTCGACTCCGCGGTCGTGATGGTGAACGCTTCGACGCGCTTCACCGACGGTGGAGAGTTCGGGTTCGGCGCCGAGGTCGGCATCTCGACGCAGAAGCTGCACGCGCGCGGGCCGATGGGACTCCCGGAGCTCACCAGCACCAAGTGGATCGTCCGCGGGTCCGGCCAGGTCCGGGCGTGACCGACCGCTAGACTTGACGGCGGGCCGAAGGCCCCGAGAAAGGATCACGCACGATGTCATTCCTGACGACCGTCCTCGCCGAGGCGGAGACCCACGTCGAACTGCCGATGCCCACCTGGGCGTTCGGCGCTATCGCCATCGTCCTCTTCATCGCCCTCGCCTTCGTCGCCTGGAGCTTCAAGGATGTCGCCAACCGGCACAGCCACCGCTCCGCCCCCGACGCCGCCGCCCACGCGGGCGCTCCGGGTGCCACGCACCACGGCACCGGCCACCCGACCCAGGGGCACTGAGCCGATCCGGGCATGGAGCTGAAGGAGACGGGCCGGCCGCGGATCGGTGTGATGGGCGGCACTTTCGACCCCATCCACCACGGCCACCTGGTGGCCGCCAGCGAAGTGGCCCAGTCGTTCGACCTCGACGAGGTCATCTTCGTCCCGACCGGTCAGCCCTGGCAGAAGGGCGCCGTCACCCCGCCCGAGCACCGTTACCTGATGACGGTCATCGCGACCGCATCCAATCCGCGGTTCACGGTGAGCCGGGTCGACATCGACCGGGTCGGTCCGACCTACACCATCGACACCCTGCGCGACCTGCACCGCGAGCGTCCGGACGCCGAGCTGTTCTTCATCACCGGCGCGGACGCCATCGCCCAGATCCTCAGCTGGCGCGACGTCAGGGAGCTCTGGGAGCTCGCGCACTTCGTGGCTGTGAGTCGCCCGGGACATGACTTGAGTATTTCTGGATTGCCGGAGCAAGACGTAAGCTTGTTGGAAGTTCCGGCCCTGGCGATCTCGTCGACCGATTGCCGGAGCCGGGTGAGCAGGGGATTCCCGGTGTGGTACCTGGTACCGGACGGGGTTGTTCAATACATCTCCAAACACCATCTGTATCGGAGCGTGGCATGACATCGTGGCCTGAACAGCCGCCGACGGGCCAGCCGCAGACGCGGCGACAGGCGAGGGAGTTCGAGCGCTCCGCCTCCCGACGTGCCGGAACCGCTGAGCCGACCCCCGGCGGGCAGATCCCCGAGATGACCACCACCGTGCCCCCGCGCGCGCCCGAAGAGGATGTTGCCGCGGCCGACACGGCGCAGCAGAGCGAGAAGCCGCAGGCTGAGGCGCAGGGCGCCGAGAAGCCGCAGGCCGAGTCGAAGCAGGCCGAGCCCGCCGCCCCGAAGGCCGAGCAGGCGCCGGCCCAGCCGGAGCGTCCGGCCATTCCGGCCAGCGCGTTCGCCGAGCCCGGCGTCTCGTCGCCGTCGCGTGACGCCTTCGACCTGTTCCGTCAGGGTCCGGACACCTCGCAGCCCGAGCCCGTCACGCAGCCGATGGCCATCCTCCAGCCGACCACGCCACCCGCGGCACCCGCGTCCACCCCGCCGGCTCCAGCGAACGCCGGGTCGGAGCGCACTCTGACGCGCCGCGAGCTCCGCGCGATGCTGCAGGCGCAGGAGGCCAACGCCCAAGCCAATCACGCGCCGGCCGCCGGGGAGCAGGTCTTCCCCGTGTCCTTCACGTCCGGTCCCGAAGAGTCCGGCGCCAAGGAAGGGGCAGCGGAGTCCAGCTCGTCGGCTCCGCAGGCCGCTGCTGCTGCTCCCGCCGCCGATCCGCTCGCAGCCGATCCCGCGACGCCCGCCCCGACCAGCGAGAAGTCGGCCTGGCCGTTCGCCCCGCTGACTCCGTCGTCAGCGCCGACCGCATCCCGTTCCGGCCAGTCGGAGACCACGGTCACCCAGAGCTCCACCTCTCCCTTCGCCGCCTTCGGCACCGCGGAGCCGAAGGCCGACGCCCCCGCTGTCGAGGCGCCGTCCGCGCCCGCCCCGGTGAAGAACGAGGAGCCCGGCGAGACCGCCGCACAGGAGCGCCGCCCGTTCACCCCGCCGACCGGGCACTGGTCGACGGCCGCCGAACTGGACGACCAGAACCAGCCGATCATCTCGCGCAACGTCGCCCAGTCGACCGCCGCGACGACGACCAACGCACTCATCCTGCCCGTCATCCCGCAGCCGGATACCCGCGCGCCGCTGACGAGCACGGGGGAGATCCTGGTCACCGGCTCGATCGACCTGCCGCGCGGGATGGGAGCCACCGGCGCCCACCCCGACCGCATCGACTCCTCGGACCTCGACCGTCTGCTCGACGGCGAGGAGAACGAGTTCAACACCTCGGAGGTGCAGCCGGTCCGCGCGTCGCGCGCCATCAGCACCCACACCTCCACCCGGGGCGTCATCGCCCCGCCGAAGAAGCGCGGCAACACGCTGCCGGTGATCCTCATGGTCACGGCCGGCGTCTTGGCGGTGAGCGTCACCGCGCTGCTCGTGGCCGCCTACGTGCTGAAGGTGTTCTGATCATCCGCACCTGCGCCACTCTTCTCGCACCGACCGCGACCCCACGACCGGAGGACCTTCCGTGACCGCATCCCAGCACGCCCGGGAGATTCTGCAGGTGGCTGCCGCCGCCGCCGACTCGAAGGGCGGACAGGACCTCGTGGCCCTCGACGTGTCGGGCCCGCTGCCGCTGACGGATGCGTTCCTGCTGGTCAGCGGGCGCGTCGAGCGCAACGTCGTCGCCATCGCCTCCGAGGTGGAGGACCGCCTCAATGAGGCCGGAGTGAAGACGCTGCGCCGTGAAGGCAAGGGGGAGGGCCGCTGGGTGCTCCTCGACTTCGGCGACCTCGTCGTGCACGTCTTCCACGAAGAGGACCGCATGTACTACGCGCTCGAGCGCCTCTGGAAGGACTGCCCGACGATCCCGATCGAGCTGCCCGTCCATGAGAACGCCGAGTAGGGCGCCGCGCACCCGGCTCCCAGCGTTCTGTCGGGTTCACCTGAGAGGCCTCTCATGAAGGGCCGCTTGGATGGGCAAATGAAGTGTCCCAATGACAACGCGACCCTGGTCATGAGCGAACGCCACGGCATCGAGATCGACTACTGCCCCGAGTGCCGGGGAGTCTGGCTCGATCGCGGTGAGCTCGACAAGATCATCGACCGCGCCGGGACCTCGGCTCCGGCCGCGCCCGGCCCCCAGGCCGCCCCGCAGCCGGTGCCGCCGCAGTACGCCGCGCCGCAGCCGTACGCGGAGCCGCAGTACCGTGAGCCCCGGTATGGCGACCAGCGCTACAGCGACCCCCGCTACGACCAGCAGGGCCAGCGCCCCTACAAGAAGAAGAAGGAGAACTGGCTCAGCGAGCTGTTCGACTGACACGAGCGGCGCTCAGTTTTTTCTGGCGGGCGCGATGTAGTAGTCTGAATGAGTTGTTCCGGGAGGTCCGAAAGGCCCGAACGGCGCACACTCTGGGTCTGTGGCGCAGCTGGTAGCGCACCTGCATGGCATGCAGGGGGTCAGGGGTTCGAGTCCCCTCAGATCCACCAAAGATGACAGAAGGCCGGCCCGAAAGGGCCGGCCTTCTGTGCTGTTACGGTCGGTGTCTGGCCGCCGGCGGTCAGTCGCCCTTCACGTTGACCAGCTGGTGAAGCGTGTGGCGGATCTCGACGAGGTCGGCCGCGTCGGCCATCACTTGGTCGATCGGCTTGTACGCCTGCGGGATCTCGTCCAGGAACGCCTCCGTGTCACGGAACTCGATCCCGGTCATCGCCTCACGCAGCTCCTCGATGGTGAACCGCTTGCGCGCGGCCGTCCGCGAGAACTGGCGTCCAGCGCCGTGCGGCGAGGAATGCAGCGCGAGCGGGTTGCCGAGCCCGGAGACCACGTACGACGCCGTCCCCATCGAACCGGGGATCAGGCCCGCCTGGCCGACGCGCGCCGAGATGGCGCCCTTCCGCGACACCCAGACGTCCTTGCCGAAGTGGTTCTCCTTCTGCGTGAAGTTGTGGTGGCAGTTGATGCGCTCCGACTCGATCACGTCAACGCCGAACCACTCCGACGTCTGACGCACCACGCGGTCCATCATCTCCTCACGGTTCAGCAGCGCGAAGTGCTGAGCCCACCGCAGCTGCGCGATGTACTCGTCGAACTCCGACGTGCCCTCGACCAGGTAGGCGAGGTCCTTGTCGGGCAGTTCGATCCACCACTTCTCCATCAGCGCCTGCGCGACCTTGATGTGGTGACCGGCGATCCGGTTGCCGACGCCACGGGAGCCGGAGTGCAGGAACAGCCACACCACGTCCTCTTCGTCGAGGCTGACTTCGATGAAGTGGTTGCCGGAGCCGAGCGACCCCAGCTGGCGCTCCCAGTCGCGCAGGTGCGTCGACGGGTCGAACCCGGCCTGCTCGGCCAGCTCTGTCAGCTCCTGGATGCGCGGCTCCGCGGTCGCGACGATCTTCCGGTTGCGGGCGCCGGCGGACAGGGGGATGGCGCGCTCGATCTGGGTGCGCAGCTCCGAGAGCGGAGCGGAGGAGGCCCCCACGTCGTCGCGCGTGAACTGCGTCCGCACGGCGATCATCCCGCATCCGATGTCCACGCCGACGGCCGCGGGCATGACGGCGCCGAGGGTCGGGATGACCGACCCGACCGTGGCGCCGAGGCCCAGGTGGGCGTCCGGCATGAGGGCGAGGTGCGGGTGGATGAACGACATCCGCGAGGTGGTGACCGCCTGCTCGCGCGTGGAGTCCTCCAGCAGGGAGGCCCAGCTCAGCAGGCGGTTCGAGATTCTTTCCATGATCCTTTCGTTTCTCATCGGGGTGCGGCCGGGACGGCCGTTCCCCGCGGAGATGCGAAGGAGGAGGTCAGCCCCGGACCTCGAACGGCGGGGCTGCGACACACCGGAAGGTGCGGTGCTACAGATCCCGCGAGCGCTCGAGCGCGCGGAAGGTGCGCTGTTCGCGCTTCGGGTACTGCAGGCTGAGCATCCCGGTGTCCTTCCGTTCGGCGTTCTTCAGCGTGGGCTGCCTACGCCGATCGGCGCAGGATTCACGACTATACATGCCAGCAGTGATTCTGGGAAGTACAGTCTCATCCATGGACACTCGGATCGCCGGCCCGGCCGACGCGGACGCCATCACGACGACGATCGCCCTGGCTTTCCGTGTCGACCCGGTGTGGGGGCCCGCTCTTGCGGCACCGGACGGCGGAACCGCGCACCTGGAGCGGTTCTGGCGGTACTTCGTCGAGGGCGCCATCGGCCATCGAACGGTGTCCATGCAGCAGGGCCCGTCGGGCGAGGCAGCGACCGTCGCCGTCTGGCTACCGCCCGGGGTCGACGAACTCACCGAGCAGCAGGAGGCGGAGGTGGACGCCCTGATGGCGCGCACGCTCACGCCCGAGCGCTTCGAGGCGTACCGGCGGCTGTGGCAGCGGTTCGACGAGACGCACCCGCACGGCGAACCGCACATGTACCTGAGCCTGCTGGCCACGCATCCCGCTCATCGCGGGCGCGGGATCGGTCAGCGGCTTCTCGCCGCGGACCTCGCCCGATTCGATGCGGACGGGCTGCCGGCGTACCTCGAGTCGACGAATCCGGCCAACGACCACCGGTATGAGCGCGCGGGCTTCCGGGCGGTCGGCGGCTTCACGTCCGTCATCGACGGGGCTGCCGTCACCACGATGTGGCGGGATGCGCGCAACCCTGCAGAAGGAGGCTGAGCCTCAGCGCAGGCGGCGCTCCTCCTCCTGCTCCAGACGCTCCTTCTCGGCGTCCTTCGCCTCCTGCTCCTTCTGGATCTCTTCTTCGCGCGGGGTCTTGTTCGTCATGAGGCGAGCGTAGCCGCTAGCCGGGGTGCGCGGAACGGTCGGTGCCCGTTGTGCGTCGCGTCATCGCTGGGCTATCCTCCCGCACGGAACGGGAGTCGTGGATGGCAGCCGAGATCCCAGGCGCAACGGGCCCTGTCACCTTCGCCGGCGGGGTGCTCGACCGCTACCGCCATGTCTGCGCCTTCGTGAACGGGCAGGCGGAGGCCGACGCCGTGCTCGATCCGTTCCTCCGGGACGGGGTGGATGCGGGCGACCGCCTTCTGTACCTGGTTGATACCGCGACGCCCGGTGCTCCGCTCCGCCGTCTCCGTCGCCTGGGGTTCGACACGGGCGCGCTGCTCGAGGAGCGGCGTTGCGAGGTGCGGACCTGGGCCGAGACGTACCTGCGCAGCGGGGACTTCGACCAGGCCGACATGCTGGACCAGCTGGATGCGATGCTCGGCACGTCGGCCCGCCCGCGCATCCGGCTGCTCGCCGACATGGGGTGGGCGGTCGACCGGGACGGGGTCGCGGACGATCTGATCGAGTTCGAGGCCCGGGCGAACTTCCTGCACGCCCGCCACCAGCACGTGGTCATCTGCGCCTACGACACGTCCCGCTTCGACGGCGCCTTCATCATCGACATCCTGCGCACGCATCCGATGGTCCTCATCGGCGGGTTGCTGCAGGAGAACCCGTTCTTCGTACCGCCGGAGGAGTTCTTGCAGGAACGGAGCGCCCGTGGCTGACGACCCCGCCCCCGAGCCCGCTTTCGCGCCCGCCCTCGCACCCGACGACCGGGGGTGGATGCGCGACCTCGGGGCGATGCTCGCGCTGCCGTCGCTGTGGGTGGATCACAGTCCCGCCGAGATCGCGGACGGCCTGCTGAGCGTCCTGGTCGGCGTCCTGCGGTTGGAGGCGGGCTTTGCTCGGTTCGAGGTGCCCGGCAGTCAGGAGCGGCTCGAGGCCTGGCGTCCGTCCGGGCCGCCTGCGCCGGACTCCCTGGTGGAGGCGCTGCGGTCCGGTCGTGCGTTCCCGGACTCCGGCGGCACGGAGCAGGGTCCGACCGGTTTCGCGACAGCCGCCGTGCGGACGGCCGAGGTGGGCGGTGCGACGACCGGGCGGATCACCCGGGTCGCCGGGCTCAGCCTGGCGCTGCCGTGGGAGTCGGCGCGCGTGCTGGTGGCGGCATCCCGGGCCGACTTCCCGACCGACCGGGAGACGCACCTGCTGCGGGTCGCGGTCGGGCAGGCGGCGATCGCCCTCCACACGGCACGGCGCCTGGCGGCCGAGCAGGATGCCCGCCGGGCGGCCGAGCGGGAGCGCGATCGTCAGACGCACGCCCTGCACGCCCTCCTCGACGACCTCGCCCCGGCACTGACGGAGGCGACGCGCCGGGTCCGTCAGGCGGCGAAGGAGGCGGACGACCCGAACGTGTCGCTCGGTGCCGCTGGGACGCATCCTCTCTCGGCACCGGATGCGGGGGAGCGGGCGGTCGTAGCGTTGCGCGGCTCACCTCTGGATCCGGCTCCTGTGCGCGGCTCGGCGGCCGACGACACGGCACCGCTCGACGAGACGCTGACCCGGCGCGAGCTCGAGGTGCTCGGCCTCCTCGCGCAGGGGTTGAGCAACAAGGAGATCGCCGGTGTGATGTGGCTGAGCGACCGGACGGTCGAGCGCCACATCACGAGTCTGTACCGCAAGATCGGGGTCGGTCGGCGCAGCGAGGCGACGGCGTTCGCGCTCCGGCACGGCGTCATCTGACCGGGAGTCAGCCGAGCGTGGATCACCCGAGCGCGGATCACCCGAAGGTGAAGCAGTACGCTTCGAGCCCCGGGCGGTCGAACTCCAGCTGGAGCACTGCATCCTGTACGCGGCCCTGCTGCCGGATCAGCTGGAAGGTGTCCTGGCGGTCGACCACGCCGCGACCGTCGGCGTCGACATCCGTGCCGTGCGCGTCGCCGGGCGGCCGGCCGTCGAGAAGCACACGGAACGGGATGTGGGTGCCGGCCGGGGTCGGTCCCATCACGAGATTCGCGTCACGTGCGTGGAAGGCGAACGCGACGCTGCCGCCGGCCTCGTCGAGCACGGCCGCGTGCCGGGCGTGCGTCCAGCGGCCCGTCAGGTCCCAGCCGTTCAGTGGCAGAGCGCGGGTGCCGTCGTAGGACTCGCTCCGGTCGTAGCGGTCGGCCGACTCGGAGACGAAGCCACTACTCTGGCCGTAGCCGAGGTAGGTCTCGGGCGAGCGGAGGTCGCGCCAGTCCGCCGCCACCTCCAGTCCGTGCGGCTCGACCATCACGAGGTTCAGATCCAGATCGCTGGCGCCCGCCGCCGTCAGAAGCCGCTGGATCATCATCTCGGTGCGCTCGTACTCGCCCTCGCCGAAGTGGTGGAACCGCAGCCGCCCGTCGGCGTCGGCCAGGTAGACGGCCGGCCAGTAGTGGTTGGCGAAATCGTCCCAGACGCCGTAGTCGTCATCCACCGCAACCGGATACTCGACGCCGAGGGCACGGGTGCGTTCGATCACGTTGGCGCGGTCGTGTTCGAACCCGAACTCGGGCGTGTGGACTCCGATGACGGTGAGCCCGTCGGCGGCGTACTTCTCGTGCCAGGCGCGCAGGTACGGGAGGGTGCGGAGCCAGTTGACGCAGGTGTAGGTCCAGAAGCCGACGAGGACGACGCGGCCGCGCAGGCCTTCTGGCGTCAGCGGCTCGGAGTTGAGCCAGCCCGTGGCGCGGGCGAACGGTGGGAGCCGGCCCTCGTCGGGGAGCGGCTCCTCGTCGCCCGCGAGCCGGTGCGCGATGGTGCGGAACAGGCCGCGCTCGCGGTCGTCGTCAGCCGACACGGTCGTTCTCCGCTCGGGTGGCGGCCTCGTCGGCCATCCGCGCGACGTCGAGGACGGCGTCGGCGAACGCGCGCGGCGCCTCCTGCGCCAGGTTGTGCCCGACACCGCCGGTGATGAGCCGATGCTCGTACCGTCCGGTGAAGCGGTCGCGATAGGCGGCCGGATCGAGGTGGAAGGCGCCGTTCGCGTCGCCCTCCAGGGTGATCGCCGGGACCGGGATCGCCGGACGGGCCGCGATGCGGGCCTCCACCTCGTCGAGGCGGGGGTCGCCGTCGGCCAGCCCCAGCCTCCACCGGTAGTTGTGGATGACGATGTCGACGTGATCGGGGTTGTCGAACGCCGGCCTGCTGCGCTCGAAGGTGGCGTCGTCGAAGTCCCAGCGCGGGGACGCCGTGCGCCAGATCAGGCGCGCGAACTCGTCGCGGTACCGGTCGTAGCCGGCCCGGCCGCGCTCGGTCGCGAAGTAGAACTGGTACCACCAGGTCAGCTCGTCCACCGGGTGCAGCGGGTTCGCATTGGCGGCCTGGCCGGCGACGAGGTACCCGCTCGCGGTCACCTGCCCGCGCACACGCTCCGGCCACAGGGCGGCGAGGATGTTCGTCGTCCGGGCTCCCCAGTCGCAGCCGCCGACCAGCGCCTGTTCGATGCCCAGCGCATCCAGCAAGGCGATCGCATCGGCGGCGAGCGCGGCCGGCTGACCGGTCCTCAGGGCGCCGGGGTGGCGGAACGTCGTCGTGCCGTAGCCGCGGAGGAACGGCACGACGACGCGGAAGCCGGCGCCCGCGAGCGCAGGCACGACCCCCTCGAAGCTGTGGATGTCGTACGGCCAGCCGTGCAGCAGCAGCACCGGTGGTCCGTCGGCCGGCCCGCGGTCGGTGTAACCGATGTTCAGCTCGCCGGCGTCCACCTGCCGCACCGCGTCCATCCCGTCGGTTTCGGATGTCCCGTCGATTCCCGCCATCGTCGCGCTCCCTTCGTCTGATCCGATCCTGCCCCCGACGGTGCTCAGCGCAGAGACCGGAATGTGGCGCGCAGCTCCTGCGAGAACAGCTCCGGCTGCTCCCATGCGGCGAAGTGCCCGCCGCGGTCGAGGCGGTTGAAGTGGATGAGGTTCGGGTAGGCGGCGGTCGCCCAGCTCCGTGGTGCGGCGTAGATCTCATCCGGGAACACGCTCACGCCGACCGGGAGGGTGACCCCCTTCGGCGCGAAGAACGCGAGCTTGCTCTCCCAGTAGAGCCGGGCCGAGGACACCGCCGTGTTCGTCAGCCAGTACAGCGTGACGTTGTCGAGGATGTCGTCGCGGGTCAGCCCCTCCGAGCCGCCGGCGAAGACCCGGGCGATGAGGTCGTAGCTGCGGGCGTCGTGGTCGAGCATCCACGCGGCCAGCCCGACGGGGGAGTCGGCGATCCCGTAGAGGGTCTGCGGCCGGTTGCCCATCTCCTGCGCGTAGGCGAGACCGTGCGCGTAGAAGAACGCGAGCTGGTCCCACGCCCCGCGCTCCTCGGGGTCGAGGTCGGCCGGCGGCTGCTCGTGCGCGTCCAACGCCTCCTGGATGGCGGGCGGGATGGTCGCGGCCATGTTGGTGTGGATGCCGATGAGCCCGGTAGGGGCGAGCAGAGCCAGCTGCTCGGTGACGGCGTTTCCCCAGTCGCCGCCCTGGGCGACGTAGCGGTCGTAGCCGAGCCGCCGCATCAGCTCTGCCCACGCCCGGGCGATGCGGATCGGGTCCCACCCGGTCGCATCCGGCTTGCCCGAGAAGCCGTGGCCGGGAAGCGACGGGATGACGAGATCGAAGGCGTCGGAGGCTTCGGCCCCGTAGGCGGTCGGGTCGGTGAGCGGGCCGATGATCTTCAGCTGCTCGATGACCGAACCCGGCCAGCCGTGCGTGACGATCATCGGGAGGGCATCCGGGTGCGGCGAGCGGATGTGCAGGAAGTGGATGTCGAGGCCGTCGATCTCCGTCACGAACTGCGGGATCTCGGCCAGCCGTGCCTCGACCGTGCGCCAGTCGTGCTGGTCGGCCCAGTAATCGGCGAGGGCGCGCATGACCTCGAGCTGAACGCCCTGCGAGCTGTCGTCGACGGTCTCGCGCTCCGGCCAGCGGGTCGCGCGAATCCGCCGTCGGAGGTCGTCGAGCTCCTCGTCGGTGGCGGTGTAGGTGAACGGGCGGATCTCCTCCGCACGGGCGCTGTCGGCGTCGTGGCGGTGTTCGGCGATGGTCATGGGTGCTCCTGGGGTGGTCTCCGTGGTTTCCGGGCGGTACTCGGCGGTCGAGCGGCCGTCGCGAGTCGATGGTGACGCCGCCCGGTCGGCCCTGGCATCGGGGAGAACACTCAACGGAACGCCTGCGCCGCCGCGGGGTGGCGGGAACCCCCCACCGCCTGCGGGCATGTGAACGTCCTCATCCCGTATGCGCGCCTCGCAGCACGCGGAAAGGGAGGGTCGCTAGGATTTCAGCAACGTCCGCCGAACCGAGGGATGCCGATGACCGATCTGCCGCGACGGCATCAGCGCGCCCGGGGGCCGGAGGGTGTCCGTCACGGTCGGCTGCCGCGGCGGCGTGCGGCGATCGCAGCGCTCAAGCTCCTCGCGGGTGCGCTCGTCGTCGCGTTCGTCAGCATCGGCTCCGTGGCCGCGTACGCGGTGTGGGATGTGGCCCACTCCATCAAGACCGGCGTCCACCTGCAGGCGTTGCCCGGGCAGACCCCCATCCCGCAGGACATCCCGAACGTCGGAGCACTCCCCGGCGGGGTCAACCTGCTCCTCGCCGGCACGGACAGCCGCAGCGATCTGGGCGGCATCTACAACAGCGAGGACGAGCAGGACGCCAGCAGCGGCGCGGGCAACAACGACGTCACGATGCTGCTGCACATCGCCCAGGACCACAAGAGCATGATGGTCGTCAGCTTCCCGCGCGACCTGATGGTGCCCATCCCGGACTGCCCGGACCCGAACGGCGGGACGATCGACGGCAGCTCGTACGCACAGTTCAACACGGCGCTGTCCCGCGGTGGTCTCAACTGCGTGGTGGCGACGGTGTCGAAGATGACCGGGCTGAGCATCCCCTTCGCGGCGGTGATCAACTTCAACGGCGTCAGCGCCATGTCGGACGCGGTCGGCGGCGTCACCGTCTGCCTCGCCTCGCCCGTCACCGACGACTACACGAACCCGCCGCTCGACCTCCCCGCCGGCGAGAACACGATCGTCGGGGATGTGGCGCTCTCGTTCCTGCGCAGCCGCCACGGTGTCGGCGACGGCAGCGACCTCGGCCGCATCTCCAACCAGCAGGTGTTCCTGTCGGCCCTCGCCCGCAAGGTCGTCGACGGCGGGGTGCTCTCGAACCCGGTACAGCTGTACGCGCTGGCAAAGGCGGCCGTGAACAACATCACCCCGTCGGACACGTTGACGAACCCGACGACGCTGGTGCAGATCGCGCTGGCGCTCAAGGACACGGGACTCCAGAACATGGTGTTCGTGCAGTACCCGGCGGTGACCGACCCGGACAACCCCAACCGCGTGGTTCCGCAGGAGTCGGCGGCGGATGCGCTCAACGAGGCCCTCGTGAACGACCAGCCGGTGAAGCTGACCGGCTCGACCGGCCGAGCAGCCGAGGACCCGACGGCGACCGCGTCGCCCGCGCCGGACCCGGGCGGCGAACCGTCGCCCGCGACCCCCACCGCGCCCGCGACGCCGGCCGCGCCCGCGACGACGGATCCGTCCGCCGGGGGAGCGGTCGAACTGCCGTCGACCATCACCGGCCAGACGGCCGCGCAGCAGACCTGCACCAAGGGCAACAACTAGCCGCGTCTCGGTGCGCGGAACGGAGGAGCTGCGCACTCCGCGGCCGCGCATCCACCTCCGTTCGTGGCGAAACGCCGGGGATCCGGTCGGTATCTCCTCCGTTCGTCGCGCGCGCCGTTTCGTGAAGAATAGGGAGGAATTCGGCGGGCTGCGACGGCGTGTCGACGGGAAACGGAGGGGATGAGGCGGTGAGCGGCCGCATCCACCTCCGGTTCCGACACGGGGCGATCGGGGCATGTTGCCGAGATCGCGGCGACCACGTTGAATGAGTCCATGACCAACGTGCGGATCGAGCGGATGTCGTCGCTCCAGCTGAGAGTGCTCGTCATCGCGATCCTCGCGAGCTTCGTCGCCTTCCTCGACGGCGCCGTCATCAACGTCGCCCTTCCGGCGATCTCGAAGGAGCTCGGTGGAGGGCTCCCGTTGCAGCAGTGGGTGGTCGATGGGTATCTCGTCACGCTCGGCTCGCTCATCCTCATCGCCGGGTCGCTGTCCGACGTGTTCGGGCGCAAACGCGTGCTCTACGCGGGGCTGATCGGCTTCGGCATCACGTCACTGATGTGCGCGTTCGCGCCGACCGGGGTGTTCCTCGTGATCGCCCGCGCGCTGCAGGGCGTCGCCGGGGCGCTGCTGGTGCCCAGCTCGCTCGCGATCATCATCTCCCGCTTCGACGGCCCGGCCCAGGCCAAGGCGATCGGCCGCTGGACCGCGTGGACCGGTGTCGCCATGATCGCCGGCCCGGTGGTCGGGGGCATCTTCGTCGACACGCTGTCGTGGCGGTGGGTGTTCGTCATCAACGTGATCCCGATCGCGATCACGCTGATCCTCATGATGACCCTGAAGGGCGAGGACAAGGGGATGGGCGGCCGCGTCGACTACGCCGGTGCGATCCTCGGATCGGTCGGTCTCGCCGGGACCGTGTTCGCCCTGATCGAGCAGGGGACGTATGGATGGGGCAATCCGCGCGTCTGGATCCCGCTCGTGGTCGGCATCCTCAGCCTGGTGGCGTTCTTCATCGTGGAGACGCGCGTGAAGCAGCCGATGCTGCCGCTCGGGCTGTTCAGCGTCCACAACTTCTGGGTCGGCAACGTCTCGACGTTCTTCGTCTATGGGGCGCTCTCGTTCGGCCCCCTGATCGTCACGCTCTACCTGCAGCAGGTGGCCGGGTTCTCGGCGATCGCCGCCGGGTTCGTGTTCATCCCGTCCACGCTGTGCATGCTGCTGCTCTCCGGCCTGTTCGGCGGGCTCGCCGGACGCTACGGGCCCCGGTTGTTCATGGCGGTCGGGCCGATGATCGCCTCCGCGGGCTTCCTCTGGCTGCTGATGATGGGGACGGACGTCGACTACTGGACGACCCTGCTGCCAGCCGTCCTACTGTTCGGCGTCGGCCTGTCGATCACCGTCGCGCCGCTGACGAGCGCGATCCTGGGCGCCATCCACCCGGAACAGGCGGGCATCGCGTCGGCCGTGAACAACGCCGTGTCGCGCATCGCCGGACTGCTCGCGGTCGCCGCCGCCGGGATGATCATCGGCGGCACGCTCGACACCGAGGGACTCCATCGCGCGATGATCGCCGCGGCCGCGCTGCTGCTCGTCGGCGGCGTGGTGTCGGCGATCGGCATCCGCAACAAGGCGCCGGTCGCCGACAAGATTCAGACCGTGACCGACTGACCCGTCAGGGCGAGCATGGCGACGTCCACGATGGCGCACGTCATGATCAGCTGCATGAGGAGGCGCGTCGGACTCCGCCGGAACAGCAGGACCACGCCGGTCACTGTCGCCGCGAGGCCGATCACCAGGCCGACGATGAGGAGCGGGCGGACAGGGAGACCCGGGCCGAACGTGATGAGCAGAGTCGCGATCGCGAGCGCCGCGAAAGCGAGCAGGCCGCTGAGCCGCGCGCCCAGCCGGTGCGGGAGCCCGCTGATGCCGGTGCGCGCGTCATCCTCCAGATCCGGGAGCACATTGGTGACGTGAGCGGCGACGCCGAGCAGAGCGCCGGCGGCGAACACCCACCACTGCGGCAGTGCGGGCTGCTCCTGACCGAGGGTGGCGATGGCGGGCAGCACACCGAACGACACCGCGAACGGGACGAACGAGAAGACGGTCGCCTTCAGCCCCAGGTTGTACGCCCAACCGCCGGCGATGGCGACCACGTGGGCGATCAGCGCCCCGGGCCCGAGAGGGATCGTCAGCAGGATCGCCGCCGCCAGCGCCACGAAGGCGGCGACGCGGACGGTCGGGACCGAGACGTCTCCGCGCGCCGCAGGCTTGTCGCTGCGCTCCACCGCGCGGTCGCGGGCCGCATCCAACCAGTCGTTGCACCAGCCGATGGACAGCTGGCCGAAGAGCACGGCCAGCGCGAGGATCACCAGCCGGCCGGGTGGATAGCCGAGGCCGACGCCGAGCAGCGTCGCGATCACCGTGACCACGACGGTGGGCCCTGGGTGACTGGCGAGCAGGAGGGAGAGCACCTTCTTCGCCATGCCGTCATCGTATCCCGGGGCCGGACTGCAAACTACTTGCGTTGATCTGCAAGGATTTGCGTACACTGTGGTCATGTCGAAACGACTCGCCGAAGTGGCGCGCAAGGTCGGTGTCAGTGAGGCCACCGTCAGCCGCGTCCTCAACGACAAGCCGGGAGTGTCGGACGCCACCCGTCAGGCGGTGCTGACCGCCCTGGATGTGCTGGGCTACGAGCGGCCGACCAAGCTGCGCGGAGAGCGCGCTCGGCTCGTGGGGCTCGTGCTCCCCGAACTGCAGAACCCGATCTTCCCCGCCTTCGCGGAGATCATCGGGGGAGCGCTCGCGCAGAACGGCTACACCCCGGTGCTCTGCACGCAGACCGCCGGCGGCATCTCGGAGGCCGACTATGTCGAGCTCCTGCTGCAGCAGCAGGTCTCCGGCGTGGTCTTCGTCGGCGGCGCCTATGCCCAGCAGGATGCGGATCACAGTCACTACGGCCGGCTGACCGACCTGCACCTCCCGACCGTCCTCGTGAACGCCCCCGTCGACTCGCTCGGGTTCGCCACGGTCTCGTGCGACGACACGGTGGCCACGACCCAGGCGCTGACGCACCTCCGGTCGCTCGGCCATGAGCGGATCGGGCTGCTGCTGGGGCCGCGCGACCATATCCCGTCGCAGCGCAAACTCGCGGCGGCCCGCCAGGTAACGGCGGAGTGGGGCGACGAACTGGATGAGTCCCTCGTCGTGCACTCGCTGTACTCCCTCGAGGCGGGCCAGGCGGCGGCGACCCGGCTGCTCGGCGCCGGCGTCACGGCGATCGTGTGCGCGAGCGATCCGATGGCGCTCGGGGCGATCCGTGCCGTGCGGCGCGCCGGGCTGTCGGTGCCGCGCGACGTCTCCGTCGTCGGCTACGACGACTCCGCGCTGATGAACTGCACCGAGCCTCCGCTGACCACGATCCGGCAGCCGATCGAGCCGATGGGACGCACGATCATCGAGCTCCTGCTCCGCCAGATCTCGAGCGATTCGGCCATCCGCGACGAGTTGTTCTTCGAGCCGGAACTGGTGGTGCGCGGTTCCACCGGGCCCGCTCCGCACGCGAGCTGAGCCGCAAGCGCACGCAAAAGTGCGCAAATGAATTACGTATTGTTGAGTTCTTGCGTCATTCTGTTGAACTAGCTACATTTCGGTGAACGACGACGGCGCCGCGGTGTCCGTCGCGACGACAGATGACCGAAGGGCTCAGCGTGGATCTCACCGTGATGGACGGCGGCACCGCCGCACCCGTCGCCGCTCCGCAGCCGGCGAGCGCCGGTGCGACGGCGCGTGCCGCATCCACACCGCCGTCCGACGACCCGCAGTGGTGGCGCAGCGCGGTGATCTACCAGATCTACCCGCGCAGCTTCGCGGACGGGAACGGCGACGGAGTCGGAGACCTCGCAGGCGTGCGGCAGCACCTGCCGTACCTCGCCGACCTCGGCGTCGACGCGCTCTGGTTCACGCCCTGGTACGACTCGCCGCTCGCCGACGGCGGCTACGACGTCGCGGACTACCGCCGGATCCACCCGGCATTCGGCGACCTGGCCGAGGCCGAGGCGCTGATCGGCGAAGCGCTCGCCCTCGGCATCCGCACCATCATCGACGTCGTGCCGAACCACGTCTCCGACCGGCACCGCTGGTTCCAGGAGGCCCTCGCCGCCGGCCCGGGATCGCCCGAGCGCGAACGCTTCTGGTTCCGGCCCGGCCGCGGCGACGACGGCTCGCAGATGCCGACATCGTGGCCGTCGAACTTCTCCGGAGACACCTGGACGCGCACGACGAACCCCGACGGGACGCCCGGCGAGTGGTACCTGCACCTGTTCAGCCCGCAGCAGCCGGACCTCAACTGGGACCACCCGGATGTGCGGCGCGAGCACGAGGACATCCTGCGGTTCTGGTTCGACCGCGGCGTCGCCGGAGTGCGCATCGACTCGGCCGCCCTGCTCGTGAAGGACCCGGCGCTGCCCGAGGTGCCCGAGCATCCCGGGGCGGGGGAGCATCCCAACCAGGACCGCGACGAGCTCCACGACATCTATCGCGGCTGGCGCGCCCTCGCCGACGGCTATCCGGGAACCCGGGTGCTGGTGGGCGAGATCTGGCTGCCCGACATCGAGCGGTTCGCACTGTACCTCCGACCGGACGAGCTGCACACCGCGTTCAACTTCGACTTCCTGGCCCGGCCCTGGGATGCGGTGGAGCTGCGCGCATCCATCGACGAGACCCTCGCGGCGCACGCGCCGGTCGGCGCTCCCAGCACGTGGGTCCTCTCGAACCACGACGTCACCCGAGCGGTGACCCGGTACGGTCGCGAGGACTCCTCGTTCGCCTTCGCCACCAAGCGCAAAGGCACCCCGACCGACCTCGCCCTCGGGACGCGCCGGGCACGCGCCGCGGCGCTTCTCACGGCCGCGCTGCCCGGTTCGCTGTACATCTACCAGGGCGACGAGCTGGGGCTGCCGGAGGTCGAAGACCTTCCCGACGAGCTCCGCGAGGACCCGATGCACGAGCGCTCCGGCGGCGTCGACCCCGGCCGCGACGGCTGCCGGGTCCCACTCCCGTGGCGGGGGACGCAGCCGCCGTTCGGCTTCAGCCCCGAGGGCGCCGAGGCCGAGCCGTGGCTGCCGCAGCCGGCCGGCTGGGCCGCGCTCACCGTGCAGGCGCAGCAGAGCGACCCCGCCTCCATGCTGTGGCTCTACCGGCAGGCGCTCCGGATCCGCCGCGCAGAGCCCGGCCTCGGCGACGGACCGCTGACCTGGCTGGATGCGCCGGACGGTGTGCTGGCCTTCGCCCGCGGCGCCGCGTTCGCGAACGTCACCAATCTCTCCGCCGCTCCGGTCGACCTCCCGGAGCACCAGGCGATCCTCCTCAGCAGCCGTCCGCTCGTCGACGGGAAGCTGCCACCCGACTCGACGGTCTGGCTGCGGACGCAGCACCGGCCGACGGGGCACCTCACCACCTGAACGCACCATCCACGCACTGCACCATCCACGCACTGCACCATCACTCGAAAGGGTCCAGACAATGAAGTCATCACTCAGGATCACGGCGGTCGCCGCGGTCACCCTCGCCGGAGCGGGGCTCCTTGCCGGATGCTCGTCATCCGGCGGCGACTCCGGCGACGGGAAGGTCCACATCACCGTCGCCAGCCTCATCCCGGGCAGCGACAAGGCTGCGTTCACGGCCTTCGACGACCGGGTCAAGGAGTTCGAGAAGGCCAACCCGAACATCGACATCAAGTCCGAGGAGTACCAGTGGACGGGGCCGACGTTCGCGACGCAGCTCGCCGGCGGAACCCTCCCGGACGTCTTCAACGTTCCGTTCACCGACTCCCAGTCGCTGCTCCAGGCGGGTCAGCTCGCCGACATCACCGCTGAGGTGAAAAAGCTGCCGTACGCGGACAAGTTCAACGAGAAGGTGCTCGCGGTGGCGAAGTCCGGCGACAAGATCTACGGCATCCCGTACGGCCCGTACGCCATGGGACTGTCGTACAACCGCGAGATCTTCCAGAAGGCCGGGCTCGACCCGGACAAGCCGCCGACGACCTGGGACGAGGTCCGTTCGGCCGCCAAGACCATCTCCGAGAAGGTTCCGGGTGTCGCCGGCTACATGCAGATGACGCAGGGCAACACCGGCGGCTGGCAGCTGATCACGACCGTGTACGCCCGCGGCGGCCGGATGGAGACCACCGACGGCGGCAAGACGAAGGTCACCAGCGACAACCCGGTCACCAAGGAGGCGCTGCAGTGGCTGCACGACCTCCGCTGGGAGGACGACTCGGTCGGCAGCAACTTCCTGCTCGACTGGAGCGGCATCAATCAGGCGTTCGGCGCCGGGCAGATCGCCATGTACCCGTCGGGATCCGATGTGCTCACCTCGCTGGTGCAGCAGAACAACGTCGACCCGGCCAACTACGGACTGACGATGCTGCCGATCGACTCGTCGAACAGTGATGCCGGCGTCCTCGGCGGCGGCAACGTCGCGGCCGTCAGCCCGAAGTCATCGCAGGCGCAGAAGGAAGCCGCGGTCAAGTGGATCGACTTCTACTACATGCAGAAGCTGCTCGACAAGGATCAGGCGATCGCCGACGCGAAGGTGCTCGTCAAGTCCAACCAGCCGGTCGGCGTTCCCACCCTGCCGCTCTTCGACAAGGCCACGTACGACCAGAACATGGAGTGGATCGCGGGCGAGATCAACGTGCCGCAGGAGAACGTGGCGCCGTTCACCGACAAGATCTTCGACGCCAACCTGGTTCCCGAGCCGAACAAGCACACGCAGGAGCTGTACGGCGCGCTCGACTCCGTCGTCCAGGCCGTGCTGACGGACAAGAACGCGAACATCGACCAGCTGCTGAAGAAGGTCGACAGCGACATCCAGAAGCTCGTCGACGCAGACAAGTGACGAACACGAACAAGTGACGAACACAGACAAGTGACAACACACGATCGACAGCTGAGCCGTCCCCGCCGCACACCCCTGACCTGGGTGCGCGGCGGGGGCCTCAGCTCCCTGCTGTTCCTGCTGCCGATGCTCCTGATCTTCGGCATCTTCTCCTGGTGGCCCATCGTGCGGAGCGTCGTCATGAGCTTCCAGCACACCAATCTGGTGAGCGCGCCCACCTGGGTCGGCTGGGACAACTTCGTGCAGGTGGTGAACGATCCGCTGTTCTGGACGGCGGTCGGCAACACCGCCTGGTTCGCCTTCCTCGCGCTGCTGCTCGGGTACCCCATCCCGCTGATCGCGGCGGTGCTGATGAGCGAGGTGAAGCGCGCGAAGGGCCTGTACAGCGCGCTCGCGTACCTGCCCGTGGTGGTACCGCCGGTGGTGGCGGTGCTGCTGTGGAAGTTCTTCTACGACGCCCGCCCGGACGGCGTGTTCAACACGATCCTCGGCTGGGTCGGGATCCCTCCGCAGCCGTGGATCCAGTCGGCGACGCAGGCGATGCCGTCTCTCGTCGTCGAGGCGACCTGGGCCGCGGCGGGCGGAACGATCATCATCTACCTGGCCGCGATCACCGGAGTGGCGCCGGAGCTGTACGACGCGGCCGAGGTCGACGGTGCGGGCATCTGGCGCAAGATCTGGCACGTCACGCTGCCGCAGCTGCGCAGCGTCCTGCTGATCACGCTCATCCTGCAGATCATCGGCACGGCGCAGGTGTTCCTCGAACCGTTCCTCTTCACCGGCGGCGGCCCGGTCGACTCGACCGTCACCATCCTGCTGCTCATCTACCGGTACGCGTTCCAGAACTCGCTCGGCGGCGACTACGGCGCCGCCACCGCGCTCAGTCTGATGCTGGCGGCGTTCCTCGCCGTGCTGTCCCTCGTGTACTTCCGCCTCACCAAGTCCTGGAGCCAGAATTGACGACCTCGACCGAGCTGCCGCGCGAGGCGGCGGCCAACGCGCAGGAGCTCCTCGCGCCGGCTCCTCACGAGCCGGAGAGTAGGCAGCGGACCCGGCGACGTGGGCGGGAGGACGCGGGCGACCGCGGCATCCTCTCGATCTCCGACCGCCGGAAACCCGGTGTGCGGTGGAGCGCGCGCGTCGTCCACGGGGCCCTGCTCGTCGTCCTCGTGATCGTCGGACTCGGGCCGCTGCTCTGGCTCGCGAAGTCGGCGATCACGCCGACGGAGGACACCCTCCGCACGCCGATGGCGCTGTTCCCGAACGGGGTGGACTGGGCGAACCTGTCGACCGCGTGGTCGACGGTCCACATCGACGTGCAGTTCATGAACACGATCTGGGTCGCGGCCGGTTCGTGGGCGGCGCAGATCCTGGTGGCGACGACGGCCGGGTATGCGCTGAGCGTGCTCCGGCCCACGTACGGGAAGGTGCTGTACGGCCTCATCCTGACCACGCTGTTCGTGCCCTCGGTGGTGCTGCTCGTTCCGTTGTACCTGACCATCCTGAACCCGCCGCTGCTCGGCCAGTCGCTCATCAACACGTTCTGGGCGGTGTGGCTGCCGGCCGGTGCCAGCGCCTTCAACGTCGTGCTGGTGAAGCGGTTCTTCGACAACCTGCCGCGGGAGATCTTCGAAGCGGCGCGGACCGACGGGGCGGGGCCCTTCCGGCTGTTCTGGTCGATCGTGCTGCCGATGTCGAAGCCGATCCTGGGTGTGGTGTCCGTGTTCGCGATCATCGCGGCGTGGAAGGACTACCTCTGGCCGCTGCTCGTGCTGCGCGACCCGGCCATCCAACCGCTGTCGGTGCGGCTGCCCACGCTGCAGGCGGCGATCCAGCT
Organism: Leifsonia sp. 115AMFTsu3.1; assembly: GCF_004362795.1. Taxonomy (NCBI): domain Bacteria; kingdom Bacillati; phylum Actinomycetota; class Actinomycetes; order Micrococcales; family Microbacteriaceae; genus Leifsonia; species Leifsonia sp. 115AMFTsu3.1. The sequence goes on from NZ_SNYB01000001.1 coordinate 1,999,259, forward strand.
GGACGTGTACCTGGCCGCCCTGGCCATCTCGACGCTCATCCCGATCGTGCTGTTCCTGGTGTTCCAGGGCCTGTTCCTGCGGAGCGCGGGGCTCGGCGGCGCCGTGAAGGGATGAGACGGCTGGGTTAGCATCGAGGGATGCGCGCAGCCCGACGCCGGACGGCCGCGGTGGTCGCCGTGTCGCTCTCGGCGACCCTGCTGATGGCGGGGCTGACCGGATGCGTGGGCGCCGCTCCTGCCCACACGATAGGCGCCACCCACACCGCGGGCGCGGCTCCGCCCCCGTCGCCGACGCCGACCGTCGACCCGGTCGAAGCGTATGCCCGGCAGCGCCTCGCCAACCTGACCCTGCGGCAGAAGGTGGCGAGCCTGTTCATGCTGCACACACCCGGTACCGACCCGGCGGCGCTGCGCGGATACGTCGACCGGTACGGCGTCGGCGGCATGATCCTGATGGGCGACAACATCCCGTCGACCCCCGCCGAGCTCGCCGCGCAGACGGCGGCCATGGCGGCCTCCGACCCGGGCCTCCCTCCGCTGATCGGTGTGGACGAGGAGGGCGGCGACGTCACGCGCCTCGGCTGGGATGATCAGCCCGGCGCCGACACCCTGCGGGACCAGGACCCGGCGGCGACGCGCGACGCCTTCGCCCGGCGCGCGACGCTCCTGAAACAGGCCGGCATCTCCGTTAACTTCGGGACCGTCGCGGACGTCACCGCCGACCCGGCCTCCTTCATCGCCGACCGCGTGTTCGGGACGGAGCCTGGCGCGGCGGCCGCCCGTGTCGCCGCCTCGGTGACGGGGGAGCGCGGGACGGTGCTGAGCACGCTCAAGCACTTCCCCGGCCACGGCGAGAGCGAGGCCGACTCGCACCATGCCGTGCCGTCGACCGCCTCAGCAAGCAGGACTGGTCGACGCGTGACGCCCCGCCGTTCCAGGCGGGCATCTCCGCCGGCGCCGAACTGGTCATGTTCGGGCACCTCGCTTACACCCAGGTGGATGCGGCGCCCGCGTCGCTCTCGGCGGCCTGGCACCGCATCCTGACCGACGAGCTCGGGTTCCGCGGCGCGAGCATCACCGACGATCTGCGGATGCTGCAGGACACGGGGCTGCCGCAGTACCAGGACCCGGGGGAGAACGCGGCGCAGGCGATCGCGGCGGGGAACACCATGGTGCTCGACGTGCTGCCGGCCGGAGGTGATCCGGATGCACTCATCGATGCCGTCGTCACGGCTGTGCAGCAGGGACGCATCCCGGTCGCGCAGATCGACGCGGACGCGCTGAAGCTGCTGGAGCTGCGCCGGTCGCTCGCTGTAGAAGAGTGACGCGTCAACTTTTTTCGCGAATCGCGGAATAGTCCGGGAGTCCATACGCTTGCATGTATTCGACGCGGGGCGGATGGGCCGCCCGGCGCGCGACTTCTAGGAGACACCGTGACTATCGAGATCCCCGGCTACAAGGCTGGCACCTGGACCATCGACCCCGCCCACAGCGAGGTCGGCTTCAGCATCCGTCACCTGATGATCAGCAAGGTGAAGGGCGTCTTCGAGAACTTCGACGCCACCTTCGTGACCGCCGAGAACCCGCTCGAGTCGAAGGTCACCGCGAAGGCCGACGTCGCCTCCATCAACACCAAGGACAAGAACCGCGACGCGCACCTCCGCACGGGCGACTTCTTCCTCGCCGAGGAGCACCCGACGATCGACTTCGTCTCGACCGGCGTGCGCCACGAGAACGGCGAGTTCCTCGTCGACGGCGACCTCACCATCAAGGGCATCACCAAGCCCGTCACCTTCGAGTTCGACTTCGGCGGCTTCGGCCAGGACCCCTACGGCAACTACAAGGCCGGCGCGACCGCGAAGACCAAGATCAACCGTGAGGACTTCGGCCTCACCTACAACGCCGCGCTCGAGACCGGCGGCATGCTGCTCGGCGACGAGGTCACCATCACCCTCGAGCTCCAGGCCGTCCTCGCCTCCTGACCCCTGCGCCTCGCGCCCCCGCCCCCAGCGCCCCTCCGCCCACCGTCGAGTACGCACTTTTTGCACACGACGCGCCACGCGTGCGTGCAAAGTTTGCGGACTCGACGGTGGGCGGAGGCGTTTGAGAGGGGGCGGGTCAGTGGCCGATGAGGGGGGAGAGGGTGCGCGCGATGACGGAGGCGCGACGGGTGACCGACTCCTCCAGGTCGGCGGACTCCATCGCGACGAGGCCCGCGTTGGCCCCGGCGAATCGGAGCGGCTCGGGCTCCCACCGCGGTGAGCGGTGCCCGACCCACGGCAGCATGGTCAGGTCGGTGCGGGATCCGGTGAGCAGGTCCGCCAGTGTACGCCCGGCCAGGTTCGTGGTGCTCAGCCCGTCTCCGACGTAACCGCCCGCCCAGGCCTCGCGCGCATCCCGGTCGTATCCGACGCTCGCGTGCCAGTCGCGTGGAACGCCGAGCGGTCCGCCCCAGTGGTGCGTGATCCTGGCCCCCGCGGCGTCCGGGAAGAGGTCGTAGAGCGTGTGGATGAGGTGGTCGCGCACGCGCGGCGACCGGTCGTGTCCCGGCCGGATGGCGCTCCCCAGGTGGTACCGCGCGCCGCGGCCCCCGAACGCGAACCGGTTGTCGGCGGTCCGCTGCCCGTAGACGATGAGGTTCCGGAAGTCGGTGAACGTCTGCCCGTGTTCGATGCCGATGCGCTCCCACGTGGCGTCGGGCAGCGGCTCGGTGGCGATCATCAGCGAGTAGAGCGGGAGGATGCGGCGGCCCACCTGCGGAAGCTGCGAGCCGTATCCCTCGGTCGCGTTCACCACGGTGCCCGCTCGGACCGTGCGCGCGGAACCGCCGGAGCGCACCTGCACCGTCCCGGCGTCCCACGACAGCACCTCGGTGCCCTCCGCGATGGTCGCTCCGCGGCGTTCGACGACCCGGGCGAGACCGCGCACGAGCTTGGCCGGGTGGATGCGCGCGCACGCCGGCGTGTACGTCGCGGCCAGCGCATCCCGCACCCCGAACCGCGACCGGACCGTCTCCGTGCCCCACAGCGCCACGCGGTCGACGCCGTAGCGCTCCGACTCCTCGAACTCGGCGCGCGCGGCCGCGACCTGCGGCTTCGATCGGGCGAACGTCACCGTGCCGCCGCGAGCGAAGTCGATGTCGACGCCTTCGGTCTCGGCGACCCGCCCGACCTCGTCGACGGTGTCGACCATCGCCTGGCGCATGCCCACGGCCGCATCCCGGCCGTACCGCGCGTCGAGCTTCGAGGCGGACCACGGGAAAAGGGAGGAGCACCAGCCGCCGTTGCGGCCGGACGCACCGAAACCGGCGACCTCCTTCTCCAGCAGCAGGATGCGCAGAGACGGGTCGCGCTCCTGCAGGTAGTAGGCGGTCCAGAGGCCGGTGAGACCGGCGCCGACAATGGTGACATCCACATCGGCATCGGCGTCGAGGCCGGGCCGGGGGCGGAAGCCGTCCTCGTCGGCGGCGATGGAGTCGAACCAGAAGCCGACCGTGCGGTAGTCCATTGCGCTCCTTCTCGTTAAGGCGCGAATCCGGGACCGCGTGAGCAGTCCCGGATTCGTCCTTTGGGGGTCTTACAGGTGGTTCGAGGCCTCCGTCAGCACCGATTCCAGGATCTGGCGGATCTCGACGAACTCGCTCGGGCCGATGGTGAGCGGCGGGGCGAGCTGCACCACGGGGTCTCCACGGTCGTCGGCGCGGCAGTACAGGCCGGCGTCGAACAGGGCCTTCGACAGGAACCCGCGGAGCAGACGCTCCGACTCGTCGTCGTTGAAGGTCTCCTTGGTGTTCTTGTCCTTCACCAGCTCGATGCCGAAGAAGTAGCCGGCGCCCCGGACGTCGCCGACGATCGGCAGGTCGAGGAGCTTCTCGAGCTCGGCGCGGAACAGCGGGGAGTTCTCGCGGACGCGCTCGTTGAGCTGCTCCTCCTCGAAGATGTCGAGGTTCTCCAGCGCCACCGCGGCCGAGACCGGGTGACCGCCGAACGTGTAGCCGTGGTAGAACGACGTGTTGCCGTGCTTGAAGGGCTCGTAGATGCGGTCGCTGATGATCGTGGCGCCGATGGGGGAGTACCCGCTGGTCATGCCCTTCGCGCAGGTGATCATGTCCGGGACGTAGCCGTACTCATCGCAGGCAAACATGTGGCCGATACGGCCGAACGCGCAGATGACCTCGTCGCTGACCATGAGGACGTCGTACTTGTCGCAGATCTCACGGACGCGCTGGAAGTACCCGGGAGGCGGCGGGAAGCATCCACCCGAGTTCTGCACCGGCTCGAGGAAGATCGCCGCGACGGTGTCGGGACCCTCGAACTGGATCATCTCCTCGATGCGGTTCGCCGCCCAGACGCCGAAGGCCTCGATGTCGTCGGTCGGCGCGCCCATCTCGCCCGCACGGTAGAAGTTGGTGTTCGGGACGCGGAACCCGCCGGGGGTGAGCGGCTCGAACATCTCCTTCATGGCCGGGATGCCGGTGATCGCGAGGGCGCCCTGCGGGGTGCCGTGGTACGCCACGGCGCGCGACAGCACCTTGTGCTTGGTCGGCTTGCCCTGCAGCTTCCAGTAGTACTTGGCCAGCTTGAACGCGGTCTCGACCGCCTCACCGCCGCCGGTGGAGAAGAAGACGCGGTTGAGGTCGCCGGGCGCGTACGAGGCCAGCCGGTCGGCCAGCTCGATCGCGTTCGGGTGGGCGTACGACCAGATCGGGAAGAACGCCAGCTGCTCGGCCTGCTTCGCCGCCGTCTCGGCGAGACGCTTGCGGCCGTGGCCCGCGTTCACCACGAACAGTCCGGAGAGCCCGTCGATGTACTGCTTGCCGTGCGAGTCCCAGATGTGGTGGCCTTCGCCGCGCGTGATGATGGGGACGCCGTGGCCCTCTTCCATCACCGACTGGCGGGCGAAGTGCATCCAGAGGTGGTCGCGCGCCTTCGCCTGCAGCGCCGCCTCCTCGGCCGCGATCGGCTCGCCGAACGTTTCTACGGTTGTCGTCATGGTTATCGCGTTCCCCAGTTGTAGAACTGTTTGTGGAGTTTCAGATACACGAACGTCTCGGTGGAGAGCACGCCCTCCAGCGTCCGGATCTCGGAGTTGAGCATCGTGATGAGGTCGAGGTCGTTCTCGCACACCACTTCGGCGAGGATGTCGAAGGTGCCGGCAGTCAGCACCACGTAATCCACCGCCGGCATGGCCGCCAGCTTGTCGGCCACCGCACGCGTGTCGCCCGTGCAGCGCACGCCGATCATCGCCTGACGGTAGAAGCCGAGCTGCATGGGGTCGGTCACGGCCACGATCTGCATCACGCCCGACTCGGTCAGCTTCTGCACACGCTGGCGCACCGCCGCCTCGCTGAGACCGACGGCCTTGCCGATCTCCGCGTACGACTTGCGGCCGTCCGCCTGCAGTTGCTCGATGATCGCCTTGGAGACGTCGTCGATGACCGCAGCCTTCTGGCCGTTCGCTGCCCGAGGGGTACTCATGGAGCGATTCTGTCAGTGGATTGGATGTCTGGCAAGCGATTCCGCACGAATTTGACCGTTTCGCTGACGAAATCAGTAGGCTAACCGCCATGACTGCTCGTGAAGGCTCAGCTCCCGACTCCTCAGCACGCGAACTCCGGAACTTCGTCGACGGCCGCTCCGTTGAAGCGCGCGGCACGGGCAGCATCCCGCTGATCGACCCGGCGACGGAGGAGGTCTACGCCACCGCGCCGGTCTCCACCGAGGCGGATGTCGCCGACGCGTACACCGCCGCCGAGCGCGCCTTCCAGACGTGGGGGCAGACCACGCCGGCCGAACGTCAGCTCGCGCTGTTCCGGATCGCCGACGCGATGGAGGCGCGGGCCGAGGAGTTCGCGGACGCCGAGTCGCAGGACACCGGCAAGCCGCGTGCCACCCTGGTGGAGGACGAGATCCTGCTGTCGGTGGACCAGATCCGCTTCTTCGCCGGGGCCGCCCGCAATCTCGAGGGGCGGTCGGCGGGGGAGTACATGCCCGAGCACACCTCGTTCATCCGGCGCGAGCCGATCGGCGTCGTCGGTCAGGTGACGCCCTGGAACTACCCGCTGAACATGGCGGTGTGGAAGTTCGCCCCGGCTCTGGCCGCGGGCAACACGACCGTGCTGAAGCCGTCGGACACGACCCCGCTGTCGACGCTGCTGCTCGCGGAGGTCGCCGCCGAGTTCCTGCCGGCGGGCGTGCTCAACGTCGTGCTCGGCGATCGGACGACCGGCGCGGCGATGACCGCGCACCCCATCCCGCAGCTGATCTCGATCACCGGATCGGTGCGGGCCGGCATGGAGGTGGCGCGTGCGGCCTCCTTCGACCTCAAGCGGGTGCACCTCGAGCTCGGCGGCAAGGCGCCCGTGATCGTGTTCGACGACGCCGACATCGAGAAGGCGGTCGCCGGAATCGTCGCGGCCGGATACTTCAACGCCGGTCAGGACTGCACGGCGGCGACCCGCCTGCTCGTGCAGGACGGCATCCACGACGAGTTCGTCGCGGCCCTCGCGCAGTACGCTCGCGAGAACGCGCGCACCGGCGCTCCGCGGGAGGACGGCATCCTCTACGGTCCGCTGAACAACGCCAACCAGCTGGCGCAGGTGTCGGGATTCGTCGACCGGCTGCCCGACCACGCCCGCGTCGAGCTGGGCGGCAACCGCCAGGGCGACCGCGGCTACTTCTGGGAGGCGACGATCGTGTCCGGGCTCCGGCAGGACGACGAGGCCGTCCAGAACGAAATCTTCGGACCGGTGCAGACGGTGCAGCGGTTCACCGACGAGGCGGAGGCGCTGGCGAACGCGAACGGCGTGAAGTACGGGCTGGCGTCGTCGGTCTGGACGAAGGACCACGGCCGGGCGATGCGGTTCGCCAAGGGGCTCGACTTCGGCTGCGTGTGGATCAACACGCACATCCCGATCGTCGCGGAGATGCCGCACGGCGGGTTCAAGCACTCCGGCTACGGGAAGGACCTGTCGGTGTACGGCTTCGAGGACTACACGCGCATCAAGCACGTCATGTCGTACATCGGAATTTAGGTCAGAGCGCGTTATCACAACGCGTGTGCTCTCTAGACTCCCCGGGTGATTCTCTCTCGTAACTCCAGCACCCTGTCCTCTCGCTCCCGTGTGCGCCGGTGCGTGCGTGCGGCTGCCGTGGCGGCGGCTGTCGCCGGCGCCCTCGTCGTGGCTCTCGCGCCGTCCGCGCCCGCGGGCGCCCTGATCGGCGGGACGCCGGTTGCGGTCGGCGAGCGTCCCTACTTCGCGACCGTGTCCGGGCCTGCCGGCGTGTGCGGCGGCGCGATGATCGGCACGGAGTGGGCGATCACGGCCGGCCACTGCGTCGCACAGGGGGACGCTCGCGACGTCGTCGTGACGGCGGGATGGACCAGGGCCGGCGAGGGTCGTCCGGTCACCCTCCACGGTATCCAGGCGTACCGGCATCCGACCGTCGACATGGCGCTGATCCGCGTGCCGGCGACGCCGGGTATCGCGACCGTTCCGCTGGCCGACGCACCGCTCGTGGCGGGCGACACCTATATCAGCGTGGGCGCAGGTGAGGGGAGCGGCGAGCGCCTCACGGAGGGCCGCTTCAGAATCGACTGGGCGAGCCCGTATTGGGAGTTCACGGCGAAGGGAGCCACGGGCACGGAAGGGAACTGCTACGGGGACTCCGGGAGCCCCGACATCATCGAGACGCCGGCCGGAGACCGCCTGGTCGGCGTCGCCTGGGGGATCACCCCGCAGACCTGCGGACCGACCACGCGATCGCGCAGCTACAACGTCTGGTACCCCGCGACCCGCCAGTGGATCGCGTCGGTCACCGGGGGCGCATCCTCCTGACCCCCGTCAACAGCTCCGGACTTTTTCGCCCCCGCCGCGGCGTGTCGGGCGGAAAAAGTCCGGAGCTGTTGGCGTGGGCGGCGGGTCAGGAGTCTCGGCGCGGGATGCGGAGGGGGTTGCCGTCGCGCAGTTCGGGCGGGAGCACGGCCTGCGGGGCGTCCTGGTAGGCGATCGGGGTCAGCCAGCGGCGGAGGGCCGTCGCGCCCACCGAGGTGTGGATGCTCGCGGTGGTCGACGGCCAGCCACCGCCATGGTGCTGCGCCCAGCCGATGGCGACACCGGTCGGCCAGTCGTCGAAGAGGAGGCGGCCGGCGACGGCGGAGAGAGCGGCTGCCAGTGCGGTGACGTCCTCCTCCGTTCCGCGGTGGATGGTCGCGGTGAGGGACGGCTCCAGCGCTGCGACCAGCGCCGGCTGCTGGGGGTCGTCGTAGCGGACCAGCACGGTGACCGGTCCGAAGCACTCCGCGAGGAAGGGTGCGGGTTCGGCCAGGAAGGTGTCGGCGTCCACAAGCACGACGGTCGGTGCGGACGCGCCGTCGGCAGCATTCCCGCGCAGCACCTCGACCGAGGGGCGCGCCGAGAATGCGGCGACGCCGTCGGCGAAGGCGGCCGTCATCCCGGCGGTCAGCTGACGGCTCGACGACGCGTCTCCGAGCGCGTTCCGGACCGCCTCCTCCACGCCGCCGCCGGACGGCACGAGGACGAGTCCCGGCTTGGTGCAGTACTGACCCGCGTCGCGGGTGAAGGAGGCGACCAGGCCCGTCCCGATCGCGTCTGCGCGCTCCGCGGCGGCGGTCCGGGTCACGACGACCGGGTTAATGCTGCCGAGCTCCCCGTAAAAGGGAATGGGGTCGGGGCGCGAGACGGCCAGGTCGTACAGGGCCCGGCCGCCGCGGGTCGAGCCCGTGAACCCGGCCGCGCGCACGAGCGGGTGGCGGACCAGTTCGGTGCCCGCGTCCATCCCCTCGACGAGCGCGAACCAGCCGGGCGGGAGGATGCGCGTGGCGAGAGCGGCCGTCCGGCGGGAGAGCAGGGGGTGGCCGGGGTGCGCCTTGACGATCACCGGGCAGCCGGCCGCCAGCGCTGACGCGGTGTCATTGCCCAGCACCGAGAACGCGAACGGGAAGTTCGACGCCGCGTACACCGCGACCGGGCCGAGCGGGCGCAGCATGCGGCGGAGGTCCGGCCGCGGCGGGATGAGTGACGCGTCGGGCGATTCGACCACCGCCTCGAGGTACCCGCCCTCACGGATCACCCCCGCGAAGAACCGCAGCTGCGCGGCGGTGCGCGTGACCTCTCCGTCGAGCCGGGCTGCGGAGAGGTGCGTCTCCTCCTGGGCGATGCGGACGAGTTCCGCCCGGTCGTCGTCGAGGGCGTCGGCCAGCGCCTCCAGCCATCCGGCGCGCTCCTCCCGGGTCGTGGGGCTCGATGCGGCACGGGTGGCCGCGACCGCCGCATCGGCCACGGCGGTCGCGGACACGCCCGCGATCCCGGTCATGCGAACGCCGCCAGCCCGGTCAGCGCCCGGCCGAGCACGAGCGTGTGGATCTCGTCCGTGCCCTCATAGGTGCGCACCGACTCCAGGTTGGCCATGTGACGCATGACCGGGAAGGCGTTCGTGATGCCGTCGCCGCCCAGGATGGTGCGCGCTTCGCGGGCGATCGCCAGCGCCTCGCGCACGCTGTTCAGCTTGCCGACGCTGATCTGCGTCCGGGTGAGCCGCCCCGACTCCTTCAGGCGGCCCAGATGCAGCGCCAGCAGCATCCCCTTCTCGTACTCCACCAGCATGTTCGCCAGCTTCTCCTGGATGAGCTGGGTCGCGCCGATCGGGCGGCCGAACACCTCGCGCGTCGTCGCGCGCTCGATCGAGACCTCCAGGCAGTCGCGGGCGGCGCCCATCGCACCCCACACGATGCCGTAGCGCGCCTCGTTGAGGCACGAGAAGGGACCCGAGAGGCCGCGCGCTCTGGGGAGGAGAGCCGAAGCGGGGAGGCGGACCTCCTCCAGCACCACATCGCACTGCACCGAGGCGCGCATCGAGAGCTTTCCGTCGATCGCGGTCGCGGAGAACCCGGGCGTGGTCGTCGGCACCAGGAAGCCGCGGACACCCTCGTCGGTGGCTGCCCAGACGACGGCGACATCGGCGAGGGCGGCCAGCCCGATCCAGCGCTTGACGCCGGTGAGCACCCAGTCGTCGCCGTCGCGGCGGGCCGTCGTGCGCATGGCGGCCGGGTCGCTCCCGCCCTCCGGCTCGGTCAGCGCGAAGCAGCCGATCCGTTCGCCCCGGGCCATCGGCGGCAGCCATTCCGCCTTCTGCTCATCGGAGCCGAACTTCGAGATCGCACTCATCGCCAGGGAGCCCTGCACGGAGACGAACGTGCGCCAGCCGCTGTCGGCGGCCTCCAACTCATGGCAGACCAGACCGTAGCTGACGGCGCCGGCGCCCGCGCATCCCTCGTCCTTCAGGTGCATGCCGAGCACGCCGAGTGCGCCGAGCTCCGCCACCAGCTCGCGGCGGAAGTGCTTGTCCTCGAAGTCCTGCTCGATGACCGGGCGGATGCGCTCGGTCGCGAACGCGCGCGCACGGTCACGCCAGCCGCGCTCCTCGTCGGTGAGCAGGTGGTCGATGCTGAACGCGTCGTCGAGGGTCGTCGTCACGGTCGGTCCTTTCGGGGGTGATTCAGGTGGGGGTGGTCGTGCGGCCGCTCAGCGCTCGGCCGCTCAGCGCGCATCCGTCCAGCGCGCCTCGTGCGCGCCGAGCAGCGGGGGCGGGGTGCGGTGGAGAGCCGGGGCCGTGTCCAGCCGGATGGGCGTCGCCGGCTGGCGCGAGGTGCGCCCGGTCTCGGGGTCGACGCTCGTCACGACCGGCTCCAGCCCGAGCGACTCGGCGAACGCGAACGCCTCGCCGATGTCGTTCACGAGTCCAGCCGGGACGCGGGCACGGGTGAGCGCATCCACCCAGTCGGCGGCAGCCCGCGAGGCCAGCAGCGGTTCGAGGATGCCGCGCAGCGCGTGGCGGTCGCGCACGCGCGCCTCATTGGTGGCGAAGCGCTCGTCGTCGGCGAGTCCGGGATGGCCGAGGACGCCGGCGAACGCGGCGAACTGGCGGTCGTTGCCCACGGCGACGACGAGCTCGCGGTCCGCCGCCCGGAACAGCTCGTACGGCGCGATGCTCGGGTGCGCGTTGCCGAGGCGGGCGGGGGAGCGTCCGGTCGCGAGCGTGCCGGACGCCTGGTTGGTGAGGGCGGCCAGAAGCGACCCGAGCAGGTCCACATCCACCCGGGAGCCGCGCCCGGTCGCGTCGCGCTGGCGGAGGGCGAGCAGGATGCCGGAGAACGCGTTGAGGCCGGTCAGCACATCCACCACGGCGACGCCGACCTTGCTCGGTTCGCCGTCGGGCGCGCCGGTGATGCTCATCAGCCCGCCGACCGCCTGCACGAGCAGGTCGTAGCCGGGGAGTGCGGCACCTGCCTCCCGCCCGAAGCCGGTGATCGAGCAGAACACCAGCCGCGGGTTCGTCTCTCGAAGGGTCTGCTCGTCGAGGCCGAAGCGCTCCATGACGCCCGGCCGGAAGTTCTCGATCACGACGTCGGCCGTGCTCGCCAGGCGACGCGCTGTCGCGAGCCCGTCGGAGGTGGAGAGGTCGCAGACGACCGAGCGCTTGTTGCGGTTGACGGAACCGAAGTACGTGGACTCGCCCGCGTCGTCCACCGGAGGACGCCACGCACGGGTGTCGTCGCCGGTGGGGCTCTCGATCTTGATCACGTCGGCGCCGAAGTCGGCCAGCATCATGGTGGCGTACGGCCCGGCGAGCACGCGCGAGAAGTCGGCCACGCGGACTCCGCTCAGCACACCCGCCTCCGGCTTCTCGGGGGTGGGGCCGCGGTCGTCGGCCATGCTCGCTCCTTCGCTCGACACGAATTCATCCTATAGCGAATGATTCGATCGCGTTATCGTGGACGGGTGACCACCTCCACGCGCGAAGCAGCACGGACCGGCCGCGCGGCGCCGGGCGCGCGCGACGCCGTGTTCGCCCAGCTCGACGACGCGGGACGGGCGGAGCAGGTAGCCCGGCGGCTGACGGATGCGATCGTGCTCGGGGTGCTGGGGGCCGGCGAGCGCCTCCCCAGCGAGGCCGAGCTCGCCCGCCGCTTCGGTGTTGCGCTGGTGACGGCGCGGGAGGGGCTCGGGATGCTCCGGCAAGCCGGGCTCGTCGAGACGCGGCGCGGGCGCGACGGCGGCAGCTTCATCGTGCATCCCGGTGAAGCCGATGACACCTTTCTGTCCGCGCGGCTGCGCGGGCTCTCGCAGGTCGAGCTCAGCGACCTCGCGGTCTACGTGACGACGATCGCCGCTGGGTGCGCCGACCGCGCCGCCGAGCGTTCAACACCCGCCGACGACGACCGGCTGCGCTCCTGGCTAGCGGCCGCGGACTTCTCCGCGCCCGCCGAGGCGCGGCGCAATGCCGGCGGGTTCCTGCTCGAGCTCGCCGTGCTCAGCCAGTCCGCACGACTGGTGCGGGAGCAGCTGCGGCTGCAGGCGGAGTTCGGTCCCCTGCTGTGGCTCGGGATGCGCGACCCGGCGCTGCGTGCCGCGACCGCATCCGCCGCTCGGGAGGTCACCGAGGCGATCGCCGCGCGCGACGCCGCGACCGCTCGTGCCCGGGTGAGCGGGCTGCTGGATGAGGTGGCCCGATGGTTGCTCGCCGCGAAGGCGCGGATCGAGCGGGGAAGGACGATCGATGGCTGAGACGACGACGGCGGCCGTGTCGACGGTCCCGACTGCGGCAGTCCGGGTCTCGGAGCTCTTTGCGCGCATCCACGACACCCTCGGCGGATGGCGCGAGGCGATTCTCGCCGACGAGCCGGCCGGGGCGACCTCGCTCGACGACCGGGTCGCCGCACTGGTGCTTCCGGCCCTCGCGGCCGACGACCCGCTGCTCATCGGCGCGGGCTTCGTCGCCGCGCCCGAACTGACCGGCGGCACCGACGTCCGGTTCTGCTGGTGGCTCGGTCCGCTCGACGACAACCCGGTGTTCGGCGCGACACGGGCGCCCTCGAAGCTCGACCTCGCCGCGCGCTCGTACTCCGACTACCTGCGCGACTTCCGGTCGCTGGAGTGGTACAGCGTCCCCCAGTCGACGCACCGGACGCACATCACCGGCCCGTACGTTGACCACCTGTGCGCGTGCGACTACATCGTCACGGTGACGTCGCCGGTCGAGTACGACGGGCGGATGCTCGGCGTCGTGGGTGTGGATGTGTACGTCAAGCGCCTCGAGCGGGAGCTGCTCCCGGCCATGCTCGCGAGCGACCGGCCGCTGGCGCTCGTCAACGAGCACGGCCGCGTGACGGTGTCCACAGATCCGGCCGTGCCGGCCGGGACGGTCATCCCCGTCGGCCCCGACGCGGAAGAGTGCGCGGGGACGACGTTCCGGCTGGTGGCGACCGGAGTCTGAACGGCGGGCTACACTCGCATCGACCAGCGCAATGCGCGACCGGCGGCCGACGGCCGCCGGGGAGCACACGGACGACCAGGAGGAGCCGACGATGACTGGCGGCTTCATCCGGTATGCGCCGACGGCCGGCCCGTCCCGGTGGCTGCTCATCGCGGGTCGCCGGTTCGTGGCCGCGGTCGAGAGCACGGCCTCCGACGAGATCGTGGATGCCGTGTACTGGCTGGCGGACTCCGAGCTCGCGACCATCGAATCCGTCGTTGGAGCCTTCCCGCTCGCCGGGCCGGACAGCGTCCGCTCCTTCGCCGTCGCGGAGATCGCCGAGCCCAACGCCGCGGGCGAAGTCACCGTGACGGCGGTGGTGCGCGGCTCGGCCGCCGTCGACGTGTTCTCGGTCGGCGGTGCACGCCGGTTCTCGGCGGGAGGCGTCCAGCCGTGGGTGCTGGCCGAGTTCCGCACCGTGACGGGCCTGGTTCTGCAGGGCGACGACGCGCCGACGGGACCGGTCGCCCGGCTCTCCATCGGGTCGCTACCGCTGCGGGTCGGGGTGACCGACGGCGAGCTCCTGACCTGGACGCTGCAGCCGATCGAGCGCGCCGAGCGCAGCCGGGAGGCTCCGGTCGCGGCCGCAGCCGTGACGGGACCGGCCGCGGAAGAGACGATCATCCGTGACCGCAATCAGAGCTCCAGCTTGTTCGGGGGAGCCGGAGGCGCGGGCGATGCCGGCGACGCGGGCGCCGGGGATGCCGGAGCTGACTCGGAGATCGTGCCGCCCGCCGCGCATCCCGCCCCGCACGAGCTCCCCGGCGCTGTCGACATCGACGAACCCGCGATTCCGGCCATCATCGCCCCGGCTCGCGACACGCCGGTCGCGCCCGCTGGGCCGCTGACGATCCGCACGGATGAGGTCTCTCCGCCGACGGAGCCGGTGGTGCTGCCGCCGCCCCGCGCGACGTTCGCTGCCCGCCTGCCGTCGGGGGACACGATCGCGCTCGACGTGCCCGTCCTGATCGGTCGACGGCCGGCCCCGCAGCGTGTCGACTCCGGCGTGGAGCCGCGCCTCGTCACCGTCCCGTCGCCCAGCCAGGAGGTGTCGTCGACGCACGTCCGCATCGAGCAGTCGGGGGACGCGGTCGTCGTCACCGACCTCCGCTCGACGAACGGGACCGTGGTGACCGGTCCCACCGGCGCGCAGCGGCTGCGGCCGGGGGAGTCGTCCGTCGTGCTCGCCGGAGCGAGGGTGGAGATCGGCGACGGTAATATCATCGAGATCACCGCCCGCAGAGACGAAGGACGCGAGTGACCCAGATCGGTCGCAGCAGCAGACGCCACACCGTGGCTGTCCCCGGCGATCCCGACGCCCGCATCAGCCTCTCCTGGGCCGCCCTCAGCGACACCGGATATCGCCGCAGCGTGAACGAGGACAGCCTCCTCGCGCGGTCCCCGATCTTCGCCGTCGCCGACGGGATGGGCGGCCACACCGCAGGAGACTTCGCGAGTACTGCGGTGGTCACGCGTCTCGCCGAGAAGGTGAAGGCCGACTTCGTCGGAGAGCTCGCCCTCACCGAGGCGCTCCGCTCGGCGGTCGACGACATGACCCGCGGCGTGGGCCAGACCGACCTCGGAACGGGCACGACGGTCACCGGCATCGCCCTCACGCTGGTCGACGGCAACCCGTACTGGCTGGTGTTCAACATCGGAGACTCCCGCGTCTACAGCTACCGCGACGGGACGCTGGAGCAGCTCACCGTCGACCACTCGATCGTCCAGGAGCTGCTGGATGCCGGTGCCATCACCCCGGCGGAGGCCGAGGTGCACCCGCACAGCAACGTCATCACGCGCGCGGTCGGATTCAACGAGGACCCGGTCCCCGACTACTTCCTGCTGCCGATCGTCGCCGGCTCCCGGCTGCTGGTGTGCTCGGACGGCCTGACGAAGGAGCTCACCGAGCACGGCATCCGCTACTTCCTCGGCGAAGGCTCCTCTCCGCTCGATGCGGCGCAGCAGCTGATGGATGCGGCACTCGGCAACGGCGGGCGCGACAACGTGACCGTCGTGGTCGTCGACGTGCTGGCGACCCCGGAGTCCGGAGCGCACCGCGAAGGCGTCTCCCGCAGGGCCGCTCGCCGCCACTGATTCTGCCCCCCGACTTGGGGGTAATCGAGTTGTCCCCAGTGCGGGTCCGGGCCGGTCGGCGGCGGTATCCGGCTGCCTACAATTGTCAGACGCCTCGCAGCGGCGAAGGCGTGATCGACGAACGGGAGGAGCCGATGGCCCGGCGTTTGCCGTCCCAGCCGCCGAACCTCCCCGGTTTCTCCTACGTCCGGGTGCTGGGTTCCGGCGGCTTCGCCGACGTCTTCCTGTACGAGCAGAACATGCCGCGACGTCAGGTGGCGGTCAAAGTGATGCTCGCCGAGGTGGTCACGAGCCAGGTCAAGCAGATGTTCCAGGCCGAGGCCAACCTGATGGCGCAGCTGAGCACGCATCCCTCGATCCTCACCGTCTATCAGGCCAGCGTCTCCTCCGACGGGCGGCCGTACCTGGTCATGGAGCTCTGCTCGGCGGCGATCGGCCAGCGGTACCGCACCGAGCCGCTGTCGGTGCCGGAGGCGCTGAGCACCGGCGTGCGCATCGCCAGCGCGGTCGAGACCGCCCACCGGGCGGGAGTGCTGCATCGCGACATCAAGCCGTCCAACATCCTGAGCACGGCCTACGGTCACCCGGTGCTGAGCGACTTCGGCATCGCGGCCACCCTGAGTGAGGCCGACGTCACCGAGGCGATCGGCCTCTCCATCCCGTGGTCGGCTCCCGAGGTGCTGCTCGACGAGACGAGCGGGACGATCGCGAGCGAGGTCTGGTCGCTCGGCGCCACCCTGTACTCGCTGCTCGCCGGGCGTTCGCCGTTCGAGGTGCCGGGCAAGGAGAACACGTCCGCCGAGCTCATCCAGCGCATCACCAAGAGCCGGCCCCTCCCGATCGGGCGGGCCGACGTCCCGCCGCGGCTGGAGCAGGTGCTGATGCGCGCGATGTCGCGCCGCCCCTCCCAACGACAGAGGAGCGCGCTGGAGTTCATCCGCGAGCTGCAGGCGGTGGAGAGCGAGCTCGGGCTGCCGCAGACGCCCATCGAGGTCGCCATGGACGATTGGGCCCTGGCGACGGCCGGCGACCCGGAGGACCGCACCCGCGTGAAGGGCGTGGTGGCCGTCGACCCCGGAGCGCGTCGCCGTCGCCGCCGAGCGGCCCCTGCCTCGGCGACGGTCACCCGCGCACCGACCCGGACCGTCGTCCGCGAGAGCGGAAGCGCGCAGACGCCGCAACAGGCCGCCCCGTCGAAGACCTCGCGCGCTCTCGTGCTCTCGCTCGTCGCCTGCGCCGTGCTCGTCGTCGTGCTCGCCGTGACGGCTTCCATCGTGCTCGTCCGGGCCGGGGCCAGCGACGACATCCCGACCGTCCGCGACCTCAGCGGCCGCGTGACCGGCAGCACCATCGTGTTCACCTGGACCGACCCAGGGCTGCAGGAGGGCGACACGTACCAGGTCACGGTCGATGACCAGCCGCCCAGCAGCCAGCATGCGACCGAGTTCCGCGTGGATGCGAAGTCGGGTCAGACCGTCTGCGTCACGGTTACGGTGAACCGCGACGGCAAGACCGGCACTCCGAGCGGGCAGAAATGCGTCGAAGGGACGGGCGGGACGTGACCCGCCTCGGCGCCATCGGCTCCTGGCTCGCCGCGCACAAGTCCATCGCGGCAACAGCCGTGAGCGGGACGGCGGTGGCCGCTCTGGTGACGACGCTCGCCGTCGTCTCGGGCGGCTACAGCGCGCAGCACCTGCGGCTCGATGACGCCTCGGTCTGGGTCGCGAGCGACGCCAAGAAGTCGCTCGGCCGGGCGAACACCGAGATCGACAAGCTGAACTCGGTGGTGGCCGGCACCGGCGAGGCGCTCGACGTCGTCCAGGATGGCACCGACGTGCTCCTGCTCGACCGGGAGGCGAACACGGTCGCGGTGGTGGACCCGGCCACCGCGGAGGCCGGCAAGTCGGTCGCGCTCCCGCCGCGTGCACCGCAGGTGTCGCTGGCCGACGGCCACGTCGCGCTGCTGTCCCAGACGACGGGCCAGCTGTGGCTGACCGGCGTCGACCAGCTGGAGGACTTCAACTCCGGCTCGGCGGCCACGATCGACCTCGGCGGCCGCGCGGTGTCGGCGATGGACCCGTCCGGCGTGCTGTTCGCGTACCAGCCGTCGACCCGTGCGCTGGTGCGTGTCGCCCTCGACGGCGCCGAGCCGTCCACGACGACCGAGACTCTGCGCACGCGGGGCGATGGAGCGGATGTCTCGCTCACCTCGGTGGGCGGCCACTGGGCCCTGCTCGACCCGTCGGCGCGCACGCTGTCGATGGAGGGCCGGACGGTCAGCCTCGCCGCCTTCCTGCCCGAGGGCGACGATCCGGTGCTGCAGCAGCCGTCGGCGGATGGGGACGCCGTGTTCATCGCCTCCACCGCCGGGCTGATCCGGGTGCCGCTCGACGGCGGGTCGGCGACGCGTGCGTTGGCCCGGCAGTCCGGTGCGCCGGCCGCGCCGGTGACGGTCGACGGCTGCACCTACGCCGCCTGGAACGACGGGACGGCCTGGCGGTCGTGCTCGGCGTCGGGGTCGGCGTCGGGTTCGGGCGAGCGGTCGACCCTGAAGGATGTGCCGTCCGGCGCCGTGCTCGGCTTCCGTGTGAACGGCGACCGCGTCGTGCTGAACGACGCCCGCTCCGGCGTCTCCTGGGCGGTGCAGAGCGGAAACGCCCGCATCGACAACTGGGACGAGCTGGTGTCGAAGAAGACCACGCAGGAGCTCGTCAACCAGACCAAACAGGATGACGCTCCGCAGTACGAGAAGCAGGAGCAGCCTCCCGTCGCCGTCGCCGACTCCTTCGGTGCCCGGCCCGGACGCGTGACGCCGTTGCCGGTGCTCCTGAACGACTACGACCCCAACGGCGACGTGCTGACGATCGACTCGTTCACCGCGGTGCCGTCGAACCAGGGCACGATCGAGCTCACCAACGCCGACCAGCAGCTCCAGCTCTCCCTCCCCGACACGGCCACCGGGACGATCGCCTTCGACTACACGATCTCGGACGGCCGCGGCGGGACCGCGACAGCCCACGTGACCGTCGCGGTGCGGACCTCGGCCGAGAACAGCCCACCGGTGTGCGTGCGCAACGCGAAGGCCGTCGTGCAGTCCGGAGGCCGCGTGTCGGCTCCCGTGCTGGGCGACTGCTACGACCCCGACGGCGACTCCTTCTACCTCGCCGGGGCATCCGTCCCCGCTCCGGACACCGTGACGTTCACGCCGCAGGGCCAGGTCGCCTACTCCGACCACGGCGATGGCGAGGGGGTGAAGGATGTCGCTCTCACGCTCTCGGACGGGCGCGCAGAGGCCGCCGGCCTGCTCGCCGTCACCGTGCGCGCCCCCGGCCAGGTGCCGATCATCGCCGATCCCTTCGCCGTGGTGGCCTATCAGGGGCAGGAGGTGACGGTCGCGCCGCTCGACCACGTGCGCGGCGGCAACGGCACCGTTCGCCTGAGCACCGTCCCGACCAAGGCGGACGCGACGATCACGCCGGACTATCAGGGCGGAACCTTCCGCTTCGAGTCCGACCAGGCCGGGACGCACAACATCGAGTACTCGGTCACCGACGGCATCGTGACGGCGACGGGCGTCGTCCGGGTCGAGGTGAAGGCGCCGCCCGGAGCCAAGACCGCACCGATCGCGGTGCCGCACACCGCGTTCATCCGCGAGCAGTCGACACAGGACGTCGACGTCCTGGCGACCGACATCGACCCGTCCGGCGGCGTGCTGCTCGTCACCGGGGTGACGGAGCCGGACGCCGCGACCGGCGTCCGCGTCCAGGTGCTGCAGCAGCGCACCCTCCGCGTCACTCTGAGCCGACCGCTCGAGGGCCCCGTCGACTTCCACTACCGGCTCAGCAACGGCCTGGCCGACACGACCGGCACGGTCACCGTCGTCCAGCTCCCGCCGCTGACGGTGCACCAACCGCCGATCGCCGCTCCCGACAGCGTCTCGGTCCGGGTGAACGACGTGGTCGACATCCCCGTGCTCGCCAACGACGTGCAGCCGGACGGCGACAAGCTCACCCTCGACCCGACGCTGGCCACGCCGCTGCCGAGCGGCGCCGGGCTGCTGTTCGCCAGCGGCGACCATCTCCGGTACCTCGCGCCTGGGAAGCCCGGCAACTACACCGCCGCGTACAAGGTCTACGGCGCCGACGGCCAGTGGGCGACGGCCGAGGCGACCATCGCGGTGCGCGAGCGCGACGCCGCCACCAACAACCCGCCCGTGCCCAAGACCGTCACCGCCCGCGTGCTCGCCGGCGACACGGTCCGCATCACCGTCCCGCTGTCCGGGATCGACCCCGACGGCGACTCCGTCCAGTTCATCGGCCAGGAGACGAACCCGCAGAAGGGCGCCGTGATCGCGTCCGGGCCCGATTGGATGGATTTCCAGGCCGGTGACTACGCGGCAGGCACCGACACCTTCACGTACGCCGTGGTCGACGCGCTCGGAGCCCGTGCCACCGGGACGGTCCGCGTGGGTATCGCCGCCCGGGTCGAGGGCGCGCGCAACCCCATCGCGGTCGAGGACGACGTGACGGCCCGGCCGGGCCGGACCCTGTCGGTGCAGGTGCTCGCCAACGACAGCGACCCCGACGGCAGCCCGCTCAGCGTCACGGCGGTGACGTCGCTCGACGGCAAGGCGAAGGCGAAGATCAGCGGCGAGGTCGTCACCGTCACCGCGCCGCAGGCCGAGGGCGCCTACGGCTTCCTCTACACGATCCAGAACGAGCGAGGCGGCACGAGCCAGGCCTTCCTGCGGCTCACGGTCGACAAGAACGCGCCTCCCGCCCGTCCCGTCGTCTCGGACACGACGCTCGGCCTCTCCGACATCCTCGGCAAGGACCGGGTCGACGTGAACGTGCTGGCCAACGTGTTCTTCGCCGACGGACCGGTCTCGAGCCTGAAGCTGTCGCTGGTGCCCGGCTACACCAGCGATGCGCAGGTCACCTCGTCGAAGCGCATCCGGATCGCGATCGGCGCGAAGAGCCAGATCGTGCCGTTCCGGGTCGCCAACCCGGAGGACGAGACCGTCGTCGCCTACGGGTTCGTGCGAGTGCCCGGCTACAACGACGCCCTGCCCCAGCTGAAGCGGGGTGCGCCCAAACTGACGGTGGTCAGCGAGAAGACCCTGACCATCCACCTGAACGACTACATCGTGGCCGTCGGCGACCGGAAGGTACGGCTGACCGACGCCGCGACCGTGCGTGCCACCCACGCCAACGGGGACGACCTGGTCGCCGGGAGCGACACCCTCCAGTTCACGTCGTCGCCACGGTACTTCGGGCCGGCCTCCATCTCGTTCCAGGTGACGGACGGCACCAGCGCGACCGACCCGGACGGCAACGTCGCGACGATCGTGCTCCCGATCGAGGTGACGCCGCGCGAGAACCAGCCGCCGGTGTTCACCGGGGCGCTCATCGACTTCGAGCCGGGCCAGACGAAGACGATCGACCTGACCAAGGTGACCAAGTACCCGTACGCCAAGGACGTCGGCGAGCTGGTGTACTCCATCCAGGATCCGCGACCCGCCGGTGTCTCCGCGTCGTTGAACGGGCAGAAGCTGACCGTGACCGTGGCCGCCGACGCCGAGAAGGGCACGCGGCCGTCGCTCTCCATCGGCGTGAAGGATGCCGTGAACGCCGGGCAGGCCGGGCGCATCGACATCTCGGTCGTGCCCTCGACGCGTCCGCTCGCGAGTCCGCAGCCCGACCGGGTGATCGCGCCGCGCGGGCAGACGTCGACGGTGGATGTGCTGGCCAATGACGGCGCGACCAACCCGTTCCCGGGCAAGCCGCTGCGCGTCGTCGCCGTGCGCGGCCTCGGCGCCGGGCTGCCGGACGGCGTCAGCATCACGCCGAGTGCCGACAACTCGGAGCTCCAGATCACCGTCTCGCAGACCGCGGCCGCCGCCGACACCACGCTGCAGTACGAAGTCGCCGACGCGACCGGCGACCCGGACCGGTACGTCTGGGGAACGGTGACGGTCTCGGTTCAGGACCGCCCCGCTCCGGTGTCGAACGTGCAGATCAGCGCGATCGCCGACCGCAGCCTGACGCTCACCTGGATCCCCGGTGCCTTCAACAACTCGCCGATCACCGGCTTCGAGGTGACTATGGCGTCGGCGTCGACCGGTGCGGTGCTGTCCACCACGCCGTGCGCGACGACGACCTGCGCGATCACCACACCGGGCAACGGGCCGTCCAATTCCGTCACCTTCAGCGTGCGCGCGAAGAACGCACTCGGACTCTCGGACCCGACGACGTATGCCGAACCGGTGTGGTCGGATGTGGTGCCGAACGCTCCTGCCGCCCTCTCGTCGACGCCGCTCGACCAGGGCCTCCGGGTCACCTGGGCGAAGCCGGCCGACGCCGCGGGGGCCAGCCCGATCACCTCGTACGTTGTGTCGGTGGGCGGCGTGACGAAGGCCATCCAGGTGCCGGGCACCGATCCGGTCGGCACCCGGTACGCGCTCAACGTGACCGACCCGGGGATCGCGAACGGCGCGGCGATCGGCTTCACGGTCGCCTCGCGCAACGACTTCTACCAGGGCAGGACCACCTGGAACCAGAGCCAGGGGAGCGGCGTGCCTGCGGGGGCGCCGACCACGACGGGCATCGCCCCCGTCGCCACCCCGAGCACGACGGACGGCACCAGCGCCACGCTCAGCTGGTCGAACGTCTTCGGCGACAACGGCACGGCGATCACGGCGTACTACGTCGCCGTGTTCCAGGGCGGCAATCCCACCTTCTGCCGGGTGGACGGCGTCGAGGACGGCCAGCCGACGCTCAGCACCGGCGGCCTCACCCGCGTGCAGGGCGGCAGCACGACCTTCGACGGGCTCAACCCGAACCGCACCTACAACTTCATCGTCTACGCCTACAACGGTCAGGGCTGCACACCCGCCGCCGTCGTGAGTGCGACTCCGCGCCAGGCGCCCGGCGACGTGAACCAGATCGCGGTCACCGGACGCACGCAGAACGGCGACACCGTCGACTTCGGCGTCTCCATCTCCTACCGTGCGGGCGGCGGCTCAAACCCGGTCTTCGACTATCAGCTGCTCAGCGGGAACACCGTCGTGGACTCGGGTCAGCTCGCGGGGACGTCCGGCGTCCTCACCGGCTCCGGCGGCAACCACTACGGGATGCCGCTCACCGTCAGGATCACCCGGGTCTGCGAGAGCTACACGGACAGCGCGCCGCTCTGCTCCGACCAATCGGCGACGCAGGACCTCGGCGTCGCGGTGAGCCTCGCCATCGGCGGTGGCCGCTACGACCCCGCCAGCCACGTGTTCACCTGGACCAGCTGGCCGACCGGACAGTACGACGCCGTCACCTACAGCTGCGACGGGACGACCCAGCTGCCCATGCCGCCGGTCGGGCAGACCGCGTCCTGCACGGCGCCGGCGAACGACCCGTCGCCGACGCTGGTCGTGCGCGTGGTCAGCGGGTCCGACACGTACAGCCAGCCGTACCCGGGATCGAGTCTGCAATGAGTGCAGGACGCCATACTGATGAGATGTGCCGCTCCGTGCGGCCCGCATCCCCTTCCCAGCGGCCCGACCGGCCGCGCCCCGAACCGAAAGAGGCCGGAGCATGACGATGACCCCCGAGCAGGCGACGTGGTTCTCCGGAGTCTTCGATCGGCTCGTCGCCAACATCGACCGGGTGCTGCTGGGCAAGACCCACGTGATCCGGCTGGCCCTGACCGCGCTGTTCAGCGAGGGGCACCTGCTGCTCGAGGACTTCCCGGGCACCGGCAAGACCTCGCTCGCCCGCGCCATCGCCGAGAGCGTGCGCGGGACGACCAACCGCGTCCAGTTCACCCCCGACCTCCTTCCCGGCGACATCACCGGCGTCAACATCTACGACCAGCGGAGCGGCGCATTCGAGTTCCACCGCGGTCCCGTCTTCGCCAACATCGTGCTCGCCGACGAGATCAACCGGGCGAGCCCGAAGACGCAGTCCGCCCTCCTCGAGGTGATGGAGGAGCAGCAGGTCACGGTCGACGGCGTACGGCACTCCGTCGGCGCTCCGTTCATGGTGATCGCCACCCAGAACCCGATCGAGCAGGCGGGCACCTACCGGCTGCCGGAGGCCCAGCTCGACCGCTTCCTGATGAAGGCGTCCATCGGCTATCCCGACCACGAAGCGACTCTGCGCATCCTCGAGGGGTCCGAGCGCCGAGCGCACGAGGTCGTCGTTCCGGAGGTCATCTCCGCCTCCACGGTCGTCGAGATGGCCACCATGGCCCGCGGTGTCCATGTCGACGCGACGATCAACGACTACGTCTCGCGGCTCGTGGAGGCCAGCCGGACGGCCGACGAGATCCGGCTCGGCGTCAGCGTGCGCGGCGCCCTCGCCCTCCTGCGCGCGGCCAAGACCATGGCCGCGGCATCCGGCCGGTACTACGTCACCCCGGACGACGTGAAGGCCCTCGCGGAGCCCGTGCTCGCCCACCGCCTCGTGCTCGACCCGGAGGCCGAGTTCGAGGGCGTCAGCTCGTCCAGCCTCATCGGCCAGCTGCTGATCGAGACCCCGCCGCCGAGCGATCGGGCCGCCGTGTGACCACCGTCACCCGTTCGCAGACCGAGCTCACCAACGCGCGCGCCCGCATCGTCGGGGAGCGCGATGGCTTCCTGGCCGACGCGATCGTGTGGGTCGTCCGCACGTCGGCGACGGCCGGGCGCGCGGTCGCGACACTCGCCCGGCGGATCAGCGCGGTGGTCACCGCGCTCGGCTGGTCGATGCTGCTGCTCGCGCTCGTCGCGCTGACCGCGGGTTACGTCTTCGGCTGGGTGGAGGCGGTGGTGGCCGGATGGACGGCGCTGGTGCTGCTCGTCGTCGCCTCGGGCTACCTCATCGGCCGCACCGCGTACGACGTCGGGCTCTCGCTTCCGGCGAACCGCGTCGTGGTGGGGGATCGGGCGCCCGGCGAGGTGGCCGTGCGCAACACCCTGCGCCGCGGTCTCCCCGGCGTCCGTGTCGAGGTGCCCGTCGGGCAGGGACTCGCCGAGTTCGCCGCCCCGCCGCTCGCGGCGGGCGAAGAGCACTCCGACGTCTTCGTGGTGCCGACCACCCGGCGCGGGATCGTGCCGATCGGTCCGGTGCGGACCGTCCGCGCCGACCCGATCGGACTGCTCCGCCGCGAGGTGGTCTGGGCCGACTCGCTCGACCTGTTCGTGCATCCCCGCACCATCGCCATCCCGAGCATGAGCACCGGCTTCGTGCGCGACCTCGAGGGGTCGCCGACCCGCGACCTCACGGCCAGCGACATCGCGTTCCACGCGCTCCGCGAGTACGTCCCCGGCGACGAGCGCCGCTACATCCACTGGAAGTCGACCGCGAAGACCGGCAGCTACATGGTGCGCCAGTTCGAGGAGACCCGGCGCAGCCATCTCCTCGTCGCGCTCAGCCTGTCCGCCGCCGACTACGCCACCGAGGACGAGTTCGAGCTGGCCGTGAGCGTCACCGGGTCGCTCGGCGTGCGCGCGATGCAGGACTCGCGGACCGTCTCGGTCGTCGCCAGCGCGGAGACCCCGGACTTCGCCAAGCGGATGGTGTTCAGCGCCCGGCGGCTGAGCACGGTCAACCGCGGGCGGCTGCTCGACGATCTGTCGGGAGTGGAGACCGCCGAATCCGCCCTCCGGCTCCCGGAGCTGGCGCAGGTCGCCTCCGACGGCTCGGCAGGCATCTCGATCGCCTTCCTGATCTGCGGTTCCACGCCGTCGGCCGCGCAGTTGCGCGCCGCCGCCGGGCACTTCCCGCTCGGCGTGGACGTCGTCGCGATCGTCTGCGACGAGGGCGCGGTGCCGTCGATGCGACGGGTCGCCGACCTCAGCGTGCTCACCATCGGCTACCTGGAGGACCTCCAGCGCAGCCTCGCGAAAAGGCTGGCCCTCTGATGCCCGCCCGCCGCTCCGCCGCCGTCCTGATCGACGTGCTCTTCGCGCTCGTCGCCGTCACGCTCGGCGCGTGGTCGTTCTGGCCGGTCTACCAGTCGCCCGAGTTCGTCCTGATGCTGGCCGTGACGCTGCTGGCTGGGGCCGCCGTGGCAGCGGTGGGATGGGCGTTCCGCCTCCCGAGCATCGCGGTCGCCGGGCTGATCGCGGCCGTCTACCTGGGGCTCGGCGTCCAGCTCGCCGTGCCGTCCGAGGCGACCGCCGGCGGTCTGCTGCCGACCGGAGCGGGGTTCGTCGACCTGGTGCAGGGCACCTGGCTCAGCTGGAAGCAGCTGGTTACCATCAGCATCCCGGTCGGGTCGTATCAGGCGCTGCTCGTCCCGGCGTTCCTGCTGACGTTGGTGGCCACGGTCCTGACCGTCACCATCGCCCTCCGGTCGTCGCGGCCGGAGCTCGCGACGCTCCCACCGGCGCTGCTCTTCGTCGCCGGGATCGTGCTCGGATCGTCGGTCTCGTCGCTGCCCCTTCCGCTGCTGTTCGCACTGTTCGTCGTGCTGCTGTCGTGGCTGATCCGGTTCCGGCTGCAACGGCGTGCCGCATCCATCCGGTCGCTGCGGGAGCAGAGTGGACTGCTGGTGGAGTCACGGCGGGAGCGGCGCTCGACGGCCCTGCTGACCACGGCGGGCGCCACGGTGATGCTCATCACCGCGGCCGCTGCCGGGATCGCGGCGGCGGCGTTCATCCCGCCGGCCGGCGCGCGACAGGTCGCGCGGACCGCGGTGGAGCAGCCCTTCGACCCGCGCGAGTACCCGAGCCCATTGAGCGGTTTCCGCTCCTACTTCGA
The DNA here is from genome assembly GCF_004362795.1 of Leifsonia sp. 115AMFTsu3.1. Classification (NCBI taxonomy): domain Bacteria; kingdom Bacillati; phylum Actinomycetota; class Actinomycetes; order Micrococcales; family Microbacteriaceae; genus Leifsonia; species Leifsonia sp. 115AMFTsu3.1. Next base: position 2,025,420 of record NZ_SNYB01000001.1, read on the forward strand.
GCCGGAGCACGCCGACCAGGCGATGCTGACCGTCACCGGCCTCCCCGCCGACCGGCGGCTGCGGATCGCGACACTCGACACGTACGACGGCGTCACCTACGCGGTCGGGAGCGGCGACGAGACCAGCGCATCCGGATCGTTCACCCGTGTCCCGTACCGCATCGACCAGGGCGCGACGAAAGGCAAGCGCACGACGACGAGCGTGGTCGTGCGCGACTACCGCGGCCCGTGGCTTCCCGGGAGCGGTCAGCTGGAACAGGTGCGATTCAGCGGCGAGGACGCCCAGCGACTCGCGGGAGCGTTCTTCTACAACAACGTGACCGGAACCGGCGCGGTGACCACCGCGCTCCGGAGCGGCGACACCTACACCGAGGAGACGGTCGTCAAGCCGCAGCTGACGGCGGACCAGCTCGAGAAGGTCGAGCCGGGGACCGACTCCGTGCCGCGCCCGCGCGTCATCCCCGACGAGCTCGCGTCTGCACTGCAGAACTACACCGTGGGAGTCGACGGCGCCGGCGCCAAGCTCGCGGCGGCCCTCCGCGGGCTCGCCCAGGACGGCTATATCAGCCACGGCGTCGGCCCGAAGGAGCCCGCCAGCCGGTCGGGGCACGGCGCCGACAGGATCACCGAGCTGCTGACCGACGTCCCCATGCTCGGCGATCAGGAGCAGTACGCGGTCACCGCCGCGCTCATGGCCCGGCAGCTCGGGTTCCCGGCGCGGGTCGTCGTCGGGTTCGTGGCGCCGAAGGACGCGACCGGGTCCAACCTGACGTTCGTCGGATCGGACATCTCCGCCTGGATCGAAGTGCAGACGACGTCCGGCTGGGTGACCGTCGATCCCACTCCGCCCGTGCGCCCGGTTCCGCCGAAGCAGCCCGATCAGCCCACGCAGATCTCCCGGCCGCAGACCAACGTGCAGCCGCCGGTCGACGAGAACCCGCAGCGCAACGACGAACCGCCGCAGGCCCAGGTCGACCCGTCCAACCAGCCGCAGCCGAACCCGGTGCTGGAGACGCTCCTGGCCGTGCTGATCGTCGTCGGCTGGACGCTGCTCATCCTGGCGCTCGTCGCATCGCCGTTCCTCGCCGTGCTCGCCGCCAAGTGGCGGCGGCGCGCGATCCGCCGATCGGCGCCGACGGCGCGCGAACGCATCGTCGGCGGGTGGCGCGAGTTCGCCGACGCGGCCGTCGACCACGGCTACGATCCGCCGCCGGCCGCCACGCGCGTGGAGTTCGCCGACACCATCGGCGGATCGCGTGCGAACGCGCTCGCCAAGGTCGCCGACCGGGCGACGTTCAGCGGCATCGCTCCGACGCCCGCGGAGGCCGAGACGGTCTGGAAGGCGGTCGACGAGCTCCGCTCGCAACTCGCGAAGCGCGACACGCGCTGGAAGCGGCTGCTCGCGGCCGTCTCGCTGCGATCGCTCGGCTACCGTGGAAGACGGAACGGGAAGGGACGGGAACGATGAACTGTCGGGTGTGCGGAGCGGAGCTGGCCGAGGGCACGCTGTTCTGCCCGCTGTGCGGCAGCTCGGTCACGTCCTCCCGCGTGCGCGCTCCCGAGATCGCCGACCCGCGTCCGTCCGACACGTCGATCATCTCCGACCGCCTCGCCGAGTCGCGGCCCGCCCCTGCGGTCGCCGGACGCTTTCCGGAGGATGTCCTCCTGGATGAGGACGGCCTCCCGCCGACGCAGGCGATGACCATCGTGCCCGTGGAGGAGGCCCCGCCCGCGCACAAGCCGGCGCAGCGGGCGTACACGCTGAGCTTCTCGACCGGCGATGTCGTGGAGGTGTCGGGTTCCGGGCTCATCGGCCGCCGCCCGATCACGCAGCCGGGGGAGCACATCGACCAGCTCGTGGTGGTCTCGGACCCCGGGCGCAGCGTCTCGAAGACCCACCTCGAGTTCGGCCTCGAGGGCGACGAACTGTGGATCTGCGACCGCTACTCCGGCAACGGCACGATCGCGCATCCCCTCGGCGGCGTGGCCCGCCAGTGCGAGGCCGGTCGCCGCTACCGCGTCACCCGCGGCACCCGCGTAGAAATCGGCGACCACTGGTTCGACGTCTCCTGACCCCGCCCAAAGCGAACAGCTCCTGAGTTTTTCGGTGCGACACGCGGGGTGTCGTGCGAAAAACTCAGGAGCTGTTGGCTAGAGAGACAGGGCCGGGCTCAGGCGAGGGCGTCGGCCACCGGGAGGGAGTCGAGGCCGTGCGCCGAGGCGACGCCCTCGTTCGTGACGCGACCGTCGTGGACGTTGAGGCCGAGCGCGAGGGATGCGTCCGCCCGCAGCGCCTCCTGCCAGCCGCGGTTCGCGATCGCCCGGGCGTAGGGGAGCGTCGCGTTGGTCAGCGCGTACGTGGAGGTGTGGGGGACCGCACCCGGCATGTTGGCGACGCAGTAGAACAGCGACTGGTGCACCGTGAACGTCGGGTCGGCGTGCGTGGTCGGGTGCGAGTCCTCGAAGCAGCCGCCCTGGTCCACGGCGATGTCGACGAGGACGCTGCCCGCCTTCATCCGCGACACCATCTCGTTGGTGACGAGCTTCGGCGCCTTCGCACCGGGCACGAGCACCGAGCCGATGACGAGGTCGGAGGCGACGACCGCCTTGTCGATCTCGAAGCTGTTCGACGCGATCGTCTTGATCCGGCCTGCGTAGAGGGCGTCGAGCTCGCGGAGGCGCTGGATGTTGGTGTCGAGCACCGTGACCTCCGCACCCAGGCCGACGGCGACCGAGATGGCGTTCGTGCCCGCGACGCCGCCGCCGAGCACGGTCACGACCGCCGGGTGGGTGCCCGGGACGCCGGGGACGAGCAGGCCGGGGCCGCCGTTCGGCTTCAACATGGTGTTGGCGCCGACGATGGGCGCGAGGCGTCCGGCGACCTCGCTCATCGGGGCGAGCAGGGGGAGCGCGCGGGTCGGCAGCTGCACCGTCTCGTAGGCGATGGCGGTCACGCCGCCGTCGATCAGTGCACGGGTGAGGGCTTCGTCGGCCGCGAGGTGCAGGTAGGTGAAGAGCACGAGTCCCGGCCGGAAGTAGCCGTATTCGCTCTCGATCGGCTCCTTGACCTTGAGGATCAGGTCGCCGGCGGCCCAGGCGGCGGCGGCGTCCGGCAGGATGGTCGCGCCGGCTCCGGCGTACAGCTCGTCCGGGATCGACGACCCGACGCCCGCGCCGGACTCGACGAAGACCTCGTGACCGGCGCCGACCAGGTCGTGCACACCGGCCGGCGTGATCGCCACCCGGAACTCGTTGTTCTTGATCTCGCGGGGGATCGCGACCTTCATGGGGCTCCTTCGACACTTCGACGTGGTGGTTCGCTCTCACCATAGCGGGGTTCACGGAGGATTTCGACTGAATTCTGGATGAAGCGGTGCTGATTTCGCGGACGGACGGCCCTCTCGCAGACGGTTTCCGCAGCGACGGCATCGCGCGGCCGCTCGACAGCATCCCCCCGTCATCCACTCGTCGCGGCAGAACACCCGGTCTGCGGTTTCCCGGGCGATTCGACCGATCCGGCACGGATTTCGTAAAGATTGTGTTTCCGAATGGACGATCCGGCCACTTTCTGATGCGGATCGCGACGGTTGTGTGTCAGGATCGGGTCCACCGCGACGGCACATCGGTGTGCCGCCCAAGCGCCGTCGCCCGTGGTCCGAGTTCGATCCCCCAAGGAGCACTCCAGTGAAACCGAGCAACCTTCCGCAAGACCCGATGATCCGTCAGCTCGTGCAGTCGGCGCGTGCGTCGCAGCTCACGCGGCGCGGCCTCCTCGCCGGTGCGGGAGCCGGTGCTGCGGCCCTCGCCCTCGCCGCCTGCTCCACGGGCGGAGCGAGCGGCAAGCCCACTCCGGCCAAGGACGAGTCGGCCACCGACAAGTCCCTCACCTGGGCCAACTGGCAGGCGTACCTCGACCAGGACGACGCGGGCAAGTATCCGACGCTCGAGGCGTTCGAGAAGCAGAGCGGCCTCAAGGTCAAGTACGACGTCGCCGTCGACGACAACAACACCTACTACGCCAAGGTGAAGGACCAGCTCGCCCTCGGCAAGGACATCGGCGCCGACACCGTCTGTCTGACGGACTGGATGATCGCCCGGTGGATCCGCCTCGGCTACGTGCAGGCGTTCGACGAGTCCGCCATCCCGAACAAGAAGAACCTGGTGGCGAACCTCCAGGACGTCGACTTCGACCCCGGACGCAAGAAGTCCCTCCCGTGGCAGAGCGGCTTCGCCGGCATCTGCTGGAACAAGGAGAAGCTCCCGGGCGGCCTCAAGTCGGTCGACGACCTCTGGAAGTCCGACCTCAAGGGCAAGGTCGGTGTGCTCAGCGAGATGCGCGACACGATGGGCCTCATCCTGATGCAGCAGGGCGTCGACATCTCGAAGGACTTCAGCGACGCGGAGTTCGAGAAGGGGATCGACACCATCACCAAGCAGGTGAGCAACGGGCAGATCCGCAACATCAAGGGCAACTCGTACCTCAACGACCTCAAGTCGGGCGACACGCTCGCCGCGATCTGCTGGTCGGGCGACATCACCCAGCTCAACGCCGAGGCCGGGGACAACTGGCAGTTCGCCATCCCGGAGGCCGGCGGCACCCTGTGGAGCGACAACTTCGTCATCCCGATCGGCTCGTCGCAGAAGGCGAACGCCGAGAAGCTGATCGACTACTACTACCAGCCGGAGGTGGCGGCCGAGGTCGCCGCCTGGGTGAACTACATCACCCCGGTCGAGGGCGCCAAGGAGGCGGCTACGAAGATCGACCCGGAGCTCGCGGACAACCAGCTGATCTTCCCCGACGAGGAGACGCTGTCGAAGGTGAAGATCTTCCGGTCGCTCACCCCGGCCGAGGAGCAGAAGTACCAGGCGGCGTTCCAGAAAGTGATCCTGGGGGCCTGATGGCCAAGGGAGTTTTCGCCGAGTCCGGCGCCGACCTGCGCCTGGAAGGCATCAAGAAGAGGTTCCCCGGCTTCACCGCCATCGAGGAGCTCGACCTCACCATCCCGGCCGGCTCGTTCTTCGCGCTGCTCGGGCCGAGTGGATGCGGCAAGACGACGACCCTGCGGCTGGTCGCCGGACTGGAGGAGCCGACGGAGGGGCGCATCCTCATCGGCGGTCAGGATGTGACACGCACCAAGCCGTTCCAGCGCCCGGTGAACACGGTGTTCCAGAGCTACGCGCTGTTCCCGCACATGACGATCCTCGAGAACGTCGCATTCGGCCTCCGCCGCCGCCGCATCGGCGACCCGGTCGCGAAGGCGCACGAAGCGCTGCGGCTGGTCGAGCTCGACCACCTCGCGGCCCGACGCCCGGCGCAGCTCTCGGGCGGTCAGCAGCAGCGCGTCGCGCTGGCCCGAGCGGTCGTGAACCGGCCGGCGCTGCTCCTGCTCGACGAACCCCTCGGCGCGCTCGACCTGAAGCTCCGCCGGCAGATGCAACTGGAGCTCAAGTCCATCCAGACCGAGGTCGGTCTGACCTTCGTGCACGTCACGCACGACCAGGAGGAGGCCATGACCATGGCCGACACGGTCGCCGTGATGAACAAGGGCCGCATCGAGCAGATGGGTTCGCCCGAGATCCTGTACGAGCTCCCGGCGACCGTGTTCGTCGCGAACTTCCTCGGCCAGTCGAACCTGTTCGCGGGTCCTGTGCAGGAGTCCGGCGGCGAGACGATCGGCGTCGACGTCGGCGGGGAGCGCATCCAGGTTCCCCGGTCGCGCGCGCAGCGCACCAGCGGCTACGTCACGGTCGGCGTCCGCCCGGAGAAGCTGACGCTGCACGAGACGCCGGAGACCATCCCGTCCGGCGCCAACCGCCTCGGCCCCGGCCGCGTCACCGACGTGTCGTTCAGCGGCGTGAGCACGCAGTACCTCGTCGACGTTCCCGGTCTCGGGACGATCGTGGTCTTCGCGCAGAACACCACCAGCGGACCCGTCGCCGCCCTCGGCGCCGAGGTCTGGGTCGCCTGGGACCCCGGGCACACGTTCGTGCTCGCCGACGAGCCGCCGGCCGACGGCCGCTTCTCCGACGACGCCGACACGCAGGCGATCGCCGCGCAGGCGCGCGAGCGGATGCTGACGGAGCTGGAGGAGGCGTAGATGGCCCTCGCCGCATTCACGGGGGCGCCGCCGACGCAGGATCAGGAGCCCGCGGTCCGCCGCAAGAGCGGCATCGCGCTCGTCCTGCTCCTCCCCGGTGTCCTCTACCTCGTCCTGTTCTTCCTCACCCCGCTGATCTCGCTGATCATCACGTCGTTCCAGGCGCCGGTGGTCGACGGCGACATCGGGCAGTACCAGACGGCGTTCCAGTGGAGCAACTACACCGACTCGCTCGCCGAGTACTGGCCGCAGGTGCTGCGCTCGTTCGTCTACGCCCTGATCGCGACCGCGGCCGCGCTGCTCATCAGCTACCCGCTGGCGTACTTCATCGGCGTCAAGATGCGCGGACGTCCCGTGCTGCAGAACCTGCTGATGACCCTCGTCATTGCGCCGTTCTTCATCAGCTTCCTGCTGCGGACCCTCGCCTGGAAGGCCATCCTCAGCGATGACGGCTGGATCGCCAGCTCGCTCAAAGCGGTGTCGATCCTGCCCCCGGACGCGCACATCACCGGCACGCCGTTCTCGGTGATCTTCGGACTGACGTACAACTTCATCCCGTTCATGTGCCTCCCGCTCTACTCCACGCTCGAGCGGCTGGACATCCGGCTGCTGGAGGCGGGACAGGACCTGTACGCGAGCCCGTGGACGACGTTCCGCAAGGTCACCGTGCCGTTGTCGATGCCGGGCATCGTCTCCGGGACGCTGCTCACGTTCATTCCGGCGGCCGGCGACTACATCAACGCATCGCAGGACTTCCTCGGCGCCGCCGACACCTCGATGATCGGAAACGTCATCGAGAGCAACTTCCTCGTGCTGCAGAACTATCCGACGGCGGCGGCGATGTCGGTCGTGCTGATGGCGGTCATCCTCGTGATCGTCGGCGTGTACGTGCGACGGAGTGGGACGGAGGAGCTGCTGTGACCACGATGGCGACACCCACCGACACGAGCACCCCGCCCAGTGCCACCAAGGGCCGGCGGCGGTACAAGGGGATCGGGCTCGGCGTCTACGCGTTCCTCGCGCTCGCCTTCCTGCTCATCCCGATCATCTACACGTTCGTGTTCTCGTTCAACGACGCGATCAAGAACAACATCGCCTGGCGCGGGTTCACCCTGCGCAACTGGACGAACGTGTGCGACGCGGCCGGGATCTGCGACGCGTTCATGGCGAGCATCATCATCGGCATCATCTCGACCGTGGTCGCGACGGTGCTCGGCACGATGATCGCGATCGCCCTGATGCGCTACCGCTTCCGTTTCCGGTCGCAGACCAGCCTCCTGCTGTTCCTCCCGATGGCGAGCCCGGAGGTCGTGCTCGGTGCCGGACTCGCGGCGCAGTTCCTCAGCCTCGGGGTCAACAAGGGCTTCATGACGATCATCATCGCGCACGTGATGTTCTGCATCAGCTTCGTCGTGGTGACGGTGAAGGCGCGCGTCGCGTCGCTCGACCCGGCCCTGGAGGAGGCGGGGCGCGACCTGTACGGGTCGCCGAACGCCGTGTTCTGGCGGATCACGTTCCCGCTGCTGCTTCCCGGCATCGCGTCGGCGGCGCTGCTGTCGTTCTCGCTCAGCTTCGACGACTTCATCATCACGAACTTCAACGCCGGTGCGGTGACCACGTTCCCGATGTACATCTACATCGCGGCTTCTCGTGGCATCCCGGCCCAGGCGAACGTGATCGCGAGCGCCGTCTTCATCCTGACGATCCTCGTGGTGCTGATCTCGCAGCTGACCGCCGCCGCCCGAGCCAAGCGCCTGGCCCGCCAATAGCCCCCACCCACCGTCGAGTACACAAAAACTGCACGCTTCTTCCCTCCGGAGCGTGCAGTTTTTGTGTACTCGGCGGCGGGGGTCAGGCGTAGGAGGGGCGGATGGCGCCGACGGGCTCGCCGCGGCCGAGCACGGCGAGGTCGAGCTTCGGGGCGACGCGGTCTACGTCGTCGTGCGAGAGCGCGCCGGCGTCGGCGAGCAGACGCAGGGCGACGATGGATGCAGCCCGCAGGCTGCCGTCGAGCACCTTCAGCGTCACGGTCGTGCCGTCGGGCGCGGCCATGACCATCACGCCCTCCGCCCCGCCCTTCGCGAAGACGCCGAGCTCATCGATGACGACGGTGTTCGCCCGCCCTGGTCCGTCGATCGCCCAGCCGTCGGCGAGCACCGCGTTCTTCAGCAGCGCCGCGTTCCGGAACAGGGCGAACGGGGAGCCTTCCGACGCGGTCGCAATGCGCTGGATGCCGCGAGCAAGCGACAGCAGCGACATGGCGTGCACGGGCGCGCCGCATCCATCGACCCCGGTCGCGACGACCTTCTCGCCGGTGAATCGCTCGACCGTGTCGCGGATGTGCTGCTGGATGGGATGCTGCGGATCGAGGTAGCTCTCGGTCGGCCAGCCGTTCACCCGGCAGGCGAGCAGCATCGCGGCATGCTTGCCGGAGCAGTTCATGTACAGCGGATGCTTGTGCTCCCCGGTGCGGACCAGCTCATCGCGGGCGGCCGTGTCGAGCGGCCAGTCGGCGGGGCAGCGGAGTGCGTCCTCGGTGAGCTGCGCCTGCGCGAGCAGTTTGCGCACCACGGACAGGTGCGCCGGGGTGCCCGCGTGGCTGGCGGTGGCGAGCACGGCGCTCGCACCCTCCAGCGGAACACCCGCGCCCATGACGGCGACCGCCTGGAACGGCTTCATACTCGAGCGCGGGAAGACCGGCTTGTCGGGAGCGCCGAGGGTGCGGACGATGTCGCCCTCAGGCCCGAGCACGACCGCCGATCCGGCGTGCCGCGACTCGACGAACCCGCTGCGCTCGACGACGGCGAGCTCGACGGACTCAGCGGTGCTGAAGACCGCCGGTGACGCTCCTGCGTGCGGCTCGGCGCTCACAGTGCGGCGATGGCGTCGTCGATCACCGACACGGCGTCGGCGATGAGCTCGTCGGAGACGGCCAGGCTGGGCAGGAAGCGGAGGACGTTGCCCCAGGTGCCGGCGTTGAGGAACAGGATGCCCTGCTGCGCTGCCGCCTGGATGATCGCATTGACGGCCTCGGGGTTGGGCTCCTTGGTCGTCTGCGCGGTGCCCGGCTTGACGAGCTCCACGGCGATCATCGCGCCGATGCCGCGGACGTCGCCGATGATGTCGTACTTCTGCTGCAGCTTCTCGAGTGCCGGCTTGAGTGCGCTCTCGATGCGGCGGCCCTCGGCGAGGAGGTCGTTGCGCTCGATGGTCTCGAAGACGGCGACGGCGGCGGCCGCGGCGACGGGGTTGCCGCCGAAGGTTCCGCCGAGTCCGCCCGGCTGGGCGGAGTCCATGATCTCGGCGCGGCCGGTGACGGCGGCGAGCGGCAGACCGCCGGCGATGCCCTTCGCGCTGAGGACCAGGTCAGGGACGACGCCGAAGTGCTCGCTGGCGTAGAAGGCTCCGGTGCGCGCCATCCCGCTCTGGATCTCATCCGCGATGAAGACGACGCCTTTGGCCGTGCACCAGTCCTGCAGGGCCGAGAGGTAGCCCTCGGCCGGGACGATGAAGCCGCCCTCGCCCTGGATCGGTTCGGCGACGAGGCAGGCCAGGTCGGAGGCGCCGACGACCTTCTCGAGGTACGCGATGGTCCGCGCTGCCGCCTCGGCGCCGCTGAGACCGTCGCGGTAGGGGTACGAGTTCGGCGCGTGGTAGACGTCGCCGGCGAACGGGCCGAAGCCGGTGGCGTACGGCATGGCCTTGTAGTTCATGGCCATCGTGAGGTTGGTGCGTCCGTGGTAGGCGTGGTCCAGCACAGCCACGGCCCGGCGGCCGGTGAACTTGCGCGCGATCTTCACGCCGTTCTCGACGGCCTCGGCGCCCGAGTTGACCAGCACGGTCTTCTTCGCGTGGTCGCCGGGGGTGTGCTCGGCGAGGAGCTCGGCAACGCGCACGTACTCCTCGTACGGCGTGATGGTGAAGAGCGTGTGGATGACGTCCTGCAGCTGGCCTGCCGCGGCCTCCACGACCGCTGTCTCGGTGTGGCCCACGGTGGTGACCCCGATTCCGGCGCCGAAGTCGACGAACTGGTTGCCGTCCACGTCGACGAGGATGGCGCCGTTGGCGCGCGCGATGTACACGGGCAGCGCCGAGGAGACGCCGGTTGGTACGACGGCCAGGCGTCGCTGGTGCAGCTCCTGCGATTTGGGGCCGGGTACGGCCGTGACGATGCGACGTTCTTGTGGAACGGAGAAGACGGGCGCGGGGGTGCTCACGGTGTCAGTCATGGTCATCCGAGTCTAGCGGCGGTGCGAGAATCGGAGCATGAAGCTCGAGCACGCGTACGCGATCGACCTGCAGTGGACCGGCAACCGCGGGACGGGCACCAGCGGCTATAAGGACTACGGGCGCGACCATGTCGTGAGCGCCGAGGGCAAGCTCCCCATCGAGGGGTCGGCGGACCGCGTGTTCTTCGGCGACCGCGACCGCTGGAACCCGGAGGAGCTGCTGCTCTCCGCTCTCGCGCAGTGCCACATGCTGAGCTACCTCGCCGAAGCGGCGGGCGCCGGAGTCGTCGTCGTGGGCTACACCGACGCCGCGACCGGGACGATGGAGCAGACGGGCAACGGCGGCGGCCACTTCACCGAGGTGACGCTGCACCCGCGCGTGACGATCGCCGATCCGGCTCAGGCGGACCTCGCGGCGTCTCTGCACCGTCCGGCCTCCGAGAAGTGCTTCATCGCCGCGAGCGTGAACTTCCCCGTTCACCACGTCCCCGAAACCCTCACCCTCGCCTAGCCCCTCTCCTGCTCTCTACCCCCACCGTCGAGTCCGCGAACTTTGCACACGGCACGCCGACCGAGCGTGCAAAGTTTGCGGACTCGACGGTGGGGGATGAGCGGAGCGACGGGAGCGACGGAGAGGGACGGGGAGGGGTCAGGCGCAGCCGAGGCGCGGAGCGGCGGTCGGCGCGGGGGCCGACGGCGTCGGGGCGGCGGACTGCTGCGGCTCGGCTGCCGCCCAGCGCTGGATCGCGGCGCGCCAACGCTCGTCGCGCGTGAGGGGCGGCGGCTGGACGACGCCCGAGTCGCGCTGCGCCTGCAGCAGCGCCTCCTCGCGCTGGCGCTCGGCGAGGTCGGCGAGGGAGATGGACCAGAAGAACAGCGGATGCATGATAACCACCTATCTGCGTTGACGGGTTATACACTACCGTAACCCGCTATTGAGTTACAATGGTTACATGCGTATGAATGCTCCCGAGCTCGGAGCCGACCTGCTGGTCGACTTCCTCAACACGCTCGACGTGGAGGACGACGTCGACCAGCTGGCCGACGATGAGGGTCACCGCCGTTGGGCGTCCGAGCACGGCCTCGAGCCGGGGGACCGCGCGACCACCCAGCAGGCTCGGGATGCGCTCCGCGCGATCGTCGACGGCGCCGATTCCGGCACCACGCTTCCGGCTCTCACGCTCCCCGTCGACGCCGCACCGGGTGCGGTCGGACTGAGCCCCCGCACCGCGGCGGACGCGGCCGTCGCCAGCGCGCTGGTCCTCAGCATCCAGGGCAAGCTCAGCCGTGTGAAGCTCTGCGGAGGAGAGGACTGCCGCTGGGCGTTCTACGACGCGTCCAGGAACGGCTCCCGGCAGTGGTGCAGCATGGAGGTGTGCGGCAACCGCCAGAAGGCGCGCACGTACCGCTCGAAAGAACGCGACGGCGCCTGACCGTCGCTACAGCCGCTCGGGCCGCAACGCCCGCTTGACCCGCTCGACCGTGTTCGCGGGCGGCGCCTCGTTGTAGGCGTTGGCGAGTTCCTGCCCGGTCAGCTCGTGGATGGCCGCCATGATCGCATCCGTCGCCTGACGTCGTGCCCGCCCGGACTCCGCCGGGCCGAAGTGCGACACATCGATGGGCGTGCCGAAGGTGACCGTGATGCGGTGCGGCTTCGGGAAGCGCGCCCCCACCGGCTGCATCTGGTCGGTGCCGATCAGCCCGACCGGGACGACGACGGCGCCCGTGGTCAACGCCAGCCAGCCGATCCCGGTGCGGCCGCGGTACAGCCGGCCGTCGAGCGACCGGGTGCCCTCGGGGTAGAGCGCGAACGCCGCACCCGTGTCGATGATCTTGCGGGACTGGTCCAGCGCCTCCTGAGCGGCCGCACCGGCGCCGCGCTTCACGCCGACGGCGCCGATCGCGGTGAAGAAGGCGCGGGAGACCCGTCCCTTCAACCCGGTGCCCTCGAAGTAGCTGGACTTCGCCAAGAACTGCACGCGACGCGGAGCCGTCATCGGGATGACGACCGAGTCGATGAACGAGAGGTGGTTGCTGGCGAGGATCACCGGTCCCTGCTTGGGGACGTTGCGCTTGCCGATCACGCGCGGCCGGTAGACCAGCTTCAGCAGCGGCGCCATCAGGACGCGGCCGAGGAAGTACAGTGCGCCGGGCCTCTTCACCTCGGCGGCACCATCGTCGGGCTCGTCGATGCTCACCTATCGAGGTTAAGCGCGGTCGTATGCCGATGACGGCATGCTGCTCTGCGAGCGTGTCGAACTCCCGCGCTCACGGCTTCAGGGGGTTCTTCTCGGGGCAGCCGAAGCCGGCGGTGTACACCAGGCACGCCTCGACGATGCCGGTGTACCGCACAGCCAGCGGGCTCCCGAACCACGCCGTGTAGATCCGCGAGAAGTTGAGGTTTCCGTAGGCCGCGCATGCCCCGCCGTCGCCGCCGAACGACGTCTTCAGCGTCTGCGCGTTCGGCTGGTACGGCGTGTAGTTGTACAGGTTCGCGGTGGCCTGGTTGAGGATGTTGACGCTGCCGGCGCCGCACGTCGCATCCGGGTGGTATTGGATGCGGTTGCCGCCGACCTTGTACCGCCAGTCGCCGGGGTGCACCGTGTACTCCCGGAACTGCCACGCCGCCCGGTAGACCTGGTTGAAGAATCCGAAGTAGCGGGCGTCGCACTCGGCGGTGTCGGGGCAGGCGTACCCGGTTGCCTTCTGGTAACCGGATGCGCTCGGCGCGGTGAGCAGCGACTGCTCCTTCTGTAGAAGCACGAGGAGCACGCGAGGGCTGATCGTGCAGGCCTTCGCGACCCGCGCGATGATGCTGCTGGCCCGCTCGTTCGAGCGTGCGGGCATCGCCGTGCACCGGTCCTTCGAGGCCTTCTGCGCGGGCGCATCCATCCGGAAGTCCGCAAGGCACGGCGAGTCGTCCTTCGGGCGGCAGGTGCGGTCGTCGAGGAACGACTGGATCTGCCCGGCCGTCATGGCGTCCGGGTTGTAGAAGCTGTCGTCGCTGATGATGTAGCCCGGATAGAACGGCGTCGGCGGCTCGGCGACCGCGGCGGCCGGCACGAGCGCGAGCGCCGCCGCGGCGGCGGACGCCGCGGCGATCACGCGCAGGCGGGGGAGCCGCATGACGGGCCTAGCGGGAGGTCTGCAGGATGTCGATGACGAACACCATGGTGTCCGTCGCCGTGATCTCGCCCGATCCCTTGGCGCCGTAGCCGTCGGCCGGCGGGACGATCGCGATGACCTGCGAGCCGACCTTCTGGCCTTCGAGCGCCTTCTGGAAGCCCGCGACGACGCCGGTCGTCGGGAAGGAGGCGGGGGTGCCGCGGCTCCAGCTGGAGTCGAACATCTTGCCGTTCTTCCAGAGGACGCCCTTGTACTGCAGGGTGACGGTGTCGCCCGGCTGCACCGTCTCGCCGTCGCCCTGCTTCAGCACGGCGATCTTCGTCTCCGTGGGCGGGTCGGCCTTGGGGACGGTGATGTCCGGCTCGCCGGTCTTGGCGTTGAGCTTCACTGTCGGGAAACCGGCCTGCGGTGCTACCGGGGCGCCGGTCGCGCGCGTCGGAGGTGTCGGCGGGATGTCGATGACATCGGCCACGAAGACCACGCTGTCCTTGTCGGTGAGGCTGAGCTTGGAGATGTCCTGGGTGCCGAAGGCCGCCTTGGCCGGAGAAGTCAGTACGACACGCGATCCGACGTGCAGGCACTCGACCGCACGGACGAGGCCCGGGACGTAGGCCTTGTCGTCGACCTGGATGGTGGCCGGTTCGGTGCCGTCGAAGCCCTGCGCCGCGGTGAGCTCCTTGCCGGTGGTGCCGTTGTAGGCGGCCAGCGCGATGGCGACGTTCGACCCGCCCTTCGCCTCGGGGCCCTTACCGGTGATCACGACGGTGCGCTCCATGTCCGTCGCCTTGAGCGGCGCAGGGATGGTCACCTTCGGCGTCGCACGGTAGTCGCCGGTCACCTTCACCGACTTCGACGTGTCGCCGGACTTCAGGTTCTGGCAGGCGTTCGCCGCGGGGGTCGACGACGGCGCCGGCGAGTCGGAGCTGCAGGCGGCGAGCCCGGAGACGAGCAGAGCGGCCGTGGCGGTGGCGGTCAGGGCCTTGAGAGAGGTACGCACGGTCGTCCATCCTGCCCTATCCGCCTCCGCCGTACCTGACAGCAGGTCATGGGTCCGCTGGATGCGCCACCTACGATGGAGGACATGACCCGCGAATTCTCCGTGCCCCAGTCCCGCCATCTCGTCACCGAGCTGCCCGGCCCCCGCTCGGTCGAACTTCAGCAGCGCCGGGTCGCCGCGGTGAGCCGCGGCGCGGGCACCCTCGCCAACATCTACATGGAGTCCGGGTCCGGTGCGATCCTCGTGGACGTCGACGGCAACCGGCTCATCGACCTGGGCTGCGGCATCGGTGTTACCACGATCGGCCACGCGCATCCCGCTGTCGCCGCTGCCGCCGCCGAGCAGGCCGCGAAGCTGACCCACACGCTCTTCACTGTGACGCCGTACGAGAACTACGTCGCCGTCGCCGAGAAGCTGGCCGAGATCACCCCCGGAGACTTCGAGAAGCACAGCATCCTCGTGAACTCGGGCGCGGAGGCGGTCGAGAACGCCGTGAAGATCGCCCGCAAGTACACCGGCCGTCGCGCCATCGCGACCCTCGACCACGCCTTCCACGGCCGCACCAACCTCACGATGGCGATGACGTACCGCCCCTGGCCGGAGCGTGCGGGAATGGGGCCGTTCCCCGGCGAGATCTACAGCCTCCCGATCAGCTACCCGTTCCGCGACCCCGAGGGGATGACGGGCGAGGAGGCTGCGGAGCGCACGATCGACTACATCCGCACCCACATCGGTGCGACCGAGCTGGCCGCCCTTTTCGTGGAGCCCATCCAGGGCGACGGCGGCATCATCATCCCGGCGCCGGGTTACTTCGCGCGCCTGGCCGAGTTCTGCGCCGAGAACGGGATCGTCTTCGTCGCGGACGAGATCCAGGCCGGCATCGGCCGCACCGGAACGTGGTACTCGATCGAGCACCACGGCGTCGTTCCCGACCTCGTCACCAGCGCCAAGGGCATCGCGGGCGGCTTCCCGCTGGCAGCCGTCACCGGCCGCGCCGAGATCATGGATGCGGTCCAGCCCGGCGGCATCGGCGGCACCTTCGGCGGCAACCCGGTGTCGACCGCCGCGGCCCTCGCGGTGTTCCAGGCGTTCGAGGACGAGGACCTCCTCGGCGAGGCCCGCCGCGTCGAGAAGGCGCTGTGGGCGCGGATCGGCGACTGGGCCGAGCGCTTCCCCGTCGTCGGCGAGGTGCGCGGCAAGGGTGCGATGTTCGGCATCGAGCTCGTCGTGCCCGGAACGAAGAAGCCCAACCCGGAGGCCCTCACTTCGGTGCTCGGCCACGCGACCCGCAATGGCGTGATCCCGCTGGACGCGGGCAGCTGGGACAGCGTGCTCCGTCTGCTCCCGTCGGTCGTCATCAGCGAGGAGCTCATCGACGACGCCGCGACCGTGCTCGAGGAGGCGCTCGGCCGCCTCGGCTGAGTCCGCGTCCCGGCCGGACGTGCCGCGAGACGGGGCGGCCGGCGAGGGTCGCTGAGGGAGGTGTTCCTCGGGCAATCCGGTCGCCGCTCCTCCGTTTCTCGCGTTCTCTCGGCGTCTCCCGCGTGCCTTCCTCCCTTTCGCACGCCTTCGCCGGGCTCGGCGCGCTGCATGATCCAGGAGCGCCGCTCTCGGGCGGCGGGCGGAAAGGGAGGCGGATCCGGTCGACACGCCGGTCTCGGGCGGCGAACGGAGGAGGCCGGGGCACGACCTGTCCACGTATCCTCCGTTTGTCACGGCACAGGCCGACGGCGGAATGCCCACACGCCGCCGCCCCACCGCGTGCGTACCATGTCCCTCGTGCGCAGAGTCATCATCCTCGGGTCCACCGGTTCGATCGGAACGCAGGCGCTCGACGTCGTCGCGGCCAATCCGGACCGGTTCCGTGTCGTCGGGCTGAGTGCCGGGCGCAACGCCGACGAGCTGGCGGCTCAGGCGGAGCGGTTCGGCGTGGTCGACACGGCCCTGGGCGCAGACGACTCCGAGCTGCTGGTGCGCTCGGTGGAGGCGGATGTGGTGCTCAACGGCATCACCGGATCCGTCGGGCTTGGGCCGACCCTCGCGGCGCTGGAGGTCGGCGCGATGCTGGCGCTCGCCAACAAGGAGTCGTTGATCGTCGGCGGGGGACTGGTCAAGCGCGCGGCCGCGCCCGGCCAGATCGTGCCGGTCGACTCCGAGCACTCCGCCATCGCGCAGGCGCTGCGGTCCGGCACACGCGAGGAGGTACGGCGGCTCGTGCTCACGGCGTCCGGCGGCCCGTTCCGGGGTCGGTCGCGGGACTCGCTGAGGGATGTCACTCCGCAGCAGGCGCTCGCGCATCCCACGTGGGACATGGGGCTCGTCGTCACGACGAACTCGTCGACCCTGGTCAACAAGGGCCTCGAAGTGATCGAGGCGCATCTGCTCTTCGACGTGCCGTACGACCGCATCGACGTGACGGTGCACCCGCAGTCCGTCATCCATTCGATGGTGGAGTTCGTCGACGGGTCGACGATCGCGCAGGCGTCGCCGCCCGACATGCGCCTCCCTATCTCGCTCGGCCTCGGCTGGCCCGACCGGGTGGCCGACGTCGGAGCGCCGCTCGACTGGACCACGTCGCACAGCTGGACGTTCGAGCCGCTCGACGACGACGCCTTCCCGGCCGTGTCGCTGGCGAAGCGCGTCGGCCTGCAGGGCGGGACGTATCCCGCCGTGTTCAACGCCGCGAACGAGCAGGCGGTCGCCGCGTTCCACGCCGGCGCGATCGGCTACCTCGACATCCTCGGAACGGTGGAGCGGGTCGTGGATGCGCACGTGCCGTCAGGCGAGCTGACGCGCGAGTCCCTCGCCGAGGCGGAGCGGTGGGCGCGCGCGAAGGCGGATGCGTTGATCGCCGCACACTGACGACGGGTGTGGACGACGGGCGCTGAGCGGTCATAGCCGTCACCGAGGCGGCTCGCGGCCACTTCCAAGGCGCACGCCGCTAGCCTGAACCCGTGGATTCCGTGCTCCTGTTCGTGCTGGGCGTCGTCATCATCCTGATCGGCGTCGCTCTGTCGATCGCTCTGCACGAGATCGGCCACCTCGTTCCGGCCAAGCTGTTCGGCGTCAAGGTGACGCAGTACATGATCGGCTTCGGCAAGACGCTGTTCTCGTTCCGCCGAGGCGAGACGGAGTACGGCGTGAAGGCCATCCCGCTGGGCGGCTACATCTCGATGATCGGGATGTTCCCTCCGGGCAAGGAGGGCGGCCGTGGCCGCAATGCGACCACCGGGTTCATGCAGCAGATGGTGCAGGATGCGCGCGTCGCGAGCTCCGAGACCGTCGCCGTCGGCGAGGAGGAGCGCACCTTCTACCGCCTGCCGGTCTGGAAGCGCATCGTCATCATGTTCGGCGGTCCGTTCATGAACCTCGTGATCGGCGTCGTGCTGTTCGGCGTGCTGCTGATGGGGTTCGGCGCACCGCAGAGTTCGACGACGCTCGCGACCGTGAGCCAGTGCGTGCTGCCTGCCGGAAGCACCGCCAAGACGTGCCCGGATGACGCACCGCAGGGTCCGGCGGCCGCGGCCGGACTGAAGCCCGGCGACACGATTGTCAGCATCGACGGGCAGAAGATCAGCAGCTGGGACCAGTCCACGGCGATCATCAGGGAGTCGGCGGGCCGCACTCTCACCGTCGTGCTCAGCCGCGACGGGGAGGAGCGGACGGTCCAGCTGACGCCGGTCGTCAACAAGGTGGCCAAGACGGATGCGAACGGCGCCGTTGTGAAGGACGCCGCCGGCGGCATCGAGACCCTGACAGTCGGGTTCGTCGGCATCGGGCCGGTGGCGAAGCTCGTGCCGCAGCCGATCACGGCCGTGCTCCCGGCGGTCGGAGCGCAGACCGGCGCCGTCTTCAACGTCTTCCTCCACCTGCCGCAGCGCATGGTCGACGTCTGGAACGCCGCCTTCGGCTCCGCCGAGCGCGACCCGAACGGCCCCATCAGCGTGGTGGGCATCGGCCGGGCGGCCGGCGAGCTGACGGCCCTGGACGGCGTCCCGGTGGTCGACAAGGTCTACACGATGATCGGGATGCTGGCGTCGCTGAACATCGCGCTGTTCGTCTTCAACCTGGTTCCGCTTCTTCCGCTCGACGGCGGCCACATCGCGGGGGCGCTGTGGGAGGGTCTGCGACGCACGTTCGCGAAGATCTTCCGCCGCCGCGATCCGGGACCGGTGGACATGGCGAAGCTCATGCCGCTCACCTTCGCGGTCGTCATCGTGCTGGGCGGGATGAGCGTCCTGCTGATGTACGCGGACATCGTGAAGCCGGTCAACCTCTTCGGCTGACATCCAGCCGCCTCCCACCGTGCCGCGTAGGATTGAGCCCGTGGCAGCAATCAATCTGGGGATGCCCAAGGTCCCCGAAACCCTCGCACCCCGTCGCAAGTCCCGTCAGATCCGCGTCGGCAAAGTCCTGGTCGGCGGTGACGCCCCGATCAGCGTCCAGTCGATGACCACGACGCCGACCACGAACATCAACGCCACGCTGCAGCAGATCGCCGAACTGACGGCATCCGGCTGCGACATCGTCCGCGTCGCGGTGCCCAGCCGCGACGACGCCGAGGCGCTGCCGATCATCGCCAAGAAGAGCCAGATCCCGGTCATCGCCGACATCCACTTCCAGCCGAACTACGTCTACGCGGCCATCGATGCCGGGTGCGCGGCCGTCCGCGTCAACCCGGGCAACATCCGCAAGTTCGACGACCAGGTGGGCGAGATCGCCCGCCGCGCGAAGGCCGCGGACGTGTCGCTTCGTATCGGCGTGAATGCCGGATCCCTCGACCGCCGTCTGCTCGAGAAGTACGGCAAGGCCACCCCCGAGGCGCTCGTCGAGTCGGCCGTCTGGGAGGCGAGCCTGTTCGAGGAGCACGACTTCCACGACTTCAAGATCTCGGTCAAGCACAACGATCCCATCGTCATGGTGAAGGCGTACCGGATGCTCGCCGAGCGGGGCGACTGGCCCCTCCACCTCGGCGTGACCGAGGCCGGCCCGGCGTTCCAGGGCACGATCAAGTCGGCGACCGCGTTCGGCATCCTGCTCGGTGAGGGCATCGGCGACACGATCCGCGTCTCGCTGTCCGCGCCTCCCGCCGAAGAGGTCAAGGTGGGCCTGCAGATCCTGCAGTCGCTCAACCTCCGCGAGCGGAAGCTCGAGATCGTGTCGTGCCCCAGCTGCGGTCGCGCCCAGGTCGACGTCTACTCGCTCGCCGACAGCGTCACCGAGGGTCTGCAGGGCATGAGCGTTCCGCTCCGCGTCGCGGTCATGGGCTGCGTCGTGAACGGTCCGGGCGAGGCCCGCGAGGCCGACCTCGGCGTCGCCAGCGGCAACGGCAAAGGCCAGATCTTCGTCAAGGGCGAGGTCATCAAGACCGTCCCCGAGTCGGAGATCGTCGCGACGCTCATCGCCGAGGCCAACCGTCTCGCCGACGAGATGGAGGACCGCCCGTCGGGCGAGCCCACCGTCAGCGTCGGCGCGCACTGACCTCAACCGGTCGGCTACCCGTCACCCGGCGGACGTCGCATCCGGCTGTGCACCCGGCTGCGCCGCATCCACCGGCTCGAAGTGGATGCGTCCACTCGGGATGTCGGCGGCCGTCACCCGCAGACGCACGCGGTCGCCGGGCTGCACGCCGTCCCACCGCGGGACGGACGCCGTGACGGCCGGGTCGTCCAGCTGCACTAGCACGGTGCCGTTGCGGACGGCGAGCACCGTGGTGTCCAGCACCGCTCCGATGCGTGAGCTAAGGAGCGCCGCCTCCACCCGGTCCACGGCACCGGCGTCCAGCTGCGCGGCCAGCCGGTTCGATGCACCCATGATCGACGGCAGCTCACCGAGCGACGCCCGCGCCCAGTCGGGCACCGGTCGCCCGGCGCAGAGCGCCTCGCAGACGACGAGCCCCCAGCGGTCGACGAGCCGGCGGAGCGGTGCAGTGACGTGGGCGTACGGCGCGGCGATGGCCGACTGCTGCGGGTCGGCGGGCGGCTCGCCGTCGAGGACGACGTAGCCCGCCCCGCGGAACAGCGCCGTCGCGGCCTGGAGCACGGCGGCCGCGTGCGGCTGCGCGCGGTCGAGCGAGCGCAGGTACTCGCCGTACGGAAGGCCCTCCGCCCAGGGAAGCCCGAGGGCGATCGTCTGGGCACGGAACGCGGCGAACGCCTCGGGTGACGGCGCGGGCATCGTGCGCAGGATGCCGACCCGGCCCTCCAGCATCAGCGCGGCCGCCGCCATCCCCGTCAGGAGCGAGACCTGGGCGTTCCACTCCTCGACAGGCAGCGTGGCGCGCCGCTGGAGGGTGTAGGCGCCGTCGCGGAAGACGATCTCCTCGTCCGGCGTGTTCAGGCTCGCGCCGCCGCGCTCACGCTCGCAGGCGATCCGGAGCGGCCCGACCACGCTCAGGAGTGCCAGCTCCTCCGGTGCCGAGCCGTCGTCGATCGCGGACTGCGCCTCCTGGTAGCTCCACTGGCGACGGGATCGGATGCGGGCGCGAGAGACGTGCGCCGAGGTCTGATGGCCGGTCGCGTCGAGCGCGATGTCCCAGACGTAGGCGCCGCGGACGACATCGGGAAGCAACGAGCCGGCATCCTCGCCGATCGCCGCCGGGTGCAGCGGCACCCGGCCGTCCGGCGCGTACAGGGTCTGCCCGCGGCGGCGGGCCTCCGCATCCACGGCGCCTTCCGGACGCACGAGGGTCGGCACGTCCGCGATCGCATAGAGCACGCGGAAGCCGTCGGCGGTGCGGGCGAGGTGGAGCGCCTGATCGAGGTCGGTGGATCCGGCGGGGTCGATGGTGAGGAACGGCACGTCGGTCAGATCCGCGTCCGGGAGGGGAGGCGCGGCGGCGACCGCGCGCGCCTCCGCCTCGACCGGCTCCGGGAAACCGTCCGGGAGCCCGAGCTCGTGGCGGAAAGCCGCGAGCGAGGCGGCGAGGGGAGCGGCGGAGGCGGAATCGACGACGCGGGTCCGGCGGTCGGGCATGCCCCCACCGTAGTCTCCACGCGCGTGCGGGCTGTCGCGTGCCCTCTAACATGGAACGGTGCCTACACGCTTGAGCAACTACTTCCTCCGCACCCTCCGTGAAGACCCCTCCGACGCCGAGGTCACCAGTCACCGCCTGCTGGTCCGCGCCGGGTACATCCGCCGCCAGGCGCCGGGGATCTTCGCGTGGCTGCCGCTGGGGTTGCGCGTGAAGGAGAAGATCGAGCGGATCATCCGCGAGGAGATGGCGGCCGCCGGAGCGCACGAGGTGCACTTCCCCGCGCTGCTGCCTCGCGAGCCCTACGAGGCCACCGGTCGCTGGGAGGAGTACGGCGACGGCATCTTCCGCCTCAAAGACCGGAAGGGCGCCGACTACCTGCTGGCTCCGACCCACGAGGAGGTCTTCACCCTGCTGGTGAAGGACCTCTACTCGTCGTACAAGGACCTCCCGCTCACGATCTTCCAGATCCAGGACAAGTACCGCGACGAGGCACGTCCGCGGGCCGGCCTCCTGCGCGGGCGCGAGTTCACGATGAAGGACGCCTACTCGTTCGACTACACCGACGCGGGCCTCGACACGAGCTACATGGCGCAGCGCGACGCCTACGAGCGCATCTTCACGCGTCTCGGCCTCTCGTACGTGATCGTCCAGGCGGATGCCGGGGCGATGGGAGGCTCGCGGTCGGAGGAGTTCCTCCACCCGACCGTCGTCGGAGAAGACACGTTCGTTCGGTCGCCCGGGGGCTATGCGGCGAACGTCGAGGCGTTCACGACACTCGCGCCGCCCACGCGCTCCTACGAGAAGCTGACGCCCCAGGAGGTGCTGGACACCCCCGGAACGCCGACCATCCAGTCGCTGGTCGAGCTCGCCAACGAGAAGCACCCGCGGCCCGACGGCCGCTCGTGGACGGCCGCGGACACCCTGAAGAACGTCGTGCTCGCGCTGACGCACCTCGACGGCACGCGCGACCTGGTGATCGTCGGGCTGCCCGGCGACCGCGAGGTCGACATGAAGCGCGCAGAGGTGGCCTTCGCGCCCGCCGAGGTCGAGGCCGCGACGGACGAGGACTTCGCGAAGCATCCCGGCCTCGTGAAGGGGTACATCGGACCCTGGTCTGCCGAAGGCCCCGTCCTGG
Organism: Leifsonia sp. 115AMFTsu3.1; assembly: GCF_004362795.1. Lineage (NCBI taxonomy): Bacteria > Bacillati > Actinomycetota > Actinomycetes > Micrococcales > Microbacteriaceae > Leifsonia > Leifsonia sp. 115AMFTsu3.1. Next base: position 2,047,981 of record NZ_SNYB01000001.1, read on the forward strand.
GTGAGGAGTCAGCGACCGGCATCCGCTACGTCGTCGACCCGCGCGTCGTCGACGGCTCCGGCTGGATCACGGGCGCGAACATCGAGGGCAAGCACGTCTTCGGACTCGTCGCCGGCCGCGACTTCGGCTGGGACGGCGTGGTCGAGGCCGCCGAGGTCAAGGCGGGCGATCCCGCACCCGACGGCTCCGGACCCGTCGAGCTGGCTCGCGGCATGGAGATCGGCCACGTCTTCCAGCTCGGCCGCAAGTACGCGGAAGCCCTCGGGCTCAAGGTGCTCGACGAGAACGGCAAGCTGGTCACCGTGACCATGGGGTCCTACGGCATCGGCGTGACGCGCATCCTCGCGATCATCGCGGAGGAGAACAACGACGACCGCGGCCTGGTGTGGCCCGAGTCGGTCTCGCCGTTCGACGTGCACGTCGTGGCGGCCGGACGTGAGCAGGTCGCCTACGACGTGGCGGAGGAGGTCGTCGCCCAGCTGGAGGACGCCCGCCTCGACGTGCTCTACGACGACCGGCCGAAGGTCTCGCCCGGTGTGAAGTTCGGCGACGCCGAGCTGATCGGCATCCCGCGCGTTCTCGTCGTCGGCCGCGGCGCCGCCGAGGGCGAGGTCGAGTTGTGGGACCGCCGCTCGGGCGACCGCCGGACGCTGTCCATCGCGGAAGCCGTGGCGGAGCTCACGGCGTAGCGGACGAGGGAGCTCAGCCGGTCACGCGTCGTCGCCGGCGATCTCCACGTGGATGCGGCGGAGATCCTCCACCAGGGAGCCGATCAGCACCCAGTGGCGCGGGTCGGGCGTCGCGACCGTGAGAGGCGCGGTGAGCACCGGGATGCCGGCCGTCTCGGTCCCGGGCTCGACGATCGGTTCGTCGGGGTCGCGCGCCAGCAGCCGGAGGTCGTGGGCAGCGCGATCGAGCTCGTCGGCGATCGCGTGGATGGTCGGCTCGCCCGCGAGGCTGTCGTCGTAGTGGTCGTGGTAGGCCCGCGTCATCCCGAGTGTGCGGTTGATCAACGGCCGCAACCGGTCGAAGAGCTCCTGGTCGTGCTGCAGGAAGACCCGGTGCTTGCGTTGCCGCGGATTCAGCGACAGGCTCTCGTCTGCTGCGGTCAACGCCGACTGCGCCTTGGTCTCCATCGGGCGGAGCAGCCGCGCCTCGATGAGGAGCGCATCCAGCTCGCCACGGGTGTGCGTCGTGGTCAGGGCGTCCGCCAGGCGCTCGAGAGTCGAGGCGGTCTCGCGCCCGAGCGCGATCACGGCCTGACGTGCGGGCGCCGTCAGCACCGGCGGCACGATGGCCACGTTGACGACGACGCCGATGACCGCGCCGATCACCGTCTCCACGATCCGGGCGAGCGCGTACTCCGGGTCGGATGCGCCGATCGCAAGCACCAGCATCGCCGTGATCGGCACCTGGTTCGCGGTCCCGGGCGTCAGCCGTAGCGCCCAGGCGAGGAGGACCGACACGACGACCGCGAGCAGCACGATCCAGCTGTTCGTCCCGAAGGCGAGACCGATCAGGTAAGCGATCACGACGCCGACGATCACGCCGATCGAGCGCTCGATCGCGCGCCCGACGGACTGGTTGACGCTCGGCTGCACGACCAGCAGCGCCGCGATCGTCGCGAAGATCGGCAGTTCGCCGTGCACGAAGATGCTCGCCACGGCCCAGGCGAGGATCATGGCGACGGCGGTCTTCACCACCTGCAGGAACGGCGCGCGGGTCGAGGTGCGGATGGTGGCGGGGAGGGCGATCCCCGCCGGGAGCCGGCTTCCGGACGATCTGGTGCGTGCCACCCCTCAACGCTACCCGGCGGCGTACGACGTGTACGCGCGCACCGACCGCTGCAGCTGCGCCTCCCGAGCGGCGCTCAGCGGGGCGAACGGCAGGGGCGTGACGCGCCCGCCGTCGCGGCGCCAGGTTCCGACGACCCGGCCTCCGGCCACGATGATCGGCTGGAAGATGCCGTTGTTGCCCGGGACGATCAGCTCCCAGTGCCCTTCGTCGAGGATCGGAGAGCGATCCTGGTACCCGAGCAGGTACTCGTCGAACCCGGGCAGCAGGTGCACCGCATCCTTCTCGCCGCGTGTCGGGGGAGTGGATGCCGCACGGTCGGCCAGCTCGGCGGTCAGCACGTACTCCACACCGTCGACCTCGAGGGTCGTCAGCGCATCCCCGAGCACCGCACGCGCCGTCCTCGCGCCCGCGACCGTGCCCTTCGTCCACCACACGAAGTCCTTCACCGTCGCCGGACCGTGCCCCTGCAGGTAGCGGAAGAGGAACTGCGCGACCGCGTCGTCCGGTTCGAGGGCCGGTGGTGCGGGCGCCCACTCGTCGAGGAGCACCAGCGCCTGCGTCGGGTTGCCGTTGCCCGCGCGGACCACGGGACCCCAGCACAGCAGCCCGGTCTGGGCGAGGTAGTAGATCAGGTGATAGCCGCGCTGGCCCGTGGTGGCTATGCCTGCGTCCTCCCACAGCTGCATCACCTCGGCGCGGCCGATGCTCCGGCCGCCGGCGAGCGCCGCCGTGACGATGTCGGCGGCGCGCGCGAAGTCGGCTGCGGTCAGTTCGAGCTGCTGCTGACGCCGCGCAAGACCGGCGACGATGCGGTCGGCGGTGACCGACAGCATCCAACGCAGGTCCTCCGGCGGGACGAAGTGCAGTGTTCCGCGCATGGGCCACGATCGGATGATGCGGCCGGCATCGAGCGCCGTCAGCACGTCGCTCTGCTGAGCGCCCGTGGTGCGCAGTGCGAGCGCCCAGCAGCCCGCGGCGAAGTCCTGACCCTGCAGGGCCAGCATGCGCCGCGCGACCGAGGTCACGTCGGGCTCCCGCGGACCGTCGATCGCCTGGGCGAGCCGGCGGAGGCGGAGCAGATCGGAGCGGCGGGCGGGCATGGGAGTCAGCTTGCCAGGGACCGCCGACACGCGCATCCCGCGCGAGGCGAGGCGCGGTGGGCGCTCCGGACGGCTAGCGGAGCAGGCCGAGCTCGGTCAGCTGTTCGCTGAGACCGGCGCCGTCCGGCGAGTACACCCATGGGGTCCCGGACAGCTCCGCGTGCTTGTCGGCCTTCGACCGGCCACCCGCGAGCACCGCCTCGCCGCTGGACAGCTGGCGGATGGCCACGGCGGCGACGTTCTCCGGATGCTCCGTGGTGAATTCGCCGTAGAGGTCCTCGTCGTGCTGGCCGTCGTCGCCGATGAGCAGCCACTTGAGCCCGGGGAACTCTTCGGCCAGGCGGGCGAGGCTCGTGCGCTTGTGCTCGCGCCCGCTGCGGAACCATCGGTCGTGCGTCGGGCCCCAATCCGTCAGCAGCAGCGGACCGGCGGGGAAGAGGTTGCGGTTCAGGAACCGGGTGAGCGTCGGCGCGACGTTCCAGGCGCCCGTCGAGAGGTAGATCACGGGTGCGCCCGGATGAGATGCGGCCAGCCGCTCGAGGAGGACCGCCATGCCCGGCGTGGGCACGCGCGCGTGCTCATCCAGCACGAAGGTGTTCCAGGCCGCGAGCAGCGGGCGGGGGAGCGCCGTGACCATCACCGTGTCGTCGACGTCGGAGATGATGCCGAAGGTCGCCTTCGGATCGACGATGAACACCGGAGCCTCGAACACCCGCGCCGATTCCGAGGTGGAGAGCTTGATCGTGTGCCACCCGGGGGCGAGCTGCACCGGGACGACCGTGTCGATGACGCCGCCACGGTCGGTGACGACCTCGTGCCGGTCGCCCTCGATCTCGACCGTCACCGTCGTCTCCGCCAGCGGGACGCTGATGAAGGAGCGCCAGCCGCGCACCGACTCCTCGCGCTTGCGGTGCAGACGCTCGGCGCGACTGCCCGGCCGCGGGTCCTTCGCGAGCACGACGCGGCCCAGGATGCGCACCCAGCTCGGCGAGCCGTATCCGGTGTACGGGACGATCGTCGCGAGGAATCCGCGCTTGCGGGCCCGGCGCGCACGGAACTCGTGGAACGCGTCCTCGATGCGCGCGGCGCGGTGCATGATGGGCTCGACCGCTGCGCTACGACGGACGACGGAGTCGCCGGAGACGTGCTCGGGGCGCGATTCGGGGGAGGGCATCTGAGTCATTTTCTCATGGAGTGAACGTGCACACGAATGCATCCCCCAGATCTGGGGGACATTTCTGCGGCGCGTCGAAGGGTATTCCCCAGCGGAAGTGAGGTTTCCCCGAATATGATCCCGTTAGTGCGACGGTGATCCCGTCGCCGGGCTGGGGACCCGCACCACCACCTTGTTCGAGAGAAAGAAGGAGCCGCCCTCGTGCCCATCAACGATCTGGTCGCCGGTCAGAACACCGTCGGAGCGCCGCTCGTGCGCACGGAACCGATCCAGGAGCGCAGCGCAGCGCGCATCGACGCCCTCCTGGACGCCGCCGCCGAAGTGGTCGACGAGATCGGCTTCGATCGGCTCACCACCGCGATGGTGGCCGAACGAGCCGGTGCCTCCATCGGGACCGTGTACCGGTATTTCCCGGACCGCATCGTGCTGTTGCAGGCACTGCGCGACCGCGCGCTGCTGCGGTACCGCCGCTCGGTCGTCGAGGCGATCGACGCCCAGTCGCCCGAGCACTGGTGGAACGCCGTGGAGTGCGCGATCGACGCGTTCGTCGACATGTTCCGCACCGAGAGCGGCTTCCGCATCATCCGCTTCTCGGGCGCCGAGCGCGCGGGTGCCGGCGAGGAGGACGTCGCTCAGGATACCGGCTTCGCAAATCAGTTCGCGCAGATCCTCGCGGACGAGTACGGGCTCCCGGCCGGAGGGGATCTGGCCTTCCGCCTCCAGGTCGTCGTCGAGATCATGGACTCCCTGATCACGCGCGCTTTCGTGGAGGACCCGAACGGCGACGAGCGCTACATCGCCGAGGCGAGGACGGTCGCCCGCGAGTACCTGGAGCGCCGGTTCGGCCCCGAGTCCTGACTCGGTGACCTGTTCGCCGGATTCTCTTCCGGCGGGAATGTCGGTGGTCGGTGGCAAGTTGCCATCCACACGGGCGCGCGTTCCGAACAAGGAGCGCACGTGCCGAACGGCCGTGACACCGACAGAAGGGGGGCCGGCAGTGCGACCGACCCTGAATGCCACAATTCGACGCATTCCATTGCGCAAACGGCCGGACGCTGTTTGGCTGGGTGAGATGGCCGCACCAGCTTCCGCATCCCGCGACACCGATATCGCAGCGACCCCGGCGACGGGAGCGCGCTCGTGATCGAGTTCCGCGATGTCACGAAGCGCTTCCCGGACGGGACGCTGGCCGTCGACGACTTCTCCCTGGTGATCCCGTCGCGCAAGATCACGGTGCTCGTCGGGTCGTCCGGCAGCGGCAAGACGACGATCCTCCGCATGATCAACCGGATGGTCGATCCGACCTCCGGGCAGATCGAGATCGACGGCGAGGATGTGCTGTCGCTCAAGCCCGTCGCCCTGCGCCGCTCGATCGGCTACGTGATGCAGAACTCGGGGCTGCTGCCGCACCGCAAGGTCGTCGACAACATCGCCACCGTCCCGCTGCTCAAAGGCGTAAAGAAGAAGGATGCGCGGGAGCGTGCACTCGAACTGATGGACACCGTGGGGCTCGAGCGCTCGCTCGCCGATCGGTACCCGAGCCAGTTGTCGGGCGGCCAGCAGCAGCGTGTGGGCGTCGCCCGCGGGCTCGCGGTCGACCCGAACATCCTGCTGATGGACGAGCCGTTCGGCGCCGTCGACCCGATCGTCCGCGACGATCTGCAGAACGAGCTGCTCCGCTTGCAGCGCGATCTCGACAAGACGGTCGTGTTCGTCACGCACGACATCGACGAGGCCTTCAAACTCGGCGACCAGGTCGTCATCTTCCGGAAGGGCGGCATCGTCGCGCAGAAGGGCACGCCCGCCGAGATCCTGGCCGACCCGGCCGACGAGTTCGTCGCATCCTTCGTCGGCGCCGACCGCGGACGACGGGCACTCCACGTCGAGGAGACGCCGACCGGTTCGGTGCTCGTCGACAGCGACGGCCGCGCCGCGGGCGTCCTCTCCGGCTCGCCGCGTGGCGCAGCCGCTCCCTCCGAGGCAAAGGCCGCGACCGTCTCGGTCGCGGGTGCTCCGGCGCAGGGTGAGGACGCGTCGTGAGCTTCTTGTGGTCGAATCTCGGCCAGGTCTGGAATCTCACGGTCACCCACGTGTGGCTCGCCGCTCTCCCGATCATCATCGGGTTCGTGGTGTCGCTGCCCATCGGGTGGGTGGCGAACCGCTATCGCTGGAGCCGCGGCGTGCTGCTGACGATCGGCGGCATCCTCTACACGATCCCGTCCCTGCCCCTGTTCTTCGCGATGCCCGCCCTGATCGGCACCCAGATCCTGTCGCCGCTCAACGTCGTGGTGGCGCTGAGCATCTACGCGCTCGCGCTGATGGTTCGCACGACAGCGGACGCACTGGGCTCCGTTCCCGGTGACGTGCTGCAGTCGGCGACCGCCGTCGGGTTCTCGGCCTGGCGCCGCTTCTGGTCCGTCGAGCTCCCGCTGGCCGGACCGGTGCTGCTCGCGGGCCTCCGGGTGGTGTCGGTCAGCACGGTCAGCCTCGTGAGCGTCGGAGCGCTTCTCGGCGTCCCGAACCTCGGCTACCTGTTCACGGACGGCCTCAACCGGTCGTACACCGAGGAGGTCCTGGTCGGCATCATCCTCATCATGGTGGTGGCGCTCGTCTTCGACCTGATCCTCGTGGGTCTCGGGCGCGTGCTGCTGCCCTGGACGCGATCCAACCGGCGAGCCGGCCGCCTCAGCAGGCGCGCAGCGATGAGGGCGGTGACCGGCGCATGACCGACATCCTGGCCGCCTTCGGGTGGATCGGCGACCCGACCAACTGGTCCGGGCCGAGCGGTATCCCCGCGCGTCTGGGCGAGCACATCGTCTATTCGCTGCTGACGCTGCTGCTCGCTGCGATCATCGCCCTGCCGATCGGTTTCGCCATCGGTCACTCCGGCCGCTTCCGCGGGCTCGCGGTCGGCGTGTCCGGGGCGCTGCGTGCGCTGCCGACACTGGGCCTCGTCATCTACCTGGCGCTGCTCACGACCAACCTGACCATCGTCCCGCCGCTGATCGCGCTCACGATCCTCGCGATCCCGCCGATCCTGGCCGGCGCGTACTCCGGCCTCGAGTCGGTGGACCGCGCTCCGATCGACGCCGCTCGCGCGATCGGGATGACCGGGTGGCAGGTGTTCACGAAGGTCGAGCTGCCGCTGTCGCTGCCGCTCGTGATCGGCGGCATCCGTTCGGGCGGCCTGCAGGTGATCGCCACCTGGACCGTCGCGGCCATCCTGCCGGTCGGCGGCCTCGGCCGATTCCTGTTCGACGGCATCGCCGTCCAGAACTACCCGGAGATCCTGGGCGGCTCCATCATCGTGGTCGCCCTCGCCCTCGTCGCGGACGGGCTGTTCGCCATCGTCCAGCGCCTCGTCGTGCCCCGCGGTGTCACCGCCGGACGCGTCCGCGACAGCGCGGAAGGCGGCCGCTCGGCCGCCCGCCCGGTGCCGGAAGGCGCCCCCCCGACCTGACCCGTCCTGTCCAACCCAGCACACCAGCCTCCCGACCGGGAGCACCCAAGAGAAGAGAAGATCATGTTCGCATCGAAGAAGAGCCGCCTCGCGGCCGGCGTGCTCGCCGCCGGGGCGCTGCTCGCCCTCAGCGCCTGCTCGTCCGGTGGCGGCGCGTTCAGCAGCGACTCCGCCTCGTCCTCAAGCGACACCGTCACGGTCGGTTCGGCCGCGTTCGGCGAGTCCGAGATCCTCATGCAGATCTACGGCCAGGCGCTCGAGGCCAACGGCGTCAAGGTCGCGTACAAGCCGAGCATCGGCCAGCGCGACGTCTACCTGAAGGCGCTGCAGGACGGCTCCATCGACCTCATCCCCGAGTACAGCGGCAACCTGCTCCAGTTCTACGACAAGAACAGCACCGCCACCTCCAGCGACGACGTCTACGCCGGACTCAACGACGCCCTGCCGAAGGGCTTCGAGGTGCTCGACCAGTCGGAGGCGCAGGACGCCGACTCGTACAACGTCACCAAGGAGTTCTCGGAGAAGTGGGACGTGAAGAGCCTCGATGACCTCAAGAAGGTCACCGACCCGCTGACCGTCGGCGCCAACCCGGAGTTCCAGACCCGCCCGTACGGCATCCCCGGGCTGAAGTCGGCGTACGGCGTCACCGCGACGCTCAAGCCGATCAGCGACTCCGGCGGACCGCTGACCGTCGCCGCCCTCAAGAACGGCGACGTCCAGCTGGCCGACATCTACACGACGACCCCGGCCATCAAGGACAACGGATTCGTCACCCTGAAGGACCCGAAGAACCTGATCGCCGCGCAGAACATCGTGCCGCTGATCAACAGCAAGAAGGCGTCCGACAAGGTCAAGGACGTGCTGAACAAGGTGTCGAAGGAACTCACCACCGAGGACCTCATCGACATGAACGGCGAGAACCAGGGGTCGAGCAAGACCCAGCCGGACGCCGTCGCCAAGAAGTGGCTCCAGGACCACCCGATCAAGTAACGGTTCGGTCGGCTCCATCAAGCGGCGGCTCGGGTTCCCGGGCCGCCGCTTCCATGTGCCGGCTCTCGCGCTTGCCGAGCACCTTCTTGACCACGAACACCGCGATGATGAACAGCGCGATGACGGCGACGAAGGCGTATCCCGCCCAGTGCAGGTCACGCGACAGCTCGCGATAGCCGCCGGCCGCGGCCGAGCCGACGCTCACGTAGGCGAACGCCCAGAGCACGCAGGCGGGAGCCGTCCAGGCCATGAAGGTGCGGTACCGCATCGGGCTCATGCCCACGGTGAGCGGGATGAGCGAGTGCAGGACCGGGAGGAACCGCGACAGGAACACGGCGATCCCGCCGCGTCGCGCCAGGTACGCTTCGGCGCGGTCGAAGTTGCGGGTGCCGACGCGGCGACCGAACCGGCTGGTGCGGATGCGCGGGCCGAACCAGCGACCGAGCGCGAACCCGAGCGATTCGCCGCAGAGTGCTCCGACGATGACGACGGCGACCAGTGCGACGTACTCGACCGGGTTGGCCACGCCGGTGCTCGCGACCAGCACGATCGTGTCGCCCGGGACGATGAGCCCGATCAGGATGGACGTCTCGAGCAGGATGCCGAGCCCGGCCAGCAGTGTCCGGAGGACCGGGTCCACGCTCTGCACGAGGTCGAGCACCCAGGTCAGCGCGTCGTTCATGTCGTCCCTCCGGGCTGCGGCATAGCGGAAGCGTAGCGGCGCGGCCTGGCTCGTTGCTGCGAAGCCGGATGCGACCAGCGGCCGGATCAGCTGACGAGCACGACCACCGGCGGCACGACGACAAGCAGCACCGTCGTCACCACCACGGTCGCGCGCAGCACGGGCCCGACCGTCCGGCGGCCGTCGGCCAGGCGCTCCTCGCGTGCGACGAGGGCGGCGCGCCGCTGCTCCGGCGTCCGGCGATCCTTGGGAGCGCCGAGGACGGCGCCCGCCTGCCCTGTCTCGTCGACGAGTCGGATCGCCCCCGCGAGCACGCGGTCTCCCGCCTCGTGGCGCGCGGTGTCGTCGGCGAGCATCTCCAGGAGCAGCGCGACGGCGTCCTGCGCGCGGGTGGCGATGGGGAACCAGGGGAGGGCGCGCTTCCAGGAGCGGAACGCATCCAGCAGCAGGTGGTGCTTCTGCCGCAGATGGGCGCGCTCGTGGGCGACCACCGCATCCAGCTGGTCGGGGGAGAGCAGCGCGATCATGCCCTCGGAGAGCACAGTGACGCTGCGCGCGCCCGGCAGGCAGTATGCGGCCGGCGCGGGATGGTCGATCACCCGGGTGGTCGGAGCGTCCGGCAGGGGAGAGGACAGCAGCCGTAGCAGCTCCATATGCCGGTGGCGCTGGTTGCGGCTGCGAACGGAGGTGAGCGCGAGGTTCAGGAGGAGGTGGGCCGTCAGCAGCACGGCCGCGCTCAGGAGGAAGGCGTTGAGGAGGCTGGCGTCCGGCGGCAGGGGTCCGTGGAACAGCGACGCGGCCGCTCCGCCGATGCGCGACCACAGGTCGTCGCCGAACGGCTGCAGTCCCGCCAGCAGCAGTGAGCCGATCATCGAGATGCCTCCCGCGAGGGCGATCGACTGCCAGAGGGCGACGGCCAGCACGGGGGCGGCGGAGGGCCACTTGGCGCGCGCGAGCAGCAGCGGCACAGGCCAGGCGAGCGCGATGGCGAGCGCGCCCAGGAAGATCGCGCCGGCGAGCCCGGCGGCGGGGTCGCTGCTCACACGCTGCGGGCGTCGAGCAGGCGGCGCAGCACCTCGGCTTCGGACTCGTCGACCGAGCCGACGAAGTAGGCGAGCGCCTCGGTGCGGTCGGAGGACGACTCCAGGACTTCGCGCATCAGATCGGCGACGTGACCGGCGCGGGTCAGGGCGGCGTAGTACAGGTGCGGCCGGGCGTCGCGGTCGCGGGCGACGAAGCCCTTGGCCTCGAGCCGGGAGAGGACGGTGAGGATCGTCGTGAGCGCCGGTGCCTTGCCGGTCTCGCGGGCCGCCGCTAGCTTGTCGCGTAGCTCACCCGCGGTGATGGGGGCGTCGCCGTCCCACAGGGCGTCCATGACGGCCCGTTCGAGTTCTCCGAGATTGGCCACGAATCCAGAGTAGCGCGAACAGGCTGAGAATGTTCTACACTTCGTAGAAGTTCAGTTCTACAATGTGTAGAAGAGGCGAAGGGAACTCACGTGAACGAACTGCTGGACCCGCTCCTACTCTCGCGTTGGCAGTTCGGGCTCACCACGATCTACCACTTCCTGTTCGTGCCGCTGACGATCGGCCTGGTCACCTGCACCGCGATCTTCCAGACGGCCTGGTACCGCACGGGGAAGGCGCACTACCTGCAGCTGACCCACTTCTTCGGCAAGATCTTCCTGATCAACTTCGCGATGGGCGTGGTGACCGGCATCGTGCAGGAGTTCCAGTTCGGCATGAACTGGTCCGACTACTCGCGCTTCGTCGGCGACATCTTCGGCGCTCCGCTCGCCCTGGAGGGGCTGCTCGCGTTCTTCCTGGAGGCGACGTTCATCGGGCTGTGGATCTTCGGGTGGGACCGCCTCCCGAAGGGGCTGCACCTGGCGACCATCTGGATCGTGTCGGTGGGCAGCATCCTCTCGGCCTACTTCATCCTCGCGGCGAACGCCTTCATGCAGAACCCGGTCGGCTATCACCTGAACGCCGCCAAGGGCCGGGCGGAGCTCACGGATCTCTGGGCCGTGCTCACGAACAAGGTCGCCCTCGCCGCCTTCCCGCACACGATCTTCGGCTGCTTCATGGTCTCGGCCGGCCTCATCATCGCCGTCGCCGCCTGGCACCTCTCGCGCAACAACCACCTCGAGACGATGCGACCAGCGCTCACGTTCGGCCTCTGGCTGATGGTCGGCGCCGGGATCGGCACGGTCCTGAGCGGCGACCAGCTCGGTCTCGCCATGGTCGAGACGCAGCCGATGAAGATGGCCGCCGCGGAAGCGCTCTACAAGACCTCGACCGGAGCCGACGCCTCCTTCTCGATCTTCACCCTCGGCACGCCGGACGGCGTGCACGAACTGTTCTCGATCCGCGTGCCGTACCTGCTGTCGTTCCTGTCGACGCACAGCCTGAACGGCACCGTCGAGGGCATCAACGACCTGCAGGCGCAGTACACGCAGCTCTACGGCCCCGGCGACTACACGCCGACCATCTGGATCACCTACTGGGCGTTCCGCTGGATGATCGGCCTCGGGATGCTCCACGTCGCCATCGCCGTCGTCGGCCTCTGGCTGACCCGCAAGGGCCGCACTCCCACCCGCGCCTGGCAGTGGAAGATCGCGATCTGGGCCATGCCGCTCTCGCTGCTGGCGATGATCGTCGGCTGGATCTTCACCGAGATGGGGCGGCAGCCGTGGATCGTGTTCAGCCTCATGAAGACGGCCGACGGCGTCTCGCCCGGCACGACCGGACTCGAGGTGCTGATCTCGCTCGTCGCCTTCACCGCCATCTACGGCACCCTCGCGGTCGTCGAGTTCAAGCTCATCAAGCGCGCCGCCCAGAAGGGCCCCGAGCCGATCGAGAAGCACCTCGACGACGCCGGCGAGCCCATCCCCGTCGCCACGGTCTACTAGGAGGAGCACGACAATGGATCTCGCAGTTCTCTGGTTCGGCATCGTCGCGTTCTTCTTCGTGGGCTACTTCGTGCTCGACGGCTTCGACTTCGGGGTGGGGATGGCGCTGCCGTTCCTCGGCCGCGACGACGTCGACCGCCGCGTGATGATCAACACCATCGGCCCGGTCTGGGACCTCAATGAGACGTGGGTCATCGTCGGAGGCGCTGCGTTGTTCGCGGCCTTCCCCGAGTGGTACGCCACGCTGTTCAGCGGCTTCTACCTGGCGCTGCTGCTCATCCTGCTCGCGCTGATCGTGCGCGGCGTGTCGTTCGAGTACCGGCACCAGCGCGCCGGCGCCCGGTGGAAGAAGTGGTTCGACGGGATGATCATCGTCGGCTCCGCGGTCCCCGCGTTCCTCTGGGGCGTCGCGTTCGCGAACATCGTGCAGGGCGTCGCGCTCAACGCCAACCACGACTACACGGGGACGCTGTTCGACCTCCTGAACGGCTACGCGATCGTCGGCGGCCTGACGACCCTCCTGCTGTTCTTCACTCACGGCGTCGTCTTCATCTCGCTGAAGACGGATGGCGACCTCCGCGTCCGGGCACGGCGGCTCGCCGCGCGCTCGGGGGCTGTGGCCATCGTGGTCGCTGCGGTGTTCCTCGGCTGGACCGCGATCTCGCACTTCTCGCCGGTGTTCCTCGCGCTTGCGATCTTCGCCGCGGTGGCGCTGGTCGCCTCCTGGATCGCCAACCTGCGCGGGGCGGAGGGATGGTCGTTCGGGTTCATGGCGGCGACCATCGCCCTCGCCGTCGTGTCCCTGTTCGCAGCGCTGTTCCCCGATGTGATGCCCTCCTCGCCGAACCCGGAGAACAGCCTCACCATTGCGAACGCGTCCAGTTCGCAGACCACGCTGACGATCATGACGTGGGTCGCGGCGATCTTCCTTCCACTGATCCTCGTCTACCAGGGCTTCACCTACTGGATCTTCCGCAAGCGGGTGACGCGGGACCACATCCCACAGGAGGCGCCGGAGGCCGGTGGCACCGACGACACGCAGCAACCCGTGACGGCCTGACGTGCGCCCGCTCGACCCCCGGCTCCTGCGGTACGCCTCGGCGACCCGCGGCACGCTCGCCGCGGGCGCCGGGCTCGCGGTGCTGCAGACCGCATCCATCATCGCCTTCGCCTGGCTGCTGACGGATGTCGTGGTGCGCGCGATCGCCGGGGAGCCGCTCGCGAGCCTCAGCCCGACCATCGGCCTGCTGGGTCTCGTCGTGGTCGTGCGCGCGGGGCTGCTGTGGGCGGTCGAGTCGGTGTCGTCCCGCGGCGGAGCGCGCGTCGTCGGGCAGCTGCGGGAGCGCCTGGTCGCGGCGGTCGGACGGCTCGGCCCGGGGTGGGTCTCCCGCAGGAGCACCGCCGACGTCACGCTCGTCGCCGGCCACGGCATGGACGCGCTCGACGGCTATTTCGCGAAGTACCTGCCGCAGCTGATCGGCACCGCCATCGCGACGCCGCTCCTGGTGCTGACGATCGGCTGGCGCGACCTCACCAGCGGGATCATCCTCGTGATCACGCTCCCGCTCATCCCGGTGTTCATGGTGCTGGTCGGCTGGGCGACCCAGGCGGCGCAGAAGCGGCAGTGGCGGGCGCTCTCCACCCTCTCGAGCGGCTTCCTGGATGTGGTCGCCGGGCTCTCGACGCTGAAGCTGTTCGGGCGGCAGCACCGCCAGGAGGCGCGGATCCGCCAGGTGAGCGAGCAGTATCGCGTTCACACCATGCGGGTGCTGCGCATGTCGTTCCTCTCGGGGTTCGTGCTGGAACTGGCCGCGAGCCTGTCGGTGGCGGTGATCGCTGTCACGATCGGTCTGCGACTGCTGGGAGGCTCGCTCGACCTCTCGATCGGACTGTTCGTGCTGCTGCTCGCGCCCGAGGCGTTCCTGCCGCTGCGCAACGTGGGCGCGAGCTACCACGCAGCCGCGGAGGGCATCGAGGCGGCGTCGAACGCGTTCGAGGTGATCGAGGCGGCGGAAGCCGTGGACGCTGTGACGCCGGATGCGGATGTCGCCGCCGGGACCGGACTGGTGTTCGAGGACGTGCGGATCGCGTACGACGGACGGGCGGTCGTCGAAGGCTTCAGTGCTGCGGTGCCGCCGGGGACGTTCGCGGTGCTCCGGGCGCCGAGCGGGGCCGGCAAGTCGAGCCTGGTGAGCGCGGTGCTGGGCTTCACCGCGTACGAGGGCCGCATCCACGCGGGCGGCCGGACCGACGCGGTGGGGCGACGCGAGGCGATCGCGTGGGCCGGGCAGCGGCCCGGACTGCTCGCCGGGAGCATCGCGTCGAACGTCGCGCTTGGCGACGCGTCGGACGCTTCCGGCACGGATGCATGGGTCGCCGACGCGCTGCGGGATGCCGCCGCCACCGAGCTCGACCCGACTCTGGAGCTCGGCCCCGGCGGGTCGGGGCTGTCCGGCGGCCAGGCCCAGCGGGTCGCGGTCGCCCGGGCGCTGTACCGCCTGCGGTCGCGTCGGTGCCCTGTGCTGATCCTGGACGAGCCGACCTCGGCGCTCGACGCGGAGACGGAGGCCCGCCTGCTTCGTGCGGTGCGGCGTGCGGCGGACGACGGCGCGGCGGTGCTGGTCGTGAGTCACCGGCCGGCGGTGGCGGAGGCGGCGGATGTCGTGCTCTCTCTCCCCGCGCGCGATGCGGGGGACGAGGCCGCCGCCCGCACGCAGTCCGAGGAGAGCGAGGTGTCCGGTGTCCGCTGAATCGACGCTCCGAGAGACGCAGGCGCAGGGTGCCGCGGACCCCGCGGAGGTGCGCCGCATCCTCCGGTTGGCCATCCCTTCCCCGGGCCGGCTGTGGGCCGCCATCGGGTTCGGGTTCCTGAGCGGCGGAAGCGCGGTCGCGCTGCTGGGCGTCTCGGCGTGGTTGATCACGCGGGCCTCGGAGCAGCCCGCGCTGATGTACCTGTCGGCCGCTGTCGTCGGCGTCCGGGCGTTCGCCCTCGGGCGCGCGTTCTTCCGCTATCTGGAGCGGCTGGCCGGGCACGACGCGGCCTTCCGGCAGCTCGGGACGGTGCGATCGCGCCTCTACGCACGACTGGAGCCGCTCGCGCCGGACGGACTGCGCGGTGTGCGCTCGGGCGATCTGCTGGCACGGCTGGCGGACGATGTGGACGAGCTTCAGAACCTCGCGCTGCGCGTGATCCAGCCGCTGGTGAGCGCGGGTCTGGTCGCCGTCGGCAGCATCGTCGCCGCCTTCCTGATCCTCCCGGCGGCAGGTGTCGCTCTGCTGGTCACGCTGGCGGTGGCCCTGGTCGCGGGGATGCTGGTGAACCGGTGGGTCGCGGGGGCCGCCGAGCGTCGCATCGCGCCGCTCCGGGCCGAGCTCAACGACGCCCTGCACGACCTGGTCGCGAACCTCGATGTCCTGACCGCCTACGGGGCGCTTCCCGCGGCGCAGGAGCGCGTGCGCGCGGCCGGTGAGCGGCTGACGGCGGCGTCGCGCACGCGGGCGGTGGGTCTCGGCCTGACCGCAGGCGTGGTGTCGCTCCTCGCGGGCGCGGCGACCGTCCTCGGGCTCTCGGGAGGCATCCCCGCGGTGAACGACGGCTCGCTCGACGCCCCGGGACTCGCCGTCGTGGCCCTGCTCCCGCTCGCGGTCTTCGAGGTCTTCGGCACCGTCCCGCTGGCGTTCGGCGCCTGGCGACGGGTGCGCGCGAGCGCGGAGCGGATCGCGTCGGCGGCGCCGATCGAGGTACCGGACGGCGTCCCGGTGGATGCGCCGGACGCCCGGGCGCTGATCGTGAGCGGTGCCGCCGGCGGCGTCCCAGAGGTGCGGCTCGACGGTGTGTCGGCGCACTGGCCCGACGACGATCACGACGTGCTGCGCGAGCTCGACCTGCGGCTGCGGCCGGGGGAGCGCGTCCTGCTCACCGGCCCGACCGGTGCAGGCAAGACAGCACTCGCCCACATCCTCACGCGCCTGATCGATCACACCGGCGACTACTCGATCGACGGTGTTCCGGCCCGCGACCTGCGCCAGGACGACGTGCGACGCGTGATCGGGCTGGTCGAGCAGCGTCCCTACCTGTTCGACTCCGACCTGCGCCAGAACCTGCTGTTCGCACGCGAAACGGCGACCGATGACGAACTGCTGGATGCGCTCGACCGGGTGGGACTGCGCGACTGGGCTCTCGCCCGCGGCGGACTGTCTGAGCCGGTCGGCGAGCGCGGCGCCCTGGTGTCGGGCGGTCAGGCCCAGCGGATCGCGCTCGCCCGCGCGCTCCTCGCCGACTTCCCCGTGCTCGTCGTCGACGAGCCCACCGCGAACGTCGACAGCGCGGTCGCGGATGCGATCGTGCGGGATGTGCTGCGGACCGCGGCGGAGGACGGCCGGACGGTGCTCCTGATCTCGCACACGGACGTTCCGACCGAGCTGGTGGATCGGGTGGTGCGGCTCGAGGACGGCGCGCTGGTCGCGTAGCGGGGTCGTTGCCGGGCCGAGCGGATCAGGGCAGCGGTCGCGCCAGCGCGGCGAACCGCGCGCGCCACGCGTCGGTCCGCGCGGGATCCTGCGCGAGAGCCGGCCCGCCCACCCACGCGCTGACGGCGCGGATGCCGTGTAGCGCGTTCACGGCCCACAGCACCGCGCCCTCCAACTCCGACGGCCGGACGGCCACATCCTCGACCGGGACGCCGAGTGCAGCGGCCACGCCCCGTACCGTGCGCGCGGCGACGCTGTCGACCCGAGGGAGCGAGAAGGGCGGCGCGAACAGTGCATCTCCGCGCCACCAGAGCAGTGCGGTCGTCGTGCCGTCCGACACGCGGCCGCGGTCGAGGATGATCGCCTCCTGCGCCCCGCGGCGCTGCACCCGCTGACGGAGCGCGCTGAGCCGATCGAGGTCCGGCCCCTTCAGGTGCGGGACGACGCGGGGGTCGGCGTCGGCGGTCGCGACCACCAGTTCGGAGGTCAGTTCTGGTGCCGTCCGAAGCCGGAACTGCAGGCGCAGGGCGTCGCGAGCACGCACGAGCTCCAACCGTGGAAACCAGTCGCCCTCACGCGGCAGCGAGCCGATCGCGGCATCCCAGAATGCGTCCACCTCGGCGCGGTCGGCGAAGCCCTGCTCGCGCACGGTCTCGGCGAACCGGCTGCGGTGCAGCCCGAGCGCCAGCACGCGGCCGTCGCGGACAAGGAACGAGTCGGCGGCGAGCAGCTCGGTCTCCGTGACCTCGCAGTCGTCGCGCACGCGGAGCTCACCGCCCGCCCAGTCGGCGAGAGAGCTGACCGGTCCGGTGCTGCGCGTGTCCACTCGCCTAGGCTAGTCCGGTGCTCACCCCGCTCCGCGTGCAGCCGCTCGACACCTGGGTCGACCCGGCCGACGCGTTCGCGACGCTGTTCGGCGGTGCGGACGGTGTGGATGCGGTCTGGCTCGACAGCGGGCCGGAGGCCCTCAGCGGGCGGTCGTACATCGGGACGGGCCGTGTGCGGATGACCGCGTCGGTCGCCGACGGCACGGTCACCGTCGACGGCGTGACGCAGCCCGGGGACGCGTTGGATGCCCTGGGCGCCGACCTGGCGGTGTGGCGCGGCGAGCAGGCCGAGCGCCTCGCCGCTCCGATCGGCTGGTGGGGGCGTCTTGGCTACGAGGCCGGTGCGTCGGCAGCCGGTGCGCCGGTCACGGTGCCGGAGCACGGCCGCACGACCGACGCATCCCTGCTCTTCGTCGACCGTGTTGTCGTCTTCGACCACGCCGACCGGACGATCGAGATCGTCGCCCCGGACGACGCCGACGGAACGGCCTGGATCGACGCGACCGTGCGCGCGCTGACGACCGCCGAAGGAGCCACTGACGCCTACCTGGCCGCGCATCCCATCCCGCAGTCCGTCGCTCACTGGCGCCACGACGACGATGCCTACCTCGCCGCGATCGAAGCATGTCAGGAGGCGATCAGGGCGGGCGATGCCTACCAGCTCTGCCTCACCAACCGCGTCACCGCGCGCAGCGCCGCCGACCCGCTCGCCGTGCACCTGCGGCTGCGGCGGGCGAGCCCGGCACCGTTCGCCGGCTTCGTGCGGATCGCCGGGGAGACGCTCGTGAGCTCGTCGCCGGAGGAGTTCCTGCGCGTCGACGGAGGTCGCGTCCGCACCCGCCCGATCAAGGGCACGCGCCCGCGTGGAGCGACCGTCGCCGCCGATGTCGAACTGCGCGCAGAGCTGGAGGCGAGCGAGAAGGAACGCGCCGAGAACGTGATGATCGTCGACCTGATGCGCAACGACCTCGGGCGGGTGTGCGAGGTCGGCTCCGTCGAGGTCACCCACCTGCTCGCGGTGGAGAGCTACGCGCAGGTCCACCAGCTGGTCTCGACGGTCGAGGGCCGGCTCCGCCCCGGACTCGGCGCGGTGGATGCGGTGGCCGCGTGTTTCCCGGCCGGCTCGATGACCGGGGCGCCCAAGCTGAGTGCCATGCGCATCCTGAACCGGCTGGAGGGCGGCCCGCGTGGGGCCTTCGCCGGGTGCTTCGGCTACCTGGGAGTAGACGGCACCGCACATCTCGCGATGGTGATCCGCAGCATCCACTTCAGCGGCGACGGCGTCGTGATCGGCGCGGGAGGCGGCATCACCGCGCTGTCCGTCCCCGCGGAGGAGCTGGCGGAGGTGCGCGTGAAGGCGGCCGCGCTGCTGGCGGCGGCCGGACTCAGCGGCGGGAGCACGCCCACGGCGAACTGAGGGCGCGCTGGGAACGGACTGGACGTCGCCGACGTTTAGTAGTCTGGAGTACCGGGCGCGCGCCGCCCGTCCTCTTCCGTGCCGCCAGAAATCCCGACGCGGCACGACGGAACCGAGATTGAGAGTCACGTGGCACACGAGCACGACGCAGCCGGCACCACGGCAGCGAGCACCCCCCAGCCGACCGGTCGCGCCCACGACGAGCGCGCCGCCTACGATTTCGCCGCCATCCAGGACAAGTGGCTCCCCGTCTGGGAAGAGCTGCGGCCGTTCGCGACCGACGACCCCGCCGACAGCCGCCCGCGCAAGTACATCCTCGACATGTTCCCGTACCCGTCCGGCGACCTGCACATGGGTCACGCCGAGGCGTACGCCCTGGGCGACGTGATCGCACGCTACTGGCGCCAGCAGGGCTTCAACGTGCTGCATCCCATCGGCTGGGACTCGTTCGGCCTGCCCGCCGAGAACGCCGCCATCAAGCGCGGCCTCGACCCGGCCGGCTGGACCAACGACAACATCGCCCAGCAGAAGGCGAGCATGCGCCGCTACGCGCCCAGCTTCGACTGGGACCGCGTGCTGCAGACCTCCGACCCGGCGTACTACCGCTGGAACCAGTGGCTGTTCCTGAAGCTGTACGAGAAGGGCCTGGCGTACCGCAAGGCGAGCCAGGTCAACTGGTGCCCGTTCGACCAGACGGTTCTGGCGAACGAGCAGGTCGTCGGCGGCCGCTGTGAGCGATGCGACAACCTGGTAACCAAGAAGAAGCTGACCCAGTGGTACTTCCGGATCACGGACTACGCCGACCGCCTGCTGGACGACCTGAACCAGCTGGAGGGCGCCTGGCCGTCGAAGGTGATCTCGATGCAGCGCAACTGGATCGGGCGGTCCACGGGTGCGGACGTCACGTTCCGCATCGAGGGCCGTGACGAGCCGGTGACCGTCTACACGACGCGTCCGGACACGCTGTACGGCGTGACGTTCATGGTGGTCGCGCCCGACTCCGACCTGGCCACCGAGCTGGTCGAGGGCGCGCGCCCCGAGGTTCGCAAGCGCTTCGACGACTACCTGGATGTGGTGCGCGGCACCACCGAGATGGACCGCCTGAGCACGGAGCGCGAGAAGACCGGCGTGTTCCTGGAGCGTCACGCGATCAACCCGCTGACCGGGGAGCGCATCCCCATCTGGGCCGCGGACTACGTGCTGAGCGACTACGGTCACGGCGCGATCATGGCCGTGCCCGCGCACGACCAGCGCGACCTCGACTTCGCGCGCGCCTTCGACCTGCCGGTGCGGGTCGTCGTCGATACGACGCAGCCGGTCACCGGTGCGATCCCGGTCATCCACACGGATCCGGAGACCGGCGAGCCGATCATGCCGGAGGAGGCAGCGCTCGAGAACCCGTCCGAGACGGGCGTCGCGCTGACCGGAGAGGGTCGCCTGATCAACTCGGGGCCGTTCGACGGCCTGAGCAAGTCCAACGCGATCCGTCGCGTGACGGAAGCGCTGCAGGCGTCGAACCTGGGCGCACCGGCGAAGAACTTCCGCCTGCGCGACTGGCTGATCTCGCGACAGCGCTACTGGGGCACGCCCATCCCGATCATCCACTGCGAGCAGTGCGGCGAGGTGCCGGTGCCCGAGTCGGAGCTGCCCGTGCTGCTGCCGCCGGCAGACGGCCTCGACCTGCAGCCGAAGGGCACCAGCCCGCTGGGCGGAGCGACCGACTGGGTCAACGTCTCGTGCCCGAACTGCGGCGGACCGGCCAAGCGCGACACGGACACGATGGACACGTTCGTGGACAGCTCCTGGTACTTCCTGCGGTTCCTGTCGGCGAACGACGACACCCAGGCGTTCGACCCGCGCGAGGCGGAGAAGTGGGCGCCGGTCGACCAGTACGTCGGAGGTGTGACCCACGCCATCCTGCACCTGCTGTACGCGCGCTTCATCACGAAGGTGCTGTTCGACCTGGGCTACATCAGCTTCACGGAGCCGTTCACGGCGCTGCTGAACCAGGGCCTGGTGCTGATGGACGGCTCGGCGATGTCGAAGTCGCGCGGCAACCTGGTGAAGCTGTCCGAGCAGCTGGACGAGCACGGTGTGGATGCGGTGCGCCTGACAATGGCGTTCGCCGGCCCGCCGGAGGACGACATCGACTGGGCGGACGTCTCGCCGTCGGGAAGCGCGAAGTTCCTGGCGCGTGCCTGGCGGATCGCGGACGACGTGACCAGCGCGCCCGACGTCGTCTGGAAGACGGGCGACCCGGCCCTGCGCCGCGTCACCCACCGCTTCCTGGCCGACGCGCCCGGACTGGTCGAGTCGTTCAAGTTCAACGTGGTCGTCGCCCGGCTGATGGAGCTGGTCAACGCCACGCGTAAGACGATCGACTCCGGGCCCGGTGCGGGCGACGCCGCCGTCCGCGAGGCCGCCGAGGTCATCGCGATGGCGCTGAACCTGTTCGCCCCGTACACCGCGGAGGACATGTGGGCGAAGCTCGGCTACGAGCCCTCGGTGGCACTGGCGCAGTGGCGCAAGCCCGACCCGACCCTGCTCATCGAGGAGTCGGTGACCGCGGTGGTGCAGGTGGACGGCAAGGTGCGCGACCGCCTGGAGGTCTCGCCGAAGATCGCGTCGGACGAGCTCGAGGCCCTGGCGCGCGGTTCCGAGGCCGTTGTGCGCTCGGTCGGCGACCGCGAGATCGTCAACGTGATCGTGCGCGCACCGCGACTGGTCAACATCGCGACGAAGCCGCGCGGCTGAGCGCAGCCCCCGTCTGAGCGGGCACGTCGTCGGAAGCGCCGGGTTGTTCACAGCCCGGCGCTTCCGTCGTCTCTCCACGGATGCGGTGGTGGTGGGGCTCTGTGGCGACGGTGCTTCGTAGCGTGAGGGGATGCGACACCGTGCCGACCCCTCAGCCGTCGGTTCCGGCGTACCCGAGCGGTCCGGTTCGGAGCGGGGGCCGGAGCCGGACGTCGGTGTCGAGAGCCTCGAGCCGATGGAGGAGGCCGACGGCCGGGGTTCGCGGCGGGTTCGTATCGGTGTTGGCGCGGCGATCGTGCTGGCGATCGTCGCAGCCGTGGTCGCCGTGCTGGTGTCGGCGACCGCGCAGCAAGGGGCGTCCATCGACCTCGGAGCGACGCTGCCGCCGTCCGCCGGCGCGAGCGGCCTGCCGACGTCGGGGCCGTCCGCGGCTGGCGGGCGGCTGCTCCTGCACGTCACGGGCGCGGTGCGGGAGCCCGGGCTCGTCGACCTCCCGGCGGGGTCCCGGGTGGTGGATGCGGTCGCCGCCGCCGGGGGAGCAGCCGACGGCGCCGACATCGCCGCGGTGAACCTCGCCCGGCCCGTCGCCGACGGAGAGCAGCTGGTGGTGCCGCGGATCGGCGAGCCGCCCCCGGTGGGCGGAGCTGCATCCGGTGGGCCGGCCGCAGGGACGGGCGGCGCGGGCGGTGCGACGGGTGCGCCTGGCGTGCCGGTGAATCTCAACACGGCGACACCGTCGGAGTTGGAGACGCTGCCGCGGATCGGACCGACGCTCGCTCAGCGGATCGTCGACTGGCGGGCAGCGAACGGCCGGTTCGGCGCCGTCACGGACCTCCTGAAGGTCTCCGGCATCGGGCAGAAGTTGTTCGACGGCCTCAAGGATCGGGTTGTCGTCTGATGCGTGTGGTCAGCCGAGGGCTTCCTCCAGCGCTTCCTGAAGGCGGTCGTCGACCATGATCGACACTTTGCCGTTCTCATCCATCGATGAGACTCGGGTGACCTGCTGATTGCGTGAGAACAGCACGTCGGCGGATATGACGCCGCCAGGGGGAAGGCCACCGCTGAGGACATGCTGGGTGAGACTCACCAGGTGCTCGACGGCGGCCATCGTCTCCGGCCCGGTGATGGGGACAGCGATGATCATGTGACGGTGTGGCAGGGTGAAAAGCGTCCCCAGGGGAGCGGCGCCGAGCACGGCGGGCAGGTTCGCGGCCTTCGACGCTGTGAACAGCGAGTCGCCGGCGATGACGTGGATCCCCTCGACAGGCTCGATGCGCTCGTCGACGGGTTCCCGGTCGGTGTTGAGCTGCCCGTACGCGTACAGCTCGTCCACGCTCAGAGCGAGGTCGTCGACGTCGGAGTCGTCGATGAACTTCACCGTGGTTGGAAAATCGACGCAGAGGGCGAGAATCAGATCATCGGTGAACGGTCGCGCATAGTGGAACGTCGGTTCGTTCGGGCCGCCCACGCCGCCGGGGAGGATCCGCGTTCGCACCTGCCGTCGCAACTGGTCGGCGGACAGCTGCGTGGCGGCCGGGGTGTTTCGTGCGTCGAGCAGATTGACGATGTGCTGGGTGACCACCGTCACAGCCTGATCTGCGGTCGCACCGTGGGTCTTGGCGAAGGCGTTGAAGAGCGGATACAGCTGGCCGTCGGCGGCGATCAGCCTGACGTCCTCCGGCTCGGCACCGTATTCGATAGTCGTCTCGACGCCTCGCTCAGCGAGAATCCGTCTGGCTGTTGAAGTCACCCATTCGATGCGATCCGCAGGCTGCGGCTCGTCCTTGCGGCGTCGAAACAATCCCAATGGTCCTCCCCGTGTCGTCGTCAGCGTAGCAAGCGCATGCGGTCCGGGCGTCGCATCGACGACCCGAATATGCTCACTCCCGAGCACAGCGTCCGAGGTGTCAGGTCTCTGGGTCGACATCGGAGCGGGGCATCAACGTGCAACGCTTCGCCTAGTGGCTGACGGCGCCTTCACCGCGCGCAACCGACGCTGGGAACGGCAGAGATGCTCATCGACGGGTCGGGCTCCCGGATGACGATCGAGACACCGGCGGGGCCGATCGATGACGGTGTGATGTTCTCGTTCACGCACACTTAGCGGCTGTATCGTCCACACTCCCATGGCTCTGGCAGTTATCCACTGATCAGTGGTCGTCGGGATGGGGCACCTCGGTCGGTTCCTAGCGTGAAGGGATGCGACACCCACCTGACTCCCTTTCCCGACCCCGCGGCGCTTCCGCATCAGACGTCGCCCCAACCGGGCTGGTTCGGTTGATCGTGGGCGGCGAGAAGTCGTCCGATGCCTGATCTGCGGCTCGCCCTGCCCGCGTGTGCGCTCTGGATCGCGGTAGCGGTGCTCATCGGCGTACAGGAGCTCGCCCCGGTCGTCGCTCTCGCGTCCAGCGCGATCGCCATCGGTGCTCTCGTATGGCGTGTCTGGTTGGCGGTCGGTCCTCCACGTCGGTCGTCGGCACGCTCCTCGCGTGGTGGGCTCCCGCTCGTCGCGTTGGCGCTCGTCGGGGTGGCCGTCGGTGCCGTCGCGGTTACCGCGCAGACGCCGTCACGGCAGTCCCCGGGACTCGAATCCGCGGTGTCGGAGTCGGAGGTGGTCTCGATCCTGGTGCGGGTAGAGCGGGCCCCGCAGCGGGTCGCCGCAGGATTCGACGGCGGCGCACGCTGGAGTCTGCGCGGCCGGACGGAGGGCGGAGGGGCGTCTATCCCGGTGTCGGTGTTGTTCGGCGCGAGCGAGCACGACGCCCGTGCTTGCGCGTTCGGAGCTGTCGTCCGCGTCCACGGCACCGTCCGGCGTGAGGAGCCGGGAGAGCCGACGACATACACGGTCAGCGCGCGCGACGACGTGGCCGTGGCCGCTGCTCCGCCGCCGTGGCTCGGCTGGGCGGCGTCCGCGCGCGAGACCTTCGCGCGAGCCGCGGCGTCGACACCGGGTGACGGCGGCGCGCTGCTCCCCGGACTCGCGATCGGTGACGAGACCGCTGTGTCGGTCGACCTCGACGAGGCGATGAAGGCGGCATCGCTCAGCCACCTCACGGCCGTCTCGGGTGCCAACTGCGCTCTCGTCATCGCCCTGGTCTTCGGCCTCGCACGTCTGGCGGGGTTCGGACGCCGCTCGCGCATCCTGGCAGCCGCCGCAGCCTTGGCGGCCTTCGTGACGCTAGTCGGACCGGGAGCGAGCGTCATCCGGGCGGCTGTCATGGCGGCGGTGCTGCTGATCGGATTGGCGCGCGGCCGGCCCGCGGACGGCATTCCTGCCCTCGCTCTCGCGATGGTCGTTCTGTTGGTCCACGATCCCTGGCTGGCGCGCGACTACGGCTTCGTGCTGTCGGTCCTCGCCACGGCTGGGCTGCTGGTCCTCGCGGGACCGTTGAGCCGACTCTTCACCCGCTGGATGCCGCAGTCGCTGGCCATCGCCGTGGCGGTCCCCACGGCCGCCCAGCTCGCCTGCCAGCCGGTGCTGCTCCTGCTCGCGCCGACGCTGCCGCTGTACGGGGTGCCGGCGAACCTGCTCGCCGAGCCGGCGGCACCCGTGGCCACGATGCTCGGCTGCATCGCGTACGCGTTGCTTCCGCTGGCGCCAGGACTCGGTCAGGCGGTCATCTGGTTAGCGTGGCTGCCGTCTGCCTGGATCGCCCAGGTCGCGGTGTTCACGAGCCGGCTTCCCGGTGTCGCGGCGCCGTGGGCGCCGGGGCTGGTCGGAGTGCTGTTGAGTGCGGCGGTCCTCGTCGCGGTCGCCGTGATCGTCCTCGGGCGGAACTCCTCCCGGGTGGCCTCGATCGTCGCCGTCGTCGTCCTGTGCGGGGGAGCGGTGGTCTACCTCGCGACGCTGGGCGGGGGGCTCGTCGGGCGCGCGCTCGCACTTCCGCCCGATTGGCAGCTCGCCGCCTGCGACGTCGGCCAAGGAGACTCCCTACTGATCCGCGACGGCGACGCCGTCGCCATGATCGATGTCGGGCGGGAGCCGGAGCCCGCGGCGGCATGTCTCGACCGCCTGGGCATCTCCCGCATCGACCTCCTCGTGCTGAGCCACTTCGATGCCGACCACGTCGGCGGGCTGTCCGCTGTGGCCGGTCGCGTCGAGCACGCGATCGTTCAGCGCCCGATGCGCGATTCCGACGAGCGCACGCTCGCGATCCTCCGGGCGGCGGGAGTGCCGACCGAGCACGGCTACGCAGGATTGTCGGGACGGCTAGGAGGCGTGAGCTGGCGCGTGCTCTGGCCGCCGGCGCAGCCCACAGGCGGCCAGGAGGACACAGGCAACGCGGGAAGCATCACGCTGGAGACCGACGGCCGCGGCCTCCGTACGGTCTTCCTGGGCGACCTCGGCGAGGAAGCGCAGGATGCGCTCATCGCGGCCGGCGCGGTGCACTCGGTGGATGTCGTGAAGGTCGCGCACCACGGATCCGCGGACCAGAGTCTGGACCTCTACCGTCGGCTTCACGCCAGGCTGGGGCTGGTGTCGGTCGGCGTCCGCAACGGCTACGGGCATCCGACGGCGTCCGCGCTCCGGATGCTGGCGGACAGCGGAACGGCCGTCGCTCGCACCGACGAGCAGGGGATGCTCCTGGTGTCGGCGACGTCCCCGGCCCGCACGGGTCCGGCGGTGCGGGTCTGGAGTGAGCGCACGCCGGACAGCACTGACAGTGGCCGCCCCTATCCTGGATACGGACGAGGAGGAATGTGGCCACCCGAAGCAGCAGCAGAACCGGTGCGGGCAAGACGCGTGCCGCCGCGAGCGCGATCCCGCAGCTTCCCTGGAACCAAGTGCGTGCCGCGCCGATCGTCCTCGTCACCGGGGCCGAGGCCTTCCTCGCCGACCGGGCCGTCCGCACGCTCCGGGACGCGCTCAAGGCCGAAGATCCCAGCCTCGAGATCAGCGACCTCCACGCGGGCGACTACGCCCCCGGCGAGCTGCTCACGCTCGCGAGCCCCTCCCTGTTCGGTGAGCCGCGCCTGATCCGTGTGGAGGCCGTCGAGAAGCTCAACGACGCGTTCCTCTCGGACATGCTCGCCTACCTCGAGTCTCCGGCCGACGGCACCGTCGTCACCCTCCGCCACGGGGGAGGCGTCAGGGGCAAGAAGCTGCTCGATGCGATCCGCTCCGGTACCGGCGGCGGAATCGAGATCGTCTGCGCCGAGCTCAAGAAGGACGCCGAGAAGTACGAATTCGCTCAAGCCGAGTTCGCGGCGGCCGGTCGCAAGGTGACCCCGGGCGCATTGCGGGCGATCACATCGGCGTTCTCCGACGACCTCGCCGAGCTGGCTGCCGCCTGCCAGCAGCTGCTCTCCGACTCGTCGGAGCAGATCACCGAGGCCACCGTCGACAAGTACTACGGAGGTCGCGTCGAGACGAACGCCTTCCAGGTCGCCGACGCCGCGATCGCCGGCCGGCACGGCGAGGCTCTCGTCACCATGCGGCACGCCCTGGCGTCAGGTGCCGACCCCGTCCCGATGGTGGCCGCTTTCGCCAGCAAGATCCGCACCATGGCCAAGATCTCCGGCGCACGCGGCGGCTCTGGTCAACTGGCGCAGCAGTTCGGCCTGGCGCCGTGGCAGGTCGACCGCGCCCGCCGCGACCTGGCGGGCTGGACGGAGGACGGGCTCGGTCGCTGCATCGAACTGCTCGCCGAGACCGATGCCAACGTCAAGGGCGGCGGCCGCGATCCGGTGTTCGCGCTCGAGCGCATGATCCGCATCATCAGCGCGCGCGGCCGCGGCTGACGCTGACCACGCGCCCCCGTCGGACTCCAGCACGCCAGTTTGTTGCGCATGCCCGCACATGCAGAGAGCCCCCGCCCGGACCGAAGTCCAGGAGGGGGCTCTCTCGCGGCGCGGGACAGGTCCCGCTGGCGGTCGTCGCTTAGAGCGCGGCGACCTGCTTGGCGATGGCCGACTTGCGGTTCGCCGCCTGGTTCTTGTGGATGACGCCCTTGCTGGCCGCCTTGTCGATCTTCTTGGCGGCGACGCGCAGCGCCGCGGTCGCCTTGTCCTTGTCGCCCGACGTGACGGCCTCACGGGTGGCGCGGATGGCGGTCTTGAGCTCGCTCTTGACGGCCTTGTTGCGCTCCTGGGCCTTCTTGTTGGTGCGGTTGCGCTTGATCTGCGACTTGATGTTTGCCACGAATGGTCACTTTCGTTCTGGATGAGTTAGGGATGTGCCGCTCAGCGGAGAGGGCGCCTTGCGGCGTTTCGTGCGGACACATCCACACGCAAGCCAACAAACAACATTACCAGCGCAGACCGCCCAGCGGCAAAACGGTGCGGATCGCGGTCAGACGCGAGCCGGCGCGTAGGACCCGACGAGCAGCTCCTCAAGCAGGCTCGGGCCGTTCGGCTCCCAGCCCAGGTCGATGCGCGGGCGGGTTCCGCGCGCCTGCTGGTCGAGCAGCAGCGCGTCCGTGAGCGCCTCGCCCAGGCGGCCGCGCGACTCGTCGACCGACTCGGCGGCGACCCCTCCGGCGATCCCGGCCGCCTGTGCGGCGGCCTCCCCGAGCTCCCGAACGGTCGGGTTCTGCCCGCCCGCCCCGATGTAGGTCGCGCCGGCCGCGCCCTGTTCCAGTGCGAGCACGTATAGGGCGGCGAGGTCGTCCACGTGCACCGTCGCCCAGTGCTGCGATCCGTCGCCGATCAGGCGGAGGGCGGGTACCGTGCCGGAGCCGCGGGGCGCATCCACGATCACGTTTGCGAGGCCCTTGCCGTGTCCGTAGACGATCGACGGGACGACCACGGTGCCCCGCACACCCTCCGCGTCGCGGACGAGCTGCTCGGCCGTTGCGCGCCATGCCGTGAGCGCCGGCGGCTGCGCGGGCGACTCCTCGGTGATGTCGTCGTTGTCGCCGTACGTCCAGATTCCTCCGGTGTGCACGAACGGCTTGCCGGTGCCGGCGAGTCCGGCGAGGACCGCCGGCACGAGCACCGCATCGACATCCTTCGACGACGCCAGGTGGATCACGCCGTCGCTCTCGCGTGCCGCGCGCTCCACCAGGGCGGCGTCGGCCGCGTCACCCACGAGTGCTGTCGCGCCGGCAGCCCGCACGACGTCCGCCTTCTGGTCGTCGCGCACGAGCGCTGTGACGCTGTGGCCCTCGTCGAGGAGCCGGGGGAGGACAGAGGATCCGATGAAGCCGGTCGCGCCGGTGAGCAGGATGTTCATATCGTCCACAACACGACCGTCCTTCGAACATTCCCCAGGGCCGCTGTTCGGCGCGGCCCGGCGGAAGGGCGCGCGTAGGCTCGTTCCATGACCACCTCCAGCATCGCCATCGTCAACGGTTACGTCGTCCCCGTCTCCCAGGAGCCGATCGAGAACGGCGTGGTCCTCGTCACGGACGGGGTCATCGAAGCGGTCGGAACCGCGTCAGACGTCACCGTGCCGGACGGCGCGACGGTGGTGGATGCGGCAGGCAAGTGGGTTCTGCCCGGGTTCATCGAGTCGCACGGGCACGTGGGCATCCATGAGGAGGCGAACGGTCCCGCGGGCGACGACACCAACGAGATGACAACGCCGAACACGGCCGCGGTGCGCGCCATCGACGCCATCAACATCGACGACGAGGGCTTCCGCGACGCCCTGTCCGGCGGAGTGACCTCGGTGGTCGTGAAGCCCGGGTCGGGCAACCCCATCGGCGGTCAGACCGTCGCGATCAAGACCTGGGGCGGCCGGATCATCGACGAGCAGGTGATCCACGAGGCGGTGAGCGTCAAGTCCGCTCTGGGAGAGAACCCGAAACGGGTCTACGGGGCGAAGAACGCCACGCCGAGCACGCGGCTCGGGGTCGCGATGATCATCCGCGAGGCGTTCGTCGCCGCCCAGAACTACCGGGTGCAGCGCGAGAACGCCGAGCTCGAGGGCAAGCCGTTCGAGCGCGACCTGGCGAAGGAGACCCTGGCGCGCGTGCTCGACGGCGAGCTCGCCTGGGACCAGCACACCCACCGCCACGACGACATCGCCACGGCGCTGCGCCTCGCCGACGAGTTCGGCTATCGCCTGGTGGTCAACCACGGCACCGAGGCGCACAAGATCGCCGACGTGCTGGCCGAGCGCGACATCCCGGTCATCTTCGGCCCGATGTTCACCTCGCGGTCCAAGGTCGAGCTGCGCGACCGGGCGATCGCCAATCTGGCGACCCTGGCCAAGGCGGGAGTCCGTGTCGCTATCACCACGGACCACCCGGTCGTCCCGATCAACTTCCTCGTGTACCAGGCGGCCCTCGCGGTGAAGGACGGCCTGCCGCGGCAGACCGCGCTCGAGGCGCTGACGGTCAACCCGGCCGCCTTCCTCCGCCTCGACGACCGGGTCGGCTCGCTCACGCCGGGTCTCGACGGCGACGTCGTCGTCTGGTCGGGCGATCCGCTGGACGTGAACTCGCGCGCCGAGCGCGTCTACATCAACGGCGCGGAGGTCTACCGGTTCGAAGACGGTCGCGGGCAGGTGGTTGAGCGCTCCGAGCGCTTCGCCTGAGCACGCGGCCCGCAGTGCGTCCGGTCACCGGTGCG
Source organism: Leifsonia sp. 115AMFTsu3.1 (assembly GCF_004362795.1). NCBI lineage: Bacteria > Bacillati > Actinomycetota > Actinomycetes > Micrococcales > Microbacteriaceae > Leifsonia > Leifsonia sp. 115AMFTsu3.1. Next base: position 2,078,080 of record NZ_SNYB01000001.1, read on the forward strand.
TCCGGTGGCCGGACGTTCATGGGAGAATGGCCGGACGATGTCACCACGAGCTCTTCAGGCCCTCGAGCCCGCCGCGACCGACCCGGCCTCCATCCGCAATTTCTGCATCATCGCGCACATCGACCACGGCAAGTCGACCCTGGCCGACCGGATGCTGCAGATCACCGGCGTGGTGTCCGACCGGGACATGCGCGCCCAGTACCTCGACCGCATGGACATCGAGCGTGAGCGCGGCATCACGATCAAGAGCCAGGCCGTCCGCATGCCGTGGCAGGTCGACGGCGACACCTTCGCGCTCAACATGATCGACACCCCGGGGCACGTCGACTTCACCTACGAGGTCTCCCGGTCCCTCGCCGCGTGCGAGGGCGCCATCCTGCTCGTCGACGCCGCCCAGGGCATCGAGGCGCAGACGCTCGCCAACCTGTACCTGGCGCTGGAGAACGACCTCACCATCGTCCCCGTGCTCAACAAGATCGACCTGCCGGCGGCCGACCCGGACAAGTACGCGCAAGAGCTGGCGAGCCTCATCGGCGGGAAGCCCGAGGACGTGCTCCGCGTCTCCGGCAAGACAGGGATGGGCGTCGAGGCCCTCCTCGACCGCGTCGTCGCCGAGATCCCGGCCCCGGTGGGCAACGCAGACGCCCCGGCCCGAGCGATGATCTTCGACTCCGTCTACGACAGCTACCGCGGCGTCGTGACCTACGTCCGTATGGTGGACGGCAAGCTCCAGCCGCGCGAGCGCATCCAGATGATGTCCACCCGCGCCACGCACGAGATCCTCGAGATCGGCGTGTCCGCTCCAGAGCCGACCCCGTCGAAGGGTCTCGGAGTCGGCGAGGTCGGCTACCTGATCACCGGCGTGAAGGACGTCCGCCAGTCGAAGGTCGGCGACACGATCACGACCGCCGCGAAGCCCGCCACCGATGCGCTCCCCGGCTACACCGAGCCGAAGCCCATGGTGTTCTCGGGCCTTTACCCGATCGACGGCAGCGACTACCCGGAGCTGCGCGAGGCCCTCGACAAGCTGAAGCTGTCGGACGCCGCGCTCGTCTACGAGCCGGAGACCTCGGTCGCTCTCGGTTTCGGCTTCCGCTGCGGCTTCCTCGGCCTCCTGCACCTGGAGATCATCACCGAGCGGCTGTCCCGCGAGTTCGGCCTCGACCTCATCACCACCGCCCCGAGCGTGATCTACGAGGTCACGACCGAGGACAAGAAGACCGTCACCGTGACCAACCCGAGCGAGTTCCCGGGCGGCAAGATCGAGAAGGTGGAGGAGCCGGTCGTCAAGGCCGCCATCCTCGCGCCGAAGGACTACGTCGGCGTCATCATGGAGCTCTGCCAGAGCCGCCGAGGCTCCCTGCTCGGCATGGAGTACCTCGGCGAGGACCGCGTCGAGATCCGCTACACGATGCCGCTCGGCGAGATCGTCTTCGACTTCTTCGACCAGCTGAAGTCGAAGACCGCCGGCTACGCCTCCCTCGACTACGAGCCGTTCGGCGAGCAGGAGTCCGACCTCGTCAAGGTCGACATCCTGCTGCAGGGAGAGACGGTGGATGCGTTCAGCGCGATCGTCCACCGCGACAAGGCCTACGCCTACGGCACGATGATGGCGTCCCGCCTGCGCGAGCTGATCCCGCGCCAGCAGTTCGAGGTCCCCATCCAGGCCGCCATCGGCGCCCGCATCATCGCGCGCGAGAACATCCGCGCGATGCGCAAGGACGTTCTTGCCAAGTGCTACGGCGGTGACATCACCCGCAAGCGCAAGCTCCTCGAGAAGCAGAAGGAGGGCAAGAAGCGCATGAAGATGGTGGGCCGCGTCGAGGTCCCCCAGGAGGCCTTCATCGCGGCGCTCTCCGGCGACACGGAGAAGAAGGACAAGAAGTAACTAGAGCGGAATCGTTTTTGAAGAAGAGGCGTTGATATCAGGACCATACGCGCCCACCGCGGCGAATGGTCGAGTCCCCTACTTCAGGACAGCACCCGCGTTGAGACGTATATCGAAATAGCCTGCCTGTGTACTCATCCGCGCGACTCGTCCTCCGTCGCTCCCCGCAGCTTGTCTAGTGCTGCGAGAGCCACAGCCCGGCGGTTCGGCCAGGTGTCCTCTGGGCCATCGAAGTCGTTGGCGATCATTCTCGGTCCGATAAATTCGTGAGTATTTTGCTTAAGTCGTGTCGCTAGCCAGTCGAGCCCTAGGAATGCCTCAATAGTCGCATCTGACAGACCCGTGAGAGTGGGGACTGGATCCCGCACGCCAATCGGATGAGCGGAGCCGACCAGGGCTGCCAGCGCGTCCACTACTTCTGAGGCCCCGGACGTGATCTGCCGGCGGTACCACTCACGTGACGATTGCGGGTCGATATCCAGCCAAAGCCACAGCAATCTTCGGGTGCCGCGAGTTCTTAGTGGCTCGGGACGACTGTCTGCAGACAGGCGATCGCTGATTCGAGTGCTCGCGAAACTCCTGAGGTCTTCTATCTGCCGTTGATTTATCCTGGCTTCAGAAAGCAGATCCGCGGCTAGCTGCGCTGCGACGACAGGGTCTCCCGGGGAATCCCACAGTTCGTTCGCGAGTGCGACGGTTTGATCATCCGCGAGAGCCAAACGGAACAAGAGTCCACGGAGTATCCGCCTGCTCGAAAGCAAATCCTCGTCGTCAGCGAGCCGCGACTTGTCTGCCACCCACTGCATGATTCGTTTCGTCCCTGACTTGTTCTCTTGTACCCAACGCTCGACTCGAGGAGCGATCTGAGAAGACTGTTCGAGCAGCGCGGCCTCAACTTTGGCCCTCGCTTCAATAGCTTGACGCGCCGCGGTTTGGAACACTACTTCTTCTAGACCAGCCGCTAGCACTCGTTCGGTGAGCTCTTCCACGGGTACGTCCAATGCGAAGTATCGCTCGAAGAAATCTGGGTGACCAATCCCGCGCCGGTTGCGCACGGCGTCCGGGTTAGAGCTCACCGCCCGAGCGTGCCGGGCACCCTCGATCGTAGGAAACATTCGGGCCAGTACCCCGAAAAGGAGTTCGCCGCTTTCGCGGGAACCCGCGACGGTGTCGAGGTGCTCCCTCCACCATTTGGTCGCTTCCGCGGGGTCATCGTTACTATGTTCCGCGAACCATATGGCATCTGGAAATAGTCGGGTTCTGTGGCTGACTAGGAATTCGGCAAGACGAGGCCATTCCAGGCAAGCCCAGCGGATAATTGCAAAATCGAAGAAGTCAACGTCCTCCTCGAGAGGCGGGTAGAGCAATCGAATGTGTGTTAACCACCTTTCGACCTTGCGGGGGGTAGTCAGCGCGGGCGCGATGTATATCTGAAAAGTGAACGCGAACTCTGCGCCCCGTTCCGCGGTGCGACCGGTCAGGTCGCTTTCGACTATCGGATCGAGTACGGCGTCAACCGCCATGTTCAGCTGTCGCGGTCTCAGGGGCGGGATGTCGACGCGAATTTGAATCATTTTTTCGAGATACTCGCGTGCACGCTGAGCTGACTTTCCAGCAATCCCGGATTCGGCGATGAGATCGAGAAGGGACGTTTCGTCGTAGGCGAGTAGGTAGTGAACGTTTGGGAGCCGCCCGACTTGACGGATCAGCCGCATGAGTTCCAAGACTTCCGCGGGAGTGAGTCGGTCAATATCGTCGATGACCATCAAGATCGGTGTGTCTAGCCTGCGGAGCGCTGTCTCCGCCTCGCTCTGAGTCCGCCACCAGTCGCCGACTCCCATCTGGCGAGCCAGCGACTCCAGTCCCTTGGATGAGTCAAACCCGGCGGCTGCGGTTAGCGAACCAAACGGTGCCAGGGAGGCAAGCAGCCTCCCGAGGGCCGCACGCGAGTCATCCCAGCGTTGACCGGTCGGGATTGCCGCGCGGAGCTGGACGAAGAACGCCGCCGTCAAGGAATCGAGAGACGAATAACGCCACGGGTTCAGCTGGCCGATTGCCCAGGCCCCACTTGACGTCTCTGAACGTGCCAACTCGTTCATAAGAGTAATGAGTACCGAAGTCTTTCCGGCGCCCCAAGGGCCGGCCAGACCAATCACACTCGAATCTCGGCTAACGCGGACTGCGCTCAGGACGCGCACCAGCGAGCTCACAAAGGCAAGCCGGTCGTAATCGTCAGTGGCTTCCAGGTCGACAGGGTGATCAGCCCAAGCTTGTGGTCTCTCAGGACTTGGTTCCACGACGTCCACAGGGAGCTTCGGCGCGATTCTGTAACCAACGGCGATAACCAACACGGATATGAGAGCCAGCGCGAACGGGCTGCCCACATACAGGACGCTAACGATCCATTGGTGCACGGCGCCGTTCGACTGACGATCCCCCTCGGAAAGCGTGAGGACCGCGACACCACATAAGTACAACACCGAGATAGCAACTGCTAAGCGGACTACCAGGCGCATGTCCCAACGATACTTTGTGACACCCCCTCGGCCCGCGAACCCCCGTTTCGCGAACCCGCTCGACATGGCGGATGATGAATATATGCGCCGCTCGACGTTCACCGACCAACCCGTCACGTACGGGGCGGTCGGCGGCACCCAGGCGGCCGATCTGCTGTACTACCCGCCGAAGGGTTACAAGCCGCTGGAGCGCAGCATCCGGCTGGGCAGCGGGGACGAGCGGTTCGAGACCGCGGCGACCGCGCTCATGGCGTGGGGCGTGCAGAAGGGCAGCGGGATCCAGGTGACGGATGTGCGCGAGGGAACCGGCGTCCAGTACGAGGGCGTCGAGTTCGGTCCGGACGGCACGCCCGTCCGCATGCGCGAGAACCGTCCGGAGGAGGACGTGTTCGCCGACGACGGCACTCCGTTCGTCCGCAACGGCATGACCGCTGTGCTCAAGATCCCGTTCGGCCCGTTCCGGGTGTCCGCACCCATCCGCGTCGTCTACGTCGTCGACGAGCCGCACCGGCGCGGGTTCGCCTACGGGACGCTGCACGGGCACCCCGAGAGCGGCGAGGAGCTGTTCCTGGTCGAGCAGCGCGACGATGGCACGGTCTGGTTCGTGCTCCGCGCGCTGTCGCGGCCCTCCAACGCGTTCTACCGCCTGGTCGCGCCGGTGCTGGCGATGGTCCAGCGCCGCTACACGGCGAAGTACCTGCGCGCGCTCCACCCCGTCCGGTCCGCCTGATGCCGAGCGTCCTCCCGATCGGCGACCCCGCGCCGGCCGACGGCCTGCTGCCCGCGACCGCCGCCGACGGCGCTCACGAACGCGACTTCGGCGTCTACCTTCACGTGCCGTTCTGCCGGGTGCGCTGCGGCTACTGCGATTTCAACACGTACACGGCGACCGAGCTCCGCGGCGTCTCGCAGTCGGACTACGCGGGTCATGCAGTGGGCGAGGTGGCGTTCGCCGCCGATGCCCTGCGCGCGAGCGGCGTGCCCGACCGCACGGTGTCGACGGTGTTCTTCGGCGGCGGGACGCCGACGCTGCTTCCGCCCGGCGATCTCGCCGCGATGCTCGGCGCCGTGCGAGACGCGTGGGGTCTCGCCGACGGCGCCGAGGTCACCACCGAGGCGAATCCGGACTCCGTGGATGCGGACGACCTGCAGCGACTCGCCGACGCCGGGTTCACCCGGGTGTCGTTCGGGATGCAGTCCGCCGTCCCGCACGTGCTGGAGACGCTGGAGCGCACGCACGACCCTGCTCGCATCCCGCTGGTGGTCGGCTGGGCGCGTGAAGCCGGCCTTCAGGTCAGTCTCGACCTGATCTACGGGACGCCGGGGGAGTCGCTCGACGACTGGTCGCGCAGCCTCGACACCGCCCTCGCCTGCGAGCCGGACCACCTGTCGGCCTACGCGCTGATCGTCGAGCAGGGCACCAAGCTGGCACGACAGATCCGCTCCGGGCAGGTGCCGGAGCCCGACGACGACCTCGAGGCCGACATGTACGAGCTGGCGGACACGCGCCTCTCCGACGCCGGCTACGAGTGGTACGAGGTCAGCAACTGGGCGACCGACGCATCCCACCGGTCCCGCCACAATCTCGCCTACTGGCTCGGCCACGACTGGTGGGGCATCGGACCCGGGGCGCACAGCCACGTCGGCGGCGTCCGCTGGTGGAACGTGAAGCATCCCGCGGCCTACGCACAGCGCGTGCTGGCGGGGGAGTCGCCCGCCGCGGGCCGGGAGACACTCGACGCCGAGACTCGGCGGGTGGAGCGCGTGCTGCTGCTCTCGCGCATCCGCGACGGGCTGCGCACGGCCGAACTGGGAGAGGCGGGCCGGCACGAGGTGCCCGGTCTGATCGCCGACGGTCTGGTGGACGGACGAGCCGCCCTCCGCGGATCGATCGTTCTGACCCTGCGGGGGCGGCTCCTGGCCGACGCGGTGGTGCGGCGGCTGCTGGCGGACGAGGCCGCCTGAGAGGTGCGTCGCGTCTAGCTGACGAACCGGATGGCGATCGGGTACGTGTAGTACTCGCCCTGGTTGGCCTTCACAGCTGCGATGATGCTGAACACGATGTTGAGCACCCACGCGGCGAGGATGACGAAGATCCCGATGAAGACGATCGAGAGCAGGCCGCCGACGACGTACGCGATGAAGATGGTGATCTGGAAGTTCAGCGCGGTCGCGGTGTGGGCGCGGACGAACGGCCCGCGGTCCTTCAGCACCAGGTAGCCGATGAGCGCCGGGATCCAGTTGAACAGGATGCCGCCGATCTGGACGAGCGTGGCCCAGAGCTTCTCGTCGGCGGGGCTGAGCTGCTGCGCGCCGCCTCCGTAAGGCTGCTGGGGTGGCGGCGGCGGGGGTGTCGCGGACATGGCGCGGTTCTCCTCAAGAACTGGGGATGGACGTGTTCGGCCCCCAGCCTAGGGCGCGGGGGCGCAGGCTGAAAAGAGCCTGAACGCGCCGACGCCCGGCTGGGGGCCGAATGCCGCCCGGCTGGAGCTACTTGATGAAGCGGAAGTTCACCGGGTAGCGGTACGTGCCTCCGCTGTTCACGCGGACGAAGCCGAGGATCGAAAACACCAGGTTGATGATGTACAGCGCCCACGGGATGAGCAGGCCGAACAGCAGGTAGCCGATCCCGTAGGTGAAGCTGCCGATGATCACGCCGATGATCTGCGAGGCCACCCAGGCGATGATCCACGTGATCTGCCAGTTGAGGGCCTCCTTGGCCTCCTGGTTGGTGAGGCGGCCGCGGTCCTTGAACACGAGCCAGATGATCAGCGACGGGAGGATCCAGAGGATGCCACCGAGGTGAGCGAAGGCGGCCCACTGCTTGTCCTGCGCGGCGTCGAGCGGGGCGGCGGGTGCGGCGGCGTACGGCTGCTGCCCGGCGGGCTGGCCGTACGGCTGCTGGGGAGGGACGTTGGAGTAGGGCTGCTGGGGCGGAACTCCGCCGGGCTGCTGCGGGGGGACCCCACCCGCAGGGTCGGTCGGCTGGTTCGGGTCGGTCATTCGGCGGAACCCTTTCGTGATCGGCTGCGACGGTGCGTCGAACCGGTGAGCATACGGTACTGCGGCCGTGTCACAGGCAGCAATCATCCGCGCCGCGTTTCGACGCGGTAGGATTGGCACTCAGGAAGAGCGAGTGCTAAACGGTCGACGGGAGGCGGAGATGGTCTCGGAACGCAGCCTCGAAGTGTTGCGCGTCATCGTCCAGGACTACGTGGCGTCGCGCGAGCCGGTCGGTTCGAAGAGCATCGTCGAGCGCCACTCCTTCGGTGTGTCCGCCGCGACGATCCGCAACGACATGGCGCTGCTGGAGGAAGAGGAGCTGATCGCGGCCCCGCACACGTCCTCCGGGCGCGTCCCCACCGACAAGGGCTACCGGCTGTTCGTCGATCACCTGGCGGAGATGCGTCCGCTCACCTCGGCCCAGCGCACCGCGATCGAGACGTTCCTCGGCCAGTCGGTCGACCTCGACGATGTGCTTTCGCGCACCGTCCGGCTGCTCTCCCAGCTGACCAACCAGGTCGCGCTGGTGCAGTATCCGTCGGTCGCGCGCTCCCGCATCCGGCACATCGAGCTGGTCGCTCTCGCGTCGCACCGCCTGCTGAGCGTGCTCATCACCGATTCCGGCGCCGTCGAGCAGCGCGTGATCGAGCTTCCGGCCGATCTGAGCGATGAAGATGTGGCCGAGATCCGCGGCGCGATCAACGGCGCGGCGGCGGGCCTGACTCTGGCGGAAGCCGCCACCCGGCTGCGCGAACTGCCCGACGCCCTCACTGAGCGCACGCGCGCCCTGGTGGAGCCCGTGGCGAGCGCGCTCCTCGACCAGATCGCGGCCAACCGGCAGGAGAAGCTGGTCATGGCAGGCGCGGCGAACCTGGTGCGCACCGAGCTCGACTTCCCCGGAACCATCACCCCGGTCCTCGAGGCGATCGAGGAGCAGGTCGTCCTGCTCCGGCTGTTCGACGAGATGGCCACCGACCAGCACGGCGTCGCCGTCAGCATCGGCCGCGAGAACGCCGGTTTCGGGCTGACGGAAGCATCCGTGCTCTCCAGCGGTTACAGTGCGGCGGGATCGGATGTGGCCCGCGTCGGGCTCCTCGGGCCGCTCCGCATGGACTACTCGGGCAACATGGCCGCCGTCCGCGCGGTCGCCCGCTACCTCTCCCGGCTGCTCGGCGACCAGTAGGCCGCACCAGCATCCGACGATCACCACTCGCGACGAAAGAAGAAGGAACAGCCCCACGTGGCCGACCACTACGAAGTCCTCGGCGTCGAGCGCGACGCCAGCCCCGACGAGATCAAGAAGGCGTACCGCCGGCTGGCGCGCGAGCTCCACCCGGACGTGAATCCCAGCGCCGAGGCGCAGGAGCGCTTCAAGCTCGTCACGCACGCGTACGACGTACTCAGCGACCCGCAGCAGCGGCAGCAGTACGACCTGGGCGGCTCCGGCGGCTTCGGCGGTGGCGCGGGCGGAGCCGACTTCGCCGGCTTCAGCGACATCTTCGAGACGTTCTTCGGCGGAGGTGGCGGTGCGAGCCGCGGTCCGCGGTCCCGCCGGGAGAGAGGACAGGACGCCCTGCTGCGCGTCGAGGTCGACCTCGACGAGGTCATCTTCGGCACCCACCGCGACCTGGAGGTCGACACGGCCGTGGTCTGCGAGACCTGCAACGGCTCGTGCTGCCAGCCGGGCACGCAGCCGGTGACGTGCGACATCTGTCACGGCACCGGCAGCATCCAGCGCTCCGTCCGGTCGCTGCTCGGCAACGTGATGACGTCGAGCCCCTGCGGCACCTGCCGCGGCTACGGCACCGTCATCGCGACGCCGTGCGTCACCTGCCAGGGGCAGGGTCGCGTGCGCGCCCGTCGGACCGTCCCGGTCGACATCCCTGCGGGCGTCGACACAGGGCTGCGCCTGCAGATGCCGGGCAGCGGCGAGGCCGGCCCGGCCGGCGGCCCCAACGGCGACCTCTACCTCGAGATCAAGGTCAAGCACCACGACGTCTTCAGCCGCGACGGCGACGACCTGCTCTGCACGCTGGAGCTGTCGATGACGGATGCGATCCTCGGAACGACCGCGACGGTGAAGGCGCTCGACGGCGACATCCGGCTCGAGCTCAAGCCCGGCACGCAGTCCGCCGACATCATCACGGTGAAGGACCGCGGGATCACGCACCTCCGCGGCACCGGCCGCGGCGACCTCCGGGTCGGCATCCAGGTGGTCACTCCGACGAAGCTCGACCACAAGGAGAAGGACCTGATCAAGAAGTTCGCCGCGGCCCACAAGGGTCCGGAGCCGTCGCTGGCCCGGTTCCAGCAGGGGCTGTTCGCGAAGCTGCGCGACCGGTTCCTGAACCTCTAGCGGGTCATGGCGTCCCTCTACCTGCGTGAGGACCTCGACGACGTCGAGGTCGGCTCCCGGCTGTCGCTGACCGGCGCCGAAGCGAAGCACGCCGCGACCGTGAACCGCACGCGACCGGGGGAGTCGGTGCTCATCGGCAACGGACGCGGGCTCGTCGCGTCGGGCGAGGTGCTCGTCTCGACGAACACCGAGCTGACGATCGACGTCGAGTCGGTCTCGCGCGTCGAGCGCGAGACCCCGACGATCACGCTGGTGCAGGCGCTCGCCAAGGGCGACAGGGATGAGCTCGCGATCCAGGCCGCTACCGAGCTCGGTGTGGATGCGGTGGTGCCGTGGGCCGCATCCCGTTCGGTCTCGCGCTGGGAGGGCACCAAAGTCGCGAAGGGCCGGGAGCGCTGGGCGACGATCGTGCGGGAGGCAGCCAAACAGTCCATCCGGGCCTGGACGCCCGAGGTCGGCGAGCTGGCGACGACGAAGCAGATCGCTGCGCTGGCGGCGTCGGCGCGGGTGCTCGTCCTCGAGCCGGACGCGACGGAGCCCCTGACCGCCGTCGAGCCGGACGGCCGCGATCTGGTGCTCGTCGTCGGTCCGGAGGGCGGGATCGCGCCGCAGGAGCTCGCCGCCTTCCGCGACGCGGGCGCCGAGCTCGTGCGCCTGGGCGACACGGTGCTCCGCACCTCCACGGCCGGCCCCGCCGCCCTCGCCGTCCTCAACGCGTCCCTCCACCGCTGGTGACCCGCCCCTCCCACTCACCCCCCCCGTCGAGTCCGCAAACTTTGCACACGAAAAACCCGCAGAGCGTGCAAAGTTTGCGGACTCGACGGCGGGCGGACGGCCAAGGGGACGGACTCGGCCGAGCGTCGGAGGGGGCGAATAGGATAGGGGTATGGCAGAGACGGAGCGTTCGATCTTCTCCCGCATCATCGCGGGCGAGATCCCGGCCGACGTGGTGTACGACTCGGAGCGCCTGATCGCGTTCCGCGACATCGCGCCGAAGGCCCCCGTGCACCTCCTCGTCGTGCCCAAGACGGAGCAGTACCGAGACGTCGCCGAGCTGGCGGCCGGCGACCCCGAGCTGCTGGCCGAACTGGTCGCGACGTCGAAGCGGCTCGCCGACGAGTTCGGCGACGGCGACTTCCGTCTTGTCTTCAACACGGGCGAGCGCGCGGGTCAGACCGTGTTCCACGTCCACGCACACGTACTGAGCGCGCCGGGCGACGGCCCGGGCCTCGAGGAAGGAAGCCTTGCCCTCTAGCGAATCCACCGCCTCCGGAGCGACTCCGGGCGACGGCGCCGAGGTGCGCCTGAGCGTCGACGGCGTGCAGATGGTCCGTCTTCTCGGACCCCAGGATCGCCTGCTCACCACGCTGGAACGGCAGTATCCGCTCGTCAGCGTCCACGTGCGCGGCAACGAGATCGCCCTGAGCGGCGACGCCGGCCAGGTGGCCGAGGCGCAACGGCTCGTGGAGGAGCTGCTCCAGATGGTGCGGAACGGGCAAGACCTGTCGCCTGCCGAGGTGACGAGCTCCGCCCGGATGCTCGGCACCGACCTCAACCTGAGCCCGTCCGACGTGCTCGGCCAGGCCATCCTGACGGCGCGCGGCAAGAGCATCCGCCCGAAGACGCTCGGTCAGAGCCAGTACGTCGACGCGATCGACCGCAACACGATCGTCTTCGGCATTGGCCCCGCCGGAACCGGTAAGACGTACCTCGCGATGGCGAAGGCCGTCCAGGCGCTGCAGCGCAAGGAGGTCAACCGAATCATCCTGACGCGTCCGGCCGTCGAGGCGGGCGAGCGGCTCGGCTACCTGCCCGGCACGCTGACCGACAAGATCGACCCGTACCTGCGCCCGCTGTACGACGCGCTCAACGAGATGATGGATCCGGAGCTCGTCCCGAAGCTGCTGGCCGCAGGCACCATCGAGGTCGCCCCGCTCGCCTACATGCGCGGTCGCACCCTCAACGACTCCTTCATCGTGCTCGACGAGGCGCAGAACACCACGCCCGAGCAGATGAAGATGTTCCTGACCCGTCTCGGCTTCAACTCGAAGATGGTCGTCACCGGCGACATCACGCAGATCGACCTGCCGAACTCGGCCAGCGGGCTGCGGCTCGTGACACGGGTGCTCAACGACATCGACGACATCCACTTCGCGCGGCTGACGAGCGAAGACGTGGTGCGCCACAGCCTCGTCGGGCGGATCGTCGACGCGTACACCGAATACGACGCGCGTCAGCAGGCGCGGCACTACGAGCGCGAGCAGGCGGCGGAGTTCGCCAACCGCGCCGAGCGCCGCTCCGGCGGGCCCCGCGACCACCTCCCGAAGCGACGATAGGGCCGCAGTGAGCATCGAGATCAACAACGAGTCGACCATCGAGGTCGATGAGGCCGCCCTGCAGCGCCTCGCCGGCTACGCCTTCGACATCCTCCACGTCCACCCCGACGCGGAGCTCGCGATCGTTCTGGTCGACGAGGCCGCCATGGAGCAGCTGCACGTGCAGTGGATGGACGAGCCCGGCCCGACCGATGTCCTCAGCTTCCCGATGGACGAGCTGCGGCCGGGAACCGAGGAGGAGCCGTCGCCCGCGGGTCTCCTCGGCGACGTCGTGCTGTGCCCGCAGGTCGCCCAAGTGCAAGCCGAGACGGCCGGCCACTCGCTGATGGACGAGCTGCTCCTGCTCACCACGCACGGCATCCTCCACCTGCTCGGCTTCGATCACGCGGAGCCGGCCGAGGAGCGCGAGATGTTCGCCATCCAGCGCGACATCCTCGTCGGCTTCTCGCGCTACGACCGACAGCGGTAGGGGGCGGGATGCTGCAGGCGCTGTTCTTCATCGTCGCGTTCCTGCTGGTGGCTTTCGGCGGTCTGATGGCCGCCGTCGACTCGGCTCTCGCGGTGCAGTCGCGCGCCGACATCGCCGACCTCGCCGAGACCTCCCGGGCCAAGAAGTCGCTCCGGGCGATCGCGGAGGACCCGGGCGCCTACTTCAACGCCATCAGCTTCACCCGCATCATCGCGGAGACGACGGCGGCGGTCCTGGTCACCCTCGCCTTCGAGCAGATCTTCGAGCAGTGGTGGATCTCGCTCATCCTGGCCGCGCTCATCATGACGGCGGTGTCGTTCGTGCTCGTCGGCGTCAGCCCGCGCAGTGTCGGCCGGGCCAACTCCACGCTGCTGCTCCGCCTCACGGCGCCGATCGTGCGCTTCGTGCGGGTGGTGCTCGGCCCCATCCCCGGCGGACTGGTCGCCCTCGGCAACCGCGTCACGCCGTCGCGCGCCCGTTCGGCGCCGGTGACGAGCGAGGAGCAGCTGCTGTCGATCGTCGACGAGGCGACCGAGTTCGACGTGCTCGAGGAGGACGACCGCGAGCTCATCCACTCGATCTTCGAGTTCAACGCGACCGTGGTGCGCGAGGTGATGATCCCGCGCACGGACATGATCACCGTCGACTCCACCGCCGGTCTCGGCACGGCGATGGGGCTGTTCTTCAGCACCGGCGTCTCGCGCATGCCCGTCATCGACGGCGGCGACCCGGACGAGGTGGTGGGCATCCTTTACCTGAGGGATGCGGCGAAGCTGAGCTTCGAGCGCCCCCTCGGCGCCGACGAGCTCACCGTGCGCGACCTGGCCCGCCCCGCCCTGTTCGTGCCGGAGTCGCAGAAGGCCGACGCCCTGCTCGCCCAGATGCAGCGCGAGTCCAACCACCTGGCGATGGTCGTGGACGAGTACGGCGGCATCGCCGGACTGGTCACCCTCGAAGACCTCATCGAGGAGCTGGTCGGCGACATCTCGGACGAGTACGATCACGAGGTCGCGCTCATCCAGGCGATCGGGGAGGGCCGCTACCGCATCGCGACCCGGCTCCCGATCGACGACCTGGCGGAGCTGTTCGACACCGAGATCGAGGAGGAGGACGTCGACAGTGTCGGCGGTCTCGTCACCAAGGCGCTCGGGCGCCTGCCTGAGGTCGGCTCGGCGGTCACCGTGCACGGGCTGCGCTTCACGGTCGACCGCATCGAGGGCAGGCACAAGCACGTCGCGACGGTCATCGTCGAGCGGGATGCCGCCCTGCTCCCCGCGGCGGACGCCGAGACCGCCGGCTCGCGCGACTCCCGCGACGACGACCGACGCGGCGCGCGGCACGACCGCCACGGCGACACGCGGCACGGCGACAACCGCCACGGTGACGTCGGCGATTCCCGCCGCGACACCCGACACACCCAGGAGAGCAGATCGTGACCGAGTACCACGCCGGATTCGTCTCGTTCGTCGGCCGCCCCAACGTGGGCAAGTCGACGCTGACCAACGCCCTCGTCGGCGAGAAGGTCGCCATCACGAGCTCGAAGCCGCAGACCACCCGGCGCGCGATCCGCGGGATCGTCCACCAGAAGGACGGCCAGCTGATCCTGGTCGACACGCCGGGCATCCACCGGCCGCGAACGCTGCTCGGAGAGCGCCTCAACACGCTCGTCCAGTCCACCCTCGGCGATGTCGACGTGATCGGCTTCTGCGTCCCCGCCGACGAGAAGATCGGACCGGGCGACCGCTTCATCAACGAGCAGCTGGACGAGTACCCGCGCGCCAAGAAGGTCGCGATCGTGACCAAGGTGGATGCGGCGGGCAAGACGCAGGTCGCCGAGCAGCTGCTCGCGGTGTCCGCGCTGCGCGAGTGGGAGGCGATCATCCCGGTGTCGGCGGTGAGCCACATCCAGCTGGAGACCCTGACCTCGGAGCTGATGAAGCTGCTGCCGGAGTCGTCGGCACCGCTCTACCCGGACGAGGCCATCACCGACGAGGGACTCGAAGACCGCATCTCCGAGTACATCCGTGAGGCCGTCCTGGAGGGTGTCGAGGACGAGCTGCCGCACTCGCTGGCGGTGACGATCGACGACATCATCGAGCGCGACGACAAGGACCTCGTCGAGGTCTACGCCAACCTCTTCGTCGAGCGCGACAGCCAGAAGGCGATCGTGATCGGAAAGGGCGGCAGCCGCATCCGCGACGTGGGCGCCGCGGCGCGCGTGCCGATCGAGAAGCTGCTCGGCCGCCAGGTGTTCCTGTCGATCCGGGTGAAGGTCGCGAAGGACTGGCAGCGTGACCCGAAGCAGCTGGGGCGGCTCGGGTTCTAGGTGGAGGAGGCCGTACATCCCGAGGATGATTCCGGCCGCTGGATGCCCGGCCGCGCACACCCGGACCGTACGGTAGAAGCATGCCCGACCGCCGCAGACTGCTGAGCGCGCTCGCTCCGCACCGCTGGGTGCTGGAGCCTGCGCTGGCCGTCGTGCTGTTCGCGGCGTGGCTGGTGACCGGCCTGCCGTACGACCTGGCAGCGGGGCTCGCGCTGGTCTTCTACTGCGCCGCCGTCGCGCTGTCGCGGATCCTCCCCGGTGTCGCGCTGGGGCTCGTCTGGGTCGCCGTGCTGTTGGAGATGACCGAGCAGGAGTCGCTGGATGGCGCCTTCCGGGTGATCTCGGCGGTCGCCGTCGTCGCGTCGCTGGTCGGCGTCGCCGCGCACGGCGGGCGGGTGCTCCGCTGGCTGGACTTCTCGTCGGCGATCCTGCTCGCCCCGGCCGTCGCCTACCTGTTCACGGTGCGCGGCGACCTGAAGTTCCCGCAGTTCGGCCCGGTCATCGGCGGGTATTACACCAGCCAGGGCATCGGGTTCCTGCTGATGAGCCTGCTGGTCGCGGTCATCTTCGTCGCCGCCTGGCTCCTCGGGTTCCTGGTCGCGAGGCAGCGTGCGGCCAACGTGACCGTCTCGGGCTCCCGCGGGCCGTCCGTCCTGGTCTGGCTGGCGTCCAACGGCGGGATCGAGTCCGGCGAGGACGACCCGTCGCGCCCGGAGCTCGTCAGACGGCTGACCCGGACGCAGCTGACCACCGATGTCGCCGGCGCCATCGCGCTGGCCGTGTTCTCCCTGATCATCGCCGGAGCCGACCGCTCGGCGTTCCTGGTGACGATCGCGTTCGCGGTGGCCGTGGCGCTGCGCCGGATGTCGCCGGCGGTCGCGCTCTCGGTCGCCTGGCTGGCGGCCGTGCTGCAGATGACCACCGGGCACAGCATCCTGGTCAGCAATCTCGCCGTGCTCATCGTGCTGTACGCGACCGCGGCCTACGGCGACCGGATCGTCCGTGCCGCCGGTCTCATCTCGGCCGGGATCGGCGCGCTGGTCGCCGCCCTGTACCTGACGGTGACGGCCGCCGTCGCGCAGGGCTACTACGACCTCCTGTCGAGCGCGATCGCGAGCGTCGCGCTGCAGTTCGCGTTCCTGTTCGTCGTGAGCGTCACTGTGCTCGGCCTGTCGTGGGTGCTCGGTCTGCTCATGCGCACCTGGCGCAACGCCCGCGTCGCCCGCCGCGCCCGGGTGGAGGCGGAACTCGACCGCAACCGGGCGGTCGAGGACGTCGTGGTCGAGCAGGAGCGCACCCGCATCGCGCGCGACATGCACGACGTGGTCGCCCACTCGCTCGCGGTCGTCATCGCCCAGGCGGACGGAGCGCGGTACGCCCGGCGCACCGACCCGGACGCCGTGGATGAGGCGCTCGCGACCATCGCATCCACCGCCCGGTCCGCGCTCGGCGACGTGCGTGTGCTGCTCGCCGAGCTGCGCCAGTCGCATCCCGCCGACGCCAACCGCGAACCGGGTGCCCACGACGGACCGCAGCCATCGCTGGCCGACCTCGATCAGACGGTCGAGCACATCCGCTCGGCCGGTCTCCCCGTCGACCTGGAACGGCGCGGGGATGTCGCCGCCTTGGGCTCCGCGCAGCAGCTCGCCGCCTTCCGCATCGTGCAGGAGGCTCTGACCAACGCCCTGCGCCACGGCGACACCAGCCGCCCGGCGAGCGTCGTGCTCGCGGAGGCGCCGACCCACCGCGGACCAGGAATCGTCATCACCGTGAGGAACACCATGAGAGACACCACCCTCGAACCCACCATGACCGGCTCGCTGCCCCGGATCGGCCACGGGCTGCCCGGGATGCGCGAGCGCGCGTCCCTCGCCGGGGGATCGCTCACGGCCGGGCCGCAGGACGGGGAGTTCGTGGTCACGGCCTTCCTCCCGGGGGCGGTCGCGTGAGCGGCGCGACGGTCGAGGCGGCGCCGATCCGGGTGCTGCTCGTCGACGACCAGCCGCTGTTCCGCGCGGGCGTGCGGATGCTGCTCAGCTCGCAGGACGACCTCGAGTTCGCGGGGGAGGCCGGCAACGGGCAGGAGGGTGTGCGCCTGGCGGCGGAGACGCGTCCGGACGTCGTGCTGATGGACATCCGGATGCCCGTGATGGACGGCATCGCCGCCACCAGTGCGATCATCGCCGACGCCGAGCGCGCGGGACGCACGGCGCCCCGGATCGTGGTGCTGACGACGTTCGACCTCGACGAGGCGGCCGCCCGCGCGATCCGTGGCGGGGCGAGCGGGTTCGTGCTGAAGGACGCGGAGCCCGAGTTCCTGCTCGCCGCGATCCGGACAGTGCACGCGGGCAGTGCGGTCATCGCGGCAGGAGCCACGCGCGAGCTGTTCGAGTACTTCTCGTCCGCACAGCCGGTGCGGCCGGAGCCGCCGGAGTTCGCCTCCCTCACCTCCCGCGAGCGCGAGATCTTCGTTCTCGCCGCGCGCGGGCTGAGCAACGCGGAGATCGCGGGCTCCGAGTTCCTCAGCGAGGCGACCGTGAAGACGCACATCTCGCGCATCCTCGCGAAGCTGGGGCTGCGCGACCGCGTGCAGATGGTGGTCTACGCCTTCGAGCACGGCCTGACCGCCGCCGAGTAGCGGGGCCGACGGGCCGACGGGGCCGACCGGTCGGTGCCATCCCGCGTCATCCTCAGGGAGGACACAGGATAGCCCCACCGCCCGATTCGGCCGCAGGGGGCGTCTCCCTAGCGTTGAGGGTATGGAGCTGACTCTCACAGAAACGGTGGCGCGCGTCGAAGCGGCCACGAAGACCTATGGCACCGGCGCGGGCCGGGTGAACGCGCTCGACGGTGTCACCCTGGGCATCCCGGCGGGCCGGTTCACGGCCGTGATGGGCCCGAGCGGATCGGGCAAGTCGACCCTCATGCACGTCATGGCCGGGCTCGACTCGGTGACCGGCGGTCGCGTGTTCCTCGGCGACACCGAGATCACCAGCATGGGGGATGCGGAGCTCACGCTGCTGCGCCGCCGTCGCATCGGCTTCGTGTTCCAGTCGTTCAACCTGGTGCCGACGCTCGACGTGCGCGGCAACATCCTGCTGCCGTTCGAGCTGGACGGCCGCCGGCCGACCCGCGAGCAGAACGAGTGGATCGACCACCTCGTCGACACGCTCGGCCTCGGCGGCCGCCTGACCCACCGCCCGCACGAGCTGTCCGGGGGACAGCAGCAGCGCGCCGCGATCGTGCGTGCGCTCGCCACCCGCCCCGACCTCGTCTTCGCGGACGAGCCGACCGGCAACCTCGACTCCCGCACCGGCCGCGAGGTGCTCGGCGTGCTGCAGGAGGCGGCGCGCACGTTCGGCCAGAGCATCGCCATGGTCACCCACGACCCCGTGGCGGCGAGCTACGCCGACCACATCGTCTTCCTCGCCGACGGGCGCGTCGCCGCCGAGCGGCCGCAGTCGTCGGCCGAGGAGATCTCGTCCTTCATGCTCGGGATGGAGGCGCGCGCGTGAGCCGCCCGTTCTCGGCCTTCCGCGCGAACGCGCGCGACCACCGCGCCGGCATCCTCGTCGCGGCCCTCAGCTCGGCCTTCGGCGTCGCCCTGGTCGGAGGGGTGGATGTGATGGCCGCCTTCATCGGCGGATCGTCGATGGGGGAGCGCGCCAGCGTCCAGCTCGCGCTGGGGATCGTCGCCGGCATCTTCTTCGTCGTCGCGGTCTACGTCGGCGCGATCGTCACGACGAACACCTTCGCCACCGTCATCGCGGGGCGCACCCGCACGATCGCCCTGCTGCGGCTGATCGGATCCAGCGCGCGGACACAGCGTCGATCGGTCGCCGGCGAAGGCCTTGCCGTCGGTCTGATCGGGGCCGCGGTCGGGGGAGCCGCTGCCGCCGCGCTCTCGCTCCTCGCGGTGCGGCTCCTCATGATGACGGGCGTCCTCCCGGAGGCGCAGTATCCCGTCCTCAGCCTGCTGATGGTGCCCCCGGCGATCATCGTCGTCCTCACTACCTGGCTCGCCTCGTGGGTGGGCAGCCGACGTGTGCTCACGGTGACGCCCGTGCAGGCGCTCGGTGCTGCGCAGGAGCGCCCAGCCGCCGCGGTGCGCAGCCGCGGCAGGCTGGCGGTCTCGCTCGTCCTCATCCTGTCGGGCGCCGCGCTGCTGGTCGTCGGGCTCCTCCTCGGCACGGGCGCGTTCGTGCGCGTCAGCGCGACTCTCGCCCAGTTGTCGTCCTACGGGGTGCTCGTCGCACTGCCGGGCGGCATCCTCTCCTTCACGGGGATCGTCCTGGCCGCGCCGTTCTTCCTCCCCGCCGTGCTGCGGGCGGTCGGCCTGCTGTTCGGGCGGGGCGCCGCGAGCCGGCTGGCCGCGGCCAACGCCGTGCGCAACCCGGAGCGCAGCTCCCGCACCGCGATCGGCCTGGTGATCGGGGTCACGCTGATCACGATGTTCGTGGTGGCCGCATCCACCTGGCAGGCGCTGATCCGGGATGCCGAGGCGCGCGAGCCCGGGATGTACGAGGGCGCCGACGGCATCATCGGCGGCACGATGGCCGTGTTCACGGTGCTCGTCGGATTCTCGGCGATGATCGCGGCGTGCGGCGTCGTCAACACGCTCTCGCTCAGCGTGCTGCAGCGCGGCCGTGAGCTCGGACTCCTGCGCGCACTGGGCTTCACGGCCGGTCAGGTGCGGAGGATGGTGCTCGCCGAGAGCGCGCAGCTGACCGTCGCCTCTGTGCTGACTGGGCTCGTGCTGGGAACGCTGTACGGCTGGATCGGCGCGCAGTCACTGCTCGGGATGATCCCCGGCGGAGGCGTCCTCGCCCCGGTCCTTCCCTGGCCGTTCCTGGCCGCGATCGTCCTGGGTGCCGCCCTTCTCGCCGTCGTCGCCGCACTCGCGCCGACCCGCCGGGCCACGCGCGTCTCACCTGTCGCCGCCCTCGCCGTGGAGTGACGGACTCTGGATGTTGGCTGAACTCTCACGGAGCTTCAGCTATCGATGAACTGAGCCCGGAATAATGAGGCGTCCGTCGCGTCCCGTCCACCGGGCCGCCCCCGAGAGGATCCATCCCTGAACTGGCTGAACACGCTGAGGATCGACAAGCCGCCGTTCCTCATCACGCTGGATGTCGTGGCCGCGATCCTCGCGCTCTACCTGCTCGTGCGTCCCACCTGGCGCCGTACGCTCGCCGGGCTGATCGCTGCGCTCGTCGGCGGTCTGGTCGGCTGGTTCGTGGTGTGGCTGGTCACCGACGTCTTCGACGTGTTCGGCGTCGCCCTGACGCCGGTGACCACCCTGTGGACCGCCCTCGGGTTCGGCGGGGTCAGCCTCGCGGTGGCGAACCTGTTCCGTTCCCGCTGGTGGCGGAAGGTCGTGGCGATCGTGAGCATCCCGGTGTTCCTCGCGGCGGCGTTCTGCGGCATCAACGCCGACTTCGGCGCCTACCGCAACCTGAACGATGTGCTCGGCGTCGTGCCGTACGGGGCACTCCAGCTGCACTCGGAGCGCGGCGAGGTCGTGGCCGGCACCGACTGGAAGGCAACGACGACGCCGGTGGTCGCGGGGGAGCTCCCGGCGAAGGGCGAGGTCGGCACCGTCCGCATCCCGGCCACGCAGTCCCGGTTCCCGGCGCGCGAGGCTGTCGTCTACCTCCCGCCGGTCGCGCTGACGGCGAACCCTCCCGCCCTTCCGGTGATGTACGCCCTCTCCGGTCAGCCGGGGGCGCCGGCCGACATGTTCACCGCCGGGGGAGTCGCCACGGCGATGGATGCGTTCGCCGCTCAGCACGACGGCTACGCTCCCATCGTGGTCGCCGCCGACCAGCTGGGCGGCCCCGGGCGCAACCCGATGTGCGTCGACTCGCGCGATTACGGCAAGTCGGCGACCTATCTGCTGACGGATGTGCGGAATTGGGTGCGTTCTCACCTGCGAGTGAGCAGCGACCCGGCAGGATGGAGCGTGTTCGGCTACTCGCAGGGGGCGACCTGCGCTGTGCAGTTCGCGAGCGGGCGGCCGGACCTGTTCGGCTCCGCGCTCGCGTCGTCGAGCGAACTCGGGCCGACGTTGGGGGATGAGGAGCTGACCATCAGCACGGGATTCGGCGGGTCCAAGCAGGCGTACGAGAAGGCGCAGCCGGCCGCGATGATGAAGGCGAACGCGCCGTACCGCGATTCGGTGATGGTTCTCGGGGCGGGCGCCGACGACGCGAAGTACTCCGGTTTCGCCCGCACCCTGTACGCCGACGCCGAGCGCGCCGGCATCCACGCCGAGCTGCTCAGCTCGCCCGGCACCGCGCACGACTGGAAGACCGTGCGCTACGTGCTCGCGCATGGCTTCCCGACGATCGCGCGGCAGCTGGGGCTCGGGTCGTGAAACCGGCCGCTCTCGCGCAGCGGACCGGGCGGCTCATCGCGAGCCATCCGTTCACGACCGGGGTGACGCTGCTCATCCTGGTGCTCGCGCTCATCACCGGGCCGATCCGCGGGCCGCACCGGCCGCTCCGCGGATGGCTGGGCGCGGGCGCCGTCCAGCTGCTGGACGGGCACTGGTGGTCGCCGTTCACGGCCGTGCTCTTCACCGACGACCTGCTCGAACTGATCGTCGTGCTGGTCCTCACCGTCGTGCTGGTGGGCGCCTCGGAGCGCCTGATGGGCACCTGGCGCACGGCGCTGGCGTTCTTCGGCACGGCCGTCGTCGGCATCGTCGTGGGTGCTGTCATCCAGGTGGCGGCGAACGACATCGGCGAGCTGTGGGCGCGCAACGTCCATGGGCTGCTCGTGCTCGACGCGTTCACGGCGATCGGCGGCACGATCATGACGGCGAGCGCCTTCGCCGGAACGCTCTGGCGGCGCCGCATCCGCGTGATCACGCTGCTCGTCGCGATCATGTACCTGCTGTACTCGGGTCTGCCGTCCGACTTCTACCGGCTGCTCGCCGTGCTGACCGGGCTGGCGCTCGGCCCGCTGCTGCGGCAGGCGAAGGTGTCGGGCGGATGGCTGCGCAGCTCGCATCACGAGGTCCGGGTGCTGCTCGCCTCGGCGCTGACCATCACCGCCGTCGGCCCGGTCATCGGACTCCTCGGCTCGACGCGGTACGGCCTGCTCTCTCCGGTCGGCCTGCTGTTCAGCAACGAGGCGCCCAGCGCGACCTCGGTCATCCAGCGCTGCCAGGCGTTCGCCGTGACGCGGAACTGTTTCCGCGAGCTGACACTGGAACGCATCAACGGGCTCGGGCCGGTGCTGCTGTCGGTCCTCCCGCTTCTCCTGCTGCTCGTCGCGGCGTATGGCCTCCTGCGCGGGCGGCGGTTCGCGGTGTGGCTGGCGGTGGCCGTGAACGGACTGCTTGCGCTGCTGTCGGCGCTCTACTACGGCATCCTGCCGATCGCGTCGGCCCGCCCATCCGTCTCCCCGCGGTACTGGGAGGTCACCTTCATCCTCGCGCTGTCGACGCTCGTGCCGCTCGCGATGGCCATCCTGCTCGTCGTGTTCCGCCGCCACTTCACCGTGATGCCGTCCGCCAAGGCGGTTCGGAGGTATGTCTTCCTAGTGCTCGGGACCGGCGTCGGGCTCGTCGCGGTCTACGTGCTCGTCGGCTGGCTGCAGCGCGACACGGGCTTCACGCGCCCGATCGACATCAGCGACCTGTTCGCGGATGTGCTCGAGCGGTTCGTGCCGGTCAGCTTCCTGCGGCGCGAGCCCCTGCAGTACCTGCCGACGACGCCGCTGGCGACGATCGTCTACCACAACATCGGAACGGTGTTCTGGCTCGTCGCGATCATCGGGGCCATCCCGCCGATGCTCGGTCGCGGACTCCGGCGGCGCGGTACCTCGGAGGATGCACACGTGCGCGAGCTGCTGCACCGCGGCGGCGGCGACGCGATCTCCTTCATGGCGACCTGGCCCGGCAACTCGTACTGGTTCGACCCGATCGGCGGCGGTGCGATCGCGTATCGCGTCGAGGGGCGGGTCGCGCTGACCACCGGCGGTCCGTTCGGTGCGCTCGGTCCGCACGACGGCGCCATCCAGGGATTCGCCCGATTCTGCGACGACAACGGCTGGATCCCGGTGTTCTACAGCGTGGAGGCTCGCTACACGTCGCTGTTCGAGCGTCTCGGCTGGTCGACCATGACCGTCGCGGAGGAGACGGTCATCCGTCCACAGCTGTGGGCGACGACGGGCAAGAAGTGGCAGGACGTCCGCTCATCCATCAACCGTGCTCAGCGTGCCGGCATCCGCTCGGAGTGGACGACGTACGCCGCGCTCCCGCTCACCTCGGCCGTGCAGCTGTCCGACATCTCCGAGCAGTGGGTCGCCGAGAAGGACCTGCCCGAGATGGGGTTCACGCTCGGCGGACTCGACGAGCTCCGCGACCCGGAGGTGCGCCTGATGCTGGCCGTAGACGAGGACGGCCGGATCGAGGCCGTCACGAGCTGGCTGCCCACCTACCGCGCCGGGATCGTCGTCGGCTGGACGCTCGACTTCATGCGTCGACGGCCTGACAGCATCAACGGTGTGATGGAGTTCCTCATCGCCGAGGCCGCGACGCGGATGAAGGACGACGGGATCGAGTTCATGTCGCTCTCCGCCGCGCCGCTCGCCCACACGGCGGCGGCCCAGGAGGGCGGCAAGGACACCATGGACCGGCTGCTCGGCTACCTCAGTTCGTCGCTCGAGCCGGTGTACGGCTTCCGCTCGCTGCTGAAGTTCAAGCAGAAGTTCCAGCCGGAGCTGCACCCGCTGATCATGGCCTACCCGGACCCCGTCGCCCTGCCCGCGATCGGCATCGCGCTGGTCCGCGCGTACCTGCCGGGGCTGTCCATGCGGCAGGCGGCGACGTTCGTGCGGGGGCGCGGCTGACGCCGAGGTGGTACTCTCGGTGCTGTGTACGGTCTGCTCCTCCTTAGCTGCCGCGACGAGTCCTAGTTCCGGGCCTCACTCGTCGCGGAGTTCGTCGTCGGCTCTCCACACCACACGAGCAGAGGATTCCTGAAGACCATGAAGAACACACAGGCGCCGAGCGCCATGCCGATCCACCGATACCGGCCGTTCCACGAGCAGATCCGCGTCGACCTGCCGGACCGCACCTGGCCGTCGAAGCACATCACCCAGGCGCCCCGCTGGTGCGCCGTCGACCTGCGTGACGGCAACCAGGCGCTCATCGACCCGATGAGCCCCGAGCGCAAGCGCATTATGTTCGACCTGCTGGTGCGGCTCGGCTACAAGGAGATCGAGGTCGGCTTCCCGTCCGCGAGCCAGACCGACTTCGACTTCGTGCGCAGCCTGATCGAAGAGGGCGCCATCCCGGACGACGTCACCATCCAGGTGCTGACGCAGTCGCGCGAGCACCTGATCAAGCGCACGTACGAGTCGCTGGTCGGCGCCAAGCAGGCGATCGTGCACCTCTACAACTCGACCAGCATCCTGCAGCGGGACGTCGTGTTCCGCACCGACCAGCAGGGCATCGTCGACATCGCGCTGAACGGCGCGCGGCTGTGCCGGAAGTTCGAAGAGCTCGTGCCCGGCACCACGATCTACTACGAGTACTCGCCCGAGAGCTACACCGGCACCGAGCTGGAGTTCGCCGCCGACATCTGCAACCAGGTGCTCGAGGTGTTCGAGCCGACGCCGGAGCGGAAGGTCATCATCAACCTGCCCGCGACGGTCGAGATGGCGACGCCCAACGTCTACGCCGACTCCATCGAGTGGATGTCGCGGCACCTGAACCACCGCGAGAACGTCATCCTGTCGCTGCACCCGCACAACGACCGCGGGACCGCGGTCGCCGCCGCCGAGCTCGGGTACATGGCCGGAGCGGACCGCATCGAGGGCTGCCTGTTCGGCAACGGCGAGCGCACCGGCAACGTTGACCTGGTCACGTTGGGCGTCAACCTGTTCACGCAGGGCATCGACCCCCAGATCGACTTCAGCGACATCGACCAGATCAAGCGCACCGTCGAGCACTGCAACCAGCTGCCCGTCGGCGAGCGCAGCCCGTGGGGCGGCGACCTGGTGTTCACGGCCTTCAGCGGCTCGCACCAGGACGCCATCAAGAAGGGCTTCGAGGCCATGGAAGCCGAGGCCGAGCGCACCGGCGTCCCGGTCGACGATCTGGTCTGGGCGGTCCCGTACCTGCCCGTCGACCCGAAGGACCTGGGCCGCAGCTACGAGGCGGTCATCCGCGTCAACTCGCAGTCGGGCAAGGGCGGCGTCGCGTACCTGCTGAAGACCGACCACTCGCTCGACCTGCCGCGCAAGCTGCAGATCGAGTTCTCGGGGGTCGTTCAGGCCAAGACCGACGCCGAGGGCGGCGAGGTCACCAGCGACCAGATCTGGTCCGTGTTCCAGGACGAGTACCTGCCGGCTCCCGCCTCCGACCCGGACGCCAAGTGGGGCCGCTTCGAACTGGGGAGCACCACCACGTCCAACGAGACGGGCGAGCATGTCGTGCTCACGGTGACGCTGCGCGACGGGGACACCGTCTCGAAGGCCACCGGTGAGGGCAACGGTCCGATCGCGGCGTTCTTCGACATCCTGCACCAGCACGGGGTGGACGCACACCTCTACGACTACTCGCAGCACACGCTGTCGGCGAGCGAGTCGGCTCTCGCTGCCGCCTACGTCGAGGTGGATGTGGACGGCCAGCGCCGCTGGGGCGTCGGCATCGACGCGGACACCACCACGGCGTCGTTCAAGGCGGTCGTGTCGGCGGTGAACCGGGCCGTGCGCTCGGCTGCCGGCCAGTCGGCGCAGGAGCTCGTCTCGGCCTGACGCACGCTCACGCGGAGCCCGACATTCGTGCCGAATGTCGGGCTCCGCTGCGTGTGGGGGGCGCGAGATTTGCGCCAAATCTCGCGAAAGCGGCCGCCATTCCCGAGATTTGCGCCAAATGTGCGGCTCCGCTGCGTCGCGGGGGCGGCGTGATTCGTGCCGAATGTGCGGTATCGCCGCGGCTTTCCGCACATTCGGCACGAATGTGCGCGGGGTTACTCGGGCTTGTCGATGCGGTAGCGCGGGATCGCGCCGGTGTCTGTGCGCTCGGCCGTGCGGGCGGCGCTGGGCGCGCGCGTGAAGCGGGGCCAGCGCGGACGGGGGATGCGGCCCAGCTCCCGCTGCTCCGGCAGGCTCCACCCGAAGCGCACGGCGAGGAGACGGATGACGAGGGTCACGACGACGCAGACGACCGCCGCGACCGTCAACGGCACGCCGAAGTCGAGCATGACGACGAGGACGATCGTGCCCGCGCCGGCCGCGACCGCGTAGAGCGAGCCGACGTGCATGAGCGCGATGGGCAGGTTCAGCAGCACGTCCCGCAGGATCGACCCGCCGACTGCGGCCACCACGCCGACAAACACCGCGGGAACCTCCGGCAGCCCGAGCGCGAGCGCCTTGCTCGCTCCGATCGCGCCGAACAGCCCGATCGTCAGCGCGTCGAGGAAGGTGATGACCGGGTCGAGACGGCGGAACAGCCGGATCAGCAGCATCCCGAGCAGTGCGGCGACGACGGTGATCGGCAGGTACCAGTTCGACTGCAGGGCGACCGGCGTGACGTTGAGCAGCAGGTCGCGGAGGAGTCCGCCG
This sequence comes from Leifsonia sp. 115AMFTsu3.1, assembly GCF_004362795.1. Lineage (NCBI taxonomy): Bacteria > Bacillati > Actinomycetota > Actinomycetes > Micrococcales > Microbacteriaceae > Leifsonia > Leifsonia sp. 115AMFTsu3.1. Next base: position 2,104,554 of record NZ_SNYB01000001.1, read on the forward strand.
CCGACGCCGGTGGCGACGCCGATGATCGCGACGCCGAGCAGGTCGAGCCGCCGGTCGCGGAATCCGGACGCGAACATGGCGCCCTGGAGGCTGCCGACGCCGACAGCGATGAGGTCGCCCCACAGCGGGATCGACAGGGCGCCGATGTCGACGGGGGTCGTGCTCACCCCCCATGTGTATCACGCGCGCGCGGTGGAGCTAGGAAGCAGCGCGAAGCGATGCCGCGACCCCAGCGCCGCGCGGTGGAGCTCAGGGGCAGCGCGAAGCGATGCCGCGACCCCAGCGCCGTGCGGTGGAGCTCAGGGCAGCGCGGAGCGATGCCGCGACCCCCGCGCCGAGGAAGCCTGCGACCGAGGTCACAGCCTGCGACCGAGGTCAGAGCCTGCGACCGAGGTCAGAGCCTGCGACCGAGGTCACAGCCTGCGACCGAGGTAACAGCAAGTGACGCACCCCGCATCCGCCGCACTGTCAGCCGGGCGCGCGATACTGGAGTGTGCCTGTCTACCGTGATGAAGCCGTCGTGCTCCGAACCCACAAGCTGGGCGAGGCCGACCGCATCGTCACCATGCTGAGCAGGCAGCACGGAAAGATCCGTGCGGTGGCGAAGGGCGTGCGGCGGACGGCCTCCCGGTTCGGGTCGCGGCTCGAGCCGTTCATGGTCGCCGACGTCCAGCTCTACGAGGGGCGCAGCCTCGACGTGATCACGCAGGCCGAGACGCTCGGCGCGTACGGCGCCCTCATCGCCGATGACTACGCCAGCTACACCGCGGCCAACGCGATGGTCGAGGCGGCCGACCGGTTGACGGATGCCGAACCGTCCATCCAGCAGTACCTCCTGCTCGTCGGGGCGCTGCGCTCCCTGTCGCGGCGCGAGCACGGGGCCGGCCTGACGCTCGACTCGTACCTGCTGCGCGCGCTGTCGTTGGCGGGATGGGCGCCCAGCTTCCAGGACTGCTCACGCTGCGGGGCTCCCGGCCCGCACACCTCCGTCGTCGTCCAGCTCGGCGGCGTCGTCTGCGCGGACTGCGCACCGCAGGGCGCCCCGAAGGTCGACGCCGACACGATCGCCCTGCTCGGGGCGCTGCTGTCCGGCGACTGGGAGGCGGCCGAGGCCGCACCCGACGGCACGCGGAACCGCGCGAACGGCGTGGTGGCGGCGTATACGCAGTGGCATCTCGAGCGCGGGCTGCGCTCGCTCCAGCACGTTCAGCACGACCAGAAGGCGAGTGGATGAGTCCGAAGCCCTACACGCACAAGGATGCGGTCGAGTACCGCCCGCTCGACTGGACCGGCGTGTATCCGCCCGCGTTCCCGGCGGGGAGCGTTCCGTCGCACGTGGCGATCGTCATGGACGGCAACGGCCGGTGGGCGAATCGCCGGGGCCTGACCCGTATCGAGGGGCATCGGGCGGGGGAGGCGGCCCTGCTCGACGTGGTGGCGGGCGCCATCCAAGCCGGGGTCAAGCACCTCAGCGTATACGCGTTCTCGACCGAGAACTGGAAGCGGTCGCCCGACGAGGTGCGGTTTCTGATGGGATTCAACCGAGACGTCCTGCACCGGCGCCGCGACCAGCTCAACGAGTGGGGCGTGCGGGTGCGCTGGGCGGGCCGGAAGCCGCGCCTGTGGTCGTCGGTCATCAAGGAGCTGCAGTACGCCGAGCAGCTCACGGCCGGGAACGACGTGCTGACGCTGACGATGTGCGTCAACTACGGGGGACGGACGGAGATCGCCGACGCCGTGCGGTCGATCGCCGACGACGTCGCTGCGGGCCGGCTGCGGCCGTCCGCGGTGAGCGAGAAGACCATCCAGCGCCACCTCTATCTGCCGGACATGCCGGACGTCGACCTGTTCGTGCGCAGCTCGGGGGAGCAGCGCACCAGCAACTTCCTGCTGTGGCAGAGCGCGTACGCCGAGATGGTGTTCCTCGACACGCTGTGGCCGGACTTCAGCCGCACCGACCTGTGGGATGCGGTGGAGCTGTACCTGCGCCGCAACCGCCGGTTCGGCGGTGCGGTGGACGCGCCGACGGCCGAGACGCCATCCACCTCGGAATAGACCGCGGCGTGCCGCGCGTTGCCTCTGAGGTGAGCGAACCCATCAAGATCGACATCTGGTCCGACATCGCGTGCCCGTGGTGCTACATCGGGAAGAGGAAGTTCGAGGCCGGCAGCGGACTGTTCGCCGGCGCGGGCGACGGGCGCGGGGTCGAGGTCGAGTACCACTCCTTCGAACTGTCCCCGGACACCCCCGTCGACTTCGACGGCAGCGAGATCGACTTCCTGGCTGGCCACAAGGGTCTCCCGGCCGAGCAGGTGCAGCAGATGCTGGAGCGCGTGACCGGGATCGCCTCGTCCGTCGGGCTCGACTACGACTTCGACAACCTCAAGCACACCAACACCGTCAAGGCGCACGAGCTCCTGCACTTCGCGAAGGCGAACGGCAAGCAGCTGGAGCTGGCCGAGCGCCTGTTCCGCGCCTACTTCATCGAGGGCCGTCACGTCGGCCGGGTCGAGGACCTCGCGGATCTCGCGGCCGAGGTGGGCCTTGACCGCGATGCGGCGCTCCAGGCGCTCGAATCGGAGCAGTACCTCCAGGATGTGCGCGCCGACCAGGCGACCGCCGGAGAGTACGGCATCAACGGCGTCCCGTTCTTCGTCATCGATGGCAAGTACGGCGTGTCCGGGGCGCAGGACGCGCAGACGTTCGCCCAGGTGCTTGAGCAGGTCTGGTCGGAGCGCGCGGCGGTGACCGCGTGACCGGCGCGGAGCCGGCCGTCGCGGCCGACGCGACTCCCGCGCCCGTCGTGCCGCTCGTCCAGCTCGGCGCCGCCGGCGCCGTCTGCGACGGCGACACCTGCACCTTCTAGCGAGCGAGTTGACGCAACACGCCGTCGCGCTCCGTTGCATGGCGGCGTGTTGCGTCAACTCAACGCGAGCGCAAGACGGACACGGCGGACGGCCTCGCGGGCGTCGTTGGCCATGTGGGTGCGATTGACTCGCACGACCTCCCAGCCCATGGTCCGGATGCGCCACAAGCGATCGACGTCGATGTAGTACTGGTGAGTGTCGGTTCTGTGTTGATCGCCGTCGTACTCGACCACGACGTGCGCCGCGGGGTAGGCCAGGTCGCCATGCGCGACCAGATCGCCATCGGGACCGACGATCCGATAGTTCACCGCCGGTTCCGGGAGTCCGGCCCGTACAAGGGCTAGGCGAAGCACAGTCTCCATCGGGGAGTCGGTGCGGGCCCGGACGCGCGCGAGCGCGCACCGTAAGAGACGCACACCGGGCCGTCGCGGGCTGGACGCGACGGCGGCAGCCAGTTGCTCCATTGTTGCGATTGGCTCCTTGCGACGGACGAGGGCGTCCCCGCAGACGACCAGGTCATCTTCGGCAAGCATGCTGGCGAGCTGGCACCAGGTCTCGACCGCGGACACGACCGGTAGTCCATGGAGTGTTGTGGTCGCGTCGTCGGCGATCCTCGTCTGATGGCCGTGGATTCCACGGTGGCGCGCTGCCCGTCCCGGCGCCCGTGTAGAGACGTGGAGCGGTTCGTCGAGATCCGCCTCCCGTCCTAAGGGAAGCCCATGGAGACGCGCGGCGGTGATGTGACTGAACAGCATCCCCTCAGTCATCGCCGGTAGGAATGCCCGGCAACGCTCGACGAGATCATGCGCGGGACCGATGGCACGGACGCCGTGGTGGGGGCGCGTCAAGTCTCCTCGTCGCAGCCGAGAGCGCGAGACACCGTGCAGCAGGGCCTCGCCCGTCGTGAAATGGGGTCCCATCCTGAGCGGTTCCATCGCCACAGGTTGCCAGTCATGACTATTGCCTGCCGCCGTTATCCACAGCTCGCACGCGAGTTGACGCAACACGCCGTCGCTCGACCGGGTGCGACGGCGTGTTGCGTCAACTCGATGGCGGGCCTGGGAGCGGCGCGCTATTCGGGGTCGGTGATGTCAGCGACGGTCGCGCCGAAGGCCGTGATGAGGGCGTCCGCGTCGACGAAGAGGGAGTAGCCGTGCTCGCCGGCGCCCATCGACACGCGACGGCCCGGGATAGTGGCGTCGGCGACGACCGGCCACGCGGTGGTGCTGCCGAACGGCGTGATCGTGCCGCGCTCGTAGCCGGTGGCGGCGAACGCGACCGACGCATCCGGGAGCTGCAGCTTATTCACCTGCAGCACCGAGCGCAGCTTCGGCCAGGCGATCTTGCGGCCGCCGGGCACGAGGGCGAACACGAACGTGTCATCGCTCCGCTTCACCACCAGCGTCTTGACGATGTCGCCGGGCTGGATGCCGAGCAGCTCGGCGGCCTCCTCGAGGCTCCGCGCGGCGGGACGCTCCACGATGTCGACCTCGATGCCGCGGGCCTGCGCGTCGGCGGCGACGCGCTCCCGACCGGTGCTCACAGGTGCGCCAACAGGGGAGTTGTCCACGGATTCCGGGCTCTCGGCCATAGCTCAGCACGCTTTCTGGGAGAATCGAGTGAGATGTCTACCACTGCCACCCTAAGCCACGCGCCTCAGCTGACCATCGGTCCGCTGGGGCTCGACGTGCCGGTCGTCCTCGCACCGATGGCCGGGATCACCAACACGGCGTTCCGTCGGCTCTGCCGTGAGTTCGGCGCCGGTCTCTACGTCAGCGAGATGATCACGTCCCGCGCTCTCGTCGAACGCACTCCGGAGTCGCTGCGCCTCATCACGCACCACGAGTCGGAGACGCCGCGTTCCATCCAGCTCTACGGTGTCGACCCCGTCACCGTGCGCGAGGCCGTGACGATGCTCGTCGCCGAAGACCGCGCCGACCACATCGACCTCAACTTCGGATGTCCGGTGCCGAAGGTCACCCGCAAGGGCGGGGGAGCGGCGCTTCCCTGGAAGCTCGGGCTGTTCCGCGAGATCGTCGAAGGCGCCGTGCAGGCGGCCGGCGACATCCCGCTCACGATCAAGATGCGCAAGGGCATCGACGGCGACCACCTGACCTACCTCGAGGCCGGTCGCATCGCCGAGGGCGCCGGCGTCGCCTCGTTGGCCCTGCACGCGCGCACGGCGGCGGAGTTCTACTCAGGTCACGCCGACTGGTCCGCCATCGCCAAGCTGAAGGAGACGGTGACTTCGACGCCCGTGCTCGGCAACGGCGACATCTGGTCGGCGGCCGACGCGATCCGGATGGTGGAGGAGACCGGGTGCGACGGCGTCGTGGTCGGCCGCGGCTGCCTCGGGCGTCCCTGGCTGTTCGGCGACCTGGCCGCCGCCTTCCGCGCGCGGGCGGGCGAGATCTCGGCAGCAGAGGCGGAGGCCGCCCAGGCTCATCCGACGCTCGGGCAGGTGGCGCAGACGTTCCGCCGCCACGCGGAGCTGCTGGTCGAGTTCTTCGACAGCGAGGAGCGTGGCTGCCGCGACATCCGGAAGCACGTCGCCTGGTACTTCAAGGGCTACCCGGTCGGCGGCGACCTGCGGGCGAGTCTCGCGACCGTCGACACGCTCGAGCACCTCGACGAGCTGCTCGCCACGCTCGACCCCGACCAGGAGTACCCGGGCGAGGCGGCAGAGGGTCAGCGCGGTCGTGCAGGCTCCCCGAAGCGGCCGGCGCTGCCGGACGGCTGGCTCGAGAGCCGGGACCTCGACGGCGTGCAGCGCGCCGAGGTCGCCGATGCGGAGGTGCACAACAGTGGTGGATGACATCGCGGCGACCACGAGCACAGGGGCCGGTGCGGTGCAGACGGCCGAGGCGTCCGCCGAGCGCGGGTACTCCGAGCACGACCGGGAGCGCTGGCTTCCCGAGCAGCACTCGAACCGGCGCAGCGACTTCGCCCGCGACCGGGCGCGGCTGCTGCACTCCAGTGCGCTCCGCCGTCTCGCGGCGAAGACGCAGGTGCTCAGCCCCACTGCGGGGCTCGACTTCGCACGCAACCGGCTGACGCACTCGTTGGAGGTCGCCCAGGTCGGCCGCGAGCTGGCCAACAGCCTCGGACTCGACCCGGACATCGTCGACACCGCCTGCCTCGCACACGACATCGGGCATCCACCGTTCGGCCACAACGGCGAGCGGGCCCTCAACACCTGGGCCGACGACATCGGCGGCTTCGAGGGCAACGCGCAGACACTGCGGCTGCTGAGCCGGCTCGAACCGAAGGTGTTCGGCCGCGACGGCCGGCCGTACGGGCTCAACCTCACCCGCGCCAGCCTCGACGCGAGCTGCAAGTACCCGTGGCCTGCGGCCTCGTCGGTGGCCGACCCGAGCGGGCGGGCGAAGTTCGGCTTCTACGCCGACGACCGCGCCGTGTTCGAGTGGATGCGCCAGGGCGCCCCGGAGCGCCAGCGCTGCATCGAGGCGCAGGTCATGGACCTCTCCGACGACATCGCGTACTCCGTCCACGACTTCGAGGACGCCGTGGTGAACGGCTACATCGACGTCGCGGCCCTCGGAAGCCGGGTCGACCACGAAGACCTCGTCGAGTCCATGCACGAGTGGATCGGCGGCGAAGTCAGCCACCAAGAGCTCATCGAGGCGTTCGACCGGCTCGACAGCATGGACATCTGGCTCGACGGGTGGGACGGCTCGCGCCGGTCCCAGGCGCGCCTGAAGAACCTCACGAGCCAGCTGATCGGGCGCTTCGCACACGCGGCCGTCCACGCCACGAAGGAGGCCGCGGGACGGGTGGACCTCATCCGCTTCGGCGCCGACGTGGTCGTGCCGGCCGGGATCCAGGCCGAGATCGCTGTGCTGAAGGGCATCGTCGCCACGTTCGTCATGTCACGGAACACACGGCAGCCGATCTACGCCCAGCAGCGGCAGATCCTGACGACGCTGGCCGACCTGCTCTACCAGCGCGGTCCGGCCGAGCTCGACCCGGGATTCGCGGAAGACTGGCGCGCGGCCGCGACGGACGATGCGCGGAGACGCGTCGTCGTCGATCAGGTCGCCAGCCTCACCGATCAGTCCGCGCTCAGCTGGTACGAGCGTCTCGTGCAGCACTGAGCACGGAAAGGTCGGAGGCTTCGGCGCAGAACCGCTGTGAAGCACCGCATGCTCCGCGCGCCGGGGTTGTATACCGCGGCGCAGTGCAGAATGCTGGGAGTCAGGCTTCGGGAGGAGACGAATGAGCACCGCACTACCACCGTCCGACGGCGACCGCCCCGCAGAGGGGGAGTCGACGGAGACGGCCGGCGCCCCACCGGAGGGGACCGGAGCCGTCACGCCGGCGGCGGGCGGCGGTGCGACAGCGGGCTCAGGCACGACCCGGACCCCGCGAACGACCGGCTCCTCGACGAGCCGAACGGCCAAGACGACTGCGGCCAAGACGACAGGCGCCAGGACGACCTCGTCGTCCACCGCGGGCACGCCCGCAGCGCGGTCGACGAAGCCGCGGGCGACGAAGAGCACCACCGCGCAGACCCCTGAGACGGATGAGGCGACCGAAGCCGCCGTCCCGACCGGCGAGACGTCTGCGTCTGCGTCTACGTCTGGGGCTGCGCGAAAGCCCGCCGCCAAGAAGACGACGACGCCTCGGACTCGCCGGACGACCGCGAAGACCACCCCGATCGCACCGGAGGGGGAAGCGCCCGACATTATGGATGCGACCCTCGGCGCCCGCGAACCGCTCGCGCCCAGCGGCGGATCGAGCCGGAGCCGCAGTGCGTCGGCCCGCGACACGTCCACCTCGCCCGCCGAGCCCCTGATCGCCGAGCCCCCGATCGAGGAAAGCACGGGCACCGCCGAGACATCCGACGACACCGGCGCCGCAGCGACCAAGCGTCTCCCGACGGCCGAGGAGCTCTACGCCGCACCCGCATCCACCGACGCCGGTGCGGCCGCCGTAGCGGCTGCCGTCGCATCCACAGACACGACACGTCCTGTCGGCGCAGCTGCCGCCGCGCCCGCAGACACTCCGACCGAGCGGCTCGCTGCCGACACGACCGACACCGACCAGGAGGCCGCTGTGGACTCGACGACGGCGCGCGAGACGGGCGAACAGCCCACCGACGCCACCGAACCGCCCGCCGCCGCTGCGCCCGACGCAACCGCTCCGGATGCGACCCGGGGCGCACCCGCCGCCACCGGCGCGACCGCCGCCGCCGGCGCCGCCGCCGGCCCGGGCGCGCAGTCCGCGCACGGCCGCACGGTCGGCGACCTCGCCGACCGCCTGGACGACTCGCGGTTCTTCTCCTCCCTGTTCGACTTCACGTTCACGAACTACGTCACGCGAAAGCTCGCCGGTCCCGTGTATGTCGTCGGGCTTGTCCTGATCGCGCTCGGCATCATCGTCGGCTTCGCGAACTCGCTCACCTCGGCGATCGCGACGCACGCGCCGATCGGTGCGTTCGTGTTCCTGTTCGGCGTCCTCATCACGCTCGTCGGGGCGATGCTGAGCGTGCTTCTGCTGCGCGTCGGCATCGAGGTGTTCTGCGCCATTATCGAGATCGCCCAGAACACGCGCCGCCGCCGTCCGCCGGGGGAGTGACCGCGACGGCCGGGACCTCCGGGTTTCGCAGTTCGGGCCGGAGCATCGGTCCGGCTCACTAGAATCGAGAGCATGGCAGGCCGGATTCGACAGAGCGACATCGAAGAGGTCAAAGCCCGCACCAACATCGGCGACATCGTCGGCGACTACGTCAGTCTCAAGACCGGCGGCGTCGGCGCGCTCAAGGGCCTCTGCCCGTTCCACGATGAGAAGAGCCCCAGCTTCTACGTGCGCCCGGGCGTCGGCCGCTACCACTGCTTCGGCTGCGGCGAGGGCGGCGACGTCTACGAGTTCCTGCTCAAGATGGACCACGTCTCCTTCACCGACGCGGTCGAGCGGCTCGCCGCGCGCATCGGCTACCAGCTTCACTACGAGGAGGGCGGCGGCGGTCCCTCCGAGAGTTCCGGCAACCGCGCCCGCCTGCTCGCGGCCAACGCCGCGGCGGAGGAGTTCTTCCGCGACCGCCTGTCCGCTCCCGATGCCGACCCCGGGCGCCGGTTCCTGGGCGAACGCGGCTTCGACGCCGCGGCCGCAGCGCACTTCGGCGTCGGGTTCGCCCCGAAGAGCTGGGACGAACTGACCAAGCACCTGCGCGGCAAGGGCTTCAGTCAGGAGGAGCTACTCACGGCCGGACTCGTCTCCCAGGGCGACCGCGGCGTCTACGACCGGTTCCGAGGCCGCCTGATCTGGCCCATCCGCGACGTCACCGGCCAGACCATCGGCTTCGGCGCGCGCCGCCTGCTCGACGACGACAAGGGCCCGAAGTACCTCAACACCCCCGAGACGCCCGTCTACAAGAAGGCGCAGGTGCTCTACGGGCTGGATCTGGCCAAGCGCGACATCTCGCGGCAGGACCAGGTCGTCGTGGTCGAGGGCTACACAGACGTCATGGCGTGCCACCTCGCCGGGATCACGACCGCCGTCGCCACCTGCGGCACGTCGTTCGGCGTCGACCACATCAAGGTGATCCGCCGGGTGATGGGCGACGACAACAGCCAGGGTTCGGTGATCTTCACATTCGACCCGGATGCGGCCGGCCAGAAGGCGGCATCCCGCGCGTTCGGCGAGGAGCAGCGGTTCTCCGCGCAGACCTACGTAGCGGTCGGACCAGACGGCCTCGACCCGTGCGATCTGCGGCTGGCCCAGGGGGATGTGGCGGTGCGCCGCATGATCGACGCACGCAAGCCAATGTTCGAGTTCATGATCCGCCGGACCGTCGAACGGTTCGACCTCGACTCGGTCGAGGGGCGGGCGGCGGCCCTGCGTGCGGGAGCACCGATCGTCGCCACGATCCGCGACCCGGCGTCGCAGAACGGCTACACCCGCGAGCTCGCGCGGCTCTCCGGCGCCGACCTGCAGGATGCGATCCGCGCCGTCCGCGCCGCACAGCGGGGTTCCGGCTCACGGGAGGGCTCGCGCGACGGATCCCGCGACGACGGCCGCAGCCGCTCGTACCCGGGCGGCGACGGCCAATCCGGCTCCGCCGAGCAGCCGCGTCCCCTCGCGCAGGCCGACCTCGCCGACCCGACGCAGCGCACCGAGCGCGAGAGCCTCATGGTCCTGCTGCAGCTCCCCGGCGAGGTGGGTCAGGAGCGGGCGGCGCGCGCCGTGCAGGTCCCGTTCGTCAACCCGACCCACGCCGTGGTCCGCGACGCGATCGCCAGTCAACTGGCGACGCTGCAACAGCCCGGCTGGGTGGATCGCGTGCTCGCCGAGGTCCCGCAGGCGTACGCGCCGACGGTCAACGCTCTGGCGGTGGCGGAACTCCCGCAGGGCGGCGATCCCGGGCGGTACGCGCGGTCGATCGTCGACGGCCTGATCGACCGCGACCTGCTCCGCGAGAAGGCGGAACTCACCTCACGCCTCGGCCGCACGGAGGACCCGGAGCTGCGTCGCCAGATCTCGCTCGCCATGGTCGCGATCGAGAGCGAACGGCGCCGTCTGCGCGGCGAATAGCACGCCGGAAGCTCCGCCTGCGGAATCCGCAGACGAATGCCTGCAGATGCGCTCTTTTGTTGCGTCCGTGTAAAGATCGCGCCCGGATCCGCATCCGAATGCAGGAACAACGAGCATTCCGTGCTAGGAAAGTTCTCACGCGAACGGCGATCCCGCACGCCCGTGACGACGCCGCTTGCGCATCCCACACCAGGAAGAGGTAATCGGATATGACATCCGCACACAACGGCGGACGGCGCCTGCTCGCCGTATCCGCCGCGTTCGCGGCCGCGGCACTGGTGCTCGCCGGCTGCTCCGGGAACAACAACGGCTCGGGCGGCGGCGGCGGTGGCGCCATCACCGTCGGCACCACCGACAAGATCACGTCGATCGACCCCGCCGGCTCGTACGACAACGGCTCGTTCGCCGTCATGAACCAGGTCTACCCGTTCCTTCTGAACACCCCGTACGGCAGCCCGGACGTCAAGCCGGACATCGCCGAGAGCGCCGACTTCACCTCGCCGACCGAGTACACGGTCAAGCTGAAGCCGGGACTGAAGTTCGCCAACGGACACGACCTCACCTCGTCGGACGTCAAGTTCACGTTCGACCGCCAGATCAAGATCAACGACCCCAACGGCCCGGCATCGCTGCTGGCCAACCTGGACAGCGTCTCCGCGCCGGACAAGACCACGGTCGTCTTCAAGCTCAAGGTGCCGAACGACCAGACCTTCCCGCAGGTGCTCTCCAGCCCCGCCGGTCCGATCGTGGATGAGCAGGTCTTCTCGGCCGACAAGGTCACGCCCGACAACACCATCGTCAAGGGCCACCCGTTCGCCGGTCAGTACGACATCACGAGCTACGACTTCAACAACCTGATCGCCTACAAGGCGTACCCGGGATACAAGGGTCTGCTCGGAAAGCCCGCGACCGACAAGGTCAACGTCAAGTACTACGCCGAGTCGTCGAACCTGAAGCTCGACATCCAGAAGGCAGCGATCGACGTCGCCTTCCGCAGCCTCTCGGCCACCGACGTGGCGAGCCTCGAGAACAACGACAAGGTCAAGGTCGTCAAGGGCCCGGGTGGCGAGACCCGCTACATCGTGTTCAACTTCAACACCCAGCCGTACGGCGCGACCACGCCGGAGGCCGACGCGAAGAAGGCCCTCGCCGTGCGTCAGGCCGCGGCCGACCTCGTCGACCGCTCGGCGATCGCCGACCAGGTCTACAAGGGCACCTACACCCCGCTGTACTCGTTCGTCCCGGACGGCCTGACCGGCGCCACCACGGTGCTGAAGGAGCTGTACGGCGACGGCAACGGCGGCCCCAGCCTCGACAAGGCCAAGCAGGCCCTCCAAGCGGCCGGCGTCTCCACCCCGGTTTCGCTGAACCTCCAGTACAACCCGGACCACTACGGCCCGTCCTCCGGTGACGAGTACGCGCTCGTCAAGGAGCAGCTGGAGAACGGCGGCCTGTTCAAGGTCAACCTGCAGTCGACCGAGTGGGTGCAGTACTCGAAGGACCGCACGAAGGACGTCTACCCGGCGTACCAGCTCGGCTGGTTCCCGGACTACTCGGACGCCGACAACTACCTGTCGCCGTTCTTCATCAAGGACAACTTCCTCGCGAACCACTACGACAACCCGGAGGTCCAGGACCTCATCGCGAAGCAGGCGGGCACGACCGACAAGGCCGAGCGCACCAAGCTGATCGAGGAGATCCAGGCCAAGGTCGGGGCGGACCTCAGCACGCTTCCGCTGCTGCAAGGCTCGCAGATCGCGGTCGTCGCGAAGGGTGTCTCGGGCGCCGACAAGACGCTCGACCCGTCCTTCAAGTTCCGCTACGCGGCACTCTCGAAGTAATCCGGCCCTGAGCCACCAGCTCTGAGCCGAACCGGGGGGTGGCTCGCTCACGCAGCGAGCCACCCCCTTTCCACGAACCACCACGATTGGCTTCCATGACAGCGACTGTCAGCGCCCCGGCGGCCGGGACCGCCCCCGGGCCGGACCGAACGAAGGCGAAGCGACGATCCGGAGGCGGCCTCGGCCGCTACATCCTCGTCCGCGCGCTTCTCATCATCCCGACCATCTTCATCCTGGTCACCGTCGTCTTCTTCCTGATGCGGTCGACCGGAGACCCGATCACCGCGGCCCTCGGCGGGAAGCTGCCTCCGGCGCAGCTCGCCCAGCGCGTGCACGAGGCCGGATACGACCGGCCGATCATCGTCCAGTACCTCGAGTACCTGGGCCAGCTGCTGCGCGGCGACTTCGGGACGACGTTCACCGATAACCAGCCGGTCACGCAGGTGCTGCTGACGTACGGCGCCGCGACGCTGGAGCTGGCGTTCTACGCGCTCATCGTCGCGTTCATCGTCGGCATCCCGCTCGGCCTGATCGCCGCCTACTTCCGTGACAAGGCCCCGGATGCGGGCTTGCGGATCATGGCGATCCTCTTCTACGCCACCCCGGTCTTCTTCGTCGGCCTCGTTCTGAAGCTCATCTTCTCCATCTGGCTGGGCTGGCTCCCGGTCGCCGGACGCGCGTCGACGAGCTCCGAACTGGAGATGCAGACGCTCGACAACAAGACAGGCATCTACCTGATCGACGCGTTCCAGACCGGCGACCCGGCCGTGGTCGGTGACGTGCTGATGCACGCCATCCTGCCGGGGCTCGCCCTCGGTCTGCTGACCGCCGGCATCTTCCTCCGGCTGGTTCGCACCAACGTGATCGGGACGCTGTCCACCGACTACGTCGACGCGGCGCGATCGCGTGGTGTCGGCGAATCGCGGCTGCTGCGCAAGCACGCCTACCGTCCGGCGCTCATCCCGATCATCACGGTCATCGGCCTGCAGATCGCCCTGCTCCTCGGCGGTGCCGTGCTGACGGAGTCCACGTTCGAATGGAAGGGGCTCGGCTTCCAGCTCGTCCACTACCTGCAGGCGCGCGACTTCGTGGCCGTGCAGGGCATGGTCGTCCTGCTCGCCGTCATCGTGACCCTCACCAACTTCGTGGTCGACGTCATCGCGGCCCTCATCGACCCGAGAGTGAGGTACTGAGATGTCGACCGCATCGCTGACCTCCCGCAAGCGTTCCCTCTGGGACCGCCTGCCCGTCGTCCACCAGCTCCGCCAGAGCGTCGGCCTGCAGCGCGGGATGCTCGTGGTGGGCCTCGTGCTCACCGCCCTGTTCATCCTGACCGCGATCTTCGCGGCGGTCATCGCGCCGTACGGCTTCGCACAGTCGAAGGCCGACGGGAAGTCGTTCGGCGCGCAGCAGCCGCCGAGCGCCGCGCACATCTGGGGCACCACGTCCGGTGGATACGACGTGTTCTCGCGGGTGATCTGGGGAGCGCAGACCGCGATCCTCGTCATCATCATCGCCGTCCTCCTGTCGATCTTCCTCGGTGTGCTGCTCGGACTCATCTCCGGCTACTTCGGCGGCTGGCTCGACCGCGTGCTCGTCGTCATCTGCGACGCGATCTACGCCTTCCCCTCCCTGCTGCTCGCCATCGTCATGGCCATCGCCATCAGCGGCGGCCAGTCGAGCCTGTGGGGCGGCATCCTGGCGGCGGCGATCTCGATCACCGTCGTCTACATCCCGCAGTACTTCCGCGTGATCCGTTCGGAGGTCGTCCGGATCAAGGCGGAGGCGTACGTCGAGTCGGCGCGGGTCGTCGGCGCGAGCAACAGCCGGATCATGTTCCGGCACGTGCTGCGCAACTCGACCAGGACGCTCCCGCTGATCTTCACCCTGAACTCGTCGGAGGCCATCCTCACGCTCGCCGGTCTCGGCTTCCTCGGCTTCGGCATCGAGCCGACCGCCGCCGCTGAGTGGGGCTACGACCTGAACAAGGCCGTGGACGACGTCACCAGCGGGATCTGGTGGACCTCCATCTACCCGGGTCTCGCCATCGTGCTGGTCGTGCTGGGCATCACCCTGGTAGGCGAGAGCCTCAACGACCTGGCCGACCCGCGTCTGCGCGGCCGCCGCCGTGCGGCTGCGGCGTCGGGAGAGGTCGCCGAGACCTCGGTGGTCCCCGGCGGCACTCTCACCGCCGGCCCCGGCGGGGTCGACGGCCTCGAGGGCGGCGAATCGTTCGACGAGCACGGAATCGAGGTGCGTCCATGAGCGACGTCGTACAGATCAAGGACCTCTCGGTCTCCTTCTCCACCGACGCCGGCGCCGTGAAGGCGGTCGACGGGGTGAGCCTCAGCGTCGCCCCCGGCGAGGTGCTCGCCATCGTCGGAGAGTCCGGGTCGGGCAAGACGGTCACCGCCAAGACGATCCTCGGGCTGCTGCCCGAGACGGCGACCGCTTCCGGTGCCGTCATCCTGCGCAGCCGCGACGGCAAGACGGAGGCGGACATCGTCTCCATCGGCAAGAGCAAGCTGCGCGAGGTGCGCGGCACCGACGTCGCCATGGTGTTCCAGGAGCCGTCGACGGCGCTGAACCCGGTCTATCCCGTCGGCTGGCAGATCGCGGAAGGTCTGCGGGCGCACGCGAAGCTGTCGAAGAAGGAGGCGCGCGAGCGCGCCATCGAGATCCTCGGCCGGGTCGGCATCCCGGAGCCCGAGAAGCGGGTCAAGTACTACCCGCACCAGTTCTCCGGCGGCCAGAAGCAGCGCATCGTCATCGCGATGGCGCTCGTGCTGAACCCCGGGCTGATCGTGGCGGACGAACCGACGACCGCTCTGGATGTGACGGTCCAGGCCGAGATCCTCGACCTGCTGCGGCGCTGCCGCGACGAGTTCGGGGCCGCCATCGTGCTCATCACGCACAACATGGGCGTCGTCGCCGACCTGGCGGACCGCGTCGCGGTCATGTACCAGGGCAAGCTGGTCGAGCAGGCGGATGTGCGGACGCTGTTCTCCTCCCCGCAGGCCGACTACACGCGCAAGCTGCTCGCCGCGGTGCCGAAGATCGGCCAGGGCCTGATCGCCACGCAGGATCGTGCCATCGCCCGGGCCGAGCGCCCGATCGAGGCGCCGGTGGTCCAGGCGCGCGACCTGCGCATCCAGTACCCCGGCCGGCTCGGCCGCCCCGGGTTCGTGGCCGTCGACGGGGTCTCCTTCGAGATCCGTCCGGGCGAGGTGCTCGGCCTGGTCGGTGAGTCAGGCTCGGGCAAGACGACCATCGGGCGGGCCATCGCGGGCCTCAACAAGGTCACCGGCGGGTCGCTCGAAGTGCTCGGGATCGAGATGAACGGCGTCCGCGAGCGGCGATTCCGCAAGGTGCGGAGCGACATCGGGTTCGTGTTCCAGGATCCGGCGTCGAGCTTCAATCCGCTGCTCACGATCGCCGAGTGCGTTGCCGAACCTCTCGTGGTGCACGGGCGCGCGAGCTCGGCCGCCGAGGCCCGTCGCCGCGTCGACGAGCTGCTCGAGGCGGTTCAGCTGCCGCGCGCCTACGGCGATCGGTACCCGCACGAGCTGTCCGGCGGTCAGCGGCAGCGCGCCAGCCTGGCGCGTGCGCTCGCGCTGGAGCCCAGCCTCCTGATCGCCGACGAGCCGACCTCGGCACTCGACGTGTCGGTGCAGGCGCGCGTGCTGGAGCTGTTCGCCGACCTGCAGAGGGAGTTCGGCTTCGCGTCGCTGTTCATCAGCCACGACCTCGCCGTGGTCGACCTGCTCGCCGACCGGATCGCGGTGCTCCACCGCGGAAAGCTCGTCGAGGAGGGGACAGGAGCCGAGGTGCTCGGCAACCCTCGGGAGGCGTATACCCAGCGGCTTCTCGCCTCACTGCCCGTCCCGGACCCGGTCGAACAGGCCGACCGGCGCGAGGCGCTGCGGGAGTTGCAGGCGGAGAGCGCCTAGGGTCGAAGATGTGAGTTCCGTCCCCGCCATCGTCGTCAGCGACCTGTCCGTCGAATACCCTGCGCGGGGCCCGAGCGCGTCATGCGTGGCCCTGCGCGGGGTGAGTTTCCGCCTCGAGCAGGGCCAGGTGCTCGGCGTGCTGGGCGAGACCGGCTCCGGCAAGAGCACGCTCGCGCAGGTGCTCTCCGGGCGGGTCCTCCCTCCGCGTGCGTCCGATCCGGGCCCGCGGATCAGTGGGGGAGAAGCGTCCGTCCTCGGCCACCCGCTGCGGAAGGCGCGCAAGCGCGACCTGGCCGAGGTGACCTTCCACGTCGGCTACCTGCCGCAGGAGGCCGCCGCGACACTGGAGCCGTCGCTGAGCGTGCAGGACAACGTCACGCTGCCGATCTTCGAGCGCGACGAGCACTACCCGCGGCGGACGGCGGGAGCCCGGGCCGCGACCATGCTCGACACCGTGCACCTGCCGCTGAGCGTGCTCAACAAGTACCCGTACGAGCTGAGCTCGGGACAGCGCCAGCGTGTCGCACTGGCACGGGCGCTCGTGCTCGGCCCCACCATCCTCGTCGCCGATGAGCCGACCGCCGGGATCGACGCGACCGTGCGCGACGCGGTGATCGACCTGCTCGGGCAGCTGCGCGGGCATCCCGACTTCTCGGCGGTCGTCGTGAGCCACGACCTGGCCGTGCTGCGCCGGGCGACGGACGTCTCGCTCGTGCTGCAGGGCGGCCGGCCGGTGGGCTACGGGCCGATCGAGGAGGTGCTCGCCGATCCGACGCATCCCTTCGTCGCGGGCCTCGCGCGAGCGCTGAAGCCGCCGGCGCAGCGCACGGAGCGGCGACCCCAGCGCGGGGCGACCCGGCGCGCGGCGACGGAGAGCACGGGAACGGTGGACCAGCACGGAGTGGAGACGCGATGAGCGCAGAGGGAATGGACGAGACCGAGCAGACCGGGGCGCCGTCGCATCACCGGGCCGTGCTGGCCGTCGAGGTGACCGCGCTTCCCGAGGACCAGCGGCCGGAGCCCGGACCGATCGCCGTGCTGCCGCAGCCGTCGCAGCGTTTCGTGGATGCCGTCGAGTCGGCCGGCGGGACGGTCGAGCCGCTCTCCGAGCGCACCCGGGGTGTGGTCTGGCTGTCGAACACGCCGGCGGCGGACTTCCCGGCGGTGCTGCACGCGCATCCCGGCATCGGCTGGGTGCAGCTGCCCTGGGCCGGAGTGGATGCGTTCGCCGACGTCCTCGCGACCGAGGACCGCCCGGGGCTGATCTGGACCAGCGCGAAGGGCGCCTACGCGCAGCCCGTGGCCGAGCATGCCCTGGTGCTGAGCCTCGCGCTGCTGCGGGTGATCCCGAAGCGCGTTCGTGCCCGGTCGTGGGCGACGGAGCAGGAGGGACGGTCGCTGTACGGCCTCGACGTCGTCATCGTCGGCGCCGGCGGCATCGCGCTGGAGCTGATGCGGCTGCTGGAGCCGTTCGGTGTGCGCGTCACGATCGTCCGGCGCACCGCATCCCCGGTCGAGGGCGCCGTCCGCACGGTGACCGCCGACCGGCTCAGCGAGGTTCTGCCATCGGCCGACCTCGTGGTCGTCGCCGCCGCGCTCACCGGTGGAACGCGGCACCTGTTCGGCGCGGACGAGTTCGCGGCGATGA
The DNA here is from genome assembly GCF_004362795.1 of Leifsonia sp. 115AMFTsu3.1. NCBI lineage: Bacteria > Bacillati > Actinomycetota > Actinomycetes > Micrococcales > Microbacteriaceae > Leifsonia > Leifsonia sp. 115AMFTsu3.1. The sequence goes on from NZ_SNYB01000001.1 coordinate 2,122,414, forward strand.
AGGACACTGCGTACCTGGTCAACATCGCGCGCGGCGGACTCGTCGACACGGATGCCCTGCTGGAGGCGCTGCGCTCCGGCACGATCGCGGGCGCGGGCGTCGATGTGACGGACCCGGAACCGCTGCCGGACGGCCATCCCCTCTGGGACGAGCCGAACGTGATCATCACGCCGCACCAGGCCGACACCCCCGAGATGACGGCCCCGCTGCTCGCCGAGCGCATCCGTCTGAACGTCCACGCCTTCCTCGACGACGGCCGGTTCGTGGGGGTGGTCGACCCGTCGGCAGGGTACTGAGGCTGGACGCGCGCGGGATGCACGCCCGATTTCTCCCGTGGCCGCGAACCTTGCTAGAGTAGCTTCGCTGATCAAGCATTCCTCGATAGCTCAATTGGCAGAGCAGCCGGCTGTTAACCGGCAGGTTCTTGGTTCGAGTCCAAGTCGGGGAGCGTTGTGAAACCCCCGGTCTTCTTCGGAAGGCCGGGGGTTTTCGTTGTGCGCCCTTCGGGCCTGCGATTTGCGCCAAATCTCGGTTATGGCGCGCGCAGAACGACGATTTGGCGCAAATCTGCGGCCCGCAGCTACTGCCAGCCGGGCTGCACGAGGCCGGTCTCGTAAGCCAGGACGACGAGGTGGACGCGGTCGCGCGCATCCAGCTTCGTCATGATCCGCGACACGTGGGTCTTCGCGGTGAGCGGGCTGAGGAAGAGCCGTTCGCCGATCTCCGTGTTCGTCAGGCCGTGTGCGACCAGGGTCAGCACCTCGCGTTCGCGGTCGGTGAGATGTTGCAGCGCTGCCGCATCCGGAGCCGGTCGGAGGCCGCCCGACACGCGCTCGATGAGCCGCCGCGTCACGCCGGGGGAGAGCAGCGCGTCGCCGTCCGCCACGACGTGGACAGCGCGGATGAGCTCCACCGGTTCGGTGTCCTTCACCAGGAAGCCGCTGGCGCCGGCGATGATCGCCTGGGCGACGTACTCGTCCAGCTCGAACGTCGTCACGATGACGATGCGGGTGCCCGCGAGGGCCGGGTCTCCGACGATCTCGCCGGTCGCCCACAACCCGTCGCCGTCGGGCATCCGGATGTCCATCAGCACGACGTCGGGGTGCGTCTCGCGCACGAGGTCGACCGCCGCGCGGCCGGTCCCGGCCTCGCCGACGATCTCGACGTCGTCCTCCGCCTCCAGGAGAGCACGGAAGCCGGCGCGGACCAGGAGCTGGTCGTCCGCGAGAAGGACGCGGATCACGATGCGGCCCTGCTCGGCGCCGTCCGCGGTGCCGAGGACGGGATGCGGGCCTCGACGAGGAGCCCTCCGCCATCGGCCGGGCGGACGTCGAAGCGGCCACCGAGCAGCTCGGCGCGCTCGCGCATCCCGACCATGCCCCGGCCGCCCCGCCCGATGCCCGCGGCGGCGGATTGGGCCGAGGTGCGGCCGTCTCCGCTCGCGGTGGTGGGCAGACCGCGGCCGTCGTCGCGCACGGTCAGCACGTACCAGCCGTCGATCTCGGTGAGGCGGATCGCAACGCTCGACGCCTGTGCGTGCCGGCCGACGTTGGTCAGGGACTCCTGGACGATCCGGTACAGCGCCAGCTGCGCCGCGGCCGACGGGGTCGAGGTCAGGTCGGTGTCGTAGCTGACGCGCAGGCCGGCCTTCTGGTAGGTCTCCACGAGGACCGGGATGCGCGTGAGATCGGGCTCGGGGGAGCGGGCAGCCTGTTCCTCGGTGCCGCGGAGGAAGCCGAGCACGCCGCGCACCTCTTCCAGTGCCTGGCTGCTGGTGGTCTTGATCGCCTCCAGACTCTCGCGGGCCTTCTCCGGACGGGAGTCGAACAGGTGGAGGCCGACCCCGGCCTGGACGCTGATCTGCGAGAGCGAGTGCGCGAGCACGTCGTGGAGTTCGCGGGCGATGCGGAGGCGCTCGGCCTCCGCCGCCGCCTCCCGCCGTGCCGCGACCTGCCGGGCGACCTCCCGGAACCGCTCCCGGCGGTTGCGCAGGGCCTCGCCGACGCCCAGCAGGAGGCAGAGGATGAGCGCGACGATCAGGGGCCGCAGCATGGCGGCCGGCTGCCCGCGCAGCAGGTAGGCGGCGACCGGCGCGGCGATGGCGAATCCCGCGAGCGTCCACCACGCCCACACGCGCGCGCCTCGGACCACCGCGGTGACGACGGCGAAGGCCAGCGGGACGGCGGAGAACGGCGGTCCGCTGGTCACAGCGATGGCCGGGGCGCAGAGCACGGCGACGGCGACGACCGTGGGGCCGGGATGCCGGGGAGATGCGAGAAGGACGAACGAGGAGGCGAAGGCGAGCAGCGAGAAGGCGAGGGTCAGCGGGTCGTGCGACGCATCCCGTGCCGCAATGACGATGAAGGGCAGCTGGATGAGAGTGGCGACGATGACGGCGAACCAGCGGGCGCCGCGCGGGCGTCCGCGCTCGGTCCAGGGCGTTCGCTCCCAGCCGGGCGGCTCGGTGGGGGTGTCTCCGAAGCGCGCGTTCGCTCCCTGATCGAGGGGCGCGTTCCAGGGCATCTCCTCATGCTAGCCAGGGCACCTGGGCGTCACGTCCCCCGGCGGGTGTCTCGGGGCTACTCCCGAGGGAGTATGAGGCGGCGTGCGGCGAGCTCACGGGTTGTGCTCGGCGTCGAACCCGCCGTCGTCCGGCTGCTGGTCGAACAGGTGGCCGAAGGTCGGGCCGCCGAACGCCGTCAGTCCGGCCTCCCGCTCCAGGGACTCCCGGTTCTCCGCCTGGTCGTTCTCGTACTCGGTGACCGCGTCATCCGGCTGTTCGTCGTCGGCCTCGTGGCGGCCGTCCTCGTGCTCCATGCGGGCATCGTACGGCCGCACACCGCCCGTGCGACAGTGCGCGCTTCTCGTGCTGGGGTCGCGAGATTCGTGCCGAATGTGCGCTTTGAGCTCCGCTGAGCGCACATTCGGCACGAATGTGCTCCCGGGGGAGTAGGGCGGAACGCACCCGGGGGCGGATTCGGTGGAGGGGCGAGGTGGCGAGGCTGAGGGTGTCGGTCCGCGAGAGGCGCGGACCACTCACGATTGGACACGCATCATGCTCAGCTCACTGGCCACCGTCGTCGCCGCCGCGCCCTGCGCCGTCGCGTACGGCCCGCCGTTCGTCGGCTGGTGGTGGATCTTCATCCCGATCTTCTGGATCCTCGTCTTCGTCGCAATCTTCGGATTCGCCGGTCGACGTTGGCGCCGCGCCGCCGCAGCACGCGGTGGATACGACGGCTGGGGCCCGAACGGTGGCGTCCGCTCCGCCGAGAAGACGCTCGCGCAGCGGTACGCCAACGGAGACATCGACGAGCAGGAGTACCGGGCGCGCCTGGAGGTGCTGCGCGCGAACCGCGACAGCGCCTGATCGGTTTCTCCACAGGGCGGCCGGACGCGGAGTCATCCACAGCCGCGTCCGGTCCCGTCCGCCCCGCTGTGCGGCCCGGTAGTGTTGACCGGGCCGCACAGCCGTGCGGCTGAAGGAGACGGAAGATGAACGTCATGGTGATCGCGGCCGCCGCGCTCGGCATCGTCGCGCTCGTCTTCCTGGGCCTCTGGCTGTGGGAGCGCAGCCGCCGCATCCGCCTCCGCGACACTCGTCAGGAATCGGAGTGGGATCGCATCGACCGCGAGCTCGATCTCGCCGAGCAGGCCGGACGGTTCCGCATCATCGGCGACCTGGGCGATGTGGCCATCCAGTCGGTCTCGCGGCTCGTCACGCAGGCCGAGGGCGTGCGGTACTCCGCTGCCGCCGACCCCGCAGCGGCCGCGCGATCGGCCGGCGTGCTCGAAACCTCCGCCCGCGATGCTCTGGCCGACCTCCGCCGGCTGCAGGCAGTCGCCCGAGAGGCGCAGGACGCCTCGTCACCGCAGCCCAGTCTCCACTCGGCACGCGACCTGTTCCGCGTCATGCGCGACGCCGGGCTCGCGGTCACGTTCACCGAGAGCGGGGAGCGCTTCGAGCTCCGGCCCGGTGCCGAGCTCGCCGTCTTCCGCATCCTGCAGACGAGCCTGGAGAACGCGCTGAAGCACGGGGGTCCCGGCACGAACGCGGCGGTCGCCTTCGCCTGGACGCCCGAGGGCCTGGCCGTCAGCGTCGAGGACGACGGCATCCGCGCAGCCGCGCGTCGGCTCGGTCTCGACCGCGAGGGCGTCGACCAGGCCACCGCGTACTCGATCGCCGACGACGTCCGGGCGCTCACCGAGCACTACGAGGGAGCGGGCATCATCGAGATGCGCGATCGTGCCGCCCTGTTCGGCGGCACCCTGAATGCGCAGACCGTCGCCGGGGTCGGCTTCACCCTGTCTGCGGTGTTCCCCGCACTGCGCCATCACAACGGCATCCACGGGGTCGACCTGCGGCGTTGACCGCAATCCGCCGAAGCAGCAGCGGTCCCAGGGCCGTCGATCGCGGCCGGATCAGTCCTCGAGGTGGTCGCGTCCCGGCAGCCAGCTCAGCCCGGGCACGCCCCAGCTGTTCTTCTTCTGCGTCTTGAGGGCCGCCTTCCCGAAGGGATGCGTCAGCCGGTCCACGTAGAGCACCCCGTCGAGGTGGTCGTACTCGTGCTGGAAGATCCGTGCGAGCCAGCCCGTGGCCTGCACCTCGTACTCGGCGCCGTCGAGGTCGGTTGCCTGCAGGATGGCGCGCTCGGCCCGCCGCAGAGGGAAGCGCTCGCCCGGAAACGACAGACATCCCTCCGACTCGGTGTCCTCGTCCAGCTCGCCGACGCGCAGCGGGCTCAGCCACAGCGTCGGGTTGATCGCGACACCGCGGTGCGAGACGCCGTCGTCGTCGGTCCAGCCGTAGACGAACAGGCGGAGCGGCACACCCACCTGGGGTGCGGCGAGCCCGACGCCCGGGGCCTCATCCATCGTCTCGAACATGTCGGCGACCAGGGTGCGCACGTCGTCATCGATCTCGGCGACGGGGAGGGCGGGGGAGTGGAGGACGGGGTCACCGGTGATTCGGATGGGGATGACGGCCATTCAGCAAGACTATCCGGATCATTCCCGGTAGGGTCGTGGGGTGGGCACGGAACTGATGGACGCGTTCGACCTGTCGTATCAGCCCAGCCAGCTCCTGGGCATCCCGGTCGCGCTCGTCGGTGCCTGCTTCCTGTCCGTCGGCGCTCAGCTGCAGCATCACGGCGTGGCCAAGGTCGAGGCGACAGCGGGCCACGCGGACGGCGGACTCAGCGGCCGCCAGATGGGTCGTCTGCTCGCGCGCCCGTCCTGGGTGATCGGGACGCTGCTGCTCGGCCTCGCCATCGTCTTCCAGCTGGTCAGCCTGAAGCTGTCTCCGATCATCCTGGTGCAGCCGCTCGGCGTGGTCGGTCTCGTGATCACGAGCATCCTCAACGCCCGGGTCAGCGGGGTGAAGCTGAACCATCAATCCGTGATCGCGGTCACCCTCTGCGTCAGCGGCGTCGGCGCGTTCGTGCTGCTTGCTGCCGTGTTCGCGCGGGATCTGCCGGTCACCAGTCGCGCGCTGATCGTCATCCTGATCATCCTCGCCGTCGTGCTGATCGCGTTCGGCACCCTGTTCTGGTTCCTGCGCCACAAGTTCAAGGCGATCATCTACATCGTCGGCGCCGGCGTGCTCTACGGCTTCGTCGCAACGCTCGCCAAGGTCGCCATCGACCGCATCTCGAATCAGGAGTGGGACTGGCTACTGGTCGCCTGCATCGTCGCGCTGCTGCTCGCCGCAGTGCTCGGCGCCTACTTCGTGCAGAACGCCTACTCGTCCGGCCCGCCGGACCTGGTCATCGCCGGTCTCACGGTCATCGATCCGCTGGTCGCCGTCACGATCGGCATCCTGGTGCTGAACGAGGCGGCCGGGGCTCCGTGGTGGGCCATGGTCGGGTTCGCGCTGACGGGCGCGGTCGCCATCCTCGGCGTGTTCCAGCTGGCGAAGTACCATCCGCAGAGCGCATCGGACGCGCCGGTAGCCGACCGCATTGCCGACGCCGCGGAGCAAACCCGCTTAGACTAGGCCGTTGAACGACCGGGCGCGACCATCCGCCCGGGCCGCGAACGCCGTCGCCGGATTCGCCATCCGAAGCCCACGACCGAGGGAACGAACCACGTGCCTGACTCGAGCGGACCGCATCCCACCCCTGCCGCCCCGGCTGAGAAGAAGCCGCTGACCATCGTGATGGGGTGCGATACCTTCGCCCCCGACGTCAACGGCGCTGCACGTTTCGCCGAGCGCCTCGCCGCCGGCCTGGTCGAGCACGGCCACGACGTGCACATCGTCGCACCGGCCGCGAGCCGCAAGCACGGCACGTGGATCGAGGAGCACGAAGGCCAGAAGATGACGGCGCACCGGCTCCGCAGCTGGCGCTGGTACCCGCACGACTGGCTGCGGTTCGCCCTTCCGTGGATGAGCAAGGCGAACGCGCGCCGGGTGCTCGACGAGGTGAAGCCGGATGTCGTGCACTTCCAGTCGCACATCGTGGTTGGCCGCGGTCTCGCCGCGGAGGCCGAGAAGCGCGGGATCCGCATCGTCGCGACGAACCACGTCATGGCGGACAACATCGTCGAGTTCACGCTGCTGCCGAAGTTCCTGCGCAAGACGTTCGTCAGGCTGGCCTGGGCGGACGCCCGCAAGAGCTTCGACCGCGCAGAGTCGGTCACGACGCCCACCCGCAAGGCGGCCGAGTTCCTCGAGGCGTCCACCGGGCTCCGCGGCGTTCACGCCGTGTCGTGCGGCATCGACGCCCACAACTACACCCCCGACTTCACCCCGCGCAGCGGTAACCGCATCCTGTTCGTCGGCCGGGTCACCGGCGAGAAGCACATCGACGTGCTGCTCAACGCGGTCAAGCTGCTGCCCGAGGACCTGGACGCGCGCCTGCAGATCGTCGGCGGCGGCGACCAGCTCAAGAACCTGCAGTCGATGGCCGAGACGCTCGGTATCGCCGACCGCGTCGAGTTCCTCGGCTACGTGAGCGACGAGGAGCTGCGCCAGGCGTACACGCGCGCAACGGTCTTCGCGATGCCGTCGATCGCCGAGCTCCAGTCGATCGCGACGATGGAGGCCATGGCCTCCGCCCTGCCGGTGGTCGCCGCCGACGCGATGGCGCTGCCGCACCTGGTGCACGAGGGCGAGAACGGCCACCTGTTCCGCCCGGGCGACGCGCAGGACCTCGCGGACAAGCTGGAGAGCGTGCTCCGGCTGCCCCAGGAGGAGCTGGATGTGCTCAAGCGCGCGTCCCTCCGCATCGTCGCCGCGCACGACATCCAGACCACGATCAGCACCTTCGAAAGCCTGTATCGTGGGGAGCCGGTGGCCGAGCCGGTGACGGACGCGGCCCCCAGCGTGCCCGCTCCCGAGTGACCGGAGCCGGCGCACGATCGGGGCGGTAGCTCAGCTGGTCAGAGCAGGGAACTCATAATTCCTCGGTCACGGGTTCAAGTCCCGTCCGCCCTACTTTGCACCCGTGCGGAGGTCGATGCGAGAAGATCCATCGACGCCCCGTGGAACGGTGTGCGATGCACAGAAGCCCTCGATCCCGTTGGCCACGGGTCGGGGGCTCTCCATGCTTCATGGGCCTCTATCTCCGCGCGTACCGCCCCCTATTTCGACGGCGATCTTTTGCGGCGACGACCAACATGAAAACACCGAACAACTCGGACATGGCTGTCATGATGAACGGCCCGTAGTTCGGTGAGGATCGGTCGAGGGACGCCAACCCGTAGACGAGAAGAACGCAGCCCATGCCGCACCACACGAACCCATTCCACAGCGCCGGCTTGCCAACGAACAAGCGCACCCACCGAGGGAAGTCACCTTCATCATTTTGCGCGAGCATCGATTCCCTCACCCGCGGCAAGCCTTGATGTCCGGCAGCCCAGCCGTCGCGACATATCCAATTGCGCCCGAAAGCGCTCGAACGATCAAGCCGGGGCCGTAGATCGATACAACCGCGGTGCCAATCGCGATGTAGCACTCGATCGTGCCGAAAGCCTTCGGGTTCGCAGGGTACCCATACCCGGTGAGCGCAATCGACTGCACCTTTCGTCCGTCGAGATACTTCTGCAGGTATGAGCCCTTGCACGTGCTGAGGGCCGTCCCGCTGGCGATGTAATAGCTGCTGCCGTTCTGAAGAACGCAGTTATATGAGTACATGCCGGTGGAAGGATCAGCGACCACGGGGAACACGGTGTGCTGGTTGAATTCGATCACCTGTGTGAGCGTGCGCCCGTGGACCTCGTAGTGCGTAGGTACGGGGTTCCCGTTGGCATCTTTGGCCCACGCCTTTCCGAAGACCCGCAGCGGGGAACCATCAGCCGCGACGACGGCGACGACGCCTTCCGGGTCCTGCACCAGGGAGGCGCCGCTGGGAACGTCGACCGGGTAGTCGTACCGCTTCGGCGCCTGTGCATTCTCGATCACCGTGGTTATCTGCACGATGCCGTCGGTCTGGATGAGCGGGACTGTGGTGGACCCGTTGTTGTTGTCGTATGCGACGACGCCTGCGAGAGGGGACTGGGCTGCATCGTCGGCGCGCTGGGCGAACGGTAGACCGATCTTCACTGTGCCGCCGAGCGATATACCGTCGGCAGCGGCTACGGGCACGGATACGGCCGGGCCGTCGGGAAGTACAGTTGCCGCCGCAGAGCGCTCGGTTGTTCCTGTTGCCGCAAGCTGGGACAGAGACACCGGGGCGACCGCCTGAATCGCCGCAACCGCATCGGTTGCGTTGACTTCACCGGCGTCCGCAGGTGCGAATCCGGTTAGGCCGGCGGTGAGAATCCCGCCGCACGTGAGAAAGGCGGCCGACGTCAATACACGAGAATTCCGCATGAGATCTACTTCGTTCGTCATCGAACGCGTGGACCAGTTGCTCCTCACCCGCAGAGCGGAAGGTGCGTCGTCCACGACCGGACGGGATATCCCGTCAATCAGGTAGACGAGGAGAGGCGCGGATCATGACGTGTAGGGGACATCGTGTCTTCAGATCGTGCTCCCGTTCATTTCCGCCCCGCTGTTGCGACCGCTGGTCCTGGGCGATCAGACTTCGGGAGCACTCCTGCAGTGGATGGTTCAATCCCCTAGCTATTCCGGGAGCCGGGGGTATCGTGACACGGCATGAACACAACCGGATGGATCGTCCTCATCGTCGTCGTGGTGGTCGTCATCATCGTGATCGCCATCATCGCCGCCACGGTGGGCCGCAACCGCAAGCGCGAGGCGGATCGTCGTAAGGCGGAGGAGATGCGGCAGTCTGCCGCGCAGACCGAACTCGAGGCGCGCGAGCGCGAGGCGAAGGCCGCCCGGGCCGCCGCCGATGCGAAGCAGGCCGAGGTCGACGCCGAACGTCTGCGCCGGGAGGCGGAGGAGCGTCAGAGCGCCGCCGCCGACGCCCGCACCGAGTCGGAGGAGGCCCTGCGCCGCGCCGACCACGTCGACCCCGACGTGCGCACCGACCGTCACGGCAACCGTGTCGACGACGGCGCGCGTGCCGACACCGCTGCACCGGCGGCCGCACCCGGAACGACGGCGGCTCCGGCCCCCGCGCCCGGGACGACCGCGGCACCGGCCGCTCCTGCTCCCGATGCGGCACCTGTCGCCGACCGGCCGCAGGACCCGAACGCGACGGTGGACGACTCGCCGCGCCGTGCCGCACGTCACGAGGCGCCCCGTTTCGACGACGGCACGGGCGGCACCGCCCGCTGAGTCCCGCCCCCAGCTGCGGGCCGTCGGAAGCGAGACCGGCGGCCCGCACTTCTCTGCCGTCGACGCGCACCGCGCTAGCATCGTCACGACCGGCACACGGGACGGAGGTGCGATGCCCGCCCTCGTCATCGTCCCGCATCGCTCAGTGGATGCCGCCCTCGTCGCCCGCGTCGCATCCCGCCTCTCCGAGGGCGACCTCGCGCGGCTGTCGTCGCTGCACCACGACCTCGACGGTCTCGCCGCCTTCGTCGCGGGGCGGGCGGCCCTCCAGCGCGCGCTGAGCGATGCGGGAGCCCCGGAGGCGCGCGTCGACGCGACCTGCCCGGACTGCGGACGCTCGCACGGCCGGCCGGTCGTCGTGGACGGCTCCGGGCGCCTCTCCGTCTCGGTCTCGCACGCGGGCGGACAGGCGTTCGCCGTCGCTGCCCGGCATCCCGTCGGCATCGACGCGGAGACGATGGACGCCCTGCACGGGCGCGCGCAGGCGATCGACGAGCTCGCTCCCGGCCACGGCGACCCCGGACGACGGTGGACGGCCGTCGAGGCCGTGCTCAAAGCCGACGGGAGGGGGCTGCGGCGGGATCCCGCCGCTGTGAGGGTCGGGCGGCTCTCCGCGCGCCTCGACGGCCGCCTCTACGCGCTGCGCACCACGCGCGCGGGCGACTGCCTGGTCACCGTGGCGACCGGCCTACGTCGGAAGGCGTGACCGCGCCGCGAGTTCAGCGCCCGAGCGATGGCAGCCGCGTCTCCCGCAGCCAGGCATCGAAGAAGCCGCCGAGCGGCTCCTCCGAGAAACGTTCCGCGAGCGCCTCGAAATCGGCGCTCGTGACCGTCCCGAACCGGTTCTCCCGCGTCCAGGTCCGCAACAGCTCGAAGAACACGTCGTCGCCCAGCCGCAGCCTGAGTGCGTGCAGCAGGCACGCGCCCCGCTTGTACACGCGGTCGTCGAACATCGAGTCCGGCCCCGGGTCGCCGAGCAGCAGGTCGCCGGGCGTGACGCGCAGAGCGGCGTGATGGATGCGCGCGTGCGCCGCCGCGGACATCCCGCCGGAGACCTCCGACCACAGCCACTCGGCGTAGCAGGCGAACCCCTCGTTCAGCCAGATGTCGTGCCAGGAGGCGAGCCCGACGCTGTTGCCGAACCACTGGTGCGCCAGCTCGTGCGCGACAAGGCGCTCCGAACCGTTGCGTCCGTCGGCGTGCGACGACCCGAAGGTCGCCATCGCCTGGGATTCGAGCGGGATCTCCAGCGGATCCTCGGTGACGACGACCGTGTACGACGGGAACGGGTACGGCCCGAACAGCATCTGGAAGCGCTCCAGCATCCGCCCGACGGGTTCGAAGTCGTGCAGCACGCGGCGTGCGAGAGCGGGCGGATAGGCGACCACCCACTCCACACCGGCCGTCCGCCGCGGTTCGAGCGTGTAGCGGCCGATCTGCACCGAGGCGAGGTAGGTCGCCGTCGGCTCCTCGCGCTCGAACGTCCACGTCCCGCGGCCTCCGCTGACGCTGTGCCCGGTCGGCTCGCCGGTCGCGAGCACCGTGTACGCCTGCTCGGTCGTCACGCGGATGCCGTAGGCGGCGCGGTCGGAGGGCCGGTCGTTGCACGGGAACCAGGTGGGCGCTCCCGAGGGCTGCGAGGCCACGATGACCCCGTCGGTCAGCTCTTCCCAGCCGAGCGTGCCCCAGCGGGTCCTGCGCGGCACGGGCGAGCCGTCGTAGGCGATCTCGACGACGAACTCCTCGCCGGCCGGGATGGGCGACGCCGGAAGGATGCGGAGGTGCGTCGCGCTCTGGCTGAACCGGGCGCGCTTCTGCCCGTCCACCCGCACCTTCTTGGCCTTGAGGTGCACCAGGTCGAGCATGATCGCCGTCAGCGGGACCTCGGCCCGCGCGCGGATCAGCGCCGTCGCATCCAACCGGTTCGTCGTCACCCGGTAGTCGAGGTCGAGGTCGTACCGGAGGACCGAGAAGTCGTGGGTGCCGGAGCGCGGCAGGTAGGTGTGCGGTGCTCCGTCGCTCATCCGCCGGCCCGCGCCCGGTACTCGCGCACGACGACTTCGCGCCACGGACCGATCGGGTTGCCGCTCCAGCGACTGCCCGCGGGGACCGTCTCGCCGCGCATCACGAGGGAGGCGGGCCCGACGGTCGCGTCGGCGCCGATATCGGCGGCGGGGAGGATGACGCTGTGCGGCCCGAGCGTTCCGCCGCGTTCGATGGTGACCTGGTCCATGCTCATGATTCGATCATGGAACAGGTGCGTCTGCACGACGCAGCCCCGATTGACGGTGGATGCGTCGCCCAGCGTGACCAGATCGGCCTCCGGGAGCCAGTAACTGTCGATCCAGACGCCGGAGCCGATCCGCGCGCCGAGGCTGCGCAGCCACCACACCAGCGCGGGGGTTCCGGAGGCCGCCCAGGCGAACCAGGGCGCCGCGACCATCTCGGTGAACGTGTCGGACACCTCGCTGCGCCACACGAACGACGACCAGAGGGGATGCTCGCCCGGCTTCAGCCTCCCGATCAGCGCCCACTTGGCGGCGGTGCTGAGCGCTGCGGCGACGGCGCCCGCGAGCAGGAGGACGGGCCCGCTCAGGATGATCGCCCAGATCGGCCCCCAGGCCACGTCCACGGCGCCCAGCGCGATGACGACGGCCAGGCCGATGGCGCACGTGACGATCACGGGCACGATCCGCAGCAGCTCCCACGCGGTGCGGGCGACCCGCAGGCGCGTCGGCGGCTCGAAAGTGCGCGAGAGGTCGGCGTCCTGCGTCTGGCGGCGGAGCTTCACGGGCGGAGAACCCAGCCACGACGTGCCGGCCTTCGCCTTGCGCGGCGCGAACGACAGCACGGCGACCAGCCCGTCGCGCGGGACGCGGTTGCCCGCTCCGGCCATCCCCGAGTTTCCGAGGAAGGCGCGCGCCCCGATGTCGACCGCGGCGATGCGGACGTATCCGCCCCCGAGCTCGTACGACGCCACGAGCGTGTCGTCGGCGAGGAATGCGCCGTCGCGGATTCGGGTCATCCGGGGGAGGAGCAGCACGGTCGACGCCTCGACATCGGAGCCCACCCGGGCACCGAGCATCCGCAGCCAGACCGGCGTGAACAGGCTCGAGTACAGCGGGAAGAGCATCGTGCGGGCCTGGTCGAGCAGACGCTCCGTCGACCATGCCTGCCAGCCCGTCCTGCTGCGGACCGGGTAGACGCCCTCGCGCATCCCGATGCCGAGCAGCCTGACCAGCACGACGACCAGCGCGGCGAGCACGACGCCGGCGACGAGCGTGCCGGGAACCAGGCCGGCCGCAGCGCGGGCGATCACGTCGCCCCAGCCGGCCGCACCACGGAGGAAGGCGGCGACCACCGCGGCACCCGCCGCGAGGGCGACGACCGGGACGAGCGAGACGACGATCGACGACAGCGCGTACGCGGCGAGCCAGCGGGTCCGGCGTTGCGGCCGCTCCTGCGGCCACCAGTCGTGCGCCCGACCGACGCGGACCGCGGGGGAGCCTGACCAGTTCTGACCCGCGGGCACCCGGCCGAACACGGCCGAGCCCGGGGCGACGGTCGCGTTGCGGCCGATCTTGGTGCCGGGCATGAGCGAGCTGCGTGCGCCGACCGAGCTGCCGGCGCCGATGCGGATCTCGCCGATCCGCACGACGTCGCCGTCGATCCAGTAGCCGGCCAGGTCGACCTCCGGTTCGATGGATGCGCCGGCGCCGATGCGCAGCATGCCGGTCACCGGCGGCAGGGTGTGGAGGTCGACGCCGCGGTCGATCGTCGCACCGAGCGCGCGGGCGTAGTACAGGATCCACGGGGCTCCCGCGAGGCTGGCGGCGCCGATCTGGTGGGCGACCTGCTCGGCCAGCCACAGCCGGAGGTGCACGCCGCCGCCACGGGGATGATCGCCCGCCCGCACCCCGAGCAGGAGCAGCCGGGCGGCGACCACCGCGATCGCCATACGACCCCAGGGCGTGACGAACACGACGAGCCCGAGGATGAGCCAGACCGGGTCGGCCGCGGGCAGCACGTCGAACCCGCCGAAGGGCCGCAGCAGCGCGGACGCGGTCAGCAGGTAGAGCAGCCAGCGGATGCCGCCGAGAATGAACAGCGGGATGCCGAGGACGGTCTGCAGCGCGCGCATCCGGAGCGGGGTCGGCGGGACCACGTGCGTGGACGCGGCCGACGACGACGGCGAGCTCTCCGCCAGCGCCTGCGCCATCGCCCCGAAACGCGGCGTCGCGTACACGTCGGCGACGGTGATGTCGGGATGCCGCCGGCGGATCAGCGACACCAGCTGGGCCGCCGCCAACGAACCTCCGCCCAGGTCGAAGAAGTTGTCGTCGGGGCCGGTGACCGGCAGCCCGAGAACACTGCGCCAGTCGTCCGCCAGCGCGGCTGCCACCGGGTCGTCCGTGGTCGCGCCGTCGGACCCGGTGTCCTCCAGCGGCCACGGCAGCGCGGCCTTGTCCACCTTGCCGGAGGTGCGCACCGGAAGCTCGTCGACCACGGCGAGCAGCGGAACGAGCGCGGCGGGAAGCGTCTCGCGCAGCTGGGCGAGCGAGGCCGCGCGGTCGAAGGATGCGGTATCCGGCACGGCCAGGTAGCCGACCAGGATGTCGTTGCCCGCGGCGGAACGGCGAACCGCGGCCGCGGCGCCGGAGACGCCGGGAAGCTGCTGCAGCGCCGACTCCACTTCGCCCAGCTCGATCCTCCTGCCGCCGACCTTCACCTGGTCGTCGGCACGGCCCTGGTAGAACAGCCCGGCCGGGTCGAACCGCACCAGGTCGCCGCTGCGGTACGCGCGCTCCCAGCCGAGCGTGGGCATCGGCGCGTACTTCTCCGCATCCTTCGCCGGATCGAGGTAGCGGGCGAGGCCGACGCCTCCGATGACGAGCTCGCCGCTCTCGCCGTCCGCGACCGGGCGGCCCTCCGCATCCACCACCGCCAGATCCCAGCCGTCGAGCGGCAACCCGATGCGCACGGGCTCGCCCGCGACCAGCGGCGCCGCGCATGCGACGACGGTCGCCTCCGTCGGCCCGTACGTGTTCCACACCTCGCGCCCCGGTACGGCGAGCCGGCTCACCAGCTCCGGCGGGCACGCCTCCCCGCCGAAGATGAGCAGCCGGACGTTGTCCAGCGCATCCACCGGCCACAGCGCCGCGAGGGTCGGGACGGTGGAGACCACGGTGATGCGGCGGGCGGAGAGCCAGGGGCCGAGATCCATCCCGGTACGGACGAGCGCGCGCGGTGCGGGCACGAGGCAGGCGCCGTGCGCCCAGGCCAGCCACATCTCCTCACAGGATGCGTCGAACGCGACCGAGAGCCCGGCGAGCACGCGATCCTGCGGGCCCATCGGCTCCTCCTGCAGGAACAGCCGGGATTCGGCGTCGACGAACGCGGCCGCGGACCGGTGGCGCACGGCGACGCCCTTCGGCGTTCCCGTCGAGCCGGACGTGAAGATGATCCAGGCGTCGTCCTCCGGCTCCGGAGGGGCGACGACGGGGAGCGCAGCCGTTGAGGGATGCGGCGCGTCGCGGAGCACCTGCTGCGGCGCGTCCTCGCCCGCCACCACCAGTCCGGCATCGGTCAGGATCGCCCGGACGCCGGCCTCGCCGAAGACGAGGTCGGCGCGTTCCTGCGGGTCGTCAGCGTCCACCGGCACGTACGCCGCGCCGGCCGCGAGCACGCTGAGGATCGCCAGGTACAGCTTCCGGCTGCCTGAGCTCATCCGCACGCCGACCCGGTCGCCCCGGCTCACGCCGTGCTCGCGCAGACGGCCTGCGCCGGCCGCGACCCGCGCCAGGAGTTCGCGATAGCTCAGCGCTCCCGCGGCGTCCTCCAGCGCGGAGGCATCGGGGAAACGGCGCGCCGTCTCCGTCAGGATGTCGATCAGCGTTCGCGCGGGAGGCGCATCCTCCGACCGCAGCAGCAGACCGGCGCGCGGGCTGCCGGCTGTCGGCACGTCGCCGTCGGACACATCGGTCAGGGGAGCATCGGCCACGGCCGCACGCTACGGGTGCCCGGTAAAGCGCCGGTGAACGGACGCCCCGATCACCCCTCGCCCAGCGCGTGCAGCAGCTGGGCCTTGTTCATGCGCGAGTACCCCTGGATGCCACGCGCCTTCGCCCGGTCGCGCAGTTCGCGGAACGTCGGGATGCCGGTGCTCGACGCGGGCGCCGCCACGTGCTCGACGATCTGCTTCGCCGAGGTCCGTGCGTCGTCCGCGGTCTTCTTGGCCCGGCGGACCGCCTTCTTCGCATCCTTCGCGGCCTGCTGGAGGCGGTCGGCCAGATCCTCCGCCTCGCGCCGTGTCTTCTTGTCGAGCTTCTTGACCGCCTGCTCCGCTTCGCCGACGGCGACCCGCGCCGCGTCGAGTGCCTTCTCGGCGGCCTTCTCGGCCTTGCTCTTCGCCACAGCCCCTCCTTCGGGTTCCGCCCTGCTGGGGCTTACCCTACGGCGCGGGGAAGCTGTGGGGACTAGTGGATTTCCGCGTCCTCTTCCAGGCGGCCGAGCAGCGCGTCCAGAATGGGCCGCTGGGCTTTCGTCAGCTTCAGGCGCGCATCTTCCACCGAGAACCACCGGGCGTCGTCGATCTCGGGGAACTCCTGCATCCGCCCGGATTGCGGGGGCCACTCCAGCTCGAACGTGTTGCTGTCGATCGCGTCCGGCTCGAACTCCGACTCGGCGGCGAACACGACGATCGTCTTGCCCGAACCGCGGAACTCGCCGAGCGGGACGTAGTCGGCATCCGGCGCGGGGGAGCCCATCTCCTCGGCGAACTCGCGGCGCGCGGCGGCCAGCTCGTCGCCCAGGTCGTCGGACTCCACGATGCCTTTCGGCAGCGACCATGCCCCCTCGTCCTTGCGCGCCCAGAACGGGCCGCCCATGTGGGCGATCCACACCTCGACGGCGGCGCGACGGCGGTAGAGCAGGAGGGCGGCGCTGCGGACGGGCATGCGTCCAGCCTCCCACGCCGCGTCTCCGTATGACAGCGCGGCGAGAGCGGCGGCCGGCGGCGACTAACGTGGAGCTGTGGACTCGGGAGACGCGTGGGTGGAAGGGCCGGACGGCCAGCGGTTCTGGGGTCGGTTCGGCGCCGCCGGGCTGCTCGTGCACGACCTGCGGCGCGGCATCCTGCTGCAGCACCGGGCCGACTGGAGTCACTTCGGCGGCACCTGGGGGCTCCCGGGCGGAGCGCGCCACGCCGGTGAGAGTGCCGTCGACGGGGCGTTGCGGGAGGCCGCGGAGGAAGCGGCTGTGCCGCCCGACGCGGTGCACGTGCTGTTCGAGAGCGTGCTCGACCTCGGCTTCTGGTCGTACACCACCGTCGTCGGTCAGGCCGTGCGTCCGTTCGAGCCGCACATGGCGGACGTGGAGAGCATCGAGCTGCGCTGGGTCCCGGTCGACGAGGTGAGCGCGCTCCCACTGCATCCCGGCTTCGCGGCGTCGTGGCCCCAGCTCCGCGCGCGCCTCACCGCCCTCTCGGACTGACCGCCCAGCCAACCTGACACCCCAGCCAACCTGACGCCCCAGCCAACAGTTCCTGAGTTTTTCGGGTCGACACGCCGGCCTGGGCCGGAAAACTCAGGAGCTGTTGGCTGGGGGCGTGGGTCAGGAGGCGACGCGCGGCCAGAGCAGGGCGCCGGGGACGTCCTCGCAGCCGTCGGGCAGACCCGTGTACGACGCGGCACCGGGATACGGCACCGTGCCCGGGTACGCCGGTGCCCCGGGATAGCCGGGCCGGCCGCGGTACGGGGCGTCGGCGCGGGCGAACAGCCGGTCGCCGCGGACGGTTCCCAGATAGTCGCCCTCGGGCGTGACGGCGTCGTCGTCGCCCCAGGGGAACCATCCGATCCAGTCGCCATCGGGGTTGAAGAGGTCGCGGGAGGTCAGGTCGCTTCGGAACGCGATCCAGACCCCCTGGCTGTCGTGCAGGTAGACGGTCATCGTCGATCATGCCTTTCGGGTCGGCATCGTCGTTCCGTGAATTATCCTCAGCTGCGGGCCCGCACGCAAGCATTCGGGCGTCGGTCCGTGTCGGCGGTCGCGGCGAGAATGGGAGGGTGCACATCCTCCTCGAGCGCGTCGGGCGCGGCGACGTCCGCGCGACGCGGCTCGATCCGTCGCACGGCGGCGGGGCCGAGCGGAGCGCGACCCTTGCGCTCGACGCCCTGCCGGAGCTCGTGCGTACGGAGGAGACGGGCGCGGCAGGCGGCGGCGATCGGCCGCGCTGGGTGTGGGATGACACGCGGGCCTGGTATCCCACGCTCCTCTCCGCCGGGGTGCGGGTGGAGCGCTGCGTCGACCTGCGGCTCTGCCACGTGATCCTCCGCAACTCCACGCTGACCGCATCCACACCTCTGGCGCGTGCCGAGCCGGGTGCCTGGGATGTGGCGGTCGAGCCCGAGGCCGAGTCGCCGGCCTCGCACACGGCCCTCTTCGACTTCGACGAGGCCCTCTTTGATTCTGAGGAGCCGGCCGAGACGGCGAACGCGACCACGCCATCCATTCGCGATGAGTTCGCAGCGCAGGAGGAGGCCGTCGCCGCGAGCGCCGACCCGCGCCGCCTGCGGCTCCTGCTCGCGGCCGAGTCCGCAGGCGCGCTCATCGGAGTGGAGCTGCAGCACGCCGGCCTGCCCTACAGCGCCGAGCGGCACGACGAACTGCTGACCGGCCTGCTGGGCCCCCGTCCCGCGTACGGTCGTCCCGCCGTACTGGAGACCCTCGCGCGGGAACTCCGCGACCAGCTGGATGCGCCCGATCTGAACCCCGACAGCCCGCCGGACCTGCTCAAGGCCCTGCAGCGCGCCGGCATCATGGCGACCTCGACGCGGTCATGGGAGCTCCGGCGCATCGAACACCCCGTCATCGACCCGCTGCTGCGCTACAAGAAGCTGTCGCGGCTGCTGACCGCGAACGGATGGACGTGGCTGGACGCCTGGGTGCACGACGGCCGCTTCCGGCCGGACTACGTTCCCGGCGGCGTCGTCACCGGCCGCTGGGCGACCCGCGGCGGCGGCGCGTTGCAGCTGCCGCGGCAGGTCCGCGGGGCCGTCGTGGCCGACCCGGGCTGGAAGCTGGTCGTGGCGGACGCCGCCCAGCTCGAGCCGCGCGTCCTCACCGGACTCTCCGGCGACCAGGCGATGGCCGCCGCCGGCCGGGGCAAAGACCTCTACGAGGGCATCGTCGCGTCCGGCGCCGTCGAAGCCCGCGCGCAGGCGAAGGTCGCCATGCTCGGCGCGATGTACGGGGCGACGACGGGGGAGAGTGGCCGGCTGATGCCGCGACTCACGCGCGCCTTCCCGCGGGCCGTCCGGCTCGTGGAGGAGGCGGCGCGGGCGGGGGAGCGCGGCGAGAAGGTCACATCCCGGCTCGGCCGCAGTTCGCCGGTTCCGGGCGGCCGATGGGCTGCGGCTCAATCGGCGGCGTCGGCGTCCGATGCGACCGAGGCCGACGAACGGCGCGCCCGCAGCCTGTCCCGTGACTGGGGCCGGTTCACCCGCAACTTCGTCGTACAGGCCAGCGCCGCCGAGTGGGCGCTGTGCTGGATGGCGGAGCTCCGCAACCGCCTGACCGCCCTCGCGCCGGATGCACCCCTCACCGCATCCCCTCATCTCGTCTACTTCCTGCACGACGAGGTCATCGTCCACACCCCGGAGGCGCTGGCGGACGAGGTCGCTGCCGCCGTGCACGCCGCGGCGGAGCAGGCGGGCAGGCTGCTGTTCGGCGGATTCCCGGTGGAGTTCCCGGTGACGGCCGCGATCGTCGACAGCTACGCTGAGGCGAAATGACGTCGCCCGCGGAATGCCCGAGTGTCGGAGTTGGTTGTCACCTCCGACCTGACCGAGGATGGAGACCATGACCGACACTGCCGCTGCCGCTCCCACCGACCCGGACGCCGTCCTGGCCCGCTACCGCGCCCGCCGCGAACAGGCCGTGACCGCGCCGCAGGGCAACCTGGCGCTGGTGAACACCCAGTGGATCACGGGAGAGCCGGACTCGGAGCAGCCGATCTGGGGCGTCCCCGGTCTCTGGTCTCCGCTGCCGAAGGGCCAGTCGGGCCTCAAGGTCACCGCCGCGGCGACCGACAACATCTTCGTCGACGACGTCCTGGTCGACGGCTCGGCGATCGTCCGCGGCAAGGATGACCCCAACCCCGGCACGATCCGTTTCAGCGACACGGTCAGCGGATTCGTCATCGCCAGCGAGGACGGCGACTACGCGCTCCGCGTGTGGGACGCGAACTCCGAGGCGATCCAGGAGTTCGGCTCGATCGACGCCTTCCCGTTCAACCCGGAGTGGATCATCCAGGCCGCGTTCACCCCGATCGAGGGCGGCAAGACCGTCGGCTTCGAGCACCTCAAGGACGACGGCGCAACCCGCGACATGGTCATCCCGGGCGAGATCACCTTCACCAAGGACGGCGTCGACTACAACCTCGCCGCGTTCAAGGCGGGCCGCGCCCTCCAGCTCGTCTTCGCGGACACGACGAACGGCGACAGCACCTACTCGGTCGGCCGGTTCCTCTTCGTGGTGCCGAACGAGGACGGCACGGTCACGCTGGACTTCAACCTCGCGGTCCTGCCGCCGTGCGCGTTCAGCTACAACTTCAACTGCCCGCTGCCGCCGGCGCAGAACCGCTTCGCCGTGCCGATCGAGGCCGGCGAGAAGAACGTCCTCAACACGCGGGGCGAGCTGCTGCACTAGGTCGAGCTGCGGCTCTCCGCCTGCGCTGCGGCTCCCGGCGGAGCAGCCGCATCTGAGGCCGGTCGACGGCCGCGCCGCGGACGCTCGGGGGAGCGTGGTTGCACCAGCGCGCCGGGATGTGACCGCAGGGTGGCCGCGACCTCGTCCAGCCACTCGATGGCTGCTTTCGCGCCCAGTTCGGCCGCGCGGTTCGCCGCGAGCAGGGCGCGCGAGTCCGCTTCGTGGGTGAGGTAGCGGATCTTCTCGGCGTAGGCGGCGCGATAGCCGTCGATGACGACCAGCGCATCCACCCCCTCCAGGGAGGCGGCGATCAGCACCTGGTCCTGCATCTCGTCCCAGTCCGGGCGGCCGTCGGCGGGTGCACCGCCGAGCCAGGCTGCTGCCGCCTCCCGTCCCGCCGCGGTCAGCTCGTAGAGCGGAAGGCCGTCGTCGGTGGCGCCTGCGGAAGCGACGAGACCCTGATCCGTCATCCGGTCGAGCGTCGAATACACCTGGCCGGGATTGAGCTGCCGTCGGTGTGCGGCACGGCAGAGGAACTCGCTCTGGAGCTGCGAGCCGTAAGCAGCGCCCTGGGTGAGGAGCGCGAGGAATCCGTTCTGGACCGACATACTCGGTATGCTATTCCGTTCGGTGTTCGCCCGGCGAGCGAATCGCCGAATCACAATCTTGTAACTCCCCGCGGTTCTCGGGCATAATCGTGGCAACGCGCGCGAGCGCTACCGCAACTTCACACGCCGAAGATTTCCATCCGTTCCTGGTCGTAGGGGAAGACGCACCAACGAACGGAGGAGAACCATGTCGGCACACGTCGCTCGAGGGGTGCTCTACGTGCACTCCTCTCCCAGCGCGCTCTGCCCCCACATCGAGTGGGCGGCGGGTCGCGCTCTCGGGCGTGCAGTGAACTTCACCTGGGAGTCGCAGCCCGTGCTCAAGGGCTCCCAGCGCACGGAGTTCTTCTGGGACGGCCCGCCCGGCACCGGGGCGCGCCTCGCGTCCGCCCTGCGCGGTTGGGAGCACCTGCGCTACGAGGTGACGGAGGACGCCGGTCACGGCACCGACGGCGGCCGGTGGATGCACACGCCCGATCTCGGCATCTTCTTCGCCCAGGTCGACACGGCCGGCAACATGGTCGTGCCGGAGGATCGCATCCGCTACGCCATGGAGATCGCCGGCGCGAACGCGCTCGAGCTGCACCGCGAGCTCCGGCTGGCCCTCGGTCAGGCGTGGGACGACGAGCTGGAGCCGTTCCGGCACGCCCACGACGACACGTCGGTCATCTGGCTGCACAACGTCGGCTGACCCGCGCTCGACTCCCGCGGCGGGCCTGGCACGGCCGCCCGCCTGCGGTGAAACAGAGAAGGCCCCGCTCGTGACGAGCGGGGCCTTCCTGTGTCCGTGCGTACGCTCAGTAGCTGCGGAACGCGGCGACGGCGTTGTGGCCGCCGAAGCCGAAGGAGTTGCTGATGACGAGCTGTGCGCTGTCGCCGAGCGGCTGCGGCTCGCCTTTCACCTGCAGCGGGATGGCCGGATCCATCTCGGTGATGTTGATCGTCGGCGGGGCCTGACGGTCGCGGATCGCAAGGATGCTGAACACGGCCTCCAGCGCACCCGTGCCGCCGAGCAGGTGTCCGGTGGACGCCTTGGTGGCCGAAACCGGGATGCCGTGGACGCGCTCACCGAACACCTCGCGCAGCGCCACGTACTCGGACGGGTCGCCGACCGGCGTGCTGGTCGCGTGCGCGTTGATGTGGGTGACGTCGTCCGGCACCGCACCGGCCCGGTCGAGGGCGATGCGCAGAGCACGGCTGGCGCCGCGGCCCTCCGGGTCGTTCGCGGTGATGTGGTACGAGTCGGCGGTCACTCCGCCGCCCGCGAGCTCGGCGTAGATCCGGGCGCCGCGCGCGAGGGCGTGCTCCTCGGTCTCGAGCACCAGGCTGGCCGCGCCCTCACCCATCACGAAGCCGTCGCGGTCGACGCTGTACGGGCGGGAGGCGTGCGCCGGGTCGTCGTTGCGGCGCGAGAGCGCCTGCATCGACGAGAACGACGCGACGGTGATCGGGTGGATGGCGGACTCCGTGCCACCGGCGATGACCACGTCCGCGAGACCCAGCTGCAGGTGCTCGTACGCGTTGACGATCGACTCGGTGCTGGAGGCGCAGGCGGAGGCGACCGTGCGGGCGTAGGCACGCGCCTCGAAGTGCATGGAGACCGCGGCCGATGCTGCGTTCGGCATGAGCATCGGGACGGTCATGGGGAGGACACGGCGCGGGCCGCGCTCGCGCAGCGTGTCCCAGGCGTCGAGCAGGGTCCACACGCCGCCGATGCCGGTGGCGTAGTCGACACCGAGACGCTCGGGTGCGACATCCGGACGGCCGGCGTCCTCCCACGCCTCCATGGCGGAGATGAGGGCGAACTGGCTGGACGGGTCGAGACGCTTGGCGACGGGACGCTCCAGCACCTCCTCCGGGCGCACCTTGGCCTCGGCGGCGAAGGTGACCGGCAGCTCGTACTGAGCGACCCAGTCGTGCTCGAGGGTGCGGGCGCCGGAGACGCCGGCGAGCAGGGCGCTCCAGCTCTCGGGGGCGGTGCCACCGAGGGGCGAGGACGCGCCCATACCGGTGACGACGATCTTCTTGGTCATAACGGCAACTCTCCTGAATGAGGATGGCGGCGCCCGGTCAGAGCGCTGCCGCACGCGCGGGCGGCGACACGGTCGCGCGCCGCCCGCGCGGAAGAATCCTGGCTCTGCGCCTAGGCGTTCTGCGCCTTGACGATGAACTCGACCGCATCTCCGACGGTCTTGAGGTTCTTGACCTCCTCGTCGGGGATCTTCACGTCGAACTTGTCCTCGGCGTTGACCACGATGGTCATCATCGAGATCGAGTCGATGTCGAGGTCGTCGGTGAACGACTTGTCCAGCTCAACCGTGTCGGTCGCGATGCCGGTCTCGTCGTTGATGAGCTCGGCCAGGCCGGCAAGAACTTCTTCGGTGGACAATGCCATGGTTTTTCTCTCCTTGAGGGGGGTGTCGTTGTGACCGGGAAACAGTCTAGGGCAGCACGACGACCTGCGCGCCGAACACCAGACCGGCCCCGAAGCCGATCTGGAGGGCCAGGCCGCCGCTCAACTCCGGGTGTTCCTGGAGCAGTCGGTGGGTCGCGAGGGGGATGGATGCGGCGGACGTGTTGCCCGTCGTCTCGATGTCGCGGGCGATGGCGACGGTCTCCGGAAGCTTCAGCTGCTTGGCGAACTCGTCGACGATGCGCATGTTGGCCTGGTGCGGGATGAACGCGGCCAGCTGGTCGGGGGAGACCCCGGCCTCGTCGAGCGCCTGCTTGGCGACCTTGGCCATCTCCCAGACCGCCCAGCGGAAGACCGTCTGGCCCTCCTGGCGGAGGGTCGGCCACGGCTTCTCGCCGTCGCGGAACTCGAGGAGCGTGTTGCCCATCCCCACCGCGTCGGCCTTGGAGCCGTCGGAGCCCCACACCGTCTTGGCGATGCCGGGGTAGTCGCTCGGGCCGATGACCACGGCGCCTGCGCCGTCGCCGAGCAGGAACGAGATGGTGCGGTCGGTCGGGTCGACGACGTCGGAGAGCTTCTCGGCGCCGACGACGAGCGCGTAGTGCGCCGCGCCGGTGCGGATGAGCGCATCTGCCTGGGCCACCGCGTAGGCGTACCCGGCGCAGGCGGCGTTCATGTCGTATGCGGCTGCCGGGTTGGCGCCGACGCGGTCGGCGAGCACGGCGGCGATGGATGGCGTCTGCTGCACGTTCGAAACGGTCGCGACGATGACGGCGTCGATCAGCTTCGGGTCGACGCCCGACTTCGCGATGGCCTCCTTCGACGCCTCGGTGGCGAGGTCGACAGCGAGCACGTCACGCCCGGCGCGGGTGCGGGTGATGATGCCGGTGCGCTGCCGGATCCACTCGTCGGAGGAGTTGATCGGGCCGACCAGGTCGTCGTTCGGCACGACGTTCTCGCCGCGGGCGGCGCCGATCGAGAGGATGCGGGTGTACTGCGGGCCGTGCGACTGCTGCAGGGTGGGGTGGGTCATCGGGGGAGCTCCTTGCGGCCTTACGCGGCCTGGTCGATGAGGTCGAAGGCGGCCGGCAGGTCGTCGGGGGTCTTGATGGCGACGGTCGGCACGCCCTTCAGGCCGCGCTTGGCGAGGCCGACGAGCGCGCCGGCGGGAGCGACCTCGATCAGGCCGGTGACGCCGGCCTCCTCGAAGGCCTTCATGTCGAGGTCCCAGCGCACCGGCGACGAGACCTGGCCGACGAGGAGTCGCAGGAACTCGGCGCCGTCGGTCACCTCGGAGCCGTCCTTGTTGGTCCAGAGGCGCAGCGTCGGGTCGTTCGTCGTCAGAGTGGAGGCGAACTGCTCGAGCGCCGGGACGGCGGACGCCATGTACCGGGTGTGGAATGCACCGGCGACCTGCAGCGGAATGACACGCGCGCGGGCCGGCGGGTTCTCGGCAAGCTGGGCCAGCGCATCCAGGGCGCCGGCGACGACGATCTGGCCGCCGCCGTTGTAGTTGGCGGGGGAGAGGCCCAGCTCGTCGAGTCGGGCGAGCAGTTCGGTCTCGTCGGCGCCGATCACGGCGCTCATGCCGGTCTGCGCCTCGGCGGCCGCACGGGCCATGGCGGCGCCGCGCTCGCGCACGAAGGCGACGGCGTCGGTCTCGCTGAGGACACCGGCTCCGGCGGCCGCGGTGAGCTCGCCGACCGAGTGACCGGCGATGCCGCCGACCCGGTCGCGGCGGCCGTCGGCGAACAGCGCGGACAGAGTCAGCAGTCCGGCCGAGACGATGAGCGGCTGAGCGATTGCGGTGTCGCGGATGGTGTCGGCGTCGCTCACGGTGCCGTGCGCCACCAGGTCGATGCCGACCGCGTCGGAAATGCCGGTGAGCTGGTCGCGGAACGAGGACTCGCTGAGCCAGGGGTCCAGGAAGCCGGGGGTCTGGGATCCCTGACCCGGGCACACGATGACGATCACGGTTTCCAGTCTGCCAATCTTCCGCCAGGCGGATGTGTCGGATGGATACGAACTATTCGAAGATGCTTTGTGGTTGTCTACAACTCAACCGCCGCGGCGGGGCGAGTCGGGCTCGTTAATGGAGCCGACGATCAGCGCCGCCTGCAGGATGAGGGCCTCGCGCGCGCCGGTCGCGTCCCAGCCGATGACCTCGGAGACGCGCTTCAGGCGGTAGCGGACGGTGTTCGGGTGCACGAACAGCTCGCGTGCCGTCGCCTCCAGCGACCGGCCGTTGTCGAGGTAGCACCACAGGGTGGTGAGCAGCTCGGTGGAGTAGCCCTGCAGCGGGCGGTAGATGCGGCTGATCAGCGTCGCGCGGGCGAGGCCGTCGCCCGCGAGGGCGCGCTCCGGGAGCAGGTCGTCCGCGTGCACCGGGCGAGGGCAGTTGCGCCAGGCCCGGGCGACCGCGAAACCGGCGAGGGCCGCCTTCGCGCTCTTGGACGCATCCACCAGGCTGGGGACCTCGTGGCCGAGTACCAGATGGCCGGGGCCGAAGCCGGGCTCCAGCTGCTGTGCGATCTCCATGAACGAGACCACAGGGGCGGCGCCGATCGCCTCCTCCGGCGTGCTGTTGCTCGGCCAGGCGCGGCCGATCACCAGCACCAGCCGGCTGCCCTGCACGCCGATCAGCACGTCCGCCGACATGTGGCGGGCGGTGCGGCGCAGCTGGTCGACGTCGAGCATCTTCGGCGCGGTGCCGACGAGGACACTGACCTCGCCGTGCCCGTGCCAGCCGAGCGCGGCGATGCGGCTGGGGAGCTCGTCGTCGTACTCGCCGGTCAGGATGCTGTCGACGACCAGGGCTTCGAGGCGTGCATCCCACAGGCCGCGGGCCTCGGCGGCGCGCGCGTAGACGTCGGCCGCCGCGAACGCGATCTCGCGGGAGTACAGCAGGATGGCCTCCCGCAGATCCTCGCTCCCGGCCGTCTTCACGCGCTCCTCGACCACCTCGACCGTGATCTTGATGAGTTGCAGCGTCTGCTGCAGGCTCACGCTGCGGAGCAGCTCGCGGGGGGCCGCGCCGAACACGTCGGCGGCGATCCACGGCGTCGAGCGCGGGTCGTCGTACCAGGAGATGAACGACGAGATGCCCGCCTGGGCCACCAGGCCGACGGCGCTGCGCCGGCCCGGTGGCATGTCGCGGTACCAGGGGAGGGTGTCCTCGAGCCGCTTGAGCGTGGTCGTCGCCAGCTCACCCGAGATCTTGCGCAGCCACGCGAGCGTCTCGGGCTTCGTCCTCTCCACCTGGCCGCCAGCCACGGGAGCCGTTACGCCTCGCCGCCCGCGCTGCCCGTGGTGCCGGCGTTGACGTCGTGCAGGAGGTACTTCTCGATCGCCCAGGCGGGGGCGTTCGGGTCGACCTTGCCCTGCACGGCGAGGAGCTCCAGCGTCCGCACCACCATCGACGGTCCGTCGATCTTGAAGAACCGGCGAGCCGCGGGGCGGGTGTCCGAGAAGCCGAAGCTGTCGGCGCCGAGGGTCGCGTACTCGCCCGGGACGAACTGACGGATCATGTCCGGCACGGCGTGCGAATAGTCGGTGACGGCGACGAACGGGCCCTCTGCCTCCTGCAGCTTGCGGGTGACGTAGGGTACCTGCTTCTCCTGCTGCGGGTAGAGGAAGTTGTGCTCCTCGGCGGCGAGACCGTCGCGGCGCAGCTCGCCCCACGAGGTGACGCTCCACACGTCGGCGGAGACGCCCCAGTCCTGCGCGAGCAGGTGCTGGGCTTCCAGGGCCCACGGCACCGAGACGCCCGACGCGAGCAGCTGGGCCTTCGGCCCGTCGCCCTGGCCGGCGCGCAGCTTGTAGACGCCGCGGACGATGCCGTCCACATCCACGCCCTCCGGCTCGGCCGGCTGGACGATCGGCTCGTTATACACCGTGAGGTAGTACATGACGTTCGGGTCCGGGTGGTTGCCGCCGTACATCCGCTCGAGGCCGGCGCGCACGATGTGGCCGATCTCGTAGCCGTACGCCGGGTCGTACTGGACAACGGCCGGGTTGGTGGATGCGAGCAGCGGCGAGTGGCCGTCCGCGTGCTGCAGGCCCTCACCGGTCAGCGTGGTGCGACCGGCGGTGGCGCCGACGAGGAAGCCGCGCGCCATCTGGTCGCCCGCCGCCCAGAGGGCGTCACCGGTGCGCTGGAAGCCGAACATCGAGTAGAAGACGTAGACCGGGATGAGCGGCTCGCCCTGCGTCGAGTACGACGTGCCCACGTTGGTGAACGCGGCCAGCGCGCCGGCCTCGTTGATGCCGACGTGGATGATCTGGCCCTGCGGGCTCTCCTTGTAAGCGAGGAGCAGCTCGCGGTCGACCGACGTGTAGTGCTGGCCGTTCGGGTTGTAGATCTTCGCGTTGGGGAAGAAGGCGTCCATACCGAAGGTGCGCGCCTCGTCCGGGATGATCGGGACGATGCGGTGGCCGAAGTCCTTCGAACGCAGCAGGTCCTTCAGGAGGCGGACGAACGCCATGGTCGTGGCGACCTCCTGCGTTCCGGATCCCTTCTTCGAGATCGCGTACGCGGAGTCGTCCGGCAGGTTGAGCTGCGTGTACTTCGCGCGGCGCTCCGGCACGTAGCCGCCGAGTGCGCGGCGGCGGTCGTGCAGGTACTGGATCGCCTCGTCGTCCGCGCCGGGGTTGTAGTACGGCGGCAGGTACGGGTTCTCCTCGAGCTGGGCGTCCGTGATCGGGATGCGCATGGCATCCCGGAACGTCTTCAGGTTGTCCAGCGTCATCTTCTTCATCTGGTGGGTCGCGTTGCGGCCCTCGAACGACGGGCCGAGCCCGTAGCCCTTGATGGTCTTGGCGATGATGACGGTCGGCTGGCCCTTGTGCTCGGCGGCCGCCTTGAAGGCCGCGTACACCTTGCGGTAGTCGTGGCCGCCGCGCTTGAGGTTCCAGATCTGGTCGTCGCTGTAGTCCTTGACGAGCTCCAGCGTCCGCGGGTCGCGGCCGAAGAAGTTCTCGCGGACGTAGGCGCCGCTCTCGGTCTTGTACGTCTGGTAGTCGCCGTCGGGCGTCTCGTTCATGAGGTTGACGAGCGCGCCGTCGGCGTCGCGGGCGAGCAGGTCGTCCCACTCGCGGCCCCAGATGACCTTGATGACGTTCCAGCCGGCGCCTCGGAAGAAGCTCTCGAGCTCCTGGATGATCTTGCCGTTGCCGCGGACCGGGCCGTCGAGGCGCTGCAGGTTCGCGTTGATGACGAACGTGAGGTTGTCGAGCTTCTCGTTCGCCGCGACCTGGAGCTGACCGCGCGACTCGACCTCATCCATCTCGCCGTCGCCGAGGAACGCCCAGACGTGCTGGTCGGAGGCGTCCTTGATGCCGCGGTTGGTGAGGTACTTGTTGAGCTGTGCCTGGTAGATCGCGTTGATCGGCCCGAGGCCCATCGACACGGTCGGGAACTGCCAGAACTCCGGCATGAGGCGCGGGTGCGGGTAGCTGGAGAGGCCGCCGCCGGCGTGCGACTTCTCCTGGCGGAAGCCGTCGAGCTGGTCGGCGCTCAGGCGCCCCTCGAGGAACGCGCGGGCGTAGGTGCCGGGGGAGGCGTGGCCCTGGACGAAGATCTGGTCGCCGCCGCCCGGGTGGTCCTGGCCGCGGAAGAAGTGGTTGAAGCCGACCTCGTAGAGGGCGGCGCTCGACGCGTAGGTCGAGATGTGGCCGCCGACGGCGATGCCGGGGCGCTGCGCACGGTGGACGAGCACGGCGGCGTTCCAGCGGATCCACGCGCGGTAGCGGCGCTCGATCTCCTCGTCACCGGGGAACTCGGGCTCGTTCTCCGGGGAGATCGTGTTGATGTAGTCCGTCGTCGGAACCATCGGCACGCCGACGTGCAGTTCCTTCGAGCGCTTGAGCAGGCTGAGCATGATCTCGCGAGCACGCTCATGGCCATGGGCCGCAACCAGTTGGTCGAGGGATTCGCGCCACTCGGCGGTCTCCTCCGGGTCCGAATCGATGTTATTCATCGAGTACGGGTCCTGGTCGTTTACAGTCACCCTCGACCTCTTTCTTGTGTCGGATGGATCGTGGACAAGCCGGAGCACTGTCGGGTTTCGACAAGCGCGGGCACCATCGTCCAGCCTAGCCTCACTCCGACGCCGTCGTTGACCGTCACTTGGTGCTGCGAGAACCGAGGTCTAGGCTGTGTCATCGTGGCTCTAGAGAACGACACGCTCGCACCCGATTTCGAACTGCTCAACCAGTACGGGGAGACGGTTCGACTGAGCGACTTCCGTGGCCGGAA
The DNA here is from genome assembly GCF_004362795.1 of Leifsonia sp. 115AMFTsu3.1. Lineage (NCBI taxonomy): Bacteria > Bacillati > Actinomycetota > Actinomycetes > Micrococcales > Microbacteriaceae > Leifsonia > Leifsonia sp. 115AMFTsu3.1. Next base: position 2,152,080 of record NZ_SNYB01000001.1, read on the forward strand.
GGCCGTCGCGATCGTCTTCTTCCCGCTCGCGTTCTCGGGCACCTGCACCGGCGAGCTGTGCGCTCTGCGCGACAACATCTCCCTGTTCGAGGACCACCGGGTCGAATTGCTGGGCGTCTCGGTCGACTCCAAGTTCACGCTGCGGGCGTGGGCGGAGCAGGAGGGCTACGGCTTCTCGCTGCTCGCGGACTTCTGGCCGCACGGCGACATCGCCAAGGAGTATGGCGTCTTCCTGCCCGAGAAGGGCTTCGCGAACCGCGCGACCTTCCTGGTGGACGAGCGCGGCATCATCCGTGCGTCGTTCATCACGGCGCCGGGCGAGGCCCGCTCGATCGAGTCGTACCGCGCAGCGCTCGACCGCCTCCCGGCCCACGTCTGACCCGCATTACGCCCTCCGCGTGGCGAAGATTTGGCGCAAATCTCGGTTATGAGACACGCATAACAGAGATTTGGCGCAAATCTCTCGCGAGGGGTTCGGTAGGGTGGAGGGGCGTTAGGGGCCTTTAGCTCAGCTGGTAGAGCGCCACGTTTACACCGTGGATGTCGTCGGTTCGAACCCGGCAGGGCCCACACCTTTCTCGCCGGGCGCGAGCAGCTCGAAGAGCGCGTCTACCGTCGCGGCCATGTCGACCGACGGGTCCTGCAGCCACTGCAGCTGCATGCCGTCGGAGACCGCCTGCAGGATGCGCGCGAGCGTGTCCGGGTCCACCCTGCTCCCGACGCCCTCGCCAGCCTGCCGTTCCTCCAGCGCCGCGGCGAAGGTCTGCCGGAGGGCCGCACTGCGCTCGACGAAGTAGTCGTGGGCGGGATGCTGCGGGTCGCCCGCGTCGACCGCCAGGCGCGAGAACAGCTGCACCAGGCCCGGAACCTCGGCGTTGTGACGCACGATTCCGACGTAGCCATCGCGGATGCGGTCGAGCGAGGGCTCCTCGTCCACGTCGCCGAAGCGGCGGCTGTCGACCTCGTCGCGCTTGCGGAGGATCGCCGTGAACAGCTCCTCCTTGCTGTCGAAGTAGTGGAGGAGGCCGGCCTGGCTGAGGCCCACCGCATCCGCCAGCTCCTTCACCGACGCTCCGCGGATGCCCTCGCGGGCGATCACCTCGAGCGCGCGCTCCAGGATCTCGTCCCGCTTCGCCACGCCTTTCGCGTAGGAACCTCGTCGTGCCATGCCTCCACCATAAACCGAACAGCGCTTGCTTTCTGAAAACCGAGTGACGTATGGTTTTCCCACCGTCCACGGTGGATGGTGAGAGGAACCCCTTCGACAATGACGTCAGACACCTCCGTCCCGCTCGGCGAACCCGCCGCCGAACCGACACCGATCACGACCAACACCTTCGTCGGCACCGCCTCCGGCAACGACGACCCGCCTGCGCCCATCAAGGGCCTCCGCCGGCTGATGGTGTGGATCATCCCCGCCAACCTCGGCATCTATCTGATCTGGGGCGCGCTGCCCGGCATCCTCCTCCCGCAGCAGATCACGCAGCTGTTCGGCGAGCAGGACAAGGTCGCCAACCTCACGATCGTGGCCACCATCGGCGCGTTCGCGGCCATGATCGCCCAGCCGATCGCCGGTCAGATCTCCGACCGCACGCGCTCGCGCTTCGGGCGCAGAGCGCCGTGGATCCTCCTCGGGTCGCTCGCCGGCGGCCTGTCGCTGATCGGCCTCGCGTTCGCGAACTCGCTCGTCGGCGTGATCATCGCCTGGACCCTCGTCCAGATCTGCTACAACTTCGCCCAGGGCCCGCTCACGGCGGTCATGCCCGACCGGGTGCCACTGAAGCGCCGCGGCACGTTCGCCGCGCTCTCCGGGATCGGCCTGATGGTCGGCGCGCTCGGCGGCCAGATCGTCGGTTCGCTGTTCTTCAACAGCATCGCGGTCGGGTATGTCTTCTTCGCCGTGTCCTCGCTCGTCGTCCTGACGCTCTTCGTGGTGGCGAACCCCGACTACTCGAGCCGGGCACTCGAACGGGAGCCGTTCACCCTGGGCGAGTTCCTCCGGACGTTCTGGGTCAACCCGATCGCGCATCCCGACTTCTTCTGGGCGTTCACGGGACGGCTGCTGCTCTACACCGGGTACTTCGCCGTCACGGGGTACCAGCTCTTCCTGCTCACCGACTACTTCCATGTCGCACACCCGGAGCAGGTCATCCCGCTGCTCGGGCTGATCAGCCTCGCCGGCATCATCATCTCGACCGTGATCTCCGGCCCGCTCTCCGACCGCTTCGGCCGCCGCAAGCCGTTCGTCTTCGCCTCGGCGGCCGTCGTCAGCGTCGCCTTCCTGCTGCCGTGGCTCTGGCCCGACCTGACCGCCTGGTTCATCATGACGGCCATCTCGGGATTCGGCTTCGGGATGTTCCAGGCAGTGGATACGGCGCTGATGAGCGAGGTGCTGCCGTCGGCGAAGTCCTTCGCCAAGGACCTCGGGGTCGTCAACATCGCAGCGACGCTGCCGCAGACCCTCGCCCCCGGTGTCGCGGGCGCGATCGTGCTCGCCTTCGGATACGCCGGGCTCTTCCCCATCGGGATCGTCCTCGGCATCCTGGGGGCATTGGCCGTCTGGCCCATCAAGGCGACCCGCTGACCCCGACCGACCTCACCGCTTCTCAGTCTCACTGCTCCACGCACCACACGGAAGGAAACACATGACAGACACGACCACGGCGGCCACCGCCGCCGACATCTCCGGGCTCAGCGTCGAGGAGAAGGCCTCGCTCACCAGCGGGGAGAGCTTCTGGCGCACGAAGGCGGTCGGCGACATCCCGTCCGTCATGCTCACTGACGGCCCGCACGGCCTCCGCAAGCAGCGGGAGGGCGGCGATCACCTGGGGATCGGCGACAGCGTTCCGGCGACCTGCTTCCCGCCCGCGGTGGCCCTCGGCTCCTCGTGGGATGTCGAGCTGGTCGAGCGTGTCGGCACCGCGCTGGGCGTCGAGTCGTCCATCGAGGATGTCGCCGTCCTCCTGGGCCCGGGCATCAACATCAAGCGGTCGCCCCTGTGCGGCCGCAACTTCGAGTACCTGAGCGAGGATCCCATCGTCTCCGGCGTTCTCGGCGCTGCGCTCGTGCGCGGCATCCAGTCGCAGGGGGTCGGTGCGTCGCTGAAGCACTTCGCCGCGAACAACCAGGAGGACGACCGGATGCGTTCCTCCTCCGACGTCGACCCGCGCCCGCTGCGCGAGATCTACCTCCGCGGCTTTCAGCGCGTCGTCGAGGACGCCCAGCCGCACACCGTGATGTGCTCGTACAACCGCATCAACGGCGTGTTCGCGTCAGAGAACCGGTGGCTGCTCACCGACGTGCTGCGCGACGAGTGGGGCTTCCAGGGTCTGGTCGTCTCCGACTGGGGCGCGGTCAGCGACCGGGTCGCCGCCCTGCGCGCCGGGCTCGACCTCGAGATGCCGGGCAACGCCGGGCTGAGCGATGCCGCGGTCGTCGCGTCGGTGGCCGACGGATCGCTCGACGAGTCCGTGCTGGATGCGTCGGCGGCCCGGGTGGCCGAGCTCGCGACCCGGTGGGCCGACACGGAGCGCGTGGAGGGTCCGCTCGACGTGGACGCCCACCACGCGCTGGCCCGGGAGGCGGCCGGCCGATCCATCGTGCTGCTGAAGAACGACGTCCCGGCGTCCGATGACCGCCCGCTTCTCCCGCTCGCCGCCGACCGGTCGATCGCGGTCATCGGCGCGTTCGCCGAGAAGCCGCGGTACCAGGGCGCCGGCTCGTCGATGATCCGCCCCACCCGGCTCGACGACGCCCTCACCGCGATCCGCGCGGTCGCCCGGGATGTCGCCTACGCTCCCGGGTTCTCGCTCGCGGCCGAGGTGGATGCGGACGAGTCGTCGCGACTGCGCGACGAAGCGGTCGCGGCCGCATCCACCGCTGACGTGGCGGTCATCTTCGCCGGGCTGCCCGCACGGCTGGAGTCCGAGGGCTACGACCGCGACGACATCGACCTGCCGGCGGATCAGCTGGCCGTCATCGATGCTGTGGTCGCGGCCAACCCGCGCACGGTCGTCGTGCTGTCCAACGGCGGCGTGGTGACGCTCCCGTTCTCGAGGACCGTCCCGGCGATCGTAGAGGGCTGGCTGCTCGGCCAAGCAGGCGGCTCCGCCACCGCGGACGTGCTGTTCGGCGCGGTCAACCCGTCGGGCAAGCTCACCGAGACGGTGCCGCTGCGGCTGGAGGACACGCCGGCGTTCCTCAACTTCCCGGGGGAGGAGGGACACGTCCGGTACGGCGAGGGCCTGTTCGTCGGCTACCGCTGGTACGACGCGCGCCGGATGGAGGTCGAGTACCCGTTCGGACACGGCCTCTCGTACACGACCTTCTCGTACGGCGACGCCAGCGCATCCGTGACCGCATCCGGCGACATCGAGGTTCGCGTCACCGTGACGAACACGGGGGAGCGCTCCGGTCGCGAGGTCGTGCAGGTGTACACGTCGCTCGCCGGGTCGCACGTGCAGCGTCCGCCGCGGGAACTCAAGGGCTTCGGGGTGATCGAGCTCGAGCCGGGCGCCTCCGGTGAGGTCGCGGTGACGGTCCGACGGGAGGACCTGGCGTACTGGGATGTTCGCGCCGATCGCTGGGTGGTCGAGGGCGGCGAGTACACGATCGAGGTGGGCGCCTCCAGTCGTGACCTGCGGGCCACGGTGGCTGCGGCGATCGACGGAGACGAGGTGCGGCTGCCGCTCACGCGTGAGTCGTCACTCGGCGAGGTGCTCGCGCATCCCGTCGCCGGCCCGATGGTGCAGGGAGCGCTGGCGGGGATGTCGGAGCTGCTCGACGGCGCGTCGTCGATCATGCCGGAAGGCGTGTCGATGGAGCGGATGATGTCGTCGTTCCCGATCGGCCGCGTCGGCATGATGTCCGGTGGCCAGGTGACGCCCGACATGATCGACGCGCTGCTCGCCGCCGCGAACGCGCAACAGCAGTGACGCCGGCCCCGGTCCGTCGAGTCCAGCTCGGCGGACCGGGGCATCGTCCTGCCGGGCTGCCGCGTGGATAGGCTGGCGGCATGCCCGAGGGACCTTACCGCTGGTTCGTCTACGCCGAGATCGCGCTGGCCGTCGTGACGTTCGTCGCGCTGCTGTTCATCGTCGCGCCGTACGGCGGGCGGCACGGCCGCGGTGGATGGGGCCCCACGGTGCCCGCGCGGGTCGGCTGGGTCGTCATGGAGGCGCCCGCGTCCATCCTCTTCGTGGTGTTCTACCTGCTCGGATCGCACCGCTTCGACCCGGTGCCGCTGCTGTTCCTGGCGCTCTGGCTCGTGCACTACGTCTACCGGGCGTTCGTCTACCCGTTCCTGATGCGCTCCGGGTCGCGCATGCCCGTGCTCGTGATGCTGCTGGCGATCGGCTTCAACCTGCTGAACGCGTGGGTCAACGCGCGGTGGATCTCGGAGTACGGGAGCTATCCCGTGTCGTGGCTGGGGGACTGGCGGTTCTGGGCCGGCGTCGTCCTGTTCGCGGGCGGGTTGACCCTGAATGCGCGCTCCGACAGCACGCTGCGGCTGCTGCGACGGTCGGGAGGCGGGTACCGCATCCCTCAGGGCGGCGGCTTCCGGTACGTCTCCAGCCCCAACTACCTCGGCGAGATGATCGAGTGGACGGGATGGGCGATCGCCACCTGGTCTCTCGCGGGCACCGCATTCGCGCTGTACACGTTCGCGAACCTGGCGCCCCGGGCGTTCGCGAACCACCGCTGGTACCGCGAGACGTTCCCGGACTACCCCTCTGAGCGGCGCGCTCTCCTCCCGTTCGTGCTCTGAGCCGCCCGCAGATTCGTGCCGAATGTGCGCTCTGGCGCCGCGAAAGCGCACATTCGGCACGAATCGCGGGGGTGCAGTGACGGTGGTGCGTTCTAGCCTCGGGATGAGGAGGGATGCCGTGCCGGAGAGCGTCGAGCAGTGGTGGGCGCGCCGCCAGTGGTCGAAGGGCGTCGCCGTGCCCTACGAGGTCGGGCGGTACCGCACCGACTGGGAGCGGTATCCCGTGCTCGTCCGCCAGTACCACCCCGACCTCAACCATGGGATCACGCTGACGCAGGTGCCGCCCGCGGCCGACGTCTACCTGGTGTGGGAGTGCGACTCCGGTCACCGGTTCGTCGCGACCCCGGAGGAGCAGCGGGCTCGGCCCCGTGGAACGCGGCGTCGCTCGGCGTGGTGCCCGCGGTGCGCCGAGGCCGCGGCGCCGAAGCCGGTGCGGGCAGTGGAGCCGGACGCCGGACTGCACGTGTGCGGCCACGCCCGCGACCTGCGGAGGATCGAGAACGACCCGGCCGATGATCGCTGCTACCTGTGTCGTCGACTCGATCGCGAACCGCTGACGCGCGAGCAACTGGTCAGCATGGCCGCCCCCGGGTCGCGCGTCGCCGTGTCCGACGCGAACAGCACCGCGGGGACGTTCTCGTGGCAGTGCGAGAAGGGGCATCCGTCGTACCAGACGAGCATCGAGCGCATCCTCGGCGGCAGGAGGTGCCCGATCTGCCGGCATGCCCGCGCCGGGGCGGACGCGGTGCCGGTCGGTGAGGCGTTCGTCAGCCCCTGGGCGCCGACGCCCGCCTCCGCGGCCGAACCGGAACTGAAGCGGCGTCTCGCCGAGCGGTTGGACATCGACTTGTCGAAGAACGCCGTCCGGGTCGCCAAGCCCTTCCACTCTCATCTGGAGGTGTGGCCCGACATCCTGCTGCCCGAACTCCGCGTCGCGATCGAGTACGACACCACCGGGCGGCATGGACTCGAGCACGTCGGTCCGCGCGAGACCTCGGACCGTCGCAAGGACCGTCTGCTGCGCGCATCGGGATGGGAAGTAGTGCGCGTCCGCTGCGGCAAGCTGCAGCCGATCGGCCCCTACGACGTGCACGCCGGCGGAGTCACCGACGCGTTGGTGGACCGGATCGTCGCGCGGCTGGGGGAGATCCGCGGCGACCTGTTCGTCGCGGCGTACCTGCGCTGAGCGCATCGCATGCCTTCTCGTGCCTGAAGGCTCTGGTCCCGGGCGGCGGGTGCTCGCTACGCTGGGCGGCGAACCGGCACCTACCGGCTCTCCGGAGCTCTCACGAGGAGGACACCATGCCGTCGACACTCAACCCGTACCTGAACTTCCGTTCGTCCGCGCGCGAGGCGATGGACTTCTACCAGTCGGTCTTCGGTGGAGAGGTGCAACGCAGCACCTTCGCCGAGTTCCAGATGGCTCAAGACCCGGCCGACAACGACCTGATCATGCACTCGCAGCTGACGACACCGGGCGGCTTCACGCTCATGGCTGCGGACGTCCCGGCACACATGGACTTCACCGAGGGCAGCGCGATCAGCATCTCGTTGAGCGGCGACGACGAGGCCGAGCTGACCGGCTACTGGGAGAAGCTCATCGACGGCGGCACCGTGGTCGAGCCGCTCAACAAGGCTCCCTGGGGCGACAGCTTCGGCATGGCGGTCGATCGCTTCGGCGTGCAGTGGCTGGTGAACATCGCCGGGACGCCGCAGGCGGCGGAGGCCTAGGCCGGCACCGGATCGGTGGTGGTCGAGATGGACGAGCCTCCCGCGGATGCTGCTCCGGACCGGAGCGACCCGGACCCGAGCGTCCCGGACCCGAGCGACCCGGACCCGAGCGACCCGGACCCGAGCGACCCGGACCCGAGCGATCCGGACCTCAGCGGCGCGATCATCGTCGGGGTGCACCGCGGCCAGGCCCGGGCGGTGCTCGACGAAGCGGCGCGCCTGGCGGTCGAGTTCGAGCGTCCGCTGCTGTGCGCGTACGTCTCGGAGGACAGCTACCTGACCGAATGGGATCCATCCGACGTCGCGGGGGAGTCACTGCACCCCACGGAGGTCGGATCCGGCGAGGGCGAAGCGGTCCTCGCATTGTCGGCCGCCATCGGATCAGCGCTCGACGAAAGGCCGGACAAGCCCTCGAACTGGGCGCTCCGCCTGCTCGCCGGCGATCCGGCCAAGGCGCTCGCACGGCTGGCCGTCGAGGTCGACGCGCGGATCATCGTGGTCGGCACGCACCGCCGCGGGTTCTCGCACACCCTGGAGAACTGGCTGGCCGGATCGGTCGGAGCGCACCTGACGCACGACCAGACCGTCCCGGTCGTGGTCGTGCCGGTGACGAAAGACCGGAACGGTCCGACGCTCGCGTGAGCCGAACGACCCACTGCCGCCGAACGCATCCCGCGCCCTAGTCTTCGACCATGCCGGCAGAACGCGCCATCCGACTCAGGCGGGAGGCCTGGGGGTTCGCGATCGGGTCGCTGTTCTTCCTGATCGGCGCAGTGCCGTACTACCAGGAGGCGGTCGGCCCGGTCATCGCCGCCGTCACGTTCTTCGTCGGCGCGTTGTTCTTCACGGCCGCCGCCTTCGTACAGCTGGCGCTGAGCGGCCGAAAGCCGCCACGACGCGGAGGCGAGCGCCCCGACCTGTTCGACTGGTGGGCGGCCGCCATCCAGTTCGCGGGCACCCTGTTCTTCAACGTCAGCACCACCGAGGCGCTCCTCACCGCGGTCAACGATGCGGCCCGGGTGGGAAGCGGCTGGCGGCCGGACGCTTTCGGCTCGATCTGCTTCCTGGTCGCCAGCGCCCTCGCCGTCGTCGCGACCGTCGACCGGGACCGCCTGTGGGATCCCCGCGCACGCACCTGGCACGGCACCTGGCTGAACATGCTCGGCTCCGTGCTGTTCGCGTTCTCCGCCGTCGGCGCCTACGTCATCCCGTCGACGGGGTCGCTGGTGAGCCTGTTCTGGGCGAACGTCGGCACGTTCCTCGGCGCGGCGTGCTTCCTCGTGGCCGCCGTGCTCAGCCGTCGCGCGATCCCCGTGCGGGCACGCCGCCGGGACCGGAGGCGATCAGGACCGCAGAGCGTCCAGAGCGGCGTCGAATGAACGGAAATAGGTGCGCTGGCCGGGCCGGCCGATCTGCGTCACCTCGAACATCCCCTCCAGCTGGAGGATGAAGCCGACCACGTCCGGAGCACCGATCTCGGCGAACCGGGTGTCACTCACCCGCCATTCGTGGTTCGAGATCTCCGTCACCTCCAGCCCCTGACGGAGGAACCGTGCGTGCGTCTTCATGTGTCCAGCCAAGTAGACCGAGCGTTCCGCGGCCATCCCTTGACAGCTCCAGGACGGCGTGGTCGCCCGCCGCGCCGTCGGCGGAAGTGGTGTATTCCCGCGGCTGCCGGACCGGGGTTATGGTCAAGCCGTCCGCAGGGCCCACCACGTTCGAGGAGGTCGTCATGTGCCGCTGGCTTGCATACTCGGGGGAGCCCCTGAAACCCGCCGTCCTCATCCTGGACGCGCAGCACTCCCTGGTCGCCCAGTCGCTCAACTCGCCGCTCGGCGCGGAGACCGTGAACGGCGACGGCTTCGGTTTCGGCTGGTACCCGGAGGATACGAGCGAGGGCAACATCCCCGCGCTGTTCCACAGCATCGAGCCGGCGTGGCACGACGAGAACCTGCACGAGCTCACCAACGCCATCGCCAGCCCGCTGTTCTTCGGGCACGTGCGGGCCGCGGCGCATCCGCCCATCCAGCAGTCGAACTGCCATCCGTTCCGCTATCAGAATTGGCTGTTCATGCACAACGGATTCCTCGACGGCTTCACGAAGATGAAGCGCGACCTGGCATTCTCGGTCGACTCGGAGCTGTTCCCGCTCATCCAGGGGACGACCGACACGGAGACCCTGTTCTACGTTGCCCTCACGATGGGGCTGATGGACGACCCGGTCGCCGGCCTCGGGCGGGCGCTGCGATTCGTCGAGGAGACCGGGCACACGCACGGCATCCAGTTCCCGGTGCAGGGGACGTTCGCGGTGTCCGACGGGACCAGGATGTGGGCGTTCCGCTACTCGTCCGCCCAGCGCAGCCGCTCGCTCTTCCACTCGGTGGCCGTGCCGGAGCTGCGGGAGATGTTCCCGGACGCAGCCCGGCTGGACGTGTTCGGCGACCACGCCAAGGTCGTCGTCTCCGAGCCGCTCAACGACATGCCCGGCGCCTTCGTGGAGGTGCCGGAGAACACGGTCGCCGTGCTGGACGACGATGGATACCGGCACGAGCCGTTCCTGAGTGAGGCGGCCTGACGGGGCCGCCTCACCCAGGTCCTCCTCGCCGGCTCTCACCGGACGGCTCTCACTCGGCCATCACCCTGCGGACGAACGCGTCGACGTGCTCCCGCAGAGCCTCGATGCGGGCGAGGCGGGCCGCCTCGACGTCGAAGCCGACGTAAGCGGTCGGCGGTCGCTTCCGGACGTTGGCCGAGCACTGGAACTCGGCGCAGACCAGCGTGCCCAGGGTGTTGCCGTTGCGGCCGGCCTTCCCGGCGCGCTTCGCGATGAAGAAGAGCACCTCGTTGGGCAGGTGCACATCTTCGCACCAGGAGCACTGCGGACGCGATCGGACGCGGCCCTCCGCCTGGCGCAGGAGGACGCCGACGGGCTCGCCGTCGATCTCGGCCACAACGTACCCGAGGGCGGGCAGCTTGCGGTCGCGCCAGCCGAGGTAGTCGATGTCGTCCCAGCGCACCAGCGCCAGGTCGGGGATGGTGAGCTCCTTGCGCTCGCGCTGGGACGCGTTGACGAAGGAGGAACGGAGCTGCTGCTCGGTCAATGAATGCATGAATGAACGCCTGACATGTCTGAAACCGTCATCGGTCGAGCCGATGGGGGAAATGGTCCGCGCGCGGGCATGCCGCGGCAACGGATCGCGCGCTGTGCACGCGAGAGATCACCGAAACGGGGTCAGAACGCTCTGACGCCGGCGCTGAGCGCGCCGACGACCTCCAGACGCCCGGCGGCCGCGAGGGCGGCGTCAGGCTGCGAGATGAGCGGGTTCACACATCCACTCTACCGGGGGCTGTCAACAGCGAGGCGCGACAGCCGCCCGGGCTCAGGCCCGGCGGAAGTGCGGGCGCGCCGCGGGCAGCCACATGAGCACGGCGGCGACGACGACGATGAGTACGACGAGCAGCCCGAGCAGGTCGCCGGTCAGGAGCGACGGGATGCCCGTGAGCAGAACCACCACGCCGATGACGGTGAGCACGATGCGCGCCCAGTTCGCTCCGCGCAGCAGGTAGATCGCGAGGAACACGCGGAGCGCGGAGCCGATGATCGCTCCGGCGACGGAGCCGGCGGCGATCCCGCCCGCGTCCGGCGCGGCGCCGAACAGGCCGGGGAGAAGGAGTGCGAACGCGATCAGGCTCACCACCGTGCTGGCGATCCACAGCCAGAAGGAGGCGGTGATGACGGTCGGTGCGGTGCGGGCGGCGGAGAGCGGCTGAGACACGGGATTCCTCGGGGTCGGAGACAGTACGGCGGAGCGAGGCGTCCGCCCTTCCTCAGTCATAGTCGGCAGGCGCGCCGGATCCGTCAGTCGCGGGGGAGGAACCGTACCCCGCCTGCGATTCGGCAGCCGCGGTGTCAGGGGTCGGCGGGACACTGGAGACTCACCAGACGTCACCAGGGAGGACGCGCCATGTCCGAGACACCGACCCCCGTCGACCCGCCCCAGCTGTACCGCAGCCCGGCCTTCGCGCAGGGGATGATCGTCCCATCGGGTCCGCTGCTCTTCGTCGGCGGCCAGAACGGGGTGGATGCGGAGGGCGCCCTGCTGGACGGACTCGCCGCTCAGACGGAGCAGGCGCTCCGCAACCTCCTCGCCGTGCTCGAAGAGGCAGGCAGCGGGCCCGAGCAGGTCGCCAAGCTCACCATCCACCTGGCGCCCGGGATCGACCCGACCGACGCGTACGGGGCGACGCGGGCGGTGTGGGGCGACCAGCGGACCGCGGTGACGGTGCTCACCGTCGCACCGGCGCGGCCCGGTGCGCTGGTGGAGATCGACGCGGTGGCGGCGGTTCCGCGCTAGGCGGCCACTGGCCGCTCGCTACTCGTCCCGCTCATCCGGCCCGTCGAACTCGGACAGCTCCTCGACGACCTCCTCGCCCTCGAGTCCCGTGTCGTCACGGCCGCCGTCGTCGGCCGCTTCGTCGCCGGTCGGGCCGCGGAAGGCGCCGGTCCCTTCGTCGAGGGTGCCCTGGCCGTCGGGGTAGCCGGCGTCGTCGGGGTATTCGGAGCGATCGGTGTTCGCAGTCTCGTCCATGTGCGTCCTTCCGTGTCTGTAGGCATCATCCACCGCCCGGCACCCGCAGCACACCCCCGGCTCGTCCACTGCTCCGCTCCGCGGCGGAAACGGAGGTGCTGGGCGGCGGGGCGGGTCGCATCCCCTCCCTTTGTCGCGACACACTGGGAAGCCGACCAGGATCCCCTCCCTTTCGCACCGTGCCGAAAAGGGAGGCGACCTCAGGCGGCGCGACGGATGTCCGCCCCGGTCACGCGGCGCGCAGGTCTGGGCTAGGGTCGAGAGGTGGTGGATGGTGGTGCGGTTCCCGACGCGTCGGAGCTTCGGAGACTCGAAGAGTGTGTGAAGGAGCCGATCCGCACCCCGGGCCGGATCCAGTCGTTCGGGATGCTGCTGGTCGTCAGCGCGGCGACCTACGAGATCGTGACCGCGAGCGAGAACGCGGCGCAGTGGCTCGGCCGTTCCGTGTCCGAGCTCGGAAGTCCCACCCTGGAGTGGAGCATCGCGGCCGAGACGCACGGCGACCCGGTCCGCGTCGACCTGCAGGGCGAGCCGTACGACGCCATCACGCACCGCCTGGGCGAGCAGGTCGTCATCGAGCTGGAGCCGGCTGCGACCACACGGGATCTGCCGACCGCGTCCGTGGTCGGCGCGATCCGGTCGCTGGGGCTCGTCGCGAGTGCGGCGGAGCTTCGCCAGGCGGCGGCCGAGGAGGTCAAGCGGATCAGCGGGTTCGACCGCGTCATGGTCTACCGCTTCTTCGAGGACGGCCATGGCGAGGTCGCGGGGGAGGCGTCCGAGCCCGACATGGAGTCGTACCGCGGCCTCCACTTTCCCGCATCCGACATCCCGCAACAGGCGCGTTCGCTGTACCTGACGAAGCTGTCTCGCCAGATCGTGAGCACCGAGGACGCCGGCACCCCGCTCGTGTCCGTCGACGAGAACGTGCCGCCGCTCGACCTCAGCAGCGGCGAGCTCCGGGCGGTCTCGCCCCACCACCTGCAGTTCATGCGCAACATGGGGCAGGCGTCCACGGTGTCGTTCTCGCTGATCGAGGACGACCGGCTGACCGGCATGATCACCTGCGCGCACAGGACCGAGCGGCGCATGCCCATCCTGCTCCGCCGCGCGCTGGAGGTACTCGCCACCCAGTTGACCCTGCAGCTCACCGCCCTCGAGTCGATCGCGCGGCTGCGCCGTGACCTCACCATCCGCGAGCAGCGCGCGGCGGTGCTCGCGGGCATCCCGTCGTCCGCTGAACCGCTGCTGACGCTGGTCGACAGCGGAGACGAGCTGTGCCGGCTGGTCGGCGCCGATGGAGCGGTGCTGGCTCTTGATGGGGTGAGCCGCAGCGTGGGCGACGTCCCGACGATCGACCGCAGCCTGCTGCTCTCCGCCGTCGGGATCGAACCGTTCCACACGAGCGAGCTGCAGCGCACCCATCCCGCACTGGCAGCGCTGATGCCCGGTTTCGCGGGACTGCTCGTGGTCCCGGTCGGCGCTCACGGTGTCCTGCTGTTCTTCCGGCATGAGGTCACGCAGGTGATCCGCTGGCTCGGCGACCAGAGCCCGGAGAACCGCGACACCCCGCTGTCACCGCGCCGGTCGTTCTCGGAGTGGCGGCAGAGCGTGGAGGGCACGGCGCTGGCGTGGGGAACCATCCCCGAGGAGGCGCGGGAGCTGGGCCGCGATCTCGCCCGTGCACTCGATCGCCGACAGGAGGCGCGACTCGCCCAGCTCGCGCTGATCGACCATCTGACGGGCCTGCACAACCGGCGCTCCCTGGAGCACCGCCTCGAGTCCGCGGTCGTGCAGGGTGACGGGGGCGTGCTGCTGTTCCTCGACCTGGATGGCTTCAAGGCCATCAACGACCGGCACGGGCACGAGACCGGGGATGCCGTACTGCGGACGGTCGCCGAGCGCCTCACCGGGGGCAGCCGCGCCACCGACGTGATCTCCCGCCTGGCGGGCGACGAGTTCGTGGTGCTCAGCGTCGGTGTGACGCCGGAGGACGGCGAGCGGTTCGCCGCGCGGCTGGTCCAGGAGATCGCACTGCCGATCGACACCGCGCGCGGCCCGATGACCGTGACGGCGTCGTGCGGCGTGCTGCCCATCGAGTCGGGGCTCACGGCGAAGCAGCTGCTCGACGCGGCGGATGCCGCCATGTATCGGGCGAAGAAGCAGGGCCGCAACCGCGTGTCGCTCTGACCGCGGCCACCGCGCCCCGGGTCGCCGGCGGACCACCGCGTCCACCGTCTTTCGCGGTCGTGCGCGAGTCCGCCACGATGACGATTGCGCATGGTGGGGGATACGGGATCCGTGCGCAGAGGTGCCCGATGCTTCCGTCGCAACGGGCACCTCGCCATGTCCGCCCGGCGGCGGTGCGCGGTATCGTCGGCGCATGCCCGACCCGATGCATTTCGATCGGCACGCCGACCTGTACGACCGCGCTCGGCCGCCGTATCCGGCTGCGCTGTGGGAGCGGCTCGCAGAGCTCGGGCTGCTGGTTGCCGGCGCACGGGCGCTCGATCTGGGCGCCGGGAGCGGGCAGGCGACCCGAGGGTTGGTGGAGGCGGGGATGGAGGTGACCGCCGTCGAGCCGGGCGCGGCGCTGGCGGCACGGCTCGCCGAACGGCTTCCGGATGTGCGGGTGATCGCGGCGACCGCGGAGGAGGCGGACCTGCCCACCGCATCCTTCACCCTCGCGACGATCGCGACCGCGGTGCACTGGTTCGACCTCGGCGTGGTGCTGCCGAAGCTGCACTCCGCACTGGTGACCGGAGGGCACCTGGCGGTCTGGCGGAACGCCTACGGGGACGCATCCGTGGCGCCGACGCCGTTCCGTGAGCGGGTGCAGGCGATCGTCGACCGGCGGGATGCGCCGCCCCGGCCCGGACCGGACGAGTCGCAGACGGCGGAGTGGGCCCGGCTGCTGGAGTCCGGCGGGCACTTCCGTGCGTCGCATGTGGCCGAGTTCGCCTGGTCCATCGATCTCGACGAGGACGGGGTGCGCGGGCTGTTCACGACGTTCAGCGATTGGTCTGAGGCGGAGGCCGAGGAGGCCGCTCGCGCGGTCCGCGACCTCGGCGGGACGGTGACCGAGCACTACCGGACCCCCCTCATCGTCCTCGAGCGCGCCGGGTGAGGACGCTCGCATCCCGGCGGCCGTGTCGATTTCCGGCGTATTCGTTCGACGTCTGGTCAGAAGATGTTCCGACAACAGGAAGGCATGACCGATGAGCCAGTTCATCATTCTCATCCAGGGCGACGCGGACCGCTGGAAGGCGATGTCCGCCGACGAGCGCGCGGAGATCGACTCGGCCCACCGCGAGTTCTGGCAGAAGGCGGGGGATGCCGTGGTCGCGTCCGGCGAGCTGCAGGGGCCGGAGACCGCGGTGACCGTCCGGCGCGGTGACGACGGGGAGCCGATCGCGGTTGACGGCCCGTTCACCGAGGCAAAGGAGGTCGTCGGCGGCTTCTACGTCATCGACGTGCCCGACCGGGACGCGGCCGTCGCGCTGGCGTCGGGCCTCGCCGAGGCCCGGCACGACCACAGCGGGGTGCAGGTGCAGCCGCTGGTCGACCACAGCGCGGGCTGACGCCGCGCGCGCTGCGCAACACAGGGGAGAGGGTTTCCCGGGATGCCGTTCCGTTTCGCGTCGGGTTGAGACGTTTTCGCTGAGAATTCGTATCCGCGTCGGTCCGGCATCCCCGGGCCTCGACAACGCTAACCCGCGGGCCGTCGAGTCCTCAATTCGGAGGACAGAAACCGTCAAGAGTTGACGGGGGGCCGTTCCTGCCGTCACAGGTCAGAATCCCCAGAACCGGTCGTCGGTATCCGCTACGGTGTCCGTTACGCCGGTTTCGGCAGCCGATGATGGGGTTGGGGTCGAGTAGAGAGAATCGAGCCTCTGTTGCACGCGTTCCTCCGCCCACTCATGGATTGAGGGGTCAGCTGAGCACTCCGTCAGTACGTCGATTCCTACCTGTTGCGTCGTGGCGGTGAGACCGTAATAGACCCCGTCGGAGCGCTCCGCGCGGATCGCGATGTCCATCCAACCCTCTCCGTCAGCCCAGTCGACGGTTCTGGTCACGGTGAAGCCTTGGGCCTCCCAGTAGGCGGTGAGCTTATCCGCGATGGGATGCGGATCATGCTCGAATGCGACGTGGGTAACGATGGCTGAAACCTGGGAGGCGTCGTCCGATGTGGTTGTGGCGCACGGTGCCAGGCCTACCTCTTCGGCCGCCGGGTCCCATGGCTTCTTGTCCTGCATGGGTCCGCGGAACCAGCCCTCGGTGTGCCCGGTGGCCGCGATCGCGGCGTTGGTGAGGTCCTCCCACTGGGTCAGCAACTGCGTGATGGTCTTCTCCGAACCATCCAGGGTGTGCGGGACAGGGTCACGCAGATCGGGAACAGACATACATCCTCCTAACGACGACACCACTACGATCATCACGACCGCGACACAGTACTTCTTCACGGCCCGACCTACGATCGCACGCACCGGGTGGTTCATCAGGAGTGCCTCATGTCGCCTTCGACTCTCCCGGGCTGGCCGCTCCCGATGAAGGCGACGTGGTCGGTATCCGTAGACACCCGGGTCTCGATTCGGTGGACGGAAACCGTCAAGAGTTGGCGGGGACCTGTTTGCGCTGTCACGCGTCAGAATCCCCAGAACCGGTCGTCGATATCCGCTACGGTGTCCGCGATGCCGGTTTCCGCAGCCGACGACGGGGTCGGGGTCGGGGTCGAGTGGAGAGAATCGAGTCTTCGTTGCACCCGTTCCTCCGCCCACGCATCGATCGACGGGTCCGTTGAGCATTCTGTGTACACGTCGATGGCCACAAGCTCGGTCGTCGCGGTGAGACCGTAGTAGACGCCGTCGGCCCGCTCAGCCCGGATCGCGATGTCCATCCAGCCTTTCCCGTCCGCCCAGTCGACGGTTCTGGTCACGGTGAAGCCTTGGCTCTCCCAGTACGCGGTGAGCGTGTCCGCGATCGGATGCGGATCGTCCTCGAACGCTGCGTGGAAGATGATGGAGGCGACTTGACTCGCCTCCTTCGACCCAACACTCCCGCAGGGAGCCAGGCTCACGTTCTCCGAGGCGGGGTCCCACTGCTTGCTCGTCGCTAAGGGCGTGTCCTCCTTCCATCCTTCGGTGTCTCCCGTCGCTTCGATTGCGGCATTGGTGAGGTCTACCCACTGCGCCAGCAACTCGGTCATGGTCTTCTCCGGGCCCTCCGGGGTACGCGGGACAGGATCACGCAGAGCAGGAACAGACATACATCCTCCTAACAACGACACGGCTAGTACTGCGGCGGCGACTACGGCTGACAGTCTTGCGACAGAGCCCAGATGTCCTGGGACGCCGCTCATTTGGTGGGCCTCAATCCGCCCACGACCTTCCCGGGCAAACCGATCGTCGTATAACTCGCGTTTCGCAACGCTTCTGTACCCGGGTCGAGATACCCATGGCCCACGGGTGCGATCCCGTTCATCAGGTTCGGGTCGTTCTCGCCTGGAGTCCCGCCAAGCGCACTATGACCCTTCGTCGGTTCCAGCACGTCACCGCCGGGGAGGACAGCGCCTTCGGAGGAGAACGATTGCGCGCCGCCCATGACCTTGGGCGGCATCACCAATACCGCGTTCGCTGCGGCTGCTGCCGGAGAGAAAGCCGCTTCCGGGTTGGGTTCGGCGCGACCTCCGACCGTCGACCCGAAGGGGGCGAGATAGTCCAACTCGGCCGCCGTCGTGAAGATGGCAGCAGAACCACTTGCTTGTTTCACGTGCAGGTCCGACAACGACTTCACCACCTGGGTGTCGATTCCGGCGGAGCCGAGCATGGTGAACGAATCGACCGGATGCTTGGTGTGGGTCAGCGCATCCGCCGCCATCGTCGTGCCATACGAATGTGCCAGGACGGATACGTACGCGGGCTTGGCGGCGCGGGTGGCGTGGGTGCCGTCCAGCTCGGTCGCGAACCGCCATGAACCGTTCTGCGCTGCCGCAGGGTTGTTCACCGTCACCAGGTCCGGGGTGTCATACCCCAACCAGCCCACCACCCCATGCGAACGACCGGGGTCGAGTCTGCGCTGCTCGTTGTAGAGGTTCTTCGCCGCCTGGGACCACCCCTTGGTCGCGTCGGCGGCATCGGAAAGCATGCCGGGTGCCGCCCATGTCACCGTGTCGGCCGTGTCCAGATCGCCGTACCCGACCGCGACCATCGGCACCGACGCGTCCAGGTTGAGGCACACCAATGACGCCGTCGGATCGGCAAGCACCTTCTTGAGTGCGGCCAGCACCTTCTTCTGCTCGGGCGTCAGGCTGCCCGGGTGCAGCTGCGCCTCTTTAGCGAAGTCTTTGTAGATCTCGAGGTTGCAGCGACCGCGTACCGCGTACGGCAGTCCCGCCAGGTTGCCCAGCACCCCGGGTACGGCCGCCTCGAACGCCCGCTGCGCCTCGGGCCCGAGGCCCGTCCACCACGTCGCGACCTGGTCCGGGGACGGTGGGTGCTGCCAGAACTGCTGCAGGATCTGCGGGTCGTCGGCGACCAGGCTGGCCAATTCCTGGGGTGTCAGGCTCTTCAGCGTGTCCAGCAGGGTGGCGTTCACGCTCGCCGTCGGTGAGATCTTCGACAGCTTTCCCACCATCGACGCGAACGCCTGCAGTTCCGGCTTCG
This sequence comes from Leifsonia sp. 115AMFTsu3.1, assembly GCF_004362795.1. Classification (NCBI taxonomy): domain Bacteria; kingdom Bacillati; phylum Actinomycetota; class Actinomycetes; order Micrococcales; family Microbacteriaceae; genus Leifsonia; species Leifsonia sp. 115AMFTsu3.1. Next base: position 2,170,826 of record NZ_SNYB01000001.1, read on the forward strand.
CAACGGTCGTCAACGCACCGTGCAACGCCGCATCCAACGCGTCCGCGAACACCTTCTCGCCCGCGTCGTACTCCCATTTGGCGTCCCGGGCCCTCCGCTTCGCATCCTCCAGACGTTCCTGCGCGTCCTCCACCGCGAACCGCGCCGTCGTCAGGTTTGCGCTGGCCTCCTGCTCGCGCCGGCGGGCGGCCGAGACATCCCCGGCCGAGGGTGCGCTCTTGCCTGGCGGCGGCTTCTCGGTGGAGGCGTACGCCTTCTGCACCGCACGAAGCGCCGACAGCAGAGCGGCATGCTCGACCCCCAATGCCGCGACCGACTCCTGCGCCAGCTCCAGATCCGCCAGTGCGTCCTCCGCGTCCCGCAACGCCCGATCGGCATCGCTCTGCGCCAGCCCCATCGACCCCGACCACCGGGTCACCGCCGCAACCCCCTCGGCATGTCGCGCAGCGGCATCCGAGGCCGACGACATGAGCGAACGCAACCTGTCCGAGAACACATCCGCAGCCAAACCCGACCACGACGCCGCACCCAGACGGGTATCCAGCACGTTCCTCGACACCTCCGCCTGTCGATCCAACCGCTCCGACCACGTCCGAAGATGGGTGCCCAGCGCCTCCACCATCTCCCGATCACCCGGCGTCGGGTCCGCCTCGTACCCGACCGGCGACCAATCCTCCGCCCTAGAACCCAACGAACTGACCCCCGCGACTCGTCAGGCTCTGAGCGTCTTCGGTATCGCGCCGCTCATACGACGCGGCCGCCTGCTCCAGAGCTCCGGCCAACGTCTCGATCAGGTCATCGACGGCCATCTGACCGGAAACCCAATACGCCTCGAACCGTCCAACGGCTCCCTCCGACACCGCCGATCCGAAACCGTGACCCTCCGTCGCCGACGGGCGACGGCCCATCACGGCCCCCTCCAAGGACTTCGCACCCGCCCTCAACGCGGTCGTATCGACCCCGACAGCCCTGACCATCTGCGCTCCAACATTTCAATCGGTATTTCTCGCAGACCGTATCATTCCTCCGCAACACGGCGCGGCGGCATGACCGCAATTGCGGCCGCGTCCGGAGGCCTCGCCGAGCTGCGGGTCCTCGATCAGCGGGCCGCGGCGTGGGCGGCCTGGCGTCACTAGGATCAGCCCATGGCGGCGTTCTCGGAGGCGGACCTGGCGGGCGTCCGCCGGGGTCTGCTCGCGTTCTCGTACCAGCTGCTCGGGTCGCCGTTCGAGGCCGAGGATGCGGTACAGGATGCGCTGGAGCGGATGTGGCGCGCCCGCGACAGCTTCGACCCGGCCCGCGCATCCTTCGTCACCTGGGCCTACCGCGTCGCACGCAACGTCTGCGTCGATCGGCTGCGGCAGACCCCTCGGCGGCCGCTTCCCCGTGACCTGACGGATCCGGGCATCGAAGTGGGCGCGCCGCTCGTGCCGGCCTTCGACGTTCCGTGGCTGCTGCCCGCGCCGGCGGGCTGGGCCGGCCGTGCGGCATCCGACTCGGAGCCTGCCTCGGCGGCGGAGGAGGCGGAGGACGTGCGGTTCGCCGTGACGGCCATGCTGCAGACGCTGTCGCCGCTCCAGCGCGGTGCGTTCGTGCTGCGCGAGGTGATCGGGCTCACCGCGGGGGAGACCGCGGCCGTGCTCGACGTCTCCGTCGCGTCGGCGAACTCGGCCCTGCAGCGAGCTCGCGCGGCGATCCGCGAGGGGACGCGGCGCGCGCATCCCCTCCGCCCGGGCGTCGTCGAGCATTACGCGGCCGCGATCCGGGCCGCCGATGTGAGGGCTCTGGCAGCCCTGGTCGCCGACGACGTCGTGTTCGAGATGCCGCCGGTGCCGCAGTGGTCGATCGGACGCGCACCGTTCGCCGCCTTCATGGAGCACCTGTTCACCTGGCGCGGCACCTCTTGGGCGACCGAACCGATCGCCGCGAACGGCCAGCGCGGCTTCCTGCTGTACCGGGTCACCGAGCAGGGCCGCGAGCCGCACACCGTCCAGCTCTTCGACGGCTCCGAGACCTCCCGCGGCGACGCCATCGCCAGCGTGCTCGTCTACCAGGACCCCCGCCTCTTCGCCCTCTTCGCCCCCACCCGCTGACCCCCACCCACAGACCTCCACCGTCGAGTACGCACAAACTGCACGCTCCGGGGCCCGCAAGCGTGCAGTTTTTGCGGACTCGACGGTGGGCGGAGAGGGCGGAGATGAGTTCGGGAGCGCTCGTTCGTATGCCCGTGTGAACGCAACGAGAACGCCAACAGAAGGAGACGAGCGAATGGGACGAGTGATCGTGGTGCAGTTCATCACGCTGGACGGCGTGGTGGAGGATCCGGACGGCAGCGACGGCACGCCGTTCGGCGGCTGGGCGATGCGGTTCGGGCCACAGGGGGTCGCGGGGGACAAGTTCCGGCTGGGCAGCATCCTCGAGACCGGGACGCTGCTGTTCGGCCGCCGCACCTGGCAGCACTTCAGCACCCTCTGGCCGAACCGCGACGACCCGTTCTCGCGGGCGATGAATCAGGCGAGCAAGGCCGTGCTGGCGAGCAGGCCGGTGGCGCTGGACGCGTGGTCCGGTTCGACGAGGGTGGACGGCGGCTTGGACGGCTGGCTCGCACGAACGCTACAGCAGCGGGATGTGGTCGTCATCGGCAGCGGATCGGTCGTCGCCGAACTGGCGCGGAAGGACGCCATCGACGAGTACCGGTTGCTGACGTTCCCGACCGCGGTCGGGGCGGGCAGACGGCTGTTCGACGTCGCCAGCCCGACCGAACTGCGGCTCGTGTCGGCGGAGCAGGTCGGCCCGGCCGTGCTGTCCGTGTTCGATCCGCGGGGGTGATCGCCCGCAACGATCGCCCGGAGCGACCGCCGGTTGCTAGCCTGAGCGCCGAGGCGAGGAGGTCGCAGTGGGCGTTGAGGGCATCGGCGGACTGTTCATCCGGAGCCGCGATCCGGAGGCGCGCGCGGCCTGGTACCGCGAGCATCTCGGGATCGCGGCGGGCTCGGACAGCGTGTGGGAGCAGCAGGGCGGCATGACCGTGTTCGCGCCGTTCCCGGCCGACTCCGACTACTTCGCGGCCGACCAGCCGTTCATGCTGAACCTGCGGGTCAGCGGACTGGATGAGCTGGTCGGCTCGCTGGAGTCGGCCGGGATCGCGGTCGAGCGGAGGGCGGAGTGGGATGGCGATTACGGCCGGTTCGCACGGCTTCACGACCCGGAGGGGCTGCCCATCGAGCTGTGGGAGGCGCCGGTCACCGACGACGAAGCCGGCGCCTGAACGAGCCCGTCGCGAGTCAGCTCGCGGTGCCGATCTGCCAGATGTAGGGCGGAACCGTGCCGTTGACGCTCCAGTCGCCGACGATGCGCGCCTTGTAGACCCAGGGGTTGTGGGATGCGACCGTGCGCGCGTTCCGCCAGTGCCGGTCGAGGCCGGCAGCGCGGCTCACGGCCGAGGCGCCCAGCGTGTCGAACAGCCTGGTCGCGGCGAGCGGAACCGACTGGCTGAGTACGATCTGCGCCTGCGCCGAGGCGATCTCCGCCCGGACGTTGGCCTCGTCGTCCTCCGCGCTGCCGCGGCGCGTTGCGGTGGCGGCAGCCGCATCGAGGGCTTCGCCCACCGAACGGACCAGTGCTCGCGCGGTGAACGCGACCGCCGAGATCTCGCCGATCACGGCCTGCAGCTGCCCATCGTCCTTCGCCAGCGGAGCGAGGCCATGGCTGTACACACGCGTGCGTGCGCGCAGCGCCTCACCCGCCTCCCGTTCGGTCGCCTGGGCAATGCCCGCCAGCACGCTGACGAGCACCCACTGGTAGAGGGCGGTCTGGTACCGGAAGCGGTCGGAGAACCGGAAGACGTCGGCCGGAGATGCGGCTGCGTCGTCGAACACCGCGGTGCCGGTGCCGGTCAGCTGCTGGCCGAAACCGTCCCAGTCGTCGCGCACCGACACTCCCGGCTGGTCGACACGCAGGAGGACGGTCGCGTCGGTGCCGTCCGCGTCCTTCGCGGTCGCGTCGATCCAGTCCGCGTAGAGGCTGCCGGTGGTGTAGAACTTGCGGCCGTCGACGCGCGGGCCGTCCGGGGTGCGACGGATGTGCGTCCCGGAGTCGCCGATGCCCACCGATCCGGTCTCGCTCCAGGCGTTGCCGACGATCTCGCCCGCCGCGAAGCGCTCCAGCCAGGCGTCGCGTTCGGCGGCGGCGGGAGCGGTGAGCCGGTCCTCCACGAAGGCGAAGTGACCGCGGAAGATCTGCGGGAGGTTGGAGTCGGCAGCCGCCAGCTCCACCAGCACCTCGCCCAGCTGGACGAAGCTCAGGCCGGCGCCGCCGTTCTCACGCGGGACGCGCAGAGCACCGAGCCCCGCATCGGCGAGTTCGCGCACCACGCCGGTCGGCAGCTCGTGCTCGCGCTCCCGGCGCGACGCCGAGCTCCGCAGACGCTCCAGGATCGGCTCCAGCCGTTCGAGCGCTTCGGCGGCGCTCGCGGGCGCGGAAGGACGGGCGGCGGTCGTCGTGTCGGTCATGTCGCTCCGATCAGGTGTACAGGGAGATGGGCTGCAGGTCGCCGTTGACGTAGTACGCGCCGACCTCGAGCTTCTTGTAGTCGACCGGGTCGTGGAGGGTGTGCGTGCGCACATTCCGCCACCACAGGTCGAGCCCGACGGAGGCGCGAGCCGAGCTGGATCCGGTGACCTCGAACACGCGCGTGGTCACTTCGATCGACACCTCGGTGGAGACGACCTTCAGTCGGGCGATCCGCTGGGCGAGCCGGCCGCGGTCCTCCGCGGTGACGTCCTCGCCCTTGTCGACGACGGCGTCGAACTCGCGGCCGACCGCGTCGGCGAGGGCCTCGACGGCCTCGACCCGCGACAGCAGCTCGCCGAAGACGCGCAGCACGAAGGGGTCCTCGGCATACCGGTCGACGCCGGAGAGGAACCACGAGTTCGTGCGGGCGAGGGTGAGTTCGCGCGCCTTGGCGAGCGCACCCTCGGCGATGCCGAGGTACAGGTTGCCGAAGGCGAGCTGGATGCCCGGGGTGATCAGGGTAGAGAACGGCTCGTCGCTCAGTTCGCCCAGGATGTCGGACTCGTCCACGGCGACACCGTCGAAGGTGACGGAACCGCTCGCCGACAGCCGCTGGCCGAGCGCATCCCAGTCGCCGTGATAGCGGATGCCCGCCCGGTCGTGGTCGAGGAGCACGAACACCGGGGTCCCGCCCCGCGCGCCGCCCGCGACGGTCGCGGCCGCCAGCACGATATCGCCGGCGGAGGCGCCGGTCGAGAAGCGCTTGGTGCCGTCGAGGCGGTACCGTCCGTCGCCCAGGTCGGTGAGCGTGAGGTCCGGATCGACCGGGTTGACCGAGTCGCCCCAGACCCAGCGTCCGTCGATCGTGCGGCGGTACAGGTCCGGCTGGCGCTCCGGGGCGACGGCGAAGCCGATGTTGCCGGAGTTGATGTAGTGATAGGCGAGCACCTGCGCGACCGAGGCGTCGGCACGCGACAGGACGCGGATCACCCGGAAGGCCGTCTCCCAGTGCGCACCGCCTCCGCCGAACTCCGCAGGGTCGAGCAGGTTCACGAGCCCGGCGTCGCGCAGCAGCTCCAGCTCGGCGGTCGGATCCTGGTTCGCCCGGTCACGTTCCAGGGCGTCGACGGCCAGCCGGTCGGCGGCCTCGGTGGCGACGGCCTCCCAGTGCGCGAGCTCGGCGGCGTCGGCCTGTCCGGTCCAATAGCTGCGGGTCATGCTGCTCCTTCGGTCACGGGCTCGCGGCGGTCCGCGGCGCTGGGGCGTCCGCGGTAGGCACCGCGGTAGGCGTGCGCGGGGTGCCAGGCGGGCACGACGGCGTCGCCTGTGCCGTTCAGGCGTCCCCGCAGGGTCGTCCCGGGCTGCTCGTCGAGGCGGCCGCGGGCGCGCAGTTCGGGCACCACCAGCTCGACGAACTCCTCGAAGCTCCCCGGGGTGACCACGTACGCGAGGTTGAATCCGTCGATGCCGCCCACCTCGATCCAGCGCTCCAGCTCGTCGGCGACGGTGGTCGGACTTCCGACGACCACCGGGCCGATCCCGCCGATGCCGACGTACTCGGCGATGTCCCGGGCCGTCCACTGGCGGTTCGGGTCGGCCGTGGTGAAGATCGACAGGGCCGACCGTGCGGCGTCGGTGTCGATGTACTGCAGCGGCTCGTCGAGCGGCAGCTGCGACAGGTCGAGCCCGGACCAGCCGCCGTAGAGCGCGAACGCCCCCTCGGTCGAGACGTACGTGCGGTACTCGTCGAGCTTGGCCTGCGCCTCCTCGTCGGTCGGCGCGACGATCACCGTCGCGAGAGTCAGGATCTTGACCGTCTCAGCCGGTCGGCCGATCGCGGCGGCACGGGCACGGATGTCGTCCGTCGCCTTGCGTGTGAGCTCGGGCGTGAGGCCGTTGATGAAGATGGCCTCGCCGTGCTTCGCCGCGAACTCCCGGCCCTTCGGCGACGCGCCGGCCTGGAAGACGACGGGCGTACGCTGCGGGCTCGGCTCGCTCAGGTGGATGCCGGGCACCCGGTAGTGCTCGCCGTCGTGCTCGATCGGGTGCACCAGTGCCGGGTCGGTGAAGACGCCGGTCTCGCGGTCGCGCAGGACCGCGCCGTCCTCCCACGACCCCTCCCACAGCTTGTACGTGACGTCGAGGAACTCTTCGGCGATCCCGTACCGGTCGTCGTGGGCGATCTGCTTGCGCAGCCCCAGGTTGCGGGCGGCCGAGTCGAGGTACGAGGTGACGACGTTCCAGCCGATCCGGCCCTTGGTCAGGTGGTCGAGCGTCGAGAACCGGCGCGCGAGCAGGTAGGGCTGCTCGTACGTGGTCGCGACGGTCACTCCGAAGCCGAGACGCTCGGTCACCGCGGCCATCGCGCTGATCTGCACGACCGGGTCGCCCAGCGGGATCTGCGCCGCATCGAGCAGCGCCGGGGCGGCGGAGTCGCGGTAGACGTCGTACACCCCGAGCACGTCGGCGAGGAAGAGGGCGTCGAACCCGCCGCGCTCGAGCGTCCGAGCCAGAGAGGTCCAGTAGTCGAGGTCGGTGTAGCGGTGCGCCTGGTTGTCGGGATGACGCCAGAGTCCGGGTGCCTGGTGGGTGACGCAGCTCATGTCGAACGCGTTGAGGATGATTCGGTCGGCCATAGGTGCGGAACGCTAGCGGCTCCCGCGCCGGTGGGCCAGCGCATGTGACGCCAGATTGCGTCGGCGTAGCACAGCGTCACACTCGCTTGCGGCAGAGCCGGGGGAGTCCCTACCGTGACGGCACTCACCATCCGGCTTTCCGTGCGTCCGGCCTTCCGCGCCCGGCACCCACCTCCGATCCCTTCCCGAGGAGCACCCATGACATCCCGACGACGTTCCGCCGCTGCGGTCGCCGCCCTCGCCGCCACCGCACTCGTGCTCGCGGGCTGCGCCGGCGCCTCGAACGGCTCCAGCGCATCCACCGCCTCCGGCGGCAAGAAGTTCGCCGGTCAGACCCTGACCGTCGAGATGATCTCGTCGCACGAGGGCGCCGCCAAGTGGCTCGCCGCCGAGTTCAAGAAGGAGACCGGCGCCACCGTCAAGACCGTCATCGTTCCCTATGACGAGATCGGCTCCAAGATCGCGCTCGACCAGCAGTCCGGTGCGAACACGATCGATGCGGCGGCGCCCTGGTACGTCTCGCTCGGCGATCTCGCCGCCGACGGAGCCATCCAGGACCTGTCCACCTGGATCAAGGACGACAAAGCGCTCGACACGTCCGACTTCATCCCGTCGATCTACGACGCTTACAGCAAGGTCGGCGATAAGCGCTACGGCCTGCCGTTCGACGGCGACACGCACGTGCTGTTCTACAACAAGGAGATCCTTGCGAGGAACGGCATCCAGGCGCCGCCGAAGACCTGGGACGAGTACCTGCAGGACGTGAAGACCATCACCGCGAACGAGTCGGCGCAGGGCGTGTACGGCGCCGCGGTCTTCGGCCAGAAGTCGCCGCTCATCCTCGGCGCCAGCTACGCCAACCGCCTCGCCGGCTTCGGCGGCGAGTTCCTCGACGCGAAGGGCAAGCCCGCGCTCGACTCCGAGGCGGCCGTGCAGGCGGCGCAGGCCCTCGTGGATGTGAACAAGTACGCGCTGCCCACGCCGGCCGAGACGGACTTCGGCGCGGGGAACAGCGCCTGGTTCGCCGGCAAAGTCGGGTTCATCGAGAACTGGACCGACCTCGGCGTCCGCTCGGAGGACGCATCCAGCGACTCGAAGGTCGCCGGCAAGTGGGGCGTCGTGACGCTGCCGACCGGTGGATCCAACACGACCTCCCGCGCATCGCTGGTCGCCGGCTTCACCTGGGTGATCACCGCCAACACCAAGAAGACGGACCTGGCCAAGGCGTTCATCCAGTTCGCGACCTCGTCGAAGGTCAACGCCCAGCTGCTCGTCGCGTCGCCGCCCACCGGGATCGACCCGAACCGGAAGAGCTCGCTGAACGACGCGACCTACGGCAAGGACTTCCCGACCATCCAGAACGTCAACAAGGCCACCCTGACCGGATCGCTCGCCTGGCCCACCGGGAAGCACGCGACGGAGCTCGCCCAGGTGCTGACGGACGGCCTCGCCAAGCTGCTCGCCGGCCAGGGCGGGAGCGCCAAGCAGACGATGGACGACATCCAGAAGAAGTGGGAGAGCATCCTCAAGTGACGGAGGCCGCCCTCGTCACCGACGCCGCCCCCCGGGCCGCCGCGCGCACACCCGCGCGGCGAGCCCGGGCGGGCGGCGCCGGCGTGCGCCGTGCCATGGTTGCGCCGACCGTGCTCGCGACGCTCGTGCTCGGCGCGTACCCGCTCGTCTTCATCGTGCTGACCGCGCTGTCGGAGTCGTCGCTCGGCCGGCCGCTGCAGAGCTGGGTCGGTACGGCCAACCTCACCGACGCGCTCACGGACGGGGATGTGACCGCCTCGCTCGCGCGCAACGTGGTCTACGCCCTGGTGGTGTCGGCGGCGAGCACGGTGCTCGGCGTCGTCACCGCACTGGCGTTGCGCAGCGCGACCTCTCGCGGCTCGCTCAGCCGCACCCTCTTGCTGCTGCCGCTGATCACTCCGCCGGTGATCGTCGGTGTGCTCTGGAAGCTGATCTTCAACCCGTCGGGCGGCCTGCTCAACACGCTGCTGAGCCTGGTCGGGTACCACGGCGCGCCCGTCGCCGTGCTGTCGTCGGGCTGGGCGCTGGTCGGGATCGGTGTCGCCGACGTGTGGGAGTGGACGCCGCTGATCGCGCTCCTCGTCTTCGCAGCACTCCTCGGACAGGACCGCGAGGTCGCCGAGGCCGCGGCGCTCGACGGTGCGCACGGGTTCCGCTTCTTCCGCAGCATCACGCTGCCCGCCATCGCAGGCACGATTGCGGCGGCCTTCCTCATCCGGCTGGTGCTCGCCTTCAAGGTGTTCGACCTGGTCTTCGTGCTGACCTCGGGAGGGCCCGGCACCTCCACGAGTATGCCCGCGTACCTGATCTACCAGGCAGCGCTGCAGCAGTTCGACCTCGGCCGGTCGTCGGCCATCACGCTGCTGCTCGCCGTCGTGGTGACCGTCGTGACGCTGCCGGTCATCCTCATCGCCAGGAGGCTCCACCGTGACTGACCGCCTGCTCGCCGGATCCCGCGACCGCCGGCCCATCGCCGCGGTCGTCGTGCTCGCGCTGGTGCTCGCCGGCACGCTGGTCCCGATCGCGTACCTCGTGTCGGTGTCGCTGATGTCGCGCGCCGACGTCGGCGCCGGCCTCCTCGTCCCCGCACACCCGCAGCCGCAGAACTGGGTGAACGCCCTCTCCGGCGGCCTGCTGCAGAGTGTGTTCAACTCCCTCGTCGCCGCCCTGGCCGGTGCTGCGCTGACGCTCGTCATCGCCGTGCCTGCGGCCTGGGCGATCACCCGGTACCGCGCGGGAGGGCGCACGCTGGCGGCGACCGTGCTGAGCCCGTGGCTGCTGCCGCCGATCGTCGCGGTCATCCCGCTGTTCACGCTGCTGCGTTCCCTGTCGCTCAACAACACGCTCCCCGGACTGACCCTGGTCTACGCCCTCTCGAACGTCGCGGTCGCCGTCTGGCTGCTCGAAGGCTTCACCCGGCGCATCCCCGCCGAGCTCGACGAGGCCGCCCAGCTGGACGGCGCGGGAGGCTTCCGCGTGCTGGTCAGCATCGTCACCCCGCTGCTCGCCCCGGCGCTCGTCGCGGTCGGCATCATCGTCGCGGTGCTCAACTACAACGAGTTCCTCCTCGCCGCCTTCCTCACGCAGTCGCCGGACGCGCAGACCCTCCCGGTCGTGCTGACGCTGATGCTGGGGGAGCGGATCACCGACTACGGCAAGCTCGCGGCGGCATCGGTGATCGGGCTCATCCCCGTGTTCGCCGCGGCCGCGTTCTTCCAGCGCAGGCTGGTGTCGGGGCTGACGGCGGGGTCGACGCGCTGAGTCACGCCGGGCGTGCCGCGACCTCCGCCAGGGCGTCCAGCAGCTGCGTCCACCCCGGTTCGAGGCCGGCGATCATGGGTGCGGTTGCAGCATCCGCGTCTGCCACCCGGATCGTGAGCTCCATGCGGCAACGCGTCCTGCCCGACAGGGTCAACTCGTGCACGGCGTCGAACAGCGGCTTCCCGTCAGGCCCGAGGGGTGCGAGCGTGAACTCCAGGCGGCGTCCCGGCTCCGCGGCACTGACCGTACCGGCCGAGGCGTAACGCGCGCCGTCGGCCTCACGCAGGCGGAGCTCGACGCGACCGCCGGGAGTCGCATCCAACTGGCTGCGCTCGACTTCGAAATGCCGGGGAGCCCACCACTGCGCGAGGAGGCGGGGATCGGTCCAGGCCTCCCACACCTGTGCCGGAGGAGCGGGGATGGTCCGACGGAAGTGCAGGATGGTCGCGTGACCGGCCGCGTCGTCGGAGAGCCGCTCCTCGGTTGCCGCTACCGCGTCTGCGTATCGCGCGAGGGCGACGTCGTCCGGAGTCGCCGCCGACAGACCGCCGAGCCAGTCGGCGACCTCGTCGAGGACCGCTCGGTTCAGGGAGGCGAGTTTGCGCCGGCCCAGCCGGTGGATACGCACCACGCCGGCAGCCTCGAGTGCCTGGAGGTGCTTGGTCGTCTGAGGCTGCAAGGCCCCGAGGACGGCGGCGACCTCGCCGACCGTGTGCGGGCGGATGGCCAGCGTCTCGATGATCCGGAACCGCGTCGGTTCTGCGAGTACCGCGAGGATCGCGTGCACCCGGTCGCTTTCGACCGCCATCCGTCCCTCCGATCGATCATTGCTTGACACATTCGTTGCAACGAATATATCGTGCGGTCAAACAAGGGAGCAAATTATGGAAACGATCGAACGGATCATCGCAGCCCCTGCCGAGACCATCTGGGAACTCTGGACGACCCCGGCGGGCATCGGGCAATGGTGGGCGCCGGACGGGTTCCGCACCGACGTGTCCGCACTCGACCTGCGGCCCGGAGGTGAGCTCGTCTACACGATGACGGCGACGGCGCCCGAGCACGTGGCGTTCATGGAGCAGAACGGGATGCCGCTGAGCACGGAATCTCGCAAGATCTTTACGACGGTCGAGCGGCCGACACGGCTCGGGTACCGCTCCCTGATCGACTTCGTGCCCGGCCGCGAGCCCTACGAGCAGCTGACCGAGGTCGAGCTCGAGCCGGTCGACGGTGGGACGCGTGTGATCATGAAGGTCGAGCCGCTGCACGACGATGTGTGGACCGAGCGGCTCCTGGCCGGCCGGGCGAACGAGCTGGACAACCTCGCACGCCTGGTTGACGCAGGGGAGTAGCTCGCCAGGCGAAGGCCGTGGCGCCGTTCACTGAGGCTGAGGGACCTCGATACGGCCGAGCTGAAGCAGGATCGCGAAGCGGTCGGGCACACCCCAGTGCTCGACGATCCGCCCCTCGGCGACACGCGCGACGTCGATGACGGTGAAGTGCACCGGCCGCCCGGTCGGCGCCCCGAGGAAGGGCCCCGTGTTGGTTCCGGAACCCTCGGCGCGCACCCAGACGATGTCGTCACGTTGGGCCCAGTCCCCGATGGTGAATCGGAGGTCCGGGAAGGCGGTGTGCACGTCGGCCATGCCCTTCTTGACCTTGGCGATGGCGTCGGCGCCCGTCCCGGCGAGCCCGAGCTGGTGTTCGACGAGGTCGGGGGAGCAGAGCTCGTCGACGATGTCGGTGCGGCCGCCGGCGAATCCCTCGTGGAGCATCCGCTCCAGAAGGACGACCGCGGCCGGTTCTGCGTCTGTGGTGATCATGGGAGGACTCCTTCGTCTGCACCTTCACTGCGGTCAGTGCAGTAACACTGCATTGACTGCACCATTAGTATCGATCTCGTGAACGCCGACGTCAAGACCGCATCCTCCTACCGGCAGGAGCAGGCGCTGCAGACGCGCCTCCGCATCGCGACGGCCGCTCAGGCACTGTTCGCACGCGACGGGTATGCGGTGACCAGCATCGAGGCGATCGCCCGGGAGGCCGGCGTCGGCACCCGGACCGTCTACGCCGCCTACGGGGCCAAGCGCGAGATCCTCAACGTGATCTGCGAGCGCTGGCTGGAGCGGGCGCGCGCCCGCGAACTCGCCCGCGAGATCCTCGAACTGCCGGAGCCGGGGGAGCGGATGGCGGGAGCGGCCCGCTGGTTGACGGTGCTGTACTCGACCGATTTCGACGTCGTGCGCATCCTCGATTCCGCTCTGGACGAGGATGCGGAGACGCAGGCCCTGCTGCGCTCGAAGCTCCGCGCGCGCAACCGCGTGATGGACAGCCTGATCGCCTCCGTGGAGGACGCGCTGGTCGTCCCTCTGGCCGAGGCCCAGGCGGTGTACCGGGCGTTCGCCGCGAGCGGCGTCTACCTCGAGCTCGTCATCAACGCCGGATGGACGCCGAAGCACTTCGAGCAGTGGCTGGCGGCCACGCTGGAGGGTCAGCTGCTCGGGATGCGGTAGCCGGGCTGCGGGTCGCCCGCGCGGTCAGTGGTTGCGCGGGTCGCTCGGACCGCCTCGCGTGCCCTTGTGAGCCTCCTCGATGATCCGGACGTCGTGCACGGTGACGCTCTCGGTCATCAGCAGGTCGAGCGACGTGACGAACAACCGCCCGATCTCCTCGGGCGTCACCTCGGGTCCGGGAACGTCGACGCGGAACCCCTGCGCCTGCAATCCGCCCTCGTTCGAGAACGTCACCTCGGCGTCGAACACCGCGCGGTACTGCGTCATCGTCCCCTCACCCCTCTCGTCGGGCCGAGCCTAGCCTCCGCCCACGCGCTGAAAACGGAGGACATCCCGCGGCCCGGCCCGGCGGACGTCCTCCGTTCCGGCACGGCGGCGGGGTGTCGCCGCAGCATCCCCTCCCTTTCCGACCGCGCCGCGAGCGAAGGTTCGAGTGCGGGAAACGGAGGCGATTCGGCAGCCTGACCCCGTGAAACGCCGGAAACGGAGGGGATGTGGGCGAGCGTGCCCGGCGTCCCCTCCGTTTCCGGCCGCGCCGCGAGCGGCACGGCCAGGGTCAGCCGGCGGGCAGCAGCTCCGCGATGAGGGCCTCTACGCGCCGCTTGATGTCGTCGCGCACCGGGCGCACCTGCTCCACCGGGAGACCGGCGGGGTCGGTGAGGTCCCAGTCCTCGTAGCGCTTGCCCGGGAAGATCGGGCAGGTGTCACCGCATCCCATCGTGATCACCACGTCGGACTCGCGCACGGCATCCGTCGTCAGGATCTGCGGGGTGTTCCCGGCGATGTCGATGCCCTCCTCGGCCATCACGGAGACGGCCGCGGGATTGAGCCGGTCGGCGGGCTCGGAGCCGGCGGACAGCACCTCGACGCGACCCCCGGACAGTTCGCGGAGGTATCCGGCGGCCATCTGGGAGCGTCCGGCATTGTGAACGCAGACGAACAGGACGGTGGGGCGGTCGGACACGGCGGCCTCGCATTCTCTCGGTACCCGAATCATAGATGACCGTCGATGTCTTCGACCACGCTCGCGGCGACCGCCCCGACCCCCCGCGGCTCGCGTCCGAGCAGCCGACGGAGATCGTCCGTCTCGTGCGCGAGCACCCCCGCGGCTGCCGCGGCGTGCAATGGCCCGAACGGACCCGCATCGGCCACGGACACATCCCGGTGTGCGACGGGCCGCCCGAGCAGACCGCTCAGGATGCGGGCGAGCTCTTCGTAGGTCCACGCCGGCCCACGCAGCTCCCACAGCTCCTCGCCGGGCGGATCGGCGACCACGCGGGCGGCGGCTTCTGCGAGGTCGGCGATGGATGCGGTGGCCAGCGGACGGGATGCGGTGGCCGACCCTATCCATCCGCTCGCCGCCTGTTCGACCGCGGCCGTGACGAACGGCTCCGTGTAGAACCCGTTGCGCAGGATCGTCGCCGCGCCGCGTTCGCGCAGGGCCGCCTCCGTCGCCGCATGCGCAGGGTCATGGTCGCCGCCGTGGACGCTGGTGTAGACGACGTGCTCGAGCGAGGCCGCAGCGGCGAGCACCGCGCGGTGCTGCCGGAGTCGCTCGTCCGGATCGAGCACGGGACTCGAGACGAACAGCAGGCGGTCGATCCCGCGGAAGGCCGTGGCGAGGCCCGCGGGATCGGCGTAGTCGGCGTGTCGCGCATCCACTCCGATCCGCCGCAGCCGGCCGGCCGCCTCGTCGGACCGGACGAGCGCATGCACCTCCTCGGCGGGGTGGAGGGTGAGCAGGGATCGGACGGCCGCGCCGCCGAGACGACCGGACGCGCCGGTGATGAGGATGTGGGTCATTGCGTGCTCCTGAAGAGTCGACGATAAAGGGTTCCGGGGCGGGGGAGTCGAGGACTCCCGGCCGTCACGAGACCGTCGTCGCGCGCACGCGAGGGAAGGCTGCCGTCAGGCGCCTGTGGGGATCACGGTGTGAGAAATCATCCGCCGCCGAGGCTACCGCATCACGGAGCGTGGAAGTAGTGCCGTTCCACCGGCTCGGTGCTGCTCAATGCGCGCGCCGCCTCCCAGAGCTCCCGGTCGCGTCCGGTGAAGCGCTGCGTCCGTTGCCGGGTGAACTCGCCCCAGGAGGGGACGAGGAACGTCTCCAGCATGGTGTCCGGGTGGTCGCCACTGCGGTACAGCCGCCAGCGGTAGCCGCCGGTGCGTCTACGGGAGTCGGCCACCAGCCGGATGGCCCGCTCGAACGCGGCGCGGTCGGCGTCGCTCACGCGGTACGACATCTCGATCAGCACCGGTCCATCGGTCGGGTCGGGTTCGAAGACCAGCATCGGCTCGGGCCACGAGTTCGCGATGGTCCGGTCGATGGTCGCCGTGCCCGGAAGCAGGGGGAGCGGACGCACGCTGAGCGCCACGACGACCAGCAGGACGGCCGAGATGACGAGCGCGGTCGTCGTGCCGGCCGCCTGGGCCAGCACGCCGAACAGGAACGACCCGATCGCCATCGCGCCCATGAAGAACAGGATGTAGACGGCGACCGCCCGCGACCGCACCCACTGCGGGAGCGTCAGCTGCAGGGCGGCGTTGAGGACGGTGAGGGTGCCGATCCAGGCAAGCCCGGCCACGACGAGCACGACGAGCGCGACGACGAAGGGCGCGAACGCGGCGGCGACCGTGCCCAACGCGAAGAGGAAGGCACTCGCCGAGATCACGACGTTGTCGCTGAACCGCTTCCGGGCGACGGGCAGCAGGAAGACGCCCGCGACGGCACCGACGCCCAGCGCGCCGAGCAGCAGGCCGTATCCGCTCGAGTCGAGCCCGAGGCGGGTCGCCGTGAGCGGCAGCAGTGCCCAGAGCGCGCTGGCCGGGAAGGCGAACAGCACCGAGCGGAGAAGGATGCGCCGCACGAGGTGCGCCGACAATGTGTACCGGACGCCGGCGCGCAGAGCCGGGCCGAACCGCTCGCGGTCGTCGAGGCCGGGCTGCGGCGGCCGGCGCCACCACAGCAGCGCGGCGACGGCTCCGAGGAAGCTGACGGCGTTGATCCCGAAGACCACGGGCGTCCCGAACAGCGACAGCACGACGCCCGCGAGAGCCGGACCGATCGCCCGGGCGCCGTTGACCGTCACGCCACCGAGCGCAGCGGCCGCGACCACCTGCTCGCGCGGGACGAGCTCCGGCTGGATCGCCTGCCAGGCCGGCGACGTCAGCGTGGATGTGACCCCGAGCAGCAGCGTGAACCCGAGCAGCGTCGGAGCGGTGAGGGCACCGGCTGCGGCGACCACGGTCAGCCCCACGGCGAGGACAGCACTGGCCGCCGACCCCCAGATCAGCAGTTTGCGGCGGTCGAACGAGTCGGCGAGCACGCCCGCCGGGAGCGAGAACACCACCGCCGGGAGCAGGCTCGCCGTCTGCACCAGCGCGATCACCACGCTGTCCGCGTGCGATTCGACCAGGAACCACTGGGCGCCGACGGTCTGCATCCACGTCCCGATGTTGCTGCCGAGCTGCGCGAACCACAGCACGCGGAACACCGAGATCGCCAGGGGCGCCCAAGGGGAGAGGGATGCGGCCGGCGCCGTCTTGCTCGCGGGCGCGGTCATAGCGCGGTCACGGGATGCGCCGCCTCACCATGCGTCACCTCGCCATGCGCTAGCTCGCCACCGGGCACCGGCCACCGCCCGAGCTCAGCGGCGGCTCGATACGTCGCCTCGAGAAAGTCGCGGACCAACCCCTCCGGGTCCTCCGCACGCCGGACGTTCTCGTACGGCAGCAGGAACTCGCCCAGCTCGTCGCTGGAGAACGCCCCCTCGGGCATCGGCGTCCGCTCGAACCCGTCCGGCGCAGGGTACGCGTACGAGTAGAAAGCGCCCTCGGTGCCTCCGCCGGGCCAGAAGCCGGCGCTGCTCAGCTCGCGGGAGTAGCCCTCCCGCATGACGCTGTCCGGGCAGTTCGGCGCGCCCCCAGGATGCGGCGGTGCGGTCCGACCCGAGAACCGGGTGACCGCCAGATCCATCGCACCCCAGAAGTAGTGCACGGGGCTCACCTTGCCGGTGAAGCCCGAGCGGAATTCGAGCAGCATCCGCTGGGCGTCGATCAGTTGCCGCCAGAACGCCCGCGCCTGCTCCGACTCGTACGTGCAGTGCTGGGTGTCCTCGGCGAACGGGATGGCCACGGCCACCTCGTTGGGGACCGCGTGGATGTCGACGGTCACACCGAGGTCGGCGAGCGCCTCCAGCGTCGCGGCGTAGAACGTGGCGACCGAGTGCCCGGCCAGCGGGAAGCGGCGCAGGCCGCCGTCGCTGGTGCGCACCACGAGCTCGTGGTCGACGAAGTCGAACTCGATGTCGAGGATCCGCGACGGGAGGGGGATGGGGCCGGTGCCGAGCCCGCGGGCGCTCGGATACAGCGTGACGTGCCACCAGTGGTTGATGGGCGGGGTCAGCGCCATCCGGATCTTCCCGACGACCTGCGTCCACATGTGGAGCGTGTCGCGCGTGGCGACCCAGCTGTCGACGGGGAGCTGCACCCGTGGCTCGGCGACCGGCGCCATCATCCCTCCGCCGGCTGCGGAGTCCGCCGCAACAGGTAGGTGTGTTCGCCGGAGAGGACGACCTCCGACCGCTGATTGTGCACGGTCACCGCTGCGGTGACGATTCCGTTGGGGCCATCCGGTGTCAAGGCGGTGATCTCCAGTTGCGAGTAGAGGGTGTCGCCGGCGTGGACCTCCTGGAGGAAGCGCGCCGAGAGCCCGGTGAACGCGATGAATACCTCTCCGATGATATGCGGGAACAGGGTCGCCCCCGGAGCGGTGAAGGCGAGCACCTGCAGGCCGTGCACGACGGGAGCGCTGTGGCCGTGCGCCTTCGCCCACACCTCGTCGTAGTGCACCGGGTGGTTGTCGGCCGACACGGCCTGGAACGCCGATGCGTGCGCGTCGGTGACCGTGCGGCTCGGCGCCCGGAAGACCTCGCCCACGGTCAGCTGTTCGAAGGTGCGCGGCTCGACGATGGCGAAGTCGAGCGGATCGAACGTCGCGCCGCTCATGAAGCCAGCCAGTCGCTCAGGAAGGCGACCGCCTGCGCGACGGCCGCACGCGCCTGCGGGGTGTCGTGCATGCTGTTGACCATCACGAAGTCGTGGATGATGCCCTCGTACCGCACACCCGTGACCGTCACACCGGCCCGGCGGAGCTTGGCCGCGTACGCCTCGCCCTCGTCGCGGAGCACGTCGCACTCCGCGTTGATGACGAGAGCGGGCGGAAGCCCGGCGAGCTGCTCCTCGGTCGCCCGCAGCGGTGAGACGGTGATGCTCGCGCGCTCGTCGGCGCTCGTCGTGTACTGGTCCCAGTACCAGCGCATCGCATCCCGGGTGAGCCAGTAGCCGTCCGCGAACTCCCGGTACGAGCCGTCGTCGAACGCCGCATCCGTCACCGGATAGAACAGCACCTGGCCGCGGAATACGACGTCGCCGCGCTCCTTCGCCATCAGCGTGAGGGCGATGGCCATGTTGCCGCCGACGGAGTCGCCGGCGATCGCCATGCGGGTGCCGTCGAGCTGTTCGTCGGCACCGTGCTCGACGACCCACTTCGCCACGGTGTACGACTGCTCGTTCGCGACCGGGTAGCGGACGTCGGGGGAGCGCGTGTACTCCGGGAACACGACCGCGGCCCCCGTGCCGACCGCGAGGTCGCGGACCAGGCGGTCGTGGGTGTGGGCGTCGCCGAACACCCAGCCGGCGCCGTGCGTGTACAGCACGACCGGAAGGGGACCGGATGCGCCTTGCGGCCGGACGATCCGGACAGGAACGGAGCCGGTCGGACCGCCGTCGACGGTGATCCACTTCTCATCGACGGCGGGCTTCGCGATCTCGGAGTCCTGGACCTGGTCGACCGCCTTCCTGCCCTCCTCCGGCGGGAGCTGGTAGAGGAAGGGCGGGTTCGCGGTTGCCTCGCAGAACGCCTGCGCGGCGGCCTCGAGTGCGTAGCCGTGCGGGTTGGCTGTCGCCATGCTGGTCGCTCCCGTCGCTCAGGCCAGCTCGGCGGCGGCGTCGGCGATGACCTTCGCCACCTCGGCGGGGTGGGAGCGCATCACCAGGTGCGGCGCGTCGATCTCGATCACCGAGCGCAGCCCGGCCCGCTTGTAGCCGAAGCGCTCGACATCCGGGTTGATGGTGTGGTCGGCCGACGAGACGATGCCCCATCCCGGCTTCGTCTTCCAGGCCGCGACCGGGGCGGTCTCGCTGAACGCCAGTGCGGCGAGCGGACGCTGCGACGCGGCGAGCACCTCGCTGACCTCGCGGTCGATGCCGGCGGCGAACACGTCCGGGAACGCATCCACCTTCACCGACACGTCGGTCCCGGGCTCGGAGCCCTCGATGGGGAACGGCGTGTAGACCAGGTTGGCGGCGAGGTCGGAGTCGGGGAAGCCGCCCTGCAGCTGCCCGAGGCTCTCGCCCTCGTCGAGTGCGTATCCCGAGATGTAGACGAGACCGACGACGTTGTCCGCCGCACCGGCGACGGTGATCACCGCACCTCCGTAGGAGTGGCCCGCCAGGAGCACCGGGCCGTCGATCTGCTCGACGACCGAGCGGATGTACGCCGAGTCGCCGAGGAGGCTGCGGTTCGGGACCGCGGGAACGCGCACCGTGTGGCCCTGGTCGAGCAGGATGCGGGTGACAGGAGCGAAGCTCGCCGCGTCGGCGAAGGCTCCGTGGATGAGGACGATGGTGGGTGTGGCCATGACGCCGATCCTTTCGTTGGGGTTCGATCGCCACGCTAAGAGGGGCACGGAAGCCGTGTCGTGGCCCTCTCGGGGTCACCGTCCGAGGCCTGGCTCGTCTTCGATCAGCTCGTCCGGCGTCGGAACGGTGACGTCGGCGGAGTCGAGGGCGCGATCGACCCGCAGTCTCGCCTGGAGGTACTCGATCGCCGCGGCCGCCGGGGAGCCGGGGTGGCCGAAGAACGTCGTCAGGTGCTGGCCGCCTCCCGGAACCTCGAACGTCTGCCAGCGGAACGGGATGTAGTCGAACGGCTCGATGTGCACGAGCGCGACGCCGCGCCGCTGCGGGCGCGCTTCGTGGCTCGCCCAGACGTCGCGGAAGTCCTTGGAGCGCGAGGACAGTGCGGCGACGAGCAGCTGCAGCCGCGGGTCGTCGGGTTCGGCGTGGTAGCGGAGGCTGGCGACGGCCCCGCGCACCGCCCGCTGCCAATAGGGCCGTCGGTCGTCGCCCGCCGACAGGGCTGCGTCGACGATCGCCTCGACCATGTTCGCGCCGGGCGGCAGGGACAGCGGGATGAACGCGCGGCCCAGGTGGTTCACGGCCAGCACGTCCTGGTTGCGGTCGACCACGTACGCGGGCGCCATCGTCCACTGGTCGAGGAGGACGTTCACGTTGTCCAGCACGTCTGCCGGGGTCCCGCTGAGGGCCGGCGGGCAGTCCGCGGTGTGCCGGGCGGGGACCGTCTGCCCGGCGAGCCGGAACAGGTACACCGTCGCGTCGGCGTCGAGCTGCAGCGCACGGCCGAGCGCCAGCAGGACCTGCGGCGACGGCTGGTGGTCGCGTCCCTGCTCCAGCCGCAGGTAGTACTCGGGGCTGATGCCGGCCATCCCGGCCACCTCCTGGCGGCGGAGGCCACGCACGCGACGGCGCGGTTCGGAGCGGAGTCCGACGTCCTCCGGAAGCAGGGCGTCGCGGCGGGCGCGGAGGTAGGCGCCGAGGGCGGCGTTGGAGTCGCTCATGTGCGGAGGGTCCTGTCGTGGAGGCGCCGTACTGGATTCACCACTCCAGATTGTCTCAGATGCGCGCGAAGCTTCGCCAGGTCTGCACGATGAGCCGATTTACGCCCGCTATAGCGGCGACGGCTCAGGCAGCCTGCAGAGCCGGCGCCAGATGGGCGAGCGACGAATCCGCGATGCTCGCCAGCCGTTCCGGGTCGTCCTCGACACGGCTGAACTGAATGAGTCCCTGCGAGACGAGCACGATCTCGGCCGCGAGTGTCGCACGGCCGTCCTCCGGGATGCCGTCGCGAGCGAGTCGCTCGTCGACGAGCTGCTCCATGGCGGCGATGGCGCGAGCGCAGACCGCCGCCACCTCGGGCCAGTCGCGGCCGAGTTCAGCGAGGCTGTTCAGCATCAGGCACCCCCAGCTGGGCTGATGCGCGGCGCAATCCGCGACCACAGCGCGGAAGAAGAGCCGTACGGCCTCCTCCGCGGTGGCGCCCTCGGCCATCGCATGCCGCACGATGTCCACCCGGCTCTCGCAGTAGCGCTCGAACAGCAGAAGGAACAGCTCGGGCTTCGAGCCGTACGCGGCGTAGATGCTGCCGTTGCCCACACCGGCCGCCTCGGCCAGGTCGGACATCGCGGTCGCGGTGTACCCCTTCTGCCAGAACACGGCAGTGCTGCGCGCGAGAAACGCATCCTCGTCAAACTCTCGACGGCGAGCCATTGGTCGAGCCTAGCAATCGGGGTCGTGGAGGCGGAAGCGCGGCCGGCGTGCGATCCTGACTACGACGACCCCGGAGGGATGATGCGACTGCCGACCGACCCGACGTGCGTCCTCGTGCAGATGCGCGCGACGACGCACGCGGAGAGCGCGGTCTATCGACGCATGCACCGGCACTCGTTCGGTCACGTCGGGTTGTCGCAGATCGCGTCCGTCGCGCAGAGCGTCGAGGCGCGCCTGGACGAAGTGCCCGCTGAGGCGATGGAGAGCACCCAGCTGCAGTTGGTGCACAGCGGCAGCCTCATCCTCGAACAGGACGGAACGCAGAGGCGTTTCGGCGCGGGGGAGCTGGCGATGTACGACGCGAGCCGGCCCTTCTCCTTCGTCTATCCGGACGAGTTCCGGACGACGATCGTTCAGGTCCCGACCGTTCTGCTCTCCGCACGCGGGGTGCTCCCGGCCTCGCTCGGTGTGCGGTCGGTGGACGTCGCGTCCACCGGTCGCCGGGAGCTCGAGGGGCTGCTGCGCGGTTCCGTCGGCCGCGGTGTCCGGCCGGCCGACGATCCGGTGTCGCTGTCCTCGCGGATCGTGCGGGCGGCGCGGCTGATGGTCGACGAGGAGCTGGGCGCCGCACGCGAACGAAGCGCTCCGGCGGCCCAGCTGGTACGGGACGCGACGGACCTGCTCCACCGCGAGTACGCCGACCCTGGACTGACCGCTGCTGCCGTCGCTGCGCGTCTTCACGTATCGCTCCGGACGCTCTTCGCCGCGTTCGAGGACGCGGACGTCTCACTCTCGGCGACCCTGCGCCGGGTACGGCTCGGGGCCGCCGAACGCCTTCTGCTCACGACCCGGCTGCCGATCTCCGAGGTCGCGTACGCCGTCGGCTACGCGGACGTCACCGCGTTCATCCGCGCCTGGAAGACCGCGACAGGATGGACGCCCGCTCGGTGGCGACGGCTCAGGGCCGGCTGGGCCGCCGCGGACGAGCGCAGTTGACCGCACCGCCGGTTACGGCACGACGACGACCTTGCCCCGCGCGCGTCCCTCGCCGATGTGCGCCACCGCGGCGCCCGTCTCCTCGAGCGGATACACCGCGTCGATGACGGGCCGGAAGGATCCGTCTCCGAGCAGCCGGGCCAGCTCGCGCAGGTCCTCCGGTCGCTCTCGCGAGATGAGGCCGACCAGCCGCTGCCGGCTGAAGCGGTTGAGCATCCCGGCCGCCGCCGTCCGCTGGATGCCGCCGAGCAGCGGGCCGCCGGATTCGCCGCCCACGAGCACGACCGAACCGGCGGGGCTCAGGATGCTGCGCAACGCGGTGAGCGGACGGTTGCCGGCGGTGTCGATGATGGCGTCGTAGACCCGGCCGAGCGTCAGGATGTCGGTCGTCGTGTAGTCGACGACCTCCTGCGCGCCGAGCGAGCGGACGAGCTCCGCCTTCGGTCCGCTGCAGACCCCGGACACCTGGGCTCCGCGGGCTGCCGCGAGCTGGACCGCGATGTGACCGACGCCGCCGGCCGCACCGATGACGAGCACGCGGTCGCCCGCGCCTGCGCCGCTCGCGGTGACCGCCTGGAGGGCCGTCACCGCCGAGATCGGCACGGCAGCGGCCTCCTCGAAACCGACGCCGGGCGGCACGGCCACGAGGTCGTCCGCTGGCGCGACGACGAACTCCGCCAGGGCGCCGTCCGCCGACCCGAACACGGCGTCCCCGACCCGCCAGGCAGTCTGCGAGCCGGCGCCGATCTCCTCGACCACTCCGGCGAACCCGAGACCGCGCACGCGTGCCTTCGGGCCGCGCCAGCCGAATCCGATCGCCCGCATCAGGTACGGTCGGCCGGTCGTGAGATGCCAGGTGCCTGCATCCACCCCGGCCGCCCGCACGCGCACCAGCACCTGGTTCTCGCCGGGCACCGGCACCGGGATGCGCTCGACGCGCAACGCGCTCGGCGGTCCGTAGGCGTCCTGGGTGACGGCCCGCATCGTGCGGCCCTCGTTCGTGTCCATCGGGGTCTCCTGTCTCAGTACTGCTTCTCAGTTCTCCGGGTACTGGAAGACGTCGTCGAGGGGGACCCCGAACACCCGCGCCAGCTGGAAGGCCATCTCGAGGGAGGGGGAGTAGCGCCCCTGCTCTATGGCGATGATCGTCTGCCGTGTGACCCCGACCCGATCCGCGAGCTCGGCCTGCGTCATCTCGCCGGCGGCGAAGCGCAGCGCGCGAAGCGAGTTGGTCACGCGCGTGGGCTTCACCATTCCGGCATCCCCCGGAGGTAGGCGGTCAGCCGGGCGGAGGCGCCGACGATCGCGGAGAGCACGAACGCCAGGTAGACGGCGTTGGCGATCCAGAACCACGGCGCCTCGACGAGCGAGAGGATCAGCGCTGCGACGGCGCCGATGACGACGAACGCGCCCCCCACGCGCTCTCCGAACGCGAACACCTCGCGATCGCGCTGGTCCCGCTTTCCCGCATCCCGGCGGTTGCCGACCGCCAGCACGATCCGCGCCAGGATGTTGACCACGATCGCCCCGCCGACCGTCCACAGCAGGAGCGCGGCGTACACGTCGGTGCCCAGGGCGGCCAGCAGGATCAGATAGGTCGCATACCCGGCGACCGCGGTCACCAGGTAGACCCACGAGTTCTTCTCGTCGAACGACATCCGCCGCCTCCACCTCACTCGGTCATGTCAAAGTTTCTGTACATGGCGAGTGTAAGCGTGAGCAGACACGATGTCAAAGGTCTTTTACATGGGGGAATGGCAGCGACGACAACCTGGTTGGATGGAAGCGTGCTCCGAACGATGTTCAAGTCGAAGATCCACCGCGCGACGGTGACGCACGCCGACCTCCACTACGTCGGCTCGCTGACCGTCGACAGCGACCTGATGGCGGCGGCCGACCTGCTGCCGGGGGAGCAGGTCGCCGTGGTGGATGTGACCAACGGCGCGCGCTTCGAGACCTATCTGATCGCCGGGGAGCCGGGCAGCGGCGTCATCGGCGTGAACGGTGCGGCCGCCCACCTTGCGGAGGTCGGCGACACGGTCATCGTCATCTCCTACGCGCAGCTGGACGACGCAGAGGCCCGCACGTTCGTTCCGACCGTTGTGCACGTCGACGCGGCCAACCGGATCCTCGCGATCGGCGACGACCCCGCGGACGCCGTGACGCCGGGAGTCGAACGGCCGCCGCTCGCGCTCTGAGCAGTATCAGCCGCGCTCGGCGGTGATCGCCTTCGCCGCACCCCACAGCGAGCCGACGTTCGCGCGCCCGGGCTGCTTCAGCAGCATCCTCTCGTAGAAGCCCAGCGGGTCGCCCGGCGTCGTCTCGGTCTCCTCGATGTCGCGGAAGTACTGGATGGTCGCCTCGATGTCCGCGGGCGAGTCCGGGCGGTCCGGTTGCTTGTGCCCGCTGACCACCCACCGCGGCTCCAGGGCACGGAGACGCTCCAGGGCGGCCACCCAGGTGCGGCGCGTCTCCGCCGTCGTCTCGGCGAGGTACGGGTAGGTCGCGTTGTAGACCACGTCGCCGGCGACGACGAGTCCGGCGTCGGGCACCCACAGCGAGGTCGTCCCCTCCGTGTCCGTGTGGCCGGCCTCCACCACGATCAGGTCGTGTCCTTCCAGGCTGAAGCCACCCTCCACGACCTCGGGGAACTCCACCTCGGGGATCTGGCCCGGGAAGAGCCGGCCCCAGAAGTCGTCCCGCCATTCGGGCCGCGCCTGCACCTCCAGTTCGGCGACGGTGCCCGCGGTGGCCAGCGCCCGCACGCCGGGGAACGCGGCACGCAGCTGTCTCACCCCGTACGCGTGGTCACCGTGACCGTGGGTCAGATAGACGGCGGCGAGCGGGATGTCGCGCGACCGGATCCACTCGATCAGCCGCTCGTTCTGCGCGATGGTCGCGAACGTGTCCACCAGCACGGCCTCATGTTCGCCGACGATGAGGGTCGCCGTGTTGGTGACCCATCGCCATTCCTCGTTGCCGGGCGGGAGGTCGCGGGTGAGTCCTTCGCGTCGCTCCGTGTAGACCTCGAACGTCAGCGGGGTGGTCATGGTGCGTCCTCTCGTCGTCGCGTCGTCTCGTCGTCGCCGATCCGTCACCGCCGGCGCAGTGCGCGCTCGGCGAGTGCCGGGGGCGTGGCGTTGTAGCTATCGTCGTTGACCTCGGCGCCCGGCGCGACGACCGCGTCGATGCGGTCGAGCACGTCATCGCCCAGCACGATGTCGGCAGCCGTGAGCAGGCCGTCGAGCTGCTCCTGCGTCCGCGGCCCGATGAGGGCGGCGGTGACAGCGGGATGTGAGGTCACGAACGCGATCGCCAACTGCGGCATCGTGAGGCCGGCGTCGGCCGCGATCGTCTGCAGCTCGTCGACCGCCCGCACGCGCAGGCGGCCGGCTTCCGTCTCCGGGTCGTACAGTGCTGCCCGGCTCCTGGCGCGATGCGCCGTCTCGGTCCGCGGGCGGCCGGACAACCACCCGCCGTGCAGCGGGCTGTAGGTCATCACGCCCATCCCGAACTGCTGTGCGACGGGGAAGACCGAGCGCTCCGGCGTCCGCCCGAGGATGGAGTACATCGGCTGTTCGCTCACGAAACGATGGGTACCGTTCCGTTCGGCGACCCACTGCGCCTCGACGATCTTCTCGGCGGCGAAGGTCGACGCGCCGACGGCGAGCACCTTGCCGGCACGGATGAGGTCGTCGAGCGCCGACAGGGTCTCGCTCAGATCGGTCCTCCAGTCGTACCGATGGAGCTGGTAGAGGTCGATGCGATCCGTCTTCAGCCGGCGGAGGCTTCCCTCCACCGCCTGCACGATCCAGCGGCGTGAGGCGCCGGACTGGTTGGCGTCCTCGCCCATCGGGAGTCCGAACTTCGTCGCGAGCACCACCTCGTCGCGTCGCGAGGAGATGGCCGCGCCGACGATCTCCTCCGACTCGCCCTGCGAATACACGTCTGCGGTATCCACCAGGTTGATGCCCGCATCGAGTGCCCGGTTGATGATCCTGGCGCTGTCGTCATGGTCGGTGTTCCCCATCGCGCCGAACATCATCGTGCCCAGCGCCAGCTCGCTCACCGACCATCCGGTCGCTCCGAACGTCCGTCGTCTCATCGTGTCCTCCTCCAGAAGCGGATGTCTCCATGCCACCAGCCGGACGACGTGCGCGACGACCACGATCCTGCCGAAGGGCTGCCCGATCCTGCCGACTTCGACCGGATCGGGCACCCTCGCGTTGCCGCCACCGAGCCGCTGTGCTTCGCTACGAGCCATGGAACGACTGGAGGAGCTGCGCGCGCTCATCCTGCGGAGCGCCGCGGCAGCGGTCCGCCGCGACGTGGTCGATGGCGTGAGCATCGGCGTCGTGGAGTACGGAACGCGCCCGAGGGCGACGATGACGCATCCCTCCGTGACCGTGCTCGCGGGCGGCCGCAAGCGCACGAGCGTCGGCGACGTCGACTTCGTCTACGGGCCTGGGCAGTTCCTTGTCGCATCCCTCGACCTCCCGGTCACGGGTCACGTCGCCGAGGCGAGCCCCGACGACCCGTTCGTAGTCTTCAGCATGGCGTTGCGTCCGGCGGTCATCGCCGGTCTGCTCCTCGACACGGTGGACGTGGCCGACCCTCCGCGCTTCACCGGGATGGCGGTGGGGGAGGCCTCGGACGACCTCGTCGACGCAGTGATCCGGATGATGCGGCTGCTCGACTCCCCGGCGGATGCCGCAGCTCTCCGCGGGCCGACCGAACGGGAGATCGTGTGGCGCCTCCTCACCGGGCCGCAGGGCGGTCTGGTGCGGCAGATCGGCTCGGCGGACAGCGGCATCGCCCACATCTCGCGCGCGACGACGTGGCTGCGTGAGAATCTCGCCGAGCCGGTGTCCGTCGCGGCGCTGGCGCGGCTCAGCGGCATGAGCGTGTCCGCCTTCCATCGGCACTTCCGCGCGGCGACCTCGCTGACGCCGATCCAGTGGCAGAAGGCGTTGCGGTTGCGGCGGGCGCGCATCCTGTTCGCCGAGGGCGACACGACCGTCGCGGAGGTCGCCTCCGCGGTCGGCTACGGCAGCGTCTCGCAGTTCAGCCGCGAGTACCGCCGCACGTTCGGGCAGTCGCCGGGTCAGGATGCGGCACGGCTGCGTGCGGGCGCCTCGGAGGCCGACGACGGCATGGCCGGTGACGTTGCGGCCGGTGAACCGGCCCGGTGACGGCTGGGCAGCTCGACGACCTCGAACTCCGCCACCACGATCTCCGTATCGCCGTCGATGCCGGGCCAGGCCGCACGGTGGGCGGTCTGCCAACGGGCCGCCGCATCGTCGGTCCCACCCGCGACGGCGGGGCGCGCGGGCGCCAGGTCGACGTCGTCGACGCGGCAGGTGGTCACGGCCGCCAGCTCGACGATCGCGACCGGCTCGTCGGTCGAGTCGACCAGTTGGTAGCGGGTGCCGGGCACAGGAAGCGGCTCCCCGTCGCGGAGGTAGTCGGCGAGGGGAGTGGTGGTCGCCATCCGCGCTCCATCCAGGATGTGACGCGTGACGTCCTCGCGCTCCGGCCCCGGTCGGCCGAAGGCGACCACCGGCAGCTGCGCCGCGCGAGCCCGGAAGCGCGAGATGCGCTCGGCCGTCCGCATCAGGCCTCCTCCGGGAGCGGGTCGCCGTCGTCGTCCATCCGGTCCACCAGCCGGTACACCGCGCGGCGGGGCCAGTCGGTGCTGTCGTCGAGGACGAACACCTCCCACACCTCGTCGTCCCGGTACCGCGCCCGGCCCCGCAGAGCCGCGGGAGGCTGTCCGGGGCCCGCGGTCAGTCGGATCACCGCATCGACCAGACCCGGTCGCTGCATCACCGCTTCGAACGTGACATCGCCATCCATGTCTGCACCCTAGGGATGCGGACGGGCGCCGGAAAGCCAGCAGCTCAGCAGGTGGGCTGCGACGTCGGCACCGTCCCTCGGACGAAGTAGTCGTCGACGATGCCGTCGATGCAGCCGACCTTGCGCCCGTAAGCTCCGTGGCCCTCGCCCTTGAGCGTCACCAGGACCCCGCTCGACAGCAGCTTCGACAACGCGACGGCCTGCGAGTACGGCGTCGCCGGGTCGCCGGTGGTGCCGAGGACGAGGATGGGAGCGGCACCCGGCGCCGTGAAGTCCAGGGTCTCCGTCGGCTTGGGGTAGGGCCAGTGCGCACACGCCTTCTCGCTCGCCGCGAAATTGTCGTACACGCCGATGGAGCCGAGCACCGGCGCGGCCTTGCTGATCCGGTCGATGCCCTCCTGGAAGCCCGGGCTGTCGTCACGGGTGGGCTCCGCGCACCCCACGGCGACGAGCACATCCATCAGACGTCCGAAGTACTCGCCGTCCGGCAGACGTTCGTTGGAGCTGTCCGCCTGCTCGAAGACCGGTCCCGCGTCGCCCTTCTTCACTGCCCGCAGAACCTCGGTGACGGTGTCCCAGGCGAACTCGGCGTAGAGGTTATAGGCGATCGCGTCCACGACCGTGGACGAGTCGAGGAGCCGGCCGTCGGACGCCTTCAGCTTCGTGCGGTCGACGCTGAGGATGAGCTCGTGCGCCTGCTTCTTGGCCTTCGCCAGAGGGCCTTGTACGGGACAGTCGGCCGATTTCAGACATTTCGTGAGGTACGCGGCGAACGCTCGGTCGAAGCCGGCGGCCTGCCGGACACTGCTCTCGAACGAGCCGTACGGCGGCTCCACGGCGCCGTCGAGCACCATCCGTCCGACCTTGGCGGGGAAGAGTGCCGCATAGACGCTGCCGATGTACGTTCCGAACGAGATCCCCAGATAGTTCAGCTTTTCGTCGCCGAGCACGGCTCGCATCATGTCGAGGTCGCGGCTCACGCTGGCGGTGTCGATGTGCGCCAGCAGCGGGCCGGTGTTCTTCACGCACGCGTCGACCCACGCCTTCTGGCGCGTGTCGAGCTCCTTCTCCCAGCCGGCAGAGCCGTACGGGTCGCGGAACGTGCCGGACAGCATGCGGTCGCGGTCCCGATCGTCCGTGAAGCACACGATCGGGGTCGACTCACCGACCCCTCGCGGGTCGAACCCGACCACGTCGTAGTCGGACATGACGCCCTTCGAGCCCTGGAAACCGCGCAGGAACTCGATGCCGGAGCCACCCGGGCCGCCCGGGTTGATCAGCATCGAACCGCGCGCCTTTCCGCTCTCCGCCGGCCGCTTCGCGATCGCCAGCGTGATGCGCTCTCCGCCCGGGTTCGCCCAGTCGACGGGCGCGATGAGGTCGGCGCACTGCATCCCCGGGTCGAGGCACGGGGCCCACGACACATCCTGCTTGTAGTACGGCTCGAGTTCGGGGGCGACCTGCTCGTCCGTGTGCGAGCTGAGGGTGGTCGGGGGGACGATCTTCGGCTTCGCCGCCGACACGCACCCCGTCAGCAGCAGCGCTCCGACGACGGCCCCGGCGAGGAGGCGGAGACCGCCGAGACGATGGACGGATGTTCGGCGCGGGGGAGTCACTGACCTGCGGATGCTCATGCATCCACTATTTCAATCAGACGTGCGAGCGCGCATCCTCCGATCGGATGACGTCGGCGGTGGACGCGACCGCCACGAAGTCCTCCACGAGCGCCGAGCGCCGAGAGGCCTCCCAGCCCAGGTGGACCGCGGTCTCCGCCAGGTCCGCAACCGGCACAGCCCGCACATCCGGGCGCGTGTAGAACGTGGCGGTCGAGAGGGGGAGGACGGCGATTCCCGCTCCCATCGCGACCAGCTCGAGCTTCTCCTCGACCGTGCGGCTGGGCCTGCGCCCTGGCGCCCGTCCGCGGCGCGAGCCCCCTTCGGTCGCCGTCCATTCGGGCACCGCGGCGGGGTCCTGCAGGAGCTGCTCGCTGCTGAGGTCGGCGAGTCGCACCTCGGCGGATGCCGCGAGCGGATGCGTCGACGGGAGCATCGCGACCCGTGGTTCGGTGAACAGACGAACCGAGGCGATGCCGCCGGCGTCGAAGGGTTCGCGCAGGTAGCTGACATCGGCGCGGCCGTCCAGGAGGACACGCGACTGCTCTTCCCACGTCGTCCGCATGACCTCGACCGTCACCTCCGGATGCGTCTCGCGGAACGCGCGCACGGCACCGGTGACCGTGAGTCCCGGCATGAATCCGACGGTGAACACCGTCTCGCCGCGAGCCGCGACGGCGACACGGCGACGGACGGCGGCCGCAGTGGCGAGCAGGGTCTCGGCCTCGTCGCGCAGCATCCGCCCGTGCTCCGTCAGCTGCGTGCCCCGGGTGTCGCGCACGAACAGCTGAACGCCCAGCTCCGCCTCGAGCACCCGGATCTGCCGCGAGAGCACCGGCTGCGCGATCATCAGCGCCTCCGCAGCACGGCCGAAGTTGAGCGTGTCGGCGACCGCGACGAAATAGCGCAGTCGCCGCAGATCGAGGTCGGTGTTCATCTGTCGATGATGCCACTGATACCCATCGGGTGTCACCGGAGGCGGAAGAGGTCTTGGACGCTCGCGTCGGCTCGGCGGAACACTGGATCCGTCCCACCGAAAGGAACCCCCATGTCTCTGAAGAACTCGCACGTCGTCGTCATCGGCGGAAGCTCCGGCATCGGCCTGGCGACGGCCCGCGCGGCGCTCGACGCCGGCGCACGGGTGACCATCGCATCCAGCCGCACATCGAGTGTGGATGCGGCGCTCGCCCAGCTGCCCACGGCATCCGGTCGGGCGGTGAACGTCCTCGACTCCGCCGACCTGCGGGCGTTCTTCGCAGAGACGGGAGAACTCGATCACCTGGTCTACACGGCGGGGGAGCCGTTGAGCCTGATGCCGATCGACGAACTCGACCTCGACCGGGCAAGCGGCTTCTTCCAGGTGCGCTACTTCGGTGCGCTCAACGCGGTCGGCTCGGCGCTCGGTCATCTGGCGCCCGGCGCATCCATCACCCTCACGTCCGGCTCCGCCCGCACGCGGCCCGGAGCAGGATGGGCGGTCGCCTCCAGCCTGTGCGGCGCGATGACGAGCCTGGCCGGCGCACTCGCGGTCGAGCTCGCGCCTGTGCGGGTGAACGTGGTCGAGCCGGGCATCGTGCGCAGCCCGCTGTGGTCCGGGATGAGCGCCGACGACCAGCAGGCGATGTACGACCAGCAGGCTGCCGTCCTGCCCGTCGGTCGCGTCGGCGAGGTCGACGACATCGCCCGGGCGTTCGTCTACGCGATGACCCAGGAGTTCATGACGGGGACGTCCATCCCCGTCGACGGCGGCGCGCTGCTCGTCTGAAGCGCCTGCGGCCGGGCCCTCAGCGGCACTGCCCGGCGACCGCGATCTGCTGGTCGCTCGGGCGGCCGTAGGCCTCGATGCCGGAGCCCGGCACGTCGAAGCCCATCGCGATCGCCCACGCCGTCGCCCACATCTCGTCGTCGCCCTGGAAGGTGGGACCGTCGAACAGCGGCTTGCACTCCGGACGGACGACCTGCGCGTGGCCGACCTCGTGGGTGATCAGGGCCTTCGCGTTGATGTCCCCGTAGGTCCAGCCCTCCTGCAGGCTGAAGTTGAGGTCGATCGTCGCCCAGCCGCCGTCGCCCTCGTGGTACATCGTCGTCCCGGAGTACCAGCCCTCGCCCAGGCCGCTGACCTTCTCGTGCCACTGGAAGTCGAGGGTGACGCCGTGGGCGATGGAGCGGGCGTAGGCCTCCATTTGCGCGCGTACCGGATACGCCGGGTCCTGCTTGGCCGCCTCGCCGGCGGCCTGCGCCGTGTTGACGCCGTCGATCGCGGAGATCACGGCGAGCAGGCGCGAACCGTCGATGGTCGAGGCCGCCGAGACGTCCGCCTTCGCGTCGTCGATGGCGTGCCGCAGAGTGACCTTGCTCTCGTAGGTCGCGGAGGTGTCGGCCGTGAGCACCTGCTCGCCGTGCGCGGTGAGCTCGGCGGAGACCGCGGCCGCGCTGGTCGACACGGCCTTCTGCGCGGCGGTCAGGGCCTTCAGCTCCGCCGCCCGCGTGCGGCGGGTGGTCTCCTCCTGCTTCGCGAGCTGGAGAGTGCGCTGCACGTCGGCGGAGACGCTCCACGGCATCAGGTCGGGGCTGCCGGCGGCCACCTGCGGCGGGTCGAACGGAGTGAACTTCAGACCCTTCGACGCCTTCGTCAGTGACGCCTGAGCATCGGACAGCGCCTTCGCCGTCGACTCCTGCAGGTAGTCCGGACGCTGCTTCACACCCCATGCAGACAGCGACAACAGCGCCGCTCGCGCCTTGTCGATCGCCATTCCGCGGCGGTCGGTGACGTCGTCCAGGGCGGTGGATGCGGCCACCAGTTCACGGTGCGCCTGCGACTCGGCCTCCGCGGCGAGAGCGCGCCAACCCCATCCCGCAGCCAGCGTCCCACCGGTGATCAGCAGGAGGGCTGCGGTCGCGACGATCCAGAACCGGCCGCGGCGCCGCGGAGCCGAGGGCGTTGCAGGCGCCGGGGGCGCCGGGGGCGTCGACGTGTCGATCGGCGGAGCGGCCTGCGGGGCCACATCCTCGGGCTCGGGGCGGCTCTGTCGTTCGTCGCTCACGGGTTCCTCTCGCCGCCGATCTGCATGCATGCAAAAATCCGTCCCGGTCACTCTACGGTAATATTTCTCTCTCGCAAGACCCGTGCTCGGGGGGCGCGCACTGTCGATCTGCGAGCCTCCGCAGACTCTCCCGATGACCCCGGGCTGTTCGTTCGGCGAACACTTGTATAGTCGAGCTGCTTGAGGGGCCCGTCCTGCGGTCCGGGGGGAACGAGGGGGCCGCGTGTTCGACGGACTGCTGGCGCTGGACGTCGTCGATGGACCGGTGCCCGTGGTGGTGTTCGCGCTGGCGGCCGCGCTGCTGGTCGGGCTGCTGCTCCGCCGCCCGTCGATGCGCTGGCTGCTGCGGATCGCGCTCGCGGTCGTGGGAGGAATCCTGGCCGCCGTCGCGACCTGGCTGATCTGCATCCGCTGGCTGAACCTGTTCGGCGAGTCGCTGGGCTTCGGCAACTACGCCTGGATGGCGGTGGCCTTCGTCGGCGTGGCCATCGCCGTGGTCAGCATCCGGAGGCGCCCCGCCTGGCGCACGGCGGTCGCGATCGCCGCCGTCCCGGTGTTCCTCCTGGCGGCCGGCGTCGGCATCAACGCCAACTACGGGCTCAACCGCACCCTCGGCAGCGTTCTCGCCATCGCCGTCCAGAAGCCGCTGAAACTCGCCCCGCCCGCGCTCGCCTCCACGGGATACGACTCGTCGCTCTGGAAGCACTGGACGCCGCCGGCGGACATGCCCGCGCACGGGCTGGTCGGCACCGCGAAGATCCCGGCGACCACGAGCGGATTCCACGCGCGGGATGCCGGCCTGTACCTGCCGCCGGCGGCACGCGTCGCGCATCCACCCGCCCTTCCGCTGATCGTCATGATGATGGGGCAGCCCGGCAATCCCGACCCGGAGCCCATCGCCGAGGTGCTCGACCAGTACGCCGCCACCCACCACGGCCTCGCGCCGGTCGTCGTCGTCGCCGACCAGCTGGGCAGCCCGTACGACGACACGCTGTGCCTCGACACCGCGCGGTTCGGGAAGGCCGAGACCTACGTGACGACGGATGTGACGGCGTGGGCCGAGGGCCACCTCCCGGTCACGCGCGACCACCGGTTCTGGACGGTGGCCGGGTACTCCAACGGCGGGCTGTGCGCGCTGTCGTTCGCGATCGACCATCCGGAGCTGTACGGCGGCATCCTCGACATCTCGGGGGAGGAGTTCCCCGGTGCCGAGCATCCCGACGCGACCCTCCGCGACCAGTTCGGCGGCGACCGTCAGGCGTACGAGGCGGCTAGGCCGTTCGTCAAGCTGCGGCAGTTCCGGCATCCGGGCATGACGGCGATCTTCACCGCCTGCCGCGACGACCCCGCGTACCACCACGTCGCCCTTCGAGCGGCTGCCGCTGCCCGCGCGGCCGGGATCGACTCCGCGTTCGCCGATCTGCCGACCGGCGGGCACGGACGGGGCGCGCTGATGGGCGGACTGACCGAGGGGGTGCGGCTGCTGTATCCGCTGCTCGGGTTGGAGAAGCCGCCGGCCTGATGCGCGCGGCCCCGATCGCGGCCGCCCTCAGAAGCGCGAGAGCCCGTTGCCGATGATGACCGTCCCGATCACGGTCGCGACGATGATCGCCACCGTCGTGTCGTTACGCAGGAGCCAGCGTTCGGTCGCGGCGAGCGCCGGTCGCGCCTTGTCGGGACGGATGAGGGCGAACAGTGCCGGGCCGCCGACCGAGCTGCCCCCGATGAGCACGTAGATGGCGATGACGATGACATCCTCGGACACCGGGAGTTTCGCCGGCCCGATCACCAGACCGGCGGCGATGGCGAGCAGGATGGACTTCGGCCGGATGTTCAGCGCGAATCCCAGCCCGAGGGCGGGGAGGGAGCGCATCCTGCCGAGGGCCACCATCCACCGGGGGAGCGTCTCGCGTTCCGCCGCCTGCGGGTGCCGTCGCAGCTCGATGACCGCGTAGACGAGCAGGGCGACGCCGACGAGGATCTCCAGGACGCCGACGAAGGGCTCCGGCCCGACCGAGGTGTTCGCCGGGATGGCGTGCAGGAAGATCGCGAAGAGCGACGTGATCGTGACGAGGCCCGCGACGTATCCGACGACGAACAGGGTCGGCACGCGGGGCCGGGCGGCGCCGAGCAGAAGGACGAGCACGGCGAGGATCGGCACGGAGCTGAGCGCGACCGCGACGGCCAGCGGCAGGAGCTGCCCGATGACGCTCAGCATGCGACTCCTTTCGCCGGAGAGCCCGCGGCGAGTCGGCTGTCCGTGCGCCGTCCGCTCAGCCGAGAGTACGACAGCGGGCACCTGTGCGGACAGGCACGGCACCGTGCGAAGCTGAGCACATGCAGCTTCTCACCGACGGCGTCTACCGCTTGCGGAGGGTCACGGGCGCCAACGCGTATCTCGTCGACACGGGCGACGCCTCCGTCGTCATCGACACCGGGACGCCCGGTGGCGCATCCGCCCTGATCGCCGAGCTGCGGGACGAGCACGGTCTGGGCCCGGTCACCGACATCGTGCTCACCCACTACGACCCCGATCACGCGGGGTCGGCTGCGGCGCTGCAGCGGGAGACCGGAGCCCGGGTGTGGATCGGCGCTCGGGATGCCGACATCCTCCGCAGCGAGACACCGCCGCCGACGCGGTTCCGCCGCTTCCTGGCGCGGGTCTGGCGTGCCAGCGAGGTTCCGGCGAGCCTGCACGAGCTGCCGGACGCGGGGGAGACGGAGATCGTTCCCGGCGTGCGTGCGATCGCCGCGCCGGGCCATACGCCGGGCCACGTCATCGTCGAGTACCGCGGCGTGGTCTTCGCGGGCGACGCGGTGATGGTCTCGAAGGGCCGCCTCCGCCAGATGCCGTCCGTCCTCACGAGCGACAAGCCCCAGGCGCTCGAAACCGAGCACCTCATCGCGTCCCTCCGCCCGCGCCTCGTGTGCCCCGGCCACGGGGCCCCCGGCCGTCTCACCGCCCCCTGACCCTCCGCATCTCACCCCTCCGCCCACCGTCGAGTCCGCAAACTTTGCACGCTCCGGGGGCTCACAGCGTGCAGTTTGTGCGGACTCGACGGTGGGCGATACGAGGGACGGGTCACTCGCGGGCGACGGAGCGCTGGGCGTCGGCCCAGGCGAGCTGCACTGCTTTGCCGATCCACTCGGTGCCCTGGTACACGTTCTCCTCGCCGAGCTCCGCGAGGAGCCCGCTCGCGGCGAGCTGCTGGCGCACCGCCGCCTCACTGATGACCAGCTTCACCCGGGATGAGGCGGCGGCCAGGCTGCGCGCGTAACGGCGGAGGGAGTCGATGAGCGCCAGGTCCAGTTCGTCGGTCCCGCGCAGCCGGATGATCACCACCGAGCCCTCCGTCTCCTCATCGACCTTCGGCAGCTGCCGCTCGAAGGAGGGCGCGCTCGCGAAGAACAGGCTCCCGTACGGCTGCAGCACGATCACCTCGCGCCTGCCCACGGTTGCCGGCGGATCCGATTCGCGCATCCCCCCGCTCTCATCGAGGTGCACCTGCCGCACCCGCAGCCGGTTCGACTGCCGGGCGACGAAGAGGATGATGCCGAGCCCGACACCGGCGAGCACGGCGAACTGCAACGGGATGACAAGGGTCAGCACGAAGGTGACAGCCATGACCGCTGTGGGCAGGATCCCGCTCTTCACCACCGAGTAGACACGGCTCGGCTTGATGGCCGCGTAGCCGATCGTCATGAGCAGCCCTGCGAGCGCCGGCATCGCCGTGAGCGCCACGATGCCCGACGCGAACACGATGACCAACGCCATCGTCACCCCGGCGACGAACAGCGCCAGCTTCGACCGCGCTCCCGCAGTGACCAACAGAGAGGACCCCGACATCGACCCGCCGACGGGCATTCCGCGGAACAGCCCCGACACGATGTTGCCGACGCCCTGCCCGATGAAGTCGCGGGATGCGTTCGCCGGCCGCCCGCTCGCCGTCGGGATGCCCGCGGACACCCCGGCGCCCTGGATGAGTCCGACGAGCGCCAGGGACACGGCGGGGATCAGCAGATACGGGACATCGCCGATCGACGGCAGGGTGGGCAACGGCAGCCCGGCCGGAACCACGACGATGTCGCCGAGCAGCGGCACCCGCGCATCCACCCACAGATTCAGAGCGGCAGCCGTTAGCGACCCGACGACGACCGCGATCACGAGCCCGAACCCGCCCACCGGTGTGCGCTGCAGCACGACGATGGCGAGGATCGTGACGGCACCGACGATCACGGTCGGGATGCTCCATTGCGGGATGTGCCGGAGCAGGTCGATCGACCGCGTCACCCGGTTGCTGCCTTCCCCCGAGTAGCCGGTGAACGCCGATAGCTGGCCGAGGATGATGTTGACGCCCACCGCGGTGATGAACCCGGTCATGACGTCGGCGGGGACGAAGCGGATCAGCCGTCCGCCCTTCAGCAACCCGGCGATGCACATGACCAGCCCGGTCATGAGGGCGAGCGTGAAGAGCGCACGGTCCGGGTCGGGTCGCGTCTCCAGGTTCGCGTCCTGGATGACGAGGGCCATCGCCCCGGTCGCCTGCACCGCCATGAACGTGCTGCTCGTGAGCACGGCCGCGCCGACCATCCCGTACAGGTACGCGTAGAGACCGGCGAGCGGATTGACGCCGGCGAGCAGCCCGGACGCCAGGCCGTCCGGCACGCTCTCGATGCCGAGGACGATCCCGGCGATGGCGTCCTTGACGATGTCACGGCGACGCAGCCGTCGCTTCTTGGCGCGCACAGGCCACAGGGTAGCGACGGCCGCCGCTCCCGGCTGGACAGCAGTTGAGCCCTCGGATAGATTCCCACCGTGCCGACCACCACTGCGACGAAGGCGCTGCTGATCGGCGGCCGCTCGGGAGTCGGCAAGTCGACGGTCGCGCTGGCGATCCACGACATCCTCTCGGCCGGCGACGTCGCGCACGCCATCATCGAGGGCGACAACCTCGACCTGGCGCACCCAGCCCCGTGGGGCGCGTATCCGGAAGCGCTGCTCGCGGAGCGAAACCTCGCCGCGATGTGGACCAACTACCGCGACCTGGGATACGGCCGCCTCGTCTACACGAACACGGCGGCCGTGGTCACGATCCCGCAGCTGCGGCAGGCACTCGGCGAGGATGCGGAGATCGCGGCCGTCCTCCTGCAGGGCAGCGACGAAGCGGTCCGGGGACGGCTGGCCCAGCGCGAGCGCGGCGCATCCTTCGACGCCCACCTGGCGCGCAGTGCGGCAGCTGCGGTACGGCTGGAAGCCCACGCCCCCGAGTCCGTGATGCGCATCGACACGACGGGCAGGACGCCGGAGGAGGTCGCGGTCGACATCCTCCGCACGGTCGGCTGGCTTCCGTCCAGCCCGTCGACGCGGGCGACTCGGTGACCACCCGCAACGCACCTCTGCTGGTTGTCATGTGCGGGCGCTCGTTCTCCGGAAAGTCGACGCTCGCGCTCGCGCTGGCTGACCGGCTCGGGGCGCACCGGGTGAGCCTCGACGCCATCAACGAAGAGCGTGGACTGCGCGGCGGCGACGGCATCCCGGTGTCCGAATGGATGCGCACCAACGACGAAGCGTCGGCTCGTGTCGAAGAAGCGCTCAGCGCAGGACGCGCCGTCGTCGTCGACGACACGAGTTCGCCGCGGTTCCTCCGCGACCGCTGGCGTGAGCTCGCCGCCCGCGCTCACGCCGAGACGGCCCTCGTCTTCGTCGACGCCCCGGAGGAGCTGATCCGCGCGCGTCTCGCGGCGAACCGCAGCGACCTCGCCCGCCACGACGTCACCGACGACGTGATGGGTGCGCATCTGGGCGACTTCGAGGCTCCGGGCGCGGACGAGCGCGCGATAACGGTGGATGCGCGCACACCTGTCGACGCCTCCGTCGCCCAGGTGCTCGCCGCCTTGGCAGAGCGCTACCCGTCCTGAAGGGCGCGGAGCAGCAGCCGTGGCCTTCTCCACCACGCCGAGACTCTCGAGGGCCGTCAGAACTCCCCGAGTCCCTTGCCGATCAGCACGACGCCGATCACCAGGAGCAGCACGGCCATGATGGTGGCGTTGTTGTAGACCAGCCAGGCGCGCAGGGATTCGAGCGGCCGGGCCATCCGGGCGGAGGCGGCCAGGTAGGCGATGACGGGGATGGCGACGGTGGATGCGGCGATGACCGTGTAGACGATCACCGCGACGACCGTCTCCGCCGTCGTCTGCGCGTCGGAGCCGATGGCGACGCCGGCGGCGACACCCATGAGCAGGTTCTTCGGGTTGAGGGCGGAGAGGAGGAAGCCGAGCACGAGCGCTCGGGCGCCCGTCATCGTGTCGATCGCCGACATCCACTTCGGCAGCGCCGGTTCGGTACCGACCTTCGGGCGCCCGCGCCACTGCTGCACCGCGAGCACGAGCAGCAGCAGGCCCAGCACGATCTCGACGGTGCCGAGGATCGGCTTCGACTCGGAAGGGTCGCCCTGCGGGAGGACCGACGAGAGGAGGGTGAACACCACGACGGCGACGACGATGCCGAGCAGCCAACCGAGGAGGAAGCCCAGGCTGGTCCCGCGCGCCTTCGGCGACAGCAGCATGAGGATCGCCGCGATGATCGGGATGGGACTGATCGCCACGCCGAGCGCGAGCGGGATGACGTCTCCGATGACCGGTCCCATAGTGTCCTGCTTTCTCGTGGCCGTCAGCCGACGGAGGGGGCGCCGAGGTCCGCGAGCGCGGCCCGGTTGGTCGGGTAGAGGCGCTCGTCGTCGAGCACGCCGAGGTCGCGCATCCAGTCGACGAGCTCGGTGCGCGGCCGGCTGAACGACAGGGCGACGCCGTTGTCGTGCAGCCAGGCCTTCAGGCCGGCGAAGGCCTCGGCGCCGGTTACGTCGATGTCGGTCACCGCTTCGAGGTCGAGTACGACGTTGCGGACGCCGCTCGCTGAGGTGACCGCGCGCTTGACGGCGTCGGCGAAGACCGACCCGTTCGCGAAGAAGAGGGGAGCGGCGAGCCGGATGATCAC
Source organism: Leifsonia sp. 115AMFTsu3.1 (assembly GCF_004362795.1). NCBI lineage: Bacteria > Bacillati > Actinomycetota > Actinomycetes > Micrococcales > Microbacteriaceae > Leifsonia > Leifsonia sp. 115AMFTsu3.1. The sequence continues at coordinate 2,210,693 of NZ_SNYB01000001.1, forward strand.
GATGCCCGGGGCCGTCGTCGCCCCGCGCGGCGCCGGGTCGAGCAGCGACGAGTGCGGGTCGCCGTCCGCCTCCAGAACGTCGATCGCGGGGGAGGAGGCCCGCTGGGCGAGGTTGATCAGCGCGAGGACGAAGGCAACGAAGATGCCCGGGATCGCGCCGATCAGCACGGTCACGACGAAGCAGACGGCGCCGATCGCGAACTCGAACCGGTCCTGCCGCCACAGCTCCCCGAATTCGCGGATGCCGAGCAGCGGGATGATCGCGACCCCCACGATCGCGCCGATGGCAGGCGAGGGGATGTGCTCCAGCAGTCCCGTGCCGAACACGAGCAGCAGCAGAGTGCCGACCGCCGCGACCAGCGACGGCAGCTGGGTGCGCGATCCCGCCTGGTCCATCGCGGCGGTGCGGGAGGTCGACGACCCGACCGCGAATCCGCCCGTCGCGCCGGCGGCGACGTTCGCCGCCCCGAACGCGAGCAGGTCGCGGTTGGGGCTCGTGCCGTAGCGGTGCTTCTCGCCGTAACTGCGCGCGACGAGCAGCCCTTCGGCCATGGTCACCAGCGTCAGCGCGATGGCCGAGGGGATGAGGGCGAGCCAGCGACCCCAGTCGAGCACCGGCCAGGTGAGGGTCGGCGGACCCGCATCCACCGGGCCGAGCACGGAGACGCCCTGCGCCTCCAGCCCGCTGGCGACGACGGCCACGGTCGCGACCACGAGCACGATCAACGCCCACGGGACCGCCCGGGCGACGCGCTTGCCGACCACGAGCACGACGACGGACAGGGCGGCGATCAGCACCGACCATCCGTTCAGCGTGGGCAGCCCGGTGACGAGCGCGCCCACTTTGTCGGTGAACTCGGCACCCGAGTCGATCTTCACCCCGAGCATCTTCGCGATCTGGCTGACCAGGATGTCGAGCGCCAGCCCGCCGACGAACCCGACCAGGATGGGCTTGGAGAGGAAGTTCGCCAGGAACCCGAGCTTGAGCACCGCCGCGAACGCGAACAGCACCCCGCAGATGATCGCCTGCGCGAACGCCAGGGTGAGGTAGTCGGCGGATCCCGCGACGGCCAGTCCGCCGATGGAGGAGGCGACGAGCGCGGCCGCCGCCGCATCCGGCGACGCCACCAGCTGCCGGGACGACACGATCAAGACGTACACGATCGCGGGGAGCACAAGCGCGTACAGCCCGGCCGTGGGCGGCAGCCCGGCGATCTGCGCGTAGCCGATGTTGAGCGGCACGGCGATGGCCAGCAGCGTGACGCCCGCGACCGCCTCACCGCCGGCATTGCGCCAGGTGAGACCCGCGAGCGGTCGCTGCATGCGCTCAGTCTGAGGGGAGACGGATGGGCCGCGCTAGAGCCTGATTTTCGCCGGACACCGCCCCTAGACGCTGGCCCGCTCGATCAATATCCTGGCGCCACGTGCCGCGACGACGCGAGCGCATCGTACGGTCGGGGGACGTCGACCCGACCTCGTGGGAGGGACGAAACCATGACCGTCGAGTTGCCCGGACGCCTGGCCGGCCTCCCCAGCGACGGCGACCTGCCGTCGCGCGAGGCGATCCCGACGATCTTCGACGAACTGGACTACCAGCTCGCCTGCCAGGCGTACCTCTGGGCTCTGCCGCTCGTCTCCTACGCGCAATGGAAGACCCAGCACTACGACGTGTTCGGCGCCACCGGTAGCGACCTGGTGCGGTACCTCAGTTACCGGGATCGGCTGGGACTCATCACGGCGAACGCGACGACCCCGTACATCCTGAACTTCTTCGACCTGTCCGCGAGCGGCCCCCTGGTGATCGAACTGCCCGCCGGACCGACCGCGGGAGGCGTCTCGGACTTCTGGCAGCGCGAGGTCGGCGCGATGGGCGAGATGGGCCCGGACCGCGGTCAGGGCGGAAAGTACGTCATCCTCGGCCCCGGCATGGACGAGCCGGATGGTCTGGGCGACGACTATCGCACGCTGCGGTCCTCCGGCGTCAACATCATGTTCGGGTTCCGCACCCTCGACCCCGACCCGGAGCGCGCCGACGCCCTGGTGCGTGCCGTGCGGATCTACCCATACGCCGATCGCGAGAACCCGGCACCGACGCGCATCGTGTCGCCCGACGGCCGCCCCTGGACCGGCGACCAGCCGCGCGGGCTCGATTACTGGAGGCGGCTGCACGACATCTATCAGAGCGAGGTGGTGGACGAGCGCGACCGCTTCTACCTCGCCATGCTCAAGCAGCTCGGCATCGAGAAGGGGAAGCCGTTCGAGCCGTCCGAGCGGCTGGTCAGGATCCTCGAGCAGGGAGCGGCGGCGGGGGAGTTGATGGCGCAGGCGAACACGTTCGCCAAGCGGTTCGCGCAGGGCGCCTACTGGCCGGACCGGCGCTGGGAGCAGGCGATCGTCCTCGACGACTCCGCACAGCGCGGCGATGGATATGACGAGCTGCTCGAACGCGCCTCCTGGTTCTACGAGGCGGTCAGCTTCTCGGAGGCGATGAAGAGCCAGACGCCCGGCGTCGGCCAGGCGTATCTCGGCGCGTACACCGACGGCGACGGCGCGTGGCTCGACGGCGGCCGCAGCTACACCCTCCACGTGCCCGCGGATGTCCCGGCGAAGCTGTTCTGGTCGGCCACCGTCTACGACGTGGCCACACGCTGCCTGATCGACACCGAGCAGCAGCGCGGCGACCGCGGCTCGCGCGACCCCGAGCTGGTCACCAACGCCGACGGCTCCGTCGACCTGTTCTTCGGCCCGACACCGCCCGCGACCGGCGACACGAACTGGGTGCAGACCATCCCGGGCAAGCACTGGTTCTCGTACTTCCGCCTCTACGGCCCGCTCGAGCCGTACTTCGATCGCAGCTGGAAGCTCGGGGACATCGTCCCGGTCTGAGGTGGATCCGCCCGAACTGTCGAAACGCGACGCCCGCGTTCGTAGCAGGGGTGGAGGCTGCCGCGAGGAGGCGGCCCGAAGGGAGAGGATGTGCGCATGCAGTATCTCGTGAACGTCATCGACAGCCGCAGCAACTCGGGCACCGAGGAGGAGGCCGTCGCCATCGACGCCTTCAACGACAAGCTGCGGGCCGGTGGCCACTGGGTGTTCGCCGGCGGACTGGCCGACCCGTCCGTGTCCACCGTCATCGACGGGCGCGGCGACGAGCCCGTCTTCACCGACGGCCCGTTCGTCGAGGCGAAGGAGTGGGCGGCCGGCTTCTGGCTGATCGAAGCACCCGACCTCGACGTCGCCCTGGAGCTGATGGCCGAGGGCTCCAAGGCCTGCAACCGCCGGCTCGAGGTGCGACCCCTCCTCGTCGTGTGACCACTCTTCGACGGGTCACCGCCGCGGACGACGCCCTCACCCGGGCCCACCGCGAGGAGTGGGCGCGGGTCGTCGCCACGCTCGCCAAGCGGTTCGGCAGCCTCGATCTGGCGGAGGAGTCGGCCGCCGAGGCCTTCGCGACCGCCGCCGAGCGCTGGCCCGTCGACGGTATCCCGCCGAGTCCCGGCGCGTGGCTCACCACCACCGCCACCCGTAAAGCTATCGACCGCATCCGCCGCGAGAGCACCCGCGACGCCCGGCACAGGGAGGCGCACCTCGTGTACGACACGCAGCCCGAGCCGGTCGGCGCGGTCGACGACGACCGGCTGCGACTCATCTTCACGTGCTGTCATCCGGCTCTCGCCATGGAGGCGCGGATCGCGCTGACCCTGCGGATGGTGGGCGGCCTCGGCGTGCCCGAGATCGCCCGCGCGTTCCTCGTCCAGGACACCACGATGGGCGCCCGCATCACCCGGGCGAAGGCGAAGATCGCGGCGGCGAACATCCCGTACCGGCTGCCGACCGCTGACGACCTGCCGCAGCGGGTCTCCGGTGTGCTGACCGTGCTGTTCCTGATCTTCAACGAGGGATACCTCGCCTCCGGCCCCGACACTGCGCCGGTGCGGCGCGATCTCACCCGGGAGGCGATCCGCCTCACACGGCTCCTCCACGAACTCCTGCCGGACGACGGCGAGGTCACCGGGATGCTCGCGCTCATGCTCCTGAGCGAAGCGCGGAGCGACGCCCGCGTCTCGTCCACCGGCGAACTGGTGCCGCTGGGGCAGCAGGACCGCGGGATGTGGGATGCGTCCCTCATCGCCGAGGGCCACGCCCTCGTGCGCGAACGGCTGGCGTCGGGCCAGCCGCCCGGCCGCTACCAGCTGCTGGCGGCGATCAACGCCGTGCACACGGACGGAGACGCGCCGGACTGGGCGCAGATCGTCGCACTGTACGACCAGCTGGCGGTGCTCGATCCGTCGCCCATCGTCCGGCTGAACCGCGCGGTCGCGGTGGGGGAGCAGGACGGCCCGGCGGCCGGCCTCGCGCTGCTGGACGCGCTCGCCCCTCAGCTGTCCGGCTACCACCCCTTCCACGCGGCGCGCGCGCTGCTGCTGATGCGGTTGGGACGGGAGGTGGATGCACGCGCCGCGTACGAGGCCGCGCTCGCCCTGACGGACAACGCGGCCGAGACCGCCTACCTGACCCGCCAGCGGGACCGCCTCGCCGCGCGCTGAGACGGCCCGATAGCATGGCGCCACCGCCGTCCGACCGCTCAAGGAGACGCCCCATGCCCATCGCCCTGGACAACGTCGGCATCGCCGTCGACGACATCGAAGCCGCGATCGCGTTCTTCACCGACCTGGGCCTGACCGTGCTCGGGCGCGACACGGTCAGCGGGGAGTGGGCGGACACCGCGGTCGGGTTGGACGGCAACCACGCGAAGATCGCGGTGCTGCAGACGCCGGACGGCCACGGTCGCCTCGAATTCTTCGAGTACCTGCACCCGGACGCGATCCCGACGCCACCGACGCTCCCGAACGAGATCGGCATGCACCGCGTCGCGTTCTCCGTCGACGACATCGACGCGTCGCTGGCGATCGCGGCCCGACACGGCTACTACCCGCTGCGCGGCGTCGCGACCTACGAGGACATCTATAAGCTGACGTACCTGCGCGGGCCGAGCGGAATCCTGCTGATGCTGGCGCAGAAGCTGACGCCCTCGGGGGAGTGAGTGGTCCTGCGGACTACTCAATAGCGCCGCGCGGGGCACGCAGCGCACTACTCTATAGGCCCGATTCCGCCTGAGTAGAAGTAAGGGGCCGGTGATCCTGGGTGAGCTTCCCTTCGTGGAAGCGAACACCCGAAAGGAACACTATGACGAAACTTCGTAACGCCGTACTAGCCGGCGTTCTGATCACCGGCATCGGGGGTGTCGGAGTCCTCACAGCGACGCCTGCCTTCGCGGAGATCGTGGCGACCCCCGCTGGCACTCTGATCAGTGCCACCGGACCCATCGGTCAAGACTTGGACGTCGCCATGACAGGCACAGCTTGGACACTGAGTGAGCCAACCGGCATCATCAGCGTCGAACTGGGTCTGCCCGCGGGCACCGTCTGGCGGAACAGCTTCAACGGCGTGCCCGGCACGGAGAACAGCCCGGGAAATCCCGATAAGGGCTTCGCCACAACAATCGACGGAGTCAACTACAACCTCTTCCCCCACAGTCTCACCGGTATTTGGACTCTCCAGATCAACACGACTGGGCTCGTGCCCACCATCACGGAGGTGAAGATTCCGACGCTCAAGCTCGGCCAGACCACCCCCGCGCCGCTCCAAACACAGTTGACGTTCAACATCAAGCAGCTAACCGGCGAACCCGAGATTTCGGGCACGTTCACGTGGACGGACGACCAGCCGGCGATCCCCGTGATCGCCCCGGCGATCGGCGGCGCAGCCGCTATCGCGGGCATCGGTCTCGCGGGCATCGTCCTCGTCCGACGCCGCCGCACCGCCGAGCAGGCGTAACACTCCCACCAGATTGGACAGGTGACGTCATGTACGGAACCGCAACCCCGATCGTCGGCGGGATCGCCGGCGCCACAGCCCTCGCCACGACCGGATTCGACGCCTTCGCCTACACGTTCGTAGCGGCCGCGTTCGTCCTGGTCGGGCTGGCGCTCGTGCGCGCCAACTACATCCGTCGGCGTCGCGCCACCCGCGCGGCGACGGCCGCCTCGGCCTGACCGGCCGAGCAGCAGAACCTCCGGGGTCGCGTCCCTAGCGCGACCCCGGGGCTCCGCCGGCCTCTCCGCGCCGCCTCACACCCGTTCATCCGCCCACCGACGTGGGCTGCTTTCCCGAGCCCACGAAGGAACCCGACGATGTCCACCATCGCTCCCGCTACCCCCGCGCCCTCCCGGCGCGCCGCCCGACGGCTGCTGACCGCGGCCCGCATCCTCCTCGGCCTCGCCGTCGTCGCGCTCGGCATCCTCTTCCTGGTCAAGGAGTACTCCGCCCGCCTTCTCGAGGCGCAGGTCGGTGCCTGGCTGGTCGACACGCTCTTCGCGACCAACGCCCTCCCGTCGCTCAGCGCAGGAACCCCGGCCGTCGTCTTCGGCGTCCACGACACGTTCCTGGCGCTGCGCATCACGATCGAGTGTTCGATCGCCCTCTACGCCGGCAGCATCGTCATCTTCGGCGGACTGCTCATGATGCTCCCGCGCCTGCGGACCGTGCGTGTCGTCGTCGCCACCGCCCTCGGCGCGGGTCTGATGATCCTGCTGAACCAGGTGCGGATCGTCGGCCTCGCGTGGGTGCTCTCCGAGTACGGACGCGACGGCTTCGAGTGGGCGCACAGCCTCGGCGGCAGCTTCCTGATGACCGCCGGACTCGTCGTCAGCCTGGGCGTGTTCCTCGGGATCGTCCCGCGACGCCGTCCGCGCCGCCGCTTCCGCTCGACAAGAACGGCGGTGCGCTGATGGACCTGCTCTTCCCCGTCCTGAACACCATCGCCGGTGTCGTCATCTCGCTGTCGCTGGTGTACTTCCTCGCCGCGATGGGCGCCGGGATGCACGAGCTCCGCAAGAACAAGACCAAGCTCGGCGTGCAGGGAGACGCCCGCTACGAGCAGCCGTTCCTCGACGAGCCGGAGACGTTCGACGTCTACTTCCTGGTGCCGTGCCTGAACGAGGAGGCCGTCATCGGCGCAACCGTCGGTGCCCTCGCGCCGGGCCGCCGCAGCACGACCATCGTCATCGACGACGCCTCCGACGACCGCACGGCCGAGGTCGCCCGCGAGCAGGGCGGACCGAACACGATCGTCCTCAGCCGGCAGCTCCCGAACGCGCGCACCGGCAAGGGGGAGGCGCTCAACGACGCCTACCTGCTCGTCCGTCGGCTCGTCGAAGAGCGCGGCCAGGATCCGGCCCGCGTGCTCATCTGCGTCATGGATGCCGACGGCCGCCTCTCCGACGGCGCACTGTCGCACGTCCTCCCGATCTTCGAGGACCCGAAGGTCGGCGGCCTTCAGCTCGCTGTGCGCATCCGCAACCGCAACACCAACTTCCTCACCCGCTTCCAGGACTTCCAGTTCTGGTCGATGTCGGCCATCACGCAGTTCGGCCGCCGGAAGACCGGCACGGTCAGCCTCGGGGGCAACGGCCAGTTCACCCGCATGTCGGCCCTCGAAGGACTCGACGGGATGCCGTGGTCGGCTTCCCTCACCGAGGATCTCGACCTGGCCATCTCGCTGCTCATCAAGGGCTGGACGCTGGAGACGACTCCCGCGGCGTCGGTCGACCAGCAGGGCGTCGAGTCCCTCCGCCGGCTCATCGTGCAGCGCCGCCGCTGGTACCAGGGCCACATGACGGCCGGCAAGCGCATCGTCGACATCTGGAAGAACCCCGACCTCTCCAACGCGCGCATGTTCGAGATGTCCGCCTACCTCTCCGTGCCGTGGCTGTTCGACCTGCCCTGGTCGATCCTCTGGCATTGGCTGCTGTTCACGTTCATCGTCCGTGCCGACTCGGTGTTCTCCTACGTCGACGGCCCGCTGTCGCTCGTCGTCGGCCTGCTCGCGTGGTACGTGCTCACGTTCGCGCCGTCGATCCTCACCACGGTCGTCTACCTGCGACGCGACCGTCGGGTCGGGCTCGGCTGGGCGATCCTCATGGGTCACGCCTTCCTCGTCATGAACTACCTCTCGTTCGCCTGCGCCTGGGGAGCGCTGCTGCGGATGATCCAGGGCCGCACCGGGTGGGACAAGACCGCACGGTCGGCCGAACCCGGGGGAGCGACCGCATCCCCGTCCACCACCTCCGCGGCCGCCTCCGCGCCCGCGTCACACTAAGGAATCAACGAACAATGAAGAGCATCCGCATCGGACTCGCCGCCGCCGGGATCGGGGTCGTCCTCGCCACCTCCGGCGCCGGCCTCGCCTCCGCCGAGGAAGCCGCCCCGAAGAGCGAGCACGCGGTCGTCGCGATCACCGCTCCCGTCGACTTCACCCGGGCCGACTCGAAGAACCCCGAGTTCCGCGGGACGGGCGCGCCCGGCGCTTCCGTCGTCGTCGGCGACCCTGCCGGAACCGTGCTGTGCGCGGCCAAGGTCACCGCCTCCGGCTGGTCGTGCACCTCGGTCGTCGACATGGGCGACGGCTCCACCTCCGTCACCGCGACGCAGAACGCGTGGGGCGAGATCACCAGCGACGTCGCGACGTTCGAGGTCGCCCACCAGGAGAAGCCGCTGTTCGAGAACTGGATGATCCTCGGGGCCGCCAGCGTGCTCCTCGTCATCGTCAGCGGCATCAGCCTGACCGTCGCGCGAGCGCGCAAGCGTCGTCGCGAAGCCACGGAGGGGGTAGCACAGAAGACCGCGGCCGGCACCGCCGCGCCGACCCGCGACCCGAAGGGCGCCGAGGCCTCCGCCGACCGCGTCCTGAGCCGGTGAGGGGCCGTAGCACCCTCGCGTCCGCCCTCCTCGCTCCCCGAGGGGGCGACGCGGGGCGATCCGGATTCCGCCACTACGCGGCGATCGACGGGCTGCGCGCGGTCGCCGTCCTGTCGATCGTCGTCTACCACACCGGCTTCTACACGAACGGGCTGTTCGGCGTCGACGTGTTCTTCGTCCTCTCGGGCGTCTTCGTCACCCTGATGCTGACGCGGGAGTACTTCCGCGGCGAGGTGCGCGTCGGCCGCTTCTACGCCCGGCGGGTGAAGCGGCTGCTGCCGGGGCTCGTCGTCACGCTCGCCATCACGGCCGTCCTGGTGTGGATGCTCGGCTCACCCGCCGAGCGTGCCGACTTCCTCCCGCACGCGCTCGCGTCCCTGGCGAACATCGCCAACTGGGAGCAGATCCTCAACGGCGACGCCTACTGGGAAGCGGTCGCGCCCGGGCCGCTCAGCCACATGTGGTCGCTCTCGGTCACAGAGCAGTTCTACCTGATCTGGCCGCCGATCCTGCTGCTCATCCTGTTCGTCCACCGGCGCGGCCGTCCGCTGACGGTCGCCACCCGGCCCACGCGGGTCGCCATCGCGGCCTGGGTGAGCACGGGGCTGTTCCTGCAGCTGTCGATCTGGACCGCGTACGTTTTCTCCACCTCCGGTGCGGATCGCGCGTACCTCGGCACGGACACGCACGCCCTCAGCCTGGCCGCCGGGGTGACCACTGGCCTGATCATCGCGGTCCGCGAGCGGCGGCCGTTCGCCCGGACCGAGCGCGGGCGCCGCGTCCTGGTGCGCTCGATCGTCGGTGTCGTCGCAGCCTTCCTCATCGTCCAGCTGAGCATCGCGGCCGAGACCTACCACGCGTCGTGGCTGTACTACGGCGGCCTCGCGGCCGTCGCGGTGCTCGCCGGGGTGCTGGTGTGGAGCCTGACCGGCCCGAGCGTCCTCACCGCGTTCCTCAGCTGGACCGTCCTCGTCACGCTCGGGCGTGCGTCCTACTCGATCTTCCTCGTCCACCTGCCGCTGATCTGGCTGGTCAGCACGCTGAGCCCGGGCACCCCGCCGCTCGGGCTGCTCACCAGCGTGCTGCCGCTCAGCGTGCTGTGCGGACTGGCGCTCCACTTCGCGGTCGCCGAGCCGCTGCGCCGCTCTCGGTGGCGCAAGCCCGGCAGCCTGCTCGCCGCGACGGCGGTGACGCTGTGCGCCACCCTGATCGCGGTCGCGGGGACGCCGCCCGCACAGACGACAGCGGGCGGGGGAGTGCGCGTGCTCACCCTCGGCGACTCGCTCGGCGCCGACTTCGCCTCCGCGCTCGCGCTGGAGGAGGCGGGCGTCCGCACCTCGATCGTCGACCGGAGTGTCGGCGGATGCGGGATCTTCTCGCCCGAGCAGACCCGCACCCCGGAGGAGCCGGAGCTCGCGGTTCCGCGCGACTGCCTGCCCTGGGAGCAGCGCTACCGCGACGCGCTCGCGGAGGCCCATCCTGATGTCGTGCTGATCACGCTCGGCTGGGACGCGGTCGGCCAGAAGCTCGACGGAAAGTGGACCGACCTGGCCCAGCCGGCGGCGCGCTCCCACTACCGGGCGCAGCTCGAGACCCTGCGCACGATCGTCGCCGCAGCGGGCGTTCCCGTGCTGCTCACCAACTCCCGGCCCGACTCGCCCGTCACCGAGCCGGACGCGGCCGCCGCACACGACGCCCTGATCGCCGAGTTCGTCGCCGCCACCCCCGAGGTCACCCTGCTCGACCTGAAGGGCAAGGTCTGCCCGAACGGACGCTGCACCACTTCCACGGCCGCCGGCGACCCGCTGTATGTGGACGGCGTCCACTTCAGCGACGCGGGCCTGCGCGACATCGCGCCGTGGCTCGGCTCGGCGGTGGCGTACGCCGACCGCCGCTGACCGGCATCAAGCGGCAGCCCCTGCCACTCACGACTGCTCACCGCATCCACCACTCAGCGCCGCCCCACTCACCGCCGCCCCACTCACCGCCGCACCACTCACCGCCGCCGCACTCACCACCCCGGCCGACTACTCAGCCGCGCCGCCTGGGCCGCGCACCCACTACCCAATGCCCGCCGATCCCGCTCTCAGCGCCCGGATCGCGGGCAACGCTGAACCCGCCCCTGTTGAAAGGAACCCTCCATGAGAACACCCGCCCGGACCGGAATCGCGGTCGTGCTCGGCACGCGACCGGAGATGGTGAAGCTGGCCGGCATCATCGCCGAGCTGGGGGAGCAGGCCCGCGTCTTCCACACCGGACAGCACTACGACCCGGCGCTCTCCGGCGACGTGTGGTCATCGCTCGGCCTGCCCGAGCCCGAGGCCGTGCTGGATGTCGGCGGCGCCACCCGTGCCGTCCAGGTCGCGTCGGCCCTGCACCAGCTGGATGTGCACTTCGCCGAGCGGCCGCCGCGCGCGGTCGTCGTCCAGGGCGACACCAATGCGACCCTCGCCGGTGCCCTCGCGGCGAACGCGCACGACATCCCGCTCATCCACGTGGAGGCCGGCCTCCGCAGCTTCGACCGGGCCATGCCCGAGGAGCACAACCGCGTGATGGTCGACCACCTCTCCGACCTGCTCTGCGCACCGACCTCCACCAACGTGGCGAACCTCCGCGCCGAGAACGTCGCGGCGGGCCGCGTGCTGCTCACCGGCAACACCGTGGTCGAGGCGGTGGATGCGCAGCGCCTCGACGACCGCGCCGCCTCCGCTGTGCTCGACGCGCACGGGCTGACGCCGAACCGGTATGTGCTCGCCACCTTCCACCGGCCGGAGAACACCGACCCGCTGGAGGTGCTCACCACGATCCTGGAGGAGCTCGCGAAGATCGACGCCGAGGTCGTCGCGCCGCTGCATCCCCGCACCCGCTCCCGGATCGAGAAGGCGGGGCTGTCGCACCTGCTCGGACCGCTGACGGTCATCGACCCGGTTCCGCCCGCGGAGTTCCTGGCGCTCGCGGGCAACGCGGCCGTGCTGGTGTCCGACTCCGGCGGAGTGCAGGAGGAGTGCAGCGTACTGAAGCGGCCGCTCCTCGTCGTGCGGGCCTCCACCGAGCGCCCCGAGGTCATCGGCACGTTCGCCGAGCGGACCAACCCCGGACCGGAGATCTCGCTCATCGTCAACGAATGGCTGGACGGGCTGGCCGCGAAGCACGCCGAGCTGGCCCGCACGCCGAGCCCATACGGCGACGGTTCGGCGTCGGCCCGGATCGCCACGGCCATCCACTCGCTGCTCGCCCGTCAGGCTGAACAAACTCTGAGCGTTCGCTGAGTCGCCGTAATGCCAGCATTTTGACCTCGTCCTCCTGAGTAGGCGGACTGATCCCAGCTCCGCCGTCCGGGGAGATTAGGGGAGCGACAGATGCGGGTGGCAACGCAGCAGGAACGTGAGTGGGCCGACGTGGTGGGCGCGGGGCAGAGCGCCTCGAGCAACCCCGCGATCATCGCGACGCGGGATTGGGTCTCGCACGGTCAGGACGTGCTCATCCTCGGCGACGACGGAGCGGGCAAGACGCACCTCGCGCAGCAGCTGCGCGAGCTCTTCCTCGACCGTGGGACCAACGTCCTCATGCTGTCGGGTTCGCGTTCGAGCCGCGACACCGCTCTCGCGCCGTTCCTGTTCCACGACCTCGTCGCGCTCGACCAGCCGAAGCATCGCTGGGTGCCCGCGGAGATCGTGCGCCTCCTGACGCCCGAACTGCAGGGCCGCAGCAACGTCATCCTCATCGACGGCATCGACCTCCTCGACCAGGAGTCCGTGCTCGTCGTCGAACGCCTGCTGGAGACCACGGGCAGCCGACTGGTCGGCACCGCCGGGCTCGACCTGCCGCTCGACCAGAGTGGCAGGGGGAGCGCGGACGACGACGCCGCTCGACCCGTGCGGCACCTGATCGGCCAGCGGTCTCCCGCGCAGGTCCGCATCGCCCCGCTCGGGTACTGGGGGATCTCGTCGCTGCTCACCTGGCGCCTGTCCGGCACCCCGGACTCCGCGCTGATCACCGCGATCACGACCCACTCGGGAGGCAACCCGCGCGTCGCGACCGCGCTCGTCGACGGCGGACGCTGGGCGGGCGCGATCGACCTGGTCGACGGAGTGTGGACGCAGACCGGTCCGCTGGACGGCATCCCGCTCGACGCGGTCGCCAACGCATTGACCTCCCGGCTCGGATCCGACGAGGTGGATGCGCTCGAAGCGCTCGCCTGGGCCGGATCGATCGCGTCCGACGACGCCGAGCGCCTGGTCGGCACGGCGCCGCTCCACCGGCTCTCCGAACGCGGACGGCTCGCCCTCCACCGCGGAACGGACGGACAGCTGGTGAGCGTTTCGCCCCCGGCCCTCGGCCGCGCGCTCCGGGCACGGACATCCGACTTCCGCCGCGCCGAGCTGACCGACCGGCAGCGTTCGGTGCTGGGCGCCGCATCCACACCGCCGTTGCCGGCTCCCGACAGCGCGACCGACCGCCTGTACGTGAGCGACCGGGCGCAGGTCGACGACTACTGGCGCTGGGCGACCGACCTCGCCTCGCACGTCGAGCAGCGGGTCGCAGGCGAGCAGGCGGAGGCACGGACGCGATGGATGGCCGACCCCGGCATGGGGAACGCGATCGTCTACCTGCACACCCTGCTCAGCCGGCCCGACACGGACGCCTTCGCGGAGGTGTTCGCGGACACGGTGCTGCGCGACGACGACGCGGAAGCGGCACGCGCCGAGTTCTGTCTGCTCCAGCTCCAGTGGCTGATCTGGTCGGGCGCGACGGACCGCGATATCGCCGCCTTCCTCGCGCGGTGCGAGGCGCTGGTGGGCGCCCACCACATCCTGCTGTGCACGTACTGGTCGGTCGTGCGCGCGCCGGCGGAGGGCGCGACGCTCTCCGCCGACCTGCTCGACGCCTGCCTGACGGACCAGCCGAGTGGATTCGCGCGTGCCTGGGCCGCGAACCTGCACTGCTGGCTGCTGCTCGAGCTCGGGCGCCCCGCCCGCGTGCTCGAACTCCTCGACGGCCTGCCCGATTCGCGCCACCTCCGGCACGCGAACCGCTACCTGGACGCCCAGCGGGCGGACGCACTGCTCATGCTGAACCGCGTCGACGAGGCCGAGCAGCTCTCGCGGCAGCGGCTGGAACAGGCGTACGCCGAATTGGATGCGGTGGGCATCCGCATCCACTCGGTCGGCCTCGCCGAAGCGCTGTACCTGAAGGGCGACCTCGCGGCGACGTGGCGGACGATCTCCCTGGTGCTGCGCCAGGGGACGCCGGGGCCGGACAACCGGACCTACCCACGGCTGGTCGCGCTGGGCGCGGTCGTGCAGGCGCAGAGCGGCAACACCGAGCTGGCCGAGGTGCTCCAGAGGGAGCTGGATGCGCTCGACGACGGCCACCGCCCGCTGTTCGGTGTGCAGGCCGAATGGGGTCGGGCGCACCTCGCGTCGGCGGAGGGCGACCCAGACGAGGCGGATGAACTGCTGTGGCGGGCGGGGGAGGCCGACCTCGAGAAGGGCTACGTGGCCGCCGCACTCCGCCGGTTCAACGCGATCAGTGCGCCGCTCAGCGACCAGCGCGCACAGCGGTTCGCCCACGTCGCGAGCTCCAGCGAGGCCGCGCTCTTCGACAGTCGGGCGCGCCTCCACACCGCCCTCGCCGCCGGCGACCCGGACGCGGTCGCCGCCGCGCTGCGGACCGCGCCGCCCGGGAACGACCTCCGACTGACCGCCACTGCTCTGCACCTCATCGATCGGACGCGGGATGCGGTCGGCAAGGCGCCGCTGAGCGCCTCGGACCGGAGCATCCTGGTGGGGGAGCGGGTCGCCGCGTCGCTGACCGCCAACCCGAGTGGGCGCCTCGACGGCGAGGGCGGGCTGAGCGACCGGGAGCGCGAAGTCGCCCTGCTGGCCCGGTCGGGACTGACGAACCGGGAGATCTCCACCCGCCTCTACCTGAGCGTGCGAACGGTCGAGAACCACGTCTACCGCGCCCTGCGGAAGCTGGGCCTCGGCAGCCGAAGCGACCTGCGCGACCAGTGGAACCCGGAGGCGGTCTGAGACCACCGGCAGTGGCAGTTCAGGATTTCTTTAATTCAGCAGCCGCTGTATTGTCTTTCGCATGACCACCGCCACTGCGACCGCCAGCATCACCCACACCGCGGCGCTCGCGCGTTTCGGGCACGCCCTGTCGGATCCGACCCGCGTCGGGGTGCTGCTCGCACTGCGCGAGGCGCCCGCGTATCCGTCGGACCTTGCCGATGCGCTGGGCGTCTCCCGGCAGGTCATGTCGAACCAGCTGGCGTGCCTGCGCGGTTGCGGCCTCGTCGAGGCGGTGCCGGACGGGCGGCGCACCTGGTACCGCCTGGCGGACGGTCACCTGGCGCCGGCGCTGGACGAACTCCTCCGCGTCGTGCTGTATGTCGAGCCGGGATGCTGCGGGGGAGAGGCCTGCGACTGCGCCTGACCCGCTCTATCGTTCTTCGCAGCGCTGAGCGTTCTGCACCAGGGTCAGCCCAGCGCTGACCGCCGTCAGCACGAACGTCCTCCGCCGTCCGGTGTCCTGCGCGGCGAGGAACCCGAGTCGCACGGCGAGCGCTGCGGATGTCGCGTTCGTGCTGTCGATCACCGCCGTCACGAGCGCGGCCTCCAGGTCGCGGAAGGCGAACTCCAGCATCGCCCTCGCCGCCTCCGTCGCATACCCGTGCCCGCAGGCGCTGGTCAGCTGCAGCCAGCCGATCTCGGCGGTCCGGGTCTCCGCCGCGGTCGTGCGCAGGTGCAGGGACACGTCCCCGATCACGTGGCCGTCCCGCTCGACGGCGAGCACGAGGAGGTCGCCGGGAGCGGAGAGCGCCCTGTGGCGCGTGCGATCCCGCAGGTGCCGGAGGGTCTCCCTCTCGGTGCGGGGCGGCCAGCCGAGTCCGCACCGGATCCTCTCGTCCCCTTCGATGCGCATCCAGTCGGCGTCGTCCGTCAGCCGATAAGGGCGGAGCAGGAGGCGCCGGGTGCGCAGCTCGCGCGCGACGACCGGCGTGCGGAGGGCGGGAGGCTCGCGCAGCGCGCGGAGGGACGCCAGCAGCCGTCCACCCGACGGATCGTGCGACAGGGCGATCATCGGCCGCCTCCTCTCGGATGCGACGCTACGGCGCGAGTCGATGACGCGGCTGCAAGACCCCGGC
Organism: Leifsonia sp. 115AMFTsu3.1; assembly: GCF_004362795.1. Taxonomy (NCBI): domain Bacteria; kingdom Bacillati; phylum Actinomycetota; class Actinomycetes; order Micrococcales; family Microbacteriaceae; genus Leifsonia; species Leifsonia sp. 115AMFTsu3.1. Next base: position 2,226,606 of record NZ_SNYB01000001.1, read on the forward strand.
CGCAGTCTGAGAGCGCCGCAAGCGGCTCATAGCGTGGTCGCAGGCGGGCGCATCCTCAAGGATCCGAGGGTGTCCGATCCGACGGCCTGCTGATGCCAGCGGGAGCGCCGGGCCGCCGACTGACCGCTCAGACCGCCGCGACCTGCCTGCTCGTGTCGAACTCGGCGGTCACCGGCCGCGGTGTGAAGCCCTTCACGATCAGCCAGACGCCCAGCGACAGCTCGAACACGGCGACGGGCAGCGCCGCGAGGACGGCGAGCGGAGCCACCGAGGAGTAGGCGCCGAAGAACACCGCGATGTCGGACACGAGGAGCAGCGGTGCACCGACGAAAGCGACGATCGGGAAGAAGCGGGGGACGATCGCGGACCGGAAGAGCAGGTAGCCGATGAACAGGTCGCACGCGACGGGCATCAGGCTCTGCGAGAGCAGGAACGTCCAGGTGTAGTTCGCGAGCAGGCCGTGGCCCATCGTCGTCAGCGCGGGAGTCATCCCGGGGGTGCCGGCCAGGTCTGCGCGCAATGTCATCATCGTGAGCAGGTTGACGACGCTGACGAAGATCAGGCAGGTCTCCACGAGCCGGGCGGCGACGAAGCCCAGGGCGGCGGTCGGGCTGATCCGACGGGCGAGGGGGTACAGCACGATGGCGGTTCCGATGCCAGCCACTCCGACGATGACCTCGGAGAACGCACCCCACTGCGCGGCGGTCGTGCTGCCTGCACCCAGGATGAACCCGCCGACGTTGTTCTTGATGGGCGCATACAGCCCCAGCGTGGGGATGGACACGAACGTGATCACGTACAGGATCCCGACGGTCAGGGAGATCCGTCTCGACGATGACATGCGGTGCCGCAAGGGCGGAGCCCCCGTCGTCGGAGGCGTGATGTCGGTGTGTGCGGCCATGGTGTGCTCCTTCGAAAGCCGATGGAGCGCGGCGGATGCCGAGGGCCATGTGCGCAGGCTACGCCGGGCGCACGGTTGTCAAGCGACTCGTTTCTCCCTGCGCCGGGACATCACCCACTTACTGCAGCGCGGAGGTGAGCCGGGCGACCCCGTCGAGGAAGGTGGCCGACTTCGGCTCCCGCTTCCACTCCTCGAGCGTCAGCTGCCTGCCCGCATCGCGATAGCCCTGCTCGACCGCGCGCATCTGATCGACGAACGAGCGGCCGTGCACGAGCAGGGTCACCTCCGAGTTCAGCGCGAACGAACGGATGTCCATGTTGCTCGACCCGATCACGGCGACGTCGTCGTCGATCGAGAGGTGTTTCGAGTGCAGGATGTACGGCGCCGGGTACAGCCAGATCTGCACGCCCGCGCGCAGCAGCGGCTCGTAGTACGACCGTTGTGCGTGCCAGACAGCGCCCTGGTCGCCGACCTCGGAGACGAAGAGCTGCACCTCCAGACCCCGCTGACAGGCCGTCGTGATGGCGTACATCATCGCCTCGTCCGGCACGAAGTACGGGCTCGTGATGATGACCTTCCGCTGCGCCGACGTGACCAGGGTCAGGAACTGGCGCAGGTTGTTCTCCTCGCCGTATCCCGGTCCGCTCGGAACCACCTGGCAGACGAGCGCGTCGGGGGACGGGTCGGCGGGCACATCCACGGCCCTCACCTGTGCGTCGGCGCCCAGCAGTTCGCCCGTCTCGAGGTACCAGTCGGAGAGGAACACGGCGTTGGTCTCGGCGACGACCGGGCCGGTGATCCGCGTCATCAGCTCCTGCCATTGCAGCCCGCGCTTCAGGTTCTTTGGGGTGTTGTAGCTGCGGTCGATGAGGTTCTGCGACCCCATGTGGGCCACGAGGCCGTCGACGACGACGAGCTTGCGATGATTGCGCAGATCCGGACGCTGGTACTCGCCGGAGAACGGGCGGACCGGGAGCATCCAGCTCCACTTCACGCCGATCCGGTCGAGTTCGGCGAACGTCTTGTCGCTGTCGACCGCGCGGCGGGAGGCGACGTAGTCGGCGAGGAGACGGACTGTCACGCCCCGCTGCACCGCGCGCTCCATCGCCGCGAAGAACGGCTTCGTGGTCGCATCCCACGACACGATGAAGAACTCGACGTGCACGAAACGGGTTGCGGTCTCGATGTCCGCTGTCATCGCGTCGATCGACGCGCGGTAGTCCCCGATCAGCGTGGCTGCGTTACCGCCCACCGCGGGGAGGGCGCCGAGCTCATGGTTCTGCCGCACGAGCGACGCGAACCAGTCCGGCCAGGAGCCGCGCCCGTCGACGAGTTCGATGCCCTGCGCTCGGTCCGTGATGATGCGGTTCAGCTCATCCTGCTTTTCCCGTCGCTTCTTCGGCAGACGCGGATTGCCGATGAGCAGGAACAGCAGGATGCCGATGAACGGGATGAGGAAGATCGCCAGAAGCCACGCCATGGCAGCAGTCGGCTTGCGGTCGCGCGGCACGATGATGAGGGCCGCGATACGGATGGCGAGGTCGGCGAGGATCAGGATGCCGCCGAGCAACGAGAGCTGATCACCGTTCATGCGGCCGCCTTCCTGATCCGTGCCGGCGCAGCGGCCGGGCGGATGGTCGTCCGAAGTATCGCAGCGGGGGAGCGGGGCGGGAAGTCAGTAGTCGGACGGGTCGAGGATGACGAGTTCGCCGGTCGTCCGGGTCATGGCCACGTAGCGGTCGACCGCCGACTCGATGTCGCCCGCGCGATCGAGCGCGGCACCGTCCTGACGTGTGCCGGGCGCCGCGAGGAGCACGAGGTCGAACTCGAGTCCCTTGGCCTCGACGGCGCTGAGCGAGCGGACGCGCGGCATGCCCGTGAAAGCATCGTCGCCGATGACGCAGGCGGTGCCCTCGGCATGGGCGTCGAGCCAGTCGCGGAGGATGCGGTCGCGGTCGGAAGCCTGAGCATGCCGCACCGGGATGCCGTTGTCCCGGATCGACGTCGGCACGTTGGCGTCGGGCAGGACGGCGCGGATCACGGGCGCGGCCTGCTCCATGACGGCGACCGGTGTCCGGTAGTTGACGGACAGCGTCGCCACCGTCGCACCCGGCAGCCCGACGTCGGCGAGCCGCTCGATCCAACTCTCCGGGAAACCGTGCCGGGCTTGCGCGCGATCGCCGACGACCGTCAGACTGTGCGACGGAACGCGGCGGATGACCATCGCCCACTCGGCCGGCGTCAGCTCCTGCGCCTCGTCCACGATGATGTGGGCGAACGGGCCGGCGGGCTGCTCGGTGAAGGACGCGGCCGGGCCGGTGTACGTGTCAAGCGCTGCACGGAGGTCCTGCCCTCGCAGCATCGACATCGTCTTGAGGTCGGAGTCGTCTGTCGCGATGAGGTCGTGGATGACATCGTCCATCACGGCCTTATCGGCGGCCGCTCGCGCCGCTTCCGCGCGGCGGCGGCGATCCCGCTCGGGGTCTCCCGCGCGCTGCAGAGCCGCATCGAGCAACGGGAGGTCGGACAGCGTCCACGGGTCGGACGGCGCTCTCTGGAGCAGCGCGGCTTGATCGGTGGTCAGCCACGGCGCGCAGCGAAGCAGCAAAGCGGGGGAGCTCCACAGCCTGCGGACGATCGCGGCCGGGTCGAGGAGCGGCCAGACCGTGTCGAACACCGCCGGCAGGTCAGTATCGTCGGTCAGCGTGCGCCGGATCGCGTCGGCGTCCGTCCTTCCACCGGCCAGCCCATAGGCGTCGAACTCCTCCTCGTCGTCGAACCCCCAGCGTGGGGCGTCGTCGTCACGAGAGGACGCTGCGTCATCCCAGTCCCCGTCATCCCATCCCGCGTCGCCCCACCCTTCGCCGCTCCACCGGCCGTGACGCACTGCGTCGGTCTCGCCGTTCCGCGTCGAGACGATATCGACCAGGATGTCGAGCAGCGCCTCCCGGATCTCCGCCCGAGCGTCGTTGTGCGGTGTGGCCGGGTCTGCCGCGGCGAGCGCCTCGGCCCACTCCCTCTGGCCGATGCGGAGCTCGCCCCAGGGGGTGTCGAGCACGGTCGGACGCGACGGCGGGCGCTCGGAGAGCCGGACCGCGGCTTCGACGGCCCCGGGCATCCGGCCGTCGCCCTTGAGCAGCGCGACACGGCGGTCCGGCTCGGGCACGGCTTCTCCACCCTGCGGCACGAGGTCGGTGAGGGTGCAGGTGCGCACGCCCTCCTCGCCGAGGCCCGGCAGGATGTCGGCGACGTAGTCGGTGTAGGCGTGGGACGGTCCGACGAAGAGCACGCCGCCGTGCCCGGTCTGCAGCCGCGGGTCGGAGTACAGGAGGTAGGCGGCGCGGTGCAGCGCCACCACCGTCTTCCCCGTGCCCGGTCCGCCGTCGACCACGAGGGCGCCCTGGCCGTCGGCGCGGATGATCGCATCCTGGTCCGCTTGGATGGTGCCCAGCACATCCCGCATCCGCGGAGTCCGGCTCGCGCCGAGGCTGGCGATGAACGCGGACTGGTCGTCGAGCGCGGCCGGGGAGGAGGCGGCCGCCTCGGTGAAGGCCTCGTCCCAGTAGTCCGTCACGCGGCGGTCGGTCCAGCGATAGCGGCGCCGGGAGGTGAGCCCCATCGGATGCGCGAGCGTGGCGCCGAAGAACGGCTCGGCCGCCGGGGTGCGCCAGTCGACCAGCAACCGGTCGCCGTCGGCGTCCGCCAACCCGGCGCGACCGATGTAGACCGTTCCCGCGCCGGTGACCACCCGCCCGATGCAGAGGTCGGCCCCGAACCGGCCCAGCAACCGTGCGCGCCGGTTCAGCCGGACGATCTCCACCTCCCGCTCGTACGCCTCCTGCCCGTTCCCGCCGGGTGTCGCCAGCAGCACCGCGAGGCGACCATCGACCTCCTCGCGCTCGGCCGCCAGGCGCGCCTCGATCCGGGCGAAGTGGCGCACGTCGTCGTCGATCAGCTCGGGCGCGGCCTTGGCGGGATGGGCGTCGAGGGCGAACGGGGTCGGGAGGGCAAGGGTCATCGCGGTCCAATCAGTGGAGAAACGGGGGAGGGAAGCGTCAGGGGATCAGCGCAGTACCCGGTAGGTGACGTGGATGACCGTGCTCGCCGCTCGCACGGAGACCTGTTCCAGGTTCAGCGGAGGCACCCCGTCGAACAGGCGGGCGCCGGCACCGAGAGTGAACGGGACGATGTGCAGCCGCAGCTCGTCGACCAGCCCAGCCGCGAGATACTGATTGATCGTGTCCGCGCCGCCCTGGATGGAGATCTCGCCGTCACCCGCGGCCTCCCGCGCCTGCGCCAATGCCGACTCGATGCCGTCGGTGACGAAGTGATAAGTGGTGCCACCCTCCATCCGCTGCGGCTCGCGCGCGTGGTGGGTGAGCACGAAGACGGGACCGTGGAAGGGTGGATCGTCGCCCCACCACCCGTTCCAGTCGCGATCCCATTCGCCGCGAACCGGCCCGAACATGTTCCGGCCCATGATGTGCGCGCGGGCGCCGGCCATCTGCTCGACCTCCGCCCGGTTCTCGTCGCCCTGGTCGAACATCCACGCGTGGAGCCGGTCACCCCATCCGTCTCCGCCGTCCTCACCGAAGGGGCGCTCCTCGGTCTGGTTGATGCCGGCGGCGTACCCGTCGGCGGTGATGGTCTGACTGGCGACGACGATGCTCACGGTGCTGTGCCCTTCTGCTGGAATCGGCCGAGAGAGCAGTCTGCCGGGGGAGGGGACTCTTGTGGCAAGCCCCCTGGCCTGATATATTCTGGAAATGCGAGGTGATATTCCTCGCATTTTTTGTGCCCATTGCCGGTACTGTGACCGCATGACAACGTCCGTCACCGTCACTCCTGTCCGCGTCGCGAGCCTTCTCGTGGGGGAGGACGAGCGGCTTCCGGTATTCGTCCACCTCATCGATCACCCCGACGGCCGCATCCTGGTCGACACCGGGCTCACCGCGCTGCATCCTGCTGTCGCCGACATGGACCCGCAGCTGGAGCCTCTGAGCGAGCACGCGGACGTCGACCTCGACAGCATCACCGCGGTCGTCAACACGCACCTGCACTTCGACCACTGCGGCGGCAACCACCTCTTCACGGGCCGCCCGATCTATGTGCAGCGGGCCGAACTCGACGACGCGCGCACCCAGGACGATTACACGATCCGGGAATGGGTGGATGCGCCCGGCGTCGAGTACACGCCGGTCGACGGAGAACTCGAGCTGCTGCCCGGCATCCGGTTGGTCCCGGCGCCCGGGCACACCCGCGGCTCGCAGATCGTGGTGGTGGAGACGGAGGAGCGGCCCATCGTCATCGCCGGCGACACCGCCGTGTGGTTCGGCGAACTCGACGCGCCGGAGACTGAGGGCCAGCGTCTCATCCGCTCGCTCGAGCCGCAGCAGGTGTGGCTCGCGCACGCTGCGGAGCCCTGGTCCGCGTAGCGTGCGAGTGAGCTCCTAGCCTCGGCAGCCCGGTGCCGCCAGACGCGACGAATCGACGATCACGCGTCGGCGAGCTCAGTGGGCTCGACGACCGCGTCGACGAGGGCGCCGTTGCGCCAGACGGTCAGCTCGAGGCGACGCCCGATGGTGCTCGCGATCATCAGGCGCTGCAGGTCTGCCACCGAGTGGATCGGCGTCCGGTCGAGGGAGATCAGCACGTCGCCGGGTCGGATACCCGCGAGGTCGGCCGGGCTGCTCGGCACGACGGTCATGACCTGGATGCCGGTCCGTGCGCCGGCCTTCCGCGCGACCGCATCCTGCAACGCGATCTCCGCACCGGCGATGCCCAGCCAGCCGCGGCGCACGCGTCCCTCGCGCATGAGGGTCTCCATGATGTGTCTGCTCGTGGCGTTCACGGGCACGGCGAGCCCCAGGCCGGTGCCCGCGACGGCGGTGTTCACACCGATCATGCGGGCAGAACTGTCGGCGAGCGCTCCGCCGCTGTTGCCGGGGTTGAGGGCGGCATCGGTCTGGATGACCTCGTCGACCACCCGGCCGGCCCGGGTCGGCAGTGAGCGACCGAGCGCCGACACGATCCCGGCTGTCACGCTTCCCGCCAGACCGAACGGGTTGCCGACAGCGACGACGAGCTGGCCCACCTGAAGCGCGGCGGCGTCGCCCAACTCCACCGGTGGCGGCGTGGGTTCGTCGGCCTTCAGGATCGCGAGGTCCGAGAGTGGGTCCCTGCCCACGACCCGCGCCCGCACGCGGGTTCCGTCCCCGAACGCCAGATCGACGCTCGTCGCGCTCTCCACGACGTGCGCGCTGGTCAGGAGGTGCCCATCGGCAGAGACGACCGTGGCACTTCCGAGGCCCACACCTCGGGCGGTGCGCGCGGTCACGGCGGCGACCGCCGGGCTCACGGCGGCGGCGACGCGCACGACCACAGTGGAGTACGCGTCCAGTGCATCGGCATCGGCATCGGCATTCGACATGCAACGAGTGTGCGCGCCCAGAACCTGCGCCCGGGGGAGCGTTCGCCAGCGGCTTACCGATCCCCGTTCCCGGGGCGCCTGCTGCGAGCGCCGAGCGATGAGAAGCCGGGCACCAGGACATCGACGAGGAGGCGGGCATAGTCTCCGTGCGGGTCGAGATCCGGGTCGAACACGGTCACAGAGGCGCCGACGGCATCCGGCGCGAGAGCTCGCAGAAGGTCGGTGAGCTGGGATGCGGTGATCCCGCCCTCGTCCGGGCTGTCGACCGCCGGCATGATCGACGGGTCGAACACATCCACGTCGACCTGCAGCCAGTAGTCCGGGCCCGCCGCGCGCCGCAACCGCTCGCTCACCGCCCCGACCCCTGAATCGGTGAGCGCCGCCGCGGGCACGACCTCGCCCAGCCGCTCGCGCGCTTCCGCAGCGTGCTCATCGTTCGCACGGTGACCGAAGTGAGCGGCGCGGCGGGGTTCGACGTAGGGGGAGAGGCCCCCGAGGTCGGCGAGTTCGCTGTAGTGCAGGCCGACGACTGCTGCGAGGTCTTCTCCCGCCAAGCTGGCGCACGCGTCGCTGTTGCCGGGGTGACGGAAGTCGGTGTGACCATCGATGTGGATCAGTCCCGCGCGTCCGCGCCGAGCGGTCGCCACCCCGGCGGCCAGGAGCACACTGCAGTCGCCGCCGAGCACGAGCGGAGTGCGCCCGGCGTCCCAGACGTCCTCGATCCGCTCCGCGAGACGCCCGGTGTGATCGACGAGCTGATCGTGATTCCGGATGCGGCCCGGTGCGCGCGTCGCGTCGTCGTCCACGTATCGGCCGGGCAGCACCACACCGCCGTCCCGCGCACCCGTCGAGGAGAGCCGGTCGTACATCCCGGCCTCGCGCAAGGCTTCCGGCGCCTTCGCCGCTCCGGGAACGCTTCCAGGCTGCGGGGGACGGAGTCCCAGGTTGGTGGGAGCAGAGACGATCGTGATCACCGCCACCACTTTACGAGTGCCCGACGGCAGCGGCGTCAGGACACATCGCTCGCTAAGTGCCGGGCGGCGACCTCCGCCACATCGAGTGCGGAGGAAAGGTCCGGGATCACGCCCTCGAGGTGGAACACGGCGAACCCGTGGGAGCTGGCCGCGACGTTACGGACGAGGTCCAGTGAGCGTTCGGCCTCAAGGCCGAGGGCCCGGGGCCTCTCCGTGAGTGTGTGGAGCAGTCTGTCGCCTGCCTCTTGGACATCCGGGTGGTCGTGTTTTCGGATCGACCCGCCGAAGGTGAGTTGAAACAGTGCGCTCTCGTCCGCAGCGAATTGGACGTACGCCCTGGCGAAGGCTGCGAGGGCGTCTGCGGGATCGGAGGCGGACTCCATCGCGGCGCCGAACCGTTGTTCCTGCATTCGGTAGCAGCGCAGAACGAGCGATGCCAGCAGATCCTCTCGATCGGCGTAATGACGGTAGGGCGCGGCCTTCGTGACACCGGCGCGACGACTGGCCTCGCTGAGGCTGAAACCGTTCGCTCCGCGCTCGGCAACCAGTTCGAGGGCGGCTTCCTCGAGCGCGTTGCGGAGGTCGCCGTGGTGGTGCCCGACGGGGCGAGGCGTGGCGGTCATGTCAGTGACCGTATCGCTTAGGGCCGAGCGGGTTGAATGAGTTCGAGCAGGTTGCCCTCGGGGTCGCGCACGTATGCGAAGCGCTGGCCCGGTCGGACAGCGTCGGCCGGAGGGCTGACGATGTCAGCGCCGGCAGAAAGCACCGCGTCGAATGTGGTCTGGAGATCGTCCACAGCGATGGCCCAGTGGAAATATCCCTGAGTTCCGGCTCCGTCGTACGGGTCGGCGAATCGCTGGGGGCTTGAGTCGACTCGCTCGATGAGCTCGAGCTTGAGCCCTTGCGGGGAGCGGATGATCGTCGACCGGACTCCGGCCTCGGGCATGGAGAATTCTTCCTCGACCTCGCTGAGGCCGAGGGCCGCCGCGTAGAAGGCTCTCTGCGCATCGAGGTCCGCTACGGAAAGACCGACGTGGTCGTGCTGGGTCATGAGACTCCTTGGTAAACGCAGTTGATCAGGTAAACCTCGTTAACCTAACTCGTGGACCCGGCCCGGTCAACGTGCGATACGCCGTCAGCGTGGTGCAACCGGCACCAGGATGACGTGTCGGAACGCTGCGAACATCAGTCAGGTGACCACAGCACCCCATGACAACTCATCCATCGCCGACGACCTCACCTCCCGGAAGGCGGACGCTCATGTCTGAGCCGCTGCGCTTGATCACCCTGATCCGAAAGCTGCCTACTGTCAGCACCGGGGAGTTCCGTCACTTCATGGAGCTCGAGTACGGACCCACGTACACGCGGATGCCGCAGGTGCAGTCGTATCGCCAGCATTACGTCGTCGATCAGTTCAACGACGGATCCGAGGACCCGATCGATGCGGTCGTCGAGATCACCTTCGATTCCGCCGAGGCGATGGCACAGGCCCTCGACACCGAGGCGTATCGACGCGCGCATCGGGCGCGGGAGAACTTCATGCGCCCGACCACGGTAGGGATCCACTCGGTCCGGGTGGAACGCACCGTGACGCCGTCATGACACCGACCCATCGGTGACAGGGCGGACTGCCCGGCAACGCTGCCGGGCGGGCCGCCCAACCCGTCAGGCCGCGGGGGCGGCTCCGCGGACGGCGACGCCGGTCCGCCCACCGTCGATGTCCAGGACCGATCCGTGGACGAAATCCGACTCGTCGCTTGCCAGGTACACGGCAGCAGCCGCGATCACGTCCGGACGGCCGCTCGCACCGACAGGCGTGCCCCACATGAGCGTCTCACCGCGCTCTCCGGGCTCGGGTTCCGTCTCCCGGATCACCCCGGGGGAGATGGCGTTCACGTTGACACCGGCGGGCCCGAACTCCGCGGCCCACGCGCGGGTCAGCGACTCGATCGCCCCCTTGGAGGAGGTGTAGAGCGCCGAGCCGGCGATACCCAGCCGCGCACCCCAGGAACCCATGTTGATGATTTTCCCCGTTCCGCGCTCGACCATCGCCGGGGCCAAGGCGGCAACGAGAAAGAACGGTGCCTTGACGTTGACGGCGTAGACCAGGTCGGCCGTCTCCTCGGTGATGGCGGGAGTGGGGCCGCCGGGGAAGACGCCCGCGTTGTTCACGAGGATGTCGACGCGGCCGCCGAGCGCCTCCCGCGCCTGGTCGGCGAGGAGCTCCGATGCACGCTTGGTCCCGTCGAGGTCGGCAGCGACGAAGCTGCCGCGCCCGCCCGCTGCGATGATGCGGTCGACCACCGCTTGGCCACGCTCGGCGGAACGCCCCGAAACGACGACGGTGGCTCCCTCCGCGGCGAATCGTTCGGCGATCGCGGCGCCGATGTTGCTTGTCGCACCCGTGACGAGGGCGGTCTTTCCCGTGAGGCGGTCTGTCATGTTCTCCCCTATGCGTAAACTGGACGCTACGTCCGATTAACAATATGGACGGCGCGTCCGTTTTGCAAGGAGGGTCATGACGACGACGGAGAGACCGCGACGAGCCGACGCCGAACGGAACGTCAAACGCCTTCTGGAGGCTGGTGCGCAGGTGTTCGCGTCGACCGGCACGGCGCTGCCTCTCGAAGAAGTGGCCCGCGTCGCCGGGGTCGGCAAGGGCACGTTGTACCGGCACTTTCCCACGCGGGAGCATCTGCTCGCCGCTCTGCTCGCCGCGACATTCGCAGACCTGGCCGACCGAGCTGCGCATCTCCGTGCCGAGCTGGAACCGATGCAGGCCTACGAAGCATGGTTGGCCGAGTTCGATCGCATGCCCGCGGGCTACCGCGGCCTGAGGAGCGTGCTCGTCGAGGCCCTCGGCGACGACGCGTCGGTGATCGCCACCGCATGCGGCCCCATGAAGGAAGAGACGGCCAGGATCCTCGAGGATGCCCAAGGGGCCGGCATGGTTCGCGAGGACATCACGGCGAACGATCTCCTGGCCGTCGTCGCCGGCCTTCCCGAAGGGCTGCGCCGCGGGGCTGAGGCGCATCCGTGGCTGGGTGTGCTGATCGACGGGACCCGCACGCCCGCCTCGGCGCGATCAACGCGCTGAGGACGGGCGTGCGAGCCGGCGTCGGTCGGCTAGAGAGCGGGAAAGGTCTGCATCCACAGGATCTCGAGGGTCCGGTGGACGATGCGCCATCCTTCAGGGCGGCGCTCGAGGCGGTCGACGAAGAATCCCGTCTGCATGAGGTTCCATCCCGCGCCGTCCGTCATTCCGGAGTGGGTGTGCAGGTGCTGGGTGCGTGCGGTGGCGGTGTCGCCGTCGATGTCGACGGCGGCGAAGCCCTGGAAGTGCTGCCAGTTCTCGAGCCCCGACATCGTGCCTCCCGGCCCGCGCATCGTGGCGATCAGTGTGCGGTAGTCGATGTCTGCGGCTGCGCCGCCCGCGCGGTAGTCGAGGACAGCGTCGGGGGAGAAGACGACATCCCACTGCTGCTGGACCTCGTTATCCCCGTTTTCGTGAAGGTCCTGGCCGAAGGCGTATCGGACGATCAGATCCTGAATCGCGAGACGGTCGAGGACGTATTGAAGGGCGGCGGGGTCTGCCGCGTCCGTGATGCGTGCCATATCGTCCACCCCCTCAGCCGCGTACCCGGGTAGCGCGCCACGCTGCAAGCGCGAGGATGGCGGCGACGACCAGTCCGGCGACCGCGATGAGCACGGTGGGCGTGGCGCCGAGGCCGCTCACGAGCAGAACGCCGCCCACCGCAGCACCAGCAGCTTGACCGACGTACGTGCCCGTCGAGTTGAAGGAGATCACGACGCTCGCCATGGTCGGGTGGAGGCCGGTGAGCATGTGGTTGTTCGGGGCCACGAACGCCCAGCTGCCCACTCCACCGAAGAACATCGCGATCAGCACCACGACAGGTGAGCCGGCGAACGCGATGACGGCCAGCGCCGCCGCGAGCACGGCGATCCCGAGGGCGGAGGTCGGCCCCGCGCCGATCCGGTCGGTGAACCATCCGCATCCGAAGGCGCCGACGGCGCCTCCGACGCCCCAGATCAGCAAGGCGATCGCGAGTGTTCCACCGGAGATCCCGGCGATGGTGTGCACGATCGGAGCGATGTAGGTGTACACGAGGATGCCGGATCCGGTGGCGACCGCCGTCACCAGGACGACCAGGATGACCCGCGGGTCTCCCATCACGCCGAAACGCCGGCGGAGGGGAACGACCGCCTCGCCGGCGAGGTGGGGGAGGACGACGGACAGGGCGATGAGCGCTACCAGGCCGACTGCGGCGACGAACAGCAGGCTGGCCTGCCAGCCGAGCTGCTGTCCGATGGCTGTTCCCACAGGCACACCGAACACCGTGCCCAGAGCGATACCGCCGAGAGTGATCGAGAGGGCGCGACCGCGGGCCGCCGGTCCGGCGAGAACCGTCGAGACCGCGTTCGCAGTGGGCGTGAAGCTGGCAGCCCCCAGTGCGCACAGAACGCGCGTGACGAGAAGAACCGCGAAGGTGGGGGCGAACGCGCCGGCGGCGTTCATCACGACGAACACGGCGAGGCCAATCGCTATCAAGGCTTTCCGTGGCACCCGGTGAGTGAGCACCGAAAGGAACGGCGCGGCGATGGCGTAGGTGATCGCGAAAGAGGTGACGACCTGGCCGGCCGCGCCTTCGGAGATGTGAAGCCCGCTGGCCAGCTGGGGCAGGATCCCGGCCAAGACGAAGGAGTCGGTTCCGATAGCGAAGGTGCCGACGGCCAACAGGGCGACGGGAAAGACCCAGTGATCCGGCCGCAGGCTCTGCTCGGGGGAGCTGATCTGAGAGGTGGTGTGAATGGTCATGCCATCATGGTGCTGCGGCTATTTATCCTGGTACAGATGGTGATTATGCTGGTATGAATGCCACCAGGCTTCCCGCCGTCAGGAGTGATGACATTGTCCGATGTGATCCAACGCCATGAACTCGCATCCTTTCTCCGCGCCCGCAGGGAAGCCACAGACCCCGTCTCGGTGGGCCTTCCTCGAGGCCCTCGACGGCGGACGCCCGGATTGCGGCGGGAGGAGCTCGCGCAGCTCTCCGGCGTGAGCGTGACCTGGTACACCTGGTTGGAGCAGGCGCGGGAGATCGGGGTGAGCCGGCAGGTCATCGAAGCGCTCGCCCGCGCGCTCCGCCTCGGCCGAGACGACCGGGACATGCTGTTCACTCTCGCCGGCCTGGCATTGCCGACGGCGGCGCCGGAGCCTCCCCAGGTGAATGACGCACTGCGACGGCTCGTGCAGACCATGCAACCGAACCCGGCCTACGTCACGAACGTGTGGTGGGACGTCCTGGCCTGCAACGACATGTACGCGGAGCTCCTCGGCGGGTACGACGAACGTCCTGTCGCAGAGCGCAACATCCTCTGGCTCACCTTCACCCAGAAGCGGTCGTGGAATTTGTTCGTGGACTGGGAGGCCGAGGCGCGCCAACTGGTGGGTCAGTTCCGGATCAACCTCGCCCAGCACCCCCAGGACCCACGCGGGGGAGAACTGCGTGATGTCCTGATCGGGGCGAGCCCCCGCTTCGCGGAACTCTGGCGCGAACAGCAGGCGCGGCGGTTCGAGCCCGCCCGCAAACAGCTGCGCCACGATCGCCTCGGAGTCCTGCACCTCGACTACGTCAAGCTCGACGTCGCCGAGCAGAACGATCTCGCCATGCTGGTGTTCCTTCCGGCCGACGAGGAGACGGCCGAGAAGCTCGGGAGCCGCTTCGTTCCGTATGGTGGCGTCCACGAACTCGACGCCGGCTGAACCTGATGCCGTTGCGACTGGCGCGTGCTCAGGATGACGCGGGCGTGAACACCTCGAACGGGTTCCCATCGCGGTCTGCAACGATGGTGCGCATTCCGCCGGCAGACGGCGTCGGGCCATCCAGAACGCGACCGCCTGCGTCCGTGAATGCGGCGACGGCCGCCTCGTGGTCAGAGGCCATGATCGTCGCAGCTCGGCGGTAGGGAGCGAGCTGCTCCGGCGTCCCCTCGATGAGCATGAAGGGGCCGACGATCGCCATGCGGAACTGAGGAAACTCCAGTCGGCGAACGTCGCCGGGGCCGGCGAGCGTCTCGTAGGCGGGCAGCGCCGCATCGAGGTCGGTGACCTCCATGCGGGACATCACGGTGTCGATGATTGCGGTCATGGCAACGAGGCTAGGAGGGGCCTCACCCGCAGGGAAGATCAGAGTCCAGTGCCGCTGATACCAGTGTGAGCAGCACCACCACCAGGAATGGCGGGGGAGTGGTGCGTTGCGTCGCGACGAGCGAGCAATGGCCGCCGCGGCCGCCGAGGGGTACCGTCCGGCGTGACGCCTCCGATGTCGGATGTCGGGACGTCCCGACCCGATAGGAGAATCTCATGGAACTCACGCTCGGTGTACTGGCGCTGCTCGAAGCGAAGCCCGACAAGGCGGCGGAAGTGAAGGAGTTCCTGATCGGGGGCAAAGCCGTGGTGGACCAGGAGCCGGGAACCCGCACCTGGTACGCCTTCCAGATCGACGACACCCATTTCGGCATCTTCGATACCTTCAGCGATGAGGATGCGCGGCAAGCGCACCTGAGCGGCGCGATCCCACAGGCACTCGGCGAGGTGGGTCCGAATCTGCTGGCGAAGGACCCTGAGCTGAACACCGTCGACCTCCTCGCCGTCAAGCACGAGAGAGGCGACTGAGTCGTAAGGGGGAGTGAGGGTGCGCGTTGTCCGGAGTGGCTTCGGCAGCTCGTGTTCTCCGATATTCGCATCGAGGACGCACCGGCTACGCGCCCTTGACCACGGCGAACCCTTCTGGGACGGCAAGTTCTCTCCCTCTCTTTTATCTCGCTCCAGCTCGCCGATCCCCGAGATGGACGGTTCAGCAAGAATTCGCTTGCCGCCCAGGATTGGCCGAGGCTAGCCTGCCGACCAATCGCAGGCCAACCTGCTGACCAACCACAGAGCGATAGGAGAATGTCATGCCGTCACCAACGATCGTCCTCGTCCACGGAGCGTTCGCCGACGCCGCCAGCTGGGCGCCCGTCACCCGTATTCTGCTCGATCGAGGCCACACCGTGATCGCACCACCTTTGTACATGCGGAGCCTCGCTGCCGACGCCGCATCCCTGCGGGCTCTCGTCGAGCACATCGACGGACCTGTCCTGCTCGCCGGACATTCGTACGGGGGAGCGGTCATCACGATCGCGGGTGAGGCGGCCAACGTCGTCGGGCTCGTCTACGTCTCCGGCTACGCTCTCGATACCGGAGAGACGATCTCGAAGCTGCAGGGAGGATTCCCCGATTCGGAGCTCATCGCAAACCTCGTCTTCACGCCGTTCCCCATTCCGGGCCAAGAGGACGGCTCCGACGTCTCCGTGAAGATCGACGCGTTCCCGCACATCTTCGCCGCGGGCCTCGACCCGCGTGTCAGCGAGGTCCTCGCTGTCTCGCAGCGACCGCTGGCTGCATCCGTGTTCGCCGAAGAGGCGTCCGCGGCCGCGTGGAAGACCAAGCCGGCGTGGGGGATCGTCTCGGCTGATGACCACACCATCAACCCCGACGTCGAACGGTTCGGCTACACCCGGGCCGGCATCGCCGACGTCATTGAACTGAAGGCGCCGCACCTGGTCATGCAGACCAACCCGCAGGACGTCGTGGATGTCATCGAACGTGCCGTGGCCGGTAGTGGCGGTGCGCAGGGCTGACCAGGCGCTGCGCCGTCCTCTATCTGACATAATGTGCATTATCAGCGTAACGATATCCCACGACGACACGGCACATCCCGACTCCTGACAGCACGCATGCGGCGCGCTAGTGTCAGCAACGAACCGCCTGTGAAGCGGCCGCCGCTCTCGAAGGGATGACGTCATGAGCGCTACAGATCCGACCGACCCGATGCTGCACGAGTTCTCGCTGGATGCCCGGAACATGACCCGTGGGGCCATCAACGCCATCCGCACGGCGCTGGGCATCAGCGGCGCCGTCGCGCTGATCCTGGGCATCGTCCTGCTGTTCTGGCCCGAGAAGACGCTGTCGGTGCTGGCGATCTTCCTCGGGATCTACTTCCTGGTCGCCGGGATCATGCGCCTCGGGATCGGCATCTTCAGCCGCGGGATGCGCGGCGGCTCCCGAGCGCTCAACATCGTTCTCGGAGTCCTGCTCATTTTCGCCGGCATCGTCGCACTGAAGAACGTCTCGGCCGCAGCGGTCACGCTGGTGATCTTCGCCATCGCCTTCATCGGCGTCGGCTGGATCATCGACGGCGTCATGGCGCTGGCCGAAGCCGGACGCGCCGCATCGTCCGGCTGGGCCATCGCGTTCGGCATCCTGAGCATCATCGCCGGAATCGTCGTGCTGGTGCTGCCCGCGTCGTCCGCGGTGTTCCTGCTGTTCTTCGCGGCGTTCTCGCTGATCGTCCTGGGCGTGATCGGGATCGTCCGAGCGTTCACCTTCGGACGCGAGGTGCTGAAGGCGACCGACTCCCCTGCCGCTACGCCGCGCGTCGCCTGATCGTATACGATCTAGCGGCCAGATTCGTGCCGAATGTGCGGAAAGGCAGAGCCAAAACGCACATTCGGCACGAATGTGGCGCCAGCGGGGTCCCCCAGGCGCGAGCACGCAACAAATGACGGCGTTGCACTGGTATATATACTGCTGTCCCGTTATTCCTATCCCCGTTATCGTCGAGAACGACTCGTCCACTCGATCTCAGGGGAGCAATGCACTCTCGCACCCGTCGGCACAGCTCGGATTCTCGTTCTCGGCGTAAACGCCGAATCATCCTCGCCCTCGCGACGGCGGCGGCCGTCGTCGGGTCGTTCCTCGTCTCAACGGGCACCACGGCGGCCCCGGCCGACGCCTGGGAAGGCAAGGCACACGACTGCTCCCCGTACCCGTCCACCGCGACGATCGCCGTGGAGATGGACGACGTGCCGGCCGCGTACGGACCGTCTCTGCGCGCCTCGATCGCTGCCTGGAACGCGTGGGCGGGAGTGACGGGCATCAGCTTCCGCGCCGTCAATCGTCCGGTGCCGGCGGGAACGATTCCCGTCAACGTCATCGCCGTTCAGGATGAGCCTGAGACACCGGATGTGCTCGCCGCTATGTCGACAGTGTGCTCATCGGACCGGGGCCCGACCAACGGAACCCTCACGATCGTGAGAGGAAAGCTCGCCGGCTCCACCGAGCGCCTTCGTCAGAACGTGTTCACGCACGAGTTCGGTCATCTTCTCGGTCTCGCGCACAACTCCTACCAGTTCGCCTGCTCGACGGTCATGACGGCGGATATCTCGGAGTTCTGGCAATGCTCGAATCAGTTCGGACCGTATCCGGATGACATCGCCGGCGTGCTCGCCCGGTGGAAGCCGAACGCCACACCGGGGTTTCCGGCACAATCCCGCATCGGACGCTTCGGTTACGACTCCAACACAAGCCTCGTCTCGTCCACCGCCTACGGCTCGGGGTGGGCGAGCCCCGTGGACTTCGGGACCACCGACACGCAGGGCTATTCCGACTGGACCTTCGTACCGGATCGAGACAACTGGGGCTGGGTCGTGAACAGCGGATCCGGCCTGTGTCTGAAGCGGCGGGGCACTAAGGTCCACATGGCCTACTGCACCGGCGACGAGACGAAGTGGGCAATCGGCTCTATGGACTTCCCCGGCTGGGAGGGCAGGCAGCTGATTAACAAGGTGAGCGGGACCTGCCTCGGCGGCATCTCACAACTCTCGCTGGACTGGCCCTGGGCCGCACGCATGATGACCTGCGGCACCTGGGGGCACGACACGACGAGCCTCACCATCGCGCCGTCCACGGCGACCAGGACGAAGCGTTCCCTACCGGACGCGACCGCGCCGGGCGATCGCATCGTGGGGTGGGGGTCGCAGCGGTGCGTGACGGTGACCGGCGGATCGAGGGCCATCGGAGCGGGACTGTCACTGCGCGGTTGCGACGCCTCCGCTGAGCAGAAGTGGGATCTGCGTCCGGTGAACGGCGGCTACGCCCTCGGCGTGTACCGATCCACCATCGATCAGACCGTCGATGACAAGCAACTCGAATCGCATGAACTCTGCGCCCAGGGCTCCGGCGGCACGGTATCAATCGCGACCTGCTCGGCTTCTGCGGCGCAGACCTGGACGCTGCCGGCCAACGGCACCATTCGCAACACGGCCACCGGCACGTGCCTGAACGTCGCGGGAGGGGCGACTGGCGACGGTTCACCCCTCATCCTGTACTCGTGCGGGACGTCCTCCAACGAGGCCTGGGCCGTACCGGACCAGCTCCGGAAGGGTGTGATGTCGCTCCTGTCGGTCGCCGACACGAAGGGCGCTGGAATCGGAACAGCCGCTGCACCAGCGGGCGATAGCGACCCCCGCGTGCGAAGCGCCATCACCAGGGACTTTTCAGCCACGAAGGCGAGATGGGCGTTCGCGGACGTCCCGGGCACCGGTGGCGGCCTGCTGCGGAACCTCGACACCGGGACCTGCCTTCGGTGGAAGGCCAAGACGCAGCAGGCGGTTCTGGACGAAGCTTGCAACGGAGCCGACTCCAGTTACCGCTGGGGGCCGACCGTCACGCCGACGGGCGCCTGGACGATACAGAGTCAGTACACCGGCGAGTGTCTGGATGCGGCGAACGTCTCCGCCGGAGAAGGCACGGCCGTGATCACGTACCCCTGCAACGGCGGCACCAATCAGCAGTGGCGTGCGGTACCCAACCCGCCGGCGCCCGAGCCCGACGTGACGGTGACCCGGGTCCCGGCCAACGCGGCGATGTTCGGGATCGCGTCCCAGTCATCGACCTTCGACACTGCGGTTGCCGCGAAGGCGATCGATGGAAATCCGGACGGCGTCTACGGCAACGGCTCGGTAACGCACACGCAGTCGCAGCAGGGCGCCTGGTGGCAGGTCGACCTCGGGACGGCAGTCCCGGTGGATACGGTCACCCTGCATAACCGCACCGACTGCTGCGGCGACCGGTTGGCCGACTTCTGGATCATGGCCTCCGCTACGCCGTTTCCGACCACGGGGACTCCGGCCGAGATCGCAGCTTCGCCCGGTGTCGTCTCTACCCGCGTCACCGCCACCAACGGGCAGAATGTCGCGTGGGCGCCGGGCGGCACGCACCGGTACGTCCGCGTCCAACTGAACGGCATCAACCCCCTCTCACTGAGTGAGGTGAGTGTCACCACGCGTCGATGACACGCTGATGGCCCCGACCGAAATCTCGGTCGGGGCCATCAGCGTGATGCTCAGCGGTGGTTGCTGCGGCTCGGGAGGTGCTGCGCCCACCAGTCGAGGATGATGTCGAAGCGTTCCTGGCGGTGGCGCGGGCGCCCGCTCCGGCTCAGCTCATGGTCTTCGCCCGGGAAGATGACGAGCTCCGTCTCCACTCCCCTGCGCTTGAGCGCCGTGTAGTAGCGCTCGGCCTGCCCGAGCGGGCAGCGCAGGTCATGGGATGAGTGCAGCACGAGCGTCGGCGTGCGCACCTGATCGACCACGGCCTGCGGACTCTGCGACCGCATCAGCTCCGGGTCCGTCCCGGTGTACTCGTCGCCGAAGAAGCTGCCGATGTCGCTGGTCCCGACGAACGCGTCCGGGTCGAGGAATCCGCGCTCCACGATCGACGCAGCGAAACGGTGATCGTGCGCGATCGTCCAGGCCGTGAGGTAGCCGCCGTAAGACCCGCCCATGATCCCGACGCGCTGCGCGTCGAGGCCCGGGACCTCGGCGATCGCGCCGTCGAGAAAGTCGAGCACGTCCGTGAGGTCTACCGTGCCCATCCGCTGACGGATGACCCGGCCGTGCTCCTGGCCGTACCCCGCGGAACCGCGCGGGTTCGACATGACGACCGCGTAGCCGGCCGCGGCATACACCTGCGCCTCGTCGAACAGCGCGTGCGTGTACGAGGCGAACGGCCCGCCGTGGATGTTGAGCAGCACGGGATGCGGCCCTTCGCCCTCGGGGACCAGCACCCAGCCGTGCACGGGATAGCCGTCGCGGCCGGTGACCGTGAGCTCGCGCGGCTCGATGATGCCCGTCGAGCGCAGCGGAGCCGAGAAGTCGGTCAGGCGGCGCAGACCGGTACCCTCGACGACGGCGACGTCTCCGGTCGTCCGCGCGTCGGCGAAGGAGACGACGATCGTCTCGCCCGCCGCATCCGCACCGCCCACGACCGTGTGGTCGTCGGTGAGACGCCGGCTCTCCCCCGCCGCGTTCACCTCGGTCAGGACGAGCGCTCCGCGGCTGCGGTCGACGAGGAGCACCGAGTCGTCGGCTCGCGGCGCGATCTCGGACTCGGTGAAGTCGACCGACTCCGGGTCGGTGAGCCGGCGCGGCTCCGAGCCCGCGGCGTCGATCACGTAGAGCGCGGCGTTCTTGGCGACGAAGTCGCGCCCGGTCTGGCCGACGTCCTGCGCGGTGAAGAACAGGGCGCCACCGCCGGCGTAGTGCGCGGCGATCACGCTGTACGACCCGTGCGCGCCGGTCAGGTCGCGCGCCTCTCCCCCGTCGACCGGAACGAGGAACACGTTCGACCGGAGGTCGAGGTCGCGGCTGGCGTGCCGTTCGGAGATGAAGGCGATGCTCCGGCCGTCCGGCGAGAACGAGATCGCGCCGTCGTCCCACGGACCGTCGGTCAGCTGGCGCGGCTCGGTGACCGACGGCGCCGGGTCGGTCGACCCGTCTGGTTTCGGCGCGGGGTCCGGGATGGGCGCAGCCCACACGTCCGGCACCGGCACGGTGAAGACGTGGGCACGCCGATCGGTGACGTAGCCGAGGCCGTTCGCCTGATATTTCAGGGTGTCGATCCGGCGGGCGGGCTCCCCGTTCGGGTCGATGCCCTCGACCGTGCCGTAGCGGCCCTGCTCGGGCACACGGCTGACGAAGGCGAGCGTCCGCGCGTCGGGCGACCAGACGAACTCGGACACGCCGAGGGTGCGGTCGGTGACGGCGACCGGCTCGCCGCCGGCGGCGTCGACGACGAACAGCTGCGGCGCCTTCTTCGGCTCGGCACGGAGGAACGCCAGCAGGCGTCCGTCGGGCGAGAATCGCGGCGCCGTGTCGCGGAACCCGCGCGTCAGCAGGCGCGGAGCGGCGTGACCGGTGAGCGGGATGCTCCACAGCTGCCCGACCGTGGCGTCCGCCTCCAGGGATGGGCGGGTCACCGACACGACGGCCTTCGCGCCGCCGGGGTGGACGGTGGGCGTCGAGACGCCGGTCAGCAGACCGAGGTCGGCGGGCTTCACTCGACGACCGGCGTGAAGCTGGACACGTCGCCGACGAGGCGCGTGTGGTCGGCGGGAATGGGGTCGACGACGGCCGCGGCGACCTCGGCCGCGAACTCGCTGACGTTGTAGAGGCGGCCGGCCGCCTCCTTGCGCGCGTCGATGGCGCCCGGGTTGAGACGGTTGAGCAGGGTCGCCGTGATGGTGCCCTCGATCATGTCGCCGGAGACGACGACGAACTCGACGCCCTTCTCGGTGAGCGACGGGAGCAGCGCGCGCAGCGCATCCTCCCCCGCCCGCTTGCTCAGCGCAACGGCCTCGTACTCGGGCATGGTCGGCGTCGTCCGGATGAAGTGCGCCTGGTGGCTGGTGACGAAGACGACGCGCGAACCCTCGCCCAGAAGCGGGAGGGCCGCGGTGAGCGTGTTCACCTGCGCGTCGCGGTTGAGCTGCATGGCGTAATCCTCGGCCATGCCGGACTCCATGCCGCCGGAGGCATTGAGCACGAGGATGTCGAGGCCGCCCCACGCCTCGGCGACCGTCCGGAACATGGCCTCGACGGAGTCCGGGTCGGTCAGGTCGGCACCGACCGCGATGGCCGTCCCGCCCTGCTCGACGATGGAGTCGACGAGCTTCTGGGCCCGCGCCTCCTTGTTGCGGTAGTTGATGACGACACGCGCCCCCGCCTCGGCGAGGTACTGCGCGGTGTCGGCGCCGATCCCGCGCGACGAGCCGGTGACGAGGGCGCGCTTGCCCGTCAGCGAACCAGGTGAAAGGGGGTTTGCCACGAAAACTCCTCGGCGTCGATGTCTGCATCCTGAGACTACCAAGTGGGGTGGAATCGGCGTGGGCCGCACCTGATACGGTCGGAGAAAGCAGTGAAAGGGGGACGTCATGGACATCACGTCCTTCGCCTGGATCGTCTGGCTCGTCCTCATCCTGATCTTCGTGATCATCGAGATGCTGACGCTCGACTTCGTCTTCCTGATGATCGCCATCGGCAGCCTCGGCGGCCTCGTCTCCGGCCTGTTCGGAGCACCCTGGTGGCTCCAGCTGATCATCGCTGCGATCCTCTCCGTCGTCCTCATCTTCTTCATCCGGCCTCCGCTGCTCCGCGCGCTGAAGCGCGGGGGCGACCCGGCGAAGAGCAACATCGACCGGCTGATCGGGATGGGCGGCGTCGTCGTCTCGACCGTCACCCGCACGACGGGGCTCGTGAAGCTGCAGGTCGGCGAGACCTGGACCTCGCGCCTCGCGGACAGCGCCTTTACCGGCGGCGACCGTGGGGAGCTCGTGCCCGGGGAGCATGTGATCGTGGTCTCGATCGAGGGTGCGACCGCCGTCGTCGCTCCCGCACCGGTCTCCGCAGGTACCGACGGCCTCACCGAGAGGATCACTCCGTGAACGATCCGAGCCAGCTGATCCTGACCATCGTGGTCAGCATCATCGTCCTGATCATCGCGATCTTCGTGCTGGTCACGCTGTTCCGCGCGATCCGCATCATCCCCCAGGCGCGCGCCGGTGTCGTGGAGAGGCTCGGCCGGTACCACAAGACGTTGATGCCCGGGCTCAACGTGGTCGTGCCCTTCATCGACAAGGTGCGGCCGCTGATCGACATGCGCGAGCAGGTCGTCTCGTTCCCGCCGCAGCCGGTCATCACCGAAGACAACCTGGTCGTCTCGATCGACACGGTCGTGTACTTCCAGGTGACGGATGCGCGCGCCGCGACGTACGAGATCGCCAACTATCTGGGCGCGGTCGAGCAGCTGACCACGACGACGCTCCGTAACGTCGTCGGCGGTCTGAACCTCGAAGAGGCACTGACCAGCCGCGACAACATCAACGGCCAGCTGCGCCTCGTTCTCGACGAGGCCACCGGCAAGTGGGGCATCCGCGTCTCCCGCGTCGAGCTCAAGGCGATCGATCCCCCCACGTCCATCCAGGACTCGATGGAGAAGCAGATGCGCGCGGAACGTGACCGGCGCGCTGTGATCCTGACGGCGGAGGGCACGAAGCAGTCCGAGATCCTCAACGCCGAGGGACTGCGGCAGGCCGCGATCCTCAAAGCGGAGGGCGACGCGAAGGCGGCGGTCCTCCGCGCCGAGGGCGAGGCGCAGGCGATCACGACGGTCTTCGGTGCGATCCACCAGGGCAACCCGGACAACCTCCTGCTCGCCTACCAGTACCTCCAGACGCTCCCGAAGCTCGCCGAGGGTCCCGCCAACAAGCTCTGGATCATCCCGAGCGAGCTGACCGAGGCGCTCAAGGGCATCGGGCAGGCCTTCGGGCCGACGACCGGCGCGCCACGGCCCCCGGCGACGGGAGCCGCGGCCGGGTCGGTGCCGCCGGTCGCTCCGGCAGCCGAGACCGGGCCGGCGGCACCGACCGCGCCGTGACGTTCCTCGACGGAGCCGGGACGCGCATCATCGCGCATCGCGGCCTCGCCCTCGACGCGCCGGAGAACACGCTCCTGGCGTTCCTCCGCGCCCTCTCGGCGGGTGCGACGCACCTCGAGACCGACATCCACGCATCGGCGGACGGCGTCGCCGTGATCGCCCACGACCCGGACCTCGCCCGGGTCGCCGGGCGCAACGTGAAGGTCGGGCAGCTGACGATGACCGAGCTGCGCCGCATCGAGCTGGGTCACGGGCAGGGCTTCTGCTCTCTCGCCGAGGCCCTTGATGCGTTCCCGCAGGCGCGCTTCAACATCGACGTGAAGGATGCGCGCGCAGCTGCACCGGCGGTGGCGGCCATCCGCGATGCCCGGGCGACCGGGCGGGTGCTCATCACCAGCTTCTCGAGCGAGCGGAGACGCGCCGTCGCCGACGCGCTCCCGGGGGTCGCCTCCTCCCCCGCCGTGTCCGAGTTCTTCCCCGCCCTGATCGGCGCCCGGTTCGGGATCGTCCCTCTGGTCCGCCGGGCTCTGCGCGGTTTCGTCGCCGTCCAGGTTCCCGAGCGGCGTGGTCCGTTGCGGATCGTCACACGGCGGGCCGTCGAGCGCATCCACGCGGCCGGGGCCGAAGTGCACGTGTGGACGGTCAACGATCCCGCCGACATGGTCCGGCTGCTCGACCTCGGGGCCGACGGCATCGTCACGGACCGCTGCGACATCCTGAAGTCCGTGGTGGCGTCAAGAACCTGACGACCGGCGGCCTCGCGCTGCCGACTCTGAGAGGGCACTGGGAGAAACGCTCTCCTGGAAAGAGAATCCCCAGCTTGACCGTTTATAACTGTGAGGATTCGCGCGCACTAGAGGAGACCACACAATGGCAGATCGAAGCTTGCGCGGCATGAGAATCGGCGCCCAAAGCCTACAGAGTGAAGAAGGCGTCGTCTACTCTCCGCGTTCCCGTTACAACTATCTTTGCCTCACCTGCGGCAAGGAGACCGACGTCGTGTTCTCGGCCGAGGCCGAGGCCCCCGAGACCTGGGAGTGCAAGCACTGCGGCCAGGAGGCGCGCCTGCTGATCGGCGACACCCCCGTCGAGGTCGACCACTCCGACGTCAAGACCCCCCGCAGCCACTGGGACATGCTGCTGGAGCGCCGCACCCGCGCCGAGCTCGAGGAACTCCTCGAGGAGCGCCTGCAGTACCTGCGGTCGCGTCGCGGAACGAGCGAGCACAAGCACACCGCCTGACCACGTCAGGCCACCGGGCCGTTCTCACCCTCGCGGTGGGAGCGGCCTTTTCGCCGTCGGCAGGGGCCCGCGCCGGGCGGTGAACGCCACGATCAAGCCGAACAGCCCGAGGCCGGCGACCAGGAACTCGATCCCGCGGCTGAGCAGCGTCGCAGGCGTCGTCGTGGTCCCGAGCGGGACGTCCGCGACCATGTGCCCGGGCTTGAACGGCGGGATGGAGCTGATCGTGCGACCGTCGGGCCCGATGATCTGGCTGCTGCCCACCGTCGAGATGTTCACAAGCGACCGTCCCGCCTCGATCGCGCGCAGTCGGGCGATCGCGAGCTGCTGCTGGTTCTCGTCCGTCTCGCCGAAGTCCGCGTTGTTGGTCTGGGCGAGGATCACCTGCGCTCCCCCGCGCATCATGTCCGTCAGCAGCTGGTCGTCGACGATGTCGAAGCAGATGGAGATGCCGGCGCGCACGCCGCCGACGTCGAAGACGTTGTCCCGCGTCCCTGGCGTGTAGTCGCGACCGATCAGGTCGATGAGCTGCGGAGCGAACGGACGCCAGAACGCGCGGTCGGGAACGTACTCCCCGAACGGCACGGGGTGCTTCTTGTCGTAGTAATCGACGGCGCCTTTCCCCGCCTCCCACTGCAGCGAGGTGTTGTAGAGACGGTCGTCACGCGAGGTGATCGTCCCGACGACGAACGGGGCTCCGAACTTGCGGCTCAGCGCATCCAGGATCGCCGCATTGTCGGGGTCCCGTGTCGGGTCCGGCAGGGCGGACCCCTCCGGCCAGACCACCATGTCGACCTTCTTCGCGCCGGACACCTGCGACGACGGGATGCGCAACGTCTCCGCCACCTGCGAGTTGAACACCGCGCCGACGGGGGCGTTGTCGAAGTACCCGGCCGGTCCGTTGCCCTGCACGGCGGCGATCCGCGTCGATCCGCTGGTCGTCGCGGGCCAGGCGGGGATCGCGAACACGAGGGCGACCGCCGCTCCGGCCAGAAGCCATCGCTGCACCGTTCGCACATCCAGCGCGCCGGGTAGCTCCAGCAGGAACGCCACCAGCAACACCATCACGAAGCTCACACCCGAGATCCCGATCCACGCGACCATCGGGGCGAGCGGGCTGAGGGACTGCGACTCGGCGACGCGCCCCCAGGAGAAGCCGCCGTACGGCCAGGTGCCGGTCACGAACTCCCGCAGCACCCAGAGGCCGCTCACGATCACCGGCAGCAGTCCGAGCCGCCCGAGTAGAGTCGGGAAAGCCCGCGGCACCCACCGGTACGCGAGCGTGATCAGGATGCCGCCGACACCCCAGAACAGGGCCTCCAATGTCGAGAGGGCCACCCAGGGCACCGGGCCCAGGTACAACGCCGTCCACGACACGTGGACGAGGTAGAACGCCTCCCCCGCGACCCAGCCGACCAGGAACGCCGAGCCTGCGCGGCGGCCGCGCTGCGCGAGCAGCACCATCGCGATGCCGACGAACGTCAGCGGCCACCAGTCCTTGTCCGGGAACCCCGCATCGAGCACCGGGCCGGCGGCCGCGGCGACCAGCACCGCGAGCCAGAGCGGAAGGGGGGCTCGCGGGACGGTCTGCACGAAGGGAGAGCCTAAAGCATCCGCGTGTGGGGGCCGTTCAGGATGCGCGACACGGTCGCGCGGGCCGCTCTCAAGCCGCGTCAAGCGACCGAGGAGTAGGCGACGATCCCGCGCCGGATGGACTCCAGCGCCTGCCGGGCGACCCGCCCGACGTTGCCCTGGGCGACGAGCGACAGCTGATCGAGGAGGTCGATCGTCTGCTTGGCCCAGCGGACGAAGTCGCCCGCCGCCATGTCGGCCTCCCTCAGCACCGCATCGAGCCCGGAGCCGCGTGACCACATCCACATCGCGAGGGACAACGCCGTGGACGGCGGCTCGCTGCCCGGGAGCCGATTGTCCTGCTCCAGGTCGTCGAGGGTGCTCCACAACGTCGTCGTCTTCTCGAGCGCCGGGCGGAACGCACCGCGCGGTAACGTGCGGTCGTTGGCCAGGCCGTCGTCGCGTCGCGGCTCGAAGACGAGGGCGCACGCCATGGCGGCGAGGCCCGGCGCATCCAGATCCTTCCAGGCGTTGCGACGCAGGCATTCGGCGACCAGGAGGTCCCGCTCGCCGTAGATGCGCTTGAGAGTGCGGCCGTGGACGGTCAGCACGGTCTCGCCCTCCTCCTTCGCCAGGTAGCCGAGCTCGAGGAGCACCTCGGACACGCGGTCGAAGACCTTCGCGACCGCGCCAGTGCGCGACTGGATCTGCGACCGCAGCCGGTCGGTGTCGCGCTTCAGCTTCCACCAGCGCTCCGCCCACCGGGCGTGCTGCTCACGCTCGGGGCAGCGGTGGCAGGGGTGGTCCTTCATCCGCTTGCGCAGCGCGGCCAGCTGGCGCTGCCGCTTCTCACGGTCGCTGTTCGATGCCGACTCGATGCGGGAACCGGACCGCTCCAGGTCCGTGAGCTCTCGGCGGATGGCGAAGTACTCGCGGAAGTCGCCGAGGTGGCACGTCATCGCCTCCTCGTAGCCGGCGAGCGATTGCTCCTGCTGCATCGCCTTGCGGGCGAGGTCGACGACGGCGCGGTCGGCCTGGAACTGGGCGAACGACGACTCGAGGATCTCACGCGTGCGCGGTCGGCCGAACTGGTCGATCAGGTTCACGGCCATGTTGTACGTCGGCCGGAAGCTGGAGTTCAGCGGATAGCTGCGGCGGGAGGCGAGAGAGGCGACCGACTGCGGGTCCAGTCCGTCCTCCCATTGGATGACGGAGTGCCCCTCCACGTCGATGCCGCGGCGACCGGCTCGACCGGTCAGCTGGGTGTACTCCCCCGGTGTGATCGGGACGCGGGCCTCGCCGTTGAACTTCTCCAGCTTCTCCAGGACCACGGTCCGGGCGGGCATGTTGATCCCGAGTGCGAGCGTCTCTGTCGCGAAGACGACCTTGACGAGCTTCCGGCGGAACAGCTCCTCGACGACCTCCTTGAAGGCGGGCAGCAGGCCGGCGTGGTGCGCGGCCACACCGCGCTCCAGCCCCTCCAGCCACTCCCAGTAGCCGAGAACCGCCAGATCCTCGTCGAGCAGTGTGCGGCACCGCTCCTCCACGATCGCGCGGATCTCATCGCGCTCGTGCTTCTCGGTCAGGCGCACGCCGGCCCGGAGCACCTGGCGCACCGCCTGGTCGCAGCCGTTGCGGCTGAAGATGAAGAAGATCGCAGGCAGCAGATTGCGGTCGTCGAGCAGCGCGACAAGATCCGACCGGCTCATCCGGAACGTGTCCGGACGACCGCCCTTGGAGTGGTAGCGGCCCACATCCCGCATCTGCCGGCTGCTCAGCACCCGGCCGCCGTAGCGTGCCATCTGCACGAGCTCCGGGTTGACCCGGTTGGTGGCAGCGAGCCCCGACGAGTCGAACAGGTCGATGAGCTTGGAGCGCATCAGGATGTGCTGCTCCAGCGGCACCGGGCGCTCCTCCGACACGACGACATCGGTGTCGCCGCGGACGGCCTGAAGCCAGTCGCCAAACTCCTCGGCGTTCGACACGGTCGCGCTGAGCGACACCATCCGCACCTCCGACGGCAGGTGGATGATGACCTCCTCCCACACGGCGCCCCGGAACCGGTCGGCCAGGTAGTGCACCTCGTCCATGACCACGTAGGCGAGGTCGGTGAGCAGGTCGGAGTCCGCATAGAGCATGTTGCGGAGCACTTCGGTCGTCATGACGACGATGCGGGCGTGCGAGTTGATGTTCGTGTCGCCGGTGAGGAGCCCGACGGATTCGGGGCCGTACGCCTCCACGAACTCCTGGAACTTCTGGTTACTGAGCGCCTTCATCGGCGTCGTGTAGAAGACCTTCGCGTTGGCCTCGCGCATCGCGAGGAAGACGGCGAACTCGGCCACGATCGTCTTGCCGGCGCCGGTGGGGGCGGCGACGAGGACGCTGCGCCCGCGCTCCAAAGCCCCGCATGCCTCCCGCTGGAACGGGTCGAGGTCGAACCGGAGACTCGCGCGGAAGGTCTCGAGCAGCGGCTGGCGGGCCCGGTCGCGCGAGGCGGCGAACCGCTCCGCCGGTGAGAGCGTCTGGTCGGTCACCCCACCAGCCTATGCCCGCGCGGTCAGGCGGCGAGCTCGGCCTCGAGCCGCAGCTCGCGCTTGGCCGCTCGGCGGTCGTGCAGCCAGGCGACGCCGTACGCGGCGAAGTAGAGGGCGACCATCGGGATGGCCAGGAGGAACATCGACAGCACGTCGGCGGCCGGCGTGGCGATGGCGGTGAACAGAGCGATCAGGATGAGCGCCCAGCGCCACGACGCGATGATCGACTTCGCGCTCAGCACGCCGACGAAGTTCAGCAGCACCAGGAAGACCGGGAGGACGAACGCGATGCCGACGGCGATGACCAGTTTGAGGATGAAATCGAAGTAGGTCTTCGCCTGGATGATCGCCGAGTCGGGCTCCGGGGCGAAGCTCGTCAGCAGGCTCACGATGTGCGGGACGAGCAGCCACCCGGTCACACCGCCCGCGATGAACAGCGGGACGGCGGTGAAGAAGAAGCCGAAGCCGTAGCGGAGCTCCTTGCGCGTCATCGCCGGGACGAAGAACGCCCAGATCTGGTAGAGCCAGACCGGGCTGGAGATGATCGCGCCGATGGTGATCGCGACCTGCATCTTCAGGTCGAACGCGCCCGTGATGCTGTCGTAGTTGAGCATCGCCTCGCGGCCCTGCTGCTTCGCGATGTCGGTGATCGGACCGCGCAGCGCATCCATAACGTAGCCGCTGAGAAACCAGCCGATGACGGCGCCACCCACCAGAGCGAGGGCGGAACGGAAGAGGCGTTTGCGAAGCTCGATGAAGTGCTCGGCGAGCGTCATCCGTCCTTCGCGGCTCTTGCCTCGCTTCGTGGAGGCCACCGGACTACGGCTTCGGGTTCGACTC
Source organism: Leifsonia sp. 115AMFTsu3.1 (assembly GCF_004362795.1). Classification (NCBI taxonomy): domain Bacteria; kingdom Bacillati; phylum Actinomycetota; class Actinomycetes; order Micrococcales; family Microbacteriaceae; genus Leifsonia; species Leifsonia sp. 115AMFTsu3.1. Next base: position 2,256,718 of record NZ_SNYB01000001.1, read on the forward strand.
GGTCGAGGGGTCGACGGGAGCCGGGGCGGGCGTCACCGTCGGCGCTGCGGTGCTCTGCGCGGTGGGGGTGGTGGCGGTGCCGTCGGAAGCCTGGTCGGACTTGCCGTCCTTGCCGTCCTTCTTCAGCTCGTCGACCTCACCCTTGAAGATCCGCATCGACTGGCCGATGCTCTTGGCGAGCGCCGGGAGCTTGGGCGCACCGAAGAGCAGCAGGATCACGGCGAGGATGATGAGCAGATGCCATCCGGTCAGTCCTGCGAACATGAGATCAGGTCCTTCTCAAAAGGTGGGCGAAGCGAGCGGGCACCGTTGCGGGGTCCACATCGACCAGTAGTCTACCGCGCCGGACGCGGGCGTCCCTGCGAGCTTGCCGGGCGAACGCCCGCTCGGTGAGGTGATCCTGCCGCTGCGCACGGAGCTCGTCGGCATCCGCCAGCACGGCCGGCTCGAAAGTGTCGTGGAGCTCCTCGGCTCGGCGCGACAGCACCTCGGCCTTCTCCATCAGCGCCGCGGCCTCACGACCGGCGGCGACGACCTTGCGGAACAGCCACCAGGCGAAGAACGCGAGCATGCCGAGGAGACCGAGCACGAGCACGATCCAGATCACCAGCCACGACCACCAGGGCATGGGCTCAGCCTACCCGGCCCGCCGCCGGGTCAGAGGTAGCGTTCGACGCCCGCGCGGGCCCAGCCGGCGACCACCTGGCGCGCCTCGGGCGGGTCGAGCACCGTCAGCACGCCCGACAGCCCGGCGACCAGCCGCTTGAGACCGTGGAAGTGCGCGACCCGGACGCTCGTGCGGATGACGCCGTCCCGCTCCTCGCGCTCTGCACCCTCGGGGATGTAGTCCTCGATCAGCGGGATCGCCGACGCCGACACCTCCACCGTCACCAGCTGGTCCTCCGGCGTGCCGGTGAACAGCGTCTCCGGCAGCTTCACGTCGCCCGGCCGATAGGTGATCGCCTCCTGCGTCGCGACCAGGTCGTCGATCCGGTCGAGACGGAAGGTGCGGATGGCCGTGCGGAGGTGATCCCAGCCGCGCAGATACCAGTCCTGGTCGACGGATTCGATGCGCAGCGGGTCGACGCGGCGCCGTTCGCGCTCCCCACGGGAGCTGAGGTAGTCGAACTCGACCTGCACGCCCGCGATGACCGCATCCCGGATCGTCGCCAGGGCCTCGTCGGTCTCCGACCGCGCGACCGCGAGCTGGCTCGGCGCCGCCGATGCGCCGCGGGCGAGCTTGGCCATGAGCGAGCCGATCGCATCCCGGTCGGCGTTCTCCGGCAGAGCGGTGAGGTACTGCAGCCCGGCGATGAGGGCTGCCGCCTCCCGTGCCGAGAAGCGGGGAGAATCGTCGATGGCGACCTGGTGGGTGAGGACGATCTGGTCGTTCTCCTCGAAGTCGTCCCAGGCGATGTCGAAGAGGTCGCCCGGCTGGTACGCATTGGTCTCGCCGGGGATGCCGGAGACGGCGATGAGCCGCACGGCGTCACGCAACTGGTCCTGGTCGACACCGAAGTGCTCAGCGGCCTCCGCGACGCTCACGCGGTCGCGATCCATGAGGTAGGGCACGAGGGCGAGCAGGAAGGCGAGCTTGTCCTGCGCCTGCATCGGCTTGCGGCGCTCAGCCATCGCGGGCCTCCCCCGTCTCCGCGCCTGCCGAGCCGCCGGGCGCGGTGTGCGCGGCGACCGTCGCCTGGAGGCGCTGGAGCACCTGGTCGCGCAGTTCCGGCGGCGCGAGGACCAGGACCTCGGGCCCGAAGGAGGCCAGCTGGTCGGCGAGGATGTTGATGTCCGAGAAGTTGACGGTGAGCCGGACGGGCTCGCCCTCGGCGCCGACCGGCACAGCATCGCCGTACCGCTTGCCCAGGCGCGTCGCCGCATCCGTGCCGGCGGTCACCTCGATCTCGGCGACGTTCGACTCCCAGATGCGCTCGAGTTCGAGCAGTGCCCTTTCGGCGAAGGCCTCGCCGTCGACGCGATACTGCTCCGGGTCGAAGACGCGGGACGTCAGCTTGACCGGCCCGACGATGCGGGAGAGCAGGAAGGTCCGCGAGCCGCGGGCGTCCTGGTCGATCCCCTGCAGGTGCCACCGGCCCTGGTGCTGCACGAGCGAGAGAGGTGCGACGGTGCGCTGGCGGGACGCGCTCTCGCCGGGCTTGAGGTACGGGAACTGCACCATGGCGTGACGCTCCAGCGCCTGACTGAGCGGCTCGAAGGCGCTCTCGCGGACGCGGAGCCGCGGCGCATACCCGACGACCGGATCATCCGCCTCGACGCCGAGCGATCGCAGCTTCATCAGAGCACGCCGGGACTCCCCCGACAGGGAACCCTCGCGCCACACGGCGGCCGCGAGGCCGAGCAGGGTCAGCTCCTCGGGCGAGAAGCGGACATCGGCCGGGAGGTCGTATGCCCCTTTGGGAATGCGGTACCGCAGCAGCTGATTGTTGCCGGACGCCTCGGGCGCCTCCACCGTCTCCAGCGGGACGCCGAGCTCGCGGATGTCGTCCTTGTCGCGCTCGAACTGCCGCTCCAGGCTGCTGTTGTCGCCGTGCGGCTCATACCGCTGGCGGTACCCCTGGACGGTCGACAGGATCTCGCTCTTGGTCAGGCCGTTCTCGGTCGCGAGCAGTGCCAGCACGAGGCTGAACAGGCGCTCCTCGACCGGGACGCGCGCGGGCGAAGAGGGGGAACGGGACACCCGTCCATCCTAGTCCGCGCGCTAGTGGATACCGAGGATGTCAACCACCCAGGCGGAGGCCGGGAACTGCCCCTGGGACGGCGTCTCGATCACCAGCTGCGAGCCGACCTTCTGCCCCACGAGCTCCTTGAGCATCGCCTGCGGAAGGACGGAGCCGTTCGAATTCTGGATCTGGCTCTGGCCGCTGGCCATGTCGACCCGATCGGGCCCTCCGCTGGTCCAGCTGCTGGTCACGACCTGCTTGCCGTCCCATCCGACCGCGGTGTACTGCAGAACCGCGGTGCTGTCCTTCTTCACGACCGGGCCGTCACCCTGCTTGAGGACCTCGCTGCGGACCTTCGTCGGTGCCGAGCCCGACGACGGGATGGTGATGCCCGGCTGGCCCGTGGGCGCGAGCACGACAGTCGGGAACCCCGCGGCCGCAGGACGGACCGCACCGTTGGCGGCGTTCAAGGAGGTCTTGAGCACGTCGAGGACATAGATCTGCGTGCCGGGGGCGGAATCCGCCTGCTGGGGCGCATCCTTAGGCGCCACCACGATCGCCACCCGCGACCCGACGGGTGCGCAGATCAATCCGCGGCTGATCACATCCGATCCGACCGGGACGACCGCACCCTGATCGCCGTAACCGCTGCCGAGGACGCTTCCGGTCGCTGCGTCGATGACCGTGAAACCGACCTCGACCTGTTGCCCCTTGTGCACGACAGTGCTGTCACTACCCTCGCTGAGCACAGAACGCTGCGACTTCGTCGCATCGACGGGCGTCGGCACCGTCACCTTCGGTCGAGACCCGATCTTGCCCGTCGCCTCGACCAGCTGCGACGCCTTGCCCGAAGACAATGCCGAGCTGCAGTCGTTGTTCGGGTTCGTCGAGCATGCCGACAGAGCCACTGCCACGAGGCCGGCGGCTCCGATGACGGCGGCGGTTCGTCCGAGTGCAGACGCGCGGCGAGCAGTTGCGTTGGGCACGGGTCCTCTTTCGATCCGATCAGTGGGGTTCGGGACAGCAGCGGGCGAGCCCGGCGTTCCCGCATTCATGCTAGCCGACGCCCGGAGCGTCCTCGTCCGCCTCGCGGCCCTTCGCGAGCTCAGCGCTGGCGGCCGCCTCGCGCATCCGCTTGCGGAGGCTCTTCGGGCTGGACTGCCGCTCGCCGAGAGCGCCGGGGGTCCAGGCCTCGACATCCTCGTCGGAGTAGTCGGACTTCGACGGACGGCGCTTCAGCTCGGGCAGCACGGTCCCCGGGGCGAGCCGGCGGGCGGTGATCAGGAAGCCGGTGTGCGCGATCATCCGGTGGTCGGGCCGGACGGCCAGCCCCTCCACGTGCCAGCCGCGGACCATCGTCTCGTTCGACTGCGGGTGCGTGTAGTCGCCGGAGGCGCGGATGGCCTCGGCGACGCGGGACAGCTGGGTCACGGTGGCGACGTAGCAGATCACGACGCCGCCGGGCTTGAGCGCGCTGGTGACCGCGTCGAGCGTCTCCCACGGCGCCAGCATGTCCAGCACCACGCGGTCGACGGTTCCCGGTTCGACAGCGGCGGGCAGGGCATCCTGCAGATCGCCGACGGTCAGCGTCCAGTTGGCGGGCTCGCTGCCGAGGAACGTCGCAGCGTTGTCGCGCGCGACGTCGGCGAACTCCTCGCGGCGCTCGAACGACAGCAGCCGGCCCTCCGGACCGATCGCACGCAGCAGCCAGAGCGAGAGCGCACCGGAGCCGACCCCCGCCTCGACGACGGTCGCGCCGGGGAAGATGTCCGCGAGCGCGAGGATCTGCGCAGCGTCCTTCGGGTAGACGATGGCCGCGCCTCGCGGCATCGACATGACGAAGTCGGTGAGCAGCGGACGCAGCGCGAGGTGCTCGACGCCCGCGTTGTTGGTGACGACCGAACCATCCGGCAAGCCGATGATGGCGTCGTGCTGCAGGACACCGCGGTGGCTGTGGAACTCTTTTCCCGGCTGCAGCGTGATGGTGTTCATCCGGCCCTTCGGACCGGTGAGCTGCACGCGGTCGCCCGCACGGAACGGGCCGGAGCTGCGCGGAGTCTCGTTCATCGGTTCGCCGCCTCACGGTGTGCGCGGGCGACGGCGAAGACGTCCTCCGCGGTGCGGCCGTCCAGCGACGACCACAGCGTGTGCTCCTCCGACTCCGGCAGCGGCACGATGTGCGGAACGCCGATCGTCGTCGCGCCGGACGCCACGGCAGAAGCGAGTCCCACCAGGGAGTCCTCCAGGGCGACGGTGTGGCGGATGTCCACACCGAGCAGCCCGGCGGCGCGCAGGTACGGCTCCGGCGCGGGCTTCGGCTCGTCGACCTCGTCACCGCTCACGATCACATCGAACGCGTCGAACGGGATGTGCGCGACGATCTGCTCCGCCATCCTCCGCACCGACATGGTCACCAGCGCCGTGGGGATGCCACGCTCGCGCAGCGACTCGAGCAGCTCGCGGGCGCCCGGACGCCACGGCACGCCGTCCGCATCCAGCTTCTGCTGCACCCGGTCGGTCAGCCAGTGCACGATCTCGTCCGGCTCCATCGCCACACCGCGCGAGCGGAGGATCTCCGCCGAGTTCCAGAGGCCGAGACCGACGAGAAGAAGACCGTCGTCGTGCGTCCAGGTACCGCCGAACGAGTGGACGAGCTCCACCTCCGACGCCATCCAGTACGGCTCGGTGTCGACGAGGGTGCCGTCCATGTCCCACAGCACGGCGGCGGGCAGGTCGGCAGAGCCGGTGTCGCTACGGGTATGTTCGCTGCGGGGGGAAGACGCGGTCACAACGGGCAAGTCTATCGGGAGAGCCGCGGGCCTATCCTGGATGGATGGCGTCCCGACCGGACGCCGGGAAGGGACGAGGGACAGCTTCGTGACAGACGGACAGAACATCCTCGGCGGGCGCATCCTCGTGGTGGCCTTCGAGGGATGGAACGACGCGGGCGAGGCGGCCAGCGGCGCGGTCAAGACGCTCAAGGAGCAGCTCGACGTGGTTCCCATCGCCGAGGTCGACCCCGAGCTCTATTTCGACTTCCAGTTCAACCGGCCGGTGGTGACGGACGACGACGGCCGCAGACGGCTGATCTGGCCCTCGGCCGTCATGTACGGACCGTCACTTCCCGGGCGCGTCGGGGAGGACCTGGCCGGCGACGCCGAACTCACGGTCACCGGCGACAACGCCGGCAACATCTTCCTGCTGCTCGGCACCGAGCCGTCGCGCAGCTGGCGCAGTTTCACCGCCGAGATCATGGATGTGGCGCTCGCCGCCGACATCGGAGCCGTCGTCTTCCTCGGCGCGATGCTCGCGGACGTTCCGCACACGCGGCCGATCTCGGTGTTCGCCTCCAGTGACAACGCGGCCGTCCGGGCCGAGCTCGGCCTCGAGCGCTCCACGTACGAGGGGCCGGTCGGCATCCTCAGCGCGCTCGCCGAAGGCGCAGAGGACGTCGGCATCCCGACCCTGATGATCTGGGCGTCGGTACCGCACTACGTGCACAACGCGCCCAGCCCCAAGGCCGTTCTCGCGCTCATCGACAAGCTCGAAGAGCTCGTCGACGTGACGATCCCCCGCGGCACCCTCGTCGACGAGGCGGCTGCCTGGGAATCCGGGATCGACGCTCTCGCGGCCGACGACGAGGAGATGGCCTCCTACATCCAGCAGCTCGAGCAGGCCCGCGACACCGTCGACTCGCCCGAGGCGAGCGGCGAAGCGATCGCGCAGGAGTTCGAGCGCTACCTGCGCCGCCGCGGTGACGGCCGCGACGGCGGAACCGCCGGGCGCGCGCCGGACGACCCGCGCCGCGGCTGACCGCGGCTCACTCCGGGGCGGTCGCCAGCGGGATGCCGAGCAGCGCGTCGATCGCGCGCGGCACCAGGTCGGTGGTCACGGCGGGGCGGGTGGCCGCCCACTGATCGACGGCTCGGAGGGCAGACGGTGTGTCGAGGTCGTTCCGCAATGCCGCCCGGATGCGGGCGACGAGGGTCGCCTCCTCGAGCGCTGCCTCGGCATCCACCTCGTCTGCGCGCCGGCTGATCGCCGACTGCCAGGCCGTCAGCCGTAGTCGGGCTTCGTCGAGCGCGGAGTCGAACCACTCCCAGTCGCTGCGGTAGTGGTGCGCAAGGAGCGCCAAGCGGATCGTGCGCGGGTCCGCGCCCTGCTCCCGGAGGCCGGACACGAGCACCAGGTTGCCCAGGGACTTGCTCATCTTCTCGCCGTCGTAGGCCACCATCCCCGCGTGGCTGTAGACCCGGGCCAGCGGATGGCCGCTCAGCGCCGCGGCGTGGCCCGCGCTCAGCTCGTGGTGCGGGAAGACGAGATCGGAGCCGCCGCCCTGCGCGGTGAAGTCGCGGCCGAGGTGCATGAGCGCGATGACCGAGCACTCGATGTGCCACCCGGGTCGGCCCTCCCCCGCCTCCGACGGCCAGCTCGGCTCCCCCGGTCGCGGACCGCGCCAGAGCAGCGGGTCGAGCGGGTCGCGTTTCCCGGCGCGGTCGGGGTCACCGCCGCGCTCGGCGGAGAGGGCGAGCATGGTGGCGCGGTCGAGCCCGCTCTCCTCGCCGAGCACCCACGGCGCCGCGTCCTGGGCGGCCTGGATGTCGAAGTAGACGTCATCGTCGAGCCGGTACGCCATCCCGCGGTCGAGCAGGATGCTCGTTGCCCGTCCGATCTGCTCGATCACCTCGGTGACCGCGACGTAGTCGTCCGGCGGAAGGATGCGGAGAGCCTCCATGTCGCGGCGGAAGAGGTCGATCTGCTCGTCCGCCAGCGCGCGCCAGTCGACGCCGGTCTGGGCGGCACGCTCCAGCAACGGATCGTCGACGTCGGTGATGTTCTGGGCGTAGTGCACGCGGTAGCCGGCGTCGCGCCACACCCGCTGGAGCGTGTCGAACGCCAGGTAGGTGGCTGCGTGGCCGAGGTGGGTGGCGTCGTAGGGTGTGATGCCGCAGACGTAGAGGCGGGCGACGTCGTCGGGACGGGCCTCCACGAGCTGCCCGGAGGCGGTGTCGTACAGCAAGGGGACGTCGACGGCCGTGCCCTCCGGTCGTGGCACCGCCGGAACCTCCGGGGCGTTCCAGGCGCGCACGGTCAGCAGTTCGTCGTCGCGGGCATGCGCGTCACGCCTGGAGGACGCCGGTGGCGAGCAGGATCATCAGCAGCACGCCGAGCGCGATCCGGTAGATCACGAACGGCAGGAAGCTGCGGCGCGAGATGTAGCCCATGAAGAACGCGATCACCAGCAGACCGACGACGAACGCGACGACGGTCGCAGCCGCCGTTTCCACCGGTCCGAACACCTCGGGCGTGCACGTTCCTGCCTTCGCGAGCGCCTCGGTGCACGGCTCCTTGACCGCTTTGTACAGCTGGTAGAAACCGCTGCCGAAGACAGCGGGCAGCGCGAGGAGGAACGAGTAGCGGGCGGCCGCGCGGCGCTGGTACCCCATGAACAGCCCGGCGGTGATCGTGCCGCCGGAGCGGGAGACGCCGGGGATGAGCGCGAGCGCCTGCGCGAGCCCGAAGATGATGCCGTCGCCCCAGGTCAGCTCGCGCAGCCGCTTGCGCTTCGACCCCACCCAGTCGGCGATGCCCAGCAGGATGCCGAACACGATGAGCGTCGTCGCGACGATCCACAGCGAGCGGAACGTCGTCTCGATCTGGTCCTGGAAGAACAGCCCGAGGACCACGATCGGGATGCTGCCCAGGATGACGAGCCACCCCATCCGTGCGTCGGGGTCGTTGCGCGGGATGCGCCCGAACAGCGCGCGGAACCACTGCGCGATGATCCGTGTGATGTCGCGCCAGAAGTAGAGCAGCACCGCTGCTTCGGTGCCCAGCTGGATGATCGCGGTGAAGCGCGCCCCCGGGTCGGCACCGGTGCCGAGCAGTTCGCCGACGATGCGGATGTGCGCGGACGACGAGATGGGGAGGAACTCGGTGAGCCCCTGGACGAGGCCGAGGATCAGGGCGTTGATGAAGTCCATACGAAGCGTCGAATCCCGGGGTCAGTAGGCGCGGAGGAGGTCGCGGAGCACGGTCCTACCGAACACTAGCGCGTCGAGCGGGACCCGCTCGTCCACCCCGTGGAACATGCCGGGGAAGTCGAGATCGGCGGGCAGCCGGAGCGGCGCGAAGCCGTATCCCGTGATACCGAGTCTGCTGAGCGCCTTGTTGTCGGTGCCACCCGAGAGGAGGTACGGCAGAACGGGCGCGCCGGGGTCGTGCTGCTGCAGCGTGCCGGTGATCGCCTCCACCAGGCCGCCGCCGAACTCGGCTTCGAGGCCGATGTCGCGGTGCATGACCTGGATCTCGACGTCGTCGCCGATCAGCTCGCGGACGCGCGCGAGCACGGCGTCCTCCTCGCCCGGCAGCGTGCGGATGTCGATCAGAGCCTCCGCGGTGTCCGGGATGACGTTGTGCTTGTAGCCGGCCTCGAGCAGCGTCGGGTTCGTCGTAGTCCGCAGGGTCGCCAGGATGAAGCCGGCGGCCGTGCCGGTGCGGATCACCACCTCGTCCGGTCCGATCCGCTGCGGGTCGACGTCGAGCAGCCGGCCGAGCTCGCCGATCAGCCGGGTCGTCGTGGCGGTCAGCTGGATCGGCCAGTCCTCCCGACCCAGGGCGACGACGGCCTCCGCCAGCCGCGTGATCGCGTTCTCGCGGATGAGCCGCGAACCGTGCGCGGCCCGGCCACGTGCGATGAGCTTGATCCAAACAAGAGACTTCTCCCCCGTCTGCAGCAGGTACGCACGGCGGCCCGCGAGGTCGACCGAGTAGCCGCCGACCTCGCTGATCGCCTCCGTCGCGCCCGCGAACAGCTCCGGATGCGTGTCGACCAGATGGTGGGATCCGCGACGGCCGCCGTCCTCCTCGTCGGCGAAGAACGCCACGACGAGGTCGCGTGCCGGACGCTCCCCCGCGCGCAGGATGTCGCCGACCGCGGTCAGGATCATCGCATCCATATTCTTCATGTCGACGGCGCCGCGGCCCCAGAGCAGGCCGTCCTTGATCTCGCCGCCGAACGGGTCGACGGACCAGTTGCGCGGGTCGGCCGGAACGACATCGAGGTGACCGTGGACGACGAGGGCCGGCTTGCTCGAGTCGGCGCCCTCGACACGGGCCACCACGCTCGCGCGGCCCGGATCGGACTCGAACACCCGCGGCCGGAGGCCCAGCTCGGACAGCTTCGCCTCGACATAGGCTGCGGCCTCCGCCTCACCGTTCGAGCGGCCCTCGCCGTAGTTCGTCGTGTCGAACCGGATGAGGTCCCGGGCGATGATCGCGGTCTCGTCGAGGTCGGGCTCGGTCGCGCGGAGTTCGTCGGTCATCCCTCCACGCTACCTGCCGTATCCGACGACCGCCCCGCCACGCCCGAGGTGTGTGGACGAGTGATCCTCTCTGGAGAATCCGTGCTATCGTCTTTCTTCGGCAGCCGGAGCAGTTCGGCGGCCATCTCACCTCGTCCGGGTGGCGGAAATGGCAGACGCGCTAGCTTGAGGTGCTAGTGCCCGTATAGGGCGTGGGGGTTCAAGTCCCCCCTCGGACACAGAACCGCGAAAGCGGACGGAAGGCCTCGGTCACAACGACCGGGGCCTTCTGCATTCCCGCTCTGCCGCAGGACTATGGTGTCGCCATGCCCCGCAGCAAACGATCCTCGAGCCTGTTCACCGTGCTGCTCGCCTTCGCAGCGAACATCCTCGTGGCGATCGCCAAGACCTTCGCCGCCATCCTCACCGGATCCGCCTCCCTGGTCGCCGAGGCCGCGCACTCGTGGGCCGACGCCGGCAACGAGATCTTCCTCATCCAGGCCGAGCGTTCCGCCGTGCGGCCGCGCGACGCGTCGCATCCCGGCGGCTACGGGCGCGACGCCTACGTCTGGAGCCTCTTCGCGGCCGTCGGGCTCTTCACCGCTGGGGCGGTGGTGTCGATCATGCACGGCGTCCAGGCGCTCGGCTCAGAAGAGGCGGACTCGGACTACCTCGTCGGCTACCTCGTCCTGGCGGCGGCCTTCGTCTTCGAGGGCATCTCGTTCATCCAGTCGTACCGGCAGGCGCACGCGAAGGCCGAGTCCTCGGGCACCGGCACGTTCGAGCACGTGTTCAGCACCTCGAATCCGACGCTGCGGGCCGTGTTCGCCGAGGACTCCGCGGCCCTCGTCGGCCTGGTGATCGCCTTCCTCGGCCTGCTGCTGCACGAGCTCACCGGCAACCCGTTCTGGGATGCGCTCGGCTCCATCCTGGTCGGGGTGCTCCTGGCGATCGTCGCGGTCGTGCTCATCGAGCGCAACCGGCGGTTCCTGGTCGGACAGCCCGGCTCGGACCGCGCCTCGGAGGCCGCCCTCGGCGCACTGCTCGCACATCCCGAGGTCGAGACGGTCACCTATCTGCACCTCGAGTACGTCGGCCCCGAGCGGTTCTACCTCGTGGCGGCGGTCGACCTCGTCGGCAACGACCGGGAGTCGGACGTCGCCGCCGACCTGCAGGCGGTCGAGGCCTCGCTCGAGGAGTCGGAGTGGATCACGGAGGCCGTGATCACGCTCTCGCGGCCCGGCGCCGCGCCCCTGCGTCCCGCCGCGAGCGGCTCGGGTCCGGAGGCTGCCGTACGCAGCTAGCGGTCAGTTTCCGACCGCAAGGATGTGCACAATGGATGCATGGCAAGTACCGGCTCCCGCTCGCTCCAGCTCCTCTCCCTCCTCCAGACGCACCGCTACTGGCCAGGACAGGAACTCGCCGACCGCCTCGGAGTCTCGCCGCGCACCCTCCGCCGTGACGTCGAACGACTGCGCGACCTCGGGTACCCGGTCGACGCCACCCGCGGGGTCTCGGGCGGCTACCAGCTCGCTGCCGGCGCCTCCCTCCCTCCCCTGGTCGTCGACGACGACGAGGCCGTCGCGCTCGCCGTCGGCCTCCGGACCGCGGCGCAGAGCGGCATCGCGGGCGTCGACGAGGCGTCCGTCCGGGCGCTCGCCAAGGTCGTCCAGGTGATGCCGCCCCGGCTCCGACGCCGGGTCGACGCACTGCGGATGACGACGCTGTCCACCACCCTCGGGCCGACCCCGTTGACCGATCCCGGCATCCTCACCGCTTTCGCCCAGGCGTGCCGCGACGAGGAGCGGATCGAGTTCGCCTACGTGGCCCGCGACGGCCAGGCTTCCAACCGGACGGTCGAGCCGCACCGGCTGGTCTCCATCGAGCGCCGCTGGTACCTCGTCGCCTACGACCTCACCCGGTTCGATTGGCGCAGCTTCCGCCTCGACCGCATCGCCGAGCCGCACCCCACCGGCGTGCGGTTCCGGCCGCGTGCGCTGCCCGCGGAGGACGCGGCGGAGTACGTGCGCGCGTCGCTGCACAGCGCGGTGGAGCCGATGGTCGTCGAGGCCGTCATCGAGGCGCCCAACGACCGGGTCGTCGAGGTGCTCGGACGCTGGGCGACGGTCGACGACCGCGGCGACGGCACGTGCGCCGTCCGGATCACGGCCGACAGCGCCGAGTGGGCGCTGTTCGGGCTCGCCGCTGTCGATGCTCCCTTCCGCATCCTCGGTCCGGAAGAGGCCATCGTCGCCGCCACCGAGTGGGGCGAGCGGTTCACCCGGTCGACGCTGGCGCTCAGCCTTGAGGCCACCGCCCAGAGAGAGCCGGCGGCGACCTCGTAGACTTGAGGGGATGACGACAACAGCCCGAACCCCGAGCCCCGCCGACATCAGGCGGTGGCGTCGCTACCTCGCCGACGAACGCGCGGAAGCCTCCGTGTACCGCGACCTCGCCGGCCGGCGTGAGGGCGAGGAACGCGAGATCCTGCTCGCACTGGCCGAAGCCGAACGACGCCACGAACAGCACTGGGTCGATCTGCTCGGCGACCAGGCCGGCCGCCCGCTGAAGGGCGACGTCCGCACGCGCTTGCTCGGCTGGCTCGCACGGCGGTTCGGCTCGGTGTTCGTGCTCGCTCTCGCACAGCGGGCCGAGGCCCGGTCCCCGTACGCGTCCGACTCCGACGCGACGCCGCAGATGGCGGCGGACGAACAGGTGCACGAAGAGGTCGTCCGAGCCCTTGCAGCCCGCGGAAGGCAGCGGCTCTCCGGCACCTTCCGCGCCGCGGTCTTCGGGGCGAACGACGGCCTCGTCAGCAACCTGGCGCTCGTCCTCGGCGTCAGCGCCAGCGGCGTCCCGACCCACGTGGTGCTGCTCACCGGCATCTCCGGACTCCTCGCCGGAGCCCTCAGCATGGGCGCGGGAGAGTACGTGTCGGTGCGGTCGCAGCGCGAACTGCTGGAGGCATCCACCCCCAACCCGGCCACCGGATCGGCGTTGCCGCACCTCGACGTCGACGCGAACGAGCTCACCCTGGTCTACCGCGCACGCGGAATGACGGCGGAGGAGGCGGCCGAGCACGCACGCGAGGTGCTCTCCGGCCTGCAGGCGGTGACCTCGCCCATCCCGATCACTCCCGCGGTCGCGGAGGACGAGCACGAGGCGATCGGGACCGGATGGAACGCCGCGATCTCCAGCTTCTGCTTCTTCGCCTCCGGTGCGCTCATCCCGATCCTGCCCTTCCTCTTCGGGCTGACCGGGACGGCCGCGATCATCGTCTCCGCCCTGTTGGTCGGGATCGTCCTGCTCGGCACGGGAGCCGTCGTCGGGCTGCTCTCCGGAGCATCACCGCTGAAGCGCGCCATCCGACAGCTGCTCATCGGATACGGAGCGGCGGCCGCCACGTACCTCCTCGGACTGCTGTTCGGCGCCACCGTCGGCTGAGGCTCGGCTCGGCGGCTCCGCGGCTACCGCCGACGCCCGCCTTCCGTGCCGTATGCGATCGCGCCGACCAGCGGGATCAGCAGGAACCACAGCCACGAATACTGGTATCCCCACGCCATCCCGGTCAGGAAGAACAGGATGACCGAGACGAACGGGATGATCGAGACCGCCAGGAGGCCCCAACGGGACGACGGCTCGCGACCTGTCGCGCCCGCGCCGGCGGGAACGGAGGGCGCCGCCTGGGGATGACCCGCGAGCTGCAGTCCGCCGGGGAGGTCCGTGAAGAGCGGTGCGAGATCTCCGCGTGTCACGGCGGATCGGGCCGCAGCCGACCGCGTCTGCAGCTCGACGTCGGTGAGCCGCCCCTCTGCGGCGTGCGACTGCAGAGCCGCGACCGCGCGTTCGCGCTCGTCGTTGCTGAGGCGCAAGGAGGCGCCGGAAGGGTCTGTGATGTCCGACATAGACGCCAGTATGGCAGCGGCCCGCGCGGGACCGCACTGGTTCGGATGCGCCTGGAGCGCACGCCTCGCATGGAAAGACCACCTTGCTTGCATTGGATCGCGCATCCCGTAACGAACGTCACCTCCCCGTGTCCTCATAAATGAGGGCAACCGTGCTCTCGACCACGTGACCGGGGCTGACTCCTCCCGGCATGTCCTGAGAGGAAGTGCTGCACATGGCGCGTCGTTCCGGATTCGCTGCTCGCCGGGCCCGCCGCTGGCGGGTCGCGCTGTCATTCGGGGCGTGCGTGACCGTCGGCGCGCTCGTCGGCGTGCTCCTGCTGCCGCAGCACTACTCGGACGCCGCGACAACCGCCGTGTCGACGGTGTTCACCACCGGGAAGAACGCGGCCAACGGGTCCACTGCGGCCTCGGACGATGCCCCGGGCGGCCCCTCCACCGGCACCGCGCGACCGGGCGACGTGATCGACTGGGTGGTCGAGTCGCAGAACAACACCAGCGCCAACGCGGTCGTGGATCTCAAAGACGACATCAGCACGGCGGGCAACTACGTCCCCGGCTCGCTCCGGCTGCCCCCGAACCAGAACCCTGTCGGCTCGGTGATTCCCCAGTACCGCGCCGCCGGGTCGAGCTGGATCACCGGCACGCCCCCCGCCGACGCCACGGGAATCGGGTTCGTGGCGACGCCCGTCCCGCAGGGCACACAGCAGCTCTCGCCGCCGTTCGTCGTGCCCCCGTCGAAGGTCATCGCGATGAGCGGCGGAGATGCGTACAACGTCGTCGCGCGGAAGGACCTCCTCTACGCGATCTATCACCACGCCAAGGGGGCGGTCGTCTTCTGCGCACAGCACGACGGGACGACCTGCCCGGGCTGGCCGACCGGCAGCAACGTCCAGACGTGGTCGTCGGTCCCGGGTACACCGATCGGAACGGGCACATCCTTCGCCGGGATCACCCCGCAGCAGGGCGGCACGTGGCTTGCGGGCGACAGGCTGTACTGGTACGCCGGCCTCACCGACGGCAGCAGCAACGGCATCGCCTGCCTCGACCTGTCGACCAAGACGCCGAGCAGCTGCGGCTACACCGCCCGATCGGGAGCGGCCGTCAGCAACACCGCGTTCGCCGCACAGATCAACGGGACCGGGCTCCCGGCCGCCGACGGCAACACCTACAGCGTCGTCGTCAGCCGCAATGAGGCCGCCTTGGTGTGCACGACACCAAACATGGGCTCGTGCCCGGGCGCGACCCTGATCGCAAGCGGCGTCACGACCACGTCGATCTACACGTCGTCCAGTTACGGCCCTTACGTCTTCGCGAGCATCCAGCAGACGTCGACGAGTGGGTGGAAGAACTACTGCTACAACACGAACACCAAGGCGCTCTGCGCCGGCAGCTGGCCCGTGAACGGATCGGCGGCGAACACCAAGGCCGGATCGCCGATGGCACCCGTCCTGTCCCGCACGGGTGGGATCTCTGGCGTCTGCACCATCACGAACGGCGCCGGATCTGCTTCCAACTGCGTCACCGTCGCGGGCGCCGCCGCCGCCAACCCCTACGCAGGAACTGGCGCGAACTACGCCGCCGGCGGCAACGGCGCCGGCGAGGCCTACGTCATAGGCACCCGCGTGTACCTGTCGAACGGCAACCAGGTGATGTGTCGCGACTTCGGACAGTGGTCCGGAACCGGCACGGTCCCGCCGTGCGCCGGATTCAGCAACGTCAACAACGGCCTCAACTACACCATCCGGCCCGCGACGGATGTCGCGACGAACTGCCTGGTGGCCACGGGAGACGCCGCCCAGTTCGTGCTCTTCGACGCGACGACGGGCAAGGAATGCGCCGGTCCGACGGAGCCGCGAGAGGTCACCGTCACGCCGAGCGGGTACTACTGCGGCACGGGAGCGACGTCCTTCCGCGGCTGGCGTGCGCTGACGCTTCCGGGACTCACGGACGGCTCGTACGCGAACGCCACGGTGTCGCTGCGCGACCAGAACGACGCGGTCATCTCCGGGTTCGAAGCGGTCACGGTCAATCCCGGGGCGTCCGTCGACCTGTCGGGGATCCCGACGACGGTGACCTCCATCACCGCGACCGTCACGGTCAACGCCGTCACCAACCCCGCCGGTGTCGAAAGCGGGCAGGTGGCCATCACCTGGTCCGGCGACGCCCCCCAGCTCTGCTTCCAGACCACGGCTCCCCCGGTCTCCTGCGACGCCCCGACGCCCCTGATCCTGACCAACACGGCGAACGCCGTCACGACCTCCCCCGGCGGGACCGACGCACCGAACGGCAACACGTCCGGCGGGGCGCGCTTCACCGTGGAGGCGGATCCCGCATCCTGTTCCCTCGCGATCACCAAGGACTCGTCGGTGCAATCGGCCCGACCAGGAGACACGGTGACCTACACGGTCGCCGTCAAGAACACGGGCACGCAGGCGTACGACACCGCCTCCTTCACGGATGACCTGACCGATGTCCTGAAGGACGCCAGCTACACAGGCGAGGCGAGGGCATCGCAGGGTGCCGTGGCGTACACCGCCCCCACCCTGGCGTGGTCGGGCCCTCTCGCGCCTGGTGACACCGCGACGATCACCTACTCGGTGACGGTGAAGAATCCGACTCCCGGGGACCACTCCCTCCGCAACACGGTGGTGTCTCCGACCGTCGGGAGCAACTGTGCAGCCGGTTCGGGCGACGCGAAGTGCACGTCGACGGTGCCGGTATCCGATCTGACGGTCACCAAGGTGGCGGACGACTCAGCCGTGACGAAGCCGGCGAAGGTCGGCGACACGATCACGTACCGCTTCTCGGCGAAGAACACCGGCCAGACCACGTTGACGGGTGTCACCATCAGTGACCCCCACGTCGGGCTGTCCCCGTTGACGTACAGCTGGCCCGGCACCGCGGGAACTCTGCAGGTGGATGAGACGGTCACCGCGACAGCCACCTACAAGCTGACGCAGGCCGACATCGACAACGGGCTCGTGCCGAACACCGCGACCGCATCCGGCAATCCGCCCACAGGCCCGTCGGTGAGTACTCCTCCGGCCGCTGCCGATGTTCCGTTGACGCAGGGTCCGGATCTGACGTTCACGAAGGATGCGGTGAGTTCGGGGGTGTCGTCGCCGGCGAAGGTGGGTGATGTGATCACCTACGTGTTGAAGGCGAAGAACACCGGGAACACCACGTTAACCGGGGTGACGATCACGGATCCGAAGCCGGGTCTGTCGAACCTGGTGTACACCTGGCCGGGCGTGGCGGGGGTGTTGCAGCCGTCGCAGGAAGTCATCGCGCAGGCGCAGTATGTGCTGACGCAGGCGGACCTGAATGTGGGCATGGTGTCCAACACGGCCACCAGTTCCGGGAACCCGCCGACCGGTCCTCCGGTGACCCCGCCGCCGGCGACCACGGACACCCCGCTGACCCAGGGTCCGGGCCTGTCGCTGACCAAGGGCGTCAACAACTCCCAGGTGAAGATCCCGGCCGCGGTCGGGGATGTGATCACCTACACGTTCATCACCGAGAACACCGGCAATGTCACGATGACCGGGGTCACCATCACCGACCCCAAGCCGGGCCTGTCCGCCCTGACCTACACCTGGCCGGGCACGCCGGGCACCCTGCAGCCGAAGGAGAAGGTCACCGCGACCGCGACCTACCGGCTCACCCAGGCCGACCTGGACGCCGGTGAGGTGAACAACCAGGCCACCACCTCCGGGAAGACCCCGGACGGGACCACGGTCACCCCGCCCCCGGCCGCGACCGACACCCCGCTGGTGGCGAACCCGACCCTGAACCTGATCAAGGCCGCGAACGCGTCCGCGGTGAAGAACCCGGCGACGGTCGGGGACACGATCACCTACACCTTCACCTCCACCAATACCGGCAACGTCACCCTCACCGGGGTGAGCATCACCGACCAGCTCCCGGGCCTGTCCGCGATCAGCTACACCTG